>OX638325.1 GCA_951812795.1 uncultured Dehalococcoidia bacterium
CCGCAAAAGGCGCACCTACCGCGACGATGGTCAGCGACGACAAAGCCATTATCGATACCAAACTGTATCAAGAATCGAGCCAAGACCAAAACGAGGCCTATTCCCTGCTGGCGATCATCAACAGCATCACGTTGGCAAAAGTCGCAATAACTTTTTGCCCAACTAATTGGTCGAAAGATATCCGCCACCTCCACAAACTACCCATCCCGGAATTCGATCCCAACAACCCCGACCACGCCGATCTCTCCCGCCTAGGCAGGCGCGCAGATGTCGAAGCGGAAAATGCGATCGCCGGTTTGGGTGACCCGGTGCCGTCCGTTACGAAGGCACGGCCCGTGCTGCGGCATGAGTGGCAGCCGAATAGCGGGGTGGCTCGGGGGTTGTTGAGGTGAGGGGGACGAGGATATCGATCAGTTATCTGCGTCGCGGAAAATCAACATCACAGCTATCAAAATCGGCATTAACACGAACGACACAATCGCTGCCACGACCCAGACCACCGACAGATCGAACAACAACTTCAAGTTGCTAGGATGAATTTCAGCCTCCTCCGCCATCCAAAGATAGGCACTTAGCGAACTAACGAAACCGATACCGATGGCTCGCAACCACAGAAAAAGATTGGCACTAACGCGGAAAGCTTCTGCCACAATCATGGCGGCCACCGATAAGGCGATCAAAGGCGCGAACAGCCCTGCTACTCCGGCGGGATCTTCATCCGTACCGTCAGTTGTCAACGCGGTGTAGAACGCAACGACGGCAACTACGCTCGCAACGCAATACACGGCGATTACTGAGATTTCGCGCCAGTTCACTTCAGCATCAGCTTCGCGCCGATAACTGTGCCGCCTATGCCCAACGGAATCAATCACCAAGTCTCAATGCCGATGCCGAGCCAGTTTCTCGTTCTTTCGTTGCTAATTGATCGACGCATGGCTACTTTCTTCCCTCAACTGTCATTGCTTCCCGACTCTACGCTCCGCGCCGCCTACGAGTGGAAACCACATCGTAGACGATGATGGAAACGCCGATCACAAAAAGCACCAATGCCACAATGAACAGTGTCGTAGCCATGGTTACCTTCTCCTTGGTTTGCGAGTTACCTGCAGTCGACCAATGCGCATGGTTGACGTTCGTCTCAGGGTATACATTGAAGCATACAGATTCCTCGCCACTCGCCCAACAAGCGATCGTTGCCTCCGTGGCGTACCGTCAGAGCAATCCCGAATTGAATCTGGAAGTGAGAAATGAACTGTGAAACCCCGTTGTGGCTGATCATTACCGGGCCCCCGGCGGCAGGCAAGACAACTCTGGCCAGACGGATCGCCCCAGACTTGAGACTTCCCTTGTTCGAAAAGGATGCCTTTAAAGACGTGCTTTATCAAACACTCGGCTTTGGTGACAAGAACTGGTCTCGGAAGATCGGGCAGAGCGCGATCAACATGATGTTTCTCGCTGCCGATCAGATGCTGGCGGCTGGGGCGTCACTCATAACGGAGAGCAATTTCTACAGGCAGTTTAACTCTGAGCGAGTAGCTGAATTAGCGGATAAGGCCGAGGCGAGGGTATTGCAGATACATTGCTCGGCCCCTCCGAATGTATTAGTCAAACGAAACGCAGATCGCATTGCGCCTGCTAATTATCGCCCTGGCCACCATGTGATGCCATCCGAAGAATTGCTTGGAGGAATCGAATCCGGGACGTGGGAGCCACTAAATGTTCCGTCAAAGATCATCCGTGTCGACACTTCTGACAACTTTGACTATGCAAATCTTCTACTTAGCATTCATGAGCATGCGCCTCATCTGAGCCGCGATGTCGACGAAAATCCGCATATAATCCCCTGCACGTAACACCACCCTAGGGGCGCCCAAAATCCCCAATAGATACGACACCATCATCGTCGGTGCGGGCTCGGCCGGGGCCATTCTTGCGACGCGGCTGACTGAGGATCCGGATCATTCGGTGCTGCTCATCGAGGCGGGGCCTGACTACCCGGATTTCGAGGCGATTCCGGATGAGGTTAAGTTCGGGTACGGGCATAAGAATCGTCCGTGGCGTCGGGCTTATAGTGATCATCGCTGGACTTTTGTGGCGCGTTATACGGACGAGGCGACGCCGGGTCTGGTGCCGCGGGGCAGGGTAGTGGGCGGTTCGAGCGCGGTGAATGCGCAGATTTTTCTAAGGGGCGTGCCTGAGGACTACGACACTTGGGCGTCGTGGGGCAATGATCGGTGGAGCTTCGAGGAGTTGATGCCGTACTTTCGGATGATCGAGACGGACACCAACTTTTCAGGCGATTTCCACGGGTCGGAAGGCCCCATCATCGTGCGACGGTTCGAGCCGGATGAGTGGGTTGAACCTCAGCGAGCTTTCTACGAGGCGGCACTAGCGAACGGCTTCCCGGAGTGTCCCGACCACAACGCTCCCGACACAACGGGCGTCGGTCCAACGCCGTTGAACAACCCCGGTCGAGTGCGATGGAGCACTGCGATCGGATATCTGAGCATCGCCCGCGAGCGGCCCAATCTCACCATTCAGCCCGATTGCCTAGTCCACAAGGTGTTGTTCGACGGCAAACGCGCGGTTGGGATCAGGGCAGAAGTGGGAGGTGAGGTCTCAGACTACGAAGGTCAGAACATCATCCTGTCGGCGGGCGCGATCGGCTCACCGCATCTGCTGATGCTGTCCGGCGTGGGGCCGACGGAGAGATTGGATGCCGTGGACGTGCCCGTGGTACATGAGCTTCCGGGTGTGGGTGAGAATCTCCGTGATCATCCGCAGGTCAGAATGGCATGGCGGACGCGCGATGGATTCGAAATGTCGGAAGACATTCCGGGTTGTCAGATCACTCTGCGATATACAGCGGCGGGTTCCCACCTGCCCAACGACATGCTGATACATCCGGGATCGCGTACCCCGATCGAAGTCCCAGCGTATCGACCCGGCGCAAGCGACGAACTCGGCATTGCAATGGTCATCTGCATCGACCTTGCCGTCGGCGCGGGACGCATCTACCTGCGTGGCAAAGACCCGCACATCCAGCCATTCCTCGACTACAACTATCTGGAGGACGATTTCGACACGGCGAGGTTGCGCGAAGGAGTTCGGATATGTCTCGATTTCGCCCAGGAAGAAAGATGGTCCAGCATGGCAAAGGAGCTAGTGGACCCAACGTATGACGACCTCGCGTCGGACGAATCGCTGGATGCCTGGATCAGACGAAGGGTTGCGACCAGCCATCATGTGTCCGGCACCTGCAAGATGGGTCCCGCCTCGGATCCAATGGCGGTAGTAGATCAGTTCGGCAACGTCCGCGGCCTCGAAAACCTCAAAGTCGCCGACGCATCCATCATGCCCGACTGCATCCGCGCCAACACCAACGTCACCTCCATGGTGATCGGCGAACGAGTGGCAGCGTTCATCGGGGAGAGGCTATGACAGCCCAGTTCACGCTAAGTGCCTTTGGCGACGAGATCGACGCCGATGTTGATGAGCAACTGCGCGTCCTGAACGAGCTCGGGATAGGATACTTGGAGTTGAGGAGTGCGTGGGGTACCAATGTCCTCGAACTTAGCGACGATGAAGTAGCTCGCTTGATTGATCGATGCGATGCGCACTCGATTCGCGTGAGTTGTATCGGGAGCCCGGTCGGAAAATCGCAGATAAGTCGACCGATAGGGGAGGTTGTCAGCGATTTAGAGCGCATCATCGATATCGCCAAGATGCTCGGCACCGATCGGGTCCGCGTATTTTCCTTTTACCCGGATGACGAAGGTCAGCAGGCTGAATGCGTCGACGAATCGATATCTCGACTACGCGCGATGGCAGATGTGGCGGGAGCTCGGGGCGTGGTTCTGTGGATGGAGAACGAGGGCGGTTTGGTTGGCGACACGCCTGAGAGATGTCGGGCAATCGTGGAGGGAGTGGACAGTCCGAACCTCCGATATGTCTGGGATACAGGAAACTATCCGCAGGCGGGCATCGAACGCTCCGTCGACCGCGGAAGGCCGCTCTTAGCCGAATACACGGAGTGCGTGCAGGTAAAGGACTTCTTGACCTCTGACGGTACGATCACCGTAGCTGGCGAGGGAGACGGGCAGGTCCGCAAGTTGCTCATCAACCTCCGGGACGCGGATTACAAAGGGTTCCTGGCGCTGGAGCCTCACCTGTTGATCGCGGGTCAGCGTGGCGGATTCAGCGGCGCCGATGGGATGAAGATGGCAGCGGTGGCGCTGCGGGGATTGATGGCAAAGGTGGGTTGCGTGGAGGTCCGGGAGTAGTTGCCTCATCAACTGAAATGAATCGTCGGATCGCGGATTCATAGAATCAAATGTGGATTTTCAGACTGTTGATGCCGCGGAACTCCACTGCCGTTGAGCCGTCGTAAACAGTCTTTAGGTAAGGTCTGGCCGACGTCACTGGCCGGGCATTCAGATTAAACCGAGAGGCGAGATAGATGGTCGCAGATTTGAAGTTGGCTGTAGTTGTTGCCTGCTCCGCACTGTTGCTGGGCGTGGTGATGGCGTGCAGTTCCGATCCGTCACCAACTCCAACTATTCAACCTACCGTCACCGCCACGTCGGTAGTCGAAACGCCGACTTTGGTTCCCGAGCCGACCGCTACCGCTACTCCGGTAGTTAATACGCCGACGTCGGTTCCCGAACCGACCGCCACCGTTACTCCGGTAGCTAATGCGCCGACTCTGGTTCCCGAGCCGACTGCCACCGCTACTCCGGTAGTTGACACTCCTACTGCAGTTCCCGAACCGACGGCAACTGCTACGCCAATAGTGCCCAGTCCGACGTCGGTTCCCGAGCCAACGCCGACCGCAATTCCGGTAGTAGACACACCCACCGCGGTTCCAGATTACGCGGTCACACCGACGCCGGAAGCTCAATCAGCCGATGCATTGGAGTTTGATCCATCGGTGGTTCGTGGCACTCTTGCAAACGGTTTGACCTACTACGTGAGGGGCAACGAAGAGCCGCGCAACCGGGCGCATCTGTCGCTAGTCGTCAAGGCTGGTTCGGTGCATGAAGAGGAGGATCAGCGTGGGTTGGCGCATTTCGTGGAGCACATGGCTTTCAATGGAACCGAGCGATTCGAAAAACAGGAAATCGTCGATTATCTCGAGTCTGTCGGCAGCTCCTTCGGTGCACATCTAAACGCGTATACCTCGTTCGATGAGACTGTGTACTTTCTGGAGGTACCCACGGACGATCCTGAAGTGCTCGAAACCGCATTCCAGATCCTGAGCGATTGGGCTTACGCGATTTCCTTCGATCCCGAAGAGGTGGAACTTGAGCGTGACGTGATCCTTGAGGAGTGGCGCTTGGGACAGGGCTTTGGCGCGCGCTTCCAAGAAAACTGGTTTCCTCCGATCTTCGGCGAATCGCGCTACACCGAACGGGCCCCTATCGGCCTCCCCGAGATCGTCGAGACGGCTCCTCGCGAGCGTCTCGTGGATTACTACGAGCGTTGGTACCGACCTGGACTGATGGCCGTCGTCGCCGTGGGTGATTTCGACACTGATCTGATTGAAGCCAAGGTGAAACAACACTTCGCAGCGCCGCCAGAAGGCGAGGCATCGCAGGCGCGCGCCGTCGGTTCTGACACGAATCGGCCGCGCTTCGAAGTCCCCATCCACGATGCTCCACGCATTAACGTCTTCTCCGATCCGGAGGCACCCGCGACTCAGCTGATCCTAGTGCGCAAGTTGCCTCCCGAATCTGGTCAAGACCTGCCAGCATACCGTCGCAATGCGGTTGAGACGCTCGCTTTCATGATGCTGAATGCTCGTCTTTTCGAACGTGGTCAAGCCGCCGATCCCCCTTATCTGGGAGCGAGTGGCCAACGTGGGGCATTTGTTGAAGCGACGGACATCGTGCAGTTCGGGGCATGGGTCGAACAGGACGGAATCGAGGAAGGGTTCGCAGCCTTGCTGGAGGAGATGCAGCGCGCCCGGCAGCACGGTTTCACCGAGGGTGAACTTGGCCGAGAGAAGGTCAACCTGTTGAGTTCAGTGGAAAATGCATACAAGGAACGGGACCAACGAAAATCCGGCGATCTGTCCAGGACATACGCCGACCATTTCCTCAACGGGACGCTGGTTCCAGGCCTCGATGCCGAATGGGAAATCTATCAAGAGCTACTGCCGCTGATCGCCTTGGATGAGGTTGACGACGTAGCGGCAACTTGGACCCAGACGGACAACACGGTGATTCTGATGATGCGTCCTGAAGACCCTGACGCGATCACCGACGATGAACTGGCGACGGTGGTCCGGGCACAGTTGGAATCGGCCGACACTCTGCAAGTCGAACCGTACGTGGATGCCTTCGATGATGTTCCGTTGCTGGCGCAAATTCCAATGGCAGGTAGCATCACCACAGAAGAGTCAATCGAGTTGATCGACGCTCAAAAGTGGACGCTTTCGAACGGCATCACGGTAATCGCGAAACAGACCGACTTTCGAGATGACGAAGTGGTGTTCACCGCATTGAGTCCGGGTGGGCTTTCGTTGGTGACCGACATGGACTACGTGTCGGCGCTGTATGCGGACCAACTGGTTGCTGGCAGCGGTGTCGGATTACACGACAACGTAACGCTAGACAGGTTGCTCACCGGCAAACGGGTATCAGTGTCGCCGTATATAGGGGATCTATTCGAAGGATTTAGTGGCAACGGCTCGCCAGAAGACTTGGAGACCCTGTTCCAGCTGATCACGCTGTACGCGACCGCACCGCGCCTCGACCCCAATTTCTTCTCGAGGTACGAGACAAGCCTTCGCAGCGTCGCCGAAACGCGCTCGGAACAGCCTGACGCGGTATTTTCCGACGCATTGACTGAGGTGCTGAGTCAAAACCACTTCCGTGAACGTCCGCTTACTCTCGAAGTGCTGGATGAACTCAGCATGGAACGCGCGCTGGCCGTTTACACAGACAGGTTCGCGGATCTGGGCGACGCAACATTCGTTTTCGTGGGTGCATTCGACTGGGAAGAACTGCGCTCGCTGACCACGACGTATCTTGCAAGTTTGCCGACGACCGGACGCGCTGAGGATTGGCGCGATGTTGGAGTTGACCCTCCAATGGAGTTGGTGGATCATGTCGTTCGTAGCGGTATCGAACCTCGCAGCATAACGGGGGTCGTCTTCGCGGGAGACGCGGAATGGGAGCGTCAGGATGCGTTGACGCTAAGAGCGGCAGGCGAGATGCTCCAGATCCGACTGCGTGAGCGCCTTCGTGAGGAGTTAGGCGGCACGTATTTCGTCAGCGTGAACGCGAACCTACAACTGCTACCTGATCCCGAGTATCAGATCTCCGTCTTTTACGGCAGCGATCCGGCCCGCGCGGACGAGCTGTTGGTGGAGGTTTTTGAGGCAGTCGACTGGCTCGAAAACGGCGGCGAACAGGAATACCTCGACACCGTCAAGGAACTTCTACGCACACCGAGAGAGGAGCAACTCCGCGACAACAACTTCTGGGTAAATCAGATACGGGCCACGACGCAACGTGGCGAACAATTCGCGGACATTCACCTATTCGAAGAGTGGCTAGACGCGATCACTCTCGACCAAATCGTTGCCGTGGCGCAGCTTTACCTCACCGACGACCGGTACGTAAGGGTTGTTCTGTTGCCGGAGGATGGTTAGCGGCGGATTTGAACTGTGATCGAGACGATCCATCCCGTCTTCTCTTCCACTATCACAACGCGTTTGGATCCTCACACTCTGCAGCGTGCTTTCCCTGCACAACACCTCACACGTCTCGATCACCCATCTAACGGGCCTTTGCCCTTTCAACCGCTTGTCGCAGTGATCATGTCGGCCGCTGTACCTGCGTCCCGTATCAACCTTGCGTCGGATGTCGAGTGGCGCCTTCAAGACACCGATTTGGGTCGGTTGACGGTCTGCTTTGCACCTGGCTGTTGTCACACCTCCTCGTTCCGGTTAGCCGCTTAGATTCGGCACGTCGGCACGTTTCATTGACCGCATGTTCCAATCTGAACAGCGCCCGAAAGGCACGATTGTCGCAGAGCTGGATCCATGCAGATCACCGCTGACTGACCCGATAACGGTCGATGCTGGTCATTGAGGTGATTGGAGGGAGCGAGCAGTCGATCTGCGCTTGCGACGGAGTGCCTCGACCAAGAGGACGTCCGTCTCCCTTCAACCATCTCGCGCTAACCGAGATCGGGGATCTGATTTCGTCAAAGGCTTGCGCACCACGCGTCGAGTTCCGTGGCAGGTTCAGTCGGGTTTGACTTTGCAGAAGGTTTCACACCCCCAACCCGGCATCGCCTCCTTTTGGGACCCGTGAAATCACCGGTATCCCTCGGAATGGTTCGCACTCTCGTGGCTTTCGCCCACGCCCTGCGTTCGCCTTCTGATTCATATTATGGCACGGATGTATGTGTAATGCAAGTGGTGAACTAGGATGGGAAGGATTTTGAAGGATGGGAGCGTTTGTTGTTTGGGGTTGCGGGGCCGGCTCCGCTATTTTGCCCTCACCCTAACCCTCTCCCGCCGAGCGGGAGAGGGGATCGTTGTTGTGATGCTCGTTTATGAGCGACGGCTTGGTGGATGTTGCATGCGCATGTAGATGCCGCCGGTTCGGAGTTCCGCGAGCATTTGGTTGAGGCGTTTTAGTTGGGTTTCGGGTCGCTTGGCGCGGGTGATCCAGCCGATGTAGTCGTTTTGTTGGTAGGCTGGGCGGGCTCTGTAGTCGACTACGAGGCCGTTGCTGATGAGCGCGTCTTCGATGAACTGGGGTACGGGGTGGATCGAGGCGGCGACGATCGCGACGGACCTCTAGATTGATGGTTCCAAACTCGAGGTGTGAGTAGCCTTCTCACGGTGCCCTAGGCGGCTCTCATCATTTGAGGGTCTTTGAAGCGTCAGGAAAGATTGTGACGTAGAATTCGACCGCTTCTTTGACCGGTCTGACGAACCAGATGACAAAACGTGTGTATGTACGGCGATACCTCGGGCGGAAATTGCGGAGAGATACTTAACACAACGTTCGATTTAGTGAACATAGAAACTTACATCTCGGTTGCGGGTGGCGACAGTGGCGGGCCGTTTTTCTGGAACAACACAGCCTTTGGGACGACGATCTCGTCAGCGGGATCAAACTCGGTTTACGGACCTGTCGATCACATCAAGGGCGTTCTAGACTTGGATCTGATATTCAACTAGACAAACGGACTATGGCGATTGACTCGCCGGAGTCCTCGGAAGCAGGTGACCATTGAGCTATCCGGTTCCGGTTTCGCTGTCGATTCTGTTGCTGGTCTTGGTTTTCGCCTGCGTATCGACGACATCACCACCTCCGCGAAACTTGGTCGAAGCAACCAGTACCACCGCCGAAGTTGCCGGAGTACCGGAGGAGGAATCGATCAATCCGACAATCATCGCATCGCCTCCGCGAAACTTGGTCGAAGCAACCAGTACCACCGCCGAAGTTGCCGGAGTACCGGAGGAGGAATCGATCGATCCGACAATCATCGCATCGCCTCCCAAAAACTTGGTCGAAGCAACCAGGACCACCGCCGAAGTTGTCGGAGTACCGGAGGAGGAATCGATCGATCCGACAATCATCGCATCGCCTCCCCAAAACTTGGTCGAAGCAACTAGGGTCCTAGCCCTTATTGAAGGAATCCTGGCAGAAGAAAACAACTGTCTTCGAATCACAGAATCCGGCACTGGAGGCGATGCAATCGTATGGCAGAAAGAAGTATTTAGTATCGAAAGGCGGAGGGACGCGGTCCTGATCGTCGATTTATTCGGATCTAACGGGCAACCGTCTCCTACCGTCATATGGCGACTAGGAGACGAGATTAGCGCTGCGGGCAGAGTGATCACTTCGGAAGGTGCAGACGAACACGCTGGAGCAGGGTTTAGTGAAAAATGCCCGGGTCCGTACTGGATGGTTAGCAGGGTGCAATAATTGTCCGCTCTGGTTCCCGGCTTTCGCCGGTATGACGGCGAGCGGCCCGGGATGGCGTTGAGAGGAGACGAGACGGCGGGACTCGACGTTTTCGTCGAGGATCAGTCGCGGCGGCTTGGTGGATGTTGCATGCGCATGTAGGTGCCGCCGGTTCGGAGTTCTTCGAGCATTTGGTTAAGGCGTTTTAGTTGGGTTTCGGGTCGCTTGGCGCGGGTGATCCAGCCAATGTAGTCATTTTGTTGGTAAGCTGGGCGGGCGCTGTAGTCGTCCACGAGGCCGTTGCTGATCAGTGCGTCTTCGACGAACTGGGGCATGGGGTGGATCGGTCTGGTTAGGTTACCTTTTGGGTTTTCGGGCATAGGGTGTGTTGATCTGGGTACGGCTTGGATGTCGATGAGGATATTCTTGGTTTGCGTTTTGGTCAATGGTGTGGTGGGTGCGCGCTTGCCGGCTGCCCCGGGCATCCCCTGCGTGCTTCGCACGCGTCCCCTTCGCTTTGCGAAGGGGAGGAAATCCTTCCCCTTGATGCACAAGGGGGACTTTAAAGGGGGTTTACGCTTGGCGTTTCGCTTTGCACTCCGTTGCCCGGCCCCTCTGGATGGACGTTCCGTCCGCTGAAGCGCCGGCTTTCGCCGGAACGATGGTAGTTGTGCGGACCAACGACCCTCTCCGCCCCGGGCATCCATCGCTCGCATCACTTCGTTCGCTCGCGCCCCCTTCGCTTTGCGAAGGGGGGATCTCTACCAAGCGAGGGCATAGCAGGCGCGGCGGGGGTCGCCTGAGGAGGCTAGGACGCCGGTGGTTGGGTTTCGGGTGGATACTGTGGCTCCTACTCCGGCGCCGTCTACGGTTACTATTTGATGTCCCATTGATGCGAGTTCGTCGCGGGTGGATTGTGGGATCCCGGTTTCGACTGCGAGTTGGCCGGGGTAGTAGGAGTGCGGGTAGAAGCTGTTGAGCACGTTGTTGCTGGCGAAGCGGGATGCTTCGACGGCGGCTTGGGGGTTCATTCCCCAGAGGAGGCTGTTGAGGATTAGTTGGGTGTTTGCCTGTGCTTGGTGGTCGCCGCCGGGACAGCCGATGGTCATCACGGGCACACCGTCTTTCGACACGAGGTAGTTGATGAGGGTTGTTCTGGGTCGCTTGCCGGGTTCAAGGCGGTTGGGATGGCCGTCTTCGAAGTTGAGCATCTCCATTCTCGTGCTGAGAGCGCATCCGAGTTCTGGGAAGAAGACCGATTTTGAGAACGACCCACCGGACGGCGTGGCCGCGACCATGTTTCCTTCATGGTCGATGACGGAGATGTGCGTGGTACCGCTTTGGTCGCTGGATTCTTGGGGGGAACCCGGCCTGTCCACCTGCCCGAGCATCCCCCGTTCGACGGCGTTGCGGGCGCCGTCTCGCGCCCCCTTCGTTTCACGAAGGGGGCAATATTGCCACGGGTCTCCGGGTGCTGGTGTTTCGGGGAAGGCTTTGTCAGGATCGATCATCGCCGCGCGTTTGCGGGCGTATTCTTTGGAGAGGAGGCCGTCGATCGGCACGTCGACGAAATCGGGGTCGCCGTAGTACGCCTGACGGTCGGCGAAGGCGAGGTTTAGGGCTTGGCTAACGGTGTGGATGTATGCGGTCGAGTTGTGTCCCATCGCTCGGAGGTCGAAGTTCTCGAGGATGTTGAGGGCCTGCATCAAGACGGCGCCTTGAGTCCACGTTCGTTGGCCATGGATTTCGTGTCCGTGGAAGCTGATCTTGATGGGCGTCTCGTACTTTGCCTCGTAGTCGGCGAGCGAGTCCATGTCGAGAATGCCCCCGACACTTTCGCTGCAGTCGGCGATGATCTGCGCCACTTCGCCGGTGTAGAAACAGTCACGAGCAGCGCGAATGCCTTGAGCCCTCACCCTGGCCCTCTCCCGCTCAGCGGGAGAGGGGATGTCGTGTATCGTCGCGCTTTCGACATCGACGAGTTTCTGGAGAGTGGCGGCGATTCCTTTTTGGACAAGGAGCGAACCGGGTTTAGGTACCGCACCGTCTTGGTAGAAGACATCGTGTCCGCCCGGTGGGTACTGATCCCACTGGCGGCAGGTGTTATCGCTGCCGATGCGTTCGAGCATGTATTCGTAATTCGGAATTCCGCTGTCGGCGTATTCGATGGAAGGTTCGAGCACCTCGGCGACGGTCTTCGTACCGTACTTCTCGAGCAGCGAGAGCAGTGCCGCTACTATACCCGGGACGGTGAAGCTGAGATGTGCGAGAGGTCCGGGACCGGTTGGGATTTGGTCCTGCCCCTGAGAGCGGTACCATTCGACGGTCGCCCGGTTCGGGGCGGTACCTTGTCCGCTCAACGCCAATAGGTCTCCGCTCTGGGCGTGATAAAGCATGAATACGCCTTCGGCCCCCAACGAATACGACGCAATTGGTTCGACCACGGCGGCAGCGAATCCGGCCGCGACCAGTGCGTCGAACGCGTTGCCGCCCGAAAGCATCATTCGCATCCCCGCCATCGATGTCAGATAGTGGCCGCTCGAGATGACGCCTTGAGTGCCATAGACCACTGGTCGGCTCGTCGCCGTCCACGCTAGGTGGTCTTCATCGATCGTAGAGACGTTGTTTGAGGCCATCGCCGGGACTTCCTTATCGCTTGATTCACAACGGTTTACAACGGACATCGAAGGGTCGTCCGAAAACCGTTAGCTTCAAGTTACCACCGCTTGCGGCGCACGTACCGGTATGGATGATGACGTGGCTCGAGGGTTAGAACAGATAGGCATAATCGTCGCGCCGCGCCGTGGCGCGGATGCTGCGCTCGTAGCATTCTCGCTGCGTGAGCAGTGGGCGCGGGTTGCGAGCGTGCATTATTCTCCAAGACAACAGATCACGACAATAACCAATAATGGTATTTATTGGAGAACGATTTAGCGATTGGCTAACGTTTGACTACTGGGAACACCGAAGAGTCCATTCGGTTTGAGCCGGATGAGGATTGCCCGCCGTCCATCGCATTGCTGGTGGGATCGCAGGGAGCCCTGTTGGTGCTCGCGCCGGTGGTTCTAAACGTTGCGATCGCGATCCGCTCGTCTGGACTTGGCGACAAGTTCCTGACTTGGAGTGTCTTTGCGGCGATGCTGATCTGCGCTGTGATCACAGCGTTTCAGGCTTTGCAGTTGCGTCGATTCGGTGCGGGGCACATAGTGCTCAGTTGGCCCGCTGCGATGTTCATCGCGATTATGGTGTTGACGGTCACGACGGCGGGATTGGCGACGTTCGCGAGCCTGATGGTCGTGTGCAGTTTGATGCAGGTAGCGCTCTCCTGGTGGTTACCGACGCTGCGGCGCATTGTGACGCCGGTCGTTTCGGGAACGGTAACGATGCTGATCGCAGTAAGCGTGCTGCCCATTGCATTCGAAGCCGTCAGCGACTTGCCGGCGGAAACCCCGGCGATCGCTGGTCCGGTGATTGCCGGAGTGACGCTAATGGCCTCTGTGGTCGCGACGTTGCGCGCCAGCGGCCGATGGCGTTTGGTTGCGCCGTTGATCAGCATCCTTGTGGGCTGCGCCGCCGCCGCGGCCTTTGGTGCGCTCGATGGTGGGCGAATTGCAGACGCCGGCTGGTTCGGTATCCCTGAGGTGCCCGAATTGAGTTTCGATCTCGCGCCGGACAAGGAGTTCTGGGTGCTCCTGCCATCGTTTGCGATTCTCACCTTGGTTCTCGGTCTCAAGACGATCAGCGACGGAGTGGTTATCCAACAGGCCTCTCGGCGCCGACCCCGAGCAATCGATTTCCGTCAGATTCAAGGTATGGTGAGCGTGAATGGCGTCGGGATGTTTTTGGCCGGCATCGCTGGCACGCTGCCCACGATGGCGAATTCCTCATACAGTCAATCGCTGATCAGTCTGACTGGCGTCGCGGCCCGGCGTGTCGGGATCGGTGTGGCGGTTGTGATTTTGGTGCTTGCACTTTTCTCGAAGTTCGCGGCTCTGCTGTTGACCATCCCCGGACCCGTATTGGGGGCGTACTTGATGCTCGCGATGGGTATGCTGTTCGTGAGCGGATGGCAGACGATCCTGCGAGATGGACTTGACCCGCGCCGTATGTTGGTGGTCGCGCTGGCCAGTGCCTTGGGTTTGGGTCTCCACGGTCACCCGATCACCCGCGATATATTCGGCGATGAGTTGGGCGGACTCCTCGGCAACGGTGTAACGATAGGCGCGGTGGTCGCGGTCGGGATGACGTTGCTGTTGGAAGTCATGAGCAAACGGCGCGCGCGTCTCGAAGTGACGTTGGACATGTCTTCGCTGGGTGCGATCGATGACTTTCTCGTTAAAGTGGCGTTCAGCCTCAACTGGGACACGGAGTCGACCACTCGCCTGCGCTCGGTGGGAGAAGAAACGCTCTTGAGCCTGATAACCGATGAGGAAATTGCTGACGACTCAAAACCTCCCCGCCTGGTCGTAGTCGCTCGACCGGAGACGGATAGGGTAGAGCTAGAATTCGTAGCGACGTCGCGTCAGGACAACATTGAAGATCAGTTGGCGTTTCTAACTGACGAAGCCACTGTGCCGTCCGTGGATGATCTTTCGTTCCGATTACTTCGCCATCACGCTTCCGCGCTTCGTCACCAGAAGTTCCACGGCGTGGACATCGTCACGGTGCAGGTCGAGGGAAACGCATGATTCCGTGTTTGGCCATGCGGTGCGTCATTCACGCGTAGGGGTGTTGTGCACCATCCTCCCCCTAGATGCCGAAGAGGGAATTAAAGGGGGTTTAGACTCGGTTTTTCGCTTCGCACTCCGTTGCCCTGCCCCTCTGGATTGACGTTCCGTCCGCTGAAGCGCCGGCTTTCGCCGGAATGACGGTGATTGTGCGCGGGAATGACGTTAGTTTCCGTCCCGATGCTTCTCGATCAGCGCCGCGACTCGCTCGTCGACTTGTGCGTCGAAGTCCCGACCGGCATCCGACAATGCGATGCCGAGATGCGCATCCCGCAACAACAGGTCGTATTCGGCGGTATTTGCGAAACTATCGTCCAGGTCCGCAAACAGGGCGTCGAGCGTGTCTTTTTGGAACATCGTCATCCGGGGAACCTTGTGATCGGTTGAGATTCGGGGTTGGCGATAGCGAACTATTCGTCGGTCCGCGAAACACCCTCTTTCACCAATCGTGAAAGTTCATTGGCGAACTCCACAGCCTCAGTATTAGGAGTCCCGCCATTCGCTTCGACCTTTTTCTTGAACTCTTCGAAGAGCCACTCTTCCTTTGTTCCATGTGGGAATTCGAAATCCTTGCCTTTGAAATGGGGCAATTCGCCTGGACCGAAGTATCCCTTGCCTCGAAGCTCGTAACCTTCCAAGTTGGGCGTGCCCTTGCCGAGGATCTCGCTTGTCTCGATGTAGTGTTCCATCACCGGCTTCATGCCGTAGCGCTGAATCGGGCAGACCTTCATGCAGACGGCGCAACCCTCATATGTCACCATGACCGGTCGGCAGCGGTCGTAGACGAGTTTATTTTTCTTGACGCCGCGGTACCAGACCTTCTCGCGCAGAAGCGCGCGGGCTGGGCAGCGGACTACGCAGACCTGACACTCTTCGCAGAATTTGTTGATCCCGTAGTCAATCGGCTCGTCGTGAACGACCGGCGCATCGGTGGTAATCAGCATCAAACGAGCGCGTGAGCCGAAGTGGGGAGACAGCAACTGTCCGTTCGCGCCAAGCTGACCGAGACCCGCCTCGACGAACAACGGGATGAATGCTCCGCTGTTGTCGTTTGGACTGTGAACCTGCGCGTGGTATCCGAGTGAGCGGATGTGCTCGGCAAGATCGAGCGCGAGAGCGCCGGCGATCTCGTAGGTGCCGAAGTGTGCGAACTCCGCTTCCAAGCTCGGAATCGACTGCGTTTGAGAGTAGTCCTGCTCTAACGCCAAGCAGATTGCGTGATTGAATTTCGCCCAGCTCTTTTTGCTGGCGTAGGTGTATCTGCGGTCATACCTCGTGAAACCAACCTCGCCGAAGCCCAACTCGCGGGCTCTATCGCGGATGTCCGTAGTTACATCGTGTTCAGGGTCCGGTTCCGCGGTCGGTTCGATATCACCGGAGACCCATGCCGCCTCGATCAACGGCTCGCTAACCTCGTCATGCTTTTTCCGGTAGTCATAGACTTCTTTGATGTAGACGGTCCATCCCCACTCGCGGTCGGCCGATTTCTCCACGGTTTGGGACTCGATCGGATCTTCTCGGCTGTAATAGGAGACATCACCGTCGATGACGGGCGAGCCTGGTACTGTCACCAACTCCTCCGCAACCGGTATCGCCGTCTGTGGGTCGCCGTGTCGACGTCCCGGCCGCTTTACGACGTGATTTACTGTCTTGGTCATTTCCGATCCCTAGGATGCTTGGCGCGACATGTGGGCGCGTCAATGCGCGCATTATAGCGCGTGTCACAATTGAATCCACTATGTTTTGTCGAATTTCGTAGTGAAAATCGAGGTTAATGGTGGCCATCAGTCACGAGCTAGGAGTTCCGTGGTGAGGATGGCGTTGGGCGTAGAATGTTGATGGTGAGTATCATCACAATCTGTCAGATGCTCATGGTTCGCGGGTATTTGACCACATTGCTGGGGGTGCTTAAATGCTGAGATTCGCTGAAGAGATAGTTCTTCTACTTCTGAATGATGAAGATGGTCGTTTTGCGCGTCTGTCGAATATCTCGATGGACTACGCGTTGGCCGGAGGTGTGTTGATGGATCTGGCCCTGGAAAATCGGATAGACACCGATCTGGAAAAGTTGATGCTGATTGACTCGACACCGACGGGTGACAGTTTGCTGGACCCGACGTTGGCCGATATCGCAGATGTTGGGGGCCATGACACGCGATTCTGGTTGGAGCGCGCGGCGACGAGGAGCGACGAGTTGCGGGAGGAGGCGTTGAATCGGTTGGTGGATCAGGGGATATTGGAAAGGGCGGAAGACCGGTTCATGTGGGTTTTCAAGTCGCGGCGATATCCGACGATAGACGGCGAGGCGCAACGCGAGGTGAAGCTCCGGATCATGGAGGTATTGTTCAGCGATGAGATCCCCGATCCGCGTGACATCGTGATTATCGCCTTGGCCGACGCGTGCGGAATTTTCAGGAGTATCTTCACTTCGAGCGAACTTGAACGTGTAGCTCCACGGATCGAACAGGTTCGCAAGTTGGACCTGATCGGTCAGGAGATGATGCATGCGATTCAGGACATCGAGCTGACGTTGGCGCAAGCGATGCAGCCGCACATGTATTAGTCTGCTGACCTTCGTCGAGTGCATGGGTCGTCACCAACCGAGCACTTTTTGGAGGTCGGCGAAGTACTCGGAGAATGCTCGTCGACCAACCGGTGTTGCTTTTATCCAGGTGCGGGGTTTCTGGTTGTGAAACTCCTTTTCGATCTGGAGGTAACCGGCGTCTTCGAGTTTTCGCAGGTGAGTGGTCAGGTTGCCGCCGGTGAGAGCGAGATTTGTCTGGATGAAGCTGTAGGTTAACCGGCTGTCGTCGGATTGAGAGACTAGGAGGGTCATGATTCGCAGCCGGACGGGTTGGTGGATGATCTCGTTGAGGTCGATCGGTTCTTCAGTTTTCATCGAATGCCGCTCTTGCGTAGCCACATTGCAGCGGCACCGATCAGTACCAGCATGAGGATGGCGGTGATGGCGTAGGCTGAGTCGCCCGCGAAGTGGTAAGGAATGTAGAAGGCGGCGGCGATTCCGATGCCGAGCATAGATATTGCCGGTCGGGACATGAGTCCGAACAGGACGTATCCCAGTGAAACGATTCCGATGGCGATACCGGCAGTGTATTCGGAGGCTGCGCCGTTGGACCAAAGGCCAGATAATGCGGGGATCAGCCAAGCGGCGGCGGTGACGGTTATCCAGAATGTGAAGACTTTGAGTCCGGCTTTGCGTGCGGTTGCGGCATCTGCGAAGTTCTTGCTGGCGCGAGAGCCGATTATGCTGCTGGCCACCACGCCGACGATGACGAGGCCGCCCCACAGGGGAGCGTGGTACCAGGGATTGTCGCTGGCGAAGTCGGATGCGATGTCGTTGATGGCGTATTCTGCGATGTATCCAAGCGCGATGATCGCACCCCAAACGAGGAGGATGGTTGCGGTTCCTGCCAGGTACATGGAGCTTTGAGCTTGGCTCAAGGTGCTGTGGATGGCGTTCAAGCTAGCTTCGGGTGTGAGGGCTTCGGGTTTGTTGTCTGGGTTATTCATGGCGTCATGGCTCTGTTGGGTCGGGGCGTTGGGTTACATTGTATTACAAACTAGTTTGTATTTCAAACTACGAAGTCATCGTTCGGAATGCTGCAGTGACGGAGCGGATCGGCGACGACGGGGATCCGTTGCCGCGTGGTTTGGGAAATGCGGATTTTCGGATTGGTTCGAGGTGCGAGCCAGCGACACTACGGAATCGACGTTGAGGCGGTGGACAATTGGTTCGAATTCGAACGCGTAGCGACTCATGGATTCCGCCAATGACGGTTGTCTAGACTCTTGTTATTGACCAAATTGTGCTGGGAGATCGATCGCAGTTGAATTCGGTGTTTAAAGAGATGAGTCATCGAACTACCGGGATATCCCGTGTAGTTGGTTCGAGTGTGGTGTTGGCGATGTTGTTGGTTGGGTTGGTTGCGGTTGTTGGCTGCTCATCCGAAGAGGAGCCGACCGCGGAGCCATTCAAGACGCGGACTCCGACACCGGTACCGCCGACACCGAAGCCGACGGCGACCGCGGTGCCAGCGACTTCGACACCGGTACCGCCGACCGCCACTGCCGTCCCTCCCACGGCCACACCGGTACCTGCAACGCCGACGTCGACACCAGTGCCGCCTTCCGCCACGCCGGTTCCTACACCTCCACCTACTGCGACACCGATACCCCCGACTTCTACGCCGGTGCCTCCCACCGCGACGCCGGTTCCTCCGACGCCTACGGCTACGGCGATCCCGGCGGTTTACCGCATCGATTCCTTGGGATGGGAAAGTAGGGGCGCGGAAGGCGACAAAATAGCGGTCCGTTTTACTTTGAGTGTGGTGAACGAAGGCGAGGCAGGTCGCGTCTCAGGCACGCCGATCAACGCTTCGATCAACGGGGCTGCCGCGATTGCCGTAGCGGATGTCCCTCCTTTGGACGGTGGTGAGATGACAACGTTGGTTTTTGATGTGCGTCTCGACGCCGGGCAGCAGCTAGTCAAGTTGAGTGTGGACGATTCAGATTCTCTCGTGGCATTGGATCTGCTGGTTTCGGATGTTTCGATATCGCCGGTTTCGTATCAGGTGCTGGCGGACGAGGTGATCGCGATAAAGGTAATACTGACGAACAGCGGAACCCTGCAGTCACGTCCGATCCAGTTGATCGCGTTGAATGACGTGGTGGCGACGATTCAACCGTTGGAACCGGGCGCGATCGCGGAAGTTACGTTCAACGTTGAGTTGCCAAAGGGCGAACACACGATTGCAGTCACTGCGTCGGCGGATGAACGGGAAGCGAATCTCTCGAACAATACGGCGGAGGTCGATATTGAAGTTGACTACGTTACGTTGAATGTCCGGGCGAGTTCCGCACAGGTGACGGGTTTCATCCGAGGTGGGTCTGCGGAAGTGGAGATCGGGTTCGCGGTGAGCAATGTTGGTGTCGCCAACAGCGGTGCATTCGAGGTTGCAGTAGCTTGTCCTGAAGTGCCAGATCAAACCTGTACGGGTGAAGTCGTGGTAGAGAATCTGGCTCCGGGAGGTGAGATCACGGGCACGATTGATGCAGTGGTACCGCAGGGTGTTTCGTCGATAACGCTATTTGCCGGTGAACTCGAATACGGATATCAGTGGGGCGATCAAAACGCGATACCGATCACGATTGAAGTCCCGCTGCAGCCAGATATCGAACCGGTGTTTGGTGCCGAGGCGGCGTTGAACGGTTACTTTAGCGATGGCGATGGATCGGTGTCGGTGACGGTCTCGTTGCGTAACGATGGTGCGGAGCCGATACCGGGCGAATATCCGATCGCGGTGGTTTGTGTCGAGGATGGCGAGGTGTTATCGGGTTGCGGAGATGTTGTGGCATTGGACCTTCGTGACGGCTACGGACCGGTTGATGGGAAATTGGATATTCGCGCACCGTCTGGCGAGCTTGAGTTGAGACTTGAGGGACCAGTGGTCGAAGGCGTCAACAAAATGTTGTCGACTTCGGTAGAGATATCAGTTCCGGAACGTATCGTTGGCGTCGACCGCGAGCTTTGGAAATGTTTCTCCCTGACGCAGCAGATCGACGAGTTCCCGCGCGGGAACTGTAGCGGTCGCGATGGCGAGATCATCAAGAAATGGTCTCAGGATCGACCGGTGACGGTTTGGATCAACGGTCTGTCGGCGTATTCAGAGTTGTTCCAGGATATGTTGCAGGAATTGGCGCCTGAACTGAACTTCTACTACCAACTAGTGGCCGAGGAGAGGCGGGCCGATATCGCGGCATATGTGGGGATCAGCTCGGACGACGCAAGGGCGCTAGGGTTTAGCAGTTGTGAGGGTTTCTGGGGATGCACGAACTATGAGACTAACGACGAAAACGAGGTGGTTTCGGCGGAGATAGTGATCTTCCAGGTCGAAGATGCTGGCTTGCGACAGCTCCGGATTATTAACGACACGGTCGAGTATGCGATGCTGCACGGGTTATTGCAGGTTTTGGTGCCAATGAGCTACCGGAATGTGCCCGACAGCGTGTTGAGCATCGACAAGGGGCTGCGTTTCAATGAGACGAGCGCTTCTGACCGTGAATTGGTACGGATTTTGACCAGTCCGATGGTTAAGAGTGGTGACAGAACTGCGGACGTGGAAGCGTTGGTTGTTTTTGCGGATGAGATTTTGGATCCTCAAGAACCGGAGCAGTTGACGAATTTGGAAATCATCGAGCAAGCGCGTCTGAAATTGCACGACAGCGAAACAGTTCTTTACAACATGAACGGAGGGTGGTCAGGCGGGACGTGCGTGGACCGTTTTGGACCTTCGCAGGTGACCGCGTCCGAGTTTAGCTCGCATCGCGGTCTGCATTATCGGCTGACCGATGCATCGGAGCGGTTGTATGCATTCTGGCGGTCGGAAGACGGTAGGGCGGAGTACTGGAACGGTAGCACCCGATCTTGGCGACGGTTCTCAGCCACCGACGAGCAGGATCTGGCAGTGGAGACGGCGTGGTCGCCGCAATATTCCGATCCGATGGTGTTATTGGCTTCGGTTTTGTACTTCAGCAACGAAACACTAATCGAGCTTGATCGAACGGATGAGGAAATCGAGTTCCGTGTGGAGCGCATTCGAGGGTACGCCACACCTGAATGGACCGATGATCAGGCGCTGTTGTCGGCGACGTTCACTGTCGATCTGAACAGCTACGAGATAGCAACTTTCTCGATGGATTGGTTCTTCGATGTGCGAGGATTGGCTTGCGACGAGTATTCAGTCGAGGCGAATCTGATCGAGTATGGCGCGAGTTTGGTTGTGCCATCTGAGGTGCGAGGTGGGTCGCGGGTGATCGGGAACTGAGTAGACCACTACTCCATTCAGTTGGCGAATTTAGAATAATCCGTATGGGGTTACGGATTCCGCTATCGGTTGGGTTTGTGGTGTCAGCGGTGCTTTTGGGTGTGTTTGGGTTGACGGAGATGGCCTCGGCTCAGGGTTCGGTTGAGTCGCTGCGCGTGACGGAGGCGGTGTTGACGGAGGTCGGTGAGGAGAAGTCGGTGGTGATGTATGAAGCGTTGGTGACGGTGGAGAACGTTGGCGTTGAGGATTTCGCCGGTGCACAACGGGTTGATTTAATGATTGATGGTGGTGATCGGGTGTTGGTTTACGTGGTGAGTGGGTTGGCTGCAGGTGGCGAGAAACGATTCAAGTTCAGGTTTGAGTTGGCGCCAGGGGGACGGACGGTTAGGTTGTTGATCGGGGACGTTGCGCATGAGACGAGTGTGAACGTCGAAGCTGCCGATCTGGTGGTCAGGGTCAATGCGCATCACGTCGTCGGGGGCGGGTTCGTTGAGTTCGATGTCGGCGTCGAAAATGCCGGTGGGCGACGGGCGCAGATGGTTGAGTTACGCGGCACTTGGCAGAGGGTTGAGGATGGTGAAGTGGGAGAGGTTGATTTTGGGTTGTTCGCGGAGGAGATTGGGGTTGGAGGGAGTGCGGTCAAGTTGGTTAGTTTTGAGGTGGATCCTGGGACTTACAGCTTTGTGTTGACGGTCGCGACGATATCGACGGAGGTCATGTTGGAGAACAATGCGGTTGGGTTGGAGCGGGCAGTCGAGTTTGTGGAGTTTGATGTGGTCGTCGAGTCTTACGACGTTGTGCGGTGGCACGCGGAGGGTAGGGGACTGGTGTCTGTGATGATGGGGATCACCAATGTGGGGGTGAATGACAGTGCTCAGTTTTTGGTTGGGATTGAATGTGAAGAGGGTTTGTGTTCCAATTCGGATTTTGGAACGCCGATAGCTGTCGGTGATACGGCTTCCGTGGTGTTGGAGGTATGGGTGCCGGTTGGGAGTGCTAGGGCGATGGTTTACGCGGGTGCGAATGAGGATGGGTTTAGGTGGGGTGACGGGAACGTTGTGGGGACTGTGTTCGAGGTTGCTGAGGCGCCGCCGTTGGAGTGGTCGTTGTCGGCGGTATCGGACGCGGAAGAGTTTCGGTACTGGAGCGATGGATCGGCGAATGCGGTGTTTGAGGCGACGATGGTGAATGTGGGCAGCGATCTCGTTGTCGGTGAATTGCAGATATCGGTGTCCTGTTCGCAATCGGGCGAGGTTGTTGTCGATTGCGGCGGTGATCTTTCGGTTTCGCTCGATCCGTCGATTGAACCTAACGTTACGCAGCACGTCGTTAGGGTTCCGAAGGGTGAGACGATGTTGCATTTTTCGCACGGCGAGGACATAGAGTTAACGGCAGAGGCAATGGTGCCGGAACGCATCTTGGGGGTCGATCGAGAAATCTGGGACTGTTTCAGCGATCGATCGAATGTCCGAAGAGGAACGTCACGAGATTTGGGCGTAGGTTGCGGCGGATGGCGCAACGAATTCGTGACGAAATGGGAGATCGGAAAGCCGATACTGGTCTGGACGGAGGGCGATCCCGAGTATGTCGCGATATTCGATGAGGTGCTGGAATATGTCGCGCCGTTGCTCAATGTCGAGTTTGAGCGGGTGGCAAATAAATCAAGGGCTGAGTTGCGCGCCTATCTGGGTCTGTCTCGGAGCGAACGGATAAGTGGTCTGCGATGCAATTTAGCGGCTGGTTGCACCAGTTTCGATGTTGGTGATGACGGGACGATCTTGTCGGGAGATTTAGTGGTTTGGCCGCCACTTTCAACGTACACGGAATCTGGTCGCAACCACATGATTTACAGCATCGCGTTGCACGAGTTGATCCATGCGTTGACGGGTATGTTGCATCGGCACGCTGACCGGACGAGCTTGATGGGTTACGACTCGCTGGACTACACCACGCTGGGTCGTACAGACGCGGCGTTGCTCCGGATTACGTCGCACACCTTGGTAAAACCTGGAATGCGCTTCAACGAGGTCGGCGAGTTGATAGTTTTCGCGGACGAAATGTTGGATCGGGAGGAAGAAGCTGAAATCACCACGGCGGAAGTACTGCGTCGGGCCCACGCGACGATGATGGACGCGGGTTCCGCTAGTTACCAAATTTCAGGGGGATGGCCAGAATGCGATATCTTATTTGACGATGCTCAATACTCGTTAGGCGGGTTCAGGCCGCGCGCGTCTCGTTGGGTGCACTTCAACGATGACAAGATCGACATGTTCCTCGTCCGTTCGCAATCCCGGCTGCAATTAATCGAGTACTGGGCGTTGATTGAGGGGCAATGGCGCCCGATACTGGGTACGGCGGGCCTGAGGGGTTTGGGTTTCCGGGATTCGTTCTCAAGTCCACTTACGATGCTGTCGAGCATCGTTCTTTACGGTGACGATGCCGAGTTAATGGTGATTTCTGAGGACGACGGAGTGGTGTCGATCGAGGTTTCGTTGGAGGGTGCCGATGTACGTACGGGATGGAGCCAGAACACTCAGTTGGGCGTGCAGCTACAGGTGGACACAAGAGATTACACGATCCCGAGCTACCAGCTGGAATGGTCGTTCGAATCCGAAGACGCGAATGTTTGCGACTCTTATCGGATTGAAGCCAGCGATGGTGAATATGGATCAGGGTTCGAATTCCCCGACGCGATTCGGGAAGGGTCGGGGGTTTTGCGTTTGAGTGGAGGTCGTTGACGCGTCGTTCTGAATGGGGTGCGATGTAACGGGTTACGAAATTAACGCGGCCCATTGAGTGTCAAGGTGAGACTCGATGTAGTCTCGGTCAAGTTCGTAACCGAGTCCGGGTTTTTCGGAGAGGTGGAGGTGACCATCGCGTATGTCAAGCGGTTCGGTTAGGCAAGCGTTGTACGAAGGGACCGCGTGGTGATTCATCTCGAGGCGGTAAATGTTCGGCACGTTCATTAAAACGTGTGCGCCGGAGATTACGTTGAAAGAACCTGATGCGTCGTGCGGTGAAATGGGGATGTAGAAGGTTTCGGCTAGGTGCGCGATCTTCTTCATTTCGGAGATTCCGCCGGTCCAACAGATGTCGGGCATGATGTAGTTGACGAGACCTTCGGTCAGGTAAGGGAGGAAGTCCCACCGGGTGAACTTCCGCTCACCGATGCAGAGGTTTATGTCGGTGTTGCGGCGGAGCTGGCGGTGTGCTTCGAGACTCTCGGGTTGCAACGGCTCCTCGAACCAAGTCAAGTTGTAAGGCATCATGCGGTTGCAAAGGTCAGTGGCGGTCGAGACGTCGAAATTTCCGTGGGCATCGATCATTAGCTCGATATCCGGACCTAGACTCTCGCGCAGCGCGGCCATCAGGTCTTCAGCGTGAGCGGCGGCGGCGGCGGAGATTTTGCCGTCGATGTAGCGGCGATGCTTGGCACCCATTTCAGGCGAGAACGGGTCAAGTTTCAGAGCCTGATAACCAAGAGCGACCTGTGCCTTGGCGTCGGCGACGCAGGCATCGATGTCATCGGCCGGACCGCAATGCGAGTAGAGAGGCACCGATTCACGCATGGGTCCGCCGAGAAGGTCGTAGACGGTCCTACTGAGCGCTTTGCCTTTGATGTCCCAAAGGGCCATGTCGACTCCGCTGGCCAGAGTAGTGGCGAATCCGCGGGAGCCCAAGGTGCCGAAGCGTCGGTATATTTGGTGCCAGATGCGGTCGATGTGATTAGGGTCCTGACCGATTAGTCCTTCGGAGAAGTCTTGACCGACAAGGTCGTTCTTCAATAAGGCATAGGTCTGGGCGATGACGATGGCACCACCACCGCCTACGTTGGTCGATTCGCCGTATCCGGTGATGCCTTCGTCGGTGTCGATTTCGACAAACATCCATGGTCGCGATTCTTGAGCGCGTACGACGTATGCACGGAGGTCGGTGATTTTCATTTGGGGAGCCTCGAGGGTGTCGATTGACAGTTCGCCACTTGTTTCGAATGAGTAGACGGGTTCATGGTACACATAGTCGTGGTTGTGTGACGGCCTTTGTAAACGAACATATGTTATATTAAGGAAGTAATTGGATGACGATACGAGGGTTTCGTAACCGTCGTGGATCGCGGTTCTCTGACGGAGACTTTGTTTCGGATTACCGAGGGTTTGAACGTCAGGCCCGTTACAGATTAAGTTTGTTGAATCGCGCTGACAGTTAGCGCGTATTGGCAGACTATTCAGATAACGGGCTCGAAAGGTTGAGCCGCGAGTCGAAGAATCTGCGGTGGTTGTTGAGGCGGCTTGAGGCGTATGGGGTAGTGATTGGGTGTTAAACTGCGAACGCATGGATTTGACAGCGTCGTCGATGGCGATGCGCCATGTAATGCAATAGAGGATCAAGGAACGTCATGCGCTTCTGCTACGCCCACCGGCGATTCACGCTATACCCACAGTCTGTAGACACTTGGGATGTGCACCCGCATAACTACACCCCCGAATTCTTGGATCGCGCACGCGACACGGGCTTCGACGCCTTAGAATGTGGTTTCGAGGTGCTCGACAAGCTGGGCGACGCCAAGTCGATATCCCAATTCGGCGAGCGTGTGCGGTCGCACGGTCTCAAGGTCGGTGCTATCCGCTCAGGCGGTACGCTGACTGAGGCGAGGCACGGTCCGCAGAACCGCGAAAAGCTGATGCGTGCGGTCGAGTACGCCGAGAACGTCGGTGCGGAGGTTGTCAATGGCGCGTTGAGTGCGCCGGCTCGTTATCCTGGGCACCCACCAGGGTCGATACCCGGCAGCGTCAGCGGTTGGCCCAAGTCCCAAGATGCCAGCAGAGACGCCGAGATGTGGGTCTACGACTCTCTGGCTTCGGCTTTTCAAGAGGTTTGTGATTCGACCGACGATGTGGACGTGACCATCGAGGTGCACCAGAACTCCCCGGTCGATAACTCATGGTCAGCCGTGTTGATTAACGAGATGATCGACCGCGAGAATTTCGGCATCAACCCCGATATCGGCAACATCGTCTGGACATACGACGTTCCGGAAGAGGACTACGATGCGGCGATCGACGCCTTGGCGCCGATCTCGAAATATTGGCACTGCAAAAACCTGCACCGTGTTTATCATCCCGAGAATCAGCGAACCGTTTTCATCCGCGTGCCCTTGCAAGACGGCGAAGTAGACTACCGGTACGCAATATCGGCGATGGCCAATGCCGGTTACAGCGGATACATGGCTATTGAAGGCACCCAGAACGGCGATCAGTGGCACAAGGACGGTATTTCGCTCGAGTACGCCAAAGGAATCTGGGCCGAGTTTGAGGATTGAACGCATCCTTGAGCGCCGAACAATTGAGTCGCCAGCCATCTGGAACGGGGTAATTCATGCAAGATGCTGATCGCGAAGTTGAGGAAACGTCTGAACCCGTAGAGCCGGAGATCGAGGAGGACGACGATGTCTTCTTTCGAGATGTGTCTGAGGATTTGGACGACGAGGAGAGAACCTCGTACGCGGTGCTGTTGATACTTGCGGTCGGCGGTTTCGCTTTAGGTGCGTTGCTGCTGAACATCACGTTGACCTCGGCGATCACCTTGAAAGAGTACATGGGCGAGATCGGTTGGGTGATTGCACCGGCGCCAATGCTCTTGTTTGGCTTGGCTTCGATTTGGCAATACGAGGTGATGTGGCTCCAGCGTCTCGGTGCCGCGGCGTTGGGTTTCTCATTGGCTCAGTACATAATGTTGGCGATCGGCTTTTCGGTCTTGGCGATCTGACGCCGGTTGATCGGCTGGTTTTGCGACCTGGGTTTCAAGCCCTTGGATGCGCGGCGTCGTATTCTCTGCGCACGTGTTCGGTTGTGAGGTGTGTGTAGATCTGAGTGGTGGCGATGTTCTCGTGACCGAGGAGTTCTTGGACGTGCCGGAGAGACGCTCCACCGTTAAGCAGATGAGAGGCGAAGCTGTGGCGGAGCATGTGCGGTGTGATGTGTTTGGCGATTCCCGCTCCGAAGGCGATCTTCTTGAGTTGCAACCAGAGGCCTTGCCGAGTGATCCGTGAACCGCGTGCGTTGAGGAACATCGCATCCGGGTCTTGGAATCTGCCCAGTTTTGGTCGACCGATGGTCAAGTAGTCTGCGATGGCGTCCATCGCCGCGTCGTAAACGGGTACGACGCGCTCTTTGGATCCTTTTCCGAATATGCGGATCGTCGAGCTGTCGAAGTTTACGTTGTTGATGTCGACTTCTACAACTTCGGATATGCGTAGACCGCCGGCGTAGAGAAGCTCGACGACGGCGCGATCCCGAAATTCGGTGGGAGTCGATGCGTCGGTGGTGTAGTTTAGGAGGTCCTCGACTTCATCGAGAGTGAGTGCCTTGGGGATTGGCTTACCGCCTCGTGGGGCCTTCAAACGACGGGTAGGCAGATCGCTGGTGACTCCTTCTTCTCTCAGAAAACGCATGAAGGAGCGAAGCGAAGCGATTTTCCGGGATTTCGTGGCGTTGGAGTAGCCGCGTTCGTCGAGATCACTGACAAATTCAGTAATATTTGCTTCGTCGAATTGGTCCCAATCAACCGACTTGGAATTTGCGCCCCACGTCTCTTCAATGAACGCGGTCAATCCCCGGAGGTCGTTACGATAGGCGCTGACCGTGTTAGAGGACAGACCCCGTTCGCCTGCCAAGTGTTCGAGAAACGCTAAGATGTTTGGATCCATACACGGAATCGTAGAAAAATCAGTGTGTGCGATTCGGTTAATCGCGGTGCAATTGGATTTTCAGTTTGCCGTTGACGATTGGCGAACGGCTTCGAGAATGTTGGTCGGCGCGATAGAATCGTTTGCTAGCTGGCGATCACTCTTGACGGAGATCACATACTAGGTGTTTGAAGCGATCAACATACCATTTGACCCGTACATATTTGGCGGTACCACCACCGCTTTTTCGTGGCACGGGTTCCTCACTTTCATAGCGGTCGGCACGGCGATCTGGTTGGCCGGCCGGGCAGCGATCCGCGAACAGTTGGACCAAGAGCAGGTCTATAACACCGCATTATGGGGGGTGTTAGGAGGTATTGTCGGTGCCCGGATCGTCCACGTCTTGGATAACTGGTCGATTTACGGTGACGATCCGCTTTCGATTTTCGCGGTGTGGAACGGAGGGATCGGCCTGTGGGGCGGCATTCTTGGTGGATGGATAGCCGGTTCGATTTACGCGTATTTCGCGAAGGCCCCAGTTGGCCGTTTCATGGATATCGCCGCAGCGCCATTGCTGATTGCACAGACGATTGGACGAATCGGGGACATCATCAATGGCGAACACTGGTCACGTCCACTGGAAATGTTCTGGGGCTGGTATTTCACAGACATCGACAGCCCGGCGCGCTCGGTTATCGACCGGTTCCCAGAATTATTCGGGACCGATGTAGAACGCCCCGTGCATCCGGCAGTGGTGTACGAGATGATCACCAACATCATCATTTTAGGCGTGATCTTCTTGTTGCGAGGACGGGTTCGCCCCGCAGGCAGTATCTTCATGATCTACCTCGCCCTGTATGCGACCGCCCGTTTCGGCATTCAGTTCGTTCGGTTGGACGATGTGAAGTTCTGGGGTTTGCAAGAAGCACATCTGATCGCCATTTTGGTATGGATCATTACGATTCCGTGGATCATCTGGAAAGTTCGTTTCGTCGGGCGCGATGGAGGTGCACCGAGACGGAGAGTTCGCGAAATTGCCGAAGTGGATCGAGTTTCTGCGGGTCGGTCGAGGCGCGAGCGGCAGCGGGAGTTGGCGCGTTAGATGCGGTGTCGCTACCTGCACGCCATTGTTAAGATTCGAATCGAATGAGTTTTGGAGGTTGTCATGGATGTAAAAGAGGCAGTGCGAACTGCGAAAGACTACCTCGCTGAGCTGTACGTCGATGAGGAAGTCGTAAATATCGGCCTTGAAGAGGTCCGATTCGACTACGATTCGGATAAGTGGTTCGTCACGATCGGCTTTTCCCGACCCTGGGATCGGAAGCACCCGTTGGTGGGTGCTCTGAGTGAAGCAGGGCGTCCTGACCGTTCATACAAAGAGATTTGCGTCGACGATGTCAGCGGCGATGTGGAGTCGCTGAAGGTACGAGTTTTGGGACCGACTTCGACGACTTGATGGCCCATTCGGGATTCTTCATAGATGCTAATCTTCTCGTGTTGCTCGTGGTGGGCAGGACGCGACCCAGCCTGATTAATCGTCACCGTAGATTGAAGGAATATTCCGAATCGGACTACGAAACCTTGGTTGGCCTTCTGGATCATGGATCCAAGATATTCGTCACACCTAACACACTCACCGAAACTTCCAATCTTTTGGCTTACGGACCAGCAGACATTAATTCGCAGCTATTCGCTCTGCTCAAATCGATGATCGAAGACAGCAAAGAGTTTGTGGTGTTGAGCAAGGTCGCCTCAAATGTCCCCGAGTTCGGTTGGTTAGGTCTAACTGACGCGGTTCTTGTGGAAGTGGCGTCTCGTGACACTCCATTGATCACCGCTGACCTTCGACTTTGGAATGTGGTAGCGAGCCGCGATCCATATGCGGCCGTCAACTTCAATGCTCTGCGACTATGAGGAACCCGCTCCAATGACGCGACCGACTTCTTGCGACCAAGTCATATCACTGATTCGCCGAGATGTCGTGGAGCCGAAGCTCCCTTCGCCGGTTGCCTCGGTAGTAGTCGGTTTTTAGGCTGACGACAGCGTCTACGATGCGGGTTGGAGGGAGGTTGTCGGCCATGCGGAAACCGACGGTGCGGAATGAACGGCCGGTGGAGTCTTTGAGATCGAGACGGACGTGGTCTTGGTTACGACCCATGTAAGTGATGTTGGCGGTTTCGGCACCACGGACGAGAAATCGGGGTTCTCGATTTCCGGTGCCGAACGGGGCCATCTTGTCGATAAATTCCCAGAGGGAGTATCCGAGTTGGTCGAGCCTGATCTCGGCGTCGACGGTTCTGACGGCGCGTTCATTGACGGTGGAGCTAAGGGCAGACCATGACATTTGAGTTTCGAGGTGGTCGGTAATTTCCGGTATCAGGCGTTCGTCGGCGGCAAAACCGGCGGCCGCGGCGTGGCCACCGAAGCGTTGAAGTTTGGTAGATACCGCTTCAAGGGCTTGGTGGATGTCAAAGCCGGGTATGCTACGTGCGCTGGCGCGTGCGATACCGTCGATTACTTGGTAGGCGAACGCGGGCGACGCGGCGTATTCGGACGCGTTGCCGGCCAACGGTCCTAGTACCCCCATGGGTAAGGTGGCATCGACTTCGATCGCCATGACGTTGTTCCCGCTGCTCATGGCGGCATCGATTTTCGGTTTGGCGGCACGCCACGCCTTTTCAGCGATACTGCGACGCTTTTTGTTGGCATCGTCGAGATAATTGGCGAGTTGCATCGCTTGGTAAATGTCGGTCGCAATCAAAAGATTCAGGCTCGGATCTGCAGAATCGATGCGTCCGGGCGCGTTGAGGCGCGGGGCCAACTGGAACGTGATGAACTCGGCGTCGAATGGACCGCCATGTCGTATCTGATTGGATATGAGACGAGTCAATTCGATGAGGCCGGGTGGAGAGGTTGTGTCGAGCATCTTCAGTCCTTCACGGACGATGATGCGGTTATCTCCCAGGAGTTCGGTTTGGTCGGCCAACGTTCCTACCGCCGCCAGCGGGATCAATTCCGGCGCAGGCGGTTGTTCGGCTTTTGCGAGGAGAGCCATTGCCAGTTTGAATGCGGTTGCAGCGCCACAGAAATCGGCAAGTCGAGGGTCGTCGGATAGGTGACGATTGACGATTGCGGCGGCTTTTGGTAACTGGCCGCCTTGGGGCAGATGGTGATCAGTTATGACGGTTCGTATGCCGAGAGTTTTCGCATACTCGACTTCCTCGAAAGCGGTGATGCCGGTATCGACGGTGATGACGACGGATACGCCTTGTTTGTGGAAACGCTCTAGTGCTTCGAGCGAGATCCCGTGCCCTTCGATTTCACGATGCGGCAGGTGGTACCGGGGGTCGACGCCAAGTTTCCGGAGTGTTAAGACGATGATCGCGGTGGCGGTGATACCGTCGGCGTCGAAATCGCCCAAAATACCGACGCCTTCACCGTTGCGGGTTGCCTCAAGAATTACATCGACGGCGCGTTCGATGCCGGGAATTGCGCTGGGAGGATGCATCGCGTCGAGGCCATCGTTGAGGAACGACAGGGCATCGTCCCGGTTGCGGATGCCGCGGTTGTACAGGAGGGTTGAAACGAGCGCCAATGAACCGCGCGGCGCGGCGTTCTCGATCTCTAGGTAAAAACCGTCCGGTGCCGGGTCAGCAACTCGCCATCGCGACGTGATGGGTTGGAGTGAAGCCGGTGTTTCAGAGGCGCGTTGCGGACGATGGGACGCGTCCGTCCGCCGCGTGGTCAACTGTCGAATTCCTTGAACAAGACGGAGGCGTTATGGCCTCCAAATCCCAGCGAATTGGACATGACGACGGGAACGCGACCACGTTTCGCCATGTTCGGGACGTAGTCTAGATCGCAGTCGATATCGGGGTTTTCGAGATTGATGGTGGGAGGTACCGCCGATTCAGAGATTGCGAGGACGCTGAACCCAGCTTCGATGCCACCGGCGGCACCGAGGAGGTGGCCGGTCATGGATTTGGTGCTGCTCACGGACAGTTTTTCCGCGTGGTCGCCAAAGGCTTTCTTGACCGCGATGGTCTCGAACTTGTCGTTGAGCGGAGTGGATGTGCCGTGCGCGTTGATATACGCGACTTCATCCCGGTCGATGCCTGCTTGTTCAATGGCGATTTTCATCGCTTCGGCGGCCCCTTCGCCTTCGGGGTGCGGTTGAGTAACGTGGTGGGCATCACTCGTCGCACCGTATCCGACCAGTTCGCAGAGCACGTCGGCACCGCGTTTCTCAGCGTGTTTCAGCGATTCGATTACGATAACGCCGGCACCTTCGCCGAGGACGAATCCATCTCGTTCGGCGTCGAATGGGCGTGACGCCCCTTGCGGATCATCGTTGCGCGTCGACAGAGCTTTGCAGGCATTGAAACCGGAAACTCCGATCGGGCAGATGGCGGCTTCGGAACCGCCTGCAATTGCCACGTCAACGACGCCTCTCCGGATCATCTCAGCCGCTTCTCCTATGGAGTCGGTACCGGTGGCACATGCTGAGACCACAGAGAAGTTGGGTCCTTTGGCGCCAATGGTCATGGAGACTTGACCACTGGCCATATCGCCCAACATCATGGGTACTAGAAATGGGTTGACACGTCGCGGACCGCGGTCGTTGAGGACCTCGAGCTGCTCGGAGATGGTGATGATTCCGCCAACGCCGCTACCGATGAGGACTGCGACGCGGTCGGCGGCCTCGTCTTCCATCTCAATTCCGGCGTGTTCGAGGGCTTCGAGACTGGCGACGCAGGCGAATTGGGCAAAGCGATCCATTCGCTTTGCCTGCCGACGACCGAGGATCGCTTCGGGAGCGAAATCGGTGACTTCGCCGGCGATGCGCGACTCGAATCCTTCAGCGTCAAAGGCGCCGATGTAGTCGACACCCGATTCGCCGTTGATCAGGTTTTTCCATGTCGTTTCGCGGTCGGAGCCTAAGGGCGTAACCAGCCCTATCCCTGTGACGACTACCCGGTCGGTCATGTGTAGTTGTTTTCCCATGCGTTGTTCGTTTGGCGGCGCAAATGCGTTGAATGAAGTATATATCTGGGTCTGCGCATCTCCTTTCTAGGTGCCGGAACAATTGCTTCGTAGAATCGAAACGGTTATGGCTACGGTCGAGATCGAGACGCATGGGTGCAAGTTGAACACCGCTGACTCCCAGCAATTGGCGGCAGAGTTTTTGCGCGCCGGTTTCTCGGTTCGAGATCGGTACGATGCAGCGACGCCGGATGTGTTCATCCTCAACTCTTGCACCGTCACGCACGTCGCGGACAAAAAGGCCAGGCAGTCGATCTCCGCGGCGAAGCGTCGGTATCCAAACGCGCTGACGGTTATGACTGGATGCTATCCGGAACGAGCCGCCGATGAAACGGCGAGTCTCCACAGCGTCGACTTAGTGTTGGGGAATGCTAGGAAACCGGAATTGGTCGAAACGGTGGCACGCCGACTCCGCGTGGATTTGACGCCGTGTGCGGATGGGCGGGATGTGATTCCGCCTGCGGCATTGTTGGGACGGACTCGCGCTTCGGTGAAGATACAAGAGGGATGTGATCAGATCTGCGCGTATTGCATAGTGCCAAGAGTCAGGGGTCGTGAGCGTAGTGTCTCGGTCGACGAAATCGTTGACCATGTGCGACGGTTGGAGGTCGCAGGTTGTCGGGAGGTGGTGTTTACGGGAACACAGTTGGGGCACTACGGCTTTGATCTGAATACCGGTGTGGATTTGACCCGCTTATTGCGTTCGGTGTTGGCGAAGACAGAGATTCCTAGGATCAGGGTCTCCTCCTTGCAACCGCCGGAGATCGACAATCGGTTGTTGGACCTGTGGGTCGCTGAAGGCGATGGTAGGTTGTGTCCGCATTTCCATATGCCGTTGCAGAGCGGAAGCGATGTGATCCTTCGGCGAATGCGGCGAACATATAAATCGGACGAGTATCTGCAGAAGGTTGAGTTATTGAGGGCAAGGATTACGGGTTGCGGTATCACAACCGACGTGATCGCAGGTTTTCCGGGTGAAACGGACGCAGATCATGAAAAGTCCGTATCGGTGATGCGCGCAGCTGAGTTTTCGGATGCGCACGTATTCCCATATTCTGCACGGCCGGGAACAAGCGCAAATCACTTCGACGACCAGCTTGACCCTGCGACCAAGGCAGAACGAGCTGCGGTGTTGCGCGACATCTCGGATCGGAGTGCGTCCCGGTTCCGAGATGCGATGCTCGGCGAGATTCGACCCGTGTTGTGGGAGGGACATCGCGGAAAAGCAGGATTAACCGATAACTACCTCAAGGTCAGATCGGAATCCGTTGATGAACGCGACGGCGGTGATGGACTGATCGAAGAAGTCGAGTTGCGTCGAATCGATGCAGATGGCGTAGTCGTCGTTTAGGCGATCTGAGTTGGGTGATTGATCGTTTGGGCTAGTTCAAGTGCGGGTCGTGCTGCGCCAGAATGTCGCTAGGGGTCCCGACGAAGTTGCCAAAACGATCACGGTCGATATATACGGCTCGTCGCTGCGGGTCCATCGGGAAGAAGAGGCATATGCGTTCCTGCTCAGCTTTCTCGAGTAGCCGGACTTTTTCGTCATAGGCTTGTAACGGGTTCATGCTGAAGCCGAACTGCACGCTCGGGTCTATGTGGAAAGGTGTCGGGAAAAGTAGGGGAGAGGCCATGATCTTTTCCGAGCCGCAAGCAACGATCACAGTGGAGTTCGCCGGGGTAACACCGCCGGACCGCTCCAATTTGATTCCGGGAGCGACTTCGACGCTGTCGTCATCGACTAGGGTGATCCTAGCTCCAAGTCTATCGAGCATCTTTAGGTCGCCTCTAACCTCGCGGTAAGCGGCGACGTGGAAGGGATGGTTTCCCATCGCGGTTTCCCACTCTTCTTCCGGGATGATGAATTCGGCGTTGGGACAGATCGGCTCGGCATCGCCTCGGTTGTTGTAGGAAATAAGGTTGCCGGCGTGAAGGAAGTGAAGGCTCGGAAGAGCGACTCGCGAGACGAGTTTGGGTTGAATGGTCCGCAAGAGTTGGTTAGATTTGGCTCCTAGAACGTCGCGAGTGAAGATCGGATCGTGCATTCCGACGCCAGTTCCGATGACCGTAATGTCGTATTGGTCTTCTTCGATGGATGGAACATTTACCTGAAGGGCGAAGTTTGCCATCGTGACCCGGTTTTGGCGATCGGTCGGACTTTTGCCGTCGTTGAGATTGAAGTCTCGCCACACCGCTTTTTCAACGTTGTATGCGTAGGTGACGTCGAGTTTGATGCTGCTGGTGTCGATAGTTTTGATTTGCACTCGGGACATCGGATTCTCCATAAGTTGATTGAAGGTCCTGGTATCGGTTATTCGATACGGATCCGAATAACGCCTGGGGTGCGAAATCAGCGTCGGAGATGCAAAGCCCTAGACGTCGGTTGCTGAGAGCTGGGTGCCGGATGAAACGGTTGTATCCCTGGATGTAGAGATATGCGCCCGTTCCGGAGCCGAGCCCTCAGGCGACTTCACGGGTGAAGACGGGCTCCATCGGGTGGATTCCCGTGTTAATGACGGTGAGGGTGTTCCGTCCGCCGGCGATCTCAGGGAGAGTAATGAGCAGAACAGACTTGGCTAACTGGATGCGGTGCTGCATGGATGAGTTGTCCTTGTCCGCGGTCTGGTGCGTCTGCTGGAATGTATCGCCTTGACTAAGCATTACAAGCCTCCTTTTTAGGACTAGCGCAGAGAGGATGTCTCAACTGGTTCGGCGGTTGTGAGACCGTCTCTCTCGCCACGTGGTTCTAGTTTAGCCCGAGATAACACCTACGTCAATTATATTTCAAAATTAATTTTGAATTAGTTTTATAGATTCGATGGCTACGAAACTGTGCCTCTCAAACATTGCCGAAACAGGCCTGTGCGCCCCTAGATGGAGGCATTTGGACGTTTAGGAGCGAAAAATATCACGGCGACCAGTGATAAGCGGCGATGTGGGTAGTTCGCTAGAATCGATTCACGACGATGGAGAGCGGGATTTTTGGCGAGGTAAAGCAGATATGACATTGAGATTGCAAGCAATGCGTGGCGACATTGCGCACATCGCGTCGGACGCGGCGATCGTGAATCTATTTGAGGATGTTCAACGTCCGGGCGGTGCCACGGGAGCTGTGGATCAAGCGTTGGGTAATTTGATCAGCGAGTTGATATCCGATCACGAAATAACGGGCAAACGCGGCAACAATGTGTTGATTCATACGCCCGCAGGCCGCTACGACGGGTTCGTGCCCAAACGGGTGTTGGTGATGGGTTTGGGCAAACAAGCTAGCTTCGGCGCCGACGATGTTCGTGAGGTTGCAGCTGTAGCCGCGAACCGGTTAAAGGGAATTGCCAAGTCGGCGACAACGATCGTTCACGGCGCGGGCATCGGCGGGTTGGACACCGCGACGGCGGCGCAAGCAATAGCGGAAGGTTCGATCATTGGGTCGTACGGTTTTAACAAGTACAAACAAACGTCTAACGAATCGTCCGACCGACTTGAGCTGATGAACGTTGTCGAGTTGAACGACTCGAGGTTGCCTGATGTCCGTTCCGGATTGGGATTAGGCATCGCAGCTGCGGAGGCGCAGAACTTCGCGCGTGATCTCGTGAATGAGCCAGCGAACGTTTTGTCGCCCGCGTCGATGGCCGACGAGGCCAGACAAGTAGCGGAAGCCCACGGACTCAAACTATCTGAACTGAATTTGGATGATTGTCGATCGATGGGCATGAACGCATTCGCGGGCGTGGCGCAAGGTTCGCACCGGCCGGCGGAATTTCTGCATCTTACTTACGAGGGCAATCCGTCGGATGCGAGCAACAACGTTTGGTTGATCGGCAAGAGCATTACGTTTGATTCTGGCGGGTTGTCTTTGAAGCCGTCGCGCGTGATGGTTACGATGAAAGGAGACATGGGAGGCGGTGCGGCAGTTTTGGCGGCGATGAAGATCGTTGGTGGGCTCCGGCCTCGTATCAATGTTCACGCGGTGCTCCCGATAACTGAGAACATGCCCGGCGGCGGAGCGCAACGACCTGGTGATGTGGTTCAGGCCATGAACGGCAAGTACATAGAGATTGACAACACCGATGCGGAGGGTCGATTGACGTTGGCCGATGCGTTGGGCTACGCGCGGAAGAACGGCGCGGCACGCATAATCGATGTCGCGACGTTGACCGGTGCGGCTCGTGTCGCACTCGGTACAGGCAACGCGGCGGTGTTTGGTAACGACGAAGCGTTGTTGAAATCGGTATTGGATGCTGGCGAGGCATCCGGCGATGGGATGTGGCGACTGCCGTTGGACGCTACCTCGAAGCGATTGAACCGTTCGGGAATTGCGGACGTAAAGAATAGTGGAGGTGCTCCTGCGGGATCGATAACGGCAGCGCACTTCATTTCGGAGTTCGCGGAGGACACGCCGTGGGTTCACATCGACATCGCAGCGGTCTCGATGGTAACCGGCAACCGGGGGATGTTCCGCACGGCCGGCGCGACCGGTGCGCCGACGCGAACTCTAGCCAACCTAGTGACGTCATTGGCAAGATGAATTGAACAAAGCTGCGATTTCGATACTGGTTTTTGCGTCGATAGCGGTCACGACGATCGTTGTTGCGGCGTGTGGGACACTCGAGAGTGGGCGAACGTTTCCTACGCCGGAGGCTCGTGGACCGTATGAGGTTTCTACTGAGTACGCGGTCGTAACTCCGACATCGATTGATTTGCCGGAGGGTTGGTGGAATCCGATCGACGAAAAGAAACTTGAACAGATCGAATATTCATTGGTCAGAATCAGGATGTGGGGAAACTGCGTCTGGTATTTCGACGATCCTTCGTCGGCGACGGAAGCGGCGGTGAGGATGGCGCTTTCTGACGTGATTGACTCGCCAATAGCCAACTCAATTGGCATCATCGCAGGTGCGGATCTGGAAGCGGTCTGCGAAGGTTCGGCCGCGGTGTCAGATATCGATATCAATGTCACCGACGGGAGGCGCGCAGCGATCGCGTCCGATTTGATGGTTGACCTCTTGGATTCCTGCGTGACGTTTTATGCGACACCTGATGCGCCATTGGCGTATCGGATCGCGACGAATTTCATGGACATGTTGTGGATGTTGGAGTTGGATTCGCCCAGATGGCCGCGACGCGACTTCTGGGGCGTCCGCGAGTGGTGCGACAACGTCGTCGAGGGCGCGGTGGCGAGTTAGGAGCGGCTTTCGTAGATGAACCCATGAACTCTTGCCGATGGCAGTCACCCCCAGAGGCCTAGGGCGATGAGTAGGCCAAGGGTGTCGATGATGTTAACAAGCACGAGCCAACCTAGAAGTCCGAATTTCAGCGTGGCAACAGCGGACTTAGTGATTAGCACGTCATCACTGGTAGCAAGGTGGTTGCCTATTGTGATGAGGTCGCGGCTCTGTTCCAAAGATGCCATCAAATTCCTCCGTGAACCGGTGTTACGTCAATAGAAGACGTCACACTTCGTAGCACGGAGAGATCGACGCTTTAGAACGGCATGATCGTGGCGTCGAAGAGGGTTTCTGTGATCAGGATGGTGCCGATGGCGATGCTGAGGACACCGGCGGCGAGGGTAATGGCCCGGTTGAGAGCGAGTTTTGAGGCTGCGGCTTTGAATGGCAATGCGAGGAAAATGGTGAGGATCGCCATTGAAAGCATGGTGCCGATGCTGAATAGGGCGATGTATCCGAGGCCGGTCAAGGTCGAGTCGATCGTGGGAAGCAGGACGACCATCACCGCGGCGCTTCCGGCGAGACCGTGGACGATGCCAATGGCGAATGATTTGACGCGGAAGACGGGTCTACCCAAGATAAAGAAGCTGTTGTGGTTGTTGCTGTTGGGTTTGTGTTGGGATAGACGTGCGTGTGAAGCTTGAGGCGCGTGCGTGGCGTGAACGTGGACATGAGGACCGACGCCGTGGTCGTGTTGGTGGATGTGGAGTTTGCCGCGTAGGATGTTCCATGCGGTGCTGATGCCGAGATATATGAGCATGATTCCGACGCCGACTTCAAGGAATGGGGCGATGGCTTCGTAGCGTTCGATGGCGACTTCGGTGGCGATCAAAACGACGGTTCCGAGGATGATGAGGGGGACGGAGTGACCGGCGCCCCAAGATGCGCCGAGCCAGATGGATTGCCAGATATTTCGCTCTTTGCCGACGATGTTGGCGACTGCTACGACGTGGTCGGCGTCGGTGGCGTGTTTGAGTCCGAGGAGGAAGCCGAGCGCGAGGACGGCAATTACGCTTGAATGGGGTTCCATATTACTGACTCCGGAAAGCGATTAGTTAACTGATACGAAGCGTGTTGCGAAGGGAGATTTAGATGTTGTTGGAAGGATGGGTGGCACGCCCGGAGGGATTCGAACCCCCGACCCTCTGGTTCGAAGCCAGATGCTCTGTCCCCTGAGCTACGGGCGCACGGATAATCTCGAAATCGCAAGATGGAGTGGGGTGGACGGAGGGAATCGAACCCTCGATCTTCAGGGCCACAACCTGACGTGTTAACCGCTACACTACGCCCACCACGAGAACGCGAATGCGAGGTATGCGTGTTTTCGATTCTAAAACAGTTAGCGGTAGCGGTTCCCGGTGAACCTGCACGCCTCTGCAGAACCACCGTCATTCCCGCGTAGGCGGGAATCCAGCGGCGAATAGGCAAAACGATTGTGCAGTAGTGTAAGATAGAACGTATGAGTTTAAAAACGCTTTGAAAATGAATCGGAAGGAGATTTATGGGCGTAACACATGTAACAGCGACGGTCCGGAACCCTGCGGACCCGGAACGCACTTGGGAAGGATTGTTCCTTGTGGACACCGGTGCGACGGATTGCCTAGTCCCGCGACAGCATCTTGAGGCGATCGGGCTGGAACCGGAAAGCGAGAGGGTTTACAGTTTGGCGGACGGCAGCGAGCACCGGATGTCGGTCACCGTGGCCCGTATCGAATTTATGGGCGAGGTCGTCGGGGCGACGATTGTGATGGGGAAAGAGGAGTCGGAGCCGTTGTTGGGAGTCACGGCGTTGGAGTCGGTGGGGATTGAGGTGGATCCGCGGAATCAGGAGTTGCGGCGGTTGCCGTTTGTGCGGTTGAGGTTAGCGGCGTCAGAGTAGGGTACGTTTGGATCACAACGTGTATTCGTTGAATTCGGCGTTGGGATGCAGAAACTGGATGATGATTGGTGTGGAAACTGGGGCACCTGCCGTCGGGCACACCCGGTTTTCGTTTCGCGATGGGTATCTTTGCACGACCGATGGTGGCGCCGTTTAGAGGATAGATCGAGGCGAATCCCCGATTGCCCAATCCCTCTGGATGGACGTACCGTCCGCTGAAGCGCCGGCTTTCGCCGGAATGACGGTGGTTGTGAACAGGAATCGAAAGGGAGGGTTTGCTGGCTGGTGCCCCCTTTGTCCTTCGGACATTTCCCCCGTGAACGGGGGCAACCCGACCGCCTCGCGGCTCGACGCAGCCCCTGAGTTCGCCGGAATGACGGGTGTTTGTTGCTAGAATTGCCGCAGTTGTTAATTGATGAGAGGACTGCGTGATGAAGATTGTTGATGTCAAACCGATGGTGGTGGATAATGATCCGCCGTTTATTGGGGGGCAGCATTTGCTGTTTGTGCAGGTGGTTACGGATGAGGGGATTGTGGGTCTGGGGGAGCGGGTTACGGGTAGTGGATATTCGGGGAATGTGGTTGATCTGCAGTCGATAATTTCGCTGTTGGAGGAGTACGGTCGGTATGTTCTGATCGGGGAGAATCCCTTCAATATCGAGTTGCTGTGGCAGAGGATGTATGGGAGCCGGCACGATTTCCGGCATCCGAGTCTGCATTCGACACCGGCGATCAGCGCGTTGGAGATGGCGTTGTGGGACATCGTGGGTAAGGCGACGGGGCAGCCGGTCTACAACTTGCTGGGAGGGAAGTTCCACGAGAAGTTGCGGGCGTATGCCTATATGCCGCAGCCGGAGGGCGGATTCATGGCGAACCCGGCGGCGGCAGGTCCGATCGCGGAGAAGCTGCTGGAGGAGGGGAACACGGCGTGCAAGATCGATCCCTTCACTCCGCTGTTCCCGGGACCCCGAGATGTCGGGTTGCCGGAGATAACGCAGGCGGCGAAGATCTGGAAGGCGGTGCGGGATGCGGTCGGGAACGAACTGGAGGTGGGTATCGGGACGCATGGTCAGTTGACGACTTATAGCGCGATCCGGGTGGCGGATTTCCTGGAGGAGTACCACCCGTTCTGGTTTGAGGAGCCGGTTCCACCTGAGAACGTGGAGGAGATGGCTCGGGTTGCGGCGCACACGTCGATACCGATTGCGACGGGTGAGCGGTTGGTGACGAAATGGGAGTTTTCAAACCTGCTGGAGAAGCAGGCGGCGCAGATAATCCAACTGGACTTAGGTCAGTGCGGCGGGATCATGGAGTCGAAGAAGATAGCGGCGATAGCGGAGGCGCACTATGCGGTGATTGCGCCGCACATGTATTGCGGTCCGATCGCGGCTGCGGCGGCGATTCAGCTAGACACTTGTTCGCCCAACTTCATGATTGCGGAAGCGAACCAGGGGCCGCTGCACAAGATCATCTTCAAGGAGCCGTTGGTGTTCGAAGACGGGTACTACATCCCGCCGACGGGGCCGGGGCTGGGCGTGGAGTTGGATATGGATGTAGTGAAGGGGAGGTTGTTGGGTTAGGTCTTTACGTTTTTGTTGGGAGAACCGCCGCTGGACACAGCTTGAGCCTCGCGTTCAGCTTTGCGACCTGCTTCGAATCCTTTTTTGTAGGCTTCTCGACGCTTTTTGGCCGCCCGATCGCGGTACCATTCTCTGAGAACCACGAGTACCTCCAGTTCGATGATTGTTGTTACGGCGGCGACGAATATCATGGGTGCGGCGCCGCTGGTCACGTTTACGATGATGTTTGCAATGTTACCGTGCGTTTTAGATGTAGCATCGGTCCACCACAACAGGAAGATGAGGGGTGCGGTGTGGGAGACGAGGAGCAGGTAGAACCAAGGCCCGAAATCGACTGGGACGCTCCAGATCGAGACGCGGCGTTCATCATCTGATGACGAAACCGTTGATTCTTGCACTGATGTTGTTGATTGCGCCATAGACGAATATTAGCGCAAAGGTTCGATTTAATGAGGATGAAGTGGCGAAAAACTTTGAGGTGTGTTTTTGCGATGAGTGTGGTCGCTGCTTCAGTTCGGCATAGACGTGACTGGCGGGATGAAAATGGAGTATTCGGAGATGGGGATGCGTTCGCCGCTGATTTTGGCCCAGAGGAGGATGGTGTAGACGCCGTCTCCGTGTTGATCTAGCAGGTCGCTGATGTCGGCGGAGATCGTAAAGGTATCGTTGTCTGAAGTCCACTCAAGAGCCGTTATCCAAGGGTAGGTCAGTTGGCGGGTTGCGCGGTCGCGGCTCGAGTCGAGAGCTTGCTGCCAGTTGTTGTGAGCTTCGTCGCCGGACATGGGTGGTGGGACGTCTGACGGGATGTCGTAAGGATCCGGGCACTGCAAGGAATCGATGTCGATCGTGGTTTCATCTTCGGCGTACGACCAGTCGTCTCCCGGAGGCGGCCGGATTCCGGCTATGGCTAGACCGTTGGAGTAGCAGTAGGTTCGAGAGAGTTGGCCTCGGGTCAAGGGCTCCAAGGGTGGGTCGTAGTAGATGGCTATGGTTCCGGTATCGCTGGAGACATGCGCGCCGTTTTTGGTTTGGCCGCTGAGGGTCAGTATTCCGGAGTCGATCGTCGGTTTGGTCTCGTACTCGATGTAGTCGCCGACGAAGAGTTGGACGAACCAGATGGTCGGCGGGCGGTATGTGAGGCCAATGCCGACTTTGCGATGGTGCGGGTTGAGGATGTTCCGACGATGGCCTGGGCTGTTCAGAAAGCGATCCATGGCGAAGTCGATCTGTTCTCTTGGCGTTTCTAAGTGGTAATTGCCCAAATCTTCGGGGCAGAAGTCAATGGCGAACACGTTTTCCGCGGAGTATTGCTCCCCACCGGCAAGGGTGTAGCGCATGTAGGGTTTGAGGCCGTTGGTGTCCCAGTGACCGCGGGTGCAGCGGACGAGTGAATGTTCGGCGTGGGATTGCGCGGCGGTGTTGGTGTCAAGGGTTAGTTCGCTGAGGTCTTCGGCAGTTCGGGCTTGGTTGATTAGGGTTAGGGCGTATTCGACGAGGGTGTCGCGTTCAAATTGGGCTAATTCGGAGGGTGCTGGCACATCGGTTCGAACGCAGTTTGCGAAAATCAAGATCGCGGTCGTCACGATTGCGAATCTTCCGGCGGTTGGAAATCGGGGCATGGTAGCGTCCGGCCGCGAACATGACGTCTAGCGATGAACCTCTGTTTTCGTCGGATTGATCAATCCGACGGTGGGCGTTTGCGTTGGGATGTGCGCCGGAGATTGGCGGGGTTGATGCGTTGAAGGACTGACGGTCGCCATCTTGGGATCGGTCGCTGTTCGGAAGTCACGACGGCTTCCATGCGTTGCATGTTGCGGGTGACGGTGTTCCCAAGAAATCCGGCAAGGCGGATCGGGTCGACGGCTTGCGGCACAAAGCTTCTGAGGCGGCGGGGGCGGAAGAATCCGGCACCGGCGATAACCCAGCGTTTGATCCAGAACATCCAGGCGACCAATCCTGCGGCGAAGACACTGATACCGACTATTATGTGATAGCCCCATCTGAATCCGATGCCGGGCATGTTATCGAAGTTCATGCCGAAGAGACCGGCGATCAAGCCTAGTGGCAGGAATACGGTGGCGACGATCGAGAGTACTTTCATGATCTCGTTTTGGCGATTTCCGACGACGGAGAGATAGGTAGCGAGCGACGTGTCGGCGCGTTCTCTGATCACATCGTTGGATGCTTGGACTCGGACTAAGTCGTCGGCGAGGTCGCGGAAATAGAGATCGACGCCATGTCCGATGACATCGAACTCTCGTCTTCCTAATCGATTCAGCACCTCTCTTTGAGGTGCCAAGGCACGATTCAAGCTGAGGCAAGACCTTTTGAGAGACATCAACGCGATCAATGCGGATTGGTCGGGATCGGTTAGTACCTGCTCCTCGATCGCATCGGCGCGGTCTACCATTCGATCCAATGTGGGCAGGATCGCTTGGATGAGAGCGTCGAAAAGGGCGTGGGCGAAGAAGCCGGGGCTTTTCATCATGGGGCGTCCGTCGATCTCGACGAGTTGCTTGACAGCTTCGACGCTCGGCATATCCGAATTGTGGATCGTGACTACGAAGTTCTGACCGATGAACATTCCCATATCGGTGGTCTGGACGACTTCTGATTCGGCGGTGTAGTCGACGCTCCTCGCATTTACGAATATGTATTCGCCGAAGTCTTCGACGCGTGCGGAGCGGACGTCAGGGTTTATGACGCCATCGACGACTAGGGGGTGGAACTCGAACTCGTCGAGCAGTACTCTCTGGTCGGATTCGTCGGGTTCGGCGATGTCTATCCATAGCAGCCCCTTGCCGGATGTGAGGGCGGCTTGGATGGCCTGGATTTCGATGTTGGCGTAGACGCGCGAATCAGTATCGAGGAAGAATGAAGCAAGTGGCATGGTTGGACCTCCTTTGGGCCTCACCGTGCTGACCGGTCAAGTACTCTCTATTCTAAGGTTGCTGGATATTGCCGCATGGTGATGGTTGATCAGGCAGGTAAAGGGAAGTTGGTCGACTACTCAGTGGGTTGGTACGGGGGGATGAAGATGGAGTATTCGGAGATGGGGGCGTCTTCGTCGTTGATTTCGCCCCATAGGACGATGGTGTAAACGCCGTTGCGGTGTTGGGCTAGCAGGCCACTGATGTCGGCGGAAACCGCGAAAGAGTCATTGGTGACAGACCAATCGGTAGCGGTGATCCAGACGGATTCTACGACTCGGTCTATTTTCTCTTGGCTGGCGTCGTAGGCTACTTGCCACAAGTGGTGCGCGTCTTCGGGGGATTGTGCGGGCGACGTGTCTGCGGGCACAGCGTACGGGTCTGGGCATTCGGCTCTACTGTATTCAGTTGTGAACTTTTCCGAAGTGTAGTGCCAGCCAGGTTCGGGAGGTGGACGCAACGCGGCGATTTTGAGTCCACTGTCGTAACAGTAGGTTCGCGCTATTTGCCCCCGTGTCAAGGGATGTGTCGATGGGTCGTAAAAAATTTGTACGCCTAAACCGCGTTCGCCCTCGAGGTTAGCTCCATTTTTTGGAGATCCAAAGAAAGATAGGATACCGTTTTCAATCGTCGGCAAGGCCGAGAACAAGACATAGTCGCCTTCGAAGTGTTGGACTGCGATGAAGTTGTATTCATCCCAAGCGAGGCCGATGTTGACGATTTTGTGATGGGGGTCAAGTATATTGCGTCTATGCCCTGAGCTATCCATCCACCCATCCATCGCCTCTGTAATTTCTTCCTCGATGCTAGACAGCGCCCGGTAACCATCCGATGGTGTGATGCAATAATCACTACCGGTAACATTCTCACCGTTTGATTGGTAGCCGCCCGCGATGCTGTAACGCATATATGGCTTCAGCCCTTCGATTCCCCAATGGGAGCTAAAGCAGTTCTCCAAGGAAGACTCCGCGTGGGATTGCGCGGCATCGTTTTCGCCGAGGATTACAGTTCCCATACCTGCTCGAGTTCTCTCCTGGTTTATGAGTTGCAACATGAACTTTTTGTAATCGATGTGTCGAAGGCGGGGAGTCGTGGGCGTAGGTTCGGGCGTGGGTGTCGGTGTTGGGGGTGGTGGCAGCATTGTTACGAAGATAGAGTGTTCGGACAAGAGCACTTCCTCGCCATCGACCTCGCCCCAAAGGAGGATCGTGTAAACACCGTTTCCGTATTGATGAATAGTTGATGAGAGATCGGCTTCCACGGCGAATGAATCGCTTTGAATCGACCATTTGGTGGTGTCTATCAACGAAACCTCGCGTTCTGATTCGACCGGAGTGATTCGGGGAATCTTGTCTTGGTACGAATGAGCGGCCGGTGCATCTACTGGGATGTTGTGCGGAGATTCGCAATCCGTTACGGTCATCGAAAAGGAGCCGTATGGTTCGGGAGGATTGAGTGCAGCGATTGGTAAACCATCGTCAAAACAAACGGCATTGTGGATCTGACCGCGAGTCAAGGGACTCGGCAAATGATCGAACACGATCACAACATCAAACTCTCCAGTGTCGAGCCGTGCACCATTCTTGACTTCTCCGGCCAATCGCAGCACTCCGTCTTGAATGGAAGGCGCGGAAGCGTAGTCGATGTAATCGCCGACGAAGAGTAGCACTAGCCACAGGTTAGGGTGTTCGTAAGAGATACCGATGTTGACTTTACGATGTTGTGGGTCAAGGATGTTACGTGTCGTTCCGCCGCCATCCAAAAGAGAAGCCATCGCTTGATCAATTTCATTGTTGATAGGGTCACGCCTGTAACGGTGTGCGTCTTCCGGGCAGTAACCGATGCCATTGATTACTGAGGTCGCATTCTGTTGCCCACCTGCGGATGTGTATCTCATGTACGTTTTGGAACCGTCTGAACCGTAGTGGCTGAGAAAACAGTTCGCGCGCATATCTTCTGCGTGGGACTGCGCAGCCGAGTTATCGTCGAGTGTCACAGGTTGAAGACCTCCGGCTACACGAGCTTCGTTGATCAAGGCGAGGGCGTGTTCGCGGCCTTCGATGAGTTGGACTTCGGTCAGCCCGGACTGCGTCGATCGTTCGACTGAAGGTGACGGCGTGGGTGTGTTCGTAGGCGTTGGTAACGAAGTGTGGGTCGGCGTAGGCGTGTTCGTCGGGTTTTGAGTTGGGATTGGCGTAGGCGTGTTGGTCGGCGTTGGAGTGTCAGTCAAAACCAGGATTGGAGTTGGAGAGTTTGTTGGTACAGAAGTGGGAACCAACGTTGGCGAAGGTTGTTCAGTCGGGGAAACTGGTGTGTCCGTCCGCATCGCGGTTAACCTAACGACCGAACCACTAGTTGGTTCTATGGGCGGAAAAGTGGGTTCTGCGCTTGGGGTGCACGCCGTTAGAGATATGACGGCCAGCGTCATTGCAGTCGCGGTGAAGACTCGTGAAAACATAGGATTGCTTGCCGTTAGGAGTGGGGAGACTTCGAAGCCACTGGAGACGGAATTGATCGACTGATGAATATCATCTTTTGGACGGAGCCAGTCTTCCCCATTCAATGAAGAAGCGCCTCAGCGGTTCTGAAATTACCGCGCTCAACAAGATACCTATCAGAGCCAACGACACGTTTGACCACATCGCGCTGAGACCTAGGCCTGTGGGAAGGGCTACCGCGACGAGTGTGACGGGATAAAACAACATCGTCATCGCCAGAGCCTGCGTTCCAGGTCCCGAAATCCTACGATTTTTGTGTCTACGCGCACTTTTCAATGTCCACGACGCTATGGGTGCCCAAAGTAGGCCCCCGGCAAGGATGATAGGCAATGGCAACAGCAGGAGGTCGAAACTTTCTTTGTTGATGACCAACGCGGCGATCCAGTAGATCATGGTCGCAGCCAGTGCAAGCGTCAAGCCCACGTACAGAAGCCACTCGTGACGGAGGATTTGCCAAATTACCAAGACATACGGCAACGCGGGAATAACGAGTATGAAACTGAAAGACAGGAATCGGATATCGTACTTTTCCGCGATGTAGAAAGTTACCGTGGCCAAGCCCAGGACCGACAACCAAACTTCAAAACTTCTGTAGGTTAGGGGCTCAGGTTGCGAGAAAAATCGAATCACGGGCATGGTTGTGACTAGGACGGTGATGGCGATGTCGGCAGCCGGGTTGTCGCGAATATTGAGCCACCATGCCATCGCGTAGACAGGTACACAGATGCCTAGGATGGTGACCGTCAGGACGGGCCATCGTTCACGTACAGCGTGGGCAAACTTGCCGATTTCGTCACGAATAGCTCTCGCGTATTTGTTTATGAGTGACATGACTGTTAAGCGGAATATCTGTCTTGCGCGTATTGCCAGCGGTTTGCCATGCGTGTTTACTATGCTGCCCCCGTCGCGCCGCCCCTCTGGATGGACGTTCCGTCCGCTGAAGCGCCGGCTTTCGCCGGAATGACGTAAGAAGGGCGGGAATGACGAATGTGTGTGGGAATGACGGTTGGGGTGTTTTGACGTACAACCACGACGGGTCTCGCTTCGCGCCCCCTTTGTCCTTCGGACATTTCCCCAGCGAGCCGGGGAAACCCGATTGGCGTGTTGGTTATTTGAGGCTGTCGAGGTATTCCTGCATCGTCGCATCCGTTGGCGGGTAGTATTTGCCGGGGCGGACGTTTTCGGCGAGGATCTTCTGTTTGACGTAGTTTTCGACGCCTTCGTGTTCTTCGACCCATTGGACGGCTTCTTCGGCGAACCAGGAGGGGACGACTACGCATCCGTCGTCGTCGCCGACGATGACGTCGCCGGGGCGTACTAGGGCGCCGCCGCATTGGATGTCGCAGTTTTCGTAGGCGGGGTCGGCCCAGGGGCGTCCGCCGTAGGGTGAGCGTTCTTGGGCGTAGACGATGAGGCCGTAGTCTTCGTCTTCGAGGACGCCGAGGTCGCGGATTGCACCGTCGGTTACTAGGCCGTCGGCGTTGTTCATTTTGAGCTGGAGGAGTTTAACGTCACCGGCGACGGCGGCCCATTGTTTACCCATGAGGTCGGCGACTAGTACGTCGCCGGGTCCGCATCGGGCCATGGCTCGGTATTCGGGGGAATCCTCGCCAATCTTGGTTTCGACGTCGAGGTCTGGGCGGGGTGGCAGGAAGCGAAGGGTTCGGGCGCGTGCGGCGAGGCGTTTGCCGGGGGTGAAGTTGCGGACGCCTTCCATGAATGGGAGGGTGACTCCGGCGACGTTTGCGACGGCGGCCCAGGTGGTGGCGATGGGTAGTTTGCGGAAGCGGTCGAGGATGTCGTCGGAGACGTCGACGGGTGTGAAGGATCGGTCAGCCATTGAGTTGGAGCCTTTCGTGATGAGTGTGCGTGTTTGTTGGCTTTGATGATGTTAACGCACAGTGGGTGTGAACTAGGATGCGAAGGATTGGGAAGGATGGGAAGGATAGGGTTGGAGGTTGTTGAGGTGTGATGGTGGGTTACGTAGTTGTGTGATGACCCGTGTTTGATCGGACCGATTTAAGGGGGATTCCGTGGGGAATTTCGAGCCTCCCCTGCGTGCTTCGCACGCGTCCCCTTTGGGTGCTGTGTATAACCTCACTTACGGCGGATTCATGGTCAGATCACGTGCGCCTCACCGTCGCCCGGCCCCTCTGGATTCCGGCTTTCGCCGGAATGACGGAGGTTATGCACAGCACCCTCCGCGAAGCGAAGGGGAAGGAAACCCGCCACCAAAAATCATCCTTCTCATCCTTCCCCATCTTTCGCATCCAAGTTCACACGCGTTGGTGTTTGGGGTTACCGCTGTTCGCGGGATTTGATGGCGACTAGGACTTCTTCTACGGACATGCGGCCGACGGGGCCGGATGCGTACATGGAGCCGAATACTACGCCGCCTCGGGAGAGGAGAAGTTCTGTTGGTTGCATGTAGCGGCCGTGATGGTCGGTTGTCCACAATCCTCCGAGTGGTTCAAAGTCGGCCTCGGTCATGCCGTAGGCGACGGGGAAGGTGAGGCCCAGGTCGTCGCGCATCGATTTGACTTCGTCGAGGGTTCCGACGGTTGCGGCGATGACTCCCGCGCCGAGTTTTTCGAGTTCGTCGATTTTCTCTTGGTAGCTACCTAGCTGCCTTCGGCAATAGCTTCACCATGCGCCGCGAAAGAAGAGCAGCGCGACATAGCGACTTTTCATTCCGCTGGGTAGCGTGAGGCCACCGCCGTCGACGAGTTGCAAATTGAGTTTCGGCAGGCGATCGCCTTGTTTAAGCATTTCAGACATTGAACGAAGACCTCGGTTCGATTGGAGTTGCGTTGGTTTCCGATGTTAACTAAAGCGTTGCATCTGGGTTTGTGGTTGGGTCAAGCGTGGTTCTTTCGACGGCGTCGGCAGTTTCCGGGGTTGCGTCGAGCCCAAGCATTTCGAGTGCGATTATTTTGGCTTCTGCCAATTTGTCGACGATATGTTCTTCAGGTACCGCGTCGATGGCGTTGAGTGCGCGCAGGGCGGTCTCGGGGACGCCCCCAAGACCGACGATGATGCAATGTGTATCCATCGTTAATGCGACGTCAATCATCTGTTCGATGACGAGAGCGGCACTGTCGTCGATGTAGACGGTGTCAGTGAAGTCGAGGATAACGATTTCATGTTCGCGGATGTCTTCGCTGAGGGTCGTGATAAGTCGGCCGGAGGAGGATACGGTGAAGCTTCCGCGAAGGGCGACCATGCCAACCTGTGCCGCAAACTCACCCATCGATCGTGCGGCTTTGAAGCCTTGGAAGAATACTCGGTCGAGGATCGGGACCGAGACTACGCTGTCGAGTTCGAGGCGTTCGAGTTGCTTGGCGGTGGCCATTCCGGCAGCGATCAGTCCGATGGCGACGGCGGTGACTAGATCGAGGAAAACGGTGAGTGTCATCGTGATGACCATAACGATGAGGTGTTCGCGTTGGACGCGATGAATGCGCGTGATGAATCGCCAGTCGATAATGTCCCAGCCGACTTTGATAAGAATTCCCGCAAGAGCGGCGAGGGGGATATTTTCGACGTATTGACCGACGCCCAGAACAAGTGCTAGGAGGATCGCTGCCCGGATGACCCCAGATATCTGCGTTGTTCCACCGGCGCGGAGATTGACTACGGTACCGAGCGTTGCTCCGGCACCGGGCAAGCCGCCGATAAATCCTGCGACGGTATTTCCGATGCCTTGACCGATGAGCTCTTTGTTCGGGTTATGCCGAGTGCGCGTCATGGAGTCGGCGATCAGTGAGGTGAGCAAGCTGTCGATAGAGCCGAGGAGCGCGATGATGATGGCGGGTTGGATCGCTTTGACGATCAAATCGCTTTCGATGTGCGGGAATTGAATGCTCGGCAAACCGGACGGCACATCACCGATGATGGGTGCGTCGGTCAACCAGAGCAATCCGAGGAGGGTGCCGGCGATCATTGCTGCCAGTGTTGACGGGAGGTATCGATTGAGGCGTTGTGGCCAAAGAGCGCCGACCGCGAGGGTAATGCCGGCGATGATGGCGGCGCTGACGCCGAAACTGGTGAATGCGTCAGGCCAGGCGCGAATCGCGCCGATCGGACCGCCGGATGCTCCTTCAGCGCCGATGAAGGGGAGGACTTGGAGAATGATGATGATGACTCCGATGCCGGACATGAAACCGGAGACTACGGAGTAGGGTGTGTAGGCGACGAATCGCCCGATCTTTAAGACGCCGAGGAGGATCTGAATGATGCCAGCGAGGATGACGATCGCAAAGGCTTCTCCGAGATTGTCCGGTCCGGCGAGGGTCACGATCGCGGCCATGGCGACGGCCATTGGTCCGGTGGGACCCGAGATTTGCGACTTAGTGCCGCCGAAGACCGCGGCGAAGAAGCCGACGGCTATGGCGCCGTAGATGCCAGCAACGGCACCGAGCCCGGACGCGACACCAAAAGCCAGCGCGACCGGCAACCCAACCACGGTAGCGGTTAGGCCGCCGAATACGTCGCCTTTGAATGTCTGGACGTCGTATCTGAAATGGAGGATGTTGGATATGTTCCGCAATTTCCCCTCGGCTTTAGTGGTCATTTTGGACGTGCAGCGCGAAATCAGTTTACGCAGGAATTGCAAACTACGCCTTCGGCTTTGAATGATTCATCGCTTTATGTCACCGATGCTTGGCAACGCGCGAATGGGGTTATAGACCTGACCGAAGGAAATTGAGTCGGTTTGGGATGGCACGTTCGGCGGCGTCTTGGGGCATAAGTGTGGTATATTCCTATACATATCAAGCGTGGTTAACGCGTGCGGTTGTCGACGTGGAGTTGTCGCAATCGTCAAGTTTTAGAGTGGGTGACCATGACCAGTCGCATTTTGGATCGTATCGATGCACCTGGAGACCTCAAGCAACTTACGCTGGCGGAGGTTGAACAGGTAGCGGAGGAGGTGCGTGAAACCATCATTTCGGTGATATCTGAGCGTGGAGGTCATTTGGCGTCCAATCTCGGGATCGTGGAGCTTACCCTGGCTCTCCATCGAGTGTTTGACAGTCCCCGCGACAGTTTGGTATGGGACACGACGAACCAGATGTACACGCATAAGCTGGTTACGGGCCGCCGTGATGAGTTTCAAGACATCCGATTGGAAGGTGGGTTGTCCGGGTTTGGTGAGCCGGCGGAGAGTGAGCACGATACGTTGTGCGCCGGTCACGCCGGGACGGGTCTGTCGATCGCATTGGGTATCGCGCAGAGCGCTGCGAACATGAACAACGGAGCGTGGACGGTAGGGATTGTTGGTGACGGAGCGATGACTTCGGGTTCCAGTTTCGAAGCGCTCAACAACATCGTTCATCTAAATCCGGATCGTTTAGTCGTCATTTTGAACGACAACGGGATGTCGATCTCGGAGAATATCGGTTTCTTGACGAACTGGCGGAAGCGATTGATCACGCATCCGGAGTTTCAGTCAATGATCAACCGAATGAAGTCGATTTCGCAGAGGGTTCCCACTGGCGAGTTGATGTACCGCTTGGTTAAGAGGTTTAACACTGGTCTGGCGGGATTGATAGTGCCGACGATGTTTTGGACGGAGATGGGTTTTCAATATCTGGGACCGATTGATGGTCACGATCTTGGCGCATTGGAAGAGACGTTGCGACAAGCGATGAATTCGCAAGGTTTGGTGCCGCTGGTCCATATCGTGACGCACAAGGGACATGGATTTGAACCGGCTGAATATGACCCGGTGCGTTTTCACCAGCCGAGTTCTCCGTTAGGGGATTCAACTGGTGCGCCGACCTATTCAAAGGTATTCTCCGATTCTTTGTCGAGGATAATGCGGGATGACGAGGCGGTCGTGGGGATCAGCGCGGCAATGCTTGAGGGCACGGGTCTGGCGGATGTGATGAAGGAGTTTCCGGATCGGGTGTTCGATGTGGGTATCGCGGAGCAGCATGCGGTGAGTATGGCCGCGGGTATGGCGTCGAAAGATCTCAAACCGTTCGTTTCGATATATTCAACGTTCATGCAGAGAGCGTTCGACCAGATTGTGCACGATATCTGTCTGCAGAACTTGGACGTGACGTTGATCGCCGACCGGGCAGGGATCGTTGGTGAAGACGGTAAGACGCACCACGGCGCTTTTGACATCACTTATCTGCGATGTCTGCCGAACGCGATCGTTGCGGCGCCGCGAGATGAGAATCAGTTGCAACACTTGATTTACACGGCATATCGCTACGACGGGCCGTTTGCGATTCGGATCGCTAGGGGCACTGCAGTCGGTGTACCGATGGATTCCGAACTGAAACAGCTGCCAATCGGCAAGGGTGAGGTTGTTCTGGACGGTGACGATGTTGCGATAATCGCGCTTGGCAAATCATGCAGTGCGGCGGTGGAAGCGGCCGATAAATTAGCGGAGTACGGGATTACGTGCAGCGTCGTGGATCCGGTGTTCGCCAAGCCTTTGGACAGTGAATTGATCTGCGAGGTGGCTCGAAAGACTGGGCGCATGGTAACGGTGGAGGAAAACGTCCTTGCGGGAGGCTTTGGATCTGCGGTGTTAGAAGAGCTAACAGATGCGGGGATCACCGATGTTGCGGTGCACCGAATTGGCATGCCGGATGCCTTTGTTGAACATGGCACCGCAGCGGATCAACGGCATCAGTTGCAATTGGACGCAGATGGTATCGTCGACCACGTCCTTGGTCGTTACTTTCCAGACATTGCGGCTCGAGTGCAGCGAGGGGAAGGCACCGAGGACTCGGCGGCCGCGTAGCCAGTTTCGATCAGAGATAGGGAGCCGCCCAGCTTAATCCTGTTTTGGTATCGCTTGCAGGAATGTATTCCGCACCGATCCAGCCTTCGTATCCACAGCTGTCGATGTGGTCGAGGATGAATGGGTAGTTGATCTCGCCTGAACCCGGTTCGTGACGTCCGGGGTTATCGGCGATTTGGACGTGACCGATGATGGGTAGCAGGCGGGAGAATTTGCGGGCGAGGTCGCCTTCCATTATTTGTGTGTGGTACACATCGAATTGCAGTCGAACGTTGTCACGAACGGTGTCTTTGATCAGGCTTTGGCCATGCGCGGTGGCGGAAACGAACGTGCCTGGCACATCGATTGTGTTCAATGGTTCGACGAGGACGATTGCGTCGATCGCTGCCGCGGCGTCGGCCGCGAAACGGAGGTTGCCGACTAGTGTATTGTCGGTGGCGTCGGGATCGCTTCCTGATTCGGGGATGCCAGCAAGGCACGTGAGCCGTCGGCATCCGAGGGCTTTGGCGTATTCTATGGCGAGTCCGACACCGTCTTGGAACTCACCAACGCGATGTGGTTGGACGGCGATACCGCGGTCACCGTTTGCCCAATCGCCCGCCGGGAAATCGAAAAGTATTTGCTGCAGGCCGTGTGTTTCAAGTTGTTCGCCGATGGCGTCTACGGGGTAGTCGAAGGGGAAGAGGTATTCGACACCTTTGAATCCGTCGCGAGATGCGGCCGCGAAACGATCCAAAAAATCGTGTTCGTTGTACATCATGGTTAGATTGGCTGCGACTTTCAGGGGCATTGGGGGAAACTCCTGCGTGTTGTTCGCGCCCAGAGAGTGGCGCGAGTGTTGATGTTAAGTGATTGAGATGATTGCTACGATACGAAGTCTCAACGAATATCTGGCGCTAGATACGAATATGCGACCTTAACGCGTCTTGACTTGCGATATTCGTCAATCGACCAAGTGTATGGCATCGAAATACCTTATTTTCCACGCCAAAATTCGAAATCGCAAATGGGCCTTTGGCGCATTAAGATGCCGTGGAATGTATTGGGACCAGAATAATCTGGCGGTGGGCGAGGGCTGGGTTTGTAATGTTTGGTTCAACGAGTTTGTAGTTGAATGGGCGGCGTGGGCGCGTGGATTCAGAGAACTGTGGACAGACTCGTGATTACTCCATTTTCTCAAAATTCGGCGCAAAAAGGATTCCGATTTCATTGGATGAAATAATCGTATTCGTCGTCCTGATTTTGGCGTTCGTCATGTTTGTTAGGGGCTCATGTCGCTACGATATCGTTGCGCTTTTTCATTGCTCGCGCTGACTTTTGTGGAGATTGTTCCGGCAGCTGAGGCGTTTAAGGGATTTGGTCATCCGGCCGTGTTGACCGTCGGGGGTGTTTTGGTGCTAAGTCGGGCGCTTCAGAATTCGGGCGTGGTCGACGTAATCGCCGCTTGGTAATCCCGCGTTCCCGATCGCTCAACTGCGCGAGTGTTTTCGTTGTCCGGCATCACGGCGTTCTTTTCGGCTTTCATGAATAATGTCGGGGCGGTAAGCCTATTGATGCCGATGGCTATCAGAGTATCGAACCGTAGTAAAGATCTACCTTCGCGTTTCCTCATGCCGCTGGCATTCGCGTCTCTCCTCGGAGGTTTGACAACGCTGATCGGCACGCCACCCAACATCATCATCTCTAATTTCCGGCAGCAGGAATCCGGAGAGCCATTTCACATGTTCGATTTCACGTCTGTCGGACTTGGTATCGCAGTTGCCGGGTTCGTGTTCATTGCGTTGGTTGGCTGGCGTCAGATCCGTTTTTGATGGCGGTTGCCATCGGTGGATCGTCGGCCTTTCTCACTCCGGTTGGCCAACAGTCAAACACGATAGTGATGGGGCCGGCCGGTTATCAGTTTGGCGATTATTTCAGGTTGGGGTTCCCGCTGGTAATCGTGATCGTCACCGTCTCAATTCCGCTAATCATGTGGTTTTGGCCGCTGGGGATAAAGGACGAATGACGGGTGACGGGGCGTGAATCTATCACCGGTGGTCGTTACAGGGCGGTTTTGGGGACTTCTTTGGTTGGGTCGCGGAAGGGGACGCGGACTACGGTTGCGTCTACGATGCCGTCTTCGGGGAGCTGTGCTTTCGCTTTGGTGCCCATGCGCCAATGGGTTTTTGGCATTACGGCAAGGGCGATGTTTGAGTTGATGTTTGGGGACCAGAATGCGCTAGTAATGTAGCCGATGTCGTTTCTATGTTCAGCGTCTTTGACGAGATAGAAATCTTCGTTGTACCAGGTAATTGGCGCGCCGCCGAGTTGCAGACCCACAAGGCGCTGTTGGACACCACGTTTTTTGATTCGTGCCAAGGCGTCCTTGCCGATGAAGTTGGCTTCCTTTTCGAGGTCAACTTGCCAACCGAGGCGGACTTCGAAGGGGTTGTTCTCGATGTCCATGTCCTGACCGTATGAGAGGATTCCGGCTTCGAGGCGTCGGATGTGGCTGGGAGCAATGACGCCGAGGTTGAATTCCTCGCCTTGTTCGAGGATATGAGGCCAGATGTCGTCAGCGTGGAGGGTAGCGTCGTGGAGGTAGATTTCGAAACCGACCTCGGCCGAGAAACCGGTTCGGGATATGGTTACCGGGTGCCCGTTGAGTGTGTCGTGGATCAATCCATAGTAGGGTATTTCTCTAACGTGAGGTCCGAACATCTTCGCCATGAGGGCAGCGGATTTCGGGCCTTGGATCTGAACGGGTGAGACGTCGATTTCGTGGATTTCGACGTCGAAGTTGGCGAACGAGTTGACGCCTTGGGCCCAGAGCAGGACATCTGAGTCGGAAATGCTGAACCAGAACTCATCGTCGGCGACGCGAAGCAGCACGGGGTCGTTGATGATTCCGCCATACTGATTGCAAAGAATCACGTAGCGCGCTTGCATCGGAGGGAGGATGGCGTGGACGTCGCGGGTGATCAGGAGATTGACGAAATCTGCGGCGTCGGGTCCCTTGACTCTGATCTGTCTTTCAACGGCCACGTCCCACATGCTGACGTGTTCGGTAAGGAACTGGTATTCCGCGAGCAATCCGCCGTCCTCGGGCTTGATGTACGAACGAGGGTGGTAAAGGTGGTTGTAGGTTGTGTATGCCCTGCAACCAGCGGCTTTAGAGAGGTGCCACCAAGGGGATTTTCTGATCCGAGTGGAGATGAGTATCCGGGCGTCGCTGTTCCCGCTCTGCCTCAAATTGATAGGCCAGTTTCGGCGCTTTAGGCCGTCGATTATCAGCGTCTGGCTCACCTGATCACCTCCGATTTACGAGGGATTATCTGATCATGCGGTGATGCTACCAGCAATAGTGGGGAGTGGTTAAGTGAATTCTGCCGAAATGTCGTGCTTCATTATTTGGGGGAGGTAGCAATTCACAATGCCATTTTGTCGCCATTCGGATCGTAAAGGGGTTCTTTTTGGACGGTAGCTTGGAGCCGTTCGCCGAAATAGATGATTTCTACATTGGTATTTGGTTTGGTGTGAGAGATTGGGAGGTAACCGTAAACGATGGCGCGGCCGATGGAGTGCCCGTAGTTTGCACTGGTTACGTAGCCGAGAACTCGGTCTCCGTCCATGATCGGTTCTTTGCCCATGACAACTCGATTTGGGTCGTCCAAGGTCATGCACGACAGCTTTCTCATTGGTCGACGCGTCGAGATGTCGAGCAATGCTTTCTTGCCGATAAAGTCGCCTTTTCGCATCTTTACGGTGAATGCGGTGCCGGCCTCGTATGGGTTGAACTCGGTGTGGATGTCGTTACCCCAAAGACGGTAGCCTTTTTCGAGGCGTAGCGAGTCGAAGGCGGCGGATCCAGCGGCGATCACGCCGAGATTTTGACCGGCATCCCAGAGGAAGTCCCAAAGCCGGAGCCCATACTCGACTGGTGTGTAAATCTCCCAACCGAGCTCGCCGGCGTACGAGATGCGCACCGCCAAGGCAGGAACATCGACAATCGTGATGGGTTTCGAAGTAAGGTACGGGAACTCTCGATTTCCGATGTCGTCGTCAGAGACTCGTTGCAAGAGTTTGCGGGCTCTCGGACCCCAAAGACCGATGCAGCAGGTTGCTGAGGATACGTCGGTAACACTCACCGATGCGTCCTTGGGCAGGTTGGACTGAATCCATTTCAGGTCTTGCGGACCAGAACCTCCACCGGTGACGATCAGGAAACGGTCTTGAGCAAGTCGAGTGATGGTCAGATCGCACTTTATGCCACCGCTCGGCGTCAGGAGAGAGGTGTAGGTGATGGCACCGATCGGTTTGTCCATTTGGTTGGTAGTCAAATGTTGGAGCGCGGCTAGTGCTCCGGATCCTGTCACTTCAAGTTTGGTGAACGGGGAGAGGTCGAACATGGCCACGCATTCGCGAGTGGCGACGTGTTCGGCGGCGACTATGGGCGACCACTCGCGTGCTTCCCATCCTTGGCGAGATGCGCCAGCAACATTGAGTGACTCGAGAAGGTCGGAGTTGGATTCGTACCAGCGTGGGCGTTCCCACCCAGCGTCTTCGACGAAAACGGCGCCGAGTTCTTGTTGGCGGGGATAGAACGGTGTGAGCCGGAGATTTCTAGGTTCCGCGATTTGTTGCAGGGGATGAATGATGTCGTAGACTTCGCGATATTGTTGCGCGGCCCTCGCCCGGATGTAGGGGCGAGTGAGAGCGTGGGGATGGAAGCGCGCGATGGCGCATTCGCGGAGGTCAGTGGTGGGTGAACCGTTAACGATCCATTCGGCAACGGCCTTTCCGATGCCCCCGGCGTGCGTTATCCAAACAGCCTGCGCGGACCAGAAACCTCGAAGCTGTGGCGCCTCGCCGAGAATGGGGAAACCATCATTGGTGAACGAGAATAGGCCGTTAAATTTCCGCGTCAATCCGACGCCATCGAGGCAGGGCATCACCTCGCCAGCTGCGGTCTGTGCGGCATCGAAGTGATCTTGAGTGAATGGCATCTCTGCAGGTTGTACCGGCGAATCGCCATAGTCGGGAAGATCGTTGGCATCGACTATCAAGGGCTCGTGCAGGTATGAGCCGATGCCGAAACAGTCGCGCTCCTGACGGAAATACATCGAGTGATCCTGATGGCGGACCAACGGCAGTTCGATATCGGATGTTGCGCCCGCGAACTCTGGCAAAGGTTCGGTGATTGCGTAGATGTGTTGCATCGGGGAGAGCGGTACAGGGACGGCAGCCATGGCACCTAACTTGGGCGCCCAGATGCCGACGGCGGATACGATGAGATCGGTTTTGATGTCTCCGGATTGGGTTTTGATGCAGCGAATCCGCCGATTTTCGATCTCGAAGCCGGTGACCTTGATATTGCCGTGGAACGAAGCACCGCATCGTTGCGCGGCGCGCGCCATCGCTTCGGCGGGTTTGATCGCCGTGGTTTGGATGTCCGAAGGAACGTAGATTGCGCCCAAGATGCGGTCGGAGAGTGTCGGGACGAGGTCGCGAGCCTCTTCAGAGGTGATAACGCTTGCTTCGACGCCCCAGCTTAGGCCGAAGCCGGCTTTGCGCTTCAGATCGTTTAATCGTTCGGGGGTCCAAGCGACTTCGAGGCTCCCTACTTGGTTGACACACGGCTCGCCATCGAGTTCCAGCTGTGACCAATCGGTGACCGTTTGGCGGGCGAAACTGGTCATTGTCTTCGACGCGTTGATCTGGAACACGCCGCCGGGTGCGTGCGAGGTCGAGCCGCCGGTTTCGAAGAGGGGGCCTTGGTCAACGACAACGATGTCGCGCCAACCGAGCTTGGTTAGGTGGTATGCAACGCTGCAACCGGCGATTCCGGCGCCGATGATGACGGCTCTAGCATGTGTAGGCAAGGATGTATCGGTCATCTGGTGCTTCATTCCGCGGTTAATCGTGGTTGTATTGAGGTGAAATTAGTTCCCGGGAGTATTCGACGGGATAGAAATCGGGGTCTGCGAGACGACGGTATTGATTAGGCAGTTGGCGAAGGTTGGATGCGACTCGTTTTCTAACGGTCGGCAAGGGTTCGGGAGCGATATGCCGTTTGCCTGACCTCATTGCGGTGCGGAGCAAAGGTTCGGGATTGCCGCTCGGGATCGGGGATGATTCACGGGTGATGATATCGCCGCGCATCATCTCTTGGTCGAAGTTTCGGTAGACCTGCTTCGCCCACGGTTGAGTGACCTTCGATGGACTGAGTTTGGTGACTGGGCGGCCATCGATTTCGACGAGTTTGTAGACCGAATCGATGTACGGCGCATCGGCGGAGGTTCCGAAGCGGGTGCCGACGCCGAACGCGTCGATTGGTGCGCCTGCTTCGACGAGGGCATGGATGCTGTGTTCGTCGAGACCGCCGGTTGCCATAATGCGGATATCGGGGAGTCCGGCGTCGTCGAGCATCTTGCGTGCTGAATTCGCTAGTTGGCCGAGGTCGCCGCTGTCGAGGCGAATGGCGTTGATTGAAACGCCGTGTTGTGCCGCGTTTTTGGCGACTTGGATGGCGCGGGTTACTCCCTCGATGGAGTCGTAGGTGTCGACGAGGAGGGTTGTGTTTTCGGGGAATTCATTGGCATAGGCCTCAAACGCCGCGGATTCGTCTCCGAATGCTTGAACAAAGGAGTGTGCCATCGTGCCGACTGCCGGGATACCGAATAGGGCGGCCGCTTTGACGTTGCTCGTTCCGGCGAATCCAGCGATGTAACCGGAATATGCGGCCTGGATCGCCGCGTCCTCGCCGTGTGTGCGGCGGGAGCCGAAATCGACGACGGGTTTGCCTGCCGCGGCTTGGATGATGCGCGATGCTTTGGTCGCCATGAGCGATGCGGTAGTGACGATGTTGAGAAGCATCGTTTCGACGAGTTGCGCTTCAATGATCGGCGCAGTGACCTCGAGCAGCGGTTCTTCGGCGAAGACAAGTGTTCCCTCTGGGACAGCTCGGACGTCGCCGGTGAAGCGGATGTCGGACAACGCGTTCAGGAAATCGTCGGCGAGTGGTGTTGTGTTTCGGATGGACTGGATGTCGTGTGCCGAAAAGTGAAAGTCTGCGAGGAAATCGAGGGCTTGTTCTATGCCGGCGGCCACGTAGTAGGCACGATCCTTGGGGTAGCCGCGGAAGAAAAGACTGAACGTCGCGGTGTCATCCATGCCGCGTCGCCAAAAGACCTGAGACATCGTGAGTTCATAGAGGTCGACGCTGAGCTCTTTTCGGTGGTCGGTCATTGGTTGGCAGAGAGTTAGGTGCGTTGGTGCATACTTTAATGCTGACCACGGGCCGAGTAGTTGTATAGGCGAGCAATCGAACGGAGAAACGGGATGTCTCAGGGATTGGAAACCGCGTTTGCGATGGATGCCGCGAGCATCAAGTTCGGTTTTGGGGTGACTGCCGAACTGGGCTTCGAGATGAAACGGCTCGGCGTGAAGCGGGCGATGGTGTTGACCGATCAATCCCTATTGGAAACTACGGCCGTCAAGACGTCGTTAGAGTCGTTGCGTGACGACGGCATCGAATTCGTGGTTTATGCAGATGTAAGTGTGGAACCTACGGACGCGTCGTTCGCGGACGCGATCAGGTTTGCGGAGCAAGGCAACTTCGACGGTTTCGTAGCAGTTGGGGGCGGCTCGGTGATGGACACGGCCAAGGTGGCGAACCTCTACGACTCTCACCCAGCGGATTTCTTGGAGTATGTGAACGCACCGATTGGGAAGGGTACTCCCGTTCCCGGTGCGTTGAAGCCGTTGATCGCAGTGCCGACAACGGCCGGTACTGGCAGCGAGACATCTGGCGTGGCAATCTTCGACATGAAGGAGATTCATGCGAAGACGGGGATTGCGAACCGGGCATTGAAGCCGCATATGGGATTGGTGGATCCGGAGAATACCCGATCGATGCCGCGCAACGTTGCGGCGTTCAGTGGGTTTGATGTGTTGTGTCACGGGCTGGAGTCTTACACCGCGCTGCCGTACACGAAGCGTGAGGCGGCGATCGACCCGGCGCACCGGCCCGCGTATCAGGGAGCGAACCCGATGAGCGACGTATGGGCGGCCAAGGCGATCGAGATAGTTTCCGCCAACATCAGACGGGCAGTGAACGATCCCGAGGATGATGAGGCGCGGGCGAACATGTGCCTCGCGGCGACTGCGGCGGGAGTTGGATTCGGGACGGCGGGAGTTCATTTGCCGCACGGTATGTCGTATCCAGTGGCGGGGAATGCGAGGGATTTCCAACCGGCGGGTTATCCAGAGGAACATCCGATCATACCGCATGGATTATCGGTGATATTGAACGCCCCGGCCGTGTTTCGTTACACCGCGGCAGCGAGTCCGGCTCGGCATCTCGAAGCGGCTCGATTGATGGGTGGGGAAACGGAGGGTGTTGACGACGAGGACGCCGGTGAGCTCTTGGCTGAGCAGATCGTTCGGTTGTTGCAGGATTTGGAGATGCCGAATGGTTTGTCTGGTGTCGGTTATAGCGAATCGGACATCGACGCGTTCGTTGCTGGAACGTTGCCGCAACATCGAGTTACGAAGTTGGCACCGAGGCCGACTGGTGCGGCAGAGCTGAGGCTTTTATTCGAAGAATCGATGCGGCTATGGTGAGACCATTGCGGAACCTGTTAGGCGACGTGCTGTACGCAGTTTTCGCACTGATCGTTGGTCGGCGAATTTGGAGCGGCGAAAGCAACTAGACCCCCGCCCAGCGGTTTTCGATCGGTTAGTCGGAATGGTTTACGGAGTCGCTCGCTTAAACTCGTACCGTGGATATTTGCGATGGTCCGAGGTACTTCAACAGATCCCGATGAGCTTGGAATCTTCAGCGCGCCAGTAGCGCGTTGGTTCCGTAAGTGTCACGGCGACGCGACAGAGCCGCAGCGTGAAGCATGGCCGCGCATCAAGGACGGCGAAAATGTGTTGATCCACTCGCCTACGGGTTCTGGGAAGACTTTGGCGGCGTTTCTTTCGGCCCTTGACGCGCTGTATTCGGATGTTGCACTCACCAAGCGACGAGGAATCAGAACGCTCTACATTTCGCCTTTGAAGGCGCTCGGGTACGACGTCGAACGCAATCTACGTGAGCCAATGCGGGGTATTGAAGAAGCGGCACGGGCGATGGGAGTTGCGATTCAGGAGGTCCGATCGGATGTTAGGACGGGTGACACTCCATCCGCGGCGCGGACGCGGATGTTGAGAAATCCGCCGCATATCTTGATCACTACGCCGGAATCGCTGTACCTGATCCTGACATCGTTGCGTGCGCGCGAGATGTTGCAGACGGTCGAGACCGTGATCGTCGACGAGATACACACGTTGTGCACGAACAAGCGAGGAGTGCATCTCAGCATCTCACTCGAACGATTGGAGGCTCTCGCGCCGGGGTTTCAACGGATCGGACTGTCGGCTACGCAACGTCCGTTGAGTGAGGTGGCACGATTACTTGGCGGGCAGTCGGTGGGCGTCGAGGGAGGAAATGTCGACGGACTCTTGTCGCAGCCGCGCCCCGTATCGATCGTGGATTGCCCGGGCTCCAAGCAGATCGAGGTGAGTGTGCATGGGATGGCTGAGGCGGTCGGTGCGGACCCGGGATCGATATGGCCGAAGTTGATACCGCGAGTTTTGGACGACATCGAGACTCACGATACGACGTTGGTGTTCGCCAATAGCCGTCGTCAGGCAGAGAACGCCGCGGACCGGTTGAATGCCGTGCACGGAGAACGGGCACATGGCGACGTGGAGGGTTCCGAGATCGGAAGCGGCTTCATCGGATCGGGAGATGCAGACGGCCCATTCATGGCACATCACGGAAGTCTGTCCGATACGATGCGACGCGATATCGAGGAAAAGTTGAAGGCTGGCGAATTGCCGGCGCTGGTTGGTACGAGTTCGCTGGAGTTGGGAATCGATATCGGCAGTATCGATTTGGTGGTGCAGTTGCAGTCGCCGAAGACAGTTACTCAGGGTTTGCAACGGGTTGGTCGTGCTGGACATTCAGTGGGTGCGATCAGTTGCGGAAAGATCTATGCGACTCATCCAGAGGATTTGATGGAGGCGGCGGTTGTTGCGAAGGGTGTGCAGGAGCGACGAGTGGAGGAAGTATCGGTGCCTCGCAATTCCTTAGATGTTTTGGCCCAGCAGATCGTGGCGGCGGTCGCGGTTCAGGATTTGCGGGTGGCGGACCTTTATCGTTCGGTGAAAGGCGCGTATCCGTATGCAGACTTGGATTACGAAAATTTCTTGGGCGTAGTGAAGCTGGTGTCGGGTCACTACCCACGCGAATTGTTCTCTGCGTTGCGAGCGCGGGTTCACTGGGATCGGACTCAGGACGTTCTTCAGCAACTACCGGGCACGCGGATGATGGCGATCAGCAATGGCGGCGCAATTGTGGATCGTGGTGCATTTTCGGTGGTGTTGCCGGATCGGAAGACTCGAATCGGGGAGTTGGACGAGGAGTTCGTGTTCGAGTCGGGAGAAGGTGACGCTTTCATGTTGGGGAGCCAGGTTTGGCGGGTGGCTAAGATCGAGGATGATCGAGTGATCGCTGAACCAGCGGCAGGGGCGACGCCTCGGATGCCGTTTTGGCGAGGAGATTTTCCGTGGCGACCATTGGACTTGTCGTACTCACTTGCGAAGTTTCGCGCCGAGGTAGCGGAGCGAGTCAGGCCGTATGTGGAAGATGAGATCGCGCCAGGCGATGTCGTCGAATGGTTGCAGCTGGAGTATCCGATGGACGAGGTGGGTGCTCGACAGATCATCGACTATGTCAGGCGGCAGATTCGATGGTCGGGAGAGATTTCGTCGGACAAGACGGTAATTGTCGAAACGTATCAGGATTCGATTGGTGATTTGCGGATCGTGGTTCATTCGCCGTTCGGTGGCCGGATAAATGGCCCATGGTCGGTTGCTATCGCCCGTGAGTTGTTGCGACGCAAGAAGGTGGAACCTGAGATTCAGGTCTCGGATGACGGGATCATGTTCCGATTGCCGCAGTCTGACGATGTCGCACCGGTGAACTTCATCGGTGAGATGACGAGCGCGGAGGCGAAAAAGACCATTATCGACGGATTGATCGATTCGCCGCTGTTCGGTGCGGTCTTCAGGCAGAACGCGTACCGGGCGATGCTGTTGCCGAGTCCGGGTCAGTTTAGGCGCACGCCGTTCTGGTTGCAGCGACTGCGGTCCAAGGATCTGCTGTCGATTGCCAAATCATTTCCAGACTTCCCTATTGTGCTCGAGACGTATCGCGACGCGTTGGAAGACTTCATGGATATGCCGGGATTGGAGCGGATATTGGACGACGTCCAATCGGGTGAGATTGAGTTGAAGTTCGTGGAATCTGATGTGCCTTCACCAGTGGCAAGGGCGTTGGAGTTCAATTTCAAAGCGATTTGGATGTACTCGTGGGACACACCGAAAGCTGAACGTGGTCTGCAGACGTTGAATATCGATCGTGAGGCGCTCGGGCAATTGTTCCGCAATCCGGAAGCGGCGGGTCTGCTGAGACCAGAAGCGATCAAGGATGTGTCTGCTTTGGTTGGACGTTCAAGCGCGGGAATGAAAGTACGGACGGAAACGGAGCTAGCGCAGCTATTGGCAGAGGTCGGCGATCTGTCGGATGAGGAGATTTCGGATCGTTCGGAAGAAGAATGGTTTGACTGGATTCTAGGGTTGGCTTCGCAGGGCAGGGCACAGTTGGTTGAGTTCGTTGTTGACGGACGGGTGCAGCAGCGATGGGTTGCGACGGAGTTGGTTGAGGAGTATCGATCGGCGATGAGGGACCCTTGTGATTTCGGATCGGCAAGGAGGGTTGTGGCGCGCTATCTGTCCCGAAGCGGACCGGTGCCAGTGGCAGTGATCGAATCGCGCTATCCGATCGAGCGCGCGGTGTTGCACGATGTGCTGGACGAATTGATGGCGGATGCGCGGGCTTCGAAGGGGTACTTTACGGATGCCGGAGAGGAAGAGTGGCTGGACCTGGCGACATTGGCTCGGATCCAAGAGCGAACATTGGCGATATTGCGATCCGAGGTTGAGCCTTCGGATCCAATGGACTATCAGGCGGCGTCACTGCGACGTCACTGCTTGGACGATTCCCGGAACGACGATTTGTATGAGGGGACTTGCAATGCGTTAGAAATGCTCCAAGGTTTGCCGATCCCGGTGGAACAGTGGGCGCGAGATGTGTTGCCGGCGAGGGTTGAGGGGTATTCGAATAATGTGTTGCATGAGATACTGGCGAGCGGAGATTACAGATGGGTGTTTTGTCAGGACGGCACGCGCGACACTCGGAGCGTGGCGTTAGTCCGGGCTGGTGAAGGTCGAGCGGCGCTGCCATCAACGACGGTTGATGTCATTACAGGCGATATCGGCACCTTGGACGATCAGTCGAGCCGCGTTTATGAGTTCATTTCGGCTGAGGGCGTGGCGACATCCGAGACGATACTCGCAGCTGTTGCGGGAGTGAATCCATCGGAGCTTGCGATTGTCATCCGAGATTTGGCGCTCCGCGGCATGATTACTGGAGATTCTTGGCCAGTGGCCTTGGCGATTGCGCGGTCTTCGACGGAAGAAGCCTCTACGATTGAGGCTAGTCCGGTGGCGGCCGGACGAGGGCGTCGCGTAGGTCACCGTCAGGCGGTTCGGAGGCAATTCGCTCAGCGATTGCGCGCAACACAGGGCATATTGTCGCCGGGAGTGAATTGGTCAGCGACGTCTCGATTTTCGTTCCTGGGTCCAAATCTGGACGAAGCACAGGTTGCCGAAAAGCGAGCTGGCCTATTGTTGCGGCGCCATGGTGTGGTGACCCGACGAGCCATTGAGTTGGATCGACTAGGATGGGATTGGCGTCCGATTTACCGGGCACTGAATCTGATGGAACTTAGAGGCGCGGTGAGGAGGGGCTATTTCGTCACTGGCCTTCCGGGAGTGCAGTTCGCGACAACGGATTTCATCGAGTTGATGCGCTCGGTTGGCGGCGCAGGTGAGAATGCTTCGTACGTGAGCATCGTGGCGGCGACGGATCCGGCGTATATTTTCGATCGCAACTTAGCGTCGATTTCGCAATCTCCATGCGCCGGCCTGTTGAATCTCAGCCGAAACGCGAGTACGAGGATAGCTTTTGCGAGTGATCGGCCAATTATGGTGGCATATTCGAACGGTTCCCGCGTTGAAACGGGCGATTTGTCGGATGCCGAGATTGAGAACGGGATTCTGGAGCTCGTACGGTCGATTGCCGCGGCATCGGTTGGCCGACGAGTGGCGATCAGTGAGTGGAATGGCACGGCGGTGATCGATTCGACAGCGTCTGCGATGCTGGCGAAGATTGGTTTCCGACGTGACTATCCGAACATGGTTATCGATGCGCTAAATTCGCCGTTGGGAATGGTAAGAGGGACGGGGGCCACCCAAATTGGGTCGATGAGCGACTAGACCCCTTCGATGATGATGATGTCGGTGTTCGACGACTTGTCGAGCATGTCTTTTAGTTCAACAAACTCAGGGGATTGCGCCCATGCTTCGGCGGTTTCAAAATCAGGGAACTCGATTACCACGAGACGTTTCGGTGTCCAATCGCCATGAACGATCTTGATGTTCTCGCTACGGACGATGAACTTTCCGCCTTGAGCTTCGATGGTGGGATCAAGCTTTGCGCGAAATCCTGTGAATAGCTCGGATTCCGTGATTTCGACGTCGGTTATTACATATGCCGCCATTTCGTTGGACTTACCTATTGAATCAGGGTTTCACCGGGTTTGAGTGGCAACGTATCGATGCGAATGAAGCCATGACGCCGGAATCAAATTGTTACGGGAACATCCGCCGCGACACGATGCAACGTATCTTATTTGGGTTGAAAAGCTGGTCGAATGCGGGTTGGGCAATCAATCCGTGTGACGCCGAATTGTATAAGTGTTGGTACGCAACCGAGAAAGGAACGGTGGGATTATGCGCGACTCGAACGTATCGACGGCCGTGATGAACGCAGGCAGTTTTCAATATCGCATCATCGGCGATGATTTGCAGATGCTGGAGATCCGTTTGGGTCCGGGCGAAGAGATCATCGGTGAGGCCGGTGCGATGATGTACATGGAACCGGGCATCGAGTTCGAGTCGAAGATGGGCAAGCGTCCGGGCGGAGGTGGCGGCGGGATGCTTGGTGGCTTGATGAATGCCGGTGCTCGGATGCTGGCAGGTGAGAGCATCTTCGTCACCCATTTCCAGAACGTAGCCAACCAGGACCAAATCGTGGCGTTTTCGTCGGAAGCGCCGGGCAAAATTGTGTCGATCGATCTTGGCGGTTTGGGCGGCACGGTGTTGGCGCAACGTGACGCGTTCCTTTGCGGTTCATCGGATACGGGCATCACGGTCGCGTTTCAAAGGAAACTTGGCGCGGGATTTTTCGGTGGCGAGGGATTCATTCTACAGAAGGTGCAAGGCAACGGGCACATATTCATGTCGGCAGGCGGAACCATCGTTGAGCGTGAACTGAATGGTGAGCGTCTGCGGGTCGACTCCGGATGCATCGTTGCGTTCCAAGAAGGCATCGACTACGACATTCAACGTGCGGGGAATTTGAAGTCGATGTTGGCTGGCGGAGAGGGTTTGTTTCTAGCGACGCTCGAAGGTCGAGGCAAGGTCTGGTTGCAGTCGATGCCTATAGGGCGATTGGCTCACATCATTCACTCGAAGATGCCAAGCAGCCAGTAAAGATCTCGAGTAAACGAGGAACTTAGCCCAATCGCATTTCGGAATGCGGTCGGGCGACATCATTCAAGATCAATTACGTGCGTTCGCTGAGGCAGGGACGGCGTTGACCAAGTCGTACCTCGTGCTGCGTCCGCCAGACTGACTGCGCTCAAGGACGCTTTTGTTGATTAGGTCCGTTATGTCCCTCAACGCCGTGTCTTGAGAACATCCGGTGATTTTTGCCCACCGAGTCGTCGTCAAATGACCATCGAACCCGTTGACGAGTTGCCTGATGACCTTGCGCTGTCGGTCGTTAAGCTGCATCCCCGCGAATGTATCCCAGAACCGAACTCGAGCAACTGCAGAGGCGACGGTGTCATGGGCGTTTTCAAGAGCGCGTCCTAAGCAGTCCAAGAACCACACCATCCAATTGGTGATGTCCATCGCACCCTTCTGTGTGAGTTCGAGTATTTCGTAGTAATCGGCTCTTTCTTTGCGTATTTGGGATGACATGCTGTAGAAACGCTGTGAAACCCCATCGGACCTAGCCAATGCCATGTCGGCGATTCCCCGCGCGATCCTTCCGTTACCGTCGTCGAATGGGTGAATGGTAACGAACCACAGATGAGCGATTGCGGCATTCAGGATGTTGTCGTGTTTTGTTGGCGCGTTGAACCACTGGAGGAACGTCCGCATCTCGTGTTCGATGCGATCCTCTGAAGGCGCTTCGAAATGGATGCGTTCGCGTCCGATCCGACCGGAGACGACGCGCATCGGACCGTCACCCGGGGCACGCCACGCTCCGGTGGTGATGCGGGTTATGTTGTTCCGTCCGGTTGGAAACAGCGATGAATGCCAACCAAACAGGCGCTCTGCGCTGAGCGGTTCGTCACTTTTCAATGTGGCATCGACCATCAGATCGACGATGCCGTCGACGTTGCGGTGAGGCGGTGCCAGTCCACCGATATCCACGCCCAGCCGTGAGGCGACGGAGGACCGAACCTCGTCTACGTTGAGAACTTCGCCTTCAATCTCGCTCGTTTTCAACACGGTTTCGGTAAGCGCGTTCAACTCGGCCTGTTGTCTGAGGTCGAACCCGACGGCTTCCATGCGCCCGAGCAGGAGTCCCTGTTGGTGCCGGATGGTGGCGAGCAGGTCGATGAGTTCTTCTTGCCGCCACTGGAAATGTGGCCAATCAGGATGTTCGTGTATGTATGTTATCCGCAACATATGCGGATATTATACACGATATTCTCCGCATCAGTCCTTAATCTCCGCAAACGATGGGTAAGAGACCATCAGCCGCGCGCCATCTCGTCGTGGACGATGCGCATGGCCTGGTCGTGACTGACTCCGTCATCTTTGAGCTGAGCGTAGCGTGCTTCGTCGATGTTGCTCCGGTCGAGGAAACCTCGGATGTCGTACCTACCCGGTTCTTCGACCGTAACTTTGCCCTCATCGATCATGAGTTCGAGTGGGTATTCCTGCTCTTCCATTGGGAGGTGGATGACTTTGTTCTGCCGAGCGGATTCGTACATCGCCATCATGATTTCCACGGTGTCACGAGCAATGTGTCCGGCGTTGCGATGCTCAGGTCCGCCGTCTAGCCAGCGGACGAGTTCTTCGACCTGTTTGCCGTTCATGTTGCCGCCGATGGCTTGGTCGCCTTCTGACAAGTTGAGATCAACATCTTGCCAGCCGCCGGACTCGGCGTTGAAGAGTTTCAGAACAGTTTCACGGACGTGGAGCATGCCTTCAGTGCCGCGAATGAAGAACTTGCCGGCATCGCAGTCGTTGTCCCAGAGATCAGACTGAATGAAGAACTGCAACGGATCGTCGAACATAACGAGACCGATGCAAGCATCTTCGATAGCGGTGTTGCGTTCGTACTTGTCAGTGGTGCGCTGGACCGCGCCCATTACCCAGCGCGGCTTGGGGTCGCCGAGAATGAACTTCGCACCGTCGATGGAGTGCGTCGCCCAGTTTGCGAGGCCTTCTTTGACTCGGATGTCGACGCGGAGCGGAATGCCGATGGCGCCGGCTGCAACGAGTTCCTTGGCTTTGTTCCATCCGGGAGTGAAGCGACGTTGGTGGCTGATCACTAATTTGACGTCGTTAGCGTCGCAGGCCTCGACCATTCGGTTGGCGCGGCCCATGCCGATCGCCATCGGTTTTTCACAGATGATCGCTTTGACAGATGGATAGCCGGCCGCTTCGGCGGTCAACGGGTCGTGAAGAAGATGCCAAGTGCAGACGCTTACGATGTCGGGTTCGGCGTCGTAGGCGCACTCTTCGAGTGTTGCGTAAGACTTGGGAATGCCCCAATCGTCCATGTACATTTGGCGCGCTTCAGGTATCGGATCGACGCATGCGACGACATCGACAGCATCGACCATCGAGTAACCATCCATGTGCGCATGTGCGATGCTGCCGCAGCCCACGATCGCCGCTTTGTATCGACCCGTCATGTCGGAATACCTTTCACTCGTACCGCGCAGATTGGCTGCGCCGGATGATCTGATGCAAATAGGTTATGCGAAACTAATTGCCAGATGTGGTCTAGGACGGTGGGCAATTCGCGGTACAGATCAAGATAGTCCAAGTTCAATGAGGAGAGTGCGATGTCTGGTTCGAACAGAGCGCTGATAGTGGTTGATGTGCAGAACGACTTCGTCGATCCGAACGGCAATCTTTACGTCCAGGATGCGCCGTCGGTGGTTCCGAACATCAACGCCAAGATCGCCGCAGCCCGAGGCGATGGGAGATTGATCGTATATACGCAAGACTGGCATCCGGAGGTGACGCCTCATTTCGCTAAAGACGGTGGCATCTGGCCCGTCCACTGCGTGGCCGGCACCTGGGGGGCGCAGTGGTATTCGGAACTAGAGGTGGCGACGAATTCTCAGGTGGTCCGGAAAGGGACTGGCGGAGAGGACGGCTACTCCGGGTTTTCCGTCCGTGATCCGTTGACCAACGCCGAATCAGATACGGCGATGGAGGAAATTCTCAAGCGGCACGGCGTTACGGATGTGGATGTGGTGGGTATTGCCACCGACTACTGCGTGAAGGAGACGGCATTGGATGCGTGTCGCCGCGGCTACAAGACGAACATCTATCTGGACTGCATGAAGGGCGTAAATTTGCGGCCAGGTGATGCCGACTCGGCGATCGCGGCGATGGTCGAGGCGGACATCGAGGTGTTTGACAGTTAGCGTCGAAAGAGCCTGAAGAAACTCTCCTGATATTCCTCGAAAAGTCCCCATCGGACGAGTTCTTCATGGACAACCGAGGGATCGATTTCCCGGCGTTGGGCGCGTTGCATCAGGTCTTCGATGCGGATCCTGGCATCCCTTGGAACTCCGCCGTCGTCGTCGAACAAGCGGCGTTCGTTCAACTCTTCGAAGTTCGATTTGGCGGACTGATTTGTGAACTCGTAGATGAATTTCATCACCGAGACATCCCAAAGTTCGTCGACGCCGAGGAGAACGGTGTGCAGCGGTTTGTCGTCGCGTTCGATTTCGTCGCGGATCTTGGCGGCGATTTGGCGCGGTTCTCCGGCGACGGTTTCAGTGGTTTGGGGTTCGTTTTTGTACTTGTACAGCAGACCCGCGGCGTCCGAACCGTATCGGTTGGTGAGGTAGTCGAGGTATTCTGTGGCCTCTTGACCGAATCCCTCTGAGTTTGACAGATAGCCGGGAGTAACTATCCGCGGTCGGTCAGCGCGGACGAGCCCGTATCGGACGACCGTGTCCTTCTGCTCATCCTCGAAGATGCCTTCGTAAACGGGTTGAGACACAACGTGATAGTGGATCACAGTCGAACCCAAGGTAGATAGTGATCGGCGTGGGACACGGATCGTGCGCGTCATCGCGATCGCGCGTTCGATCTGCGGGTCCAGGTTTTCAGGGCGTTGGGGTTGAAGCACTGTTTATACGCGGCGGTGCGCGGGTTAGGGGATAGCTTGACCTTCGGTTATCTCGATGCGTTGGTTCGCGTCGACATCTTCGATGACTTGGCCCAGACCGCTGGGCCATTCGATCTTTATTCTGTCAACTTTATCCGCATTCCCGATCCCGAACGTCAGTTCCAGACTGTTCATAGAGAGAAAAGTAGAGCTTCCGGTCAATTCTTGAACCTGCTCATGCTTGGAGCCGTCAGTGTAGGTGTATTCGATGTAGACCCGCGCTCCGATTCCGTCGGCGTTGCTTCCGGTGTCACCGTCCAGCATTCCGCCGATCAATCGCATGGTGATCCAACTGCGATCACCACCGGCGTTCATCCACAGGAACAGCGGCCCGGGTTCCCAGTTGCAATCGTCTTGGCCGACGAGGCGGCATCCGTTGCTGTTGGTGCCGATCAAGTCTACGTAGCCATCTCCGTTGAGGTCGCCTTTCGCCAATCCCTTGCCGTTTTCGTGGAACGCGGGGCTAATCCGTTGCTCGGATCGGTCGAAGTTGGGATGATTCGGGTCGAGGACGGTGTAGTCTACACCGAGGATGTCGAGCACCCGCGCTTCCACGGTGATGTCTTGAAATTCGCCGGCACCGTTGCCACGTAGCATGCGTCCGGCGCCCGGGAAGAGGTGGCCGCTGGGAGCTTCTCCGCGGTCGGACATGGCGCCGAGCCAGTAGAGGTCTTGATCGCCATCGTTTTCGTAGTCGAAAAACACGGTTCCAAAACCGAAATCGTAGGCAGCGAGGCCAGTCGGAACTTGCCAATCTTCGACGATTTGCGTGGGGTCTAGCGCCATAGGCGGCATTACTGCATTTGGTGCGACGTAGGTCGCGCGGGCGATGTCGTTGAAGACGCCAACGGTTCCCACTCCTTCCACGTCGCGAACGCCGTCATTGCGCAACAAAAAGTGGAAGCAGGTTCCCCATCCGTATTGATGTCCATACGCGCAGTCTCCTGACGGCGTGGTGGGAGCCTCTCGGGTGAGGGGGTGATATCCGATATTGGTGACGAAAACGTCCAAATCGAGGTCGTTGTCATAGTCGCCCAGCGCGAAACCCATCCAAGCGCCCATCATGTCGACTCCCATGGCGCGACTTATCTGAGTGAACTTGATGTCGGTTTCGGTTGAGTCGTTGCGAAAAACTTTTAACCGACTGCCGTCGTCTGCTAGCCATAGATCCGCATCGCCGTCGTCGTCGTGGTCGAAGAACAGCGCGGCGAGGGTCTGCCCGGTGGGTTCACCGACGAACTCGCCGGAAGCGTCGATGAGGTCCGGATTGTAACCGGGCACGATTTCGCCGGTGACGGGATCGGGCCAGCCGATATCGTCGCCGAATGGGTCACGCATCAGAATCGGGCCGTAGCGCAGACCTGCCTCTTCGGTCACGTCCGTGAACGTAAGGTCGGCGTTGTTTATGTAGAGAACGTTGTAATGTCCGTGGTGATCGGGACGATTGAACCAAAGGAAGTCTTGGTCGACTCGATTGCTGACGAAGATGTCGATCCAACCGTCGTTGTTGACATCGGAACAACCGACGCTGAAACCGGAGCGGAGGTTTGCCGCATCTCCGAGCGCCGATTCTGTGATTTCTTCGAACGTTCCGTCACCTAAGTTCCTGAACAATCGGTCTTTGATGATTGCTGGGAGATTGGGGTAGTATCGAGCGGCCCGGTAATCCAAATTGTCGCCGATACGGCCGTAAGAAGCGACGTATAGGTCCTGATAGCCATCGTTGTCGATATCACACGCGGCGACTCCGGTACTGTTCGCGACGGGCAGATCTACTCCGGCTTCCTCTGCGACCTCGGTGTAAACGTGATTCCCGTCGTTACGGAAGAGGCGGTTAGGTCCGCCGGTGGTGTCGGGCAGGAGCGCTTCGATCTCGGCGGAGGTTACGTAGAAGTCCATATCACCGTCGCGGTCATAGTCGAAGATTGCGACACCAGGGTGGCGGTTTTCGATCATCCACAGTTCTTCGCCTGTTTCGGGGTCGACTAACACGAGTGGTGCGATGTTCGTGAACGGCATCACCGGTTCGGCCATCATCTCATCTAGCGATTCAGAGGAAGCAGTAGCGCCCGAAATCTGCGCGGTCGGTGCCGGTTCCGGTGTTGGGGTCGATGGTGTAACTGTGGGTTGAGGCGTGGCGGTAGGCTCTTCGCTGACGCACGCGGTTACGAGAGCAACGACCAAGATTGCGATCGTCAAAAACAGTGGCGCGGATGGGTTCTTACGCCTTGAGATTCGCAACGATTGGTTGTTGATCTGCATCGAGGTAATCGGTGTCGGTTTCGTGGGGAGACTAAGCCTTTCAGCGTACAACACGCTGTATGAATTCGATACGCATCGAAGCGCCGTTTCGGTTTGACGACGAACCGAACGAAAATTAGGGTTAGATAGTTGGTCGAGCTCATTTACGGCTCAAACGATTCGCCAGTTGCGACAAACGGTCGTGACTGGGCAATAAATCTAAACCTTTCACGGAGGTTGGCACTTGAAATTCAATATGACAAAAGCTCGCAGGAGCTTGCTGTTGCTGCCAGTTTTGGCGGCAATCGGCTTTGCGATCGCATGCGGCAGTTCCGAGCCTGAGACGATTATCCAGACGGTCGTCGTCGAGAGGGAAGTGGAGGTTGTGAGAGAGGTCGAGGTCGTCAAAGAGGTTGAGGTTGAGAAGGAAGTAGAGGTTGTCAAGGAGGTTGAGGTCGTCAAAGAGGTCGAGGTTGAGAAGGAAGTCGAAGTTATCAAGGAAGTCGAAGTCGTTTCGGCTGTTCCTCGAAACAAGACCGTCGTGGTCGGCACTCGCTTTGGCGGCGGCATCGCCCTTCGTATGTGGAGTCCGTACGCGCTCGGTGGCACCCACCAGAAAGGCGTGATCTTCTTCCACGAGCCTCTGTTCTACGCTGACAGCTTGAACGGCAACAGCTACCCATGGTTGGCAGAGGAATTCTCTTACAACGCCGCAGCGACAGAGTTGACGTACAAACTGCGAGACGGAGTTCTCTGGAGCGACGGAGAAGAGTTCAACGCTGAGGACGTGGCCTACACCTTCAACACTCTTGCCGAACTGGGCAGCGAAGTCCGTGGCGGTGGAGTCTTCCAGACTTTCGTTAAGGAAGCTGAGATCGTTGACGATTGGACCGTGAAGGTCCACTTCAACTTCCCGGCCCCGAGATTCCATGCCGAGGTCGTGATCTACAAGGGCGACTCTGGAACGTATATCGTCCCGGAGCACGTTTGGAATGACAAGGATTGGGCCGAGTACGATGCCTACAACGACGGTGCTGGCCCGGTTACGACGGGGCCGTGGCGCTTGTCCTACTCCGACAACTTCCGACGAGTCTTGGACCGCGTGAAGAACTGTGAAGACTACTGGGGCTGCGCAACCGGCTTCGTGCCGTTCCAAGAAGTAGAGCGCTACGTGCTTTACAACATTGACGACGACACGCAGTTCGCCCAGGCGATGATCACGAACCAGATCGACGAGACGCACGACCTTCGAGTCGATACCGTCGAGACGATCCTTCGCGAGAACCCCAACACCACCACCTACACGGGCCGAGATCCAGACGGCGAATACGGAATGGTTTCGTGGTGGCCGATCTCGCTGCATTTGAACAACCTTCAACCGCACCTTGAGAACCCCAACGTTCGAAAAGCCATCACCAAGTACATCGACCGCGACCGCCTTAACGCTCAGGCGTACCTAAACAAAGGCCGGATCAACGACTGGCCTTGGCCGCAGTACGCTGGTCTGAAGCACGTCAACGAGGCGATGGAGCCTTTGAGGCAAGAGTTCGGAGTTGGTCAATACGACAAAGACGGCGCCGACGCCCTCATGACCGAGGCCGGCTACTCGATGAACTCCGACGGCTTCTGGGCCGATGCCAATGGCGATGTGGTCAAGTGCAACATCATCAGCTCGGCGCACTTCACGGACCTCGGTCCGGTTGTTGCCGCGTTGCTTGAGCAGAACGGTATCGAGTCATCCTGGGCGCAACCCCCGGATGTCTGGGCCCGAAACGGCAAAGGTGGCGACTACGAGTGCACGCTAGTCGGGCACAACGGTTCGCAATCCGGTGACATCTACCGGTCATTGCTGATGTTCACGACGGATTCTGGAGCTAACCGCTGGTCCTACTCGAACCCTGAATTCGATTCAGTAGTCGCATCAATGGCGGAAGAGCCTGATGTCGACAAGGTATTGGACCTTACCGAGCAGGCACTTCGGATCTGGTTGGAAGACCAGCCGGACGTCCCGCTCGTCGAGTTCTTCAACCGTGTGACTCGTAACGAGTACTACTGGGAGAACTGGCCTGGCGACGCGCAAGGGTACGAGCCGTACATGAACGGTATCCACCCGCACACCGGATTCCCGTACATCCTTAGCAAGCTGGAAGGCACTGGCCGGGAGTAAATCCGCGTTTTGGCGGAAGAAACGTTGGTTGCGGCGCCGCCGATTGGGAGCAAACTCCCATCACTTAGGCGCCGCAACTAATCGCAACCTCCCAACTGGCGCGCCGACAGGCTGGTTAGCTCAGTTAACTTGGCATTGACGCGCATTGGGACGCAACATGGCGAAGTGTTAATGAGATGACCGTAGATTATCTGGCGAGACGTATAGGAATGTTCGTGGCGGTGGTTTTTGTCGCCACATCGTTCAACTTCTTTCTCCCCAGATTCACCGGTCAAGACCCGATCGCGACTCGTTTGGAATTGCTCGCAGCCGAAGGCGATACGATACGAGCCGAAGACTACAAGGCTCTGATCGAAACCTACAACGCGAAATTCGGGTTGGATCGTCCTCTAGTTTTTCAATATTTGACTTATCTATCGGCCGCAGTTCGGTTCGATTTCGGGAATTCAATAACCAAGTACCCGACACGCGTTAGCGAACTCGTGAACCAAGCGATGCCGTGGTCGATCGGATTGCTGGTTACGTCGACGCTTCTGGCCTTCTTGGTGGGTACTCTTGGAGGTGCGGTGTTGGCATGGCAGCATGGTCCCAAAGCCGCTTTTGAACTCATATTGCCGCCATTCTTTTTGCTTGCGGCGGTCCCTTACTATTTGCTCGGACTCATATTGATTTGGCTGTTGGCGTTCCAGGCCAAGCTGCTGCCCTTGGGCGGCGGTTACGCGCCGACGACGCTTCCCGATTGGAGCGACTTTGGATTCCTGTTCGAGGTGTTCAAGCACTCACTCTTGCCGGCCCTCTCGATCGTTCTCGCATCGATTGGATTCTGGGCGTTGGGCATGAGATCGATGATGATCACAATGCAGGGCGAGGACTACATGTTGCAGGCGGAGGCGAAGGGGCTGACCAAGATGCGGACGTTTTTCCGCTACGCCGTGCGAAACGCAGTATTGCCGCAAACCACTGCCTTGGCTCTGACGTTGCCGCACGTGGTTTCGGGCGCGATATTGGTTGAGCGGATTTTCGGCTACCCGGGGATTGGTCGAGTTCTTTACGAAGCGATAACGGGATTCGATTACTTTGTCATTCAAGGCGTTGTCTACATCATCGTGTTGGCCATCGCTTTTGCGATGCTGGTCATCGACGTCGTCTATCCGTTGTTGGACCCCAGAATCAGCTACTCTTCCGCGTAAAGACCAATGGCAACGAACGCGACGACAGAACCACTAGCATCGCGAGGTAGCACAGACGCATCGGATGCACTGAATCGCGTTGGCGGTTTATGGCGCTACATGAAGCGGAACCCGTCGATAATCGCGGGGTCAGTGATGCTCGGCATAATCGTTCTGTTCTGGGCGTTTGGAACATTGATGACGTCCCCTAAAGACGCCAAGGATCTTGCGTTCGCGCCGCCCAACAAACGTCCATCGCTGCAAAACCCGCATCCCTGTTACTCATCCGAAAACCCGCGCGAACTGTGCTTTGCGTACGACGACATTGAGCGACCACACCTGCTAGGTACCGACCGGTTAGGTAAGGACATATTGGCTTCGTTTTCGCAAGGGATCCCGCAGACGGTGATGATCGGTCTGATCGCCGGTTCGGTCGGAACGGTGGTGGGAACGCTTTTGGCATTTGGCGCGGGTTACTACGGCGGAGTGCTTGACGCGACGATCAGATTCATCGTCGACACGTTGCAGACCATACCGGGGATATTGATTCTCATCATCATCACTATCGCGTGGCGAGATGTGGGGGGAGGCGAGATGACATTTATCCAGCTATCGTTAATCATCGCGATGCTGGCTTGGCTCGGTCCCACCCGAGTGATTAGGTCGCAAGTTCTCGTCATGAAACAACGCTCGTACGTCGAGATGGCTAGATTGTCCGGGATGAGCGGTCCAGAGGTGATATTGAAGGAGATGGTGCCGAATCTCATGCCATTCATCGTGGCGAATTTCGTGCTGGCCGTCTCGTCCGCGATATTGGCATCCATCGGCCTTGAAGCTCTGGGCCTAGGCGATTTCAGTTCCAACACCTTGGGCATGATGATCTACCACAACATTTGGTACGGGTCGCTGGTCAATGGCTGGTGGTGGTGGTGGTCGCCGCCGATCATCGTTATCGTGATTTTGTTCATTGGATTGTTCATGCTGTCGAGAGGCATGGATGAGTGGGCGAATCCTCGGCTACGAAGGCGGTTCTAGCAATTGGCGAACGACCGAATCAATACCGCCGTGATGGATAGTCTGAACGACGCGCGGGTTAACCGACCTAAGGATGTCGCCGATCTACGTCGGTCTGGCACCAACGCCTCTTCGATCCCTGCCGTTCAAGTAAACAACCTCAAGGTCTATTACGATTCCGAAGCCGGCATCGTCAAGGCGGTTGACGACGTTAGCTTTACCCTGCAGCAGGGCGAACGCTTGGCGTTAGTTGGCGAATCGGGATGCGGCAAGACCACGCTCGGGATGGCGCTCCTCAAACTCACTAAACCCCCCGGTTACATCGATGGCGGCGAGATTCTTATCGACGGTCGTGATCTGGTCCCCCTGAACGACGAAGAGATGCGCCTGGCGCGGCTGGCTGAAGTCGCCCTTGTGACGCAGTCGGCGATGAATGCTCTCAACCCAGTGATGCGCATTGAAGATCAGATTTTCGACGGGTTGGTCGATCACGGAATCAAGGACACGAAGGAGAACATGAGGTCCCATGTTCACAGCCTTCTCAGACGTGTGGGGTTGCGAGACAGCGTTGCAAGGATGTTCCCGCACGAGTTGAGCGGCGGGATGAAGCAAAGGGTGGCCATCGCGACGGGTACGAGCATGAATCCGAAGGTGATCGTGGCCGACGAGCCTACCAGTGCCTTGGATGTTGTGGTGCAGCGACAAGTGATGATGACGTTGAGCCGCGTTCAGCGCGACACCGGCGCGGCGGTGATTCTCATTGGGCACGATATGGGTCTCGTGGCGCAGTTCGCCGACCGAATAGGCGTGATGTACGCCGGCAAGTTGGTGGACATCGGAACGGTCCAAGAGATCATCGAGGATCCGAAGCATCCATATACCAAGTTGTTGATAAACAGCGTGCCGGATTTGGAGGAGAAGCGAGAGCGATTGGAGGGCATACCCGGCATACCACCGCCGTTGGTTGACCTACCTCCGGGATGTGTGTTTGCGCCCCGATGCCCATCGGTGGCCGATGCTTGTCGGGAAGTCACGCCTCGCAATACTGCCGTGGGCGATAGCCGTTGGGTGATGTGCCACATCTTCGATGAAACGGTAGAGATGGCGGGAAATACAGTTGGCTAATCTGCTAGAACTCCAAAACGTCACCAAGGTGTTTGGCGGAGGGATGTTCAGTCGATCCAACGTCACAATAGCCGCGGACGATGTTTCGTTCGCGATATCGGCGGATCGCCCATCAATCACTGCGGTTGCCGGAGAGAGCGGAAGTGGCAAGACCACTTTGGCGAGGCTGCTGTTGGGTGTGATCAAACCCACGAGTGGCAGTGTGATCTACAACGGGCGAGACGTTTCGAAGATGTCAGGGGGTGAACGCCGTGAGTTCAGACGGGAAGTCCAACCCATATTTCAAGATCCCTTCGAGGTCTACAACCCGTTTTACAAAGCGGATCATTTACTCCATGTGGCGATCGACAAATTCAAGCTCGCTGAGTCGGAAGATCAACGAATCCCACTCATCAATGAGGCGTTGGAGACCGTCGGACTGCGCCCTGAGGAGATGCTCGGGCGGTATCCGCATCAGCTGAGCGGAGGCCAACGACAACGGATGATGGTCGCGAGGGCGTTGCTGCTCAAACCTCGGATCATTCTGGCAGATGAGCCGGTTTCGATGGTCGACGCGTCGTTGCGGGCCACGATTCTTGAATCGATTCGGACGCTCAACCGCGATCTCGGCATCTCCGTCGTCTACGTGACGCACGACCTCACGACTGCCTATCAGATCTGCGACGAAATCCTCGTGATGTACAAGGGTTCGGTCGTCGAGCAGGGCAGTGTGGAACGGGTGATTAGAGACCCCAAGCATCCGTACACTCGATTGCTGGTCGAGTCGATTCCGCAGATGCGGTCGGATCGTGCGTGGGAAGACGGCGCTGAAGAACTGATGTCCATTGACGAATCCATGGTCACGACAGGATGCAAATTCGCTGATCGATGCCCGCAAGTGATGGACAAGTGCCACGACGAGCATCCGCCGGCGTTCCAGCTTGATGATGACCGAGTCGCGAGTTGCTATCTTTACGACGATATGACTGTCGCAAACAAACAAGCGGTCGCGACTTAAACCCCGGATTAACCATGAATGCCAACTCACGCCCAAACATCGTCTACATTCAATCGGATCAGCACAATCCGGCCGTAATCGGTGCGTACGGTGATCCAATCGTCGATACTCCAAATCTCGACCGTTTAGCGGCCGACGGAGCGATATTCACGGGCGCATACTGCGGCTCGCCGATATGTGTGCCGTCACGGACAGCGTTCGTAACCGGGCGATATCCGTACGAAACGGAAGTCTGGACGAATGACCAGATTTTGAGTTCCGCGGTCCCGACCTATGCACATTCGCTCGGCGCCGCGGGATACGACCCGATTCAGATCGGGAGAATGCACTACAACGGTCCGGACCAATTGCACGGGTTTTCACGCCGATACGTCGGCGATCACAGTCCGAACCATCCGGGCAGTCCGAGACCGGTCGATCATGGAAAGTTGCACGGCACAGCGGGACCGGCGCGAGTGAGTTTGGAGGCGTCAGGGCGAGGGCAGAGTGCGTACGAGGTCCACGACGAGTATGTCGCGCAATCAGCGGTCGATTACATCAACAATAAAGGCATCACACGACGGTCCGGTGTCGACGAATCGCCGCTGTGCCTGTCTATCGGATTGATGCTGCCGCACCAACCGTTCGTTGCTCGAGCGGTGGATTACGACAAATACGAGGGTCGCGTCGGTATGCCGAAAGTACCGGCTGAGCCGATCGAGAATTGCCATCCCTACATTCAATGGTGGCGAGAGCGCACGGGGATCGTCGAGGTCAGCGAGGCAGAGATAATCCGCGCGCGGACCGCCTACTGGGCATTGTGTGATCGAACGGACCAGTTGATCGGCGAGATCCTCGACGCGCTAGACGCCAACGGCTACATGGAAAACACCATTATTGTCTACACCTCCGACCACGGTGAGCAGGTCGGTGAGCACGGGTTGTGGTGGAAGCAGACGTTTTACGAGGACGCGGCGCGCGTCCCGGCAATTGTTTCGTGGCCGGGTCACCTCGACGCAGGTCGGGTCATCGACACACCAATCGACCAGTTCGATTTGGCAGCTACGATTTTGGACGCGGCCGGTGCCGAGGCATTGCCGCAGGGACACGGCATGAGCGTGGCCGACCTCATCAACAACCACGACACTGTTGAGTGGAAAGATGCCGTCTACAGCGAATACTGCATGAACGACTCGGCAGTTGGTTCGGGCATGTCGGCCAATCTAGGCGGGGCCGATATCCACGCCCGACCTGGCGGCGTGCAGAATCGCATGGTCCGCTCTGGCGATTGGAAGCTGAACTATTATCACGGTTTCGAGCCGCAACTGTTCAATCTCGCCGAAGACCCGCAGGAGTTAAACGATCGCGCTCAGGATCCGAGCTCCAGGGTTGTGCGAGAAGAGATGATAGACCGTGTGCTGGACGGGTGGGACCCGGATCACATCGCCGAGCGAATGAGGATTCTGAAGCGAGAGCAGGAGCTGATGGAGGCGTGGGCGAAAAACGTCGATCCGCCTGACGCTATCCGGTGGGATCTGCGACCGGAGATGGATTATCTGGACTGACTTTCGTTCAGTTGCGAGCCTAAATCGACTCCACGCTCAGTTCCGGTATCCGCGTGAAATGTCGAAGGTTATTCGTGAGCACCGTCAGACCATGCAACTTCGCCGTGCAGCCTATCAAAAGATCGAAATCTCCGATCAACATTCCCGCCGATCGCAGTCGCCCCCTTTCCACGCCAAACAACCTGCAGACATCTTCATCTAACGGAACTATGTCGAGGTCATCCAAAAACACTCGAAGAAGAGTCTCGCTGGCAACTGGATTCCTCGAATAAGCGATCCCTTCGTAGAGCTCAGCAAGCGATACCACGCTTATACCAATACCACTAGGTAGCAAGTGTTTTACTCGCCTCACTACCTCTTCATCGCCATCCAAATAGTCGATCACCCAGTCGGTGTCGATTAGATACATCATGGCATCAGAGCTTTGGATCAGGACGCGAGACTATCTGGCGACTCTCAAGAATGTCGCGCTTCAGCTGCTCAGCATTCACCAACCCCCTCCAACTGCCCGCCGTCTCAACCCGCGCCTTTATCCCATCAGGAGCGTCACCTGTTTCCGAAATCGACAATCCCACCTCTTGACCATCCTCAAGATCAAGCGACTCCGAAGGTTCCAAGACTCCATCTTTATAGGTAGCTTTCACCGACTGAGCCATTGCTGATCCTACTTCTCGCCTGCCATTCTGTCCAACTATTCTACGACGCATGGTCGCCCTCTCCCCTCTGCGAAGCGAGCCTTTAATGGTTCCTTTAGGCGCGCGGAGGTCATGTTCGCCAAACACTCAGCCCGATGCGGACGCGTGTATTTGACTACGCGCTCGTCCCGGTCAGGAGTAAGTTCTTGCCATACCGTGGCCGCCACATATGTGGTTGCGATTAACCCAGCCTCGAAATGCTCCTCAATTGTGTCATGTAAAGCCTTTAGCGTCCCTCCGATTTTCGGCGTTAGTTCCCCGTCTTCAAGCATGTCGGCCGCTAAGTTGGACAAGGGCCTTGTGATCAATCGCTTCGATCTTTCGCCTCAACAGCGATTCGGCTCGGTATACCCTCGCCAGACACCGCGTTCCAAAGGTACGCAGCATCGATCGTTTGTACACCAGACAAACGTCCCCATATGTTTAGATTCCGGTGCATTTCGATCATGTTCACGAAAGTACCCACGACATTGACCGCGGCACTTTCGATTGGCGATTCACTGTCTGGATTGCCATATTTGTATCCCAATGCGTACTGCGCAATCACAGCATTAGCGCACGAAAATGATGTGATGACAGACAATCGCACAACGTCGTCGAAGGAGCGGTAAAGAGCGATCACGGCGGTATGGAAGACCTGCCAACCCTTTAGGTTCGTCAGCGTCCCGAAAACCGCATTGCGCCAAATGAGCCACCAGCGTCTGGTGTTGTCGCTCGTCAGGTCCGGTTCGGAACATGAAGGGTCTGGACATCGTATAAGACCCTAGGGAACGCGTCGAAGATCATTGTCCGAAAAACCAACTAATCCAACTGCCGCAAATTAGGATCCCACCGGTCGCGCATCCAATCGCCTAGGAAGTTCCCCGCCATCACTACTAGGAAGATCGCCATTCCCGGAATGGCGGAAACCCACCAAGCATCGCCGATGTACTCGCGTCCGCTGGCTACCATCGCTCCCCAAGCCGGCGTGGGTGGCGGGATGCCTACGCCAAGGTAGCTCAAAGTTGCTTCGGTCAGGATGATGCCGCCGACACCTAGCGTGGCGCTTACGACGACGATGTTGATGACCCCGGGGAGGATGTGGCGAAGGAGTATTCGGCTCGGCGATGCGCCCGCGACGCGCGCGAATTGGACGTAATCCGATTCGCGAAGGCTCAATGTCTGCGCCCTGACTAGACGCACAGCACCCGGCCACGATATCAGGGCGAGCAGAGCGATCAGGATTCTGAGGTCTTGCCCGAAGATGCTCACTACGATCAGAGCGAGCATGATGAATGGCAATGCCGCCCACACATCAACAATGCGCATTATCACTTCGTCGATATGACGCCCGAAATACCCGGCAACCAAACCGCAAGCCGTACCTACGGTTACGCCGACCGTAATGGATACAAAAACCACCATGGCAGAGATTCGAGCGCCGTGAATGATGCGGCTCAGTACGTCGCGAGCTATATTGTCGGTACCGAGAATGTAGAACTGGCCAGATCCACCGGTCGAGAATGGTGAGGTGTTGCGGTCGGTCAGTGCAACATACGCGAGCGGATCGTGTGGCGCGATCTGTTCTGCAAATAGGGCGAATACGATCAACGTCAGGATGATGAGCGCCGGGACTATCGGCCACCGACGAATGATGTAGAAGCCGTAACCCAACCAACCTAGCGAATGTCGCTGGTTCACCCTAGTCGGTGCTGAGACGGCGTCGTTGACGCTTTGTGGTCTAGTTTCCGTTGCCATGTCTATCTGCTACGCGTAGCGAATCCTTGGGTCCAAAATCGCGTACAGGATGTCCATCGTTAGCACAACCACAACGTACAAGACGACGGTCAGGAATGTAATGGCTGATATGAGGGGGAAATCGTTTCCCTGCACTGCCTGAACCGCTACGCGACCGAGGCCGGGCCACGAGAACACAGTTTCTACGACGGTCGTCCCGTTGATGAAACCAACCAAGATCAATCCGGAAATCGTGAGGGGCGGAATCACGGCGTTGCGGAAGGCATGTTTCCAGATCACGGCGCTGGATTCCACGCCCTTGGCTCTTGCGAATTTGACGTACTCCGACTCCAAGACCTCCAGCATCGAAGAACGCGTTAGACGGAGATACGCCGCTGCAGGTAGCCACCCGAGGACGATCGACGGCAATATGTAGTTACTAATCGCAAATCCGTCACCTCGCGTGCCAGATGGAAGCCATTCGAGCTCTCCTGAAAAGATAAGGATGGACATGATGCCGACCCAGAAGACGGGCGCGGCTTGACCAACCAACGCGATGCCGCGTGCGACGTAGTCAAGTGGTCGACCGCGTTGCACAGCGGAGACGATGCCCAACGGGACTCCGAGCAGCGTCCCGAAAGTCCATGCGATCAAACCGAGTTGGATCGAGGTCCAAAACCTTTCTTGGACGACGGTGATGACGGGCCGTTGGTGAATCAGACTGTCGCCGAATTGGCCCCGGAGATATCTTCCTACCCAAATTACGTACTGAAAGACGACAGGTTGGTCGAGAGCAAGCTCTTTCCTGAATCGCTCGCGAGTCTCTTCCGCGAGCGCACCGCCATATTCGTCGAGGTAAAGATCCAAAGGATCGCCTGACAAGCGCGAGAGCACGAATATGACGAGTAGGGCGCCGAGGATCGCGATGACGCCGTACAGTACGCGGCGTGCGAGGAAACTACGCATTGTTCAATGAAGGGGCTGTGCCTGCGTTCCCTTTGGTGCCGCATTGGTATCGGAGGGAGCGCAGGCACGCCAACGAGACGCCGGGTTGGGGTGACACCCGGCGTCTCTTTTCAGACGGTGTCGTCTATGGTTGCCAATCGACCTCTTCGAGGTTGAACCAAGTGCAACCACCGATACACATCTGCGGCGGAATCGGCCAACTCTTGATCTTCTCACCGTCGAAGGTGTTAAACGCTGGCGTCTCGTTCACACCGACGTTGATCGAGACTTCGCGGGCATAGTCGAAGTGCTCAATGGCAAGTTCGGTACGCCTGCGACGGTCAAGTTCCTTCGTCATCTCGTCGAAGATCTCGTCCCATCTCGGCAAGATGCTCGCAGCACAGATAGTGCCGCCGATCTTGTGCGATGTCGTCTCGTTAGACTTTGGAAGGTCAACGCTCAAAGCCGAGAAACTGTCTCCACAGGTCCGGTACTGGATCTGGTTGAACGACAGGTTCACGAGGTTCGGGCGGTGCTCCGAGTATGGCGAAAGATCGAGGCTGACGCTGACGTTGAGAGTTGCGAGCCATTCCGCAGCGATGGCCTCAACGATCTCTTGGCTAGTTCCCGCTCCCGTCCATACGGTTACCTCAAATCCATCGCCCCAACCGGCTTCGTTCATGAGACGCTTAGCTTCATCGCGGTCGAAGCTGTACGCCCAATCGTGAGATTCGGCGTTCTCAGCCCAGGTCTGTGAGTTGACGGAAATGTTTGTGATGTGGTTGACGTAGCCGAGACCGTTTAGGATGGCTTCGTTGATGCCTTCGCGGTCGACCGCGGCGGCGAGTGCTTGTCGAACATTGATCGCACTCTGCATCGACTCTTCGTTGCCGTACTCTCCTACCCAAGGAAGGGAGGTGTCGTAACCGGGTCGGTCGAGTTCAGTGCCTTCGGCGAAGTGGTGGGTCTGCCAGTAGTTGCCGCCGAAGTAGAGGCCGTTCATTCGGGCCGCAGTCGGGTTGGCAGTGAAGCCTTGCCCAACGAGCTCTGGGACATCTTTGAGCGAGATGTTGGCTGCGTGTGCCTGCCCAGTCTCGAGCATCGTCTTCCGAACCGCGGCTTCAGGGACAGCGAGGATCTCGACGCGCGCCATCTCCGGAACTTTGCGCCAGTGTGCACTCTGCGCGTTCAGTACCGCGCGGTCATCAGATGACCAGGTTTCGAAAACGAACGGTCCCGTTCCGACAAACTGATCGACCATGCCTTCAGGTCCGAACTCGTCGAAGACTTTTTTGCTGTGGACGCCCATGCTCTGCCAGTAGGGGCTGAGGTTGCGCCGGAGGACTCCGACTTCCCAGAGGTTCACGTGCATGCGAACTTTGCTCGGGTCGATGACCTCGAACTCTGTGGCCATGGCGCGAAAGTCACCAGCTTGGTCGTGCCGGGAGTCGGGGTTAGTGTTCGGGTTGGCGTTGTTGAAGCTCCACGCGACGTCTTCGGCTGTCATTTCGCCGTAACCGTTGTGGAAGCTAACCCCACGGCGGATGTCGAAATCAACCCATGATTGGTCGTCTGCGACAGTCCATTCGGTAGAGAGGCGCGGTACCGCGTTGGCGCTGGAGTCTAGCCATAGGAGAGTCTCGTAGGCACCCATGCGGAACTTCTGGTTACCGCAGCCAGGGACGCACTGCTCGGGATATCCGACTGGTACGCCGACACCGCTTTCAGCGATGATGAGAGTGCCTTGCGGATTGCCGGTGACGAGATCGCGTGGAGCGGCCGCCGCTTCTTTCTCAACGATGACTGTTTGGACGACCGGTACCTCAACCTCCACCTCTTTCTCCACGACGACGGTTTGGATGACGGTTTCGCCTTCTTTTTCGACGACAACCTCTTTCTCAACGACGACGGTTTGGATGACGGTCTCCGTGACGGTTTCGCCGCAGGCCACGACGAGTGGCACGGCGAGTAACAGCGGCAGTAAGATTAGTGCCGCCCAACGCCTTCGTCGGTTAAATGACATCATGTTCTCCTCCTAGAAGAAACTCGGACGGGTTCTTGTTCGCCAAACGCCGAAGATTCGAACTCATTCAACGGCGAGACTATAAGAATGCCGATACGTGACAGAGTTTATACCACAGTTTGTTGGATTTGACGCGATACGGCGTCAAAGCTCTGCAACCCGAACGGAGTTGAAATATTGCCAGTCCCAAACGGCTCCCCAGCCGGGTCGGTTGGGCGGACTTACCTCCCCATTTCGAGGAACTGGCGGATTGAGTAGACCGATTTCGCGACCTAGTTCGTCGCGGGAGCCGCCGGGGAAGTATTCGTAGTAGGTGGTGTTCGGGATTGCGCAGGTTAGGTGGGTGTGAACGAGGCCGAAGAGGCCGCCGGGGCCGTTGAGTTCGACGTTGGTGCCGTGTTCGGCCGCGTGTTTGGCGAGGTCCAATAGGGCAGTCGTGCCGTGCCTTGCATGTGCTCTGACCAGGTCGCAGGCCCCTTGTTCGAGCCAGATATTCGAGATTTCGGGCTCGTGCATCAACGTTTCTAGCGCCATCACCGGGATTTCGAGTTCTTCGCACAGTTTCCGCAGACCGTTGAAGTCGCGGTCGGGGATGGCCTCTTCGAACCAGCGATAGCCGTGGCCTTCTAGAGCATGGCCAGCTTTGATCGCGTCGTCGAGGTCGTACTTTGCTCCAGCCGCGTCGTGCATGATGTCGATATCGTCTCCGCACGCACGCCGCACTTCGCCGAACCAGTAAGTATTCTTGTCCACTGGCCAAGATAGGTGGTCTTTGACGGCGCTGAATCCGATAGCGGTGGCGTGTTCGATGTCTTCGATCGCCGCTTCCAAAGTCCCACCGCCGCGGTAGTTGTAGTAGGCGGGCGCGGCGTCGCGGGTGGTTCCGATGAGTTGGTGAACGGGTTTGTTTTGCGCTTTGCCCGCGATGTCCCATAGGCAGTTGTCAAATGCACCGTACCAACCGGGCATTGTGAAGATGTGCCGCGTGGCGGTGCGGAGTTTCGATTCCAGTCGATTTCGGTTGATCGGGTCTTCACCGATGGCGAGGTGGCGAAGATGTTCGAGATCGATCATCCGCATCGTGGTGTAACGTGCGTCGCCGACTGTGCAGACGCCCTCAAGTCCTTCGTCGGTCTTGACATGCAGGACGTGATACTCGGTGGGATAGGGCGTAGTCGGGACGGATCGCCATACTTCGCGATTGCCGAGAGTCGCGGGCGCCAAATTGAAGAATGGCGTCTGGGTCGGAAGTTGGAAAACCGACAGCCTAATGTCAATGATCTTCAATCGGGGATCCTTAGTCGTGTTGGCCCGATGGATTCCGGTATTCGGCGGAATGACGCAGGAGGTTGCGGGCCTATGAGCGTTCTTTCAGCCGCGGGTTCGCCCACTCATCGAGGCCGATTGAGGCGATGAATAGACCCGCGAAAAGGACCACGAAGATGACGATGGGCGAACCCCACCACCACCACATCCCTCTGATGACGGCGTTGTAGAAGTTCTGCCAGTAGAGGATGTTTCCGAGCGTCGAAATGTGAGTGGCGCCGAGCCCGAGGAACTCCAAACCGATGGCCGCCAATATCGATCCAATAAGCGAACCGACGAAAGCAGCGAGCAGGAATGGCATCAAGTTGGGCATTAGCTCAAGAAAGACGATGTACATGCCGTTTTCACCAGACATTCGGGCGATCTCGACATATTGACGTTCTCTCAGCGTCAAAACTTGCGCGCGAATCACTCGGGCGGCACCCATCCAAGCGAAGAGCGCGATCACAAGGGCCATCTGTTCAAGGGTCAACACATCCACCATGCTGGCCAGAACGATCAAGACTAGGAGGCCTGGAATCGCCAACCAGATGTCGGTGACGGTTCGTAAGACGGTATCTATCCATCCACCGTAGTAACCCGCGACGAATCCTACAGAAGCTCCGATTATGACACCAAGCGCACCAGCCATGACACCAACTTTCAAAGAGTCGGGCGTCGCGTCGATCAACCATGCGAGCATGTCTCGGCCATTGGCATCGACGCCAAGCCAGTTCTCGGCGTTCGGTGATTGGCCAGGCGGGAGGACCGAACCGACTTCAGCGCGTTCGATGTCGACGAAAAATGGGCCGATGTAACCGAAAGCAACGATGATCGAAACGAGGAACAACCCGATCGTGATCTTCATGTTGTAACGGAAGAACCTGTACGTTCGGGTCGCGACGCTGGCGGTGCTTGATGCAATTGAAGCGCTATCGCCGGTAGCAACAGCGGCAGGTTCGGTTGTCGGTCCGATTGTCATGTTCGATCGTACGAAATCCTAGGATCGATTAAAGGATAGAGCAAGTCCATGACAAAGAGTGCCAAGGCAACGGCGAAGATTGTGATGAGCGTCACACCTTGGATCATGAAGTAATCACTCTCGCCGATAGCGTTCCTGAGCAGCAGGCCGATCCCCGGGTAGTTGAAGACGATTTCAACGAGCAGAAGCCCGCCCACAACGCTGGCTAGGGAGAGGGCAAAGCTAGTGGTTTGAGGCAATAGGATGTTGCGGACGGCGTAAACGAGGAATATACGTCGTTCTTTCAAGCCTTTCGCGTCGGCTAGCACCATGTAATCTTCGCCGGCAGTTGTGACCATCATGGCGCGCATACCTAGTCCCCACAGCCCGGTGCTGGCGACGATGACCGAGGTGGCGGGAAGGACGGCATGCTTGGTCAATTGCCACAGCGTCTCTACGTTCCAACCGACTATGAAGCCTGGATCGACGCCGAACGCCGTAGGCAAAACCTTCCAGTGAACTCCCAGGAAGAATTGGAGAACCAACCCGAATAGGAAAAACGGTACTGCGGCGGTGACCATCAAAACGGGCAATGTCGCCTGTACCACTAGCAACGATCTCCGCCACGCAATCAACGCGCCCACCAACGATCCGAATAGCATCGCCACGACGGTTGTAACAGTTGCCAAGCCAATTGACCAAGGCATTGCGGCCGAGATCTTGTCCCGGACGGTCGCCGGATAGTTCGTCATCGAGTACCCCATATCGCCTCTTAAGAGGTTCGTGAGATACGTGAGGTATTGGATGTGCAACGGTCCGTCGAGTTGGAATTTTTCACGGTATGCCTCGACAATCGGACCGATGTCGCCGCCGGAGTTACCAGCTTGGGCCTCGAGAGCGATGGCTTTGGCCTCGATGGGATCGCCGGGCGCTAGGCGCGTGAGTAGGAAAACGGCGGTGACGCCGACCGCGACAGTTAACACGAAAAGCCCAAGTCTGCGGACTAAGTATGCAGGGTTCATGTTGCGACTGTTGGTTGTCGTCGTTGAAGTGACAATCGGGCGACAGCCATCTTGCTCTCTCGGTTATTCGAAAACGCTGACGTTAACTTAAACGGATAGACAAGATTAGTCAAGACTCCAGCGGCGCAAACGTCGGTTGACAACGTGTGTGAATTCCGATAACGTTTAGCACGTCAGTAGAGAATATCTAGTAGACGCGGCCGGTTCAAATTTGCGTTATGGTCGTTGTGTTGTTGGACTCGACGTTTAATTGTCTCGACCCGGCGCCAATGTAGTGAGTCGACGGAGGGCTAAGGAGGTCCCCAAGAATCATGCGTTCAAAGAGATGGATCCTGAAGGTTGTATTGCCGTCTGTCGCGATCCTGATCGCGTTAGCCGCGATTGGGGCCTGTGGTGGGACGGAGACGGTGGTGCAGACGGTAGAGGTACCCGTAACCGTTGAGGTCGAGAAGCAGGTGGTCGTCGAGAAGGAAGTCACTCCGACCCCAGATCCCGGCGCGTTGAAGGATGTCCCGCGTAACCGGACGCTCGTGATCACTCACTGGAGCGACTCCTACCGGACGCAGCACGACAACGTCGAGAACTTCAACTGGTGGTTGCCCGGCAACTCGCACGCCCGCCACGCATCTGAGAAGGGTCTCATCGAATTTCTCTTCTATACGAACTTGAACGAAGGCAACATCATCCCATGGCTCGGAGAGTCGTTTGAGTACAACGATTCTCTCGATTCGATCGATGTCAAGATCCGCGAAGGCGCCAAGTGGTCGGACGGCGTAGCGTTCACAGCTCACGACGTCAAGTTCACGATCGACATGGTCGTGGGCAACGCTCCTGACCTGAACAGGTCATCTCTATGGGCGGATATGATCGGCAGTGTAGAAGTCCACGACGACTACAACCTGACGATCAACTTGAACCGACCTGACCCGCGCTTCTTCCAAGTCCAATTCGGATTTGGTTGGGAAAACCACACCCCGATTGTTCCGAAGCACGTTTGGGAGAACGAGGACCCGCTCACGTTCAACAACTACGATCCTTCAAAGGGTTGGCCGTTGGGCACTGGCGCATACAAGCTCTCGCTTTCGACGCCGGAAGTCCAAATCTACGACCGACGTGACGATTGGTGGGCGACCGAGATCGGTTTCCACGACGCACCAAAGGTTGAGCGGATCAACTACGTCCCCGTGGCCAACGACGACATTGCAGGTCAGCTGTATATCAACAACCAGCTTGACGCTGGACCGCCTTTGCTGAAAGGTACGTTTGAGGCCGCCAAGGGCTTCAACGACGCTTTGAGGTCGTGGAACTTTGAAGGACCCGTATGGGGTGCGCCGGACGGCTGTAACTTCGTGCTGATCCTGAACAACCAGAAGGAGCATTTCTCGAGTGCCGATGTTCGGTGGGCGATAAACCACGCGGTTAACCGAGATGAGATTACAGGTCTCGCATACGAAGGCGGCGTGCCGTCGGTAGTAGTTCCGATCTCGTCATACGGTGTCAAGCAATACCTCCCTTTGATGCAAGACATCTTAGACAAGTACGACGCGGGCAACCACAGCCTTGACAAGGTTGATGAGCGCATGACGACGGCGGGGTACTCCAAGGATTCAGAAGGATTTTGGACGAAGGACGGCGACCGCGTGGAGATCACGCTTGAGATTCCGTCGTGGATGAGGCCGCAAGGTCCGTTCCTTGAGAAGCAACTTCAGGCCGGCGGATTCGACGCCGTCTTCAAGCAGGGCGAGCCGGCAACCATCGGTGACCGCCTCCGCATGGGCGAAACCGAGGTCGTTTGGGTGCAATGCGGATCGATCAACGAGCCGTACGACACGTTCAAGTCCTACCACTCGAAGAACTCGGCACCTCCGGGCGAGAACTACCGAGGCGCAGTCCAAGGTGGTCGTTACGAGAACCCCGAGATGGACGCAATCTTGGACGAGATGGAAGCGATGCTCCACTCGCCGGATGACCCGCGATACGTGGAATTGGCACGCGGTGCAATGGAGCTATTCCTGCGTGACATGCCCGTAATCCACATCGCCGAAGAGTTGCACGTGATCGTTCACAACACGCGATATTGGACCGGTTGGCCGGGCGTCGAAGACCCGTACGCGGCACCTTATCCGCCGTGGACCGGTTGGTACCTGATCACGATGAATCTGGAACCGACGGAATAGACAGGACGGAGGCGACGGCGCGAACGACGCCGATGTATCGTCCGAGCGGGTTGCGGTCAAATGACCGCAACCCGCTTTTTTCGGAACTCTGGCATTGTTGCGGAAATGTGACGCCAAACGCGCCCCAACATGCGCGGCAGAAATTAGCATCTTAACTCATGCGAATCAATCTCATCTTGATTGTCCCATTGGTGGCGATGTTGGTTGGTGGGTGCCAAGCATCGGAAGATCCGATGCCTACGGCCGCGCCGCCCACCGCGATGCGGGAATCGCTCCCGACCACGGCGCCCGAAACGCCAGTCCCGGTACCGACCGCGACGCCGAGTGTCGAGCCGGTTGTGGTGCCAGGCATGAAACCGGTGATGCCGTTTACAAATATCGCGCGCGACGCTTTGGGTGACAATGCGTTTGTGAATAACTGGCACCCAGGTTCCGCGTTCTTCGATTTCGACCGCGATGGTGACATGGATTTCTACGTCACTCAGGCCAACTCGGATTCTGAGTTCCCTGAGTCTCCGGGCGGCCCCAATCTGCTATTCCGCAATGATCGAAACAACGTCTTCACTGAGGTCGCAGTGGAGTTGGGCGCCGACCTGTCACTGTCCAATAGCACCGCAGTAGCCGCCTGTGATTTCGACAACGACGGGTATCAGGATCTCTATGTGGCCGGCTACGGGCTGATAGGTGATGAACTTGATTACCGTTCGGCCGTCGGCGATGATGCATTGACAAACGCCATCAAGGATCGGTTGCTTCGAAACGTTGAAGGAGAACGTTTCGAAGACATCACCGACGCGGCGTTCGGAGATGCGATTAACGTGCAATCGGCGATAACGATCGCCTGCGGGGACGTGAATAACGACGGATGGACGGACGTGTTCGTGGGCAACCGCCTGGACCAAGATTTCATTCGTTTCGATGATCCGAGGCATCATGGTCACTACAACCGGCTTTACATCAATAACGGCGATCTGACGTTTAACGATGTGACTGAATCTGCCGGATTGATTAGCCCTCCGATCAAGATGTTGAGTCCTGACGGAGAACCAATGGAATGGGAGGATACTGACACCGGCGAGATGACGATGGGATACGATGCGTCGCTTAAGGATGCCAATGGAAACCGTATCGGTGATCCTACCGGGCAGACGTTGGCTTCATTGTTCTTCGACCACGATTCGGATGGCGACGTTGATCTCTGGTTGGCGGACGACGGCGATACGCTGAAGGTTTATCGCAACGACACTGACGGCGATGATGTCGCGTTCGTTTCGATCGGTGAAGAGATGGGCGTGGACAGTGTCGGAGCGTGGATGGGATTCGCCCTCGGAGACTACGACTCCGATGAAGACCTCGACATATTCGTCACCAATATCGGTTATCACTTCTTGCTTTACGATGTCCCACCGGTTCCCTCGGGTGATTGCGCCTACAGCCACGCGTACGGTTGGGGCACGTGTTACCACTTCCTGCTCCGAAACGACGGTTACAAAGAAGACGCAGAGATTGGCATGATCGGCGATTTCAAGAACGTTGCACCCGAGACCGGTGTCGCCACGAGCCAGGCATTCCCGCCTGAATCGCTCGATCCAGCGAACGTTCTCGATGTCTGGGCAGATGTCGAGCAACCATCAGGATTGGCAGCCTACGATTTCGGGTTCGGAACAGCATTCTTCGATTACGAGAACGATGGCGACCAGGACCTCTACTGGTTGGGCGCGATGGGTGGCAAAGGTGAAGGTCCGAACGGCTTTAAATACACGGGATCGGGTCGGATGTTGCGCGGCGATGGCGACGGGCAGTTCGAAGACATTACAGTCGAGGCGCAGCTACTCGACATCCAAGGTGTCAACTACGGGGTGTTGGATCCGAGCGACCCGGAATTTGACCCTGACCGCCAACGCATGGACCGCAGGTTCCACGAAAACGGCAAGGGCCTGGCCAAGTGCGATCTAAACGGAGACGGGACTGTCGATTTGTTGGGGACGAACAGCAACGGCCCGGTCTTCATCTCGGACAACACGATTGACTTCTTCCGCGGTCCGTTGTTTCTGTGGATGAGTAACGCGAGCGAAGGCAATTGGATCTCGATAAAGTTGACCGGCCGTCAGGCGATCGATGGGACGGGAAGCAACGCCGATGGCATCGGCGCACGCGTGAAAGTTACAGCGGATGTGGAAGGATCGGGTGATCTGACAACGCAGGTTCAGGATGTGCTGGGTAGTTCGTCATTCTTGAGTATGAACTGCATCGACCTGCACTTTGGGGTCGGATCGGCGACGAAGGTTGATCGCATCGAGGTTCAGTGGCCAAGCGGCGTGGCGCAAATCGTCGAAGACGTCGAAACAGGCCAGGACGTCGAGATAGAAGAACCAGCGCAGTAGGTCTACGCATTCGCCTCAGTTAGCGGTAGCCGCGGGTTCGAATTCGGGGTATTCAAATGCTTGGCCGAGGTCCGCGTTATCTACTGCAGGCATGTCTGAGTACAGGAAGCAACTCGCCAGTTGTTGCGGACCGATGGCGTGGAGAGGCGGTGCGGAGGCGGTGCATTGTTCGAATGCGAACTTGCACCTCGACGCGAATTTGCATTGATCGGTGATCGTTGAGGCTTCGTCCGCACGATCGACCGACTCGTCCTCTTCCTCTCCCCAAGCGGCTTTGGGGTCTGGTTGAGGCACCGAGTCGATAAGTAGCTGAGTGTAAGGATGTTTCGGGTTCTGGATGACCTCTTCAACGCTGCCAGCTTCGGCGACCGATCCGCGATACATGACAATGATGTTGTCGCACATCTGGTAGGCCGTGGTCAGGTCGTGTGTGATGTAGATAACGGAGATGCCGAAATCTCGGTTCAAGTCTCGAATGCTTCTGAGGATCGTCGCCCGCAGAGAAGCGTCCACCATCGAGACGGGTTCATCAGCCAATATGATGCGCGGTCGCAGAAGGAGCGCACGAGCGACCATCACGCGTTGTCGTTGCCCGCCGCTCAGCTGATGGGGATAGCGCCCCAACGTTTCGTCAGGTTGCAATCCGACCATCCGCAAGGCCTCGGCGATGCGTTCGTCGCGCTCCTGATTGCTGGAAGCCAGTTTGAAGTTCCGAATCGGGCGGTGAAGGACATGATCGACGGCGTAAAAAGGATTGTAGGCCTCGAACGGGTCTTGGAAAATCGGTTGTACCTCTCGTCGGAAGTTCAGCCATTCGCGTGAGCTCATCTTTTGAATTTCTGCGCCTTGGTACATCACGCGACCGGAAGTTGGTGGGACTACACCAAGAAGCAGACGCGCGAGCGTGGTTTTGCCACTGCCACTTTCGCCGGCGATCGCCGTAATCGTCGGTCGGTCTTCGGGAATGGACAATGAAACGTCCTGGACCGCGATCGTGACGTTGGAACGATTGAAAAAGCCGCCGCCAAAGATCTTGGATACGTTTTCTAGCTCAAGTAAGTTAGCCATCGGGACCCGTTTCGTTGTGCAGGTGGCAAGCGACGCGCCAGTTCGCTTGGATCGCAATGTCGACTGGATCGGTGTCTAGGCAGACATCCATCGCCGATGGGCAGCGAGGATAGAAAGCGCAACCTGAAGGTAGATTCAACAGACGAGGGGGCATACCCGGAATTCCAACGAACTCCTTCTTTTCGCTGAATGATGGCAAGCTTTCAATGAGGAGCTTGGTATACGGATGTTGAGGGTCCTCGAAAATCTCCTCGACCGGTCCCAATTCGACCAATCGACCGGCGTACATGACGCCGATGGTGTCGGCGAACTGCGCCACCAATCCCATATCGTGACCGACGAGAATAACGGCTGCGTCGATGCCGGACTGGAGTTTCCCCAACGTCTGCATGATCTGGCGTTGGACGACGACGTCGAGGGCGCTGGTTGGTTCATCCGCCAAAATTACTTTTGGCGAGAGGCATGTCGCGATTGCCAACACTGCGCGTTGTTTCATGCCACCGCTGAGCTCGTGTGGATACATTGTCGCGACCGATGGAGCAAGTCCAACGTTGGTGAGCAAGTCAGCGACTTTGTCGCGTAGCTCCGAACGGGTCGGTTTTCGCAGAAGTGCGCCATCGGCGTTAGCTTCCATGACTTCCGACCGCCCTGACCCAACGGAATTTCCAACTGAATCTTCAACAATGTGGTCCAAGATGCCGTCGATGATTTGTTTCTCGATTCGGATGACCGGGTTCAACGAGTTCATCGCGCCCTGTGGCACGAGTGCGATCTCGGCGAGTCTGGCGCGCCGCATCTCGTATTCGTCCAACTGCAAAAGATCACGACCACTCAACGTGATGCTGCCGGATACGATCTTGCCTGGAGGCCGCGTCATCCGCATCAGGGCGGTAGCCATGGTGCTTTTGCCGCTACCCGATTCGCCGACTAGGGCGAGTCGTTCGCCAGCCCGCAGATCGAATGAGACGCCGTTGACAGCTTTGACATCGCCTGTCTCCGTCTCGTAGTAGACGTGGAGGTCTTCAACTCGCAATGCGACCTCGTCGGAAAGCACTCGACTTGTACTTTGAGATGCGTCAGCGAAGGTTTGATTTGTTGCCGTTGTCATGGTGGAACGAAGGTGGATTCGTAACTTGCTGTGCGCAGTATACAACCTCTGCCATTTTCCCTTGTCCAATTGCTACCTGTGGATTGATCGGAGGGTCGCATTGGACGCACATGCGGAATGATTTCGGAGGCGAGTGGACTGTGCATTATTATGAGATTCAAGTTACAGGAGCCTCATTTACGCATGAACAGATTACACATCCCAAACGAATTCGTCGAGTGGGTATTCATCATCGTCGGCGTGACCATCGCGGGTTTGGTCGGCGCCGGCCTCAAGACTTGGCTCGACAGCGCATTGGACGGATCGGGCGTTGAAGGTTGGGCTCCAGGTGTTGCTGCGCTGGTGGCCTTTTTTCTCATCGCCGCACCGTTTTACTACTGGACTAGCCGAAGCGCGCGAGCGCGTGGCGAGCCGACGTCCGAACAGGTTCCCGACGCCGACGAATAATCCTGACGCGGAACACTTACCTCGACCCAAAACAATGTGGAATTTGCCGAATTAACCATGCCCGAATCAGTCAATCGCAGTTGGACAATAGCGAACCGCCCTTACGGATATCCGAAAGAGAGCGACTTCGCGATCTCTGAGACCGAGGTCGAAGACCCCAAGCACGGCGAGATCCTCGTCCGCACCCTCTACCTATCTCTTGACCCGTACATGAGGGGACGCCTGCGAGACCGCCGATCTTACGCGGTTCCAGTGGGAATCGGTGATGTGATGGTTGGTGAAGGTGTGGGCCGAGTGATCGCTTCGCAATCTAAAGATGTCGCGGTCGGGGATATCGTGGCGTGTCAGATCGGTTGGCAAGAGTACGCCGTGGTTCCAGCGCATACGGCTCGCGTCGTGGATCCATCGATGGCGCCGATTTCAACCGCTTTGGGCGTTACCGGTATGCCGGGATTGACTGCGTATCACGGACTTTTGGCGGTTGGAAGGCCGCGTCCCGGGGACACTGTCTTAGTTTCAGCCGCGTCGGGTGCCGTCGGCGCAGTTGTCGGACAGATCGCGAAAATGAATGGATGCCGGGTGATCGGAACTGTGGGTTCGCAGCAAAAATCCGACTACTGCATTCAAGAGTTAGGTTACGACGCAGTTATCAACTACAAGACTGACGACGTGTTCGCTCGATTGGCTGAATCAGCGCCTAATGGTGTCGACATCTATTTCGACAACGTTGGAGGCACAGTGACCGATGCGGCAATCGAAAACTTGGCGTTGCGAGGGCGGGTGTTGGTGTGCGGTCAAATCTCGCAGTACAACCTCGAAGAACCCGAGATGGCGCCGCGCAATTTGTGGAACCTGATCACGAAACAGGCCCGGATCGAAGGGTTCTTGGTTTTCAATTTCCAAAACGATCACGACGTCGCACGGGCACGATTGGCGTCATGGGTGCGTGACGGTTCCTTGAAGTACCGCGAGGACATCGTAGACGGATTCGAGCAGGCGCCTCGAGCCTTCATCGGATTGATGAACGGAGCCAACTTCGGCAAGTTGCTAGTCAAGATGTCCGATTGATGGTTGTGTGGCGCCGAACGAGGTAAACTCAACCTCGTCTGCACGATCGGCGTTGATGATGCATAATCGTTAACTATCGAGCGGAAGTAGCTCAGTGGTAGAGCATCTCCTTGCCAAGGAGAAGGCCGCGGGTTCGAATCCCGTCTTCCGCTCCATCCTCTCTTCCCAAACTCCGTGTTCTAATGTCGATTGGCGACTCGTGAAGAATCATTGGTCGAATTCTGGCATGATACCTTCGGCTGCGTCCGCGGCGATTTGTCGTTGCTGTTCGGTGAACGACTCGTCGCCGGCGATCCAGCGCAGATAGTCGGGATGGGTCTCGCTCAGGTCATACAGCGTGTGTCCGCGGTAACGTCCAAAGTTGATTAACGGGTCGCCTTCGTCCGACAGCGTGAAACGCCCTTCATCATCGATGTGACGCTCGAACGAATCACCCGTCGCCCACCGTTCTAACGAAACAGGGTCGTCCGGCAGGCCTGCGTGTTGCGTGAGTTGGCCGTAGATGATCGCTTTGATTGCGTTCACCGTAACTTCGTCTTCTGTGGTTCGGACAAATTCTCCGCCAACAAACCGCTGGTATGCGCCCGCGAAATCTCGAGGTTCGAGTTTGTGGTAGATTTGCATAGCATCAACGATGACTCGCTCATTTATGTCGAAGTCGAAGCCGGCGAATTCGAATTCTTGCCGCAACACGCGCACGTGGAAACGCCGTATCCCGAAACCTGCGAGATCGCAGTCGTTCAGGTATTCATACAACGCCTTTGCGTAGACTGCGAACGGTCTGGCATCGGCCACGTCTTCATCCGAAATGCCGTGGAAATTGGTGGCCCCGGGCGAGATTGGAGAGTTTGGGTTGATGACCTGAGAACGGAACTGCTCAGTGCCGTCGGGTTCGACCCGGAGCGTGGTTAGCTTTACGATGCGAGCAGTTCGGTGGTCAGGCCCGGTGGTCTGTATGTCGAGGAAAACGATCGGACGCTCAAGGCTGAGCGGGAACTCGCTATTCGTGTTGGTTGCCGGGATGTGTTCTTCTGATGCCATCGAAAATCACATTATTCGAGTTTCGAAAACCTTTGGAAATAGGTTAATCATCAGCGGTTCGAATCGCAATCGCTGATGGCGAGCGCACGGCCTTGCGAGGCGAGCATTTCCGTCTCGCAGTTTAGAATTAAGGCATTGGATTGCCGAAGTGGCGGAATGGTAGACGCGAAGGTCTCAAAAACCTTTGGGCTTTAGCCCGTGTGGGTTCGACTCCCACCTTCGGCACCAGAGAACGGTGATTACCACCTCGTACCCAAAAACACGCGATGATGGACGGTGCGCGCCGACGAACGAATGTCGGGGTAGACGAGTGGTGCCGAGGGGCGGACTCGAACCGCCGACACATGGATTTTCAGTCCATTGCTCTACCAGCTGAGCTACCTCGGCAAGGCACTTAGTCACTATTTTATCTTTGCGCCGCTGGTATAATCCATATCGCTATCGAGTCGCTTCCATGACTGCCCAAAGATAACCGCCTGAGTGCCACATATGCCGTCAATCATCATCTCGTCAATCAGCGAATCTGCGGGCAAATCAGCACTTGCTGCTGCGACCATTTCCCGATTGCGTCATGACGGAGTAGACGTTGTTTCGTCGGTGGATACCGGCGAGCTTTTCTCGGAAGACGGCGGTGTCGAGCTGGTCGCATCAGACGACATCGATGCATCGTCAGGTTCGGTATCGATAATTGAGGGATCGACCGGCGAACCAGAGGCGGACGTAGCGATGGCGGAGAAGTTGGATGCCAACATTGTGTTGGTCGCCGGATTGGATGAGGATGTTGGTGCCACAGCGCCAGGATATGGCCCGCGATTGTCGGGCATAGTTTTGAACAAGGTGCCTCGATATCGTGAAGTCCATGCTGAGAGAATCCTGGCTTCACTTTCCAGTGACGGCTTCAGGTGTTTCGGTTGGATACCGGAGGATCGACGGCTTGCCGCGAACACGGTCGAATCGGTGATCGCCCATTTAGAAGGGCGGCTGGCTTTCGACATCAACACGACGACCGAGTTGGTCGATAACGTGTTGATCGGCGGTTTGGTTCTCGATTGGGGGCCGTTCTATTTCCGTTCTCAAGACAACACCTGCGTCGTAGTGCGCGGTGGACGGCCAGACGTGCAGATAGCCGCTTTGCAAAGCGAGACCACTAGAGCGATGGTTCTGACGGGTGGCGACAAGCCGATCGATTATGTCTTCTACGAAGCCCGAACTAAACGCATACCGTTGATTGTGGTTGACGAGGACACGCAATCTACGATGGCGGCGCTTGACGCATTGACGCCGGCCGGTTTCACGCACCCGGATAAACTGAGTCGGATGAGTGAATTAATCGCCGAACAGGCGATTATCGAACCGATTCTGGACCTCGTTGCGCAACCTCCGACACGCTGATCCTCCATTGGGAAGGAGCAGCAAGTATGTCGATGCCGCGTGAGACGTATCTGCATGGTCATCATCGCACCGTAATCTCGGCCCACTCTGCACGCACCGCAGACGATGCGGCGGCGTTTCTATTGCCGTATCTGCAACCCGGGATGTCAGTGCTCGATTTCGGTTGCGGGCCGGGCACAATTACCGTCGGTCTTGCAGACGCGGTAGGCGATACAGGGTCGGTTCTCGGTATCGACGTATCAGACGGATTGCGCGGCGAATGGGCTAAGCGCCTCGAAGAATCGGGACATGCGGGCCTGGAGTTTCGCGTCGACGACATCTACGAGACCGAACTCGAGAAGAACCAGTTCGATGTTGTTTATGCGCACCAGGTATTGCAACATCTTGGGGATCCTGTAAGCGCACTCAGCGCGGCAACCCAATTGGCCAAGCGAGGCGGATTGGTGGGAGTGCGGGAGGTCGATTGGGGAACCTTCGCCGCGCATCCGGATTCATCGGCGCTCAGAGATTTTCGAGAGGTGTATGATGCGGTGGCAATACGCAATGGGGGAACTCCGCATGCGGGTCGGCACATGCTGGAGTGGATGGAATCGACCGGGTTGTTGGACGACATCCGCATCACGACCAGCACATGGACGTTTTACGACGATGGCGGAAAGACGTGGTGGGGCGATCAGTGGTCGCAGAGAATGTTGCATTCTGAAATCGCGGTCAAGGCGATTGAATACGGTGTAGCGACCCAATCCGAACTGGAGACCATCTCAAGGGGTTGGATCGAGTGGAAAAACGCGTTCGGCTCTGTCGCATGCTTCACGCATTTCGAGGGACTGGCGCGTAGCCGTTGACGCGTGACTGGTGATTTCACGGCGTTTACGCGGAACGTATTCACGCCTTCGTTGATCGTTGCGTAGAATATGTGAAACTTGTTCTAACATTTGGTTATTGACACACTGAAAACCCGAATCGAATGACGACTCTTACGACAAATCCGGAAGCTGTTCTAGAGGGACTCTCCGACGCGCAGCGCGCCGCGGCTTCCTACATCGACGGTCCGTTGATCATCGTCGCTGGACCGGGCAGCGGAAAAACGCGGGTGATGTCGCATAGGATGGCGTACATCCTGGCGACGGGAGTTGCGCCGTGGCGGGCCATGGGCGTTACTTTTACGAACAAGGCGGCGGCTGAGTTGCGCCAGAGATGCGATGCGTTGGCGAGCCAATTCGTTCCCAACGCGGCCGAGACGAATGTCAGTACCTTTCACTCGTTCGGCGCTCGCTTCCTTCGCATCCACCATGACGCAGCCGGATTAGGGCGAGACTTCACGATCTACGACCGCGACGACCAAGAGCGAATGTTGAAATTGATCTTGGCCGACATGGAGGTTGAAGCGAAGGTCGGTGAGGTGCTGGCCGACATCGGCAAAGCCAAGAACAACAACATGTTGGCGGATGAGTTCGCCAGCACTGGGGTCGGTCATCGTCATGAGTTGCACGCCGAGATTTACACCAACTACGAGGCGGCGTTGCGGCGTGGCAACGGCGTCGATTTTGATGACCTTTTACTCAAGCCATACCGCGTATTGATGAGCGAACCCGATATTCGTTACCGAATGCAAGATCGCTACCAACACATCATGGTTGACGAGTTCCAAGATACGAACGCGTTGCAGTTCGAGTTGGTTCGAGTTCTGGGCGACGTTCACCGCAACATATGCGTGGTGGGAGACCCCGATCAATCGATCTACTCATGGCGCAATGCCAAGCCCGAAAATATGGAACGTTTGGCCGAAGTGCTGGATGGATGCAAAGTCTTTGAGTTGAGCGAGTCGTATCGATCGACCAAGACGATCATCGCCGCCGCATCAGGCTTGATCGCACACAACAAACGCGCCATCGAGCGTGTTCTCTTCACCAACAACGAGGAGGGTGAGCCGGTAGAGATCGGGGTCACCGAACACCCGGAGCATGAGGCTTCGGTGATATTGGACGCGGTTGAACGTCGGCTCAGGCCGAAAACTGGGGGAGACGGTCCTAAAGAAGCACAGTTACGCGGCGATCTGGACCGCTTCGCCGTCTTGTATCGCACGAACGCGCAGTCTCGGGCGATTGAGACAGAGTGCAGTCGGAGGGGCGTGCAGTACCGGCTCATCGGCGGTGTCAGGTTCTACGAGCGTCGCGAGATCAAGGACGCGTTGGCGCTTCTACGGATCGTCGTCAATCCGTCCGACGAGACCTCGTTGCGCCGGATCATCAACGTGCCCCCGCGCGGTATTGGGCCAGCAACGTTACGAAAACTCGAGGAACACAGCGTTTTCAAAAACGTCTCGCTCCTCGACACGATACTGCTCGCCTCGGACCCATCTGCATCCCATCAACTCGCTTTGGGCAGAGTGGCATTAGGCAAAGTTCGATCATTTGCCGATTTTGTCGCGATGCTGATCTCCAATTCCGAGAAACACTACCCCAGCGACCTGCTCGACTATGCATTGAAGGGCAGTGGTTACCGCGACTGGGTCAAAAAAGAGGAGGAGACGCGGCTCGAGCGTAATGAAAACTTGAAAGAGTTGGAGTCTCTGGCCGAGAACTATTCGGTTTCAGGCGATGGGATCGAGCCGCGGCAAGCTCTTTCTGATTTGTTGGAGCACACGTCGCTGTTCGCAAACGTAGATTCGATGGACGAGGGTCTCGGTGCCGACGAGACGAATATCGCGACGCCGAGCGAAACCACAGGTGCAATTACGCTCATTACGTTGCATCAAGCCAAGGGGCTCGAGTTCGACACTGTCTTCATCGCTGGTGCGAACGAAGGGGTGTTGCCGCACGCCATGGCTTTGAATGTGCAATCCCAAGACGACTACCAAGCGGCATGCGGAGAGGAGCGCCGACTGATGTACGTCGGCATGACACGCGCCAAGCGCAATTTGCACATCACCTGGTCTTTGTTTACCTCATCTTCGTTGTATCGCCGCCAGAATGTGCCGTCACAGTTTCTGAAAGAGATACCGGAAGAGAACGTCAAAGAGGTCGAATACGCTCGAAATCCAAGCCGATCGGCACCAACGCCGATAGCCTTTTCTTCGAGTTCGGGCATCGCGATTGACCGCCCTCGATTCGCTACTTCACGACGCGAGAAGTTCACGGAACAGGGGATCGAAGACCTCCCGGTCGAGATCCAGTTCAAGGCTGGTCAACGAGTGAAACACAGCGCGTTTGGCACTGGCGTCGTGGTCAATTCACGGCCGGTTAACGGAGATCTACGGGTCACCGTTGCATTCTCGGAAGAAGGCGTCAAAATGCTGATGGCCAGCATGGCCGGGCTAGAGAAGGTCTAAAAGGGCTTACCTTTGTTGGACCGCTTGCCAGATCGAACGTTTGTATTTGCCGTCATTGCGCTTTTATTGAGCATCGCCGCGTTTGCGTATCTAACGCTGTGGCCTTCGTTCGAGATTGTCGAAACCAATGCCGAAGGAATCGCCACGATTCGACTCGTCGGTATAGCTGAGGCCAATGGCCTCGTGGGTTTGTTATTCGCGTTGATCCCGGTCTTGATTACGCTCGGCGCCATACTCTCAGTGCCGCCCAGCGGTGATTCTGAACGCCGGCACAAGTTGAACCTGATTGTAGGAACGATTCTGCTGTGGGTGTTCATTGTTGCGTTTTCCGGAGACATCGGAATTTTTTACGTGCCGGCATCTACGATGTTGACATCGGTGGTGGTACTGATGCTGATACGCGACCGTGCGTGGGGCAAAACAGGAGCCCGCGAACGCTCGAAAACGGCCCGGGAGTTGCGCGAAGAAGCGGTTCGTCGGGCGAAGCGCTCAAGCAACCGCGTTGGACGCCGCAGGGACGGAAGGCGTCGCCCTCGTTAGTTAAACTTGGTGAGTCGTGAACACCGATATCGTAGCAAAATCTAAGCACAGACTCGAGGTCCGATGAGTTCGGTAATGACCGAAGAGATGCGTTCGTTCATCGGCGCGGAAACGCCGCCGATCACGTACCGTGTCTCCCATCGTGAAATCGCTCGGTTCAACGCCGCGATTAGGGGCGAACTCCCGCCGATTGAGTCTGACCCACAATCGCAGGGTAATCCGCCTCCCTTGGAGGCCAACCCGCTGATTTTAAGGTCGTTCATCTCCGCACCGTTCGATCCTCCGTTCCCGGAACCGTTCCACGATGTACTCGACGGCGGGAGCAGTTTCGAATTCATCAGACCAGTGGTTGCCGGAGACGAGATAACCGTGGTTAGAGAGATGCAAGACGTGTTTGAGAAGAGTGGACGATTCGGTCCAATGCTCTTCAAAATCTCCGAGGTCCGTTACCGCGACTTCGCCGGGCAACTTGTGGCCACGCAATTGTCGACTAGCATTTCGTACGGCAGACCTGCCGGATCCGTTTAGCATGCGAAGCACGGAGGGATATCTAGATGTCGAAGATACATTTTGAGGATGTGGAGGTAGGCGACGAGATTGATCCGGTGCGTCAAAACGTAACTCCGCGGCAACTGGTTCAATATGCCGCGGTTTCGCAAGATTTCACGCCGATCCATTACAACACCGCTTATGCGCAGGGCGCAGGGCACGATGACATCATCATTCATGGCGCTCTGAAGACAGCGCTGCTATCGCAAATGCTGGCAGATTGGGCAGGTGGCATCGGCGCGCTCAAAAAGCTGGAGACGTCGTATCGAGGGATCGATTTCGCTGGCGAGATTTCGTGCACGGGATCTGTAACCAGCAAACGAGTCGAGGACGGGATCGGGCTAGTTGACGTAGATGTGCAATTCCGCAATTCGGAGGGATCAGTCACCACGCCGGGCAAAGCAACAGTCGCACTACCGAAGCGCGACGAATAAAACCGCGATCCGTTTCGCAAACGATAGGGATCAAGTTAGGAGCAGCAAGTTGCATCTCGAGGGGAAAGTCGCAGTAGTAACCGGAGCCGGTCGCGGCATCGGACGAGGCGTAGCCGAAGAGTTGGCCGCAAATGGAGCGAGCGTAGTCGTTAACGACATCGGCGCTGAGCTTGACGGGACCGGTGGTTCATCTTCCATCGCACAGGGAGTTGTCGATGACATTGTCGCCGCCGGCGGCAACGCGGTGGCTTCCGGCGACTCGGTTACGACTTGGGACGGCGGACAGCGGATAATCGAAACGGCGCTCGACTCGTTCGGCCGTATCGACATCGTGGTTACGGTCGCCGGGATTCTGCGCGATCGGATGCTCTACAACATGACCGAAGATGAGTGGGACGACGTGATTTCGGTGCATATGAAGGGGACTTTCACGGTCGTCCGACACGCCGCACCGATTTTTCGTCAACAACGTGGTGGTCGAATAATCACTTTCTCGTCTGGATCAGGACTCGTAGGTTCCATCGGACAGTCCAATTACGGCGCGGCGAAGAGCGGCATCGCTGGCTTCACCAAAGTGTTGGCCAAGGATTTGGGCAAATACGGCGTCACTGCCAACAGCATCGCGCCGCGAGCCGAGACGCGGATGATTGCATCGATCCCTGGCAACATTCAAGAGATGATGGTGGAACGTGGTGCGTTGCCCCAGCCCGACGAATTGCCGTGGGAGCCACGCGACGTGGCACCCTTCGTTGCCTATCTCGCAACCGACGGCGCGGCGCAGATCAACGGTCAGGTATTTCTCGTCTATGGCGGCAATGTCTCGCATCTGTCGCTGCCGCGTCGAGTCAACACGATCTACGCCCCGAATCCGCCCGGTTACTGGGAGCTTGACGAGCTCGACCGATTGGCACCCAAGGTATTGCTTGAGGGGTCTCAAAGCATCACAGGTGGCAGTGCCTTTGCTGAAATTAACCCCGGTTCGAAGGCACCCGCGCCGGCGGTAACCAAGGCGATCAACGGCAAACGACTCGAAGGTAGGGTCGCAGTCGTAACCGGTTCCGGAAGAGGCATCGGTCGAGGTGTGGCAAAACTGTTGGCGAGCGAGGGCGCGTCGATTGTGGTCAACGACGTCGGAGCGGCGCTCGATGGTCAAGGCGAAGATTCGACTCCGGCGGCGCAAGTCGTTGAAGAGATCAGCGAGCTAGGGGGACGAGCGGTCGCATCATATCACTCAGTCGCAACAGCGGAAGGCGGCGCCAACATCGTCCAGCAGGCTCTTGACGAGTTCGGTCGCTTAGACATTGTCGTAACCCCCGCGGGAATTCTCCGTGACCGCATGATCTTCAACATGTCCGAACAGGAGTGGGACGACGTGATTGCGGTTCACTTGAAGGGCACTTACTCGGTCGTGCGACCTGCGTCGGAGATATTCCGTGCGCAGAAGAGCGGCAGGATTGTGACTTTCTCTTCCGTCTCCGGTCTTTACGGTCAGGGCGGTCAATCGAACTACGGTGCGGCGAAAGATGCCATCGCTGGATTTACGCGAGTAGTGGCCAAGGAACTTGCGCGCTATAACGCGACCGCAAACATCATCTCACCAGGTGCGAGCACGCGTATGACGGACAGCGTTCCCGAAAGCACTCGCGCTATGCGCGCCGGCGCGTTCCCTCCTCCTTTGGAGGGAACATTGACTTCCGAGCCGGACCAAGTTGCGCCGATGGTGGTATGGCTTTGCACCGACGCCGCAGACGGTGTATCGGGCAACATATTCCACTGCACCGGGAATCGTGTCAGCTTGATGAACCACCCCGTGCCGCACCGATCAATCTACAAGGATGGGCGTTGGACCGTCGACGAATTGTCAGCAGTTGTTCCGGAGACGATCGGGATGGATCTGATCAACCCCGCTCCGAAACAGGATTGATCACCTTAACTGACACCAGCGCGAATAGCTGTTAGCAGACGTAGTCGACGCTGTTCAGGATCAGCTGCCTAAACTGCGGATGCAGTGCACTGGACCCGGCATGACCTAGCGCGATGTTGGCCACCATGCCGTCGCCGTAATTGAAGGACCAGCCCAACGGGCGCTCTTCGTCTTTGACGATGCCGTGCATGAAGACGTCGATGCCCGGTTGGATGTCGAGGCCGCAGTAACATTCGTCGTAAGTCCAGAAAGGTTCGACGTCTTTGGCCAGTGGGTGGTCGGGGTTGCTCACGTGGACTTGGAACCAGCCGAACGGTGGGTGCCAGCTTTCACCCAATATCCAACCGCCGCCGGTTATTTTCTTCATCTCCGGCCAGTCGGGAGTGGAAGCCGCAGAGATGTGGACCGAGACCAGCCCACCGCCGCCAGCGACATAGTCTTTGAAGCCGGATCGTTGCGCATCGTTCAAATCGTTGTCAGTCGGCTCCTGACGTAGCGAGTTGAAGACGATAGCGTCGTAACCCGAGAGGTCACCCTCAAGTTCCGAAGCGCACTCTGAAACATCGAGATCGTGTCCGGCTTCGGTGAGGAATTCTGAAATCACCGGGGTCGTCTCTTCGTAAGGATGACTACCGCCGGTCAAAAGTAGAAGTTTGGCCATCTTATCGTTGCTCCATGGCTAGGTTTTAGGGGCGAAATTCTGACTGAATGATACTCGCGAAACGTAGTTAAACGTTGGTGGTCGGATAGAAGTTGGCGTTGGTCCATTCGTGGGCAAGAAGTTCCATCTGCACGAAGCTCTTGCCGTCACGCCAGATGTGGTCGTATCGTCGGAATCCGGCGCTCTCGAATGCGCGTAGGGCGCGTTGGTTAGAGGCGAGGGTATGTAGGTAAAGCCGACGGATATCGGTTGCCGTGAAGATGTGCGAAACCAATATCTTAGTGGCGTCGGTGCCGTAGCCACGCCCCCAATAGTCGCGGTCGCCAATCATGATTCCGAACTCGGCCTGCATCCGTCGTTCGTTGTAGTCGTAGCACATGCAATTCCCGATGTGCTGTCCATTTTCATCTTCGATTGCGAACCGCAGCGATCGTTGATTGCCCTTCCTCAGATCCTGGTGGTAAAACCGCTCGTAATCGATAAACGCCAGATTCAAAGGATCGGCGGCATCGAGATCGGAGAGTTCCGGATCGGTGCGCCATTGATAGTCGTTCCAGGCATCCGAAATGCGTTTGGATCGCAGGGTGGCGCGATCGCCCTTGATACGAATGGCATCTTGAACCGTGTTCACTTTGCGGAATATGCGAGCCGCCGAACGGGCTATCTTCGCTTCACTGTGGTAGGTTAAGGTTTTCAGCGCTTGATCCAGATCGACCCAACGCGCGACATCGTATTCGTGGTCGTGGCGTTCAAAGCAACCGCCATGTGCTTCCATCAAGAACCAATAGACGGTCTTGTTGACCTTGATGTTGGCGTGTGGATTTGCCCGGTCGCTGAGTAAGTGGTTTTGCTTGGAACGGACGAACGAGTAATGTGTGGAATCGACAGTGGAGACCAGCTTGACATCGAGCCCCGTCTCCTCTTGAACTTCACGTAACGCCGTTTGTTCAATCGTCTCGTCCGCGTCCGGCGTTCCTTTTGGGAGGGCCCATAGATTGGCGCCCACACGTCCGACCAAGGCAATTTCGATGCGTTTGTCGCCGTTTTCGCGGGCGACAACGCCACCTGCGGACCAACGCCTCAGCGTTTTCATCGCTTTTGGTTTGAGGATGTTCATTTTCTGGTCGACAATACTCTCGCAGGCGATTGTAAACGACGGGAGATATTCGGGTGCGAACGAATGTCGCTACGACATATGCTCACAGGTATCATTACGATAGAGGCAAACTACGGATTTAGCGTAAAACGGACACAATTGGCGCCCAATTGTAGGCGCACCGGAGGGGAGAACTCCTTCTCGAACATGTCGGAAAACCATAGCCAGGACTTCGTAATCCGTTTCGCCGGCGAAGGCGGACAAGGACTTGTTACATCAGCTGACGCAATGGCGAGGGCAGCGGCAAACGCCGGGTACTACGTTTCAACGTTTTCGACATTTCCGTCCCAGATAATGGGTGGCCCCGCATCGTCGCAGGTTCGTATCTCAAATACTCCGGTGTTGTGCTCCGGGGACAACGTGGACGTGCTCGTTTCGCTTGACGAATACGCGTATAACAACCACCAGCACGATCTCTCCGAGAATGGCGTAGCGATTTACAACTCCGGCGAGTTTCAGTTGCCCGGAGGTGGACAGTACTTCGGCATTGACGCTGATGAACTCGCAAAATCGACCGGTAACACGCGCGCCGCAAACATGGTGACGATCGGCGCAGTAGCCAATCTCATCGGTTTCTCGTTGGAAGAGATTGACGCTTTCATTACGCAGCGTTTCACGCGCGGTCGACCGGGAGACGACGAGATAATCGAATCGAACAAGCAGGCGATCCGACTTGGCGCCGACGTTGCCGCCAATAGCGGTTTCTCCGTTGGCACGCTGGCAGCGCCGATTCCGCCTGACTACGACCAAATCATGATCACCGGAAACGCTGCGTTGGCTCTCGGCGCGGTTACTGCCGGAGTTGATTTCTACGCTGGATATCCGATCTCGCCCGCAACCACGATATTGGTTTGGATGGAGCAAAACTTGGTCGGTCCCGGCCGTTTCGCGCATCAGGTTTCTTCCGAAATCGAAGCGATCAGTGCGATCGTAGGGGCAGGTTACGCGGGCAAGAAATCGATGACCGCGACTGCCGGACCGGGTCTTTCTTTGATGAGTGAAGGCATTGGCCTCGCTTGGATGGCCGAGATTCCCTGCGTTGTTGTCGACGTCCAGCGGGGCGGCCCCTCAACCGGACTTCCAACAAAGTCTGAACAGAGCGACTTGCTGCTGTGCCTGAACCCCGGCCACGGAGATATGAGCATACCCATTCTGGCTCCTGGCTCGGTCGAAGAGTGCTTCGACGCTGGTGCCCTGGCGGTCAATTGGGCTGAGCGTTATCAAGGCCCAGTTATCTTGATGAGCGAATTTGGGCAGGCCGAAAAGGGCGAGAACATTCGTCGGCCCGAGCTGGCGGACGTCAAAGTGGAGCGACGCTCGATTTACGAAGGCTCCAACGGCTACGCTCGATACCAATCTTGGAATGGTGAAGGCCTTTCGCCGATGCCGATCCCGGGCGGACCGGGTGCATACGTTGCCAATGGTTCCGAACACGACGAACGCGGTGACACAACACATCTACCTCGTCACCACATCAGATTGACTGAGCGCCGGTTCAAGAAACTCGATCTGCTCGGTGACGCCCATTACGAGATCGAGAATGATGGCGCGATCGCGATGATCATGTCTTGGGGATCGTCGAAAGGACCGGCTCGCGAAGCGTACGAGCGATTGCAGGAGAGCGGCGCCGATGTCGGTTGGCTCTATTCGATGGCTCTCAACCCGCTGCCGGACGAAATGAAGTCGGCATTGGAGCGGGCAAATCTAGTCATCGTTCCTGAACTCAACTACACTGGTCAATGGTCAGCCGTTCTCCGTCAGCATGGATACCGCGCAGAATCAGTAACACAGTACACTGGACTACCGTTCAAACCAGCGACGTTGGTCGACCGCATCGGAGCCCGATTGGCGGAACTTCGGGCAGAGAAAGGAATGGTTTTAGCGTGAGCAAACGCAACCCGGAATACGATTTCGTCTGGTGCCCTGGGTGTGGAGATTTCGGCGTGCGACGAGCTTTGGAGTGGGCGCTTGAACGGCACGTCGCCGAACACGAGATACCGCAATCCAACTACGTCATTGTCGCCGGTATTGGTTGCTCAGGGAACATGGTGCACCTGATGGAAGGCGATCAACCGTTCGGCCTTCATGGAATTCACGGTCGGACGCTTCCTTTATCTTTTGGCGTCAAGATGGGTAGGCCGGATATCGAAACGGTAGTGGTTGCTGGCGATGGCGATTTCCTAGCGATTGGCGGCGAGCATATCGGACCAGCAGCCGCTCGTAATGTCGACGTGACCTGTGTGGTGATGGACAACGGAGTCTATGGCCTTACGAAAGGTCAGTCATCTCCCACTACCGAGATGGGCGCGATGACGAGTTCCACGCCGTATGGCAAGGTCGAGACGCAGATGATGCCGCTCAAGTATTACTTGACCATCGGCGTTTCGTACATCGCGTCTCATTACTCGAGCAAGCCCCGAGACCTCGCCAATTGCATTCAAGACGCCATGAACCACAAAGGATTCTCGATCGTGCACGTGCAATCTCCATGCACGACGTACAACGACACGTACGACATCCTTAAAGGGAACCGCCGCAAAGGCATTCCTGGCATTGCATGGGAAGTCCCCGAAGACCACGATCCGTCGAGTCGGCAATCGGCTGAGGATCTCCTTGATCGTCCGGGTATCCCACTAGGGTTGATCTACCAAGAGGATCGTCCTACGCTCCAAGACCAAGTCGACAAGATCGCCGAGTCCAACCCCAACCGCCAACCGGAGCAAATCTTGGCCACGTACGCGATTTAGAAGTTTCGTTGACAGAGTGTTCGGTTAGTGACCGAATCGACACGACAAACCAATCCGTGAGGTCATATCGTGCCTGATCGTCCGAATGTTTTGCTGATCTGCACTGACCAGCAGCGTCGCGACACGATGGCGTGCTACGGAAACGATTGGGTTCAATCTCCTAACGTCAACGCCGTCGCCGACGAGAGTTACGTTTTCGAAAACTGCTACGTAACCGTTGCCGTCTGTTCGCCGGCACGGGCGTCGCTGTTGACCGGGCTTTACCCGCACACCGCCGGCGTGATAAAGAACAGCGTCCCACTCCCGGACGCTTCACCGACGATCGCGGAGTTGGCACCGGCGGAATACAGGACCGCGAAGTTCGGAAAGTGGCATCTCGGCAACGATTTGGTGCAGCAACACGGATTTGACGAATGGGTTGCGACCGAAGACGAACATGAATCTAATCCGACGCATACCCGCCGTGAGCATAGATTTGGGCACTCGGCATACTTCGATTTCTTGAGGTCGCGCGGTTACCGGCCGCACCGCCGCACCGATGGCGGATTTGCCTTCTCCCAGCAGCAACGAAGCATGTTGCCTGAAGAACACACGATGGCTACCTTCCTCGGCGACAACGTCGCGGACTACATCCGCCGCAACACTGAAAATCCTTGGTTGATGTGCGCGATGTTCTTCGAGCCGCATCCACCTTACAACGGTCCATTCAACGATATGTACGATCCTGCGGAAGTGCCGACTGGCCCGATATTCCTGCGTCAACCCGATGAGAACACGCCATTGTGGCATCGACGGCGCGCCAAGCATCACTTAGTTGACGGTGTATCAGATCGTTTTCGAGTCAGTGACGAAATGTCGCCAACGTTGGACGTAGGTGATGAATCTCGACCGCTTGAGACCGAGGATGATTGGCGAGCGTTGAGAGCGCGTTACTTCGGTCTTGTGACGTTGATGGACCAGGGAGTAGGGAAGATAATCGACGCGCTTGATGAGACGGGCCAAGCCGATCGAACGGTGGTAGTCTTCACCAGCGACCATGGCGACGGGATCGGAGACCGCGGAATGCTGGGCACTAAACGTGCCTTTTACGAAGAGATCGCTGGTGTCCCGCTGTTGATGCGAGTTCCTTGGATGAATCGATCGCAAAAGCGAGTCGCAGGCAGCATCGGGCAGGTTGACATTGTGCCCACACTACTCGAACTGATGGGAGTTAATGGGACTGACATGCCAGATCATCTGCAGGGTCAAAGCCGAGTCGATGTCTTGGAAGGCACAGCTGAGTTGTGCGGCGACGTATTCATGCAGTGGTACGGACATTCGCCCACAGTTCCGCTCGGCAACGACGACATCGAGCGCATGTCGAATGTGTCTTGGCGGTCGGTGGTAACCGGCGACCGATGGAAGCTTAATCTCAGCCCAGGCGATCAATGCGAGCTTTACGATTTGAACGCCGATCCGTTTGAGATGATCAACCGTTTCGCCGACCCGGACTGTCAAGATCGTGTGCGGGATATGACGGCGCGTATCAGGATCTGGCAACAGGCCGTAGGCGACAATTTGACGTTGCCGTCGGTTTAGTTTTCTGATTCGGCCGGCCGTCGCTCTTCAAATTCTCCAGGTTCAACCGTGGCGTCGCGCCCAAATAGGTGCGAATTTTGTTTGTGAAACCGAACGCTTTTCAATAGCACGGCGAGTGCGAGCAAGGAGATACCGACGTAAAGTATCAGAAGTTCGGTGCGCTGATCGCTGGGGCTGGTTACCGCGACGGTCAAAAGAAGCACGCCCCATCCAGTTACACCTGCTTGCAGCGAAGGGTGATCAAACTTGAAGCGCAGCGGCGGCAAGCCAAACGCGATGGCCACGATGACCGCGGGCAACGCGGCCCACTCGAAAAGTCCGACCACCAGACCACCGAGACTAGCGACGCCGTCGCCACCTTTGAACTTGGTCATCGGTGAGAACCAATGACCAAAAATGACGCCAATCGCAGGCACCAAGAACAATAAACCCGAGACTTCGAAAATATACCGTGAAATCAAGACGGTGATGATGCCTTTGGCCACGTCGATAATGAAGACAATGAAACCAGTCTTTCGGCTGACGTTTTTCCAAACATTCGTAGCGCCGGCCTGGCGCGATCCGACGTCGAAGATATTGATACCATGAAGCCGCGCGGCGACATATGCGGCCGGGATTGCTCCGATGAAGAACGCAACCAGCGCGGCGTATGCGAGATTGACGATTTCTGGACTGGTGTGCATCGGGATTCGCAATGAATTTTAGCACCTTAGGCTAAACACTAGTGGCACGAAACAGCACAACGGTTTCCAGAAAGCGCCCCGGCAGGACGCGACTAGGAGTCGCGCGGCTCGGACGGACAATGTCGTCGATCGAGCTTCGGAAATTCCTGTTCGGGACGGTCATCTGGAGCATTGGCAACCAGATGGTGACGGTCACCCAGACCTACGTCATTTTCGACATCACCAAATCGAGTCTGCAACTCGCGATACTCGGTGCTGCGGTCGTCGTCACCTCGGTCTCGATGTCATTGGCCAGCGGAATATTGGCGGATCGACTTAGCCGCAAGACATTGTTGATGTGCGGTTCGGTGGCGACCGCTAGTTCGATGTTCGCCGTTGGATTACTGATAATCACGGACCGGATCGAACCGTGGCACATTCAAGTGGCTGGTGGTGTACATGGCGCCGCGCTCGCGCTCGACTGGACCGCGCGCTTCTCGCTGATTCCGAACATGGTGCCGCGGAATATATTGGCGCGCGCCGTATTCTTCGACAACACGTTCTTCAATCTCGGACGTGTCCTTGCACCCTTGATGTGGGGCGGCATCGTTCAGTTTTGGGGGTACGAATGGACCTACTTCGCGATTGCCGGTGTCATGACCCTTAATTTCGTTGTGGTAGCTACGTATCGACCACTCTCTTCAGCAGTCGGTGCCGCGCACCAAGCGATCTGGCACGATGTCATGGAAATCGCGACCGTGATTCGTTCCAATTCGATCCTGAAGGGAAACCTGATCTTCACGTTCGTAAATGCGTTGTTGATGGGCGGATTCATATACCTGCTAACGCCAATCGCGCGCGAGGTTTACAACGTCGGCGCGGGCGAGTACAGCCAACTTTTCGCATCCATCGGTATCGGGGCATTCGTCGGCGGGCTGTTCCTCGGCCTAAGCGGTGGATTTAAGCGTACCGGTTACGCGTTGCTGACGACGAACCTTTTGACAGCCGGGTTCGCGATCGCGTTCGCTTTCGTCGCGAGTTTTTACTTTGGATTCGGTTTCGCTTTGATGTTCGGATTGATCGGCGCGATACACATTGGCTTAGGCTCCATCTCTCTTCAGATGGCGATCACCGACAATGTGAGGGGCAGGTTGGCAGGAATTTACGAGGTCGCTTGGGCGGGTTTCCCCCTAGGAGGATTCGTGTTCGGCGCCATGGCAGACTCGTTAGGTCCGTCGACTTCGTTGATGATCGGCTGCATTTTCGTCATCGTGGTGACTGTAAGCATCGGCGTCTTCAACCCGCAGTTGCGGCGGTTGAGGATGCGGCTGTGAACGCGCGAATGTGACGTTATGCGTCGGGCTGCGAATCGAAGTAATCCGGCTGATACGGCGGTGGTTCAGTTTGACCGTCGATCTCCATCTGCTCTTGTTCAGTCAGATACTTCGACGGACAACGCACCGTCAGCGTTTCGGCTTGCAACACGCCGTCCGGCCCGAGATTTCCGTTGAGAATAATCTCTGAATGGTCGTTGAAGAAGACCTGCCCGACTTCGCCGTTGTAGCTGACGGGAAGTTCGGACGATCCGAACTCGTCCCTCAATCGGAAGTTTGCGGTGATACCGTCAGGTGACTTGATATAGGAACCAGGAACCAACTTGCCTAGTACGCCAATCGATTGCGTACCACTAGATTGCTCACTTTGCACTACTTCATCAACGCTGAGGAACCGCACGGTCGCGGCGTTGAAAGCGGTTGCGGCAAAGTAGAAAATCCCAACCAAGAAGAGCAGTGCGACCGCAATGATTTTGGCCTTGCCGCTCATCAGCACCGTTGATTTAGCGCTGGTGACGGTTTGGGTTGGGTCTGTCGGCGAAGGTTCTGGCCGTTCGATTGTTGACATCAGGATTCGTTACTCGCGTTGTTCCCTCGGAGCCGCTCCAATTCTGCTGCCATTGTGCGTTGACGTACGCCCAAGAATACGACATAGCCCATGATGCCAATCCAAGCGATCGCGACGACGGCGAAAAGGTAACCCAAGTTAGCGTCGACATCCTTCGAGTCGGCCTGGACCACTGATACCGCGGTGCCGCCTTCGGATTGAACGGAAATCTGTTTTAGGCGATTCTGCTGATCCCTCAGACGGACAGCCGACTCCGTCGGTTCTGAAGCCTGATCAGATACCCATCGTTCGCCGACTCGGTTTTCCAAGCCGTATGAAGTGTTGGGATTCGACCCTGAAACCGCAAATCGGGCAACTGTGCCGTCCCCTTTGACGATCGAGAAGGCGGTCAATCGACCTTCGCCATCGGTTTCAACTACCGTAACCACGCCGGTTGAAATTGACGGCGATTGCGCTGAAATGCGTTCAACCGTGCCCAGCATCACCAAAGCGGTAATCGTGGCAGCCAACAAAGCGAGAGAAATCGCCTTCATCAAGTGGCGCTCATTTCTGTATGGGTAATTCGGTAATTCAACACCTCATGTTCGTGTTCAATCCTCGCGAGACTGAGTCGAGTGACGAGCAGGGAGAAGAACAGGAAAGAGAATGCGATCACGCTGACCAACAGTGTGAGGCCGATCTGAGCGGCTACGAGATTCTCTTCCTCGGCTATCGGTCCCACAATTAGTGGCGGATGGGCCTCTTGCCACAGGACGGAGGCGTAGTAAATGATCGGGGTATCGATGGCACCAATAATGGCGATGATTGCCGACAGTCGCATTCGTTGATCGCCGGGCGGGAAGTAGGCGCGAAACATCAGGTAGGCGACGTAGATGAAGAAGAGTATCAATGCGGTAGTCAGTTTCGCTTCGCCAGTCCACCAGACTTCCCAAACCGGTTTGGCCCAAACCATTCCCGATATCAACATGATCGCGCCGAACACCACGCCAACCTCGGCCATGGACGCAGCGAGGCGGTCCCAATTCTCGCGCTTCGTGATCAGGTACATGACGCTCGCCACAGCGACACCAACTATGGCGACCATGCTGACCCATGCAACTGGTACGTGAATATACAGAATCCGCTGTACGACGCCTTGATTGATGTCGGTCGGCACCCACACGAACATCATCCAGAGAGCGAACGCCATCGCGACCAGCGTCGCGACGTGCAACGCGGTTTGGGCGCGGATTTTCAAGAATCCCATGCGAATTAGGAGAGGAGAGCGTCGAAAGTGGCTTGGCGAGTGATTAGGTTCAATTGTAATTTTCGAAGCGGATCAAGTAAGAGAGTCGATGTCCGATGTCCGTATCAATCGTCCAAAACGTAGCCGAAGAGCAAGGCCGATGCGGTTACAAACACCACGTCGTACACCACCGCAAGCTGGATCCATGGCAACGAAGCAGACCAAGGTTCTCCTGCGACTGAAACCGAGGTGACGCGGATGGCGGCGAACAACAGGGGCGCAATTGAGGGGAGGAAAAGCATCGGCAGCAGGACCTCCCGAGCACGGACTCGAAAAGTAAGGCTCGAAAAGAGCGTGCCCACACTCGCGAATCCGATCACAGAAAGCAACGCCACAACCAGTATCTCGGCGTGGAAAATCTGCAAATTAAACATGAACGTGAACACGACGAACACAATCAACGTTGCGATCGTCAGAAACACAAAGCTGCCGAGTGATTTGCCGATAAACACCAGGTCTCGGGACACGGGCGCCAACATCAACGCGCCGACCGCGTCGTTCTCTAGTTCGTGAGAGGTGGCGCGGGTCATTCCCACCACGCCCGCGAATGTGATCGCGGCCCAAAGCACGCCGGGGCCGGTCTCCAACGCCGTCCGCGCGTTAGGTTCGATGGCGATTGCGAATATGGCTATCACCAATGAGGCGAACATCACGATCGCGACCGCGACGTCGCGGTTGCGCGATTCGATGCGTAACTCCTTGAGCGTCAGCGCCCAGATTATCGAAAGCGATGCAATCAATCGAACATCAACTGGATTCGAATGATTCCAATCGGCCGGCGGTCATCGTGTACGCAACATCAGGCGCGCTCTTGGCGAAATCGGAACCGTGGGTCGCCATCAGCACTGATCGCCCACTGGACCTCCACTCTTCGACGATCTGCAACATGACCTCTAGCGATGACTCGTCAAGGCCGGTCTCCGGCTCGTCCAATAGCAACAGGTTCGGGGTGTGGATTATGGAACGGGCGATGGCCACTCGTTTACGGTAACCGTGGGAGAGACCTCGGACCCGCTCATCCATACGAGCCTCCAACCGCAATCTGGAGGCCGCCGCCTCGACGCGATCATGCGGGTTTTCGAGTTGGCAGAGCGTGGCGAACAGAGCGAGATTTTCGCGAATGGTCAGGTCGGAGTAGAGCATGGGTGAATGCATTACGGCGCCGATTTCTCTCCGCGCGTCGGCAGAATGACGTAAGGCGTCGACGCCGTTGATCGAGATTTGACCTTCAGTTGGGCTCGTCAATGTCGCAGCTATCCGAAGAAGCGTCGATTTTCCGGACCCGTTCGCTCCGCGGATGACCGTGAAACTGCCGGCCGCGATCGTCAGGTCAACTTTGTCAAGAACCGTCGCGGCGCCGAATCGTTTGGTAACCGCGTTCATCTCCAACAGCGGTTCCCGCGGTTGACTTGATGTTTCGGTTTCAGTGGCGGTGATGATGACCTACCAAATGTGGGTGCGCTGAATGGTGCGGGGGATAACGTCGTCCGTTGCGGATCGTCTCTACGGGCACCAAAAGCTGTTTGCCTTGCCGAGTTGCGCCTTTCGCATCGGTCAGCTCGAAGTTGCCTTCCAACATTCTGATTATCGATACATCGGCATCGGCACCGACGCGGAGTGAACCGATCGTTTCAGTCATGCCGATCGCAGATGCAGGCCGTTGCGTGGCGAAAGCGATTACCTCGTCCAGGGAAAACCCGAGGTACAGGTATTTCGACAGCGTTGTTAACAGGTCATAGACGGGGCCGCGGATGTTGTAGCGGTGGACATCTGAACTGACCGTACCTGGCCCAAATCCGTCCGCAGCGCACTTTTCGGCTACGTCGAATGAGAATGAACCTGCACCGTGACCGACATCGAAGTTGATACCGCGTTGCACGGCGTCGCGAGCGGCATCGATGACTTTGCCTGTGTTGTCGACGATGCCGGGTGGATTTCCGGTGAAGCTGTGGGTGACGATATCGCCGGGCCGCAACTGTTCAAGGTACCGCTCAACTGGATTTGCGGTACCGCCGATATGGATCATTAGCGGCTTTTCGAGTTGATGCGAAGCCTCTAGGGCGCGCTCCATTGCGATCAAGTCGTTGTGACCGACGATCCCCTCGGAGAGCCTGATCTTGATGCCGACGATGACTTCAGGTAAGTTTCGGGCCGCCTCTACTGCTTTTTCGACTCGGGCCCAACGTACATCTTCAAGCTCGCCGATTTCATTGTCGAGTTGTCCCATCCCGGAGATGTGCAGGAAAGCCAACACTCGTGTGTCGGTCTGTTGCATCACGTAGCGATGGAAACCGGCGATTGTGTTCGCACCGGCTGAACCGGCATCGATGGCGGTGGTCACGCCGCGATAAAGGCTCGACGGATCCGCTTCCACCGCAAGATGCGCGACGCCCCACCAAACGTGGACGTGGAGATCTACCAATCCCGGAGTAACGATTAAATCGTCAGCTTCCAACACATCGTGCGCGTCGCCGTCGCTGACGGATTCCTCCACCGCGCGGATCTTCCCGCCGGAGATGGCGATGTCACGCTTCGCATGCAACCCTTGGCTGGGGTCAATTATTGTGCCGTTCTTGATTACCAGATCCCAAGTCATGTCTCACCTCGTCATGCTCGCGTCGCAAGATCGATTCGCTTGCTAAGCATCGAATTCACGGATTACTTTGCCCGGCGTGGAGCCCGTCACCTCGCCGTCTGCAATCGCCGTTTCGCCGTTAACAATCACCCAGTCCATACCGGTGGAGTATTGGTGCGGGTCGGTGAAGGAATTGTTCTGTTCGATGTTGTCGAGATCGAAAACCAAGACATCCGCATACATTCCTCGAACGATACGACCGCGACGCGTCAGATTCAGTCGGCTAGCACCAAGCGCAGTCATCTTGAAGATCGCTTCCTCAAACGAAAGCAGGTTGCGTGCCTTGACGAACGTTTCCAAGTGGCGCGAGTTCGTCGCATAGCTGCGAGGATGTGGCTTTCCGGATGAAAGAGGTCCCGTAGTTCGTAGCGAACTGCCGTCGGAGCAGACGGTCATCAACCGCCACTGCGCGATAGCCTCGACGTCGGATTCCTCCATTGAGTTCAGCACATACGAGCCGTCAGACTGTTCGTAGAGTCGGAGCGCAGCTTCCGCTGGTTCGCATCCCATCTCGTCGCCGATTTCAGCGAGGTTCATGCCTTCATAGTCGGTGTTAGGTGGGAAATGGGCGACGACTGAACCGACAGCGCCGTGGTTTCGACTGATGTAATACTCGGTGTCCACGCGCATCTTCGCCCTCAAATCGGCGTCTTGTAGCCGATCTAAAGTCGCATCTCTACCACCTGTCAACGCCCACCGCGCAAACATTGCTCCGCTGAAGCCGGTGCTCGACCATGAATAGGGGTATTGGTCGCCAGCAAGGTCAATCCCTTCATCAATAGCGCGTTCGAAGCCTTCCAACAGCTCGGGTCCGCGCCCCCAGAATTTCGGACCAACTGCTTTGACGTGAGAAACCTGAATCCGTCCGCCAGTACGACGCCCGATTTCGATGGCTTCGGCGTGCGCCGGGAAAAGGCCGCAAAGATCATCCGCTTCCGAGCGAATGTGTGATGAATAGAGTTTATTGCGATCGGCGACTGGCTGATTGAGCGCGATCACCTCGTCGGTCAACGAATACGAACCAGGTGCGTACCAGAGACCCGTCGACATACCCAATGCGCCTGCATCAAGGCTTTCTTCGATGAGTCGCGTCATGTGGGCGAGTTCGTGAATCGTCGGGCCGCGATTGTCCATGCCCATTACCGCGGCGCGGACGGTTCCGTGTCCGACCTGAGTGGCAACGTTGATTGTCGAACCGCGTTGTTCGAGCGCGTTAAGATAGCCGTCGAAGTTCTCCCAATCGACATCGAATGTGCCTTCTCCACCGCGGGTCAGACGTTCCCTCAATTGATCTTTCGCCGCGCCGTAGAGTGGGGCGCAGAAGCTCATGCCGCAGTTGCCGAAGTACTCGAGCGTCACACCTTGAGTGAGCTTCGAGTCTGCCATGGGATCCACGAGAAATGAAGCATCGGAGTGAGTGTGCAGGTCGATGAAGCCAGGCGTTACCGATTTCCCGGTCGCATTGATTGTCGTCTTGGCGTCGGCGCTGCTGAGGTCACCGACAGTCTCGATGGTGTCGCCAGCGATGCCTACGTCGGCGAGAATGCCCGGTAGTCCGCTACCGTCGTGTACCGTACCCCCAACAATTTTGATATCCAGCATGTTCCCCGCACCTTGGTTACAAATGAAGCCGTTGAGTGGATTTTAACGGGTTTTCTTGGCAACACTCGAAACGGGTCGGCCTGCGGGTTTGTAAATCTTTAACTTAAACTTGCTTGAAGAATTCACAATCCAGCAACTAGGGAGCGAAAGATTGAAGTTCGTCAGATTTGAGAACGGCGGCAGTGCGATGTACGGCATCGTCAAAGACGACAACACGGTGGTCGAGATATCCAACTCGCCCATCGGTCAGTCGTACGAGAAAACGGGTAACTCTTACGATTTGGCCGACGTTAAGATACTTGCGCCGAACCCGAACCCCATCAAGATGTTGTGTTTGGCCCGCAACTACCGATCTCACCTCCACGGCGTTGCAGAACCTACTCGCCCGGAACCGTTCTACAAGACACCGACCGCGATCATTGGTCCCGGCGACCCCATCAAGGTAACTGCCGACTCAGGCCTAGTGGTCTGCGAATCCGAACTCGTCGTGATTATGGGCAAGCGAGCCAAGAACGTTAGCGAAGAGGATGCGCTGGATTATGTATTCGGCTATACCGCGGGCAATGATGTCAGCGCCCGCGAATGGCAGAGCGATGATACGCAATGGTGGCGCGCCAAGTCGGCCGACACATTCGGTCCAACCGGGCCGTTCATCGTGACGGACATCGATCCGCAGGACGTCAACATCCGCGGTCTGGTAAACGGAGTTGAAGGGCAGAAGTGCCACTCCTCGGAGATGATCTTCGATGTCCGGCAAGCCATCAGCTTCATATCGCGCTACGTCACCCTCGAATGTGGCGACATGCTGTGGACCGGCACATCCGGCACCACCCCGCCGATCAACGTCGGCGGAGACGTGACGGTAGAAATCGACAAGATCGGCGTGCTACACAACCCGGTCGAGGCCGCGTAACCGGCACCCGTGCTGACAATCAATCTCTTCTAACTGGCGCCGAAGTAGGTCGAGAGATCGCCTTCGGTAAGCCAGTAGAAGACGAGATACGCACCCACCACCGCGAGGATGACCGCGGAAGCGCGTTCGACGTACTGCATCGATCTTCGGAGCGGATTCAAGATTGCGCTCTTGAACAACGCGATGCCGATTGTGACCAACATGATTAGGAATGCCATCCCGCCAGCGTAGGCGACGAACTGTATCAATCCCGAAAAGAATCCCTCGCGACCGAACGAGCTGGTCACAACGCTCAAGAAAAGCGGCAGCGTGCAACTCAGAGAGGCCAACGCGTAGCTGACGCCGAAGAGGAAGTAACCGCCAAGCGTCGATACTCGTGGATCTCCGACGCGATCCGCCATGCGTTGCGCGACGCCGGTGTAGATCTTCCCGCCGACGAGGATGTAGGCCGCAATCAGCGTCATCACGATTCCAAGTGTGAAGCCGATCCACGGCAATGCTTCTTTGACAAGCTCTTGGCTCGCCGATACCAAAAGCCCTGCGGCACCGAAGAGGGCCACAAATCCAACGCCCATCGCCAGACTTACGTAGATGGCTTTCGATCCGCGTTTGGCAACTCCGGCTAAGCTTGTGTCGCCATCGACATCGGATTCGTCCCGCAGATAGATCGTCAGGTAGGCGGGCAGCATCACAAATCCGCAAGGATTTACCGCGGCGACCATACCGGCCACGAATGCGTAACCGAACGGCAAAAGGTCGCCAATGTTGGTGACCCACGACGTCGACGTGCTCTGGATCCCCAGGACGTTGCCGACGGTGTCGTTAGCGCCCGGGCCTTGCAAAACCCCCGTTACGAAGGCGACAACCAACAACAGTACGGCGCCAATGGCGGTGGTAAGTTGGATTGGCGTAATCGGTTGGGCAAGTGGCCCCGGCAATTTCATGTCATGACTCCCGTATTGACGAAACTAACGATGTGATCGCGATTGCTTAAATCTGCGAGCGACAACCGATGCATTTAAAGAATAACGACTCGAACTGGGATTTGGTCGCATGTCATCCGTCAGAATGATCGATTGATGTCGTTGAAATAGCTCTTTGTGATACCATCGAACATTGGTTCCAAAGGTCAAATTGATGCTTTGGAGGCGCTTCGCGCGCCATGTGAAAGCCTAAGACATGACGATCAGGAGATCACCTTACTACCTTGACGACCGAAACCGTAGCTGCCGAGACACAAGTCGCAGCCGCAGAATCTGAAGACCTTGAGCCCTTGACCGTCGAAGGGCTTTACCGCGCTGGAGTGCACCTTGGTCATCTTTCGAAGCGCTGGCACCCGCGCATGCGTGATTACATCCGACTTAAGCACCAGAAACGCCATGTATTGGACATGGATAAAACCATCGAAGCGATCGAAGCGGCAAAGACCGCGGTGCGTGAAATTGTCGCGGCCGGTGGTGAATGCCTCATGGTCGGAACGAAGCCCCAAGCGCGAACCGAGATCGAACGACTGGCCAAATCGGTTGGCGCTTCGTACATCACCTCGCGATGGCTCGGCGGCACGATGACAAACTTCAGCACGATATCTCGCCGCATTGAAGCGCTCATTCAACTTGAAGAGGACTTCGCCAAAGGCGAGGTACAGGCGCATACGAAACGCGAACTATTGATGAAACAGACCGAGGTAAAACGGCTCAATAAGTTTTTCGGCGGCATCAAAGAGATCGCCAAACTGCCTGACGTTTTATTCGTGGTTGGAATTGACCGTGAGAAGCACGCGGTCAAAGAGGCCACCGATCTGAACATTCCGGTAGTCGCCATCGTGGATACAAATTGCGATCCTAGTACGATCACGTACCCGATCCCAGGAAACGATGATTCACACGCTTCGATCTCGCTGATCGCCCGTCACGTCGCGGCCGCGATCTCCGAAGGTCGAGAACTCGCTGCGGCGCGGGAGCGCGAACGGGTGGCGGTTCAAGCCGAACGCGACGCGCAGGAAGCGGCAATGGCGGCGGCTCGCGCGGCTGCGGCGGAACGGTCGAAACAACAGAACTCGGATAGCTAGTCAACACGACTGCTAAACACCCACAAAAACATTTGAAACGGAGTTGTCACCCAATGGCTAATATCAGCACCGCGCAGATCAAGGAGTTGCGCGAAACGACTGGTGCTGGGATCATGGACTCGAAGCGAGCTCTTGAGGCCGCAGACGGCGATATCAAAGCGGCCGCTCAGGCACTCATGGAAGAGGGTTTGGCCTCCGCTGCGAAGCGTGCCGGACGCCAGGCTGGAGAAGGTGTCATCGAGGCATACATCCACACTGGATCCAGGGTCGGATCACTGGTCGAACTCAATTGCGAGACCGACTTTGTAGCGCGCACACCAGAATTCAAAGCCTTGGCTCGAGACTTGGCGATGCAGGTCGCCGCGATGAGCCCTCGCTACGTTGATCGTGAATCAATCCCGGAAGACGCAGGTGATGTGTCCGAAGATGAGATATTGCTCGACCAGATGTACATCCGAGACAACAGCGTAAAGGTCGCGGATCTGGTCACGGAGTTGATGTCAAAGGTCGGAGAAAACGTCAAGGTCGGACGCATCGAGAGGTTTGCGCTCGGCGAATAAGCAAAGGAGCACCGTGCTTTGCGGTCGACGCCACGCTACAGCCGCATCTTGCTGAAACTCAGCGGCGAGTCGTTCAAAGGCGGCAAGAACTTCGGCATCGATTACCAGACGGTCAGATACATCGCCGGTGAAATCAAACAGGTTCATGACGCCGGTGTCGGTATCGGGGTCGTCGTGGGCGGCGGCAACATGTGGCGGGGCACCGATTATGAAGCTCAAGGGATGGATCGTTCCAGCGCTGATCACGCTGGCATGCTCGCGACCGTGATGAATGCGTTGGTCTTACATGACCAACTCGAACGCGACGGTATACCGGTGAGAACGATGACCGCAATACCGATGCCGACAGTCGCCGAACCTTATGTCAGATCGCGGGCGCTGCACCATCTCGATCGTGGCCGCACCCTTATCTTCGCCGCCGGAACCGGTAACCCATTCATGTCAACCGACACTGCCGCAAGCCTGCGGGCGCTCGAAATGAATGCCGGCATTCTCGTGATGGCCAAAAATGGCGTCGATGGCGTTTACGACGCGGATCCGGCGACCGTGCCGACGGCGAAGAAATTCGACCACATCACCCATCACAGAGCGTTGGAACTCGGCCTGCAAGCACTCGATTCAACCGCGTTATCGCTCGCGATGGACAACAAGATGCCGATCATCGTGTTTGATATGTTCAAACTTGGCAATTTAGCAGGTATCGTTAGCGGTGGATATGTCGGTACCCGGATCACCGTTGATGCTGCGGGCGAACAACTGCATATGCCGCAACAGGCGTCGGCCTCATAGGTTTGCCGCCATAAAACGCATCAGTTGACCGGCGGCAAACCGCTGGCGACTAGCAAAAGAGCGAATCAGGACCACCTGCCCGTAGAACAAGAGAGGTGTTTGGATGTTGGAAGAAACTTTGGATGACGCAAGTACCCGGATGGACTCATCAGTGAGTGTCTTCGAAGATGATCTGGACGGTTTTCGAACCAACCAGGCATCGACAACGCTCGTCTCAAAGATGCAGGTCGGTGTCGACATGGGCGGCGCGACCGACACTTTGTTGATGAATCAACTTGCGATGATCGCTGTTGAAAGCGCCAGAACGATCAAGATTGAGGCGTTTTACCCAGAGGCTGCGGCTGCGATTGTGAGAGCTATCCAGATGTCGGACCTCGGATTGAATCCCCGCGTAGATGGCCAGACGATCCGACTGATATTGCCAGAACTTACGCAGGAACGACGACAAGAACTAGTCAGAATGGCTCGTCGAAGGGCCGAAGACGCGCGGGTATCGATACGCAACGTCCGCCGCGACGCCCAGAGCATGATCCGCGAGATCCAAACCGAAGGTGAGGCTTCGGAGGATGATTGCAAACGCGCTTCGAAATCGTTGCAGGATTTGACCGACGAAGCGGTCGGTCGCGTCAGCGAACTTTTGACCAACAAAGAAGAACAAATTCTCGAATAACCGGTAGTCAATCGGTATCCGAGCACATTTCACATCTGCGAGGCCACAGTGAATTCTGCAACTGAGGACGCGATCAACGAAACGGATTCATCGGTTTCGCTCGTCGAATCTGAGGCCATCGAGTCCGGTCAAAACGGGTTGGCACCAGATATCCGAGTTCCCAATCACGTCGCGATCATCATGGATGGCAACGCACGGTGGGCCGAACAGCACCACGTGAGCGTTGCCCGAGGCCATCGGGCCGGATACGAAAACATCGGTAGAGTCGCACGGGCGCTGGCGAAAATCGGAGTAAAGCAGTCCACCTTATTCGCGTTTTCAACGGAGAACTGGGATCGGCCGGAGGACGAGGTCCAAGCGTTGATGGACTTGGCATTTGAGGCGATTGAACGCGGAGTAGAGCAATTTCATGCTGACGGCGTACGACTTCGCCATGTCGGTTATGAAGAACGATTGCCGGCGGACATGATCGCCAAGATCAAGCAAGCGGAGAAATTGACGCGTAAAAATAGCGTTTTCGCACTGAATTTGGCGTTCGACTACGGCGGCCGGCACGAGATTGTTAACGCCGTCAAGAGAATCATTGCCGACGGAGTACCTACTGAGAATATCGATGAAGATTTGATGGGGCGTTACTTGTTCACTTCAGGTATCCCCGACCCGGACTTGGTAATCAGAACTGGTGGCGAGTTCCGTATCAGTAATTTCATGATCTGGCAGTCGGCATATTCCGAGTTCTACTCGTCGAGTGTTATGTGGCCGGAATTTGGCGATGAAGAGATCAAAAAGGCCATCGCAGCCTACTCCGAACGGCAGCGCCGATTTGGCCGACGTCCAAAGCAGTCAAAATAGTCCTGAGAAACAATCGGCGTGTCTCGGGAAAACAATTCGGTTAATCCTAGATCTGGTTCCGAATCTTCCGAACTCGTCCTACGCCTGATCTCGGCAGCCGTTGGACTCCCGCTGTTAGGTCTAGCTCTCTATTTCGGGTTCTGGCCCGTTTCAGTCATCGCAATCGGCGTAGCCGCGATCGTTGGACTAGAGACGCGACGGATGGCCTATGGTCGGTCCGATTCGTTTACGATCCGGGAGGCGATAGCTATGTTCGCTGGTGCGGTCGTTGCAGGTGTTGGTGTATTCAGCGCTGCTATGGCTGAATTGGACATCGATGTCAGCATCGCTACATCAACCGCCACGGCGATTGGAGTCGTCATCGCGTTACTGTTGATTGAAATCGTCATCGCGTCCCGGTTCAAGAAAGTCGACGCGGTGCGTCGGAATTTGACCCTCTCGTACGGCGCGTTTGCCGTATTGGCCGTTACGATGTTGCCGTACATCTTGACGGCCGACAAAGGTCGCGAGCTCTTGACGTTTGGCATCTTGGTGGTTTTTGCCGCCGACACCGGTGCATACTTCGTCGGCAGGGCTTTCGGGAAACGGAAAATGGCCCCGAACGTGAGCCCGGGCAAGACATGGGAAGGATTTGCAGGTGGCGTCGTAGCCGTGTTGATCGCAACCTGGGCGTTATCAAATCTGCTTTCGCTCGACTTCTCAGTCGTCATAATCGCAAGCATCGGGGCGGCGATAGTCGTTCTGGGGGTTGCCGGCGATCTCGGAGAGTCGTGGATCAAACGACTGTCAGGTGTCAAGGATTCCGGAGGAATCATCCCCGGCCACGGCGGTCTCATGGACCGCTTGGATGCGTTGGCCCCAAACTTCGTATTCATATACTTCATCGATAGATGGTTAGTATGAAAAAGCGAATTGCAATCCTCGGCTCGACAGGGTCGGTCGGTACGCAGACGCTAGACGTCATCCGCCAGTTTCCAGATGATTTCGAGGTGGTAGGCCTCTCCGCTGGCAACAACGTCGACGAACTCTCCAAACAAATTGCGGAGTTTGGGCCACCATATTTCAGTAGTCTCGACGATTCGATCACTAAGATTGGCAGTGCCGAACGGATATCGATGCCGGACTTGGCAACTCATTCAGACGTCGAGTTTGTCATGCATGCCACGTCGGGTGTTGAAGGATTGCCATGTGCGATCGCGGCGCTCAGTGCGGGCAAAAACGTCGGACTATCCAACAAGGAATCTATCGTCATGGCGGGTGCTCACCTAAAGCGCGTCGCCGACGAAAACGGTGGCACTATATTGCCCATCGACTCTGAACCGAGCGCACTCTGGCAATGCGTGATCGGCGAAACATCTAATCCGAAGCGCTACATCATCACCGCATCCGGTGGAGCATTTCGGGATCGGACGCCTCGGGAACTGGCCAACGTAACGCCTGAGGAGGCGTTAAAGCACCCTACTTGGTCGATGGGAAAAAAGATAACAATCGATTCCGCAACCTTGATGAATAAAGCTTTCGAGGTTATTGAAACCGCGTCGCTTTTCGACGCGGAATTGGACGAGATCGATGTGGTGATACATCGGCAGAGCATCGTCCACTCGTTAGTAGAGATGGAGGACGGGTCGATCAAAGCCCAACTCAGCCTGCCCGATATGCGTCACCCGATTCAGTTCGCTCTGTTCTACCCGGAACGGCGGCCCAACGAAACATTGCCAAAATTCGACCTGCTAGATGGTCACGAATTGACGTTTGAACCGATGGACTCTTCCAAATATCCATGTTTCGATCTAGCGATGAAGTACGCGCGAATTGGTGGCACATACAACGCAGTCTTGGCTGGAGCGGACGAAGCGGCGGTTGATCTGTTCTTGGATCGGAAGATCAAATTCACTGAGATCGCGAAAGAGATCCAGTTGACCATCGACCTGCACGAAGCAAAGACCGACTACACCGTGCAAGACGCCATTGCCGCCGCCCAGTGGGCATACAAAACTACGACTATGCGCCACGCAATCACGTAGTTCGTTTACCTCGATGAGCCCTACCCTCGTATACGGTCTTCTACTCGCGGTTCTGATCCTAGGACCGTTGGTCGTTCTGCACGAATTCGGACATTACTTCGCCGCCAAGATTAAAGGCGTTAAGGTGCTCGAATTTGGATTCGGATTCCCGCCTCGCGCATTTGGTATCTGGACTGGCTCAACGCCGATATCGACATTTGCGCACACCAGATATGACGCAGAAGGTGGCCGAACCGCACTTCGAGTCGGTCAGATGGTGACGATCTTGGGTGAAGAGAGGCCCGATGGGACGATCGATGCAGCTAGCGTGACGGAGTTCGAGAAAAAGGACATCTCAACCGCTCAATCCTCGGCGTCAGTTTTCGTCGGAAAGATTAGGCGAATCGACGACCACAGCATCGTCGTATCCGAGATGGTTTGGTCGATAAATTGGTTGCCGTTTGGCGGATTCGTCAAACTAAAGGGAGAAGAAGACCCCGAGGCAAAGAACAGCCTTGCGAACCAATCAGCAATCACCCGGATATTCGTAATCATTGCTGGCATCGCAGTGAACGCCGTCATTCCCTTCATCGTGTTCACCGTCATCGTCATGATCCCGGTTCAATACGTCGCTGGCGATGTTGTCGTCTCGAACGTGATGCCGAACTCACCAGCCTACGAAGCTGGAATTCGACCATTACAAAAAATAGTCGAGGTTGACGGAACGCCGATCACAAACTTCAATGATCTCCAAAGCGCGGTGATCAAAAAGCTTGGTCAAGAGTCGAAATGGGTCGTCCAGCGAGGCATTCCAGACCCGTTCGCGCGTCCGGCCGAACCGACCGTCCATTATCTGGAAGGCGATACTCAGGTAGTCACGGTTGTAGCTCGATGGGACCCGCCACGCCATGCAATCGTGGACGAAGTTGAAAATCCCTTGAATCAGATGCGACTTGGAGTCGCTCGTGCCTACAATCCGAGCGTCGGGTTGAACGACACATTGACGGTGGTATCTGATGGGACTGTCCGAGACGACCTATATGAAATCTCGCTTTCCGACATCACGGAATTTGTTCCCACAGCGAAGATCGGTGACTCGATCCCCGTGACACGATCCGACGACGGGACTGGGATCCACTATCTTGACGCTCGGAAATTCAACCTTGAACTCGGTACCGTGACATACCTGCAAGAAGGTGCTGCGGGTGTTCAACTCCAATTGCAAAATCCCTACATCGCGGCGCGGGGTGTACCTATCACCCGCGCCATCCCCGAAGGCATCAGGGAGACCTTCGGAATCGTCACCCTAGCGCGCAACTCGATATTCGGCGCCCTGTCCGGCTCGAAAAACCCGCAATTCGAGGGTCCGGTTGCAGTTGGCCCCGTTGGGTTGAGCCAACTGTCCGGCGAAGTGGCAACCGCAGACATATCGATCACCGCCCGCGTCACAATCATCCTTACCCTAGCCGCCACACTGAGCATCTCACTTGCGGTGATCAATCTCTTGCCATTTCCGGGGCTGGACGGCGGCCGTTTGGCTTTCGTGGTGCTGGAAGTCGTGCGTGGCGGTCGGCGAATCTCACCGGAAAAGGAAAATCTTGTTCATCTCGCCGGATTCGTCATCCTCCTCGCACTCATCGTCGTCATTTCCTTCTCGGACATCGCACGCTTGATCGGCGGCGAACGCTTCCTATAGCCGATAATGGATACAAGCATGCTTGAACTGATCGACAAATCCGCAACCGCGCGTTCGACCACCCATCGCGTCATGGTCGGTCACGTCCCGATCGGTGGGGGCAGTCCCGTCGTTGTGCAGTCGATGACCGACACGGATACCGCTGATATCGATAAGACCACATCTCAGGTCAAGTTGCTCGCCGACGCCGGCAGTGAAATCGTTCGCGTCACCGTCAATAACGATGACGCGGCTCGAGCAGTGCCAGAAATCGCCATGAGATTAACTGATTTGGGATGCGACGTTCCGTTGGTCGGCGACTTTCATTTCATCGGACACCGCTTGCTCCGGGACCATCCAAAATGCACCGAAGCCTTGGCGAAGTTCCGCATTAATCCGGGAAACGTTGGGCGTGGCAAGAGACACGACGAGAACTTCGATGCCTTCATCGAAATCGCACGCGACCTCGGGAAACCAGTCAGGATCGGCGTCAATGCCGGCAGCCTTGACCCAGATCTGTTGGTCCAAAAAATGGACGAAAACTCACGACGCGTGAACCCGATGAGCGGCGACGATGTGGAACGTGAAGCGTTGGTGGAAAGCGCGATTGCCAGCGCCAGCGCGGCAGTAGACGTCGGCCTCCCTGAGACGTCGATGATTATCTCCTGCAAAGTGTCGCGCCTTGGGCAGATGGTTGAGGCTTACAAGACTCTGTCCAAATCGACCAAAATACCTTTGCATTTGGGGTTAACCGAAGCTGGGATGGGACAGAAAGGGATTGTCGCGACAACCGCCGCACTCTCGGTGCTGCTCTACGACGGCATCGGTGACACGATCCGATCCAGCTTGACCCCCGAAGTTGGTGGCGATCGTTCCAAAGAAGTCAAGCTGTGCCAAGACATCCTTCAGGCACTCGGTATCCGAACCTTCCGCCCATCCGTAACGGCATGTCCGGGATGCGGGCGAACTACCTCGACGCTGTTCCGGGAGTTGGCGAGCGATATCCAGAAACAGATCGACGTCAACCTGCCAGATTGGAAACGGAGGTATCCCGGTTCGGAAACGCTCAAGGTGGCCGTTATGGGATGCGTAGTAAACGGTCCTGGCGAGTCACGGGCTGCCGACATCGGCATCTCACTGCCGGGAAGCGGCGAGAGCCCACGGGCGCCAGTATTCGTCGATGGTCAACGAGATCGTATGCTGTCGGGACCAACGATAGCCGAAGAGTTCATCGGCATGGTCAACGAGTACGTTGACCATCGTTGGGGCGCAAAAACCGACCGCAAACACACCTAGATTTACCGAGAGGGACCGCAAACCACGGATGCGAGCATCAAAGTTTTACATCAAGACGACTCGTGAGGCACCAGTAGAGGCCGAGTCGATTAGCCACAAGTACCTCACCCGAGGCAGCTTTATCCAGCAGATCGCAGCAGGCATCTTCAGCATCATGCCGTTCGGACAGCGCAGTCTGGACAAGATACGCAACATTATTCGCGAAGAGATGAACGCCATTGGCGGTCTCGAAGTTACGATGCCCGTCGTTCAGCCGCGTTCTATTTGGCAGGAGAGTGGTCGAGCAGATACCTACATCCCGCCACTTGCGCGATTCTCCGACCGTCGCGAACGCGAGATGGTTCTCGCGCCGACTCACGAGGAAACGGTATCCATTATGGGACGCTATGGGATAGCCAGTCATCGCGACATGCCGCTCATCCTGTACCAAATACAGACCAAATTCCGTGACGAGACTCGATCTCGTGGTGGCCTCCTGCGCGTTCGTGAGTTCGAAATGAAGGACGCATATTCTTTCGATGCCGATGCGGAGGGATTGGACGCCAGTTACAATGCCATGGCTCAGGCCTACCACAACATTTTCTCAAGGTGCGGCTTGAATGCGGTGATGGTTGAAGCCGACTCCGGATCCATCGGTGGCAAGGATTCCGCTGAATTCGCGCTGCTCGCCGATAGTGGGGAAGACACCGTGTTGACGTGCGATTCCAATGCTTGCGGCTACGGCGCGAATCTCGAGAAGGCCGAATTCTTGAAGATTCGTAATGCGTCGGAGATTGCCAAGGAGGTCGAAAAATTCGCGACTCCGGGGATAAAGACGATCCAAGAATTGGCGACAGCCGAGGGAGTTACCGAATCGAAGACACTAAAAGCGGTTTTCTACACCATCGAGGACCAGGTTTACGTAATTGTGATTCGCGGCGACTATGAGGTGAACGAGACTAAGGTGCGAAATCTGATGGGTGGCGCCGGACCCCGATTGGCGACGCGTGATGAGGTATCAGCCGCCGGGTTCGTGGCCGGGTCAGCGTCTGCGGTCGGTATCGACAGCAAATATGTGATTGCCGATGATTCAGCGGTAGAGAATGCGAATCTCCTTGCTGGTGCCAATGAAGAGGGGTACCACCTCCGCAACGTCAATTTCAGGCGCGATTGGGACGCCGATCAAATTGGTGATATCGCCGCCGCGGTGGAAGGGCACAAGTGTCGTCGTTGCGATGGCGCCTCTCTTCGGCAACACCGGGGCATCGAGGTCGGGCACATATTCAAGTTGCGAACCATCTACAGCGATGCGATGAACGTCAAATTCAACGACGTAGGCGGCAAGCTACAGCCAGTGTTCATGGGCTGCTACGGGATTGGGACGGGACGATTGCTGGCCGCTGCGGTTGAAGCCAATCATGATGACCGGGGGATGACATTGCCCCGATCCATTGCGCCTTTCGAAGTCGTCGTCGTTGGCGTCAACATGCACAACAACGACGAAGTGCGCGAACTCGCCGAGTCGCTTTACCAACAACTGAACGATGTTGGGATCGACACACTTCTGGATGATCGAGTCGAAGCGCCGGGGGCGAAATTTGCGGATGCCGACCTGATTGGGATGCCGGTTCGGGTGGTCGTCAGCCCGCGAAGCATCCAAAACGGCGGCGTCGAGGTCAAACATCGCAAGGCGGCACCATCCGAATCCACCATCCATGCCGTTGACGAGGCGGTCCCAGCGGTTCAAGCAATGTTGAATCGCTGAATCAAATCCGAAAAACCGCATTCACCGTATCGATAATATGTGCGGCGAATCATTGTGCGAGTAACTTCCGAACGTGATAGAGTCGAATCAATAAGAACGCACATTGCGGCTGCGATGTGTTGAGGAAGTGGGCGGGCGCCCACTTTTTCTTTTTTGGGCATAGCGCGACGTAGCCGATATTGCAAATGATGGAGGTCTAGCAAGATGAAGAGCGACATGCTGCTTGCGGTAATGCAGCTCTCCGCGGAACGAAATCTTCCGCAGGAGTCAGTCGTCTCGGCATTTGAAGACGCCATCGCTGCTGCCTATCGAAGAGACCCCGCTGTCGATGAACAAGATGTGGCGGTGAAACTCGACCCGGAGAGCGGTGAAGTGATCATCAACACCGTAGTTCACGTGGTTGATGAGTTGGATGAAATAGACCCGCGTGGCCAGGTAGATGTCGAGCAAGCTCGCACGTTGAGCGCGGATGCCCGACCAGGTGACGACATTATCACCGGCGTTCTCGATTTCACGCCGCAACGAATCGCCGCGCGCACGGTAACCCAAGTCCTGATGCAGCGCTTGCGGAGCGCCGAACGGCGGCTCGTGTTCGAGCAGTACGCCGACAAAGAAGGCGAGATCATCTCCGCTCCGATCCGAAGGGTGGCATCCTCGCGTCAACTCGAATCTTTCAGCGACCGACCTACTGTTTTCGTTGATCTGGGTAAGGCTGACGCGATAATGCCGGGCGACGAGCAAAGTCCCAACGAGCGCTACCGCACGGGCATGGAGCTCAAATTTTTCGTCGTACGTGTCAGTGACGAGACCGAAGATGGCGATGGTTCGCCTGAAATCGTGGTTTCCCGCCGACACCCGATGTTACTCCGGCGTTTGATGGAGTTAGAAGTCCCCGAAGTAAAGTCTGGTCTCGTCGAAATCAAGTCCATCGCGAGACAGGCCGGAGCCCGGAGCAAGATCGCCGTTTACTCGAACAAACACGATATTGACCCTATAGGTGCCTGCGTCGGTCTTCGCGGTATCCGCATACAAAACATCGTCACCGAATTGATGGGCGAGAAGATCGACATCTTGGAATGGAGTGACGACCCTTCCGTCTTTATCGCAAATTCACTGGGTCCGGCGCAGGTCGAGGATGTGGTCGTTGTCGACGACGATACCGTCGAGGTAATCGTCCCAGAAAACCAACTGTCGCTTGCGATTGGCAAAGATGGCCAAAATGTTTCACTGGCGACCCGCCTTTCCGGTTTTCGCATCGACATCAAGGGTTCCGCAGCTTACGCTGAGGAGCTGATCGAACGACAGCGTCAACGAGAGGCAGATGAGGCGCAACTGGCCGCTGAAGGTGAAGCAGCGAGGTTAGCCCTCGAAGCCGAAATCGCGGAACGAGTCGCTGCAGAAGCTGAAGAGCGGCAACGACTCAGCGAAATCGAAGAAGCAGCGATCGCAGACGTCGAGACCGAAGCAGAATCCGAACCTGTTGCCGAATCCCTCGCCGAACCTGATCCCGTTGAAGTCACTCCGGTTCTGTACGTCCCGGAATCAGAAGAGGTGGAGCAATCCGAACCCGAATCGGAGATGGTCGTCGCTCTCGACCAAGCAGAAACAGCAGTGCCGGAAATCGAAGAAGAATCCGTTGCGGAGATTGCCGTTGAGCTGACTGACGACGAGGAGGTCGTTGAAGACGAGATATCGCCAACCACCGAAGACCCGGTTGTTTTCGAGGAAGAAACACCGCCAGCGCCGTTGATGCCCGCATTGTTTGTTCCGAATGTACAGCGGCCTGAACCGCCGCCATCGGTCACGGGGCCGGCGGAGGAAGACCTCGATCTCGAACTCCTCGAATTGGAGGAGAAGCTTAAGGAACTCGAAATCGAGGAGCAAGAGCGCGCCGAAGCCGAGCGTGCAGCTGCTGAGTTGGAAGCATTGGAACAGGACATCGATTCCGACGATCTTTGGATGTTGCCCAGCGAAGTTGAAGTCGTCACTGACACGAGCGAATCGGGTCTGCGGTTCGCCGAGGACATCTCCGGGTATCGTGATGAAGAAGGCCGTCGCGGTGGCGGTCGTAGACGTGGCGGCAGTTCGCGCAGAAACCGACGCTGACCGAACCGCAGACGGGGGTGAACATATGCCGAACAATCGGCATGTGCCAATACGGACCTGCGTTCTTTGCGGAGACAAACGCCCGAAACATCAGTTGATCCGGATCGTGCGCAAGGATGATGATTCGGTGTGCATCGACGAGCGTAGCAGGATATCCGGCAGAGGGTGTTACGTATGCATGAAAGCGATGAAGCTCGAACCGCGCCGAATTAACGATAAGATAAAGAGAGCACTGAAACTACAAACGGACCTCTCCGCGGAATTTGTCGAGAATCTGTCGGTGCGGATAATGTCCGAGTAGTGTGGTATCGGGACGGGATTCGAGAAAGAGCTAATGGCAAGATCACCAAGAACACGTCAACGACGCGGCGGTGGCCGCCGCCGTACTAGCAACGGGTCGCCTGATCGGCCTGCGCAACGGCGCGAGGTAGTGAAGTTTGCCGGGCCCGTAGATCTCCCGGCCGAGATCAGCGTGGCGGAACTTTCGGAAGTTATCCGAAGGTCGCCAATCGAGATCATTAAAGAACTCATGCGCCTCAACATGATGGTTGCCATGAACGACTCGGTGGATTTTGAAGTGGCTGCGACAGTGGCGGTTCGTCTCGGTGTCCGAGTTCGCAAACCGGCCGACATCGAGGAATCAGAAGCCTCGGATCGTGTCGGTGTTGATGATGAAGCTGGCAAGGTCGAGCCCCGTCCCGCCGTCGTCGCGGTGATGGGTCACGTCGATCACGGAAAGACAACGTTGCTCGACGCTATCCGCGGCACGAATGTCGTTGATGCTGAAGCAGGCGGAATAACTCAAAGCATTGGGGCGTACCAGATCGACCACGATGGACAGTTGATAACGTTCATCGACACGCCTGGACATGAAGCATTTACGGCGATGCGAGCACGTGGGGCACAGGCCACCGATATCGCGGTGATCGTCGTTGCCGCCGACGATGGAGTGATGCCGCAAACGATTGAAGCGATCAATCACGCCAAAGCAGCGCAAGTTCCGATCATCATCGCCGTTAACAAGATCGATCTTCCAGGAGCAGACAGGACGCGAGTTACGACGGAGTTGCTCGAACACGACCTGATCGTCGAAGAACTCGGCGGCGAAGTACTTTCCGTGCCGGTGTCCGCGCTCAAAGGCGAAGGCGTTTCAGATCTGATTGATTCGTTGCTGCTGTTGTCGGAAGTGTCCGAGTTTACAGCCGACCCCGAGCGAGATGCCATCGGCGTCGTTGTCGAGGCTTCCCTTGACCGGTTCCGCGGTCCAGTTGCGACCGTGATCGTTCGATCTGGCACCGTTCGCATCGGCGACACTGTGGTCGCCGGCGACAAGTTTGGTCACGTGCGACGGATGGTTGATGGGTTTGGAAATGTAATCACAGAAGCGGGACCTTCGGTTCCGATCGAAATCTTGGGACTGAACGGTGTTCCGGAGTCGGGTCAACAATTTGAAGTCGTAGACGACGAGAGGGAAGCGCGTCAACGAATCGACACTCGTCTTCGGCAAGAAAACCGGCGTCACGAGTCAGGTCGTCCGTCGACTGTCGCAGAGGTCCTTAGGCACCGACAGAGTTACGACGCTGAGGAATTCAATCTGGTCGCCAAGACCGGCGCACAGGGTACTATCGATGCCGTCCGCCGCGCCGTCGACGGCTTGTCGTCACCGGATGTTCAAGTCAAGCTGCTGCACGCCGCGACCGGCCCGATTTCAGAGTCGGACGTAATGCTCGCATCAGCGTCTGATGCCATGATCGTAGGTTTCGAAACAACGGTTGAACCGGCGGCCTCCAGGTTAGCCAATCAAGAAGGTGTCCCGATCAGGACATACGACATCATCTATACGATGATCGATGACGTGAAGCAGGCGGCTTCCCGCCTTACTGAACCCGAGCAACAGGAAGTTGTCCTTGGCCGCGCAACCGTGTTGGAGGTGTTCCCGCATGGTCGGCGAGAACGTATCGCCGGTGTCCGGGTGAACTCCGGCTTGATGCGTCGCAACGCCCGAATGACGGTGACGCGACGTGGCGACGAGATTTTCGAAGGTGCGGTCTCGTCAATGCGGCATTTCGACGAAAACGTCAGAGAGATCGCCACCAATTACGAAGGCGGTATCGTGCTTGACGGCTTCCACGAATACGAACCAGGCGACATCATCACCTGCTACGAGATGCAGGCGGTTCAGAATCGATAGATGATCAGCTCTGGTCGACCATCAGCCATGAGTCACGCTCAGGCATGACAAGAAGAATCGAGCGCGTAGAAAAAAACGTGCAGCGAATCGTAGGGGAGATCATCCAGGAAGAGTTGCGACCGCCCGGCATGGTTTCCGTAATGGATGTTACGTGCGACACACGATTGACAACCGCTAGGGTTGCCGTAAGTGTCTACGCATCAGATTCAGGACCGCGTGCCACGGTCGAGTATCTCGAAAGACGTACCGCGTTCATCCGGCGCGAGTTGAGTGCCCGGGCGCAGATGCGCCGGACGCCAAAGATCGAATTCGTACTTGACACGTCGCTCCAAGACGGTCAGATCATGATTGATCTGATTTCAGATGTTTCATCGAGCCGTTGAAGGAACCACAGCCGCCTCTCCGATATGCAGAATCCAATCAGCCCGATAGGCGGATTTCTGAATGTCGACAAACCTGGAGATTGGACTTCCTCAGACGTCGTAGCGAAGTTACGATCCGCATTCCAGCTGCGCAAGCGCCGAATAAAGATCGGTCACGGCGGCACATTGGACCCGATCGCTACCGGAGTGTTGCCAATCTGCGTCGGCAACGCAACGCGTCTGTCCCAGTACGTGTTGTCCGGAGATAAAACCTATCTCATGTCCGTGCGCCTCGGCGTCACCACGGACACCTACGACTCAGAAGGCAAAACCATTGATCAACACGATCATCGCGGAGTCTCGTTGTCTCATGTCAATTCGGCAATGAATGGATTTGACGGTGAAATCGAACAGATTCCGCCGATGTACAGCGCAATCAAAATAAAGGGGCAACCTTTATACAAACTTGCTCGGCAAGGCAAAATCGTCCCGCGCGAACCAAGGAGGGTAAACGTAAAATCGTTGACGTTGAGCGAATGGCATCCGCCAGATTTCAAGTTGCGAATCGAATGTGGCAGCGGCTTCTACGCGCGGAGCCTCGCACATGACCTCGGTCAAATCTTGGGTTGCGGCGCACATATGACATCGCTTCGTCGAGAAAGGGCAGGGGTGTTCGATATCGAAGATTCCATCTCAATTGACGAATTAACCGCAGGCGCAGCCGATGACTCGTGGGCGCGTCATTTGCTAAAACCAGACTATGTGTTGAAACACTTCGATGCGATATGCGTCGGAGACCTACAGGCGGCAGCGTTTACACACGGAATGGAGACGGATGTCGATCAGACATCGTCCGAATCTGGTGAAGTGAAAGTACGCGTATACGGAAACACCGATGAGTTATTGGGTTTGGGGTACCACAATCTAGCGACTGGCCGTTTGCGACCGGTGAAAGTGTTCCGCGCGGCAATCGAACCGAGCGAATCATCTCAGATGTAGAATCTCAGTTTGGCAAGGAATTCGAGTCAAGTCTGTATGCGTCGTGCCTCCTGATTGCCGTTAGAAACCGAGCCTAAGACCTCACAAAGCATCGACAATTGCACGGAGAATCGTTACTTTACTTATCCGCTGAGCTGATTATCATGCTCGCGATCATCCTCGTCGCCGCTAAGGTAGGTGGCGAGATCGCTGAGCGATACCTCAAAATTCCGGCGCTCATCGGCGAACTAGGTGTCGGAATCCTTATTGGACCCAGCGCGCTAGGGGGGATGCGCTTTTTCGACAGGATCGGCCCGGTCTTCCACGAAGTCGGTCCCTTCATCGCTGAATCAGCAACTCATGCCAGCGATGTGGTCGAACCCGCGATTCCCTTCACCCTCTACTTCGTGGGACAACTCGGCGCCGTATTGCTGCTGTTTGAAGCCGGACTCGAGACTGACCGCAAGCAGTTCCTAAAATTCATACGCCCAGCGACTGTTGTCGCCCTAGGTGGCGTGATATTCCCGTTTGCACTGGGGGCAATGGTCACATTGTGGTTCGGATACGCCAATTTCGACTCAATCGAAGAAGCGATACCGGCATTGTTTGTCGGCGCGATCCTGACCGCGACCTCCGTCGGAATTACCGCACGAGTGCTCGGGGACATCAGTCGGCTCGACTCTATTGAAGGGGTCATCATATTGGCCGCTGCGGTGGTCGACGACGTCCTTGGAATCGTCCTCGTAGCAATCGTCGTCGGAATCGAAGCAGATGGTTCAGTTTCAGGATCTTCGGTTGCCTTGTTGATCGTCAAAGCCGTCGGTTTCTGGCTCGGATTGACACTGATCGGAAGCCTTCTGGCCAACCGCATTTCAAGAATGACGATGTGGTTCAAATCTGATGGCGCGACGTTGGTGCTCGCCATTACTCTCGCATTCATCGCTGCGAGCGTTGCCGAAGTCTACTTCGGACTGGCCATGATCATCGGCGCATTCTCGATGGGTTTGGCGCTGTCGGCAACGGTGCTGAAGGAGTACACCATCTTCGCCATCCGCAACGGCGGCAGCGTTTTGATCCCGGTCTTCTTCTGCATAATCGGCATGCAAGTTGATCTAACGGCAGTCTGGGAATCAGACAATCTCCTCCAGCTATCGTTGTTTGCGTTGGTTGTCACCTTCGTAGCAATCATTTCCAAAGTGGCAGGAGCCGGTCTACCCGTCATGGCTATCGGATTTGGCAAACGCCGAGCTTGGCGTATCGGCCTAGGAATGTTGCCCCGAGGCGAAGTCGCACTGATCGTCGCCGAGATTGGCCGCGCCAGCGGAATTATCGACCGCGACATATTCACGGTGGCAATCGTCATGACGGTGGTTACTACTATCATCGCTCCGATATTCCTCGTCCGTGCATTCGGGAATACCCGAAAACGTAGACGCCCGACTGTCCGAGCCCATTGATGCACGGCGTTCGAAATTGAACGCTTCGCCGTATATCATTTAGCGCTCAAACCCGCCCCCGTAGCTCAGTGGATAGAGCACCGGCCTCCGAAGCCGGGTGCGTGAGTTCGATCCTCACCGGGGGCGCCACTTAACGTCTATGGCTGACCAACTTAGAAATCACGCACAGACCTCTACCAGCGCTAACGGCGAACCGTTAGTTGCCCACCTTTCAAACATCATCCAAAAAATCCGAGCTCGCACTTCTCTTTCGAAAATCCTCGTCGTCACACCTTCCAGCTACTCAGCATTCTTCCTCAAACGAGCAGTCACAGACAATATCTGTCGAAACAACGGTAGGGGCCTCTTCAACGTCGAATTCATGCGCATCGACGATGTTGCCGACATCTTGTTCGACGCATCCATCGATCGACCAGACAAACCAACCCTGTCCGACCTGATTGGCTTTGAGCTCGTCCACAATGCCATCGGAAACCTTAGCATCGACGGCCCTCTAAGCGAACACACCGAGAACGAATCCACCATCGCGGCGGTCCAACGCACCATTCAACAACTCGACCTTCTCGACTCCGGTGCCGATAACGCACTCAAACGAATCGTCGCCATCACCAACTTACCTCTGTATCGCCAACTCAGCGACATACATCGCCGATTCAAGTTGGATGCTGAATGTTACATGACCCCCGCCGAGAAATCGCGAATCGCCGCGAATATTGCCGCAGACGAACCAGGGTTCGTGTCCAAGATTCTCGCACCCGACATCATTCTGCTTCGCGCTCCCGTGCCGCCCGATGTTCACACCGTGTTGTGGGAAACCCTCCAGACACTACCGAACGCCGATACTGTATCGATCCTCGCCGAAACCAGTGCCGTTACAAATGGTGCTCCAACGGAACGAAACGTTCGGTTCTACTCGGCCGCAGGGACTGTCGACGAACCCAGAGCATTGATCCGCAACATCATGGCTGACGCCCGCAACGGGATCAAGTTTGGACAGATCGCCGTCTTCTATCCATCTGCCGATTACGCATCACGTATCAAAGACGCACTCGATTTCGCAGAGATCCCGAACTGTGGCCCATCCACCAAGACCCTCGCCGGAACCCCCGCGGGCAGATTCGTCTCTAGTTTCATCGCAATGCTCTCCGACGGTATGCGCCGCCAATCCTTCGCGGCTTGGACAAGCACATCGCCGGTTGTTTACCCGATCACAAATTCTCGCGTCCCTTCAGTTCTTTGGGAAATCGCAACTCGAGACGCCAAGATTTCACGCTTCACGGACCAGAGCGATTGGGAGAACGCACTCGACCGTTACGCAAGAAGCTTGGATCGTCGCGCCCGCCGAATCGAATCCGGCGCCGACGAAGGAACCGACAAAACCGATCCTGAATCCCTGAAAGACACCGCGCGAAACGCCCGTTTTCTAAAACGATTCATCAACGACCTGGCAGACATTGCCGACACGCAAGACATAATCAGTTGGTCAGGATGGTCGGAGTGGATGCGCAAGGTCATCGAGACCTACCTGGCACCTAACGATGACGACATCGATGGACTCGACCAGGTCCATGAAGGGCTCACCCAGATCGGCCAACTCGACGCCGTCAGCCAATCCCACGTCGATCGCGGCAAGTTTTCACGCACCGTCCAACGTCTCCTTCGCAAAAGAGTCGGCGCATCATCCGGTTGGGGAAAATCCGTCCTCGTCGCACCGCTTAACGCTGGCACCGCCAACGCGTTCAAAACAATCCACATCCTCGGCATGTCCGAAGGCGTATTGCCGGGACCGGGTAGAACAGATCCGTTGCTCTCGGACCACCTGCGACAGGTTCTCGACCCAAACTGCGAAAGGGTTCTAACCCGAGCGAAACAACTCGAACTCGAACGAGCTATGTTCCAGATGGCACGCTCCAGTGCGCCTATCAACCATTTCTATTGGAACAAAGCCATCACGGGCACCACCAACGAATCTTACCCGTCACCGTGGTTCGTTGACGAAGTCCAGAAAGCCAACGGGCAGACAAACATCCCCGTCAAGTCACTGATGGACCCGGAAAGCCAACTTGCCGAATCAGTTGTCCCGCTGGCCGAATTCCATTCGCGCAATCATGTCCCGGCCTCAACTTACGAATTTGACCTACTAGACGTCGCGATCCAATCTCAATCAGAATCAACTCGAAGCCAAATCCTGCGTCAACCTTCCTCCGAACCGCTCAGAGCAGGCCACGCCGTCGCGCAAGCGAGACGCAGCGGCGTTTTCGGACCTTTCGACGGAGGCGTCGGCACATCCCTCGTCAACACCATGTCGGAATGGCGCACATCCGCGACCGCTCTCGAAAACTACGCAACATGCCCGTATCGATTCTTCTTGGCAAACGAACTGAGAGTAACAGAGAGAGTCGATCCCGAAGAGTCACTCGAACTCTCTGCGCTCGACCGCGGAACTCTCGTCCACAAAATCCTCGAAAACTACCTTGAACTCCATGGTGTCGATCTCACCGTTCAAGGCCAGCAAGCCCTCCGAGAAGTCGCAATTGCCGAAATCGACCGCTTCCAGACCGAAGAATTCATCGGATTCAACTCAATCTTCGAACTGGAGAAGGTGAAACTCCTGCAGGAGCTCGAAACTTGGCACCGCACCGGCCTACAGAAGTTGGTCGGTTACGACGCTGAGTTCATGACCGAACAATCGTTCGGTAGGGAAGACGATTACGGCCAAGTGGAACTCGATGACGGTTTCACGATCAAACTTCGAGGGCAGATCGACCTCATCGCCATATCTCTTAACCGAGAGCGAGCAAGGGTTCTAGATTTCAAAACTGGGAGAACTAGCTACAGCGATATCGACAAAGATGTCACCGATGCCGGGCGCAAGCTGCAACTTCCCATCTACTCGAAGGCCGCGTTCGAGATTCTCGGCGGTTCCATCGATATCGACGCGGCCTATTGGTTCGTCTTCCTCTCAGGAGCCGATGAATTCCGTCCCAAAAACTACGCATCCTTCGAAAGCGCGATGAAGGAATTTCGCCCTGTCGTCGCCACTATCATGGGCGGAATCCGAGCCGGTTCCTTCCCCGCCAGACCCGGCGATCGCCTGAGCTACGGCGAAGTCAAATCCTGGAAAAACTGCAATTTCTGCGCTTACGACACGGTCTGCAGCTCCAACAGATTGACCGAGTGGAACCGAAAAAAAACGGCGTCCGTACTCCAAGACTACGTGACTCTCGCCGAGAAACCCAAAAAGTGACATTGACCGCCCCTACATCTTTGGTCTCCCCAACCTCGATGACCGATGCCGACGCGTTGTCGGTGATCACCACTGATCTAGAATCCAGCATCTACGTCGAAGCAGGGGCGGGCACCGGCAAGACGCACTCGCTCGTACAACGCATCACCGCACTGCTGAAGCGCGGCACACCCATTGACCAGATCATAGCGATCACCTTTACACGCGCTGCCGCGGCGGAACTCCGGTCACGCATCAGGGGCGAACTCGAAAATCTTCGCGCCGAAAATCCCCAAAACGAACACGTCGCCAAAGCCCTCGAAGGCATCGATACCGCCGCCTTTCAGACCATAGATTCCCTCGTCTACTCCGTCTTGCAAGACCATCCTCTCGATGCCAACCTGCCGCCAGCGATCGAAATCCAGGACGGCTTCTCGCAACTTCAGATGTTCCTAGAGCGGTGGCAAACGTGGTCCGTCGAACAACTCGAATCCAACGAAACCTTCGCCGACACGCTATACTCCGCCTTCCGATTGGATCTAACTAAACCCTTCACCAAGCTTCGAGACTTGGCCAAATCGTTAAACGAAAAACACGCCCAATTGCAAATCGCAGAATTCGATTCACCTCCACGCTCAGCTCTAACAGTCCTACGTAATCTCCAATCCGAGTTCGAAAACATTCGCATCATCGGTAATTCGTGCCCCGATCCAGATGACAAACTCTTCGTGAAATTCGAAAAGGCGCTCGATTGGTACACAAACTACGTCGAAGGCAGCGAAGTCAAAACCGAGATCGAAGCTGAAGAGCTTCTCATTACCTGGCCCAACATCAAATTTGGCAATTTGGGCACTCCAGGCAACTGGGGCGGCAAATCCGGAAAAGATGCCGCACTTGAGGCGATAAATGCGCTCGTCGACGCGATCACAGATGCAATCACCGTAGCGCGCACACATGCCGCCGCAAAATTGACCAATGACGCGATTCGCTTCGTCAATGCCATCGTCCAAGAACGCAGACGCGCCGGAACCGTCTCTTACTATGATACGCTCGTCTGGCTCATCGATTTACTTGATAAACGCGGCGACATCCGGCGGAGCATCCAAGACCGATACAGGTACGTTCTCGTCGATGAGTTTCAGGACACCGACCCCGACCAGGTACGCCTCGTTCGGCTCCTCACAGTACCGCCAGGCGAAACCAAAATTCGGCCGGGTGCGCTCTTCATCGTCGGCGACCCGAAACAATCGATATACGGCTTCCGAGGAGCCGAGGTAACCGTGAGCCAATCCGTCAAAGACGACATCACCGCGTCAGGTGGTAGGTATCTCACGCTGACCGAGAACCGCCGATCAACGCGGCCCATAATCGAATGGGTGAACCACACCTTCGGCAAATGGATGTCCGCCGAACCCGACCAAGCCGACTACATCCGCCTAAAACAAGCCGGCGATACCGCCACACGCGATGACTTTGGTGCCGTATTCCACTTTGGCAAACCGAACGACGAAAAAGGGATCAACGTTGGCACGATTCGCGAGTTCGACGCCAAGGAAGTCGCCACAATTGCCCGTGCCGTCTGTGCAGGACAACTCAGCGTCAGGGATCGCCAGAAAGACAACCAAGAACGCCCATCACACGCTGGTGACCTCACCATACTGACTCGCGCCCGATCGAACTGGAACCTATACAAGAATGAACTCGAAAATCTCGGCGTCCCGTTCTCCGCGTTGATCGGCGGTTCGGCTGTTCTCGATACGCAAGAATTCAGAGACATACTCAACTGCCTCAAAGCCATCGACGATCCATCGGATCAACCGGCGACCGTCGGAGCCCTGAAATCGATCTTCTTCGGATGCAACGACCAAGACCTGTTCGCATGGGCAAACGCAAACGGCAAATTCAGCTGTACGGCGGACCTACCCGATCTTTCTGACGACACTGAGCCGATCCGAAGAGCCATGGAATTACTCAGGCATTTCAACGCTCTAAGCCACAACCTCCAACCTGCGATCCTGATCGAGCAACTCATCCGAGAACGCCAAACCCGAGAGTTGATGTTCCTCGAACCCGACCCCGAACCGGGTCTACGCCGCCTAGACCTTGTAGTCGAACTCGCCAGAAACTTCAGCGAAGAAGGCGCAACGTCTTTGCGGGACTGCATCAATCGTTTCAACCAATACAAAGACGCTGACCAAGATATCCGTGAACAACCGGCCCACGAGTTCGATCAAGGCAAGATCCGCCTAATGACGATGCACGCCGCTAAGGGCCTCGAATTCCCCATCGTCATCCTCGCAGACTTGGCCAGCGGAGAGTCGAACGACAATCCAACGCTTCTGATCGACGATTCCAAGGTCGATGCCGAAGCCAACATCGGAATCAATCTAGGCGGAGGCATTGACTTCCGCGTGGGCAATTACCAAGAACTCCGAGACAAAGACAAAGCCGCCGATGCCTTGGAGAAAACCCGCCTCGTCTACGTCGCTGCAACTCGTGCTCGTGACCACCTGTTCGTGAGTCGAAACCGCAAGCAAACCGACCGCAAAACAAACGCAGCAAAGATCGATGAATACGTTGGCGGCGAAGATTCGTCACTATGGTCACCGGTCCCGCCAGAGTGGCAGTCTCTCCAGTACAAACACCAACCGCCCAACCAAGAATCCGAAACGACGCACCGGTTCGAAGATCGCGAATCTTGGTCACTGAATCACCAGAACACGCTCGCAACCGCATCCACCCGTCCGTGGATCTCCCCAAGCAGCATCAAAACGGGAGCCGATGCAGAAGTCCCTGAATCTGCCGTAAAACCAGATGATTTCACTGCTCGTTATGAGAGCGACCTCGCAGGTCGGGGCCGCGCCGCAACCAACATCGGTAGCGCCGTGCACGCGGCCATTCAACGTGTTCTGGAATCCCAGAATCCCAACGTCGAGCAGATCGCCCGGAGCGAAGCAGAAAGACACGGTGTAATCGAAAACGCCGACGAGGTGGCAAGCCTCACATCCGCGACGATTCGGATGCCGCTACTTCAACACGCGTCATCGCTAAAACCCAGAGATGTCTGGATCGAAACCCCAGTCGCCGTTGCCATAAACACGCCCGACGCAGAGGTGAAAACCATCGAAGGCCGAGTCGACCTCATCTATCGCCGACCCGACGGCACGCTCGGAATCGCCGACTTCAAGACTGACCGGTCCTTCAATCGTTCGATCTCCGAAATGGCAGAGCCTTACATCCCGCAACTTGGGGCATATGCCTACGCCGTCCATAAAGCCACCGGCATTCCCGTTACAGAGGCCACCATTCTATTCTCCCGGTTGGCCGCCGACATCGATGGAGAAGGCGACTACCGCTTGCCCGATGTCCAAATGGCAATCGAATTGGCGTTAAAGTTGGCTTCAACGCAATAACGAACTCATTCGCCAGGCATCGTTCTTCGAGTCAAGGAGATAACGCAACTATGGATCTACTGCAAGGCAAGAAAGCTCTAATTACCGGCTCCCGGCGAGGTATTGGTGCCGGAATCGCACGTGTCTTCGCCGAAAACGGCGCCGATGTCGGCATCAACGACATCGAACGCGACGAAAATGCCGACAACATCGTCGCTGAGATCGAAGCGATGGGACGCGTCGCAACCTCGCACCAAGCGGATGTCGGAAGCGCCTATGATCGCACCCGCATGTTCGACGACTTCATTGCGACCCACGGCCAGATCGACATCCTAGTCAACAACGCCGTCGCATCCGCTGACCCGCACTTCACCGAAATCACCGAAGACTTCTGGGACTTCCTAGTCGGACACGCGCTCAAGGGATATCTCTTCTGTTCGCAGCGCGCCGTGAAGGAGATGATCAGACAGGGCAGTGGCGGGCGCATCATCTCCATCTCCAGCGTCCACAGCTATCGCGCGTGGCCCCAAGACACGGTCTACGGCATCGTCAAAGCCGGCCTCAATCGCATGGCTATCAGCATGGCTGTGGACCTCGCAGGTACTGGCATCACCTCCAACTGCGTTGCACCCGGCTACATCGACAGCCGTGTACTCTCGCCGGAGCTAGAGCACACTCGTGGCCAACTCGAAGGCTATGTCGACTATGCGCGCGACTACATCCCCAACCGCCGCGGCGGAGTCCCTCGCGACATCGCCAACGCCTGCCTGTTCCTCGCCTCGGACCTTGGGGACTATGTGAACGGCCAAACAATCACAGTTGACGGCGGTTTCCTTGCGGGTGGCGTGCCGCCGGAATCCGTACCGCTAGAACCTGGCATGCCCGGTGCCGCCGAGCAATAGGAAACCCATTCGTCACAGCGCAGGAGCTACCAATATGGAATCAGTCCTCCAACATATCGAAGATAACGTCGATCGCTCGTTGGAAACCCTTTTCACGCTAGTCCGACAACCTAGTGTCTCTGCACAACGCCTAGGCTTCGACCGCGCCCCGCCCCTCGTCGCCGAAATCTTTACCGAACACGGATTCGATGCCCAGATCCTCGAAGCACCCAACGATGGATTGCCATCCGTATACGGCTATGCCCCAGCTGACAAAGAAGCATTCCACCGCGCTCAGAATCTCGCGGGCATCGACAATCCACCCGACGACCCGCCAACGTTGATGCTCTACGTCCACTACGACGTTCAGCCGAGTGATCCCATCGAACTCTGGGAAACCGACCCGTTCGAACCAACACGAAAAGACGACCGCCTCTACGGCCGCGGGATGTCCGACGACAAAGGCAATATCGCCGCACGTCTCGCCGTCATCAACGCTTTCCGGGATGAATGGGGTGGGCTGCCGTGCAACATCAAGATTTTCGCCGAGGGCGAAGAGGAGTCTGGATCGCCGAATCTCCCAGGATTGATAGTCGAGCACGCGGACAAGCTCGCAGCCGACGCTTGCATCTGGGAGGGCGGAGGTCGAAACGCTCAAAATCGACCCCTCATCTACCTAGGCCTAAAGGGCGTGCTTGCGGTCGAACTCTCGGTGGCGTTACTGAACGGCGACGCTCACTCGTCGTACGCAACCGTTCTTCCGTCAGCCGCGTGGTCTCTCATCAACGCGCTCAACTCCGTCAAAGACCCTTCCGACGACCGCATCCTGATCGACGGCTTCTACGACGACATCCGCGAATCGACCGCCGAAGAAGATCGTGCGCTCGCCAACTTGCCAGACGACTCCGATGAGTGGCGTGAGACGTTCGGCAACGCCTCGTTCGTCGCCGGACTCGGCTCCGAAGACCTCCCACGCAAACATCTCTTCATGCCCACCGCAAATGTCGCTGGTCTCGATGCGGGATATCAAGGTCAAGGCATGAAGACCGTTTTGCCTGCAAAAGCCACCGCCAAAATGGACTTCAGGCTCGTCCCAGACATGCGTCCCGACGATATCTTCGCCAAGTTCCGCCGTCACCTGGATCGTCACGGATTCGAAAACGTCGACCTTAATCTGATCAGCGGCGTCCATCCTTTCCGAACCGACATGTCCTCCAAATGGGCGCGAATGGCCATCGAAACCTCCGAAGAGACCTACGGCAAGCAAGCCGTCATCTACCCGACGATGGCTGGCTCTGGACCCATGTACGACTTCGGCGGAGTCCTCGGCATCCCTGTAACATCAGCCGGCATCGACCATCCGACCCATAAAATCCACGCCCCAAACGAGAACATCACCGTTGACGACTTCGTCCTCGGAGCGAAGAATATCGCCCGTCTGGTGCAACGCTTTGCCGCCGAATGGCGGTCCTAGTGAAATTGAACCAAAACTTTCGACCAGGAATCTTCGTCATTCCACTTGACGACTATTCCTTTTAAGGAATATGATCAATCATGTCTTGGACGGTTGAATTCACGAACGATTTCGAAGACTGGTGGCACGGCCTGACCGAACGACAGCAAGATTCGCTCAGCGCAAGCGTCGAGCTGTTAATTTGATCCGAGGAGGACAGCTATCCTCCTGATCGGGGGAGACAAGACCGGGAACGATCGTTTCTACGACGAGTATGTTCCGATCGCCGATCGTTTGTATGACGAACATTTGAAAGCAATCCGGAAGGAAGGGCTGATCTGATGGCCGGCCACAAACCTTGGAAAGAACTGACAAAAGAATTCTCGCCCGAACGGCGCCGTCGCATCGACGAGATGACAAACAAGGTGATCGCCGAGATGCCGCTGCACGAACTGCGCCGCGCTCGATCCTTGACTCAACAAGATCTTGCGGAGGCGTTAAACGTCAATCAACCTGCTGTCTCCAAGATGGAGCAACGGACAGACGCCTACGTCTCTAGCCTGCGCTCCTACATTGAGGCGGTGGGCGGCAGGCTCAAGATCACCGCCGAGTTCCCTGAAGGTGAAGTCGGTATCACGAACTTCGGCGCGTTAGCGGACGAAAGTGAGGAGTTTGATCCTAGTGACTGACAGATCGAACACGCACCGAATCCCGATGACAAATCTAAAATCTAAACCTGCGAACCCTTAAGTTAACTCTCTGGGAGCCTATAACCCTTGGCGATCATCCAACCAACCCCCGATCACGTACTCGATTCGGCAACGATCGAACAACTAAAGACGGTCAACTCAACCGCGGTAGTCGACATCCTCGCCCGCAACGGACATGACCCGCGCTATGTGTACATGCCGCATATCCGAACGATGAATCCCGGTGTCCGACTCGTCGCCCGCGCCGTTACCGTTCGCTTTCTTCCCGCCCGGCCCGATCTCATGGCCGAAAAACCGGGTGGCGAAGAATCTCCCGAATACGCAGCATTCGAACTCGGTGGTCCGGGTGATGTCATCGTTATGGAATCGATGCGAACCAAGTTGATGTCGATCGGCGGTGACATCAAGTTCCTCCGCTTGAAGCAGCGCGGCATCGACGGCTTAGTATGCGATGGCGGCATCCGTGACATGCACACGGTCAAAGACTACGGGATCGCTCTGTACGGGTATGACAAGACTTCTAACCTAGGCACTCGCGTTGGCACCCCGTACTCCACTAACGACGCCATCAACTGCGACGGCGTCCTCGTCAAACCCGGAGACTACATCGTTGCGGACGATGACGGCGTAGTCTGCATCCCGCGCGTCGTCGCCCCAGACATCGCCCAAAAAGCTATCGAATACGACGACCTCGAAGAGTGGATACGAGCCCGTCTCGACCGTGAAAACCTTACCCCTGGGAAATACTACCCACCGGATGACGCAGTGATCGCGCAATACCGTGCTGAGCGAGATGGATCTGAATAACGAAGCAGCCCACGGGGCGATGGATGTCATTAAGAATTGACAACTTGGAGCGGGCGTTGAACGCTCTTGAAGGCAGTTTGGAACGGGTTCAGGACGACTCATTGATGGGTGCGTTGGACGAAATCGCACAAAACACGATGATGTCTGGCGTAATCCAACACTTCGAATTCACGTACGAGATATGCCGAGCCTTGATTGAACGATGGTTACGCGAGAATCACGGTAGAGAGATCAGAAGCGTTTCGAGAAAGGATCTTTACCGCATCGCGGGCGAACGCGAGTTGATTGACGGCGTCGAACGATGGTTCACATACCATGAAGAGCGGAACCGTACCTCACATCGTTACGATGAAGAGTTGTTGACCATGGTGAACGACGCTGTTCCACAATTCATCGAAGATGCGAGGGCACTTCTCGTTACCCTAGAGGCGCGCAATGCTTGATTTGCAGCCCGAATATCGCGCGATGGTCGATTCGTTGCTGGCCCGGTACTTTCCAGATTGCGAAGTACGAGCCTACGGATCGAGGGTCAAGGGAGATGCCGCGAAATACTCTGATCTCGACATCTCAATTGTCGGAAGCACGAAACTCGACCGCACTCAACTCATGGAGCTTAGAAACGCTTTCGACGAATCGGACTTACCAATTCGAGTAGATGTCCACGATTGGCACAACACGTCGCCAGAATTTCAAAAAATCATCGAAGAGCGATACATCGTGATTCGATGAATCGCGTCTCAACCCGCGACAATCTCGATGCTCATCCCGTCGTAGGCGTATTGGATATCTAGGCCGTCGCTGAATTTGGGATCGCGCAACCGGGCATTCATTGCGTAGTGATCGATTCCGTGCGCGGCGTCGGTCAAGAAAGTTCGCCGGGGCCGAATGATCTTCGCGTACTCGACCGCTTGCTCCATGGTCAGGTGCGAACCGTGCGTGCGTTTGGTCCTCAAGGCATCGATGACCAATGTGTCCACGTCGGATATTTGGGCCATTACGCTATCGGGTATTTCGGAAGCGTCCGAGATGTATGCGAAGTCACCCATCCGGTATCCGTTACAGGAATAATCAGGACCATGCGGCACTGGTAACGGAATTACCGATGTGCCGAAGATGTCGATTGGTTTCTCGCAGAAGGTCTGAAAGTCCAAAATCGCCACGGTTCCGCCGCTGGTCATCTGCGTCCGATCCACCAAGTAGTAGGCGGTCTTAGACACGATATCTAGGTCTTGTTCCCGCAGAAATATCGGGATCCGAGCATCTCGTCCACGCGCCAACAACGCCGCGTGTTCATCACCGCTCGCAAACCGCATCATATTCGTCCAGTCCCGCAAATCATCCAGACCACCTGCCGAATCGGCATGGGCGTGCGTCAAGACGACCGCGTCGATCGTGCGAATCGCATGTTTCGGGAACCACTCGATAGCCGCCTGGTAAAAGAACTTTCCCGCGTCGATCAGGATATTTATCGGCGGTCCGTCCGTTTGTTCGCGTTGGATCACGATCCCGGTGTTGCGACGACGATTCTTGGACCCCGGGCGAATAGCATCGGTGCACACCGGGCAAGTCGGTGGATCGGCCGTCAAGCATGTAACCCGAGGAATTCCCTCCGACGTCCCGGTGCCAAGAAACATCACCGTCGCTTTTGCATTGGCGTTTGGCATTATTTCAGGGTACGACTCGAAGCGGTTTCGTTCACTCGGTTGCCGATTATTCTTGAGGAATGTCGTCAGTTTGGCAGAATCCTATTTTCAGGCGAGTTGTTCCTTGGTCAGCAACAAACTAGATCTCATCGTTTCGTTGGATGATGAATTTGAGGGCATCATTGCTGGGCATGATGCGCCGAACCACGCCGCGCTGGGTTTCGCGCTGGGCAAAACCCTCGGTGTTCTCGAGCCTGACAAGTTCGATGACGCTACGCAATCGGCGGCGGCGACATTTGAAGACGTAATCGGTCAACCCGACCATGTTGTCTTTTTTCTGGTTGATGGATTCGGGATGAACTTCGTCGATACACTACCTTCGGATGCCTATGTGCGGCAAAAGAACACGCTGACGATGTGCTCGACAATTCCAACATCAACCGGCCCCAACCTGATGTCCCTTGCGACTGGCAGATGGCCAGGGACTCACGGAAACTTGGGCTGGGATGTACACATTCCGCGTCTCGGAGAGAGGATCCAACCGCTCCCGTGGCGGCTCACTCGAACAGGTCGGCCGCTGCACGAAGTTGGTTTTAGCCCACTCGAGCTCCTATTCGCTCCGCTGATACCGTACCGCAACCTAGGGTCTTTTACCTTCGTCGTCGACAATGACCTCGCCACGTCCACCACAACGCAGATGTACGGACAACTCCAGACGGCGGGATACTCGACAGAAGGCGACTCCATCACCCAGATTGTTGACCACGTCCTTGACGCAATCGCTAACGCACACTCAAAATCGTTCACTTACGTATATTGGACGGAGGTTGACGGCAGCGCACACACGTACGGCGAACGACACCCTATCACCAGAGCGGCGGTACATCGCGCTGCGGCGCTGGTCGAGGCGCTTGGGAACGCACTGAAGGGCAAAGCGAGATTGATTGTCACCGCTGATCACGGTCACTTGGATAGCCCGCGCGAGGTCTGGACGACATTGACCGCTTCTGACCATTTGAGTCAGCATCTGACATGCGTGCCTGCGGGAGAACCGCGAACGCTGTTTTTCCACACCAAACCGGGTGCAAAAACCGCGTTTGAAGGCTTGTTTCAAGAGAGATGGGGCGATAGATTCACGCTCATGCGGAGCGAAGACGCCATCGACATGGGCATTTTTGGTCCCATTGACCTGATTACAGATGCTTCACGAGCTCGGATGGGCGATTTCTTTGCGTTGTCGAGGGGAAGATGGTCGATATACGCGTCGGATACGGAACGAGAGGTGTCTTTAGAATCGATGCATGGCGGAATAACCACCGCCGAGAGCATCGTGCCATTTATTGTGGTCTGAATTCCAAGCAAAGCAGGTGACCAAATGTCCATTCGAGGCGGACTTAAAAAGAAACTTCAAGCGGGCGAGACCGTTGTAGGGCCGTTCGTCATCATCCCTTCGGTGCCATTGATGGATGCATTGGGCTACTCCGGGATGGATTTTTGCATTATTGACACTGAGCACGGCCCGATTTCCCAGGAATCCGCCACCGACCTCGTGATCGCCGCTCAAGGAGTCGGAGTCGCCCCGATCATCCGCGTCGGCGACAACGACGAACGCCTCATCCTACGCGCCCTTGACGTTGGTTCGGAAGGTGTCCAAGTACCTCAAATCAACTCGATTCCCGACGCCGAAGCGGTAGTCCATGCCGCCAAGTACGCCCCTCTCGGTGCACGCGGCCTTTCAATATTCACGCGCGCTGGCAATTACTTCGAGAACGACGGCGAGGGCCATACTGACCGCCAAAACGACGAGACTATGACCGTCGTCCACATCGAGGGCAAAAAGGGTCTAGACAACCTCGACGAAATCATGACCGTGGACGGTATTGATGTACTTTTCCTCGGCCCCTACGACATCTCCCAATCCCTCGGATACCCCGGAGACGTCCGCAACCCGATCGTCGAGATTGCACTTCGCGAAGCAACCGCCAAAGCTCGTTCCCAAGGCAGAGCGGTTGGATCATACGCCAAGGACGTCGAAATGGGCAAGTGGCTCATCGACCTCGGCATCCAGTACATCTCCATCAACGTTGACGCCATCATCTACAAACAGGCCTGCGAGGCGATCGTCAGATCACTCAAGGCCTGACAATCAATGCCTACACCATCGCATCATTTAACCGAACTCCGAAACCGGACTCCTCACTGATCGACAACCTACCATCTTCAATCTCAGGACCACCGATCCACAGATCATCGACATCCGCGCCCCGCGTCCCCATCACCATCTCCGCCAAGTTCTCGCAAGCGTCGTTCGCTGCGATCAAGTGCAATCCCCAAACCTCACCGCCGCGATGGGGAACCACCGGAATCTTGAGACTGGCCGCTAATTCACAAATCCGCAAACCAGCCGTAATCCCACCACACCAAGTGATGTCCGGCTGCCAGATGTCGTAGGAGCCATGCTCCGCAATCTCCCCGAATCCGACGAAGCCGAACTCGTGTTCTCCACCGGCGAGATTGATAGGGCAGACCTTGGGGCGTAAGTCACCGAGGGCGGATAAATCGTCGGGTGTGAGAACGTCTTCGAACCAGTGGATATGGAATTCGGCAAGGTCCTTAGCCATGCGGATTGAAATTTCGGCATCCCACGACATATAGACATCGAACATGATCTTCGCCGCGTCACCCATGATCTCGCGAGCTGCGCCCGCTGAAGCGACCGCGTCATCCGTTGTCCCGTTCCAACGATGGGTCAACTTCTGACCGGAAACGCCTAGTTCGGCGTACCACTCGGAGTCAGGTCCAGTCGCGTAGACGTCGATGCGATCTTTTCGAATGCCGCCAATGAGTTCGGCCACCGGTTTTCGTTCTGCCTTCCCGAGCGCATCCCACAGAGCCAGGTCGACACCGCTCATCGCCATCATTGCGATGCCTTTGCGACCGTATGGAATTGACTCAAAGTAGAGATGATCCCACATGCTCATGATGTCGTCAGGTGAATTAATTTCCTTGCCGACCAACAACTCACGGAAATGTCCGTTGACGATCGGCAATGAAGCGAGGCCACCTCCGCCATATCCGTAGCCGACGACGCCGGTATCGGTTCGAACCTCGACGACGATCTGCCACAGATGCGTGCGCCATGATGAGACGACGTTACGGTAGTTCGGGTAGACAGCTTTCAGGCTTTGGACTTTCACGCAAGATTTCCTCAGGGTTCATCGGTCATCGACATTGAGGCATCGGTCATTCGATCGCGCGCGGAATCGCGGAACCGAAGACTCCATCGTAGCCCGCGTCCAACTCCACGTTGCCGAACCTAGCGTTGATGATCGCGCGAGCAACGTCATCACGCTTGGTTATCGATTTGATTTCGGATTCGGGAGGTGACAACAGTACAGAAAATTCATTACCAAATGCATCCGTGAGCTCAGAATATACTGACTTAACGCGTTTTGTTGATTTCCCAACATCTAACGTGTACGCCAAAATCTCGTTTAGCGGTACCAAATGGCGGTATGGAGGGTGGATGTCCAGCGGGTCTTCCCACAAACCCGTAGCATCTTTGACAGCTCCAACTCTTGGCCCGTCCGATATAGCCCGGGTGCGATTCAATACACCCAATGTCATGCCTCGCAGGCAAATCGGACAGACGCCACCTAGTTCGACGGAATCGTCTGGATGCATTCGAACACCGCACTTTCGGTGTCCGTCGAGATGATACTTGCCGTGTTCAGGATGAAATTCGTATGTCTCGACTACGTCTCGACCGCGCAGGGCGTAGATTACCGATTCATAGGACAACTCGCGGATTTCCAGCACGGTCGCTTCTCGACCCAATGATGCAACAGAGTGAGCGTCCGAAAACGAAACGATGGCTCGCGCTCTGGAGTCGGGGACTGACCAGTGCATCGACGGATCGCTGGAAAGCCCCGTTTCCACTGCTGGTATCTCGTCGGTGTAGTCCCCGAAGCACTCATCGAGCGAATCGAATCCTGATTTCGCACCAAAGATTCCGTACCATGGCGTAAATACATGGGCTGGAATTAATTCGCATCTGGGGTCGGCGTCGCGAACGATCTCGAAAAGTTCGCGGGCAGAGATTTTGAAGATCGGACGCCCATCAGATTCGAGATTTTGCAGTTTTGCAAACTTCGCAGACATCTTGTCGACTGCTTCGAAACTGGGCGCCGCGATCAAGATGTGCACGCGCCTAGATTGGCCAACTTGCCGCCAAATGCATGAAACCTCGCTCATCAAGACGAAGTTTCTACCGCGCGTCGTGAAAACGCCTGAACCGTACTGCGTCTCCACTAGTTCGGATCTCATCTCCTCACGCCAAACCGGATGAGTGAAATCTGGAGCCGCGAGAAGGTCGATACCTACGCGCTGGGCACCATCGGCTAAGCTGCGAAGATCGAGCGACTTGCTGGTCGCTAAGGAATAGCGTGAATGTAGGTGAAGGTCGCAGATGACGCGCATTCATGCCAGCCGATGACTGATTTCCATGTGCAAAAGCATAGAATCATAGTATTGGTTTCACGGGGAGTGGCGCAGAGGAAGCGCGCCTGCTTTGGGAGCAGGAGGTCGCGGGTTCGATCCCCGCCTCCCCGACCATCCCGGCGATCTCAACGATGTATCAACATCTCGCCGCCGTCCACCATGATCACTTGCCCCCTGATCATCTCGGCATCTGACGAGCATAGCATCGCGACCACGCACGCCACATCTTCCGGCAATATCGTTCTGCCCGCGGGAGTAGGGCGGTGGGCCACTTCCTTGATTCCCAATTCTTCGGGAAATGCATCCAGCGCGTCCGTGTCGACGAAACCCGCCGAAACTCCGTTCACCGAAATCCCTTTGGGGCCGAGGTCAATCGCCATATACCGCGTCACCGCGTCCAACGCCGCCTTGGAAACACCGACCGGAAAATACGAAGCCAAAACTCTGCTCGACCCTGGCGATGAGATATTGATCACTCTAGAGCCAGAGGGCATGTGTACCGACGCCAATGCCGCGAGCCGCCACGGTGCCTTAGCGTTGATTGCATGTGTCCATTCCCAATGTTTTTCGCTCAACTCGACGGACGACCGCATCACACCAGACGCTGCGTTATTGACCAAGATATCAACCTTGCCGAACCTTTCAACGACCGTTTCGACCAATTTTCCGATCGCCGCGTCATCCGCAAGATTCGCGCGGTGCCGCATGGCCTCCACGCCCAATCCCTGAAGTTCCGCCTCCATCTCTCGAGCCGCCGCATGGTTACGAAGATAGTTGAAGCAGATGTCGGCACCACGTCTCGCCAATTCCAGAGCGATCGCTCGACCGATCCCTCGCGAACCACCTGTGACCAACGCAGTCTTTCCGGCGAGAGGTTTACTATCAGGCTTTATTTCCACGCGTGTATCTCCATGCAGACGCCGAACATCCACGAGTCTTGTAGCTCGTTAGATCGCGAGGCCGCCATCAACGCGTATCACATCTCCGGTAATGTATCGTGCTTCTTCCTTCGTCAAGAACGCCACCATCGGCACTATCTCTTCCACGTAACCGAATCTACCCATGGGGATCAAATCCAACAGGATCTTTCGGGCGCGGTCTGAAATCACCTCGCTAGTGGCGGTTGCGACGTATCCCGGTGCGACGACGTTTGCGGTGATGTTGCGTTTGGCGAGTTCTTTGGCTACGGAGTAGGTGAAACCGTGGATCGCGGCCTTGGATGCGGAGTAGTTGGACTGTCCGATATTGCCGCGGATGCCGACGATCGACGAGATGTTGATGATGCGACCCCAGCGGCCTCGTACCATATCCGGTAGCACAAGCCGCGTGCAATTGATGGTGCCCCAAAGATTGGTGTCGATAGTGTGCTCGAGCTGTTCGTCCTTCATTCTGATCAAAAGATTGTCGGAGATCACGCCCGCGTTGTTGATGAGAATCTCTACGGGTCCGTGCGCTTCGGCAGCTCCGGCGATGATCTGCTCGCATCCCTCTTTCGTTGCCACGCTACCACCGACAGCAGTTGCGGTGCCCCCGGCATCACGGATCTCCTGGACCACCTCGTTAGCCTCGGCTTCGTGCGAGTTGTAATTGACGGCTACGGAGTGGCCCATCGACGCTAACTTGATGGCGACTCCCTTGCCGATACCTCTAGAGGCACCGGTTACGAGTGCGGATCGCGGTTGGTCTAATAGTTCCAATGGAATGTCTGACTGCGGCGGTTTCTGACGAATTCAACCAGCGTTGGCTAGGAACGCGGCCAGTTCTTTTTGCTGTGCGCCAACAAAGTCGTTGTCGTAAACGAATTTGGCGGTATTGATTGCGGTCGATACCCCAGATGCGGGCGCCGCACCGTGACCAACCACTGCGATGCCGTTAACACCGAGCAACGGACCACCGCCGTGAATTGCTAATGAGTTGGTCATCGAATCGATTTCATCTGCAAGCGCATCGTTTCCGCCCTTCTTGCGGACGTGATCGGAAATCACCTGCCCTAAACCCTCGGTGAGTTTCAAGACGATGTTGCCGACAAATCCGTCGCAGATCACGACCTCCGCTTTACCCAAGGGTAGATCGTATGGCTCGATCATGCCGACAAAATTGAGAGAAGAGTCGCGCAGCAATTCGGCAGTTCCCTTGACCAGTTCGTTGCCTTTTGTCTCCTCAGATCCGACGTTCAACAGGGCGAGTCGCGGATTTTCCTGTCCGTATAGGACCCTCGACATGACAGTGCCGAGCGTTCCGAAACCGGCTAGCTGTTGCGGACGAATGTCGATATTGGCGCCAAGGTCGATGATGACCGTGTTCGGCGCGTACCCGATGATCGGTCCACCGAGGCAGCCCCTGGAAATGCCTTTCATCGTTCCGTAGGTGACAGTGGCGGCGGCGATCGACGCCCCGGTTGAGCCCATGCTCACAAACGCATGAGCTTTGCCCATTTTGACCAATCCCGAACAGACGAAAATCGAGGCGCGAGGTTTAGATCGAAATACCATTGCTGGGTTGTCTGTTTCCTCAACCACACCATCTGAAGGGACAACTTGCACAAGCGGATGGTCAACGCCATCGTGTTCAGTCAGCACCGGCATCACAGCTTCTGAGTCACCCACCAAGGCGATCGCAACGTCACCGGAAGACACAGCTTCCAGTGCAGCCGGAACCGTGACTTCGGGTCCTCGATCACCGCCCATCGCATCGAGGGCTACCACCATATCTGGTCTTGCGCTGGCTGTCATTTCGGTCACAATAAATCGAACGCGACGGTGAACGTCGCGATGCTCACACTAGTATATGCGAGTGTCCGCAGGCTCAATATCAGGTTGAATCATGCCAACAGGACGGTTGCCGACCCAGTTAGCGCCTTCTCGCCATTCGGTCTGGTGACCGCCACTTCGCACTGCACCATTTTGTTGCCGCCGATGGTGCGCAACCGTTTTACGGTTCCACTGACCGCCACTTCTTCGCTCGGTACGACGGGAGAGGTGAAGCGCGTCTTCACGGTGCCACCTCTATGCCATGTCGATGGATAATTCAGAGACATCATCTCCCACACGAAGGCGAGGCTCAACATCCCGTGTGCAATGCGGCGGCCGAATCGCGTACTCGCGGCGAAATCTTCGTCGAGGTGGATAGGATTGTGATCTCCAGAGGCATGTGCGTATGCGGTCACGCGGTCTTGCGTAACCGTCCGGCGGAATCCTTGCAAACTTTGTCCCAATGTGCTGGGGACGCTCATGTCACAGATCCTTTGCGTTAACCGATCTCAAGGCATCATGATGATCGTTGAACTCGATTCCGCAACCGCGGCCCCGGAATGGTCAACGAACTCGGTTTCAAAGATCACCCAGATGCTCCCTCTGCGATTCGAGCAACTTTTCAACGTGGCATTTGCCACGATGTTTTCCGAGGGAGCAATTTCGCGATGGACCGTCATCTGTTGGCCAGCGTGTACCGTCTCGATTCGGTTTTCGACGATGCCGATATCAGCAATCAACCTACTCAATACAAAGGCGTCGAGATGCAGTGGGTGAACATTCCCTCCGAAGTTGTGAGGCGTGGGATCGTCGCCCGTGGCCGAGATGTAGTCATCAGCATCGGACCTCGAGAACTCGATCGGGTACGGTCCGAAGAGTTGTCCTGACTTTAGGTCGTCGAGATTCATAACTTCGTTCGGGTGGACTAGGCACCTGAGAGGGTGCCACCTCCGCGTTGCATGTCGATTGCTTCGTTGACGAGATGGTTCGCGAGTTCGAACGCCGTTGGATTCGCGAAGTCTAGATCGGATAATGCCAACACTCGGTAAAGCAATCCGGTTGATGCCAACACCTCGACCGCTTCGCCCGATCGTGGGACATTGACGCCGAGAGCCACGGCCATCGCGGAGGCGGCGTTTATGCCGGACTCGTCGAGCGCCACACCGGTCAGGTTGTCATCCTGGTAAGAAAGCAAGACGCTGTCTTCAGTCTGTTCAAGCTTTACTCGGAGATGTGACCGCGGAGTCTCAAGCAGTTTGTAGGCTGCCTCCAAAGCTATCGATCTTTCCTCGCCGTTCATCCGGTAATGCTGTGAAATCAGTGCGCCTCGTCCAACCCGGTTAAGGTGAAATCAAACCCATTTCTACGAGCTTGTCCCATACCCGATCGGCGCTGATTTCGGGAGCTTCGAGGTCAGAACGGAACATGATCTCCGGGTCGGTCGGCGGTTCGTATGGGTCGGAAACTCCGGTGAAGTTGGGTATCCTACCTTCCAGAGCCATCTTGTAGAGACCTTTGACATCTCGTTCAATGAGAGCGTCCAATTCGCATGAGGCGAAGACCTCTACGAAGTTCTCGTGTTGCTCGCGGATTTCGTCGCGGATCGCTTTGTAGGGCGAGATCGCGGCGACGATGCAGATGACCCCGTTGCGCGCCAGCAGCCCGCTGACGAAACCGATCCGTCGGACGTTGGTGTCGCGATCTTCTTTGGAAAATCCCAAGCCGACACTCAGGTTGGTTCGGACTACGTCGCCGTCAAGAATCTCGGCCTTGGCACCGCTTGCCTGCAAACGCTCCAAGATCATGTCGCCTATCGTTGTCTTGCCGGCACCAGAGAGTCCCGTGAACCAGAGAGTAAACCCCTTGTGTTCCATGTATCACCCGTTTGATTCGTGAATTTTCAACCTTTTGATTCTAATTTCCGCCAATCCCGATAGCCGTGTCGCTCATCTGGGTCAGCACTTCGTCGAGCGACTGGGAAGTGTTCGGTCCGTTGATCTTGCGCACGATCTCTCCTTCGGGATTCACGAAGAACTTTTCAGGGATGCCACGCACGCCAAATTCGACCGCGATCTGACCACTTTCGTCGACCGCGTTCGGGTATTCGATGCCGTGCAGTTCGACAAAATCGCGCACATCGCTCTCAGTGTCCCAAATCGAGATGCCGACGAATTCAACGCCTAATTCTGACCATCTCTCGTACGCTACAGCAAGAATCGGCGCTTCGGATCGACAAGGCGGGCACCATGAAGACCAAAAGTCGATCATTACGATCGATCCCCGTAGATCGCTCAATCGCAACGGACGTCCGTCCAACGTCGTGACTTGCAAATCGGTGAATCTGTCTGTGGAAACAGCAACTTCGCCCAACGTGTCGTTCACTCCGGGGCGCCCGCGTCCAACGTCAGATTGCAACATACCGATGATGAGCACAACCACGAAGATTAGCAACGGAATACCGACTAGCAGTAACGGCTTTGTGCGACTCGGCATCACGAGGCGTCTCGGTCTCTATCTGAATCGACAGCCTGTTGTACCAGTTGCCGCCGTCTTGACATGTATTCCGAGTTTTCGATCTTGCCAAGCTCGTGCATCTCGTCCAATTCGGCGATCGCGGCGACAATTTCAGGTCTTGCGCCACTTTCTCGGTATTCGGGAGCCGAACTACCTGTCCCCACCGCGAGTTGTCGCCGTCTAGAAACGAGTATTACGTAGGCGACCGCGGCAATCATCGCTATGGCGACACTAACCACAATCGCGACCCGAGCTTGGTCGCTTCCCAGAAACTCCACAAACTGATCGCCGACGCCCGGTTTGGGCAAGCCCGTGAAACGAACCCCCAATTCAACGCCTCGTTCATAGTTGGTGCCTTCGAAACTGATGTAATTTTCATCACCAATGTTTGCCGCGTCGGCGCGTGAGAGACCCATCCCGGAGATTTCACCAGAACCTTCAGGTATCAAAATGGTGACCGATTCGGCACCAAAAGGCAGTCGGAATGGGTATTCAAACTCACCGTTTTCGAAGGCAGCACTGTAACTAATAACCATGCTGTACTCGCCCGGCGGCACTGGATTGGAGATTGCGAAACCGGTGTTTATCTCCATCACGTTCCCGCTTGGTAGATCCGATTCGACCGTCAACTCTTGATAGTCCTCGGGAAGATTGAAACGCAGCAGCTTGAATCCGGTCAGACTAGGATCGGCGAGGTCAGCGAGATAAACCTCGTCGCCCGAATTGACGAGATTTACGGCGGCAAGCACGCCTAAAACGCCGATTGTTTCGTCGATCACCGGTATGACTATCGAATAGTTTGTGACCGATATATCTTCGAGCGACGTCGTTCGGTCGTACACAGTGAGAGTGATTGCCTCGCCGGCGTTGGCCGGCAAGACGTCCACGAACGGCGTGTAGACGCCATCGTCAGCCACCAAACGGTAGAAACGCCCTGCGTCGATTTTGACCACTTCCAATTCAAACGATCCATCCATGTCCGTAACCGTCTCAACGCGTTCAACGATCGTTTCCGCGTCTTCGTCTATGACGAGCGCAAATACGGTCAAGTCGGCGGGTGGTTCGCCACCATCGGTGCCATTGACCACGTGGCCAGAAATTGTGATCGTATTTTCCGGAGACTGTGCCTGGACGACAGCATCGATGGTTAGTGACAACATCAATCCCAACGACAGGATCCAAATGAATACGGTCAGGCGTGTTTTTTGCTCGAATGTCAACTGATCACGCCTCAGTATCATCGTCTTTTGCCTCGGAAGCTTGGCGTGCTCGCCGAATGCGCCAGACCTCGCGCTCAAGCTCCAATTCGGCTGCTAGCAATTGGTTGCGTCGTTCGGCGCGTTGCTGCATTAATCCAGCAGCTCGCACGCGTAGTTCCTCCAACTGCACCTCATATTCTTGTTCCGTGATGTTTCCCGATTCGAACTCATTGCGCAACGTCACTGGCTCCCGATAGAGGAGATGGCGCAACGTGTCCGCGGATGCGACGCGATCGACTTGATCTGTCGCGGGTGCAGCATTTCGGCGACCCTTGATAAAGGGATAGACCAAAACAACGACGATTGTCGCCGCGAGGATTATGCCTACGATTGCCGCCACGTATTTCGTCCCTAGGATTCTAATGCCACGATCGATGCATCAGTCGGCACAGTGACTCCGAGACGCCGGCGGCGAGCAGCGCGTTCGAGAGTAGGATGAGGCCAAAGAGCGACAAGTGTACCCAGCAAAAATATTGGACCTGCGATCCACAACCACATCGCCAACGGGTTGATGCTTACAGCAAGCGACACGCGTTCGTCTTCGAGGAAGTCCCGCGGGATTACGTAAAGGTCTTCAATTGGGCTTGTCTTGATCCCGGAACGGACGGACACCATGTTGAAATTCCGGAAAAATTCGTGGCTAGGCTCAAGTTGGCCGACTAAATTATCACCGGGGCGCCGTCCCGTAGCGACTGTGAAGCCCTGCTTGCCTGCGTTCTTCGCGGCCAAAAACTCACCACTGTATTGGGCCGGATCGATTTTGTAGACATCGATCTGTGCCCAGCGAGCTAGTCGATCTGGTCGGTCGTGGATTCTTTTGTTGACGTATTCCAAGCGATAGTCATCCAACACCAGACTCTCGCCCGGCGCGATCGCAGCATCGTATCGTTGGTCGAAGAATTGGGTGCCGATTACCCCGATCGCTAGCGACAACACGGCGATGTGAACGATATAGCCTCCGTGTCGCGGTCGATTGCCGTTGGCCAGACGCCACCAAGCGGTCCAGGGCGCTTCACCCAAATTCGAGACGCGGGCACGAGCGCCCATCCACCACTCTTCGAATACCGCGACCCCAGCAAACGTCACGGCCGCAAATCCCAGAACCGCCCAAAACTCCCAAACTCCGAACGCGACTAGGACTATGACAGTGAGCGACGCAGCTACCATCGGCGCAATCAACCATCTGTTGAGCGACCTCGTAGACGTTCTGCGCCACGGCAGCAACGGTCCGATCCCCATCACGATGACCATGAGCAGGAGCACTGGTCCATTCACTCGATTGAAATAGGGCGCGGATACGCTGACATCGACGTCGCGGGCCAAGTTCGAAAAGACCGGATAGATTACACCCCAAAGCGTTATCGACATCACCACGAGCAGCAGGAAGTTGTTGACTAGGAAGGACGATTCGCGGGACATGAAAGACTCGATGGCGCGTTCGCTCTTCAGCCGCGGGTATCGCCAGATGAAGATTGCGAATGCGAATAAAAGACTGATCGCCATGAACGACAGGAACAGCAGTCCCAACGTCGATTCCGCGAAGGAGTGCACTGACACGACACTTCCGCCTCGGTTAATCGACATCCCGAGTTGAGCAAGGATGAACGCGATGTCGATCAATACGATGTTCCACATTCGGAACATTCCCCTCCGTCGTTGCACCATGATCGAATGAATAAAGGCGGTCAGAACCAGCCATGGCATCAGAGCAACGTTCTCAATCGGATCCCAACTCCAGTATCCGCCCCAACCTAGGATCGTGTACGCCCACCACGCACCGAGGAGGATGCCAACGCCGAGGATGCCCCACATAATGATGGCGAAGACCCTAGCAATGTCCACCCAATCGTCGCCATACTCCCCTGAGATCAGCGCGCCAGATGCGAATGCGAATGGGATTGTAATACCAACCAATCCAGCCATGACTAACGGGGGATGGCTGTAGAAACCCGGATGCAACAAGAGCGGATTGACGCCGCGGCCATCCGGTGGCACGATCTCCAAAGTCTCAAACGGATTTGCGTACGTCGCCATCGTACCGAAGAGGAAAGCCAACACGACCGCGAGAATCGCGACTGTGTAGGGCATTGCACCGGCGAATCGTCGCGGCGCCGCCCGGACGCTGATCGCAGACATCAATGCCAGTGCCAATGTGATGTAGAGCAGCGAACCCTCATTTGCCGCGTAAAAAGCGACCAGAGTGTAACCCCTCCCCATGACGATGTTTGAGTTGTTGGCGACATACTTGATGCTGAAGTCGTTGGTCAAAAACGCGATCAACAATGCCGCGGATGCGACGAGCGCGACGAGGAATGCCATATAGATGGAACGGCGTCCGCTGACCACGAGTTCTGGGACCGCACCTTTCGCGCCGACCAAAGACGTGATCGCCGCATACGCCGAAACGGCGACGCCGAGCCAGATTGCGGTAGTACCGATCTGATCCACTAGTTCCGGTCCCCGTTGTCCGCGTCGGTTTCTGCTCGCGGACTCACATTACCGACCGCCGCCGCGATCTCGCGGTCGGCGCGTTCGAGATATTCGTCCATAACTTCGCCGGGGCGCATCGGTTCGAGCGCCGAATCCGTTGACTCCTCGACCTCATTGCCTCTGGCGTCGTCACGTCTATTCCTTCGCATATTCAAAAATGCATTGACGACCAATAGGGCGCCGCCCACGAAAATGATCACAGGCATCACCCAAGCGATGATGTTGAAACCTCCGGCATCCGGTGATGCCAGGACGACCTCCCCGTATCGCGCAACGAAGTAATCTCGTATTTCAGCATTGCTCTCACCCTCTTCGATCTTGCGCTCGATCACCGCTTGCATGTCCAACGAAAGCTGCGCTTGCGATTGATCCAGCGTTTGACCGTCACAGACTGGGCACATGAGTTGCTGAGAAAGTTGGTAGGCGCGCTGGTCAGTCGTTAGATCGTCTTCATTGACACAGCCGGTCGCAAGCCACAGCAATGGAACTGAGATCGCCACGAAACCTATCGATACGAGCGTTCGCCAAATTGACGGCGGTCGCGGGGTGGATGACATCAACATGCTGAGGGAGTCGTCGGTGGCTGACAACCCCTTGCGTCACAGTCCTTCGGTCGAAACCTTGGGGCCTAAGTTGGCGGTTAGTGTTCAGCGACCGATGCCGGTGTTTTGGTCGTAGATATAGGTCGCGATTTCGCGGATATCTTCTTCAGGAAGCAAATTGCGGAACCTAGGCATCACGATAACGCCGTTGGTGATCAAGTTGATCATGGCTTCCTGATCATACGTAGCGCGTTTTTCGATCAGATCTGCGGGACCTACATATGGCGAATCGTTAGTCTGCGCCCAGTAGCTATCATTCGATACTATGTGTTGGGCCGCGGGACCATCGCCGGTTCCGGAAATACCATGACACGTTGAGCAATTGATCCGGTAGAGTTCTCTCGCGCGCGCCGCGTCGTAAGGACGTTCGCGCCGTTCCGGCACATCTAGGACCTCTTCGGTCCCAATCTGCACGAACGGTACCGCGTCAGCGGCCGGCGCCAGACGTGGCGGTTCCTGCATCCGATTCGCCTGCGAAAAGTGCATCTCGGAGAAAACTTCAATCGGATACGTGTTTGATTCCTGCACCGCACACGATGCGGCGCTGAACGCGACTACCACAACCGCCAATAGCGGTAGGGCGATACGGCGAGTAGACATTGAGATGATTGGATCGATCAAGGGTTTCACGCCTGTTTGATCTCCATCGCACCGGCAGAGTTTAATGCGTCGATCGCGGTGTCAGACTTGTCATCATCGGTAGTGATTACAACCCCGATCAATCCTTCTGTGATCCGGTTGTCGTAAATGCCAGGATTCACGTTAGGCAAGCGAGATTCGATGACGATACCGACGACGGTCGAGATGACCGCCGACAACATCGACATCTCATAGAGGATGACCAACATGGCGAACAATGAAAGGATTGGCTTGCCACCGGTGACTAGCGGGTAAGCGATCTGCGTCGCCGCCGTAAGGAAGATCGCCAACGTGAAGCCGATGATTGCGCCGAACGCTGGGAAGCGGAACAATCGGTGCTGCGGAACGTGTTCGCCGAACGCACCTTCTGGGTACGGGGTTCCGGTCAGAACGTCGAAAGTTCCGAGTGGGAATCCAGCTCCCTTCAGCGCATCCATCGCGTCTGCAGCTTGATTCGGATCGCTGTATAGACCAAGTACGCTCTTGCTCATTTCGATGGCTTCCTCAATCCTCTGTTTAATCTGCCTCGCGGACTATCGCAGGCACTTTGACGCGGCCGATCTTGATCGAGTCGCTAAACGTTTGGCTTTCCTTCTGTTCAAACAGTGGAACCAGTGGGAAGAAACGCGAGAACAGCAGCATCAGGAAGGTCACCCACGCCAACGACCAGAACAGTATGAACCATTCCAATCCGCTCGGGCGATATGACTCCCAGGTGTAGACGAACGGTGTTTTGCGTGCCAGACCGGGAACGATGATCAGGAATCTCTCCAGCCACATCCCAATGTTGACAAACAACGATGACCAGAACATGAGCGCAATATTGTTACGCACACTCTTCTGTAACCACATCCCGACCGGAATTATGTATCCGGTAATCACGAAAGTGATGAATAGGATGTTCCACGGCCACTGGAATATTTGCAATTCGCGTAGTGCGAGTTCAGGGGCGTCAAGTCCGTAGACGGCGAATATGAGTTCCAAGAACGTGAACGCGAGCCAACCTGTGGCAACCACGATCAGCAATCTGGCCAAAGCGTCGAAATGCTCTGGACGGATGAAGTCTTCCCACTTCCACAACCAGCGCATCAGGGCCATCATCGTCACCACCGCCGACACACCTGAGTGGACCGCGCCGATAACGAAGTAGGGCGCAAAGATCGTCGAGTGCCAACCTTCAACGGCCGGCGTAACCGCAAAGTCCCACGACACGATTGAGTGGACCGAAACGAAGATCGGAAGCATCAACGCGGACAGCAAGATACCGCCGACAGTCTGCAACTTCCACTGTCGCGGATTTCCTCGCCATCCTAGCGACAGGATCGTATAAAGCGCATTCTGCCAACCGGTCGTGCGGTCCCGCAAGTTGCCTAGGTCCGGCAGAAGTGCGATGTACAAGAACAACGTCGAACCGGTGAGATAAGTGCTGATCGCGACCGGGTCCCAAATTAGCGGTGAGCGGATGTTGGGCATGATGCCACGCGCAAAGTCGTAGGGCAGGATGAAATAGATGATGCGCCAAGGCCGTCCCGCGTGCATCAGCGGGAACATCAAAGCGGTTAGCAGCGAGAACACTGTCAGCAGTTCTGCGGCCCGAGTCACTGGTCGGCGCCACTCCGCCTGTGACAAGCGAAGGATGGCCGAAATCATGATTCCTGCGTGGCTAATACCTACCCAGAACACAAACGTCGTTATGAAGAGACCCCAGTAGACCGGGCGCGAGAGGCCCGTGACGCCCAGACCCTTGTTAACCATGATGCCGATCATGAAGAAACCGATGGCAACGATTATCCCAAGGACTATGACCGTCGGTGCCCACCACTTCGGCGTGTCTAGCTGACCGTTCAGCAAAACACGGTTAGTGTGGATCTGGTCGATTGTTCTTCGTTGTTGCATAGTGGCTTAGTGCGTTTGCAGCCGGTAAATCTTAGTCGGGCTTACCGATGAGGGAGACCTTCGTCCTCATGTAATTGACTGGTCGATAGAGCAGATTGAACTGCTGAACATCCCAAATACTCAGAATCGGCAGAACTCGCGTGGCGGCGAGAACGATAAACACGCAACCGGCGAGGGCACCGACCATTATGAAGAGATCCATGACGTCGGGTAACACCGCCGACGGATATTCGGTGAGGAATCGCTCGTGGATGCGGTCCTCAGGCACGGCCCACGCGGCGACGTACAGTCGTACACGATCTAGGAAAACGCCGAACAGAATCAATCCCGCACCGATCGCCGTTCCGTTGTAGCTTCGGCGGACGCGGTTCCAAATCAACCACCACCACGGCGTGAACCAGATGAACAACACGCCCAAGATGAACACCCAGAAATATGGACCCAAGATCAGGTAGTCGATCCACATTTTGTCGGAACCGCTTCGACCATACCAGTAGACGATGAAGGCCGAGATGAAGAAATAACCCCAAAGCAGCGTGAATGCGAACATCAACCGACCGATCGACCAGAACTGATCGAGATGCAAGTACTTGTCCATTCCCATGTATCGCCGGGCGGCCCACAAACCAAGAACGGTAACTGCCAGCCCAGCTTGGATCGAGGAGATAGCGTGGTACATCGGGAAAATGGCGTCACGCCATCCCGGAACTAGGCTCATCGCAAAATCGGTGCTGATGACGAAGTGGACGAACACAAAGGTGAAGAAATAGAGGGTTCCCATCATGCCGATGCGCAGCCGCAATGTGCGCCACTGTATCGTCGTTCCTATCCAACCGCGCGCCATCCAGCTGCCGAACCGCTGTTTCCATCCCGTTGAGTGGTCTCGCATCGCCGCGAAGTCGGGGATCGCGTAGGCGTAGATCAGGCCAAGCGCCGCGATGATCAACGTGATCATGGAGACTAACGCCCACATATGCGGGGATACATCCGGGCCTTCGAACCAGATTGAACGTCGGCGCGCACCGTCTACGACGAGCATGGGGAGGTTCAGGATCAGCGGAATCATCCAGATGGTGCAGACGATTGATGCGAGCGAGCACAGCGCCGCGAAACGAGCGACCGGGCGTACCCAGTTCGCTTTCGCTAGAGTAGGTGCAATCGCTACCAATGGTGCGCCACCAAAAACGCTAAACAGGAAGGCGACCATCGCCGCCGTGTAGCCCCATTCGGATTGGTCGCCCCACTCGATCAACAATTTTGCGAAGCCGACGCCGATACCGACGAGCGTCACGATGCCTAGAATCCACATCCAGTTACGAACACCAGTGGAGTTCGAATCGGTCGACGCGACCAGTTCCGACGTGATCACGTCGGGTTCAACACGCGCTGGAAGCTCGTGGTGAGCCTCTTCGTGCGTCCCCGAATGAGCGTCGGCTTGCGCGCCTGAATGTATCGCTTCGCTAGCCATGCGATTCGCCTGCTGATTTGTCTGTGTCTATCTTGGCCAGATAAACGACGTTGGGATCGGTTTCGAGATGGGGGAGGAGCGTGTAATGACGATCATCCTTCTTCATCTTCGATACTTTGCTGTCTTCGTCCATGAAGTTTCCGAACACTAATGCGTCGGTCGGACAGGCCTGCGTGCAGGCTGTCTGAATCTCGCCATCGACGACATCACGATTTTCTCGCTCCGCATTCCGCACCCCGCGCCGAATACGTTGAATGCAGAAAGAGCACTTCTCCATGATTCCACGGCTGCGAACAGTTACGTCCGGGTTCAGGTGATTGCGGAAAGCCTCTGGCCACACCGGTTCCCAGTAATTGAAGAAACGCACGATGTACGGGCAACCGTTGGCACAGTACCTCGTGCCGACGCAACGGTTGTAGACCTGAACATTCAGACCTTCGTTGTTGTGGTAGGTCGCAAACACCGGGCACACCGGCTCGCACGGGGCGTTTTCGCAGTGCTGACACATGATCGGGATGAACCGAGCCTTGATGTCCGGGAACTCGCCTTCCCAGTATCGTTCGACACGTATCCAAGACATCACACGTGCTCGTTCGAACCGATCTTGTAGGTTCAACGGCACGTTGTTCTCGGCTTGGCATGCCAAAACGCACGCTTGGCAGCCGGTGCATTTGTCGACATCGACAACCATGCCCCAGCTGTAATCTCTTTTTTCCCGTTGCAGTGTCATGTAGTTAACCCACGTTCACAATCTCCGCTACTGCGGATTCGTGCGATCAGTGGCCTCCTCCTGACCCTTCTTCAGTTTCTTCGGACTTATCAGGGAGCAGGAAGCTCTGTTGGTATTTGTGGTGGTTTGCAACTTCCGCGTCGTGAGCGCTTTCGCCCGGTGCGACTACGAGTACCGGGACACCTGGTTCCACTGGGAACGCGGTGACCTCGCCCTCGAACTTCGCTAGTTCGCGTTTGCGGCCGGAACGTTCCACTCGAACCCGGGTGGCCGCCCAAGCGAGCGAACCGCTTGCCGCTTCAACATGCGGCGCCAGTATCTTGAAAACATTAGCGCCCAACCCTTCATCGTATCTACCGCCATTCTCGTGTCCAAGTCCGATGGGGACGCCGATGACTCCCGGACGCCCGCCCGGAGTCGGGTAGGCCAGTGCCTCGATCTCCCCATGCTCGGATTTGATGAATAGAACGTCACCCTCGCGGATGCCGAGGTGTTCAGCCTCTTGGGCGTTAATCTCGGCCCAGGTGGTCCAAGCCGCACTGCTCATAGGGTCTGGGTTTTGGACGGCAAACGGCGTCGCTGACAGTCGACCTTCGTAAAGACTGTTGGACAGGAACGGGACGAGATGGAAATCGTTGCCAGCGCCCAATCCATCAGTGCTCGAGTAGTTGACGGTGCTGTCCAGATCGAATACATTTGGCGGCGCGTGGTCAGACGGCGTTTCGGCGGTAGCTTGCGTGTCCCACCAGCCGCCGCGCTGCAACACGCCTTGCTTGAACAATCGTTTATCCGGAGCCGATACCGAACCGCGGTTCAGGTCGTAAAGCTGGTCGATTGAGAAGTTGACGAGTTCTTCCATATCGTCAGCGCCCAGTCCGCCATCGGCCAAGCGTAGGAGTTCGTCGCCGAATCCGCGCGCGTCTGAGATCAACCCGCCTCCGCCGAACAGTTCCGTATCTCCAATGACCGGTTGTTGGATAGTAACGACTTCGTATCCTGGCGCCGGATCGGGGATTGTCGTTCCCCAAGTTTCCAGGAATGTCTTCTCGGGCAGTATCAAGTCGCAATTCGCGAGCGTGTCGTTCATGACGCTGCCAAAGCCAATCACTGTCGGAACGCCATCCAAAGCGCCGACGACATCGACGGAGTTTGGCATCCCGTGCACGATATCCGCGCCGCGGATGATAACCGTTTGCACGTTGCCGCCACGCCACTGCGCAAGTTCAACTTCCCAATCCGAGAAAGAGTCTCCGCTGCATCGGCCAGTCAGCCCGTCCAAGGTTGGCAACGGGTTGTATTTCACTCCACCATCGGAACCTACGGCCCCGACCAACGTGTTCAGTGCGTGTGTCGCTGCGATATTGAACTGCCCGTTAGTGTGTCCACCCGCGCTTCCGCCGGCGAACGCTAAACTCGGACGGTTTTCCGCGAAATGCCGAGCGGCTTTGCGAATCCGTTCTGCGGATACGCCAACTCGTTCTTCAACGTCTTCTGGTCGGAATCCGACCAATGACGCCGTAGGAATCTGGTTGAAGAATCGACTAATCTCGCCCGATCCTGTGAGGCGTTCGTCAACGATCACGTGAGCGATGCTCATCGCCAGATGACCTTCATAGCCGGGCATCACCGGCAACCACAGATCGGCATTCGCCGCGGTCATCGACATGCGTGGTTCGGCGTGGATGAGATAGCCGCGTTCACCCTTGGATCGGAAATCGCCGTAACGCACCGAATATCCAACCGATGATTGCCATGTGCTTAACCAGTCGGCACCGACGGAGAGAATCGTTTTCGCATTCGAAATGTCGTAGTAGGGCGGATCTTCTTGGTCGTAGACGAACTTGATCGCGTCTTGCATGACGCCTTGTTCGGTCGGATCGTATTTGATGTGTCGTCCACCGTTCAACGCCGCGAAGTTGATTGCGACCCATTCAAGATGACCGCCGAGCGGGTTGGTGACAACCGACAAGTTGTCTTTGCCCGCCTCTACCGCGCTTTGCAGCAATTGTTCCGCACGTTGCCAAGAAATTGGGTCGTAAAGACCACCCTTGCTTTGGCGCAGCATCGGTTCGCTGATGCGGTCTGGGTGGTAAGTCAGCTGGATCGCCGCGTCGTGGCGGGCGCTCTGTTTGCCCAAATTGACTGGATGGTCCGGGTTGCCCGCAATCTTCTTCGCCCGACCTTGCATCACACGCACGATGAGGCCATCGCCACCTGGCATGTCGGGCCAAGTCGTTGCGTACCAAGCGTCTTCACCCCGTACCAGGTCCTCCGGCATGTCGATCGGACTCTGCACGATGAGTTCGCGTTCAGGCAAACCGCAGGCCGCGAAAATCATCGTGCCGGCCGTTGCCTTGGCGCCTAGCGCTAGGAACTCTCTTCGACTTAGTTTCATCTAGTTGTTTAGCCCGTGATCGTTTCTAATTTAATGGTGGCAGGACGCGCAATCCGTCGGCGCATCATTGTCGCGGTGGCAATTCACACATTGACCCATCTTGAGCGGCTCGACTTGGGCGACCTCTTCCATCGAGGCGACGTCGCCGTGGCAAGTCGAACAGACTCCTGCTGCGCCCATCGTTTCGCCACTCGTGCTGTTGGTGACCTTGTCCGGGTGCTGCGTCAGATATCTTATGTGGGGTTCATGCACGAATCGCACGTGGTCTGGCATTCGATGCACCCGTTTCCAGTCGATCGGATGTGGGCTGTCGCCAATTATCCCTGCTGCGGTGCGGACCTGAGTTAGAGGTTCACTCTCCTCGCCGCCGATAACCTGGTGGCAGTAAGCGCAGAACTGGACCGGTGGTACGCCGGCGTTGGCTTGCGAAGTAACGGTCCGGTGACAGAAGGTGCAGTCCATTCCGAGGCCCTGAACTTGGTCGCCTGTCGAGTCGGTGTAAACACCCATCCCAGCATGAATGGTGTGAGGAAATGCGATTGGCTGCTCAACAGATTGATCGAATCCTAGAACCGGTATCGGTTGCCCAAGCCAAGCTGTGACCACGAATGCCAAGAAAGCTCCCATTACAGCTACTACGCCGAGAGATCCGACTCCAAGAACGGGAATCAACACCTTCATCCACATCGGGGTTGTCCGGTGCTTCTCGCGAAGGAACTCAAGCAAAGTAGCTAACAAGCTTCAACTCCTGAGTTACCGAGGTAAGCGACTTAAGCACCGATGCGGCCATCAATTTTGATGGCTCAATGCTGCATGGCTCTAAAGTCGATATCACTGCCAATACCTTGAATATCTGACTTCGAGCCAGTCCATGTTCAATCCTGCTAAGACAAAGCAAGCAATGACGCCAATGAGTGCGACGATGCCAACGGTGTAGAAAACCGGGCGCAGACTCGACCATTTCGCGGGAATGGTGTTGGTGTCCACTAACGAGGTGATGATGGCGTGGGCGGTGAGAAGGCTAAAACCTGCAACGATGGCGCAACCAAGAGCTGCCCAGAGAAACTTCAGCACGGTGCCTATCTGCGCCCATTCGGACGATGAAAGCGGTTGTGGATCCATTCGCCGTTCTCTTGTTCAACTAACGGGCAGACGATCTAAAGGCTGCCGGAATGTCTTTCAGGTTTGCTAAACGATCTCTTCCAGTGGCGCATGGTTCGGCTGCGCGCTCTCATCTATCTTATTTGCCGTGAAGCGCAACTGTCAACGCGCATCAACCACCGCCATTGGAGTGGTGAACCAATGCATTGTAGCAAGCCAGATGCGGTTTGACGTGCTCAATTCGGACGCAATCCGATGAATTCGACCTCGGTACCGGTAGGCAGCAGCATGTAGGGTTCACCGAATTCATGCGGGGAATCGAGCATCCACTCACCTGTGCTATCGCTCGGGCGGAGCCGGATGCCATGATTGTCGCCGTACACGAGTATCGATTCGCCCGCACCCGAATCTCCGACCTGGATAACCCGAACATCGCATTGACCCTCGTCCGACCAGCCAACGACTTCGCATCGTCCTTCGACGTTTGTGACGGACGTCAACAAGATGCTCGATGCCACTCGCTCTTCGCCGCGGGCCTCGAACGTCTGCATCGGGAAATATCCGCAGTTGTCGTTGTCTTCGATATCTATCCAGACTTGAGGCATAGCAAGGTTCTATGTACGATCTCCGCTCATCGATTGTAGTAGCAACATTCCTGCAATACGCACCCAAAAAGCGTTCGCAAGTGTAGTCCAAAGCACCGACACCGGAGGCGAGATATGACGCTGGGAGGAGAGTGCAAACACGATCCCACACGTTTCCACCCGACCAATCACGCAAGCGAGAAGCACCGCCAAACTTAGTAACATCAATCTGAATGAACCATGACAACCACAAAGCCGCGGCGGGTGTTTTCCGGAACCCCGCAGGACTTCGGGAATCTACGTGATGCGATTAACTAGAGAAAAACTTCATTGGCTCTACGAAACGATGTACCGCATCCGTCGATTCGAAGAGACGATGCTCGAGCAGACTTTCCGAGGCAACGCGATGGGTGTCACTCATCCATCCGACGGTCAAGAAGCGGTACCGACGGGCATCTGCGCTCACCTCACCGAAAAGGATTGGATCGGCTCCACACACCGGGGGCATGGTCACTGCATCGCCAAAGGGTTGGACACTAAGGCGATGATGGCCGAGATCATGGGACGTTACACCGGACAATGCAAAGGTAAAGGCGGCAGCATGCACATTGCCGACTTCTCCAAAGGCATGCTTGGAGCAAACGCCATCGTCGGAGCGTCGGTCCCCCTTGCCGTCGGTGCAGCATTGACCGCGAAATACCGTGGTTTAGAGAACGAATCCGTTGGCGTCGCATTCTTTGGCGACGGGGCCACTAGCCAAGGTGTGGTTCACGAATCAATGAACCTCGCAGCAATCTGGAAGTTGCCTGTAATCTTCGCTTGCGAGAACAACCAGTACGCCGAAGCCACCCCCGCGTGGTACGCGGTTTCGACCGATGACATTGCCGCGAGAGCCGATTCATACGGCATCCCCGGTGTGCAGGTCGACGGTATGAACGTATTTGCAGTATATGAAGTGGCCGAAGAAGCCATTAGGCGTGCACGCGCCGGCGAAGGCCCCACACTCCTCGAACTGAAGACCTACCGTTATCACGGCCACTTCCATGCCGACGACCCCAAGAAATACCGGAAGTCTGATGAAGAGGAGGAATATCAGGAGCGCGACTGTATACAGCACTTCGAGCGCCTGGTATCGCAGCAGAATGCAATGACCGAAGCTGAACTCGAAGCGATTCGCGACTCTATCGAGGTCGAGATGCAAGAAGCGGTAGATTTCGCTTTGAACAGCCCGATGCCACCGATTGAGGAGCTCTATTCCGACGTCTACGTCAACTACTCCAACCCATTGGTTGGGCTCCGTTGAAGACCGGCTCAGCGTTTTAGAAAGGCGACCCAAAAAATGACCACAGCCGAAGCCACAGAACCGACTTCCGTTCTCACCGATGCGGGCGTTTTGGTACCCGGCCCGGGTTATGACGTTCCCGGAACCGTTGAGCGCTACCGCGACTCCTTCAACCGAACCCTGCGCGATGAATTGAATCGTGACGCAGACGTCTTCATCATGGGCGAAGACATTTCTGGAGGGTTCGATCGTGACACGCTTGAACCTCTCGACGCTTGGGGAGGGCCATTCGCAGCGACCAAAGGCCTCGTACAAGATTTCGGGCCGGATCGCATCCGCGACGCGCCGATATCTGAAGCCGGATTCGTCGGCGCCGCCGTCGGGGCCGCTCTTACTGGATTGCGGCCCGTCGTCGACCTGATGTATTTCGACTTCGTCACCGTTGCCTACGACCAACTGCTGTCCAACGCCGCCAAGTCGCGCTACATGTTCGGTGGCCAGACCAAAGTGCCGTTGACACTGTTTGCCCGTTCAGGCGGAGGCACCGGGCACGCCGCTCAGCACTCCGAAAGTTTCTACTCGATGTTGGCTCACATTCCCGGGCTCAAGGTAGTGGTTCCATCCGACCCGTATACGGTCCGGGGGCTGCTCGCCGCTGCAATCCGAGACGACGACCCGGTGTTCTTAGTCAACGACAAGAAACTCATCAACGAAGTCGGGTTCGCGCCAGACGAATCGTATGAACTCCCGCTCGGTAAAGGCCGATATCTCAAGCATGGAGACGACGTTACGTTGATCGGGATGTCCTATACCTCGGTAGTCTGTAAACAAGCGGCCGAGGCGCTCGCCGAAGAGGGGATCGATGCGGAAGTCGTCGACATGCTCAGTCTTTCGCCTTTCGACGAAGAGATCATCGTCGAGTCGGTTAAGAAGACCAACCGCGTAGTTATTGTTGACGAAGACACACCACGCGCCAGCATGGCGTCGGAGTTCGCCGCGATCATCGCCGATAAAGCTTTCGACTACTTGGACGCACCCATCAAGCGCGTAACTGGACCCCACACCCCGGTGCCATACAACAAAGGCCTCGAAACCGCCTTTATGCCACAGCCAGACGATGTGGTGACAACCGTCAAGACCATGCTCGGCGTTTAGTTAGTTAATCCGTTCCGAACACACAACCGCGTCGTCCGCTTCGGCCAATTGTCGCAACATCCGAAATGGATAGATGCCTGTCGAGTGTCCGTCGGTCCACAGGAATTGCAGGGCGTACCTTCCGACTTCGATGTAGTCGACGGCAATAACGTCCTCCGGCACGGTCGCTACGTTGAGCAAGATCCGGCCGGTCATCTCCTCGACACAACCGGCACATGCACATTGCAAACGCAAATAACGATACGGGTATAAGCACGTTGGACCGTCGGACCAGGTGATGGAGACACCTTCGCCGACGAGATCGACGTTGGTTGCGATGATGTTTGTTTCTGACATTGAGGATTGGCGATTGTTGCGACTACGAAACACGCCGATTCGCGACTCGAATCGCGTCGCTGGGCTAACCTTGTTTAAGCGTATCTAACAACCACTCCGCAAACGGACGCATGGGAGAAAAATCGTGACCACAGTTACCGATAACATCGTCGTCGGCTTAATCGGCGCAGGCGGAAACACCCGTCTCAGACACATTCCTGGGTTACGTGACCAAGCAGGAGTCGAGATTAAAGGTGTGGTGAACAGATCTCTAGAATCGTCGAGGCGCGTAGCGGACGAGTTCGCGATTCCGGAGGTTTACGAAGATTGGGTGGAATTACTGGAAGACGACGACATCGACGCCGTGTGTATCGGAACTTGGCCTTACATGCATGCTCCGTTAACTATCGAGTCGCTCGAAGAAGGGAAGCACGTCCTCGTCGAGGCCCGCATGGCCATGAATTCAGACGAAGCGCTCGAAATGCTGGACGCATCCAAACGCGCTCCGCACCTCATCGCACAGATCGTGCCTGCTCCCCATTCACTTGAGATCGACAGCACCATCATTAATCTCATCTCCGAGGGTTTCATCGGCGATCTTGTTAACGTCAGGTTGCAGGTTGGCACCGGAAGCGATTTCCCAAATCCAGATCTGCCCCTGCATTGGCGACACAACCGCGACTTCTCTGGCAACAACATCATGACGATGGGTATCTGGTACGAGGCGATGATGCGATGGTTTGGGCCGGCCGTCACGGTTCAAGCGCTGGGCCAAACGGTCGTAAAACATCGCATGGACGACGGGCGTAGACGCTCAACATCGATCCCTGATCACCTCGACGTGCTCATGAACATGGAGTGCGGGGGCTCAATGAACTACACCGTAACTACCGTTTCAGCATTCGCACGTGAACTTGACCTTTGGGTTCACGGCACCGACGGAGTGATCCGCGTCGAGTTAGCGGACCCGAACGCATCGAACGGCGCAACTTATGCCGTAAGTGGTGCGCGGCGTGGCGACGGCGAAATGTCGCCGATAGAAGTGCCCGAGGAGAACCGTGGTGGTTGGCGAGTAGAAGAAGAGTTCATTAATGCCATCCGGGGCATCGAACCGGTAACCCACACCAACTTCACCGACGGTCTGAAATACATGCAATTCACGGACGCAGTCTCCGAATCCGTGAAAACCGGCGACATGGTTCGGTTACCCCTTTAGTCACGTCCACAAGGACGATCGCGACCGCGGATAACCGATCGGACGTTGCCCAATCCTCGGCGAAGACCGATGGTCGTCGGCGTTCGCCACCTTGGTTTGAGTAATTGCGTTACGTATGTAACATTAAACGCGTCATGCATTCAGATACTGAGACTTTCATACAAGAGTTGACCGAAATCGGCCGACGAACATCCTTTGTGAAACCGGACAAAGTGATGGGAATGATCGAGCTACAGCCCGATCCACCGACCTTCGGCGACGTGTCGGCGGAGTCCGATCCGGCGAAAGGCGTTGATTCGAAACCGGAGTATCCGCGATCCAACCAAACGATCGGGGCCTCAGATGACGCCGAGCAGCCACCGACCGACGTCAGAGATTTGGAATTCGAGCCTGACGAATTCGACGCTTCGGATGTAGTTGAATCCGATGCGATTGTCAATCGAGTCTCTCCGCGAAACGATCGATTGGAGAACCTGCCGGAGCGCGAACGTCCCCGCGAACGGATGCATCAACTAGGCCCCGCAGGGATCACCACTACTGAACTGCTTGCTATCGTTCTCGGTTCGGGAATCCAAGGCAAGAACGTCAAAAAAGTCGCCGATGAGTTGTTGGTCACATTCGACAGCTTGCGGGGTCTTAGCCGAGTCAGCTCTTTCAACATGCGAAAAGTCGATGGCATTGGTAGCACCAAAGCCGACGTACTCACCGCGGCATTCGAGTTAGGCAGGCGGGCGGCGCTCGAGGATGTCGAAAATACTGAGAGCGAATACGGGTCACACATGGCAAACGGCGAAAACATCGCTTGGTCGGTCGCGAAGCAGTTTACGACGCACCTGCGCGATAATCCTCAAGAGGAGATGTGGATCGTTTTCCTCGACGTCCGGAACCGTTACCGTGGCAAAACGCGTGTTTACATCGGCTGTTGCGATCAACTCGTCGCCAAAACCGGCGAAATCCTGAGCCGGGTAATAGAACGGAATTTCCCTCGTTACGCACTGGTCCACAATCATCCGTCTGGTAGGGGAGACCCGAGCGGTGCAGACATTTCGTTTACCGACCGCTTAGTGATGGCCGGTCACCTGCTCGACATCGAATTGGTCGATCACATCGTGTTGGGTGAAGACATGCACAGCTTCGTCAGTATGCGTCAACGTAAGTTGGTGGATTTTTCGCCAAATCCGCGGACTAGCCGCAAGCTCAGCTGAAGGCGTTCGATTGCCGATACCAATCGTCGACTCGGATCCAGGCAAATCGTGTGACCGGTCCGCCACTCGGCAACTCTCCGCCGCATGCTTCGCCAGACACCGGGATGTCAGCGTTTCGAAGAACTTGAGCGACGTCGGCGCTCGGCGTGTCGTCAGACTTGCTACCGTACGCGCCGAAAATCAATGCCCCGTCCTGACTGACCGCGTGGGTCAGCAGATGTCGCGCAAAATCGGGAAGCAGCGCGATAGGAACCAAATCCCAGATTGCATAAACCCATCGGAATCTCCTCGGCGGCAACCAACCCCAAGCGTTTCCCACCCAAAAATGGTGCGGAATATCGTCAAACCTCCGTGTCGCTGCTTGCACCAAGAGCGGATTGAGGTCGAGACCGTAGGGCACGAGAGCAACCCCGCGTTCCGACGCCCACTTCACGACAGATTCGAGGAGAAATCCGTTGGCGCATCCCAAGTCCAAGAAGTCTCCATCACCTTCCACACCTTCCAGCAAAGGAGCCCGTTCCGCCCGCCAACGTTCGGCGCCGCCACTGAATCCAGACTGCTTGATCGGGTCGCTTTTCGCCAAATATGCTGGCTCAAGAAGTCGGATCGAAGCAAGGTGCTCTTCAGGCAGTTTTGAGGGGCGCTCGAGTTGTTGATCGGATGGCATTGGGGTCATCAGTGTTACGATACTAATCGCAGATGAGAGTTGGGACATCGTAGTTGACACTGTCTAGATCGGGCAGATTCGAGCGCAACGTAATTCGGGAGTAGAAGCCATGACGCAAACGGTGGCGATTGATCTAAATGCCGATATCGGCGAATCGTACGCGTCGTACAAGATGGGCATGGACGAAGACATTGTCAAGCACATCACCTCGGCCAATATCGCTTGCGGTTTTCATGCGGGAGACCCCGATTGGATGGCGCGGACGGTCGCTCTCGCCGAAGAGCACGGGGTGAGCGTCGGAGCGCATCCCGCTTACCCAGACCTTGCCGGATTTGGACGCCGTGATATGGCGTTGACGCCCGACGAGGTCGCGCACGCCGTGACGTACCAAGTTGGTGCGCTCACCGCCTTCACGAATGGCAAGAAGCTCGAACACGTCAAACCCCATGGTGCCTTGTACAACCGAGCTGTAGGCGACGCAGACATCGCTGCCGCTGTTGTCCGAGCGATACGCAAGATCGACGACGAATTGATACATGTTGTGCTCGCCAACTCGGTGTGGGAAGACGTAGCGCGGAACGAAAACGTCCGCGTCGCGCGCGAATGTTACGCCGATCGCGCGGTAACTCCACAGGGAACTCTAGTTCCGCGCTCGCAGGCCGGTTCAGTCATCCACGAGATCGGAGAAGTCATCTCCCGTTCATTGCGCCTTGCCGCGGAAGGAAAGGTTACGGCATCGGACGGTACCGAAATCGAATTCGCGGCCGACACGATCTGCTTGCATGGCGATACGCCGGGTGCGGTGGAGATGGCGGCCTCAGTTAGAGCGACCTTCGAATCGAACGGGATCGACGTGAAACCGCTTACGTCGATTCTGGGTTGACCACCACCGATATCAATTGCGGCAGTGGACCAGTGATCGAATATCCGCGCATTCTCCCGGCAAGCGATTCCTCGATACTCATCGAGTTTGGCGACTCAATCGACTATGAGACCAACGCGCGGGTCTACGCGTTGCAATCCGAGATTGAAAACTCCGATCTTGGAACCTCCGTCGTCGAATTCATCCCCTCCTACAGGTCATTGCTCGTTGAATACGATGTGTCAGTGTACGTTTACGCCGATTTACAGGAGCGTGTCAACGACCTCATCGGGACAACGACAGTGTCCGGCAGCGCTGAGATGAGTTCTGAACAGGATGCTCACCAGATCCCGGTCGCATACGGGGGCGATTATGGTCCTGACCTCGAGAATGTTGCAAAACACGCTGGCTTGACGCGAGAAGAGGTAATTGCAATTCATTCGGGCACCGACTACCGCGTCTTCATGCTGGGTTTCGCCCCGGGATTCCCGTACTTGGGAGGCATGGATTCTCAGATCGCGTGTCCTCGGTTAGCCACACCCAGAACACTAGTGCCCGCAGGTGCCGTTGGCATCGCTGAATCACAGACTGGTGTCTATCCCAACCCAAGTCCGGGAGGTTGGCAAATCATCGGTCGAACGCCGATAAAACTCTTTGATGTCGACGCTGATCCACCTTCTGCTATGCTGCCGGGCACCAAGGTCACTTTCGTTCCGATCGCCAGCGACGATTTCGAGACGAAGGTTGGTTCGGAATGAGCTCTTTCGTTGTAGTAATCTCGCCCGGCAATCGTTTGACAGTTCAAGACCTCGGTCGACGCGGTAGCCAGAGATTCGGAGTTTCAGTAAGCGGCGTCCTCGATGTGGCGGCTGCGGTCACCGCGAATCGACTAGTGGGCAATCCCGCAACTTCGGCGATGCTGGAGGCCACATTTGGCGGTGTGTCACTGAGCTTCAACAGCGAGACGCGGGTTGCGGTTACTGGGGCAGAGGTGAACGTTGATGTGAATGGATTCCCGATGCCGATTTGGGAAACGATGATTCTGCCCGCAGGTGCGGTGCTTACCCTGTCGATACCGTCAACCGGTCTCTATTCCTACATCTCCGTTGCGGGTGGCTTCGACACTCCGATCGTTTTGGGTTCCCGGTCGACACATGTCGCATCAGGGATTGGTGGCTATGAAGGTCGGATCCTCGCTGCCGGAGACACCTTGCCGATCGGCGAAGATATTGACGGTCAATCACGACCGCGCGCCGGTACGAATGCCCCACAAAATGTCGTATCTGGGTCCTACGACCGCGAACGGCCCGTTCGAGTAATTTCTGCACCCCAGTACGATGCATTCGACGACGATGCGAAGTCGAAGTTTTTCGCAACGGCATTCACGATCAGCAACCTAACCGACCGCCAAGGCGCCAGATTGGACGGTACGTCGATTCCCGCGATCGATGGCAAGCACGATATTGTGTCGGATCCCGCGTACATGGGTGCAATCCAAGTTCCATCGGATTGCAAACCGATCGTGCTGTTGGCCGATCGTCAACCGACGGGAGGATACGCAAAGATCGCTTCGGTTATTGGCCCCGATTTGCCGAAAGTGGTCCAACGCACGCCCGGCTCTGAGATTGCGTTTGAACTCGTCGGTATCGAGGAGGCCCAAGAATTGGCGCGTGGATTCCAGAAATCGATCTACCGAGCACCATTGGTCAAACCGGCAAGAATTTTCTCCTCGGATCTCGAAGTCGGTGGCAAAACCTACAATGTTCAGATAGTGCGTCCAACGACAATTGAGGAAGCGATGGTTGCCGACGGCATCATCTATGCCGACATCCGCGACCACGCGGAGGTCGCAGTAACGGTTGAAGGGTCGCACGAATAAACGGGCGAGATGAATGGCACCCACCATTAGGTGTTCTCGCGATTACAGAAATGACCGAAACGCATAGCACGCGGAAATTGAATTGGATTTCGAACCGATAATCGACGGGCTGTATGTCAGCGGCATCGGAATGGGTATGACGAGCGCGGTCCTCGTCATTTTGGCGTTGTCAGTGCGCGGCATGGCGTTGTTCGACGCCTATTCGAAGCGGCGTGCGGCGGCGAAAATAGCAAGCGATGATATCGATACTGAACCAGCCGACGATTCCGAGTCGTCAACCGCAGACGATCCTGATGAATCCGGGGCAGCTCGCGCGGCCGCGATAGCCGTCGCGATCGCGCTCTCGCAACGAGCCGAAACGACCGCCATGGCATCGAATGCAACTGCGAAGAGTATCGAAGTCGGTAAATCGTTCGACGCATGGTTGACCGAAGGTAGAGCTAGGCAACGCTCAAACCGCGGCGTAGCGCGAGTCAGTAAGGCGTGGAAATGACGAACCGATACCGCATCACAGTGCAAGGTGTCACCTACGATGTCGAGGTCGGAGACATCTCGTCGTCGCCAGTCGAAGTGACCGTAGACGGTGTTGGTTACGGAGTCGAGATCCCCGAAGCGCCTGATTCCCAATCGCCATCAGCGCGTCCATCGCGCGCTGAGCCAAGACCTACACCTCGTCGTCGCCCGGCAGAGCGGTCTCGACCGTCGATGTCGGGAGCTTCTGATTCCGAAGATGTTATTCGTGCACCGATGCCGGGTCGGATCGTGCGTGTGAATGTTGCAACTGGCGACTCTGTCGCGCAAGGACAGGCGATCGCGGTACTCGAATCGATGAAGATGGAGAACACTATCGCGGCCCCGAGGGACGGAGTTGTATCGCAAGTTCACGTTTCGGCCGATGAATCGGTTCAGCATGGACAATCGCTGGTGGAGCTCGAATAAGTTATGTCCGGCGATGGCGTGCTAGACCAAATTTTCGTCGGTTTCGAAGCTATCGGTGAAGATCCTCGCATCGTCGCGATGTGGGTTATCGCCGCCGCACTCCTCTACGTCGGTGTCGCCAAGCGCAAGGAACCATTGCTACTGGTTCCGATTTCGATGGGTATTCTCTTCGCAAATCTCCCGTTGGGTGAGTTCATTCGAGTAGGTGGTGAAGGCGAGCCGACTGGGGTACTGCGGACGTTCCAGACCGTCGGATTGCAGACGGACATCTTTCCCTTGCTGATCTTCTTGGGGGTGGGTGCGGCAACAGATTTTTCGCCGATGCTGTCCAACCCGAAGACGTTGCTGTTGGGGGCCGGCGCGCAAGCAGGAGTGTTCTTCGCATTGATCGGCGCGTTGATCCTCGGTGCACTTGGATGGTTCGATTTCGGACTGCTCGAGGCGGCATCGATTGGAATAATCGGCGGTGCGGACGGTCCGACAACGATCTTCATCGCTACGCGGATGCGCGAGTTGGGACAAGCATTGCCGCACGTCGAAGTGCGTGACATTGTTGGTGCGACTGCGGTCGCGGCGTATTCGTATATGGCGCTAGTTCCAATAATCCAGCCTCCGTTGATCAAACTATTGACAACGAAAAACGAGCGTCAGATACGCATGGATTATCCAACCGAATCGGTATCGCGTAGGTCGTTGATCATCTTCCCCATATTGACCACCCTAGTCGTCAGCGTCTTGGTACCGTCGGCCTCGCCATTGATTGGCATGCTGATGCTAGGCAATTTAATCAAAGTGTCCGGCGTCGTCCCTCGACTCGCGGATGTATCCGAAAATTCATTGATGAACGCAACGATTGTTATTCTCGGATTGTCAGTTGGTGCGACCATGCCGGGCTCAATCTTCCTGCAACCCGAAACGCTCGGTATATTCGTTCTGGGGTTATTCGCTTTTGCGACGGCGACGATTACCGGTGTGCTTCTAGCGAAGTTGATGAATTTGGTTTCGAAAAGCAAAGTTAATCCGATGATCGGGGCCGCCGGCGTTTCGGCGGTGCCGATGGCCGCGCGGGTTGTCCAGAACATGGGTCAGGACGAAGACCCTGACAACTACCTCTTGATGCACGCGATGGGCCCGAACGTCGCAGGCGTCATCGGCACCGCGACCGTTGCTGGTGTTCTAATCGCAGTTGTCCCGTCTCTCCTTGGTTGAATAGATTGCCGCCTGAACACACTGCGCGTGTAATATCGATTTTCGTAAGCGATTGCCCAAACTAAACCGCTGTTCCACGGAGAATCAACAATGCCTGACCTCACGATGCGAGGGGTTTACCCGATACTTTCGACGCCGTTTGATCAAAACGGAAACATCGTCTTTGACGATCTGGAGAACCAAGTCGATTGGATCGTTGATCAAGGCGTCGATGGAGTTGGAATCGCGATGGCGAGCGAAGTCTTCAAGTTCACCGAACAGGAGCGGGACGCAGTTCTGAGATCGGTGGTCGACACTGCTAGCGGCCGCGTAAAGGTGGTGATGAATACCGGCGCTGAGGGTACGGATGCGACAATCTACTACTCCAAGAGAGCAGAGGAGTTAGGCGCTGATGCGTTGATGATCCGTCCGACAAGTTACATCCCTACGACCGCTGCGGAGCACATCGAGTTCTTCGTCCGCATCGCGGATTCAGTCGGAATTCCGATATTCCTGCAGGACCAGAGCACTGCGCAAGTTCCTCCCGCGATGGCTGTCGCCTGTGCGCGGCGTCACGAAAACCTTTGCTACATCAAGGTCGAAACGCCGCCTACAATCCCTCGCATGGCGGAAGCACAGAGCCTAACCATTGACGGTACCGACCTCGTGCTGTTCGGGGGAATGGGTGGCGCGTTCTTCTTGGAGGAATTGCGACGAGGGTCGGTTGGAACCATGCCTGGATCAACGCTGCCCGACAAGTTCGTTCAGATTTTGGAACTATGGGAATCGGGTGACCAGGCAGGGGCGCATGATGCGTTCGACAGGTACGCATCCATCATCCGAACTTTGGCACAAGGTCAAGGCTTGGCGAACTGGATCTACAAACACATAATGTGGCGCCGCGGTGTTTTCAGCCGAGACGGCATTTATGCCCGAGGTCCTTCACTGAGGCCCGACGCGGCGCACTTGCGAGAGGTCGATGACTTGCTCGACCGTGTTGGCTTGCTCGAAGTTACCGGTTAGCTTGCGAAGCAAGCGTCGAAAAGTTGAGGCATTCTCCCAAAAACAGATCACGATGCCTAAACGGCTTCGATTGCACCGTTGAGGCGACTGAAGAAATCGCCGTCGGAAACTGTCGACGCCATGTCGCGTCGAATCAAACTACACACGAAAACAGTCAGCTTCGGGAGTCACGATGGAAGTGATTCTCGGCACGACCACCGATTTCCCAGTATGGGAGTTGGCTTTGATGGCCGCTATTTCGCTCGCCGTAGGATTGACCGGCGGCATCGTTGGCATCGCGCTGGGGGTGATTCGTCTCCCGATGTTGACATTGTTCGGCGTCGACCCGTTGATCGCGGCCGGAACAAATCTCATGATCAGCGTTATGGGATCTACCGTAGGCACGCTTGAGGCAGCTTTCGATCATCGCGTCGCACCGACCGTAGTGTTGGCTATGGGCGGTCCCGCCATGGTGGGGGCATTTATCGGCGGTTATTTCGCCAACGTGGTGCCGATCTGGATACTGTTGACCGCAGTTACGCTGCTGATGGGTTGGTCGGCGTTGTTCCTAATCGCTTGGTCGGTGCGCATCGTTCGAATTCGCCGGCGGTATCCGGCAGCTCGCCTACGGAAAGCCATGACGGGTGGTGGGAACGAAGACGAAATGCATCTTGACGCAAAACAGATCAGTCGGGAAGGCGCCGCTGGATTCACGATCGGTTTGATCGGTGGCGCGGTTGGTTTGGTTCTCGGAGTTTTGAGGATGCCGGCATTGTTGGCGATGAAGATGGACCCCCACAAAGCGGCAGGGACTAATCTGGCGATCACGGTGTTCGTCGGCATTTCCGGTTTCGTCGGTCACCTGTTACGGGGAAGTGTGGATTGGCACCTTATCGCGATCGTTGGGTTGCCCGGTGTGTTGGGAATGTTTATCGGCACGCGCATGGCTAACCGATTTGACGCCCCAGGATTGAGGCTTGTGGTCGGCGTCGTGTTGTTGCTCGTTGCACCGGCGGTCCTGTTCGGTGCTTTTCGCAACATAAACTGACTTCAAACCAACACGAATGAGACTGGACCTGATGCGGAGCAACTTCCAAGACGCGATTGCGACGGAGAAACCGTTGCAAATTGTGGGCGTGATCAATGCGTACGCGGCGATTCAGGCTAAAAACGCGGGATTCCGCGCAATCTACATTTCGGGAAGCGGTGTCGCGACGGCATCTTATGGTCTTCCCGACCTCGGGATGACAAGCATGACCGACGTTCTGACGGATGCGCTGAGGATTACTTCAGTTTGCGACTTGCCGTTGCTCGTCGATTGTGACACCGGGTGGGGTGCAGCGTCATCAATCGCACGAACCGTCCGCGAAATGGAACGCGCCGGTGTAGCAGCGATTCACATCGAAGACCAGGTACAAGAAAAAAGGTGCGGCCATCTTCCAGGTAAGTTGGTTGTGGATGCAGATGAGATGTGCGACCGGATAAAGGCTGCTGCCGACGCTCGGACCGATCCTGACTTCATCATCATGGCCCGTACGGATGCTTTGGCAATGGAAGGTATGGAGAGTACGTTAGATAGGTGCAGTGCGTATGTGGAAAGCGGTGCAGACGCGATATTTGCCGAGGCGGTAACGGATCTGGATCAATACCGTGCGTTTGCTACCCGCACCGGCGTTCCGATCTTGGCAAATCTTACAGAGTTCGGCAAAACGCCCCCGTTCACAATCGACGAACTGCGGAGTGCCGACGTAGCAATGGCTCTGTATCCCTTATCGGCGTTTCGCGCGATGAGCCTTGCCGCCGAGAGCGTGTACGCTGAAATCAGAGGTGCGGGCACCCAGGAAAAAATCGTCGACAAGATGCAGACGCGTGAGCAACTCTACCAAAATATCGGCTACCGCGAATACGAGCGCAAAATAAACGAACTGTTTTCTGCTCGAGATCAATCGGAATACATCACATGACCATCATCGCAAAAGGATTGGCCGGGGTCACCGTAGGCGAAACCGCCATTTCCACTGTGGGCAAAGCCGGCGCTGGACTGACATATCGCGGTTACAGCATCCAAGATTTGGCACGGTACGTAACTTACGAAGAGGTCGCGTATCTGCTGATCTACGGCAAGCTCCCCAATGTCTCCGAATTAGATGCATACAACGATCGATTGGCCAAACTACGTGTGTTACCTCCAGCCGTATGCGAGATGCTGGAATCGTTGCCGATGTCAACGCACCCGATGGATGTTTTGCGGACTGGTGCTTCGATGATCGGTTCGCTGGAACCTGAAGGCGAGAACGGCAGAGGAGCGGCGTATGTGGCCGACCGCCTGATTGCCAGCATGACATCGATGTTGGGTTATTGGCACCGCTACGCGCATCGAAAGCAACGTGTGGATACACAATCCGATGAAACAGGATTAGCGGGACACTTCCTCAGATTGCTAACCGACTCGCCACCGATCGAAACGGCTAGGCGCACCCTCGATGCGATCTTTGTGCTTTACGCTGAACATGAATTCAACGCCTCGACGTTCACCGGGCGAGTTGTAACCAGCACGTTAGCCGACACCTATTCCGCCGTTGTCGCGGCAATTGGTGCTCTGCGCGGACCGTTACACGGCGGTGCAAACGAGGCGGCGATGGAGTTGATCGCTTCGTTCGAAACACCACAAGAAGCAGAAAAGTCGATCAAGCACATGCTCGATGCGCGCAGATTGATCATGGGTTTCGGTCATCGCGTTTACAAGAACGGCGACCCACGATCGGACATCGTCAAGGATTTGGCGCGTCAACTGTCGTCCGAAACCGGTAACACGATGTATTTCGACATTTCAGAAAGCATCGAAAGCGTGATGATGCGCGAGAAGAGACTGCACCCCAACCTCGATTATTACTCGGCGACCGCGTACCATTTGTGCGGGATACCAACCGTGATGTTCACCCCGTTATTTGCCGTGAGCCGAACCTCTGGTTGGGTGGCGCACGTGATCGAACAACGAGACGACAACACCTTGATTCGTCCTAACGCCGACTATACCGGGCCACCAGCGCGAAAATTCGTCGAGTTGCAAGGGCGGTAATGGCGACTCGCTACGACGATCTCATTGCCGAGATTGCGACGTACGCGTGCCTAAAAGGTGAGATAGGCACCGACGACGCCTACGACACGGCGCGATTGGCTCTGATGGACTCGGTTGGTTGCGCGCTGTTGGCGCTGGGATTCCCGGCGTGCAGCGATTTCATCACCTCGGACGATCCATCGTCCAACTTCCCAGGTGGTGTGCCGATTCCCGGCACCGCCTACACCAAAACGGCTTCACAAGCGGCATTTGATATCACCACCGCGATCCGATGGCTGGATTTTAACGACACGTGGTTGGCGAACGAGTGGGGACACCCTTCGGATAATTTCGGTGCGATACTTGCCGCGTCCGACAGTTTTGCCAGGACTCGCCAAACCGGATCCCGGATGCGTGAAGTGTTTGAACTCGCAATTCGTGCCTATGAGATTCAGGGCGTATTGGCGCTCGACAACGCATTCAACCGAGTGGGAATTGATCATGTTCTACTCGTCAAGGTTGCGTCCGCGGCAGTGGCAGCCGCAGTTATTTCCAGCGGCGACGAGGAAATCGTTGCCTCAGCGGTTTCTCACGCTTGGCTCGACGCAACTCTTCGAACGTATCGACATGCACCGAATACGAACTCCCGCAAATCTTGGGCCGCGGGTGACGCTGCGTCGCGCGGATTGACGCTCGGATCGTTCGCTGCTCGCGGGATGACCGGTGTAAAGACCGCGTTGACGGCGCCGACGTACGGATTCCAAGACGTCTGGTTTGAAGGGCGATCGGTAACGCTGCAACGTGAATTGGCATCGTATGTCGTGGAAAACGTGCTCTTCAAGGTCAAGTACCCGGCCGAGTTTCACGGTCAAACCGCAGTCGAAGCCGCAGTCGCGCTTCACCCGCAGGTCGCTCACCGTTTACCTGACGTAGAAACCGTTGAAATCAAGACCCAAGATCCGGCGATTCGAATCATCGACAAGCGGGGCACGCTAAACAACCCCGCTGATCGGGACCACTGCATCCAATACATGACCGCAGTGGCTTTGATCAAAGGAAACGTCACCTCCGATGACTACGAGGAGGGTGTGGCTCGTGATCCGCGCATCGACAGTTTGCGCGGAAAAATGGTTGTATCTGAACGTCGGAGTTATTCGAGGGAGTATCTCGACCCCGACCGGCGATCAATCGCGAACGCAATCCAAGTGCATTTCAATGACGGCGGCAGTACCGAGGAAATCGAGGTCCGATATCCGATCGGCCATCGAACGAGGCGACCCGAAGCGATCCCTTTGCTTGGTGCGAAATTCTTGGAAAACCTGCGTTCAACTTACGGTGACGGCGATTACTCAGCACGCGTTCAAGAACTATTTCGAGTTCCGGAATCGCTCGACGAAATGCCAGTGACTGACTTCATGGACGCTTTGGGAGCGATCCGTGCCACAGAAAGGAACGCATCCAATTGACTGACAAGCTGACGGGCAGTGACCTGTTGAATCTCTCATTGCGTGCCGAAGGAGTAGACACTCTTTTTGGTATCGCCGGAGATCACATCCTCGATATGCTTGACCGAATGGTCGACGAACCGTTTCGGATGATCGACACACGACACGAATCGGGTGCGGTTCACGCCGCCGATTCATATTCTCGAATCCTGAGGCGCGCCTCCGTCGCCCTCTCGACCACACCAGGACACGCCAACGCGGTGCCCGCATTAGCGAATGCGTTGCACTCCGAAGCTCCAGTGGTGAACATCGCGGGCAGCGCCGACTCGCCTAACCTTGGTCGTGGCGCGATGCAAGAGATCGATCAGGTTGGCATTGCGCGACCGGTTACGAAGGGTGCATGGGAAGTGCCGTCGCCGGAACGCATCCCGGAGTTCGTCGCTCTCGCCTTTCGAACCGCTTTGAGCGGTCGGCAAGGCCCCGTTCACTTGACTATCCCGCACGATTATCAATCTGCAACGGTTGACGCCGCCGATTTCGAGCGCTACGCTCCTCGGGAATACAGTTCGCCGACTCGGGTATTGGCCGATCCTGAGCGAGTCCGGCAGGCAATAAAGTTGCTCAACTCTGCGGAACGCCCTTTGATTTTTTCCGGATCTTCGGCTGGAGCGACCGCAGACCCCGAAGTTGTGCGATGCCTAGTCGAGACTACACGCGCTCCATTCGTGTCAGAGGATTCTGCACGCGCACTGATTCCTGATTCGCATCCTTACAGCTTCGGATTGGGGTACCTACCGTTAAACCGCGCGGCGCAAATGGTGCGGGATGCTGATGTCGTATTGATGCTTGGCAAACGACTGGATTACACGCTGGGTTTCGGTGGCTCGCCGCCATTTAACGCGAATGTGAAAACCATCGTTGTCGACCCGTCACCGGCGCAGATCGGCCGCGCTCGTTCAGCGGAAATATCGATTCTTGGGGATCTAGGACCGGTTTGCGATCAGTTGAATGCCGAGGCGGAGCGATTGACTTGGGAAGAGCGGACCGATTGGATATCGTCCCTGCGACGCACGCATGATGAGTGGTTGGCGGAGTTGTACGAATTGGCGCAATCACCTGAGCCGATGCACCCGATGTATGTAAGCGAGGTGGTTCAGCGGTACCTCGACGATGACGCCCATATTACGTTTGACGGCGGAGATTATTGCCACTTCCTACGTGCGTCGATTCCGCGCGAGCGACCTTTCAGGTTTCACAACGTTTCGAGTTTTGGCATGATCGGCGTGGGTATCGCGTACGGCCTCGGTGCCCAAGCGGCATTGCCCGACAAGCAATGCGTCGTGGCCACCGGCGACGGTTCATTCGGTTTCAACGGAATGGAACTTGACACAATGGTGCGCCACAATCTACCGGTCAAGATACTGTTGGGCAACAACTCGATCTGGGGAATCGACTGGCAGATCCAAAAGGGCATCTACGGACGGCCGGTCTGGACCGACTTGGCACCGGGAACGCGGTACGACCTGGTCGCCAAGGGTTTGGGCGCCTATGGCGAGAACGTGACGAGCGCAGAACAGTTGGAACCAGCCATAAAACGGGCATTCGACTACAACGGGCCAGCTTTGCTCAACATTGAGGTCGGGCAGATAATCAGTCCTGTGGCTGAAGCCGCCATCGACCGCAAAATGGGTTCGCACGGATAGGTGTCGGGATCACGACCATGGAGATTCAAAAATGACAACCGAAGTTGACAAGACGCGGGCACCGGATGGAGGAGCCGGGTATTTCGACCCAGATTACGTAGAGCGCAGAGAGTTGTTGCCGGGTGTGACGGCTCGACTAATCTGGGGGGAGCGGGTGATGATGGGCATCATCGACATCGTACCGGACGCGATCGTCCCCTGGCACTCGCACCCTCATGAGCAATGCGGGCGAGTACTCGAAGGATCCGCGTGGTTCGAGCTAGAAGGGCACGACAAAGCGAGGTTGGTGGCCGGGGAACACTATGTCATCCCGGGCAACGTACCGCATCAGGTTACGGCTACCGAGGAAGGTTGCGTGGCCCTCGACATCTGGTCGCCCATCCGTCAGGAATACATCTCTGAGGACATCGGGTTTTTCGCCACCGATTGAGGCGTTTTTCAAAGTTTCAGACAATAAACCGCGTCCGAACGTCAACGATAGCGACGAGCGGACGCAGATTACGTCATTGCGACCGAAGTCGCTACGACCGGCTTACTGCTTGGTCTCCCAGAAGATATTGCCGATCTCTTCGAGTGCCGCTTTGAAAGCTTCGGCAGCTTCCATGTCAATGTTCTGCTTGACCTGACTGCCGAGCTTGCACGCGTTCCACACGAGTTCGTGAAGGTTGGGGTGCTTCTCCAAATGCTCGGGTTTGAAGTAATCAGTCCAGATTATTAGGATGTCGTCCTTCGCCTTTGTGGCGTGCTCTTCCTTGGCGGCAACGTAACGAATAAGACTGTTACGCGCGCCGAGGGTCGATACGTCTTCCGATTCGAGTATCAACTCGGTCATGCGGATGCACGTCTGAGCAGCTTGGATCGCGTCATGCGGGTCGTAGATACCGCACGGAATGTCACAGTGTGCGTGTGCAACGCCGAAGGGTGACAGTCGGTCGGCTAATCTTTTGACACTTCCTAGCATTTTTCGGTTCCTTTCATACTTCCGCGAGGCATTGTCGCGGATAGGTTGGGTGATAGTCGAATACGGGTCGATTATCCACTTCAAGAATAGACTAACCCGATGATCGCTAGCGTCAAAAGGATATTACAAAGCGTCGGAGCGTTACCCGGTGCTGTAGTTGAGCGTTTGACCAGCAAGTGGGTAATTGTAGAAGGGCACTCGATGCATCCCACACTCCTAGATGGACAGCCCGTACGAGTTAGCCGCAGAGCCTATCGGATCGCCTCGCCTCAGCGATGGGATGTCGCGTTTTTCGAACACCCTCGTCGCGACCGCTTTTGGGAGACCAAAAGAGTTATCGGCCTACCCGGCGAGTCCGTGGTTTTGGAAAACGGGCGGCTTTACGTCGATGGTATCGAAATCGATGAACCATTCATTTTCGGTGTGCAACCGCGCGTCAACCGACAATGGCAATTGCAGGATAACGAGTACATCTTGTTTGGCGACAACCGGAGACGTTCTACCGACAGTCGGGAGTTTGGACCCGTTCCCCGCGATCGCATCGCAGGTAGGGTCGTTGTGCCGGAAAGTGATTCCTTCGGCAATCAATAACCGGTGGTCGGGAGTCTGATCGTGTTTAGCCGAATCACGCAGATTCTGTCGACATCTCTCGTATCAGGGCATTGACTCTTCGGGCAATCTCGTGGATCAAAGCGACGATCTCTTCGTCATCGGCCATCTCGGAGGGATCGGGCATATCCCAATCATCGAAATCCGAGAATTTGATAGCCGGACATGCTTCAGCGTCTACGTTGCAACCCAAGGTGACAATTCGCGGCTCGGAAGCGAGCATCGAGTCTGTCAAAAGTTTCGGTGCCTCGTTGGTGGTGTCAAGATTGAATGATTCCAGAACGCGCTTAACCGATGGGTTGACCTGTTCGCCGGGGATCGTTCCCGCAGATTCAGACCGCAGGCCTAAACCAAGTCTGGTTGCATTGTCGTTGAATAGCACCTTGGCTGCCACACTCCGACCGGCGTTGTGAACGCAGACGAAGAGAACATCGATTCGGTCGTCACTCATATCGGCTCCTCACGACTTCTTCAAGTTCTTTGTTGTTGCCTGGTAATCCGGTTTCGATAACCAGCTTGTAGATCAACGCTCCGATCGGAGCACCCACGAGCGGTCCCACGATGTAAACCCAGAACCCGCCTTCTGGCCCAGGAATTGCGATTTCACCCCAACCAGCAAGGGCTGCTACGATCCGCGGCCCGAAATCGCGCGCCGGGTTCCAACCCGCTTGAGTGATCGGCGCGAACAGGCTAATCAACGCGGCAACTGTGAAGCCGATGAAAAACGGCGCCATTCCATTCGTCGGGATGCCAGCATTGCGCCGTTCGGTGAGGGCGAAAATGACCATCGCCAAAATAGCGGTGCCGAAGGCCTCTACCGCGAACGCATGGAACGGCGATATGGATAGCGAATCGAACATTGCCGGATTCGGAAAGTACTCGCCGAACGCCATCGCCGATTTCTGGCTTCCTTCAGCGCCCCTGACGATTCCATTGTCAGATTCGAACTGATCGATGAAGGGATTGAAGAGAATCAACACCACAATTCCGGCAAGGACTGCACCGAGCAACTGTGAGCCCCAGTAGGCAAAAAGGCGATCTAGCGGGAATTGGTCGCGGCGAAATATGACGAACGCGAGACTGACTGCTGGATTTAGGTGCGCACCTGAAACTGCACCACTAACGTATATCGCAATTGTCACACCGAAGCCCCAAACCGCAGCCACTTGCCACAACCCAATCTGTGCGCCGGTGTAGACTGCGGCCGCGACGGAACCAGTGCCGAATAGGACCAATATGAAGGTTCCCAGTGTCTCGCCCATGCAGGCATTCAACAATCGGGTCTTCTTGGGTGGGTCTGAATTCACCTTGACGAGGCTCATCAGCGAATTCCCTTGATCCATCGCGCTGCATCGATGGCGAAATAGCTGATGATGGCGTCGGCACCAGCCCGTTTGATGCTTAGCAAGACTTCCAGAACCGTGTTCTCAAGATCAATCCATCCCTTCGATGCCGCCGCATGAATCATCGAATATTCGCCGCTCACGTTGTAGGCGTACAGCGGGTGTTCTGGGAATCGGAAACTCGCAGCGGCGATCACATCGAGATAAGAAAGGGCCGGTTTGACCATGATGAAGTCCGCGCCTTCAGCAATGTCGGCTTCGATTTCCTGCATCGCCTCTTCATGTTGGCTCGACGCCATTTGGTAGGTGCGCCGATCGCCGAAACTCGGAGCAGAATCCGCGGCGTCTCGGAACGGGCCGTAGAAGGCCGAGGCATACTTCGCCGAGTATCCCAAGATCTTTACGCTTTCGTGGCCAGCATCATCGAGCGCGGCTCTAATCGCCGACACCTGTCCATCCATCATTGCCGACGGTGCCACCACGTTGGCGCCGGCATCGGCGTGAGATACCGCAGTATGCGCCAGCAAATCCAAAGTCGCGTCGTTGTCCACTTCGCCACTGGCGGTTAGTTGGCCACAGTGTCCGTGGTCGGTGTACTCGCACATGCATACGTCGGTGATCGTCTCGGCTTCAGGCAATTGCGCTCTGAACTCGGCGACGGTACGTTGAACCGCTTCGATTGGGGACCAAGCACGCGTGCCCGTCGCGTCTTTTTCGTCAGGTATGCCGAAGAAAAGGAAACGATTGACATCGGCGAGCATGGCAATTTCCGCTTCACGCATCGCTTCATCGGTCGACATTCGGGCGATTCCCGGCATCGACGGCACGGGTTCGCGCCGGTTGACACCGTTGATGACGAACATTGGGTAAACGAATTCCGAACCGACGAGCTGCGTCTCCGCGTTTGACGCACGCACATCAGCACTCGACCGCAAAGGACGAAAACGTCGGAATTCGGGGAGGGCGGAGGATGACATTACTTTCAGGCGCGGTCTTGGAAATAGGTTGCCAAAGCTGAGACCATTCCCGGGATTGTTTGCTGTTCAGGAACGATGTCCACCCGAACCCCGAGAGACGTCGCCGTTTCAGTTGTTACCGGTCCCATGCAGACTACAACCCCATTGTTAATTCCAGTTACCTCTCCAGAGAGGAGGCCAACCAGGTTCTTGACTGTAGATGAGCTGGTGAACGTAACCACATCGATTCCGACGTCGAAAGCTTTTCGTGCCATCTCCGCGGAATCCTCAGCGGTTACGGTCCGGTAAGCCGCGACTTCGGCCACATTCGCTCCGAGCTGGCGCAATCCGCGAGGCAGCGTATCTCGCCCTATATCAGATCTGAACACGACGGCAGTTTTTGGCGCTAAGTCACGGGCGCGAAACGCCTCCACCAACCCATCAGCCGTAAACGTGTCCGGCGTAAGGTCAGCGACGATGCCGTGCGACCTCAAAGCCGCGACCGTCGCAGGACCGACTGCGGCGAGTTTATTGCGTGCGAACGCACGCGCGTCCGAACCCTTGGCATAAATGTGTTCCAACACTTGGTTCACCCCGTTCGGACTAGCAAACGCTACCCACTCAGCCTCCTCCAAATTTGCCAAAGCCGCGTCAAGTTCCGTTGTGTCTCTGAGGGGCGCTGATTTAATCACCGGGCATTCGACGACATCCGCACCGTAAGACGTCAATCCCCGTGCCAACCTGCTAGCTTGGCTGCGCGCACGCGTGACCAGTATGCGCTTGCCGAAAAGAGGAAGATTGTCGAACCAAGCGATGCGGTCTCGCAGGTCAACAACTCGGCCGATGACCAGTGCTATCGGAGCGGTCAATTCGGTATCGGCCACCTTGGCTTCGATGTCGCTCAGCGTACCGGTTACCGTTCGTTGCATCGCGGAGGTGCCGCGTTGGATAGCCGCTACGGGTTCGTTTGGAGAGCGACCAAAGCCGATTAATCGAGATGCAATCTCGCCGATCCTAGTAGCGCCCATCAAAACTACGACGGTCCCGTTGGTCTTCGCGACTGGTTCCCAGTCGACACTAGTCCCAGAAGTGCCGGTGGTGCGTTCGCTGCCCGTGACGATGGTCACGGATGAGGCGACGCCGCGATGCGTTACCGGGATACCGCTGTAAGCTGCGGCTCCGATGGCTGAACTAACGCCCGGAACCACCTCGAACCGAACACCGGCTCCAGCAAGTGCCAATGCCTCTTCGCCGCCACGACCAAATACGAATGGGTCTCCACCTTTGAGCCGACAGACAGCTTTTCCGTGCTGCGCTCGATCGATCAACAATTCGTTAATTTCGGTTTGCGTTAGCGCCACGGCTCCGGGAGCTTTGGCGGCAGAGATCAACTCAGCATCTTTTCGAGCCTCGCGAAGGAGTTCGCTGGAAGCCAAACGGTCGTATACGACCACGTCTGCTTTGCGTAGCGCTTCAAGACCCTTGACGGTTACTAATCCGGGATCGCCGGGTCCCGCACCAACTAGCTGGACGGTGCCCTTTTTCGTCATTATGCGCTCGAGACGGCTGACAGTTGAGGCAACAATTCAAGCGCGCCTTGGTTGATGAGATTGTCGGCGACGCGCTTGCCAAGCTCGATGCCGTCTCGGATATCGGACGATTCGCGGTGGCGGACGATCTGCGTACCTGACGGTTCGGACACGAACGCGGCCAGAGTTATCGTGTCGTCGTCGATCCGAGCATGTGCACCGATGGGCGCGCTACATCCACCTCCAATGTGAGCCAAAAATGCCCGCTCCGAATCTACGCTGACACGCGTCTCGGCGTGTTCGATCGCCGAACACAATCCACTTGACAAATCGTCTTCCGCACGAGTTTGGAGCGCCAATGCACCTTGGCCGGGCGCGGCGACGAACGACATACATCCTAGGTATTCAGATATGCGGTCTGACACACCGAGTCGTTTCAGTCCCGCCGCGGCCAATACGAGGGCATCAATCACCGAATCTTCGTCGTCAAGCATCGCCAGTCGCGTGGTGACGTTCCCACGGATCGGTTTCAGAATCACATCTCCACGCTCGGCATTGATCAAAGCGCGCCTTCGGGCACTTCCGGTACCGACGATTGCGGCTTTAGGAAGGTCGTTCAACCCAACGCCGAGTTTGCTGACCACGACATCACGGGGGTCTTCACGATATGGCACACCAGATATGACTAGGCCATCGGCGATTTGCGAGGGGAGATCTTTTAGGCTGTGCACCGCAATGTCGATCTCGCCTTCGAGTAAGGCGGCCTCGATCTCTTTCACGAATACGCCGACCCCGATCTCAGTTACCGCTACATCCGGGCGGAAATCACCACTCGTCTTAATGCAGACGCGCTCAATCTCGATGTCGTCGAACCGTTCGGTCAATGCCTTCGCGACCTCGTCGGCCTGAGCGATCGCGAGGCGACTGTTGCGACAACCTAAGACGATTTTTCGTGCGGCAAAAGTCATGTAATGGCATTTTATGCCTGACGGTTGAGCGCTGCGCGTTCTTCGAGGGCATCGACTAACATGCCACGCGCCGCGTCAGAGTTGCCGTCCCGGAATGCGCTCAACATCCGGTCTGTAATTGATTCTGCCCAGTCGTCGGGGGTCACCGGCAATTCACGGGATCTGACGTCTTTCCGGACATCTGCGAGCATCGGACCCATGTCCGCCCACTGCAAGCAGCGGCAATACTCGTGATCCGATATTCGCTCGCGAAGCCGACGCGCTAGTGCCGGACTGGTTCCGGCGGTGGACACGGCCACCGTAACGTCTTGTCGTTGGATCAACGCCGGCGCAATAAAAGTGCACAACGGAGTGACGTCCATGACATTGAGGAGGATATTTCGCTCCGCGGCTTCTTGAGATATGGCCTCGTTGGTCGCTGTATCGGAGGTGTCAGCGACGATCACCACCCATGCTCCGGCCAAATCACCCGGTTCGTACTTTCGTCTCACCCAATCAATCTGCCCCGATGCCGCCATATTCGCAAGATTGTCCGACGTACCGTCTTCTGGACTGAACAGGGTAACGTTGGCGCCGCAATCGACGAGGTACTTGACCTTTCGTTCCCCTTCCTGGGGGTCACCGCCAAACACTAAGCAGCGACGGTTTTTGACGTCAACGAATACTCCGTAGTAGCGAGGCATGAGAACTACCCAATCGCAGCGACCGCGGCGCGTTCGACGTCGATATTGTCATCGACGAAATAGCGCACCCGCGTCTTTTTGTACTCTCGGTGACTGTAGAGGAGTTGATAATCAGTTAATTCAGTTTCGCCCGCGATCTCAAATGCAATGTCTTCGCACTCGTCACGGGTGACGGCATGAATCATCGTGAAATGTGAGAATCGCCAGTCGTCGTACCTTGGGCGTTCGTAGCAGTGAGTGATCGCAGGATGCTTTGCCATTTTCTGACCAACTTCTATGGAACGAACTTCGGGTACGTTCCAAACCACCATCGCGTTGGCCGAAAAACCTGCCCGGCGATGGTGGAGCACCGCAGCATAACGGCGCATCAACCTTCGGTTGACCATCTCGTCGGCTTTGGCGAATAACTCTGGGACACTGAGTCCCAACCGTTCGGCCATTGCGTCAAATGGACGGGACTCCAGCGGCAAATCTTCTTGGAATTCACGAACAAACTCGATGTCGAAATCGCTCAAATTCTCGTCAGCGACAGGCACGCCGTTCGATGTCGTCCCGTTTTCCCCGCTATGAGCGAGCTTGGCGTCCGGTACGAAGTACTCCGTGGCGTTGGACACGTTTTTGACCATGTCGAAATTCACGCCGATCTTGAAAAATCGGATCGTCGGTAGGAGGCGCGCCGTTTCCGCACCGGATAGTTTGGTTAGTTTTTCGACCTCCGCGCCAATGTCTTTACCGGGCGGTAGAGCTAACGTGAACCAAAGATTGAATTCGCCGTTTCGGGCGTAGTTGTGGCTGATGCCGGGATGGGCATTCAGAATCTGCGCACCGCGGTCTAAGCAGTCATCGGCGAAACGCATCGCCACCAAAGTTGACGTATAGCCCAATCGTCGAGTATCGAAAATCGCGCCGATTTGTCGAACCACGTTTTTGCGTTTCAACTCACGCACACGATCGATCACTTCTGATTCGGCCAGGCCGCAACGATCGCCGATATCCTGAAATGGTTCAGGGACGAGCCGGAAATCCGACTGCAAGATGTTCATCACCTCGCGGTCGACCATGTCGAATTCGTCGCGCTTCAAGGTAGGCACTCGTGTGAGAGTTGGATTACAGCCCAAAACTGGACTGAATCCCGATTATATCGTGTTCGAATCCGACGACCCATGCCAAAACGCCAAGGGCAAATTGACCGTTTACGTGGAAAGTCGTTTCAGCGCCAAATCGGCCGCTAAACGACCGCTCTTTACGGCGCCTTCCATAGTCGCTGGTAGACCGGTATTGGTCCAATCGCCGGCAATGTGAAGGCCCGCGATGTCGACATCTGCATCAAGCCGATGGTCCTGCGAACTGGGGTTCACTTTTATCGTCGCTTCGAGCGTCTTGACCACCGCGGAGTTGATTAATTTATTGCCGGGCGCGGCCCGAAAGGCACGTTGCATCGCCGACGATATACGCTCAAGGACCTCCTCTTTTCTCAAACTCGCCCAAGAATCGGCTCCGCTCAAGGAAACCACGATGTGCTGAGGCCCGTCGCTTGACCGATCCCGAATGACAGAATCGTTGAAGACCCACTGCAATCCGAGGTCGAGAAAAGCCATTACCGGCACGGACATCACTGGTTTTTCGTACCAAAGATGGACGGCGACGATAGGGGAGTAGTCGAGCGTGGTCAGCGAATTCTTGACCGCGTCAAATGTTGCATCAGACGACGGAAGGACGCTGTTGAGGGCGTTTGGCGCCAATGCCGAAATGACATTACCAGACCGCAATGTTTCGTCGTCAGACAAGCCGACCTCGAACTGCCCTGATTCGCAACGAGCAACGGAGATGACGCGCGTGTTGGTTATCAATTCCGTACCCCGCGACCCTAAGAATTCTGTTGCCGGGGTACCAATTAGTGACGACAATCCCATCTTCGGATAGCCAATCGCCGCATCGCGGACGCTACCTAACAACGCAGACCGCGTGAATTGGAGCCCATCGAGTGCGGTTACCTCATCGATAGCGCAGTTGAAGACCGGCAATATGAAGAGGGACCAGAAACGCTCGATCGCTACGCTGGACTGGCCCTGAGAGGAAAGCCAATGGCCGAACGACATGGTACGCAGTCGTTTGCTCTCATTGCGGCTAATCAGATTCAACTTGATTTTGAATAGGAGACGAATAATCGAGATTCGGTTCGACAGTCGGAGGTGACGGTAGTTGAGTAAAGCGGCTGCATTGCCGAAGACGCGGCTCGCCCGAAGGTTGGAAGTAATACCGTTCATCGACACCGGGACATCGAGAGTGGGGCGAAGATCCATTTGATCTCTCGTGCCCAGATCTTCCAAGAGATCTAGGAATTGGTGGCAGACGCCAAGTATGACGTGTTGGCCATTGTCGATCTCCTCGCCACTGATTCGATCCACGAACGAGAATGCTCGACCACCTAAGAAGGGGCGTCGTTCGATCAAGGTGGGCTTGATGCCACGTTTTAGCAAGTGAACGGCGGCTGCGATACCGGCGATGCCACCACCAAGGATTATGACGTCGCGGTCGCTCAATTCCCGTCCCGCTGATCATTGCGACCAACCGTACGCCACGCACCTCGCCAAGCGACGCCGAGGGTCATCGAAAGTTTCTCCGATGTTGATAGACTGACCCGGTTGGACAATATGTCAGCGTCTTCCTCGCCGATCTTGTCCAATATCCGCGAGTAGAACCCGCTCATCAACTCGAGGCATTGTCTGCCGCGCGTGGCCAATGGGATCACTCGTTCTCCGCGTTCGTAATAGCCGCGGGCGCGATCAACCTGGAAACGCAACAATCTTCTGAAATTGGCGCTGGACGTGTCGAGAGCGAATTCGGTCTCAGACACACCAAACTCTCGCAGCTCATCGCGGGGCAGATACACCCTGCCATTGCGGTAGTCTTCGCGAATATCGCGGAGTATGTTCGTCAACTGAAACGCGATCCCTAGATCGTTAGCGTATTTGAGGGCAATTGGTGATTGATGACCGAAAATGCTGATGCAAATGAGCCCGACCGAGCTCGCGACGCGCCGACAGTAGACACTGAGTTCGTCGAATGTCTCATACCGATCCGTACCAATGTCCATCCTGCAACCATCAATCACATCGACGAAATACTGTTTGTCCAAGTCGAAACGTTCCATTGCGTGTTCAACGGCAACAAAAATCGGATCGTCTCCGTAACTCGTGACCGTTCGATTGTCCAGCGCAGCCTGCACCAGATCCAGTTCGGTCGCCGGATCCCGACCCGAAGCAGGTTCGTCCACAATGTCGTCGCACAGACGGCAGAATGCGTATGTGGCGAAGATTGCGCGTCGCAGTTCATTCGGAAGCGCCAAAAATCCAATGTAGAAGTTTGAGCTTGACGAACGAGTTATCCGAGCGCACTCACGATACGCGGTTTCGATCCTGTTGTCCATCACTTCTGCCATGCCACATCGACTATGCCGATCCCAATCGACGCTCAGAGTTGCTAAGGAACGAGTCAGCTGACACAGGGGTGAGCCCAATCAACTTCCTCGCGACGATGCTCAGCATGATCCGAACTTTCTTAGCTCGCGATACCGTCGGCCGGACCGTGAGCGTATCGTAGTCCAACTGCTCGATCGCGTCCAGTACGGACAGTCCCCCAGCGGTGATGGCGGAGAATTCCAGCCGGAAATCACGTTCGAGGTGTTCATAGAGGCCATAACCGTCTCGAAATAAATCGCGAGTGCGCTCGACTTGGAACTTCATCAATTGGCGATACTGAGGGGTGGGTTCGCGATCTCCGATGGTTGATTCGTCAACACCAAAAGTAGACATGTCAGACTGGGGAATGTAGATTCGGCCTTTAAGATAATCGCGCCAGACATCCTGCCAGAAATTCGCAAGTTGCAACGCAATGCAGGTATGATCCGACAGCGCTGCCATCTGTTCCGAGAAATATCCGTACAGGTAGAGAACCAGGTGACCGACGGGTGTCGCGGAATGGGTGCAGTATTCAACCAACGCATGGTAATCCGAGTACCGTCTATCCCTCTGGTCACGCCGATTCGCTTCGATTAATCGCAGGAAAGGCTCGGGCGGGATAGCGAATTCTTCGATAGTCTGCCTCAACGCTTGAAACCACACCAGATTTGGGTTGCCTTGGTAGCAGAGCATCAATTCATGTTCCCACCGATCGAGCAGTTCCAATCGATCATCATCGACCTCATCCCCAAGGTCGTCGACCAACCGACAAAACGCGTACACCGAGTAGAAATGCGGTCGCAGACTTGCTTTGATGAATCTGCTGCCGACGTTGAAGTTTTCGTAGCTCGTGCCGGCCAAATTCCGGCAGGCATCAAAGGCGGCTGCGACGTCCCTCGCGTTGCCAGTGAAATGTACTGTAGCGTCCATGACAGTAACGTCTAACGAGATAGATTAGCCCTAAGCACTTCGTTCGACTAGGAAGTCGCCAAGTTCACGGAAGTCCGTGTTGACACTTGTGCCCAGATCTAATTCGTCGATGATTTGTTCAGCCTCCGACCAATGGTTCGCCGACATTGAATCACAAAATTCGTAGGTGCCGATCGAATCCATAATCTCGAGCACCGTCTCCACATCGTGGCCGGTTAGGTCGGTCTTCTGGTAAATGCTCTGAATCTGATTAGCCGCCGCTCCCCGCGCCGAACTAAGCGCGTGTACGGCTGGCAGTGATTTTTTCTTGTTGTAGATATCGCCGCAAACTGGTTTCCCGGTTTCATCGGAACCCCACACCCCGAGCATGTCATCTCGGATCTGAAATAACCGACCGAATTGGTATCCAACCCTTCGCAAGCCATCAGAGATACGCTCATCCGACCTACCGTTGGCGGCAACCAGCCCGCCAACGTGAAGACTGGCCTCGATCAACGCCCCGGTTTTACGTGCGATCATGGCTAGATATTCGTCGATCGTCACTTCGGCTCGGCTCTCGAATGATATGTCGAGATGTTGCCCTTCGATCATCGACAAGTACGCTTCTACAATCAATCGCTGGGCTAGGATCGAGGTCGGCAGATCGACGCCAAATTCCAACATCTCGCGTGCAGCACGATCCGCGACCTTGAGCATCGAATTGCCTGACACGATGGCCATCGGTTCGCCCCAGACCACCCACATCGTCGGACGGTGGTGCCTGAAGCGATCTTGGTCTTCGATATCGTCGTGTACCAACGAAAAATTATGGACGTATTCAAGGGCGATCGCCGCGGGCAGGGCGTATTCAATCTCACCGCCTACAGCTTCAGCTCCGAGTAGAGCGATGGTAGGCCTAAGGCGTTTGCCCTCCGTGGCAACCAAATCTGATCCGTCTTTGTCAGCCCAACCCATGTGATACCGGTGGGTCGCGGATATCTCGGTCGCGTAACCTCGTAATTCGGCGCGTAGGGCGCGATCGATCACCGATTGGTAACGAGCGAAAAACGATGGCAATTGAGTTCGTTCAGCTAATGCGGGCATGATGTGTTCACAAATGATACGCAATGTCAATGCTAAGCATCCGTGCCAGCGGTCACCCGCTAATCGAGCATTCGACACGATCACCAAACGCGACTACGCCCCGCGGTCCCGCGGAGCGTAGTCAAGTGAATCTGACCTACCGCACTTATCATGCGGCTATAGGCAGTCTCTTCGGTTGCTCAGATTCACTCTTCGGCAGCTCGATCTTGAGAATTCCGTTTTTGTACGACGTAGTCGCGGCGTCGATGTCGACACCTTCCGGAATCCTGAGCGCGCGATAGAAACTCCCAGAACGACGCTCTCGAACCAAATACGTACCGTGTTCTTGCGTTTCTTCGCTCTGGTTCTTGGCGACTATTCTTAGGACGCCGTCGTCAACCGTGACGTCGATCTTCTCCGGATCGAATCCCGGGAGTGACGCCTCGATCGTGTAACGATCCTCGTTGTGGGCCACATCCAATCCGAGTTTCAACGGCACATCGAGGTTCAGCCTCGATGGCGTTACGCTGCCTCGAAAATCGAATGGGAATACGGCGGCGCGGTGGAATGGGCTCCAACGTGTCAGTGCTGTCATCTAGCAATCTCCTTTTCAGACATCGTGAGCATCGCAGTTGCTCACATGAGATAGATATTACAACTGGATACGCATCGTGTCAAGTTTTATCGTTGGCGTGATACAATTACCATTAAGACACGCATCACATCAAGCCGCTCTTGCACCGTCGTCGGTGCGAGCGCGTATTACACCAGGGAACCTGATGACTATTTCACCCGAAAACTTCACGCACGGAGCAAGAGCGGCGATCGATGCCGCCGTTCAACTGATGTTGCAACGCAAAAACGTCCAGCTAGACGTTGAGCACATCCTTTTCGCGATGACGGACAGCGCTGAAAGCCCGGTGCGCCAGATCCTCGATTTTCTTGAGGTCGACACCGAAGAGTTGCGGACCGACTTGATGCATCTCATCGACGCTAAACCGCAAGGTATTGGCCAACAGGTTGGACGTCAAAGGCAGATATACATCACGCCGAGGGCGCAGAACGCGATGAGCAAAGCTCAAACGATCCAGCGCAAAACCTTCCGCGACGACTTGATGAGCATGGATCATCTGATGATCGCAATCGTGGAAGAAGCGGACGGCGAACTAGCCAAGGTGCTAGCGAAGCACCGCATCACTGCGGAACGAGTGTACGTCGCGGACCACCAGGTGCGGGGCGCCGCGCGGGTCACTACTCCGGATGCTGAACAGGCGTACGGTGTGCTGCGCAAGTACACAACCGATTTGACGAATCTAGCTCGCGAAGGCAAGCTTGACCCGATCGTCGGTCGCGACTACGAGATCCGTAGAGTCATGCAAACCCTCACCCGACGTACCAAGAACAACCCGGCACTGATCGGTGACGCTGGTGTGGGAAAGACTGCCATCATCGAAGGGTTAGCCCAGAAGATCGACGAAGGCGATGTCCCAACGATGCTATTGGGCAAGCGAGTATTGGCCTTGAGCATCGGCGTCTTGTTGGCAGGCGCGAAGTTCCGCGGTGAATTCGAAGAGCGATTGAAGTCGGTCATCGATGAAGCTCAAGCGTCGGCGGGTGAGATCATCCTCTTTGTTGATGAGCTCCATTCGGTCGTCGGTGCTGGGACGGGCAGCGAGGGTTCGCTTGACGCGGCCAACATGATGAAACCGGCACTCGCGCGTGGTGAACTTCAAGTCGTCGGCGCCACAACCCCGGAGGAGTACCGACGATTCATCGAAAAGGATGCCGCACTCGAACGCAGATTCACACCAATATGGGTCGAGGAGCCTGACGCGGAGTCTGCGGTTGAGATGTTGAATGCGATTCGAGGCAATTATGAGTCACACCACAACGTTGAACTGACCGATTCCGCACTCCGGGCCGCAGCCCGGTTGAGTGACCGCTATATCACCGATAGACAACTCCCCGACAAGGCTGTAGACCTCATCGATGAAGCGGCTGCCAAGGCTCGGATCGAACGCGCCCCGGCAGTGGCTATCGATGATCAAAACAGCACGACAGACGCGGCGCCTCTCGTAATCGACGAAAAGGACATCGCAGCGCTAATTGCAGAGAGGATCGGCGTCCCACTGGACCAACTGGTTGAAGAGGAGGTCGAAAAACTCCTCAAACTCGAAGAGCGGCTCCACGAACGCGTGATCGGGCAAGATGTGGCAGTCAAGACCTTGGCAGACGCGGTACGTCGAGGCAGAATGGGATTGAAAGATGCGAATCGCCCGACGGGTGTTTTCCTGTTCATGGGACCGACTGGGGTCGGCAAGACCGAACTGGCTAAAGCACTGGCAGAGTTCATGTTCGACGATCCTAACCATATGATCAGGCTAGACATGTCGGAATATGAGGAACGTCACTCAATTTCTCGAATGATCGGTGCTCCACCGGGATATATCGGTTACGATGATGCGGGTCAGTTGACAGAAGCTGTGAGACGTCGGCCTTATTCTGTCGTATTGCTTGACGAAATTGAGAAGGCTCACCCCAGCGTTTACGACAGCATGCTACAGATCTTCGACGACGGCAGATTGACGGATGGTCATGGTCGCACGGTCGATTTCACCAACACGATCATCATCATGACCAGCAACTTAGGAACGGCTGACCGTAATCGTGGAGGTTTGGGTTTTACCACTGATTCCGATGAAGGAAGACGCAATGAGTTTGATTCGCCTGGCATGACGCATCGTCACCAACAGGCATTGAGATCGCGGTTCGCACCGGAGTTCCTTAACCGAATCGACGACATTGTTGTGTTTGACGCGCTTGGACGAGGCGAAATCGATCAAATCGTGCGCAAATTCATCCGGCAGGTTGAGCAGCGGTTAGAAGACCGCGATATTTCGATTGAACTCACCGATGCCGCTGAAAGGTGGATCGCTGAGCGCGGATATGACACGTGGATGGGAGCCCGTCCCATGTCAAGGGCGATTCAACGTTACATCGAATCGCCCTTGGCATTGGCACTGCTAAATGGTGAAGTAAGCGATGGCGTTCATGTCGTCATCGATGTTGATGACGGACAGGTCGTATTCAACCGAGATGGGGTCAGAGAATTCACGACTAAGACAGAATCCGCACTGGCTGAGGCCAGCTGAGCGTTAGAATCGAGACAAGACTTGAACCGAAAGAACCCTTTACAAACCTCGGCTCAAGTTAACTCGGTTTGATGCCGTCAGACGACCAACTTTACCCCGACGATACGGTCGCCCGACGCAGCAATGCCAATCGTTTGTCTCCTACCCGTCTGACCGAGGTTGTCCTCGGTTATCTCGCCAGAAATCCGAAATGGGTCCAGATCGGAATCTGGTCAGTTGTTCTCGGTTCCACCGCGGCTGGCATCGGGCTGTGGATCGGTGACTATCTCGATATCACCGACGTCGGGTATCTCGCGACCTTTTACCTCAACCTAGTCGGGGCAGCCACGATCATTCTGCCATTGCCGGGCGTATTGGCCGCGTGCGTTGCTGCCGAACCGTCCTTGGGGCTCCATCCAATTATTATCGGGCTCGTCGGCGCAGCAGGTGCGACGCTGGGGGAAACGACCGCTTACCTAGCTGGATTCGCGGGTCAAAATGCGGCGATGAAATTCCGATGGTACCCTCGCATTCACGATTTAATGGAACGCAACGGAGCGGTGACCCTCTTTGCGGTTTCGCTGATACCAACCCCGTTTTTCGACCTCGCCGGGATTGCAGCAGGAGCGCTCCTCTACCCGTATCGGAAGTTCCTGATCTACGTTTTCGCCGGCAAATTGATTCGTTTGGTCATCATGGCGTACGCGTGCCGTTCGGGTATCGAGTGGTTGAGAGACATATTCGAACTAAACATGCCGATAGGATAGTTGTTCAACGATCTTCAACCAAGACCGTCTTCTCGGCGGTCCTGTAGTTCTTAATCCCAGCTGTAGCGATGTCCGCCTCAATCGCACCCGATGTTCCAAGCCCACTCGGCGACTTGTCGATCATCCTCGTAGCGGCAGGTCGATCATCTCGGATGGAAGGAGTCGACAAGCTGTTTTTGTCGATCGATGGACGGCCGGTGCTTTGGCACTCATTGGCGGTATTTGAAGCGTGCGAATTGGTGAACACGGTCATCGTTGTGTCCCATCCATCGAGAATCCGCGAGTTTCGTGAGAGCATCGCCAACAGCGGATTTTCGAAGCCATGTCAGATAGTCGCGGGAGGGGACCGTCGTCAGGATTCGGTGCGCAAGGGTATCGAAGAACTCCGCCGGATCAACGACGAATCGACATTTATCGCCGTACACGATGCGGCTCGACCATTCATCGACGCAGCCATGTTGAATCGTGGTGTCTTCGCGGCTGGACGCGTCGGTGCAGTCATCCCGGTTGTCCCACTCAAGGACACCATTAAACGAGTTTCAAACGGACTGGTCGTAGATACTCCGCGGCGAGATGAGTTGTATTCCGTGCAAACCCCCCAAGTATTCAGATCCGAGATCCTCCAAGCAGCCCATGAAACCGTCGATGAAGACGTTACTGACGATGCGTCGATGGTTGAAATCGCGGGCGGTTTGGTAGGAACCTTCGAAGGGTCGTACAAGAACATCAAGATTACGACTCAGTCCGATATTCCAATCGCTCATACGATCGCAGTGGGGCAAGAACCCTCATTGAAGTTTCGCTCGGGAATCGGATTCGACGGTCATCGGCTCGTCGAAGGTGGCCCGTTGAAGATTGGCGGTTCGGAGATCGACTTCGAGATGCATCTCCAAGGACATTCAGATGGTGACGTGTTGATGCATGCGGTAGCGAGTGGGATTTTGGGCGCATCTGGTCTTGGCGATCTCGGTGGGAATTTCCCTTCTGACGATCCCAAATACGCCGGGTTCGATAGCGCGCGATTCATTCGCGAAGCGACGATCCGAGTCGCGTCTCTAGGATGGCGCGTAGACCACGTCGACACGATGGTGATCGCTCAACGCCCCAGATTGGCGGTCCACGCACCGGCGTTCGAGTCGAACATCGCGCAAGCAATCGGTATCGAAATTGAACGCGTTAACGTAAAGATCACTTCGACCGACGAGGTAGGTGCCATCGGTAAAGGTGAAGGCATCGCGTCTCAAGCAATCGTGACCTTAGTTCGATAGCCAACGGCACTAGTAGAATCTTTCGCGACAAACCTCGATAGCCCGATCCCGATTGCCTGATCATGCTGCTCTACAATACGCTCACTCGCCAGAAAGAAGAGTTCAAACAGATTTCCGACCCGGTGCGAATGTACGTGTGCGGGGTTACCACGTACGACGAACCGCATTTGGGGCACGCGTTGTCGTCCATGATCTTTGAGGTTATGCAGTCGTACATGCAATACCGCGGGATCAACGTCAAACGAGTTCAAAACTTCACCGATGTCGACGACAAGATAATCGATCGCGCGGCCGAGAATGGCATCGATTGGTTCGCATTGACGCAAGAGCACGTCGACTCATTCTTCGAGGCCATGGACGGACTCAACGTAAAAAGGGCGGATCACTATCCCCGCGTCTCTGAAGAGATGGACTCAATAATCGATCTGATTGGAGAACTGGTCGATTTAGGCGCCGCATACGAAGCCGGCGGTTCCGTTTATTACCGAGTTCGTCGCGACGAAGACTACGGGAAATTGAGCGGACGAACAATCGACGGTATGGCTGAATTGGCGAGGTTAGAACCAGATCTATTGAAGGAAAATCCCGAGGATTTCGCACTCTGGAAAGCGTGGAAACCGGGCGAACCATCGTGGGAAAGCCCGTGGGGTCCGGGTAGGCCGGGTTGGCACATCGAATGCAGCGCGATGGCGCGTCGGTACCTGGGTGACCAAGTGGACATCCACGGAGGCGGATTAGATCTAGTGTTCCCGCATCACGAAAACGAGGTCGCACAGTCTGAATCAGCTACTGGAGTGGTTCCGTTCGCGCGTTTCTGGGTGCACAACGGTTTGTTGAGGATGGGCGGTGATGAAAAGATGTCGAAATCGCTCGGCAACTTTGTGACGGTGCGCGACGCGCTCAAGTCATATTCAACGGATGCCATTCGGATGTGGATTTTCCAGAGTCACTACCGTAGCCCAGCGACCTACGATGTCGAGAATCTCGTAGCTGCTGAACGCTCGGTCCGAAGGTTGAGGCAAGCGGCCAACGCTGAGAACGCTGGTGCTGGTAGCGGCGAATCGTACGACGGGGAACACATCAAAGAACGTTTCATCGCGGCGATGGACGATGATTTGAACACACCGCGGGCTCTGGCTGCCGTATTCGATCTAGCCCGTGAGATTTTCACCCATCAAGCGAATGGTGCCGACATCGCGGAAGGTCAGGCCGTGTTGAGGGAGTTGGTCGGCGTGTTGGGATTGACGCTTGAAGAACCTGCTATCGAAGACGCACCAGATTCGTCGGAGATTGACGCCTTGATCGCTAAGCGTCAGGAAGCGCGCCAGCAACGGGACTTTAGTACCGCTGACGCGATTCGCGATCAGTTACTCGACATGGGCATTGAGATTTCCGACACTCCCCAAGGAACGTCTTGGCGAAGGGCGTGACGGCAGTCGATCAGTTCATCAACTGAATCGGACGTTGGCAATTGCGACGGCCACGAATATCACTGTCAGAACGATCGTAGACCGGAAAAGCAGTTTTTCGACGCCGCGGCGGACGTGGAACGTGCTCTCGGCCTGACCGAATACGGAAGGATTGTTGCCGCGTGCCTGCAACAGCAGAATCACGATCAGCACGATGGCGATGACGAGGAGCGCAATTTGGAACCACATGTCTACAAGGTTAATTCAGCGCGGCGCCACATCAGCAACTTCGCCACTCAGATTACTGTTCCATTGCCTCACCAAGTAACTGCATCACCGCCTGTGCGTCAGCTCGACCGCGCGTTGCTTTCATAACCTGCCCCATCAAGAAACGTATCGCCGTCGTCTTGCCTGACCGGTAGTCGGCTACCGCGTCCTCATTGTTCGCCAATACTTCTTGGATTATTGGCGTCAACTCGTCGGCATCGCCAACCGCGGCCAAACCAAGTCTTTGGATAACTTCATCGGGATCAGCGCCATTGTCGAACATTTCGCCGAACACGCGTTTGGCTGAGTTGTTGTTGATCTCGCGTTTTTGGAACTTTCTCACGAGCACTGCCAACGACGAAGGTTTGACGCGGGTCTCTTTGATCGAACCAACATCGTGTTCATGCATCATTCGGGCCATTTCGCCATTCAACCAGTTTGCGGTCTCTTTGGCGAAGTCGGCTTGTTCACTGTCTGATCCACCGGCTACGGAATCCATTACGGTTTCGAAGTATTCAGCGGAATTCCGGTCGTCTACAATGAGCGATGCGTCGTAATCCGACAAACCCCAACGGTCCTTGAATCTCTTTTTCTTAGCGAGTGGCAGCTCCGGCATCTCAGATTTGATTTGAGACACCCAATTGCGTTCGATTTGGAGCGGAGGGATATCCGGTTCCGGGAAGTATCGATAGTCGTGGGCGTCTTCCTTCGAACGTTGGGCAACGGTTACCTTCTCACCATCCATCCATCCTCGCGTCTCTTGTACGATCTTTTCCCCACGTTCGATGGCAGCGACCTGACGTTTTATCTCGTACTCGATCGCTTCGCAGACCGCTCGTACCCGATTCATGTTCTTGACTTCGACTTTTTCGCCTAGCGTGGATGAACCAACTGGTCTGACGCTTACATTGGCGTCACATCTGAAAGACCCTTCCTCCATATTCGCCGTCCCAACACCCAAGTAACGGATGATCGCCTGCAACGAAGTGATGTATGCCTCGACCTGCTCAGTGTTTCGCATGTCTGGTTCAGTGACGATCTCCATGAGCGGCACCCCGGCGCGATTGATGTCCAACAAAGAGTGCATCACTCCGCCGGTAGGGGAGTCGATGTGAATCAGTCGCGCCACGTCTTCTTCCATGTGCACTCGGTTGATCCCAACCCGACACGGTACGTCGGTCGGCAATTCAAGCCAGCCTTCAGTGCAAATCGGTTCGTCGAACTGGGATATCTGGTAGCCCTTCATCAAGTCCGGGTAGGTGTATTGTTTGCGGTCGAACTTTGTAACCTCTGCGATATCGCAATTCAGCGCAAGACCGATTTCAATCGCCGATTCGACGGCACGCTTGTTAACTACCGGCAATGTACCTGGCAACGCCATAGATACCGGATCCACCAAGGTGTTCGGCGGCGCCTTTTGGTAGCCAGCACCGGACCACGAGAACATCTTGCTCTTCGTGTTGAGTTGCACGTGGGTCTCAAGACCGATTACCGCTTCAAACTCAGTTGTTGTCATTGCGCTCATTCCGAATTTCGCCATTGCTCTATATTTTATAACACACGTTCGAAGCTGCGTTCCGACGCGAATCACCATGCTTCTGGACCGATCAAAGGTACGAAAACGCAGTCCAAGCCGTAATTCACTTCTGAATCGTCTTCGGTTTTCACGACGGTGACAAGCCGTTGCCGTTTGAGTTGACCGACCGGGATCACTAAGCGGCCGCCCGTTTTCAGTTGGCCGACTAGGGAATCGGGGATCGCCGGCGCACTCGCACCTACGATGATCGCGTCGTATGGTCCGGATTGCGGAAGGCCAAGAACATCATCGGAAGCTTGGATGACGGTTACGTTGTGGTATCCCAATCGCTCGAGTCTCGAACGGGCAGCGTTGGCGAGCGACGAGATACGTTCGAGGGTGATCACCTTTTCGGCCAACAGCGATAAGATCGCCGCTTGGTAACCCGAACCGCAGCCGATATCGAGAACGAGACCTCCTTGTGCCGGGATCTTTAACTCCGACACCATGTGGGCGACGAGGCTCGGTTGCGAGATGGTTTGCTCAAAGCCAATTGATAGGGCCCGATCATCCTGCGCGCATTGGCGATCGCGCGACATGACGAATTCTTCCCGCGGCACCCGCAACACGGCATCGACAACCCTGGGATCGAGTTCGCGTCGGGCCAACAGTGCACCTTCCAATGCCGTCCGCTCAAGTCCGGCGTCCGTAGGTAGCGTCGGCTTCCTGATGCGAGACAGTCGATCTTTGATCTGGTTGAGTACCACGTCTAAAACTTCGGACGCTACCCGTATCCATAACCCTGGTGCAATTTCCGTTTCTTACTGAATGAAGAATACACAGGTAGGATAGCGTTTCATTAAATAGTGCGCAAATCAGGTAAGGAATTGGAATTGGCGCTAGCAATCAGGGGTTTTCGCCCTTCTAAGGCTGATATCAAGGCGATGTCACCGAAACGAGCACTGCTTTGCTACTGGTAAAATTAAAGACGTGAAGCAATCAACAGCCGACGTAGCAACGATGGTCGGCTCGAACTGTTCCGAAATCGGGTTGCGATCTTTGGCGGCCCAACCGCCGCCGCAACGACTTACAAGCGGACGCAGAAACTGGGAGGCCAGTTGACTACTCAGGAAAGACTAACTATCTCGCGCGAATCCCAGCTCGAAGACTCGGGCTACAAATGGGGTTTTACGACTGACATCGAGATGGAGATGGCACCCAAGGGTGTAAATGCTGACATCGTGCGTCTCATCTCCGGGAAGAAAGACGAACCTGAATGGATGCTTGAGTGGCGGTTAAAGGCCTTCGAATACTGGAACGGTCTGCAACTTCAGGATGCTGAGCCGCGTTGGGCGAAGTTACGTTACCCCGAGATCGACTACCAAGACATCTACTACTACGCAGCGCCAAAGTCTCAGGATGATGCACCTAAGAGCTTGGACGAGGTGGATCCTGAGATGCTTGAGACTTTCGATAAGCTCGGGATCCCGTTGCACGAACGCGAACGCCTGGCCGGCGTGGCAGTCGACGCCGTTTTCGACTCGGTATCGGTAGCTACCACATACGCTGACCAACTCGAGGAACGCGGGATCATCTTCTGCTCATTCACAGAAGCGGTCCAAAAACATCCCGAGTTGGTTCAGAAGTATCTGGGGTCCGTGGTTCCGTACACCGATAACTTCTTCGCCGCGCTCAACTCTGCCGTTTTCTCCGACGGCTCATTCGTGTACATCCCTCCAGGCGTCCGTTGCCCGATCGAGTTGATGACCTACTTCCGAATCAACACCGAAGGCACCGGTCAATTCGAACGAACACTAATCGTCGCCGACGAGGGCGCATACGTTAGTTACCTTGAAGGCTGTACTGCACCGATCCGACGAACCAGTCAGTTACACGCTGCGGTGGTCGAATTGGTGTCGCTCGACCGCGGCGAAATCAAGTACTCGACGATCCAGAACTGGTACCCGGGAACTAAAGACGGCCAAGGCGGTGTCTACAACTTCGTAACCAAACGAGGGATTACTGGGAACGACGCCAAGATCTCGTGGACACAGGTCGAAACTGGTTCCGCGATCACTTGGAAATATCCGTCGGTCATTCTGCGGGGCGACAATTCGGTCGGTGAGTTCTACTCGGTCGCGTTAGCCAATAACTACCAACAGGCCGACACTGGCACGAAGATGATCCACATCGGCAAGAACACGAAGTCGACTATCGTGTCAAAGGGAATTTCGGCCGGTCACGGTGAAAACACCTACCGCGGCGGGGTAAAGATATTGCCCGGCGCTGAGAACGCTACGAACCACACGCAATGTGACTCGCTGTTGGTCGGCGATCAGTGCGGCGCTCACACGGTCCCATACATCGAAGTGCGTAATCCCACGGCGAGACTGGAGCATGAAGCGAGCACTTCGAAAGTAAGCGATGAACAGCTTTTCTATCTCATGGCACGCGGGATCTCCGAAGAAGATGCTCACCACATGATCATCACGGGATGGAGCCGCGACGTCATCAATGAATTGCCATTCGAATTCGCGCTTGAAGCCGGTCAATTGCTCAAGGTAAGTCTTGAAGGCGCGGTCGGATAATCTAACCCGTCCGATCAAACGACGGGAACGTGAACTACAACCCACACCGGGTCACATCGTACGAGAGAGCGAATGCTGAAGATTGAAAATTTGCACGCCGTCGTAACTGACAGCGAGGAAGAAATACTGAAGGGGATCGACCTAGAGGTGAACCCGGGGGAGGTGCACGCCATCATGGGACCGAATGGCAGCGGCAAGAGCACGCTCGCCAACGTCCTCATGGGCAAACCCTCATATTCGGTCACCGACGGCGACATCACGGTCGACGGCGATAGCATCGTCGAACTGATGCCCGATGCCCGAGCCCACCTAGGAATGTTCCTAGCAATGCAGTACCCGTCAGAGGTGCCGGGAGTTCGCCCGTGGCAGTTCCTGAAAGCGGCCAAAGACGCGATCGACGTTGCGAATGGACAGTCCAAGATGTCCGTACGGGCATTCTCGAGACTCTTCGATGAAAAGGTTACCGAATCCGGTATTAATCCCGATTTGATCAAGCGGTCACTAAACGAGGGTTTCTCCGGAGGCGAAAAAAAGCGCAATGAAATGCTCCAGATGCAGGTGCTCGCACCACGGATCGCAATCATGGACGAAACCGATTCCGGCCTCGATATCGATGCGCTCCAAGCCGTCGCAGATGGCGTGAACAAAATGCGTTCGCCGGATCGCAGCTTTGTGATCGTCACACATTATCAGCGACTGCTGCACTACGTGAAGCCGGATGTCGTCCACATTCTTGTCAACGGGAAGATCGTGGAGACGGGCGGAGCTATGTTGGCTGAGAAGATCGAAGCCACCGGGTACCGCGACTATCTAGCGGTTCGATGAAGCAGGGAAGCGAAGAGATTTCATGACCCTCAATGTCGTAGAAATCCCGACAAACGTCGTTCGGCACCTAGATCTTTACCGTCAGGATTGGGATAATTTCGTAGCCGCCCAAGCCAGCAACGGCGTAGCAACTAATCCAGTCAACGAGTTCAGAAATGTAGGTTGGCGCGAGTTCGAAAGAGTCGGATTCCCGATCCACCGACGGGGAAACGAGCTCTGGAAGTATACCGACCTGAGGGGCATCGATCGTGCGGAGTTTCGATCCGGTTCGCGGTCGAAAACATTTGATCGCAACGAACTTGCCGCCAAGATTCCGCTTCCGTCTGAATGGCAGAATCTAGTATTCGTTGATGGTAGGTTAGATCGATCTCATTCGGATTCTGTTGGACAGCAAGCAGGAGTCCGATTTGATTCGGTTTCGAGTTTTGCCGATTTAGGCAAATTGGCGCAGTGCGCAGACAACGCATTTGTTTCGCTGAACTCCGCTTTCCTCGATGACGGCATCTTCGTCGATGTAGATGCCGGGGGATTTGCGAATAAGCCGATACACCTGGTATTCGTAACAACTGAGTTCGACGACGGGCATCGGGCAGTTTACCCGCGAGTCGCAGCCTCAATCGGTTCTGGCGCCGAAGCGATGCTGATTGAAACCCACGTATCAATTTCCGATGCCGCACACTTGTCGGCACCCGTCGTTGAGATCTCGTTGGCTGATGACGCGTCGTTGAAGCATTACCGAGCGCAGCTAGACAACGAGAATTCGTACCATTTCGCAACCACTCGCGTCAAGCAATCGTCAGGTTCAAACTACCAGTCGTCATCTTTCTCCATAGGCTGCTCTATCGGGCGCAACGACGTTTTTACGCACTTGGCGGGTGAACACGCGGTGTCAACGCTTCACGGCGTCTATCTGACCACCAATCGGCAACACCAGGACAACGAGATCAGCACTACCCATTTGGCGCCGCATTGCACGAGCGATCAGTACTACAAGGGCATACTGTCGGGACGTTCGCGAGCGGTGTTCAGCGGAAAGATCACGGTGGAGCGCGGAGCACAGAAGACCGATGCGAGCCAGAAAGATCTGAACCTGCTACTTTCGCACGGTGCCGAGGTCGATACGAAGCCTTCGTTGGAGATCTACGCTGACGACGTCAAGTGTGGCCACGGCGCAACGGCCGGATACGTGGATGAAGACACGCTTTTCTATTTGCAGTCGCGGGGCGTCGATTACGACACCGCGCAGGCGATGTTGATTAGGGGTTTCGCGGCCGAGATCATCTCCGAGTTTGGCGATGATACATTGCGGGAGTTCCTCGAGAACCAACTCGACGAGTTGATGCCCGTGTTGCAGATAGCTTCTGACACAATCGGAACTGCGTAATCGCTGACGCAATCCGAGGCTAGAATAGTTGCACCGCGTTCAGGCGGAACGCGCGACACTGTTTAAGGCGTAACCCACCGATGCGCAGCGGGTTCGGACATCTCGACGAAGTCAATCGCTACATCGTTGAGGATCATTGTCGCAATCCCCGCAACACTGACCCGATTCCTTCTAACGACGCTGAGGCACGAATCGATAATCCGTTTTGCGGCGACGAGGTCTCGGTGCAACTCAAGTTTGAAGGGGATCGTGTGACGAGAATCTCGGTTCAGGGTTCAGGTTGCGCGATCACGCAAGCATCGGCCTCGATAATGGGAGAAACGGTAGAGGGCAAGCATAGTTCGGAGATCATCGACATCGCTTCCAACATTCGGTTGATGCTAACCAGAGGCGAGATACCGGAATCGATTGACGAGGATTCCCTTGGCGATGCCGTCGCATTGCGTGAAGTCTCCCGCTTTCCGATTCGCATCAAGTGTGCGTTGCTGGCGTGGGCAACGTTGGAAGACGCGATCCAGAGTTATAACGCGTCGAAGTTGGGTTAACCGCGCACGCGATCACCAAGCCACATACGGGCAAGCCAGAAAGAATCGGCCCGGAATGTGTTCGGCACGACGTTGTTCAAGTGCGACCACCATGACCAGTGGTAAACATTTGCAGCAGCGCGGAACAGGTGCGCTCCTCGGAATATCTCGCGTTGGATTTCTAGCAGCAACTCGCGTCTTGTCGCTGGGTTGTTCTCTGTGGCCTGTCGCTCGATCAATGCGTCTAATTCGGGTGAGGAATAGCCTGTGGTGTTTCGCAGTGAACCGGAATGATGAATGGCAAAGAGCATCGAAGTGACACTCGACTGCGGCGGTGGCGCACCGACGTAGATGTCGTAGTCGCGATCGAGCCATACCTCTTCACCGAATTGTCTGGTTGAGACAGGTTCCACCGCAACCGTAATTCCGAGTGATTGGACTGCGGAAGCGAGGGAATTTGCTGTGTCGATGTAGTCGTCGCCGAACTGACCGACGCGGATGGTGAAGTCGATTCCGCGCGGTATGCTGATACCTTCCATTAGTTCCAACACCATTTTTCTGTCGTTGAAGCGTGAATCGATTTCCTCGGAGGGTAACAGCCAGTGGGGATCGTTCAGTGGCAAACCTGAGCTGATGAATGATTGACCATCGTGCAGGGTGTCAATAAGGGCGTTTGGGTCCCAGGAATAGAGGATTGCGTTTCGCAAGAAGTGGTGAACCAGGTAGCCACGTCTGGTGTTGAATGCGACCTCAATGCCGGCGGAAGCGTCGTGGCTGCGTGTCCAACGCAACTCAGGGAAGCGTTCGACCGCGTCGACGAGATCGTTTAACGCTGGTTGGATGAGGTCCATTTGACCAGTGCGCAAGGATGTTGTTCGAGATGCTGCGTCTTCGATGATGGCGACGATGATGCCATCAAGCAACGGCAGTTCAGGGACGAAGTAATCTTGGTTGGCCTCGAACCGCATCGCGCCGGTCTCGAACACGGTCTGGATCCAAGGTCCAGTTCCGATAGTCGGACCCTCGATGAGATCGCCATTCAGATTGACCGCTTCGGGCGAGACGATCGCCATTCTCGCATCGGCGAGTTTGTCGAATATCTCCGCATCCGGTAACGTCAACTCGATTTCAACAGTGTCGTCGCTGACTGCTCGGACTTCGGCGACGGTGTTTACCAGTGGCGAGTTAGCGAATGTTGGGTCAGTCAAGCGGTTGATGCTAAACGCGACATCCGTAGCGGTTAGGTCTCTGCCGAGACCGGGGTTTGTATCCTGCCAAGCGACATTAGGTCGCAGCTTGATGGAGAGCGTGGTGTCGTCCGCAAACTCCCAGCTCTCGCAGAGATCGCAGATGATCTCGTATGCCGAAGTGGAGGTGTTCGGATCGTATCTGCCGGACAGAGCGTCGGTACCACTGTGTGCTTCTCCGGGTGAATTCCATCGATAGCGGAACACACGGGAGTATGCGATGCCGGGGCCCCACGCGGCGAGGATAGGGGAGACCGATTTATGGATATCTTGGTGTGGAGGTGACTGCGGAACTGCGACCTTGATTTCGCCGCCGCGCTGACCGCTCACGGGTGCGGGTGTGACGAATTTGGGGCCGATTGCGTTTGGTGTCGCCGTGATTTGGGGCGTGGGAACCGGGGTTGAAGTGGGAGGGATGGGTGTTGGCGGTTCAGGGGTAACGGTTGGTGTTGGTGTTATTGGTGTTGCTGTAGGCTCGGGCGTGGATGTAGGGTCGGTTGAGGTCGTTGTCGGCGGTTGAGACTCTGGTGTGACGGTTGGTGCGGAAACGGTTGCGGTTGGTTCAATTGGTTCGGGCGTGGCGGTGGGTTCAGGTGTGATTGTGGCCGTCGGTGTTGCGAATTGTTCGACTACCGTCGGCGTTGAGGTCGGTATTGATGTGGCGGTCGCTATGACGGTTTCCGTCGGTGTGGATTCCGTTTCGCTACAGCCGATTACGAGTACCAATCCGCAAATTGCTGCGACAATCCCGGTGCGCAGGATGGATCGGGACATCAAGAGGTCGCCTGCCTGAACCAATCGACGGTTTTCCAGATGCCGTCTTGAAATGATGTTTTGGCTTGCCAGCCGAGGTCGTTTTTGGCTGCAGTAACGTCGAGCCAGATTTTCGGAATATCGCCGGCTCTGGGCGGTCCGTGTTCCGCCGGTTTGGCGGTCGGGATCAGTTCGGAAAGAACATCGTGTATCTCGTTAACGGATACGCCGTAACCGGTGCCGATGTTGTAAGGGCCTGGGAGATTGGAGTCGGCTAGGGTTAGGACGCCGTCGATGAAGTCTGAGAGGTAGATATAGTCTCGCTGGTCGTTGCCATCGCCGAAGATGGTTATTTGCCGACCTTCGAGCATTGCTTGGGTGAAGATTGCGATCACTCCGGCCTCTCCGTCGGGGTTTTGGCGCGGGCCATAGACGTTTGCGGGACGGACGATGGTGTAGTTGAGGTCGTATAGATGGCCGTAGACGCGGAGGTAGTTTTCCATGGCGAGTTTGGAGGCGCCGTATGGTGATAGCGGTTTGGCCGCGATCGATTCGCTGGCGGGGAGGGCAGAAGGATCGAGGTCGCCGTAGATTGCACCTCCAGTGGAGAACAAGATGAAACGCGGTCGATGGTGGAGATGTCTGATGGGTTCTAGGAGATTTAATGTGCCGTTGACGTTGATGTTGACGTCGGTCAAGGGTTCTCGCGCTGAGATTGCGACTGAGGTCTGGGCTGCTAGGTGGTAAATTGATTTGGGATTTAGGTCATTGATGAGGTCGTGGATGTCGGGGTTGCAGATGTCTTGGTTGATAAGGGTGGCGTCGGGATGGAGGTATTGGGTGTTTGAGGTTGACCCATTGTCGATGACGGTGACGTGTTCGCCGCGGTCGATAAGGGCGTCGACGAGGTGGGTGCCGATGAAACCTGCTCCGCCGGTCACCAAAACGGTTTCGGGCGCGGGTTGTTGTGGCGTGTTGGATTTGCTCATAAGGGAGGGACGAGGTCGTCGGTTGTCTGTTAGCTAAACGGAAGTTTTGAGTTAGTGGTTTCAGGAGGTTTGACCTTCAATTATGCGTTAGCGGATGGGTCAAACTTTGGGCGCGTGTGGGCAGGTTGACAGTAAGGGGATAGAATTGGCAGGCGTTAACTGGTGAACGAACTTGGAGATTGTATCGATGCCCGACATTAGATTGATTGCTTCCCGCCATTCGGCTTTTTACAGTCCGTTGATCTCGATGATCGCCGGCGGTTTCCTTGAGAAGGAAGGCCTTTCGGCGACATATGCACCGGCGGCCGCGGGTCAGAACTCGGTGATTGAGGTCGCTGAGGGCAGGGCGGATGTTGGGCAATCGGCGGTTTCGGGGAGTTGGAGCGCACTCGATGCTGGTGAGAAACCGCCCGTAGCGCATTTCGCTCAGATCAACGCTTTTGATGGGTTCATCGTTGCGGCGCGTGAGCCGGATGCGGATTTCCGGTGGGAGAAGCTACTCGATGCGAAGTTCTTGTATGTGCATGGTGGTCAGCCGGAGGCGATGTTGCGTTACGGGTTGCACCGGGTAGGCATTGACCTTTCGGACATCGAGGGTATCGAGTCGTCTGGTGGCGATGAGATGATGGAGCAGTGGCGCAACGGCGAAGGTGACTATTTCCACGAGCAGGGCGCGTTTCCGCAGCAGTTGGAGCATGAGGGTGTTGGGCACATTGTTGGTTCTATAGGAGAGATCGTGGGACCGACGGCTTTTAGCAGCTTGGTTGGTCGATGGGATTGGATTGGGTCGGACGAGTCGAAGGCGGTGACGCGGGCTTACCGGGCCTCTCGTGAGTGGGTGAATACGGCGGACCCTATGGAGGTTGCTGAGGCTGAGGAGCCGTTCTTCCCGGGGATCGCAGTAAAGGCGACGGCTGCGGCAGTCGGTTACTACCAGAAGTTGGGAAACTGGGACGGGGACATAGCGATACCGACTGATCTATATGAGTCGGCGCTGGACGTGTTCGAGCACTCTGGGATGGTGGGTTCGCGGCATTCGTATGAGGATGTTGTTGTGGCGCCTCCGGGGATGTGATTGTTTGAACTATGATGTGAATGATTTGAATGATGGGCTGTTGCGTTGTTTGGGTACTGCGGTGACGCTGGGGGTTGGTTGTTGTTTTGGGGACGCGTTTAATTGAAGGTGGGTGTGTGCCTCCTTTGTGCTCCCTTTGAGCGGGGGCGGGTTGGTTATGGTTCCTTTTCAGAGAAAGGGAACGGGTTTTGGTTTTTGAGCTTGCTTCGATTTTGGAAGCGTTGCTCGGTGGGACATCGCCGCTTTGCTGCGAGATGTTGGACTGCCGACTTCCCTCGTCCGGTCACTGCCCGCGTCGCCAGACCGCGGGCCCTCTCGGCGACCAATCTGTTGAGTCGCGTCGCCGATCATCGGGTAGTTTTGCACATCCTCGTGCCGTAGCCGCGGCCCCGCAGCGAGTGGGGCCCGACGTCTGCCGAATCCACGACCGTTTATCTGGCCCTTGGCTTGACATTGGTGGCCTCCCCCTAACCCCCTCCTGAAGGAGGGGGGACAGGTACTTGCCGTGCTCCTGGAGGAGGGGGGACAGGTGCTTGTCGTCTTGGGGGAGGTCATGAATGTCTTGCTGGCTCGTGTTGCCGGGGGTGCATTAGTCCCCGGCGACCAGAACTTGTTACTTCGATCGCTTCGAACGGAACCGCTAGACCTTGCGCCCGTCTCAAGATTGGGCGAGGGGCGTCGCTGCTGGTCGTTTCTGCGCGCGGACGGGTCCGGGTTACCTTTGCAGGACCCCGTGTCCCCGTTTTGTGTTCCTTGCGTTTCCACGATCTGACGCTTTGTCCCTTCGGTCTTTCGGCTAGATTGGTGTCCGCACTCGTCAGGGCGGCGATGTCTTTTGAATTCATTTTTAATAATACCACGGATGTAACGGTTGTCAAGTGGTTGTTTGAACTAGGATGTGAGGGATTGGGAAGGATTTTAAGGATGGGTGTTGTGGGAGGGGGTGTTGCGGTGATGGTGGGTGGATGCATGTTGGGGTGATCCGCGCCCCTTGGCCGCCCGGTTGCCCTCACCCTAGCTCTCTCCCGCCTAGCGGGAGAGGGGACGGTTGTTGGGAGAGAGAGAGGGTGCTTCTGCGCCTGCGGGGTGTTGAGATTCCTCGCTGCGCTCGGAATGACATGGATCAGGCTCGGAATGACAAGGGTCGCGTTGGGCATTACGTGGATCGCGTTGGGAATGACGTGGATCGCGAATGGGCATGTACGTGGATCGCGATTGGGATGACGCGGATTGGGATTGGGATTTTAGCGATATGCTCGGTCGCGGCGGACTACCTTGAGTACTAGCACTCGCAAAACTTCGTCTTGGATTTCACAGATGACTCGATAATCTCCGACTCGGTAACGCCACCAGCCGCGTAGCGGCCCAGATAGCGCCGTACCCAACTGCCTTGGGTTTTCCGAATCGGCGACTCGCTGGCGCATGTAGTCAATGATTCGTCGTGTGGTAGGCCTATCGAGTTTGCGGAGTTCGGATCTGGCGGATCTGGTGTACTCAATCGTCCAAGCCAAGGTCTCGCCTTATTTCCTCTTCGGAGAAGACTTCTTCCTCGCCTTTGCGGACGCGCTCCGAGATTTCTGCGGCGAGGTAGTAGTCCTCGATGTCATCGATGCTTCGTTCGATCATCTCGCGGATGTAGAAGGCTTTCGTGCGGCGCGTCTTTGATGCGAGGTTGTCGAGTCGACGCTCGGTTTCGGGTTGCAGTCGAATGGAGGTAGGCATATAGGGCTCTGCATTCTGGACGATACGTGTATTCATTGTATCGGCCGTGGGCCTGTCGTCTGAACCGCGGATTGCGCGGGTTTTCGCGGATCGGCTAGGATGGGTTGTTGTTTGTTGGGGGTATTGCGTTGATGTCGGGGTTGGGTGTTTGGGTGTGGCGTGGGTTTTTCGCGTGATGGGTTGTTGGGATTCTTCGCTGCGCTCGGAATGACAAGGGTCGCGTTGGGAATGACATGAATTGGGATCGGGATGACGTGGATCGCGTTGGGGGCTGTGCACAACCTCACTTACGACGGATTCACGGTCAGATCACGTGCGCCTCCCGTTGCCCCGCCCCTCTGGATGGGCGTTCCGCCCGCTGAAGCGCCGGCTTTCGCCGGAATGACGGTGGTTATGCACAGAACCCGTTGGGGTTGACTGGGGGTTGTTGGCCATCCCTTGCGTTCGCTTCGCTGACCCCCTCTGAATCTCCCCCTGAAGGGGGAGGGTATTAGGAGTGCGCGGGGTGCGGAACTAGCGGGATATTTCGTGGACGATGTTGATGAGGGGTTGGTTGCGGGTTAGGCGGTCTAGGTTTTGGGCTACGGTTTGGGCTCGGCGGGTGGCGGTGCCGTTGGTGGCGCCGGAGTGGTGGGGGACCATGATGATGTTGTCTAGTTCCCAGAAGGGTTGGTCGGATGGACGGGGTGCGTCGGTGGGGGATTCGGGGTATTGGTACCAGGTGTCGATTGCGGCTCCGGCGATGGTGCGGTTTTTCAGGGCGTTGTAGAGGGCGGTTTCTTCGATGATGTGTCCGCGTGCGGGGTTGATTATGTAGGCGGTGGGTTTCATCAGTCCGAGTTCGTGGGTGCCGATCAATCCGTGAGTTGTTGGGCCTAGAGGAGTGGAGATTAGGACGAAGTCGGAGTTTGCGAGGACGTGTTCGCGGGCGGAATTGCCGCCTCCGATGTAGTTTGCGCCGTATAGTTCGCCTTCGGCTGTGTCGGCTCTTCCGGCGGCGATGACGGGCATTTCGTAGGCTTGGGCGAGTTTGGCGACGCGGCGTCCGATGGCGCCGAAGCCGATGATGCCGAAGGTTCGACCCATGAGTTCGCGGTAGGAGCCGTGTCTGCCGGGCCACATCTCCCATGATCCGGCGCGGAATGTGCGTTCGGATTTGAACAGTTCGTGGTCGAGGGCTACGGCTACTGCCATGACCCACTCGGCGATGGGTGCTTCGTGGTGGTAGGCGTTGGCGACGATGCAGCCTTCAGGGACGGCTTCGGGGTCGATGCGGTCGTATCCGGCGGCCGGGATGAGGATCGCGCCGAGGGAGTCGGCTGCTGCGCCCATTTCTTTGGTGAAGTCGGTGCCGATGAATACGTTGGCGCCGCGAAGGGATTCGGATGAGGGTTTGTTGTCGATGAACTTGGTGTAGATCCACTCGACGGGCTCGGTTACGGGGAAGGGTGGGACTTCGACTTGACCTCCCCCTAACCCCCTCCTGGAGGAGGGGGAAATTCGAGGGCGGTTAACCAGTACGCGGAGTTTGGAGGGCATGGGATGGGCCGTAGGAAAAGAGGCGGGTGTTTGGGAGAGGTTTTTGGTTGACGGTTGCGTGGTGGAAGTTTACCTTGCTCCGCCCTTTTGGCCACCCCGGTTGCCCTCACCCTAGCCCTCTCCCGCCGAGCGGGAGAGGGGATAAATCGGTGGTTGATTCGACTGGTAAAGCGTAATGAATTTGAGTGGTTTTGAGGGGGATCTATTTGCGGCAAACCAAAAGGCGACCGCAAGCGTAGCCCCTACGGTTGGGTTGTTGTGGACCGTGTGGGTTTTGCCGCGAACGAGGCGAGGGCGACCACAAGGGTCGCCCCTACAGTTGGGGTCCGAGCGGGAGGGAATCCCTAGAAGTCGGGTTGGCCGGAGGGCCAGTTACAGTTGTCGGGTGGCCAGACGTTTCTTATACGGGAATGGTAAGGGCGACCACAAGGGTCGCCCCTACGGCTGAAGTCCGACGGGAAACCCTAGAAGTCGGGTTGGCCTGAGGACCAGTTGAAGTTGTCGGGCGGCCAGACGTTTCGGCCTCGGCGGGCACCCATGTTTCCGGCCATTGAGGCGTCTCGGCGTTCTTCGTCGTACCAGTCGGCTACTGTGTCGCGCCATTGTTTGATGTGGGGCGTTGCGACGTGGTAGTCGAATGCGGCGGCGTTTACGTAGACTTCGTAGAGGTATAGCTCAGTTGGGTCGTCGATGTTTTGGTAGACGTCGAAGCGTAGGCATCCGGGCTCTTCGTGGGTGGAGCCGATACCGTCGAGTGTGACTGCGTCGATGAAGTCGTCGACCTTGTCGGCTTGGACGTATTGTGGAGCGTGGATGACGTGGAGGGTGCCAGATTGGAATGCGGGGTCGTCGACGGCGCCGGGGCGATAGGCGTCCCAGTCGGCGGGTCCGGCGGGGTAGACAGATCGGCAGAATGAGACTTCAGGCGGCTCAGCGAACATGTCGGCGGATGCATCGCGCCACTGGTGGAAGTGGTACGCCATCGTGTGGTACTGGAACGCGGCTTCGTCTTCGTAGACCTCGCAGAAGGCGAACTTTGTGGGGTCTTCGTCGTCTTGGATAATGTCGAAGCGATAGCAGTTGGGCTCGCCGAGAACGGAGCCTACGCCGTCGCCGATAGAGGCTTCAATGAAGTCGTCGATGCGGTCATCTTTGACCTTTAGACGTACCATGAGGATGTACATTTGGTTCTCCTGATTGTTGGGTGGGCTTTGATTGCCGTTATGGAGTATATCGCGGGGATTGAAAATCACCCCTCCTTGAGGGGGATTTTGGCGCGGCCTCCCCCTAGCCCCCTCCTGAAGGAGGGGGATTTTGGTGCGGCCTCCGGCTGGTCGACCGCTGGAGGGGTGGGGGGGGGTGGCGTGGCCTCCCCCTAGCCCCCTCCTGAGGGAGGGGGGAATTGTGGTTTGGCCTCCGGCTGGTCGGCTGCTGGAGGGGGGGTTGGCGTGGCCTCCCCCTAGCCCCCTCCTGAAGGAGGGGGGATTTGTGGTTTGGCCTCCGGCTGGTCGGCTGCTGGAGGAGGGGATTTTGGCGTGGCCTCCCCCTAACCCCCTCCTGAAGGAGGGGGAATTGTGGTTTGGCCTCCGGCTGGTCGACTGCTGGAGGAGGGTATTTTGGTGCGGCCTCCCCCTTGCCCCTTCCTGGAGGAAGGGGGATTTTTGGGGGATTGCCATTTTGGTTGGATGGATTTGTTGATGGGGTGTATGGTGTACGTATGTACTTCAAGACTCGTAAGCAATATCTTCGTGCTAAGTCGATGCGCCAATCTCCTACGGATGCGGAGAGGTTGGTTTGGGAGCATCTTCGGGCTAGGCGGTTGGATGGTTATAAATTTCGTCGGCAGATGCCGATTGATGGGTTTATCGTCGATTTTGCGTGTTTCAGGTCGAAGCTTGTCGTTGAGTTTGATGGTGGTCAGCACATGGAGCGAATGGTGCATGATGAGTTTCGGACGGCGGTGATCACTCGGAATGGTTACGAGGTTTTGCGTTTTTGGAATGGTGAGGTTTTCGAGAATCTTGAGGGTGTTTTGGAGACGATTCTTGTTCATTTGCAACGGAAGGGAGGGGAGCGGTGATTTGGGGGCATGGCTTTTGCGGTGGCCTCCCCCTAGCCCCCTCCTGAAGGAGGGGGATTTTTCGTTCCCATGTTCTCCGTCTGAAGGCGAGGGGGATTTTTCGTTGCGCTAACGGTCGTTGCGAGTTGCGGTGGCCTCCCCCTGGCCCCCTCCTGAAGGAGGGGTGATGGAGGCGCTGGCGGCTGCTGACGGAGGGTGATTTGGGTAGCTGGTGGGCGTCTTGGCGGTCGTGGCGAGTTGCGGTGGCCTCCCCCTAACCCCCTTCTGAAGGAGGGGGGACTATTCGTTGCCATGGTCTCCGTCTGAAGGAGGGGTATTTTTCGTTGCGCTGGCGGTCGTTGTTAGTTGCGGTGGCCTCCCCCTGGCCCCCTCCTGAAGGAGGGGGGACTATTCGTTGCCATGGTCTCCGTCTGAAGGAGGGGGGTTATTCGTTCCCATGGGCTCTGTCTGAAGGTGGGGGAATAGCATTACGCCGACAGGATGAAGCCTATCCCCGCCCGATGTAGAGCTGCTGGTTGGGGATGACGATGGCTTCTAGCATGTTGACGTCGGCTGGTAGCGTTGCCATTAGGAGGGCGGTTCGGGCTATGTTTTCTACGTCCATCATGGGTTCGGGGCCTTCGTCTCGGCCGGAGCCGGATCGGGCGTCGGCTCGGCGTTCGACCATGGTGTTGCCGGGGTGGAGTGCGGAGACCGAGATGTTGATGTCACGGCCTTCGATGGCGGCGGATTGGGTGAGGCCCCAGACGGCGTGTTTCGACGTGGTGTAGGCGGCGGCGGAGTGTCGGGAACGCTGGGCGGCGATGGAGCCGATGTTGATGATGCGCCCGCCGCCTTGGGGCCGCATGATTTTGAAGGCTTGTTTGGTGCAGTAGAACATTCCGGTGACGTTGGTGTTCATCACGCGGAGCCATTTTTCCGAGGAGAGGGTTTCGATGGGGTCGCCTTCGACGGAGCCTGAGTTGTTGACTAGGATGTCGAGTCGTCCATGGGCTTCCATGACGGATTGGAAGACCGATTCAACGCTCGGTTCGTCGGTAACGTCCATGGATAGAGGAGTGACCTCGGTTCCAGATTCGGCAGAGAGTTCGTCCGCAGTTGCTTGCAATCGATCCATGTTGCGGGCGGCGATGGTGACGTTTGCGCCGTTGTTTGCGAAGATGCGGGCGATGCCTTTGCCGATGCCGGTGCCACCGCCGGTGACGAGTGCGATTTTGCCTTCTAGTGATTCAGTGCTCAAGGGTTGTCCTCCGAATTTCGCTACGTTTGCTGGGTTTCGTTTTTTCCGGGTTTCGTCAGGAAAGAAGTGATGAGGGCTAAGGCTACTATGCCAGTCGCGGCGAGGTACGCGTATCTCCAACCGTCCATGAATGCAGAGCCAGCCTCGGGTGTGTGCTCGAGTTCGCCTAGAGGGATGTTGTAGCCGCGAGCGATCATTACGCCAGCGATGATTGCGGTGATGACGGCTTGGCCGGAGACGTTTCCGAGGTTGCGGGTGAGGTTGATGATTGCGCTGACAAGTCCGTATGTGGATCGGGGAACCGAGCCCATGGTTGCGCTGGCGTTGGGTGCGGACCATGCACCCATTGCTAGGCCGTTGATGAGGACGACAACGGCGATGTAAAAGAGGTTCGAGGTGTCGTTCAGGGTTGCGAGTGCGATGCCGGTGAGGACTAGGAAGAAGAAACCACCCATCATGAATGGTCGGACGCCGTATCGGTCGGAGAGTCGACCGAAGACTTGCGCACCGATGCCCATACCGATGGCCATCATGAGCATTACGCCGGAGGCGAGGATTTCGGGCCAACCGCGGAATGCGACGAGGTAGATCGGTAGGACGAACAGTGTGGCAGATGAGCGCATGAATGCGAGGTATCGAGTGATGATGGAGTATTTGAAGACGCTGATTTTGAAGAGTCGGAGGTCTACCATCGGGTGTGGTGTTTTGAGTTGCCACCATACGAATACGATGAGCGTTGAGATGCCGACGAATGCGCCGGTGATGATAATCGGTGAGCCCCAAGCGAGGGCGAATGGGTTGGTGATGGTAAGGATGATGATTGCGGTTGCGACGGCGGAGAGGGCAGCTCCGAGCCAGTCGTAGGGAGGTCGTTTTTCGCCGGAGAAAGAGCCGATGCGTTCGTCTTTGAGGATGTACAGGCCCCAGAAGAATGCGACGGTGGTGGGGATTGCCATGAAGATAAAAAGGGCTTGCCACGGCAGGAATTGGAGAGTGACGCCTGAAACGACGGTCCCAGCCGCGCCACCGATGGCGACGGCGGTGGTTTGGCTTCCGAGTGCTTTACCGCGTTCGTTTTCGGGGAAGACCGACGTGGTGATGGCGGTGGAGACGGATTGTCCCATCGAACTTCCGATGGACATGATGACGCGGGTAACGATGAGGAATGTGAGACTGGTAGCGAAAGCGCAGGCGATGGCGCCCCCGCCGAAGAGGACCATACCGATGAGGTGGAACTTCTTACGTCCGATCATGTCGGCCACTTTGCCGAGAGGGACCATTAAGGAACTGATGGTGAGGGATTGTGCGATGACGAGGAGGGATGCTTCTTTGAAGGTGATTCCGAAATCTTCGGCGATGGCGGGTAGAGCAAGGAAGATGATGCTGAAGCTCATCACCATCGTGACGAGGGAAAGTCCGACGGCCATGAATGCGCGCCACTTGTACCAAGCGTTTTCGGGTGCGCCGGGATCCCAAACAGGCGGGTTAGCCGCGGGTTGCTGGATGGTCTGGGTGTCTGCCATTAGGGATGCGACGCACGTGCGTCAGCGAAGGAATGACACTAGAGTATAGCGAAGTGGGTTATTGAACTAGGATGCGGGTGGAGGATGTGGACCCCCTTTGTCCTTCGGACATTTCCCCCGCAAAGCGGGGGAAACCCTGCTGCCCCGTGCATCCCCCGCTCAATTCGCTGCGCTCATTCGCGCCCCCTTGTATTGTGTCCTCTTTTTTGGGCGAAGGGGGCGTGATGGGTGTTAGTGCACGTCCATGCGTTTTAGGCGCCAGATGGTGGCTATGTTGGAGAGGATGATTACGGTTAGCAGGGCGATGATGGCGTATTCGATGGGGGGTAGTTGGTTGGAGCCGGATATGGGGGCGTCGATGAGGGTTGAGTTGAGTTCTTGCATTATCGATAGGGTGTTGCCGCTGATGCTGACGTATTTCAGGCCGGGTATTGCGGATGAGATGAGTGCCTCGAAGCCGAAGACGTAGACGATTCCGAAGACGACGGCTCGTGTCGTGAGGGTGCCCACGAAAGCGAACAAAGAGACGAAGGCGATGGATCCGATGAGTATGCCGAAGGCTCCGACGATAGCGGCAGAGTAGGCGTCGTCTTGGATTACAAGAAGTACGGAGACAAAGGTGGTGATGGCCAATGGGATGGCGACGATGAATACAGCCGCGAGCATCTTTGGTATCGAGATTTGCCATCGGGCGATAGGGGAGAGCATGAGGTTTGTGAGAGTTCGGTCTTCGATTTCGTCGGCGAAGACTGGTGCAGCGACTATGAGTGCGATGAGGGGCAGTCCGGTGTTGAAGATCAGTCGTTGGATGAAACCTTGGGTTGAGTCGGCGTCCCATTCGATGTTGAGGATTTCGCTGACGATGGCGATGACGAGTGGGATCGCGGCGAGTATCAGCAGAACCGCGACGCGGCGAATCGAGATCGATTGCCGGATTGCGAGGATGAAGATTGTTTCTGCGATGGTGCCCATTAGTGTTCTTTGCGAAACTCTAGTCTAGGTAATTTCTCTTTGATCAAGCGGCAACAGCCCCCTTTGTCCTTCGGACATTTCCCCCGCCGAGCGGGGGAAAACCTAGGTTAGTAATTGCACTCCATCAGCCTTCGACTAGATATGAGAAGACGCTCTCAAGGGAGTCGTCGATTGGTTGGATTCGGGTTAGTCGGACGTTGTTGCGTTGCGCGAGCACTGGCAAGTCGAGTTGGAGGACGGCGACGTTGGTAGTTAGTACGACGATTGAACCGTCGGGATCGAACTGGATCGATTGAACGGCAGGTTGTTTGGCGAGTTCGCCGCCGAGTTGCTTGGGATCGGAGCACTCGATCTTAACGTGATAGGGACGGTCGTCGAGGGCGGCGCGGATGGCGTGGAAATCGCCTTGCGCGGCGAGTTTACCGTTCACGACAAGAACGACGCTGTCGCTGACGTCTTCGACCTCCTCCAATATGTGGGATGAGATGATCACGGAGCGCCCTTCGTCGGCGGTCTGATGGAGGATTTCTTGGAAGCGGATGCGTTGAGTCGGATCGGCTCCGTTGAGCGGTTCATCGAGGATAAGGAGTTCGGGGTCTCCAACGAGGGCCGCGGCGAGTCGGATGCGCTGGCGCATGCCGCGGGAGTATGTGGATATCGTTCGATCGAGGGCGAAGGACATGTCGACGCGTTCGATAGCGTTCCGGAGGTGACTCTCTTCGCGGCGTAGGTCCTTGAGCCTTGCGGATAGGCGAACGAATTCTAGGCCGGTCATGAATTCGTATGCCGACTCGTTCTCGGTCATGATTCCGATGCGTTTGTAGACGTTATGGTCGGTGCGCGGGTCGGTATCTAGGAGCCGCACTGTGCCTTCGGAGGGGGAGTGGAGTCCGCAGATCATGCGTAAGAGGGTGGTTTTGCCGGCTCCGTTGGGTCCGAGTAGGCCGGTGATTCCGGAGTCGATGTTGAGGGTGACGTCTGAGACTGCGACGACGTTGCCGAACCATTTTGAGACGGATTTTAGGGAGACGATGTAGTCGTCGTTAGTTTGAGATGTGGTGGTGACCGTCTGCATGTGGCTATCTTTGTGCCTGGTAGAAGCGCCATGTTGCGGCGATTGATCCGCCGGTTAGAAGGATCATCCACGCGATTGGGACGGCGATGTTGAGGTCGTACGCTTCGGCGTAGGTGTCGAAGAATATGGATGGGACGACGTTGGATGAGAGGTCGATCAGTCCGACGAGGTTGATCAATTCGGCTACGGTGTCTGAAGGGTTGAAGATCGAGATTATTCCAGGTGCGATGGATGCGATCATGATGACGCCGATGATGATTAGGGTTGCGATCATGCGGCGGTCAGTCATGGAGCTGATGGCGATGGTGAATGAAGTTGTGAAGATGGCGAAGACGATGCCATTGCCGATAAATCGGGGTATGTTCAGCCAGTTGTCTTGGGCATGGCCGAGTGAATCTGCGACGCCAAATAAGAGCCCGATCCAGTATGTGATGTGTGGCAGGATGGAGGCGAGAAGGAGAAGGATGAAGAGAGCGCACCATCTTGCTCCTAGGTAGTCGAACAAGGTGATGGGTCGGACGAAGTAGAGATGTATGACGCGGTTTCGCCGATCTGGGCATACGAGTTCGGGGCCGACGAATGCGGCGAATATGAGGATCATGAATGAGATTACGGCCGTCAGTTCGAGATGGCCTGGCAAGTCGACGGGTAACCCGTTTTCGGTTTCGTCGACGTCGAAGCCGATTTGTTCGAAAAATGCGCCGATGGCGGCGAAGACGAGGCCGGTGGCGATGGTTGGGGATAGGACTAGCCAGGGGAGGAATTTGGCCCATCCTCCGCGTCCGATCCCCATGCCGTTTTTGACGCTGTCCCATAGCATGGTTTTCCAGGCTCGGCTGCGACCCTCGCGTTCGCCAGCGTAGGACTGGTAACCGATGTCGAAGACGGTTCCGGTGCGTTCGGGTTGTTGGTCGGAGGTCACGGGTTAGTTGGTGCGGAAGAGGTCGATTAGTGCTCGCTGGCGTGGGCCCATGCGTACGATTCTGGCTTCGGATGCAACGAGGGCGTCGCGGACGGCGTCGAATTTCGCTCCATCGACATCGGGTATCGATATCGAGACGCCTTCGGAAGTGTGTTCCACGTTGCGGGTAGTTAGTTCGGTGGTGAATTGGTCGCGGTTGTTGGCAACTTCGACGTAGATGATTTCGGTTTCTTCTGTCAGGGATGCGACATCAGAGGCTTCTTTGACGCGTCCGAGGTCGAGTAGGACGATGTTGTCGCATGTTCGCTCGACGTCTTGCATGAGGTGAGTTGAGAGGACGACGCTGATGCCGAATTCTCGAGCGATACGACGGATCAAGTTCAGCATCTCGGTGCGACCTGTGGGGTCGAGGCCGGCGGTCGGCTCGTCGAGGAGGATTAGCACGGGGTCATGAACGAGGGCTTGCGCGAGTTTGACGCGTTGTTTCATTCCGGTCGAATAGCCGCCGATGGGACGATAACGCTCTTCGAAGAGGCCGACGTGGCGGAGGGTGTCGGCGGCGAGTGCGCGGGAGCGTGATGGGGGGATGCCGCTGACTTCGGCCATGTGGGTCAGGAAGTTTGCGGCCGACTGGTTAGGGGGTAGACAGTCGTGTTCGGGCATGTAACCGAGGCGGGATCGTGCATAGGGGTCTCGAGTATCGTCGCCCATTACGAGTGCGGAGCCGGACGTGGCAGAGGTGAGTCCGAGGAAGATACGGATGGCGGTCGATTTTCCGGCGCCGTTGGGACCTAGCAGGCCGGTGATGCCGGGGCCGACGGTGAATGATGCCGCGTCGAGGGCTTGGACGTTGCCGTAGAGTTTGGTGAGGTCGCGCGCCTCTAGGAGTGGAGTACTAGAATTCGAAACGGCCATTGTCGAATGTTAGTTTCAGTCGTGGAAAAAGTATCGTGTTGGGTAGATTTGGGGAGCGGTACCGCAGTCGCCGTTCTACTAGACGTCCAGTCGGTAAAAGTCGATGGCAGTTTCACCGAAAACGTAGTCTGATTGTTCTTGGGGAAGGTTCTTGAGCATTTCGCGGACGGAGTTGGCCCAATTGGGGTAGGTTGTGCCTTGGGTTGAGACGGGCCAGTCGGAGCCGAACATCAGGCGGTCGACGCCGAACATGCCGATGACGTGATGGACGTACGGTAGGAGGTCGTCGTTGGTCCAGTTCTCCATGTCCGCTTCGGTGGTCATGCCGGAAATTTTGCAGCGCATGCCGTTGATCGATGCGACGTCGCGGAGGCGGGTGAGCCAAGGTTCGACTTCACCCTCTTTGATGTTGGGTTTGGCGATGTGGTCGATAACGGCGCGGAGGTCTGGGACGTGCTCCATGATGCGGGGCACGAAGGGGAGGTTCCAAGGGCGGACTAGGAAGTCGTAGCAGAGACCACGTCGTTCGACTTCTTTGAGGCCTTGGATGGGAGCGTCTCCGGCGAGCCATCCGTGGTCCTCATCCATCTCCCAGAGGTGGCGAACGCCTTTGAAGTTTGTGCTTTGCTGGAGATCGTCGAGGATTTCGCCGACGTTGGGTTCGCTGAGGTCGACCCATCCCACGACTCCGGCGACGAAGTCGTTGTTCTCAGCGATTTCGAGGCACCATTTGGTTTCTTCGACGGAGGCGTGCGCTTGAACGATGACGGTCTTATCGACTCCGGCTTCTGCGAGTAAGGGGCGCAGTTCATGAGGTCCGTAATTGACCCGCAACGGACTGCCTTCGGGCATCCAATCGTAGGGTCGGAGGTCTAGGTCCCAGAAGTGGTGGTGGCTATCGACTACGGTCATGGTTTGATTGTGTTGGCCCCCCTTGGGCCGCCCCGGTTGCCCTCATCCTAGCCCTCTCCCGCTCAGCGGGAGAGGGGATCCTTGCGGGTGGATGAGTTGTTGGCGTGGCGCTTCGTACGTTTCTCCGACACGCGGGGATATGCCCCGCTATATTTCGGACATTTCCCCGTCTCGTGCGAGTGTGCCCCCTTTGTCCCCCGTATCGGAGTACGGGGCAGGCCCCGGACATTTCCCCCGTCTCGTGCGAGTGTGCCCCCTTTGTCCTTCGGACATTTCCCCGGCTCTTGCAAGTGTGCCCCCTTTGTCCTTCGGACATTTCCCCCGTGAACGGGGGAAACATGATGGTTATCGGGCGATGGTTCCGATGGCGGGTTCGCCTCGGATTGCGGTGCCGTGGCTGCCGGCGAAGTTGGCGTCGGCGAACCAGAGGACACCGTCTTTGGAGGAAAAGCCGTGGATAAACGGGTCTTCAGGCCCCATCGTGATGCGGTCCATCTCGGCACCAGACTCTTTGTTGTAGAGGACTACGACATTGTCGGTAGTGTGTGCGCACCAGATTCCGTCGTCGCCTTCCAAGGCGAGGCCGTGCAGGCGCTCGAGCTCGACCTCGAACATGTGAACAACCTTGAAGTCGTCAGACGGGTCGACGAGGTAGATTGCTTTGGGGTTGAATGCAGTAACCCAGAGCAGGCTCTGGTCGTGGTCCCACTCGATGCCGTGGATGCCGCCGCCGTCTGGGGTGCGCCATCGGTCGACGGTTTCGCCGGTGTCCATATCGCACTTGACGACGTAGCCGAGGTGGGTGTCGGTGCTTCGGTAGGGGCGGGAGACGGTGGTGCCGTTGGAACCGGTCCAGATGTGTCCATCTCCGACGGTGATGCCGGAGCCGTTCTCAGTGCCGGTGTACACCGTACGGAGGACGTTGCCGCCTTCGTCGATCACATAGACGTTGTCCGTGAGTTGGTCCATCACGAATAGCTGGTCGTTGTACCACTGCAGGCCGTTCGGCATTTCACATGGAGATGGGATGGTTGTTCCCACCATCGATTTCGTCGCTGTCATCGTCATATTTGACGCTCCAATCGCAATGTTGTTTTGCTCAATCCTAGTGCAAGTAGTTTAACTTGAAAGCATCTCCGGCGCGCCATTTGAGGCAATCGATCTCGGATTGCCGCAGGGTGTCACGGCGACAATAGAAAAGACGGAGACGGGGTGTGTTAGAATAGTTGTGCGTGAGAGTAGGCGAAACTAAAGACCCGATTCAACGGGCAATCTACCTAAACCACCGGTTTAACCGAACCCTCCTGACGCCTACGGAGAAGATGCTTGGATGCTGTGCAGCTGTCCAATCGAGACGGCGATCATACAACCTGAGACATACATCGAATAACAGGGAGAGGCGGTTGAAATGATGATAAGGAAACAATCGCATGCAAAATCAAGGTCACGGTAATGGAGCAGGCCGTCGAGTGATGATATTTATCGACGGCAGCAACCTCTACCACGTACTTAAACAGAACACCGATAAACAAAATCTCGACTACAAGAAATTCTCAGAAAAGCTCTCCGGGGATCGGGAGCTAATCCGGACCTATTACTACAACATTCGTCAGGAATCGCCTGACAACCCGAGTTTGGCCGAGTCGCAGGACCGGTTTTTGAACGCTCTTTACGAGACCGACTATCTGGAAGTGAAACTGGGTATTTGGAAGCAGCGGGGCAACACGATGGTGGAGAAGGGCGTCGATGTCATGATTGCCGCAGATCTCATCGCACACGCTTACGAAGACCATTACGACACGGCGATCTTGGTGAGCGGCGATGCTGATTTCTATCCGGCGTTGCAGGTGGTGAAGGACACGGGTAAACAGGTCGAGGTTGCGGCATTTGATTCGAATCTTTCCTCAGAGGCGGCGCGGTTTTCGGATGTATTGATCAAGTTCGAACGTAGCTACTTCGACGATCTTTGGATGTCTTCGAGCCAGAAAAACAGCAATATGCGGGCTGCGGAGAAGCGGAGGTCGGTGACCGATGAAGCGGCTTCACCGAATGGTGAGGATAAGGGTGCGTCACGAGGGCAGACGAACAATCGACGCCCGTTCACGGAACGATACGCTGATCGCCGGAACGCGTACAACGCTGCATCGTCGCGCAATGGTCATACCACTACGAAAGCGCCTAACCGAGTCCGACGTACGGAGACCCGCCGGAGTCTATCTTCGGTTCTCGACAGCAACGCCAAGCCTGCGAGTCGTACAGAGCGGCGTGGACTGGCGACCGCATCCCGGCAACGAGGCTCGCAGATAGACAAGCGATCAAAGTCTGCATCAGACTCACCGAGCACAAACGGCAGAACCTCCGGGCCACGCAGTAAAGATCGACGGAAGTCGTGGATTTCGCGGATGCTGAATTCCCGATCCTAGCCGGGTTTCTACCAATCGGCATCCACGATATTGCTATCGTCTTCGTAGATGCGTTGTTGAGAGCCGGACTTGAAGTCCAAGGTGAAGAGATGATTCTTGCCGTCGACTTCCGAGCGGAAGAGGATCTGCTTCCCGTTTAGAGACCAAATCGGGTTGGAATCGGGGACGCGGTTTTGGGTTAGACGTCGAGTCTTTTTGTCGTCGGTATCGATGGAGTAAATCTCGGCATTGCCGTCGCGTTCTGAGAGATATACGATGTCGCGCCCGTTTGGTGCCCACTCGAATTCGGTTTCGTTTCCGTCGTCATCGGTCAGTGCAGAGGCAGAGCTTGGGCCGTCTCCGGTGTCGACAACCAACGTATAGATTTCGGTTGAATCGTCGGATTGTGTCCGCGCGAATGCGACCCGTCGGCCGTCTAAGGAAAATCTCGGACGGGAGTCTGGGTAGTCCGTGAGTTGGACTTCGTTGACGCCATTTACCGAACGCATGTAGATACCATCACCGCCGTCGACGCTGATGCGCATCACGATCCACTCGTTGTCACCCGACCAATTTCCGAGTTCGACGTTTCCGGCCGGTTCGGTGATGAGCAAGGTGGTTTTGTCATCGTCGAAATCGTAAACGAAGACTTCGGTGTTGTCAGAAGAATCGGTTTGGTACGCGATCTTGCGCGAGTCGGGGGACCAGAAATACTTGGATACGCTGTTCGGCGCGTCGGGCACCCGAGTATCATCCTCGGTGGATCGGTCCCAAATCTTCAACTGTCCGGTGCCGTTCGACACGTCGGCTAAGAAAGCGATGCTTCGTTGGTTAGGAGACCATACCGGGTCCTCGACTGCCTCATTGACTATTTTCGAAGTTTCGCCGTTGGTTTCGAGCAGAAAAAGCTGGTTGTCTTCCTCTTCCAATACGAAGGCAATTTCGTAGCTTAGACCGTCGCCTCCGCAGGCGTAGGTTGCGATGAGGGTGGCAGTCGCGATGGCGGTGAGGACGGTTGCTTTGGCGAAATTCATATTGAGTTCGGATGACGTTGTTGATGCGACGGAACCAGACGTGTGAGAACAGAAAACTGTGGGTTCCTTTACGCGATTTTCGGCAATTTCGTTTGATTGTTTCAAGTGATGCAGATGCATCTAAAATCGCAATACGTGCTGATTACCTGCCAGACTGAGAGATATCGATGAAATTCGCGTTCTTTATGATGCCGTTGCATACGCCCAACGAGAATCCATCTCTGGCGTTCGAACGCGACATCGACATGATCAACTATGCCGAGAAACTGGGATTCGACGAGTATTTCATCGGTGAGCATCATTCTGCGGCCTGGGAAAACATGCCGACCCCTGAATTAGTGCTAGCCAAGGCATCGGCAACTGCGACGCGGATCACGCTGGGCACGGGCGTAGTGTCGCTCCCGTTTCATCACCCGTTCCATGTCGCAGAACGCTTCGCGTTCCTAGACCATCTAACCCGAGGTAGAACGGTACTCGGCGTCGGGCCTAGCGGTTTGCCCACAGATCCTCAGCGGTTCAAGATTCCTCCTAAGGACTTGAATGCGATGATGCGGGAATCCACCGACATCATTGTGAAGCTGCTGGAGTCGCCCGATCCGATATCGTATGACGGGAAGTACTGGACGATTGACGAGATGGCGCTCCAGTTGCGCTCGTATCAGCAGCCGAGGCTCAAATTAGCGACGCCGTCGGCCGGTAGCAAACGCTCACTGGACTTCGTGGCTCAGTACGAGATGATGATGTTTTCGATTGCGGGGAGTGGTCCGCCAGATGCGGTGCCATTGGCGCGGCAATGGGACGAGGTGGTTGACGCGTCTGCGAAGTACGGTACGTCGCCGAACAAGGACGACTGGCGCGTCGTGACCTACATTCACTTGGCAGACACCCGCGAAGAAGCGTTCGAGCAAGCCCGACACGGGGCAGTGCGTGACGTGCACAACTATTTTTACACGATCAACACGCCGCGAAGTTGGTTGATTCGTCCGGACCAGAACCCGGCCGATCTGACGTTTGAGGAGATTGTGGGCAAGCGGCGCTGGATCATCGGAACGCCTGACGATGCGATCGAGCAAATCGAAGAGATTGTCGAAGAAGCTGGCGGCATTGGCGGCTTAATGCTGACGACACACGAATGGATGCCGATGAGGCACGTTATGTACTCACAAGAGTTGTTTGCCCGGTACGTGATGCCGAGGTTCAGAGGGCATACGGCGGACTTGGAACGGGAATGGGAGCGTACGAAGCAGGATCGCGCCCACGGTCGGATACCGAACATTACTGGACCAAACGACGGAACGCTGAACGATGGTAAGAAGAGCAATACGTTCGTGAAGGTTTGACGATTCCTGGGAATACGAAATGTGTCGCGTCGCTGAACCCGTGGTGAAACTGCCACTGGGTTCACATTTACAATTCCCTTGCACCAGGCAGGTTGCCCATTTTTTTGTCGAGAGTCAAGGTTTCGTAGCCGGATTCTGAATAGCCGTCCACGATTAAATGGTCGACGAGCCCAGCGCCGCGTGCGGTCTGCAATAACCTCATGATCCGGGAACCGCTCAACGGTCGAATCAAACCCGAACGGAAAATGTTCAGTATTTCGTTCCGAGCTTCGGCTCTCGTTGCGCCGTAGTGGTGTTGGACCGCGACGTACGCTTCTCCGATGGCTTGATTCGAAGCGACGATTTCACCGTTTTGATTTTCAACGATGTCGGTCAAAACGGCAACGCAACGTCGATATTCGTCGAGCGAATCGCGCGACATCAGTCTGACGAGCACCGACGTATCAATCCCGTAACGACGAATCATAAGTGCCTTCCCTGAACTTACGAATATCGAATGGTTCCTGACCTGGTTTGATCAAGTGATGTAACCCACCGAGCAACGACAGATCTATGCGCCGGGGACGTAAAACGTAACCTTCTTCGGTTTCTCGAAGTTCGATTTGGTCGCCGGGTTCGACTCCAAGGGACTCCAAAACGTGTTTTGGGAACGTAGCTTGACGCTTGGATGTGATTTTGATGTACATTGAATTACTCCTTACTGAATTGTACCGATAGTAAGGCGGCGAATCAACTGACATTCGGTTCGTAGAGTTTTAGCTGGGAAGCGAAAAATGGTTGCCAGCGCTTCAATTTTCTATCCGAACAACGTAATTTGTTAGGTTGTTGATGCAAGAACACCACGGAAACCCAAACATGACAACACTCGAACAACTCCTCGAAGAGGTCGATGCCTCTGCCGCTGAAATCGTTGAGCTCGAGCGGCAGATGATTCAGATACCGACTGTCAACACGGGTCAGATGCCAACGGGCGACGAAACGCCGCTCGCCGAATTCATCCGCGACTGGTTCCATGGCGAAGGAATCACCGACACCCAGATACTAGCCCGTGACCCCGAACGTGGAAACATCATCGCCGTCTATCCGGGTAGCGAAGCCCGTTGCCGCCTGATGTTCATGTCTCATACCGATGTCGTACCGGTCGAAGACTACTCCAAGTGGTCGTGGGAACCCTTCGGCGCGGAGGTTTCCGGTGGCAGGATCTACGGCCGGGGCGCATCGGACTGCAAAGCGTTGTTGACCGCCCAAGTGATGGCGATGGCGATCCTTAAACGCAACAACGTGCGACTAAAACACGGCCTCCGTCTGGTCAGCGGCGCCGACGAGGAACATGGCGGCCGATGGGGCTTCGGATGGTTGGCTGACAACCACCCTGAGTCTTTGGAGTGCGATTTTGCGGTCAATGAAGGCGGCGGAACACCCGTTGAGCAGGGCGGAGCGCTGTCCTACCTCCTAGGCACCGGCGAAAAAGGACGGCTCGAGATCAAGATCACCCTCCTCGGAGAAAGCGCCCACGCCTCGGTGCCTTGGCAAGGTATCAACGCCTCCGAAAGACTTTGGCGAGTACTCCAACGGATCGAAAACTACGAACCCGAAGTCAACACTTCATTACCGATATTCGACTATCTCAACCTTTTCGGCATCGAGGAGCGCCCGACACCCGACAACATCGAACGGATCCTAGGCGACCTCGAAGACAACTCACCGAGACTGAGTTCCATGCTCAGAGCGCTGTCGCGAATGGTTTGGACGCCAACGATGATCAGCGGTGGCATTAAGTCGAATAGCGTCCCAGAAAACATCACTGTCACCTGCGACGTCCGAACTTTGCCTTTCCAGACCGAGGAATACGTCCACAGCGAGATCGAAAAGACCATCGGCGATGTGGAAGGCGTTTCGTTCGAGATCGACTATATGTCGGTGCCGAACTCATCCCCGTTCGAAACCGACTTGGCCGAAGCCATTAAACGAGCCCAAGCCTTGGCGGTATCGAGAGATGACATCCAGTGGATACCAGCCGTCAGCAACGGCTTCACCGATTCGAGGTTCACGCGCAACCTCGGCATCATCACTTACGGTTTCGCCGGAACGCATCCCGACGACGATCCGATGCTGTCACGGGCGCATGGAACCGATGAGTCGGTGGGTATCGAGTCGTTGATCAGTGGTACGAAGTGCATGATCGCGCTGGCGTGGGATCTGTGTGAGGCACAGTAATTTGATGGCGATGGACGTGGTTGCGGTTGCTGACGAGTTGGCGATCGAGATGAAGGCCGCGGGATCGGAAGATCGCGCGGTGAATGAAAAACGTTATCTGAAGTCCGAGATCCAGCATTACGGCGTTAACGTGCCGACGATAAGGAAGTCGGCACGCCGCTTCGCCCGCGAGCGCAACTCCTTAACCAAACCCGACTTGATCGGTTTAACAGACGAATTGTGGGACCGTGATGTTTATGAGCTACGGAAGTTGGCCGTGAACATTCTTGCGGCGCGGATTCAGGTTTTTTGCGTGGACGATGTCGGGTTTGTCGAAGGGTTGCTGCGTCGGTCACATACTTGGGCGCTGGTCGACGATCTGGCGACCAATGTTGTTGCGCCGATGATCTTGTGTGCATCAGAAGCCGAACGCGTTCGTGCGAGGTGGTCTGAGGATGCCGATTTTTGGGTGCGCCGAACGGCAATGCTCGCGCTGTTGCCACGATTGCGGCGCGGGCGCGACGACTGGGAGGAGTTTGCCGGGTACGCCGATACGATGTTTGATGAAGAGGAGTTTTTCATCAGGAAAGCGATCGGTTGGGTGTTGCGGGAGGTGTCGAAGCATTCGCCGGATTTGGTGTTTGAATGGATGAAACCGCGAGCGGCGATGGCCTCGTCGGTCACGTTTCGCGAGGCAGTGAAATATCTTTCTGAAGATCAGCGTTCGCGGCTTACTGAACTCAGGAAGGCGTCGGCGCGGAGGACACGAAGTTGAAACGTCCAAACGTTCTTTTCATCATGGCTGACCAGTTGAAATGGTCGGCGTTGCGGATGTACTCCGAGATCGGAATTCCGACGCCGTCATTGGAGCGGTTGGCTGCGCGTGGCGTTATGTACCGGAACGCAGTGACTCCGCACCCTCTGTGTGTCCCGGCGCGCACATCGGTCATGACTGGGCGGTATCCGCACTCGACCGGATGTCGACGGAACGAGACACTGATGCCGGACACCGAGACGCATGCTTTCCAGATCTGGCGCGATGCGGGTTACACGAACGGGCTGATCGGGAAGAACCACTGCTTTGTCGATTTAGATGTTTTCGATGTCTACTGCGATATGTCACACGGGGGTTTGCCGAAAGGAGATTACCAGGGATCGGAACCGAATACGAAGGGCATGGATTGGGTACGACCGGTTGAATCGATCAACAAGGCGCACGAGGGACGAACGCAACTCAACGAAAATCCCCAAAGTCCCACGATCGCGTACGCCGTCACCGACTACCTGCTCGAGGACTACGGTTCTAACGTCATCACGGCCCAAACCGAAGCGTTTCTAGACAGAATTGCCGATGACGACAAGTTCGGCCGCGACCGACCCGAAGACAGCGGTGATCGACCATTCGCACTCTGGGTTTCCTATCCGGACCCCCACGAACCTCGCGAAGCACCGCGCCAATACGTGGACATGTTCCCGCCGGAAAAAATCGCTCTACCTCCGACCAGACGAGGAGAGTTCGATAAGGATGGCGGTGTCGAACATCTCGACGATGGTCCGTATCCACCGAGTGGCGAGGTCAGTCCCGCGCCGGAGGTCAATCGGGTGCTGTACGCGATGTTAGGAATGAATGATGACAGTGAGGAGGACATCCGAAATCTGGTTTCGGTGCACCATGCGATGACCCGAATGGTCGACGATGGTATCGGCCGGATTCTCGATAAATTGGAAGAGCTGGACATGCTGGAAGACACGATCATCGTTTTCACTGCTGACCACGGCGACTTCATGGCCGAGCACAACATGTCGGTTAAGGGCGGCGTGTTTTATGACTGTTTGACGCGAGTTCCGTTGATTGTGTCGTTTCCCAAAGGTGGGGTGCCTAGCGGGGCGATTGACGAATCGATGGCGAACACCGTTGATATTCTGCCGACGCTGCTTGAGTTGCAGGGTTTGGCGACATTTGAAGGGATTCATGACGGGTGGGTCGGTGCGAGTTCGGACGAGGATTCACAGGATGAATCGACGACGCTGGGTGGTAATGGAACGGTTCGAAATGAGTTGCTCCGTCGGATACAAGGTAAGCCCCTTCCTAACGCAACTGGGGCGGAGCCGCGAATCGCTGCGTTCTCAGAATACGGCGCGGGTGGACCACCAGTGACAATGTCGCAACTCGACGAATGCGAAAAGCCCTGGGGTTATCGAACTCTCATTGCAACCTTGTGGGGTAGGGAGGCTCAGGGTCGGCGGAAGATGGTCCGGACGGTTGAGTGGAAATATGTGACGGATCCGATGGCGCAAGGCGCGGGTAGTGGCGATGTTGCAGATCCTGAGGATGAGCTGTACGACTTGGTGAATGATCCTTGGGAGCTTTACAACGTGGCACATGATCCCAAGAACGTCAAGGTCGTTTCGGAGATGCGGCGGTTACTGGCGGACTGGATGATTTCGACGGAGGATCCTGAACCGGTGGCATTACCGCAGTCGATTGGGCGCTCCCGGTAAACCGGAGCAGCTTTCAGAAGATGCCTTTGGGTTCTACGCCGAGGTAGAACTGACCGACGGTGTCGTAGTGGTCAGGTCGGCCTTGGATTTGTTGTCTGATGGCGTGGGCGTCTTGAAAACAGCGTTGAATGGTGTTGGTTTCGAAGATGGCGGTTGAACCGCATATGGTGTAGGCGGTGTTGACGATGTCGGCGGATGTCCGGATGGCGTGGGTGCCGGCGAGGCGGACTTTGATCCGATCCTCGGTCGGTAGCTTGTGATGCTCGACGACGGTCCGCCACATCTGGTTGGTGGCTTCGTCTAAGAAGGCGCGGGCAGAATTCCAAAACGCTTCGGCTTCGCCGATCATTCGCTGCGTGGTTTTATCGGCGCTAAGGATGTTGGCACCGCCTTGCTGGGTTTTGCGTTTTGTGAGGTCGATAGCGAAGTTCAATGCGGTTCGGGCCACGCCGAGCGCGACGTTGGCGAATCCCGATGCAAACATCGGTGTGGTGTGAATGACGTAGAGAGGTCCGGGTTCGCGTGATGGCTCGTTGAGACCGTAGGAGCGTTCGGTCGGGACGAAGAGGTCATCGTTGACGAAGCTTTGGCTCGCAGTGCCACGTAGGCCACCAACGAACCATTCGTCGATGACTTTCACTTGTGATTTGGGGATCAGGAAGGTTCGCATCTCGACCGGGTCCGACTCGTGGACTGGTGCAAGTGCAGCTACCCATGTGGCGTGCGAGATACCACTGCTGAAGTCCCAGCGGCCGGTTAGACGATAGCCGCCCTCCGTTTTGATTGCTCTGGTGCCCGGCCGTGGAGGGCCATTGGTTACGACCGTAGTGGGGTCGCCCCATATCTCTTGGGCTGCGGATTCACTGACGCGAACTGCATTCGTGGAAAATACGTTGTTTTGATTCACGCACCAACCGACACTGGCGTCGATTTCGGCGAAGATACGAACGATTTTCAGGAACTCTGGGTGCTCGAGCTCGGAACCGCCGAGTGATCGTGGCAACAGGAGACGGAAGAATCCGGCTTCAATCAGGGGGCGAACCACGTCCTCAGGGATGCGTCGTTCATTGTTGATGCGATCGACATGAGGAGCGACCGTCGATGCGAGGTCGTGGGCTCGCTGGATGAGTTCGGTCAAACGGGGTGCGTTGGAGTTGAGTTAAGACAGTTCGTCTGGGACGACGACGTCAGGTTCGAGTTCTAGGGGGTATCCGGGGAAGAAGTCCCGCCATGGTTCAAACTGCTCGACGAACTGCATGCCGTGGTCCATGGAGGGCAGTTGCTTGATTGCTCGCCCGGGGTCGTAGCCCATGGTTTTGGCGATTGCTTCGATGCCGCCGCGTCGGGTGTGACGTACTCCACCGACGTTGAAAAGATCGCCGTCGTCGTCTTCGACGATAAGGTCGTAGCCGCGTTTTCGTTGTCGCCAATAGAGTCGCATGGGCAGGAGGAGATGTTTCAGTCGATATCGACTAAGTATGGTTTCACTCTGTCTAGTATCGCATTGCCGACATCGTACTTGCTCATCTGCGGTAGGGGTTCGATAGAGCCGTCGGTGCGCACGATGTCGACTCGATTGGTGTCGGTCCCGAAACCGCTTCCGGGTTCTGTGACATCGTTGGCGACCGTGAGAGTCGCGCCCTTGGCTTCCATCTTAGCGGCACCTTTTGCCGCGGCATCGCCGGTTTCGGCGGCGAATGCGACTTTTACCAAGCGTGGGCCGGTGGCGATTGGCATCCAATCTTCGACCGCTTCGAGATCCATCGTTAGACCGTTTCGGCCTCGTTTCTTGATCTTTTCATCGGCGAATGACTTTGGACGAAAGTCGGAGATTGCGGCCGCCATGACGAGCACGTCGGCACTTGCGGCGGCGGGTAGAGTTGCGTCGCGCATCTCTCCGACGGTGTTGACCTCGATGATTTCGACCCCCCAAGGATGCCGGATGCCGTTCGTGGCGGTGATGAGGACGGTTTCGGCACCGCGGTCGCGCGCGGCTTCGGCGACGGCGTAGCCCATCTTTCCGGTGGAATGGTTGGTGATGACTCGGACGGGATCGATGGGTTCGCGGGTTCCGCCAGCGGTGACTACTACGCGGCGGCCTGACAGGTCGCCCTGGTGTTTGCCGATGGCTAGGCGGACGGCGTCGACGATGTCCGATGGTTCGCTCATCCGCCCTTCGCCAATCAGTCCCGATGCTAGGCGTCCCGATTCAGGTCCGACGAACAATACGCCATGCTTTTTGAGGGTTGCAACGTTGGACTGGGTTGAGGGTGCGCTGAACATGTCGGCATCCATTGCTGGTGCGACGACGACTGGTGCATTGGAAGCCAAAACGGTTGCGGTGATCGCATCGTCGGTGATACCGAGCGCTAATTTGGCGAGCAAGTTAGCTGTTGTAGGTGCGATTACGATGCAGTGGGCTTTCGTGCCGAGTAGTACGTGGTCGATGTTGATTTCGGAGTTGCTGTCCCACAGTGATGAAGTCACCGGGTTGTGGCTCAGTGCCGCGAAAGTGTTGCTGCCGATGAACCGTTGGGCCGATTCGGTCATGACGACATCGACGTGGGCACCGAGTCTGACGAGTTCGGATGCGACATAAGCGGATTTGTATGCCGCGATCGAACCTGATACGCCGAGGACTATGCGTTTGGATGCGAGGGGTTTAGGTACTAGTGCGTCCATGATGCATCAGATTTAATCGATGGGGCAGTGCCGGGGGCCTCACTCCCGTTCGACTACGAATTGACTGGGAAGCGTGGTGGAAGATTCGCCGGAGCGATAGGCCATGACCGAATCGAATATGCCGCGCACTTCATCGGTATTTAGCGACGTCGGGACGCCGATCCGCATTTGTTCATCGCCGTCAACGGAGACCAAGAGTCTGGATCCCAAAGATGAACGATACCGGTATTCCAAGTTCCAAAATCGTGCGAGTTCGATTTCGACTGATCTTGCCCGCAGCGTCAGTCCGTCTTTGGTCTTGAAATCTACGCCGATCCGGGCGCGCTGCAGCATCATCTGGTCGTCTTTCCAGCGGTAATGTGCTTCGAGGTGCAGGTAGTCGTTGACGTACGGCAGGCAGGCGTCGGGGTCCGGTCCCGCGTAGCTGCGCGGTCCGATGGTGAATTTGACGCCGGATATTCGATTGGTTCCATGGATCACGCCGTAATTTCTAAGGTCTTCTCCGGCGACAGTAATGTCGGTCAATTGGTCGGTCGGCCAGAAATCTTGGGAACGCCAAACCCATTCGACTTGACGATCCTTGACGGCGATGATGTGGTCAAGGATTCGAAATTCGTCGTTTTCGACGACGTGATGAAGAGTCAGGTCGTCGCGAGTGCTGCGCTCGTATTCGGTTGGGCGCAACTTCGAACGTGCTCTTTGGACGTACTGATCGACGATCTCTTCGAGCGTCGGTTTGTTGCTCCTCGCCATGGATTAAGTTCTGAGAGAGTTGGTTGTTTGACCGATGGCTACGATGCTAACGCACGGAACGCTTCGGGCAGATGTTTCAAGAGGTCACCAGCGGTCATGGCATAGGGGGTGAGTTGTTCGCGCGCCAATAATCCTGCTTGAGAATGAAGGTAAACGCCCAATGACGCGGCGTCGAAGGGATCTGTTTTTGCGCAAAGGCCGGCCAATAGGCCCGCAAGTACATCACCGGTTCCGCCTCGGGCAAGGCCGTGGTTTGGCATCATGTTGATGCGTAGACGACCGTCGGCGGACGCAATTAGGGTCGTCGAACCTTTGAGGACTGCGACGCAGTTGAAACGTTCAGACGCCATCTCAACCGCTGCTCGGCGGTCGGCTTCAACCTGCGAGATCGGGATGTCGAGCAATCTGGACATTTCACCGGGATGGGGCGTGATGACGAGGTTGCCGTCAAAGATCTCCCACCATTCCGGCATCTGCGACACCAAAGTCAACCCGTCGGCGTCGATGACCACCGTGTGACCTTCCCAAATATCGCGGTTGGAGGTCAATCTCGATGTCAGCTCTCGGGCACCGTAGGACAGAGACAATCCGACGCCGAAGAGGACAGAATCGACAGCCGGGATGTTCTGTTGGATTTTCGCGAATGCGGGACCCGGCAGAACTCCGTTGGCATCTTCTTCCAACGGTAAGTAGGTGGTTTCAGGCAAGTTCCCGGCTAGTGCTTGGTACGCGCTTGTGGGTGTTGCAAGCGTGACCAAACCGACGCCGGATCTTAGGCATGCTTGTGTCGCGAGCGACGCAGCGCCGACGTAAGTGCTCGATCCGCAGATAAGCAGCGAACGTCCGAAATCGCCTTTGTGACCGGCGGCGTCGCGGTCTGGAAGCAGGGATTTGGCCAAGGCGAAATTGTTCACTTCGCGTTCGTAGGGCTGAGTGAGTTCGGAAGGCATGTCGACGTCAAGCATTTCGATCGAGGTGCCGAAATGCGGGTCGCCAAATCTGATCGCCGGTCCGAGTTTGTGCAACCCGACGGACAAGCACACGTCGGCTGGAAGTCCGTTAGGATCGAATTCCCCGGTGTCTGGATCTGCACCGCTGGGCATATCAATGGCGACGGTTCTTTTGCCACTGTTCTTTGCGATCTCGAACAAAGAATTGATCGGCTCACTGATTGGCCGAGAGATGCTGAAACCGAACACCCCATCTAGGATCAAGTTTGATTTGTCGCATAAGTTTGCCATTTTGCCAGGTCCGGCATCTCCATCGAGTGCCACCGTGCTACCACCCGCTGCGTTGAACGCACACAACAACGGATCATCGTCGGGGCGCGGCAACACGAGCCCGACGATTGCGTTCACGCCCGCCTCAACCAGATATCGGGCTGACACAATAGCGTCTCCACCGTTGTTGCCTTTTCCGGCGAGGGCAAGCACGGTCGCGTGTTCGGCTTGGTCGCCTAAGTCTTCGAGGAGCCATTCCGCGATTGCTCGCCCAACCCGGTCCATTAGTTCCTCGAGGGTTATGGCTCCAGAATCGAACCACTGATTTTCGATGGCCAGCATCTCCGACGCGGTGACCACCTTCTGATTCGCGGTCATTTCAGCTCCTGAATCACGGTCGCCATGCATCGTCTTGGGCCTCCATCACCACAGATGCGACGGCGAACTCTTTGGAGTGAGAGAGGCTAAGCGCGATGCGCTTGACACCCATCTTGTCGGCACGTCTGCGTGCGTTTCCGTGGAGGGTTATCTCTGGTGGTCCACCCCTTTTGCGGGTAACCTCAACGGATTTCCAGGGGATGCCTCGAACACCGGTTCCCAAGGCCTTCATCACGGCCTCTTTTGCCGCGAATCTGCTCGCCAATTGCGGGGCGCGATTACGGGCGTATCTGCGTTCTTCGGTGGTGAATACCTTGTTGAGAAATCGAACTGGATACCGGTCGCGAACGGTGGCGATGCGCGGAATTTCGATGAGATCAACGCCGGTGTATATCATTTTTCAGGGACGCGAGCGGGGCCGTTGGTAGACGCAATGGTGTTGAATCGCGCCCTCAATCGGCAACCTAAAGCATCGACGGGAATTGGGTCAACGGTTCACATGATAAATCGCATCATCAGCGGCAATGAAATAGCCAAAAAAGTGCACGCCGAAGTGGCGGTCAAAGTGACTGCATTTCGAGAGGCGCATGCCTACGCCCCTGGCTTGGCGGTAGTTTTAGTTGGCGACGATCCGGCATCGCGCTCGTATGTCCGACGAAAGGAATTGGCGTGCGAAGAAGTAGGGATTTTGACGGAAACGATCAATATCGATGCGGATATCAGCGCGAATCACTTGGCAGGAGTGATTGGCGAATTGAACGTCGACTCGCGGTACCACGGCATCCTGGTTCAGTTACCGTTGCCGGATCACATCGATGCGGATGAGATCATCAATGGACTCGACCCGTTGAAGGATGTCGACGGCCTCCATTCGCAGAATGCGGGGCTGTTATCGCTGGGTCAACCGCGATTCGTGCCGGCGACTCCGTTGGGGGTCCAACGGATGCTCCTTGAGACGGATGTTGAGGTGAATGGAGCGGAGGTGGTCATCGTAGGGCGGAGCACCCTGGTTGGTCGACCGTTGGCGTTGCTCCTTTCACAACGAGGTCGTGGAGCAAACGCAACGGTGACGATGTGCCACACCGGGACGAGGGACGTCGCGGCGCACACTCGCCGGGCGGATATTCTGATCGCGGCTGCGGGGGTGCCAAACACGGTGACGGCCGACATGGTGAAAGAGGGGGCTGTGGTGATCGATGTGGGAGTTTCGCGCGTTGAAGACTCGAGCCGCATAAGCGGTTTTCGGTTGACTGGGGACGTCGACTACCAAGCGGTGAAAGAGAAAGCATCGGCGATTACACCGGTACCGGGTGGCGTCGGTCCGATGACGGTCGCGATGCTGCTTGAAAATGTCGTGCTCGCTGCCAAGCTGCAAAGTGAATGAGTGAGCGCCGCCTGATGATACGAGACCATTGCAAAACCGGTGGTCGGGGCCACGACGCGACCGTTTCGGCGACTGGGTCCCGATTACACCGCCCCTCTGGATGGACGTTCCGTCCGCTGAAGCGCCGGCTTTCGCCGGAATGACGGGGTTTGCAAAGGGCGCGATTAGATCGGGCACCTTCGGCACCGATATCGTTTGGTATAGAATCGAAATTCGAGTTCACGCTGAGGAACGCGCAGTTCATCGCGTTGCACGGAATTGATCTGTGCGCGCGCATCGAATCATTTCGGGTTATGGAACAAGCCGAAAAACCGAGGGTTTCCACTACAGGCATAGTCAGGCCTGCGTTCACAGAATCCACTCCTGTATCGCCCAGCACCAACGGGTACAACGTCAAAGCGGCTGCGACCCTATCCAATGACCTCGACAACGCGGAGCTCGTGCGGATGTATCGTTTGATGGTGCTAATTCGCAGGTTCGAAGAAACTTGTGGTCAGCACTATTCACTGGGGAACGTGCGGGGCTTCCTCCACCTGTATATCGGTCAAGAGGCGACTGGGATCGGAGCGATAAGCGCGCTCGAGCCACGCGACTACATCGTCACACACTACCGTGACCATGGGCATGCGATCGCCCGTGGGCTCGACACCAACCGCATCATGGCCGAGATGTTCGGTAAGCGAACCGGATTGAGCAAGGGCAAGGGCGGATCGATGCACATATTTGATGCCGCCAAGCATTTCATGGGCGGCCATGCCATCGTCGGTGCTCAACTGCCGTTAGCCGCTGGGATCGCCTTGGCGCAGCAATACCAAGATACCGACGTGGTGACGATGGTCTTTTTCGGCGACGGTGCGACTAACCAAGGCACATTCCACGAGACGCTAAACTTGGCGTCGGTTTGGCAACTACCCATCATTTTCTTCATGGAAAACAATCTTTACGGCATGGGATCCGCCGTTGGCCGGGTCCGACATCGCGGTGCTGACTTCAGCGACGCGATGGGTGCCTACGATGTCGACGTTATATCGGTAGATGGCATGGACGTAGTAGCGGTTCGCGAGGCTACGCAGGCAGCAGTCGATCGTGTTCGGGCTCAAGGGAGCCCGATTTTTATTGAGGCGAAGACGTTTAGGTTCGTTGGACACTCCTTCGCGGACCCTGGTGATCAGTACAGAGAGAGGTCGGAGGTCGATCTTTGGCGACGCCGCGACCCGCTGGAGACATATCCACAACGACTGCTCGACTTTGGCGTTGCATCGCAGGCCGAACTCGACGACATCGCAGCGAGTGTCGACGCAGAGATTGATGCGGCGGTGGAGTTTGCCACGAACAGCTCCGATCCCGATCTTTCGGAAGCGTTTGACGATGTCTACGCCTAGGATGTCCCTACCTTGGCTCCACAACGATCGATGAGTGGAATTCTGTAACTTCTATGCCTGAGATCACTTTTCGAGAAGCGATAACGCAAGGCCTGGCCGAGGCTATCGAGACAGATCAAAATGTCTTCATCATGGGCGAGGACATTGGAGAGTATGGTGGGGCGTATTCGGTTACCAAGGGATTCCTCGAGAAGTACGGAGACAAGCGCGTCAAAGATACGCCAATTTCGGAAGCCGCGTTCGTCGGCGCAGGCGTGGGCGCGGCGAGTGTGGGTCTGCGACCTATTGTTGAGCTCATGTCGATCAGTTTCTCTTTGGTAGCGTTCGATCAGATCGTCAATATGGCGGCTAATTTGCGCTACATGTCCGGCGGACAGATCAAGGTGCCGATGGTTATCCGAGCGCCAACTGGTGCTGGCGTGCAACTGGGTGCGACGCACTCGCAGAGTTTCGAGACCTGGTTAGCTGAGGTCCCGGGAATGTACTGTGCCTGCCCGTCGAACCCGAGCGACGCGCTCGGACTGCTTCGCACATCGATCAAATCAGACAACCCGGTGATCTTTGCGGAACATTCGCACCTTTACGGTGCCCGCGGAGAGGTATCGGACGATTACTACGAGATCCCATTCGGAAAGGCGCGGATCGATCGAACGGGGGATGATCTCACCCTCGTGTCATATGGGTTCGGGGTGCGTGTTCTGCAGGAAGCGGCCGATGCGCTGGCAGCTGAAGGGATTGATGCCGAGATTATCGATCTGCGTTCGTTAAGTCCGGTTGACTTTGACACCGTGGTTGCGTCGGTCCAGAAGACCGGTAGGGCGGTGATGCTGGACACGGCTAGAAAGACCGGCGGTATCATGTCGGAGATCGTTTCTGAGGTACAAGAACGAGCGATGGATTGGCTCGACGGGCCGATCATGCGCGTCGGGGCCAAGGACGTGCCGTGGCCGTATAACCGCGGGCTTGAGCAAGATATTCTGCCGGACGCAGACGATGTCGTTGAAGCAACTCGCCGATTGATTAGTGTTTGATGCGCGATTAAGTTTCACGCGCATCACCCCAAATTGAACCGAACCAACCGAGGAGCCAAAAGTTGATCCACGAAGTCACGATGCCAGCGATGGGTGCCGACATGACCGAAGGCACTGTTGTGAAGTGGTTGAAGAGCGAAGGAGATGACGTGGCTCGGGGCGACAAGCTCGCGGAGATCGAGACCGACAAGACCGTCGTTGAGATGGAGGCGTACAACGCCGGCATCTTGCGGAAGATCGTGTTGGGCGACGGCACGAAGGCGCCGGTCGGGTCTCTGCTAGCGTACATCGGAGGTGCGGACGACGTGTTGCCAACCACTGATACTGCGCCTGAGCCGCCAGTCGAAGTGGTGTCAGAACCAGAGATCGAGTTGGAAGTCCCGGTTGCTGAGGTTCCATCACCACCGGAAGCCGTAGTTCCGTCACCGGCTCCGGCGATGTCCCTCTCGGCGGCACCGACCGTTGAAGGCGGTAGGATAAAGGCTTCCCCGCTCGCGCGGCGGCTTGCGCAGGAGAAGGGTTACGATTTAGCGGCCATTCCGGCAACTGGCCCTGGCGGTCGCATCACCCGCGACGATGTGCTCGATTTCACACCAGCACCAGCCTTTGCAACGTCTGGTGTAGCTGTCTCAGTACCGTCTGTCACTGTCGACGGCTCAGATATCGAACTAACGACGATGCGCCAAGCCATTGCCCGTGTCACCGTCCGAAGCAAGACCGAAGCGCCCCATTACTACGTCACATCAGGCGTTGACATGACCGAAGCGATGTCGTTCCGCGCCCAACTCAACGCCGAACTGGCAGAGTCGGGTGTCCGCGTGTCCGTCAACGACATGATCATCAAAGCTTTGACGATGGCGATTGTCAAGTACCCGAAGTGGAACACAACGTTCCACGAGGATCGATTGGAAGGCCACGAAAACGTCAACATCGGTGTGGCGATCGCTCTTGAAGCTGGTCTGATAGTGCCGGCGTTGATTGGTGTCCAAAGCATGTCACTCGTCGATGTCGCTAACGCATCGAAAGACCTCGGTGCCCGGGCTCGCGGCGAAGGCGGTTCGTTGACCCAAGAAGAGTTGACGGCCGGCACGTTCTCCACCTCGAATCTTGGAATGTTCGGTACCGACACGTTCGCGGCGATCATCGTCCCTCCCCAAGCCGGGATCCTCGCGGTCGGTGCGGTGAAACCCACGCCAGTCGTTGTCGATGACGAAATTGTCGTGCGGCAGATGATGAACGCCACAGTCTCTGCAGACCACAGAGTCGGCGATGGGGCAGAAGCGGCGATTCTGCTCAACGAGGTCAAGGACAACCTAGAGCGGCCTCTGCGTCTGATCTTGTGATCAGCCGTTAGTCCACTGCGGTTGTGCTCCCGTCCATGTGCGAAGATTGACGCACTGTGTACGTTCGAGAAGCATTCACCGATGAAGAACGTGCGGTTCTGAGTCGATTCTTCACCAACACTGATCTACCGGTGTTCGCGATCGTCAACCTCCCGGAGATCGTCAAAGGTGCCATGTTCGCGCGTTACAGCCGGACGCACAAATCTCTGCGCCGTTTGTTCTTGGACGAGTTCTACGAGCAGCCCGAGATCGGCATCCAATCGATCGCCGACGTGGTAGCCGACGATTCTCGAGGAATGAGCAGGGCCGAAAAGCTGTATGAGACAGTGTTCGTGGAATACGGCGATGATTCTGTGGCGCAGTTGGGCGGCGCCCATGTTGCTTGCGAGCAGGCATCGGCGATCTTGACGAAGGTCCTCGAACGGGGACGTTTGGCGGCGTATTTGGAGCAGAGCACGCGTTACATCTACTACGACGCCAAACTTAAAGATGCAGACGGAGCCGCACGATTCAGGTATCAGACGCCGCCTGAAATCGCGCAGGGGCTAATGGGCGGTCGCTACGCCGCCACGATGGATCGACTGTTCGAAAGCTACTCCTTCGTAGTGCACGCGCTCACGTCGCACTTCCAAACACGATTTCCGCAGGGGACGCAGGAGACAAGGGGCGCTTACCGCAGTGCTACTCGCGCCCGCGCTTGCGACACGGCACGCGGGTTGTTGCCAGCATCGACGACTTCGAACCTTGGTATTTTCGCAACGGGTCAGGCTTACGAGGCCTTGCTGATGCGTATGAATGCGAGCCCTCTAGCCGAAGCGCGCGAATATTCCCAGATGATGCTGGTCGAACTGCGTAAGGTGATCGCAGGTTTCTTGTCGCGAGTCGATGTCGAGGATCGCGGCGTCGCATGGAGCGACTACTTCAGAGACATCGCCCAAAACATGAATGAACTGGTAGAGGGTGAAGGTGCACCGCTGGACGGAAGCGATTTTGATCTGGAACGTGACGAGGTGACGATGTTGGATTACGATCCTGACGCGGAGGTTAGGCTGGTAGCCGCCGCGTTGTATCCGTATTCAGATCGATCGGAGGTCGAGCTACTCAAAACCGCGTTTGAGATGAGTGACGAAGAGCGCAGGCGAGTGATTTCGACTTATGTTGGGGAGCGGTTGAATCGTCGACACAAACCAGGACGCGGGATGGAACGGATCTACTACCGATTCGATGTGCTGTCAGATTTCGGCAGCTTTCGCGATCTCCAACGGCATCGCATGATGACGATTGATTGGCAGCGATTGACGCCGCGACATGGGTATTCGACACCGCCGGAGATTGAGGAGGTTGGTGGCGAAGTGGCGGAGAGGTGGCGTGAGTCGATGTCGGAGATGTCTGAGCTGTATTGGGATGTGCTCAAGGAACATGGCGCCGACGTTGCTCAATATACGATCCCGTTTGGCTATCGCATCCGCTACAACGTCCAGATGAACGCTCGGCAGGCGTTCCATATGCTGGAATTGCGGACCGGAGCTTCAGGCCACTCGGACTACCGTCGCATCTGTCTGAAGATGCATGCGTTGATCCGGGATCAGGCGGGCCATGCCGTCATTGCGGACGCGATGGAGTACATTGACGCGAAAGATTATGGGCTTGGACGGCTTTCGTCTGAGCTTCGGCAATCGCAACGGCGGCAGCCGTCGCTGTTTGATGTTCTATGACAACCGCGGGTAGTGCGCAGGTCCTTTGTCGACGCCGCAGGCGTTTCCTAGCCAGTCTTCTTGGGCGATGTGGTCGAGGTGGCCTTTTCCTAGGTTGATACCTACGGTGGTCTGGCCTGAGAGACCAGACGCTAACTGGTCGTAGTAGTCTTTTTCGCCGGCCCCGGTTGAGAACAGGATCTTTTTGGCGCCGACGTCGCTGACCAACGCCATAGGATCGTAGTTGGCGAGTGTTGCTCTTGCTTCGTCCCATTCATCCGGGTGGGAACGCTTGAAATCGTTGAACTCAGCGAGCGGATAGTCCGGGTCTCCGGCGGTTCGGTTGTCGATGTCGGCGAACATCAGGCCGCCGGTTTGGAGGGCGTGTACGCCGTCGGTCAAGGCTGCGGTTATGAAGGCAAGGTCGCCGCCGGATATGGCGAGTCTTGATGCGTCGATGTTGGGTTGTTGCAGAAGGATTTGGATTGCGGTGATGCAGTCGGATACGATGTCGCCCCAGACGTAGGAATCTTCGCCCGGGAGGCCGTCGGTTAGGAGCCCGGGGTAGGCTGCATCGTAGCGGGAGTTGGCAAGTCGTTGTCCGCGGTGGCAAAGCGCCATGACCACGTAGGCAGCGCGGCGCTCGTAAAGCGGTACGCCGACGACACTCCCATACCCGGGTGCTTGGAACAGCGGTACGTGAGGTCCGTCGGATTTGGGAATGTGGAGATAGGCGTAGAGCGGGTAGTCGCCAACCCCGTTGAAGCGGACGGAGTAGGCGTTCGATGTCTCGTTAGTTCGGATGGGCAGATTCTCGATGGAGACATCGCCCGTCGCCGCGTTGACGGCGGCATCTACCCGCGCAGACCAGTATTCGTTCATGATTCGGTTCTCCGTTGGAGGTTACAGCGCTACAGGGTTGAGATGTTCGGCGAGGAAGGCATGCAGCACCTTGTCGTGACCGACGCCGGATCCGGAATCGTGGGCACAGTCCTCGTAGGTGTAGAGCTTCTTGTCTTGGCTGCCGATCTCCCGGAAGACCGCGAAGCCGGTCTCCGGCGGGCAGACGTCGTCCATCAAGCCGATGTTGACGATGATTGGACATTCGATCTTGTCGACGAAGTTGTGGATGTCGTGAAGGTCGAGGGTGTCTCTAGCAGCTTCTTCCCGTTCGGGGTAGAGACGGAGGTAGTCGTTGATCTCCTCGTACGGGTATGAGCGTGTAAGGGATGCCGCGTCCATCATGGAGCATAGGTAGGGAGCGCCCGCGGATGCACACGCCACCTGACCGGCCCTCAACGACGAAACGAGGAGCGTCAGAGCACCGCCTTGACTGCCGCCTTGAACGCAGATGCGCGAAGAATCGACCTCGTCGAGTCCGCACAAGAAATCGAGCGCCCGGATCGCGTCCATATAGAAGCCGCGATAACCGTACTCGGTCCGCTTATCGAGATTGTGGACCAAGAGGCCCGGGTAACCCGGATTAAAGACGGAGTTGCTGCGAAGTTTGTTGCGTGGCGCGGCCGAGAACGCCGCGTAACCCATCATCGCCAAATCGGTCGGCAATTTCGGTTCGCTGACGTATCCGGGGACGAACAGGTAGCCGGGCAAAGGGCCTTCGATGTTGCGAGGCCGGCAATACCAACCGGCGATCTCCAGACCGCCGTAGCTGTCGTATCGAGCTTCGAATACCTCAACATCGGGCGTCGAACGCAAGGGCACCGGTTCCAGCCGCGGATTTAACGGCACGGACAGCGTATCAGCTTCGGTTCGCCGCCAATATTCGTCGAAATCGTCAGGGCGGCGCACTGAAGATTCGAATGCGGAAGGATCACGGCGCGTCATCTGCAATACCTCAGGTCTCATTTCGAGTCCCTAACACTGTATCACCGTCAAAACCATTCGACGCGGTGGCTCAGACGGCCGACTCGGTTGGTTCGGTACCACCGATATCCGGTTCGTAGTTTCGGGTCATCAACCATGCAGGAATGACTCCGAGGATGCAGGCCGTGGAGGCGTAGGTGAAGAAGTTGGCGAAGACGGCCATACCCGCTTCGTTTGCCGCTTCCGGTCGTTCGATCATCTCCTGTAGTCCGGGTGCAGTCAACAGGAACTGCTCGGTACCGAGTGAAGCAACCACAGCTAGTCCGGCGGTCATGCCGATGTTCCGAGACAGCGTCAATAGTCCTGAAGCGATGCCTTTGTCGTCTTCGGGAACTCGTCGCAAGGCGCTTTCGGCAATTGGGGCGATTATCAGTCCCAAGCCGATGCCGACGAGGACGAGGTCAAACGATGATCGAGGCTCTTCCAATACGATGTCCCATGTGGAGATGAAGTTGAAACCGATGGCCGCGATTACCAATCCGGCGACGGTCGGAATGCGGACGCCGAATCGCGTGGCGATGAACCCTCCGGCGAATGCGGATACCCCGAGCGCCACCGTCATTCGCACGAGAAGGAGACCTGAATCGAGCGCGGTGAGACCGTAGATTGTGCCCGCAAGCAGCGGTACGCTGACCAACCCGATCATCAACGCCGAACCGGCGAGGAAATGCGTGACGTTCGACCAGATGAAGTCCTTCAGCCTGCCCAGTGATCGAGGAACCGCCTTTTCGTCGGCAAGACGATTTGATATCGCAACCACTCCGGTTAGAGCAGCGGCGGCGACGAACAGCATTATCATCGGCAGGTCCGGATCAGATATGCGGAAAAGACCGACCGTTAGCGTGGTCAGAGCGGCAGTGAAGGCGGCGGCTCCGATCCAGTCGACGCCAGTGTCGTGTCGTATCCCTTTGGGTAGTTTGGCAAGCGCGACTATTGCGATCAATGAGAGCGGGATGTTGGACCAGAAGGTGTATTCCCATCCGATCCAATCGGCGATCGCGCCCGCCCAGACGGGGCCAAATACGCTGCCGGCTTCCGCGGCGGCACCGACCATGCCGAACGCGACGATTCGGCGGCGCGCTCCGACGAGCGTCTCGGCGGCGGCGAGCGATATCGGTATCACCGCACCAGCACCGATCGACTGCACGACTCTTGAAACGATCGCCCAACGATATTGATCCAAGTACGGGATCACGTCGAGCGATGTCGAAACCATCGGAATCAAAGCTACCCCGACTGAACCGACCATAAACACGCTCAACGCGAGCAGAAACGCGGCGCGGTAGCCCCACCGGTCGGCCAGGCGACCCATGATTGGCATCGTTGCCGAGTAGCCGATCAGGAATGAGATGATCAACCAGCTCGCCCGCGTGATGTCGTTGACCGGTATCTTCAGGCTCTGCATCATGTCCGGCAAGATCGTCACGACCAAGGTCATGTCGTCTGCCGCGATGAACACCCCGTAGCACAACGGCAGGAACAGAAGATACGGAGATACCTCCGTCTTAACCCATTTCACGACTGTTGCGATTTCTGGCTGCGGTATTCAACCATCAGGGAATCGGTTGTTCGATCACGAAATCTTCGCCGTAGCGGCTCATCTGGAGGATGCGCACGGTTGAATCACTGTCGCGGACCTGGAGAGAACCCGTGATGCGTGCCGATTTCATCTCGAACGATTCGTGGTCGATAACCACTTCTGCCAACCCGATGCCATCGGGTATGGTTTCGCCGAGCAATGACTTGAGCGCGTCGGCCCGCAAAGGCGACGTGATTTGGTAGTCGACGCCGGGTTGGGGTTTTGTGATGTACTCCGCTTCGGTAAGGCCTTCGAGGACGCCGCGAACAGCCGAGATCGGTTGCAAAAAACCGATCGGATTTTGTTCGTCGGGCAATAGCTCCCATTCGCCAGTCAATGGGTTGGTCAACCAAGTATTGGTCCCGATCAGAATCGCTTCGACTTCGATGTAGATCCTGCCGAGATTGGCTTCGGCTGCAATGCTCATGCCGGTCTCGGTGATTGCGCCTTCGACGCGCGTAAGTTCCAGACCACCCAGCGCTTCGGTGAAGCCGTTTTCGTGTTCAAGGATGAACCAAATGCTCCCGGCTTCGACAAGGGAGTTGATTGCGTTGTCGATGACTTCATCTGGTAATAATGGGACGGGTGTCGGAGTTGGACTAGGCTGAACGGCCGCGGTCGGTGGCGGAGTAGGCGATGGTTCAGGCGCGTTGGTGCAAGCAATCAACATTGCCGCGCCTAGCGAGAACACGATGAATGACAAGAACGCGGCGAAGCGTAAATCCCGCATGTATTGAAACCCCAGAGTGAGTCGGCTCACATTGCGAGCCAGCAGATGACAAAACGCCTTAGAAGAGATTTTAAGGCAGTTTCGAAATACGGTGCGCGTCATTCCGGCGAAAGCCGGAATCTAGGGAGAGGGTCGTTCCCGGTTGCGATGTCGTGGCCGCTCGTCCCCGCCTCCCCTCTGGATTCCGGCTTTCGCCGGAATGACGAAGTAGGGGGGCCGGAGTGACTTGGTGGACCGAGATTGTCAAGCACTCGCGATGCTCTTGGTGCCCGCTCTACTGAGGCTTGAAGCGGTTTTCTGGCAACGCCAAAGACGGATCGGGAGGATCGACAACGCGTTCGCGGGTTATGTGGGCTCCGTTGTAGAGACTCAGCGGTAACTCAAGTCCGAACACGACGGTGCTATATCCGGCTTCGTTCATGTCGAAAGATGCGACGTAGGTGGGCTCGCCTTCGTCGAATAGGTACAAGCGATACTCCTCTCCCGGAGGCGCTTGCTCGACTCCACCAATTACAAGGGCACCGATCGGTTTCTGTTGATGTTCCAAAAGATACGCGTATCCATCGCCGGACAACGCGGCTTCAGGTTGCCACGCGGGGCTTTGGTACTCGTTACGCAGTGTCGCGTAGGTCAGACTGATCTGATCGTTCATCGATGTGCGGAGAGCATCGTTGATTTCCGTCATCTTGACGATCTCTTGATCCTGTCGCGAAATTCGCTCATGTGCACGCGTCAATAGTTGCTCGTTCGATGACATGTCGTTCACCATCGACTCGGTGTGGGCATAGGCGGCAGCCACCTCGCGTTCCATATTTGAAACTTTGCGATTGAGTTCCACGTTGTCGTTACCCAGCTGGATAGCCATGATGCCCACGATGGCGAATGAGGCAATAGAAGTGGCAAAAGCCAATCGGCCAGCCGACAGGACGCTGCCAAGTCTTTCCCAGATTGTTCGGAGGTCACGCTCGTATTCGACTTCTTCAGTCGCGATGCGATTTTCAAGGTGTTCGACGAGGGAGGAGTAGGTGGAAGTATTTTTGGCGACAGTGGTCTCGGCACTCGCGCTTGATAACAGTTTGTCGCGGAGCGAAACTGGTGGCGCGGCTTGGCCGATCCGCGCCGACATGTCAGCGACGGTTTCCAGCAACTCGCTCAGTTCGTCGGCCGCGTCTACGTCGCGAGCAACTAACTCTTCAACTGCTTGTTGCTCGCGTTCGTCCAACGCGCCTAAAGCGTACGCAGGAAAATCCGCGATGATTTCTTCGTCTCGAGGCATTTATTGGGTCCACCCAGGATTAGTCGTCGCCGTAGATTTCTTTATCCAATGCCACGCGGAGTTTCTTTAAGGCCAGTCGCATTCGCGTTTTAACGGTCCCTAACGGTTGGTCGGTCGCTTCTGCGATCTGGGTTTGGGTCATTCCCTCAAAGTAAGACAGATAGACAACTTGGCGTTGCGGCTCAGGCAAAACCTTAAGGGCTAAACGCACCTGTTCGTATTCCGAGTTGGCCACCGCCGCTTCAGGCGGGGAGATGTCGTCTGATTCGAGGTCGTAGCGTTCAGTAATGTCGTCACTGTAGCGGGATTTATCTCGTCGGAGCTTACGGAGTTCGTCGATGGTGCGGTTGTGGGCGATTCGGAAGAGCCAGGTAGTGAACTTGCCTTTGTCTGGCATGTAGGTGTGACCACGCCGCCAAACCCGCATGAACACGTCTTGAGTGACTTCCTCGGACTTAACGGCATCGTTTAGAATGCGCGCCGCTAACCCAAATACACGTTTGCCGTACCGATCGTAGAGCGCTGCGAATGCATCGGTGTTTTCTTCCGATATTTCGGCTAGCAGTTCTTGATCTGTGAGCTCTTGGTAGTTGATCATTCGCCGACTTCCGTGAGAATTGACTTCTATTCCGTTGGACCTGGTGCGTATTTGCGGTACCGGTTTGACTCAGATACGGAAGAAGGGGATCTCGTGGATCTTTTCTGGATCAACTAATCCATCAATTTCTGCCAAAGGCTTCAACATTTCGAGCGAATCGAGTTGGATCTTCACGTCTTCGTGAGGTGGCATCATCTGGACCATGCGCGAAAGCATGTCATAAGCATCGCGCGCACGCCCGGATCGACCATGAAGATGAGCGATATCGCCGATGTTGCGCCAGTTCCATGGCATTAGATACTGAATCCGCTCAGCATCGGCGATGGCTCCGACGAAGTCGCCGTTTTGGGTGTGGATCATCTTCATGTTGTTCAAGACTCGAGCAAGGATCATCTTGTTGTCAGCTCGCGGAAGATATCGTCGTTCGAGTTGATCGAGTTTTTTCGGATCGTTGGGAGGATTGCCCGGTCCGCTCAACATCTTCAGGCATTCCCACCGCGAATAGATCCTGCCTTCTCGAAATGGGTCGACGAACACGAGGAAATCGCCCTTGCCAGCGGAGAGAAGGAAATGACCGGACATATTTACGCCCGTAAGCGGTATTCCGATGCGCCTACCAACCTCCATGTAGAGGATGGACAACGTGATCGGAATGCCCAACTTCCGATCTAAGACATCGCTTAAAAGGCTGTTCTGGATGTCGTAGTAGTTGCCCGCATTCCCACGGAAACCCATCTCGACGAACATCAGCTCGTTTAATGTGTAGAGGGAGTCGAAAATTGAGGGTCGAATCAGTGGGGTCTGCTTGATGCGTTCTGAGATCTCGTTGACCTTGCCCATGTAAAGCGGAACATCGAGTTCGGGGTCATCCTCGGCCGCGATGTATAAGCAGGAGAGAGCGAGGTTGATCTGTGCCGAAGGGCGCGCTACGGATCGAACGAAGTTATCTCGTGGCCCGTTGTCGGCTGTTCCCATGCCAAAGCATTGTAAAGGCGAAATGACCTCGTGGCAACTGAACTTCGATTGAAGGGTAACCTCCCTTGATATAATCGACTAACTACAAAGCGAAGCGTCCTACGGACGAATCCATATTGAATCTGGGGAGCTCAGTAAGCTGGGCTGAGAGGGCGAACGCCAACCCGCCGACCCACATTACCTGATCTGGATAATGCCAGCGGAGGAAACCAACTCCGATGTCTCAAACATCGGAAATTCCATCAACCGTTCATCCTCGGAACGACGACAGTTTTTCGAGTTCCGCATTGAACACCGACCCGCCACGTTCTGATGCTGGCAGAAATTCGGCCGCGTTGACCAGATCGGAATTTCCCGCGGTTTCCGTTCGAGACGCTACCAAATCTTTTGTGCGTCCGGACTTGCCGCCGATCGAAGCTGTTGACGCCGTCTCTATGGATGTTGATCTGGGCGAATTCGTGGTAATCGTTGGCCCTAGTGGTTGCGGCAAATCCACGCTCCTGAACATCATTGCCGGGCTTGTTGAACCTGACACGGGAAACGTCAGTCTCCAAGGCAAGCCTGGCGCCCAGCGCATCGGCCGCGTTGCCTATATGCACCAGATCGACCTGCTCCTCCCGTGGCGCAACGTTCTCTCGAACGCCACCCTCGGCCTCGAAATCGCCGGCATCGCTCGCGCCGACGCTGATGCAAAAGCGACCGAGTTGGCCCAACGCTTTGGCATCGCCGATTTCCTAAATGCCTATCCCGCAACCTTGTCAGGCGGGATGCGACAACGCGTAGCCTTACTGCGTGCCGTCCTGCCAGACCGCGACGTTCTGCTCCTAGATGAGCCGTTCAAGGCCCTGGACGCCATCACTCGCGCTGAACTTCAGCGCTGGCTCTCCGACGTCCTCGACCGCACTACCCGCGCGACCGTTATGGTGACCCACGACGTCGAAGAAGCGCTGATGCTCGGCGACCGCGTCCTTGTGATGTCTCCTCGACCGGGCCGCATCGTCCTGGAGCTCGATGTCGACCTCCCACGCCCACGCCCACGCGACATCGTCCGAGATTCGAAGTTTGTCGACTACAAATGGCAGTTGCTATCTGCCCTCGACGACGACCTAACCCACTAACTATGAGTTCGCAGCAACAGATCAAGGAACTAACGACACCCGTCGACGCGTCGATTCCGGCGTCGTCGGAACACACCTTTGCCATCCGTGCCCGCTCATTCATCCGCGCATGGGGCTCCGCCATGCTGTTGGCCGCGCTCGGCCTAGTTCTCTGGGAAATCCTGGTTCGCGTCCTCGATGTCCAGACATGGATCTTGCCGCCCGTGTCGCTCATCCTCGCCGAACTCGCCGACAAACCTGACCTCTTTCTGCGACACGCATCCGTAACCGCACAAGAAATCTTGATCGGATTCGCAGTCTCCATGACCTTCGCTGGCGTCATGGCCACCGCCATGTTTTGGTCCCGGCTTCTCGAGCGATCGGTCTACCCATTCCTCATCGCCTCCCAGACAATCCCCGTATTCACCCTCGCACCCATGCTCCTCATCTGGATCGGAACCGGCATCGCGCCCAAAATCGTCGTCGTGGTCCTGTTCACATTCTTCCCCGTAACTATCAACCTAATGACCGGACTGAAATCGGTCGACTCCGACATGGTCGACATGTTCCGAACCCTCGGCGCATCCCGATGGCAGATGTTCACGAAGCTCTACATCCGATCGGCGCTTCCATACCTCTTTGCTGGACTGAAAGTCGCCGCTGTCGTCTCCGTGATCGGTGCCGTCATCGGCGAATGGGTCAGTGCAGCATCGGGCCTCGGATGGCTGATCAAGACTTCAACTCCAAAATTCCAGACAGAACTCGTCTTTGCGGCTATATTTACCCTTTCGGTTATGGCCGCATTGATGTTCATTGCGATAGCGTTGTTGCAATCGCGTATCTTGCGTAACTATCCCGGGTCGAACGCCCAAGGAGGAGAATCGTGACAAGAATTACAGGTTTGATCCTGTTAGGAGTAGCTCTTTTTGCACTCGTTGTCGCCTGCACGTCCGAGCCAGAAACAGAAACGGTCTCGATCGAACTGGACTGGTCGCCGCCAAACGCCAACCACTCCGGCATCTACGCAGCCATTGACCAAGGATTTTTCGAGGAAGAAAACCTTGCGGTCGACGTAAGCGTCCCCGCCGATGCCGCAGCCATCGCCCAACTCGTCGGGTCAGGGCAGCGCGACTTCGGCATTTTCTACCAGACAGACACCACCCTTGCACGTGCCGCTGGCGTTCCCGTTGTCGCGGTTCGCGCCATCGTCCAAAGCCCGATCAACTCGCTGATGGCCCTCAAATCTTCTGGCATAACCCGGCCTGGCGACCTTAAAGGCAAAAAGGTTGGATACCCTGGCATTGAGTGGGACGAACTAATGCTCGCCGCGATGCTCGAAGCGGACGGTCTGACCCTCGAAGACGTTGAACTCCATGACGTCGGATATGCGCTCTCTCAAGTCCTCGCGGCCGGAACCATGGACGCCGTTATCGGCGCCTACTGGTCTTACGAATCCTTCGTCCTCGAAGATATGGGATTCCCCGTCGAGATCATCTACCCCGAAGACTGGGGCGTACCTCGCTACTACGAGATGATGCTCATCACCTCCGACGAGATGATCGAAGAGCAGCCCGACGTTGTCCGACGCTTCGTAACTGCCTTCACCAAAGGCTTCGAATACGTCGCCGAAGACGGACAACGAGGCATCGACATCCTAGTCAAACTCAACGAAGACTCAATCGACGAATCAAGCGAATCCCTAGACCGCCGAGGAATCCCGCTCCTCATTCCTGCATGGCTAGACAGTGAAGACGGCAAGTTCGGCACGCTTTCACAATCGCAGTGGGAATCGGTCGGCAACTACATGAAGAGTCGGGACCTGATACCGCAGGATTTTGATGTGAGTACTGCTTGGACGGATGAATTCTACAAATAAATCCAACGAACGACCTGTAGATGCAGGTTTGAAACCTGCGCCCTCGAAACCCGCGGAACGGTCGAACACCATCCCCGTCGCGAAGCGAATGCAAGTGATGCACGTACGTTGCCGGGCGGTGGCATCTTTACTCACAACCGCCGTTCCCGAACCAATCAAGATTCGCGAAGTAAAACGTGTCGCCTGCCGAATTCGAAGTTCTCCAACTACCCGTCTGGCCAGAGATTCAGCAGCTTCGGCTTGAATCTCGAGGCAGCAGGCGGAAGTTTTGGATATCGATCGATGGAGAACCGAATCCTTGGTTGCTCAAGTACCCGAGACCTAATACGGGAGAGCATTGGGCTGAAAAGATAGCCGCCGAAGTCGGAAAACTAGTCGGCGTAGACTGCGCTCGCGTCGAGTTAGCCGATTGTGGTGACGAGTTAGTCACCGTCTGCGAATCTTTCGAACCAGAGAATCGAGACGAATCAGACCAGTATGACGACGAGATGAGGGATTGGTTCTACGATCAAACGTTCTTCATCGAAGGTTGCTACGTTTTGGCTTGGAACGATGATCAATACGACATCGAAACGCGGTTCGGTCAACGAGATCATAACGTTGGCAACATCGTGCGAGCAGTCAAGGGGTTGCTTCGAGACCCAAACTTCCCCGCTCACGGTCAAGAAGATGACGTTATGCAGTCTTTGGCATCGTACGCATTGCTTGACGGTTTGATCGGCAACAACGATCGACACCACGAAAACTGGATGTTGAAAATCATGTTAGTTCGTGCCTCGGCCACAGCCTGGATGTCCGCCGCACCTTCCTACGATCACGCATCCTCACTAGGTCGAGAACTCGAAGACGAACGGCGCACTCGGTATCTGGAATTAGGCGGGGTCCTCAACTACCTAAACAGGGGCCATGGCGGCGTATTCGCCGACGACCAGCAAACCCGCGCACCTTCCCCACTCGAAATCGCCAGCTACATCTCTCGACAATGGCCGGACTACACGCAGCCAACTTTGCGGAGAATCGGCGAAACACCTGATTCCGAGTTTCGAACCGCAATTGATAGAGTACCAACAGAGTTCATGTCCGATATCGCCAAAGAATTCGCGTACCAGATCATCGTCAACAGCAAATCAGAACTGCTCACACTCACCCAATGACTACTCTGTTTCTCGCATGTCATGACCGACGAAATCGGAGTTGGTATCCCGTGGGACGACTCACGAGGAACGACTCCGAACCCTTTGAATACGAGTTTGAATACATCCGAGGCGCTTTTGAGGCCAAGAATTCGGCGATCCCCCTCGCTGTTCCCGTTCCCGGATTCCCCGAGCTAGATAAGGCATACCGAGCAACCGAGATATTTCCGATTTTCCGCTACCGCGCAATGAACAAACGACGTCCTGACCGCCCGGAATATCTGAATCTCTTTGGGTTGGACCCCGACGATACCGACGTGCTCGCGGAACTCGCAATCTCAGGCGGTCACAGCGTCGCCGACACCTTCGAAATCTTCCCCGCCATCGAACCAGATGCACAAGGGCGATTCAAGACTCGTTTCATCGTTCAAGGTTTGCGACCCTCAGATCCCGAAACGATCGAGTGCATCGCATCGCTTAATCCGGGCGACCACCTTGAACCGGCCTTAGCAGACAATAGCCAATCTGCGCAACATTCCATCCGTGTAAAAACCACCGATCAAGTGCACCTAGGTTGGCTACCAAGATATCTCGCAGATGTTTTGCGCCAATCCGATGCCTTAAACCTCGCTGATCTTGACCTGCGAGTCGTGCAAGTCAATCATGATGCCCCGCCGAGCCACCGACTATTAGTCGAACTCAGCGGTCAATTACCGCCCGGCATCGACCCGATGGTCGAACTAGAGCAGTATCAGCCAATCGCGTCCAACTGAACTCTCCCGCCCTTAACCCTCAATACGCCCGACGCGGATATGCCAAATGCCCCGTCATCCCCGTGTTCTTCACCCGGTAAACGTGCCCGGTAGCGAAAGTCACGAACAGCACGTCTAATCCTGGCCCGCCAAAAGTGCAGTTTGTCGGACTATCTGCTGGCGTCCGATGGGTCGCCCTGACCAGACCACTCGGCTCAAAGACATAAATCGCTGAACCCGCACCGGCTGTCGGCTCGCCTGCCGTTGCGATGATCTGACCATCTGTCGTCAACGCCATCCCGTCGATGCCGCGACCGTCTCCGAAATCGAATAACACTGTTCCATCGCCCAATGTCCCATATGCGTTGATCGGATACGCCCTAAGTTGACGCCGAAGGCTCTTGTTTACCGGGCTCTCTGCGACGTACAGGATTGTTTGGTCTGCGGAGAGAAGCACTCCATTGGGTCGATTAGTATCGATGGTTACGCGTTTGGTGGTCCAGTTGCCCCCAAATGTGTGCGCTGCTAGGTAGACCGATTCATGTGGGAGGTTGTTTGGTTGGGCGGAGTAGTTGGGGTCGGAGAAGTAGATGCGCCCTTGGCCGTCAACGTCGAGGTCGTTCGGCATGTTTAGACCGGCGCCGTCGAGATTGTCGGCGATGACCGTCGCGTCCGAATTCGGATTCGCAGGGTCGATCTCTACGACGCGGTTGCCACCACCTTCACACGCGAACAACCGACCGGATCGGTCGAACTTCATCCCATTCGCCTGATTGGTGTCCGTCCGCCACACCTCGCTCTCGCCGGTCTTCGGATCCCATCTATACGTTGTTGCTGCGTAACACTCGTTGTAGAGCAGGGCGTTTCCGTCCCACGTTGGACCCTCAGTTAGCGAATCGTGTTTGGCGATTAGTTCCCATTCCCAAGAATCGTTCATCGGTAATCCGGACCTTTAGTTGCTTTTGATGTCGGAGCTGCGAAGCGCCCATGATCACTGCGGATAGAGCAGATGTCCAGTCAATCCGGTGTCGCGGGAAACTAAGCAGTGGCCTTCGATGGAGGAGACGTAAAGGTCACCGTCGGCGAACGTGCAGTTGGTCGGGCGTTGCGCGACTACTGGATGCTGCTCGATGATCATGCCCTCAGGATCGAAATGGGTCACGTTGCCGCCCGGACCGGAGATTTCCCAACCGGTGCAGGCGACAATGCTGCCGTCTGAGGCGAGCGTCATGCCGTCGATGCCGCGATGCGGACCGAAATCATGCAGGATTCGGCATTCACCGAGCGACCCGTCGTCGTTGACCGGATAGGCGCGCAGGTCTCGGCTCTCGCTAGCACGGAAATCGCTCTGTGCCACGTAGAGCGTCTTGTAGTCGCTGGAAAAGATCAGTCCGTTGGGTTGCGTCGTGTCGAAGGTGCGCCGTGTGCAGACCCAATTACCGTCATTGTCTTGCTCAGCCGAGATGATCGCCGAGTAAGTTATGCCCACGTCGGGGTTCGACTCGCCGACGCGGTCGGAGAAGTAGATCGCGCCCGAGGGAGTGATTGCCAAGTCGTTCGGGCTGTTAAGTAGAACGCCGTCTACCCGGTCGACGACGGTCTCGAAACTGCCATCGTCGTTGAATTTGATCATTTTGCGACCGGTGCTGGCGCAGCCGTAGAGGTTGCCTTCGGCATCGTAGTTCAATCCGTTCGTGCCTTCAGTGTTTTCAGCAAACACATCGACCAGACCGGATTCGACATCGAGACGCATGATTCGGTCGTGGGCGATGTTGCTGTATAGCATGTGGGAGCCGGTCCAGCAATTGCCTTCGGTAATTGTGCCGATCATGGGTGCCGCGTCTTCAAATGTCCAAGGCATTGTTAAATCTCCCGTTTGGGTAGTGGTTAGACGGTTGGTCAGGCACAACCAAGTTGATTGGCCATGTCGTCGAAATCGGTAGCGGATACGTCGAACGATGAAGTGTCGGGCATCTCGACGGGGTTTTCGGAATCATGTTCGAAGGGTCGGTAGACAAACCCAGTGGCTAGACCTTGGCGGGATGCCGCTTCCAAATCGCCAACGTGAGCGGCAACCATCATCACTTGATCGGTGTTGAGACCGAGCAGCTTTGCGGCGTTGTTGTAGACCTTTGGCGACGGTTTGTAGGCGCCGTAGACATCAGGCGACATCACCGCGTCCCAAGGCAGGTCGGCATGTTTTGCCATATTGACGAGAAGAGCTAGATTACCGTTGGAAGCGGTGGCGATGATGAATTTCGACTTGAGGCGGCGCAATCCCCCTGGGGAGTCCGGCCAACCATCTAGGCGATGCCATGCTCGGTTGAGAAGCTGCTTCGCCTCCTCGCTCATGATTTCGGATAAACCGTATTCCTCAAGCAGCATGTCCAGTTTTTCTCGATGGATTTCGTCAACCAATCGCCAAGTCCCGTTACCTTTACTGAGTTCACGGGTCGACTTGCCGTACCATGCTCGCCACTCGTCGGCGAACCGGCCCCAATCGCCGTCTGGCATCCCGTGCTCAGTCGCCGCTTTTGCAACTTCGGCGATTATCGAATCACGCCAATTGACCACCGTCCCGAAGACATCGAATATCAATGCTTCGACCTTTGAGAGATCGTTTCGACGTTCTTTTGGGCGTGCATCTGGCATCACGCTTGCGTATTCTATATGGAAATGAACTCCCCAAGCCCACCTCGCGCGTTGACCATTGCCGGGTCCGATTCCGGCGGAGGCGCGGGGATTCAGGCGGATTTAAAGACGTGGGCCGCACTTGGGGTTTTCGGTACCAGCGCGATCACCGCGATAACGGCGCAAAATACTCTCGGCGTGACTGCTGTGGCGGAAGTGCCGGTTGAGGTTATCAACGATCAGATCGACGCCGTGGTGTCCGATATCGGTGTCGACGCGGTAAAGACCGGAATGCTGTCGTCAACCGAGATCGTAGAGTGCGTCGCCGAAGCCGTAAAACGGCTTGAAATCGCACCTCTCGTTGTAGACCCGGTGATGATCGCCGCAACCGGGGCGCAACTTCTACAAGACGATGCGGTCGAGAGCGTCAGGAAGCGGTTGGTCCCGCGGGCGACAGTTGTGACACCCAACGTCCCGGAGGCCGAAACTTTGACGGGAATCGAGATCGATTCAGTGGAGGATATGGAGCTGGCTGGCGGTGAATTGGTGATGATGGGTGCGGATGCGGCCGTAGTCAAGGGTGGCCACTTCGATGACGGTACAGGGCGCGTCAATGACGTTTTGGTTTCGAAGGCCGGGTCTCGTACGTTCACGACGCTGCGGATCGACACGACCAGCAATCACGGTACTGGTTGTACCTTTGCATCGGCGATTGCGGCGCATTTGGCGCACGGTCTTGATCTCGCGCCTGCCGTTGAACTGTCCCAGAGATATGTTTGGAACGCGATGGCGAATGCTGCCTCGATTGGTGGCGGACACGGACCGTTGAACCACATGTGGGCGCATTCATTCGAACCGAATGAACAGAATTAGAAAGTCTGGAGACGCAATGACGACACCGCTATTCATAACGGAAGAGCAAGTCAAATCGCTTTTCACGATGCCGATCGCTGTTGAGGCGGTCGAAGAGGCGTTCAAAGCCCGCGCGCGAGGCGACGCCTTCAACGAGCCGCGGCGTAGATTGCCTACGAGTTCGGGTGCGTACAACGTTATGTTTGCGACTTGGCGTGGACACCAGATCGCGGGATTGAAGTCATATCCCGGCGGTGCGGGCGGCATTAATTTCCACGTCATGCTGTATGACACATCCAACAATTCGCTGGTTGCGGTGATCGAGGCCAACCGAATGGGGCAGATGCGTACCGGCGCGGCGTCTGGGGTAGCGACGAAATACATGGCGCGTGACAACGCTGAGACGGTGGGGATAATTGGATCGGGTTATCAAGCCGAGACGCAGCTCGCGGCAATCGCACACGTTAGAGACATCAAGAGCGTTAAGGTCTACAGCCGTTCGGAAGAGAACCGCAATCGATACGCTGCCAAGATGTCGAATGCGTTGGGCATCGATGTCACGGCAGTTTCTAGCGGTGAAGAGGCAGCCGATTCGGACATCATAGCCACGATAACTAACTCGCAGGAGCCAGTCCTGCTCGGGGCGTGGCTGAAGCCGGGCACGCACATCAACGCGGCGGGCAATAACTCTTGGTTGAAACGCGAGATCGATACTCGGGCTATAGCGATGTCCGACATCGTCGCGACTGACGACGTAGAGCAGGCGAAGTTTGAGTGTGGAGAGCTGATGCGCGCCGCGGAGGTGGGCCGCTTTTCTTGGGATTTGGCAGTTCCGATTCACGACATTGTTGACGGGAAATCGAGCGGTCGCGATGACGACGAACAGGTGACATTGTTCGAGTCGCAGGGGCTGGCTTTGGAAGATATCGCGGCGTGCGAACGGATAGTAGAGTTGGCACGAGAAAAAGGCATTGGCACACCGCTGAAGTAGGCGGGTTTAGATGCTAGGAGGCAAACGATGGCGCTCGATTTTCTGAAGATACCTGACGATAATGCTGTCCGCGTGCCTGCCGAGCCGCTTCGCCAGCAGGTCGCGGCGATCTTCGTGGCTGCAGGTACGCCGGAGCGCTACGCGCAGATAACGGCTGATGCCTTGACATTAGCCAGCCTGCGAGGTGTGGATACCCATGGTGCGACGAACGTGGTTCGCTATACCGAGTCGATACTTGAAGGCACGTTCAAGTCGCCGCAAGAGATCGAGGTGATCTCGGAGTCCGACACGACGGCGTTGTTGAGTTGCGGATGGGGATTGGGACATCCGGCGGCGCACATCGGCATGGAGATGGCGATGGACAAGGCGACGGAGCACGGTGTCGGGATGTCGACGATCCGCGATGGGCATCACATCGGTATGGTTGCCTACTATGCGATGCTGGCTGCGGAACGCGACATGATCGGTATCGCGATGACCAATGCGGGACCGGCGGTTCGGCCGGCGCACGGTCGGCAGGCGATGCTGGGTACCAATCCCATCGCGTTCGCCGCGCCCGCTGGCGAGGAAAGCGATTTTGTGCTCGACATGGCTACTTCGACGGTCGCCAGCGGTAAGATCGGATTGGCGCGCCAACTCGGCGTTCCGATACCTGAAGGATGGGCGGTTGGTGCTGAAGGCGAACCGATCACGGAGCCTCCGGGAGATAGGGGAGATCATTGGGCACAGAATCCGCTCGGCAATACGCGCGAGCAAGGTGCTCACAAGGGTTATGGACTGGCGATGATGGTCGACATCTTGTGTGGCGTGCTTTCGGGCGGTGGCTACAGTTCGTTCATTGGTGGCGGCAGGAATATGTCGTTCGCCATGGCTATCGATATCTCGGCCTTCCGTCCGGTCGACGAGTTCAAAGAAATGATGGACGAGATGATCCGGGCGTTGCACGACACTCCGACGGAACCGGGTGCTGACCGGGTAATGGTTGCTGGCGACCCCGAGGAAGAGGCGAAGAAGGACCGCGAGGCAAATGGAGTGCCGATATTGCAGGCGCGTTATGACGAGATCGTAGGAATCGCTCGACGCGTCGGGGCAGAGGTGCTCATCTAAACTGCGTTTTCCAACCGCGAGAACGGTCCAGCCTCGATGGGAGACTCAAAGTTGACCACTAAACCGAACATCCTAATCATCGGCGTCGACTCGTTGCGAGCTAGCAATCTCAGTTGCTACGGCTATCCGCGCCTGACCTCGCCACACATCGACCGTCTGGCATCGCAGGGGACTTTGTTCGAGAATACGTTCAGCGCCCACATTCCGACCACTAGTGGTTACACGTCGATGTTAAGCGGGATGGATGTGTTTTCATCACAGGTGGTGGCACTGCGACATAAGGGGCCGGTCAGATCCGAAGTGACGTTGTTGCCGGAACTGTTGAAGGGCGAGGGGTACAACACCGTGTGCGTCGGACTTAGCGGCAATCCAAGTTCGAGAGGGTTTGACACGTATCTCGACTACCGCGCATGGGGTTCTTGGGAAGAAGGTCGCAGTGACAAGGCTCAGCATCTGAATCGCGTCTTTCTGCCGGAGTTGGATCGGCTTTGCAGCGCCGATGAGCCGTTTTTCGCGTTGCTCCGTCACATGGACCCTCATGCGCCGTACCTTGCGCCAGAACCGTATGAGCGGATGTTTTATCACGGCGACGAGTGCGATCCTGCAAACAAGTCGATGGAACCAGTCATGGCGTTCAAGCCGTTTCGCGACTTTTTGTCTAGTTGGATGCCGCCGGGCATTACCGACAAGGACTATGTGATCGCCCAATACGACGGGGCAATCGCGTACATGGATGCCTGCATCCAGACGATTCTGACGAATCTCGAGAGTCGCGGCATTCTTGACGACACAGTAGTGATACTGAATTCCGATCACGGAGAAACTTTGTACGAACACGAATGCTTTTTTGACCATCACGGGCTCTACGATTCGAATCTCCACGTTCCATTGATCATTCGTTACCCGTCGAAGGTGCCGGCCGGAAGACGTATCAGTGGTTACAACCAGCACAAGGATTTGATGCCGACTCTGTTGGAGTTGGCAGGGATCGAGAGCGACATCGATTTCGATGGCCGTAGTCTGATGGGGATGGTTGAGGGCGAGGTAGTCTCTCATGAATCAGAGATTTACATCACCGAGTGCACTTGGATGAGAAAGCACGGATGGCGCACTCCGCAGTGGAAGCTCATCCGCGCTTTGGAACCGGATTTCCACTTCAAACCGCCCGTCGAGCTCTACAACATGATCGAGGACCCGCTGGAAATAACCGACGTGGCGCAGGCGCATCCCGACGTGGTCGCCGCGTTGACTAAGCGGATGGAGAGTTGGATCACTAAACGTGAAGTTGAGACCGGACTGAAAAATCCCATATACAACCAGGGCGATTGGCATGGGATTGATGGGATAGGCTCATTCAAGTCGTCTCAACAGGCTTACGACACGCTGTACATCGGCGATTCGTCGACGGCGAGGCGACTACAGGCGAAGTCTCGGTAGTCAACTTCACCGTCGTTTTTGAAGGAGCGCAGGATTCGTGACATTGAAAGTCGCAATCGTAGGAATGGGTGGCATCGGCACGCGGCATGCCGACATCTATCACGCGGATGAACGTTGTGAGATTGTCGCAGTGTGCGATGCCTTCGCAGACAAGGCTGATGCGGCCGCTGAGCGATACGGATGCGCCGCGTACAACTCAGTTTCAGCGATGGTCGAATGTGGTGAAATCGACATCGCAAGCGTTTGCACCGCGGGCGTCGAAAATGGCGGCGATCACTACGAACCTACGATGGCTCTGCTCAACGCCGGTATCCCTGTCTTGGGCGAGAAACCGATATCCAACGAAATCCTCAAGGCGGAAGAGATGGTAGCTCTGGCCGAGGAAAAGGGACTGCGGTACGGGATAAACCTTAACCACCGTTTCACCCCGGCGGCGTTGAGAGCGAAGGAGTGGGTCGATACCGGACGACTTGGAGAGTTGAACATTGTCAATATGACGATGTGGATTAACAACCCGAACGAAAGTTCCCCTTATTTCCACATGCGGGCCCTGCATCCTCACTCTATCGACGTGATGCGTTATTTCTGCGGCGACGTTAAGCGAGTGCATGCATTCTTCAAGAAAGCACGGGGCAGGAACATCTGGTCGAACGTGCAGGTAAACATGCAGTTCGAGAACGGGGTGATAGGACACCTGACGGGTAGCTATGACGCGGGAGGCAGCTACGGGTTGGAGCGGCTGGAGGTCGTGGGTTCCGAGGCGAGGTTCGTGCTGCTCGAAGCGTGCGAGCATTTGGAGTTTTATCCGCGCAGATCTCAGCAGGTCGAGAAGTACGCATATCTCGGCGACATGATGAGTTTTGGCGAGACGTTCGAAAGTCGCATAACAAGGTGGATTGATCAGAACGTCGAAGGCGCTGATCCGGACGAGATTGACGGATCAGGCGAAGACGCTCTGAAGGCGCAGCTAATTATCGAGGCCGCGATTGAATCTTGGGAAACGGGATCAGTGGTCGAAATCGAGGGGAATTAAAGATGAAACTTGGCGCGAATTCGGTGCTCTTCGGTGGTCACAGCATGGCGGATGCTTTCAGATGCATCGCGATGGCGGGATATGACGGTATCGAGTTGTCGGCAATCGACGGTATGAGCGAGCATTTGGTGCTGAGCCGATGGGAAGAACTTGTGCCGGAGATCCGCGACTTCTCGGACAAATACGAGCTCGAACTGCTGGCTATGGAGCAGCCGTTACGCGACCCCGAGGTCATGGATCGAGCTTGCCGAGCCGCGTCGGTGTTGGGGATACCCGTGGTCAACTGCGGACCGGGGGGAACATCAGGTGATGAGGATAGCTTGAAAGCATCGATCGTTTCTCTTTCCGAGATGGCGAAGATCGGTGAGGAACACGGCGTGACGGTTTGCGTCAAGGCACACGTCGGGGCGAGCATCTACAGCACGCCGACCACGCTACGCGTGATGGAGGCCATTCAGTCGCCCGCATTTGGCATAGACATGGACCCATCGCACATCTATAGGGCGGGGGAGAACCCGGCGGAAGCGATCGCCGCCGTGATGTCGCGCGTGAAACACGTTCACATCCGCGACTGCAAAGGTATGCAGTCCGGCCCCGGCAGTCCTGAAGACCAGGCGAATGGGCGCGGGGACATCGATCTCGTGGCATTTGTGCGTGTCTTACACGAACACGGTTACGACGGCGCCCTCAACCTCGAAGTCATCGGTGCCAAGGACTACAGTTTGGAGCAGTCTTGCACGATTGCTGCGGAATCTAGAGGACACATGCAGGCGTGTTTGCAGGCTTGCGGGGCTAGGTGAAGTTCGATTTGAATCAAATAGGCCGTTCGCAGAGAGGTATTAGAGCAAAATGGTTAAACCAGTTGATGTCAAAGCCCTTGACGGCTATCGGATCTGGATTAAGTTTGAGGACGGCGTCGAGGGGGAACTTGATCTCTCCCGACACGCAGGCAGAGGTGTTTTCAAAGCTTGGGAGGATCGTGAGTTTTTCGAAGCCGATATAGTTCCAGACTACGACGCGATCGCGTGGCCAGGTGACCTGTCCATGTGCGGAGACGCGCTCTACATGGAACTGACAGGCAAGAATTTGGACGAACTTATTGAATACGCTGACACAGTGCAAGTGAATATCTGAACTGTGTAGGTTCCAGGGCATTTCCATCAGGATGGATTTTGGGGATAATCCTCCTCGGCATTTTCATGTTGTGTGTTCAGGAATCCAGTCATGGATCAACCTAAACGATCTGAGTGAAGTCAGACCTGTTTTGCCACGATCAGTTTTACGGCGTGTTCGTCGGTGGGCATCCCGGCATCACTCAGAACTGTGGATTGCGTGGGAGCGTGCGTCCAACGACATACCACTCGGCAGAATTGAGCCTTGAATTGGGAGCTACCTGCTTTCTTTATGCGCGCCGCAACACGGGTGATATTGCCAGGGCGATCAAGCTCGCAGCTGCGACGATCAAACCGGCACCACCGATAGCCCATCTCACTCCGAATGCATCGCCCACTGCGCCCATCGCTAGGTGACCGACCCAGCCGAAGCCGATTGCGAATACCCAGCCTCCGATTACACGGCCGCGCAGACGATTTGGGACGTTAGCTTGAAGCAGTGTCCACTCCATCGCGTCAAACATTGATGCGGCGGCTCCGACCATGGTTACGAGGAGCAGGGCAGTGATCAAGTTGGGGCTTGCGGCAACTCCCATTAGGCCAATGCCGTAGCCAACGGCTATACCGAGGAGCAACGGTCCTTTGCGGCTGAAGTCACCCAAGAATGAGAGCGCGATTGCGCCGGCCACGGCACCGATCCCGGCGGCGAATCTCAATGTGCCGAGACCTGATTCGGCGACGTTCAACTCGTCGCGTGCAAGGGCTGGCATAACCGAGTCGTAGGCGAAGCCGAATATCTCGACGACTATCGCCATCCAGAGGAGAGTGGATACCGTCGGGATTCGCATCATCGATCTGATGCCGATGATCGCGTCCTTGAATATGTTTTTCGCGGAAGCGCCGGTTTGTTGCACCGTACTCCGTATTGTGGGGATGAACAGTACTACAACGCCGCCGATCAGTACCGCGCCTGCTGCGACCAATAGGGCGGCTGGGATGCCGAAGAACTCCGCGATGATGCCGCTGGCCAACGCTCCGACGGCAGCGACGGCCCGCGCACCGACAGAATGAATTGAGATTGCGTTCATCCGGGCCTCCCGCGGCACGATGTCGGTGATCAGTCCCTGCTTGGCGGGCATATCGAACGAGTTGACAACACCTTCGAACGCGACGATGACGAAAATCGGCCACGGATTGGAAAATCCATTCAACGCGATGAGCGCGATTGACAGCATGGAGACCGCCCTGATTAACGCTGTCAGGGGCAGCAAACGGTTTCGAGGAAATCTGTCCGCGACTGCACCGCCGATTGGCGCGGCGATGATTCCGGGAGCCGATCCGGCGGCGAAAGTGGCGGCTGATAGTAACACCGAGTCGGTCTGCTCGAGGACCAACCATCCTACTGCTAATCTTTCAGCCCATATTCCTAGCGCGACGAAGTTGGCGCCGAACCACAGCAGTCGGAACGCGGGGTACCGAAACGCGGCGAAGGGACTCGGTGTTCGAGGCAGCAATCGGCGCCTTTGCGACGGCGATTGCGATTTTGACGGGTCCATCGCGTAACGTTACGTCAAAATCGGTGCGCTCAACGACCAATGCCGTGTGATCGTTCAGGTCTGGATCTGGTGAATTTGGTGCTGGATTTCGCCTGTTGTCTCGATGTCGTTTTCACCGACATAGACGTCCATCTCGAGTCGTACGCCGAATTTGGGAAGGTAGATTCCGGGCTCCATGGTTACGCAGATGCCGGGGATGAGTTGACGGGTATCGTGAGTCTCCCAATCATCGAGGTTCACTGCGTTGGAGTGAACCTCGGGTCCGACACTGTGGCCGAGGCGGTGGACGAAGTAATCTCCGTAACCGTCGTTGGCGATTGAGTTTCGAGCCACCCGATCGAGTTGCCAACCGCGCGTCGTTTCGCCGTTACGATGCCGATTCCGCAGGAAATCGAACGCGGTATCTCGACCGCGTCTCACGGAATCGAACACCTCGACTTGATCGGGTATCGGGTCCGAACCGATTTTGGCGACCCAGGTGATGTCGGCATAGACTGGTTCGCTGGTGGACGCAGCTTCACCTTCGGCGAATGGGTCGATTGAAGTCGGTTTGGCCCAGGAGTCGATCAGGAGCCATCCGTCGCGCCGAATGATCGAGGAATTTTCGATGGTCGGTTCGTAATGAGGGTCTGAGGAGTTGACGTTGAAGGCGACAACGGGACCTTCGTCGGTGTGGAGACCCGAGCGGTCATAACGTCCACGAATGAACTCAGCTACGTCATGCTCGGTCAGTGCCCAACGGACGTTTTCGCCGATGAAGTTGAAGGACTCGTGCATTATGTTTACGAGTTCCGTCATGGCGTACCGGTGAGATGCCAATTGGGCGGCGTCCCAGCGTTCTGTCGCGTATTGGGATACATCGCCTGATGAGACCACCTCAACGCCGAACGATAGGATTAACTCGACTGAACCCGCGTCAACTCTGGCGACACGGGGAAGTTCGTAGGACGGGGAGTAGTCCATGGCTACTTTGCCGTGATCAGGGATTAAGGACTTGAGCGATGAGACCATCGCATCGCGGTTGCTGTACACGATGATTTCGATATCGTCGCGTTCGAAGCGGTTAGCGTCGACGTCGTGGGTTAGGAGGCGCGGCTCGTCTTGGGCCGGGATCCACAGCCAGACCGGGCGCGTGAGGTTGTTGGGTTGGTAACCTAGCGCGGCGAAGAATATTGGGTTGGTGTAGCGGTAGTCGCGGGTAAGCCAACCGGATATCCCATTGTCGGTAAGGAACTCGCGGGCGGCGTTGAGGTCGGTTGCCATTTCTAGGGGTTCTCGGCTAGTGACGGGTAGGCTTTGAGCGCGTTTTCATAATCGTCCGGGGTGTTGAGGTCAAAGCGAACTACCGGGTTGTCAAAGTAGACCCGATTCATGGCTCGGTCGTATCGCTTCATGACATTGCGTAGACCTTCATGCTCTTCGGAGATATCGGACAGCTCTGGTAGTAGCGCCGCTTCGAAGAGCAAAGGATGTCCGCCGTGGCCGGAGTATCGTGGCGATGTTACGGGGCAATTGGAATGCAGGTGGGATTGGATCGCTTGGTTGATGACCCATGCAGGTCGGGGTTGGTCCACAGCAAGGACGATGAGCGTTTGGCAGTTGGAAGAAAGTTCTCGGAGGCCAGTTTTGATTGAGGTAGTTTTTCCTTGGGACCAGTTTGGGTTGGCGGCGACAGTGATGTTTGGTTTATCGGCGATGGTGTTTGAGATTTCGTCGTGGTGAGCGCCGGTCACGACAATGACTCGGTTAGCTCCACCTTCGAAGAGAGCTTCAGCCTGAGCTAGGACGAGTGGTTGGCCGAACCAATCGAGGAGGGCTTTGGGCGTGCCCATTCGGGACGATTCGCCGGCTGAGAGGAGTATTGCCTCGACGACCATCGGAGGGGAAATATGCCGCCGAGGCTAACTACCAGCGGCCAATGCGCGTTCTGCAACGGGTGATCTGGCGGCGCGTTCGATGGCTTTGTCAAGGAGTCGTTCTTGAAGCTTCATGCTTTCGCCCGAGCCGCCGAGTCGAAAGGCAATGATTTCGGACATGACGCTAATGGCGATCTCTTCGGGCGTGCGACCGCCGATGTCGAGCCCGATAGGGGCGTTGATTCGCCGGAGTTCCTCCGGGTCGAAGCCGTTGCGGATGAGTTCCTCGAAGATGAGAATGGTTTTGCGTTTGCTACCGAGAAGACCGACGTACGAAGCTGGAGTTTTGAGAGCACCCGAAACCGCCGCGTCGTCGAATTGATGTCCGCGGGTGGCAACGACGACGAACGAGTTGGCGTTGACCGGCAGATTGTCGAAACCATTGCGGTAGTCACCGACCATGGTGATGTCGGCTTCAGGGAAGCGTTCCGGATTGGCGAACTGCTCGCGGTCGTCGAAGACAAAGATGCGGAATCCGACGCTCTTGGCGATGGGAACGATGGCGTTGCTGACGTGTCCACCGCCGATGAGGACGAGGGTCGGTGGAGTGGTGTATGCCTCGATGTAGCACTCGACACCGTCGTCGAAACGCAAGTAGTCGTTCTTACCCATGGCCATCAGATCGCGCGCCTTTGTAACAGTCATCGCTTCGAGGACCGAGTCGCCGAGACCGCCTTGAGTGTCGCCGTTTTCGCGGACGAGCATCTTGGCACCGACTTGAACGTCGGAGTTGGAAGGAGCGGCAGTGACGTTGACAATTGCCATTGGCGGCCCACCGGCATATGCTTCAGCAGCTTGGGCTGCGAAATCGCGGTACGGGTCAGGTTGGCGGACGGGATCGATGAGGAAATACATCGTGCCACCGCACACGAGGCCGTCTTGCGCAGCGAGGTCTTCGTTCAGTTCGTAATCGCGAAGCTCGGCGTCGCCGCCGCGTTTGAGAAGTTCCTGTGCTGCGAACCAGATATCGCCTTCGACGCAACCGCCACCTAGTGTTCCTACACCGCTCCCGTCTTCCCGGACCAACAGTTTGGCGCCCGATTTTTGGGGAGTCGAACCAGACGTCCGCACGACCGTTGCGACGACCATTGGCTTTTGGCCATCCAACTCTTCGACGGCTGCTTTGAAAACCGATTCCATGCTTCAGATTCTCCTGCGACATGCCCGAACTGACGGACCTGACTCCACCACCGCACGAACCTACACTTCCATGCTACTATTCGTGACCCATCTGCGATGATTTTGGTTCACTTATCAACTCGATCGTCGTTGACTCAGATCCGCGTTCCTCGGCTTCCATCGCTGCGTCTTCTTCCTCGCGTCTCTGTCGTCGATATCGACTGACGACAACGCTGGTGACGATGCCGCCGCCGATTAGGACGAACAGGGTGGTGATGATGATGGGACCGATGGCGAATTGGAAGCCGGGATCGCGGGTTTGCGCGTATACATCGATGCCGTCAAGGAGATTTGAGTCCCAAATGAGTACGCCGTCGACTTCTCGGTCGGCATTGTGGCCTGTATACTCACCGGGAAGTTCGAGCGAGAGTATGAATGGCAGCTCTAATTCTCCGAGGTCGATCGGTAGGTCGCCAAAGGTAGTGTCGCCAGTCAGATCGCCTAATCCGTCTGTTATCGACGAATCGGTGGTCTGGTTCAACTCGACGATCCAGCCATCGTCTTGTTCGGTCCGTGTGAAGTTGAATTTGCCGATGCCAACCGTTTCAGTCAAGGTGCCGAGGATCGACTCGCCGTCAGAAATCGCAGCGATTGCTTGGCTACGGGGATCGAAATCGGCTCGGATCCTGACGCCGGTGTATCCGGCTTCGGAATAGGGTTCGATTGTTGCGCCTTCGAGACCTTCGGATTCGAGCTCGTCGGTCGGAGCATCCAGGAAGTCGCTTAATGGATCTTCACCGCCGAGTTGGGCCATCGAGAGGATGGCATCGTTCACCGCGCCGATTATCTCGATTTCCCCATTGCCTTCCTCATCGACCGATACATTGATTTCCGCTCTGCAGGCACTCAACAACATCAAAGCTGTCGCGGCTAACAACAGGCAAAACAATGATTTAGACGATGCAATTCGCAAGTTCATGTCTCAAGCTTCCTCAAACCGTAGGTAGATGCCCTTTGATTTATACGATACAGTGCATTCGAATCGTCGGCGGAGGTCATGCAATGATCGCTAGACCGGCTCCGGCTGCTGCGCAGATGATGACGACGAGCCAAGAGGGAAGTTTCCAGAACATGAGGAGGCCGAAGGCCGCGGCGGCGAGTGCGAAGTCCTTTGGTTCTTTGATCGAGGACGTCCATACGGGATCGAAAAAGGCGGCAGCGAGAATCCCTACCACAGCGGCGTTGATAGCAACCAACGCGGCCCGGAAATTCGAGGCTCGGCTGAGTTGGTTCCAGAAGGGGAGAATGGCGATCACGAGTAGAAATGACGGCAGGAAGATGGCGACGAGTGCGATCAACGCCCCGCTGATACCGCCGGGTCCGATGTCCATCACCGTACCGAGATAGGCTGAGAAAGTGAATAGTGGCCCTGGTATCGCCTGTGATGCGCCGTAACCCGCGATGAACTGTTCGGCGGTAACCCATCCGTTATCCACTACCTCGGTCTCCAACGTGGGCAATACGACGTGTCCGCCGCCAAAGACTAGCGACCCGCTACGGAAAAATCCATCGAATATCGCTAGGACATTGACATCCAAGAAGAAGCGCGCCAGAGGCAAACCGACCAATAGCGCCACGAAAACGACCGCTACCGCGATGCCGATCGATTTCGGGATGTTGTACGCGAAGTCTTCTGTCGGAGATTCGTCGACGTAGTGGCGGAATCGCCACCAACCGTAGGTGCCCGCAATCAGTATCACGACCACGATGCTGATCGCCATCGGCGACAGAAGAACTGCGACGGCGGCCAATACCGCGACTGTAGCACGAGTTTTATCTGGCGCTAGGGTTGTGCTCATGCCCCATAGCGCTTGGGCCACGACAGCTACGGCGGCGACCTTCAGGCCGGCAAGCCATTCGCCTTCGAGGAGATTGTCGAATTCGGTTATGCCGAACCCAAATGCGATGAGGAGCGCAGCCGATGGTGCAGTGAAGGCGATCCAGGCTAGTACGCCGCCGAGCAAACCACCACGGGTAATTCCCACCGCTATGCCCACTTGGCTGCTGGTCGGACCGGGCAGGAAGTGGCAGAGGGCGACAAGATCTGAGAAACGGCGTTCGGAGAGCCAGCGGCGATTCTCGACATATTCTTGACGGAAGAAACCGATATGGGCGATCGGTCCTCCGAAGGACGTAAGGCCGAGCCGAAGCGCCACAACGAATATAGTCAGCAGATTGACTAGTCGCGAGTTCGGATCGTTTGGATTGCTGGTTGAGGTCGCTTCAGTCATCGTTGAAGTCCCGTCAACCAGAGCCTATTCGGGTCACTAATTTCAACTACTCACTGATTAAACGCGGAACTCTTCCAAGACGTCCCATTTAGGTTCAAGTCCCAATCCGGGGCGGTCTGGCGCATGAACATAGCCATCGCGGATGTCGAGGTCGTGTTGCCAGATCTTGCCGTGCATAGGATCAACGGTGTCACGGTAGTACTCGAGGATGAGTCCGTTCGGAATTGCCGCAACTAGGTGGATGTGGACATATTGGGAGCCGTGAGGCGCAATATCGAGATCGTGGGCTTGCGCTAACGCGGCGATCTTCATGAACTCCGTGATGCCTCCGAGCACAAGAGCATCGGGTTGCAAGATGTCTACGGCGCGGTGATCGATCATGTCTCGGAAGCCGTAACGAGTGTATTCGTTCTCACCCGCTGCGACGGGAACGGAGGTTGCGCGAGTGATTTCGCGCTGTCCGATGTAGTCATCTGGTTCGACGGGTTCTTCGAACCAGAAGAGGTCGTATTTTTCGGCTTTTCGGGCGAATTCAATGGCTTGATAGTGACGGTACGCGTTGTTGGCGTCGACCATCAGACGTATGTCTGGTCCAATGGTCTCCCGGCAGACGCGGACGCGTTCGATGTCTTCGTTGATTGATACAGCGCCGACTTTGATCTTGACCGCACGTGCGCCGAGTTCGACGTTTTCGGCCATTTCGGCGGCGAGTTCTTTGAGGCCCTTGCCTTCTTCGTAGTATCCGCCGGCCACGTAGGTATCGACGCGGTCAGTAAATCCACCGAGCAGTTTATAGACGGGAAGGCCAGCGACCTTTCCTTTGATGTCCCAGAGAGCAATGTCGACACCGCCAAGCATCCTGGTAGTGATTCCGCGTCGACCGACGAGTTTGGGGCGCCACATCTCGTGCCAAATGCGCTCGTTGTCAAGCGGATCCATACCCACGAGCATCTTCTTGAAGTGACCGATGATCGCTTCACCAACTTCGGGACTCGCTTCGATCCCTCCGGCAAGGCCGATCCCGGTGATGCTGGGATCGTCGGTTTCGATGACCACGATGTTCAGCAAGTTGTGCGTGTAGGTGTAGAGACCGTTAGTGATCGGGACCTCACGGGGCCACTTGTACATATCGAGGCGTACATCGGTGATCTGCATCGAATTCCTGCTTTCGTGTCATCTGGAGCTGTTCGGCACAGTTGAATGTTAGCGCAGGACGTTTATGACGTGATCATGTGATCAAGTTTGGGTTAGGCTATTAGAATCGCCGTTACACCTAATTCACCGCGAGGGCCCGTAGCTCAGGGGTTAGAGCAGTCGGCTCATAACCGATCGGTCGGGGGTTCGATTCCCTCCGGGCCCACCAGTGTTCCTGATTTTTAAACGTCGCGGTATATCAACTTGTGCATGCCGCCGATCGAGTGACGATTTTGGTTTGAATAGGCGGATGGACCAACATTGTCGCTGGTGCCGAAATCTATTTCGAATTCGTCAGTCGAATACATCACGTTCGCGTCTGTCCTGCTTACACCCTTGAAAACCGCCTTTCTTTAAAACCTTGAGACTGGTCTTCTGTATGTCGGCAAGAATTCCTGACGGACGCATTCCAGCTTGTCCCTGCACGATTGATCTGCCGGATGATTAGCTTCTCGAATTGAAGCAACGTTTCGTGAATCGGGTCGTACAGGAACGGTTGCGCCTTGTCCACGATCGTTGCGCGACATCCGATGGGTCCGCAGATGATTCTTCAATGCTTCGGTGCTGCTACTTGCAACTGTAAGACCAACCAAATTGACCAACCGCACAAAAGTTTGAAATACGACTGAATTCGTTACTCGGTGGGTTGTTAAACTAACGAATTCGTGATAAAAGGCTTGACATACGACGAAAACATGGGTAGACTGCGCAACACTGCTGACATGGGCGGTTATTTTGCCTCTGTTAGAAAACGGGCGCTGTCCCTGGTGCGCGGCAAATGCCAAGGGGATACGAACGGGACGCGGACCAAGAAGGATGTGTCGTATGGTAATTCGGTGTCGTGGAAGGGCCCAGAAGCTCTTCAAGATTTCAATCTCAACGTTGGTCGCAACGTTGATAGTCAGTTCGTTGGCGTGTGCCGGCGCTCAAGGACCGCCAGGTGCTCCAGGTGAACCGGGATTACCGGGCGCACCAGGAAATCCGGGACTGGCTGGCGAACCCGGGCTGCCCGGTGAACCGGGTGCGCCTGGCGAGCCCGGAGCAACAGGCCCACCGGGTCCCCCTGGACCGCAAGGACCAAAGGGCGACGCAGGTGATCCGACAAACATTCCTACGACTGCCAGCATCATATTGACCGATCCGGTGACGGGTCAGGTCGGACGGGCCACGTATAACCCAGAGGGAACCACGTTCAACGCGATTGGCGGCGGGTTCATTAACGGGTCTGCGATTCAGTTCATCTGCTGTACGGGTAATAACGATATAGCAGGCAATCAGTTGCTGTCTCTAGGGGGCAGGTTCTTCTCCACGGCTACAGGGGCTTGGCGGAAGGACGGCATCATGTTGCCTGACTCGGTCGAGGCTGGTGACGTGATCACCATCATGGTGCGCACACCGAGAGGGAACGTTGCTTACTCGCCTCTCCTAATCCTAGAGCCCTAAAAGAGAGGATCATGCAAATATGACTCATTCACACATCGAAAGATATGGCGTGCGGTTGCTGTTGTCAGCACTGTTCGCCTCGGTATTCGTTGCTGTGATCGCCTGCGGCGCGGAAGAAACCGCACCGGTGGCCACGGCGGCGGAGCCCCAACTGCCCGCAACTGCGTTGCCGGCCGTACCAGGCGCGACAGCTGCACCGGGCGCAACGGCTGCACCAGCAGCGACTGCGAGACCTGCCGAGGTGGCGCCGGCTTCCGAGCCGGGCGCCCCAGCAAGCAGCGGCGGCACGCTGACAGTAGTCCGGCAAAACGTAGGAGTGCCGGTAGGACTTCCGGCCCAGTGCCCGCCGGGTTGTGGTGTCGAGAAGTTCACGATGGGCGCATACGAGATGCTGCTCCAAGCCACGGGGCTTGACTACACTCTTTCCGGCCTCGTCGCAGAGAGCTGGAGTGTCGCTGCGGATGGTTCCGCGTATATCTGGCGTGTCCGGCCTGGGATTCAATTCCACGGCGGATGGGGCGAGTTGACGGCGGAGGACGTGGCGTGGTCGCACAACAACTCAAACGCTGCCACGAACACTGCCACGGCGCACGACAATGCCGGCGACCTCCGCGCTCACATCGGTCTTGCGGAGGCGGTTGACAAATACACGGTGGACATGCCAATCACATCGGCGGATGCTAGACAGCCCACCCACCTATTCACAAACGTGGTTCCAAGGGGAGTCGGCATACACAGCAAAGCGGTCTTCGATGAATTCGGCGAGACCGGCATGTTGACTCAGTTCGTCGGCAGCGGGCCATTCGAGATTGAAGCATGGCGTCAGGATGACCGCCTCGTTCTTAACAGGTTCGATGGCTACTGGGGCGAGCAAGCGTTAGTAGATCAGATTCGAGTGCTCGCCGTGCCGGAACCTGCAATTCGAGCTGCGATGTTCGAATCGGGCGAGGCGCACATGGCCGACGTGGAGCCGAAGGACAGGCCCAGATTGGTCGAAGACCACGATGGAGTGCTCGTCAATAATGGTGGGTCATTAACTGGTATCGTCCCGTGTTGCAATTACCTGGAACGCATCGGAGCTGCCACTGGTAATCCGCTGCATAGCCCTGGCTACCACCCAGAACTTCCATGGATCGCCGACATCGACGACCCGGAGTGCGACGAAGCGCAGTTGTTGGAGTCAGTTCCAAGCGGACCTATCTGTGACTCGTGGGAATCTGCCCGGCTGGTGCGTCGCGCCTTGGAAATCGGTATCAACCGTGACCAGATCAATCAGCAGATCTACGCCGGCTTGGCAGTTCCAGCATACGGTCCTCCGGGACAGGCGTCGATAAGCTCGCTGTTCAAGGAGGAATGGATCGACGAATTCAGCATTGACCGCGCTCAGGAATTGCTGGCGGAGGCGGGATACCCGAACGGGCTAGACGAGACCGTCACTGTTCATGCGCAAGGCCTTAGCGTTAGCCTTACCGAGCTTCTGTGTGCAACCTGGCAACCTTTGGGCATCGCATGTGAGATCGACCAGAGGGTGTACGCGGTGAAACGGCCTTCCTATGTGGACCGTTCGAATGATGACTTCAACTATGCATTCATACCCCGGTTCGACCCTGAGGACTGGCCAATCGACACCGAAGACCACAGTTGGAAAGAGGGTGGCACTCAGAAGATGGGCAACATCCCGTTCTCGGCAGTCACCTTTGAACTGATGCGGTCGGAGGGCGACCCGCAAGAACGCATCGAGCTCTACAAGGACTGGATTGAGCATTACCAGTTCTGGGCATGGGCGTTGCCGATCGCAGAGGTCTTCAACCAAACCCTCTACAATTCTTCGACCGTTGTGTTCGACCGTGACGTGTACCCGACTTTCGGGTATGCCTACTCCTTGATGAACCCGGTGACACGGATCTCATTGAAGTAGACAACGTTTGCCTGTTGACCCGGGTTCCGCACGACGGAGCCCGGGCAACAATTAGGTGTGGTTGTATGCGAACATCGGTAGTGGAGTTGATTGGAATGCTTGATGCGAAGGCACTTGGCAAGTGGTCGATCTTCGCTAGGGCGTCCCCAGTAATCTTGGGCGGTTTCTCGGGCGCCCAAACATGCATGTTTACACGGGTCCTTCCAAGCATTGCCATGGATGGATCGGTCGCGATCCGGTTGAAAGGCCAGGCAAGATAGGATGCGCGTTTTTCTTGCTAGACGATTGGTTATGGGAGTTGTTGCGATCCTAGGCGCAACGGTCATCGTGTTTGTGCTCAGCCGCGTCGGAGGCCAAGACCCGCGTTATTTCTATCTAGGTAACACACCCGGATACGCCGTCACTCAGGAGCAGTGGGACGCTTGGGGGGAAAAGCTTGGCTTGGACAAGCCTGTGTTAATCCAGTATTTTCTATGGGTTGGTGGAGTGATCACGGGAGACTTGGGCAATAGCACGCAGTCTGGTCGTACGGTTTCGTCTCTGATTGCTGAACGTGCGCCCGCAACCGGTCAGTTGGCGCTCGGCGGCTGGATTTTCGGAGCCCTCGTGGGCTTCCCGCTTGGAGTGTTTTCGGCTGTTAAGAGAGGTGGGTTGCTTGATTACCTGGCACGAGGTTTCGCTCTGATAGGGCAAGCCACACCAACCTTCTGGTTGTCAATCATGGCCATCTTGGTATTCTCCGTTTATCTAGGATGGCTCCCTTCCGGCACGCGAGGCGACGGGTTTGCGGTTCGAAATTTGATTCTCCCTTGCATCATGCTCGGGATTAACCCGGCCGCTGCTTATTTGCGTTTCACACGATCATCGATGCTCGAGGTACTCGATTCGGAGTACATAAAGCTGGCTCGGGCAAAGGGCATTGGCAACCAGCAGATCATCTGGAAACACGCCCTCAAGAACGCGTCACTCGTACCTCTTACGGTTTCGGCACTTGTCCTGGTTGGATTCATTACCGGTACCGTGGTGACGGAGACAGTATTTTCTTGGCCGGGTGTCGGAAGGATGGCGGTCAACGCGATCTGGAACACCGATTTCCCCGTACTCACAGGCCTGGTACTCCTGTTCTCAGTGGCGTACGTGATAGTCGTGTTGTTGCTGGATCTCGTTTATGCATTGATAGATCCTCGCATTCGATTTGGAGGGACTGAGTGACGACCATCGCTAGAAGGTCATCCCCCTTGGGGACGGTAGTGGGGTCGTTGGGAGATTCGTGGCGGTTTCTCAGGCGTTGGCCGGTAATTCCTGGGATAGTAATCGTTGTACTGCTTTTTTCTGCCATCTTTGCTCCTTGGATAAAGCCCTACGACCCGTTGGAAAGTCACGGCATTTTCTCGCAGGGACCCGCGTGGACAGCGGAAGGCGGCAGAGAGTTTTTGCTCGGTACAGACCATATCGGGCGCGACATTTTGAGCCGCATGATTGAAGCGAGTCGAATCACGGTCGTTGTCGTGCTGCTATCGGTGACTGTGGGAATGATTTCTGGCACTATTCTCGGCCTGATTGCAGGTTATTTTGGCGGCACAATTGTTGATGAAGTGATTATGCGTATCGTCGACGTGTGGGCGGCGCTACCCCAGTTGCTTGTCCTGCTGGCCATCGCACTTGTATTTGGCTCCGGTATGTTTGTTCTGGTCGCCTCCCTGGCACTTATTTCGTGGCCGGGCGCGGTCCGTCTCGTGCGCGTTGAAGCGTTGAGGTTACGTAGTATGGATTATGTCGATTCGGCACGGATTTCTGGAGCAACCAACCAGCGCATCCTAGTCAGACACATTTTTCCAGGCGTCATCAACACCGTCCTCGTCGCAACCACATTGTCAACGGGCAGCCTGATTTTGACAGAGGCTACGTTGAGCTTTCTGGGAGCTGGTATTCCGCCACCCAGCCCGTCTCTCGGAGGGATGATCTCTTCCGGCCGTGACTACCTGCGAGACGCTCCGCACATCGCGTCGTTCCCGGGCTTGGCACTGGCCGCCATTGTCATGGCGGGGAACTTCCTGGGTGACTGGATGCGGGACCGCTTCGATCCTCGGCTCCGCCAGATCAACTAACTGGTTGAGCAAGCGGCACGGTGAACGCACACTAGGGTTCGAGACCGAATTCATAATCTGCGACGTATTTGTATTCGCTCATAACCGATCGGTGGGGGCGATTACAATCGGCACCACCACCATGCCTTCGATTTCAATTCGAATCGTGCTTTGTATGCAGTTGATTTCCGCAACTTAACTCAGTGGAAATCCCGGCTTTGAAAGGCCTTTGCTCCTGTTTTCAACCCATACCGGCGAAGCTCGGGATTACCTTGGTGGCGAAATTCTCCAGGTTCTTCAGCGATTTGCTCAGCGACATACCCATCTGTGTGAACTCGGCGAGGAGATAGTCCAGGTTGAAGACCTCTCTAAGCTCTTGAATCTTTTCGATGACGTTGTCGGGCGATCCTACTAGGAGAGTTCGTGACTCCAGGAAGTCCCAAACCATTTCGACGTCGTCTGCCTAGACTTCGTTGGGGTTGGTGAGGACTTGCCGGCCGCGAAATGGGTCGTTGAAGATGAATGCTGACATGATGCCTTCTTCGGCGTCTCGGCGTGCCTCCTCCATCGATGAGGCGACGCATGTTGAGCGCATAACTGCTTGATCTTCACCGAATTGGAATTGTCGGCCCTCTGACTCCGTTCTGACTTGGGCGTAGAGTTGCATCCGCTGCTTGATCCTTTGTGCCGGCGGTTGCCAATAGCAGGACTTCCGACCTAGTTCGGATGCCGTAGTGACCGATCGATCAGTGGAAACCGTCATCCGAAGCGGTGGATGTGGATTCTGGTCCGGTCTCGGGGTCATTCGGAGCTTGGTTACCACGTCCCCTCGCTGCCATTCTGGGTTCGACAGGTATTTGGGATGCGAAAATATCGTGTCGTCGACCGGGAAGTTGAAGTTTATGCCACGGTAAGAAAAGTAATCGTTGGTCCAGATTTACCTCAAAATCACCACCATCTCCCGAAACAATTTCCGGTTCTCCTTATCTTTTCGAGGATCGGCGTTGGGATGGAACTGCGGACCTTCATACGGCCAGATTCCCCTTCCCAGACCGACCTCAACGCGACCGCAAAACATGTTGTCTAAGATCGCGAGATCTTCCACAAGGCGTATCGGATGCCACCACGGCGCGATGTTCGCCATAAGCCGTATACGAATCCTCGACGTCCGGGCCGCAAGGTCTGCGCCCAAAAGGATCGGATTTGGCAGATCGCCCACACCATATGGACCAAAGTGGTGCTCTCCGAGCCACATCGCCTCAAAAGCTAACTCTTCGGCGAGAATCGTCTGTTGTCTGAGGTTGTCAAGATGTTGCGCGGCGTCGGTGGTCTCTCCGGCCGACCCCGCAACGGTCGTGAACGCCGCGATTTTCATCTTGGAATCCTTTTTCCCTGATACTCCTAACACGTATCAACAATCGTCACGCTTAGGGGTAACCGCTGGTGGGACAGTATTGAGCGTAGATCAAAGGCGCTTCTCCGTTGCCCCCTCTGGATTCCGGCTTCCGCCGGAATGACGGTAGTTGTACGCAGCACCCTCAGGTGACCCATCGGGCGTCCTATCGCTTCGAGTTGCGTTTCCTGACGGTACGCTACAACGGTCATGTTACGCTTGCGCTCGATGACGCAACTTGGAGCGACGCCATGGCATCAGGTCAGAATAGGGGATTAGTGCAGACCGTGTTGGGCTTAATACCCGCTGCGGAACTAGGTCCTACGACGACCCATGAACACCTCCAAATCGATTTCTCGTTCATGTATCGTCCGGCACAAGACTCGTCTTCCCAGATCTTGGCGGATGCTCCGATAACCCTCGAAAACCTCGGTTGGATACGGCGCAACTACTACAGCAACCGAGCCAACATCACGCTGACCGACGTCGATGCGACGACAAGTGAGGTCAGTCTGTACCGTGAAGCCGGTGGCGGCGCGATTGTCGATGCGACCTCGGTGGGAATCGGACGCGATCCGGATGCCTTGGTTCAGTTCTCCCGCGGATCAGGTGTTCACATCGTGATGGGCGCGGGATTTTACGTGGATGCGGTCCATCCAGACGACATGGACGGGCGCAACGTCGAAGACCTGGCGCTGGAGATCACCACCGACATCGTCGAAGGCGTCGATGGGAGTGGTGTAAAGGCGGGCATCATCGGAGAGGTGGGTTGCACATGGCCGCTGACCTCTAACGAGCGCAAATCTCTGACGGCGGCCGCCATCGCCCAGACAGAAACCGGCGCGGCCGTTTTGATCCACCCCGGACGTCATCCCGATGCGCCGTCGCAGATTCTGGAATTGCTCGCCGACTCCGGTGCTGATCTATCTCGGGTCATTATCGGACATCTCGACCTCACCGTATTCGAAGTCGATACGCTTCACCGCATCGCATCATCAGGTTGCTACCTCGAATGGGACCTTTTCGGCAACGAAGGGTCATATTATCCTCTCGCCGATATCGATATGCCTAACGATGCCCAAAGGCTGGACTACATCAAGCAAATAACGGACGCTGGCTATTCCTACAGAATTGTCATCGGTCACGACATCGCCACCAAGCACCGACTTGTCCGTTACGGAGGCCACGGTTACGGTCACATCCTCCAGAACATCGTTCCAATTATGCGACGCAAAGGCTTCTCCGAAGACACGATACAAGCCATAACAGTCGACAACCCGGCCAGAGTGCTCGCTCTGGCGTAACTGCCTTACTTCTTCTAGGGCGTTGGAATTAAACGCTGGAGAAGGGGATGACTTCCATCTTGACGGTCGCATCGAGAGTTGAGGGTTCACCATCGATGAGGATGCCGCGGGTAGGGGAGACATCGAGGTAGTCACGCCCAACGGCGATGCGGACATGTCTCTCGTCGGCGATGGTAGCATTTGTGGGGTCGAAACCGAACCAACCGAGTTCGGGGAGCAGGCACTCGACCCATGCATGGGTGGCGGAATCCGAAACCTGCTCACCATGCATGCCAGTGAGGTACATGTATCCGGACACGTAGCGTGTCGGGATGCCCCATGATCGAGCGATTGCAATCATGACGTGAGCATAGTCTTGGCAGACGCCTTGTCGAGTTTCGAGAATCTCTTCAATCTTCGAGGCCGCGTTCGTAGATCCCGGGGTGTACTCAAAGTTGCGGAATAGGGTGTCGCCGAGGCGAAGAAGCGATTCGACCGGGTCTGATCCCGAACCGATGCGATATTTCGTTACGAAGTCCTGGAGTGCAGGCGAGTCGATCGTCATCGGACTTTCGTGAGTGTAATGCCATTGATCGAACGTATTCGTCCAAGAAGCGATCTCTTCCCAAGCTCCCGGTCCGAGAGCAGTTGGAAGTCTTGCCGCGGTGATGTTGTCGACTTCTGAACTGGCGTCGATGACGAGGGAATCGTGTTCGAAATTGACGGTGATGAAATGCTTGTTGTTACCGAAAGGGTCCGTTTCGGGACTGAGATAGACGCTCGGTTCAGTGTTTGCTTCGAATCGTCGGACGTTCTGATCGAAATCGCTGCGTGGTTCGAGGCAAATCCACATTGCGGAGCGCGCGACGGATTCGCGATATTGGTATCGAGAATTGTGCTGGATCGCGTATCGAACCATCTCGGTCATCAGATATCGCTCCTTGGCACACCTTGAAAGGCGTAGTTGAAATAGGTTTTCGAAAGTAGACTGTCGAGTTGTCTGGAATATCGCAAGACTTGGCGCAACACTTCATCGCGGTCATCCCGGTCTGGCCAATCGTACCGCAACAATGCGCCTAAGCGACCTGCGAGACGACGCAGAGCGCCACTGGTGGCTGCGTCGGGTCCGTCACCTAGCGAGGACAGTTCTTGTGTGGTTCGATCAACAGAGCGTAGCAATGATTCGGGAATCCGACGATCGGTTACTAGGAGATCCAATACCAAGTCGGGTTGGATCTCGATGCTGTAGGTCCGGTCGTACGCTCCAGACGCATGGAATATCTTGAGCAGACTTCTCCAACTGGCTTCGGCGAGTTCACCGGATTGGTTTTCGATCATTTTCTGCGTTAACAGAAGAGAGCAGCCAAATTGCACGCGCTCGATGAATTGCCCAACGCGGAAAAAGTGCCAACCTTCGTCTCGGTACATCGTCGCCGTTGCGACGCCGGAGAATCGATCGATGGCCGCAAGCAGTTCCTCGTAGAAAGAGCTCGGCGACGCGAGCCAGATGTCAGTCAATTTGACGTCGCGGATGCGGAGAAACTCGGTGTTGAGCGCGGTCCACATCTGATCGCTTACACAGTGCCGTATCTGCCGGGCGTTTTCGCGACCCCGTTCCAAACAGCTGAGAATCGACTCTGGATTGTCGCGCACGAAGGTGAGTTCGTCGGTGAGTAGATACGCATCGACAAGGTTGTAATCATCGAGCGGTCCCACCGCTTGCACTCCGCCAAGTGGATTCCGGTTAATCGCCGTGTATATCCGCCGCCAGCCGAATTGAATCTCGCTGACAGGTCGGTCGACGAGCGCTTCGGACTGTATGTGTAGCAAGCGACACATGTAACTGGCACGTTCCATGTACCGAGCCATCCAGTAGATTCCGTTTGCGCTATTGGAGAGCATATCGGTCAGTCAGGTAACACCCATATGTCTTTCGCGCCGCCGCCTTGACTTGAATTGACCACCAAACTGCCTCGCTTAAGAGCGATGCGGCAAAGACCACCTGGGACGATACGAGTTTCATTGCCACGAAGCACAAACGGACGCAGATCGACGTGTCGGGGTTCAAATTGGTCGTCGATCAAACAAGGTGCCCGGGAGAGGTCGAGGACTGGTTGCGAAATGTAGTTTTTCGGGTTCGCCTGGATCTGTTTAGCGTAATCCTGTCGCTCCTGGGCGGTCGAGTGCGGTCCAATCAACATCCCATAACCGCCAGACCCACCAACCTCCTTTACTACGAGATCTTCGAGGTTGTCCAGCGTGTATTCGAGCCCTTCCGGTTGACGGCACAGATAGGTGTCGACGTTGGCGAGAATGGGCTCTTCGCTGAGGTAGTAGCGAATGATGTCAGGGACGTACGCGTAGACGCTTTTGTCGTCGGCGACACCGGTTCCCGGCGCGTTTGCAAGCGTTACGTTTCCGAGACGATAGGCGTGGAGGAGGCCGGGCACGCCGAGGTACGAATCGGGTCTGAAGACGAGCGGATCGATGAAGTCATCGTCGACTCGACGGTAAATCACATCCACCCGACGCAATCCGCTCGTGGTTCGCATATAGACGTAGCCGTCGTTGACGATCAGATCTCGCCCCTCAACCAGCTCTGCATCCAACTCTCGAGCGAGGAACATATGCTCATAAAACGCGGAGTTGTAGACGCCTGGTGTCAACAGCGCAATGGTCGGGTCGGTGACGCCTGGCGGTGCGAGGTCACGGAGGGTGCTCAAAAGCAGTTTTCCGTAGTGTTCCACGTCTAAAACGTTCGATCTCCGGTAGACGCCCCGGAGGTTAGCCTTGACCGCCTTGCGGGTGGCAATCATGTAAGAAACGCCGGAAGGCACTCGAAGGTTGTCTTCGAGTACGCGGAAGCCGTCATTGGTGCGAACGAGATCGGTACCGCAGACAGCGACCCACGCGCCATGCAGAGCGGAAAGTCCTCGCATCTCGATCCGGTATTGCGGACAGTCGCGAATGACATCGGTTGGGATGACGCCGTCGGCAATGATGCGTGCTTCGTTGTAAACGTCTTGCAGAAAAAGGTTTAGAGCACGAAGGCGTTGATCTAAACCGGTTTCGATGTGACGCCACTCGGCGTTCGCCAAGACTCTAGGTACGCAGTCGATGGGGATGATGCGTTCACCAGCGGCTTCGTCGCCATAGACGATGAACGTGATGCCTTCGTCATAGAACGAACGAGTCACACGCTCTTGCATCGTACTGAGGTCAAGCTCGGTCAAGTCCGACAGCGTCGCGTGAAGTTCGACGCAATGTTGCCGCGGCGAACCGTCGCGGTGAAACATTTCGTCGTAGAACGACGGCTCTATTTCGTATTTTTGGAACTCCAAAATGGTATCCGGCTTTGTTCATGGGCAGCTTGCAGTTTTAGCTGCAATAACGGGAAAATCCGTATAATAGGATACCAACCCTCGATTGCGAACCATATGCGAGGTCGACTACATCTTTTGCCATGCGATACCGATCGCGCCGCGCCCGGCGTAAAGTCCGATGAATGGATGGAAGTCGGAGATGAGCATGAGTTCGCAGTCGCAGCTCGCTCGTATTTGAGCGGCTATTGATCTGGCACGTTCAGGTGCGTCGACGTGCAACACGACGAATCGCGCCGTTTCGGTGCCTAGGTCGTCGGAAATCTCCCGTAACATGCGGCGAATCGCTGATCGTATCGACATGGGTTTCGCAACTATGCGAAATTCATCGATATCGAAAGTGACAACTGGTTTTACGTTCAAAGAGTGCGCTAAATTAATGATCGTGCGCGGAGTGTTGGCGATGTGGTGAATCCGGTTGAGGTCGTCCAACGTGGCGATGGTTTGGAGATTGGTTTTGGTGAGTTCGATGTGTTCGACGATGGCATTGGCATCGAGTCCTTGCTCCGTAGCGCGCACTGTTTCTGTGGCGAGGAGGTGTAAGGCGCCGGAGATGGTGCCTGAGTCAATGACGCGGACATCGAGGTCCTTGTTTGCTCTCCGTGACATTTCGGCCGCGACGCGGGCGGAATCGTAGGAAGCGCTCAGGCCGGCAGCAACGGTTAAGCAGATCACCGCTTCAACGTTTGGCGAAGCTTTTTCGATGGTTTCGAGCCACTCTGCGGGGACAGGAGCAGATGCCCATCCGCGGGTTTCCGGTTCAAGCGCGCCGCGCCGGTACAGATCGGAGTAGTTGATTTCGGGGTTGTCGATGAAGGAATCTTCGCCCATGCTGATGCGCATCGGCGCGACGGGAACATTGTGAACGTCGACGAATTCAGGGCTAAGCAAGGCGCAAGAATCTACCGCGATAGCGACTCGACGATCAAGGCCGATGATGGGATTTGTTTCGCCGAAGTGTCGGGCCACTTTAGGTTCGAGGTGAAGAGAGTGGCACCCCCGGCGCGATTCGAACGCGCAACCTAAAGATTAGAAGTCTTTCGCTCTATCCGTTGAGCTACGGGGGCGCGGGATGTGACAACTCTGATTCTAAATCGACGTTGTCGAAATGAATCAGTTAGTCAATTGCCGGTGTTTCCCTGCTATCGAGACGCCGGGAACCGTGAAATCGATTGGACACAAAATTGCGAAGGCGGGACGCGTGAGTTTCGTCAATTGCTCGGTTCTGAAAACGTGAGCATCCTTGTCGGGTTGCTGACGAGCATCGTATTGATGTCGTCCTGAGATGTGCCGCGGGCTCGCATACGAGGTACAACTCTGGCGATGATGTGGTCCCAGCCGTGACCACCGTACTTCTTGATTCGGTGCTTTGAGCAAACGTCGTGAGCGTGGAGAATCTGATTTACATGTCCATTGGCTATCACATGCTCGACCTGTTCTAAGCGGTGCTGATCCGAGGCCATGTAGGTTGAAGGGTTCATGGGATAGTAGGTAGATTCGTGTCCCCAAAGGTCCCAGTTCATGTAGGCACCAGTAGCCGCGACTTCATCGAGGACGCCGAGGTCGAAGATAGTTCGTTCGATATGACCCATGACCGTGTGCGAAAGGTCGCCGCCCCAACGGTCCACGGCTTCAAGGAGTTGGATCGGCGCGTAGTTGTCGCGGCCGGGATGGATGAGGAGGGGAGCGCCGGTTGCCCGTTGAGCCATGACGGCCGCTTCGAGGGTCTTTTTTTCGGTGTCTTCCCACGGCCAAGAATTTCCGATTTCGCCGATGATGCCGGTCTTGATGCCAGTGTCGCCGACACCATGTTGTACGTCGCGGATGATCCCTTCGGCCAACTCGTCGACCGTGGCGTTCTGAATGTCCTCGCCGTGCGTTAGATAAACGTAGTGTCCGCCGCCCATGACTACGTTAAGTCCCGTGGCACGGGAGATGCGCTGGAGGGCCAATGGATCGCGTCCGATGCCGATGGATGTGACATCGACGACCGTGGAACCGCCGGCGTTGTAAAACTCGCTGGCCTCGGCGATCGCGACATCTACATCGAGCAATCTGAGATTATCGATGTTGCTGTTCCAGTAATGTCGCACCCACCACAGATTTTCCAAACTGACCGGCTCCAGCATTCTTTTGAGGTTGCTGGCACCGGGAAGCTCCTCCAAGACGGGGATGAAGTCGATCAGAAGGTGCTCATGAGTTATCGTGGCTCCCACTTGGCTCGGGTCGATGGGGCCTTGAACGGTTTGGACTTTGCCGGCGATGGAGTTTGCCATTGAGATGTCTTTCTGATGGATGATGTTGCGACGGTTCGCGGTCGTCGTGACCTTTAGAGGTTGCGCCAGCTGTGTTGCTGCTCCCAACCGAGGATGCGTTTAGCCTTGGCAGGACTGATCGCGGAGGTGAAGCCGGGTAGCGGGGATTTCAACTCGGCTTCAGGGTATGCCATCGCAATTGCTTCTTCGGTCGGCACCTCCAAGAAGGTGTCGGTAGCGTTGATGAAGAATGCTTCGTGGCCGTCCCACTCCTTCTCGAGTGCCAATCGGCACGCGGCAGCCGATTCTTCGATGTCGGAGTATCCCCAGAAGTCCATGGCGTTGCGGCGGAGGGGATTGACCATGCTGGGATTGCGGGAATTCTTACGTTCGAGCTGCTCGTGCTTGTGGCCTAGCCAATGGAAGCGCATCGATGCGATCTGCATCTTTCCTGGATTGCGACGAACAAAGGTGTCCGCCATGATCTCGCCGTACCACTTAGACATTGCATAGGAGTCTTGGCACAGCGTTCCTTGTTCTTCGTCTAGTGGGAAATAGGGACGGGGAACGCGATTGCGTGAAAAGGCGGCACCGATGGCGTTGATACTGGAGGCCATGACGATGTTGTAGATGCCATGTTTTTCGGCGGCTTCGAGGACGGCCCAGTTAGACATCGTGTTTACGCGGAGAACTTCCCACTCGGATGCGACTAGCGGGTTCGGTATTGCCGCCATATGGATGACTTTGTCGCAGCCGTCCATCACACGCATCGCTTCATCCGGGTCGGTGACGTCCGATTCGATGAACTCGAATCCGTCTGTCGAACTCGGTGCTTTTCGGTCGGTGCTGACTACCTCGTACCCATTCGCCAAGAGGTCCTTGACGATTACTTGGCCCATTTTCCCGGAGCCTCCGGTTACTAGCACTTTTGTCATGAACGGATTTCCTATCGGTTAGGTGGTGGTTGATTTATCGAGGGAAAGATCAGGCGAATCAGATCCGTTTGATCGGTCGACTTCCAATGGAGAAGGTTCTGAGAATTCTTCGCCTGCTTCTTCGGCACGCTGTTTTCGCGCCATCCAATCAGCCCAACGTTGCTGTTCCGCTTCGCGACCTTCCTCTTGCCCTTCTTTTTTGCCGGCCTCAATGCCTTCTTCGCGACCGCGCTCATAACGGTGTTTGAGGTATCTTTCTGCGAATATCATTGCTCCCTCCACGATTGTCGTGCTGGTGGTTGCTGCTACTAAGATTACTGAAACCGCGCCATCGACCATAGTGTTTGTGAAACCGATCGCGTCGCCGGGTTGGTGTCGCGGCAACTCTTCGATTGCACGGAATCCCAAACCAATTGCGCACAGGATCATGAATAGCACAAGGTGCCATGGTATCCAGTCCTGAGGGATCGGACGAAGCCATCTCAACGTTTAACTCCTATGTTTACAAAACCGCCTCGACGTACGTTAAATCACGTCGGGGGTTTCGTAATGTTGAGATGGCGAAGAATCCCGTACGGGATTAGAAATCAGGTTCCATACTCACGCTGAGCCAACCAATGGGGCCGCGGTCGTCGGCGTACCAGAGCCGGTTGTCTTTGATGGTCATACCGTGGACTTGGAGAGGGTGCGGTACGCGGAAGACGTCGTAGCAGCGGCCGTCTTCGATGCGCTGTCGGCAGACTATGCCGAACGACGTGTCGGAGACCCACATGTGACCTTCTTCCTCGGCGAATGCGATGCCGTGGACGCGGTAGCCCGGCGCCTTGAACCGATGCACTTCCTTCCAAGTCGATGCGTCGAGGACGTGGACGAACTGTGATGGCGGCGACGCGATGTAGATATGGCCGTCTTTCCACTCAAGACCATGGTCGCCAGTAGGCTGCGCGGCGCGGCCCATCGATTCATCGAAATGCTCGCGAGTGGCGTTGATACCTGCGCCGGGTGAGGGGAATTTGTCGATGGTGGCGCCGGTCTCGCGGTCGACGACGAAAATGTCGCAGGAGTAGGTCGATGCGATCCAGACGTTTCCCTCATCGTCGAGAGTGATACCGCTGGAGTGCACGGTCTCGGTAGGGGCTTCGAACAGCGTCTCACCGGTCTGCCAGTCGAGTTTGTAAACGTTGTTGTTGCCTTGGTCGATGTACCAGAGTCCATCATCGGCGGCCTGCAAACCGTTGGGTTTGGGTCCGGGCGATACGAACATCGGTATGGGGTCGGCGACTTTGTATGCCATTGCTTATCTCCTTGCTGTATGACTACCAGCGTTATTCACGAACAATCTTCCGTTGTTAGAGCCACTCAAAATCGTGTCAGCAATCATAGGTTACTCTCTCGGATGCGTGTTCCAGGATCACTCACGAATGAATCCAACAGGGTTTGGCAAGCCCCGATACCTTCCGGCGGTAGGGCGAACCCGTCTTTGATTTCCGGGATTTTGTCGACTACATCCATGTACCACGTGGAGTTGAAGGCTCGTACCGTCTCTTGTATCAGCGCGTTAGGCGCGTTCAATGAAAGGTGCACCGAGAACATGAACGTAACCGGACCTACGCAATCGTGCGGTGCGATCGGCATGTGATACGCCTCGGCCATAGCGGCTATGCGCTTTGCTTCGGAGATGCCTCCGACCCAACAGATGTCGAACATGCATATCGTCATCGCCTGTTTCTCAAACATCTCTCGGAACGCCCAGCGCGTCGTCACGGTTTCAGACGCCGTCACGGCGATGTCGGTTGAGCGTCGGAACTGCACGAGCGTATCGATGTTGTCCATCGGCACCGGATCTTCGAACCAGAAGGGCGCGTATGGTTCGACGTTCTTGGCGATGCGAACTGCCGATGGCAGGTTGTATATCGAGTGCATCTCCAGCATCACGTCGATTCTGTTGCCGACCTTTTCACGGATGAGGCGGAATGGTTCGGTGCACATCTCGAGGTCTAGACCCGAGATGAATTGGCCGTTCGACTTTGGTGCAACCTGGTCGAACGGCCAGATCTTCATGGCGGTGTAGCCTTCGGAGAGCAGATCGTCGGCGAGAGCGCCGGCGTCTGTAAGAAATGCTTGTTGGTCTTCGTATCGATATTCGGGCCGATGATCGAGGTCGCCCGTTTCCAACCTCCCCGCACGATTGACGCCGTAGGAGTACCCGGCGCAGGTGTTGTAGACGCGGATCGACGGACGACTGAGTCCGCCCAAGGCTTCGTACAAGGGCACACCGGCGCGTTGGGCGTATAGATCCCACAGTGCCATATCAATCGCGGACAATCCGCTCATGTCGGCCGCGCGTGCCATCACTTTGCCGCCGAAACCGTTCAGCTTGTTCCAATGCCAATCGAGTTGTCTAGCGTCTTTTCCGAGGAGATACCCAGCACCATCTTCGTGCACCCAAGCTTCAACAGTTTCGGGACCGAACGCCGTCTCGCCTAGTCCAATTCGGCCATCATCGGTGAACACCCGCACCCAGCTAATTTGTGCAGCAGTTGGGTTTCGTAAAGTCTCGATGCGCGTTACGATTGGGGGTTTCTTGGACATATTAGGTGAATGCAGGGTGGTTGCAAGGCAACATTCAATTTACCACGCGGTCGCGATGGTATCGCCTGTCCCACTCCGGATTAGACAATAAGTTGACGGATAGATTGTAGACACCGCCATGAACATCGTCCAAGTCGCCACCCTCGCGTTCATGCAGGGATTCACAGAACTGTTGCCGATCAGCAGCAGCGGGTACATGATCATCGCGTCTTGGGTACTCGGTTGGGATCCCCCTTCGGCCGCGTTCGATGCAACAGTTCATTTGGGGTCATTGCTCGCTCTGGCGCTCTTTTTCAGGCGAGATTGGATGTTGATCCTACGGACGTTCCAGCGTGGTCGAACCATCCCACTAGGCGGTGATGATGATCTGATGTCGATGCAGACTCTCGAGAAACACCGCCGGATCGGCGACATGCGGCGGCGTTTGTCCACGCCGATGTCGATGCCGTCGAAGAACCTCTTGAAAGCCGTCGGACTGGGCTCGTTGCCCGCCATTGCTATTGGGGCTGCTACGTATCAGGCGATAACTTCCGACGCATTTCGCGCTCCCGAAGTTGCGGCCGGCATGTTCATCGTGACGGGCGGGGCATTGCTACTCGGACATCATTTCACCAACCTGCGACTGACCGGCAAAGACCGCCGAACCCGATCAAAGGTCATCGACTACTCCGACGCGTTAATCATCGGCTTCGCTCAGGCGGCTGCATTGATACCCGGCATATCGAGATCGGCAGTAACGATCACTGCCGGATTGACGCGCGGCATGCCTCTAGTGGTAGCAGTTAGATTCTCTTACCTGCTCTCTGTGCCCGTGATAGCTATCGCGTCCATCGCCTCGTTCGTTCAAGTGCTAGCATCATCCTCCGAATCGCTGCCCGAGTGGGATGAACTCGCGATCGGCTTCGCCATCTCATTCGTCGCCTCATACATCGCCATCAACCTCTTCATGTGGCTCATACGCAGGATGGGAACGCTGACCCTCTGGCCTTTCGCTTTGTTCACCGCGGCAACGGGGGCGATTGTGCTGGTTGTGGTGTTTGGGGGGTAGGTGCCATGAGCGCCACACGCGAAACAACCCCCTTTCAACAGGAAAGGGGGTTGCTCGCAGTTGATCGGCTCAGTTGCAGATAGTGTCGTTACTACCCCTCCGGCAACACCGCCATCGGCAACACTTCGCGGGACGCCTCCAACTTGGGTTCGAGTGATTGCATGCGATCCCGGCGTTTGAGGGAGCTGGCGACTTCGGGGTTCTGTCCAGCGGATGGCCAGTTGCCTCGGAGGACGGCGGCTACTTGTTGCGAGGCGCGTTGTCGGGCGAGCCATGCGGACCGTGTCGATTGACCAGCCGAGTGCGGGGCAACAATGACGTTGTCCATCTTCAAGAGCGGATTGTCGGGGTCGACGGGTTCTTGCTCAAACACGTCGAGACCGGCGCCACGCATCTTGCCTTCCCGGAGCGCTTGGATCAAGTCAACTTCGCGGACGACACCGCCGCGGCACACATTGACGAAGTAAGCGGTTGGCTTCATGCAGTCGAAGTGTTCCTTGCGCATCAGGTGATGCGTCTCTTTGTTGAGCGGGATCTGGACGGAGATGTAGTCCGAGCGTTCGAAGAGTTCGTGGAGCGAGAATACCTGTTCGACGGCGTATTCCTGCGCAATCCAGGGCGGGCAGTAGGGATCGTAGGCGATTACCTTCATGCGCCAGCCGTTGAACATCTTGCGCGCCACTTGGCGACCGATGTTGCCGAGGCCGACTAGCCCAAGAACCTGCTGGTCGATCGGTTCGATCGGATGGACTTCGTCTCGACCCCACTTACCGGCTTTGGTTCGTTCGTTGTATTGAATGAGTTGCCGGTTGAGGCACAGGATCATGGTGACGGCTTGGTTCGAGACCTCTTCCATGCACATGCCGGCACCGTTGGTGATGATGATGCCCATCTCGTTGCAGACATCGGTGTCGATCTGGTTGAAGCCGTGTGAGTAGACGGCGAGCACCTGCGCTTTTTCGGCGGCGCGTAGGACCTGCTCGCCTTGGTAGGGCGTCGAGCGCATCATCAGCGCGTCGGCATCTCGGACGAGTTCCATCGCCTCGCCTTCGGACTGCGGGTTCGCCTTCACGAACTCCACATCCAAGTCAGCCATCTCGGCGCGTTCGTAGTCGAGCGGATCGTTCTCATCGACGCCCATGATTAGGACTTTGTGTTCTGCCATTTTGTGGTAATTTCCTTTCGGGGGTTGCGATTGGCTTCGCTTCGAAAATATCTATCGGTTTGCCATCATCACTTCCCACGAAATCGGGTCGCGACGCGGTGGTGCGTGATGTTTGACGTCGGGATTGATGAGGGACATCGGCCAGTAGCCGTCGGCGATGCGGACGGCTTCTTCGCCGAGCTGGGTGTTGGCGCGTTCCCACGCAACCTCGCTGTAGGAAGCGTAGTGGTTGGTTACAGCGACGTTGTCCATTTTGAGTAGCGGGTTGTTTGGGTCGACGGGTTCCTGCTCGAAAACGTCGAGGCCAGCGCCAGCGATCTGGCCGTTCTGGAGTGCTCGAATGAGCGCGGGTTCATCAACGACCGGGCCGCGCGAGCAGTTGATGAAGTACGCGGTTGGCTTCATCGCTGCGAAACACTCGTCGCTGAACATGTGGTATGTGCATTCGGAGAGGAAGACGTGCGGCGATACGTAGTCGGAACGTTCGGCTACCTCATTGAGCGTCGGCACGATCTCAACACCGTACTCCTTAGCGTCCCACGAGGAACGGTAGGGGTCAAATGCGATCACGTTAAGACCGAATGCTTGCGCTTTGCGCGCAACGGCGCGACCGATGTTTCCGAGCCCGACGATTCCGAAAGTTTCGCCGGATATGTGACCCATCGGAGGCAGGTACTGCCGCGTCCATTCGCCAGCCTTGACGAGCTTGTCGTGGAGGACGAACTTGCGGGAGCAGACCAGGAAGTGCATCATCGTCTGGTTGCTGACCTCTTCGGTGCCGAACGACGCGGTGTTCGATAGGACGACGCCGTTCACCGACGCGGTCTCAAGGTCCATCCCGTCGTAGCCGTGACCGAACGATACGAGGCCTTTGCAACGACCGTTGTTGCCCATGTGGGCGAAGAGTGCTGGGTCCCAGCCGTGACCTTGGTTGATGACGGTATCAGCATCTTTTAACGCCTCGATCAACTCACCTTCACTACTTCCAGAATAGTGCTCGAATTCTGCACCGTATGCGTGGGCGGCTCTCGACTGTTGCTCGGTCGAACTGGCATCGTGGGTGTCACCGCCTTGGGGACCCAGATACAGAATCTTCAAGGTTTCTTCAGCCATTCAATTTCTCCTCAGTTTTGTCGTGATTGGAAGTGTAACGCTCATTCTTCAGTGACGACGCTCTCGGGAGCCTCGCCGCGCCAAACTCGTTGCATGTTTGAAAACGCGAAGTCGACCCGGCGCGGGTACGATTCCCAGCTCTTACCTGCGACGTGTGGAGCAACTACGACGTTGTCCATCGAGAGCAGCGGGTTATCGGCCTCCACAGGTTCAATCTCGAAGACATCGAGCCCAGCGCCCCAGATCTCGTTATTGCGTAGAGCTTCAATTATTGCGGCCTCATCGACCACTGGACCGCGGCAGGTGTTTACGAGCAATGCGCTCTTTTTCATCAAACCCAGCTCTCGTGCGCCGATCAGTTTGCGAGACGAGGCATTGAGGCTGGTGTGGAGCGAGACGACATCCGATTCGCTTAGCAGTTCATCGAGTTCGACGCGTTTGGCGCCGAAACTCTCGGCTTTTTCGGATCGCACAACGTCGGTATACAAAGTCGTCGTCTCAAAACCGCGCAACATGCCAGCCAGCGTCGAACCGATACGCCCCGCACCAACGATGCCGACGGTCTTGCCGAAGAGTTCGTAGGAGTCGTAACCATCGATCTCGGGACGCATCCACGCGTCGTCGCGAGTGTCGTTGTGGGCGATTGGGAGGTGCCGGTGGCAAGCCAGAATGAGCGTCATGGCAAATTCTGCGACTGGCAAAGCGTTGGCGCCGCCATTGTTGGCTACGGGAATTCCTAACTCGCCGGCGACACGGAGATTGACGCCGTCGTAACCGGCAGAACATAGCTGCACTAGTTTGAGCTTCTTGCCGGCGCGCAGAATCTCTTCGTCAACGCCGTGACCGAATGCGAGCACAAAGTCGGCTGCCGACGCGAGGCGGTCAACGTCATCCGCCTCGGTTTCAGAGGTGCAGACGCTTAGTTCATAGCCCTCAGGCTTCATCTCCTCGGCCATTTTTAACAGTGGTAGGGCAGGGCCTGACAACACCAACACATTGGGCATATCGATCTTCCTCGAATCAGGACGTCAACCAGGATCGGTTATCCGACGTTTCGAAAGGGATTCTACATTCGCTTCGAGCTTAGGTTGTGGATCGGAATGATCGGGAATTCCATCATTCAACTTGTGGTTGGCAGCGATAGCAGAAGGTGAAAGCTGCGGTGCGGTTCAGCAAGGTCGCGAATTCGAGGGTCGTGTCGTCGCTTCCGAGTTCGATTGCCAGCTGACGAACATCGTTGTATGTCTTGGCCGACAGCCCATGATTGTTGCCCGCGACTACCAGCGTTCCAGTTGAGATATCGGACGAATCAGGGATGTCGTCCGTTCTTTCCGTAGCAAAGTTGCGGTCAGGGTTCAGCCAGATTTCGTCACCAAATCCGCAAGCGGAATCACCAATCACTATCAGTTGATCGAATTCATAGGGCTGTTCGGCGACAGAACGACATACGGTGTAGTTGTTGTTTGTGTACTCGATTAACGATTTTTCATCAATCGACAGGCGAGCCGAGCCGACGAGGTTGACGCTCACGATCGCGATAGTGAGGACCGCGATTCCGATCGTCACGACGCGTGCGTCAACCAATCGCTGGCTCTTCACGAAAGGGATCGCCTGATTCAGGGCTAAACCAGATAAGAGCGCAAGTATCGGCACCAGCGGTGTAAGTCGCGCTTCATAGTATGTGAGCGATGTCGCAGACATTAGCATCAGGAAGACTGGAACGCTTATCGCAAGAATGAATGGCATTAGCTGCTTCGGGTTGTTTAAGGCGCTCAGCACGGCGCCGAAGAAGATCAATCCCACGATGAGTGGTACGACTGATCCATCCGTAGTTCTGAAGTAAGGAGATGACATTTCCGATTTGATCCCGAAAATCGTGCCCATGTAACTCGTAAAGTGTTTCTGCGTTTTGTCGACGTCTCTGAGTATTCCGGTTTAGGAACTGGTTTCGTAGACGTTGTGCCTCAAGAACGAATCACCAACGTGAGTGATCTCAGGCTCGAAGATGAATTGTGCGACGAGTGGCGCAGCGACTACAGACATCGCGACGACAAACCAAAGGCTTTTTACGAGGGCGGAGCGGCGTACTGCGAAGCGACGACCGATGCTCGCCGAAATGAGCCAGTAAATCGGTGGAATCGACAAGAAAAACACGAACGGGGTGTACTCGTACATCAACATACCGGCAGCGATGCCGCCTAAACCGGCCCAGAAATATTGGTTAAGAGTCGACGTTTCCGCCATTACGATCAGCAATATCAACAGCATCAACAACATGCTGGGGCCAAAAGATTCCTCTGCGAGTCCACCGATGATGACGGCCCAGCAGAGGCTTGCGAAGATGAATACGGCAACGAGCGTTGCGTCCCATTCAACCTTCAATCGCCGCAAACATATCGCCAACAGCACGATGGAGGCCGCGCCGGCGAGCTCATAACCGAACCGCAGATCGTCCAAATCGTTTCCTGAAAATGCGAAGCCGATGGTCGACAACGCGTTTGAAAACAGGAAATGAAATGACAGAGCGGCTTCGTTGTAAACGATGTCGTGAGCTATCTTCCCTTGTTGCATCTCCTCGAATCCCGGGAATTCGGGAGGGACGATCTGCAGCATGGCGAAACGCAGTCCGACGGCCGCCGCGACAAAGATCCAATTTCCGTCGATATTCCTGATTTGGTTGGGAATCTGCTGGACGGCGGGCCACAATGTCGAACGGTTTATCCAGGCAATCGCCGCGACCAACAGTACGAGGACGAACCCGATGCCGGTGTATTGGGGGCGTTCGTAGATTCCCCCCAACGAATGACCGATGAGTAGGCCAAAAATTAGAGGAATGAAAATCCAACCGATCCCGGATGCCAATGCCGGGTACCGGAAAACTACGGATTTGAACGTCTCGACAATTGAGAGTGTGTTGGTGACTTGGCGTCCCATGCGAATGCGACCTGAGCGGTTGGCGGTCGTGAAAGAGCGCGATTGCTGTTTATGGACTAAAGACGCACTGAGAGTCGCCATTTTACTTAAGGGCGCAACGGCAACTGTGACTAGTGCGCACGATACGAGTTCATCGCCGTCGCGTATGATTTCTGACCATGGAAGCGCTTGAAATTCTCGAAAGACTCTGCCAGCAACCTGCAGTCCCGTTTCACGAATGGCGAGTTGCCCGCGAAATCTCAACGGTCCTCAATAGTCGCGGACTCAACGCGAAGCGAGACCGTTGGGGGAACGTAATCGCGGAGATCGACGGCGATGACTCGATAGCGCCGTTGGTGATCGTTGCGCACATGGATCACCCCGGCTTTGAGGCGATCGAGGCAGTGGAGGTAAATGAGGACGAGGAACTGATCGTAGCCGAGCCGCGCGGCGGGTTGGGGACGCGAGCTTTCGATGTCGGAACAGGGGTGCGCATGGTCGCACGCGACGGAACGGTGATATACGGAACCATTGAATCGCACGGCCTTTTGCGTCAGGTCGGCAACAGCCGATTCGCGCGGACCGACCAGGTGATGATCAAACCCGAAACCGGTGCGATTGGGGGCAAAGCATCTGATGTTGCGTACCCAGCACCTGTGGTCCTGGATCTGCCGAGTTTCGATGTCGAAGGCGAATTGATCAAAGGAAGACAGTTGGACGACCTCGCGGGTTGTGCTGCGATATTGGCATCGTTGGGCACCGTCAAAAACGATGGTTCGAACAACCGACCCATTGTTGGACTATTTACCCGAGCAGAAGAAGTGGGCCTGGTGGGTGCGGCGCTCGCGGCGACGGACGAATTTGTGCGCAAGGACGCCATCATCGTTTCCGCCGAAACTAGTTTGAAGAGTGAGAACGCCAAGCAGGGCGACGGCGTAGTTATCCGTGTGGGTGATCGGATGACGACTTTCGACCATAGCGCCGAGGCGGTTTTACATGCCGCGACGAATCGTGTCGCGGAGCATAGTAGCGCGGATGGTTTCAAGGTCCAACGCGCGCTGATGGGTGCAGGAGGTTGTGAGGCGAGCGCATTCAAGGCGCATGGTTATCGTGTTACCGGAACGTCGTTTCCCCTCGGCGCTTGGCACAACACTGAAGATGACGGTTCGATCGTTGCGGAATACATCCATGCCGATGATTTCAATTCGGGGGTCGCATTGATCACGGAGGCGATGCGCGACGATAACGAACCACTCCGCAACGACCCGTTGCGATACCTTTCTTCGTTTCCTGAGACTGGTGCTATGCGCTTGAGGGAGACACAGATTTAGCGTTCGAGGCCTAGTCACGTTGCGGTCGTCTGTTGTTCCTGATCAAGACACACGGCGGCTTTCGGCTTTAACACAGCGATATACCCTTTAATCCATGCCCAAAGTTGATGGAAGCTATCTGATTGCCCGCACCTTGAAGGAAGAAGGCGCCGACTGCCTTTTTTACCTGATGGGCGGTCCAAACTACGAGATAGTCAACAATTCGGAAGATTTCGGAATCCGTACGGTAGATTTCCGTCACGAGCAGGCGGCGGCGATGGCGGCACATGCCTATGGACGCGTAAATCGCGTGCCAGGTGTGACTACGTCGGCTTCCGGCCCGGGAACCCTCAACCTGTTGACGGGAATCTACAACGCATTTGTTGACGCGGCGCCAATGGTCACTCTCGGAGGAGCAGGACCTTTGCGGGACGTTTACCGTGATGGATTCCAAGAGGTCGATTTACCTAACATCTTTGCGCCAGTGTCGAAGTCCGTGATCCGACCCGCGTACACCAATCGTTTGCCCGAACACATTTCCTCGGCATTCAGAACCGCGACGAGTGATCGCCCGGGACCAGTCTACGTTGAGTGCAATGAAGACATTCTCTATGGCGAGGTCGATGAAAGTGCGGTCGAATCGCCGACGCGCGCCGCGCGAGTCTCGGCACCCAGCGCGAACCCAGACAAGATCGTTGAAGCAGTCAAGATACTTTCGGTGGCCGAACGCCCGATCTTGCTCGCTGGAAGTGGGCCATGGTGGTCAGGTGCTTCGGATGAACTCCAAGAGTTCGTTGATTGCACTGGGATCCCGTTCTACACGACGCCAATCGCACGTGGGTTGATCCCGGAAGACCATCCGGTATCGTTTCCGGCGGCTCGTTCAACCGCGTTCAGAGAAACAGATGCGGTGTTAGTCATCGGGACGCGGTTTAACTGGATCATGACATTTGGTCGAAGGATTTCTGAGAGCGCCAAAATCATCCAGATCGATGTGCACGCGGCTGAAATCGGCCACAACCGTTCGGTCGACATCGGCATCGTCGCCGATGCCAAGTCCGCGATGCGGGACATTGTCGCCGAGGTCGCTCGGACAGGGATGCGGTCAAAGGCCGATTCTGACTGGGTCGACTATTTGCGGGACATTGAATTGAACAGGCGCCAACGTTCGGAATATTTGGAAAACTCCGATCAGGTTCCGATTCACCCGTTGAGATTGTGCAAGGAACTGCGAGAGGTGATGGATCGCGATGCGATCTTGTCGGTTGACGGCAATGAGATCTTGCACTACGGTCGGCAATCAATTCCGACGTTTGAGCCCGGCCATCGACTGAACTCGGGCGCCACTGGGTGCATGGGCGTAGGGTTGCCGTTTGCGATCGGCGCGAAATTGGCGAAACCGGACAAACAATCAGTAGCCCTTCATGGCGACGGATCGTTGGGCATGAACATACAGGATTTCGACACCGCGGTCCGGCACAACTTGCCGATCGTAGTTGTGGTTTCCAACAACGAAGGTTGGACCGCGAGAGTTGAAGGTGTCCGAAAACCTGGCCGGGAGCTCGGCTGGACTCGATTCGACGCAATTGCAGAGGCGATGGGCGGTTTTGGCGAGGAAGTGACTGAATCGGCCGGCATTAGGCCAGCTCTCGAAAGAGCATTCGACGCGGGAGTTCCGGCCATCGTGAATGTGCGTACAGACCCGACGGCTCGGGCGCTATCGCGTTTCGTCGGATCAAAGATGGAGTAGTAGCGGAAGGAAGCAGACCGAAATGGATGCCGATCAGACTCAGAAAGTCAATACGTACATCATGTTCTCCAAGTTAACCGAACGGGGGCGGGATCGAGTACGGACCCATCCCGAGCGGATTTTGGAGGTTAATCATGAAGTAGAGATGCGTGGTTGTAACGTGGTCGCCCAGTACGCGATGATGGGTGATTACGATTTCGTAACGATCATCGAGGCGCCCGACAACGGCGAAATGTCTCGCATAGCAATCGAACTTGGGGCACGCGGAACGATCGATACGACGACTTACTCGGCGATTCCGATTGAAAAATTCATTGAGATTATGCAGGCGAGCGACAGTTAGTGGGATAACCGCATCTACATCGCGGACTGGCTTGATATTGGAGTTGAATGAACGGTCTGCAGACAGCGAGCAATCTGGTAAGCAACTCTGCTTTCGAGGCGATTTATAACAAGGGTCGCGATTGGCAATTGCTGCTGATCGGGATCGGCGTCGTGTTATTCTCGCAGTTCATATTGATTGCGGGTGGTGAGTCGACGAACGGGACGATTCCGAACTCTGGTCGACTTGGGTTGATCTTGGGCTTTCTGATGGTGGCGATTGCCGCTTATTTTTTCGATGCCCGATTGTGCCACGCACCTTGGAGTGTGTCGTTTCCGCGAACCCTTAGATTCAACATCGAAGGTAACCGAAAATTCATCTTCGGTGTCGGAGTATTCGCTTTTGCTTTTTTGATCCTGAGGTTGATGGGCGGATCGACGTCAGGGTACGATATTTGGGTTTGGATTGTGGGCTTGTTGGGATGCGCTAGTCCGTTCGCACCGTCAATGGTCCGCATTGCCGCAGGGTTGAGAACGGCGCGGCGATCGATAAAGTGGATTGATGTCGCAGTCGTTGGTGTGTTGATGTCGATATTTGTTGGGTACAACGCGTCCGATCTAACGGATTGGTTCTACTCAGTGATCGGCGACGAATTCGGGTTTTACGACCTAGGGAAGCAATTCGCGGAAGAAGGGATAACGGCGCCGTTCAGTCAAAGAGGGGTCGACGATTACCATCCTCGGTTAGGGATGCTGATGAAAAGCTCGGTAATGAAGGTTGTCGGGCTCGATTACTTCGGTTGGAAATTCAGTTCAATCTTGATGTTGGCGTTGTCGATCCCAGGGATCTATCTGACCGGAGCTTTAATCGGAGGGAGAGTTGCAGGCGCAGTAGCGGCGGCGGTTATTGCGTTCAGCCACTATCTCGGTGGAATGTCGCACATCGGATATGATCACATCGATTCCATTTTGCCGACGGTTTGGGCGGTCGCGTTTTTCTTTTTATCAATCAAGACCAAAAGTCCATTGCTGTTCTTCGCTACAGGAGTGTTGACCGGGCTTTGCATCTACACGAATGTGGCGGCAAGGATCGTTTTTCCCGTCATCGTCGCTTCCGGTATTTGGTGGTACATTTTCGGCTCAAGCCGTGACAATGTGAAGTGGTTTTTTCCATTCGTCGTCGGTGTGACACTCGCAATGCTTCCAATCCTCACTGTGGATGGTCCTGAATTGGTTGGACAGATGTACGGCCGGGTAATCGGTGGCCAAAACGAACCGTCACAGCTTGGATTAATCGATCGAATATTGAGAAATATCGATTTCAATTTGTTCGCGTTCAACTACAACGAGCACAGTTCCCATTACGTGTCCGGATCGCTACTTGATCCAATTTCGGCCATTGCCGCCGTTGTCGCAACGGGATTCGCGTTCGGACGACTACGTGATCCGGCATCTGTTTTTTTGGTCATCTGGTTGGTACTCGCGTTCGCTGCCACGGGTGCGATAAGTCCATACGATTGGCAAACGGTCATAACGCGCCTCTTCCCGATGATGCTGCCAGGTTCGTTGTTGATCGGTTTGTTCATCGCAAACTTTGTCTGGCCGATCAACATCAACATTTTCGGGGTAGCAAGCAAACTAGTGTTCAGTCCGAAGACCGCAACCGTGGTCGCGTTGTTGATTTTGGGGACATTCGTTTGGTTTCTCAATTACCAGAGATCGGAATTCGACACCCCGAAGGTCTTTCATCTTTCGCCAGAGGCGGTCTCGATCGGTGCAATGAACTCTGAACATTGCAATAGCGCGCCACCGGATCGCATCGCGTTCGTTTCAAGAGGAGAGCACGTGATTCGACGGGTATTGGATTCGTATGACCCAGGCAGCGTGATCAGTGATGGAAAAGGAGGCGATAAGCGACCACAGTCGCTTTCGTTCTTCAATCACGAGGAAGCCACCGGGAGAGGATTCGCAGATGCTGAACAGTTCGGTTGCATCATCTTTTCGCATCCGTGGGAACAAGAACCCTCGCTCGTTTTGAGCACCATCCAATCCGAAAATCCCGAGGCTGTCACGATACCCTTCTCGGATCAATCCGGCAAGACGACAATCACCATCCTTAAATTCCCTTAATAACAAACCCCTGGGTCGGCAACGGGCTGAAACCGCTTGAACCGTCAGCAGGGCGGTAACGTAGAATCTTGCAGACCCGGTAATCTCTAGCACCTCTACTCATCGAACATGACACCGCAAGCAATCGAAAAACGTTCGATCATTATCACGATCGTGGCTAGCGGTTCGTTCGGTTTGCTGGGCATCGCGATTTCGGTGGCTAGCAATTCTGGTGCCGTGTTTTTGGATGGACTTTTTTCTCTCGTCTTTGCCGTCGTTGGGTTGCTTTCCCTTTACGTGTCCCAATTGGTATCCCGACCGCGCGATGAGTCATACCCCTTCGGTTATGCGACCTTCGAGCCGATGCTGAATCTGTTCAAAGGCTTGCTCATCGGTTTCGCGTTGGTTTACGCCGTGTGGAGCGCGGTCACAACTATTTTGCAGGGCGGACAAGATATCGCCGCGGCCGGCGGCATCATATATGCTGTCATCGCCGTGAGCGGTGGCTTAGCCGTTGTGATCGTGCTCAAACGTCACGCAAAACTGTCTGGTTCGCCCATCGTCGACGTTGACGCTAAAAACTGGACGGTCGACACCCTCATCAGCTCTGCGGTCGGCATCGCGTTCGTGGCAACATTGTTGATCCAGAACTCGGATTGGTCGAATTTCGCGCCCTATGCTGATCCGGTGATTATGCTCGCGATTGCGGCAATCGCGGCTCCGCAACCGTTCCAGACGATTCGAGACAACCTGAGGCAGCTTGTCGGTAAAGCGCCGCCAAAGGGCGTTCAAGATCAAGTGGCCAATCTCGTTGAAGACGCAATCGCCGACGTTCCACACGTCGAGACCCATTTGCGCATCGTTGATGTCGGGCGTTACATTCATTTGCAGGTGTACGTAATAATCTCGCCGGATACTCGCGAGACGATCGACATCCGCCGGCACGATCAGATCAGACGCAGCATCTACAACAGTGTGTCAAGGGTTTACCAGCACCTGTCGTTGGACGTGGGCTTCACGATGGATCGACGTTGGGCGTTGAGTAGCGTCCATGCAGAAGAACACGACGTGGTCGTGTTGCCGCCAGACAGCCCGAAAGTCGACGCACAATAAACTCTGTCAAAACATCGATCTCGGTACCGTTTATCGTGGCGGTTTGTGTTGCCGTAGCCGCTTGTGGCACGGTTGGGAGCCTCGCCTCGCCGACGATTCCTGTCGATGTCGTCGAAGCGACACCGACGCCTTCGTTTACCGATACCGCAAAGGCGAACATCGTGGATCTGTTCAATCGTCAGACCTCAGCGATCAGAAACGGTGATTGGGAAGTTGCATTCCATAACTGCAGCCCAAACTATCGATCGCGGCGTGACATCGATCGTTTCACCGAGGATGTCCGAGAATACTTGAGTCGGTTGGACACGACACCTGACATGTTGGACGCACGGAATCCGGTCGCCACCAAAGGACGAGACGATCGTTTTGACCTGAACTACGATCTGTACATCGAAAACGAGTTTTCGGAGACCGTGCGCGCCGGTGGGGCGTACGTAATAGTCAGAAATGATTGGTACGACGACGGTGTTTGGTGCCGTTAGTTAGCGCTTGCAACTGCCGGCGTGATTTGGTCGAATTGCATAGGCTGGACGCCAGGCACGACAGTGAACTGTTCTTCATAAAGCCGTCGATAGAGACTGGATTCGTTGATTAGCTCGTCGTGAGGGCCGCGCGCTTGAATACGCCCGTCTTGTACGACAAGTATCTGGTTGGCCGCGATTACGGTCGACAAACGGTGAGCGATCGCGATCGTGGTACGGCCTTCTCGGAGCCTTGTAATCGCTTCGCGAATCAATCGTTCCGACAGTGTGTCGAGCGCGCTTGTCGCCTCGTCGAGCAGCAATATGCGAGGGTCGGCGAGGATCACTCGCGCGATCGCCAACCGTTGCCTTTCGCCTCCGGATAGACGGTATCCGTGTTCACCGACAATCGAGTTGTAACCCTCTGGCATCGCCGCGATCGTGTCATGGATCTGTGCTGCCTTTGCGGCCTCGATCAATTCGGGTTCGGTCGCGGAAGGGCGCCCGTAAAGAAGATTCTCGCGGACGGTTGCGTGGAAAAGAAACGGATTCTGCGACACCACTCCGACTAGCTGCGTCAAATTGTCGTGCGTAATGTCTTTGACGTTGACGCCATCGATTCGAACCGCACCTTGGTTGGCGTCATAGAGCCGGGAGGCCAAGTATCCGATTGTCGTCTTCCCGGAACCGCTCGGACCAACGAGCGCGGTGAGTTCACCAGCTCTCGCGGTGAACGAGATGTTGGTGAGCGAGAACAGCTCGTCATCGGTTTCGCTTTCGTTTTCACTGCCGATTAGCCTGGTTGGTGACGCTTGCGGACTCCCATTTCCTCGCCCGGCGGGGCCGTCAATCGTCGTCGGAATTGGCGCTTCGGTGCCGATCTGTCCATCTCCTCCCGGTTGGCCAACGGTTGGGGCGTTCGACGAACGACCGATAGGCCCTGAGGAGGATTGGGAAACCTGCGCTCGATGCCGCGCCGCGATGATTTCGAGTTCTGATTGCTGGTAGGTGAAGGAAACGTTGTCGAAAGCTACCTCGCCCTTCGTGGTTGAAGGATCGAGGCGCTTGGGATTGACTGGGTCGACGATGGTTGGCTTGATGTCCATGTATTCGAATATCCGCTCGAACAAGGCAAGAGATCCCGTGATTTCGACTCCACGTTGCAACAGATTCGCCATTGGGAACAGGAGCCGCGCCTGAATGGTCGAAAAAGCGACGATATCGCCAAGCGTCACGCGGTCGCTGCCGTCGATGATTAGAATACCGCCAACCAGCCAGATGAACGCGGGTGCCATGGTGAAGAATGCTTGAACCACGATGAAGAAACCACGACCGGTCATGTATTGGCGTATCGAGACGTCGGTGAGGCTCGTGTTGGTCTCCTGAAACTCGCGGAGTTGCTCAGCTTCTCTACCAAAGGTCTTGGCGACTATGACGCCGGAAACAAACAGTGTTTCCCCGGTTTTTGCCGTCAAATCCGCTAACGTGCGCTGCATCTGGCTCGTCAATCTCCGTCTACGAGCACCGACGATGCGGGAAAGATAAGCGAATATCGGCATGGTGAAGACGGCAACGATGGTCAGTTCCCAGGAAAGTATCAACATCGCGACAAGTGCAGCGGCAACGACCGTGACGCTGGAAAGGATGTTTACGACTGTGTCGGTCAGAACGAGTTGAGTGCTTGAAACATCGTTGGCCAATCGGGATTGAATGTCGCCCGTCTTGGTTGAGGAGAAGAAGGAGATCGGTTGTTTTAGGAGGTGGTTGTATACGGTGTGCCGCATATCCTCCATCACCTTGAAGCCGACTCGAGCATTCAGTCGCGATTGTGCGAAATTGAGAATTCCCGAGATCCCCGCCGCCGCGACCATGCCTCCAATCAACCACATCAAGAGGTTCATGTCTTGCTGCGGTAAAGCGTCGTCGATCACTCGCTGGATCAACAGGGGAGTGATGACGCCGAGGGCAGAGGTAATGAGAACGAGCAACCCTACAATCGCCAAGGTCACCTTGTAGTCGGCATAAAGCTTGACGACGCGCTTGAACGTGCCGCGGGGAAACGGTCGGTTACGAGATTCCTCTTGGAACGCGCCGAATCCAGGGCCGCCCATACCGCCACGCATACCCCCTTGCCGCATAGATTCCTCCGAGATTCCGCGATTCGAAACTAACGCCTTGTTTAAGACGGCATATTACCTCAACGCGTTTTGACGGCCACCCAAGGTATCGGGAAAAGAGAGAGCACCGCGATGAGGATTGGTAGCCCGTAGGGGAGTCGAACCCCTGTTTCAGCCTTGAGAGGGCCGTGTCCTGGGCCACTAGACGAACGGGCCACCGTGATGGTGCGCGAGCCAGATTTCGCAATCCGTGCTCTCAGCGTTGTTGGCTGCCGATGCAGGATTCGAACCCGCGCTCCCAGATCCAGAATCTGGTGTCCTACCACTAGACGAATCGGCAACGGCTCGCTGAAATTCATGATAACAAACCCTCCCTTGCTCAGATTCACCGCTGAATCAAAGGCAAGGTTGCTGGTTCGTTTTGGCGATGCTGGTCCTTGATTGTCGTTTCGAATCCCCAATCCCGTTCCAAGTCGCGATTTTTGGTATATAGTGAGCGCATCGTTTGACGCAAAAAGTGGCGAGATTTGAGTTGGTTGCGTCTCGTCGCAACCGCGAGTGTCGCCACTCGATGCCGATGCATTGCGCTCGAACCAGAACGATCGGCACGCAGGCTACAGGAGTACGTTGCTTTGAAATTAATAAACAGGTCAAAATACCTCATTGGAGTGATTGCGGCACTAGTCGCTGTCGCTGCTTGGGCGTGTGGTGGCACGGAGACCGTCATCCAGACAGTCGTGGTCGAGAAGGAGGTCGCGGGTGAGACCGTGATCCAGACCGTCGTCGTCGAGAAAGAGGTTCAGGTAGCGGGTGAGACCGTTGTCCAGACCGTCGTCGTCGAGAAAGAAGTTCAGGTAGCGGGTGAGACCGTTGTCCAGACCGTCGTCGTCGAGAAAGAGGTTCAGGTAGCGGGTGAGACCGTTGTCCAGACCGTCGTCGTCGAGAAAGAAGTTCAGGTACAAGGCGAGACCGTGATACAGACGGTGGTGGTCGAGAAAGAGGTTGAGGTTGAGAAAGTCGTGACCGTTGAGGTCATGGTGGCGGAAGAGGAAGTCGCACCGACCGCCGTCCCTGAGCCCGCAAGCCAAGAACTACCAGAGACCGAATCCCCAGCAGGAACCTTGGTCATGATCCCCGAAGGCGTAGCACCGGGCGTTGGCATCAACCGATCGCAAGCACCTGAATCGCTGATGTATTGGGGTGTGTCAGAGCAGCTGTTCCGTCCGAATGACGATGGAACGCTGGTCGGCCCGTGGCTCGCTGAGAGTTGGGAAGTTTCACCCGACGGTTCCCAAGCAACCGTCAAGATTCGCAGTGGCGTGCAGTTCCACGGTGGTTGGGGTGAACTTACTGCCCACGACTTCGTGTGGAGTCTGAACGACACCAACGCCGCGGTAACGCCCGAGAGTATCCACGGGCAAGCTGGAGACTTCGCCGCATTCATGGACGAAGCGGAAGCCACCGACGACCGTACCGTGGTGCTCAACTTCAATGCCCCTGAACCTCGTTGGACGACTCTGCTGTTCAACCAAGCTGGTGACGCGTTCGGCGTCTTCTCGAAGAAGGCATACGACGACATGGGCGCAGACTGGATGCGGGAAAACGTCATCGCCACTGGTCCATACATGGTTGAGGAATGGCGTCAATCAGACAGCGCCACACTCATCGCCCAGGACTCGCACTGGGACAAGACAGCCGAGGTTGCAACACTTCGCTTGATTGACGTCCCAGAGACGGTCGCTCGTATTTCGGCTCTCCGATCCGGTGGTGCCGACTGGGCGGTCCTTCCTGTTCGAGAAATCGGTCCCCTTACTCGCGATGGCTTCAAATCGTTGACCACAGGCCGTCAAAGCGGTGTGCCGCTCCAAATGGCGGGTAACTACTGGGAAACCACGCAGGTCAAAACCGGCGAGCCGACCCAGGCCGTGACCTTTGTGCACGACATTCCGTGGATCGGAAACCCATTCAGCCCGGACGATAGCAACAACCCGGAAGGCATTGATGACTTGGAACAAGCGCGGCTAGTCAGGTGGGCAATCGCGATGTCGATTAACCGAGACCTGGTCAACGAGTCGCTGTACAACAACAACGCATCGCCGTACTACGTCGGCATGTTCCACATCGTCGACCCTGACTGGGATGACAAGTGGAAGATTCCGTACGACCCGGTGATGGCCAACGAGTACCTGGACAAAGCCGGGTACCCGAGAGACGAAGATGGCAAGCGTTTCGACATGCCGATCTACGGTTTCACGTCCCGAATTGAATTCACCGAGATCGCTGACGCTGCAGCCGGTTTCATTAGCCAGTTGGGCATCGAAACGAGCGTCATCAAAATTGCCTATTCCATCATCCGCCCAAGCTTGGTGGCGAGAAGCAATACGACGCCTTCAATTCAGTGGTGTCGTTCAGACCTTTGGAAGCCATACGATTGGGTGACTGGTGAAGAGGAGACGACCCTGACTCGAGGAGGATTCAACTGTCATATGGAGATACCGTTCATCTTGGAAACGGTTCAAAAGGTGGCCGCTGAGTCAGATCCGGCGAAGCGCAAAGAGTACAACGTCGCGCTGGCCGACTACTTGTGGGAACAGCAACTCAAGATCGGTATCGTCGCCCTTCCATTCGTTTCGGCATACAATCCGAACGCAATCGCCTCATGGAATATGCGACCTGGTCCACAGGCCCCGTACACCTCACCTGAACTGATTGTTCCGGCGAGGTAATCCTTCCCAACCTCATCGTTTTCGGATGCTCGGAACAGAGTGGCTGAAAACGGTGAGGAATTGGGACGAACCGCATGTCAGGTAGACAATGCAGGTTCCTCCGCGGCGACGCGACCGTTACTATCGGTCGCGTCGCCGAAGCGCATCATCTAGATAGAGCAGTCCAGTGCGAAAGTTCCTAATACGGCGATTCTTCGCCGGCATACTTTCGATTCTCGCGGCTACCGCGATCGTCTTCGGACTTTCACGAGCGGCGGGAGATCCATTGTTGCTCTACGCCAAGCCTGGAGGATACGGAGTAACACCAGAACAAGAACAGGCATTGAAAGAAAAGTTGCGCCTCGACAGGCCGCTAGTGGTGCAGTATCTGTTGTGGCTGACGGATTTGTTGCGAGGCGATTTCGGTAGAACATTGCTGGCCGAACAGCAGGTGACGAAGGTTGTGGGTGAGAAGATGGGAGCGACAGTTCAACTCGCCGTCGTGGCTTGGATTTTGGCCACGATAATGGGTGTCCCACTCGGCGTGTTGTCAGCGGTAATGCGAGGCAGTATTTGGGACTATTTGGGCCGTGCCTACGCCTTGATTGGGCAATCCTTGCCCACATTCTGGCTAGGGTTGATGATGATTCTGATATTCAACAAACAGTTGAATTGGTTACCGTTCGGGACGCGAGGTACCGGGGATGAGTTCTTCTTCTCGTGGGACAACCTACGATATTTCGTTATGCCATCGTTCGCTATCGCTTGGGGTGCTGCCGCTGTTTATTTGAGGTTGACGCGATCCGCAATGTTGGAAGTGCTCGACTCCGAATTTGTCAAGCTGGCGCGATCTAAAGGAGTCGGCGGCACGACGATCATCTGGAAGCATGCATTCCGGAACGCACTTATCCCGCCATTGACCGTCTCCTCGCTCATGATGGCAGGATTGATTACCGGCAGCGTCGTAATTGAAGCGGTGTTCTCGTGGCCGGGCCTCGGAAGACTCGCCATACAGGCGGTCCAAGACAACGATTTCCCAATCCTGACCGCCACCGTGCTGTTCTTCGCCGTTGTTTTTGTGACGGTTAACTTTGTCACTGACGTGCTCTACGCAGTAATCGACCCGAGGATACGTTACTGATCGCATCCTGACACAGGTTATGGCTTCCGAAATCACAGCACAAGAACCCGGCGCGGTTCAGGGCGCAACCACCTCGACAGGTCGACGAGATCGATTCTCGTTGGTTTACGGGTGGTACATCCTTCGTCGATGGCCGTTGATTCCCGGCTTGATTATGTTGGCGCTCGTAATCGGTGGGGTATTTGCGGACCAACTGGCGCCGTACGACGAAATCGAGCAGGACATTAGATTCCGGAACGCGCCTCCGCGGATATTCGGTTCAAATTCCGAATATTGGGCAACCCAAGATTTTTCGCAAGCGATGTTCCGCGCTGAAGGTACTCAGGGCAAGGATCCCGGCAATCGCTTCTTACTCGGCGGGGATCACGTAGGTCGTGATGTGTTGAGCCGTGTCATCCACGGTGCCCGCATTTCGTTGGTCGTCACGTCAGTAGCGCTGTTCTCCGGACTGATCCTAGGAGTGACGATCGGTGTCCTTTCCGGATACTACGGTGGATTAGTCGACGAATTCTTGATGAGAATGGTCGATGTTTGGTACGCGGTGCCGTTTCTGTTGCTCGCCATGGTTGCGGTAATCATTTTCGAAGCAAGTCTGAATCTCATTATTTTCTTGTTGATACTGCTTGCTTGGAGCGGATACGTTCGTAATCTACGCGGCGAGGTTTTGAGTCTCAAGCAACGCGATTTCGTGGCTGCTGCTCGGGTGGCGGGAGCTTCGACATTCCGCATCATCGTTAGACATCTTCTGCCAGGTCTCGTCAACACGATCTTCGTGATTGCAAGTCTGAGAGTCGGACAGTTGATCCTAGCTGAGGCTTCGCTGAGCTTTATCGGTGCTGGGATTCCCGCGCCAACGCCAGCTTGGGGTGTATTGATTGCCGAGGGTAGGGAGTATGTTGAACAGGCCTGGTGGCAAACAGTATTTCCCGGCTCCGCTATATTCCTCGTCGTTCTCGCCTTCAACTTCTTAGGCGATTGGGTGCGGGACCGATTGGATCCGCGTCTAAGGCAGTTGGACTAAGGGAATTTGTGAACGGGTCCGAGTTTGCCCCGGGCGAACTTTACACCTTGGTCAGCTCGTCCAGGATGTCTTGGAGCTGGTTGTGTTTGATGTAGCCTTGGTGGACGCTCAAGACGTTGTGGTCTCTGTCTAGGAAAAACGTCGTTGGTGCCGCGGTGATCTGGTAGGCGATGTGGATGGCACTGCCGACGTCTGGGATTGCCGGGTAGTTGGCACCCATTTTCCCCAGAAACTCCACACCTTCAGCAGCAGTGTCGAAACCTACGGCTTGGACCCCAATGAAGACGACCTCATCGGTGCCGGGCGTTCCCATCGTTTGATAAGCGTGCTCAAAGTTCGGAATCTCGGCTCGACAAGGGGGACACGACGGAAACCAGAAGTTGATGACTACTGGTTTACCTTCGTGTTCGGAGAGATCGAATGACCCGTGGTGAAATGTGTCACCTTTGAACCCTGGTGCATCACCGAAACCCGTGAATATCTCAGTGCTGGCATACACGATTTCAGGTTCGGCCAACTCGACTTCAGCGCCGCTCGAATCGTTAGCGACTAATGGCACTGCGACTGCATCGCCTTCGGCCGGAATTTGACCATCATCGATCGCCGAGGTCGCGCCCTCAGAAATCTCCCGAACGATCTCAACTAAATTGTCCTCGTCAATGGCACCTTGCCAAACCCGATGCTCATTGTGGTTGTGATCGAGAAAAACAGTGGTCGGGTACGAAAATATGTTGTAACCGATCTGGATCGATGAGTTGTTATCGGGCAAACCCGGGAAGGTCACACCGAGCTCCTCGAAGAGATTCGCGCCGTCTTCTATTGAATCGAGGCCAAGTTGCTGAACGCCGACGAACTCAACGTTTCCGCCAGAGGGTGCGCCGAATTGTTGGTAGACGTTTTCGAAATGCTCCAACTCGGCGCGGCATGGTGGACAAGAGGGGAACCAGAAATTGATGACGATCGGTTTGCCGACCAGTTGACTGGTGTCAAAAGTGCCATGAGCAAAAGTCGTACCTTGGAACCCGTCTACGTCTCCTAGCCCGTCGATGATCGCCGATTCGAAGGAGTCTGGCATTCCCGTCGGCACCGTCTCTGCAGCCGGAGACTCCGGCTCGGTTGCGACCGTTGGGGCGGGAGTCGGAGGTTGTGGAGTTGGTTCGGTGTCGCTGCCACATGCGACTACCAACGCTACCGCGACCAACGCGCCAAACGATGCAATCAGTCTAGCGCTTGGTAAACGACGCAAACGCAATTTCATCTTCTCACCGCCATTCGGACTCAGCGTGTTTCTATTAGATGATACGTGTCGAAATGATCGAGAGTTTCCGATGGTCGATCCCCGCAATCAATCCGGTCATTCTGACAGAACGTCTGCGGCGATACCGTCAAGCTGATCCTGCAACGCATGCCTCAATCCGGAGACCGGGACCCTAACCTGCGCCATCGTGTCGCGGTGCCGGATGGTAACCGCATCGTCCGACTCCACTGTCTCGAAGTCGACGGTCACGCACAACGGCGTACCAATCTCGTCTTGACGACGGTAACGTCGCCCGATACTCTGCGTCTCGTCGTACTGCGTGCTGAAGCCCGAACGCACCAAGTCATAGACCTCTCCAGCCTTGGGCGTCAACTTCGGGTTGCGACTCAACGGCAAGATAGCAACTTGGTATGGTGCGATGTTCGGGTGAAATCGCAGAACAACACGTTTATCGTTGTTGACTTCCTCTTCGTCATACGCATCGACTAGGAACGCTAGCGCCGATCGGTCGGCACCCATAGCTGGTTCGACAACGAACGGTACGTAGCGCTTATTGTTCGGTTGGTCGTAGTACGACAGGTCTTTGCCCGATTTTTCGATATGGGCTTTCAAGTCGTAGTCGGTGCGATTGGAAATCGTCTCCAACTCGCCCCATCCCCAAGGGAACAGAAACTCGATGTCGGCACTACCTTTGGAGTAGTGGGGCAGTTCGTCCGCTTCGTGTTCGCGCACCCGCAATTTCGACCGGCGGAGGCCAAGTCCGGTGAACCAATCCGACGAAAAGTCTATCCAGTACCGATGCCACTCCTCGTCAGTGCCGGGTTCACAGAAATACTCCATCTCCATCTGCTCGAATTCGCGCGTTCGGAAAGTGAAGTTTCCGGGCGTTATCTCGTTTCGGAACGACTTGCCTTGCTGCGCGATTCCGAACGGTATCCGAACTCGGCTACTGTTCACCACATTGTCGAAATCGACGAACATCGCTTGGGCCGTCTCGGGGCGCAGGTAGACGATGTTGTCGTCGCCTTCAACCGGACCGATGCGGGTACGGAACATGAGGTTGAAATGACGTGGTTCGCTAAGTTCACCGCCACAGTCCGGGCAACCGTGGGATTCCAGCAAGTCGGAGCGATGCCTTCTATGGCACTCTTTGCACTCCGCCAATGGATCAGTGAAACTGTCAACGTGGCCGCTGGCAACCCAAACGTCCGGGTGCATCAGGATCGAAGCGTCAATGCCCACCACATCTTCGCGGTCGCGCACCATCGACTTCCACCACTGGTCCTTGACGTTGCGTTTGAGTTCTACCCCAACTGGTCCGTAGTCGTAAAGGCTACCGATTCCTCCGTATATCTCGCTGCTCTGAAAAATAAACCCTCGCCTCTTGCATAGGCTGACGACGGTGTCCAAGCTGATGTTATCGAGGTTGCGTTTCAATTTGACTTGCCGACCTTAGGCTGTTGCGGTTTCGTGAAGATAAGACGGTGCCAGTGGAAACACCGCATAGTTTCAGTGTAAAGATCGACTGCCCCAAACCCTGGCAATTGCGGAGATCAATCCGCACTCATAGCCCAGATTTCATCATTTCAACAGCGAACCATAGCCCCATAGCGCCCCCGCGATCGTCTAGCCCGGTAACCGAGTCACGAATCAGGTAGTCATCGAGACTCGCCAACGGGCCAGTCCCGACGCAGACCCTGCGCACCCCGCCATCCTCATCGATCCCTTCGGCCGCACCACGCCACGCGTTGGCAAGCACCCCGCCCCAGTCGTTTCTTGTCAACCAACCGTGATTGATTCCAAGCGCAATCGATATACCGATCATGCTCGTCGAGCTATGCTCCAGGTAAGAATCAGAATCATCGATGACTTGTCGCCACATGCCGGATTCCGGATCTTGGAATGCCCTCAGTCCTGAAAGGTGCTCGATGTGTCGCGCGACCAATCGTTCACGTTCGGTTCCCGAGTAGCCGACAAGAGTCTCGGCGAGACCCAATGCTGCGAAACCGTTTCCTCGTCCCCAAACATAGGGCGATGACAGGCAATGCCAATACAACCCGCTAGGTTGCAACAGCCGATCGGCACATTCGAGCATGAAATCGGCTGCCAGTCCGACGTATGAGTCGTCACCGGTCAACTCAGTAGCGCGTCGCAGAATCGTTCCTGCGAAGAACATGTCCTCGACCCTGAAATCGCGATCCAAAATGCTCGAGAACCCATCGTCTTCCCGCTCCATGAAACGATCGGCAGTTGCGATCAACAACCATCGATAGCGCGCGTCATCCGCCAGTGACGATGCCCAATTGACGCCGGCAAAGTTGGCAGTGCCATCGCTAGGTGCGAAGACGGCATCAGGATTGTCGACATACTCTGCCGTCACCGCCTCAATCTCAGATCTCGGGTCTGGGTACTCGCAGTCCAACGCCGAGAGTTGTAGTCGTGCCGTTAGCGAGACCCCCTGCGTATAGACCACCGGTCGATCCAATACATGACCATACACATCCGCCAAGATCCGGGCTTTTAGTTTCGCCGACTCTGCAATTGACACCATCGATACCTCGCCGAATAACTGGTTTGCCGTATCATTTACGCAGACTGAATGATACAGCCACCGGAACAGCATACGGGAGACAATTTATGGCGAAATCGACATCACAGCAACTTGAGGGCAGAAGTGCATTGGTCACCGGCGGTGGCAGAGGAATTGGACGGGGCATAAGTATGACCTTGGCCTCAAGAGGTGCGGAAGTATGTGTGTCAGATATCGACGCTGAATCTGCCGAGCAAGTCGCGGCGGAAATCAACGAGGGCGGCGGCAACGCGTTCGCTGCGGGCGGCAACGTTACCGACATCGATTCGATTTCCGAAGTGGCGCAGACCGCTATCGAAACCTTCGGCAAACTCGACATCTGCGTGCCCAACGCCGGCGTTCTTGGCGGTCCGACCTTCATGTCGCGGAGAGATTACATCGCCGAGGACTGGGATATGACGTGGGACGTCAACGTGCGCGGAGTCGTCAACACCTCGGATGCCGTAGTTGATCACATGAAGGAGCGGAGGTACGGAAAAATCGTCATCATCGCTTCGCACGGCGGGCGCGCGCCGCGCGGCGTCCCGGACGAGGGACGCGGCAATGTCCAAGGTCCGTACATGGTCTCCAAAGCGGCGGCTATCCAGTGGACGCATTGGCTAGCCATGAACATCGGGCAGTTCAATATCAACGTGAACGCGGTCTGCCCGGGTCGACTTTGGACTCCAATGTGGCAGGCCATCGCCCAGAATCACAAAGAACTCAACCCGGATCTTGCTGACATGTCGATCCGCGATATCTTCGAGATGCAGATAAAGGGCACGATGCCGCTCGGCCGAGAGCAGACCCCCGAAGACATCGGCAAGGTCGTCGCTTTCTTGGCATCCGACGACGCGTCCGAAATCACGGGTCAGGCATTAAACGTCAACGGTGGCGGGATCATGAACTGAACTCGTGGTCCATCAATCGATCCCCATGGTGGTCCGCAAGTGGGCGGTCTGCAAGTGGGCAGTCTGCAAGGCGAAGCAAGGTAACGTGACATGGCTGAAATCTCAACCACCGTCGAGATATACCTCGACGTGAGTGCGGAGGACGCGTTCCTATGGGTAGTCGAACCCGGCAACATGGTCTATTGGATGAATGGCGTTCGACGCGCCGACTGGATTCGACGGCAAGAAGCAGCAATTCCTCGCCCTGAAGACACTTGGGACATGCTCTACGAGTACGCGGGCAAGGAGAATGAGATCGTGATGGAAGTCGATGTGTGCGATCCTCGCGACGGCGCTTTTGAATTTCACACCATCGAAGGTAACTATCCGATTCGGACCGAGTACCTCTGCCAACCATCGTCGAACGGCTCTCTGTTTCGGATGACGCGCACCGCGTTCTCGGACAGCACGTTTACCTCGATCATGTTTGCGATTACCGGCATCTTCAGCAAACCGATGATGCGCAAACAGAATTTGGCCGAGCTCACGAAGCTGAAATCGGTTATCGAAATGCAGATACCATCGAGGCGACGCTGATACCCCCAATAATCTCCACATCAATCCTCTGAGAGGCCACCATGAACGACCGCGAACTAATGTTTCTGCCGGCGCATGAGCAGCGTCGGATGATCACGGACGGCGAAATCACCTCCGTCGAATTGACCGAGGCTTCATTGCGAAGAATCGACAATTTGAATTCAAAACTCAACGCATTCGTCACCATCGACGCAGAAGGGGCCCTCGCGGCTGCGGCAGAGTGCGACCGCAAACAATCCTCTGGTGAGCCAACCGGCTCGCTTCTGGGTGTCCCCATCGGCGTCAAGGACCTCGAAGTAACGAATGGGCTACGGACAGCTCTTGGATGCACCGCATTCGCTGATTGGGTACCGGACTTTGACTCGGCGGTGGTTGAGCGCTTGCGGGCCGCAGACGCGGTAATACTCGGCAAGACAAACGCTCCCGAGTTCGGCAATAGCGGCGAGACATTCACCGATCTGTTTCCGTCCGCGAATAACCCTTGGGATGTCACGCGACACCCCGGGGGGTCGAGCGGCGGCACGTCAGCGGCGATCGCGTCAGGGATGTTTTCGCTGGGAAGTGGGACCGATGGCGGTGGATCTGTAAGGTTGCCGGCCTCATTCACTGGGATCTTCGGCCATAAACCTACCCATGGCCGTACCCCACGTTTCGGCGGGCGTTCCATGCCTTCCTACAACTGCACCAGCACGACTGGTCCCATGTCACAAGACGTGCGATCTTCAGCCATCATGCACATGGCCATATCAGGGCACGATCCACGTGACCCCGGTTCGCTCAAATCATCGGTGCCGGATTGCATTGCCGGGCTGGAGGACGGCATCAAGGGAATGAAAGTCGGATTCTCGATGGACCTCGGTTACGCCTACGTCAACGACGATGTCGCTCGGGTCACCGAGGAGGCGCTCAAAGGATTGGAGGACGCCGGCGCTACCGTAGTCAACGCGGACATCAATTTCGATCCGGTGCCCGCGGAGTATTGGTGGAAAATCTGGACGGCTGGTCAAGTGGCGATGTACGGACATCTTGCGGAAGACCCTGACGTCGACTTAACCGACTACACAATGGAGATGGTTAACGCTGGATATGGCGTAACCGGAGCCGACTACGCAGTCTCGCTACGTCAAGCCGAGACCCATCGCATTCAAGTAGGGCAGCTCTTTGATGAATTCGACCTGCTGGTAACGCCGACCACGGCAGTTGAGGCGTGGCCGCACCGACAGACGCCGATGGTAGTAGGCGGTCACAGGCTTGAAGAGGGCATCGCCAACCCTTCTGCGATCCCGTTCACTGCACTGTGGAACATCTTGTGGAACCCCTGCGCCTCGGTGCCATGCGGCTTCAGCGACAGCGGTATGCCTTTGGGACTGCAGATCATTGGCCCGATCAACGACGACCCCCTTGTTTTTAGGGCATCACGAGCTTACGAGTTGGCGCGACCGTGGACATCAACGAGACCTAAGGTGTCCTGAAAACACGGATTACGAATCAGGGAGGACACGCGCGATGAGCGAAACCTTCGACACCGTCGTAATCGGCGGCGGCGTGATGGGTTGCGCTACTCTGCATTACCTTGCCGACCTCGGTATCACCGACTCCATTCTCCTCGAACGTGACACGTTGGCATCGGGCTCTACCGGACGTTCGACGACCATCCTCAGGATGCACTACTCCAACCGCGTCACCGGTGAGATGGCATGGTGGAGCAGGGACGTGATGGGCAACTTCGATGAAATCACCGGCTCGCCGAGCGGCTACCGCGAGAACCAGTGGATACTCGTCCCTGGACCGGGTAACAAACGCGCGGCAATCCAGAACGTCGAACTAGGCCAATCAATTGGCATCGACACGGAGGTCCTCGATGTCGATGCAGCCGAGAAACAATGGCCTTACATGCGATTTCCCGACACCGAATGCGTCGTCTGGGAGCGGAAATCGGGTTTCGCCGACTCGCATCTGGTTACCCGTGGTTTCGCCAACTCCGCGCGAAACCGTGGAGCGACCGTCAGGTTAGGGGTGACCGTCACCGAGATAATGGTCGATCACGGACGGGCGATCGGCGTCAAAACCGATCAAGGCAACATATTCGCCGATCGGGTCGTGTTGGCAGCCGGCCCGTGGAATATGGAATTCCTGGAAAACGTCGGTGCGCCGCTCCCACTCCACACAGTACGGCATCAAGTCGTCCGGCTCCAACACGATAGCGAGTTCAGCGACAACGCTGATCCTTTCCATCCCACAATCGCGGAGAGCGTGTCGGGACTGTCGGCTAGACCAGATACACCGGGCTTCTCATTGGCCGGTTACCGCGAAGACCCCGTGGATCGCGACACCTACAACCAAGGTGTCGACACCGATGTCGCCATCGAAACAATCACTCGAATCTCCGAGATCATACCCGCATACGAAAACGTGACTTGGGCGGGCGGTTGGTCAGGTCTGTTCACCGTCACTCCTGATTGGAACCCCGTGATCGATCACGTTCCCGGTGTCGAGAATCTCGTTGTCGGTGCGGGATTTTCGGGACACGGATTCAAGATGTCGCCAGCAATCGGCCTTTCTATGGCAGAGCTTGTTTCCAAAGCGGATGTTACGACGTTTGACTTGAATCCATTACGTTTCAGCAGATTCGAAGAAGGCGACCTTCTCAAGTCAGCATACGGCGGCAACGTATTCGCGTAATCACGCGATATTGCCGTAAACAGCGCCGCACACGAAACCGAAAATCAGGTGCGCGATCAGAAGCACGGCAGCATATTGCCGTGAGTAACCGAGCGCGAACGGCCCGGGCGCCTTGATCTCTTCGCTGCGGATACGCGGGTGTAACAACCTGAAATACGTCAGGCTTATCCCAGTCAACACCCAGAGGAACACGGAAACGAATACGCCGTATAGCCAAGCCGTGGCTTCGACCTCAAAGGCATAAATCACCGCGGATGTGAATATGCCGTACAAGACGCCAATGACAAGCAATACGAACCGACCGATTAGTTGCTGGCCAAACGTTTTTCGCGTAAAGGCTGATCCGATAAGCGAAACAATCCCCATGTGAGATTCCGATGGTCGGGCCACTTCCCAAACCTGAAGTACTACGATGGATGCGAATGTTCCGATCAAACCACCGATTATGGCGATTTCTAGGTTCAAACCATTCTCCAAATCCAGCTGAGCCGTTTACCAATCGGCTACGGAACCATCTGCGAAGTACGACTCACCACCAAGCTCTCGGTGATATCCGGTGGCTTCGCCATCAAACACCTTCATCGCTTCGGTTTCGTCAACTTCCACGCCCAACCCTGGCGTGTTCCACAACTCGATATGGCCATCTTTGACCTGCCAGTCATTCTTGATGATGCCGTTGCCCAATGCCTGATCGACCTGCTCTTGAACCAAGAAGTTGGGTACCACGGCATCGACCGTCATGCATGCGGCCAACGCCAACGGGCCGATGGCACAGTGCGGCATGATGTGCTGGTAATAAATCTCTGCGTAGTTGGCGATCTTCTTCAGTTCTGTAATACCGCCGCAATGGGCCACGTCCGGCTGCAAAAGCGAAACGCATTGCTGTTCGATGACGCGCCGGAACTCCCATCGCGACAACAGACGTTCGCCGGTGGCGATCGGGAAGGGCACATGATCTGACACTAGCTTCAGAGCATCTTCGTTTTCCTGCGGCACCGGTTCTTCGACGAACATCGGCCGCATCCCTTTGAGTTCATTGCAGACCTCGATGGCGATTCCCGGAGCCATCTTCCCATGAAAGTCGAAGCACAACTCAACATCGTCTCCGACCCACTCGCGCATCGTGTACGCCATTTCGACGAATTCGTCGATTCGGGAAGGCGGTTCATGTGCGCGCCAGAATCCAGGAGGACCGGCTTTGTAGGCCGTGTAACCCATGGCACTCAACATCTCCAGACGATTCCGAGCTTGTTCGAGAGACTCTTCTGACATGTCGCGGATGCCCCAGTGGGCATAGACGCGGATTCGGTCACGCACGTTGCCGCCCAGAAGCATGTAGCTCGGCACGCCGTAATGCTTTCCTGCGATATCCCAGAGCGCGGCATCGATTCCGGCGATCGCCGACATGTTGTGTGCGCCGCCACGGAAAAACGACGAGCGGTACATCTGCTGCCAGTGATGCTCGATCCGTAGCGGATCTTTGCCTATCAGATAGCCCGAAAACTCTTCGATCGCGGCCGGAACCGAAAGATGCTTGCCTTCAAGCGTGCTCTCGCCCCAACCTTCGATACCTGAGTCCGTCGTGATGCGAACCAGACGAGTCCGCTGTCGAGGTGAAAACTGATCAACGCGCGTTATCTTCATGTCACTGATTCCGGAGAGGTGGATTGTTTCGTCGGCACGAGTCTACACCCCTCGTAAGCGACATCAATCGAAATGGTTCAATTGCTCAATGAAATGGCGCACATCTACGACGCGGCGTCGGATCTGATCTTCGTCCAACCAGTTCTCGTAGAAGTTCGTGTGCAATTCCGCAGCGCTACCGAAGTCACGGCGAAGACTGGCTGATTGTGTTTCTGCCTCGATCTGAGCCATTATGTTGTAGAAGTGTGCGTGCGAGTTGTGTTTCCATCCCCTACGCTCAGCAACGGATTTCAACGCTTGCGCCGCGGATCCCCAAAACTTCTCGGAGGCTTGGATGAGGTCACCCGCCTCCAATTCGATCATCGCTTGGTCGAAAAGGTGCGTCGAGGTCGATCGGTATTGTTCAGTTGTCGCCATAGCTCGCTTATCACTGTTGAAATTGCTGCATATTTACGCTATCTAGGATATCTTCGCCCAACTTCAGCGTCTCGATCGCTTCAATCTCGGTTTGTCAAAAGATCGATCTCCACAATGAATTGGCGCACATCCGAAGCTCGTTCCCGGATTGCTGCCTCGTCCAACCAGTTCTCATAGAAGTTAGTGTGCAGTTGCGATGCTGCATCGAAATACCGCCTCAGTTCGACGCCTTGGGCTTCCTCACGCAGCGCAGCCATGATGTTGAAAAACTGCGCGTGGGAATCATGCTTCCAACCGCGACTTTCAGCAAGACATTTCAGCGCCTGTGCAGCCGAACCCCACAACTTTTCGGAGGCTTGGATGAGGTCACCCGCCTCCAATTCGACCATTGCTTGGTCGAAAAGGTGGGTTGAGGTCGATCGGTATTGTTCAGCTGTGGCCATAACTCGTTTATCACTGTTGAGATTGCGACATATCTATGCTATCTAGGATATTTTCGCACAGCCGGAGTGTAGTGATCGACGACTCAAGTGTCGCCGCTGGTGGTGGGTATTCGATATCGTCGAGAACGCTGGCGACGAAATGCCGCGCCTGGGCTACGGTATCAATTTCCGCGCCATCTGGCACCGTCAATTCGGTTCGTTCACCGCTGCGTAATACCCAACCTTGGTTGACGCCTTCGAGGTACACGGAGACGTATTCGCCGTGCAACTCGTACCGTTCTAGCCTGCCGCCAGCGGTGTATGCAGATGTGAACTGACAGACCACATCATTTTCAAACTCGATCAACGCAGCGTGAACGTCTCGATATGGACTCGATGTCCGTTTGACGATGGCATGGATGTCTTTGACGTTCGCATCTGCGAAATGAGCGACGATATCGGCGGAGTGGATCGGTGATTCAAGCAACATGAAATCGAACATCGAGGACGAAAATCTGGGATCATCTGTGAATTCGTGGATGTCCTTGTGAAACTCGGCGACGATCTGACGCAGGGGCCCGGTTTCCTTGATAACGTCTATCGCGGCTCGGATTAACGGGTTGAATCGTCGATTGAACGCAACCATGACCTTCGATCCGCTGAAATGTGCTGCGTCGATCATCTCGAATAGACCAGTCGTGGACATTGCCGGAGGTTTTTCGATCATCACCGGGATGCCGCGGCGGATGGCATCTAACGCGACCTCTCCGTTCAATTGCGCTGGAGCAGCCACAATCACTGCATCGACATCGCCAGAGTCCACCATTTCCGAGACCGAAGCGTAGGTCGATACGTCCGTAAGTTCCGAAGCCGCGGCGGCACGGGAAGTCTCGACTGGATCAGAAATCGAGGCGATTCTCGCTCCTTCGATCCCATCAATCGCCCGTACGTGCCAACGTCCGCGGCGCCCATATCCTGCCAACCCGACGTTCAACGACATGATTATTCTCCAAAGTCTTGCCGATTCAACTTAGTAACGGCCAGAGCCGCGCACCGTTGCTGTGTTGGGAATAGACTTTATCCAAATGCCGAACCGCTGACGACGTTTCAAGATGGAGATTCAACATGATTGCGACGGTAATGGACACAACCAAGATGAGCGGCAAAGATGTCCGAATGGCTTCCCGAATCGGTGAATTCGCCCAGCCCACGTCAGGTGCCGCACCGGATATCGTCCAGACGAACGTTGCTATCCTACCGAAAGACCTCGCGTTTGACTTTTTGGTGTTCTGTCAGCGTAACCCCAAACCGTGTCCAGTCATCGAAGTGCTGGAGGCCGGGCAGACGGAGGCCGTTCTATCCGCACGCGGCTCTGACATCCGAAGCGATGTGCCAATGTATCGGGTTTACCGCCACGGCGAACTCGTTGAGGAACCGAACGACATCTCCGAGATCTGGCGAGATGATCTGGTGACCTTCCTACTCGGTTGCAGCTTCACCTTTGAGCACGCTCTCATCCGCAACGGCGTCCATCTTCCGTATTACGGCACCGACAAAAACGTCGCGATGTACAAGACCAGCATCGAAACTGCACCGGCGGGTCCGTTCGGCGGGCCGATGGTCGTGACTCATCGTTGGGTACCGCGGGAAAAGGTCGTCAGGGCAGTGCAGGCGACGTCGAGATTCCCGGCCGTTCACGGAGCTCCGGTCCACATCGGCGATCCGGCTGAGATTGGCATCACAGATCTTTCTAATCCCGATTTTGGTGACGCTTGGGAACCACAATCCGATGACGATGTCTCGATGTTTTGGGCGTGCGGCGTAACGCCTCAAGCTGTGGCGATGGCGTCGCAACCCGAGCTAATGATCACGCACGCCCCCGGATACATGTTCGTAACCGACTTGCACGACGAAGACTTGGCGGTTATGTAGGGCATTTTCCGAGCGACAACCCAAGTGGACATTGAATAAGAAAGCCAGAACGATGATCGATAACGACCCGATATCCCAAATCGAAGACATCGTCTTACAGGACGACATTCGAGGCATGACGGCCCTCAAACCGCACATGCCGCAAAATTACGTCGCGCGGTGCGCGGACCTACTCCTCGACCACCCGGGTAAGATATTCATCGTCACCGGTTTCTACATCATGGCCGCTGAAGCGACCGAGACCGATGGGCCTCCCGGTGCCGTCACTCTCGGCAACGCGCTAGCCAAGCTCGGTAACGAGATCGCCTACGTCACCGATGAATTGTCATCGGAAGTCGTGCGGTCGATCGCCGATCACGAGGTCATTGAGTTTCCCATTACCAATCACTTCGAATCCGCTAACTTCGCCAACGAACTCGTTCAGGAGCATTCACCGAGTGCGCTCATCGCCATCGAACGGGCCGGGCTTGTCGGCGATGGCACCTACCGCAACTTCCGAGGCGTCGATTTCACCCCATACAACGCCAAAATCGACCACCTTTTCGACCAGCATCCGTACTCAATAGGCATCGGAGATGGCGGCAACGAGATCGGTATGGGTAACCTCCAGAACGTCATCCCTACCATCGAACACGAGTTCTTGCCCAAGAATCCGTGCGTCACGACAACCACCGAGCTCATCATCGCCAGCTGCTCGAATTGGGGCGGCTATGGGCTTGTCGCCGCGCTCTCGATCAAACACCACATCAACCTGTTGCCGAGCGTCGAAGAGGCCAAACAGATGGTCAGGGATATCGTAGCGGTCGGTGCCGTCGAGGGAATGAGCGGCGAGAGTAAAGAGTTCGTAGACGGCCGCGATTTGGAAGGCGACTCTGTTTGCATCAGCGATCTCCACGCCTTGTTGGCAGAGCAGGGAATAGGTTAGTCCCGTTCTCGCTTAACGCCGCCGCAACCGCCGTCGCGCAACCGTTTCTTTCACCAGCGTAACCAACGCCAACGCACCGAGGCCGGCTATCCCACCGGTGAACCAAGTCGCGGTTGCCAACGCCATGATCTGGGCGATACCCCCGATCAGTGGTGGCCCTACGGCACCACCAACATCGGATATGAACCGCCAAACTCCTAAAAACTCTCCTGGGTCGTTTAACGGCGCTAAGTCCGATCCCAAGGTCAACACAAACCCGCTGCTGAGGCCATTGCCCAAGCCAGTCACGATGCCGGCGATCATCAGCATCGTCATCCCATCTGCGAATGGCAATAGTGACAATCCGATGCCCATGACGACCAACGCCGGCACGCCAACATATTTCCTACCGAAGCGATCCATAGTCCAGCCAACAATCGGGAACATCGTCGAATCCACTGCATACGACACGCTGGCAACGTAACCGATCTGGTCAGTCCTGAGTCCCATCTCATCGCCCCAAACCGGAATCAGGAACTCTCTCGCAGCGCGGATAAATTGAAGGATGACGGCGACCAACCCGGCTGTCATGAAGTCATGCCGATGAGCTGATAGCGTCGAGCCGACACTGGCTACAACGTTACGGTGACCTTGCGGATCGACCTTGTCGCCACCGGTTTTCTTCATGGCGTAAAGCACGAAAATCCCGGTAAGTATGGCGATCGCTGCCTGAACGTAGAACGGTGCTCGGATATTCACGTATTCCGCTAGCACGCCACCGAGAATGGGTCCGATGATGGCCGCGACGCGTCCTACTCCACCGTACAGCGACAGCGCTTTGCCGCGATGGCGAGTGGGAACTGCGCCCGCGATAAATGCGTGCCGAGAAATCATCCAGAAGGCAAAGCTTGCTCCGGCTGCAAATCGGGCGACGAAAAGGAACGTGAAGTTCGGACTGTTCGCCGCCGCAACAGCCGCAACCGCGAACAGACCGATACCAACCAACATCGTGCGCCACATCCCGAAGCGTGAAACCAAAATGCCAGCCGGGACGTCGAATGCGAGCGTACCGAGGTGCTTTGCGCCGACTGCGAGACCGATGAACACTTCCGTCGCAAGAAATTCGTCCTTGGCGAAGACTGGCAACACCGGGATCAACACCCCTTGGCCAACCGCAAGCAAAAACGCTGGCGCATAGACCGTCGGAATGAGCGAAACGATCGAGAAGCGGTTGCGTCGGACCGATTTCGTCCGTTTAGGTTCCGTCGATGAGTCCGCCACTATGCCTCGCCAATCCCCGAGGGCGCCGCGCATTCTGGCTGTGAAGACATCTTCAATTGCACGATTTCGTACTTCGCAAACCTCTTTAGCATAGAATCAACTCAGACCAAACTAAATCGAACTGGTGCGCGACCGCACGCGTGTAGAGCCATCCCATTTCAGGGCTTCGGCGCACACAGCAAATGTTCCGCGCCAAATGTATTCAGGAGAGAAATAATGTCCGACATCAACTCCCGGGGTTACGCCAACGCCGACGCGCTCGTGTCGACCGATTGGGTCGCCAAGCACGGTAATGACGATGGCGTGAGAATCGTCGAATCAAACGAAGACCCACTGCTGTACCCCTCCGGGCACATCCCCGGCGCGGTCGAAATCGACTGGGCGGCCGACTTGAACGACCAGTTGCGTCGCGACTATCTCGACCGTGACGGTTTCGCCAGCCTTATGTCGTCGAAAGGCATCTCCAATGACACCACGGTTGTCCTCTATGGAGACCGCAGCAACTGGTGGGCATGCTACGCGTTGTGGATATTTCAGCTCTTCGGCCACACCAACGCCAAGATCATGGATGGCGGTCGGTTGAAGTGGGAAGCCGAGGGTCGTGAACTCACCCGCGAGGCTCCAAATGTCGCAGCGGCGAGCTACAACGCCCCTGAGCGAGACGACTCCGTGGTGCGTGCCTTCCGCGACGACGTCTTGACGCACATCGGGATCTCCGGTCAAATGATCGACGTCAGGAGCCCCGAAGAGTACAGCGGTGAGCGACTCCACATGCCCGACTTCCCGAATGAAGGGGCCCTGCGCGGTGGACACATTCCGGGTGCGGCAAACGTCCCTTGGGCAACGGCCGCCAACGAAGACGGTACTTTCAAGGATGCCAGCGCTCTACGCGACATTTATGAGGGTAACGCCGGGCTCGACTCGGACGACGACGTAATCGTTTACTGTCGCATAGGCGAACGCTCTAGCCATACCTGGTTCGTTCTCACCAACCTTCTCGGTTACGGCAACGTCAAGAACTATGACGGTAGCTGGACGGAGTGGGGCAACTCAGTCGGCGTACCGATCGAGAAATAGTCCGACGAAAGTCGACGGAAAGCCGCGGGCGCTTTAGCACTGGTGCCCGCGGCTATCCGATCTCCCCACGATGGACAACATCCCAAGTCCACTCACAAAAATGCTCGAGGAGCTCGACGGCCTCGATAGGGTGGAACGAGCGCAATACCTGCTCGAGCTTTCAGACGAATTCTCGGAAGTCCCCGAAGTTATCGCAACTCGCCCGTTCCCAGAAAATCGTCGAGTGCCGAAATGCGAATCGGAGGCGTTTGTTTGGGCTCAAGACCAAGATGACGGCACGTTGAAGTTCCATTACGCCGTCGAAAATCCCTTGGGCATCTCGGCGCGTGCCATGGGCGTCATCCTCGACGAAACCCTTTCGGGTCAACCGGTAGATCAAGTCGCAAGCGTCCCTCCTGACATAGTTCATCGCATCTTTGGGCGACAACTCTCGATGGGGAAGGGCGAAGGACTAGCCGCAATGGTTGAATATTCAACCTACGAAGCGCGACGACGTCTTCAAAGCCGCTGAATCAGTCGAATTTGGCGGTTTCGACCGAGTTTATTGGTGGTAGATAGTCCGCCAATAGTTCCCAACTATCCCCTTCATCTCTGCTGAAAAACAGCTGCCCCGTACTCGTACCGACGTAGACTCCCCCTGGATCAAATGCATCGGTTGCCATCCCGTCACGCATCGCGTGAAGATACGCGTTCTTCTGGGGCAATCCATTTGTCAACGGTTCCCAGTTTCGGCCTGCATCTCTACTCCTAAACGGGCGGAACTTCCCATCGGTTACAAATCGCATGCCGCCTCCGAGTTGGTCTCCGACGGCCTTGTCTTCAGGAAGCACGTAGACCGTGTCTGGATCCTGCCCGTGGATCGCCATCGGTAATCCAAACCTCGAAGGCAACCCTTCGCTGATATCGACCCATTCTCGACCGCCATCGTCGCTGCGAAACACTCCGCAATGATTCTGTTGATACAGCGTTTGAGGCTTTGCGGGATGCATCACAACCTTATGCGGACACTGTCCGACCTCTGGGTATGTCTCGGGCATGAAGTCGGCACGGACACCTTTATTCAGCGGTTGCCACGACATCCCTCCGTCGTCGGTTCCGAAGACCCCAGCCGCCGATATGCCGACCCACATTCGGTCGGCAGAAGTCGGATCCTGGACGATGCTGTGCAAGCACATGCCGCCAAATCCGCCCTCCCAACGCTCGCGTGTAGGGTGCGATGTGATGCCGGCAATTTCGTACCACGAATCGCCGGCATCCTCACTCTTGAAGAGTGTCGCAGGTTCTGCTCCCGCAAAGATAACGTCGGGTTCGTCGTCTGCACCCAGCGTCACTTGCCACAAACTGTTGAGTTTCACTTCATCGGTAGATGTGACCTGCGGTCCTTGACGGGCGCTCTCCCAAGTCACGCCTAGATCGTCGCTCCGATGGATTTCAGATCCGAAAACCGGATCGTTTCTGACTACCCACAACCTACCATCACCGCGCGCATCGTAAACGGCGTGGAATACGTCGGATCCAGGCCAGTACGGACCGGTCATCTCCCAGTTATCGCGGCTCGGACCCGCATAAAATACGAACGCGCCTTTCCGCGTGCCCACGAGTACCAAGATGTCGCCTTGCTTTGGCGGAAGACCACTTGCCATGGGAATTACCTCAATTCGTCCGTTTCATCGTGAACCCAAGTCACGCACGGACACCATACCGCAACGAATTCAACAATTGCTTCGACGCAACTGTGATCTCTTCAACAGCCGCGTCAAATGCCGCTTCGTTGGCCTTTGATGGCGCCCGGTAACCGCTGATCTTGCGAACGTACTGCAGTGCAGCAGCGGCTATTTCATTGTCGCTCGCCGGTACATCTCGTTCCCTCAGCACTTTGATGCTTCTGCACATACGGATCTCCTCACTGACTAACTCCGTTGGTTGATTGCGTTAAATGCGCTCTGACTATGCGTACATCCTCGTAAGGTATCTCTTCGTCGAGGACCTTCATGACTTCTGCGAGTTTCGCCTGAATTCCTCCAGCTTCTCCAATCGCAGACTCGATCTTTGCCATTCGATCTGACCTCGGTAACGACGACGCCAATTCGACCGTCATACCATTTCCGACCATCATCTCAACGTGGCTAACAATCGTGCCGAGTGCAAGTCCACGGCGATGGGCTACTTGGCCGACCGACATGCCTTGACTAAGGAAATCTCTAGTTTCAGCATAAGTCGAACCGCTTCGGTGCGTGTTGGGCGTCCTACGGACCGTAGGGCGGTCGCCATCGGTTGCTGTCTGATGGTGTTGGGTGTAATCGGCTATCTCCGCCAAAAACCGTTCACCGTATTGTTCCAGTTTTACCGAACCTACTCCAGACACCAAACCGAATTGAGCGATGTTTTGCGGAGTCTTCGCGGCCATGTCTCGTAGACTGGCGTCGCCGAAGATCACGTACGCCGGAACGTCAAGTTCTCTCGCGATTGTTAGGCGGAGCCGACGCAGTCGTTCGAACAGATCCGGGTTTTCCGACATCGCCGCGTAAACCCTAGTTCGTCGAGGCCGTTCGACTCGTTTCGGTTTCGATAGCGTCAACGACTCGCGGTCTCTCAAGAATCGCCGTCCTTTTTCGGTGACTCTGAACGTCGGGTACTCGCCTTCGTTCTTGACGATCAGCCCCTCCGTTTCCAACATGGCGGCAATCTCTCTCAGTTCATTCCTGTCATAATCTTTGACGATGCCGTAGACACTGAGAGATTTGTGTCCACGCTCCAAAACTTCCTTGCGACGGCTGCCGAGTAGAACAGCATTTACGTATGCAATCCCGTACATTTGATTGGTCTTGACAATTGCCGAAAGAATCTTCTGCGCTATGATCGTAGCGTCGAACTGTTCACGCGGGGTTGAACAAACATCACATCCTCCACAATTGTTCTGTTTTTCACCTTTTGAAACGGTGTCATCACCGAAGTATTCGAGTAGGTATCGTCTACGACACGTAGTCAGTTGGCTGAATTCGATAACCTTGTCAAGCTGATTCTGTGATTTTTTACGTTCAATTTGGTCCTCAATCTTATTGATGAAGAATTCCTGCTTCGACTTGTCACCATATGAGTACAAAAGTACGCAGTCGCTCGGTAATCCGTCTCTGCCCGCGCGCCCGGTCTCTTGGTAATAGGCCTCCAACGACTTGGGAAGAGAGTAGTGGACCACGAGCCGGACGTCTGGTTTGTCGATACCCATTCCAAACGCGATCGTCGCTACGACAATCGTGAACTCGCCGGTAATGAATCCCTCTTGCGTCCTACGGCGAGCCTCCGAATCCATTCCGGCGTGGTACGACTTGGCGGCAAATCCCAATTGCTGTAGGTCGACTGCAATCTCCTCGGTCTCCTTGCGTGAGAAGCAATAGATAATCGCCGATTGGCCCCGACGAGTCTCCAACAATTCGACAATCTGTCCGAACGCGTTCTGTTTCGTTCGGATCTCATACGCAAGATTCTCGCGGTTAAAACTCGCAACGAAACGCTTCGGTGAATTCAAACCTAGCTGCGTGACGATATCGTCTCGAACCCGGTGGGTTGCCGTCGCGGTGAGGGCGATAAACGGCACCTCCGGCATACTACGTCGCAATGCTCCGAGCCCACGGTAGTCCGGTCTGAAGTCATGACCCCACTCCGAGATGCAGTGCGCTTCATCGACGGCAACGAGACTCACCGTGAGTTGTTTCAGAAAGTTCTGAAAGCCTTCCAACGCCAGTCGTTCGGGTGAAACGTAGAGAATCTTCAATTCGCCTCGGAGCGCCTCACCTCGGATGCGTGTCGTCTCTCCGTAAGATTGGGAGCTGTTGATGAACTCGGCTTTGATGCCGATGGCCTTCAATCCATCGACTTGGTCTTTCATCAAAGCGATCAACGGCGAAACCACGAGCGTGATGCCCTCGAAACGCAAAGCGGGTAGCTGGTAACAAAGAGACTTGCCGCCTCCAGTAGGCATGATGACCAACGAATCGTGCCCAGTGCGGACGTTCGAGATGATGTCCTCTTGGAGCGGACGGAACTGGTCGTAGCCGAAATATTGTTTCAGGAGGTCAAGCATAGCGAGTGGCGGAATCAGATTCAAATCTGTGCATTACGACATTGTCGCCGACGTACCCGAATTCGTACTTGCCGAATGGCGAGAATCGGGACAATTACTCGCGATAACGTTCAAGAAGCCGTTTGGCGATCACGAGTTTCTGCATCTCGTTTGTGCCTTCGCCGATGATCATCAGCGGTGCGTCGCGATAGTAGCGCTCTATGGGCAAATCCTTGGTGTAACCGGCGCCCCCGTGTATTCTCATGGCATCCATCGCTACCTCACCGCAGATTTCACTGGCGTATAGCTTCGCCATGCCCGCGGCCAAATCGACCCGCTCGCCGGCATCCTTCTTGCGTGCGGCGCTCATCGTCAATAGTCTCGCCGCCTCGATCTTGGTGCCCATCTCGGCGAGTTTGAGTTGGATGGCCTGATGGTCAGCTATCGGCACGCCGAACGATTGGCGGCGTTGCGCGTATGAAATCGCCGCTTCGAACGCGGCCGTTGCCACTCCGACGGCTCTAGCTGCGACGTTGACGCGTCCCGATTCCAACCCACTCATCACCTGATGAAAACCTCTACCTTCTTCGCCACCGATTAAATCCTCCGCGCCAACACGGCAACCGTCAAAGATCAATTCACCAGTATCGACACCACGGTATCCCAACTTGTCGATGTGCTGGCCGACCGAGAGCCCGGGGTTGGGTTTCCGAACGATGAAGCAACTCATGCCCCGGTATGCAGGGTCTGCATGAGGGTCAGTCTTTGCTAATACTGCGTAAGCGTTGCCGTTCTCGGCGTTGGTGATGAACATCTTCCGACCGTTCAACACATACTCCTCGCCGTCCCTCGTGGCCGTGGTCCGTATCGCTTGGACATCGCTACCTGCTTCAGGTTCTGTGAGTCCTAATCCTCCGCGGATCTCGCCAGTGGCCATTCCCGGCAAGATGCGGTATTTCTGATCTTCGGTGCCATGTTCCGCGATTATCGCCGACATCAAGAGATGGGTGCCGATGGGGCCGCATACCGACATCCAACCCTTGCTCAACTCCTCAAAGACAATTGCTAGCGTCACATGGTCCAACCCGAGACCGCCATACTCCTCGGGAATGGTGATACCGAACAGTCCCAACTCTCGCATCGTTTCGACGAGTTCGGTAGGGTAGACGTCTTCATGGTCGTATCGCGACGCGACAGGTTCGACATCCCGACGCACGAAATCACGGACGAGATCGACGATCTGCGAACGAGCTTCTTCAGAGATTGAAGGCATATCTATGAGCATATCCGTCGGTATCGATGGGTATGCTTGGCAGGTGTTGATGACAGCTAGTCGTCGATCGCAAAACTGCCCATTGTGACGTTTCCGGTGATTATTAGGTGAGACGGATCCGAAGTGGCACCCATGCGAGAGCGCTTGTCTTCGGATTCGCCCATCGTGACATCGGTTTCGATGGCAACGCCCCATTCGGATGGAACCCGTATATTCAATCCGGCCATCGTGAGCGAAACGTCTAAAGTCGCGGGCCGATTCACGATGGATGCATCCCGGAGGTCTAGATTAACGCTGCCCAACGTTACATTCACGGTGCCTCCGGTGAATTCGCTTGAGTCTACCCGTTCGTTCGCCTCACCCAACGTGCAAGAAATGGTAACGGACCCTTCGCTCGTGGTAGTGGTATTCGTATCAGTGGTAGTCGAACCTCCGCTGACCTTGCGCTCGCGCCTTCGTGACCGGCGGCGCGAACCACCGAAGATGATTGCCCCGCCGAGAACGATCAGAATTACGGGCCAATACTGATAGGCGTCCACACCAAGATTGCCAAGCAACAGGAACAGGCCAACTACGATCAGCACTATCGGGAAGAATATCTGCCGGAATCTTTTGACTATCAAGGTTCCGATGCCGAACACGATTAAGCCGATCGCGGCGAACCACCCGAAAATCTCTCCGATGTCGATGTTGAGGACATTGAGACTATCGAGGAGAAATATCGCTCCTAGTGCGATGACGATCAGGCCGGCAATAATCCGGCCTGATCCGTGTTTTGAACCCATGCGATGCTTCGATTTCAGTTCATCGCGCACTCGGCCGCGGCGTTGACTGCGCGGGCGGTGTAGACCTGCGTCATGGCTTCGCGGTATTCGGCGGATGCGTGAACATCGTCGTTGAACAGCCCCGCGATTTCCGCTCCGCCACGTTGCGCGGCGCGGTTGACGACACTCTCGGTAAGTTCCTTGCCAACCAAGATTCGCTCGGCACGTCGAGATCGAACCGCGTGCGGGCCAGCCCCGGTGATACCGATGCGCGCGGAAGTGCAGATGCCTCCGTCGTCAATTGTCAATGAGGCAGCGACACCGACGATTGCGTAGTGAGATGCTTTGTTGGCCAATTTCACGTACGCATCTCCGCTACCGGCACCTTGAGCCGGGACGGTTACGCCCGTCAGAATCTCGTTGGGCCGGAGCGCAGTCTCGAGATAGCCACGGAAGAATCGGTCGCTCGCGATCGTGCGCTGAGAGCGCGCTGACGCGGCATGGATTTCAAATCCGAGTGCGACTGCGACTGCGGGCAGGTCGCCTGCGGGATCGGCGTGCGCCAGTGAACCACCGATGGTTCCCCAGTTCCGTACCTGTGTATCGGCAACTTGCGAAGCCGCTTCCGCAATCGAGCAGGCATTCGAGTTGATGACGTCGGATGTGATCAACTCGTAGTAGGTCGTCATCGATCCGATCGTGATGCTGCCGTCATCATTCGCCGTGATGCCCTTGAGACCCTCGACGTTGCGCAGGTCAACGATAGCCTGCGGCGACGCGATTCGAAGCTTCATCATCGGGATCAGCGAATGACCACCGGCCAACACCTTGGCATCGCCGCGATACCTTGAAAGTGCTTGCGATGCCTCACGCACCGTTGAAGGTGCGTGGTATGCGAAAGGATCAGTTACTCCAGTTGTCATGTTCAGTTACCCCTTCTCGCTGCTGCCGAACGTCGGGCTCGACGTGCCTCTTTTGCGTCCTGAATAGTTCGCCACATCTTCTCCGCGCTCAATGGCATATTCAGGTGAGTCACGCCCAAGTGCTTGAGCGCGTCAACTGCGGCGTTGACTACCGCGGGCGATGCCGCGATCGTGCCGGTTTCGCCAGCACCTTTGGCACCAAGTGAGTTGACGGTTGTCGGAGTGACTGTACGACCGGTCTCGAAGTTCGGGAAGTCCTCTGCCGTCGGAACCGCGTAGTCCATCATGCTTCCGGTCATCAACTGACCGTCGTCTGAGTAGACCGCGCACTCTTGGAGCGCTTGTCCGACGCCTTGAGCGATGCCGCCATGAACCATGCCGTCGACAATCATCGGGTTGATGACATTGCCGACATCGTCGATGGCGACGTACCGAGCGAGCTTCGTCTCGCCGGTCATCTCGTCGATCTCAATGACTGCGACGTGTGTGCCGAACGGCCAGGTGAAGTTCTGCGGGTCGAAGAAGCTGACAGCTTCTAGGCCGGGTTCAAGCCCATCGGGCAGGTTTTTGGCCCAGTAAGCGCCAAGTGCGACATCACCCCATGGGATTTCGCGCTCTTGGATGTCCTCAACGTAGAACGTTCCGTTCTCGAAGGTTACCTGCTTCGCATCGACGCCCATTTCATGGGCCGCAATCTGCTTGGCCTTGTCGATGACCTTGTCCAGACTCATCATCAGGGCTTCACCACCGACCGCCAATGATCGGCTACCGAAGGTTCCGGTTCCGAACTGGTGCCGTTCAGTGTCGCCGTGTACGACTTCCACATTCTCCATCGGGATACCGAGGCGCGACGATGTTATCTGGGCCAACGTTGTCTCGTGGCCCTGTCCGTGTGGTGACGTTCCGGTGAAGACGGTCACGGTTCCCGTCGGGTGGACACGAACCGTGCTCGATTCCCAGAGGCCAGCACCGGCACCCAAAGCGCCGGCAACGGCTGATGGTGCCATTCCGCAGATCTCGATGTAGGTCGAGAATCCGACGCCTAGCAACTTGCCTTCACGGCGTGCTGTGCGTTGTTCGGCGCGGAATGCCTGGTAGTCGAATTTATCAAGGGCAGCGGCTAGCGCGCCTTGGTAGTTTCCAGAGTCGTAGGTGACGCCGATGGGCATGTCGTGACCGCGTTTGAAGGGACGCACGAAGTTGCGACGGCGAACTCCTAGAACATCTCGCCCGATCTCGTGGGCGTATCGTTCCATCATTCGCTCGACGACATAGGTTGCCTCCGGGCGTCCTGCGCCACGATAAGCGTCGACGGGGGTCGTGTTGGTGAATACTCCCTTGACCGTGCACGAGAGGTTCTCGAACTTGTAACACCCGCCAAGCATCAAGCCAAACAAGATGGTCGGGATCGCCGGTGCGAAGGTCGAAAGGTAACCACCCAGATTCGCGTAGACGTGAACCTTGAGCCCGGTAACGATGCCGTCACTGGTGCCACAAATCTCGGCATCGGCGATGTGGTCGCGACCGTGAGTGGTGGCGACGTAGTTCTCGGTCCGACTCTCGATCCATTTGACCGGTCGTTCGAGCTGCTTCGCAACGATGCCGCAGATGACTTCTTCAGCGTATAGATAGAGCTTGCACCCGAAACCTCCGCCGACGTCTGGGGCAACGACCCGAACTTTGTGTTCAGGATGGCCGGTGACGAGGGCAAACAGCAGACGGACAAGGTGCGGAATCTGGGTTGATGTCCAGATCGTCAACTGGTCGGTCCCGCCGTTGTAGTCGGCCATGATGCCGCGCGCTTCCATGGGGTTAGGGATCAACCGTTGATTGATGATTCGTTCGGAGACCACAACGTCGGCCTCCGCCGCGGCGGCCTCGTAATCGCCGGCGCCCACTGACCAGTCAAAAGCCAAGTTGCCGGGCGCATCGTCGTGGACTACTGGTGCACCGTCAGCGGTGGCCTTTTCGGCGTCGGTGACGGCGGCCAAGGGTTCGTAATCTACCTCGACCAATGCAACCGCGTCTGAGGCTGCAGCCGGTGAATTTGCTACGACGGCGGCTACTGCGTCACCAACGTAACGAACCTTTTCAATCGCCAACGGGGGGTGCTCCGGCGCCTTCATTCCGGTGGTCTCTTCATCGAGCAACCAACCGGCGGGTAAGCTGCCGAGTTGTTCGGCGAGGTCTGCGCCGGTGAAAACGGACACCACGCCATCTGCGTTTGCCGCGGCCGAGACATCGACGCGGTTAATCTTGGCGTGACCGTATGGGCTGCGGACGAGCGCCAAGTGGAGCAGTCCGGGTAGACGAAGATCGTCGACATATTGGCCTCTACCGGTGATCAGCGCATGATCTTCTACGCGTTTGACCTCCTGGCCAATGAGAGTTTCAGTTGTCATTTCTACTCACCTCCCGAGATTGTGGCTGCGTGTTGAACCGCGGCGACGATGTTGTGGTAGCCGGTGCATCGGCAAAGATTGCCTCGTAGCCCGCTCCGGATTTCTTCTTCAGTTGGTGATGGATTGCGTTCCAGAATCTGGACTGCGGTGATCATCATGCCGGGAGTGCAGAATCCGCACTGTAGGCCGTGCTTTTCGCGGAATGCTTCTTGGATCGGATGCAACTCGCCATTCGATGCCAATCCCTCGACCGTGGTCACGCTGCATCCGTCGGCTTGGACGGCGAACATGGTGCACGACTTGGTCGCATTTCCATCGACGAGAACGGTGCAGGCGCCGCAACTGCTGGTGTCGCAACCCACATGCGTGCCGGTGAGATCTAGCTCGTCTCTTAGCACCTGCGATAGCAACGTCCGTGGTGGCACTTGCAGGCGGTGCGCCGTCCCGTTGATCGTTATCGTCACTTCTGCATTCATGGACATCTCCCGAGGGTTAAGATGGACTGTGGAAACTGACGCAAGTTTATCCGAAAAACTTCGACGCGAATCAGCGTGAGACGATTTCCGAGGGGAAGAATCGTGAAAATTAGCGGCGAATTCACTGTCAACGCGCCTCGAGACAAGGTTTGGGAAACGCTAAACGACGTTGAAGCGCTAGGTTCGATGATTCCGGGTGCAAAAGGGTTGACGGAGGTAGATCCCGACGAGTACACCGCTTCGATGGACCTCGGTATCGGCCCGATACGGACGAGTTTCACGGGCAAAGTGCGGATTTCGGAGCGGGATGAGCCCAACTCGTACAAGCTTCAGGTTGAAGGAAATTCACGGCATGGTTGGATGAACGGCACGGGCAAAGTCGAACTTGAGGAAGCATCGCCAAGTACGACATTGATTCGTGCGGACGGCGACCTCAACGTCGGCGGGATGATCGCACGGGTCGGGCAGCGGATGCTGCCGGGCATCTCGAAGCAGATGATGCAGACGTTCTTCTCGAATGTCGAACGCCACGCCAAGGACGGTTAGGTTCAGAGTTTGTTGCCGTCGGCGTCGTAGGTGAAGCCCATTTCATCGACGGTTCGACCTGAATCGATGGTGTAGCCGGCGCTTGCAATCTCGAGACGATTGCCGTCGGGGTCATCGACGAAAAAGTAGCGCTGTCCGTTTGCACGTTCACCCGGTCCGGAGGTGATCTCGACACCGGCGGCTTTCACGGTTTTGAGTGCCGCGTCGAGGTCATCGACTTGTAGAGCTACGTGGTAGCCGGCAGGGACTCCATCTCTGGGTTCGATAAGGTGAACCATCGCACCGTCTTCCGCCCGCGTCCAGACGAGGGGGTTGCCTTCGATCTCGTGGGGAATGACTTGGAGTCCGATGAGGTCGCGGTAAAACGCGATTGAAGGTCCGCGATCGTCGGTTGGGATACCGACGTGGTTGATCTTTTCTATTTTGAAGCCGCCCATTTTATGCACCGTCTTTCAGCTGGACAATGAGTTCGATCTCGACCGCGATGTTATTTGGTAGGCTGCCCATGCCGACTGCCGATCGGGCGTGCTTGCCGTTGACTTCGCCAAAGACCTCGACCATGAGGTCTGAGAAGCCGTTGATGACGGCGGGTTGCTGGTCGAAATCGGGTGAACCGTTGACCATTCCGAGGGCCTTGACGCAACGTTCGACTCCATCGAGGCTGCCGATTTCGCGCTGGATTGAGGCAAGTAGCTGGATGCCGACGAGTTTTGCGGCCTCGTATCCCTCTTCAACCGAGAGGTCGGCTCCGAGTTTGCCGGTGATCATGTCGGGCGAGCTTCCGCGCCGGGGTCCATGTCCCGAGAGAAATAGTAGATTGCCTACCCGTACTGCCGGGACGTAGTTGGCAATCGGGTTTGACGGTGACGAAAGGTCAATGCCGAGTTCTTTGATTCGAGCTTCAGCTGACACGGTAGGGACTCCATTCTTCAAGTGCGTTGAGAGCTTGCTGGTTAGCGACTCCATGTTAACGCGCGGCAACCGCGCGTTGGGGTGATGTGCACAACGTTCGTCATTCCGACGAAAGCCGGAATCCAGAGGGTCAAGGCAACCGAGTGCGAAGCGAGACGCCAAGTCGACTCCCCCTTGGGCATCAATCGGGAGGGTTGCGCACAGCACCCGCTTGGGCGTGACGTAGCGTGTTGTCAGTTTATGGGGGTTAAGACGCGTTGAAGCCCTCACCCTAACCCTCTCCCAGAGGGAGAAGGGACAGTCATTGCGGTTTGAGGAGCGTTGCGGTGATGTCGATGATTTTTGTGCAGGTTCCCGGTCGAGGAGGGCACTATGGGAGTTGATTTAGGACTGCGTTGCAAGCTGCGGTTACTGTGAGACCGTCGTTAGGGTCGATTTCTCCTCCGGCGCCGTCTAGGTGGCCCATTGCCCATTCCGCTGCGTTTTTCGCGTTGCGCGGCGTGGGGTCCTCCAAGAAAGTTTCGCAGGGGTTGCCTTTGTTGAAACCTTCGAATCTGGTCATGGTCGGTGCCTGTTTGAAGCCTTCGGCTTGAGTAACCGTGGGTGCTTGCTCAAAGCCTTCGAACTTTTCGGCTGTTGGTGCCTGTTCGAAGCCGTCGAACTGCGTTGTGGTCGGTGCAGCGGCGATGGTAGGGGCGGATTCGACCGTGGGTGCACGCGCGATGGTGGGGACGGGTCGGAACTCGGGGTTGTAGTCTGCGACTTCGAGGTCTTCGCAAGCCAACAATAAGTATCCAAGCCCAAGGATCGAGCAGGCGAGCACGATGAATTTGAACGTTGAGGCCGATTTGGCCATATTGATTGCCAATGGTTGAAGTCGAGTTTCTAAGAAAACAGCGTATCAACTGCGACGCGCATGTGTTCGGAGTTGAACGGTGATGTTCGCACTTCGGTTGCCCCGCACCCGGACGACGTTTGGGTAGCTTTTGATCAATCGTGCGAACTGGGTGTATCCGAGCCGCTTAACGCTGAAATCGGGCTTCATTTTCCGCATGGTCTGGTACAGCTTCGCGGCGGAGACGGTGCCGCGTTCGTCAACTGACGCGGCCATGGCTCGGTAAAGAAGCTCCTGAACCTCGGTGCGGACATTTCGGTTCATGCGTTTTCGAGCGACTTTAACAACCGTTCGTTTGGGTTTACGTCTTGGGTCACGGTCGTAGATCGAACGGATTTCTGGTTCGAGAACTTGGTTGATGGGAATGAATCGGTCGGAATGTCGCTCAATTCGGGCGTGGTTGGTAGAGCTGTCGCCAGCGACGATGACACGTTTACCCAGTTCGCGCAACCGATCGTAAAGTGGCAGGAAGTCTTGATCTGAGGAGACGACCGCGAACGCGTCGACATCGAGATCTGGGTTGTGGAGAATCTCAATGGCTTCGATGACGATACGGACATCGGCCATATTGTTTCCGGGCACGAAGTTGGGTTGATGCACCAACTCAACACCCATGTCCCGCATTCCGTTTTGAACCAATTTGATGGCCCGAAACCAGTCGCCGACAGCCCGCTTGAGCACGACGTTACCGTCCATTTCGAGGATGTCGATCAGATCGTTGATAGATGCGAGATTATTGATGTTCTCGGCATCAATGAGGACGGCGATGTTGGGTTGCGTGGGCGCGGGTTTCGGGTGGGCTCCGTTGTTATTCATACAGATATTCTAATACATTTATGTCTGAACCGCTGATTGCGTTGATTCATGTAATGGACTGTGATCGCGGGGCGTGTTTTTGAACTAGGATGCGAAGGATTTGGAAGGATCTGAAGGATGGGAAACGGAAGAATTTTCGACTTGCTGGACTCCCGCGTGTGCGGGAATGACGGGAGTTGGGATGGGGGTTAGCCGATACGGGAGATGTTGGGATTGGTTTCAGTCGTCTGTCGTTTGACAGGTCGAGATTTATTCAACGATTTTCGAGCCGCCCGACGTGCGGCTTTGATCTCGGCCTCGGAGTCGTCGGTTTGAAACAAATCGCCGCGTTCGAAGTGTTCTAGGATTTCGCGTTCTTCGGCATCTAGGTTGGGGTTGGGTTGGATCATAGAGAAGGGGTCTAGGCCGTGCCAAATTTGCAACTGCGTGGAAAATTCGCGGCAGATATTACCCGATCAATCCCAGCCTGGAGGGGCGATGAATCGGTTTCCTATTTTTTGGTTGCACTCCCGGTGGGTTAGAACGGCATTCTCTAACTTCGTTTTGCCACCTTTGCTGTGAGGATCGACGTGGTGAACGTGCGCATCGCGGAAGTCCATGACGCTGTTGTCGCGGCAAAAATCATCGCTGGGCGCGTATCGGCATCGCCCACCGTCACGCAAGTACACGTACTCCCGTTCCCACGCGTCGAAACTGCGTTTCGGGTCGATGGGTTTAGGCTCTATGAAATTCAGCATCCAATCGGTGAAGTAATTGTGCCGAGACGTAATAGATTCCACTTTGTCCGACGCACTCCGGGTCAAATGAACGTACCGGTTCCAGTGATCATTATTGACGCCGTGGCGGGCATCTAATGCTGCCTGAGCCGTTGCCGATTTGAATTCCAACAGCGCCCACGCTAGGTCGTCCAGCCAATCGTCGTGAAACTTACCATCCCATTGGTGAGCCATAACAGTCATATGCAAAACTTCGTGGCGCAAAGGTTTCGGCCCCAAGAATCCGTGTAATGCGTCATGCAGATTGTCCAGGATGGACTTTAAAACCGAAGCGCGACTGGCGGATCGATTGAAGCCGACATGCTCGTAGTAGTAATCATCTAATGTGCCTTTATCAGTGGGGCAAAACCGATGTGAATCCATGTAATTGAAAAGTGTCATGGCTAGTTGTGCGACGAACTGGCGGGTAGTACCCCGGTCAGTGTCGGGTTTCATACCCATGACATTCCTGAACACGGGGTGTCCGGCCGCAACCTCAAGTCGGCCGCCCAATTCATTTACAAACGTGCAGAATCCTCCCGGGAGTGCGTCTCGCCGTTCTTGAGGTTTCAGATCTGAACCAGCTTGAAGGCGTACAAAAAGGTCCCTCGCTTCGTTTTCGTCACCTTGTATTTCGGCGATCGAAAGTTTCGCGTTCGAGAACTGATCCTGCAATTCCGGCGTCAGATCGCTGTAAGTTTTGCTGGCCCAAATGCAATCCTCTTCACGCATGAACGCAGGGAATTTCGAATTTGGTTCACGCGGATCCAACAGAGAAAACCCGCCTTTCAAGAAATCACTGATCGCATTTGTTCTTTGCTGGCCATCGATGATTTCGTAGTGGCTGGAAACCTTGCCGCCGACCTCCTTGGTGATGTCGTGCAGGTAGAAAACGGGCAGATGGTAACCCCGTAGTAGTGAGTCGATCAGTTTCTGTTTTTGGACGATATTCCAGGCATCGCCCCGTTGGTATTCACGGTTGATGCGCAACATGTCCGCGTCGCGCAATTCGACGAGGTCCTTTACAGATTTAGTGATAGGTTTAGTGTCCATTCGACGGTCCTTTCGTCAGCACTCATTTTCGCAATTCTCGACATGGAAAAACCAGATTAATCGTATTTCATCCGCTAGCAGAGATGTTAGCGTTGGTTTCGGTCATGGAGAAGGTATTTAGCTTTTCATGTGCATTCAACGATTCTGGGCGATATTGACCGTGATGTCTCCAGGTCCGTTCGGTCGCTTGACTCGGACCTCAGGGATCCCATCCAAAAATCCTGACAGAGATTCACGCCCGTGTTCGCGAAAATTGAAGCTTGGGTCTATTCGAAGGATCGTTTCATGCAATCTTGCCCCTTTGACATTGCCTTCGTTGTCGCGTGCGGATTGGATCGCTCTGATTACTAATCTCCGGGTCTCAGATTCGATCTTCGTCAAACTAGATGCCTTGGAATCTCGCGGCGTTGCCGATGAATTTGTTACGCCCTCGCTGGTCGGTGATGTTGCCTGTACGGCCGTTTCATTCCGGACCACGCCTTGACTGTCGGTGTTACGCACTAAATCCGTCAAGTCAATAAAGCGATCACAGCTGTTCACAAGTACATCAGTAGTCGTATCTTTGCGACCAGCGACGTAAACAGACTTTCCGTAAGAGCGCAATATCGTAACCAACGGGAAGAAATCTGAGTCACATGACGCGATCACAAAGGTTCCGATCTGTACGGGCGATGTATGTAGCAGGTTGATGGCTTCCGCGGTCATCCTAATGTCGCTGGCGTTCTTTCCAGATGTCGTTTGCGAGTGGTGTATCAGTTCGATACCCAAAGATTGAAGCTGTTGTTGATTTTCCTTGTTTTCTTTGTGCCAATCGCCGAATGCCCTCTTTACAGTGATCCGTCCTATCCCTGAGAGTTCGTCCATCAGAGCGCGCATGTGATCTTGGTTACCAACGTTTTCAAAGTCGATTAGCACGGCGACATTATCTTCAGCCACGTTCATGCCTCCTCGGAACTATCTTGTCATTAACATCTGAGGGATTCTAAACCGCGATTTCTATCCACTCGCGCTGATGTTGGGATTCGGCTCGGTCATGCTGAACGGATCGAGAGCTTCATCCAACGCCGCTTCGTCGAGATCCGCTCGGCGCAGGGCCACTTGGCGGATGGTTTCGCCGGTTTGGGAGGCTTCATGGGCGATGGCGGCCGCAGCGTCGTAGCCGATGATGGGGGCTAGGGCGGTGCAGATGGCCAGGCCTTGGGCGACCATCGAGGGGCCGGTTTCGGTTGCTTTGATGCCGGATACGCATTGGCGTTGGAGGTTGGTGCAGGTTGCGGCTAGAAGGTCGATCGATTCGAGGAGGTTGTGCGCGGCGACGGGCATCATTACGTTGAGTTCGAAGTTGCCGGACTGTCCAGCGATGGCGATGGTGGTGTCGTTGCCGATGACCTGGGCGCAGACCATGGTTGCCGACTCGGCGATGACAGGATTGACCTTGCCGGGCATGATCGAGGAACCGGGCTGGACCTCGGGTAGTGCGATCTCGCCGATGCCGGCCCGGGGACCAGAGCCTAGCCATCGCAGGTCGTTGCAGATCTTCATCAAGCTAACAGCGATGGTCTTTAGCGCGCCGGAGGCGCTGACCACGGCGTCGATGGTGCTCTGCGACTGGAAATGGTTGTCGGTCTCGGAGAAGGGGATACCGGTTCGTTCACCAAGCTTGGCGATGACGCGCTCGGCGAATTCGGGGTGCATTCCGATGCCGGTTCCCACGGCTGTTCCACCGAGGGGCAAGATGGCGAGTTCGTCGAGGGCGCGCTGGACGCGCCGACGACCGTACTCGAGTTGTCCAGCGTAGCCCAAGAACTCTTGGCCCAATCGGATCGGTGTGGCGTCTTGGAGGTGCGTACGACCCGTTTTGACGACGTTCCAAAACTCTTTCGACTTTTCTCTTAATCCATCTGCCAACTCTTGCATCGCAGGCAGGAGAGAGTCGGCAATGGCGACTGCGGCCGCGACTTGGATGGAGGTCGGGATGACGTCGTTGGAGGACTGACCCTTGTTCACATGGTCGTTTGGATGAACGGGATCACGGGATCCGAGCTCGCCGCCAAGCGCCTCGATCGCCACGTTCGAGATGACCTCGTTGGCGTTCATGTTGGTCGACGTGCCCGAACCTGTCTGGAAGATGTCGACCACAAAAGCGTCGTCGAACTCGCCGTCGATGACACGTTGCGCAGCGGCGACAATGGCGGCGGAGCGTTCGGCATCCAACGCATCGAGATCGAGATTGACTTCGGCGGCGCACTGCTTGACCTGTCCGATGGCTCGGATGAAGGAGCGACTGAAGCGAAGGTCGCTGATGGGGAAGTTGAGCTCGGCGCGTCGGGTGTTTGCGCCGTAGTATGCGTTTGCGGGGACGTCGAGGACGCCCATGGAGTCGCGTTCGGAGCGGAAGGGATTGGGGGATTGGGACATGTGGATTCTTGTGTGTTTTTACTGCGATTCTTGGATGGTTACGTCGCCGTTGACTTTGAATTCGACGGAACCAGTCCATGTTGGCAGGGCTTTCATTCCGAGCAGCAGGCTGCCGGAACCGAAATCCATAGCATTGAGGCGTCGAACCTCGCCATCGACCATTACATCGACATAGTACGCATCAACAGTTGCGACTTCGCCGTTGGCGAACCTGACGACTCGTGATTCTGCAGACGATTTCTTGAGAAGTTCAATGACTGGAGTGGGAAGTCCGAGCTCGCCGTTGAATCCTGTGTCAAACTTCACCTCGAAAGGGGTGAACACACCAGTTTCATGACGCATTTGGATGCTGACGATCGGCTGGAATTCCGCGTTTACTCTGCCGCGAATCATTCGACGTTACCTGATAGTACCGTCGAGGGCAACGGGACATCATAGTGATAGTCGAAACCGATGCGAGCTAAGTAGACCACTGGTTTGTCGCATTTTCGTTCCAGTTCCTGACGGGCGCCGCTTTCGTTCATCGCAATTACGTATTGCAACGTGCGGCCGTCAATAACCACCATGTCGCCTATGTGATCTTCGATGAGTTGGTCGATGAGTTCGTCTTCGTAGAATCGCTTGGCGCGTTCGACGAGGCGCTTTTTCTCTTCGACTGGTAATCCATGTTGTGTTGGCATTTGGTAGCCTCTCGCGGTAGCATTCGGCGCGTCATGTTGATCGTGGCATACGCCTATTTTGCCACATAATTGCGAGAAATTCAACGGTGAACCCGTGCTGAGGGGGCAGGTTTGAAACCTGCCCCTACCAGGTCCTCAGCTTGCGGCGCAACAGGGGGGCGATACGCCTAGTCGTTGGCGTGGCGTTCGTCGTAGTCTTTGAAGGCTTGCTCGGCGGCGTTCAGGGCGTTGACACATGCGGGGTAGCCGCCGTAGAAGAGCATCTGGGTGATGAGTTCGACGATCTGATCTTTGGTCCAGCCGTAGTTGAGGGCACCAGTGATGTGTCCGGGGAGTTGGTTGGGTTTGTCGAGGGCGATGAGTGCGGCGACGGTGCAGATGCTGCGGATGTTGCCGGGGAGGGTTTCGCGCTGGTATATGTGTCCGAAAAGGGTGGCGTTGATGAGGTCGAAGGCATCGTCGGTAACGCCATCGGTGACCGGGTTTGGCTGTGGTGCGCCGTCGTAGTACCAGTCACGCCATTCTTTGGATTTGGCTAGGAGGTCTTCGTAGTTGTGCATGGGGGTGGGGGGCTTTCTGTGGGTTTTGGGTCGCTGTTGGCGCGTTTTGGCGCGCAGAGTCTAATTTTGGCATAGGGAATCTGGTCGTCAATTCAAACCACCGTTGCATCGGATGAAATCAACACATTCGCACTCAGGTGACCGCGGAGCGTTATGCTAGGTTTATTGGCAACATCAAGGAGGAATTTCAAGCACATTGATCAAACCTACTCAAGTGAAGCCGCTTGACGGCTACCGGATTTGGATCGAATTCGAAGATGGTGTGCAAGGTGTGGTGGATCTTTCCGCTTATGCTGGGCGTGGCGTTTGGAAGGCGTGGGAAGATCGGTCGTTGTTTGAGAGTGTGAATATTACGTCGTACCGGGCAATAGGTTGGGGCGACACAGACGTCTTGGATATGTGTGCGGATTGGGCTTACATGCAGGTGACAGACACGACTGTTGATGACACCCGCCAAGAGTTAGCTCATGTCTGAACTCTGTCGCTTCCACGGCATAGTTATCCGAATATTCGCTCCAGATCACCCGCCACCGCATTTTCACGCTGTTTACGCGGAGTATGAGGCTCAGGTCGATATTCGATAACTTGAGATTCTCGAGGGGCACTTACCATCTCGATCGCGAAGATTGGTTCTTGAGTGGGCGTCGATGCACCAAGAGGAATTGGTTCAAGCCTGGGATCGTTGCAGTAGCGGCATGAATCCGGACAAAATCGCACCATTGAGTTGAACTAACCAGAGGCAACTCATCCTCACCACGCCGTTTCAAACCGTTGGCACAGTCTTTCGGCGACTTTGGCATCCATCTCCGGAAAGTTCCTCAGGAGTAGGTCATGGTCGTCGATGTCGCCGATGCGGAGGTTGTGGTTTGTGCGGAGGTGTTTGATGGTTTGGGCTAGTTGGGGCATGTGGGGCTGGACCAGCGATTTAGCTTCGTCGTAAGGTGGATCGAGGTGGATGTCTTGGATGATGGTGTTTTGGTACCAGGTAGCTAGACCTTCTTCGAGATAGTTGGATGGTCTACCTTCGCGTTTGAGGTTCCAGGGGTCGATTAGGTGGACGCATTCGTGGGCTAGTTGCCAGATGGCTAGGTTGGCGTCGTTTTGGGCGGCTACGGTAAGGCGGATGGTGATGTGAGTGGGATCTTGGTCGGTCTCGTGGCCGGGGTAACCGGTTTTGAGGAACCAGATGTGGGGGCTGGCGTTAGGGGTTGTGTCGAATTCGAGGCCGGTGTAGGTGAATTTAGGATCACGCGGGCCGAGGAGGCGTTCGATTTCGGCTATGAAGACGCTGGTAAGTTGGGCGAGGGTTAGGGAGTAGGTATCGTCTGAAATTCGAGAGGTGGCGAAGGGGGAGATGGAGATTGTCATTGGTGGTTTCCCTGTGGTGGTTTCCCTTGGGGCGTTGCTTCGAATCTACGCGAGTTTAGGGGCTACTATCGGGGTTTGCGTGGTCTGTGCCCCCTTTGTCCCGTTGGGACATTTCCCCCGCGAGCGGGGGAAACCGCAGAGCTAACGCCGATACCGTGGAATGCTCCGCAGATACCTGCGCGACAAGAGTATTGTGCCGCCTGTTAGCACGAATCCTACGATCGCAATTGCCAACACAGCGATGTCGGTGCCGATTTGGGTTGCCAGCCAGCCGACGTGGAGGGCGCCGATGGGACCGGAGCCGATGGCTACGGCTAGGACGCCGAGGACGCGGCCTCGCATCTCGGGTCGTGTCGACGAAACGACGATGATGGACTGCATTGCGCCGAAGCCGGACATGCCGAAGCCACCGATGAAGAGGAGGGGAATTGCTAGCCAGTAGTAGGGCGTTAGGGCGAAGGCGGCGATGATGCAGAGGAAGCTGAGGGAGGCGTAGGTGTAGACGCGGGTGTAGTGTCGGGGTTGTGCGACGGCGGCGATGGTGAGGGCACCGAAGGTGGCTCCCAGTCCTTCGATGCTGAGCAACAGTCCGACTAGGACGGGGTCAACCATCAGTTTTTCAGCGCCGAGCACCGGAACCATCTGTTGGTAGGGGAAGGCGAACAGGTTCATCGTTATGGTGATGATGATGGTGACGAGCAGGACCGAGTCGCCGGCGATGTGCTTGATGCCGGTTCGGAGGTCGAAGTTGCTGCTAGATGCGGGCGTGCGAACATCGGAGGTCGGCGGTTTGCGAATAACGAGCATCGAGACGGCAACCATCGAAGCGAAGAGGAACAGGCCGCATCCGAGGAAGTAGACGGCTTGCATGCCGATTTGTTGGAGGAACGCGCCGCCGACGAGGGGGCCGATGACGCGCGAGAAGTTGGACGAAGCCATGTCGACGCCGAATGCTGAGGAGACGCGATCGGCGGGCACGGCGTCGGCGATCATGGCGCGCCTCACCGGAAAGTCCGTAGCCCATATGACTCCGGCGATGAAGGCTCCGGCTGAGACGTGCCAAAGTTCGATGCGGTCGGTGAGAACCAGAATACCGAGCACCAGGTAAATGCCTGAAAGTGTGATGTTGGCGGTGGCGAGAATGGCACGTCGGTTGACGCGGTCGGCGAGGGCACCGATGAACGCGCCGAAGAACAGCATCGGTGCCATGCGGAGGAATCCAACGAAACCGACTAGGAAGGCGTCTTGGGTGAGGTCGTAGACGTAGACACCGAGGGCGACGGTCTCGAGCCATCGCATGGTGTTGTTGGAGATGCCGATGCCCCAGAGTCGGGCGTAATCGGCGTTAAGAACGACCTTGAATTTGGCAATCGGATTGCCAACGCCAGGGCGACGTCGTCTACGTGTCGGTCGTCTCAGTCGCGCCTCGTTCGGCGCGTCATCGCGAGTCGGCGAAGGGATTTTCAGCTGTCCCCCCTATTGGTGGCGCCACCACTAGGCAGGAACTGCGGGCGCGCGTTGCTCCAGTGACCAAGGCCTTCAAGCTTTGCCGCTGAGCTCCAGTCTTGCATTCTCAAATAGTGTCGATCGAGACCATCACTGCGTTCGCCCGGCAACGCGATCCCGTTGCGGATCAAAAGGCCGTTGACCATGTTGTTGTTGATATAGACATAGCGGAGGAGGCGTCCAAAATCGTCGGTGTCGGTGCCATCCGCCTCTAGTACGATTTCGCTGTTAGCGACGAGTTGCTGGTTGGCCAAGAAGCCAACGTCGTACCAAAGGCTGTTCAAGGGCAGTGGTTCAACGCCGATGTAGCGAACGGTTGCAGTTTCACCGTCGATCTCGACGATGATGGTGCGCATGTCGATTACTTCGACGACTTGAGCGGGCACGTATTCGATCCGTTGCGGTTCGTCGGAACCGAACGATCCCAAGAACGGCCCAGCTAGACCGGCGAGGAGTCCCAAGACGATGAATATCGAGACCAAGGCGATGCCGGCTTTGAGCCACCACGCGGTTTTGGGTTCGGTTTCGGTTGCCCAGCCATCGGCGACTCGACGGTCGATGCGCTCGGGTTCCTCTTCATCGTCCACTTCGACTTCGTAGAAGCGATATCGAAGATCGATCTCCTCATCCTGGGGACCACGATCATCATCATCCTGGTCCGGCCCCTGTAACCTTGTGCTCATCTAGTGTCGATCCGCTTAGAAACGAGAACGATTCGTATATCGCAACTTTAATTCCTGAACGGTATCTAGCACATGGGTAAAATCGCAATATGACCACCATCGCAGAACCAGTTGCAGTTCCGATCACCGCGCCGACCACTGGCGAATTCAAGATCGAACACGACTTCACTCCTCAAGGCGACCAGCCGGCCGCGATCGACAAGATCGTGCAGGGCATCGGCGATCAGAATTTCAAGCACCAAACGCTTTTGGGTGTGACCGGTTCCGGCAAGACCTTCACGATGGCAAGCATCGTGGAGAAGGTGCAGCGTCCAACGCTAGTAATCGCGCACAACAAGACGCTTGCGGCGCAGTTGGCGACGGAGTTTCAGACGTATTTCCCCAACAATTCCGTGCAGTATTTCGTGTCGTACTACGACTACTACCAGCCGGAAGCCTATATACCTCGGTCAGACACCTATATTGAGAAAGAGACGGACATCAACGAAGAGATCGACCGACTACGGCACGCGGCGACGCGTTCTTTAATGACGCGGCGGGATACGTTGATTGTCGCTAGTGTGTCGTGTATCTATGGTTTGGGTTCGCCGCAGGAGTATAACCAGATCACATTGCGTCTGCGGGTAGGGGATGAGCCGGGGTTGACGAGGGTTACGCGTCGGCTTGTAGGTATGTACTACGACCGAAACCTATTGGATCTACGGCGTGGCACTTTCCGAGTGCGTGGGGATAGTTTGGAGATCATGCCAGCGGACGAGGAGTTGGCCGTACGGATTGAGTTCTTTGGTGACGAGATCGAGCGCATCACCTTGATCGATCCGCTGACCGGCGAAATTCTCAACGAGGCCCAGGAGTACGACATTTACCCGGGCAAGCACTTCATCACTCCAGAGGAGGAGTTTGCGGATGCGCTGAAGGATATTCGGACGGAGTTGGAGCAGCAGCTGGAGCTGTTTAGGAACGAGGGGAAGTTGCTGGAGGCGGAGCGGCTTGAGCAACGAACGCTTTTTGATCTCGAGATGATGCACGAGACGGGCACATGTCCGGGCATCGAAAACTATTCGCGCCCGCTCGGCCGACGTCCAGCAGGTTCTGCACCGTGGACGTTGCTGGACTACTTCCCGGAAGACTTCTTGATGTTCATCGACGAGTCGCACATGACGCTGTCGCAGATCCGTGGGATGTACCACGGCGACTATGCTCGGAAGACGAATCTCGTCGAGTACGGTTTCCGGTTGCCGTCGGCGATCGACAACCGTCCGCTGACGTTTGAGGAATTCGAGGATCGGGTTAATCAAATCGTTTACGTGTCAGCCACACCGGGTCCGTATGAAGAAGCACACGAACAGCAGCGAGTCGAGCAGATAATTCGTCCCACTGGTTTGATCGACCCTGAGATTACGGTTCTGCCTACCGAGAACCAAGTCGATGACTTGATTGAACGGATTCGGGCTACGACGGCCAAGCAACAGAGAGTTTTAGTGACAACTCTGACGAAACGGATGGCGGAAGATTTGGCGGACTATCTTCGGGAGCTTGGTATTCGGGTCCACTACTTACACTCTGAGATCGATACGTTGGAGAGGACCGAGATACTGAGGGATCTGCGGTTGGGCGTCTACGACGTCGTTGTGGGGATCAATCTGCTCCGGGAAGGACTCGATCTGCCGGAGGTCTCACTGGTTGCGATTCTGGATGCTGACAAAGAAGGATATCTGAGGTCAGGGACGTCGTTAATTCAGACCGTGGGGAGAGCGGCGCGGCACATTGAGGGGACGGTGGTGATGTACGCGGACAGGCACACCGATTCGATGAACTTCGCAATTTCAGAAACAAATCGTCGTCGGAAACTGCAAACGCAACACAATCTTGATAACGACTTCACTCCTTACAGCATCGTCAAAGACATCAAAGACATCAATGATCGCGTACGACAATCGGAACCCACTGTGTTGGCGGATGAAGGTGAACCGTTTGGGGCCGAGATGGGGTTGCCGAAGGATGAGTTGACTCGAATAGTGAAGGATCTGGAACGGCAGATGAAGCGTGCGGCGCGGGAGTTGGAGTTCGAGACGGCGGCGCAGCTACGGGATCAGGTTATGGATCTGCGGAAGTTGTTGGCGGAGGCTGGGGAGTAAGGCGGTTCCAAGCCGCCTTACGATGATTGTCGTATGGCGCCATGTCACTTGACTGACGGCATTTAAGCCCGAATCAATCTTGTCGCCTCGGGTCAGTTGATCGAAACGGCGTGCACGGCGCCGTCGCGAACGAATTCGATACTCAGGTTGTGCGCCCTTAGTAGCGCGGTTCCCACGGCGGGCTCATCGCCGATCTGGTGTACGGGTACGTTGTGCCTAGAACTTCGCCAGGCAACCTCGCCTAGGAACAACTCTGCAGCGTCTCTTTCGGCATTTGCCAAGATGACATCATCGGTGCCTAGGCGCATAAGCCCCAAATCGTTGACCATTCTGTGCGGAAGAGAAATGTATGCGTTGAACCCGGTATCGATCAACGCGCTAACACACATTCCTCGACCAGCTCGGCCCCGAACCAGGACATCCATATAGGCGAACAACCCGCCACCCTCTTCTTCAACAAACCCGACTATCATGGTCGCGGCCGGAAAGGCGCCGAGCCAAACCGCGTTGTGGTGATTGTGATGTGCCTAAGCGTGAACGGTTCGGGATCCGAAACTCGGTCACGCAAGCGAAGAATTCCTTCCAGCATGTCGTCGTGGAGTTCCCACTCGCCGGAGTTCGCGTCGATGGTGACGAATCGGCCTTTGTCGGAATCCGACAGTTGGTCTTTTATCCCGCCGTGGTAATACGCTTTCGCACGATCGGCGATGGCATCAAGCTCTTCTTTGGTACGCATCATTTCATTTTTCCAAAATTCAATGGTAGGTATCCCTTCATTTTATTGGACGTATTGCCCGTATACTTGACGCAACAAATCCCGTCCCTAACGGAACTCATTCCCACCATGTCCAAGATCAAATCCGGCATCTTCATCATGCCGTTCCATGACCCGGCCAAGCCGCTTGCCCAGGCGTACGACGAGGACATGGAGCTAGTGATACGCGCCGACGAACTGGGTTTCGACGAGTTCTGGATCGGCGAGCACCATACGATGGCGTTTGAGAACATGCCGATGCCGGAGTTGTTCATAGCGGCGGCGATGAGGGAGACGTCGAACATTCGGATGGGGCCAGCGCCGGTTTGTATTCAACAGCATCATCCAGTACACGTAGCTGGCAGGTTAGCGATGCTGGACAACCTCTGTAAGGGTCGTCTCGATCTGTGTTTCGGCATGGGGAGCGTGGCGACAGATTTAGAGATACTCGGAATCGAACGAGGAGATTCTCCGATGATGGTCGCGGAAGCGGTCGAGATGGTGTTGGCGCTTTGGGCGGCGGACGGCCCGATTGAGTTGCAAGGTAACTACTGGAACATCAGCATGAAGGATCATATCGACGACGTAGTCGGGCTAGGTATCACCCACAAGCCATATCAGAAGCCGCACCCGCCGATTTCGATGCCGATCACTTCGATGAACTCAGGCACAGCCAAAGCTGCGGGGCGCAAAGGATTTCAGCCGTTCGCTCATAGTCTCATCGCAAACAACGTCGTAGCCAACATCTGGGATACCTATGAGACCGCAGCGGTCGAGGCGGGCAATGAACCCGATCGATCAGATTTCAAGATCGCGCGGGCCGTATTTCTTGCTGACAGCACCAAGGAGGCGCAGAAGAGGGCGCGCACAAATTCCGTCACGGGTGGATTCCAATACATCTGTGACCTCATGGATCGTTCGGGACGCGATCGGGGGATGTTCAAGCGTGACCAATCAACTCCGGACGCGGATGTTGATGTTGATTACTGGATGCGTGAGCAGATCATAGCCGGCGATCCCGACTACGCCATGGAGAGGATTCTTCAAATGACCGAGGAGACGGGTAAGTTCGGAACATTAGTGATGATGGGTTACGACTGGGACGATAAGGATGCGTGGGTCAACAGCTTGGAGCTGTTCGCCAACGAGTTGATGCCCAGAGTCAACTTGGCGTTGGCCGATTAAGCAGGTTCAAGGTCTGTTTGAGCGAAGTCGTCGCCCTTGAATAGCAGAGGCTCGCCAGTCGTCTTGGCTAGGGCGTAGGAAAAGCAATCGCCGAAGTTGAGCCCTGCCGGGTGGTTTCCCTTGCCGAATCGGCGCCAAGCCACGCGAGCGGCTTCTGCTTGATCTAGCGTGACTGGAATGATCTCGATCTCGGTGTTGGCGATGAAGTGATCGAGTTCGTAACCTGCCCTTGGACCACCCTTGTTTTCCATCACGATAGACAATTCCAAGTATGTAGCCGCCGACATGCGAAGCTGAGGCGCTCCGGTCAGCTTGTTGGCGAGGTGATCTGCGTCTGCTTCGCGCACCAGTATAGCGACGACAGCGGACGAATCGACGATCACTTGGGGACCCCGAATTCGTCGTATAGAAGGTCGTCGATGTCTGCGGACGTAAATCCTGGTTCAACCAACTTGGAGCAGCGTTCAGAGATTGCTCGTATCTCGCGGAGCAAAGCTTCGCGACCGCGTTCACGTTTCAATTGGTCGCGACGTTGACGGAGTGCAATCGTTATGGCCCCAGTCATGGTGTCGTCGGTCATTTCGGCGACTTCTCGAGCGAGTTCGCAGGTTTCGTTGTTTTTGATGTTGAGGGCCATTGAGAGTCGATTAGGGTAGACGACCACCGGATGTTTCTACCCTAGCATGAATAAGCGCGACGTGTGTCTCGGGGATTGCGCAAGTATCTTGTCTATATCGCGTCGTCCGCCGCCGCAATCGCGGAGAGGTCCTCGCGGCTATACGATCCCAGCGACCTAAAGTTGAACTCGGTGTAGTTCTTGAGCCATTGCATGGAGATTCGTGTCGCGTCTTGGTAGCGTTTCACGGCTGCCGCGGGCGCGTTGGGGCCGAGTAGGTTAATGATGTCTTGGCCTTCGTCGGCGATTATCGACTTCAACAGGGAGATGTCGTGGGTTGCTCCGGTGTCTTCGGCTTGGGCTTCGTGAATTACGCGCTGTGCCATTTGGGCGACGGAGATGCGAGCCGTGGCGAGGTCTTCCATGAGGGCAGGGCGACGTCCTGGTCTACCGGCCAATCGGTCGATCCCTTTTGCGCCACGGCCGCCGAGCCATCCTTCCACGTATTCGATGAGGGTTCGGGCGTTTTGGCGGGTACCTTCTTGGGTGACTGGACCTTCTGGGGTTTCGATGTTTACCGGATAGTTATCGGGCTCGGTCATATCGGCCGACGGCTCCCAACCGCTGTTGCGGAGTTCCTTGAAGGGATCGCCGGCGGATTTCATGTGGTAGATGTGGGCGACCCAACCGCGCAGGAAACCCTGTTCCGCCTCCCAGGTCTTGTCGCCGCGTACCGTGGCCGCCGCCTCTTCATTGACCTCTTGATCGCGATGGGGCAGAGCGGTGGCCATGCCGCCAATGGGGACGGCGTTGTGTTTCATGCAGACCGCAACTAAACGACGGAAGATGTTGGCGATGAAAGGTGTAGTCGGGACTGCAACTCCGAATCTGTCGGGCCATAGGCTCCCTCGGTCGGCCATCACGTATTCGAGTAGCGACGCTTTTAGGTCCCAACGGGCGGCGTTTAATCCTGCCGCGTAGGGTCCGAGCGCGTGGAGGCTCTCCTCCATCGTCCATACCATTGGCAGAGACTCCACTAGGAGTATGCCGCGTATCGTGGCGTCTCTCAATCCTGCAACGCGGTTCTGGATCGACGCGAAGAGGTCACGATAGAGTGTCGCTTCTTCAGGAGACTCGGTCTTGGGGAGGTAGAAGTAGATCCCTTGGCCTCTCTCCGCCTGCGCTTGTCCAGCATGGTAGAGCGTAAGCAACGACCCCAAGACGGTTGCGGACACCGGTTCGCCATCAACGGACAGATCGTGATCGTCGAGATGCAAACCTCGCTCGCGATGCATGAAGAACGGTATCTCGCCGTCCTGAATCGAGTAGCGGCGGTCGCGAACTTCGTTGTAGAAGGTCAGCGAACGGTCAACTGCGCCTTTGCGATTGCGGGCGGCGAGTAGCGTGTCGTCGAGGAGATGACTCGCGGAATCTTCATCATCGTCAAGATCGCCAGCTGCGCGTTCGCCTTCGGGACCTGGATTCAGAGCGTTGATGAACATAGACGTCATGTGCGCAGGTCCGGATATCTCGATCCCCGGATTCCAGAGTTCGTCCGGCATCTCTGGGACGGACCACTCTGAGGTGGTGGCTTCGCTCGCGGCCAGATGTCCCGGTTGGACGCCGCGATGAACCGCCGCGTTGATGCTATCGATGCGAGCCTCGCGCAATCCTGCGATGCGTCCACTGAACTCGTCCTGAAGTGAAGCGACCAGTCCCTTCACATCGTCGGTGAGAATGTCTTCCCAATTACCTGTTGCGTTAGATCGGACCCGGTCTGCGTCTGCCATAGTCCCCTCAGTCGACTCTTAGGCCGAGATTCATGTTGATTCGAAGCAAATCAACATCTTATAACGATGATCGCATTCCGCTCATCCGTTTGGGGTCGGTCACTCAGACCCGATGCCGGTTTCACAACAAAGCAACTGGCCCCGCGCCGTTTGAACGCGGGGCCAGTTGACAATTGCTCGTCGCCCTTGCGAGAGGGCAACGCGTAACCTCAGTTGAGGTGTTCCCTCATCTCGTGCACCGCGCGGCTACGCTGAAGCGTTTTCAGCGCAGTGCGTTCGATCTGGCGAATGCGCTCGCGTGTCAAGTCCATGCGCGTACCGATCTCTTCGAGCGTGTACTCTTTTCCATCCTTCAGGCCAAAGCGAAGAATCAAGACCTCGCGGTCGCGTTCCTCTAATTCATCGAGGATGTTGGAGATGTCGTTACTCAAGAGTCGCTGTGCCGTCTCTTCGGGCGGCGCCAACGCTTCGCGGTCGGGGAGCAGGTCGCCAAGCTCGTTGTCACCGTCTTCGCCCACTGGCGTTTCAAGCGACATTGGCTCCTGCCCATTCTTGAGAACGTCGGTGACTTTTTCCACTGTCATCTCGACACGCTCAGCGATCTCCTCGATCGTGGGTTTGCGGTCGTATTCCTGCGCAAGCTCACGAGATGCACGTCGAACTTTGTTCAACGCTTCGTACATGTGAACCGGGATACGGACAGTCCGCGACTGGTCGGCGATCGCACGTGTGACACCCTGTCGGATCCACCATGTTGCGTAGGTACTGAACTTGAAGCCCTTGCGGTAGTCGAACTTGTCGATCGCCCGCATCAAACCGATATTGCCTTCTTGGATCAAGTCCTCAAAGGTCAGGCCACGGTTGGTGTACTTCTTGGCAACGCTCACCACAAGGCGAAGGTTGGCCTTGCCGAGGTGGTCGCGCGCCTTTTCGCCGTCGTGCTTGATGGACGAAAGGTGCGATTCGAGGATCGAACTGGCCTCGGTGAGGTAGGACTCGTGCCACGGCTCGATGCCTTCGTCGACGGCCAAGTCCTCGATCTTCAATTCCGGCGGCATCACGAGACTCAGGTCGGAAGGCAACAGGCTCGAAAGGATAGCTAGCTCGCGGACGAGCAGACTCGTCTTGTCCAGTCGTCGTTTCAGACGCGCGTCTTTAGTGTTGAGTTTCTGGGCTTTCTTGCCACGCCCTTTCTGCGCCGTCTCGTCAAAGACGCCGAAGCGTTCCATTAAGTTCGTGGTCTCGTAAATCTCGAGCGTGTCCGCCAGGTAGCGGAGCAGGAGTTCGTATGGCGGCAACTTACTGAGGTCTTTGACCTGGGTATCGCGCGCCGCGTTGATCATCGTGCGGTATTCGAAATCGACCAGCAACTGCTCAAGTGTGACGGGTTTTGGCTTCCCCATGTAGGTCGCAACTTGGTCTGCAATCTGCGCAAGTCGGCTCAATCGGCGCAACACGATGGCGACAACGCCCACCGCCTCGACCGGAGAAGGATTGTCGGGCAATTGGTCTCGATTACGCGGGTATTCTTTGAAACCGTGGACAGTCAAGAGAGTACCGCGGATGTCCCATTCGATGCGTTCCAACCAGTTGGCGGATTCGACGCGCTGCGAGAGCATCGCCTCGTCGGCTTTGCTCAACAACTGAACATCGCCGATCTCGCGGAGGTACATCCTGACGTTGTCGTCGGTTGCAGAATCTTCCGTTGCGGCGGCGGCCGGGTTGATTTCCGGACCTTCTTCTCGCGCGGCCTCCCACGCTTCAAGTTCGGTCGACGCGTTTGCTGCGCCGATTGACGGCGCGCCTTCGTCGTCCGACGACAAATCAGCAAAACTAAAGGTGCCTCCTTCGGTCTGAGGCATCACGGCAGTGCCAGTTTCGCTGGTTGTCAAGTCCGTCTCGTCGTCGGAGGCGTCGTCAACTCGAGTGTTGGCAATTGTCACCAATTGATCGGTTCCCTTTCGTGTAATCGTTCTGACAATCGATTTGCGTTCAGTGGTTGTTTGTAAATCCTGCAATCCCAGGCTTGCGAAGGGCCATTTCTCGCGGCGTTTCTGATACGATGTCGCTCAAACGTAGTAACTTCGCCATGTTCGTCGGTTCCAGCAACCGTGAGCAAGCGTAGTACGTTGGTCTGGCAAGAGTGGTGCGGATCGCACACAGACCATTTTCTAGGAATGGGGTTTGCCTCTTCTAGGTGCTACGACGCAAGTTGCGACGAAGTTTCGTTTGTGCTTTGAGCTGTTCCACGCGGCGCGATTCGTAGCAAATAGAAAACGAGCCAGTGCGGAAGTTCCTAGTTTAGCAGGATTCGTAATTTCGCGTGTAAATGGATTCGCGTCGGAAAATGTGCCGCTTAATCTTGGCGTCAAACGTTCCTTCACAGGGTCGGGAACGAGCGCGGATACGAAACATCAACGGTGGGCATTAGTCCCAATTGATAACGAACTTGCCAGGTGCTCCCGCCTCAAATCGTTGGTAGGCAGACGGTACTTCTTCGATATCGCAACGACCGGTGATCAAACTTCCCAGAGGCACGCCTCGGCGGGCGGTAAACATTGCCGCCTCCTCGAGCCCGTGCGTACTGAAGGTCCATGACCCAACCAACGTCAAGTGCCGATGAATGATGTCCGGGCTAGGTTCGACATGGAAATCGCCACCTTCCCCGACGAAACAACAACGTCCGAAGATGCGCGTCGACTGGACCGCGGCGAGGCGCGTAGCATGCAGTCCGATGGCCTCCAGCGTGGCATCGGCACCTTCACCGTGAGTTAGGTCGACAATCTGCTCGACAGCGGACCCATCGCTGTTGTCAACGATTTCCCACGCGCCGGCGGACTTCGCCATCTCCAATCGCTCGCCGGAGATGTCGACCGAGATCACGCGCGCACCCATCGCAGCGGCGAATATCACACCAGCCAGACCGACCGGACCGGCTCCAAATATCGCAATCGTGTCGAGACCAGAGAGTTGTAGCTTCTTCAATCCGTGGAACGCCGTGCTCGCGCCGCATGCAAGAAAGGCGCCGACCTCGAAACTCAAGTCGTCGGGCAATGTTAAGCACGTAGACGAATGAGCGATCATGTAGTCGCCGTGTCCGCCGTGCCGGCCATATCCATGTGTCATTCGACCAGACCAACGGCATAGCTGCGACCACCCCGTTCTGCAAAAGCCGCATTCTCGACAACCTTCGTAGTGGTGTTGCATGATGCGATCGCCGATCCGCAATCCTTGGACGCCGTCACCGATCGCCGCGACCTCGCCGCAAGGCTCATGACCAGGCCGCACTGGAGGTCGTTCCATTTCTTCCGGCGGTAAAGTCGAGCGATATCGATGCAGGTCAGAGCCACACATCCCTGATGAACGCATCCTGAGCAACACATATCCGGGGCCTGGCTCCTCATCCGGATAGTCGATGACTTCAGAACGGTGGTCGCCTAGGAATCTGATCCCTCGCATCGCAGAACCTCCCCGGATTTTGGCCAACGGAACGGCGCCGTTGTCCCTCATTTTGCTCGTTCGATGCAGGAAGTCTAACGTGCATTTAGACTCTGCATCCACTTGCCAATACAATTCGTGAAGTTGACTCAACAGATCGGAGTTAGTCGCACATGACAGCAACCACAACGCGGTTTAGTTACGAAGGCCTATTCTCGGAGAGGTCGGAAGATTCGCCCATCAATAGTGTTGCCCACGCCGAATACGACTTCGCGGTCGCATATCCAGCTCCCGAAACGTCGCCGATGGACGGGTTGATCGGCGCTTTGCAGACGGCGATGGACTCGCGCGGCGATGAGGTGGCCCGGCAAATGGCCTACTATCCACAGCCGGCGGGTTCGCCTGAACTGCGCGAGTATGCCGCTTGGAAGCTCGAGTACGACCGCGGCTTCAAGGTGGGTATCGACGACATCTTGATTACCGCTGGTTCCGGCGAAGCGATCGGACTTGCGATTCAGGCTCTGACGAACCCCGGCGATACCGCCATCACCGAGCACTTCGTATACAGCGGAACCCTCAACCAGTTGCAACGCTTCGGCAATACCGTTTATGGATCCGAAACCGATGACGACGGATTGGTGCCTGAAGCGCTGGACGAAATGATCACGAAACTGTCGGCAAAAGGCAAAAAGCCGAAGATGATCTACACCATCGCGGAACACCAGAACCCGATGGGGCCTACGCTGCCGTTGGAACGACGCGAAGCTATTCTAGAGATCGCACATCGGCACGGTGTCCCGATAGTCGAAGATGAGTGTTACGTCGATCTACGTTTCGACGGTGAGATCCAACCTGCCTTCCGAACTCTCGACGACTCGGGGATCGTTATCCACGTCGCATCGTTCTCCAAGCTGCTCGCGCCGGGCCTTCGCATGGGCTATTTCACGGCAGCGCCGGAGGTCCTACGACGGGCAATGAGCTGCAAGATCGGCTCCGGCCCCAACCAGTTCGCAAGCTACGCAATCGAAGGATTCCTGCGAAACAGTCTCGACGAACACCGGGAACGTTTCAATCCCCTGCTAAAGCAGAAGTGCAACGCGATGGACGAATCGCTGTCGGACAATTTCACGGACGTCGGCGCAACATGGTCGAAGCCCCAAGGCGGTTGCTACACCTGGCTAACCATGCCCGAAGGAACTGACATCACGGCACCGCGGGATGAAATTTTCGCTGAAGGCGTCGGTTACAACGGTGGCGTCGGCTTCGCGCCAAACGGCGACGGCCAGAACTGCGCTCGCCTGTGCTTCGCCTTTGAGACGCCAGAGAAGTGCTACGACGGCATCGAGAAACTAGCCAAACTCTTCAAGAAACGCGGCTTGATGTAACACAGGTTTCGTCAAAGCCGCTGGATTGATCGCCGTCCGTCACTCCGTCGTACGCCGGAATCCACGGGCGCCTGGCAATAGGAAAGCTGCCTCTAACTTCCGTGGAATTTTCCCAGAAGTTTGACCTCTTTGGAATTGCCGATGTACATCGGTGTCCGGTGATGCAGTTGATCAGGCTCTAAGTCCCGAATACGGGCAGTACCGTTGGTCGCCGCGCCACCTGCCTGCTCGGCAATGAACGCAAGCGGCGCGCACTCGAAAAGGAGACGCAACTTACCGCTTGGATTGCCCTTGTCGCCGGGATAGGCGTAGATGCCACCTTTCATCAGATTGCGGTGAAAGTCGGCGACTAGCGCGCCGATGTAGCGGCCGGTGTAGCCTTCGGATTTGACATGAGCGACCCAAGATTGGTCCGCGTCGTGCCATTTGGGCGAATTGCCTTCGTTCGCGGAGTAGACGAGTGATGATCCGTGCGAGCGTACGTTCTCGTTTGTAAGCAGATAGTCGCCTAGTGTCGGATCCAACGTGAAGAAGTGGACGCCGTCGCCGGAGGTATAGGCGAAGATGGTCGACGACCCGTAGAGCACGTATCCAGCCGCCAACATTTCGTTGCCGGGCCTCAGCACGTCAACTTGTCCCGCGGGAAATCCCTCGCTGAGCCGCCTATAGATGCCAAATATTGTGCCGATCGGCGCCGCCACGTCGATGTTGCTCGAGCCATCGACCGGATCAAAGACGACGACGTATTCCCCGGTAACTGCCGCGTCTCCGCAATCGATCATCCCGGCATTCTCTTCCGAACTCATCGCGCAGACCAAACCGGTGGTCAGCAATGCCTCGGCAACAACGTTGTCACCAATCACATCCAACTTCTGCTGATCGTCCCCGGTAACGTTCGCCACGCCTGCCGAACCGAAGAAATCACGCAACGCAGCCCGGTTGATCTCAGAGGAGATGAACTTCCCAGAGGATCCGATGGCGTTGAGCAGTATCGCCAGGTCCGACGGCGAAGCGAACTCATCGTTCGAGTTGTCCATTGCGTGCTGGAAAAGATTTGGTGGCGTAACCGGCATATTGCGGAATCCCAGAATTCGAGAGCATCAACAGGGGTTTTCGTGCCTGCATTATATGCCCCAATTCGCCAGTCATCCGTTGTTCCAACGGCGACCAACTTCGGTGAATGCCGTATCATTTGCATCAAGCCGATATGGCATTTAACTCAGCGAAAATAGGGCATCGCCTGAGGGTCGGAACAGGTTTGAACGGGAGGATTTAAGACTATGGACAACGAGCTTCACACTATCGCCAAAGCAATGGTCGCGAGGGGCAAGGGGATCCTCGCAGCGGACGAATCTACTGGCACTATCGGTCGTCGTTTGGCATCCATCAACATGCCAAACGAAGAGCCAAATCGCCAAGCGTGGCGGGAGCTCCTGTTCACTGCCGAAGGTTACGGCAAGTACATCAGCGGGGTCATCCTCTACGACGAGACGCTGCGGCAGTCCGCCGGCGATGGCACGCCGTTCGTGGACATCTTGCAAGCGGAAGGCGTCATTCCCGGAATAAAGGTCGACCAATCAACCAACCCGCTCGCCGGAGCCCCCGGAGAATTGACCACCGATGGCCTCGATGGGCTTCGAGATCGATTGAACGAGTACTACGAACTCGGCGCGCGCTTCACGAAGTGGCGTGCCGTCATCACCATCGGTGACCACATCCCATCCGACTACTGCATCAACGTCAATGCCCACGCGCTCGGCCGTTTCGCCGCACTTTCTCAAGAAGCCGGACTCGTCCCGATCGTCGAGCCGGAAGTTCTCATGGACGGCGATCACTCGATCGAAATGTGCGAATGGGCAACGGAGCGGACGCTCAACAAGACTTTCGCCGAACTCAAGTCGCAACGCGTCGACCTCGAAGGCATGGTACTTAAACCCAACATGGTGCTCAGCGGTGCTGACGCGGCAGATCGCGCCGACGCACAGACCGTTGCACGCGCCACCGTTGACTGTTTCCGACGAACCATTCCTGCCGCAGTACCCGGCATCGCCTTCCTCTCAGGAGGGCAGGGCGACGAAGAGGCGACCGTCAACCTGGATGCCATCAACAAGATAGCCAAAGCCGAAAACGCTCCTTGGGAGCTGACATTCTCGTACGGACGCGGCCTGCAAGCCACACCGCTCGGCACGTGGGGCGGAAATCCTGACAACGTGCCAGCCGCCCAGAAGGCATTCATCGAACGCTCAATCGCCACTGCCGCCGCGCGCGAAGGCGAGTACGTTTAGTGATGCGAGACGATATCTACCGTCTCGTAGCAGAACGGCAAGACGAGATAGTCGCAACTCGTCGATTTTTGCACGCGATCCCTGAAACCGGTTTCCAAGAGGATGAAACGGCCGCGTACATTGCGCACCGCTTGAAGCGAACCGGGTTGGAAGTCCATGAGGGCCTCGGCGAAACGGGAATCGTAGCGACCCTTCAAGGCGGCAATCCAGGCCGAACGCTTGCAATCCGCGCTGACATTGACGCGTTGCCAATCGATGAGTTGACCGGGCTAGGATTCGCATCGACGAACGGTAACATGCATGCCTGCGGCCACGACGGTCACATCACAATGGCTTTGACCGCCGCCGAAATACTGGCGGCAAACCGAGATCGAATTGTCGGCGACGTTTCGTTCATTTTCCAGCCTTCAGAGGAGATCGCCCAAGGTGCGTTGGCGATGATAGCCGACGGAGCAATGGATATCGCAAATCCCGATGTCGTCATCGGAACACACCTGTGGAACCAGATGCCCATGGGTTACGTCGGTGTCAACCAATCAACCGTTTTCGCAGCTGCCGACATATTCAAGATGACGGTTCGAGGTCATGGTGGCCATGGTGCGATGCCACACCTGACCGTTGATCCAGTCGTTGCCGCCGCTAACATCATCAACGCTTGTCAGACTGTGGTGGCTAGAGAGATCTCTCCTCAGGCCATGGGCGTCGTCACCTTCGGCAGCGTCCACGGCGGTTCAGCAGGAAACGTGATCGCCGACGAAGTCGAGATCCTCGGCACGATCCGTGCATACACTCCCGAAATCCACCGCATCATCTCGGAAGCCGTGCCCCGCATCACAGCGAACGTCGCAGAAGGCCTGAGGTGCGAAGCTAAATTCGAGCAGCTGGCCGGGTCGCCCGCCGTCATCAACAACCCCGATGTGGCCAATTGGGTTTCCCGACTTGCGATGCAGACGATCGGCGAGGATTCAGTCGGCGAGTATGAACCCATATCCGTCGGCGACGACATGGCCGAGTTCATGAACCGCGTCCCCGGCACATATTTCATCCTCGGCGCGTCGAAAGAAGGCACCGAAGGGCATCATAACGCCAAATTCGACTACGACGAAGCGTGTTTACCGATCGGAACAGAGATATTTGTTCGTGCGGCGTTGGATATCGAGGGGATGCCGTGAGGCTGAACAAGAGAGCTACGTGATTTGGAGTGTGAAGTTACAGAGATTGACAAAAAAGCCCAACAATCGATGATTAAACCAACCAACGTTAAGCCACTCAGTGGTTACAGATCTGGGTTGAGTTCGAGGACGGCGTTAGCGGAGAAATAGATCTTGGCGATTTGGCCACACGAGGCGTGTTCCGAAAATGGGAAAATTGAGATTTCTTTGAAGACGTGAAGATCGGTCCCCATCGTGCGATCATCTGGGGCGATGGTGATGAGCTAGATATGTGTGCGGACTGGGCATATGTTGAGGTGACCGGCAAGTCTGTGGACGAGATTAGGCACCAGTTCAGCCATGCCTGAACTTTCGCGGTTTAAGGCATCCGCATCAGCCTACTTATCCCAGACCACCAGCCGCCTCACATTCAAGCGACCTACGGCGAATTCGAGGCATCTTTCGATATCGCCCCAAAAACAATCTCCGATGGGTACCTGCCACACCGAGCGCGCCGACTAGCAATCGAGTGGATGACGATACACCAGACCGAGCTAATGACTGCGTGGGACAGGTTGCAAAACGGGCAATCCTTCAGTAGGATCGCACCGTTACCCTAGCCATCGAGCACATCAATAAACCGGCGCCGCTCCACCGTCGACGTTGACAGCTGATCCTGAAACGTAGCTCGCGGCGGGGGAGCACAGGAACGCGATCACGTCGCCAGCCTCTTGCGCCTCTCCGATGCGACCAAGCGGCACTCCTCCACCGAACGAATCCCAGTGGTCTTCCAGCGAATAGGACGGATCTTCGGCATTCGCAGCTTCCCAGCGGATTCGGTGCTGCCGACTCTTCAGAACGCCGACACAGACCGTGTTGACGCGAATGCCATACTCACCGAACTCTTTCGACCATGCCTTGGTCAGCGAAATACCGGCTGCGCGAGACAGAGAGGTGGGTTGACTTCCGCCAGCCGACGCTTTGCCGCCCGGTGTGGTGGTGTTGCAGATGGCGCCGCAGTCGGACTGCTTGAGATAGGGGAGAGCGTAACGGGTCATATAGATCGCTCCTTTAACCTTCAAGTTAAAGTCGATATCCAGCTGTTCGTTCGTCATGTCCTCGAAATTCGACGCAGATGAGGTGCCAGCGTTGTTGACCAAAATGTCGATCCCGCCGAGTTGATCCGCTGCACCTTCCACCGCACTCTTCACCGCATCCTCGTTAGAGACATCTGCCGGGGCCGCAATCACGCTGCTGCCCGTTTCGCCACCAATCTCAGCGGCAACAGCCTCGAGGTCGGCCCGCGTCCTAGATACCAAAGCGACACTTGCACCTTCAGCCGCCATTCGGTACGCAGCTGCTTTACCGATACCGTCGCTCGCTCCTGTTACGATCGCTACTTTTCCTGCTAACCCAAGATCCATCTCGTCAATTTCCTTTCTTGATGCCGGACCGGATCGATCCGATCCTCAGCCGAATTCTTTAGCCTAAATTGAAAGTATCGCGGCGCGCGGCTCAGTAAACCGCTGCCGCTCCCCCATCTATATTCACCGCCGTTCCCGAGACGTAGCTCGCGGCACGCGAACACAGAAACGCGATAACATCGCCAGCTTCTTCCGACTCTCCGACGCGACCGAGCGGTATGCCAGGTCCGTAAGAGGCCCAGTGGTCTTCCAACGTGTACGACGAGTCTTGCGCGGCAGCCACTTCCCAGTGCCGGCGATTCTGACGACTCTTGATAGACCCGATACAGACCGTATTGACTCGGATGCCGTATTCACCGAACTCCTTCGACCAAGCCTTCGTCAACGAGATGCCGGCGGCTCGAGATAACGAGGTAGGCTGCGCTCCACCGGGCGAGGCTTTACCCGCAGCAGTGGTGATGTTGCAGATGGCACCGCAATTTGATCGTTTGAGATAGGGCAGAGCGTAGCGCGTCATGAATATCGCACCTTTGACCTTCACCGCAAAATCTGACTCGACAAGTTCATTGGTCATGTCCTCAAATCGATACGCGTTCCCTTGACCCGCGTTGTTGACCAAAATGTCGATACGACCTAGCTTCTCACCTACGTTTTCGACCGCGCTCTTAACGGCTTCTTCGTCGGATACATCAGCCGAAACTGGTATCACTCTGCTACCGGTTGCACTGCCGATCTCCGCCGCGACCGCCTCCAAGTCGGACATGGTGCGTGCGAGGATTGCCACGCTCGCACCTTCCGCAGCGAATCGTGCGGCCGCGGCCTTGCCGATGCCATCGCTGGCGCCGGTTACGATTGCTACTTTCCCTTTAAGACCAATATCCATACCGAGGTTTCCTTTCTCACATCAATGCCTCGTCGGAATGCAATACTGTGGTTTCCATTTGCCGAAGGGGACGTTATACATTATCGTGAAATCTTGACCCGCGAATAACACCGCCTCTGAGGATCGGCCAATTGACCACCAATCAATCAGCAAACGGCGCAGCATCCGAAGCAGATCTGCTCAACTTCGGCAATCAGCCGGTTCCGCGGCGCGTGATCTTAGGACCCGGACCGAGTTCAGCCAGTCCGCGCGTCCTCAGAGCGATGTCGCAACCCATAATCGGGTACCTTGACCCCGCATTCTTCAATATCCTCGATGAAGTTTCCGCGCTGCTCGACCGAGTATTTATTACAAACCAAACCACGATGACTGTCGCTGGCGCCGGATCCGCTGGTATGGAAGCCGGATTGTCTAGCCTATTGGAACGCGGCGACAAAGCCATCATATGCGTCAACGGCTTCTTCTGCGAACGCCAGATCTTGATGTGCGAACGACTCGGCATCGAAGTAGTTCGTGTCGAAACGCCTTACGGAACACCCGTTGATCCGCAAAGGCTGGAAGACGCGCTGAATGCCAATCCCGATACCAAACTTGTGTCCGCCATTCACGCCGAGACTTCTGCTGGAGTTCTGCAAGACATCAACACCCTATCCGCAATGGCGCACGACCACGACGCACTCTTCATGACCGATGTCGTAACTTCGCTCGCGGGAATGCCCGTTGAGTTCGACGCATGGGAGGTCGACTACGCGTACGGCGGATCCCAAAAATGCTTGGCAGCACCCCCCGGCATAAGCCCGGTAGCAATCTCCGACCGAGCCCTAGACCACATCCGCAACCGGAAATCACTACCTAGTTCGTGGTACCTGGACCTCAACCTCATCGCCGACTATTGGGGTCCCGACCATGTTCACCATCACACTAGTCCGGTGAGCATGATCTACGGACTGCGCGAAGCGTTGATGCTAGTCGCGGAAGAGGGCCTCGAAACTCGCTGGACACGGCACGAAAAGGTCGCGCAAGCACTACGGGCGGGACTTTCGGCACTTCACCTCGATTCACCAGTCGACGACGCAAACCGTCTCAACCAATTGACGGTCGTGACACTGCCCCACGAAGTAAACGATCAAGAACTACGATCAGCTTTGCTCGACGAGTACTCGATAGAAGTGGGCCGTGGCCTCGGCCAGTTCGCTGGCAAAGTCATCCGTATCGGACTAATGGGCGAATCCTGTGTTCCTGCGAATGTCTTTGCATTGCTTGGCGCCTTGGAGCACATTCTCCCCAGATTGGGTTACGAAGTTCCCAGAGGCGAAGCAGTCGCCGCCGCGTCCAAAACCCTCGCCGCCGATCCGGCTCCAGTAGCGACGATCTAGGCAACGCGTGGTGCAGATTTGAACGAATCGCCTAGTGAAATGTCGGTTTTAGCGGTTGGATTTCGATTGGCCCGCGATCAATTGCGTCGAAACTCAAGGAGCTACCTCGCAAGAGTTCCATTCCGATCAACGGATGGTCTCCAGTCTCTAATTCTGTGACATCCCGCCAACCGTCGCCCCAAAACACGGTTGCCCGGTATGTGGCCACTTCTTCAATCTCCAAATTGGCGAATTTCGCGTCGATGGCCATTTGGTATTCGAGTTCAAGTTCCTGCCTTATGGTCTTCAGCAAAATCAGGTGACCCGTAAATCCGGTGTCGATATAGGCCACGTAAACGTCGGATTTTCCAGTTGGGCCATCGACGTAGATCCGGTACATCGGCAGCAATTGTCCGCGAATTTCCCGGACGTAACCCATTGTCATTTACCGAACTCTTCACGGCGGTCTGCAAGCTGGTGCGTGGGAAATCCAATTCGATCCGCCCGAAGTCGTTGTTCCTCGTCACGAACGATTTGCTCAAACTCGGCAGGGACTGCGCCAATGTACTCCGAAACCATGATGATATGCCGCAGTTGGAAAATGACCGCATCCGGAACGCGGGATCGTAAAACCTCGGAAATATCGTCGGTGTCGCCGATCTCCCATTCGAGAGATTTCCCATCGATAGCAACGTATCGGCCCTTATCGGCCTCGGTGAGTTGGTGTTGTATGTGATCGAAATAATGAGACTTGGCGCGATCCGTCGCGACTCTGATCTCTTCCTCAGTTGGATTGCGGTACCTAGTCATAAACAAATCCTCCTAAAATTTCAAAATCGACGTGCTTTACACGTCACCACGACAAAGGTGGTCCGTGCCTACTCGTAATCCCCACCAACCCGATAAGCCTCATCCAACAAATCCACAACATACCTGACCTCGACATCGGCTTCCGCCCGCTCCAGAGCGTTCGTCAACTGGAGCGCACATCCAGGGTTGCCGGTAGCCATGTATTTCGCTCCGCTTGCAATGATGTTGCTCGCCTTGCGATTACCAAGTCTCATCGACATATCCCGTTGGGAAATTGAGTATGTCCCAGCAGAGCCGCAACACACGGAAGGTTCCGCCATATCGACCAATTCGACGCCGGGTATCGATCGGAGCAGGTCCCTCGGTGGGTCGCTGACGTGTTGCGTTGATAACAAGTGACACGGGTCTTGGAAAACTACCTTGGCTTTGATTCGGCCCGTCGGAGCATCCCAACCGTACTCGTCCAGCAATTCGTGGACGTCTCTAGTCTTGCTCGCCAACTCCTCGGCCTTCTCGTCGCCGTCCAATAGTTCGCCGTACTCTTTCATCGTCGAGCCGCAACCAGCGGAGGATGAAACGACCGCATCGGGGTTCATTGAGAGCAGGGCGGAGGTATTGTTGGCCGCCATCTCCCGCGCCGTAGCCCGTTCCCCGGCGTACATGTTCAACGAACCGCAACAACCCTGTCCTGCTGGGAGATGCACTTCGAATCCGTTATGAACTAGCACCCGGATCGTAGATTCCATCGTCTCGGAGTGCATCATCGACATCACACAACCACCCAATACCGCGACCCGTGCCTTGATTGGCCCTTTGGGTTTTAAGACCCTACCGTCGGCGACAAAGAAATCCTCACCCATCGGCGGTAGCGATTCATCAAGGTACCCGTATCTGTCCGGCAGTGCCTTCATCACGCCGATCTTTTTGGTCAGGTCTCGTGCTCCAGAGCGTTGGTAAAAACGTGTCATCTTGCCAAAGGTCCGCATCAACTTGGGTTTCGGCAACAGCCGGTTGAACCCGATCTCGCGGGCGAAACGCTCCCGCCACGGACGCTTGACGCGCGACTTCATTTCGGCGCGTGTAGCCATCATGATCCGACCGTAGGGGACACCTGAAGGGCATGCCACCTCACATGCCCGACATTGCAAGCAGAGATCCCAATGGCGAGTGACTGTCGGCGTCATCTCAACGCGGCCTTCGTTCACCGCCTTCATCAACGTAAGGCGACCCCGAGGCGACTCGGCCTCCAGACCCGTCTCAAGGTAGGTAGGGCACGCGTTCAGACAGAAACCGCATTGCACGCACTTGTAGAGATCATCCTCGGAAGGCGCGTGTTCGGTGACAAACCCTCGTTCGGGCGCTGTCGGTGTTGATTTCAATCGGATTATCCAGCGTTCAAATCTTGAATGCGAATCGCCCCGGATTCAATATCCGATGCGGGTCGAACTGCTTCTTCATATTCTTCATGATTTGGGCCGACGATGCGTCGATGCCAAAAACGTCGATATCACTCTTTACCTCAACCGGGCATTGCTCAACCATCAAAGAACCGCCAACGTCGCGAACCATGCTCGTCGCATCGTTGACGAATGTGATTGCCTCGGGATTACCGATTTCCTCGACGTTGAACTGCATCGAACCGTAACCGACATCGAATATCGTCGATGTGTGCGGCACTTGGGTTCGACCGAGTAGTCTCTCAAACCGGCTTATCAAATCGCCGCACACTGAAGGTTTCGCCGCTACTCGGACCCTTACCGTAGCGTTACTACCAGTCGCGTCGGCATAAGTCCAAACATCGGCTTCTGACACTCCAGACAATACTTCGTAGCCGGATGCCGGAACAGTGCCGGCCAAACCAGTCAGTTCATTCACCTGACGAATCAATGCCGCTTTCGAACCGGCTACTTGAACCAACATCAAATATCCCGTGCCGTCGGATGTGACCTCGGCATCCATGTGCCGATCGGCCGCCAACTCTCGTATCGCTCCTACCGCTGCCGAACCTGAATACAGCCGCGCTGCTTCCATCGTCACGTTGACGTTGCTGACATCGGACGCTGCATTTGCAGCCGCGCTTAACCGATCGAACCACATCGCGACTGTTTGAGTTCGCTCTGCAATCGGAATCAACTTGATGGCCACGCTAACTATGACGCCAAGAGAGCCGAACGCCCCCGTGTGCAGACGATGGAGGTCGTAGCCTTGGACATTCTTGACGACTCGGCCACCGGTTTTCGTTGGCGTCCCGTCGGCAAGCACTACGGACATGCCGATGATCCAATCCCGGATGCCGCCAAACCTCGGTGCCAGGCGACTTGGTGCATTTGATGCCACGGAACCGCCAATCGTCGCCTCCGAAGGCCGCATGATTTCAAACGGCAATCGTTGGTTCGACTCCGCCAGCATCGAAGACAGTTCGCTGATCTTCACACCGGCATCGCACACCACCGTCATGTCGCCGGCGACGTGTTCAACGTTTGATTTCACTCCAGAGAGATCAAGCGCGACATCGTATTGCGTCGGGACGTTCCCAATCGCCATACGCGTTCCGCCGCCCCAAGGTACAACCTTCTTGCCCTGACCAAAAAGCTCAGACAGGTGCAATGCCACGTCTGACTTTTGGGTCGGACAGACGACGGCCCCGGGAATTAACCCGTCAACTCGGAAATCGCGCAATCCAGATCTAATTCTCGGAGGCGTCCATGCTTACCTGCCAACCTATGCCGTACTTGTCGATGCACGATCCAAAATAGGCGCCCCAGAACATTTCGCCTAGCGGCATCGTGACCTGCCCATCATCCGACATCGCAGCGAACACTTCGTCGGCATCGTCTCGGCTCGTAGCCGAGTAGGAGATCGAAAAGTTATTGCCGGATACTTTGGACGACGAAAATGGCGGCGGTACATCCGAGCCCATCAACATCGATGAGCCGATCGGATAGGCAACGTGCATCACTTGATCAAGCGCGTCCTCGTTCACACCCATATCGTCTGGGCCCTCTCTGAACGTGCTGATCGACTCAAACTCGCCACCGAAGACTGTGCGGTAAAACTCGAAGACCTCGCGACAGTTGCCGTTGAAGTGCAGGTAGATTGTTAGGCTCAAGACAGACTCCTCGTGTCGTTAACGTAGTGAACTAGTGTAATCCTGGTTGTAAGTGCCCTTTACCTCTGAGAAGGTCGTCCTGACCGCCTCGCTCGCCGCCGTCGCTTCATCGAGCGCTTCCTGCGGAACGTTCTCATGCCACGCCTCCAGATTCGACTGAATGTGCTCAACCGTGTGAGCACCCATGATGCACACCGTAACGGCCGGGTTGCTGACCACCCAGCGCGAAGTCAACGCGTTCATCGAAACCCCGTATTTCTTCGCGATAGCGACGATCTTCTCGACGACGTCGAAATTGGCTTGGGACCAGTACGTGTTTCGGAACGATTGATAGTGCCTGAAATCTGGCGAAAATCGGCTGCCCGGTTCGGCCTGGAAGTGCAGATCCTGACCGAGCAGTAAACCGCCGGCTCTCGGCGAGAACGCCATGACACCGAAACCGTACTCTTTGCAGACCGGAAACAGCTCACGTTCGGGATCTCTGGCCAACAAGCTATACCGAGTTTGCACACAATCGAAACGGCGGACCCCTAACTTTTCCGCTTGCCACAAAGCTTCCACGAGTTGAAAAGCAGCGAAGTTAGCCACGCCGATATACCGAGCCTTTCCAGATTGGACGATATCGCTGTACGCAAGCACAAACTCATCAATCGGCACATCAGGCGGGAAGTCGTGGATCTGGTAGAGGTCGATGTAATCAGTCTTCAAACGACGCAACGAATCGTCGATCGCCTGCATCGCATACTTGCGACTGACTTGGCGGTCGTTCGGCCCGAGGCCAATACGTCCGTTACCCTTGCTCGCCAAAATGACATCGTATCGTCGTCCCTGCATGAACTTCCCGACGTACGTCTCCGAGCGCCCTTCTTCGTAAACGTTGGCGGTATCGATGAAGTTCACGCCGCCGTCGAACGTCGCAGCCATGACTCGGAGCGATTCCGCTTCATCCATTTGCCCGCCGAAATTATCACCGCCCATGCAATACTCAGAAACCTTCAGCCCAGTTCTGCCAAGTCTTACGTAGTTCATGGTTCCCTTTTCGAAGCCGATTGATCCGGCCAGCTGACTTGATGAAGCCCTGCGTCGACCCCTAAACCTGAGCGTAAGCGGTCCTGACCGCCTCGCTCGCCGCCGTCGCCTCATCGAGTGCCTCCTGTGGCACGTCCTCTTCCCATGCCAACAGATTCGACCTCAACTGCTCCTCGGTGCGGGCCCCAACGATGCATGAAGTCACAACCGGATTACTGATCACCCATCGCAACGCCAACGCGTTGGCGGAGACACCGTACCGTTCACCAATAGCGAGGATCTCCTCCAACGCCGCAAACATCGGATCCGACCAATACGTATTGCGATACCACTCCGACGCCCGGAAATCGTCGGAGAAACGACCACCAGATTCGGCTTCGTAATTCCGATGCTTACCCAATAAGAACCCACCTGCCTGCGGAGAGTAGGGGATTACTCCGACGCCGTACTGAGCGCATACCGGAAACAATTCACGCTCGGGATCCCGCCTCAACAAGTTGTACTGTGGCTGCACGCAATCGAACCGTCGCGCCACTAGCGTGTCAGCCTCCCATAATGCCTCGACTAACTGATATCCAGCGAAATTCGACACGCCAATGTAACGCGCCTTCCCCGACTCAACAACATCGCTGTAAGCCTGCACAAACTCATCCACAGGCACATCTGCCGGAAACGAGTGAATCTGATACAGATCCACGTAGTCAGTATTCAACCGCCGCAACGAGTCATCAATCGCTTGCATCACGTATTTGCGGCTAACGAACTGATCATTCGGGCCGTCCCCGACGCGACTGTTCCCTTTAGTTGCAAGAATCACATCGTATCGACGGCCCTGAATGAACTTTCCAACTATCGGCTCCGACCGTCCATCCATATACGAATTCGCCGTATCGATGAAGTTCACACCACCATCGAACGCCGTACCCATGATCCGTAACGCCTCCGACTCACCCGTCTGCCCACCGAAGTTATCCGCTCCGATGCAGTACTCCGACACCTTCATGCCGGTTCTGCCAAGTCGCACGTAGTTCATATGGTTTCCTTATGGTTTTTCACAGAACATTTCGCTTCCCGTCTGTGCGCATCGGGTAGCGATGACGTTTGCTTGACCGCGTCTTGCAAATCATCGAGGAAGGACGGTTTGTATATCTTTTTGCCTACAAAGTCGACGTTCCAAAGTCCTGACTTGGCAAGATTTTCGTGATTGCGTTTCACATCACAAGGATTGACACGGTGCCTCCCAAGCCAAGATGACGACTGTTTATCGGACGCGGATCCGTGAAAGTCGCTGAGTAACGCAATCGCGTTCTTCTCGACTCTTTGGCGCTTTATGTGACCGTCGTCGCCGTCTATCCGGACCCACAAGAACCGCGTCTTGCCCATATGGTCGGTGATGCAGGCTGAATGACGATGGTCAAGATCTTCTCTCGAAATGCCGTTGCGAATCAACAGAGCGGCGTTAATGTGGTCGCGGAAAACCGACCTACCGTTAAACATCAAGTGCTCAAACAATCGGGTCCAAATGGTGCTCCGAGAATTCGCCCTCAAACCATGCGTTCCGATACGAACAACCCGCAAAGAAGCAGATTCGCAGCGGGTCTCACCAGGTTCGAAGATGAAATATACGCCTTTGTCACACGGCGAAATAACTGAAGCAAAATCCCGGAGCAGATGCTGTCCGCCGACCCGTTCCTCGAGTTCCTCCATCAAATCGTAGAAACGCGCTGTATCTTTTAGGCGTTGAGACAATGAATCACGCCGCGTTCGTCGTCAGCACCGACGCCTGACCCGGCGCCGGTGGGTAATTCATCGGTTCCGACGCTGCGAAATCATCCGCGATCGCTCGAACCTCCGCCATCGCCTCGTCGCTTACACGGCGGCTCCAAGCCTCCAATATCCCATCGAGCTGATCGATCCGTCGAGCACCAAAAATCGGCGCAGTGACTCCATCGTGATCCGCTACCCACTGCAACGCCAACCTAACCATGGGCTCGCTATACCGCTCCGAGACTGACAGCAACTTTGAAACCGTCTCGTGCCGAAAGTCATCCCCATACCTCCGCTTGAGTACGCCGCCCCGGCTATCGTCCCTTTCACCGAACTTCGAATCCGAAACGAACGACCCCAGATGCTTGCCCGTCAGGAAACCGCTAGCCAACGGGCTGTAGGGCACAACCGCAACACCGTGTTTCCGCGCCAGCGGGATCATCTCCACCGCCAAACCCGGCTGCAAGATGTTGAACACGCTCTGGATCGCCTCCACCCGATAAAGATTCCGAATATCCGACGTCCACAACGCCGACGCCAGCACCCACGACGGGAAGTTCGAAGCACCAGCGTAAACCACCTTCCCCTGATGAATCAGATCGTCAACAGCTCGCAACGTCTCCTCGATCGGCGTCTCATTGTCCCATGAATGGCAGTACAGCAAATCGATGCGGTCCGTCTTCAACCGTTTCAACGAAGCCTCCACTGTTCGGACAATGTGGTACCGAGACGCGCCAATATCATTCACTCCATCGCCAACCCGCGAACGGTATTTCGTAGCCAACACAACCTGATTACGACGCCCGGACGCCCGGAAATAGTTCCCGATAACCCGCTCCGAATCACCAATCGAATACGAATCAGACGTATCCAGAAAGTTGATACCCGCATCGAAAGCCTTCGCCATGATCTGATGCGAAGTATCTTGATCGCAACCGAACGGGTTGCCGAAGTTGTCAGAGCCTAGGCAGAGGTTCGATACCTTGACACCCGTTCGACCCAGTTTGACATATTCGATAGGAATGACATCACCTCCAAGAATTCAACGACTGTTCACAAGATGATAGATCGTAGACCGCTCTCGCTAATCACCGCTCAACATCCACCCACCGCCGTTCCGCCCACGACTTGTGAATCGCATCCACGATTCGCGCCGCCTCAAGTCCAGCTTCGAAACCAGTGTAGATCAGCGACTGATCGTTAGCCAACGCACCCGCGACGAATTGCTCATACGGCTGGGAATAGGGCAGACCCGGATCGATCGTAGCAACCGGTAGATTTTCACCGGACGAACCTAATATGCTGTCGTTTCCATCGGAAATGATCCGACCATTTGAACCAGCCACGTCCACAGTCACGCCGCGGCCGCGCTCTTCGCCGCGCTGCACAAAGCTCGTGTGGATGACCGCGTAAGCTCCGTTGACGTATTCCAACAAAAACGCCGACGAATCGGGAACCTGAACGTCGAAGCCCTCGGGCGCATCGATGAACTCTCGATGTGCCTCAGCCGTATTCAGCATCGCCGACACCCGCGCGACCTCGCCGTTTAGCACCCGCGCCATGTCGAAGACGTGTATCAACTCATAAACAGTGCCTCCGCCTTGTTCGGGCAAGAAGCGCCAGGAGCCGACATCCGGCCGAACATCTTGCTGCATCGACATTCCCCACCTGATATTGACGTGATACACATCGCCAACGTATCCCGCATCGATCAACCTCCCCATCCGTCCAACAGGCGTTCGTCCACGTTGATTGAAGTTGACCGCATGTATCACACCCGCGTCCTGTGCCGCGCTCAGCATCTCTTCACAATCCGCCGCATTCAACGCCAACGGTTTCTCACACAGTACTGGGCGGCCTGACGCGATCGCATCAAGCGAATACTGCTTGTGCGAATCGGTAGGAGTGATGATGTCTATCGCATCGATATCGGGATCATCCAGCATCGCCCGATGATCCACAAACCCCTTCGGAACTCCCCACTGCTCCTGCATCTCCCGAAGCGGCCCCTCTGACCGCCGCATGAATGCAACAACCTCAACCTCCGGAATGTCCGCCAACGCCTCCATGTGCTGCGCGGCGAAACCACCCGCGCCGATGATGCCGATTCTCAGTTTTCTTGATGCCATATTCCATCCTAGTCAGTTCGGTCTGGCTTTCAGGTTAGCGCAACAATGCCATTTGTGCACACAACGATACAAATGTATGATATTGTGAAGGGCGAACCAATTCCTATAGACTTGGAATACCAATGGAGAGGATATTAACGTGACGACATTGGAAGAACGCGTTAGCCGATTAGAGGGCGGCTATCAACATCTGGCAACCAAGGCCGACATCGCCCACTTGGCGACCAAGGACGACATCGCACACCTTGAAAACAGGTTCGTCAACCTGCAGACCGACTTCGCCAATTTGAAGGCGGAACAAGCCCAATCCGAGAGTCGATTGCTTCGGTGGGTTGTCGGACTGATGGGAGCTACCGCCGCCGCCGTGGTTTCGAGCATCCTCGTCGAAGTTCTGACTAGTTGAAGCGCCATTTTTGCCTAAGCTGATCCAAGGGTTTATCAGCTGAGCTGGGTCACACCGCCTGCAATCCACCCGGCCCAGTAGCCCTGAACGCCTCTTCCGATATCCCATACGCGCTTCCGTGGACCGCGCCACCCGGGAACACCTTACCCGGATTGAAGCGCTCCCCAGCGCCAAACGCGGGGCGTAGCATCGCCATCGCGGCCATATCGGCCTCGGTGAAAACTAGCGGCATGTAAGCCTGTTTCTCGATGCCGATGCCATGCTCGCCACTCAACGCGCCGCCCGCATTGATGCAGGCCTCCAATATCCGCTCTCCACACTCGATCACGCGTCGAACCTGCGCTCGGTCACGCCCATCGAACAGAATGCATGGATGGAGGTTACCGTCACCAGCGTGGAACACGTTCCCGATGGTCAACCCCAACTCCTCGCCGATCTCTCTGACTTGACGCATCACGTCTCGCAGCTTGGTTCGAGGAACTACGCCGTCGACGAGATAGTAGTTCGGAGCGATCGTTCCGAATGCCCCAATCGCACCCTTGCGGGTCGCCCATAGCTCCGCTCGCTTCTCATCATCCTCTGCCTCGCGAATCTCCGATGAGTTGTTCGCACGACAGATTTCTCGCACTCGCTGGCCGTGTTCGTCAACCGTTTCTCGTAGCCCGTCGAGTTCAACAATCAGCACCGCTTCCGCATCATCTGGATATCCAGGGTGATAAACCGGTTCGCATGCATCTATCGTGACGCGGTCCATCATCTCGATGGCCGACGGCACCATACCGGCGCCGATGATGTCCGAAACCGACTGCGAGGCATCGTCGAGCGAACGGAACGCCGCCAACATGGTCAATACCGCCTCTGGCTTGCGCATCAAGCGCACCGCCACCTTCGTCACGATTCCCAGGGTCCCCTCAGAACCGATGAACGCACCGCGCAGATCGAACCCAAACGTATCCCTTGACGTTCCGCCGAGCCAAACCTTCTCTCCATCGGCAAGCACAACCTCGACACCCAAAACATGGTTCGTCGTCACACCCAACGCCAAACAGTGCGGTCCGCCGGCATTCTCCGCCACATTACCGCCGATAGTGCAGGCCCGTTGCGACGATGGATCCGGAGCGTAGTACAGACCGTACTGAGCCACCGCCTCCGACAACTCGATATTCACCAGTCCTGGCTCTACGATAGCGACGCGATTTTCAACGTCAACCTCCAAAACCCGATTGAGGCGAGTTACAGGTAGCACAACGGAGTCGTGCAACGGTACCGCACCACCACTCAGACCCGTTCCAGCGCCACGCGGCACGACATTAGCATCATGTTCATGAGCCGCCTTCACGCACGCCGCCAACTCCTCAGCTGAACCCGGCAGCACAACCGCGCCGGGCGGCGAACGGTCTATCGACCCGTCGTATTCGTAGAGCAACAAATCATCTGAACCCCAGATGACATACTCCTCGCCGACGATGTCCCGCAGGCGCTCTATCAACTTCTCGTCGATCATCGGATCTGGGAGGGCGTACCTCTAAGGCGCGTTGTCATCCATGAACTGTTGCGCGCTGTTCAATAGCAACTCGTGGATCCAGACGGAACTCATGATGTCGTCGCTCATCATTCGGCCCTTGCTTCGAATGTAGGCCGATAGTTCATTGGCCGCCTTCACGACATCCGAATGTTCACATTCGCCGGGGTAACCAATACCTTGCGCAAAGTCGTTCATCCCGATGCCGAAGTAATGGATGCCGTCGACCGCCAAAATGTCGTCGATGTTGTCTATCGAACCCTGATCCTCAAGCAACGCGCCGACGACCATGTTGTCGTTGGCCTGCTGATAGAAGTCCCGCTTGTCGCCCCAAGCATCCGGCGTGAACGAGTAGTTGGTCCCGCGGTTCCCGCCGAACGAACGGTGTCCGATCGGACCGAAGTAGCACGCATCCACCAGCTTCTCGGCATCTTCACCGCTCGCGATGTGCGGACCCATGATCCCTTGTATGCCGCGGTCCAGGTACCCCAAGATGTGCGACGTCTCAACGTTCTCAACGCGTGCAATCGCCGTAGCACCAGCGGCTTCAACTGCCCGAACCATCTCCTCCAACTCCGTATAACCGAACGGGCCATGCTCGCCGTCCAACCATACATAGTCAAAATCCATGCGACTCAGTATCTCGACATCCCAAACTGACGGGAACGTCATCTGATACCCGAGCGCCTTCCGGCCCTCATTCATCGCCTTTAGAACACGATTTTCGCGAACCATCATCTCTGCCATCTATCAACTCCCTTGAATTCTTCCGATTACAAGATTCGACTCTTTTCGGCGTCAGAACGTCTCGTTCTTTAGCTTGACCGCGGTTCCGTAACAAAAGACGCTGTAGTTCTGATCCGAACCATGCTGGCCCGAAGGTTGGATCGGGTCAATCCTCAAATCGATAACCGCGTCGGCTCCGATGTTCTCGGCCGCAGTCGTCAATCGATCAATCGCTTCCGCAGCCTTCTCTTCAACGTTGTTCGTCCCGCCACGTCCAAGTTTCTCCGCACCCGACACTAATCCAAGCACGCTCTCGATCTCGCGACCGGGCACGAAATTCGTCGTCGTCAACACCACTGGTGAGTCTTTTCCCCATGTCATAGCTTGGATCCTCCGGTCGCTATCGGCTGCCAAAAACTACTTCAGCTTTACCGCCGTACCGTACGCGAAAATCTCGGAAAATCCTTGACCGACCGACGACGTGTTGTACCGAGTCGCCACTATCGCGTCGGCACCGAGCGCTTGAGCTTCAGATATCAACTGAGCCGTCGCCTCTTCCCGAGTGTCGCTAAGCAGGCTCGAATACTCCGACACCGCGCCACCAGTGATGTTCTTGATCCCCGCCATGAAGTCGTACCCAATCCCCCGGGCCCGAACCGCGTTCCCGCGCACCATCCCCAACACCTCCGCCGTATCCTTCCCTTCCACTTGTTCTGTTGTGACGACGATCATATTTTTTATGCCTTTCCGAGTCCACGATCCGTAACCGCTAATTGCTTAAAAGTTAACACTTCATTTACCGTGATTCGTGTCGGCGACCCATGTTGTTAGTATCCTGTTTACCCGGTCGAAACCACTACGCGATGATCGACCGTCACTGAACCAAAGAACTGGAGAACCATGTACCCGAGCACCATCAGATCGAAACTGGCAACCGGCGGCGCTGTCCTCAGCAGCAGTATGTTCTCACGTGAACCCCACGTGGCGCACACCATTTACAGCAGCATCAAACCCGACTGGGTCTGGATCGACCAGGAACACAGCCCTTGGGGCACCGAGAGCATCGGCACGATCTGCGTCCAAGGTCGCAACCTAGGCGTCTCACCCGTGATCCGCGTCCCATGGAACGACCCCGGAGACATCAAGAAGGCCTACGACGTCGGTGCCGTCGGGGTAATGGTCCCGCAGGTCGACAACCCCGAGGAAGCCGCCGACGCCATCCGATACGCCAAGTATCCGCCGATGGGCGAACGCGGCATCGCACCGTGGTTCGCGTCCTTGCTCGACATCACCCAAGACGATGTCCTCGAGCACGCCAACAACGAAACTCTGTTGATCATCCAGATGGAGAGCACCGAGGCATACGAGAAACTCGACGACACCCTCGCCCTCGAAGGCTTCGAAGTCCTTCTCGTCGGCCCGACCGACCTATCCGCCACCCTCGGCATCCCCGGACAGATTCACCACGACCGCGTCGAGCAGATTATGTCCGACGTCGCCCAACGCATCAAAGGCACGGGCAAAGCCTTGGCAACCACCTTCGGAGACCCCGCTGTCGCCCGACGCTGGATCGCCGAAGGCTACACGATGATGAACATCAGCAGCCCACTCGCCCTCGGCTGCGGCCCTTTGGCCAAAATGTTCGCCGAACTCCGCGAAGAGTTCCCCTGCGAATAGCTGGCGGACCAGCGACCCAACCCTCGACCACGCGCATTGTCAAGCGCGTTAACATAGCTCGAATATGGAACCTCGCGAACCAGAATACCTCCGCGATCTGGTTCGCGAGCTATGTGCGTTGCCCTCAGAGACCGTGTGGGTCGACCGCGGCATTGATGCGACGCTTCGGGATATGCGAAGAGCGCGGAAGTGGCATCGACAAAGTCGTCGATCTCATCGAAGCTCATCAACTGCCTGCACCTCTCTTCGAAGTTGCCAGCACATCTACGAGATGCGTATTGTTCGCACACAAGACCCTTTCAGACATGGGGCCGGATGAACGCGTGCGTGCATGTTACTGGCACGCTTGCCGACGATACGTAACCGACTAATAACCGTACGGTTCGTGATCGCTTCAATATTCCTGAGAAACAGATTTCTCGTGCCTCCAAGTTGCTGAAAGAAGCCATCGATGCTGATCTGATCATCGTGCGAGACCCGGAGGCCGGAACGCGAAGTCGGTCTTATGTCCCTTGGTGGGCCAGGCGCGTTGAGCAATCCTAATTGTTTTCCGTTGCTTGCCTCCCAACAGGTTGTCGGGCTGAAAATCTGGCTAACTCAGGTTCAGTAAGGCGCTACTATTGCTTTCCGTTGCCTTCCTTTTCGGCGAACAAGACTTGCCATCTCTGACAAATCTCAACACCCGTTTCGCATCACGCGTTAAACCCAAATCACACAACCTTCATACCATTGAGTCGTAGCGCTGGCAAACAAAGCTGAAGTCCCTCAACATTGATAACCCTCATACTCGTCCGCCACGGCCAAACGAACGGCAATGCTACCGACGTCGCCCATGGTTTTTGCGACGATGAACTCAACGAGACGGGCAGAGGGCAGGCCGAATTGCTCGGACAAAGGCTCAAAAATCACCATTTCGACGCCATATATTCGAGCGACTCTAAACGGGCGGTCCAGACCGCCGAACCGTTGCTCAAATTCAGGCCCGATTACAACATCGAGACCAGCCCCGAGTTACGCGAAAAATCTTTCGGAGAGTACGAAGGCCGCCCCTGGCGTCAGATCCTCGACGATTTCCCCGAAATCCTCGACCCAGAAATCGGGTCCGACGTGAAGTTGCCCGGCGGAGAATCCGACCGTGACCATATGGAACGTGTAGCACGTTTCACCAACAAGATCATCGTCAAACACGGTGATGATGCGACGATACTCGTCTTCAGTCACGGCGGCTCGATAAAGGCCGCGGCCGCTCACATGTGTGACCTCCGGCTAGAGGACAAGTGGCGCCTAAAAACCGACAACACCGGCATCAGCACAATAATCTCCGAACCCACCTGGCGCGACGACGGCTGGCAAATCGACCGTTGGAACGATACCCATCACCTGAACCTCGCCCAGTTGAACCTGAAATGAGCACGTTCCCCGGTTTCTCCAACCCCTCGCCCCGCACGATCTTCTTGGTCCGGCACGGCGAAACCGAGGGAAACTCAGACGACAAAGCACAAGGCCACTTCGATGCGCCGTTGACGGAACGGGGCCGAATCCAAACAGAGGCAGTTGCGAAGCGGCTCTCAAAAACGAAATTCGATGCCGTCTACTCCAGCGATCTGCAAAGAGCCGTTGACACCGCTGAAACGATTGCTGAACTCGTGACCGGCCTCGAAATCCAAACTCGTGCCGGATTGCGCGAAGTCCATTTCGGCTCATACGAAGACATGCGATGGTCAGAAGTGCGCGAGGCAGACCCCGAGTTGCATCAACGTTGGACCGACTGGAAATCTAGGATCAACGTCAAATTTCCTAATGGCGAATCGCCTTTCGAAACGCGGCAGCGAGTATCGGCAACGGCGAACGAGATCGTGGAAAACCATCCCGAAGAAAATTCAACCATATTGATTGTGGGCCATACTGGTTCGTTGCAACCTTTATTCGCCCATCTCTTGAACCTTTCCACCACCGAGCAGTGGCGCTTTCACTTCGATAACACCAGCGTCACCAAGCTGACAGAACACCCCTTCGCACCCAACGGTTGGCGCGCCGATCTTGTTAACGACACCAACCACCTCAACGGCCTCAACTCACACGGATGAATCGCACTTGAGCACTTCACCACGCATATTCAACCCATCGCCGCGCACCATCTACCTGGTTCGCCACGGCGAAACCGAGGGAAACTTGGACGACAAAGCCCAAGGGCATTTCGACGCGTCGCTCACGGAACGAGGCAAAATCCAAGCAGAAGCGGTGGCGAAACGATTGTCGAACATCGAATTCAGCGCCATCTACTCCAGCGACCTGCGTAGGGCGTTCGAGACCGCGCAAGCGATCGCGGCCCATCGTCCTGAAGTCCAAATCCAGACTCGTCCGCAACTGCGGGAATACGATTTCGGCGACTTCGAAGAAATCCCCTGGGCTTCGATAATGGATGCCGATCCTGAGCTGTACCAAAGATGGAAGAACTTGGACACCAGGGAACGCATCGAGTTCCCCGGCGGCGAATCGCTGGCAGGCGCGTGGAAACGCATCGGCGAAGTCACCAATGAGATCTTGGCAAATCACCAACAGGGCAACGAAAAGATATTGATCGTCGGTCACGGCGGTTCGTTGCAAGGTGTGCTCAGCCACCTGTTGGATCTGCGCATCCGAGACCAGTGGAGCTTCCTGTTCAACAACACCAGCGTCACGGTGCTGATCGAACACCTCTACACACCGAACACCTGGCGCACGACGCAGTTTAACGACACCAGCCACCTGAACGGTATCGGTTTTTTTCGGGGCGGTTGATTCTCGCAGACCACGCCGTCGCCATCGCCGTCCCTCGGGCCGACGACCAACTCACTGGGAAATCCCTTCCGGTCGCCCTTCGAACCTTTAACCCGTTCCAATCCTGCTTCTTCAGCTTCCTCACAAGTCTCGTAAGTAGCGTCGGTATCGTCACCTTCAGTCGTAACCGAAGACTCCTCCGTTGCAGTCGCAGCAGGTGATGGAATCGTATCGCCGACAGGAGCGACCGTTGGCTCTTGAGTTGCCGTTGGTTCGGATGTGGGTTCAGGTGTTGCCGTCGCCTCCACAGCCGGAGATGGCGATGGCGTCATCGCGCGGCCTGCCATTAGTCCCTGTTCAGCCAACGCCTCACAATTCGCCCGATGATCCTCAAAATTTCGAGACGCCGATGCGTCGTACTATACGGCAAGGCCGCCATCCAACAAGAAATCTGTCAGCAGCAGCCCGTCCTACGACCTTAAGTCACCCAATATCCGTCCAACACCGCCGTCCTCGAAATCGGTCAACAGCACAATCGGACTTTCGCTCGAAACAAATTCGGTTACCCGCTCCTTCGACCAATTTCCGCAAGCCTTCTCAAAGTCATCGGTCGTCCGTGTCTCAGGCGTATCCACACCCTCAATCCGTACCGTCTGCTTCTTCAATCTCTCCACCCGCACCTCTTCGATCTCAATCTCGACGGTATCTCCATCCAAAACCCTTAAAATCTGCACTGCATACTCACCGTCGGCTAGGGCAGGAGTCGGCGATACTAACGGAGTCGCGGTCGGAATCGGGGTCCGAGTTGGAAACCTGACGACGGATCGCCTTTCATTCGTAAGTAGGGAGGTCGGCGTAACCGTCGGCGTGGGCACCGGCCTCGGCGTCGGAGTAGCGGTATCTCCGGGCGTTACCGTTTCGGCCCCGTTGCACGCGGCGATAAACAGCGCCAACCCAATAACGGCTGCACGCATCAACGATCTGTCTAATACCGCCCGCACCCAGTAAACCGAACTACATCGTCAACGCAACACGATTCGCCGTCGTCCCGCCTTCGCGTCCCTGCCATTCCGCAAACTCGAACGCTTCATTGATCTGCTCCAGCGGATACTTGTGCGAAATCACGTCTGCAACCGGGATACGGTCCTGCATCCGAACCAAAAACTGCAACGCCGCCTCGATGATCCACGGATCGTAGTGCGTCGTACCCAACCACTGCGTCTGACCGCCGATCACTTTCGACGCCGGGATCGTGATCGTGCCTTCCCCAATGTTCCCAATGTCGATGTACTTGCCGTTCGTCCGAACCATATCTAACCCCTCCAACGCCGCAGCGGCAATGCCAACCACTTCGACCACGACATCAGCGCCGACGCCATCGGTCAGCTCCATCACGCGTTCGACGCGAGCCTCGGGTGTCGGATACTCAACCAACGAGATCGTGTCAGTCGCTCCAACCTTCATCGCCAAATCCAAACGTGGCTGCTGTCCGTCGATAACGATTACACTCGATGCACCTTTTTCTGACGCGACCGCCGTCGCGTAGATGCCCAAGCCACCTGCGCCTTGGATCACCACTCGGTCCCCAAAATCCATCTTCGCCCGCTCCAACCCGAACAAAACCTGCGACAACGCACAGTTCACCGGCGGCACCGCGTCGGTCGGCAACTCGTCCGGAACCTTGAACGCGTAGTGGCCCGGCGGCAGATAGTAGAAGTCCGCATAGCCACCATCGCAGAACGGATAGCTGTCTAGGTCCTTCCGCCTCGATCGGTGCGGACACGCATGAAACTCGCCCCGGATGCACCAGTAGCAACGATTACAAGGGTTGAAGAACGGAAACGCCACCCGATCGCCTTCCTTCAACGGACGCCGCATCGCATCCGTCTCAACGCCATTACCCAGAGAATGCACTACTCCGGTGAATTCGTGCCCCACGATCCGATTCGAGTGCGTCGACATGTCCCCACGCCAGATGTGAAGGTCGGAACCGCAAATCACCGCGTCGGTGTTCTTGATGAGCAGACCTCCCGGCTCAACTTCCGGCGTCGGAAATTCCCCCATTTCGAAGGGAACACCTGGCTTGTCAAATATCGTGACCTTGCCGACTGGCATCATTCGCCTCTTTCTCTACATCGTGAGCGCAACGCGGTTGGCCGTGGTGCCACCCTCCCGTCCGTGCCACTCTGCAAACTCGAACGCTTCATTGATCTGCTCCAACGGAAACGTGTCCGAGACAACGTCAGCAACCGGAATCCGATCCTGCACCCGGACAAGGAACTGCAACGCTTCCTCGATGATCCATGGATCGTAGTGAACCGTACCGAGCCATTGCGTCTGGTTGCCGATGATCTGCGCGGCGGGAAACTCAATGCTACCCCCGCCGATATTCCCAATGTCGATGTACTTACCGTTGACGCGCACCATGTCCAACCCTTCCAACGTCGCCGCCGCGATCCCGACGACTTCGACAACTGCGTCGGCACCGACCCCGTGCGTCAACTCTCTGACCCGTTCGACTCTCGACTCGGGCGTTGGATAGTCCGTCATCGAGACCGTGTCCGTAGCCCCACACTTCATCGCCAGATCCAACCGCGGTTGCTGACCATCAATCACGATCACCTTCGATGCACCTTTCTCCGAAGCAATCGCCGTCGCATAGATCCCTAATCCGCCGGCGCCTTGAATTACGACAGTATCCCCGAAACCCATCTTCGCCCGCTCCAAACCGAACAGAACCTGAGAAAGCGCGCAATTCACCGGCGGCACAGCGATCGTCGGCAATTCGTCCGGCACCTTGAAAACATAGTGCCCCGGTGGCAAGTAGTAGTAGTCCGCCATCCCAGCATCGCAATACGGATGCTCTTCCAACGTGTACCACCGACCCCGATGCGGGCATGCATGATACTCACCGCGGACGCACATGTAGCAACGGTTGCACGGGTTGAAGAACGGAAACGCCACCCGATCACCCTCTCTCAACGGCCTCCGCATCGAATCCGTCCCAACCCCCTCACCAAATGAGTGAACCACGCCCGTAAACTCATGCCCCGTCAACCTGCGAATCGGCGGTATCGGAACATCACCATCACCGCGCCAACCATGCAGGTCCGAACCGCAAATCACCGCATGAGTGTTTTTAACCAACAACCCGCCCGGTTCGATCTCCGGCGTCGACAACTCGACGATGTCTAACGGAACTCCCGAAGTTGTGAAAACAGCTACTCTGCCGTTCGGCAAGAATCACCCCTCACTCTTCGTAGATTCGATCCGCGACGTAGGTAATCACATCGTCAACGCAACCCGGTTCGCGGTCGACCCTCCCTCGCGTCCCTGCCACTCGGCAAACTCGAACGCCTCGTTGATCTCCTCCAACGGATACTTGTGCGAAATCACATTCGCAATCGGCATCCGATCCTGTACTCGAACCAAGAACTGCAACGCCGCCTCGACGATCCACGGGTTGTAGTGCATCAGGCCCTGCCACTGAGTCTGATTGTTAATGATCTTGCGAGCGGCAAACTCGATGCTCCCTCCGCTGATGTTGCCGATGTCGACATACTTGCCGTTGAAACGCACCATGTCCAAACCCTCCAACGTCGCCGCCGCGATGCCCACCACCTCGACCACGATATCGGCACCAACGCCGTGCGTTAGCTCGCGCACCCTCTCGACTCTCGACTCCGGAGTAGGGTAGTCCACGATCGAAACGGTGTCCGTGGCGCCGCACTTCATCGCCAAATCCAATCGCGGCTGTTGGCCATCGATGACGATGACCTTCGATGCACCCTTTTCGGAAGCGACCGCAGTAGCGAATATCCCCAGACCGCCCGCGCCTTGGATCACAACCGTGTCGCCGAAATCCATCTTGGCACGCTCTAAACCAAACAAGACCTGCGACAGCGCGCAGTTAACAGGTGGCACCGCGTCCGTCGGCAACTCGTCCGGCACCTTGAAGGCGTAGTGACCCGGCGGCAGGTAGTAGTAATCTGCCATGCCCCCGTCGCAGTAAGGATGGCCGTCCAGACCTTGATGGTTCGACCTTCCGCGATGCGGACACGCGTGATGCTCGCCTCGGATGCACCAGTAACACCGATTGCAAGGATTGAAGAAGGGGAACGCGATCCGGTCGCCCTCTCTCAACGGGCGGCGCAATGAATCCGTCGTTACGCCATCACCCAAAGAATGCACCACGCCCGTGAATTCGTGTCCCGTGACCCGGCGTTTCGGCGGCGGCAATACATCGCCATCGCCACGCCAACCGTGCAGATCAGAGCCGCATATGACGGCGTGAGTGTTCTTGACCAACAGGCCTCCCGGATTGATCTCCGGTGTCGGCAACTCCTCGATGTGGAACGGCACACCAGTCTGTGTGAATACGGCAACTTTTCCGGTTGGCATTTCTATCCTCTTTTGGATGCTCGCGACATCGTTCAGACCCGCCGCGCTTAATGCTCGCGAATATAACCCATTCAGTCCGATTGTGGACGCCGCGTATGTATACTTTCGACTCGTTTAACAGAGGTGCGTCCAAAACGAGATTACCGCGGTCGAAAGACCGATGCCAAGGGCTACCCAATACCGCCGCAAACGAAAGGCAGATCCGATTGCTCGAACGATTCCACGTCCCCCATGACATCGCCGTCCATGTCGAAATTGAAGACATGCGCGCAACTGTCGAAGACATCTTCCGAAAGATGGGTATGCCCGAGGATGACGCCGTCCAATCGGCCGACGTCCTCGTCTACGCCGACGCCCGAGGCATCGAATCCCATGGTGTCTCCAACATGCTCCGCAGCTACGTCGCCTCCTTTGGGCAAGGCGGCATTAACCCGACACCAGAACCCAAGATCATCCGCGAACTTCCCGCCGCCGCAACTCTCGACTGCGATGGCGGTCACGGACTAGCCGTCGGCCCTATGGCCATGCGCATGGCCATGGACAGGGCAGAGGTCTACGGCATCGGCACCGTTACCGCCGTCAACGGCCGCCACTTCGGAGCCTGCGCTTATCACGCCGCAATGGCGCTCGAACGCGACATGATCGGCGTCGCCATGACCACTGGCGGAGTCAACGTGGCGCCCGTCCACGGCGCTGAACGCTTGGTCGGCCTGAACCCCCTCGGTATCGCCGCACCGACACGCGACGAACCACCCTTCATCTTCGACGCATCCATGAGCAGCGTCGCCGGAAACAAAATCGTCCTCGCAAAGCGCATCGGCGTTCCCGTTATGCCCGGCTGGGTAGCCAAATCCGACGGCACACCCGTAATGGAGGAAGCCGAGGTCCCCGAGGACTTCATCATGCTTCCCGCGGGAGCCACTCGTGAACTCGGAGCCCACAAAGGCTACTCCATGGCCGTCATGATCGAGATCCTCGCCGGAATCATGGGCGGAAACGGCGGCGGACCGAACCGACGCCGAGGCGCATCCCACCACTTCATCGCCTACAACCTCGAAGCCTTCACCGACATCGAAGACTTCAAGACCGACATGGACGAGTACATGCGGGCCCTCTCAAACAGCAAGCCTGCCCCCGGTCAAGACCGCGTCGTCTACGCTGGCCTACCCGAGCACGAAGAAGAGATCGAACGCCGAGAACACGGCATCCCGTACCACCCCGAAGTTATCGACTGGTTCCGCAGCATTACCGCCGAACTGGAAATCCCGTGGAGGTTGACGTGAACAACTAGGGTTTCCCCCGCTCGCGGGGGAAATGTCCGAAGGACAAAGGGGGCACACGAAGCACACCCCCGTCATTTCCGCGAACGCGGGAACCCAAAACCAACTAAGCAACGAACCCAACAAGGAACCAATAATGGGCATAAACAAATGCATCGACCTGCTAAAAGAGGGACAACCCTTCTACGCAACACACACTCCTGAACTCTCCTACGACGCCGGCGTCGAAATGGCCCAGACATGGGCCGACATGATTCTCGTCGACTTCGAACACCGCCACTTCGATATGGGCGGCCTCACGGCATTCATGAAGGGCCTCACCGCTGGCGGACCCACTGCGAGCGGACACCTGACGCCAACCGTCGTCACAACTCTCCCGCACAACGCAATCTCCGTCGAAGAAGTCCGCTACAACGCCTGGCAGATGCGACACGCACTCACAACCGGCATCCACGGACTGCTCCACACGCACACTCGCAGTCCCGAAGCCGTCAAATGGTTCGTCGCCGCATGCCGCTACCCCTTCCAGACCCTCGGACGAGAAGTCATCCCTGAAGGTCTCCGCGGCGGAGGCGGGCAGGGCGCCCCTGCCGAGCTCTGGGGAATGTCAGCCCGCGAATACGTCGAAAGAGCCGACCCCTGGCCGCTCAACCCTGACGGCGAACTCCTGCTAGGCCTCAAGATCGAAGACCGCCACTGCCTACCCAACGCCGACGAAATCGCCGCCGTACCAGGCATTGGGTTCGCAGAGTGGGGACCCGGCGACATGGGAATGTCCTTCGGCAACCCCGACGCACACGACCCGCCATACCCCGACTACATGGACAACGCACGCGACACCGTAAAGAACGCTCTCGACAAAGCAGGCGTTGGCTTCTACTCCGGTTGGCGCGACGACAACATGACGATGGAACAGACCGTCGACCACCTGATCGACGTCATCGGCGTAAAGATGATGGGTGCCCCCAACAAAGAGTTCGCAGACTACGGCCGAGCCAAAACCGGCCGCACGATGCCCATCTAACCTTCGTTACCCTCCTTCAGGAGGGGGCTAGGGGGAGGTTTTCCGTCATTTCCCGAGCATCCGGAAACCCAATGTAGGGGCGACCCTTGTGGTCGCCCTTACTCCGGTAACGGGTTCACTGCAACGGCACCGGTCACCTCAATGCCCATAGACCCGTAGATCGGTGTGCCGCGCCAACTCGATTCATACCAAATCGTCGACCAGACTCGCATTTAAGCGATAAAGTAAGTTCGCGCGCCGCAAACCGCGTCGATTGATCACAACCGAAGGTAATACAACCATGGGCATAAACAAATGCATCGACCTGCTAAAAGAGGGCCAGCCCTTCTACGCAACCCACACTCCTGAACTCTCCTACGACGCCGGATTCGAACTGGCGCAGACCTGGGCCGACATGATCCTCATCGACTTCGAGCATCGCCATTTCGACGTCGGTGGTCTCGGCGAGTTCATGCGCGGCCTGAAAGCTGGCGGACCAACGCCTAGCGGTCACCTAACCCCAACCGTCGTCACTACCCTCCCGCACAACGCCATCTCCGTCGAAGAAGTCCGCTACAACGCCTGGCAGATGCGACACGCACTCACCACCGGGGTCCACGGTCTTCTCCACACCCACGCTCGCGACGCTGAAGCCGTCAAATGGTTCGTCGCCGCATGCCGATACCCCTTCCAAACCCTTGCACGAGAAGTCATCCCTGAAGGACTCCGCGGCGGAGGCGGGCAGGGCATACCGGCAGAGATCTGGGGCATGTCGCCACGCGAATACGTCCAAATCGCCGATCCGTGGCCCCTCAATCCCGACGGCGAACTCCTCCTCGGTCTCAAGATCGAAGACCGCCACAGTCTGCCGAACGCCGACGAGATCGCAGCAGTTCCCGGCATCGGATTCGCCGAGTGGGGACCCGGCGACATGGGAATGTCCCACGGCAACCCCGACGCCCACGACCCGCCGTACCCCGACTACATGGACCACGCACGCAACACCATCAAAGACGCCCTCGACAAGTCAGGCGTCGGCTTCTACTCTAGCTGGGCCGACGACAACCTCACGATGGAACAGCGAGTCGACCACCTGATCGACGTCATCGGCGTAAAGATGATGGGCGCACCAAACAAAGAATGGGCCGACTACGGCCGAGCCAAAACCGGCCGCACCATGCCGGTATAGTTTCCTACGTAATCACGGCGTACGCGGGAATCCAGAATCGCCCCGCAAAATGCATCTCATCCCCTCTTCCGCTCGGCGGGAGAGGGTTAGGGCGTGAGCATAATCGCCCAGCTTGTTCCGTCGGTCAATCGCGTTCCCACTAGAGCGATTTGGCGATAAAGTATGGAAACGCGCCACGAAGCGCGTCGCAAAATCCGTACCGAAGGAATCACACTCATGGGCATCAACAAATGCATCGACCTCCTAAAGCAAGGCCAACCGTACTACCACACGCCAACGCCCGAACTATCCTACGACGCCGGACGTGAAATGGCCCAGACCTGGGCCGACATGGTCCTCATCGATTTCGAACACCATCACTTCGACATCGGGGGGCTTTACCAGTTCATGAGGGGCCTCAAAGACGGCGGCCCCACACCTAGCGGTCACCCGACGCCCACAGTTGTGACTTCCCTGCCTCATAGCGCCTACTCGCCCGAAGAGGTGCAGTACAACGCCTGGCAGATGCGACACGCGCTGACCACCGGTATTCATGGTCTGCTCCACACCCACGTACGCAACCCTGAAGCAACGAAATGGTTCGTCGCAGCATGCCGCTACCCGTTCCAGACCATAGGCAGCGACATTATTCCTGAGGGGATCCGCGGCGGGGGCGGACAGCGCCAACCTGCAGCCATCTGGGGCGTATCCCCCAACGAATACGTCCAGATCGCCGACCCATGGCCCTTGAATCCCAACGGCGAGCTCATGCTCGGACTCAAGATCGAAGACCGGCATTGCTTGCCGTTTGCCGAGCAGACCGCGGCGGTTCCGGGAATCGCCTTCGCTGAGTGGGGACCCGGAGATATGGGAATGTCGTTCGGCGACCCCGACGCTCACGATCCACCTTACCCCGACTTCATGGATAACGCCCTCAACATCGTCAAGAAGGCGTTGGAAAACAACGGCATCGCCTTCTACGCCGCGTGGCAAGACGAAGAGATGACCAACGAGCAACAGGTCGACCAGCTCATCGATGGACTCGGCTGCAAGATGATCGGTGCCTTGACCAGAGACATCGCCGACTACGGCCGTGCCAAAACTGGCCGCACCATGCCCGTGTAACGTACCTCCCCATCGGATGCTGTACCTAATCCTCCCCCTTGATGCCCAAGGGGGAATAAAGGGGCGTGTCTCTCTGCACCCCGTTGCATGGTGCCTCTGGATGGACGTACCAACCACGGGCAGAAATGACAATGGATCCGCAATGCCCCCCTCGTCGTAATCAGAGAACCAATGGCGCGTAAATTCAGGGCAACCCATGTGGTTCCCCAAACTGAGCTCAAAACCGATAACCAAGGACTGATAGCATGTTGTGCCGACTGAAAAAAGTGCTCCTATCCATAACTGCAACCGCAACGGTCATCATCGCATTCCTGATCGTCGTCTCCGTTGTCGGACAAAGCTACCAATTCGGTGCGAATCCCTCGAGTTCCAACATCGACATCTACACGTTGCGCAGCAACAGCGGAGAGCCCATACAGTGCCATCGCGACAACAGCGGCTTCACCGTCTTAACCGACGACGACGGCGGGATTTTCTCGATTCAACCGGTCACCAGCGGAGCGGAGCTGAAAAGGTGCGTTGACGCATATCAATCCGGGCAACTCCCATTCGATCCACGCAACTATATCGGGAAATACGAAGCCGGGTACATCAGTTGGGAAGGAACCGATTTAACTAGCATCCACCACTGGGACCTCCCGGTTGAATGCAACCCGCACTACCAATTCAAAGAAAAAAGCCATCCTTGGTTGGTAGATGCCTTAGGCCTAGTTGACACCGTCGAAGTAACCTTCCAATGGACCGGCACAGACACCGAATGGCAATCGTGTTCAGCCATGCGCGAAAAAGAAATCGCCGAGATCGACCTGTCCGAACTCGAAATCGCCCCGATAGATAGCAACGCAAATTAACGCGCTAGAAACCACACATCTCACCGCCTTCAATTCCGCCTAAAGGGTTGACCCAACATGAAAACGACCTCCAACACTCCCACTCGTCGCCGCTTCGCAGCAGTCATTGCAACGATGGTTGTCCTCGCCCTAATTGCCCTAACGCCCACGTACCTAGCTTCGCATCTGACTCAATATCCAACAGACAGCGACGCCTCAGTATCAGTGAGTACAACCTCTGAGGACGGATCCAAGCCTCTCGAAACCGTACTGGTAGCTGATTCAATGACCGAAAACGACATTGGAGACGAATCCACCGTCACCACGGACGTTCGCGACGGACGCATATTCACAATCGTCGTTGACGACGACGCCACAGAAATTCTCGGCAAGTCGTCCGACTACATCACCATCACAATCGGCGGTGAAACCGACTTCAGAGCAAAAAACGTAACCTGGATTGATTCAGATTGTCGTATCTACGTGGGCCCATACAACTCGGAGGACTTGGAGGATACCAGCGCGTATCAGAAATACACTGGCGCCGTACGGGTTGTTGACGAAGAGAACAGAACCAGCAATGACGATTGCACCCTCTACTGGGTTGATGCTGCGGGCAGCGAAATCAACCCTTAGAAGCATCATGCCGGGAGCGACTGACTGATATCGCCCCGCCAACCGTCTGACCCGTGATGTAGAAAAACGCGTCGGCAATAGTACACGGACTATCGACATGCCACTGAAAACCAGCATCTCAAAATGGGGTTCGGATCTCGCCGTACGGATACCCCAGCACATCGCCGATGACTTAGAAATCAAAGAAGGCACATCGGTCGAATTTGCATTGGATGACAACGTACTCCGCATTCGTAAAACGAAGCATGACCGCGACGATAATGATCGCGTCGTAGCAAGACCCTGATCTGCTCCCCGAAATCGAAACCGATGGACCGCGTGGCAACGAGTTTAAGTAAAACCCAGCCCCACTCCATGAAAAACAACCTCGCAACAGCAGTCACTCTCATCTTCCTCCTCACCGCCTGCTCCACCAACAGCGGCGCAAACCAAATCGCCGTCGAACGCGCCCAAGCCACCGCCGAGGCCGCGATCATCGATCGCAACGATGCCATCGCCGAACGCGATGACGCAGTGGCACGCGCCGAGATCGTTGCGAAATCGGCAGACCGCCTCGCCGCCATCCAAGACCGCGGAGAGGTCACCTGCGCCACCGGGAACGACACCCCCGGCTTCCACTACCTCGACGCAGCAGGGGAGAGCTTAGGATTCGACGTCGACCTCTGCCGAGCCGTCGCCGCCGCTGTCCTCGGTGATGCCGACGCAATCGATTACCGATTCACCGACCTTGCCGAACGCGGTCCCGCCCTCCAATCCGGCGAGATCGACCTAATGAACCTCACGACCACGTGGACATCCAACCGCGACGTCAATTGGGGAAACTTCGCACCAGTCATGTTCTACGACGGTCAAGGTTTCATGACGCGCAAAGACTCCGGTGTCACATCAGCCCTCGATCTCGGAGGTGCTGCGATATGCGTAACTTCCGGCACCACCACCGAACTTAACCTCGCCGACTACTTCCGCCAAAACAACCTCGATTTCACCCCAACCGTCTTCGAGCAGACCGACGTCGCCGTTGATGCATATCAAGCCGGGCAGTGCGATGCCTTCACAACCGACCGCTCCGGCCTCGCATCGCTCCTGACTGAATTTCCCAATCCCGAAGAACACCTAATCCTCCCCGAAATCGTCTCCGAAGAACCACTGACCCCGGTAATCCCCCACGGTGACGAAGCATGGTTCGATGTCGTAAAGATCGTCATGGCCGGCCTCATCTACGCAGAGGCATACGGCATCGACAGCACCAACGTCGACGAAATGGCCGCAGGAGACAACGTCAAAGCCAAACGGCTACTCGGCTCCGAAGGCGACTTCGGGCAAGAAGCGCTTGGTCTCCGAAAGACCTTCATGCAAGACGTCATCAAACAAGTGGGAAACTATGGGGCAATTTACGAACGAAACCTCGGCGCTCAAGGCATCGGTCTCCCACGCAATGGACGCAACGATCTCTGGATCAACGGCGGCCAAATCTACGCCGCTCCGTTACGCTGACATCGAGATTGGGTTAGGAACGCGACGATTCGATTGCCTGCGCGAAGCGACAACGCTGAATTCACATCACAACCGGGCAAAAAATCCAACAAGATCCGAACAATGCCGTAAACTGGAGAAAATGTCTCGTTTCGAGATTCTTGGACGTAGTCCAAACACTGAAAAGATCGTCATCCTCGGAGGAAACTACAAACAACATGAATAAAAAACTGCTGATCGGAATACTCGCGACTGTATCGGTTTTCGCTGTCGCGTTTAGCGCTTGCACGAGCGACGATGGTCCAACTGACGCGGACCTCCAGAACGCGCAAGCCACCACATCTGCCGCACAATCTGCACTCAGCGCGGCCAATGCCCGAGCAGACGCCGCCGAAGCTTCTGCCGACGAAGCCATGAAAATGGCCGACGAAGCCAAGATGATGGCCGACGAAGCCATGATGGAGGAAACTGGAGGCCGCCTAGCTCAAGTCCAAGAGCGCGGTACCCTCATCTGCGCGAGTAGAAACGACGTGCCCGGATACGGCGCCCTCGACGGCTCCGGCCGAAACGTCGGTTTCGACATCGACCTCTGCCGTGCCGTCGCTACCGCCGTCCTCGGCGACCCCGAAGCGATCGAGATCCAGTACATAACCGCTGCTGAGCGTGGACCGACCATCCAGTCCGGTGAAGTCGACCTCCTCGTCCGCACCGTCACCTGGACCACCAGCCGAGACGCCCAGTGGGGCAACTACGCCCAGACCATGTTCTACGACGGACAAGGCTTCATGGTCCCCGCAGACCTCGGTGTTACCTCCGCATACGAACTCAGCGGCGCCGCCGTCTGCGTAACCAGCGGTACCACCACCGAACTCAACATGGCCGACTTCTTCCGACAGAACGCCATGGAGTACAACCCGCAGGTCTTTGAAGATACCGACATCGTCCTCTCGTCATACGAGTCCGGCGCCTGCGACGTCTTCACCAACGACCGATCACAGCTAGCCGCACTGCGGACTTCCTTGCAGAACCCCGCCGACCACGTGATCCTCCCGGAGACAATCTCCGAAGAGCCGCTCGGCCCAGTCGTCCCGCACGGTGACGACCAGTGGTTCGACATCGTAAAGACCGTCATGTCCGGCCTGATCTACGCCGAAGGCTACGGAATCAATAGCGGAAACGTCAGCGCCAAAGCCAGTGGCGACGACGTCAAAGCCAAGCGACTCCTCGGTACCGAAGGCACCATCGGCCAAGAGTCCCTCGGACTCTCCGAGACCTTCATGCAAGACGTGATCAACGCCGTCGGCAACTACGGCGAAATCTACGACCGCAACCTCGGTCCCGACGGCATCGACCTTCCACGAGAAGGCGGCCGAAACGCCCTATGGTCAGACGCCCCCTGCAGCGACTGCCCCAAAGGCGGCCAAATCTACGCAGCACCCCTGCGCTAGTAACCGGTCGAAAGATCAACCCAAAAAGGGGGGATGCGGTTGCATCCCCCCTTTTTCTTGCCGTTAAACTACACCAAAGCCGTCATTCTTATCACAACGCGTTAACGAGAACCCAATAGTGCAGAGCATCCTTTACCCCGGCGGGATCCCCCTGTGGCGCAACGTCGTCTTCATTCAGTGGGTCGTCCAGATCATCTCCGCTATCGTCGTCATCGCTATCGTCTCCGGATTCATCTTCAACGTCGCAACCGAAATCCAAGACCGCGAGATTCCCTTTGGATTCAACTTCCTCGACGACGCCGCTCAGATCCCGATCGGCGAATCCGTAATCCAGTACGACCCATCACAGTCATACCTATACGGCTTCTCCGTCGCCGCTCTTAACACCATCAAAGCATCCGTTCTCGGTGTCATCATCGCCACGTCCCTCGGCATCGTCATCGGCGTCTCACGTCTTTCAAGAAACTGGCTGCTCAGCCGTCTCGCCCTCGTCTACATCGAGACCTTCCGCAACATCCCTCTCCTGATCCAGCTTCTATTCTGGTTCCTCATCATCCTCGAACTCCCTAACGTGCGGGAAGGATACATACTCTTCGACGCCTTCTACCTCAACAACAGCGGCTTCTATATGCCATGGACCACGCCACTTAGCGGTTTCTGGCCTTGGGCAATTTTGTCACTCATCGGTCTAGGCGGCGGAATCCTCGCCTTCAACTTCCTCGCGAAACGAGAGATCGTCACCGGAAAACCCAGCTACCCCATCATCGTCGGCTTCGCCATCTTCATCGTCGTCACCATCATCGGACTCTTCATCTTCACTCCGCTCGAACTCGTTGTCCCCGAACGACAAGAAGGCCCCTTCGGTCGCTTGCAGGGCGGAGCGCGATGGTCCGGCAGCTTCTTCGCACTACTCATCGGACTCGTCGTCTACACCTCCGCATTCATCGCCGAAATCGTCCGCGCCGGTATCCAAGCCGTAAACCGAGGCCAGACCGAAGCCGCACGCGCGCTTGGACTACACACCAACGCGTCGCTGCGATGGGTGATCTTCCCGCAAGCCCTCCGAGTCATCATCCCGCCGCTAATCAGCCAATACCTAAACCTCACCAAAAACTCATCGCTCGCCGCCGCAATCGGATACCCCGACCTCGTCAGCGTCTCTACCACGATGACGCAGATCGCACCCGCAATCTCCCTCATCGGCATGGTCATGGCCACATACCTCGCCATGAGCCTCTTTTACTCCCTTGTAGGAAATATCTACAACCGCGTAACCAGATACGCCGGCGTCGGATAGCTACCGATTCATGAACCAGCAATCCACAAGACCAAATCCCGCACCTCCAATGATGACCATTGGCGTGCCCGGATGGATCCGCGCCAACCTCTTCGCCTCGCCAACCGACGGCATTATCACCATCGTCCTCGGTTTAATCATCGCAATCGCCATCTACCAATCCATTAACTGGGTCTTCTTCACCGCATCATGGGAAGCCGTAACCTCCCGCGTTCCCCTCTACGTCATCGGACGCTACCCCCAAGAGTTCTACTGGCGACCCGAAACCGCGCTGCTCCTAATCTCCGTCCTCCTCGGATTTGCCTGGCGGCTCTGGGGCGGAATGGCCCGCGGATTCGCCATCGCACTCATCATCATCACTCTCCTCGCCGGAACCCTCCCATACCTCGGCGTCGACCTCGGTGCACCCAAACACGACTCCACAATCTCACCAGACCAAGCGTCGATGTCCCTCCGAGAAAAACAACGCGACATCGCCGACGCCGATCCCGCCAACGCCATCGACCAGAATGACATCACCGATCTCACCGGAACCGCCTATCTCGCCGGCACCCTCGACGAAGAAGACCGCACAGACTACTACACATTCACCCTCGAAGAGACCAAAAAATTCGTCGTCGGCCTCCGGCAACTCCAAGGCACCACTAAGTTCACTATCGAAGACCAATCCAACCGCCCAATGGAAATCGTCACGGGCATCAGTGGCGACGGCGCTTTCGTCGAAGAAATCCTCGAACCTGGCACCTACTTTGTTCGGGTCGACGCCGAGCACATCACCAATGACTCATACGTCCTCTCATACAGCGTCACCGACCCGCCCGACCTCCTCGTCAACATCCTCTTCATCATCAACTTCCTCGCCGTCGCCATCGGCTACGGACTCGCCACCATCCGCTCGATCGGGACCTTCCGAAATTTCCTCATCGCCGCCATCGTATTCTTCATCTTCTCCGCCGTACTCGTAATCGGAACCAGCTTCATCCCCGGACTCGACCCCGTTCCAACCCAAGACCTCGGCGGACTAACCCTCAACCTTCTCCTCGCCGCCGTCGGCATCGTCTGCTCCATACCCATCGGCATCGCACTAGCCCTCGGACGCCGCAGCCAGCTCCCATTCCTCAAATACTTCTGCGTCGGCTTCATCGAAATCATCCGAGGTGTACCCCTAATCACCCTCCTATTCATGTCCCGACACCTCCTGCCGCTCACATTCCCTGAAAACGTATCGATCGACGAGCTATACCTCGCCATGATCACCATCACTCTCTTCAGCTCCGCCTACATGGCCGAAAACGTCCGCGGCGGCATGGCCGCAGTCGCCACTGGACAGACCGAAGCCGCAAGAGCACTCGGACTCCGCGGATGGCAGACCACCGTCATGATCACCCTCCCGCAGGGACTCCGCAACATCATCCCAGCGATAGTAGGGCAGGCCATATCCCTATTCAAAGACACCTCCCTAGTCTTCATCATCGGCATGCTCGACCTCGTCGAAATGGGCCGAGTGACCATCCAAGGAAACCTCGAATTCGTCGACGACGGACACGAAGTCTACATCTTCATCGCCGCCGTATTCTGGATTTTCACGTTCTCAATGTCATACGTATCCCGCCGAATAGAAAGAGCCCTAGGAGTAGGCCAACGCTAAAACCCACCGTAGGGGCGACCCTTGTGGTCGCCCAACAACGTGGTAGCCCAAAAACAATCGCCAAACTAAAACCACCACCCCAAACAACCAACAACCGTCCCCTCTCCCGCTCCGCGGGAGAGGGCTAGGGTGAGGGCACCCAGGGCGGCCAAAGGGCAGGGAAACCCCAATCAACCAATGACAAAATCCCATGAAAACCACTCGATTGCCCCCGTTTACGGGGGAAATGCCCTAAGGGCAAAGGGGGAACGTAAACCATGACCACCGAATCCATCTCCGTAACCAACCCCGACATCCGCAACGTCCCCCTCGAAGAACGTGACGACATAATCGTCTGTGAAAACGTCTACAAATGGTTCGGAAACTTCTGCGCCGTAAACGACGTCACCATGTCCGTAAAGAGGGGAGAGGTAGTCGTCATCTTCGGACCCTCCGGCTCCGGCAAATCGACCTTCATCCGCATGATCAACCGCCTCGAAGAGCACCAGCAAGGCAAAATCATCGTCGACGGCATTGAGATGACCAACGACCTCCGCAACCTCGACGCCATCCGCCGCGAAGTCGGCATGGTCTTCCAACAGTTCAACCTCTTCCCCCACATCTCCGTCCTCGGCAACATCACCCTGGCGCCACAACGCGTCCGACACCTACCCAAAGCCGAAGCCGACGACCTCGCAATGTCCCTCCTCGAACGCGTCGGAATCCCCGAACAAGCCGACAAATACCCCGCTGAGCTTTCAGGCGGCCAACAGCAACGAGTAGCCATCGCAAGAGCCCTCGCCATGCAACCCGAGATAATGCTCTTCGACGAACCCACATCCGCACTCGACCCCGAAATGATCAAAGAAGTCCTCGACGTCATGCGAGAACTCGCCGACACCGGCATGACCATGCTCTGCGTAACCCACGAAATGGGCTTCGCAAGAGAAGTAGCCGACCGCATGGCCATGTTCGACGAAGGCCAACTAGTAGAACTCGGAACCCCCGACCAAATCTTCAACAACCCCACCGAAGACCGAACTCAACTCTTCTTGGATCAGATTCTCTAACCCCCTTCGGAAAGCGAAGGGGGACGCGGAGCGCAGCGAACGCAGGGGGATGCCCGAAATCCAGCCATCCGCGCTTGCCCAACGTCATCCCGCAACCACGTCATTCCAGCGAAAACCGGCGCTTCAGCGGCCGGAACGTCCATCCAGCGAGGCACCTACCCCTTCGCAAAGCGTAAGGGCGCGCGAGCAAACGTAGGGGCGACCCTTGTGGTTGCCCAGACGATCCGAGCGAGGGACGCGCCCGGGGCGGGGCAGGGCGCCCGACCACTCACTACCCCCACCATTCAACCCACACCAACCCTGCACACCCGCGTACCATACCCAATGCCAAACAAAAACCCCAACCTAAAAAAACTTCGCGCGCCAAATGCGAAACACCCAACCGACACCGAACATCACCTCTGGCAACACATCCGTAACGGACAATTGAGGAATCCGTCTCCTCTCTCGCCGTCCAACCTCTCCCAAAACACCCCATCCTTCTCATCCTTACAAATCCTTCAAATCCTAGTTCACACTTGACAAACAAAACATACGTGCTAATATAACAACTGTTAACAACAAACATCGCCGCGCCGACGGGTGCGGATACGACCTCAACAAGACCCTGCCGGCAAAAACCCAAGGACCAGCCCAAGACCGTGAACGCAACACCACAAGAACTACACAGTCAAAGACCAACCTCGGCATCCTTGAGCAAACAAGATGCAACGTCGGGAGGGACCGTTAGAAACGAACGCTGCTACAAGATCCAGTCGCGTCGCCACAAGCAGGCGCCGCAACACGAGCCAGACAAAAGTACCCCCGTACGGACGACCCAACCGGTCACCCCCGTAGGGGCGACCCTCCCTTTTCCCCCTCCCCCTTTCAGGGGGAGATTAAGAGGGGGTCCACCGCCGGTACCTTTGTCCAAGGGCTGGGCGAACGTTCGTGAATCCGGCAGACGTCGGCCCTCGACAACAAAAGGGCGCGGCTACAGCACCAGCTCGGGACTAACCGAGCGACGGAGGACGGCATTGCTCAAGCAGCCGAACTCCGGGCCCACGGCCTGGCAACGTGGGCAGACGCTGGAACTAATGGACGGGCCCACCTCCAATCCCCGCAAGCGCGGCGATGAAACAAACCATTCGGGTTTCCCCCGTTCACGGGGGAAATGTCCGAAGGACAAAGGGGGCAAGCTGGCACCCGCGACGCGGCGGATGTCCGAAACCTGCCCCGTACCCCGATACGGGGGACAAAGGGGGCATACCCCCCCAACCATCCACCCAAAACCTGCAACACCACCGCTGGCCATACCAACATACCCATCTCCAGCGCACCCCAAAAACACCATGCTCACCAAAACCCGACCCGACCGTTGGACCAAAATGGCACATCTAGGCCAGATGGCCACCGACGACATCATCCTTCCGTCTACACCCGGTAGCAGCGGGTTTCAAACCCGTCCGCCAGCAAAGGAACGCGCCCCGTACTCCACTCCCCGCAACAACCCTTCACCCGGCGTCTACCGATCCCGTCTCCCGAACGGCAAGTTCACCAACCTCATGCAGGTCATGTTCACCGACTTCTGCAAGATGGATTGCCATTTCTGCCCGAACAGCCACTGGGTCCCACGCAAACGCTTCGGATTCAAGGTCGACGAACTCGCCAAAACCTTCAACGAACTCGTCGAAAGACAGACCGTCCAAGGCCTCTTCCTAAGCTCCGGCGTCGCCGGAACCGGATCCAAGACCACCGAGCGAATGGTCAAAGTCGTCGATCTCATCCGCAACAAATACAAATTCAACGGCTACATCCACCTCAAAGTCATGCCCGGCACCGAGCGCAACATCGTCGAAGCGGCGCACCTCCTCGGAAGCCGACTCTCCGTAAACCTCGAAACCACCACCGTCGAACACATGAACAAGCTCTCCAAGATGAAGCACTACCAACGCGACATCATGGACCCCATGGCCTGGATCGACGAACTCAAACGCGGTCCAACCAACGGCGCTATCGGACAAGCCACCCAATTCGTCGTCGGAGCCGCCGATGAGACCGACCTCGACATCCTCAACCGCATCTCCCAGCTCTACGCCGACTGGGAACTCAAGCGTGTCTACTACGCACCCTTCCGACCCGTGCGATACACGCCGCTCGAAGAGCATCCCGCAACCCCCATGCAGCGCACCAACCGCCTCTACCAGCTCGATTGGCTCAAACGCGTCTACAAATACTCAGACAACGAAATCAAACTCGGATTCGACCAAGGCGGTTTCCTGCCCCTCGAACTCGACCCCAAACAGACCATCGCCCTCGAAAACCTCGACGCATTTCCGGTCGACATCAACGTCGCCAACCGCGACCAACTCATGCGAACCCCCGGTCTTGGACCCATCAGCGTCGACCGCATCCTCCAAAACCGACGCCGAGCCAAGATTTCACGCTGGCAAGACCTCGCACTCATGGGCGTAGTCCGAAAACGCGCCTGGCCATTCATCACCTTCCCCGGCCACCGACCCGAACCCGCAAAACAGCTTCGCCTCGACAACCTTCTCAACCAAGAGCGCAAAACCCGCACCGACGGCGGCACCGAACATCTGACCAGAAACAGGGCAGAGGTCAAACGCGAAACGCAAGCATCCATCCTGGCCGACCCCGGCGAACTCTTCGGCACTCAAACAACCCTCACCCCCACGCCCTGCGGAATCCGATCAAACTGCGACGGCTGCGCCCTCTACAACACCCCCGGACATCCTGGATTCACCAAAGGCAAAGTCAGATACACCCCCTCAACCACATTCCAAAAAGCAAAACAACCCGCCTAACAAACCTCCCCTTCGGGTTCCGCGCACAACCACCGTCATTCCGGCGAAAGCCGGAATCCAGAGGGGCTAAGGGGAAGCGAGAACGCAATGGATGCCCAAGCATCAGGGATTCCCCCGCTCGCGGGGGAAATGTCCGCAGGACAAAGGGGGCACTACCGCCGCAAAGCCCGCGCCATATCCCGCTCCTGATCCCGACGCTTAATCGTCTCCCGTCGATCCTCATGCCGCTTACCACGAGCCAACGAAATCGCAACCTTCGCAACACCTCGAACGATATATACCCGCTGAACCACAACCGTCAACCGTTCCTGCTCGATCCGCCCCCGCAAAAACTCGATCTCCCGACGATGCAACAACAGCTTCCGTTCACGCAACGGCTCGTGCTGACTCCATACCCCGGCAGCCTGGTACGGAGCAATATACGCATTCACCAGCCAAGCCTCACCATTCGTAACCCGAACATACGCATTCGAGATATCAATCTTCCCATCCCGAATCGACTTGATCTCCGACCCCTTCAGCACCAACCCCGCCTCGAAATCATCCAGCAGATGGTAATCAAACCGGACGCGCCGATTCGTAGCCATCGTCCCCGACGTGGCCGCACCATTACCAGCTACCTTCTTCTTGCGATTCTTACGTGCCATAACCAGAATCCAACGTCATCCCTCCGATCAACGTCATTCCCGCAAAAACAACCATCATTCCAGCAATATCTGCCGTCATTCCCGCGAAAACGACCGTCGTTCCAGCCATTTTCGCCGTCATTCCCGCGAAAACGACCGTCGTTCCAGCCATTTTCGCCGTCATTCCCGCGTACGCGGGAACCCAGAGGGGCGCAGGGCAGAGGTCAACACCCCCGCCTACCTCAATTATCCGCACAATATCATCGGTTTCCCTCGCTCGCGGGGGAAATGTCCGCAGGACAAAGGGGGCGCGCCCCTACGGCCCAACCGCAGTCGTAACCTGAGTTTGGAAATTCAACTGCTTGATCGCCGCGTCCATCTGCGGCTCAACCCAATCGACATCCCGCTGATCCGGCGTCGGGTCAGCTTCCACTACCACGTCCGGCGTCAAACCTACACCCTCGATCACATTGCCCTCAGGCGTGTACCAACGACGGATCGTGATGTTCAAACCAGCACCATTCGACAACGTCCGAGTAATGTTCACGCTCCCTTTCCCGAATGTCGTCTGACCAATCAGCACCGCGCGCCCATGATCCTGAATTGCGCCGGCAAACAACTCAGCGCCACTACCTGACCACTCATTCACCAGCAACACGATCGGGACATTCTCAAAGTTAGCCTCCCCGTGAGCATAGAAATCCCTACGCGCGCCGTTACGATCCTGTTCGTATGCCAACCGACCCTCAGCAATGAACTCGCTAGCCGAATCCAAAGTAGCGTGCAGCAGACCACCCGGGTTGTTCCGCAAATCGATAACCACACCCTCAGCACCTTGCGACAACAGGTCCGACATGTGCTCGCGAATCTCGCCCGGCGTCTCATCGGTGAATTGGCGTATATCCATCTCACCGTACGGCGTGTCCGGAATCATCCGTGTATGGACCGACTCCAACTTGACCCGTCCCCGAATCACCTCGATATCGACCGGATCCACGTCACCGACTTGCAGGATCGTGAGAATCACTGGCACACCTTCTTCGCCTCGTATCACCAACACCGCCTCGCTAACCGTCCAAGTCGTAGCATCAACGCCGTCAACCGCCAAAATCCGATCACCAGGCTTAATTCCGGCCCGCATCGCCGGCGAATTCTCCATTGGAGCTTGAATGATCACACCCTTACCATCCGGTGCCTGTGCAACAGTAGCTCCGATCCCGAAAAACTCTCCCGCAAGATCATCCCGACTCATGCGCATCTGATCCGCCGAGATGTACGTCATATGTGGATCGCCAAGCGCCTCGATGAAACCCCGAATCGCCTCCTCAGACATCTTGGCCGGATCGACAAGGCTATAGTCGACGTATTCGTCGTTAATGAACTGGAACGCCTCCCAGATAACCGCAACATCCTCAGGCACCGCATCCGGCAGTTGCCGCGTCTTGGGCAGATCGACGACCCTCGGCATCGCCTGCACGTCGGCATCCGTAATCGTCGTCACCTCATCCTCGTCCGCATCCTCGATCTCCTCGGCGGCGACCTCAACCTCGGGTTCCTCAGAAACCGGCTCAGGATCAACGACCTCGGCGGACTCAACAGCTTCCGACTCCTGAGTAGCCGCAACCTCTACGTTGATATCTTCACTGACAACCTCAGTCGCCGGTTCGCTTTCAGAACTGCACGACAATCCCAACAGCAGCACCAGCGTCAGCGCCGACACTGCGGAGAGAGAAAAACGGTCGATAATGGTTTGTCGTTTCATTTGGATTAGGGCGGCTTAACGCGTCACTTTCACGATCACATGGATATCAGAATATACGAAGCCAACCTCAAAACCGATTGCACCAAGGTTCGCACATGGGACGGACGGCATACCATCATTCAGTGGGAAATGTCGGTTGCGTTAGTGAATTCGCTACTTCCAGCTTTACATAACATGTCTAGTGCGAAGTTTCATTTTGCGCCCTATTCCAGCGCATCGATCTATCGCATCGACAATACGGCCTCCGCGGCACGCCGACGTTTCAATACCGCAGTCTACGTCAAACCGCGATTGTCGCGGCAGCGTCGTCAACCTCATCAACTGCGGAGACATTCCCCAACGCAACGTCGATCGCGGATCTCAGCTCATCGATGCCCCAACGCTTGATCGCCGAGGTCATCACATTTCCATCGTTGGAGATCTCTTCGGCCGGCGGTGGCACATCAGTCACGAGATCGAGTTTGTTCAACACCAACACCCTCGGCGTCTCGCCCAATCCCAGATCCGCAAGCACGCTATCGACAACCTCGGCCGACTCAGCGGCAAGAGGATTGGAGATATCCGTCACATGCACCAACAGATCGGCAAACATCGCTTCCTCCAACGTCGCGTTGAACGCGTCGATGAGTATCGGTGGCAGCTTGTTGATGAATCCAACCGTGTCGCTAAGCGTCGCTGATGCACCGGAAGGTAGATACAAACGCCGCGTCGTCGTATCCAACGTCTCGAATGGCCGGTCGACCGACCGGATATCGGAACCCGTCAGAGTGTTGAAAAGCGCCGATTTGCCCGCATTCGTGTATCCAACCAACGAAACGGTCTTCACTTCGCCGCGTTGCCGTCGTCGGCGTTGTGAGCCGCGCTGGTCCCTCACGTCCAAAATCGACCGTCGTAGATCACGCGCCTTCAATCGCATCAATCGCCGGTCAGTCTCGATCTGCGACTCTCCAGGCCCTCTAGTTCCGATGCCACCGCCCAACCGCTCCAAGTGCGACCATTGCCCTGCAAGTCGAGGCATCAGATACTCGACCTGCGCCAGCTCAACCTGCAACTTGCCTTCACGAGTCCGTGCCCGGCCAGCGAAAATATCGAGTATCAACGCCGTCCGATCAATCACCTTGACCTCCAGTCGATCCTCGAGCACGCGCTGCTGAGCGGGAGTCAATTCATCGTCACAGATCACCGTCTCAACGTGAAAATCTCGAACCGTTTCCGCGATCTCGTCGAGTTTTCCAGATCCCACATAGGTCGGCGAGGGTGCGTTCAACGTCTGCGTAACGGTTGTAACCGGATTCGCACCGGCCGCACTCGCCAAAGCGGACAGCTCGGCCACCGAATCCGCCAGTGCCCAGCCATTCCCACGTCTTCGAACCTGTGCACCTACCAGACAAGCGCGTTCACGCCTCATTTCAGTGCGATGTAATCGTTTGCGTTTTGCCAAATTAGCTCCGAACCGTCTGCCGATACTAGACGCGCCAACCAGAAATGCGACGTATTCCCTCGTCGATCTGATCGTCAGGAATGGTCAACGACAGGCGAATGTATCCCTCACCCGATGGACCATATGATGCACCTGGCGTTACGACAACGTCACGCTCCCGCAACATTTTCTCGGCGAAACTGGCCGAAGTATATCCTTCCGGCACCCGAGTCCAGATGTACAACGTCGCTGTTGGCGTCGTCGCTTCTAGGCCGATCTCGTTCAATGCGGCAACAACTCGGTCTCGGCGCCTTCGATAAATCTCATTGTTACCGTCGATCCAAGCCTGTGGTAGGTTCAATGCTTCGATACCCATTTCTTGTATCGCCTGCGATAATCCAGAGTCGATATTCGACTTCACCCGCATCAGCGCGTCAACCATCTCCGAGTTACCAACTGCCGCGCCCACGCGCCAACCGGTCATGTTCGCGGTTTTGGAGAGTGAATGGAACTCCATCGCAACATCGGCAGCACCCGGCACCTGCAAGATGCTCGGAGCCACGTAGCCATCGAAGGTCACCTCGGTGTAGCACGCGTCGTGCAACAGGTAGAGATCAAACTCCTTGGCGTATGCAACCGCGTTCTCGAAATACTTCAGATCGGCTACCGCACCCGTTGGGTTGTTCGGATAGTTCAACCACAACGTCTTTGCCTTGCGGGCCACGTCTGTCGGAATCTCATCAAAATCGAGCAGGTAGCCCTTTTCCTCGTGCAAAGGCACGAAATGTGTCTCGCCACCCGCGAACATCGTTCCGATCTCGTACACCGGATACGCCGGGTCCGGAGAGATCGAAATGTCGCCCGGATCGATGAAACACAACGCCGCGTGGGCAATGCCCTCCTTTGCCCCGATGAGATTTATCACCTCACTCGCCGGATCTAACTCAACGCCAAATCGTCGAGCGTAAAACTCCGTCACCGCTTGCCGAAACTCAGGCAGTCCCTCACTCTCCGGATATCGATGATTCGGCGTCTTACGCGCACCTCGATCCAAGGCGTCCAACACCGTATCAGGAGTCGGAATATCCGGGTCGCCGATGCCGAAGGACACGACATCAATGCCCTGCGCCTTCTTCGCGGCAATCGCCCGTGAGATGTTCACGAACAGATACGGCGGTAGTTGCTGCACGCGTCTTGCTAACTTTGGCATTGTGTCCCTCGACCTGATAATCGGATGCTGCACGATCTGCAGGGTTTATTCGTTCCAGACGCCGGTGAAGACCTCGACCGCCGGCCCATCCAAAAAAGCCTCGTCGTTTCCGTCCCAAGATATCCGCAGCACGCCGCCGTCGACTACAACGTCGACAGCATCATCAACCAGTCCCAGTTTCCGACACGCGAAGGCCGAAGCCGTGCTTCCCGTCCCCGAGGACATCGTCTCGCCCGCGCCCCGTTCAAAGATGCGAGCTCGAATTTTGTCTCGCGCATGAACGTTTACGATCTCGAAATTGATCCGTTGAGGAAACATCGGATGATTCTCGACGTATGGTCCAACCTCTGTCAATGGAAAATCCTCCACTGGATCATCCATGATCGCCACGGCGTGCGGATTTCCGATCGCCAAACATGTAACCGCCATCTGGGCTCCGCCAATCTCTAATGTCTCGTCGATAACCGTGCCTTTGCCACCCAAATCTGACGTGTCAACTGGAACCTCGGCAGCTACAAACGTCGCTGGGCCCATCGCCACACGCGCCGATACCATGCGCCCGTCAACCATCTCCGGCCAAACGGTTCGGACGCCACCCAAGGTCTCGACCGTCAAACCATCTGTCGTTGCGTCAGCGATTTTGCGATCCAAAACAAACTTGGCGAACAACCGAATTCCATTGCCGCTCATCTCGGCTTCAGAACCGTCCGGATTGTAAACCTGCATCCTCACTTGGGCCACATCGGATTTTTGGAGCAGTACGATTCCGTCCGATCCGACGCCAAACGCCGGCCGGCTCATTGCCACGGTCACGGCCGCCCAGTCTCGATCAAGCGAACGTCCGTCAACCGCTATGTAATCGTTGCCGCAACCGTGCAGCTTTGCAAATTCAATCGCCAATCAATACACCTCGCGTCAGATACTTCGATCTCAAAGCGATTCTATCCCGTGCCCGACACATCAGCCCGTCGATGCAACCATTCATCGACCGTCTCGGACACTGCATCAAGGTAGTTGGGATCCGTGATGTCGATCCAACTGATCCTCGAATCTCGCGGTTTGAACCAGTTGTGCTGCGCGCCAATCAACCGGTTATTCCCGATGAGAATCGCCTCATGAGTTGCTTCCCAAGACCGGTTGCCGCCCAAGAAATCGGCCAACTGCAGATAGCCGATAGCCGACATGGAAGGCATCGCGGGATCTACACCAGAGTCGAGTAACTTCTGCACTTCTTTGAGCCAACCCGCAGTGAGCATCCGATCTACCCGATCTGCCACGCGAGCATGCAATACATCTCTAGGGGCCTTCAAACCAATGACCAATGCTTCGTAAGGTGGAATCGCCATTTTGCTTGCACCTCCCATCGCATCACCTGTGGCTACGGCACGTTCGATGGCTCGCACCAACCTCCGTGGGTTCAGAATCTCAACCTTGTCGATGTTTACCGCACCGGTCGTTCGAAGGCGGGACTGTAACTTCTCGATGCCGCCCTCCGCAAGTTCCCGTCCCAACTCCTGACGCAACGCGGGATTCGGTGGAATCTCTGGCACCTCCCAACCTTCCAATAATCCCCAGACATACTGACCCGACCCACCAACCAAAACTGGGACTTTCCTACATTGATGGATGTCGGCGATCACCCGATTGGCGGCGCGGAGGAAGTCGCTCAAACTGTAACCTTCGTGTGGTTCGAGAATGTCGACGAGGTGATGGTTGACACCTCTACGTTCGCTTGCGGTCGGCTTAGCGGTGCCAATGTCCATTCCGCGGTAAAAAAGCCGCGAATCGGCGTTGACGATCTCGCCTTTGAAACGCCTCGCAATCTCAATACCGAGTGACGTTTTACCCGTGGCGGTCGCCCCAACGATGGATACAACTCGGGCGCGCTGATCGGGGGACGCTCTAGATGTCAAACCGTGGCAGAGTTACGAGTCATCGACAGATTCAGCTATGATCTCGATCATTGAAGAGAATTCAACATCGTTGAGGCTCGCACCGCCGACCAATGCCCCGTCAACCGCCTCGCTACCGACGATTTGCCCGATATTTCCAGCATTGGTGCTGCCACCGTATAGCACACGAATTGCAGAGCCAATTTCCTCGTCGAATACTTCGCAGACTTCTTCGCGGATTGACGCCGCCATGTATTCAATCTGCCCGAGCGTTGCCGCAACTCCAGTCCCGATTGCCCAGATCGGCTCATAGGCGATCACGATTTTAGACGGGTCGTGCGCTCCGGCAATCCCCAGCCGCACCTGTCGTCTCACGAATCGCTCCGCGCGCCTACGCTGCCTCTCGACGTCGTCTTCGCCGACGCACAGTATCGCAGTCATCCCTGCATCGATAACCGCCCCGACCTTTGCCGCAACGATCTGGTCCGTTTCGCCGAATGTTTGTCGACGTTCAGAATGGCCGACGACGACGTGACTTACCAATCCTTGCAACATCCCCGAGGAGACTTCGCCAGTGTACGCGCCGTCCACGTGCTGACTTACGTTTTGCGCGCCAAGCGTTACCGGCGTGTGATGCACAACGCCGTAAACCGCGATGAGTGATGTGAATGGCGGGCAAACAACAACATCAACGACTTCCGAATCCCCAACGGATCGGCAAATCGATTGTGACAGCGCCACGCCCTCTTGTGGCGTGGTGTTCATTTTCCAGTTACCCGCGATGAGGGGTTTGCGAGCACTCAATTCTAGCTGTTGGCCTTTTCACTCAATCCGGCAGACCAATCGGCTGTCGGCAATTACAGACGCGCGAGTTAAAGATACCGCCACTTTGCCGATACGTCAACTACCCACACGGTTCGATGTTGCAAATCACCTCTAACCAGGAACAACGAATGTCGACCAACGATGCGTTCAGATCGATCGCAATGCCGCAATTCCGGGCAGGGTTTTTCCTTCAAGGAATTCGAGCGAAGCGCCGCCGCCCGTCGAGATGTGTGTCAACTTTTCAGCGATGCCAAATCGGTTAATTGCCTCGACTGTTGAACCTCCTCCCGCCAATTTGAATGCAACATCGTTTGCCGCTATCGCCTCCGCCAACCTCGCCGTGCCTTTTGAGTAAGACGGCCACTCGAAAAGACCCATCGGACCGTTCCAGATTAGTTTCTTAGCTTTAGCGATGATGTCGACATAATCAGCCGTCGTTTTGGTTCCGATGTCCAGCACGTATCCCGAATTTGGAATCGCATCTACTTCGACTTCCACGAAATCTGAATCCTCATCGAACTCTTGAGCAACCACCACGTCTTTTGGCAACCGAATCTTCGAGGCGAAATCTTCATCTTCAATCAACGTCCTGCCTGCCATCAGTTCAACTTCGCTCAACTCGGTCGATCCAACACCGTATCCCTGGACCGCCAACATCGCCGCAACCATCCCGCCGCCGATCAAAACCGCATCGACATTCGGCGCTAGATTCTTGACTACGCCGAGTTTGTCAGCGACCTTCGCACCTCCTAGAACCGCCACCGCAGGTCTTTCATCCGAAACTAAAACCCGATTCAACGCTTCGATCTCCGCTCGCATCAACAAACCAGCGTAGGCAGGCAAGATTGTTGCCACGCCAACAATTGATGCGTGACTTCTGTGTGATGCGCCGAAGGCATCGTTAACGTACACATCGGCGAGGGAGGCCAAACCTTTGGCAAACTCTACGTCGTTCGCTTCCTCCCCAGGATTGAAACGCAGGTTTTCAAGCATCGCAACTTCACCGTCGCTTAGCTCCGCTACCGCTCCGAGCGCGCTTGCGCTTTCCGGTCCACCCACGTGGCGCACGTCGCGACCAAGCACCTCGGACATTCGCACGCGTACCGGCTCGATGCGCATCTCTGGCACTACATTGCCGCGCGGACGCCCGAGATGCGAGCACAGTACGACTTTCGCTCCTTTGCCCTGCAAAAGCTCAACGGTGCCAACGGACGCATGGATTCGGCTATCGTCTGCAATATCAGTAGTCCCAGGCCGGAACGTCACGTTGAGATCGGCGCGGAGTAACACCGTCTTGCCGCGCAGCACGAGTTCTTCGATTCTGGGCAGAGCTTCAGTCACGGCGATCCTCCGACTGGCATCAAATGCCTCAATCGGACAACGAGTCGGCGGAGTCCACATCGCCGATATCTTTGGCGAGGACCATCAATTTCGACCTCACATCCTCTTCAATCCCAGCTTGAGAAAGTGCATCCTCAGCATTATCCAAGTGTGATCGAATCTGCTCCAGAGTGAACTCGCGGCCACCGGCGTCGGCCGCCAACGATGTGAGTTCGGCGATGCGGGAGGGATCGATGACGCGTTGCATATACATCTCGCCCGCCCGCCGCAAGATCGACGGGTCTTCGACCGTGTCGAACAGATAAGCAATCGGCAGGTTCTTCTTCTTGGAAATGATCCTGCCTTGAACCACCGGATCCCTGTCATCTCCTCCAAAAATCGCCCGATAATCGGCAACCAACTGCCTGACGATACCGACACTCTCGCCGAAATGCCTTAGCGCAGTGCGGCGTTCAACTCCGAAATCGTCGTCAAGGATCGACGCCAATTCTGCCGATGCGCCGTACAGCGAACCAACCCGTTTCGAAACCATATCCAGATAGTCGGCAACCGAAACGGATGTCCGCTCCTGAAATGCCACGTCGAGATATTCGCCTTCGCATCGCCGCAACACGGCATCATCGACGATCTCAAGCGCCTTGCTGACACGCTCGAGCGGTTCACCTTCATCGCAGAGCTGAAACAACGACAGTCTCGCCAAGGCGTGCATCCCGTCGCCAGTGTTTATCGCCTGCGACGGACCCCATTTCCACCATACCGACGCCCTGCCCATTCGTTCAGTATTGCCATCCTGCACATCCGCGTGGATAAGCGCAAAGTTGTACATCAACTCAACCGAAATCGCATACTTCAAACCGATGCAGTAATCGCCGTGGAGTGACTGCGCCACCGCCAACAGCAACGAACCGTGCAATCGGCGCTCCAGAGGTCCCATCGACGCGGCACCTCGATCATCCGAGTGCCCCAACTGCCAGGACATCATCTGGTAGATCTCTAGCTCTCGGTCTTTTAAGGAAGACCGAATCTCGTCTTCAAGACGATCTTCCGCCTCGTACGGAAGCAATGCAGTCGCGTTGGTCGTCATGCTTGCCGTCCCAGTGCACTCTCAATCTCACCGATTGAAATCGGTCCCTCGCGTAGCACGCGCACCTCGCCATCAACGATCTGAACCACCGTCGAAGCAGCCGATGCGTCACCACACATTCCGACCACTATCGCATCCAACTCATCGCCAATCGCGTTAGCCACTGTTTGCCAATCCTTGGTAGGCGGATCGCCAGAGATGTTCGCGCTCGTGCCAGTCAACCCGCAACCCGCTTCTGAAATAAGTCTCAACCCAAGTTCGTGATTGGGCATCCGCAACCCTACAGTATCCAGTCCGCCAGTCAACACCTCGGGCACATCGTCGCCGGCGGGCACAACAACCGTTAATGCACCCGGCCAGAATTGCTCGGCAAGCATATGCGACGAACGCCCGAAATTCTTCGCCAAAGGTTCAGCTTGGTAGTGTTCCGAAATCAATACCGGCATCGGTGTGTTGGCAGGACGTCTCTTGATTTCAAAGGCCTTTCTGATTGCAGACTCGTTCATCGCATCGACACCCAGCGCGTAAAAGGTGTCAGTGGGAAACGCGATTACGCCACCAGATTTCACCGCGTCAACGGCCTCGCTCAAATCAATCTGTTCCAATGCCATCCAAACCTAATCGCTGCAAACAAAAAGCACGCGTCATTGACTATCGTACATCCGCAATTCAAAGGTGCAAACGGACGAGGTTATGCACACATTAGAATCCATAGATGGAAGCTCTCTCAATATGACCACCATCGAACCCCGATCCACCTCGCACCGCGTCGCTACATCTGACGACATCGAGCTAAACACATACCTCGAAATAGCCGAGGGCGATCGACTAGGCGGCGACTCGCCGTCTGTTCCGGTGCGCACCGAATCTATAGTAATCCTCGATTTCGGGTCCCAATACAGCCGACTGATCGCCCGCCGAGTCCGCGAAGCTAACGTCTACTGCGAAATCATCCCCTTCGATGCCGGTCCGGACGTGCTGCACCTGCAAGACGTCAAGGGCATCATTCTCAGCGGTGGACCGAACTCCGTATACGAAAATGGCGCACCACTTATTCCGTCGTGGGTCTTCGAAGCTGGAGTACCAGTCCTCGGCATCTGCTACGGAATGCAGGCGTTGGCGCATCAACTCGGCGGATCGGTCGTCGCCGGCATCGAGCGTGAGTACGGTCACGCGCAACTTCGACTCAACGGCGTGAATCACCCGCTTTTCAAAGGTCTCGACACCTCGGTGCCCGTCTGGATGAGCCATGGTGACCGCATATCCGAGATGCCCCCCGGATTCCTCTCGCTCGCTTTCTCCGAGAACTCGCCATGCGCCGTCATGGGCAACGAATCGATGCTCGCCTACGGTATCCAGTTCCACCCTGAGGTTACACACACACAACAAGGCGACCAGATAATCCGCAACTTCGTTCACGGCATTTGCGGCGCATCAGGCTCCTGGACGCCGAAGAACTTCGTTCGCGACTCCATCTTTCGCATCCGACAACAAGTCGGCGACGGCAAGGTCGTCTGCGCGCTATCCGGTGGTGTCGATTCATCCGTCGCCGCCGCCCTCATCCACCGTGCGATCGGTGACCGTCTCACCTGCATTTTTGTCGACAACGGCCTTATGCGCCGCGGGGAGGCCGAGCGAGTCCAGACCGTGTTTGCAAGCCAACTCGGCGTAAACCTGCGTTTTGTCGATGGTACCGAGCAGTTCTTGTCGGCACTGAAAGAAATCACCGATCCTGAAGAGAAACGCCGCCGGATCGGAGAAGAGTTCATCCGCATCTTCGAACGAGAGGCGAAAGATATCGGGGAGGTCGACTTCCTCGCTCAAGGTACGCTCTACCCCGACGTCATCGAATCTGTGTCTCCGGAAAGCTCGGCTGCACACAAGATCAAGACGCACCATAACGTTGGCGGTCTACCGGACAAGATGGATCTCAAACTCGTAGAGCCGCTCCGCCATATGTTCAAAGACGAGGTCCGAGAAGCGGGTCACGAACTCGGCTTGTCTGCGCAGTCCGTCAATCGGCAACCGTTCCCGGGTCCGGGCCTTGCGATCCGCATCATGGGCGAGGTTACATACGAAAAGCTCGAAATCCTCCGTGCCGCCGACTGGATTGTCGTGGATGAAATCAAGGACGCCGGTCTTTACGAGCAGCTTTGGCAGAGCTTCGCGGTATTGACCGACACCCAAAGCGTTGGCGTGATGGGCGATGCTCGAACGTACCAGTACGTGGTCGCAATACGCGCCGTTGTAAGCACCGACGCAATGACTGCCGACTGGGCACGCCTTCCGTACGAAACAATTGCTCGGATGTCCAACCGAATCGTCAACGAAGTCCCCGAGGTCAATCGCGTGGTCTTGGACATTACGAGCAAGCCACCAGGCACGATTGAATGGGAATGACGGATTTCCTCGATCGCATCACGTAGCGGTTAGGGCTCGAACCAAGCAATGAAGATCCTCGTAGTCGGTTCCGGAGGCAGAGAACACGCACTGACGTGGAAATTCGCACAGTCGGACCTTGTATCCGAAATCGTCTGTGCGCCCGGCAACCCCGGTATGGCGAACTACGCCGACCTAGTCAACGTCGCTGCCGAAGACGTTAATGGTCTGGTCTCGCTAGCGACTGACATTAACGCTGACTTGGTTGTAGTCGGTCCCGAAGCACCGCTTGTCCTAGGTTTAGCCGACCAACTCACTGAACGCGGTATCCCTACTTTCGGCCCTTCGGCAGATGCATCCCGCATCGAAGGCTCGAAATCGTGGGCCAACGAAATCATGTATCGCCTCGGCATTCCATGTCCTGAAAGCCGCACATTTGGCGACGCGGCAACAGCGATTCAATACGTCGAATCTTGCCCACCGGGCGGAATCGTGGTCAAGGCCGACGGACTCGCCGCCGGCAAAGGGGTGACGATTCCCGAAACCCCGTCCGAGGCGATCGAAGCCATCACCGACTCGCTCGAACATCGCGCATTCGGTGAGGCGGGCGAAACTATCGTCATCGAGGAACGACTTTCCGGTCCGGAACTCAGCGTATTCGCATTCATCGACGGCGAAACGGTGTCGAATCCGGTCGCCGCTCGCGACTACAAGCGCGCCTACGACGGCGATGTCGGCGCCAACACGGGCGGCATGGGTGCGTACACCTCGCCTAACCTGTGCTCACCTTCAGACCTCGATCACATCCGCTCGTCGATACTCGAACCCGTCGCCCACGCCCTCGTAGCCGAGGGTTGCCCATATCGAGGCGTTCTATACGCTGGTTTAATGCTGACCGAGAGCGGTCCACAGGTTATCGAGTTCAACTGCCGATTCGGAGATCCAGAGTGCGAGCCGTTGATGCTGCGCCTCGATTCTGATCTCGCGGAAGTTTGCCTCGCTGTCGCCGAAGGCCGACTCGACGAATTGTCCGTAACGTGGAACCAAAACCGCGCCGTCGGGGTCGTCGTTGTATCGAGCAAATATCCAGCCGCGTACGAAACTGGTTTTCCGATCTACGGCGATCTGCCCAGTGAAGACAACGCCATCGTATTCCACGCCGGGACATCCGAGGATGACGACGGACAACTGATCACTGCTGGAGGCCGAGTGCTTGTCGCTACCGGTGCCTCGACCGAATCTGTCCAAGAAGCACGCTCAACAGCCTTCGAGATCGCCGACGGAATCGAATTCGATGGTGCGCGCTACCGGTCAGACATCGCCGTCGGTGCAGATTGAACCAGTCCTGAATTAGTATTCTGCTTTTCCCGCAACGCGCCTCCGATAACTAGACCAACGACGTGATACCCCGCTACTCAAGACCCGAAATGAGCCGAATATGGTCTGAAGACCATCAGTTCGACCTATGGCTTCGAGTCGAAGTCGCGGCCTGTGAGGCATGGTCGAAACTCGGCGTGATCGACGAAGCTGACATGTCGAAGATTCGCCACGCCAGTTTCTCACGCGCAGAGTACGATCGCCAGTTCGAGGAAACTCGGCACGATCTAGTTTCATTCACTCGCGCCGTCGCTACGTCCCTAGGCGAAGAAGGACGTTGGATACATCACGGCCTAACGTCTAACGATGTCAAAGACACCGCCCTAGCGATGCAGCTGTCCGACTCGACCGCGCTGATCCTGTCGGGCATCGACGCACTGATGTCGGCGCTTGCGTCCCGTGCAGTTGAGTTCAAGCACACCCTTTGCATGGGTAGGTCGCACGGCATTCATGCCGAACCGATGTCTTTCGGCCTCAAACTTGCGCTGTGGTGGTCCGAGATGCGACGCAATCGCGAACGCGTTGTGGCTATGCGGAATCGCGTCTCAGTCGGCATGTTGTCAGGCCCCGTCGGGACATTCGCGGGCATTCCAATCGAGATCGAGAACCACGTCTGCGCTCAGTTAGGCCTTAAACCGGCCGAAGTCTCAAACCAGGTCATCCAACGTGATCGCCATGCCGAATACCTTCAGGTACTGGCGCTGGTAGCCTCAACGCTAGACAAGATGGCTACCGAGATACGAGCGCTCCAACGCACCGAGATCAGTGAGGTCGAGGAGCCGTTTGGCAGACCGGGCTACGTTAGCAAGGGTTCATCGTCGATGCCGCACAAGCGAAACCCAGAGCTTTCCGAACGCATCTGCGGCTTGGCACGCGTAATCCGCTCGAACTCCATCGTCGGACTTGAAAACGTTGCTCTCTGGCATGAACGAGATATTTCCCACTCATCGGCCGAACGCGTCGTCCTGGCCGATTCGTCGCTTGCCCTCGACTACATCTTGGACCTCATGTCCGGCATCATCGCTCACATGACAGTGAAGCCCGATCGGATGCGTCGCAACATGGAGATGACGCACGGCCTCGTATTCTCACCTCGCGTGATGCTCGCGTTAGTCGAAGCTGGTGTAGAACGTGGCGAGGCTTATGACGCGGTTCAGCGCGCCGCGATGCAGTCTCTCGACCAAGAAACCGACTTCCAATCGATCATCAGCGGAGATCCGATCGTCTGTCAGCATATTGACGGCTCTTCGCTCGCCGACCTCTTCGACTATAGCTACTTCATCGAGCAGGTTGACCAGATATTCGACCGTCTCGGCATCGAATTGAACGTGTCGGAAACGGTGTTGTCCACCTACCTGCCCGGGCTCGTACATCGCGGCAAGGTGCGCGACACCTACCACGTGTCCGACGGCGTACTCATGATGATCGCCACTGACCGCATCTCTGCCTTCGATGTCATCATGGACGATCCGATACCGCAAAAAGGTGTCCTGCTAGCGCAGATGTCAGCGTTCTGGTTCCGCAACGTCATCGGCGACATCGTTGACAACCACATGATCGCAATAGTGAGTGAATCTGATCTCGAACGGAGTGGCGCGCTCACTTACCTCCCCCCTGAGTGGAACGATCGCGCGATGTTGATCCGAGAAGCAGACCGCATCGACATGGAGTGTGTTGTGCGTGGCTACCTCGCTGGAGCCGGATGGGCCGAATATGAAACTCACGGCACGCTCAACGGCGCCGAACTGCCCGCAGGACTCCGCCCTGCCGAGAAATTGCCCGAACCGATGTTCACGCCTTCAACTAAAGCCGAAGAGGGACACGATCTGCCGTTAACTGAAGCGGAAGCGATCGATCTCGTCGGAGCGGAGCTGTTCCAGAAACTCAAACGCGTGAGCATCGAGATCTATAAACGGGCCCATCAACACGCTGCCGATCGTGGCATGATTCTGGTGGACACAAAATTCGAATTCGGATTCGTCGACGGCAACCTGACGCTTATCGATGAGGTTTTGACCCCCGATTCGAGCCGCTTCTGGGATGCGGAAGATTGGAAACCTGGAGCATTCCCCCCAGCGTATGACAAGCAACACCTCCGCGAGTGGCTCATCGAGAGTGGTTGGAAGCGAGAACCACCACCGCCCAAGGTTCCAAGCGAAGTCCTGGACATGACACGGCAACGCTACATCTCCGCTTACGAGCGGTTGACCGGCTCAACATTCCAATCGTGAACCACCGTATCCTAACCGTGAAATAGAATCGTGGATTGATGACCCAGTCAAGTGACAGAGTAGCCACCACCCGCCCCGAGCATCGCCGCGGCATGACCCGCTCGCAGGTTCGAGAAGAACGACGAGCACGCAGCAATCGCCGCAAGCGACGGAAACGAACCGTCCTCATTGGTCTCGGTTCAGTTTTTGCGGTCATCATAATCTTCGCCCTGGTATTTCAACAAGGTTTCGTTTCTCGCGACCAACAACTCGCCGGCGAACGGGGACCATACAACGCCGGGGGACCCGTTCCCCAAGACCCCGACGATGGTCGCGCTCACGTCCCTGACTCAATCGTTCCCGAAACTCGCTACAGCATCTATCCACCAACATCCGGCCCGCATTGGAACACGCTTGGCAGCCAAGCTAACGACTACGAGCGCGCTCCTGCCGGATGGGGTCCGTATGAGCGTGTCATACCCGACCAAGCTTTGATCCACAACCTCGAGCACGGTGGCATCGGTATGCACTACGACACCACCAAATGCGACACCGACTCATGTGCAGAGATCGCAGCGACGTTAGAGCGGATTGCCAAGGATTGGAACGATGACGATACCTACACGGGATTCGTCATTTCGCCGTACCCCTTCACGGATACCGTCATCACGCTCACCGCGTGGCGTCACCACCTCCGGCTAGATGAGATCGACGAACCCAAAATGTTGGAGTTCATTGACGCATACTTCGACCGCGGTTTCGAGCCGCAAGTCGCCGGCATGACACCAGCGAACTGAACGACGCGGATCAGAAATGAGCGGCACAAACCTCGTCCACATCCGCGTCTACTTCAAACCCGGCATCCACGACCCTGAATCGGAGACCATCAACCGAGCTCTCGCGCGTCTTGGTTTCAACGAAATCGCGTCGCTCAGCGCCGGAAAGTTCTTCGACGTGCGGATCGAATCAGACAACGCCGAACAAGCATCCGCAACCGCGCGCAAAATGTGCGAAACCCTGCTCGCCAACCCCGTAATCGAGACTTACTCCGTAGAGATAGTCGACTAACCGGCGCAAAGACGCCCGTTTAGCCTTCCGATTGGCCGTCTGCTTGCCTCGCGTGTTTTTCTCGTAACGCGGTCGCCATTGCCTGCGCTACGATACCCGCGGGCGCGGCTACGATGCCCAATCCACACAGCACGACGACGGCGGTCATGATCTTTCCGCCGATCGTGACCGGATAGATGTCGCCATAGCCGACCGTTGTGAGTGTCGCCACCGCCCACCACAGCGCGTCGCCCATATGACTGAATTGCTCGGGTTGCGTCTCGTGCTCGAAATGGTACGCCCCGAACGCGGCCAAGAAAACAACCAACCCGGTCAATGTGAGAAACAGCACAATCTCGTCCCGCATATGCGAAAACGCTCTACCCAGATCCGCCAATGCCTGGCTGAAGCGGGCCATTTTGAGCAACCTGATGAGTTGCAACAATCTGAAGAGTCGTAGGGACGTGAACTGGGGTAGTGCCACGATTCCCACGACTACAGCTAGCAGATCGATGATGCCAAAAAACGAAAAGATGTATTTGCGTCTATCGGCAGCGGTCCACACCCTGACAACGTATTCAAACGCGAAGAATATGACCGCAACGTATGCGATGTCGTCGATCCAACCCTTCTCCGGCCCCCATGTCGCTCGCCAAAGATGCGGGATATCTGTGTCAAACGTGGTTACGCTCACCGACGCGACTATTGCAGCCAACGCAAGCCATTCAAATATGACCCTACGACGGCTCATTTGCTCAATCATCGTCACCCTCCATTCAACGCGTGTGATCTGCTCACGCTTTACCCGCTGGCAAAGACGGTACAAAAAGCCATTGGCGCCGACGTCGATCGAAGTAACGACATCTGCAAGGACCTCAGCCCGAAAGCGTGCCTTTGGTGCTCGGCACCGCACCACCCGCTCGGTCATCAATCGACGCAGCTTCTCGCAACGCTCGGGCAAACGCCTTGAACGCCGACTCGATCATGTGGTGTTCGTTCGTTCCACGCAACACTGTCAGGTGCAAATTGAAACGACCTTCAGCGGCCATCGACTCGAAGAAGTGCCGAGCCATGTCCGGCGAGAATTCGCCAATGTTCGAGGTTGAGCCCATATCGACAACCGCATAACCACGACCACTTAGATCGACCACCGCATGCGATAACGCCTCATCGAGAGGAACGTGCTTGCTGGACATGCGAATAATACCCGCAGCATCGCCCAACGCCTCCAGGAGACACCGACCGATTACTATTGCCGTGTCTTCAACCGTGTGGTGCGAGCCAGTTTCGATATCACCCGTAGCAACCACCGAGAGATCAATCAACGAATGTTTCGCCAACGCGTGCAGCATGTGATTCATGAACCCGATCGGCGTGTCTATCTCGGCTCTTCCCTGCCCATCGATGTCGAGGCCGACGCGGATATTCGTCTCGCCCGTTACGCGCTCAATCTCTGCGGTTCGATCACTCATTCGTGCACCTCAACCCCCAATTATCGAATCCGCAAGCACCCCAATCCGACGATTTTGCGTGCATCCGAACGCGTTACGCCATGTCCTGCAACGCGTCGATCACAAGATCATTTTGTGGCGGGGTTCCGACGCTGATCCGGATCGAATTCTCCAACCTTCTTCCGCTGAACTTTCTCGCGAAAATGCCACGCCGAGCTAGCAATTCGTACGCCTCGTCACCACTCAAACGATCGAACTTCACAAGCAAGAAATTCGCCCTCGACGGCGAGTAGCTGACGCCGTCCAACTCGTCAATGACGGCCTCGGTCCTCTTGCGCTCGTTCTCCAACGTTGTAATGCGTGCCAGCAGCTTGTCTTTGTGCTTCAACGCCGCCAGACCTGCCGACTCCGCTGCGATGTTTAGGTTGTATGGCTGCTTAATGGTCATTAGATGGTCGACGATCAGTTCGGACCCGATCGCGTACCCGATGCGCAGACCTGCGATGCCCGCCCACTTACTGAAAGACCTGATCACAACCAAATTTTCATATTCGTCCAACAGCCCTGCGGTTGTCTCACCGCAAAATTCGTAGTAAGTCTCGTCGACTACCAACACAATGCCCGTGTCTAAGATCGCTCGTGCATCGTCCTCCGGTAACAGATTGCCCGTTGGATTGTTCGGCGAAGCGATAAACAACAATTTCGCACCCGTACGATCAATCGCCTCGGTCGTTGCGTCGATGTCGATTTCCCAGTCGTCCCGACGTTCAACCGGGATTAATTCGGCCTCCGAAATCTGTGCGCAGAACTCATACATCCCAAACGTCGGTGGACAGTCGATCATCGACTCTCCGGGAGCCACGAATAGTTTAGTCAGCAGCTCGATGATCTCATCGCCACCCGACCCAGCGATCAACTGCTCCGAAGGGCGCCCGGTGTACTCGCTCAACGCCGATCTGATGCGCACCAGATCTTGATCCGGGTACTCGTGGATCGGCAACCCAACCAACGCGTCCGCTATCTCAGTCAACGGCTCGTATGGATTTTCATTTGCGTTCAATCGAATGACATCGGCAGGGTCGATTCCCACCGCGGTAGCCAAATGATCCGAATGTTGAGCCCCGACATAACCCGTCGGGTTGTAGAGATGCGGTCGCATCATGCCTATCAAGTCGCGCATCGTCCCCTGCCTTTTAACGTTCAATGACTTCGCAATACTATCGTTTCCGACGAATCTCAGCCGCCAGCGCGTGGGCTTCGAGCATCTCCATCCGAGCCAAATCCGAAGCCGCTCCGGAAATCGAATCGTATGTCGTCTGGTCCATGTCCAAAAATGGAGTTACCCGGATGAAATCCCGCGCCGACAACGCCGACGAGAAACGCGCCGATCCACCCGTCGGCATCACGTGGCTCGGTCCCGCAACGTAATCGGCCATCACCTCACTCGATCGCTCGCCTAGGAAGATGCCGCCGGCATGTCGAGCATCCTCAAGCATTTCGTCAGCACCAGCGAACCCCAAACACAGATGCTCCGGCGCGAAAACTTCAGCAACCTTCAACGCCTCTGCGATGGAATCGACCACCACCGCCGCACCACGACCCATCAAGGCCTCGCGCGCAATCTCAGCCCGGGGCAATCTCTCCAATTGCGTTGCCAACTCGCTTTCAACCGCTTCAACCGAGCGGTCGGATAACGCCACTAGAATCGGTGCCGCGACAACATCATGCTCCGCTTGAGCCAACAAATCCGCCGCGGCTACTGCCGCATCCGAATCGTCATCCACGACGACCATCGTCTCCGTGGGACCATAAATTCCATCGACACCGACCATCCCGTAGACCCGTCGCTTAGCAGCGGTTACCCAGAGGCTCCCTGGGCCGCAGATTACATCGACTTTGGGAATCGTTTCGGTTCCGATCGCCAACGCAGCTACGGCCTGAGCCCCGCCTACTGCGAACACTTCGTCCACTCCCGCGATATGACACGCAGCCAAGACGGCCGGGTGCGGAACTCCGTTCTTACCCGGGGGCGTGACCACACAGACATAGGGAACTCCAGCAACCCGCGCCGGAACCGCCGTCATTATCACCGTCGACGCCAATGGCGCGGTCCCCCCAGGGATACAGCAACCTGCTGAATTAACCGGGTGCGCTACCTCCCCATATCCCGCTACGTCGTCGCGCCAAGACTGCGGCAGTGTTCGAGCCTGAAACTTGCCCACGCGCCGCGCTGCCAGTTGCAATCCTTCGACTTCACTCGGGCGTAATTGGTGCTGTGCTTCCGCAACGACATCCGCCGGAACTTTGAATTCGTCGATCTCAACTCCATCCAATTTCTTCGAGATTCTTCGTACGAATTGATCTCCGTGCGAACGAACATCCGCGACCACACGGTCAGCAAACGCGTCTGGCGTCATCGCCGCGTCGTAGGTGCCGCCGCCGTCGGTTAACGGCTCCGCCCCGTCGCTTTCAGAGCTACGGTTCTTGAACGCGACGATCGCGGCGTCCAACCCGTGGATTCGCCTCAACACGGATTGGATCCCATTGCGGACGAGCCCAGGTTTTCGACCAATTTCCGATACAACTCGCACTCGCTCTGATACAGGAACTGAATGTCTGTCACCGAAGTGCCGGTTCCACCCAAAGCCCGTAGGTGGTCCACCACACGCAACACGTCTCTTTTCCGCGTCACTATCTGAACCGCAAACCAGTGATTCTCATCGTTCGTAAAGACCTTCGAAACCGTCGGGCCGCGCATTCCCGAAAGCTCTGGCGATTTCAGCACCAGTTTGGCGATCTCAGTTTCCGAAGACCCTTTCACGTTTGCAGTCACACGCAGGTACGACCTTGACCTCAATCGAGCCTCGATCCGCTCCAGCAACAGCCTAGCTAAGTCCAGTTTCGATTTTGACCCGGCCAGCAATCGCGCGTTCCCTACCAAGATCGCCTGAGAATCAATCGCCACGCCGTCGACCAACGTGCGTAGGTTGTTCTCCCGCAACGTGTTTCCGGTATCTGAAATGTCGGCGATGATGTCCGCGTATCCGATTCTCGGCGCAGCTTCGAGAGCGCCATTGATCGCAACCATTGAGAAATAGTTGATACCTCGGCGATTGAGGAATCGTTTCACCAACCTTGGATACTTCGTCACGACTCGAAGATCGCGCCCACGTTCATGCAGTTCGAGGCTCATATCCGCCAAGTCGTACATCGAGGTGATGTCGAGCCACGAATCTGGTACCGCGATCACCAAGCGTGAGTGCCCGTACTCCAGATCAGGGGCGACAACCAACGTCTCACCGTCTTCTAAACGCGCCTCCAAGTATCTGTCAAGGCCCACGACGCCTAGATCCGCATTGCCCGAATCAACAATCGTCGTGATGTCTGACTGCCGTTGATAGATCACCTCGATACCGGGAATCGAGGGAATATCCGCCGTATAGCGCCTCAAGTTAACCCGACTGACCGCCGCGTCCGACTCCGCGAGTAAGCGAACCGCGCCCTGCTCAAGCGCTCCAGTCGAAGGAATCGCCAAGCGCAACGTTTCCGTCATACCCGGTCTCCATAAATTGATCCGGTATTCCCCACCCTCGTCACGCGTGCGTTCCCAATCGATCTCGCAACCTTTTCGGCGTCGACTTGACTGTCGAACAACGACACGACGTCGTGACCAGCCTCGCGAAGCTCCACGGCCTTTTTGACGACATCCTCGACAAAACTGTCGTCGGTGGGCGAGACAACGATATAACTACGCTCCGCTGTTTCCGGTTGACCGCAGCGAGTTAACTCCAACACATCATCGAGGTTCAATGCAAAACCGAGCGCCGGCAACTCTCTCTCTGAACCAAGCGCCGAAGCCAACCCATCGTAACGGCCACCACGACCAAGGACAACGTTCTGTCCACGCAAAACGGCACTGACTTCGAAGATCATCCCGGAGTAGTAAGCGATTGAAGCTCCTAGCCCGAGATCGACGATCACGTCGGAGCTGTCCACGCCGTTCAATTCAGCAGCTTCGACGATGGATGTCAGATTGTCGAGGCTCGCCAAAGAATCGAGGCCGTAACTCCCGGTCAATCGCCTTGCACCGTCGATGGTCTCCAGTAATCGACGGTTCGAAGATTCGCATCTATCAACATCGACGCTGGCACTCTTGAAATTAGCGATTTGACGGATGAGCGCCAACGCATCCGGGAAATCAACGTTTCGAGCGTCCCATTCCACTTTTCGTCGCAATCCAGCAACGATCTCATCAGCCGATCTCGACGTCAACTCCGAAGTTTCCGGCAAGCGCACCGAACCCGACGCCAATCTCGACAACAGATCCGCCGCCGATGCCTGCGTCTCGATCATCTGTTGACCCTTAGACGGTAACAAGCCCAGTCGGACCGCTTCAGCTTCAATCGATCCGCTGTCATCGTCGCCATCAGCCAGCCCCGTAACGCTGTCTGCAAGGAACATTCGAGCGCGCTCAGAGAGATCGAATCGACCCAACAGTTCGCGTATCAAACCGATGTGACCGACCCGAATTGACACTTGATCTACACCCAATCTCCGAGCCAAGGTGTACGCAGCGAAAATTATCTCGCCATCAGCGTAAGGCTGAGATGCGTTGACCAACTCCGCGCCAAGTTGAATAAATTGACGCTTGTTGGGTACCGAACTGGATGGTGCGTCGTACGGCCTTTCGGTATAGCGAAAAATCGGAGCCGCATATTGGAACCTTTGCGGCCCCGGACCGCCGGAGGTTTCCAACGCATGACGGACCACCGGGGCAGTCATCTCCGGTCGGAGGCTAATGTCGCTTCCGTCGGGAGCCATGAAGTCAAACAGTTGACTGGATAAGAGACCGCCTGATCTCCTTAGAAAAAGCTCGGTCTGCTCTATCAACGGAGTTTCGATCGGTTGGTACCCAAGACCGTGCAACACGTCGCGTGCGATACCGATCGACGCCTCGATTCGTTCGAAATCCCTACCCGTTCGGTCTTCGAAACCAGGGGCGCGTCGAATCCTGCCGTTGCGGCCTATCATCGAATCAATCTGTCATCAACCGAAAGCACATCGGTAACCAATCACGAGAAACCAAGGCGCAATTTACGGAGCGCGGTCAATTTCGTCGTTGCCAATATCCCCAGATTCTAATTCCGCAAAGTTCCAGCTAATCGCTGCCAGTGTCTTTAAAATCTGTCCCAGCATCCTCAGCGCAGTATTAACCAACGAATCGTGCACAATAACCCGGTGACAAGAGGGAATTGAGTTGAAACCACCCAAAACGGCCGACGCAGTGGTCCTTGGTGCCGGCGCAGTCGGCTGCGCGGTTGCGTTGCAACTCGCTCGTTCGGGTATCTCACCTCAAGTCTTCGACCGCGACGGCGTCGCGTCCAACGCTTCCGCTTTCGCCTGGGGCGGACTCTCGGCTCACTTCGGAAACGGCGTTCCCGGTCCCATGACCGAACACTACCGCGACGCAATTGCCAAACACATCGCACTCTACGATGAACTCTCCCCTTCCGCGTCCAACGCCTGGGAACTGCAACCCGTGGTTTCGCTTTCACTCGCGGACGACGAGACGACAGCAAATCAATTGACAGCTGATGTCGAGTGGATGCGGTCCGAAGAATTCGCCGCGGAGATGATCGACGCCGGCCATCTGTATCGGTTGGAACCCGCAATCCGCAACGGCATGGTCGCGGCGTCACTCGTAGAAGCAGGTTGGGAACTCGACAGCTATTCCTTCACACAATCCATCGCAACCGAAGCACAACGCGCCGGAGCAATCTTCGCCGACGGTTGCGCCGTTGCTATCGAAACCAGAGGGAATTCCGTAACCGGCGTGAAGTTTGCGGACGGCTCCATAGTTGAAGCCCCAATCGTCATCGTAGCAACCGGCCCATGGACGAGTGACATCGCCGGCGTTCCGTCCCTCCCGATCAAACCGATCAAAGGCGAAATCCTTCGCCTTGAACGCCCCGGCAGCGACCTCCAAAACCGAGTCGGTTTCCGTGGCTTCAACGTCGGTCGCAAACCCGACGGCTCGGTGTGGGCAGGGACCTACGAATGGGACGTCGGATTCAACCGCGAAATCTCCGAAAAGGGCCTCCATCACATCATGGGCGGGGTTACCAACTATATCCCCTCACTCGCCGGGTTGCGTGCCAACAAGACCACCGCATGCCTCCGTCCAGTAGCCAGCGACGGCTTCCCCATCGTCGGCGCTTCTCGTGCAGCTGATGGCCTTTTCTATGCCAACGGTGCCGGCAAAAAAGGCATACTTCTTTCGCTGTTGATGGCCGAATGGATCGCAGACCTTGTCTTGCAGGAAATCTCACCGCCAAAGATCGTCCTGCCCTCTCGTTTCGAGGACATTTAATTTCGATGCTATCTGCGTTGGCGACCTCAGCTCGCGTCGTAATCGGACGTTCGCTTGGACGCTGGTATATTTGAAACCAATCACTCGGCTACTCACGACGCACTATGAGGGGTCGCATCATGGCAGAGAACCAACCCGCATACCAGAGCACGACGAGCGAGCGCGCACATGGTTTCTTCAACACAAAATGGGGTGATGCTTTCGAAGACTCGATGACGCGCGGCAAGTTGAGAAACTACCGCGCCCCGGAAAACCGAGAAGACCTCGACTCCGAAGAGCGTCGTGAATTCTTCCGCGAAGGTGCTTATCCCTACAAGCGAAAAATCAGTCTCGACAGCTACTACGAACACAAGTTCCCTCTGCAGATCGAGCTCGTAAAGATGCAGAACTGGGTTCGCGACACCGGCAAGAAGGTTTTGATCGTTTTCGAAGGACGTGACGCGGCGGGCAAAGGCGGCACGATTCGTCGCTTTATGGAGCACCTCAATCCCAGAGCGGCCAAAGTCATCGCTCTCGAGAAACCCACACCTCAAGAAGCCGGGCAATGGTACTTCCAGCGGTACATTCAACACCTTCCGACCGATGGCGAAATCGCTCTATTTGACCGCTCCTGGTACAACCGCGCCGGTGTCGAAAAAGTAATGGGATTCTGCACCAATGAGGAGTATGACAGATTCCTCATCGATGCTCCTCTGATCGAGGAGATGTGGGCGAACTCCGGCATCCGCATAATCAAGCTCTACTTCTCTGTCAGCCGAATCGAGCAGGAACGCCGGTTCAAACGCCGCCAGCGCGACCCCCTGAAGCAGTGGAAACTCAGCCCAGTCGATCTCGCGTCGTACCACCGATGGGAGGAATACACCACCGCCAAGACGGCGATGTTTTATCACACCCACACCGACTACGCTCCTTGGTGGGTCATCAAATCCGACGACAAAATGCGGGCCCGCATCAACGCCATTCGCCACGTCCTACATCTTCTCCCCTACCAAGGGAAAGACGAGAACGTCGTCTACGGGGCTGATCCATGGATCATCGCCGGCGCCGACGAAGTTTTCGACGTCGACAGCAAATCTAGCTACGACAGCAGCGTCAACGGCCAGACTTCAACGAACGAGCTAGCCGCCGTATCGACTTAGCGAACGGATACCAGCGTTACTGCGCCGTAAACCCGCCGTCGATCACCAAACACGCACCGGTTACGAACGAGGCCTCGTCCGAGGCTAGGAACAACACGGCCCGGGCGATCTCGATCGGCTGCGCAAACCGCCCGATCGGATGCAAGGCAACAATCCGGTCGTACATCTCAGGGTTTTCCCACGTCCCACGCGTCATTTCCGTATGCGTGAATCCGGGGCAGACCGCGTTAACTCGAATGTTCTGCTTCGCCAAGCCAAGCGCCATGTCGCGCGTCGCGTTGACCACGCCGCCTTTGGAGTGCGGATAGGGATTGAAACCGTCGGTTATGAAGTCCGGATAACCGATAAGACCTCGAATCGAAGCGATATTCACAACCGCACCACTACCCTGCTCCTTCATCTGCTCCACCGTGTGCCGCGCCATCAATACCGTGCCCTTCAAGTTGACGTCGATGACGAACTGCCAACGCTCCTCGTAGGTCATGTCCGAGGCGCGCCGGGCACCCACGCCTGCGCTGTTGACCAAAACATCGACTCGTCCAAACTCATCCACTACCGCGTCAACCGCGGCCGCGCAACTGTCGTTGTCTGTCACGTCAACCGACGTGACCATCGCCGAACCGCCAGCTTCACGTATCTCATCCGCAACGCGCTCCGCACCTTCCACGTTCAATTCGGCGATCGCAACCGTCGCGCCTTCGTCTGCAAACAACTTGGCGCTTGCTTCACCAATGCCGCTGCCACCGCCGGTGATCAACGCTACCTTGTCTCGCAAACGCCGCGAAACGGTTGATTCACTCGCTCGTGTCTGTTCCACCATTGATTTGCTTTCCTTATCCCGCCGTGTACCCGCCGTCTACGGGCAGGCACGAAGCGGTTACAAACGACGACTCATCCGATGCCAGATACAACGCCGCATACGCAATTTCAATCGGCTCGCCGAGCCGTCCCATCGGATGCAGCGACTCGAGATGCACGCGCATGTCGGCATCGTCAGTCAATGACCTCGTCAGGGCTGTGTAGGTGAAACCTGGGCATAGCGCATTCACCCGGACGCCTCGCTTGGCGAACGCCACACCCATATCGCGTGTCATCTGCACAACCCCGCCTTTCGAATGCGGATACGGATTGAAACCGTCGCTCATCCCTGTCGAGTAACCGACCAATCCGATGATCGACGCCAAGTTCACTATCGAACCGTAACCAGCGGGCAGCATCACTTCCGATGCGGCGTGAGACATCAACATCGAGCCCTTCAAGTTCACATCAATCACCCAGTCCCACTTCTCCTCGAAATCCCAATCCAACGGCGCTTTCCGAGGTGTCACCCCCGCGCTATTGACCAAAACATGCAACCCGCCAAACCTCTCCACAGTGCCCGCGACCAATTCCTCGCACTGACTCCGTTTCGTGACATCCACAGCATCCGCTGCGGCCGATCCGCCGCGCTCAGTCACCCGGTCCGCAACATCCCGCGCCGCACCCACGTCCAAATCGGCGCAGAACACATTCGCACCCTCCGCGCTGAACAACTCGGCACACGCCGCGCCAATACCCGAACCTGCGCCGGTGATCAAAGCGGTCTTTCCGTCAAGCCTGCCCATATTGGCTCCATTCATAGAAATGCGATTAGCGTTAGTAAGTGTAAGCCTATTCCTCGTCAAGCGATACAATCTCAAATCGCCAACATGACCACATCTCGCCGCAGTCACCGACCTCGCCAGGCTAATTCTGAAGAACCAGTTCAGGTCGCACCAGATTCGGACCAATCCGAAGAGCCGGCACCGCCTGATCCCAAACCCATCGAATCCCTAGGTCTCGAATTCGCGGGTCCACTCCGTCGTTTCTACGCCTTCGCCATCGACATCGGCATCCTTCTCATGGTCGTTTTCATGGTCGCTCCGATCTCCGGCGGCCGCATCTTCAGCGCACAGGCTGGGGTCATCGATGTGTTTATCTTTCTCGCATACTTCATCATCCCTACCGGTCTCTTCGGACGCACGCTTGGAAAATGGGTTGCCGGCATCTCCGTCGTTGACGACGAAGGCAACAAACCGGGCGTCGCCGTCGCCATCCCACGGGAAGTCGTCGGCCGCTTCGTATCCACAATTACCTTCGGTATCGGGATCATCTGGGTCATCTTCGACGACAAGCATCAAGGTTGGCACGACAAAATGGCCGGAACTTACGTAGTTGTCATACCCAACAGTGGCGGACCCGGGTTCCTCGGGAGGATGTTCGCGCCACAGGACGATGCAAAATCAGACCAGACACGCCAACAACGCGTCGGACGCCCAACGACGCGCCGCAAACGTCGGAATCGACGACGAAACTAATCGTTTCCGCACCTAGTTAAACATTCCGAAAGGCGCTTAGATGGCAATCTCAACACTCGCACGAGAACAGATGAAAGCAAGCTCGTGGATCCGCCGCATGTTCGAAGAAGGCATGCAGCTCAAGGCGATCCACGGCGCAGAAAACGTTTTCGACCTCTCGCTCGGCAACCCCCTTCTCGAGCCGCCACCCGAATTCAACCAAGCCCTCGCCGAGATCGCCAACGAAGCTCCTAGCGGCACGCATCGCTACATGCCCAACCCTGGCTTCATCGAAACCAGGGCCGCCGTCGCCGATGCACTGTCTCACGAATCTGGAACGCAATTCCAACCAACCGACATCATCATGACCGTCGGTGCCGCCGGTGCCATCAACGTCGCCCTCAGAGCCCTTCTTGACCCCGGCGACGAAGTCATCATCATCGCGCCGTACTTCGCCGAATACATCTTTTACGTCCAGCACGCCAACGGCGTTTACCGCGAAGCAAAGTCGACCCCCGACTTCATGCCCGACTTCGACTCGTTAGCGTCTTTGATGAACGAACGCACCCGTGCCGTAATCATCAACTCGCCGAACAACCCGTCCGGTGTCATCTATCCCGCCGAGGCAATTGCCCGACTTGCACAGCTCATTCAGACCACCGAAGCGAAACACGGCACCGAGATTTACATCATCACCGACGAACCGTACCGGAAACTGAGCTACACCGATGCCGCATACCCATTCGTCTTCGAACACCATCCTCGCACCATCGTCGCCACCTCCCACTCCAAAGACCTCGGATTAGCCGGTGAGCGTATCGGTTACCTCGCAGTCAACCCAGACGACTCGGGAAAAGCAGACCTCCTCGACGCATCGGTCTTTATGCTCCGAACGCTCGGTTTCGTTAATGCTCCCGCCGTCATGCAACGCGTGGTGGCAAAACTCCAACACGCCAGCGTCGACATCTCCCAATACCGACGCAAACGCGACATCATTCACTCCGCACTCACTGCCATTGGTTACCGCTCAAACCTGCCCGACGGCGGTTTCTACCTGTTCCCCAAATCTCCAATCCCCGATGACACAGCGTTCGTGGACCTGCTCAAATCCAAACTAGTCCTCGTCGTCCCCGGCGTCGGATTTGGCATGGACGGCTACTTCCGAGCGTCATACTGCGTCGAAGACGAAGTGCTCCAAGGATCAATCGAAGGTTTTGCCGAAGCCTTCAAAGAAGCGAATGCACGTGGATAGAATCGATTCTCATGCTCGCCCAAACACGCATCCAAATCGCTCGCTTCTTCTTCATCGCCCCTCTTTTGGGTGTGATCGCTCTAACTGCCTTCGCATGTGGCGACGATGCCGAACCAACCGTCATCGCCTTACCGACGGCAACACCCGGCGCCATGGCCACTACGCCTACACCCACGGTGTTTCAGGACGAAGATGACGGCAAAGTCCAAATCGGCTTCAATCTCGGACTCCAGGACTACCCGCAGCAGGGAGCCGGAGTAGTCACCCAACTCGACCGCGGCACCCGCATCAAAGTCACTGTTCGACCAGCGCCAGGCACGATCCAACAGTTGAGCATCCGCGCCGGCAGATGCGAAGACGCCGGCGATCTGTCCAAATTTAAATGGGTGGAAACCCTCGACCACGCCATTGGCGGCGTATCCGAAACTAACCTCCCAGAACGCCACGTCAGCACCATCCTCGACGGTAACCACGCCGTCGCCGTCTCCATACCTGGCGGAACCTTCTCACAAGTAGCCTCCTGCGGCAATCTGCCAGACCTCACCCACCTCGAGATCCCGGCGTCAGAAGACGGTTGATCGTCGTTATCGGTGCCTTCCGACCCGGCAGCGCAACCTCACCCCTATATCGCCTCTTTCAATCCCGAACCCGTAACCGGCACAATAACTCGCGCCTCTCTTCCGATCTCGCCTTTACGCACCAACTCCTCCAAACCTGCGAACGCCGCCGCCGAAGTTACCTCGCAAAATATCCCAGCTGTAGCCGCCAATCGCTCCCGCCACTCCAACATCGCTGCGTCGGCAACCGCAACCGCCGATCCACCGGACGCAACCACTGCCCGAGCGGCCTGCGCCGCCCGGGGCGGCATGCTGACCGCTATCCCTGACGCAACCGTCGGTTTCGCCTCATCAACGTTCCACGCCCCACCTTGTATCGCCCGCAGTAACGGTTGAACCGCCTGCGACTGCACGCAATGTATCCGCGGTCGTTCGTCATCGCCGTATCCTGCATAACTCCCAATCAACAACGCCCCATTACCCGCCGGCGCCACAATATCCGTGGCTCGATAGCCAGCGTCAGCAACCTCCGCGACCATCGCCTTAACGCCCTCGGCAAACCACGGGCTCAGAGCATGTGAGAGATACGGGATTCCCTGACGATCCGCAAACTCCGCCGCCGCATCGGTCGCCGCCTGCCGAGGACCGTCAATCAGATGCAACTCAGCACCGAATATCTGAATCTGGTCCAACTTTCCCGGCGCCGCGCTCGAAGGCGCAAATATATGTGCTCGCATACCGGCACGAGCCGCGTAAGCCGACATCGATGCACCGGCGTTACCAGACGAATCCTCTACAAGCTCCGCGACTCCTTCTTCATGCGCTGCTGAAACCAGAACTGCGCTGCCCCGATCCTTGAACGAACCCGTCGGCGAACAGAATTCCAACTTTGCCACCAGACCCGCGAGCCCGATACTACGAGCCAGTCCATCTAACCGCACCAACGGAGTGTTCCCCTGCCCCAAATCGACCGCTAGATTCGATGCCGCAGTCGGTAATCCTGAAACTGCATCCGCGGTATCGAAATACCGAATGTCGTAGATCCCGCCGCATTCGCAGTACACGTTCCGCACCGATGGCACTTCCGCCACCTCGGTGCAAACGGCGCAGATCAATTCAAAGCGCGATGAACGCGCCTCCATCACCCCTGGCGAATTCTCGCGAGACATCTACAACAGACCGTCCGTCAATTGCCTCGACTGGGCTCAATCACCGACAATCCAACGCCCGGTCGCGCAGACCCCCGATTTACCGCAACCACGCCGCCGTCTGAGCGCCAACATGAAGAACCGGCGAGCGATCCATCTTCGCCGAACTCAATGATGTTCATTCCGCCGGCTACATTGGCCACCATCTCGACCTCATGCCCAATATTGGTCAACGCCGCCGAGACCGTGGACGTGAATTCGCGCTCCAACTCCACTGCCTGACCCTGCGTGAACATCCGAGGCGCCTCCACCGCCTCCTGCGGCGTCATACCGTGATCGACGATATTGACTATCGCTTGCGCCACCGACGTCCAGATCCGCAATCCACCGGGCAACCCTAATGCGAAACTCGGACGGCTGCCACGATACACAATCACCGGCGCCATGCTGCTCGCAACTCGCTTCATCGGCTCAATCGAGTTGGCGACGTTAGGATGCGGATCGAAGTTCGACATCGTGTTGTCCAGTAAAACGCCGGTTCCCGGAACTACGACCTTTGAACCGAATATGTGGTTGACCGTCTGCGTCGCCGATACGATATTTCCTTCCCCGTCCGCCGTCGTAACATGCGAAGTGCTGTCCGACTCCGCAAATGCCGGCGTCGCAAGTTTTGGCAGGACCGCATTCGGCAGAATCTGACTCATCAACTCCTTCGCATGAAACTCTGACAACAACCGATCGGTTGGAATCTCGACAAATTCAGGGTCCGAAAGATAACGATTCCGGTCCGCGAACACGAGCTTCATCGCTTCCGCCATCAAATGGATCGTCGCACTCCTGCCGAAACCCATCCCTCGAATGTCCCGCGACGACAAGACATTCAGGAACTCGATCAAGTGAATCCCGCCCGCCGACGCCGGCGGTGGTCCGGTAATCGTGTAACCGCGATATCCACCTTGAACTGGGTTGCTCGTCCTTGTCTCGTAACCCCGCAGGTCGTCCATCGTCAAGATCCCGCCGTGCGACTGTGAATACCTCACAATCTCCTCGCCCAACTCGCCGCGATATAAATAGTCCGCACCTTCGATCGCGATCCGCTTCAAAGTAGCCGCAAGGTCCCGCTGCACCACCATTTCTCCGGTTAGAGGCACGCGCCCCGCCGGCATGAATATACTGCTCGTGGCGCTGAAAAGCTGTAGCTGGTCTTGGTTGTCAACCACGAACTTGCAGTGATGATCCGTTGCTCGGAATCCATGCTCGGCGTGACTGATCGCCGGCTGCATGACCTCGGACAGCGACAATTTGCCGTGTTCAGACTGCACCTCGCACCACGCCTTCAACGCTCCCGGCACACCCGAAGCCAACACCCCCGTCTGATTCAAATCCCCTCGAACCCGCATGTAGTTCGGCCATTCGTCCGACAACGGCGTGAACATATCCATAGTCGCCGCCGCCGGTGCCTGCGAGTAGTTGTCGATTACGAATCGATCTCCGCTCGCCAGACGGATATTCATGAACCCCGCGCCATAGATTCCCATCTTCATCGGCTCCACCACGCTCAGCGCAAATAACGTCGCCACTGCCGCATCAATCGCATTACCGCCCGCGGCCAACATCTCTGCACCCGCAGCAGAACCCAGGGTGTGCGTCGAACCAACAACCCCACCGTAGCCAACGGCTGGGCGATTCTCAAGGCTAAACGTCGTTGGCGAATTGTCACGCCATCGCTGAGATGTTAATGCGCCTGCGGGCATCCGAAATGGACCACCTTACTGCTAGAAATTCCGTCGTTGTCGTAGACACATTGGCCTCGTTACAACCTAGTTGATGGTAAAACCCGCGACTCCATTTCAACCACATTTGCCAACTCAAGCGATAATGGAAGTAACTGAACACCCTCGCCCGCGAACCCAATCCTCGTCAATCCCAAACGTGGTCAACCGAATCGTTTCAGCAAAGGAGTTGTTATGCCGATAATCACTGTCGAAGGTAGAGTTGGAGCCGGTGCACCCGATCTCGGGCGCCTCGTTGCTCGCGAACTGGAGATCGACTTCGTCGACCGCCTCATCCTCGCTCAGGTAGCTCGTGGAGTGAACGCCACGATGCGCGCGCTCGTCGACCAAGAGCGCCGAGTGCCTTCGTTGGTAAATCGCTTAGCTATGCGCGTCCAACGCGTCCTCGAACGTTCTGCCGTCGCCGGAATGGGCGGCGACCCATACTTCGGCCCCGGGGTCGAAGATCTTATTTCTCGACAGTACAGCGAGTACGAGGAAGAACCACACACCACCGCAGAAGAGGTCAACGACGAACGATTCATCGCTACCACACGGGAGGTCATCAACGACATCGCCGATCAGGGCAACATCGTCATCCTCAGCCGCGGCGGTGCCGCAATTCTTCGAGAACGCAACGATGTCGTACGCGTCGGTGTTGTCGGGCGAATGGAAGACCGCGCCAAGAGAGTAGCCGAACGCGAAAACATCTCCATGGACGAAGCACGAGACTTCATCTCCCACTCGGATGCCGCACAACACCGCTACTTCGACAAGGCATTTGGTACGAGCCCGATCGATCCGTTCCTATATCACTTCATGTTCAACACATCCGACGTCACCATCTCATACGCTGCTAGGGCGACCATTTTAGCCGCTGAATCTCTCGACGACGATGGCAAACTCTAACGGCGTTGCTTCGTCATCGTCTAGAATTTCACCTAGAAACCAATACACCACCACCCGATCTCACATGCCACCTCGCAACCGAAACCGACGCCGACCCGGACGACGACCTAACGTCTTCGTCCAGACCGAAGAGCCGACGGCGCGGCGCCAACAACCCGAACAACCAGAAGAAGACATCGCGGCACCGTCGGCCGCCACTGCAACAGTGCCAGCACCACGCAATCTTTCGGCCTCCCCCAACCGACCAAACACCGCCAGCCCACGCCGCACGCAACGGACACGCTCCGAAGTCTACGCCCGCACATTCCCCTTGGAAATCCGCAAAATGGGCATCATAGCCACCGGCATCATCGTCGCCTTGGCGGTCTTCACCGTCGTTTTGTAACCCCGCCTACCCCGGCTCTCACACGACAATCGTCCCATTCGCTCTGCGAAGGGGACGCGAACAAGCGAAGTGACGCCCACAAGGGCATGCCTGAATCACTTCCTTAACCTTTGTAATTTCCATTTCGAGGATCATGGAGACCCTCCAAATGTGGGTTTATTCTGAAGACGCAGTCTCACAACCCGTACGACTTTATCCCAATTCTGGATATTGTTAGGACTCAGCCTTACCTCGAGATTTGGTGTTCCGCGGTGTCATCGACTGGGACGACGACCAGATCGAGGATCATTTCGGTGAAGGCTTAAGTCATGAAGGCGACACGGTCACGGCGCATCGCTACCTCTGGACCGACGCACTTGCCTATCGCTGGGACGTCGAAAACCAACGCCACCCTACAGCCCGACAATCCAGTCAGAATCGGTGAGGCGATCTGGGTCTACTACGGCGAACGAGAGAGAGCGGGATCCTCGGCGATTTGTCCCTAAGAGCCGGACGCTATACTTGAAACATCGCTATACTCCACCATCAAAGGGGTTTGCTGTGACAATTTTTCAACATGGTTCGAGACGTAAACGAGTAGATTTCGATGGGGCGATTGAGAACGCCAAGCGGATCTACGAAGAACAACTGCTACCCAAATACAAAGACTCTCATAAGGGTTGCCACATCGTCATTGATGGCATCAGTGGCGATTACGAGATCGGTCACTACGGGCACGACGATGCCGTCCTCGACCGACTGATGGCCCGCCATCCTGACGCCGTAACTTGGTCCATCCCGATAGCCAAGTCAGGATTCAAAGACGGAGGCATCTCGCCAGACGACGTTGAAGACATTGAAGCCGCAATCGCAGATTTCCACCGTCTGAGGCCAGGCAGTTGATAACCGGCCGCGTCCTAGGCGGCAATCTCTACCCACTGGTCGACCTCGAGATTCGAGACTACGACGGCGCAGTCAACCTCGTTACATTCATCGTCGATACCGGCAATGATTTCAGTCTCGTGATGACGCCTGACCTCATCGCGAGATTGGGGTTGCAGGAACTTCCAGGAACTACCGAAATCACTTCCTCCACTGGTGATCGGCGATCAGCGCGTTACTATCTCGCAGAAGTGATGTGGGACGGCGAGTTCAAACTAGTGCGAGTCATCGAAGGCATCGCACCACTGATGGGCCGCGAACTTATGCGCAGCTACTCCCTCTCAATCGAGATGCGCCTAGGTGGACTTGTCTCCATAGCTCCCCTCGAATCTTGGTATCCACTAAACTTACACACCTTCAGCATCCTTCGCATCACTATTCAACCCCTTAAAATCAACTTACACGCCCCATGCCTCCAGCGCCCACAACCGAATCCCCCTCCCGCGCCGATCTCTTCGCTGATCGCCTTGCCGCTGTTCCTCGCAAACCTGGCGTATACACCATGCGCGGGAAGAGCGGACAGATACTCTACGTTGGCAAGTCCGTAAGCCTGCGTAACCGCCTCCGCTCGTACTTCTCGAACGAAACTAAACTGCGTGGCAAGACGAAACGACTTGTCAATCTCATTTACGATTTCGAATACATCGTTGCCGAGTCCGAGCGCGAGGCTCTCCTCCTTGAAAACTCCCTCATCAAGGAGCACAAACCCCGCTTCAACGCCCGGCTCAAAGACGATAAGACCTATCCCTACATCAAGGTCGACCTCGACGATGAGTTCCCCCGCGTCTATTTCACGCGCCGACGCTCCAAACGCGACGGCGCGCGCTACTTCGGTCCCTACGCTTCTGCATACTCCGTCCGAACCACTCTCGATCTCCTCAAAAAACTCTTCCCCTACCGCTCCTGCACGATGAAGATCACGGGCGAAGAGGAGCGACCCTGCCTCGAATACCACATCAAACGCTGCGTCGCCCCCTGCACCGGGTACGCCGACAAACCCGAATACGACAAGGTGATCGACCAAGTCATCTCGTTCCTACAAGGCGACACCAACAAAGTCGTCGTCGAACTCCAAGAGGCGATGACCGAGGCCGCAGAAAATCTCGAGTTCGAGCGCGCCGCCGCTCTGCGCGACCGTCTGAACGCGATGAAGATCGTTTACGAGGATCAAAAAGTCGTCGGCATCGGGCAGGAAGACATGGACGTGATCGCCTGCGAGAAAGGCAGCGACGAGGCATGGATCGACGTCTTCTTCATCCGTCGAGGCAGCATGGTCGGACGTGACAACTTCATTATGGCTGGGACATATGACGATACCGATTCGCACATCATCGCCAAGTTCATCGAGCAGTTTTACATCGCCGGCAATCCGCACATGCCGCGCCGAATCCTGACCCAAACCGAACCCGAAAACGCGCCCGTCCTCCAAGAACTTCTCACTGAAAATCGCGGCGCCAAGATGGAGGTCAACGTCCCGCAACGTGGTCCCAAGCGAAAACTTGTCGAAATGGCTCACGAGAACGCCGTACAGGGCCTCGCACAACTAAAACTGAAGTGGCAGTCCAACTCAGACTTAATGGTGCGTGCTTTGGACGATCTGCAGGAAGCCTTGAGCTTACCGAACCGACCCTACCGTATCGAGTGCTACGACATCTCACACATCCAAGGCACATCGTCCGTGGCCGCCATGTCCGTCTTCGAGAACGGTGCACCCGCGACATCGCAGTATCGACGTTTCAAAATCAACACCGTCGAAGGCAATGACGACTTCGCTTCGATGCGCGAAGTCCTCACGCGCCGCTTCAAACGCCTAAACGCCGCTCGCAAAAAGACTGCTGAGACCGGCGAATTGAGCAAAGCCGGCGACTCGTTCGGCATCACACCCGACCTCGTACTCATCGACGGCGGCAAAGGTCAGCTATCTGCCGCGCTTGCCATTATGCTCCACCTCGGCGTCGCCGACATCCCTCTCGCGTCCATAGCCAAGAAGGAAGAGGAACTCTACACACCCGACAGCTCGGAACCGATCCGGCTACCTCGCAACGCCCCTTCCCTCTTCGTCCTCCAGCAAGTCCGCGACGAAGCCCACCGATTCGCCATCACGTATCACCGCAAGACCCGGGGCCGCACATCGCTCAAATCCGCGCTAGACCTTGTGCCCGGCGTCGGACCATCGCGCAAACGCGCCCTCATGCGACGCTTCGGCTCAGTCAAAGCCATACGTGAAGCATCTGAACTAGAACTGGCATCGACCCCCGGAATGACCCAACGCCTAGCCGCCAAAGTCAAAGACTACCTATGACGCTCCGCGCCGGAATACATCTTCGCCAAATCCATTGCAATTATTAACATCCGTTCGTTATGATGTGTTTCACGACGACGAAAAGTCTGTAATACTTTTAGGCAACCAACGGAAACGTTAGATGACAACCTCCACACGACAAGCCGAATCCGACATCGAAAACCGGTTAGTCCGCTTCGAGACCCGGCTGGACGCCTTGGCTACTAAAGAAGACCTAGCCAACTCGCACGGCGAAATATGAACCGAGATGGCAACACGCTTCGGTGAACAAGACACCAAGATAGAGGCACGATTCGGTGAACTCAAATCCGAGATCGCCAATTTCAAGTCTGAAATCATTCGCTGGTTCGTCGGCACCGTCGCGATCGGCACCACCGTCGTCGTTTCAATCGTCACCCTTATCGATCAACTCAACGGTTGAACCAACTCCGCAAGTTAACGTTCCTGACGATCCGCTCGATACTCAATTGATCTTGCTGTCCCTGGTGGCAGACAGCATCCGCACCCGGCAAACCCAAACGCCTAGCCGCCGAAGTCAGACACAATTCCTGAACTTCCTAACCTCCGCCGACAAGCCACTTCCGCGACTCCAAAACCCCGATCAAAACATCCAGATTCTCCTGCGACTCTCGCAACCTCAATGTCCCATCGTCGTAGCGAAACTCCATCCAACCCTTTGGCAAGGCTGAAACTTCGCTGATGCCTTCATCCGGTCGACCAGTCTCGGCTGTATCCCTGGCATCCTCATCCCAATCTTCGTCGTTGAACCCTTCCAAGAAATTGCGAATTGCCCCATAGATGCGCTCAACCATCGGCATCCGCCTCATCACATCGCCGATTTCGGCGCCCGTGACCTCTTGCAACAACACCGCCAACACTCGCTGATCAACCTTGCCGTCGCCGATCCGTGCTTCAAGATCGTTGAACAACGGCACCGACCGCGACAATTTGCGCATCATCTCCATCTCCTCGCCTTCGCCGCGGGCGGAAACCACCCTCACACCGTCCCCAGTTAACCTGATCACGCTGCGACCCGTCGCGAGCCCCCACATGCGTAAAGCGCCGATTCGGGCACCGTATGCCCCTCCAGTGGGCGACATGTCCAAAACAATAGCCAGGGCGTCTCTCCGCACCTCTCCACCAAGATCTTCGTGGATCCGACGCGCCAAAGCGACCGAATCTACGAGTCCAACCTCTGGAAACTCAAAATCACCTAATTTAGCCATGTTTTGCCGTTCTTGCCGCTCAGCACCTGACTTGCAAGCATATCACGGCATCAATTTCCGCTCCATCCATTCTTTTGCCGCGCCAGCAGCAATATATCGGCTTATTGCTTTTCGCGCCACTGATTGCCAGTTTTCTGATCGCTTGGCCGAAGATTCATGCCCTACAACCATCACCACGTTCAAACGTCATCGACAGTTACTCGACACATCCAGATCAGCCCACATCGGCCCCCTGCTTGCAACTGATTCAGCACCTCGGCGATGGCTGGAAGGCGCACGGAATACGCTGCCCACTGACCACGATCTCGAACCCATTAAAGCTGACCAAGGGTTACAGCACTGTCTGATCCGTCATTTTGGACGCGGTATGGTCGATGACACCAGCGCCGATGGTCCACCGAGTTCGTAAAGCCGTCATTTGATGACTTTCCCGTCCGATTGAATAAGTAAACCGGCCAGTGAACCCATATTCAGTGTTTTGCATTCTGGGACCTGGTAGATTGGACTCAAAACCGAGCAGTGCCGAGTCAATCTGCAACAAATACTTCGATTTTTGTCATGTCAACTTAGATCGGGAGAAACAGTCGAAGCCATCAAACTATAACTAACCCAAATATGAACGAACTTAAACGCAAAAAAACGGCGGGATACTTGACAATCCCGCCGTCGAATTAGCCTATTAGTTCTGAAAACGATTCCTTAATCGTCGCGATCGGTCGCCGCACCCATCATGGTGCCAATGCCGCCCATCAACTTCGTCATCTCCATTGGGAGGACGAACTTAGTCGACGAACCGGAGGCCATCTCCTTCAACGCGTCCATGTACTGCAGCGTCATGGTGTTTCCACCGAGACCGCTGGCGGTGTCTTGGATTCGCTGGAGTGCGTCAGCGAAACCGTTGGCTCGCAGAACGGCGGCCTGCTGGTCACCCTCGGCTTTGAGGATCTCGGCCTGCTTGTCACCTTCGGCTCGAAGAATCTCGGACTGCTTCTGCCCTTCCGCGACTGTGATGTCGGCTTGTTTCTGTCCGTCGGCCTCGAGGACCATCGATCGTCTCATACGTTCCGCGGACATTTGGCGAGTCATTGCGGCCTGGATATCTGTCGGCGGCTCGATCTCGCGAATTTCAACGTTGGTGACTTTGATGCCCCATCGTCCGGTCTCCTGGTCGAGGCGTGTTCGGATGAGCTCGTTGATGCGCTCTCGTTGCGATAGGACCTCGTCTAAGCTGATGTCACCGACTACAGCACGGAGCGTCGTGGTTGCAAGTCCGACAACGGCGGAGGTGTAATGCTCGACTTCGAGGACGGCCTTCTCGGCTTGGTTCAGATCCACTCGCATGTAGACCAGGAAGTCGATATCGATCGGCGCGTTGTCCTTCGTGATGTTCGTCTGCCGCGGTATCTCCAACACCGCCGTTCGAGTGTCGACCTTTTGTGTCTGGTGGACTATGGGTATCGAAATGACGATACCCGGGCCCATCATCCCTTCGAAGCGTCCGAGACGGAAGCGTGCTACGCGTTCGTAATCACGCACGAAATTGATAATTGCCATATTTTTCTCCTTGCTGCGACCATCCAACCGATGACTTCGTTTGGGGTCATTGTGCTTGTCGCAACCTTATCCCAGATGCTACTCGTCGAAGGTTTTTGTGGCACTGACGATTGGTCGATGCCTAATCGTCCCCGGCTTCAACCTGGACCACCAACGTCACACCGTCTACATCGACAACCTTCACAGTCATACCTACGTCTACACTGCTCCGGTCAGACGTGCGCGCCGTCCAATTTTCGCCGACGGCGTACACCTCTCCCATTGGTGCCAAGGCATCGGTTACTAACACCGAGCTGCCGATCAGCGTCTCAGAAGTCCCGGCTGGTATATACGAACCGGGTCTGGCCGCAATCCTCAGTTCCCGGATCAACCAGATCATGAATAGTAGAACCACCACGCCAACACCGGCCAACAGCCATCGACTTACTAGGATCTGTCCTCCTGGAAGCTCAGGAGCCTCGATGGACGGGAACGGGAATAGGAATAGACCACCCAACACAAGCGCGATTGCTCCCGCGATACCGAAAAACCCGAACCCGGGCGTCACGAAAACCTCCGCCGCCAAAAGCACGAGCGCGAGCACGATTAACACGACGCCAGCCCACTGGAACGGCAGCTGACCAACGCCCGCGAATCCGACCACCAGAAGGACCACCCCGATGGTTCCAGGGATGAACGTTCCGAAGTTCCAAATCTCCACGATCAACGCCAATCCGCCGAGCGAAATCAACAGAAAAGCCAAATTCGGGTTGGCAATTGCGCCGAGCAAGCGGTCCCAAACGCTGTATTCACTCTCTTCGATGCGCGAATGTTGCAGGTCTTCGAGCGTTACCGGACCCGACGCCGTCTCCACCGTTCTACCCTCGGCCCAATGCAACAACTCATCGATGTCGTTCACTACGACATCCGCGATGCCGATCTCGACCGCCTCTTCCGCCGAGTACGCCTTTGCCTCGAATACAGTCGCCTCCAAAGCATCGACGTTCCGGCCTCGTTTCTCCGCAATTCCACGTAGGAGCGCCGCCGCATCCTCATTGGCCTTGACCTGCAGCGTCTCGCCCAAGTCTTCGCCCTGCCCGCCGACAACCGCCGCCGCTCCAATCTCCGTAACCGGCGCCATCGCCAAGATATTCGCCGCGGCGCCGATAAACGTCCCTGCACTGGCCGCGTGGGCACCGGAAGGCGAAACGTAAACCGCGATCGGCACTCGAGACTCCAAGATCGCATTCACCATCGACCGTGTGCTATCCAACAATCCGCCCGGTGTATCCAACACAATCACCACCAGCGCGAATTGCTCTTGAGCCGCATCCAATTCACGTGCCAGATAACGCTCTGAAACCGGATCGATTGCGCGATCCAGCTGAATCAGGTAGACGCCGTCACCACGGTCCAACGACTGCGCCTCCGACTCCTCTCCGACCCACACCAACCCATAAACGCCGACTGCAACCATCAGCGCCCACAGCACAAGACGCGTCCGAGCCAGAATCGTTGAATTAATGTGCCACGCGCCGCGTAGCGAAGTTGCTTTGGTTCTCTCTACCATTTCTTAGCCGATAATTTCGGCACTCAATCGCTCCCACCGGCACCAACGGTGCCAGCCCATGCTCCGACGGCCATCATGCCACCGTCTACGTTTACATACGATCCCGTCATGAACGAGGCTTTATCGCTCGCCAGGAAAAGCATCACGTTGGCGATGTCCTCGGGTTGTCCGATGCGGCCCAGGGGGTGCGTCTTGGCAGAGTCGATCAATCCCTGCTCGATGTCGTCACCGGTCCCCTCCAACGCCCTCCACACCATCGGCGTGTTGATGGTTCCGGGATTTACCGACAGGACCCGGATGTTGTCTTTGGCGAAGTCGATGGACATCTGTCGTGTCAGGGATAGGTCGCCGCCTTTACTGGCTGCGTATGCGGAGACGAAGGGCATCGAGAGGAGGCCCTGGACGCTAGCCACGGAGATGATGACGCCGCCGCCGCGCTCTCGCATGGATGGCACGGAGTACTTGGCCATCAGGAAGCGGCTGCGCAGGTTGATGTTGATGATGCGCTCCCACGACTCTTCAGGCAGATCGACCGCATCCACATACGACGATGGCGGCTGAATACCAACGTTATTGATGACGATGTCCAAACCGCCATAAGCGTCGATCGCCGCATCCACCGTCGCCCGGCAACCCTCGATCGTCCCGGCATCCGCGGAGACATACTGTGCCGTCCCTTCAGCGCCGGTAATCTCATCGATCAACGCATCGCCGGCCTCATCGTCGATATCCATCACCGTCACGTTGGCTCCAGCCGCCGCAAAGGCCCTAGAAACACCACCGCCGATGCCTAGTGCTCCGCCGGTGACGATCACGGACTTGCCTTCAAATTCACCCACTTGGTCACTCCATTTCTCGAGTTTCATATCAAACGCTTAGCCCATCACAATAACAGCATTTTCGACTAAGTCTGCATCGAGCCGCATCGGTTTCCTCACGACATGGTCCCAAGGACTGGTAAATCACGGCATTCAGATCCCAACGTCCGCGCTTCGCTTGTATCATGCAATGAACTTTGAAACTCCCCCGCCGAGAACTGAACATGTTCTCAGCTTTCTCGCATCACTGCGAATCTGACCTTGAACAATCCATCTCGAGTAGCGCACTCCAGAACGGAGCGCATCCGGCCCTGGTCATCGTTCAAGCACTACAACTTCTCGGTTCTGTGGGCCGCGCAGATCACGATGACGATGGCGATGACGATGCGGCTGTTGTCGACGAGTCAGTGGATCTACGACGAAACCGGTTCGGCGGCGCAACTCGGCATCCTGGGCGCGGTACAGCTGCTTCAAATGCCGGTGGTGATCTACGGCGGTGCGCTCGCCGACGTCGTGAATCGCAAGGTTCTTATGTCGTTGACCCAAACCGTGTCTTTGGTCTCATTGATCATACTCACCCTCCTTGCGTTCAGCGAGGTCTTGGCGCCATGGCACATCTGGGTAGTGACGGGGGTCACCGGCATGGTCAACATGTTGGGAAGCTCTGCCCGGCCCGCGATGCTCCCACGGTGTGTGCCCCGATCGCACCTCACTAATGCGGTCACCATCTCGACGTCATCGATGCAGGTTGCGGCCATCACTGTGCCCTTCCTGTTCGGCCCTCTTTACATCAACTACGGTATCGCTCCCACGCTCCTCGTAACGACCTGTATCGCAGGCGTCAGTGTTATCGCGCCGCTAATCATCCGCGCCTCTGGCGCACCCGAAGGTGGAGGCGGCGGTGTCAAGCTCCAGACCATCATCGAAGGCTTCAACTTCGTTCGTCGGCACCCGATATTGCCCGGCCTCTACATGCTCGACATTGGTGTGACGATCTTTAGCTTCTACCGCATGCTGTTCCCGTTCTTCTCGCAGGAACTCTACGGCATGGGAGCGCAAGGCACTGCCCTGCTCACCTCGGCCAATGCGACGGGAGGTGTGGTCGGCAGCATGATCGTCTTCATCACCGAACGTTGGCGGCGGAAGGGAATGATCGTCCTTGTCGCGACTTTGGTCTACGCGTTGCTATTGTTGGCTTGGGGATTCAACCGCGTCGATTTGGTTGACAACCCCAATCTGACCTTGGGATTGTTCGACCTTTCGTACACGTTCAACTACATCTTCGCCATCGGATTGGTCCTCGTGGCGCTGCTCGGTGGCACGGACGCAATCGGCATGACGATGCGTCAAGCGCTCGTGCAGCTCACCGCGCCCGACAACATGCTTGGAAGGGCGAGCAGCGCTCACTCCTTCTCGGCGATGGGCGCCAACCACCTCGGACAGATGGAAGTCTCATTCGTCGGAGGCATCATCGGCGCCGGGAACGTCATGATTCTCGGCGGCTTCATCTCTGTAATCGTCGTCTTCGTGATCTGGCGCTACACCCCCGGCATCCGCAACTATCGATACCGACCGCAACGCAGACCGACGGGTTAAGCTGTTCGCTGGTTGATCAGATAAACGTGATCTCCTGCTGGCGCGACTACAATCCCAATTAGCAACCCGAGTTCGCGGGATGCGAGGAGAGCGAAATGAAGTTGCACATTTTGTATGAACCCGATGAAAACGACTGGATCCACGTTTGGTGTCCGGACTTGCCGGGATGTCATTCTCAAGGTAAGACCATCGAAGAAGCCAAAGCCAACATCAAAGAGGCGATAGAGGGCTATCTTGAAGTTCTGGCTGAAGACATGGTCAAGAATTTCCGCGAAAAATCGGAACCAAACGGTGGAGACAGCACACTCGCGTCGCGGGGTACCCAAATTGAAGCGCATTACTTGGTAGTGGCGGCCAAGTAAGATGCCGAGTTTGCCTTTGGTTTCGGGCGACGAATTTTCGAGGGCGTTGCAACGTGCGGGATTTGAGCATCGGCGGACGAGAGGAAGCCACATGATCTTGCGGCACCCCCGGGGTATCGTCGTCTCGGTGCCCAGGCACCGGGAATTGCCGAGAGGAATAATGACCGCATTGCTTCGAGACGCGGGCATTTCACGCGACGAATTTATCCAGCTTTTGCGACGGAGACGCCGTCGATAGTCACCCCTTCAATCGGTAACTGCGGCAAGTTGAATTTCCTCCACCTGCCCATTACGGCGATTCCTCGCCGGGCACCATCTTCAAGATCGCCCCGTCAAACCGTAAAACGTAGATTTCACCCTCGTTGTCTACTCCGAAGGATGAGATACCCGGATTGTCGTACTCGATCCCATCAGGTGCGACCGGCTTCAGTGCGACACTCCGTGTCGACCAATCGATCGCGTCCATCGCCCGAAGTTCGCCTTTGCAGTGGTCGGAGAAAAGGAAACTGTCGACCAACGTCGGGATTGCGGCACCGCGGTAGACCATACCTGCGATCACCGAGCAGTGACCGGATCGGGGCGGGTAATCTTCGATCGGCAACGCCATGCCGGTTTGGTTGCAGTCGCTGCGCGGTCTGAAGCAGGCCGTTCCCTCCATCGTGCTCCAACCGAAATTCGTCCCGCCGCCTCTATTGGTATCGACGACGTTGATTTCGTCACGATAGCTCTGCCCCACATCGCCGATCCATAGCAACTCGGTTTTAGCATCAAACCACATGCGCCACGGATTCCGTAGACCGTAAGCCCAAATCTCATCCGGGATGTCAGGGTCGCCAAGGTAGGGATTGTCCGGCGGAATTCGGTACGGTTTATCGTTATCAGATTCCGAGATGTCGAGCCGGATGATGGTTCCGTAGACGTTTGTCAAGTCCTGGCCGTTGCTCTGCGGATCGCCCAGCGAACCTCCGTCGCCGAAGGCGAGCAAGAGATATCCCTGGTTATCGAATATGATCTTCCCGCCGTTGTGGTTACCGTATGGCTGGATGAGCTCGTAAACGATGTGCTCGCTGCTCCAATCGGCGATGTATTCATCGACGGTGAACCACGATAGCCGCGTGCGACGAATGCCACCGCGCACTGAGTAGTACATCCAAACCCGGCCGTTCTCCTCGTATTGCGGGTCCAACGCCAACGAGAGAAGTCCTTCCTCGTTTGAATCGCGACTCGTACGCTCTCGAATGGAAAATGTCAAGATCGGGTCGCGCCGCGCGTCGAGGAACGCTCGAAAAACCTGACCGACTTGATCGGCGACGAGCGCCGATTCTCCATCGGGGAGGAAAGCGATGTCCACTGCCCGGTCCCAAACGTGCCCACCGAACGCTTCAACGAATTGGAAATCGTAGCGGTCATACGCCCGAACGGGAGTCGGAGGCAACGAAATCGTTGCTTCCGGTTGTCTCTGCGCTTCAGAAGCTGGCGTCAGGATAGGCGCGGCATCTTCAGCGTCAACGCACGCGATGAACAACATCGCGAACGGCAAAACCAGCAGCAGAATAGTTAACTTGGCAGTAAGGGATTTAGCCCGATTTGCTACCACTGAACGTACATCGGCATTACCACGTGAGTAAAACCGGGGTGGTGGGAAAGTCGGAAGACTGCGGGACTGGAAGGTGTTGTGATCGAGAGGATCAGTTTCTCCGGCCCTGTAGTCTCGTTTGAGCTATCTGAGGCTTCCACTGGATTGGATGTCCCACCTTGGGAATTCCTGACGAGGTCGGTCAAGAAACGGACGTTGAATGCGATCTTGCCCTCTTCGCCTTCGATGTCGATGTCAAGCGTTCCTTCGCTATTGCCGAGGTCCTCGGCATTGGCGGATACGGTGAGGCGTCCTTGCCCCTCCTCGTTTGAGGCGACCATCCGAACGATGGCACTCCCCTCCCGAGCGATGACCTGCATGGACCGCGCGACTTGTTCGACGCTCTCCAATGGGATCGCCATCGTCGTGTCCGAATTCTGAGGCACGAGGCTCTTGTAGTCCGGATACGTTCCAGCGATCAACTGGGTGATCATCTCGACTTCGTCACCGATTCGGAACATTGCCTCGCCGCCGGTCTCCGAAACCATGATCTCGACCGTCGACACGGTTCCGGCCATAAGTTGCGTCAGCTCGGACAATGCACGGGCAGGTACCAGCGCGTCGAACCCTTCCTCGGGCGCTTCCATCAACTGTGCCGATTCGATCGACAATCGGAAGCCGTCGGCTGCAGCGAATGTCGCTTTGTCTCCTTCGACCTCCATCTTGACGCCTGTCAGAACTGGCCGCGCATCGTCGCTCGCCGCGGCAAAGACAACTCGCTCTAATGCGTTGCGCAGAGTTCCTGAATCGACTCTGACGCGATGTTTTGGAGAAACTTCGGGAAAAGGTGGGAAATCGTCCTTGGGTGCACCACGGAGATCAGTGTCGATCGTCATCGGACCGCCACCGCGTTCGGTGGTCGTTTTGATATTTGCGCCGTAGGGTTCGTCCGTGACTTCGAGCTCGACGCGTCCCATATCGAAACTGCTGATTGTGTCGAGCAACGTTCGGGCGGGTAAAGTAATCGACCCGGTCTGCTCGATTTGGGCGCTTACCCAGGTAGTAATCGAAAGCTCCAAGTCTGTCGCGGCGAGTTTGAGACGGGCGTCCTCGGTCTCAATCAAGATGTTTTGCGTGATGGGTAGCGTCGCCCTCGAGGGCACTGCTCGCCGCACGACGCGCAATCCACGCGTCAGGTTGTCTTGTATGCAAGTGATCTTCATTCCGATCAGCCTTGAAAACTAGTGTGTAAGCCGAATCTCGCGTCGTTGCACTGATTCTAGAATCACGTTGTGAAAATCGTGGAAACGTCACAACACGAATCCCTTTTTCTTCGCTGTAATGATATAGCGTAGCCGTTTCTGCTTTGAGTTCCGCGCAAGTTCAACTGAAACTGAACCAAGATGCCCAACGATCCATCGCGAATTTCCCAATCCGGCGCAGCGGACGAACCGTTTAGCGCGGACATGGGATTCGCCACCGTCGATCTCGATCGTGAACGTCGGACCGGTTTTCCGGAGGTCGTGATGGGTGAAGGCAAGACGCCTGAACAGATCGGACTGATCACCAAACGCATCTACGACGCGGCGAAAGTGGTCCTAGTAACCCGTTCTACAAAGGTCGCCGCGAATCAAGTCAGGGCGCTCGTGCCGTCGGCGAAATTCAAAGCGTCGTGCGGTGCGATATGGGCCGATGACCGCGGCATTGATCCTATGCATGAAGGATTGACCATCGTCTCTGCCGGCACGGCCGACTTGCGAGTAGCCGACGAAGCGGAGATCACGGCCCGGTTGATGCTCTGCAAAGTCCGGCGAATCAACGATGTCGGCGTGGCAGGTATCCATCGGTTGCTGGCACACGAGGAAGCGTTGCGAAGCTCACGCGTAGTCGTTGTCGTGGCGGGTATGGACGGCGCGTTGCCAAGCGTGGTGGGGGGATTGGTTGCCGCACCGGTGATCGCGGTACCTACGAGCAATGGTTTCGGGACCGGGTTAGACGGTTACGCGGCGATGTTAACGATGCTCAACTCGTGCGCCGCGGGGGTGTCGGTCGTGAACATAGACGCAGGCTTTTCGGCGGGATATCAGGCCGCGTTGATCTGCCGTGCAGCTAGCGAATTGCATTCGGATTAAGCGGAACCGATTCTTCCGGTTCCAAGTTCGGGTTCTGCTGGTGCTGCCCTAGTTGTTCGCCTGGACGAACGCGACGAGATCGGCGAGTTCCTGATCAGACAGGTAGTCGAACGCCGGCATGACGTTTGTGAAGCCTTCGGCGATGAATGCGGACGGTTTCGTGATCGACTGGATCAGGTACTCTTCAGCTTCCATCTCGGTCCGTTCGCCGGCACGAGTGTAAAGACCCTTCCATCCCGGTCCCACGATGACGTCATCGGCGATTGAATGGCATGCCGCACAACCCAATGTCGTGTGGAGTTGCTCACCGCTGGAGGCATTACCTTCTGGGAGTTCGACCGGTTGCGCCAACGCGGCGATGTCGGCTGCGGAACCGCCGGCCAGCACTAATTCTCGAGTGCCAGGTGGTGCCGGTGTTGGATCAAACACGACCGCTGTGGCGGTCGGTTTTGCAAGTTCCGTGCATCCGACGATTAGCACGGAGATTAGAAGCAGAAAGGTTAAGCTCGCAACCGCTAGGCGGTTGCGACCGATTTTGACGCGCTTAAACGAATAACCAGCGATACGCAATGCAGAGCTCTCCCAAGTTCTGGCTCTTCCGACTCAAACAATTCTACGATAGCGCAGCGCGCAACTTGAAAGCACTTAGGTCAGGTTCATCATGCCGAGCATGTGACCGATCTGCTCCGGGTTTTCTCGCCGGCGATCGCGGATTTTCTTGATGAGTTCCAGCTCGTCTGTAGTTAGCGCATCGATTTCGTGAAGGTCGATTCCCCGCGCCTTGGCTCGGTCCATGACCCCGAACGTTTCGGCGTCAACGTTTGCAATCGCCTTCGGATCGATGTTGCGCTGCTTGGCTTGGCGTATCAGAGGCAACCATTCGCTACCGACTTCGCTGAGGTCCTCGATCGGTATGCCCTCTTCCCGGGCGTGTCCAATGAATACGACATCTGCTTTGCTCAACGACGCCACCTCTCGGCTCGAAACGCCGGACCGCGCCAACTCTGCGATGGCGTCCAACATCGCAGGTTCAAACAGATCGATCTGCTCGTCGGTCAACCCCATTCGGGACAACCTTCTCAGGGCCAGGACCTCCATCGCGTTTAGACCTGCTAGCTCATCCACCGGAATGCCCATCTCCGCCAAACGATGTACGATCTTTGCAGCTTCCGGGTTTGATTCATCAAGGTCTTCGACCGTAAAACCTTTCTCCAAAACCGTATCGAGAAGCTGAGCCTCTTCTTGCGACAGAATTCTGACGACTTCGTCGAAGTAGTGAGCTACCCGGCCATAGTTGATACCGAGTTTGGCCATCCAGTAGTTGATGGTCGCCTTCTGTACGTTCACATCCTTGGCAATGCTGCTAACGGTGATGCCCGGTTCATTGAGTTTGGTTCTAAGGACGTCGCGCAGCGGCCCTTCAAGAATCCTCTCGGCATCGGTAACGGCTTTTGTTGCTCTCAGATAGTTGACGGTGGTCATCGTAAGCCTCCGTGGCTACGTGTGTCTTTTCGATTACGCGGCCTGCGCTGAGTTTTCATGACTGTGTTTGAACGAGTTTAAAGCAAGTATCAGGTGTGTTTCAACAAGTTTCGTGACGATGCCCAATGAATTTCAGACATTGATTTAACTTGTTCAGACTCAGTTCAACAGACCACCACCTTAGTTTCGACGAAGTATAACATTAGAGCGGTTTCGCTTAATCAGCTGTTCGTCAACCATCTGAATTGATACGGTACATCGTTTGAACTCGTTCAACAATGCTCGACGCTGCACAAGCGGCATTTTACGGCAGGAAATCTGGCGCTTGAGTTGTTCGACATACCGCGGGCGTTGCGAAAGTCGCCTTCGAAAACCGTGAGATGAGGTTTGTCACGTCGGATCCCAGAAACAACGCTCTACGGCGGTGCTCGAACTTGAACGACGCGGTGTGCAGTTTAGAGAGAATTGTGGAGCGGGCGATAGGTACACTTCGAAACTGTGGTCCTACATTCTCTCCGGGGGTATGGACGAACGTATCGCTCTGCCCTGCCCTGTTCTTGCGCATGAGCCAAGTTTCGCTAGAATTGGAGTGGATCTCCGAAACCATTGCGAACCATGACTACCGTTGCCATGAACCCCATAGCCCAAACTACGACGAAGTGGTTGGACTTGCGAGTAAACGGTGTGACAGTCCAGACCGCTGATGGTTCGCGGGTGCTGGATGCGGTGAATGATGCGGGATTCGAGGTTCCGACGCTTTGTTACGACGAGCGGGTTGGTGCTCAGGGTACGTGCCGCATGTGTCTCGTCGAAGTCGAAGTAAACGGGCGAACGGAGCAAGTGGCGTCGTGCACTGCCTTTGCGGAAGACGACATGTCGGTTGCAACACACACCGAGGAGATCAAGGACTATCGCAAGACGTTGCTTGAGATGCTCCTTTCGGAAATGGCGTCGATGAACGCCAACCCCTACTCAAACAAGGTTGGACCAACGGAGTTCGATCGTGCGGTCGAGGAGTATGAAGCTCGCCAAGACGCGTTCCCGCAGCTACGCGCCCGGGAGAAGGCCTCGCACGACACCAATCCCTTTATTCAACGGGACTACGATTACTGCATCGCTTGCTACCGTTGCACCAACATTTGCAACGATTGGGAGCAAGCTGGGGCCATCACGGTTGACGGTCGGGGTCAAGACTCGAGCATCTTCACTTTCTTCGATAACGAATTGATGGATTCGCCGTGCACATTTTGCGGTCAGTGCATCAATACCTGCCCTACTGGCGCGTTGACCGACCGCAAAGTGGTTAGTCAGGACATCGCTGCGCAAAACGTCGATCACACCCAGACCGTCTGCCCGTACTGCGGTGTGGGTTGCGGTATCGAATTGTTGACCCATGATGGCGAGATCATAGGCGCCGAGCCGGATTTCTCTGCGCCGAGCCGAGGGTCGTTGTGCGTGAAGGGGCAGTTCGCCTCTTGGGAGTTCGTACGGAGCGAAGAGAGACTTCGTCATCCCTTGATAAAGCAGACAGACGGAACCTTCCACCAAGCATCTTGGGGCGAAGCCCTTGATCTCGTGACCAGCAAGTTCAAAGGCGCAATCGCCACCGAGGGGCCAGATTCGATTGTTTGCTGGGCTTCGGCACGCGTGGTGACTGAGGCAAACTACCTGATGCAGAAGTTCGCGCGCGTCGCGATTGGGACGAATAATATCGACAACTGTTCTCGCACTTGACACGCTCCGTCGGTCGCCGGTCTGGCGGTCATGGTAGGAAGAGGAGCGATGTCGAACTCGATCGAGGAGTTGGCGGGCTCCGACTTCTTGCTCGTTACAGGTTCAAACACTACCGAGGCCCACCCGGTCATCTCTCTGCGCATGAAGCGCGCGGTCAAGAACGGCGCGAAGTTGGTGGTGGTCGATCCTCGGAAGATCGAACTTACGAAATGGGCAACGAGACACGTTCAGATTCGGGTAGGCACCGACATACCATTCTTCAACGCCGTGGCCAATGTCATCATCAACGAAGGCCTCCACGACGGTGAATTCATCAAGTACCGTACGGAGGGGTTCGCCGCGTTCGCTCGGCATGTTCAGATGTACACGCCCGAGTATTCGGCCGAAATCTGCGGCATCACGCCGGAAGAGATCGTCGATACCGCCCGCGACTTCGCCGCGGCGGCGCCGAAATCTTCGATCTGTTACACCCTCGGGATTACGGAACACTCTTGCGGATCGCACAACGTTCAATCACTAGGAAATTTGGGATTGCTGTGCGGAACCTTGGGGGTACCGAACGGTGGTGTGAATCCCCTACGCGGTCAGAACAATGTTCAAGGAGCTGGCGACGCGGGTTGCATCCCGACCGATCTCCCCGGATACCAAAAAGTTGAGCGCCCCGGAATCCGCGACATCTTTGAGAAGTCGTGGGGCGAACCGCTGCCGCGGCGCAGAGGCATCACCAAGATCACCGCGATGGAGCAGATGATTAAAGGACGCGTCAAAGCGGTTTACGTGATGGGCGAAAACACGATCGTGTCGGACCCGCACGCTAATCATGCCGAACACGCCCTCAAGTCGGTCGATTTCCTTGTGGTTCAAGACATATTCTTGACCGAGACCGCGCAGTTGGCAGACGTGGTTCTACCGGCCGCCGCGTTCGCAGAGTCGGACGGTACGTTCGCCAATAGCGAGCGTCGTGTGCAGCGGGTACGCCCCGCGGTCACGCCACCAGGTGAGGCCAAAACCGACGTCGAGATACTGCTTTCGCTATTCGAGCGGATGGGTAAAAAGCAGACGATGGAGACACCTAAGGATGTCTTCAATGAGATGCGGAGTGTGACGCCGATCTATGGCGGGATTTCGCATGAAAGGCTGGACCGTGAGGGCGGTATCCAGTGGCCGTGCGGCGATGAGGATGATCCGGGCACGGAGTATTTGCACGGCGACGAGTTCTCGACCGGCTTCCCGGGCTTTTTCGCTCCGGTGGATCACATCCCGCCGGCGGAGGAACCGGACGACGAGTTTCCTTGGTTATTGACGACTGGTCGAAGGCGATCCACGTATCACACTGGGACGCAGACAGGTAAGGCAACCGGTTTCCAACATCTGGTGCCCCACGAAATGTTGGAGATCAATCCGCTAGACGCAGAGGAGATGGGTTTGGCTGACGGTGATTTGTTAGACGTAGCTTCTCGCCGAGGCAAGGTGACCGTCTCCGCGCGCATCACCGAGCGCTCGCCCCGTGGCCTCGTGTTTATGTCGTTTGCTTTTCCCGAGATTACCCGAACAAATGATGTGACGTCAGATGCCTACGACTTCATCACCGAGACGCCGGAATTCAAGGCTTGCGCGGTGAAGATTTCGAAGTCGGAGTATCAGGACGAGGACTTTAGACGGGCGCAGCGGCGGATCCGGTTGGCGGGAGAGGTTAAGCAGCCTACGGAGTTGATGCCGGTCAATGGGCGACGGGTTGGGATGGGTCACTGATCACCCGGTTGTCTTGACCTCAATTCTCGTACCGTTGGTCCATAAAAGTTAAATCTGGCAGCATATGCTCGTTGACAAACTTGAAGCTGTCGTCACCGGCGCCGTTTTATTCGCCAAATCCAACAAGTTCGCAACGTTTTCCCATCGAAAGATCCGATAGGGAACCTGGGACTTACGATGAGCTAAACCGGCGTCTGCCTTGGGTGCATTCTTGATGCCCAGAATGCGGGGTCGCCTGCGGATGGGAAGGTTACGTGTTCGACGATGCAGCGTGGTTGGCGGTTTATGGCCCAGTTGCCGAGGTTGTCGAGTACCCAACTGGTGGCGGCCTGAGGCCTGCGCGAAGCTGATGCGCTTCCGAGGTCCGACGGCATCTCGCGGTAGTCGATGTCTCGATCCTGCGAACCATTCAGCATCTCAATGGCATGGTGATCAACGACTTTGCCGCCTGACATATTGATAACCGTCGCACCCACGTCGACCAGGCGAAGTTCACGGTGCGACAGCAATGGATCCGACGTGGGTCCGTGATGAACTGCGATAAACACGACGTCGCTGCGAGACATGAGCATGTCGAGCGACGAACGGCGGGCACCCACGCGTTGGAACGACTGCTGTGTTGGAGTCCGAATGTCGTTGACCCAGATCTTCGCCCCTAACTCGTTCAGTCGCTTGCCAAGCTCATTTCCCAAGGACCCGAAACCGACGATTCCGGCGACGCGGAGCCGGGTTCGACTACGGTCAGAAGATCGGCGTTCGATTTCTCGCCATTGGTCAACCGCCCAATCAGCTGGGTCATCAACCAACAGGGAAGAAGCATTGGCCACCGTGAGATTCTCGTCGGACATGTTCGGTGCACCAGAACCACAATCGATCAGCTGAAGGAATCGAACCGTTTCTGGTAGTTGGCCGATTTCATGTAAATGGGTTTCGCTATCGGTTACCAAGACCTCGGCGCCGCCGATGCGGTCTGTTAACTCGTAGTTGCCAAGATCAAGATTGCTGGCGATTTGCAGTGCGTTTTCTAGCGCGGATCGAATGGCCGGGCGTCGCGGCAGCGCCAGAGTTATTATGTGTCGTCGTGTCACGGCAAGGTCTAAACTAACGGCTCAGGAGTTCTTGATGTCATCCGAACAATTTTCGCACATCGACTTGCTGTGTCCACTATTTATTCCCGGTAATCGAGTAGACATGCTTGGCAAAGCCGGACGATATTCGCCGTCGGCCTTCATCCCAGATCTAGAAGATTCGGTACCGATGGCGAATAAAGGGGAAGCGAGAGAGGCCACGGCCAATGCTCTGCCTTCGATTTCCGCGCTCGGCAGGCCAGTGATTCCGCGTGTCAATTCATTGCCGACCGGGATGACCATGGACGACTTGGAGACAGTGATCGGTCCGAACATCGTTGGGATCAGCATCGGCAAGGTCAACGGGCCATCGGATGTACGGGATGTCGACGAAATGATCGCAGAAGTGGAGAGAAACTGCGGATTGGTTGGCGGGTCGATCCGGATTTTGCCATGGTTGGAGACTGCGCGTGCAATCGTGAAGGCTTACGAGATATGTACAGCTTCCAAGCGCGTGCGCTGGGTCGCCTTTGGAGCTGAAGATTTCAGCGCGGATATGGGTATCAACCGGGAGGTCGATGTCGACTCGACCAACGTTGGCAGTCTAGACGAGTATGGTGAAGCATCGTTGCTCTATGCGCGATCTGCCGTTGCGGTCGCGGCTCGGGCAGCGGAAGTTCAAGCTCTCGACACGCCGTACGTCAAGTTCCGCGACCAAGACGGATTGAAGAGTGAGGCTGGATTGGCTCGCAGATTGGGCTATACCGGCAAGTTCGCCATCCATCCTGGCCAAATCGAAGGCATTCAAATGGTGTTTGCACCGTCCCAGCACGAGATTCATCGGGCAGAGAAAATCCTCGAAGCAGCGAGTGAGGCTGAGCGCATAGGACATGGGAGCCTTTCGTTCGATGGTGAGATGATCGATGCACCGGTAGTGGCGCGGGCGATGAATATCTTGGCTCGCGCTGGCAAAGATAAGAATGATTGACAATCGGATCCACGGATCAGGAGAAATCAAGGAGACAGATCGTGAGTGGAAACGCTAGTGCGACATTCGGAAAATTCTTCGAGGAATTCGAGGTCGGTGACGTATACCGCAACTGGCCCGGACGGACGATATCGGAGGCAGACGACACTTGGTTCTCCCTGCTGACACAGAACCAGAATCCGATACACATCGACGCCAACTACGCCGAAAATCACACAGCGCACCAGCAATGCTTGGTCAATGGCATTCTGGTGTTCGCAATCGTAATCGGCCAATGCGTGCCGAGCGTTTCGGGAAGGGCCATCGCCGCGCTTGAATACGAGAAGATAACGCACGAGGGTCCGACATTCCACGGCGACACGATCTACTCGGAGGCGCATGTTCTCGACAAATGGGAGACTTCGAAGGGTGACCGCGGCGTCGTTCAGCTGGACTGTTTCGGCTTCAACCAACGGAACGAGCGGGTGTTGTCGGTTCGACGCACGGTGTTGATACCGAAGCGGAACCATCCGACGATGGGTGAGCATGCGGAGTTTTATCCAACCGTCAGTTAGATGTCCGTAGAGGAAATTGACTTTCTGCACTAATCACGAATAAGATTAAGTCGATACCTTGTTTTGGTGCGCCGATCCCAATGTGGCACTCAAAACGGTCGGTGAATCAGCGAGCTTAGGATCACAACGCTGCTGCTGTCACTCCCGGCACGGGTCCGACCACAACGGTTCCCATGCGCAGGTGAGATAGACATCAGCGCAATTTCGAGGAACGATAACCCGTGCCACACGTCAACGGTCTCCGCTGCAAAGAATGCGGCACCGACTACCCTATCGAGCCTCTCTACGTCTGCGACTTCTGCTTTGGGCCGCTTGAGGTCACCTACGATTACGACGCCGTCAGTCGTTCGATAAGCCGTGCGTCTATCGAGCGCGGTCCCGCTACGCTTTGGCGCTACGCAGACCTTTTGCCGGCTGGCGCGTCGAACGCGGTCGACATTGGAGCTGGCCTGACCCCGCTGTTGAAGGCGGACAATCTTGGCGAGGTTCTGGGCCTGGACAATCTTTGGATAAAGAACGACACCGCGAATCCCACGCATTCGTTCAAAGATCGAGTTGTGTCGGTCGCGGCTACGAAGACGCTTGAATTCGGTTTCGACACACTGGCCTGCCCTTCAACTGGCAATCTTGCCGGCGCCACCGCAGCGCATGGACGTAAGGCAAAGCTCAACACGATGGTGTTCGTTCCGCACGATCTGGAAAGTGCGAAGATCAACATGGCCGCGATCTTCGGATCGGTGATCCTTGTGCGTGGCAACTATGACGATGTGAATCGACTTTGCAGCGAGCTTGCCGACGAGCGCCGGTGGGCATTTGTGAACGTCAACATGCGTCCTTACTACTCGGAAGGCAGCAAGTCATTGGGCTTCGAGCTGGCGGAGCAACTCGGCTGGCGCGCGCCTCGGCACATCGTCGTGCCGGTCGCATCCGGGTCACTGTTGACGAAGGTTTGGAAGGGATTACGCGAATTCACGGACCTCGATTTGATCGACGACTCCCCGACTTCCATGCACGTCGCCCAAGCGGAGGGGTGCTCCCCTGTTGCCCGTGCCGTGCAGGAAGGCGACAGCCATCCACGACCCGTTGTGCCCAACACCGTCGCCAAATCGCTGGCTATCGGAAGCCCGGCGGACGGTTATTACTCGGCGAAGATAGCGACTGAATCTGGCGGCAGAGGCTGTATAGTGCCTGAAGAAGATGTCGCGGCCGGAATTCGTCTCTTGGCGGAGACCGAGGGCATCTTTGCCGAAACCGCCGGCGGTGTCGTAATCTCTGCGCTCAAACAACTTGCTGAGAGCGGGGCGATCAGTCGGGACGAAGAGACGGTGGCGTTAATTACGGGTAGTGGATTGAAGACGATGGACGCGGTGGCCGATTCGATACGAGTGACGACAATCGATGCCGATGTAAGGTCGTTCGATGAGATGATGTTGGGTGCGGTAGCTTGAGGCTCTGAAGCGCAATTTCAAATATAACGTTGAAAGAGTAGGTTGTGCCGACGGTTAGAGAGGCTATTCGCATTGTCGAACGTGATGGGTGGCGATTGGCGCGGACTCGTGGAAGTCATCGAGTGTTCAAGCATCCGATCAAACCAGGCATCGTGGTCGTCGCGGGTAATCCGGGCGTAGATGTGCCGCAGGGAACGTGGAACGCTATATTGAAACAAGCCGGACTATCGAGGAGGAATTGATTATGAAGTACGCCGTCGTCATCGAAAAGGGGCCAACCAGCTACGGGGCGCATGTCCCAGACCTTCCCGGGTGCTTTGCCGCCGCAGAGACCAGGGAAGAGGTGTGCACACTCATCAGAGATGCCATCGATCTCTACATCGAGGCGCTTGAGGAAGACGGGCTCCCGGTACCGGAAGCCAACTCGTATGAACTGGTGGAATAAAGGACTAGGCTTTCTCCGCCTACCTGCCCGACTTGCCCGGATGCATCGGCACCGATAAGAGCTGGCGCAATATCCGGGATGTGATTCGAGAAGCGATCACGTTTCATATCGAATCTATGTTGGAAGGCGGTGAGCCGCTGCCCGATCGGCTTATGTCGGTGGAAGACGCCATGGCCTATCATTGTCGGAATCTTACCGATTCAAAAGAATCGTCGACCAAGTTTGACGACGTTCCCACGCTGTCCACCACTTTTGAGATGGTTGAGATTGAAGTTGCGCTTGATCCAGCCGGAGCCGTGGTTTGAATGGGTACAATGACGCGTTGGCGGGAATGGTAGATTCACGCAGACCGTATGTTGGCGCGGTATTTGAGCTTCTTGAAGGAGTAGAGGTAACAACATGATCCCAGTGCTGATAGCGATTGTCGTCGCTTTCTTCGTGGCGGGTTTGATTTGGCTCTTGGTGGAGTGGATGACGCCAAAAGACGCGACTTAGTCTTTGCGCGTCGAGACGGTGGTTTCATTTGCTATCAGTGGTCTGAACCCATTTTAGCGATCGAGCTATCCGGGGTGTGCCCGAGTTCCGCGCTACGCAATCGGGGCGATGCTTACTGGACCTTCGGGAACGACGCGGACGTGTAGGTCGTGGTCGCGTAACATGGCCATGCCAATGAGAGGGTCGCCTTCGGTCGCATGGATTTCGACTTGTCGTTTCCGACCACCCCAATCTATCGAAGCGGTGTACACGTCGTTGTCGTTTGCCATAGTCAGCATCTCTTTGAACGCAAACTCCAAATTTGAGGTGGTGATCGCGCCTACCGGAAGAGTCAAATGCTGTGTAAAACCGGTGTCGACCACCGCTTGAACTCGCGCCCGTGTGTTGGATTGACCGTAGACGAATACTTCGGCAACCGGTTGTAGGCTAGCCCCGTGCGCGATTACTCGACCAGCGACCATGATCCGGGCCTAGGTGGTGCGTATCCGATCGAACCGGTGGTGTAGGACCCGTGGAGCATTCGGAATATTTGGCCAGATGGTCGCCGCTTGCGGAGTGCGAGGGCTGTTTCTAATCCATCCGTTCCGATGACGTAATCGCCTGATTCGACGTCGATGACGATGTACATGCCCAACTGATCGTCGGTGAGTTTGTGCTTGATGACGTTTTCGTAGAGTTCTTTGGCTCGTTCGAAGATATCGTCGTCTGTTTTGTTTGTGTTGACCACGTCGCAATTCCCTTAGGTCATTAATATTACCACAAAAATGCTATGTTGTGTGCGGGCTTTACCTGAAGTTGTGGCTGATATCCCGGACGTCGGCGCGTGGGGTGTATGCCGGAGTTATGGGCCAGGCTTGGTGGACCATGATGTTCATGGTGTCGTTTTTGCGTGACACGCTGCCCTCGGCGACGATGATGGGCATTCGCAGGACGTCGCGGTAGTTGGCCCAGGTGTCGGGCGGGATGGCTAGGGGTATCATACCGTGCTCGTCTTCGAGGGTCATGAATACCATCTTGCCAAGGGGGCGTTGGCGTCGTAACACTTTGCCGGCAACGATTACCCGCTCTTCGTCGGATTTGTCGTCTAGCTGGGTGCTATTGAGAATTTGGTTCTCGGCGAGAAACTCTCGCATGGTAGACATCACGTGTCCGGCTGTCCATAGGCCCAGTGTCTCGTATTCGTAGGTCATGCGATCGCGTTCAAGCGCGAACCTTAGCATAGCCATGTCTTGCATGACTTCGAACTTGAGACGTCCTTGTGAGCCACTAGCTTGGTATCGGAGACCGACTTCCCAGAGGGCTTGTCGACGATCGGTGAATCCGGGCAGTTCGTCGCAGGCGCCGGCCTTGACTAAGTTTTCAAGCGAGGCGCGCTGCACTCCTGACCGAGATACGAGGTCTGACAGCGAGGTATAGGGTCCGTTCCAGTTGCGGTTTTCGACGACGGCGTTTGCCGAGTCGGAGTTTAAGCCGCGCACGAATGTCAGGCCGAGTCGGAAGGCGTTCTCCCCATCTGGCACGCACTTGGCCTCGCTGAGGTTGACGTGTGGGCTTTGCAATGTGACGCCCATGCGTTTGGCGTCCTGCTTGAGGGTCTCAAGCGGCCAGAAGCCCATCGGTTGGGCGTTGAAGATTGCGGTGTAGAACTCGGTGGGATAACGGCGCCTGAGCCACGCCATGTGGTACGCGGTGACGCCGAATGCGAGCGCGTGACCTTCTGGGAACATGTAGTGCGGATTGAACTTGAGGAAGATTTTCTCGGCGATCTTCTCCGACACGCCACGTTCGGCGGCGCCGTCACGAAACCGCTCCCAGTAGCGTTTGAGCAGCGCCTCATTGTTCCGCCGTTGGAACGCGCGACGCATCTGATCAGATTCCGACGCAGTCATGCCTCCGACATCGACGCCGAGCGTGACGACTTGATCTTGGAAGAGGATGATGCCGAGGGATTTCTCCAACGCGCGTTGTTCTAGCGGGTGATCGTAGTCCCACTCGCTTCCGTTGCGTCTGCGGATGAACTCTGATACGCCATCGTTGGCACCGACACCGGGACGCACCGCGGCCACTTCTAGCGCCAAATCGTAGAGGTTGCGCGGCTTCATACGGGTGATGGTCTGCATCTGCGCGGCGGATTCAACTTGGAACACGCCCACTGTGTCGCCTCGTCCGAGGTCATCGTAGACGTCTTCGTCGTTGAAGTCGATGCGAGTCAAATCGACGTGGGATCCGGTGCGTCTTTCAATGAGTTGCAGGCACTCCTGCATCTGCGACAGCGCGCCGAGGGCTAGGAAGTCGATCTTTAGGAACCCGGCACTGTCGGCGCCGTGCTTGTCCCACTGGCAGATGTAGCGTCCGTCGATGGCGCTCGGCTGGACCGGCGTAATGTCGATTAGCGGCGTGGAACTGATGATCATGCCGCCAGGATGTTGCGCCAGTCCCTTGGGGAAACCTTGTAGCTGGGCTCCGAGCTCGATTAGGTCGCGCCAGCCGGGAAGCTCCATCTTGTCTTGCAGCTCTTCGATGCGTTCCATCTCGGATGCGAGATTGCGGGCGTTGTGCGACTCGGCGCGTTTAGCAAGTATGTCAAGCTCGAGCGGCGGTAGTCCCAACACCTTGCCGACATCACGCACGACGCCCTTCAGCTTGTAGGTGGGGAGCATCGCAGTCAAGGCCGCGTGGTCCCATCCGAACTCCTCGAAGACGCGCAGTATGAGGGCTTCTCGAATATCGCGCGGGAAATCCAAGTCGATGTCTGGAGTATTCAGTAGTTCATCTTCGGAGATGAAGCGTTCGAGGGGGAGATCGTATTCGAGGGGATCGATGTGGGAGAGTCCGATGAGGGTTCCGACAAGCATTGCGACCGATGACCCGCGTCCGCGTCCTGGCGGTTTCTCCTCTATCGGCACTTCTGCGGATGAGTGTCCGAGTTCTATAGCGACGTCTTGGGCGAGGGAGATGACACGTCGGTATAGCAGGAAGAATCCGGCTAGTCCGTGACGTTTGATGAGGTCGAACTCGCGTTCGAGCCGTTTTTGCACCTTGTCTGTGATGCGTCCGTAGCGACGTTTAGCGGCCTCGTTGCAGACGTGTTCCAGATATGTCTGCTCATCCTCAAACTCGTTCGGAACCGACTCCCGGGGGAATTGATAGTTGATCTGCTTGGCGTTAAAGGCCTCGCAGCGGTCGGCGATGCGGGATGTATTCTCGATCGCTTGGGGCCACTCCCGGAACAGTTGCGCCATACGTTCCGGCGACCTCAGTTCGTAGTGCGAGTTCGCCTTTCGCTGGCGATGCGATGCCTCAAGCGTCAGGTTGTGTCGTATCGCAGTCAACACATCATGCAGACGGCTCCGTGCGCGTTCGTGGAAGCAGACGCCTCCGGTGGCAACTAGTCCGACATCGTTGCGCTCGGCAAGTGTGGCGAGTGCGCGGTTGCGCTCCAAGTCGCCGTATACGAAGTGGCGCTGCAGTTCGATGAAGACGTTTTTCTCGCCGAACCAGTTGATGAAGCGGTTTACCACGGCATCGGCTCGTGTCATCGCGGCGTCGGTGGCGTAATCTGCGATACGGCTGCCCGGTTCTCCGATCAATGCGATGAGGCCATCGGTTCGGCCGGGCAGATAGCGGGCGTGTAAGACGGGGGCGGTGCGTCCTTCGGCGATGTGTGCGAAGGAGATGAGGTTGCACATGTTGGCGTAGCCCTGACCGTTCTCCGCCAGCAACGTGACGGGCGACGGTGTCTCGTCGTCAGCATCGCTGAGCATCAGGGTTACGCCGGTGATGGGCTTGATGCCAAGCTCATCCGCCGCTTCGGAAAACTCGAGCGCGCCGGTGATGTTGTTGCGATCTACGAGGGCGAACGCTTCGTACCCGAGTTCATGAGCACGTCCGAGCATCTCATCGGTGGACGATGCTCCCTCCATGAACGAGTACCAGCTCATGGCGCGTAGTTCGACGTATTTCGACACGGTTCAGTACTCTTGCCGGAACCATTCGCCGCTGGATAGGTCTTTGAACACCGTAAGAACGCGCCCGGTATCCATGAGCAGTCGGAAGTAGCGACGTCGGACCGAAGTCGCGCGCCACCATTCGTCGTCGAGTTCCCATAGATCTATAACGTGCTCCACCCGCGACGATACGGCACGCCCTTTGCGCGTCTCGGTGACACTCGCGGGCTGTCCGTCTGATGTGCTGACTACTTGCACGGCCATCGGCAGATTCAACGGCTGGTAACTTCCGCCAATGCTTGGCGTCTTTCGGGGATTCGAGACCATGGCTCCACATCCACTACAGTTTTGATGGGCGACGATGTCATATTCGTGCTCATCTTTGTGTTCAGTTTTGTGTTTAGTTGGGCACTCAACTGCCGCAGCGCGGTGTCGAGGTCACCCTTTTCGTGTTCGTTCCAGAGGCCGGACTGTTCCGCGCGTGCGGGACCCAGACGCGCCAGTTGGACGCTGATGGCTTCTATCGGGCTACGTATCGGAGAGGCATCGCTCTGCACTACGGTTTCGACATAAGTCATTACAACGCTGTGCGCGAGCATGGCCGAATCGGTCGGCTCTTTGAATACATGCGTGTAGTTCCAGTGCTCGGAATCGGACATCTCACACGTGAGATCCATCCGTCCCACAGCCTTGTCGATACGCTGCACCGACGTAAATGCGCGATCCAGCAACGTGCGGATACCGAAAGATAAGGCATCCATGCTGGCGACGGGCCAAGGGAACTGAAGGGTATCGATGATCGTTTGCAGCCGTTCGATGGTGTTTAACCTTGTGGGGTCAATGCCATTTACCAGTTCCCACGCCCGTCGACCGTCGGGCCCGAGTTGCGCCTGTAATGCGGATACTGATTGCGCCGCCAAATCGCCCATGGTATCGAGCGCGAAGTCGTGCATCAACTCGATGGCCCGGGTATCCAACGGCAAGATATCGACCGGCATAGGAGCCAGAAACTCTCTCACCGCAGTTCTGCTGCTCGGTAGACTGATCGGTTTGTACGGTTGTGCTCTGATCGCGGCACAGTATGCAGGGAAGCGTCCTGGAGCGACTCCGATCAGTGATTCGAAACCATGTTTGGTCGTCGTTTCCGATAGCAAAGCTACGGTCTGATCCTGACTACCGTAAAGCTCGGATAAGCCGTCGATAGCCACGAACGCGCAACCACGAGCCGCGTCCTCGACGCGATCGCTGACATTCAGTAGGTTTTCGACTACATCATGCCATCGCGCGTCGTAAACAGCTTCATCAGCGCGGATAACAGCCGCTTCCGGATGTTGAGACATTGCCCTGATGAGCGATGTCCCACGTCGGAGATGCGCATCCGGCGAAGCATCGAGAACGACTGGGCGCGCCTCCTCGCCGTGATAGATGATGACGAGTTTGGAGCGCAACTCTGGTGCTCTGGCCACCGCGCACTGAAGCGGTAGATGTGGTATCTTGACGCAAGCGATAGACATGATTCGACCTTGCGCATATTATAGCATTATTGTGCTATATCAAGACTTGTTCACACCAATGTTTCAGGAATTTTTGAGGGATTGATGCAGATCAAAAACGGAAGCCTAGAGAGCGGCCAAGTCGCCGGGACGACTAGGACATCGGCAACCTTGCATAACCCGTCTGGCACTTGTTGATCGAAACGCTGAGATTAGCAATGCACCATCATCTAGAATCATCAATCAGCATCGAAAACCGAATTAGAACGCCGTGTGTTGCGGCGGTGATTGACGGAGACCATGAAGAATGGCAGTTTCAGTTAAGATCCCAACGCCGTTGCGACGGCTGACCAACCAAGAGTCGACGGTTAGCGCCGCGGGCGATGACGTGGCGGCGATGATCGAGTCGCTCGAAGGTTCGTTTCCCGGTATCAAGGCCCGCCTTTGCGACGACGATGGAGAACTACGTCACTTCGTCAACATCTACATCAACGGTGAAGATATCCGATACATCGATGGAACCTCCACCGAGCTAAGCGACGGAGATGAGGTTAGCATCGTCCCGGCGGTTGCCGGCGGTTAGTCGCCGACGAGGACGTCGTGAAGCGCGGCGCGCACTACCCTATCCGGGACTTCTCGGCTCGTTGTAGAGCGTCCTGGACCGCGTAGCAACACCCAACGGATCTTTCCGCCGCGCGATTTCTTGTCGGAAGCGGTGGCTTCGATCAAGGTTTCGGCAACCACACCCCGCAAATGCACCGGTAGTTCGAAGCGTTCCAACAAAGCGCGTTGGCGATCGACCAATTCCTCAGATATCAGGCCCGCTCGCCGCGAGATACCTGCGGCTACCATCATCCCGATGCTGACGGCTTCTCCATGCAAGTAGGTGCCGTATTCGGTAACTGCTTCGATTGCGTGTCCAATCGTGTGACCATAGTTGAGCAACACCCGATCGTTGCCAGTCTCGAATTCGTCTGCCGAGACGATCTTAGCTTTGATCTCGACGGAACGTCGGATGACCGGTTCAACCAGTTCGCCCGATAGCGCCGCTAGATCCTCGGCATGGGATTCAAATGTGTCCAACAGATCGTCGTCTAGGATGAGCGCTTGCTTTATGGCCTCGGCCCAACCAGCTGCAAGTTCGCGGCGTGGAAGCGTGTCGAGGAAGTCGATGTCGTGCACCACCAAACGCGGTTGTTTGAATGCGCCGACAAGATTCTTGCCGATCGGGAGATTGACCGCGGTCTTCCCGCCGATCGAGGCGTCGACCATCGCGGCCAGCGATGTCGGAACTTGGACAACGGGAACGCCGCGAAGCCAGGTAGCGGCAACGAAGCCGACGAGGTCGGTTGTTACGCCACCACCCATGCCGACCAAGCAGTCGGTGCGTTCGGCGCGTTGTTCGGCCAACCATTCGTAAACTTTGGTCGCGGTCTCGATGTTCTTGGCCGATTCACCGAGTTCAAGGATCAGTGCGTGGGTCTCGTAGCCGGCGCGTTCCAGAGCTTCGTGTGCGCGGCGAACCAACAGCGGAAACATTGAGTAGTCGGCGATTAGGAATGCACGTCCGCCAATGCCCGCCTCACGCATCTCAGGGCCGATACTCTCGATCGCGCCGCGTGACACGATAACGCGGTAGTCGCCTTGCGAGGTGCGTACCGTCGCGGCCGGCTCGTTGACCGACGGTCGATAGTTAAGCATTTTCCGCCTCGCGGTTATTTCGGAGTTCAGCGGCCAAGTCGAGCCAAGCGCGTTCAATCGCGGTTGCCACCTGCGCGTGAGTCAATCCCTCTGTGTCGATGGAGATATCTGCGCATGCGTATGCCTCGCTCCTCTCCTCCAATAAGCCGGCGACACGTTGTTCCGGCACATTGTCTCCGAGCAATGGTCTCAAGGTTCGGTTTCGATTCTGCCTCGTCGTCAACCGACGATGGATAGTTTCGGGCGAAGCGGTCAGCAAAATGATGATGCCGCTTGCGCGCATGATCTCTCGGTTGACGGTGCTTACTGGTACACCGCCACCAGTTGAAACGACTCGACTCGATTTTTCCGCAAGCTCCCGCAGAATGTCGGTTTCGATCCGCCTGAACTCGGCTTCGCCGTCTTGTTCGAATAATTCGGGAATGGATTTCTTGGTTCTGTACTCGATCAAATCGTCCATATCGACGAAAGGGAGTCGCAACAGTTCAGCCGCCTTGATCCCACTCAGAGACTTGCCAGTGCCGGAGAAACCGATCAGGAAGATATTGCCGGACGGATCCACTCTCAAACGTTCGTCCCAACGCCGAACTCTTGATGAGAATCGATGTAAGCATCGTAGTTACGACGAGTTTCGGCGATAGAATCGCCGCCGAACTTCTCAAGAAAGGCGTCGGCGAGGACGAGTGCCATCATGGCCTCGCCGATGGGGCATGCCCGTGCGATCTGGCAAATGTCGGAGCGGTTGTATGCGGCTTCGATTACCTCGCCAGTGTTGATGTCGATGCTGGGCAACGGACGGGTCATCGTGGCGATCGGTTTGACCGCGACGTGCACGACAACGGGGTTGCCGTTGGACATCCCGCCTTCGATTCCGCCGGCATGGTTGGTCAATTGGCGGAATCGACGCCGATCATCGGGATCGGGCACGATGACATCTTGGACATCTCTGCCCCATCGTGCGGTGTTGTCGAAACCGAATCCGATCTCCACTCCCTTGACTGCATTGATGCTGGCCATCGCTTGGGCGAGCCGGCCATCGAGTTTGCGGTCCCACATGACATGGCTACCAAGGCCGACGGGAACACCGAAGGCGATGATTTCCATCACTCCGCCGATAGTCGTGCGTTCCTTCTTGGCGGTGTCGATGGCTGCGCGGTAACGCGCATCGGCATCAGGGTCCCAGGCCCTGACTTCCGAAGCTTCGACTGATCCCCAATCGATTTCGGACGCATCAATAATCGGTGCCTTTTCCGCTCCGCAACTGATCACATGCGAACGGATATCGATATCGAATTGTTCGAGAATTCTTCGTGCAACGGTTGACGCCGCGACGCGGGCCGCGGTCTCCCGGGCTGAGGCGCGTTCGAGCACGTTGCGAACGTCGTGATGGAGGTATTTGAGCGCGCCGGGGAAATCAGCGTGGCCGGGGACGATCCGCGTGTGGGTCTTTTTGTCGACCTCGTCGCCGACTGCGGCGACCGACATCGCGTCGGTCCAGTTGGCGAAGTCTTTGTTCTCGATCCACATCGCGATCGGAGAACCAAGCGCTTTGCCGTGCCGCACTCCACCTCGGATTTCGGCCCGATCCTTCTCGATTTTCATGCGGCCGCCCGAACCGTAGCCTTTTTGGCGGCGGGCCATCTGCTCCTCGACGTAGTCTTCGTCTATCGGGAGTCCAGCGGGTACGCCCTCCACTATCACGGTCAATCCAGGACCATGGGATTCACCCGCGGTGAGATATCTGAAATGGGTCATCAGGAAGTGGCTCGTCTCACTGCTTCGAACATTTCGTCAACCGGAGCCGGTTTGCCTGTCGCCAATTCGAAACCGACGGCGCCTTGTAGTAGGAGCATAGTGAAGCCGCGGAGGGACTTGGCTCCGGCTTTTTCGACCTCGTTGAGGAATGGTGTCATCGGGGGCGCGTAGACTGCGTCGTAGGCGACTGCGTTTGGTGAGATGGCATCGGCGGTGACGGGAGTGGCATCGGGCGCGGGTCCGCCATCCATCCCCATGGAAGAGGTGTTGACGAGGAGGTCGGCGGCGAGGGAGATGTCGTTCAGGTTGGAGACGTCGAGGCCACAGGTGTCGATGACTAGTGTGTCGTCAGAGAAATCGGCAGCGAGCTCTTCGGCTCGTTCGACGGTGCGATTGGCGATGGTCATGGACGCTACGCCGGCGGTTTTGAGGGCGTGAACGATTGCTCGGGCTGCGCCGCCAGCGCCAAAAACGAGGGCCGATTTTCCGGCGGGATCGAACTCGCCGAGTTCGGTCAGGGCGCGCAGAAATCCTGGCGAATCGGTATTGTGGCCGGTAAGATGTCCGTTGTCGTTGATGATCCAATTGACCGCGCCGACGGCTACCGCGGTGTCAGCGAGATCGTCGATCAGCGGTATGACGGCTTGTTTGTGCGGCAAGGTGACGCAGCTGGCGAGAAACCCTTCGGCCCGGAACGATTCGACTTTTGCAACGAGATCATCCGGATGCGTCGGCCACGCTTCGAAAAGTTCGTCGATTCCGTAGTGATTGAGCGCGGCGTTCTGGAAGACGGGCGACAGGGTATGCCCTAACGGGTATCCAATGATGCCGAAGTTGCTGGTGGTCATGACTTTGATGGGCGACTTTGGAGGTCTTCTGGAATGGTGATTATTTGTTCCCGTTTTGGGTCTAGGTAAATGCTATATCGGGGTAAGCTAGGTTGTCCGTTGCAAATGACCATGCGACCTTGGTCGCGCATTGGCGCACCAATCGAGAGATCGATGCCAACCTCGCTGGTTTTCGCTGACCTAGAACGGCGATAAAGATTGCGGCAATCTACACGCCGTCAAGATAAGACTGCAGGATTATCGCCGCAGCGGCGGAATCGACTCTTCCCTTGGGACGATTACGTCGTCGCGTGGGGGAATCTATCTCGTTCAAAGCTCGTTCCGCTTCGACGGTACTTAATCGTTCGTCGCGCGTCACGACGGGGACTGCAACTGCAGCGCGTAGCTGGGCTACAAACGAGATCACTTCCCGTCCCATCTGAGACATGCTGCCGTCCATGTTGAGGGGCACGCCGACGACGATCTCCGTGATACCACGCTCATCAACCAACTCTCGGATACGGTAAAGTGCGTCTTCCGTCGCCGCGACCGCAATCGGAGAAGCGATCACCCGGGATGGGTCTGACACAGCCAATCCGACGCGCGCCAGACCGTAGTCAACGCCTAGGCACCTGCCCGTACGACGTTTGCGATCAATACTCGTCATATTCAACCTCCCGTTACCGAAACTGACTTAGTTAGCGATTCGACGACAGAACGAGCGTTTTCAAGCGCCTCGTCGATACGTGAGGGGTCGCGTGCGCCTGCTTGCGCCGAATCTGCCCTACCACCACCACCACCACCGATTGTGGAGCTAATCCCCTTGGCGATATTGCCAGCGTGAACCACTCCACCTGCGAGGTCTGGGGTGGTCATCACGATGATAACCGGACGTTCCTCGACCACGCTGCCGAGTACAACGACGCCGCTGCCGAGGCGGTCGCGCATGTGGTCTCCGGTTCGGCGCATGGCATCAACGCTTGACGCGGGGATATTACGGACCTGGATCGGGATGTCTGCGCCGTCGATACTCAGTTCGAAATCGAGGATCTGAGCGGGCGATGCTCGTCCGTCAACAGACTGTCGGAGCAGCTGTTCTTCCAGCTGCGTTGCTCGTCGGCGGGCGGTTTCCAATTCGGAAAGGAGAGTATTGGTACGGTCGAGGACGCGGTCGTTCTCGACGCGGAGGGTTGATGCGATGCTGTCGACGATGCCGAAGCGGCGTTGGACCTCTTCCTCGGCACCGATGCCAGTGAGGGCTTCGATGCGTCGGATGCCGGAGCCGATGCCGGATTGGCCGACGATTACGAAGATGCCGATGCCACCGGTGGCGTCCATGTGGGTGCCGCCGCAGAGTTCGTAGCTCCACGGGGGATCGATCCTGATCGTGCGGACGTCGTGTTCGTAGGTGTCGCCGAAGAAGGCAAGGGCGCCCTCCTCTACCGCTTTGCCGTAGGTGGTCCAGTGGACATCGACGGGGATGTTTTCACGGATGGCGAGATTGACTCGGTCTTGGACCTTGACGATCTCGTCGGCGGTTAGTGCGTCCATATGGGTGAAATCGAAGCGGAGGTAGTCGGGTGCGACGAGGGAGCCGGATTGTCGGACATGGGTGCCCAGGACCTCCCGCAGTGCGGCGTGGACGAGGTGGGTCGCGGTGTGGTTGCGGCGAATCTTCTCACGCCGGTCGTGGTCTACCTCGACGGTCAGGACGTCGCCAACAGAGACGGATCCGTTCTCGATCTCGCAGGAGTGGACGTTGAGGTGTCCGTATGGGGCCTGGCAGTCGTTGACGCGGACCGACGTTGTGCCGTTGCGCATGTGTCCGGTGTCGCCGATCTGGCCGCCGCGAGCGGCGTAGAACGGGGTCTCAGCGAGGACGATCTCAACTTCGTCGCCCTGGGCCGCTTGGTCGCGGAGCTGGCTGTCCTTGACGATACCGATGACCTCGGCGTCCGCGGTTAGGGTACGGTAGCCGAGAAACGGGACCTCTTCGATGCCGAATGAGCGGTAGAGATCGTCGGCGTCAGTGTCTGAGGAAAACATGCTGGCGGAGGCACGGGAACGTGCACGCAGCGTTTCCATCTCAGTGTCGACGGCTTCGAGATCGACTTCGATGTCCTGTTCGGTTGCGATCTCGGCGGTCATTTCGATGGGGAATCCGAAGGTGTCGTAGAGGCGGACGACGGATTCACTGGGGACGGTTGTGTTACCGGAGGATTTTGATTCGGTGATTACCTCGTCGAGCATTCGGGAGCCTTGGTCGAGGGTCGATTCGAACGATTCCTCCTCGCGTTGCAAGACGTGCTGCACAAAGGAGAGGTTGGCGTGCAGTTCCGGGTAGACGTGGGACATCTGGGAGGATGTCGCTTCGGCGATCTGGGGTAGGATGGGGCCGGAAAGTCCGAGTTCACGCCCAAAAAGCATGCCGCGGCGGATAACTCGTCGCAGGACGTATCCCCGGCCGGTGTTGCCGGGCACGACGCCGTCCGAGATGAGGAACGATGCCGAACGTCCGTGTTCGGCGACGACGCGGATGGCGCGGTCGGTCTGCTCATCTGAGCCGTAGTTCAGGCCAGCGCGGTTGGCGACGAGGTCGATCAAGGGGCCAAAGATGTCGGTTTCATAGACGTTGTTTTTGCCTTGGAGGATCTGGACTGTGCGTTCGAGTCCAAGTCCGGTGTCGATGTTCTTCTTTGGCAACAGTTCGTCGTTGCCTTGGCGATCTCGGTAGTACTGGGTAAATACGAGGTTGTAGAACTCGAGGAAATCTTCGGAGATGCCCGGCCCCCAAGTTGTGCCGCGGGCGGGCGAGTCGACTGGTGGTATGTCGTCGAGGTCGCCGAGGTAGTAATTTAGTTCGCTGCAGGGGCCGCATGCTCCTTCATCGCCGGCGGGTCCCCACCAGTTGTCCTCGTCACCGAGGCGCGATATGCGGTCGGGAGGCACGCCGAGATCAAGCCAGATCTGGTTCGCCTCGTCATCGTTGGTGTAGATGGTGGCGTAGATGCGTTCGAAATCCATGCCGTAGACGCCGAGGCATAGTTCGAGCGCCCACTTGCACGATTCGGCCTTGAAGTAGTCGCCGAAGGAGAAGTTTCCGAGCATTTCGAACAGGGTGAGGTGCGAGACGTCGCCGACCTCTTCGATGTCGGTGGTGCGGAAACTCTTCTGTGCGGTGGTTACTCGCGGCGAAGGTGGTGTCAACTCGCCGGAGAAGTAGGGCTTGAACGGGACCATGCCGGCGGTTGTGAGGAGCAAAGTCGGGTCACCCGCGGGTATCAGTGAGGCGGACGGCAGGCGCAAATGTTCACGTTCCTCGAAGAATTTGAGGAAATGTTCGCGTATTTCGTCGGCGGTGAATGTTCGATCAAGCATCGGGAATGGAGAATCAGTTGGGTTGACATTTCAATTTTACGCGTCAATTCCTTTGGGCCATTCGCAGCTGGTTGAAAAACTGAAAGGGAGTGTATCCTATGGGATACGATTGTGTTATGATCGAGGTAAGAGAGACACGAACGTTTACGCGATGGTTCGAGAAACTGCGGGATCGTAACGCTCGATCTCGCATTGACGTTAGGATCTACCGGTTTTCGTTCGGTAACCGTGGCGATGTGAAATCGGTTGGCAAAGGAGTCTCGGAGATGCGGATACCATACGGTCCGGGTTACCGGGTCTACTTTTGCGAACGCGGGCGCAATGTCGTGATCCTGCTCGCGGGTGGAGACAAAAGCTCGCAATCTCGAGACATCAGAATCGCCCAAGAACTGGCTGAACAGCTTTGATTCAGCAATCAGGAACCGCTGAAATGACAAAGATAGCAACAAAACGATGGGATCCGGCTGAGCATATCCGCGACGACGACGATGTTGCGGCGTATATTGAAGCGGCCTTGGAAGAAGGCGACCATCGCGTGCTCGCCGCGGTGTTGGGAGATATCGCGCGGGCCAAGGGCATGACGCAAGTGGCGCGGGACGCGGGTCTGGGGCGCGAGAGCCTCTACAAGTCGCTGTCGCCGGACGGAAATCCTGAGTTTTCGACGGTGCTGCGCGTCTTGAAGGCACTGGGGATCAGGTTGCGGGCGTCCGTTGTGGACGACGGTCAGCCTGACAGGTGGACTGGGTCCACGGCGTCGGCTTTGGCGGACGAAGGTGAGGAGTTTGACGAGTGACGGGTGTGCGCGGCGTTAGAATCGAGGTGATGTGCGGGCCTGTAGCTCAGTTCGGTAGAGCAGCGGACTTTTAATCCGAAGGTCGTGGGTTCGAATCCCACCGGGCCCACCACATTGTCATCGAATTTGTCGCGATCTAGAACGAGACGCAGGTATTGATTACAGATTTGAGGACGGATTCTTGCTGGAAGCGGGACTTTTTTCGTTTGAGACGTGGTCGATGAGGTCTTCGACATCGATGGGTACGAGAACAATTAGGAGTTTGGACGCTTCTCTCTGGATCTGATTGTCGGATCCGCGCCATTGACCGTTGGCGTCGAGAACGGTTAGGCCATCGGGGAAACTAGGGTAACGGTGTCGGCTAGGAACGTTTCCCATTCGGTGTCGGAGACCATGTCGCCGTCGGGGCCGGTGCGACCCATGAAGAGCTGATACTCGACCCAGAGATCGAAGTTATCTGGGCAACCCTTGTCGAAATACCGAATCGCATCCGAAGCCGGCTAACGCGGCGGAGGCAATTGGGACGACTAGTACGACGCGCATGTGAAAACCTCGATAATTGGATTTTGCGATTCACCGATTATTCGAGATGACCAGATTCCACGAACTAGACTCTTTGCGCGCCTTCGCGATGCTCCTCGGCGTCGTGTTGCATGCGTCGTTGTTCCTGGTGACAAAAGACTGGCCGGTGGTGGCGAAGGAGATTTCGCCTGACCTGCCGTACGACGACATCGTGTTGGCGATGCACGGTTTTCGGATGCCCATCTTCTTTCTGTTGAGCGGATTATTTACCGCCCTGATTTGGCAGCGGCGTGGGACGCATGCGTTGATCATGCACCGGTTCAAACGCGTTGGTTTGCCCTTGTTGATCGGAGTTTTCACCATCGTCCCGTTACAGTCTTTGTGGTGGATATTCACGCACGACGGTGAAGTAGAATTCGCAAGTGTCGTGTGGACCGTGCTTTTGGGTTGGAGTTGGAATCTTCATCACCTTTGGTTCTTGTGGATGTTGCTGCTGTTGGTGGGGGTTTTCGTGGGTTTGATTTCCGTATATGACAAACTCCTTGATCGGCGGTTCTGGTGGGGTTTGATCCCCTTGGTATTGGTTCCGCAGTTGCTGATGAACGAGCAGACTTGGGGGCCGGACACGTCGGCGCAGTTGTTGGTCAATCCGGTGGTTCTGGCTTACTATGCATGTTGTTTCATTTTTGGGGCGTTCATGTACCAGGTGGGTGTATCGGTCATGCGGCGCTGGGCCTTCGCGCTCCTGCCGGTGATACCCGTATTCTTCGTGGGGCTGCATTTCGAGTTTGTAGACAAAGGGTCGGCAGCTCATCTCGTTTCGAGTGTTCTGCAGATCGTGTACGCGTGGGCGGCGTGTTTCGGTTTGATGGGACTGTTCAAGATAATTGCTTCGAAGGATCGATTTTGGGTTCGGTACGTATCGGATGCGTCGTATTGGATCTATCTGTGGCACATGGTTCTGATATATGGCGCGCAGTGGATTGCGGCTGAGTTGACTTTCAACGTTCATCTGGAAGTAGCGCTCGTCATCGCGGTGGTGACCACTGCCCTCTTGGTCGTTTACCAGTACGGAGTGAGATACACGTGGATAGGCGTGCTGCTCAATGGGCCGCGGGCGCGTCGAGTTGCGGCTGAGAACGTTGGTTGACAATGAATCGGCAGGTAATGCCTTACTTTGGTATCGAAAGCAATGCGATATCATGTATGGTAATGACGAAGGAGGTTTGCCTTGATTGAATCTGGAATCACATCCAAAGGACAGACGACGTTGCCCAAGGCGGTACGGGAGGCACTCGGGGTTGAACCAGGCGACCGGGTGCGATATGCCATTTTGGCCGACGGCAAGGTGATGATGATGCCCATACTTCGAGCATCAAGGCTTTACGGCATGCTGAAATACGATGGGCCTCCGGTCTCGCTTGAAGACATGGATAGAGGCATCGTGGAAGGCGCCATTGAGAGCGCCATGGGATCGTGATCGCTGTTGACACCAACGTCATCGTTCGATCCCTCTTGGACGACGATGTGGAACAGTCTGCAGCAGCAAACCGTTTGCTCGACGGACTCACAACTCACAATCCCGGATTTGTGTGTCGTGAAGTCGTGATCGAACTCGTGTGGGTTCTTGAGCGCGTATACAAACTGCCTAGGGCAACCATCGGCGCCGCAATATTGGAGCTAATCGCCTCTGGCGACTTGATCGTGGAAAATGATCGCACGATGACCTACGCGGCATACAGATACATGCAAGGCGGTGTCGACTTCGCTGATCTGATGATCCTCGCCGCGGCCGATGACCACGAGGCCACGCCGCTCTACACGTTCGACCGTAAACTTGCGAGACTGGACGGCGCAAGACTGTTGAGCGAACAGTAATTTCAAAGCGAGGATTTCAATGCAGAAACGAACCCTTGGGCGGACGGGTTACGACAGCACGGTCGTTTCGTTCGGAACGTACGCGGTGGGATATGTGGGCCAAGATGCGGCAGACCCGGCGATTCAGTTGGTATTGGATGCTGGAGTGAACCACTTCGATATTGCGCCGACCTATGGGCACGCAATGGAACGGGTGGCTCCTTGGATGCCGGAGATTCGCAAGCGTGGTACTTTCGTGGGTGCGAAGACCGCAGTTCGTGATCGAGACGGTGCTTGGCGGGATGTCGAAAGCATCATGCGACGGATGAACATCGGAGATTTCGACCTGTTTCAGCTTCACTCGGTGGGGAACATGGAGCAGTTGGAGTTGGCGACCGCTCCGGGTGGTTCGCTTGAAACGCTTGTTGAGATGCGGGAGCAGGGGTTGACGAAATGGCTCGGAATCACCGGGCACGGTCCCGAGGTTCCGGGGACGATTCTCGAAGCGTTGGAACGTTTCGATTTCGATACGGTGATGTTTCCGTTGAACCCAGCGGCGGCGAGGGATGCCGGTTACCGAGATGTGACGGAGAGACTCCTTGCGGTATGTGAAGAGCGGAATATCGGGGTGCAGACGATCAAGATGATCGCTCGTGGCGGTTGGGGCGACGGCGAGAAGCAGACGAACACTTGGTACGATCCTCATCGTGAGCAGTCGGATATCGATGCTTCGTTGTGGTGGGTGCTCTCCCATGGAGTGCACACCGCACCGAGTTGCGGTGAGATCAGCCTCTTGCCGAAGGTGTTAGACGCGGCAGAACGGTTTGCACCATTGTCCGAAGACCAGATGCGAGCCGTGGAAGAGTCGCAACGTCCTCCCTTGCCCTTGCCTGATCTGGCTATTCCCGCGGCGGCTTGATTGGAGGTTGTGTCAACCTATATAGGTGTCGTAGATCGGTGGGGGCCATGAATTGAACCAAGAGCTGAAACGCAAGCGCTTCTTGATGTTGAGCGCGGCGGCTGTTTTTGTCGCGTTGCTGGTGCTTTTCTACGTGTTGGGATCGGTGTTGATCACGGTGATGTTCAGTGCGTTGATCGCCTACGTGTTGCTCCCGTTGGCGAACGTGATTGTGCGGGTGATGCCGTGGAGCGACAGACGCCCGGGACTGAGTCGTGGGATTGCGGTCGGGTTTATATTCCTCTTGGCAATCGGCATATTTGCAGGTTCGATGGTGATAGTGATACCGCCGACGATCGAACAGGGGAAGGATTTCATAGACAATTTCCCGACGTTCTTCAATTCTTCACGTATGACCATCGAACGTTGGATCGGCGAGAACGCTGAATTGGTTCCTGATGAAGTGCGTGTTCAGATCGAAGAAAACATCGCGGGCGCGGGCGCTATCCTCGTGGATGCCGCTTGGGAGGTGTTGCCGAACACCGTCGGATTGGTCTCTGAAACGTTTGCGTTGATCATCGGATTCGCGACGATGCCGGTGCTGATTTTCTACTTCGTCAAGGATTCGAAACAGGTGGGTTCAAGTTTGCTTTCGCCGTTTCCCAAAGCGTTGCGACCGTACCTGGTAGACGTGGCAAAGATCGGTGACAAGGCTGTCGGCGGGTATTTGCGTGGGCAACTGATATTGGGAGCGATCGTGGGGATTGCGGTGACGATCGGTTTAATGGCGATGGGGGTTCCATTCGCGGCGGTGTTGGGGGTTATAGCAGGTGTGTCGGAGATGATCCCGATAGTCGGACCGTTGATCGGAGGTGCAGCGGGAATTCTGGTGACTTTAGCAACCGCGCCAGAAAAGGTGATCTGGGTGGCGGTGCTCTACCTTGGTGTTCAACTGGTGGAGAACACCTTGCTGGTGCCGCGGGTACAGGCCGGGACTTTGAATCTTCATCCGGTAGCGGTGATCTTCGTAATCATCGTCGGCGGTCATTTCTTTGGGATTTGGGGAATAATATTCGGTCCTCCGTTGGTATCGATGGGCCGGGATGTGATTCGCTATTTGGCGCGTGAATGGGATGAGCTGCCAAGCGCTGCGGGTGAGTCGGAGAACGAGGGACTGGAAGCAATTGAAATCGACGTTTCGGAGTCGAGCTAGATATAACGATTCCGAGGACGCAAAGCGGTTTGTCTTTTGAATGTCGGTTTAGTTCGCTGTTTTGGGGAAAACTGAAAATCTACGTGTGTTTTTCAAGTTATCCTCACTGAAGAATCTGTCATTTCAATTACGGTTTTAGAATCTTCTTTCGATTGCTAAGTAATCAATTTGATTTCGTAGCTGTTCGGTATCGAGATTAATCAGGACACCTGTCATGCAGAACCGATTGAAGGTTATTGTCGCCATGCTGGTAGTCGCGTTGACGATTTTGTCCTGCCAGCTGAGATTCCAAGAAGAGGAAAAGGTGCTGACGATCGTCTACTGGCAAGCGCCGTCGGTGCCCAGCGCCTACCATTCCGGGGGCATCAAAGACATCGATGCGGCGGCGATAACTTTGGAGCCGCTAGCCCGGTACGACCCAAGCGGAAACATCGTTCCAGTTTTGGCGTCGTCAGTTCCCGTGGTCGGTGAAGGCGTTTCTTCGGACCTGACCTCGATTACCTGGACATTGAAAAGAGGGCTGAAGTGGTCGGATGGCAGCGGTCTCACAGCTGACGACGTGGTGTTTACTTGGCGATACTGCACCAATCCGAACACCGGTTGCACCAGAGAGAGTTCGTTCGATGGCATAACTAACGTTGAAGCGATCGATAGCGAAACGGTCAGGATCACGTTTGAGGCGCCGACGCCCTACCCGAACGCGGCGTTCGTTGGAAGCGGGAACCCGATCATCAGTGCGGCGCAGTTCGAGAATTGTCTGTCAGCCGAAAGTTCTTGCGACCAACGATTTGAACCGATTGGCGCCGGCCCGTACCGGATAGTGAACTTCACGCCGAACGAGGAGGCAGTCTACGAGCGCAACCCAGAGTATCGAGGCGACGAGCCGTATTTCGATCGAGTAGTGCTGAGGGGTGGCGGCGACGCGTTGAGCGCGGCGCGTTCGGTGTTGGAGACGGGCGAAACAGACTACGCGTGGAATCTTCAGATCGCGCCGGACGAATTGAATCGTCTCGAGGGCATGGGCGACGGTACAACGGTCGTTGCGTTCTCGAGCTTGGTGGAACGCGTCGTCCTGAATCAGACCAATCCTGATCCGGCGTTGGGTGATGACAGATCGGAATATATGAACGGGAACAATGCGCATCCGTTTCTATCAAACGAGGATATTCGTAAAGCGATGTCCATGGCAATCGACCGTGAGCGGCTGGCTGCCGACCTCTATGGCGTGGCGGGCCAAGCGACTTGCAACCTGATTACCGGGCCTCCTAACTATGTATCGTCCGCAAACGATGAATGTCTGACACAGGACATTGCCACGGCGAATCGGCTGCTTGACAATGTTGGCGCGGTAGACACCAACGGCGACGGCGTCCGAGAGTTCAACGGGACGCCGCTGAGCGTCGTTTTCCAAACTTCGACCAACGATGTGCGGCAGACGACCCAAGAATTGATCAGCGAGTGGTGGTCGCTAATCGGGATCGATGTGACGATCACGCATCACGACGCGGCGCTGTTTTTCGGTGGTGATCCGATCGACGACGCGGCGATGACATACCGCAGGTTCTTCGCCGACGTGCAGATGTATGCGAACGGTACGGGCATCGATCCGCAATCATATCTGTCGGATTTGATCTGCAATCACGTGCCGACCCGCGAAGACTACTGGTCGCTTGGGAATATCGCACGGGCTTGCGACCCGGATTACGACGACGTCTACGAACGGTTTACTGCCATCCCGACCGGGGTGGCACGCGATGAATTGATCAAGCGGCTCAATGATTTATACGTCCAAAGCTACGTCGAAATTCCGCTGGTCAACCGCGGATCGGTGTCGGCGCATCTCGAGACGCTGAAGGGCGTGCGGATGAACGCTTGGGACAGCGAGTTGTGGAACATCGCGGAATGGCGGCGGTAGACATGCCGAGCGCGGCGTTGCAGGTGATTTCGGAGCGCTCTATGTGATCACAACCGAGTCCACGCGGTACCGCTCAAGGCCTTTCCAATCGTATTCGACGCCAAGGCCGGGGCTTTCAGGGACGGTGACGTTGCCGTCTTTGTCGATGGAGTCGATCTGGTCTGCGTAGTCGGATTTATAGAGGCCGGGTCCGGTCTCGACGATTTTGGGGTGTACTAGGCCCATTTCGTTGAAGTTCGAGTTGCGGATAGCGGCCATACAGTGGCGATGGGGAGGGCTTGAGATGTGGAGTTCAAGGTCCATGCCGAACCCTTCGGCGGCGTGGGCGATCTTCATGACGCCGGTAATGCCCCCGTCGTAGTCGGAGTCGGCGCGCCAGAAGTCGGTGGCTTCCGCGATGGCCATGTCGGTGTGCGCCTCGACCAGATGGACGTGTTCACCTTGGAGAAGCGGCGTTTTGATCATCTTTTTCAACTGCTTGTGAGCCCAGAGTGATACGCCGCCATCGCGCATCGGGTCTTCGTACCAGTAGTAGTTGTAATCGTCGCAGGCGCGTCCGACCGCCAAGGTGTCGGCGAAGGTGTCGTAGACACAGCACGGATCGGTCATGAGCGCCATCTTGCCACCGACGCGCTCCCCTACAGCGCGGACGGTGTCGATCTCACGTTTGATATCGACCTCGCCCCAAGAGTGGATTTTGAAGCCGGGATAGCCCATCTCGAGACACTGTTGGGCGAAGTCGGCGTATGCTTCAGGGTTGCTGAGGCCGTCGGGTTCTCGGTCGGCGTGATAGGTGCTGGCGTAGCAAGGCAGCTTCTTTCGGTGGCCGCCGAGGAGCTGGTATATGGGTGCGTTGTGGTACTTTCCGGCGAGATCCCAGAGCGCGACATCGATGGGGCCGATGCCCATGCGGTCGTTCTTTCTGAGGATCGATTTCGCCTGGTTGTAAAAGCGTTCTCTCTCCAGCGCGCTCTTGCCGACTAGGAAATTGACGAACATGAGGATCTGCTCGTAGGTCGCGGGTGCGCCGCTCATGTATTCACCGGTGACACCTTGATCGGTGTGAATCTTGATGCCGACCCGCCCTCTTGTTCCGTGCGCGCCGGGTTGGTAGAACTGCCCCATGGCGAAACTGACATCGGTCGCCAAGTCATACGTCGGGATGCGGTATCTCGAAAGCTCAATGCGTTCGATGATTGGTGCAATGCCCATGACGTGACTCCCAAGTCGTGTTGAAACGGTACCGATGGCGGCAGTTTACCGTACAATCGCGTCGTTATGGCCATGTGCGACGTGGGGAGTGATCCCCCGTGGCAGTTGGCTAGTGCTCGGGCGTCACACCTATTTGGAGGCCGAAGCGCTCTTGATAAACCCCGATCCCCATGACGATCCACCAGACCAGATACAGCAACGACAGCGCCATGAAAATCGGCGACAAGGTATCGATGAGTCCATGGAATGGCTCGGTCAAGACCAAGCCAATCAGCGAGACAATTGCTCCGATTCCGACGATCAGCGCCATGATCCTGTACGCTCCCGGTTTGAACTTCCTGGCGTACGCAAATCCGAGAACCAGATACCCGATCAGACCTGCAACAGAAGCCATCGCCCGGGCGGCCCCGGCGACCGACTGCATTTGGACTCCTATCGCTCTCAAGGACTCCTTCTGGTCTGCGCCGGCACCGAGTCCGATGCCGTGCTCGACCACATGCGAAGTCGCGTAGGTGAATGCTTGGGACATCAACAAGGAGATCACGGCGAGCATGACGCCCGCCAACCCGAATTTCACGAACGTGTCCAGAGCACATGGACTCTGCGCGGTCTGCCACATTACCACCAGTCCCCACAGCAATATCAACGCCGCCACGGCTCCCAACATTGACGCAAACCCGGCCAACAGCGGAGCATCACCGATTGCGTCGACATAGGCATATAGATCTGTCGCAGCAGCCCCGTCAATCACGACGCCCGGTGACAAAAAAGTCGAAATGATGTACAGAGCCGAGCCAATTATCAGCGCTAAACCGCCCATCCTAGGCACCGTAATCATCGCCATCGCGTCTCCTCCAGACTGTAATTTTCGTTCCCTTCGTCGCATCTCAAGTGGATACGACTTTACCACCAACTAACGATCTGACGACTGTTTCGATGAATCGTGGATTGCGTAGTTGTCGATACTGGGGTGATCAGTTGCCACGCACCGCATTTGAAGCGGAATCACTGCGAAATCCCGGTCGTATCCGGACACGGTAATGTAACAACCGGAATGGGAAGCACAGTTGGTTGGCAACTCTACTGCGCTCTTTGGGCTTGGATGACCGTGGCACTCTTGTCGGCAACCGATCCGCACAACTGGATGAGGGTCGGATCAACCGAGCAGGTCGCCACTCCAAAGGCGTTCGATGAAGCGTTCGGCGGGCAGGATCAATATCCCGTCATCGGTCAACCGCGCGCGTTGCTCCCGGCACACAACGACGCGTTGGGCAATCTCAGGGTACTCTACCGCTATCGACCGTATCCCCCTAAGATGTTGATTGCCGATGTTAGCGCTCGATTTCGCCTCGATGGCGACCGAGAGGTCATCGATTAAGAAGTCGACTTCGGTTTGGCTAGTCAGTCCCCAATACGTCAAATTGGCGTCGACATTTCGATAGCTGATGTACGCAGCCAACTCGTGGTGGACCCAGTTTTCGAACGCTTTCCCGTACTGCTCGGAGCCAGCGATCAACGCGCCGCGGCGCGCTAACCGATTGACCATACCCACATCGGAGAAGTAGAACTTAGGCGACTTTACCACCCGGCGTTTGGCACGCCGCCGATAAGCCGGTAACCAAGTGCCGAGCAGCGTGTCTTCGAGGATCTCGAAATAGCCCTTGACGGTGTTGTTTGAAACGCCGCAGTCCGAAGCGATGTTCGTGTAGTTGACGTTATCACCGTCGCTCAAAGCCGCGGCGTCGAGAAATTGAGCGAATACGGGAAGTCGACGCACCAATCCTTCCGCGGCGATCTCGTGTTCCAGATAGTCGGCCACATAGGCGTCGAGCACTCGCGTCGGTTCGCTGGACTCATACGCCCGCGGCAGGTAACCGTGGTTGAGCAGCCGGTCCAGATCGAACTCGCGGCCGAGTTCCCCGGCGGTCAATCCATGCATCACGTACCTGAACGCCCTGCCGCCGAGCAAATTGGCTCCGCCGCGTCTCACCTTTCTCGCACTGGAGCCGCAGAGCGCGAAATTGAGCCGGTGGTTCTCGATCAACCAATGCACCTCGTTTAGCAGTTCTGGGACGCGCTGCACCTCATCGATCACGATCTGCTTCTCGGGTCGCGGTCCTTCAGCTTCGATCTCGTGTCGCAGTCTTTCCGGATGTGCCGAGTAGTGGACGTATTCATCGCTCTTGAGCAGGTCGAGCCACTTGCAACCGGAATAGCGCTCACGCAGGAGCGTCGTCTTTCCGGTCTGCCGCGGTCCCCAGAGGAAAAACGACTCTTTTCCCGAGGGCGGCAACTGTAGATTTCTGCTGAACATCGACCCATCATGCGATGAAATACTGAAGTGTTACTTCATATTATCATGTATTTCTGCATGATTACTTCAATCTTTCATGTATTTCTGAAGCGTCACTTCAGTTTTTCATACACAGACGGCACTCCCAAGGTCAACTATCAGAACAGCGTGCTTTGCGGTTCGACAAGGTACGGGCCGTAGTTTCGCGCCGAGCCTACAGCCGGATTCGCCTCGCGAGTGGTCATCGTCTCCCACTCGCGCGGCTTCAGGGCTTCGAGCAGTACGGCTTTGTCGGCCGCGTCGTCGAGCCATATGGCGGCCCAATCCTCGTCGAGGATTACGGGCATGCGATTGTGGATCGGCTCCATCAAGGAGTTCGGCGCGGTCGTCAAAATGGCACAAGACTCGACGATGCCATCGGGACCGTGCCAGCGGCTCCAGATGCCGGCGAAGGTGACGATCTGCGACTCGGCATCGTAGATCCACATCGGCTTCTTGGATTTCCCGTCGCGTCGCCACTCGAAGAAACCGTTTGCCGGGACTAGGCATCGCCTTTTTGTGAAGGAATCTCTGAACATGAGTCGCTCGTCGATCGTCTCGGACCGGGCGTTGAACATCGGACGCTTGAAAGCGGTATCTGGTTTGGCCCAGATCGGTATCAAACCCCAGCGCATCATTGCCCCAGTTCGGGCACCTTCTGTCTCGCTAATCGTCAGTACGGGAGTCGTCGGTGCGATGTTCCACCGAGGCACATAGGCGTCAGGCGGCATCGCCACCTCGATACCGAGCAGTTCGACCAGTTCGGCGAGATCCGTGAAGAGCCCGAAGCGCCCACACATCTCTACACCACCTCGGTCGATGCAATGCGGTTCAGATTGGAGATCATGGAATATCAGCGTAGCATCAGCATCATCCACGCGATATCATCTTCGCAGAACCCGACACCCGCAACCTCTACGATGCCCATGAATGTCTTAATCAACGGATCGCCAACTGCAATCGGCCGTGCCGTCGTCGATCAACTCGCCGACTCTGGCCACAATCTTCGGCTTACTTCGATGGCACCATACGATGAGCAGGATGTCGTCGTGTGTTCGCTCGAGCATGACGAAAAGACTGATGAGTTGGTTGCGGGGATCGATGCCATCATCAATGTCGGCTATCAGGACGAGGTCGAGATGCCGGTGAGCTTCCATCTCGATTACTACACACGCCGAACCTACAACCTTTTCTGGGCAGCCGCCAATGCCGGCGTGAAGCGGGTCATCAATCTCAGCACTCTTCGATTGATGGAGGCGTATGAGGAGAATCTGGTCGTCACCGAGTTATGGCGTAGCAAACCGGTCGCGAGCGATATCAACCTGCTGTGCGCTCATCTCGTCGAGATCATTTGCAAAGAATACGCCAGGGACCGAAAGTTCGAAGTCGTCAATCTTAGGCTCGGATGGCCACTGATTGACGGTGGTCCAGATGCGATCGGTGAAGGCTCAGGCGACGCCCCGTTATGTTCGCAAGACCTCGGTCGTGCCGTGATTGCCGCTTTGGAAGCGGACATTGAACCTTGGCAAGATATTCACATCCAATCGTCAATTGTCAACCAACGCTACACCACGGCGAAAGCCGCAATGACGCTGGGTTTTTAGCGTCCGCGTCACTTTGGAAGGAACTCGAACGATGAAAGTTCTCATTCTCGGAGGATGCGGCATGCTTGGCCCTTGGGTGGTCAAGGCATTGAAGCATCGCCATGAAATCATCCTGACCGACATTAACCCGCCTGATGATGGTTTCGACGGCGAATTCAGACAGGTCAGTGCCGACGATCTCGATGGTGTCGTCGCAACGGCAGAAGGTTGCGACGCGATCATCAACCTTTCGGTGCTGCGGGAAGACCGTAGGCTGGCATTCGATGTAAGCACCCGTGGCAACTACAACATGATGGAAGCGGCACGGGTGCACGGCATCCAACGAGTCATCAACACTGGACCGCATTTCCAACTGGTCGGCGAGACGTACGAGAACTGGGATTTCGATCTCAAACCCGACATGCCGCCGCAGTTCGGCACGCGTCTCTACGCGCACTCCAAGGGACTCGGTCAGGAGATCTGCCGCGTCTTCAGCGAGCAATTCGGCATTTACGTGATCACGATGCTGTACTACAACATGCGCCACACATGGAACTGGGGACTCGGACGCGGCATCCCTGAAGCGGTCCATCACGAAGATATGACGCCTTTCACCACGGCGTGGACGGACTGCGGTACGGCGATCCAAGCGGCACTAGAAGTACCGCTCGAACGTCTGCCCTCCCGATGCGAGACGTTCTTTACGTTCCCTGAAACTCCGCACCATAAATTCAATAGCGAAAAGACCCGCCGGATTTTGGGATGGGAGCCGCGATACACGTTGGAGACGCTCTGGAACAAAGAACCGATGACGCCGCCCGATCATCTGCACGGGGCTTGGTGACGCCGATGCGCATCGGTTTAACATTGTTCGATTTCAATCCAAACCGAATAACACTGTCGAGGGATCTTCGATAATTTTCTCCTCCCATTCAAGCAAGGAGGTACGGAAAGATAAATCTTTCCAGAAATCTATGCCAACCGTTTTCAGCGAAGGACCGTATCGATTCAGATTTTATTCGCGGGACGCTACCGAGCCGCCACATGTGCATGTTCGACGAGACCGCAATCATGCGAAGTTTTGGTTAGCTCCGACGCAATTGGCCGACGATGGTGGATTCGGTCGCTCAGAAATCCGGCGAATTACGCGGATAATAGAAAGTAACCACGATTTGATCTTAGAGGAATGGTATGGCCATTTCGGCACCGAAAACTAACGAAGCACTGGCCGTCGATATCAGTTGCTCAAGCGAATCCCTTACCGCTGAGCTAGCCGATGGACGCGTTGTCAGCGCGCCGTTGTCTTGGTACCCGCGGTTGGTTCACGCCACACAAGCCGAAAGAGACAATTGGCATCTCAAAGGCGATGGCGATGCGATCCGCTGGCCGGATTTGGACGAGGACATCTTGGTCGAAGCACTTCTAGTCGGTTGGCGTTCGCGCGAAAGCGAAAAGTCGTTCAGGCGTTGGCTCAAAGCAAAGCAAGAAGGCCGGGGGTTAACTATCCCCGAACTTAGAGCCTACGAAGAAGCGCAGAAACAGCAACACGCCGAGACAGATTGAACTCCCGGCATGATTCTGATGATGATCCGAGGCTTCCCGACCGTCGAAGGCCACCGATCCGCGTCTACTACTCCCAATTCGGATTTGGAATGAAGAAAAACAACGAGTGGCCCAGGATCGGTTGCGGCGTGCTGTTTCTAGTGATCGGCGTGTGGGTCTTGCTTTGGGCGTTCAACATCATCGAACTATCGCCCCGCTACGTCTGGATCCCATTCGCCGTCGTGCTGGTCGCGCTGGGATTACGGCTTCTTCTCTCGAACCGCAAGTGAATTTTCGGTCGGTTCCGACGAATTGGTGATCGTCGTACCTACCCCATCAACTCGCCCTCTTCGCTCATGACGGCCATGAGATTGCCGTCTGGGTCGCGGAAGAATGCCATCCAGAGGGTGTAGTTCTCGGTCTGGTAGATGATGTGGGGTTCGGATTCGATGGTGACACCGCGTATGGCTAAATCCTCAGCGGCTTCGTTTGCCGAATCTACTTGGAAATAGATGACAGAGGTGCCAGCTTGCTCGGGATTCTCAGGTAGATTGATGTAGAGGCGAGTGCCGGAGCAGTCGAAGAAAGCCATCGGATTGGCGCCGGGGACTTGGAACAGGAAGTTGATGCCAAGCGTGTCACGGTAGAACTCAACCGCCTTGTCGACATCAGTGACTGAAATCGAGATTTGGCCTACGCCGTGGATTTTCATGCCGGTTTTCCCTCTCGTAACCGAGGTTAGAGCTCTTTCATCTCAGATAGCAGGTTCTCGACAGACGCTCTTGCATCGCCGAAGAGCATCATTGTGTTCTCCATGTGGAATAGCTCGTTTTCCACCCCAGCGAATCCAGACGCCATTGACCGCTTCAACACGATTGCCGATCGTGCTTGATCGACATTCAATATCGGCATGCCGTAAATCGGACTGCTGCGGTCGGTTCGCGCGGCTGGGTTTGTCACGTCATTCGCTCCGACCACTACGGCAACGTCAGCTCGCCTGAAATCGTCGTTGATCTCGTCGAGATCCTTCAACTCGTCGTAGGGGACATCGGCTTCGGCTAGAAGAACGTTCATGTGTCCCGGCATTCTTCCGGCGACGGGGTGGATGGCGTACCGGACCTCTGCACCACGCTCTTTGAGCATGTCGGCCAAGTCTCGAACCTGGTGCTGCGCCTGCGCGACGGCAAGGCCGTAACCGGGCACGAAGATGACCGAATCGGCGAATCCGAGGAGTATTGTGGCCTCGGCGGCGTTTACGGATCTGACGGGTCGATCGGCCGCGGTTGCTCCCGGTGCCGCGCCGCCGGTCGAGTCGGCGACCCCGAAGCCGCCGAACATGACGTTTCCGAGCGATCGGTTCATTGCTCGGGTCATGATGCGGGTGAGTATCAGTCCCGAAGCGCCGACGAGCGAGCCAGCGATTATCAGCATCGGGTTGTCGATCACGAACCCGGTTGCCGCAGCGGCTAGCCCGGAATATGAGTTCAGGAGCGCGATGACGACGGGCATATCGGCGCCGCCTATCGGAATCACGATCAACACACCGATGATGAGCGCGATGATAGCCATCGCGATGAGCGCCCATTCGAGGTTTGGGTCGTATATTAGTATTCCCGCCGTTGCCAACCCGCCGATGACCAACACCGCGGTGATGACGTGACGTATCGGAATCAGGACGGGTTGCGTCGCGACGATGCCTTGGAGTTTTCCGAAAGCGATGAGGCTGCCGGTGAGGGTCAGCGATCCGATCAATACGGAGAGTGCGACGGTGACGCTGACCACCGGCTCGACGTCGCCGGTGTCGTTCTGGCTGAGGATCTGCGCGCCCGCCACGAGGGCTGATGCAGCCCCGCCGAAGCCGTTGAATATGGCGACCATCTGCGGCATGGCGGTCAACTGGACCCGTCGGGCGGCTATCGCACCGATCAACGCGCCAACGATCAGACCGACGATTATCCATTCGTAGCTGACGATGTCGCGGTCGACAACGGTGAAGACGACGGCTATTAGCATTCCCAAAGCCGAGAGCCGGTTTCCCGCGCGTGCAGTTTCGGGCGACCGCAGCCAAAGCAGTCCGACGATGAAGAGGACGGAAGCGACGATATACGCGGCGAGCGTTACGTTGTCGAGAATCTTCGTGGATTCGTCCATGGCCCGGGGTTAGCGTTCCTCATCGCTGCGGTGGAACATGCGCAACATCCGGTCAGTCACGAGGTAGCCGCCAACCACGTTGATGGTCGCCAATGCGACAGCCACCACTCCTAAGATCGCGCCGAGCAGACCTCCGACAGATCCGGCCACAATGATTGCGCCAACGATCACGATTCCTGAAATAGCGTTGGAACCAGACATCAGAGGCGTGTGCAAGGTGGGCGGGACGCGCGTGATCGTGAGATATCCGACGAAAATGGCCAAAACGAAAACGGCCAGCGCGAGTAGGAGTTCCTCAATCGACATTTTCGCCTCCTGTGATCATCGTCCTATGGTGTGTCCGCGGACCTCGCCGCCGTGTGTAACGCACATCGCATCAACGACTTCGTCTTCGAAATCGATTGACAAAGCCAGATCTTCACCGATGATGAGCGTCATCAGCGATTCCAAGTTGCGGGCATAGGTCACCGAGGCGTGATACGGCATCATTGAAGGGACGTTGACCGGCCCTTTGACGGTCACACCGTTGATGTCAACATCTTCGCCGGCAACGGTCGCTTCGACGTTCCCGCCAGTCTCAGCCGCAAGATCGATGACGATGCTGCCGGGCTTCATAGCTTCGACGGTCTCAGTCTCAATCAACAAAGGCGCTGTTCGTCCAGGGATCGCTGCCGTCGTAACGACGGCATCCGCGCGGACGATGTGTTCGGCTAGAAATTTGCGTTGACGGGCGTTTTCGTCCTCGGTCTGAGCTCGTGCGTAACCGCCTGCAGTTTCAGCATCGTCGCTGTCGGGAGGTGCGATGAACTTGGCACCTAGGCTTTCTACCTGTTCGCCAGCAGCCGCTCGGACATCGAAAGCATAGACGTCGGCACCGAGGCGTTTCGCAGTGGCGATCGCCTGTAGTCCAGCGACGCCGGCACCTAGGATCAGGACGCGCGCCGGAGGAATAGTCCCTGCTGCCGTCATCATCATCGGAAAGAACCGACTCATCGAGTCGGCCGCCATCAAAACGGACTTATAACCGGCAATCGATGCCTGAGATGACAACACGTCCATGCTCTGCGCCCGTGCAATACGCGGTACGAGATCCATCGCGAATGCCGTGACGCCGGTCTCGGCGAGCGCGTCGATCGTCGCCGAATCTCGGCGTGCATCCAAGGTTGCCGCAAGTACAGAACCGCTCCGCAAGGAGCCGATTTCGTCGTCTGAAGGCTTGCCAACTTGAAGCAGCAAATCGGATGATCCGGCGACATCGGTAGACGAATCTTCAAGCGAACCACCCGCTTCTGCGTACACCTTGTCTGGGAATCCTGCGTTGACCCCTGCTTCGCTCTGCACTGCGACGTCGTGCCCGGCAGACACCAACTTCGACACCAGATCCGGAGTTGCGGCAACGCGGTTTTCACCGGGCGCGGTTTCTCGATTGATGCCTATTTTCAAGGTGTTTGCGAATTGAGTGGGAATGGGTCAGGGAATTCAGCATATTATGGTAACCGCTACGCTTGAAACGCGTTTTATTTGAGCCGACAAGGGTTTCTCTCGTAGAACACAATCAAAGTGCGAGGACGTTCAATGTACATGCTCCGAAGGGTCTACAAAACCAAGCACCGCCAAGGCAAACTCGTGGCTTCACTAGTTCAGAAGCAACAGAAAATCTACGAGGCGGCCGGTCGTTCCTCGGGTACGGTCTATTTCAATGCCGGCACCGTTCCCGGCGAGCCTGATCAGGTCGTGCTGGAGTGGACACAAGATTCGCTCGGATCGCCATACACGTCGGGCGGAAGGATCCCACGGGAAGCACTACAGGTCGGCGGGCAAGTACGGGAGCACATCGAGAGCCAAGAGATCGAGTTCTGGGAACTCATGACACCGGAAAAGATGGACGACGTCTAAACGCCCCCACATTTCACGTACCATCCCACTCAAAGGGATTTGTGCACAACCACCGTCATTCCGGCGAAAGCCGGAATCCAAACCGGCCGGACAACGGGGGATCGCCGCGAGTTCGCCCAGATTTCATTACAAGTGAGGTTACGCAAACCACCTTCAGAGGGCTTCGATGCGTCATAAGTGGGTAAATCTCATTCTCCTCGCTCTCGTCGCAGGCGAGTTTGTCACCGGCGCGGTCGGATTGATGAGCGGCAACGCACGCAACGAGATCGTGCTGCAGATTCACAGCGTCCTTGGTTACAGCATCATCGCCGTTCTCGGTTGGAAAACGGTCTTGGCTTTACATTCGCTCAAACGACCGCCGAGGGGTAGGCCGCGCAACGTTGCGATCATCGTTTCGGCGCTCCTTTTGATGACGCTGAGCATAGGTGTGGTCTGGAGCACGGGTGGATTCTGGTCGGTCGAGGGAGTCACCGGCATGAGTCTGCACATCTATGCCGGGGCCGCCATCATGCCGTTTATTGCCTGGCATGCATGGTTTTACACCGCCCGGTTCCGCGTCGGTTACAGCGCCGAACGACGCGAAGTCGTGCGGTTTAGCTCGGTCCTCGCTGCTGGCACCGTGGCTTGGGTCGTAAGTGAGAACGCGATCCGGGCGATCCCTACCCTAGGTGCCGACCGACGTTTCACCGGCTCTCACGAACGACGCTCATACGAAGGCAACCGCTTCCCGACTACATCGTGGCTCAACGACAAACCAATCGAGATCGACACCGCTCGATATCGGCTGAAGATCACCGATACCGACGGCGCATCAACCTCGTTGACACTTCTCGATCTCGAGAACGGAGGCCTGGGATTCGGAATCTCTGAAATCGAAGCGACGCTGGATTGCACAGGCGGCTGGTACTCCCACCAATTCTGGAGTGGCGTGAATCTGTTAGAGCTTCTCGAGGCTGCGGGGATGAATCTCGAAGCGCAGAGTTGCATCGTGCACTCGGTTACGGGCTACACGCGGCGATACGCGTCGTCGGAATTCGGGAACTTGATGTTAGCTACTCGAGTCGGCAACGAGCCACTGTGGCACGGACACGGCGCGCCGGTGCGCCTCGTCGCGCCGGGAAGACGCGGCTACGACTGGGTCAAATGGGTGGATGAGGTTCGACTGACCGATTCGCCGCACTGGTGGCAGCCTTGGTTGCCGTTGCAATGAAGATTGGGAGCAAATGGGTTAGCATCAAGTGCGATTTTCACTTTCTCACTGATCCCAATATTCAGTTAGCTTCCGATCGTTCTCTTCGCGGACCTCCCGAATCAAAGCGACAGAATCAACTTCGCCATCGAATTTCGGGAGAGAGTCCCAACGATTCCACCACTCTTCCTGCCGTATCTCACGATCAACCGCTTCAAGGATCACCGAACTGACAAAGGAGTTCCGTTTGGCGGCTAACCAACGAATACGTTGATACAACTCGTCTGGAACGTCTGTTACTTGCAAGTTGACCATAATCTCTTAATTTTACGAGCAGTACCGAACGCACTTGGTCGACTACCGGCAGTCCCTCAGTAACCCAACCCATGCCCAAACGGGTACAGCGTGTCCTCTTCGACATAGCCCGGCACGTCCGAGTTCTGTCGGAGGATGGCTTCCGCACTATTGGCCAGGGCGAAGGGCAGTTTGCCTTGTGGCAAGTGTTTGCCGGTCAGTACATCCATCAATGCCGCATCGCTTGATCCGAAAGTCGCTATGACGGCACCGGCGTCTCTGAGGCCACTTGCTTCGTCAACGACGAATGGTTGGCGGAAGCGGATCGCTACGATCGTGCGGTCGGCTCCGATTTCTGACATGACGCCGTTGATGTCGGCCAAGCTAGGCGTGACCGTCCACGAGTTGGACTTTTCCATGTCGGAGAAAGCGATCACATCCAGCTCTTCCGGGTCTGGAACGGGCAGGAATCCGCCTCCAATCTTGCTATTGTTGCCGACGACGACCCGAATGATGGCGTAATTCGTGCCCTCGGGCACGACTGGTCTGGATTCCCCAGCGTCGGCATCGTAGTCGCCAGAGACGACTTCATATTCGTTCCATTCGGACCCTGCAACCACTTCTGGATCCATGCCCATGACGTAGATCTGCTTGGTAACAGGTTCAATCTCTGGCTCGTCGGTCGGATCTTGATGAAAGCCGAGCAACGCGAACGGGTCTGGCTGAGGTTTCGGCGAGGGCGTCTCCAATGGCAGCACGTTTTTGCGGTTTTGGAGGAGGACGATGGCCTTACGTTGTGCTTCGTTAGCCTTGGCTTGCGTGATGCGGCTGCCGAGGATGTATCCTGCTCGGTTCGGTTCAACGAAGGGATTTTCAAACAGGCCGAGTTTGAACTGTTCGGTCAGCAATCGACTGACCGCTTGATCGAGTCGCTGCTCGGAGATGATGCCGGCGTCGATTAGAGCCATCATCTGCTGGTTGTCGCTGAACCCGGATAGCAGGTCCACGCCAGCGTTGATCGCCATCGCTACCCGTTCGCCGACGGGTTTGTCTTCTACGCCCCAAGGCATAGTTGTGGCGATTGCGGTGTCGGAGTTGACGTTGCCTTCGAAGCCTAGCTTCTCCCGCAATAACTCTGTCGTGATGCCCTTGGAGAACGACATACCGACGTCGTTCGGCAAGTACTTCTGCCCCACCGGTACGCCGTAGTACGGCATGATCGACGAAACGCCAGCCTCGATTGCGGCGACGAATGGCTTGAAGTGGTAGTCGAAATTGTCGCCCGGATACGCTTGGTACTTGCCGAACTCGAAGTGTGGGTCGGCGCCGCCCTCTTGGGGTCCACCACCTGGGAAATGTTTCATCGTGACTTGGACGCTGCGGTGGTCAAGCGATTCGCCCTGTATGCCCTTGACCAGAACCGTGGCGATCTCACTTACGAGGTCGGCATCTTGCGCGAAGGTCTCGGTGATGCGGAACCACCGGGGTTCAGTCGAAAGATCGAGGCAGTATCCGTACATTCCGCGAATGCCGAGTGCTGCCCACTCGCTTGCGACCGTTTGGGCGAACTCGCTGATGAGGTCCATGTCGCGCGTTGCCGCAAGACCGGCCTCTTTAGGCCAGGCGGAGAATGCGCCGACGGAGGCATCTAGTCCCCCCATCCCACCTTCTTCGAAGTGGTTGCGTGGGTTCGATTTGAAGATCGCCGGGATTCCGAGACGCGTAGATTCGCACATCTCTTGCACGGCGTTAGTGAACTGCGCCATTTCGTACGGCGTCACCTGCGCTCCGAAGAACGGGTGGCCAGTGTCCCCGGGCGAGTTCGTCACGGTGTTCCGGAGGATGAAGCGGGTCATCTTCTCCTCGAAGAGCAACTTGCCCGCCAAGAGCGGGACCTGCCCGCCTGCGTCGGCGTTCAACTGGTCAATCATCAGCATCCCGGCCTTCTCGTCCAACGTCATTTGAGAAAGCAGATCGGCGACACGTGCCTCAACCGGCTGTCGCCAGTCTTCGTAGGTGTCTATAATGCCATTTTTGTTGAGGTCTCGGAACGGAACTCCGTCGTCGTAGAGAACTTCAACGGATCGCGCTTGAACCTCCGGCCGATGCCGGTAATCGTTTGATGCCAAGGTGATTGCCTTTCTATTTTGTTAACTGGACGTTATCGTCCGGATCAAGACCCCATTTTGGGTCCGTGGAGATCCGTGTTGGGATCCGCGGAGATCCGTGTCATTCCGAGCGAAGCGAGGAATCTCGGTGAGTACCGTTGTGGGTGCCGTTTCAGATTCTTCACTCCGCTGCGCTCCGTTCAGAATGACACGATTGCGAATGCGCTCCGTTAAGAATGACAAGCCTGCGTGTGCGCTCCGTTCGACATGACACGACTGCGAGTGCGCTCCGTTCGATATGACACGACTGCGAGTGCGCTCCGTTCGATATGACACGATTACGAATGCGCTCCATTCGATATGTCACGACTTCGAGACTCCAAATGTCCGCAGGCTCTAAGCATCCATCATCTGAATACAGACTGGCCCCGGTATCGAAATCATATGTCCGGTGTGGGTCAACTTTCCGGAATCGGGGTCGCGGTGGAAGGTGTGGATGGTGCCCGAATCTTGGTTCTCTGCGAGTACCCAAGTTCCGGTGGGATCGATGGCGAAGTTTCGTGGGGTGTTGCCACGGGTCGACTCGTTGGCGATGTAGTAGAGCATCCGAGCGTAAGGGTCCCAGCCATAGATGACCAAAGTGTCGTGACCGCGGTTGGAGCCGTAGATGTGCCTACCATCTGGCGAGACGTGGATGTCGGCGGTGCTGTTGCCATCGGCGTAGACGACATCGGGTCGCACGGTACCGATCCAGTGGGATTCGGTCAGTCCGCCGGTATCAGCATCGACGTCGTAGGCGCTGATGGTCAAACCGATCTCGTTAATCGCGAACGCGGCCGTGCCGTCGGGATGGAATGCGAAGTGGCGGGGGCCTTCGCCCGGCCTCGAATCGGCGGAGGCGTCGTCGTTCAGGACGATTTTCCCGGCGTCGTGATCGATGTCGTAGACCAGCACCTTATCCAAGCCAAGGTCGCAGACGATCAACTGGTTATTGCTCGGCGCCATGGTTACGGAGTGGGCGTGCGGTTCGTTTTGACGGTCTGCCTGAACCATGCTGCCGCCAACGTGTTGGTGGAAGTCGCAGGCTTCGTTCAAACTGCCGTCATCGTTGATCTCGAACATTGCGACGCTACCGCCGGCGTAGTTGGCGACGAATAGGTACTTGCCGTTAGCTTCGACCACTAGGTGGCAAGGGCCGGTCCCTTTGGTCGATTCCTTGTTGATGAGCGAAAGCTCGCCATTGGCACCAATCGCATATGCGTGAACACCACCGGCATCGTCGCCTTCGAAATCGTTGACCTCGGCGACAGAGTAGAGGTACTTACCGTTGGGATGCAAGGTAACAAAAGACGGGTTAGGGCCGCTGTCCGTCGCAACCGACAACTCAGTCAATCGACCGGTCGCCCCATTCAATTTGCACGTATATATCCCCTTGGCGCCCAAGTTCGTATACGTTCCGACGAAGATTAGTTGGTCTTTGGGATGTCCCATTCTCGCGTTCCGCCTTTCAGATCGGCTTCGATAATCTCATGTTGTGCGCTGAAAATGATAAGCCACAATCGTTGGCGCCGTTTCGCTGTTAAATTAGATTCGAGTGCCCCTACCACTCATAGGAGCCAATCCCAACTCGCGAGTAGCGCATGAAACCAGCACCATTCAACGCCGTTAAGAACCTGGAAGTAAACGGACGCAGCTACGCGTACTACGACCTAGGGGCCCTTGAACAAGCTGGTCTGTGCAACCTATCGACGTTGCCGTTCTCGATCCGTGTATTGCTGGAAAATGCCCTCCGTAACGCTCACATCGGCCCCGCGACCGAGGACGACGTCCGCTTAGTCGCTGGGTGGTCGCCAGAACAAGCTCCGCCTAAAGAGTTCCCGTACATGCCGGGCAGAGTGACTTTACAGGACTTTACTGGCGTTCCTGTCGTTGTCGACCTTGCAGCCATGCGAGACGCCGTAGCCGCCAAAGGCGCCGACGCGAGCATCATCAATCCCTCTGTTCATTCCGATCTCGTCATCGACCACTCGGTCCAAGTCGATTATTTCGCCTCGGAAGGGGCACTCGCACGCAACATCGACCTCGAGTTCGAGCGCAACGTCGAACGATACAAACTACTCAAGTGGTCTCAATCAGCGTTCGACAATATGCTCGTCGTGCCGCCCGGAACCGGTATCGTACACCAAGTCAACCTCGAGTTCTTGGCTTCAACCGTCCTCACGACCGAAGTCGAAGGTGAGACCTTCGCCTTTCCCGACACATGCGTCGGAACCGATTCGCACACCACTATGATCAACGGGCTCGGTGTCCTCGGTTGGGGAGTCGGCGGCATCGAAGCAGAGGCGGTTATGCTGGGCCAGCCCTACTACATGCTCGTACCGGAAGTCGTGGGCGTGAAACTGAGCGGCAGTTTGCCGGACGGCGCAACGGCGACCGACCTCGTGCTCGCGATCACCGAGGTCCTCCGAAATGTCGGTGTGGTAGAGAAATTCGTCGAGTTCTACGGCCCAGGCCTTGCCACGTTACCCGTCGCGGATCGCGCCACTATCGGAAACATGTCGCCCGAATACGGTGCCACTTGTGGTTTCTTCCCCGTCGACGACCAGACTATCGACTACCTCCGACGCACTGGCCGCTCGGAGGAAACCGTCACCCTAGTCGAAGCCTACGCCAAAGCGAATTTCCTCACCCCGTCCGAATCCGACGACCCGCAGTACACCACATCCATCGAATTCGACCTCGCCGACGTAGAACCCAGCATGGCTGGCCCCAAGCGTCCACAGGACCGCGTTACCTTAAGCGATGTAGCCGGAAACTTCCGCGACGCATTTCCAGATTCCTCCGCCAATGGCGCTGACGTCACAGACGGTTCAGTCGTCATCGCCGCAATTACCAGCTGCACCAATACCTCGAATCCATCCGTGATGGTCGGTGCAGGATTGCTTGCGCGTAATGCCGTCAAACGCGGATTGGAGCGTAAGTGGTGGGTTAAGAGCAGTTTGGCACCCGGTTCGAAAGTAGTCACTGACTACCTCGACCGCGCCGGGCTAACCGATCCCCTGGAGGCACTTGGTTTCCAGACCGTCGGCTACGGATGCACAACCTGCATCGGTAACTCCGGCCCGTTACCGCAGGAAGTGGCAGATACCGTTACCGACCACGACCTCGTCGCTGCTGCTGTCCTTAGTGGGAACCGCAACTTCGAGGGTCGCGTCCACCCGCAAGTCAAGGCCAACTACCTCGCATCACCGATGCTCGTTGTGGCCTACGCACTAGCCGGACGCATCGATGTCGACCTAAACCGCGATGCGCTCGGCATTGACGAAGATGGCAACGAAGTCTTTCTATCCGACATCTGGCCCAGCCAGATCGAGATCGCACAGACCGTCGCCAGCGCTGTCGGTGTCGACCAGTTCAATAATCGTTACGGCGCCGTCTACGAAGGGCCCGAGCAGTGGCAAGAACTCGAAACCGCCACGGGTGAGCTATTCCAATGGGAAACTGGCAGCACCTACATACAACCGCCGCCGTACTTCGAAGGTTTTGAGCTCGAACCCGAGCCACGCGAAGGCGTCGAAAAAGCCCGCGTCTTGGTCAGTGTCGGCGATTCAGTGACCACCGACCACATCTCCCCGGCCGGAAGTATCCCGCAGTCTGCTCCATCAGGCCAGCACCTCATTGCGAACGACGTTCCCCGGCGAGCATTCAACTCTTACGGTTCTCGCCGCGGCAATCACAACGTCATGATGCGCGGCACGTTCGGGAATATCCGACTCCGCAACCAACTCACTCCTGAATATGAGGGCGATTGGACGGTTTACCATCCGACTGGCGAAACGATGCGCATCTTCAACGCCGCCGAACGTTACCGGGCAGATGGTGTCCCGCTGATCGTTCTGGCCGGTAAGGAATACGGCACCGGAAGCTCACGCGATTGGGCAGCCAAAGGCCCGATGCTGTTGGGCGTCCGGGCTGTCATCGCGGAATCGTTCGAACGCATTCACCGATCGAACCTTGTTGGAATGGGTGTAGTACCGCTCCAATTCACGAACGGCCAATCCGCACGGTCCCTAGGGCTCGACGGTACAGAGATTTACACGATCGAAGGCGTGGAGGGAACTGTACAGCCGGGCGCAAACCTGAGTGTTACGGCGACCGCAGGTGACGGTTCAACCACATCGTTCGAGGTCCTCTCACGTGTGGATACCGCCATTGAGGCCGAATACTACGAACACGGCGGCCTTCTGCCCTACGTTCTGCGTCAGATGATTGCGCAGACCGACTGAACTTCGTTACGTAGCGTCCGCCGTCCGATCGTCCGACTCTTGCTCAGATTGTCGGAATTAGCTTTTCGCGAACTCGTTTTGGAGACACTCGCGCAAATCAGGGTGCTCGAATTCGAATCCCGCATTCATCAACTTCTCCGGTATCACGAGTGCGCTGTTGATCGCCAGCTCTTGAACGTAGTTCCCGATAACAATCCGAGCTAATACGGCGGGCAACCAACCAAAACTTGGTTTGCCCAACGCATCGCCGATCGCCCGCGTCAATTCGATGTTCCGAACCACTCCCGGCGAAACAACGTTGACAGCACCTTCCAGACGTTCCTCGCCAGCGATAAACAACAATGCCGATATCGCATCGTCCAGATGAATCCATGGCGTCCACTGCCGACCATTCCCAAGTCGACCACCAATGCCTCTCCTGAACGGTTTCGCCAACACTGGCAACGGCCCTCCATCCCCGCTCATCACGATTCCGAACCGCACGGTCGACGTTCTCACCCCGAAATCCGAGGCACTTTCAGTCGCTGCCTCCCATGGCACCGCGATGTCGGAGAGAATCCCCTCGCCCCGCGCGCTCGATTCGGTCAACTGCTCGTCACCGCGATCCCCATAGATTGCAACTCCCGACGTCGTTATCAAGACATTCGGCGGGATCGCTAGCCGTCTGCAGATTTCAACCAATGTTTTAGTAGTCACGATCCGACTACTCGAAATCAACTCAAGGTAACTCTTAGTCCAGCGTTTGGCCACCTCCGCCCCGGCGAGGTTAAACACTGCGTCGACTCGTCCCAAATCATCAACGTCAACCGAATCGGGTTCAGATGTGTCCCACCTCACCTCCTCTACATCCGCATCGGGATCAGATTCCCGGCGCACTAGATGAACGACCTCATCACCGCGGCCACGTAGTTGTTTCGTTAACGCCTGACCAATGAAGCCACTGGCTCCAGTTATAAGAACCTTCATGCTTCAATCATAAAGCCGCACCACCGTCGACCGTGATCATGGAGCCGGTGACTCCGCTCGCCTCGTCCGATGCCGCAAACAAAAACGCATTCGCCAAGTCTTCTGGCATCATCAATCGTCCCATCGGGGTGCCTGAAAGCCGTTTGTTGTAGTTTTCGGGATTGTCGATACTCGTTGACTCATCGTTCGGGCTGTGCGGGTTGTTTCCGCGGATGAACGGGGTATCGACATGACCGGGCGAGATGATGATGGAGCGGATGTTCTCCTTTGCGTAGCTGGCGGCCGCGGCGCGATTCAATCCGACCATTCCCATCTTCTGCGCCGCATATGCCGGTGAACCGCCTCCGGGACGAATCGATGCCAACGAGCCCATGTTAAGGATCGCCCCACCGCCAGCGCGTCGCATCGACGGTACAACAGCCTTTATGCCGAGAAACGCGCCAGTCAGGCCCGTGTCCATGATGATGTTCCACATGTCGAGCGTCTGGTCATCGAAACTGACTCGGAAGTTGGCACCGGCGTTGTTGCAGAGGATGCTGACGGGCCCATACTCCTCCTCTGTGGCGCTAACGCAGGCCTCCCACGCGGCTTCGTCTCGCACATCCAACTCGTGAGCGATAGCCATGCCGCCGCTGTGGACGATATCGTTTCGAACCGCCTCGCCCGCTTCCAAGTTGAAATCGGCTACGCAGACCGCAGCGCCGTGCGCCGCGAACAATCGGCTCTGCGCGCCTCCCATCGCTCCCCCGCCGCCCGTCACGATGGCGACCTTTCCCGCTAGTCGCTCCCCGAAATTGGCTGTTGACATTTACCGCGCCCCCGCAGATTGTGTGTAACGCCTGAAATGTTACACGCAATCGGACGCGTCAATCCGTCAAGATCCAGAAGGTGTGATCAATCCCAGCAGTGCCCCTTGCGGGTCGTAGATCCACGCCATTCGGCCTACTCCCGGCACGTCCCACGGCGGATCCGGCAACTCGGCACCGTGCTGCTCTGCCCGTTCGACTGCCGCATCAACATCATCGACATTGAAATAAACGATCCACGTTGGACCCCCGAGGAGCGCGATCAGCTCGTCCGAAAGCCCACCGAGCGCGCTGATGCCCATCACTGGCCCATCATCGGTGCGGACGATCGAGTTAACCGAACCGTCCGGCATCTCCATCGGGTCAGTACTCACCTGCAATGAATTCCGGTAAAACTCCGCGGCCATTTCCGGATCAGGCGTCATCAACTCGCACCACTGCATCGATCCGTGCTCATGCTTGATGGTAGGGCCCGACTGAAATGCCTGCCAAATGTTCACTTTCCCGCCCGTCGGATCGGCGATCTCAGCGCTGATTCCATATTCTCCGACTTTGGACGGAGCCTGAACCACAGAACCACCCAAATCCGAGGTCCGTCTTGTGATTTCCTCAATGTCATCAACCAGAAGTTGCACACTCCATTGCGACTTCGCACCAGACGCGATCTGCCGTTCACTGTACGAAGCGATACCGGCTGAATACCCTGACGAGGTCTCCGCCCAAGCGTAGCGCTGCCCGGCGACTCCTCCGGGTGCTTCTTCATAACCCCAGCCGAACAACTGCGCGTAAAACGACATTGACGCTGCGAAATCTGGCGAACTTAAGTCCACCCAAAACGGCGTTCCTTGGCTGAGATTCGTGTATTGTGGCAATTCTTGTGCTCTTGTCCATGGACGTGGTCGACTGGCGAACCCTGCCCAATACTTTGGTTTTCGCGATCCAGTTTCTCAGACCAAGACGGTGGACGCCTTAACTCGCCGGCTCAACGACGCAGAAATCGGCTCCCTGCGGGTCTCGCAACACAATGAACCGTCCAACCGCCGTCTCTGCCGGTTTGCCGGCCATGGCTTCGCCACCGTTTGCTTCCACGTAATCCACCGCTGCGTTGAGGTCGCTCACCTGAAAGTAGACGAACCACATCGATGGAACACCATCCGAAATCATCTCATCAGGCCACTGAAACATGCCAGCCACCGAATTGTCGTCGACGATCCACGTTGTGTATCTGTCCAGGCCGCCTTGCGCAGCGGTGACAGTCCTTACGCCGAGCGCATCTTCGTAGAATCGAACCGATTGCTCAAGGTCGGTGCTTACATGCTCGAGCCATGCGATTGCACCCGGTTCTGCCCTGATAAGGCTGCCTTGAAATTCGTCGGTTTGCCATAACGTGGTTTGGCACCTCGTCGGATCTTCGATCACGGCTACATGCCCGGCGCTACCGACCTTGGTGGTGTCGACTACGACGATACCACCGTTCTGCTGAACGATTTGTAGAGTTGCTTCGATATCATCGACTGCGACGTAGACGTTCCACGCGGGTTTGGCGACTGGCCGGAGCTGGTTTGGACCTAGCTCGTAGATTGTCGCGGTCGCAATGTCGTTCACCATCGCCATCGAATAGGCGCCAATACCCATGTCGTCCATCTGCTCGTCGATGCAGTTCCAGTCGAACAGTCCTGAGTAGAACTCCTTCGCCGCGCCGAGATCTGTTGTAGCTAAATCGACCCAACACGGCGTTCCGTGTTCATATTGGTCGAGTAGCGGCATCGGACGGATTGATCTTGACTTACACCGTCGGTGCTTGCTGAACGCCGAATACCGCGCCTTGTGGGTCTTGTATCACCGCGAATGTACCAACCATTGGCAACACCTCGGGACCGAAAAGCACCGTCGCACCCAAGGACTTCGCCTTCTCGACGGCCGCATTAGCATCGTCTACTCGGAAGTAGACCTCCCAGTGCGGCGGCACTCCCATTTCGACGAGGTGGTCGGGCAATGGCATGATGCCGGCCACTGGACCCATCTCGGTCATCAACATGTGGTACGGGTCGCCTTCAGGCGTCGGCATCGTTTCGATGTCCAGACCAATCCCAAGCAACTCTGTGTAAAACTTCCCCGCGCCTTCTTGATCCGAAGTCAACAACTCGACCCAAGTCAACGCGCCATGTTCATCTCGCACTTCGCAACCGATATTTGCCTTCGCCTGCCAGAATTGAATCATCGCGCCGGTTGGGTCTTGCGCCAACATCATCCGTCCAGAAGCGTCCTCATCGAACTCATCAACGATGACCGTCCCACCAAGATCACACACTTGGGAAGCGGTCGCATCAATGTCATCAACCGCGAGGTAAACCTTCCAGTGCGGCGGGACTCCAGCCTCAGACTCCTGAGCCACTTGCGTGAATATCGCTCCTGCGTCTGATCCGTCAAGCTGGGCTATCGAGTAGACTTGATCGTCTCCCATGGGGATGTCCTGATATTCCCAACCGAAAATCTTCGAGTAAAACTCCTTGGCTCCGTCCTGATCCGTCGTCGAAAGATCAGTCCAACACGGTGTTCCCTGTTTGTAACTCTCGATCTTCAATTCAAGTTCCCCTTCGCTGTTTGACTGTCAGGCTGGTAGCGACTGAACACCGAACTGCGCACCTTGCGGGTCCTGCATGTAACCGATGGTTCCCATCGGTCCCAAATCCGCCGGTCCCATGAAAACCATCCCACCGTTAGCGGTTACCGCATCACACGCTGCCTGCGCGTCGTCGACTCTGAAGTATGCCTCCCAGTGAGATGGAATCCCCATATCAACCATATCCTGCGACATGTCCATGACCGTCGCCACAGGTTGCCCATTGACCTGCAATAGGTGAACTGTTCCGCCGCCCGGGGACGGCATTGCGTCCTTCGCCACATCGATGTCGAGCAACTCAGAGTAAAAAGTCGCGGTCGCGTCCTTGTCAGTAGTCATCAACAGCGTCCACGTGAGCGCACCGTGCTCGTCGCGAACCTCCGCGCCGATGTGTTGTTTCGGTTGCCAAAACATGACGACCGCACCGACCGAGTCCTGAGCTACGATCATGCGTCCGGCATCGAACACGTCCATCGGAGCCATGAGGACGTTGCCGCCCAACTCTGGCACTCGTTCGGCAACCGCTTCGATGTCATTCACCGTGATGTAGACGTTCCAGTGAGGCGGGATGCCTTGCTGGGCTTCTTCTGGCTGCTGAGGAGCGATTGCGCCAGCGGGCGATCCGTCGATTTGGGCCATGGAGTAGATCATTCCGTTACCCGCATCGTTGTCTTCGTAATCCCAGCCGAACAGCGAGGCATAGAAATCCTTCGCCGCCGATTGGTCAGAGGTCGATAGATCGACCCACGACGGAGTCCCTTGAGCGTAACTTTCAACTTTCGGCATGTGTTTTGGGCCTTTCTCGGCTTAGTATGTTTTTGCTTCGAACGCGTCGAAATTATCCCGACGAGCCTTCTCGCCAAAATGTGATTACTCCATCGGTTGCAAGGACATGACGCTGAATGTTGCGCCTTGCGGATCCTCCAACACCGAAAATCTCCCGGGCGGGATATTCGTGGGCGGGACGCAGATTTTGCCGCCAAGTTCAGCAGCCCTGGCCGCCGAGGCATCGCAGTCCTCGACGTGGAAATAGACCATGAAGTGCGGTTGCAAGTCGCCCCAGCTCTCGTCCATGTGCATCATTCCGCCACGGTCCGGCTCGACTCCATCGATCTTCAGCCAGTGATACTCATACTCGATCTCGCCCTCCGCATCTTTGTCATCCGACGGCGGAAGCATGAGGTCCACCCGCTGGTACCTCGACCCGAACACGTGACCGATAAATTCATTGATCTTCGCAACGTCTCGAGTGTAGTACTCCGTCCACACCACACCGCCTACCTCGCCCCACGCCTCATTCTCAACGCCTTTATCGCCGCTCCACACGACGAACGGAGCACCTTCTGGGGTCAAAAGCAAGGACTTCCTTCCTCCGCCAGCGGGATCGTCGCACGCCGGCATGATCACCGATCCGCCCTTCTCGACCGCTCGTTCCATCGCCGCGTCGGCATCGTCCACCCAGAACGCGTTCACCCACATCAGCGGTCCTTCGGGCAGAGGCATCCCTTCGCTGTAGGTGTAGACACCACCGACGACCTTGTCGCCCAACTGTGCCTGCGAAAACACACCTTGCGGACTAGACATCAGATCGTGCCACTCCCAACCGAGCAACCCGGAATAGAATTTCTTGGTCGCGTCGACATCCTTGGATGCCAAATCCCACCACACCGGCGTCCCCTGAACTGGTTTCGAAGAATTGCTCAACTTTTTCCCCTAACTAAGCACGATTCCCAACTGAACCGATACCAACACAAAACTTCAGGATAAAACGTAACAGTAATCCGCCGTAGTCTCGATGGCGGAAAAATCGAAGGCGTCCGTACCGACTACCCGGCCGATTGCCAAAGGCTGAACCGAACCCCTTGCGGATCCACGAGCGCCGCAAGCGATCCCGGAGGGACATCAATCACCCCTAGCACTAACTCCGCACCCAACGACTGCGCTTTCGCGATCGACGAATGAATATCTTCGACCATAAAGTACGTTGCCCAACTCGCTGGTATAGATTCATCCGGCAACTGCGCGAAAGCACACGGCATCTGCTCACCATTGATTGAAAGCATCGTCAGCGTGAATTCCGCTCCTGAACGATCGTTAGACGGAACTACCATCTTGTCGAAACCCGCACCGAAGACCTCAGAGTAAAAACCCGTAGCCACATCGAGATCTTGCGTGTGGTACTCGATCCAGCAGACCGAACCTCGTTCTCCGAACATGTCGGCGCCATAGCCTTTTAGGCTCTGCCATATGCCGAACACGGCACCTTCTGGCGTCGCAACGGTCGCGGTCACACCCCATCCATCGGCGTTGTGCGGACCTGAAAGCACGCTACCCCCGTTCGCCTCGATCTGTTTGGCGATGTCCTCGGCATCCTCAACAAAGACGCTGTTGATCCAAACCCCTTCAACACCGCTGGCAACATCATCGGCCGACATCCCAGCGATATTCGCATCTCCCCGAATCGCCATGTGATAGGTGTTCCCACCCGACATCGGCACATCCGCCCATTCCCAACCTAAGAGACCGGAATAGAACTCTTTGGCGCCTTGTGGATCAGGCGTAGCCAGAGCGAACCAGATGGGGTTGCCTTGGAGTTGGGGCGTTCTTGGCTGAGTCATTTATGTATTCCTTCACAAGTCAAAGATTACTTGTTGATCCCCCTAATCATCCCCCGAATATAGTCCACTTGCCCCAGATGCTCTGCCAGCTCCGCCAACAAATGACCAAGCACTGGCGCAACGGTCATCGGCTCCGTACCCATGAACCCTAAAACTCTCGCTAGGTCTTCCTCCTCCATCTCATCGGTGAAGAATTCCACAGTCCGTGTTCTAACCGCCTCGTAGTACGCCATCAGCACAGACACATCCAACTCTGGCATCGCACGAATTTGCTCCAACGTCTGCGCGAAACCTGTCCCTTCCACAATTACTCCGACGCGCTCCCGCCAACCTTGCCCGATCCAGACCGTCTCCCGCTCGCAGAGACGGGTATTGATCCAGTAGTCCTCCGTCCGAGCCATATGCCAAACGATCCAGTCGATCGAGTTCGACTCTAACGTCGGTCGCCAATTCAACTCGTACTCATCTAGACCATCCAACGCATTTTTCAGATCTCCGAAAACCTCGTTAAGACCCGCATCGACGATCTGCAAGAAGGGCTTCATCCCGGATGTTTCCAATCCTTCGTCATCACTCGCATCCTAGTTCAGTTATTCAACCCCCGCATCATCCCTCGCAGGTACTCGATCTGCCCGAGATGCTCAGCTTCCTCACATAGTAAGTGCCCCAGCACCCACGCGTAGTTGACCGGGTCGTAGCGCGGGTGCGTTATTTCAATAGTCAGATCCGACTCCTGCATCTCGTTGGCGAAGTATTCGGATGTGCCTTCCCGAACGGCGGTGTAGTAGTCCATCACCTTTGGGACATCGAAAGCTGGCATCCCACGTATGTCCTCCGCCTCCTGACCAAATCCGTTGGTCGGTTCTTCGACACCGCAACGCGTAGCCCAGCCATCGCGATCCCAAATCGACTCTGACTTGCGAAGCCGCATGTTGATCCAGTTGTCCTCGACGCGAGCCATGTGCCACACCATCCAATCGATGGTGTTCGACTCCAACGCCGGACGCCAGTGGAGCTCGTCTTCGGAAAGTCCGTCGAGCGCTCTCTTTAACTTCGCGAAGGCCTCGTTCAGACCAGAATCGATGGCGACTAAGAATGGTTGCATCACTTGTTCATTCCTCTCATCATCCCGCGCAGATACTCAATCTGCCCGAGGTGTTCAGCTTCTTCGCATAGTAGCCGACCCAGAATCCCAGCACCGGTCCAACCGCGAAAGTTCGTGTGCTCAATGACTCTCGAAAGGTCACTTTCACGCATCACGTTGGCGAAATAGTCCGATGTTGCGTTGCGGATCGACCGGTAGTATTCCATGACCTTCGGGACGTTGATGCGTCCCATATCGCGGATTTCATCCATCGTCATCCCAGCGCCGGCACCTTCGTAGGAGATACCCAAACGTTCGCCCCAACCATCGCGTTCCCAGATCGGGTCTTGTTTCTGAAGCACAACATTGACCAAATTGTCCTCGACACGGGCCATGTGCCACACCATCCAATCGATGGAGTTCGCCTCCAAGGTGGGCCGCCAACTAAGCTCATCCTCAGTAAGCCCTTCCAACGCCCAATTCAGTTTTTGAAACGCCTCGTTCAATCCCGAATCGATCACTGCCAAAAACGGTCTCATCTCAATATTCTTTCGTCGCACCAAACCTATTGCGAAGGACATCCCCCACGCGATATGGGAATAACGACCCGCTGACAGAGACATCGCTCCTCTACACGAAGGACTACTCCAACCGCCGAAACTTGGACCACACCCACGCCCACCCGTGTCGAGCTTTCCGCACGCCGAAAAATATCAGTCCATAACCTGCAGCATAAACCGCCAATGCACCAATCACGGATGCCGAAGCGTAACCGAAGGACCAGTCCTTGTCCTCGGCAAAATAAATCGAAATCACCACGATCAGTGTCACAACCCCCATTAAAATCGCGAACAGCGAATTATTCAAGCCTCTGCGTTGTACTTCGTAACTTCTTTGATCCAACACGAATTTGAACAACGGATGTTCCAACGGCAACGATGAAATACACTCGTTGAGTTCCTCCACGGTCATTTTCATGATGTCTTTACGGGTCATGTTGTCATTCAACGCGCGCCTCACGGTTTATTGCGTCATTGTTTGCGAGTTTGTGGTCGCCGTCGCGAAAACTGCCGAATCAATGCCTAAACGAATTTGACAGGATGCCGCCCGCCCAACCTTGGTCTTTGAAATGACAAAAATATCCTGTGTGACCGGCTTTTGTCACGCATTCTTGCCCGTCACCATGTTGTGGGACACTATAGCCAATTCACTCTGACTCTCTTCGTGATTGACGATGAAGAATTCATCCGTGGGATTTTCGACTGGTAATTCGATGCTTGCCATCGGCGGAGGCGGCAACGTAATGTCCGCGCCATGCTTATTTTTGAAGTACTGCAAGCTCGTGTCGTGGAATTCGAGTTGCTTCCGTTCCCCTTTTGGTTTGTCGTAACGATCTTGCAAGGTGGCACACATCGGTCAACTCCCAACTGTCAATGATTCCAATTACATCGGAGAATTTTAATTCACAGATGGTTACCGATGCCTCTGTTAAACCTCTCCCGTACTCCACTCGGCGCCGACCACACAACCTCTAACCGTCAACTCCGCGCATGATCCCGCGCACGTATGCGATCTGACCAAGATGCTGAGCTTCTTCCACCAAGATGTGCCCCAATACCCAAGCGCCACTCACTGCGACCTGCCGCCGCGGGTGATAGAACTCTTTGTCGAGATCCTCGACCGGCATCTGATCGAGATGTGCCAATGTGGCTTTGCGGGCCACCCGATAGTACTCCATCATCTCGTTGATGTCGGTCTTCGGCATTGCGCGCATCATCTCTGCTGTGTCCTCCCGGCCGTAGTCGTCGGGATCCATGCCGAAGCGTTTATACCAGCCATCCTTGACCCAGATGTCGTCGTCCTGGCGGAGCACGAGATTGACCCAGCGGTCTTCGACGCGGGCCATGTGCCACACGATCCACTCGATGAAGTTCGCGTGGATCGCAGGTTGAAAACGCAACTCGTCCTCGCTCAAACCATCCAATGCCTTCTCCAACTCCTCCATGTACTCGATCAACCCACTTCGAACCGCATCTTTGAAATCTGCCATCGTTTATCTCCTAACTCCCATTGATTCCCCTTTGGGCGTCAATGGGGAGGGTTTCTTTATCCCACGCTCTGCTTCGTGACCGCCTCTATCATCGCCTGAATGTAGCCGTTGGCGAACGCCCTGCCTCGGTGGCCCCACGGCGTGTCCTCAAACGTCTGCGGAACGTGGTCGTCGATGAAGAACGAGTCGTATCCGACCTCATGATAGATCTGCATGGCCTTGTACATGTCTACGTGACCAGTGTTGATGAACTCCTCGCGGAACTTCGGCACCGGGCCAGAGACGTTGCGGAAGTGGACGTAGAGGATCTTCTTTCGCTCACCGAAGTAACGGATCATGTCGTAGATCCCGCCGTTCGCCGCATCCTCCATCTCGGAGAATGTGCCTTGGCAGAACTCGATTGCGTTGCAGGGCGAATCGACGATCTCGATCAGGCGCTTGTAAGAGTCGAACGACCTGAACAGCTGCGGGATTCCGCCGAGCTTCTCAACCGGTGGATCGCAAGGATGAATTCCGCACCTTACTCCCGCTTCCTCTGCCACCGGCGTGATGATCCGAATCCACTCCTCCAACCGCTCCCACATCTCCTCTTCGGTGTGGTCCCGACCATGCGTGTTCGGCATCTTCAGCGCCTGGTCATAGTCGAACGCTGTCGCCAGCGCACCGCCCCTTATCAACTCCGGTTCCGTCCGCCACACATGCGAGGGCATCCAGTTGTAACCGAATATCGGGATACCCGCCGCCCCGATGTTGCGAACTGTCTGGATCATGTTCTCGATCTGGCGATCACGATTTGGACCGCCGAGCATGATGTCCACGTAAAAATGCGTCGGCACGTTCTCCAGTGCCATCAACTTCAACCCCTCGCACTCGACTTGTAAGCGCAGCTTCACCAGATCGTTCACCGCCCACTTTCCGCCAGCATCCGGTAATTGAGGCGTGTTCAGCAACACGTCCTTCACGCCATACTGCGCCGCAAACCGCAGATACTCTCGGCCCGGCGTGCTGAACTGTCCAAATCCTGCTCGCATCTCACAAGCTCCTGTCGATCGTTCGGTTAACAGAAAATTCGATTGATTGAACTCTACATCCATTCGGCGGCGTGGCGCAATCGGCTGTCGTTTATCGTTGAATGACACCCGAGGTTTGGGCATCGAATTGGCACGAATTCTAGTGACGTATGGAACGAAACACGGCTCAACCGCCGAGATCGCAACGCGCATCGGACAGCGTATCACGGCCGCCGGATTCGACACCGACACTCTGCAAGCCAATCTGGGGATCGACATCTCAAAGTACGACGCCCTTGTAGTCGGGTCTCCGATATACGCCGGTCAGTGGCTCCCAGAATCAACCCTCCTTTTCGCCGTCCATCGAGAACGCGTGAGTGACAAACCAACCGCCCTATTCAGCGTAGGTATGATCGACGTCAAACACCCCGGAAAACTGCGCGAGGAACACGACGCCTGGATCGAAAAAGCCTTCACCGAAGAAGAAATCCAACTCAACATCGTCTCAACCGCCACCTTTCGAGGCGCCTACTCGCGAAGAAACCTCCCGACTTGGCTGCGCATGATCGACTACATTCTCCGAATCGCGCCGCAAGGCGATCACCGACAGTGGGACGAAATCGAACGCTGGGGCGATGAGGTCGCAATCACACTTAGACGCGTGCTTGACCCGAATTACGGCGACGAAACCGAATGCTCTTGATGCTCGTCGATATTCACACCCACATCCAACAGCACGACCCGTCCGAAGTTCCGGGGATGCTCCAACGCGCCACTCAAGCCGGTGTGACGACCATCATCGCAGCCGGAACTACTGTGGACGATTCCCGCAAAGCGATCCGCCTCGCCGAAACCTACCCAAACATCTACGCTGGAGTGGGCATCCATCCCTCAGACCTCGAAGCGCCGATCTCGCCGGAAGATGTAGGGGCACTCGATGAAATGGCGTCACACGAACGCGTTACCGTCATGAGCGAGATCGGTATCGACCACATGCCAAACAGCCCCGACCATCGCTGGCAAGAAGAAGCATTCGCCGCCCAGATCGAGATTGCCAAGCGACACGACCTGCCCGTCGTGTTCCATGTCCGCGAACACCTCGACGACCTCTCTCGCTTCCAAGCCCGCGCCACTGCCCTCTCAATCCTCGCCGACCACGACGCCGGAAACCTCGGAGGTGCCGCCCACTACTTTCAAGGCAACTTCCAATACGCCAAGAAAATCCTCGACCTCGGTCTCAAAATCTCCTTTGCCAAACCATTGCTCCGATCACCGGAACTCCAAGATGTCGCACGTCGGGTTCCGGCGGACTGTATCGTTTTAGAGACCGACGCCTATCCTCAACCCTTCAAAAAGAACCGCGCCAAATGGACGGAGCCGAAGGACGTGCGGTTAGTTGCCGAGTGTTTGGTGGAGATACTGGGCGTGAGTATGGAGACATTTCACGATCGGTCACTTTGACACGGTGTTCTTTTTTCCAGATTGGTTTGTACAAGCAAAAACACCAAACGTGCTAACATCAGAAAACAACATCACATGCGAAACCCCCGCAAGCGGGAGGGCGCGATGACATTAACCGAAACTTTCATTCCTTACAACCGCCAACCCACCTACGATGCGCAGATCGCGGCGTTGGATTGGGATATGGTTCCACCTCCCGACGCCATGCAGCAAGAATTACCGCTGACAGACCTGGTCGCAACGATCCGAGACGCGCTAATGCGAAGAGAACCCGACCAAACGGTGTTCATTAGTTCCAGCACCTTCCTTTGCTACGATCCAACCAATCTAAACCGTCGCCTGCAACCCGACCTTTACGTAGCATTTGGCGTGGAAGAACCAGCGATCAGAGACCGAGATGCGGGCTACCTCCCTTGGGAAGTCGGTAAACAGCCTGATTTCGTCCTCGAATTGGCTTCAGTTAGCACAGCCCGAAACGACCTGACGGGTAAACGCGATATCTACGCATCGATGGGCATCCCCGAATACTGGCGCTTCGACGCTACCGGTGGCGATTTCTACGGCGATCCTCTTGTCGGCGAGCATTTGGTAGACGGCGCATACGAATTGCTTCCGATAATCGAGGAACCAGACGGACATCCGAAAGGTTTCAGTCCCGCCCTCGGTCTTACCCTCGCATGGGTTGACGGTGTGTTCCGAATATTCGACGCTTCGGAGAACCAGTACTCAAAAACGGCCGACGAACGTTTGGCGGCCGACGAAGATCGGATCCGCCAGCTCGAAGAGCAACTCAGAGAACTGCGCTCAAGTCGCAACGGCGATTCCGTTTGATCGATTGCGGCCAGACGACGATCCGTGAAACACCGATGCGACTCAACGTCGCACTCAAAGAATGGTCCGCAACCATCGACGCACTCGCGTCAGGCGACCAACTGTTCCTGCTCCGAAAAGGCGGCATCCGCGAAACCAACCGCCGCTTCGAACTTCCACACCGTCGATTCCTCCTCTACCCCACCCACTTCCACGAAGCGAACTTGCTAATCAAACCGAAATTCAAGCATCTCGTCGATTCGAGAGATCCCGTTGCACGTGAGACCGTGGTGTTTAAAGCATTCGCTGAAGTTACCGACGTGTTGAGCGTCAATGATGCCGATGCTTTGGATGCGCTGTCGGAACTGCATATCTGGTCGGACGAGTTCGTAACTAAGCGCATTGCTTGGAAACCACGCCACGCCGCTGACCTGATCGTGCTCAAAACCTACACGCTTACCACTCCCGTCCGCCTGCCTGTCGAACCGCATCACAAAGGCTGCAAGTCTTGGGTTGAGATCGATCCGTCTATCGAAATTGCCGGCTCCAAACCCGCAGTACCCGAGCCAGAATGGGTGGACCGCGCGCAAAGAATTAGACTTTTGCTTTCGGGAACCTCTGCGAAACCCGTTCTGGCAGCATGAAGTATCGACAACTCAAATCGACCGATCTGATACTTTCAGAGGTCGGTTTCGGCGTTTGGGGCGTTGCTACAACGTGGTGGGGGGTGACAGATCGGGACTTCGGCGTTCAACTGCTCCGAAAGGCTCGCGACCTCGGCATTACCTTCTTCGATACCGCCCCCGCATACGGAGACGGTTATGGAGAAACGATCCTGGCCAAAGCATTCACGCCTAGCGAACGGAACGATCTCGTCATTGGTACGAAATTCGGGTACGACCTCGATGCCCCGCGGGCCGGTCACCGCGAACGTCCGCACGACTGGTCGCCAGAAGCGGTTTCCAAGCAATGCGATCAATCCCTCAGTCGCCTGAGTGCTGACTGCATCGACCTCTTCCAGATGCACAACGCACGTTTGGACGCCATTCGGCGCGACGACACGTTCGACGAGTTGGAACGGCTCATAGACGCCGGCAAAATACGACACTACGCCGTCGCGGTAGGCCCCGACCTCGGATGGCAGGACGAAGGAATCGCCGCAGTATCCGAGCGTCGTGTGCCAGCCCAGATCATCTACTCGCTGCTGGAACAGGACCCCGCCAGGGCGATCATCGATGCAGCAATCGCAAACGATGTCGGAGTCTTCACACGAGTTCCGCACGCTTCAGGAATGCTCGACGGCACACACACCAAAGACACCGTTTTGGATGAAACGCCGTTCGGGCAATCCGACCATCGTTCATATCGAAGGCTGATGTGGATGAAATCCGCGATCCGCAAAATCGCCTCTATCGACTTCCTGCTCGAAAACTACGATGCCACGATCGGCCAGTTGGCCATCCGATTCTGCCTGATGCCAATGGTCGTTGCGTCATGCACTCCCACCATCACCAGCGAAGCAATGTTGACAGAATACGTCGCCGCAAGCAACATGGGCCGCCTCACCGCACAAGACCAGACCGCGCTCGATCACCTCTACGCCGCGAACTTCGGCGTGGACGAAGAACCAGCACGCATGAAATCCAGCGTCTCAAAGACTGGTTTCGTTTTGACCGACGGAGCGACTGAGGCAGAGCCGATCGCCGCTTAGCGCGTCGATCACTCTTCTGCTTCTTGCGATTCGGACGTGGTTGCCACGGTTAGTTCGGACACATCCTCGATCGATTCATCGTCGGCTTCGTCATCATCCGCGTAGCGGCAAAGCTCGCCTTCCAACAGATCGAAGTCCCGTTTCGAGAGTATGTGCACCATCCCGAAAAACGCTAGGTCCCACATCTCAGGCGGCCAGCGCCTGACGTACTCCAACGTCGGCCCCAACTGACGCGCATCTACCCAGTCGTCTTCGGATGGCAACTCGTCGAGCTTGATGTTCACTCGGTTGTTAAACCGTTCTCGTTTCGAAGAGTGCTTCCAAATCCGTGGTCCGTCGCGGAAACTCTTGCTAGCGACCGTTGCGGTAGCTGCGAACTTACGATCGTCTCGGATATAAAAAATCAGACGATCGCCTTGAGCCATCTGCGAAGCCTTGCGCGAGTTTGACGCATCGACTCCCAAAAGATCGAAGCCCCGGTCACGCGTGATCTCAAAGTTCTCGCGCGTGGTGTTGATCATCCAGCATGTCATGTCATTCAAGATAATACGCTAGGAAAGATAACGTTTCTCAACTCAGCAGCAACCCGAGGTGAGCATTGACTGATCCAAGCCGCCAAATCGAAGAACGAGTCGTCTCATTTCTTGACAGCATCGAGGCAGATTACGAAATCGTCGAGATCGACCCTGATTTCGCCGACACCCATAATTTCTGCGAAAAGTACGGCTTCCCCATCGAAACATCGGGCAACACTATCGTCGTTGCTAGCAAACGTGGCGCGAAAAAACACTCGGCTTCCGTGGTTCGGGCAGATAAACGGCTCGACGTGAACCACAAGGTCTGCGAATTGATGGGTATCAAGCGCGCGTCTTTCGCAAAACCCGAAGAGACCTCCGAGCTTACAGGCATGATGATCGGCGGCGTCACATGCCTCGCCCTACCGACCGAGATACCGATCTACATCGACGCATCGCTGCTCGAGCAACCCTACGTGATCCTCGGCGGCGGTAGTCGATCGACCAAGATCAAGGCTGATCCTGAGGTACTCAAGAAGATACCCAACGCCACCTTGTTCGACGACCTTACTCTTTGATCGCGTCGACGCTATCGATATCAGCGCCGTGACCGGATGATCACGGACTTACGAATCTAGGGCTTAATATTCGGCGCGCCTCTGGAACTTCGCACGGATATAGATCGCCGCAGCGTTCATCGTCAACAGCATCACCAGCAGAATGACGATTGCCGCCGCTGCGATGTGTCGGAAGTCGTCTTGGGGTTGCGACACCCACGTCACGATCTGAAGCGGCAGTACCGTGAAGCGGTCGAACGGCGTAGTCGGCACGTAAGTGATGAACACCAGCGAACTCACCACCAAAATCGGCGCCGTCTCCCCGATGGCGCGCGACATCGCCAAGATGATTCCCGACATCATGCTCGGAATCGCCTGCGGCAAAACCACCATCTTCACCACCTGCCATCGCGTAGCACCCATCGCGTAAGCCGCGTCGCGGTAGCTCGGCGGCACCGCGCGGATCGCCTCCTGCGATGCAATGATCACAATCGGCATGACGAGCAGCGAGAGCGTCAACGCCCCTGCCAAGAGGCTCCTCTGTCCGTCGAAAAGGTACTGGACGAAGATGGCGAGACCGAGCAGTCCATAGACCACCGAAGGTACTCCGGCCAAGTTCGAGATGTTCAGCTGGATCAAGCGTGTAACGCGGTTCGCGGGCGCGAACTCTTCAAGATAGATCGCTGTTGCAATACCAACCGGCACGGTCATAACGGCGGTGAGAATGATTACCCAGAAGGTTCCAGCGATCGGCGCCAGCACTCCGGCTTGATCTGGGTGTCGCGACGAGTAGCTACTCAAAAACTGCCAATCGAGCCAGCCGAAGCTGTCGATGAACACCTCGATCAGCAGCCAGGCGAGTACTAGCACGCCCGCAATCACCGAACTTGCGAAAAGTGCGGCAAATACGTTGTCTCGCGCCAGTCGATATGTCTTGCGAGCGCTGCTTTGAGATTGAAGGGCCATTCGTTTTACCTGTCGTCGGTTGGAATGTGAAGTAGTCGCTTCCGTTCGTTTACTCGTACTCCTGGCGGAAGCGCTGCACCACCCAGCGACCCAAAATGTTCATCACCAGCGTGATGAGAAAGAGCAACAGGCCGACCACGAAGATCGTGTAGTACTCGATCTCACCGTGCGGCGTGTCACCCAGCGCAACGTTCACGATGAACGCAGTCATCGCTTGGACTGCTTCGAGCGGGTTGATGGTCAGGTTCGGGCGACCACCAGCCGCGAGATAGACGATCATCGTCTCGCCAACCGCCCTCGACACCGCGAGAATGAACGAGGACACGATACCCGACAGCGCAGCCGGAACAACCACTTTCGTCGCGACCTCGAATCTCGTGGCGCCCAAGGCGTAGGCCGCGTCTCGGAGCGATCTCGGCACCGAGATCATGGCGTCTTCGCTCAACGTCGTGACCATCGGCATGATCATGATGCCCATCACCAGTCCCGCGCTCAACGCGCTGAACGTCCCCAAGTTGTCATCGCCAATCACGAACCGTAACGCCGGGCCGATAGTCAGCAACGCGAAGTAGCCGTAGACGACTGTCGGTATGCCGGCCAGCACCTCCAATATCGGCTTGATGACTCTCCTGACGTTCTCCGGTGCGTATTCAGATAGGAAAATCGCCGCGCCTATGCCCAATCCCAAAGACACGACACCCGCTACAGCGGCGACTAGGAATGTACCGGCCACCAAAGGTAGGACGCCAAATGATTGCCCCACTTCGCGATACGGCTTGAACAACGGCGACCATTTGGTGCCGGTGAGGAAATCCCAGATGCCCACGTGCGTCAGAGTTCCGTTGACGCCCGGTTCGCACGGCTTGATTGGCTCGCCTTCGTTGAGGACGCATATCTCTTCTTGGAAGAAGCCGATGCTTTGAGAAACAAGTACCGCGACGATGCCTATCGTCGCCAGTACGGAGACCAACGCGGCGGCTCGTAAAACCCAGAGCACCGCCGACTCCTCAAAATGCCGGCGCGCCCGATGACTTGCCAATCGGCTTTCGTCTCTTCTCAATGAGAAAGTATTGGAACGCTCTTGCACGCCGTCTATTGGATCCGTCGACACTTGGTCATGGCCGACTCGGAAAGCTCCTCGTTCTACCGCCATCGTTCGCCTTCCGACAACGTTTGATTTTTCGATCCAGGGTCGAAAACCGTCCGTTCTCGAAGAAATCCCGTTTGGCGGAGGGTATCGATGGCGCTAATAGAAAACATTTCAAATTGTAGTAGCTAACCGACGGGGTGGCAATCGAATGGCCACCCCGTCGAGGCCATTTACCGTTGAACGGCTCTTCCGTTGGTGGCGGCACTCTCCACTAGCGCCAATGCTTCGTCATACATCTGCTGAGGCAGACCCACGTAACCGACGCTCGCCGCAAGGTCGGCAGCGTTGCGGAGGTAGAAGTCGATGAACGCTCGGACTTCATCACGCTCAAGCGCATCCACATTCACGTAGATGAAGAGTGGACGGCTCAAAGGCGAGTAAGAACCGTCGTTGATCGTCGTCGCATTCGGTTCGATGCAGCCTGTACCACCGTCGACACCAACGAGCCCGAGCTTGTCGGTGTTGGCAACGTAGTAGGCGTAGCCGAAATAGCCGAGGGCGCCGCGGTCGCCCGCGATGCCCTGCACCAACACGTTGTCGTCAACCGCCGGGAAGAAGTCGTCGCGGATCACACCAGTGTCACCGTTGATCTCTTCCGTGAAGTAGTCGAACGTACCAGAGTCGGCATCAGGTCCGTAGAGAACGATGTCGAGGTTAGGGTAGCTGGGGTCAACCTGATTCCAGTTCGTGATCTCGCTGTCCGGTTTCCAGATCGCGTTGAGCTGTTCGGTCGTCAAGCAGGTCGCCCAGTCGTTGTCCGGATTCACGAGCACCGAGAGACCGTCGAAGGCGACCGTAAGTTCGATGAAGTCGATTCCACTCTCGACAGCCACTTCACGCTCGGAGTCTTTGATCGGACGCGAGGCGTCGGAGATGACCGTTTCGCCAACGGTGAATTTCTTGAAGCCGCCACCCGTGCCGGAGATGCCGACCGGGATCTGGACTTGCGGGTACTCCTTGCGAAAGTCTTCAGCCGCGGCGACTGAGACCGGGTAGACCGTGGACGAACCATCGATCACGATCTCGCCGGAGAGTGGGCCAGAAGGCACGAACGGCTCTGGAACCATCATCGCAGTCTCGGCATCGTCCACCATCGCCCTAATGTCTGTCAAAAGGTCCGGGACCGGGTTGTTCAGTAGCACCAGACCGGCGTCGTAAAGCGGCTGGGGCAGCCCTACGTAACCAACGCTGGCGGCCAGATCAGCAGCGTTGCGGAGGTAGAAATCGACAAATGCCTTGACCTCTCCTCGTTGCAGCGACTTGATGTTCACGTATATGAAGAGGGGACGACTGAGCGGCGAGTAGTCGCCGTTGTTGATCGTTTCTTCACTAGGCTCGATACAACCTTCGCCGGAGTCGACGTCCACGAGTTCGAGTTTGTCGGAGTTTGCAACGTAGTAGGCGTATCCGAAGTATCCAAGCGCGCCCTTGTCGCCCGCGATGCCCTGCACCAGCACGTTGTCGTCAACCGCCGGGAAGAAGTCGTCACGGATAATGCCCGTGTCGCCGTTGATCTCTTCCGTGAAGTAGTCGAAAGTGCCCGAGTCGGCATCCGGACCGTAGAGAACGAGCTCTTGGTCCGGGAAGTCAGAGCGGACCTGATTCCAGTTCGAGATCGTACTGTCAGGCTTCCAGATCTCGTGCAGCTCGTCCGTCGTCAAACAAGTTGACCAGTCGTTATCTGGGTTCACCAACACGGAGAGTCCGTCGTACGCGACCGTCAGCTCGATGAATTCAACACCGTTGGCGGCAGCTAATTCACGCTCGGAGTCTTTGATCGGTCGTGAGGCATCGGAGATGGCCGTCTCGCCAGCAGCGAACTTCTTAAAGCCACCACCGGTGCCGGAGATACCCACCGGTATCTGCACTGCTGGGTGATCCTTGCGGAAATCCTCAGCAGCAGCTACCGTCACGGGGTACACCGTCGATGAACCGTCGATAACGATCTCGCCCTCAAGCGTGATCGATGTCTGCGGAGCTTCGGGCACGACGAGCTTGACATCTGGAGTCGGGCTCGCAACCTTGGCTTCCATCTGGTCGTACAGCGGTTGAGGTAGACCCACGTAACCAACACTCGCGGCGAGGTCAGCGGCATTCGCAAGGTAGTAATCTACAAACGCTTTGACTTCGGGGCGGCTGAGTGATGGGATGTTGACATAGATGTAAAGCGGACGGCTGAGAGGCGTGTATGAACCGTTGTTGATCGTCTCTTCACTGGGCTCTACACAACCGTCACCGGGGTCGACGCCCACAAGCTTCAGCTTGTCGGTGTTCGCAACGTAGTACGCGTAACCGAAGTAGCCCAACGCGCCGCGGTCACCCGCGATGCCCTGCACCAGCACGTTGTCGTCAACCGCCGGGAAGAAGTCGTCGCGAATTACGCCGGTGTCGCCGTTGATCTCTTCCGTGAAGTAGTCGAACGTGCCAGAGTCGGCGTCTGGTCCGTAGAGCACGATGTCGAGGTCCGGGAAACTCGGGTCGACCTGGTTCCAGTTCGAGATCTCGCTGTCGGGTTTCCAGATCGTGTTGAGCTGTTCGGTCGTCAAGCAGGTCGCCCAGTCGTTGTCCGGGTTCACCAAAACCGAAAGTCCGTCGTAAGCAACCGTCAACTCGATGAAGGTGATGCCATTCTGGGCAGCTAATTCACGCTCAGAGTCTTTGATCGGTCGCGAGGCATCGGAGATCACCGTCTCGCCAGCCGTGAACTTCTTGAATCCTCCGCCCGTGCCGGAGATGCCCACCGGGATCTGGACTTGCGGGTGTTCCTTCCGGAAGTCTTCCGCAGCAGCCACCGTCACGGGGTACACCGTCGAGGATCCGTCGATGACGATCTCCCCAGAGAGCGGTCCAGGTTGTGCGGCCTCGCCTCTTACTGCCGGACGTGCAGTTGCGGCAGGTGCCGGTGCTTCGCCAGGCGACGCCGTCGCGCCAGCAACTGCGGCCGCGCCTTTTTCCGCCGGAGCAGCATTTGCCGCCGGGTCCGACGGTCGGGCTGTAGCAGCCTTTTCGGCTTGGGCCGCAGGTTGCGCCGTCGCAGGCTGTTGTGGCGTTTGGTCATCGCTGCTGCAAGCGATCATCACGACCGCCAACAACATGCCGTTGATAAGCAGGCCCTTAGCGCTCGCCAGAGGCCTAGTAAATTGATATTGCATCGGGTTTCGGGTCTCCTGATACCAATTCGTTTCTTCTTGGGAGTGAACACGTTTTGTGTTCCTCCTAAAGAATCACGATGCAACACCACCTTTAATTGCGATTTACATTGGGCTGCTGCTACCGGGTCATTTCATGGAATTGGCAACCTCACCGTAAATTCCGAACCTTCACCGACCACGCTTTCCACCTCCACGCTTCCACGATGCATCTCAACGATGTTTTTCGTAATTGCAAGGCCCAACCCAAACCCTGTCCGATCACCACTCGAACGCGGCGATTTGTAAAACCGCTCAAAAACATACGGCAACTCGTCCGGGTCGATACCCTCGCCGGTGTCTTGAACGCTAATTGCGACGAAACCGTCGTCAACTCGTCCGGACAGCCGGATGCGACCTCCGGACGGGGTGAATTTCTGTGCATTGCCGAGCAGGTTCCCGATCGCCCGTTCGATTTTCGCTTGATCTACGGATATCTGCGGGAGGTCGTCATCGACTGCATTCTCATAACGGTGGATTGGATCGATCGCAAGCGGCCTGTAGTCGTCTAGCACTCCATCAATCAAGGTCGAAGGATCCATTAACTTCACATTCAGTGGAGATCGTCCAGTCTCGAGCATTGTCAAGTCCATCATTTCGCTCACCAGAGCCGCCATGCGACGCGAGCCGTCGTCGATACGATCGAGGAATTCGGCGGCAGTGTCTGGTTCCAGCGTCGCACCCATCTTCAACGTGTCCACCGATGCTTGGATCGACGCAATCGGCGTCCTAAGCTCGTGAGACGCATTAGCAACGAACTCGCGCATCGAAACTCCCAAACGAATCTCATCCGTCCGGTCGTTGATGATCACGATCGCGCGTCGAGCCCCGCTGTCGTCAGCCGGCAAACTCCGCGAAATCACCTCGAGATGGCGTTGCGAGTCGTAAAGTTCCAAGTTGAGAACAACCGTTTCCCCAGCCGTTGCACTCGTCGTCGCGGCTTCATTGATTTCGTAAACATTGACTTTCGACGCGAGTGTGGTTAAGCCGTCTCCCACTTCGTTGTAGGCGAAATCCAAAGTGGCGCAGACCGCGGGATTCGCGTACTGCAACATCCCGTTCTCGTCCACCACCAATATCCCGATCGTCAACTCGTTGAGGATCGTCTCGTGGTACGCCCGGTTGAGATTCGATTCCGCCAAGATCGACTCGACGCTGTCGGCGAGGCGATTCACCGCGTTGACGATGCGTTGTTGCTCCGCCGGACCGTAGGTCGTCAATCGATTCGCCCGATCGATCGACTGCGTCCGTAAGATGCCATTCGCAGTTCGCCAGAAAAACTGAGATTGACGCTTGGCAAGGAACCAAACCGCGACAACCGCGACAACCGCCCCTATTGCAACTGTCGCAATACCAAAGAAACCATAGAGAGCGAACCCAACCGTTAGCGGTGCCACAGCCACGCTAGCGTAGCGCCACTTAAGCGGTAGGAAATCAACGATTCGGCACAGATCTGGCATCGTTCATGGCACGAAGCGATAACCGACCCCTCGTACGGTGACCAGCCGCGTAGGATTCGTCGGGTCGTCTTCTAACTTGCGCCGGAGAAGAGATACGTGAACATCGATGGTTCGCGACTCGCCGGAACCTTCTTCGCCCCACACGCTCTCCAATAACTGCGTTCGGGAGAACACCCTTCCTGGTTGGGAAGCCAGATGGACCAACAGATCGAACTCCTTAGTTCTCAGCTTGAGGTCATAGCCGTCGAGCACCACCTTGCGCCGCACCAGATCTATCTCCATGTCGCCTAATTCGATCATGTGACGCCCCCTGCCACCAGTGGCTGCGGGAACTTTGGAGAATTCTTGTGATCGGCGAAGTTGAGCTGCGATCCGTGCCATCAACTCTTGAATACTGAATGGTTTGGTTACGTAATCGTCAGCACCGCTGTCTAGACCGTCGACGCGCTGCTCTTCCTCGTGCCAAGCAGTCAACATGACTATGGGCACGGTGTCCCCTGTATCCCTCAACGCCCTGCACACCTGCATTCCACCCATGACTGGCAGCGAGAGATCCAAGATGATCAGATCGACCGTGTTGGATCGGCGGATGTCGAGCGCCGTCGCTCCATCGGAAGCTGAAAGAGCCCGGTACCCCAGTGCTTCAAGATTGAACTCGATGGTCGCCAGGAGACCGGGGTCATCTTCGACCACCAGTATCGTCTGTCGAGTACCTTTATCCTTTCCCAATTGCGTTCCCAGTCTTCTATACCGCTTCGGTTTTGCCAGAGATTGCCGACCGATAAGCAGCATCGATCATCTCGATCGCCCGCATGCCTGCCCAACCAGGTGCCCAGTTGGTAACGTCTTTGCCTGCCACGATGTCCGTGAAGTTGTCGGGCGGGCCACCACCGTAGTACTCCCCTGCGTCGTCACCCACATCAACCACGATGTGGTCGCCGTCGTGACGTTGGACCTCGAGCCTGGCGCGGTCTACATCCAGGACGAATGCGCCCTCATCGCCGAACACTCGTATGTCTAGTTGGAAGGTCTGATCCTGGGGCAACGCACCAGCACCGGAAAACGTCCCGATAGCACCGCCCTCAAACCCGACTGAAAACGCGTTGTATAACTCAACCTTCGCGGTCGGCGCGGAGTTGAATGCGAATACCGTCTCGGCCTTCAGACCCGTCATCCAGTACGCCATTCCTGCTGAGTGGGTCATCTGAGCCAACGCGTAACCGCCGCCCGCGACCACCGGGTCAGCCCAAGTATCGGCACCAGGCTCGAACATATTGTCACCTGCGCCACCACCAGTCGCTAGAAACTGTTTCCCTTCCAATAAGCTCCTTACCGGCGAAGCCATGTGACACATCACGAACTCGATGTTGCCCACCGGATGTTGATCCATGATCTCTTTGGCCTTTTGGATGTACGGAGCGTAGTGCCAACCGTGCGGGATCAACAATTGAACGCCTTGTTTTTCGGCCTCTGCGACCATCTCCCTCGCGTGGGTCGCGTTTGTGGCTAACGGTTTCTCACACATTACGTGTAGACCTCGCCTTAGCGCGGCCATTGCGTGTTCATGGTGCATCGAGTGAGGTGTTGCGACCACAATGCCGTCCAACCCGTCAATCTCCAGCAACTCCTCGTAGTTTTCGGTGGCGTGCACAAAGCCAAATGATTCTTTGACCATTTGAAGCTCATCCGCGCCCAATCGGCAAACCGCCGTCATCTCAACATCTTCGCGGGCGGCGAAAACCGGCATATGGTTCGCAGTCGCCCACCAACCAGCGCCAATAAATCCGATCTGTACCGTTCCATCAGGTTTCATCACGTTGACCCTTTCGACGATATCGATCGCGAGTTAAAACGCGTCAACATTCGATTGTTGCAGAATAGACCATTGGCGGCTAATTGTAAGTGAATTAACGCGGACCACCTCTTCACATACCCATCACACGCTATTCGACATGGAACTCTGGCTAGTTAGACACGGCGAAACAATCGTTGGCGAGGATGGCCTCTACCAACCACATCACGGCCTAACCGAACTCGGCTTTGAACAGGCACGTTCCGTCGCACACGCGCTCAAAGATGTCGAGTTCGACGAGTGTTACTCCAGCAACCTGCCCCGCGCGATCCAGACCGCCCAGACCTACGCAGACCTAACCTCTCGCCGCTTCAATCGCATCGCAGACCTCAACGAAATCGACGTCGGGCACATCAAAGACGCATCAGTCGCCTTCAAGAACGACGTTGTCAACCACCGGGTCGAATTGGATTTTTCCCAGTTCGGTGGGGAAAATCCAGACCAATTCTCAAACCGCGTTCAACAAGGTTTTCATCAACTCTTGGAAGACGCCAAATCGAAGAACTGCGCTCGCATCGTCGGCTTCCTACACGCCGGAACCATCGGCGTCATCCTCGACCATGTGGCCGGACGCGCGTTCAGTTACCGTAGCCGCCCCAGAATGCCCAACTGCGCCTACACCATCGTCAGCGAAACATCTAACGGCGGATGGACCAAGTGGGACCGTTGGCACTCGGACCACTTGACAGCGATCACCTAGACTCCCTAAAGAAACCGATGCCGCCCGACGTACCACGATCGCCGTGCGGCAACCTCACCTAGATTCAACTCTCAAGCACCCTTTAACAGACGATTCTGTACTTGCCTAACGTAAGAATCATATTTTGTGATATCAAGTATCATCATGAGTGTCTTTTCTACGGTTCACGATCCCCGTGCAGCACCAAAGACTTGAAGCTGTGATCCGGCGAAGAGAACTAAAAGGACACAACGTCGCAATAGTTGTGCTTGGCTCAAAGGGTGACCAAAATGCCTGGAAGATTCGATCGGGCTATTCTCATAGGTGTGCCCTTAACTCCCGTCGTAATCCTACTGGCCGTCGGACTGTTTTTCATCGCTGCTCGGTCCGGCGAAACCCATAAGCCTACTCCAGACCTGATGGCCGAGGCCGCTCTGGAATCGCCAGATGGCGATCCGGTAGGAACTGTTACTTTCCGGCAAACGGCCACTGGAGTATTGATCATGGCCGAAGTGAACGGCCTAAGCCCAGGTGTTCACGCCCTTTTCGTGCATGAGGTCGGTACTCGCACACCCGACTTTAGCGCCGCCGGTGATCACTTCAACCCCGAAGATGCGGAACACGGATTTATCCATCCATCGTGGAAGCGCGAGGTAGGGATCCGAGGCCATGGCGGGGACTTGCCCAACATCTATGCCGCATCCGACGGTTCCGCGCGTGCCGATTTCTTCACGGTTGGTTTAACTTTGGATCGTGGGCCACGCCATTCCGTATTCGACGCTGACGGATCGGCGATCATTGTGCACGCAAAGCCCGATGCCTATGGCGAAGAGGAATCGGACACCGGCGACCGTGTCGCCTGTGGGATAATCCGCGCTGCTTAGCACATCTGCCAACCTGTAGCACTGTACAGGCCATTCGGCTCCCGGATCGAGTGCCAAACGCTCATCCCAGAACGCCCAACCGCGCCTACACCATCGTCAATGAAACATCACGCGGCGGTTGGACCGAATGGAATGTTTGGGTTGCCGCCCATCTAAACGAGTTGACTTGAAGTCCAAGACGATGGCACGCCCTCTCCTTGATGTTCGAGGGTGAAGCGACAAGTGTTTAGGCCTGGGCTACGGTCGGAATGTAGCTGCAATTGGACGCCGCCAAATCACGATTCGAACATTCACAGGCCCGGCAGTAAATCACCGGTCCTTTATCGCTGTAGTTGACGGCAATACTCGGAGTTTCGCAATGTGGGCAACGCGTGACGATCGAAGCACCGCAAGTGACGCACGTGAAATAAGTGCTGTATACATCTTGTTGCAACCGCATTACTCCGCGATTGCATTTCGGACACTCGTTCTTTGACAACAACATCAGGGCTACTCCTCCCCCGGATGAAGAGACCGATATGAAGAGCCTTTCAAGGCAATGCGCCAAATCATATGGGAACGATTTAACCCGTCGCAATGACTTGATGCGCGTCCGATGACTATTCCGAACCCCGTCGATATGCTCAACCACGCGTCGCTAACTCAAGCAGCCTGAATTGCGACGGCGTTGTTGTTTTCGGACGACGATATGTCTTCGCGAATCCCTCGACTAAGGGATTCAGTTGCCTAAGGCAACAGCCCCTCTTGCGGTGTCGTCCAGGGAGCCCGCGCCGTCCACGCCTTTGGTCGTGGCAATCGTCCGAGTTGCACCTCGACGATGCTCGGCGCGTCGACCTCCAATGCAGCGCGGATTGCCGTCGTCAATTCCCCTGGATTAGTCGCCAAGAATCCCTCGGCTCCATAAGCTTTCGCCATCGCCACAAAGTCCGGGTTGACGAAATCAGCTTCATACGAACCGCCAAAGTCCTGATCCAGGTCACGGGCAACGTTGCCATAAGCTCCGTCGTTAAACACCACAGCGACGACGTTAATCCCGTACTTGACCGCGGTCGAGATTTCGCCCGACGCATACATGAATCCACCGTCGCCTACGACGCAGATGACCGGTCGATCCGGGACGCCGACCTTGGCACCAAGTGCCGTCGGATACGCGTATCCCAATGTCCCCATGTAACCGGAGTCGATGTATGACCACGGTCGATCGACCTCAAAGTGTTGGCGCGAGTAGTAACCCAGCTGCGTCATACCCCAAATCCCCGTCGCGTCTTCCGGATAGGCATCTTGGATAGCAACCAGCCACGGGTACGCGGCATCCTCGCGGCGATCGTTTTCGCGGTAGGTCTGCAACGCCGCCTTGTCGAAAGCGTGACGCGCCGCCATAGCTTCAGGATCACAACCCAGATCATCCAACGCGGCGTTGAGCTTATTCAGGGTGGCTTTGGCATCGCCTTGGAGCTTTACCTTGTTCGGGTGCGCCCGACCCAATATCTGTTCATCCGGATCGATCTGGATCACCTTTGAACCGCCTGCTACCGGATTCCTAGGCGTGAAACGAGTGCCGACGGCGAGGATCACCTCGGCGTTGTCGATCATGCTCTTTATCGGGCCTTCGGCCCCGACCCATGACCCGATGCTGTTGGGATGCGAATGCGGAATGACGCCCTTCCCGCCCGCTGAGTTTACGACTGGTAAACCCGTCAACTCCGCCAGTTGGACCAGTTCATCGAACGCATCAGATCTCGCCACGCCGCCACCGGCAAAGATCACAGCCGATTTGGCGTTGAGAATATCGCGAGCGGCTTGCTCGATCAACGAATCGTCGGCCGTCGCCCGTTCGCCGGGCTGACTCTCTAACAGTTCCACCTCTTCCCGTTCAACCATGCCCTCCGGCGGCATATCGATAAACGTTGGTCGCGGACGTCCAGATCGCATCTCCTTAAACGCCTCGTTGACCGCGCTCGGCGCTTCTTGAGGCCGCATGATCGATTTCCGATATTTCGTTATCGGCTTCATCAGATCGGATTGATCGACGATTTCATGCAACCCGTCGAGCCCTTTACCGATCTGTCCACGGGGCACTTCGCCTGCGAGCAACAGCACTGGCGACGAACGCGCGTACGCCGTCGCGATCCCAGATCCCGCATTGTAGAGACCAACGCCGGGCACCACCATGGCGACCGACGGCTTCCCAGTCGCACGCGCATAGCCATCCGCCATGTGCGTCGTCGAATACTCGTGGCGCGCGGTGATCATCCGCAAACCCGGTTCGTCGCGAATGCCGGTAATCAAGCCATACATCTGCACTCCCGGCAACCCGAAAATGACCTCGACGCCTTCTCTCACCAATGATTTGGCTAGCGCTTCACCGCCAGATAACTTTGCCACGATCTTCGCTCCCAAGCTGTTACTTCGTTCAACGACACGGTTTTGGGCGGGCAGATTCACTTCCCGACGACCCGAATCGAAGCATATGCAAGTTTAGTGGATTATACGAACATCCACCTCTACGAAACCCTTCCACTTGATGGCCAAGCGGGAATCATAGGCGATGAGGATCAACCTTCAATCACCCCTACCGTTCACTTCATCGAAGGTAACAGCCGAGTCGGCATTAACGCGTCCGGCACGTCTAAAAGATCGTGGGCAGTCTCCCATCGCGTGATACCGGTTCCGACTAAAACGGAGTCGATACCGGCCTGATTGGCGCCCGCGATGTCGGTTTGCAGCTGGTCACCGATGAACGCCACCTTACGGCAACCATTCAGTCGTTCCTTAATTGCGTCGAACATCGGCTTGTAAGGTTTGCCAAGCCTCGCGAATTTGACCGCAGGATCATCGCCGAATCGCCTTGAAACCGCAACTTCGAGTAGTTCTGCCAAGCCGCCAGGTCCGATGGCGAAACGATCCAGTCCATCCGGATACAAAACGTCCGGGTTCGGAACCGCTAAGTGAAGCGGATTACCGGCGTCCATCCGACGAATTATCAAGGTCAACATCTCCGAGGTCGCTTCCGCCCAGTCGTATCCAGTGATGCCTGCAATTACCAACGACGCCGCATGATCGTCGATCGAAGTTAACGGCACCGGGTTGCAACCCGCGTTGCGTACGAACTCCACTGCTTCGCCGTGACCGGTGGCGATGCAATCCATCCCGACGATACCCCGCTCCTCAAAGAATCGGCGGATCAACGAACCAGCCGAAATCACCTGTTCATCACCGATTGTGAACCCTTGGCTCCGCATCACCGTTATACGGCTCGCGTTCAATTTAGACGCATCGTTGGTGGCGAGTACCCATGGCTTGCCCGACTCAGACAACCGATCCGTCAGCTCAATCGCACCCGGCAACGGATCGATGCCGTCAACCAACACGCCATACGAATCAAACGCGATCGCATCGTAGTGGTCAAACAGGAAATCGACCGATACGATGGTAGGTGCTGTACTCACCACTTGCTCGACTCTTCGTTGTAAACGTGGTCCGGCACCGCATACGATATTCCAGCCTCGTCAAACGCTGATACCACCAAAAGACCGCTGAACTGATCGTATAAAGTGCGGTCAATCCGTGACAGAAACGGGAACTTACGCAACGTCGGATTGCGCATCATAGCCTCGTACCTTTGCTGGATACGAAACCAAGCCAACACTCCAATCGTCGACGTGCGCGGATATTTCAACTGATCGGCCAACTTGTTTCCGATCACCGCCCTCGAAACCCCGTAGATGTACATCGCGAATTTCCGACGCACCTCTGGATCGGTCATATCTGCGAGCAACGGTGCCGAATTGACGAGTGAATTTGCCATCGAGATCGATTCAATGCCAGGATCGGGCTCACACATGCCGCCGATTTCGAATAGCCGGTTCGCCTCTGCCTCATCCCGGAAAAGTATCGTCTCCGGTATCCCCATCAGATAACCCACATAACGCCACACCGCCATGAAACTGACGCTTTCCTCCTTCGAGTAACTCGCCCCCAAACGCTTCATATGCGTCAACAACCTAGCTGAAAATGCCGTGAGCGCGAAGCCCAAGTGCCCCGCACTGAGCGGTTCGCCCCACGCCTCAACATCCCATTCATCCGATTCAATTATCAGGCGTCTTACCTGCGCGTGGATTATCCGAATTCGAACCGACAACTTCCAACCATCGCCCTCTCGATCCAAACCGCCCGGAATAAACGACTCCACAAGGTGCCGGTTGTTCTGTTGCAACCGTCGTACGCCTTGATCCCGCACTCGTCCCGTGATGAAGAACGATTTGGCGATATTAGTCATGAAACCCTCGATCAGCACTCCCGCTACGAATGAAGCGAGAATGACTTTGGAGTTCCGGTGGAACATGCGAATACCCGGCGCAAAATCGGTTTCGCTCAACCATTCAGGCGGAACTGAGATTTCTCTGAAAAACTCTTGCATTGCAACCGGGGCGTTTTTCAACGCTGCATCGTCGTTGTCGAATCCGGCGCGAAGGAATTCCGTCATGGCCCCCCGATCAAAGTCGTTGAGCTCCTCCATCAGATCATCAGCCGGCGGGTCGACAATTGACAGGTGCGCAATGTAGTTCGTCGCAACCTCTCGATCAATCGCGCGCGCACTCTCGTAACCGGACGCATTGTCAGTTGGAATCTTCATAAAACTTCGAAACGCGGCTACAACACCGCAATTCAACTAAACAACAGCATTTCGGAGTCATCATTCTTCAGCTTCGACTCTTAGGTCTGGGAGCCAATGCAGCCAAGACGGCAGGTACCAGTTGCCCTTGCCGAGCATCTCCATGCTCGCCGGCACAAGCACCGACCTTACCAGCGTCGCGTCCAACAGAATCGCTACCGCAAGGCCGAACCCGACCTGTTGATTAACTATCGTCTTTCCAGCCGCAAACGCTCCGAACACCGCCACCATGATCAACGCGGCGCCAGTAATCAGATTCGCCGTCGAACGCAATCCGTAACTCACCGCCTCAGTATTGTTTCCCGTCTGGTCAAAGCGTTCCCGAACCCGACTCAACAGGAATACGTGATAGTCCATCGACAGTCCGAAAAGAATCGTGAACAAGAACAGCGGTATCCACGCGTCGATCACATCCGCTCGCTGGAATCCAAGCAGATCCGTGGCAAATCCCTTTTGGAAAACCAGTACCAACAGACCGTAGGCGGTGCCCACCGACAGCAGATTCATGATCACCGCTTTTATCGGAATCACTATCGACCTAAACACCAGCAGAAGCACGATGAAGCTGAATCCCAGCACGAACGCGAAAACTATCGGCGTGTACTGGTCGACGACCTGGAAGATCTCCGCCGAGGTGGCGCTCTGCCCTCCTACATTTACCTCCGCAGGAACACCTGAGAAAGCGGCAGGTATGTGTTCATCGCGCAGAACCGACACCAGCGCGACTGCGTCTTCGCCCGTAGGGTGACCCGGCAACGCGAGTTTGATCAGCGCGATCTCGCCTGAAGATGACGGATCGAGCAACGACGGTATCGGGAACCTGGGGTCTTCGACCAGAAGCTGCGTCAACTTTGCGATCGCTCCCTGCACCTGAGGATCGCCGATGTTGCCCTCGATAACGATATCTGACGGGCTGGCGAGACCAAACGCGAACTCCTCTTCCAAAACGAAAAACGCCTCCTTCGTTACCGAACCGTCGGGCAACGCCTCAACGCCATTGAACCCGGTCTCGATCTGGAAGTAATAGACGATAGCGACAACCATCGGCGCGGCCACTATCAAGAAGCTGAGCCAGGGCACCTTGGTCACGACAACCGTCGTGCGCTCCCAGAAACCGTGCTTGCGATGTTCGTGAGAATCTTCGCCGCCCTTCCGACGGAAGAACGGTATCGATAGCAGATCGACCTTCGAGCCCAGCAGCGCCAGTATCGCGGGCAACAGAGTCAGAGTCGCCGCCATCTCGATGATCACCACTAGTATCGCTCCCAGACCCAGCGATTGGAAGAAACCCATCGGGATTATGAACATTCCACACAGCGCGATCACCACAGTCAAACCACTGAACAGCACTGTCCTACCTGCCGTCTCACCCGCACGAGCCACCGCTTCCTGAACACCTAGTCCCCGATCCATTTCTTCACGGAAACGGGAGATGATGAACAACGAGTAGTCAATCCCCACTGCCAGACCGATCATTGTGATCATCAAGGTCACGAAAAAGACCAAGTCGAAAAACTGTCCGATAATGGCGACAAATCCCAAGGCGATGACGATGGCGATTATGGCCAAACCAATCGGGATCAATGCCGCTACAACCGCGCCGAACAACGCCAACAGGATGAGCAAGGCGACTGGAATACCCACTCGTTCGCCTTGCTCTAGGTCATGAGCCGCAAACTCGTTCGTCTCGTACGAAACACTGGCCGCGCCGCTGATCAATACTCTGAAATCGTCCGCTTCATCTGTACGTTCAACGACCTTGATCACCTCTTTAACATTGACCGCCGCTTCGTCGAAATCGCCCGCAATCGGTATCGTCATCAATGTCGTCCGTCGATCGGCCGAGACCAGATTCTCCGCGGTTTCGGGAGCCAACACACTCAGCATGTAGTAGTTGACCGCGCCCTCTCCAACGATCTCGTCGCCCAGTGCGGCGATCTCTTGGAAAACCGAATTCACCTTCGCCGTAAACGCCGGATCATCGACTGTCAACGTCTCAGACTGAATGATGATGACTTCAGTTATCGGTTCAGGTCCGCCGCGCAGCCGCTCCAAAGCAGTAGTTGCTTGTGCCGACTCAAAGCCGCCACTGAGCTTCAGTTCGGTGGTCGTGGCAGATCTGAGGAGCAGCCCGACAATTGCCAGAGCAACAACAACTAAAACGATCCATGCGCCGATCATGACGATCGGCCTTCGCGCGCTGAAACGCGCTAACGACTGCGTCAAATCTCTACCTTCTTCAACTCAAACAATCAGTTTCAACTTTGCATGTTACAACCTGAAGCCGACACGATAAATCCGGTAGTTGTGCTCGTTTACATGAAATAGGAACTACCCACTGCGGCCACATGTAGCCCCGACTCCTTGTAGAGACGATTGTCGCGTAGACGGTTCCGCAGTTCGGCTCCCGTAGCCTCAATCGCGTTACCAGGGAGTTGCATCGGTGTCCTTGATGGCATCGGGCATACGGTAGCTAAATCCAATGTCATCGTATACGGATCGTTGCATCAACCCCGTGAAGTTATCTAGATCATGAGAATTCTTCCACGGGAGGATTTTAGACGCGATGATTTTCAAACGGCGTTCCAACCGCACAAACGCCAATGCACCGAAAGTCGATTGCTTTGGAAATGCCAACTGGTCGGCTAGTTCGTTGCCGATTAAAGCGCGCGACGTTCGCAACAGCAACTTAATCAATCTTTCTTGTTTCTTCGGTTCTGTGACACTCAAGATTTCAGGCACCGTGTTGATGTAGCCGTGAGCAACACCAACCGCCATTTCTCCTGGTTCGCGCTCGACTAAACGTGATATCGTCCGCAGACGCTCCGCTTGTTCTTCGGTCTCGAAAAGCAGCGTTTCCGGCACGCCCAACAACCAAGTAACGTATCGCCAGATGTGCATAAATCCCGCCTTTTCCTCCCCTGTCAAAACGACACCAAGCTTCTCGACCGCGGCCAGATTAGCCGCCGAAAATCCAGTCGCTGCCAACGCCATATGCGACATGTGCACCGGCACCCCTTCAACCGCAACGTCCCATTCGTCTGAATCGAGTAGCAATCGTCGCACCTGGGCGTGAATCAATCTAATCCTTACAGTCAGCTTCCAGCCGTCACCCATTCTTTCGAGGCCGCCGGGTAACGTTACCTCAGCCACATGCCTAGTGTTTTGACGCACCCTTCTGAGGTTCCCAGCCGTTCTACCGGTTATAAAGAATGCTTTACTCAATCCTTCAGTCAATCCAGTGATCAAAGAAGCCAAAACCAAGCCGACGAAGAACATGTCGGAATACTTGTAGAACGCACGCGATCCTGCAATGGCTATCTCGGGGTCAAAGACTACTGGACGAGGGGGTGGGGCATCCAAGGCGTGAAAAAAATCTCGCAACTCAGTTGGTGCAGACGACATCAGATTTTTGTCACGCTCCATGCATCCGTTGATCAACTCGTGCCTTTTGGCGTGATCGAGATCGGCGAGAGATGCTATTGCGGCATCCGCCAAAGGATCGCCGACCATCGTGTTTGAGACGTAAATGTCCGCCAACGAGGAGTCGAAGCTCCGAGCCTTCTCATATCCTGGACGATACGAAAGAGGAATTTTCATCGATTCAATCACAAATTGGACTGGTATTTGAATTCCATCTTGCACCGCGTAATCAATTTCGCATTATAACTGAGCGGCGTTCCACCCGAATCGTGATTTACTCAAACCACGCGGCGCTATACCGTAGATTGAGCATCCAGTTGAACTCCACCTCTCCCGGCCAATCTGGGTACGCATTGGAAACGACATTCACCAGTCGACATCCCTGATTCGCATAAAAGTTGCATGCGTTTACGTTGATGTCCTGTGTCTCGATCTTCAGATCGACGCAACCCACATCTTGGGCATGTCGGACAACGCGCTTAAACAACATCGTCCCCACGCCCTGTCCTCGCCATTCAGGCGCGACTCGGAAATCCCACAACGCCGCCAAATCTCTGCGACCTTCAAGGAAATCCAATTCCTGTGAATCGTGAACAACAATTGCACCACCAACCCGCTCACTACCCGCAAGCGCCGACAATATTCGCCAATTTGTAGTGTCCCACCGCAACCACCGAGTCGGCGGTTCGCCACCGTCGTAATCCTTGACCCACGGCGAATCAACTGCCTCCTCGGTCAACCTCCACCCGCCATCACCCTCGTTCGGCGTCGCCACATACCGGGATTCGACCATAAAGGCGATCGACACCTCCGCGTACTCGGCAAGCGCCGACATCGTTTCTTCTTCGATGCGGATCATCGTCAACGAGTGTGTTGCACGCAAATCGTCACGATAGCGCAACGAATTCGTTCAACAACCGCAATCTTGTGGATGTAGGCCTCGCAACGCGATAAAAACGCGCGTCGGCAGTCCACATCTCGCAATCCAGTGATTCAGCGAGTGCCAAGTAATGGCAGTCATACGCCGCGCCCTGCCCAAGTTCGTTCGCCAACTCCAATGCCCGTCGATGGATATCCAGAGAGTGATGCAGTTCGATATCAGCGGATAGCAACTTTTCGATCAGTCGCATCACTTCCTCTAGGTTCATCTCCGACCGCCGTACCCGCTGGTGAAGAATGTTCGTCACTTCCACAGGCATGAAATACGGCGCAACTAATTGAGTTCCTGATTCGTGCCACTCTAGTGCCAATGCTTCAGCCTTGTCAGAGTATTCTTCTTTCACCACCCATTTGAACGCTAGGTTGGCGTCCACAACGACCGACTTACTCACGCCCAACCCTCGACTTCAGCGTCCCTTATGGCACGGGCTTCTCTAAGCAAGTCGGCCGAGTTCCCAGGAAACACTTTGTCGCCAAAAAGCTCCTTTCGGAGGGCTATTACCTCTCCTATACCGAAGCGGCGCGACTGTCCATTGGCCTTGCCATCCGCTTCGATTTCGGCATCCTTGACCTCACGCGCCTTCTTGAGCACTTCGACCAAGTCTCCCGTCAACACCAAATCTCCCGAACGCCCATGCCGGCTTATCGTGTATTGGTTCGAAGCTGGCGTTGCAGAGTTTAATCCTTTGTCCTCGTCCAACTGGTCCTTAACTAACTCTCGATCAATCGCGCTCAAACAATACTCCCGCATGCTAACGCCCTTCAACGCCGCAGTCGCCTTTAGCCGACGTTGAAACGCCGGATCCATGTCGAGCGTGAGTCTCTTTTTCTTGGCCTGCATCGCTGATTCCCTGCTGATTGCCTATAATCGATCATTGTAGCGTAAACACAGAAATACGTCAACGATTCAACCAGAAGACCGCCGCAAAACCGACATCACTCTTGCGGCACACCCCAAGCGATCACCAGCTTCAGCGTGTCATCGCCGACGCATCTGAAACCGTGGTCTACACCCGGCGGCGTCAGGACCGCGTCGCCAGCCTCGACCGCCTGTTCCTCGCCATCCATCCACATCACTCCCCTGCCGGCAATGAAGTAGTAGAACTCTTCCAGCGTATCGTCGCCCTCATGCACGTGGCTGCCCTCGCTCGCGCCCGGCGGCAACTCCCAAACCTCGATCCGCACCGGCAGTTTAGACTCCCCGTGGAAAAACCGACGCCGCGTCACGACACCATCGCCCTCGTGCAACCCCGGCTCCAGAATCGCGTCCTCAGATTCGTGCTGTTTCCAGTTCATGTCGGCGAACACAGTCATTGGTTTTCATCCGTCCACAACGCTATAAACCCGCAACTCAGTGTAACGCTCCAAAACATCAAAGTCGGCATCCGCATGCAAAACTGGAGCGCCATTGCGTATTGCAACAGCTGCAATCAGACAGTCCGTCAAATTTCTAACCGTTTCACCCCGTCGCCGGCAATGCCGGTACAGCGCTGCGGCTTCCTCATAGTCGATCGGATAGACCCTAAGCATCGCGGCATTCGCCATCAGTTTCCTAAGACTTCGCAAGTGCGATTCATCCCGTGCACCAGCCAAAATCTCCATCGACACTGCGTCGCAAATTGCGATGTCCTGAGGAAGAAGATCCTCAACTAAATCGCAAGTTGTGGACCTCGTATTCCTCAGGAACTCGATCCATGCCGACGTGTCGATCAGGATCACGGAAAACGAGTCGAACGCATCGTCTGAAGGTCACCTTCCCAGCCAATACCGCGCATTGCGCGGGCCTCTTGAAGTGATGCCTTTTCGGCAGCTAGCGTTCGTAGCGCGTAGTTGACGGCTTCTCGTTTAGTCTCGAGACCATAACGGCGCATAACTTCGGCACACGCCCGATCATCTATGTCTATGTTAGTGCGTGTCATACACCTACCATACACCAACCGATCATTCCATGCCTACGTCGATCTACTTTACGGAATACGCTGCCCACGCTCCGCGTAGTACGCTTCCAGTTCATGAAACCTGAAACTGATTCGCGCTGCGAATGGGCCGGAGACGACCCGCTGATGCAGCGATACCACGACGAGGATTGGGGCGTCCCCATCCACGACGACCGGGCGCTATTCGAACTCCTTGTCCTCGAAGGCGCGCAGGCAGGACTCTCTTGGCGAACGGTACTGCACCGCCGCGAAGGCTACCGCGCCGCGTTCGAGGGTTTCGACATCGCAACAGTGGCCGCCTACACCGACGAAGATCGTGAACGACTCCGCGCCGACACCCGCATCATCCGCAACCGCGCCAAAATCGCCTCCGCCATCACTAACGCCCGCGCAACGTTAACCATCCAGGCGGAACACGGCTCTTTAGACAAGTTCCTTTGGAGCTTCGTCAAAGGCGAAACCATCCGAAACACCTTCCAGACCCTCGCCGACATACCCGCCCAAACCGACAAATCCCGTGCCATGAGCAAGACTCTTCGAACCCGCGGCTTCAACTTTGTCGGCCCCACCATCTGCTATGCCTTCATGCAGTCCGCGGGACTCGTCAATGACCACTTCACCACCTGCTTTCGCTACGAGTGACCGCGTCTCGCCTACATCCCTTCCGCGATAAACGACGACACCCGCTCCCCAATAACCATCGAGGTCACGTTCGTATTCGCACGGATACAGTCCGGCATGATCGACGCGTCCGCAACCTTCAAGTTCTCCAACCCCCGCACGTTCCCGAACTGATCGACCACGGCCATCGGGTCCGTATCCGGCCCCATTTTGCAGGTGCCGGATACATGATGGCTGGTCGCAACCCGTCGCCTGATCCAGTTATCCAACGACTCGTCTGACTCAAGGTCGGCATCTGTCGGATCCACTAGCTCCTTCGCCAAACGGCCCCATTTCTCGTGCTCCGCAAAACCAAGACTTATCCGTACACCCTCCCGCAACCGCGCCGTGTCGAAATCGTCCTCCAAGTAGTTGTAGTTAAGGAATGGTTGAATGCGAGGGTCCCTGTCTCGCAGGTACAGACTCCCCGTCCCGACGGCGAGGTCGATGCAGACGACCATCCCAAAGCCCAACTCGTCGCTCGCTTCAGTTCGATACGGCCTGATGTCAATCGGGCTGCGCGAGATCGATTGAATGAGCATGTCGTTGGTCAGGTGCGAGCCCTTCGCGGTGTACCGCAGAGTTACCTGCATGCCCGGTATCCCGACCGGCTGCTCGAAGCCGTCGCGCGTACGCCAAACCGTCCTGACCTGCGGATGATCGCGTAGGTTCTCACCCACGCCCGCAAGGTGATGCAACACCGGTACACCGACTGATGCCAACTTCTCCGTCGGCCCCACGCCTGAAAGCATCAGAAGATGCGGCGAGCCAATCGCACCAGCTGACAAGATGATTTTCTCGCCCTCAAAGTCCACGACCTCACCACCCACTGCTCCCCTGATACCAACCGCCCGTTTACCGTCAAAGAGCACCTTGTGTACCAAGTAATCCGGCTGTATTGTGAGATTGGGGCGTTCTCGTGCAATGCTGAGATAACCGATCGCAGTACTCCAACGCACGCGGCCGGGATTGTTCAACGGCGTTGGACCCACACCGGTAGAGTCTGGGGCGTTGTGGTCTGGACACTCCGGGAATCCGTTGGCGCGCGCCGCTTCGTAAAACGCCCGTTGATCCGGATTCCATTCATCGGTCTTGAACCGCCGCACAATGATCGGGCCTTCCGACCCGTGGAAATCACCGGCGAAATCGGTGTCAGTCTCGACCATCCGAAAGTACGGCATCAACTCCTCAAAGCCCCACCTGTCGTTGCCCCAAGATGACCAGTTGTCATAGTCCTCGGGGACGCCCCTCAGGAAAATCTGCCCGTTGACCGCGCTCGATCCGCCCACTACCCTGCCCCGAGGTATCAGGCCCGGCATCGCCTCGTCTGTGTAACGCGCCACGAAGGTCCATCGATGATCGCTGTGCGCCCTACGCCAAGGTTGATCCGTATGACCGTAGCCGTACTTAACATCGTCCGGGATCTCGTCGAAATCCGGGTAGTCCGGACCCGCTTCGATCAGCAGCACAGAATGGTCAGGGTCTTCCGTCAGCCGCGTCGCGAGAATTGCGCCGGCCGAACCGGCGCCCACTATGATCGTGTCGTAAGTGCTTGAGATGTTCATTACCTCTTCGGTGCCGTTGCGATGACGGGATTATATGCCGATTCGGGGCATCATACACCGATATTCCACCTCCCGTTCCCGTTCCCCACGATTTGCCACACGTCAATATCAGTGGGCGGGCCTCGTCAACGGCTCAAACCGTTACCGCAGCAATCGATCTTTTAGGCTGATACCCACAATGACTCCCAACCGCATGAAGCGCAAACTCCTCGCCGGCAAACCCACGTTCGGCGTGTCGATAATGATTCCGTCTCCCCACATCGTCGACATTGTCGGACGACTCGGCTTCGAATGGGTGCTCATCGACTGCGAACACGGCTCAATTGGCATCGAGAGCGTCGAACTCATGGTGATGGCCGCCGAATCCGCAGGTGTTACGCCCATCGCAAGACCGTCTGTCAATTCATTCGAGGCCATCGGTCAGCTCATGGACCGCGGCGTAATGGGCGTGCAGGTTCCCCATGTCAACACTGCCGATGAAGCCCGCAGAGCCGTCGAAGCCGTCAAATACCACCCGATCGGCGAACGCGGACTTGCGGCCGGAGTCAGATCAGCGTCTTACGGATACGGCATGTCGATGTCCGAATACGCCGAACACGCCAACAACGAGACACTCGTCTGCGTCCAACTCGAAGAAGCCGAAGCCGTCAGAAACGTCGACGAAATCGTGCAAGTTCCTGGTGTCGACGTCTTCTTCGTCGGCCCCTCAGACCTCTCTCAGTCCCTCGGATACCCCGGACGCACGGACGTACGCGAAGTGCGCCAAGCCATGGACACCGTCTTCACCACCATCGCCTCCGGCAACAAGATATCTGGCTCTGCCGGCAATCCTCAGGCCATCAAACGTTACCTAACCCAAAACGTAACTTACCTCTACACCCACCTGACCACGCTTCTTTCGTCGAGCGCCACAAGCTTCTTCGACGAAGTTGCACCCTGAACTACCTTTGAAGTACGACCGCCATTCCCGCGCACGCAGGGCCGTGGGGGATCGGGCAGGCCGGTGGGCTATTCGAAGTCGTCACCTACCAGCAAGTGGGACGTCGAAATGAATAACCTCGAACTAATCGACCCAATCGTTAGTTTTCGCTGATCTCGCCAAAAGCCCTCGCGGACGACAAATCTCCCACATGGCACGAGACCTCAACGCCCGTCGCCGAACCGCGCTTATCTTCATCATCGCCGGACTCCTCTGGAACCTGGTAGAGGCAGTCGTCGGACTCTGGGCATGCCTCCAAGTCGGCAGCGTCGCCCTGCTAGCCTTCAGCCTCGACAGCATCGTCGAATTACTAGCCGGCGGAATCCTGATCTGGCGCCTACGCGCCAACCAAAACGGTTACAGCGAAGAGGCAGCAGAGCAAACGGTGCAGAAACTCCTTGGCATAACCTTATTCCTCCTCGCCGCATACGTCGCCCTCCACTCTGGCGCGAACCTCCTCGGCTGGCTACCCCAACCCGAACCCAGCATCGCCGGCGTCACCATCGTCATTGCCAGCGGCGTCGTAATGAGCATCCTCTACATAGCCAAGATCCGCATAGCCCCACCCAGATGCAGTCATGGTCCCTCAAAGCCGAAGCCATGGAGACCCTATTCTGCGACATCCAAGACCTCACCATCCTCGTTGGGCTTGCCCTGAACGCCCTACTCGCATGGTGGTGGGCGGACCCGATAGCGTCCTGGGTTCTCATCCCCTTCCTGATCAACGAAGGCCGCGAAAACTTCTCCGGCAATGATCACGACGACGCCGAACACGAGCACGAGCACCAAAACCGCCGCGTCAACTTCTGCCCCAACTGCCTCTACGGCCTCCGCATTTGCCGCGCCGCATGTTGCACGGCGTAGTCCGCGATCGCATGTTGGCCCTATGATCGCAATCAACTGTCATTCATCCATAAGGAAGGTATCGAGTGTGTAATCTGCCAACTGATTTCCTAAATCGAATTGATCGTGCGGAAATACGTAAGTTATGTTGACAGCCAAGTTTTCGTCAGACAGGTAAATGTACCGAATCACAAGATACAAGGATAACGTCATCTCCATTTTTGCAAATGAAAACCCTTGAGAGGTTTGAAATATCTCCCTTGTAAGGTTTTCTACTCCCGATGGTACGAGTATCGAATCCTCAATGAAGTCCGCATACTCATTTAAAGATAACTTACCTAAGCCATGGGCAAGAACGTCATCCACGACAATTCGGACTCTGCTAAGGGTTATTGGATCGAAAGCATGGAATAAATCGCCATCCGAATCTTCCGACTGCTCTTCAATCCAAGCTTCGGGAATTTCCACTGAGAAGTCACCAAATGGGTCCTCGAATACCATCATGGCGCCAAATGGACTGTCTACAATCGTAGGGCTAGTCGGCACGACAACTGTTTCCGTACCTTCCCTTGCTGGTTCTACCGACAAGTAATATCCGCCAAAGGCATTACGGCTTGCCTCGGTCACAGCAACGAAATACTCCCCTGTGTGCGGTGCCCGATAAACGATTTTTGAGTTTATGCCAAACAGCCCACCACCGCTGTCATTGTCGGATACGATTTGATAATCCCGTGATCTTGGGAGATCTACGTATATCAAAGTGTCCACATTGAGAGAATCAGTCGAAATCCTGACGGTCTCGCCCTCGTTCAGCCGGATTGAAAACCAATCCCAGTCTTTTGGGTGGTCAATGCTTCCGGCAAGCGTTTCGCCGATCGTGATAATCCGGCCATCGTCTGGATCATTCAAAGGTCTAATTCTCACACTGCTGGTTAACCCAAAGCTAGAAGACTCACCTGAAGCCATCTCAACTTGCAGGAAATGGATGCCGTTCGTCAACACTTCAGCAGTACCGTATTCGATACCCGTATAAACGTCATCTACTTCTAACATCGGACCATATGCGTCTGACACATGGAACCACCCATCTCCAGTCCCTTCGACCGCGATCTCTAGTATGGTTCCAGCCGTTGCGTCCAAAACAAACGAGCGCGTGTCCCAGTAGTTCCGCAAATCAACGTCAACCTCGAAGCTACCTTGGCCGGCTGGTATCCTCCGGTCACCCAACCCAGACGTAGACTCGCCATGGATAAGTTTCGTCACGATCGGCACGATGTCGGCTGAGGATGCCGCCAACCCAAATCCCGCTTCGCTGAACGAAAAGGTTGAGATTCCGATGACTTCGCCCCACGCGTTGACCAACGCCCCTCCACTCTGACCTCTCGCTATGGCTGCGTCGGTCTGGAAGTACGTCATTCCCAAACGCTCCCACTCGCGCAATCGAGAGAGGATTCCTCGTGTGATCGTTGGGCTAGGAAAAAGGTCTACTTCAGCAGGGTAACCGACTAGGAGCAACTCGCTGCCAAGCGCCGTGCTTTCACCACTGATCAACGTTAGAGGTTGCGCCAATACGTTGACTGGCCCCAACACCGCCAAGTCAGCCATTGGGTCCCATCCCACAACTGGCACGTTCTCCAACTCAGTCCCATCAGGGAAGACAACCCTGGCAGATACGTGTGGCCAAACAACGTGGTAATTTGTGACAACATATCCCCCCTCGATCAGGATTCCACTGCCCGTGTCTGTCGGCGTTTCAATGAGCGGCACTGAAGGGGAGACTAGCGCAAACACATCTGCTGGCGACATGAGCACCGAAGGAGTAGGTTGGGCGGTAGGAGTTGCCGTCGGTACCGGAGTGTCAGTAGGCGATGGCGATGGAGTGTCAGTGGGTTCAGGTGCCGGTTCCGGTGTCGGAGTCGCGGAAGGCGTGGATGTCGGAGTACTGGTGGGTTCGGGCGCCGGTTCCGGTGTCGGAGTCGCGGAAGGCGTGGATGTCGGAGTACTGGTGGGTTCGGGCGCCGGTTCCGGTGTCGGAGTCGCGGAAGGCGTGGATGTCGGAGTACTGGTGGGTTCGGGAGTTGCTGATGGCGTTGGCGCCCGCGTTGCGGTCGATTCGGATTCTCGCGCCTCTTTCGACTCCGCCTCGACACTCGCTTGAACAATCTTAGTAATCGCCTCCTCCACCTCGACCCCCCCTTGGATGTCAGTCGATACAGTCGGTTGTACCTCAGGCAAACTCGTTGATAGCATGGCCGCAGACTGCGTAGGTGCCTCCTGCTGTTCACAAGCGAGCATATGCAACGCCGCAACTGCCGACAGTATTACGAGTGCAATAGACCTCATCATTTCAAGCCACGCTGACCATCCTAGTGTCGGAAGTGTACAACTCGCACCCTCCAAATCCCCAGTCGCTTGCGCCACAAATTAACGTATACAGAGGTCAAGGCACAATCGACCAGAACATAATCGCGAGATTCAGATTAAGGAACCCACCATGCCAGACCTCTCAGGAAAAGTCGCCATCGTAACCGGCGCAGGCCGTTACCGGGGCATCGGCCGCGACACCGCTCTCGCGCTCGCCCGGGCCGGTGCCGACGTCGCGGTCACCGGCACTGGACGCTCCGCCGATACCTTCCCTGACGACGAAAAGGCGATGGGGTGGCGGGACATCGAATCTGTCGCAGACGAGATTCGAGCCATGGGTCGCCGTGCCCTAACCATCGTCGCCGATCTCGGTGACCCCGCCCACGCCCGCAGCATCGTCGAGAAGACCGTTGCCGAACTGGGATCCGTCGACATCCTAGTAAACAACGCCGCATACGCCATGGCCGGGGACCGCGTCCCCGTAGTCGAACTCGACGACGACATCTGGCACCGCGTCCTGGACATCAAGGTTCACGGCTCCTACTACGCCTCCAAAGCGGCGGCACAGGCGATGATCCGACAAGGAAACGGCGGGAGCATCATCATGGTTTCCTCAATCGCTGGGAAGATTCATCCCCGCAACTTCGCCGCATACGTGGTTTCCAACATGAGCCTCCAAGGCCTCACCGGCAGCCTCTCCAAAGAACTCGGCGACTACAACATCAACGTCAACACCGTCTGCCCCGGCGTCATCGACACATCACGCTGGGACAACAAGCGAGACAACACGCCGGGCGGTCAGGAGGAGTGGGAGCGTCTGGAGACGAATATCCCGATGGGCAGGCCTGGGACGGGTGCCGATGTGGCAAACACGATCGTGTTCCTGTGCTCGGAGGAGGGGCATTGGATTAGCGGGCAGTCGATCAATATCGATGGCGGGCAGGTTTCGTCTCACTGAGAACTAGGATGCGAAAAATGGGGAAGGATTTGAAGGATGGGTTGTGGTCGCTGGGAGTCTCGTCTTTCGGATGCTTTGCAGTTGGTTGTTAACCGAAGCGTGACCTTCGACCTTCCAAGTTGGTGTGCATGTCCAGCAGCACGGTGGATCCCTCTGCGTTCAACTGTCGAGCTTTCATGAGAGATGGCGCTACGTCGGACGGGTCGGTGACGGTAATTCCGACGGCTCCCAAGCCCTCGGCGATCTTGGCGTAGTCGCCGGTCATCTCGGTGGCGCCGAAGCGTTCGCGAGCCGTTGGATAGCCTCCTGGGTAGGTTGCCATTCCACGGTTGTTCAAGAGAACGGTTGTGATCGGGGCACCGGCTCGAACCGAGGTCTCGATGTCGAGTCCGGACATCCCGAATGCCCCGTCGCCCATGAAGTTGAGGCAGAATTTGTCGGGTTTTGCCAGTTTGGCACCAATCATCAACGGAATGCCGTAGCCGAGGTGGGTAGATTTGCCCCAACCTATGTAGCTGTGAGGCACGGTCGCGGTGTAAAACGGCATAATCGTGTCCCGCGGTGCGCCTGCATCATGGGTGACGATGCTGTTTTCGCGGTCCAGAGTCTTGTCCAACTCGCCGATCACCCGGTAGGTGTTGATGGGAACTTCATCGGATTCCAACAGCGGCTTCCACTCGGCAAGCCAATTTTCTTTGAGTTCACCTATCGCCGCCGACACCCCACGCCGTTCCTCGCGTCCTGAGTCGCCAACCTGCGCCTTCACCTCGTCGATCATCATCTGCAAAGTGAGCTTTGTGTCACCGGGAAGACCAACGTCGACCGAAAAGTCTTTGTTGATGTCTTCGATGCCTTCAACGTTATGGATGATGGACTTGCCGTCGGGAATGGGCTGCCCGTAAGACGTCCTCGTCATACTTGATCCGACCGCGAACAGGACATCGGAATCTTGTAACCAACGATGGGCTGGCAAGGTGGTCGCTCCGCTGCCTGAACCGAGCGAGAGCGGATGGCGTTCATCAAATGAGGATTTTCCGGGCATTGTGCAGTAGACCGGGATCTGGCTCAACTCGGCCAGCTCTTTCAGCTCCTCGGTGGCATCCGCAAACAGCACTCCCATGCCGGACCAGATCACCGGTTTCTCGGCGTTCAAGAGCAACTTGACAGCATCCTTGACATCGTTGGTCGGCGGGGACTGAAGCATTCTGCTGGGCGGCTGATACTGAGGCATCTCCTCCGGCACTTCCAGACCACCGATGTCCGCTGGCACCTCGACGATCACCGGGCCGGGAGATCCGTTGCGGAGCGCATGAAAAGCACGTCGCATGACATCGTTCACCTGATGCGGTTGAACTATGACTTCGCCACGTTTGGAGATGCCTTGGTAGGCGCGGACCGGCGAGAACTCGGGTTGAATTGCGTACCGGCTCAAAGCTGGGCCCGCGGTGAGGTACAGGACTGGAACGTTATCGGCGAATGCTTGGGCGATACCGCCTCCGGAGTTCTCCGAACCGGGACCACCCTGCGTGATTACCACGCCAAACTTTTTGCGATCATTGACGCGGCTGAACCCATCTGCCGCCATGATCGCGCCGCGCTCTTGTCTGAACATGACGGTGCGGATGCCCTCTTTGGCTACTGCCTCAATGAGCTGGTGAGAGGGAAAACACGCAACCCACTCCACCCCTTCCAACTTCAACGTGTTGGCGACGGCATCCATTACATTCATAACGTCCCTCTTCGGGGCTTCATACCCCTGCTGATCTGACTAATCCCAAGCGAGCGAACCAACCGCCTGTTTCGGCGCCCGATCCCTAGCGAAGAATACCACTTCTGAAGCGCCCACAACGTGATGCGGCTGCGCCACCTACAGACACCGACGGCGGCAGCATCCGCATGGTCTCGTCAATCGCCGGAACGATTTACCTCCGCCATTTGCCGTAATGCGTTTTACATAGCATTACTTCGATTGATTCGCAACACTGCTATACTTACCACGTAAATTGGCGTATCAAACCTATCGATCAAGGCGCGCTAAATCTACACCGAATTCGGAGGCACTCGTGAGCATCAAATACGCTGGAATCGCAATGATGGTTGGCATAGTGCTATCTGTCGCGTCTACCCTGCTGTACCCCGGAAACGCGCTGGTAAACGCCGTGGATCAGACCGACTTCCCGGCAGCGCTAGAGGTGATCGCAGATGCGCCGACTCTTGCGCACGTGATGATATTCCTGTCAATCCTTGCAATGCTGCTAATATCCTTCGGAGCTATTGGTCTCTACCCACTGGCCACACGCATGGGAGGGCTGAACGGCACTCTTCTCAAGTTTGGGATCATCATCGCGATCATCGAGTGGAGCATCGTCATAATCGGCTTGGGTATGCGGCATTTCGTCACGCACCTCATGCAGCGCGCAACCAGTGCCGCCGGATCCGATGATCAAATGCTTTTCGAGGAAACTGCCCTCATCATACACATCGCTTTGACGGCCACCTTATTGGCATCCATCGCGATATACCCGTTCGCCACAATGTTGATGGGTCTAGGGCTCACCAAGCTCATCCAAACGATGAACGCGTACAAAATCTCGGCGTATGTTCTCTTAGTGTCGGGCGCGGTCGGGTTGCTCACCTATCTCATCGCCATGTTCGCGCCGGGTGACGAACCCCTCGTCTACTTGATAATCTTCAACATCCTCCTGTTTATCGGATCCATCTCCCTATTCATTACAGGCCTCGGGATGTACCGAGGCAGTGAAGGACTGGCAGAAGAGGAACCCTCCAGCTGAATTCCCCTACGGACCGTAAGGCGACGCGTATCCATCCCGTCGCCTTACGCAACGTCATCTCAGGACTACCCAGCCGACTGCTGACCCTCTTCGTGGCGCCGGTGAACGGCATCGATCTCCAGATCGAGTTCGTCTTCCCACAGTCGCACCATCGAGCGTAGTCGCATGTTCTGGTACGCGCCCCACACGGTCATAGCAGGTGGAACCACCAGGATTGCAACTATCAGCGAGTACGCGATAGTTATCGCGGCTGTAATACCGAACTGCTGCAATGCCAACATTGGTGAGGCGATCAAGACCCCCAGCCCGAGCGCAGTAGTCAAGGCAGAGCCGAGCAACGCCGATCCCGTCGTCGCAAGCGTCCTCACCGCGGCCGTCTGTGGATCACGCACCTGCGTGTATTCCTCCCGGTAACGGTGAATCACGTGAATCGTGTAGTCGACTCCGATACCGATCGATAGGGCCGTGATGATCGAAGTGACGAGCGTGTACGGAATTCCCAAAAGCGCCATCGTCCCCAGCACCGAAACTAGAACCAACACCGTCGGCCCCACCGCGATCAGTGCCAATGCGGGTTGTCGAACCGTTACCCAGAAAAAGATTCCAAGCACTCCGAGCGCGACCGCGACGGTGGTGCTGATCGACTCCGTCTGCTTATCTCGGATCGCATCTGTAACCGCAAACGAGATCACTGCCTCAGATGTCACAGTGATGGTGTCGTCCTCACCAAACCATCGCGCCTCGATCTCATCCTGAAGGTGCTTCGTCGCACTCGGATCACCTGTATACGCCGGAAACTGAAGCAGGATCGAGTCGATCCCGTGCGGGTTGTTCACCAACACACGAGACAATAGCGGATCTATCGCCGCGATGTCGTCGAGGATACCCTGCATCGCCAACGGGTCGACTTGCAGATCGGCAGAGGCTTCCCGGTATCGTCGTGCAATCGCCGGATCGTACTTGTCACCCGGTTCACCGCTATCCGTGATCCAGTCACGCAACACCAACTCGTACGAGGCCAAGATTGGACCCGCCGCCGCCGCGGGTCGACGCGCAGAGTCTTCGAAGGCCGACTCGAAGTCTCGAATGTTCAGCAACGTCCGCGTCTCCGTCGCCTCCGCTTTCACTATCACGCTCGCCATCTCCGTCGAGCCACCTACCGCAGTGTCCAGAGTGTTCAAATCCGTCAACACGCTACCGCCTCTCGGCAAAAGATCGCGGATGCTGTACTCCGACTCGAGACCCGTGGCCGCGTATCCCAAGGCTGCCGTAACTGCCACCACGACGATTATGTACGGCGCGGGTCGACGAGTGACACTCCTGCCCAGCGTCCCCGCCAACTTCTCCACACCCGGCAAAGCCGTGGCTATGGGACGTGGCGGCTTCAGAGTGCCGCGCGCCTCTCGTCGTCGATCCATGATCGTCCTCCCAGCCGGCAGCAGCGTCAACATGACGATCAAGGCCAATCCCACGCCCAAACCTCCGACGATGCCGAAGTCGCCGATCATATCGATTGGTGAGAACAGACCCGCCAACAGGCTCACAATCGTCGTCACTGCAGCGAGCAACAAGGGCAACGTTACGTTTCGCAGACCCACTCTCACTGCCGGAACTACCGATCCGCCGGCAAGACGCTCCTCGCGGTAATGTGAGACGGCCTGTATAGCGTAGTCCACTGTCAGACCGATGATGATGATCGGCACCATCGACGTCAGCGGGTTCGGTGGCCCAACAATCCCTAACCCATTCGGGCCCAACCAGCCCTCGGCACCGACGATCCAGATGATCGAGACGAACAGTCCCACCAGCGTCAGAACCAGATCCGATATCGAGCGCATGAACAGCAGGATCAAAAACGCTATTAGCAAGAGCGCCATTCCGATCAACGGCGCCACACCCGTCTCAGTACCTTCTACGAACTCGTCCTCGATCACCGCAAACGAAACGCTGCTGGCCCGTAACGGACCCTGACTCGCGATCGTCAATTCGTTGATCTTCCGCTCAACATCCTTGACGTGATAATCGCCCGTGTTCAACAGCTGGATACTCGCGATGGCGATCTCTGTGCCATCAGAGTCGGTACCCGTCATCATGTCCAAGAACGGACCAATCTCGGGCGCGGCGCGGGCGCCATCGATCTGCGCCTGCGTAACCGAATCGAAGTTTGGCACCTGCAACCTGAACTGCAAAATCGAAGACGGCGCCACAATCGGATTCTCGTGCCCCAACAAAGCTGCAACTTCCGGTTCGCTGGCGATCGCGCCTAAAAGCTCCGACATCTGCGAAAGCCCGCTCGGAGTCAGCGCTTCGCCCCTGAACAGAAGCGTCACCACCCTCACCTCCGAAGCCCCAAAGCTATCGTCGATCTCATTGATCGCGTCGGTGATCGCGCTCCCCTGAGGCAGCGCCGACGCCGTCTCCTGTGGTGCGGCTCGCAAACCCGACCCCATGCCGAGCAACACCGTCGCAACCAGCAACGCCACTAGAGTCAGCCACGGCCGAGCCGTAACCAGCCGACTGAATCCCTCGAGGATATTGTGCAAATCTGACCCTCCGTCCGATCAAACCGCGCTAACTACTGTCATCGAGTCCCACTCACACCATTATCTCTGCAACTCCAACCCAAACACCACCACAAACTACGATTCCGCGCAACCAACCGTCACTCCCGCGCAGGCAGACAACACATCACCTCTCCCTTCGTGGGAGAGGGTTAGGGTGAGGGGGAACCCGGGGATAGAGGGGCATCCGGAAAAGAAGTCGGACGCAACCGACAGCATCACCATCGAACATAAATTGATGCAACGTTGCATAGTAAACTAACTACAGAAATTGGATCACCCGCCAACTACGAGGAGGAAGCAGAGATGAAAGACACCAAAATGGGTGGAATGCTCCTGATGGTGAGTTCGGCTATAGCCATCTTACTTGGCCTCCTGTTTCCAGGCGGCCCAGTGATCGACCCAGTAAGCCAGTTCGATCTGGTCGACGCCTCCCAGGTCTTGGCTAACAACGCCAACATAACACACGCCGGCTCTCTGCTCTTCGCTCTTGCTATGCTCCTCTTCCTATACGGTCTCGTCACGATCTGGAACGCCGTTCCGGCCGAAGGCGGTTTCGGGACCGCAACCCGCATCGGCGTCTTGATGGTCGCTTTCGCGGTCATTTGCTTCATCGTCACGACGGGCCTCAACCACGCAATCGTCCACATTTCCACACACGGCATCGGTTCCGAACAATCCGAAGCGCAGGCTGAAAGTCTCGCATTGGCACTTCAAACTGTAAAGTTCGGTCTCCGATACATCGCCGGAACTGCCGCCGTTCTCGGCTTCGTTCCCCTAAGCCTCGGAATGTCCGCCAGATTACCCGCCGGCTTCCACAGGATCGCCGCACGCGTCGCATTCGTCTGTTCCGTCCTCGGGGTTATCCAGATCATCATCGCCGAGCACTTCCACGACATCGACATCGAACTCCTGTACCAGGTCGGCTTATTGTTCGCCGCGATCATTTTCGTATGGGTGATTATCCTCGGCATGGCACTCTATAAGGGTGTTATTCAGCCTCCGAAAAGCACCTTGGGCGCGCAGGTCGCATAGATCGTCCATCTCGTTCGGATCTGGAAATCGAATAGCCACTCTTCCATACAATCTAAGTTCCCAATTTAAGCCCGAACGGTTACGGTTGAAAGACGATGTCGAGCAATTTAACGGCGCCGGTTGTACAGGCAAGTGACGTGCACAAGACTTACGGCCTCGGAGAAGTCGAGGTGCACGTTCTCAAAGGCGTCACCCTCGACGTGCAACGCGGCGAGATCGTTGCCATTATGGGCCCCAGCGGAGGAGGAAAAACCACACTCCTAAACTGCCTTTCCGGACTCGACGACATCGACTCTGGGAGCATATCGGTCGCAGGCTCCGACATCAGCGAAATGAGCGACCGCGAGAAGACACGCTTCCGCGCCACCAGAATGGGATACATCTTCCAGTCATTCAACCTGTTGCCGGTGCTCACCGCGTTGGAGAACGTTGAGATGCCGCTGCTCGTCTCCGGATTTCCCGAACAGGAAGCCAGAACGAAAGCGCTGGTAGCGCTGTCGCTTGTCGGGCTTTCGAATCGCACCGAACACTACCCGGCGCAGTTGTCCGGTGGACAGCAGCAGCGAGTAACCATCGCCCGCGCCCTCGTCAACCAACCCGAAATCGTCTGGGCAGACGAGCCGACGGGTAACCTGGACAGCGAGAACGCTGAAGCTGTGATGGAGCTTTTGGTCCGCCTGAACAAAGAACTAGACGAGACATTTGTAATCGTCACCCACTCTGACGAGGTGGCAGGGATGTCACACCGCACCGTCCGCATGAGAGACGGCCTCATTGTTGACGACGGCGTCGGCAATACAGGATAATCCCTGATGGACGAGCTGTTCGGGGCACCCATTGAAAACGTCGCGGCCGTGTTGGCAGTCGCCTTCGCAATCGCAGTCGCTTTCCTCCTCTACATATTGGTGCGCGACCGCATTCTTGTTCTTATGGCGTTCCGAAACGTCATGAGAAGACCCGGACAGAGCCTCCTCATTCTCGCCGGATTGATGCTCGCGACGGCCATCATATCCAGCGCATTTACCGTCGGCGACTCTGTTACGTACAGCCTCAAGAACGCCGCCGCAGAATCGGTCGGTCCCCTAGATGAGCTCGTGGTCCTGGACGGTGACTCTGAGCTCTGGAACGATCGTCCCCTGCCCGACAGCTTTTCGGAAACGATATTTCAGGACCTCGCCCCCGCACTCGATGCCGACTCTGACATCGACGGAGTGCTGCCTGCGTTGACGCAACACGTTTCGGCCATAAACCCCGACACCCAGCAGTTCGATTCCTCCGTCCTCCTAGCCGGGCTCGATCCGCGACGAGCCTCGGCTTTCGAAGAGCTGTTCGACACCGCTGGCACTCCGATAGACCTGGCGGACCTCGATCAAGGAGAGGTCTACATCACCAAGGAAGGCGCCGATGCGCTGCTCGTGCAACCCGGCGGTGTCCTTGACGTAGCTCTTGGACCTGGCGCGTTCACTCCCATCACAATCCGCGGCATTGCCGACGGCTCGTACGTCGCTCCGGAAGGATCGGGCGGTGTGCTGATGGCGACCTTGGCATCCGTCCAAGAGATGCTGGGCCGTCCGGGCGATCTTACCGGAATCCTCATATCGAACCGCGGCGATCTTTTCGACGGGATATCCTTGACGGACGCCGTGATCGAGCGCTACCAAGACCATCCATCCGTCGGCGGCAGCGGATTGGAACTCCTGCCCATCAAACGCGATCTCGTCATCGAGGCCAACGAATTCGGCGGCATCTTCGTCTCAATCTTCACTACCTTCGGCTTCTTTTCGATCGTCGTCGGGCTGCTCCTGATCGTTCTCATCTTCTCTATGCTCGCCGCAGAGCGCAAGAGCGAGATGGGCATGGCCCGCGCTGTCGGAATGCAACGCCAACACCTGGTTCGCATCTTCACCGTCGAGGGCGCTATCTACGGCATCGGTTCCGCAATCGTTGGCGCATTGATCGGCGTCGGCATCGGATTCCTTCTTGTCGAAGTTGTATCCGCGATCATCAGTCAAACCTTGGAAGAGTTCAATTTAACTCCCCACGTTCAGGCCAAGAGTTTCCTGGCATCGTTCCTGGCCGGTAGCGTTCTCACATTCATCACGGTCTATCTCTCTGCCCGGCGTAACAGCCGACTCAACATCGTGAGGGCCATCCGCGACCTGCCTGAACCGCAGATCGAAGGCGGGCGCCGCGGACCGTTGATCCGAGCGGCAATAACGACACTGTTTGGGGTGCTGGCGACCTTAGCTGCTCTCGAGGCCGCACATCTGCCTTTCTTTGGGCTCGGTCTCTCGGTAATCGGTCTCGGAATCGCCATCGGAATGCGCGCACTCGGCGTCCCGCAACGCTGGGTCTTCAATGGCGTTGGAATCTTCCTGGTCGTCTACTGGCTGATCCCCCACAGCTTCCTGAAAGGACTCAAACCTGATTTCACGGAAGACATGTCAGGGTTTTTCTTCCTCGGTGGCTTCCTAGTCACTGGCGCGGTGCTCGTCACCGTAAACAACGCTGAGATCGTGCTCAGCTTGATGACCAACACCATTGGCCGCGTCAGGCGATATGCGCCCGTCGTCAAGTCGGCATTCTCTTACCCGCTCCAATCCCGTAGCAGGACGGGACTCTCGCTTGCCATGTTCGCTATCGTCATCTTTTCGGTGACCGTCATGGCAACGTTTGTCGAAGTCACGAGCAACCTCTTGAACAACCAAGACCGGATTACCGGAGGATACGAGGTCATCGGCTTGGTACGTTCCGACCTCAACCCGGTCGACGACTTGAGAGCCGAGGTTGAAGCCAACCCGGACCTCGACTTTATCGAACGTGTCGATGGTGCACCTTCCGTGGGCACGTTCCATACCGTTTATAAGACGGACGCGCGGTTGGCATCCGACGCCTCGGGCGCCTACGCACCCACCACAATAACCGCCATCGGCGACGACTTTTCCGAGACAAACCATTTCGGCATCTCCTTGAGCGTCGAGGAATACACCCGGTGGTATGGATCCAACCCCTCCGTCGTTTGGGACGCTGTTCGCACGAACCCCGGGCTCGCTATCGTCAGCGCAGGGATTGTGCCGACACGCTCCAACAGCTCGTTCGCACTGCCTACAGATCAGTTCAACCTTAACGAAGTCGAAGGCCTACTCGTCGAAAACGAATACATGGATCCCATCCAAGTCACGGTCCGCGACCTCGAAGGCGGCAATACCATCGAACTGACCGTCATCGCCGTCCTCGACACTCTGGCATCCAACGGACCGGTTCCCGGCGGTTTCTTCGTATCTCCCGAGACCCTCGGCCGCGACGTCAAAGCTACACAGTTCTTTTTCAACGTCCCCGAAGGCATCGAAGACGCGACGGGAACCATCGAGGCCGTATTCTTCCAAAACGGGGTCGAAACCGTGGACGTGAAGGAGCTTATCTCCCAAGGACAGGCGGCCCAGAAAGCGCTCTTCAATCTGCTCATCGGATTCATGTCGCTGGGTCTGGTGGTCGGCATCGCCGCACTAGGCGTCATCAGCGCGCGGACCGTGATCGAACGCCGTCACGCGATCGGCGTGCTCCGGGCCATCGGATTCTCCCCCGGAATGGTCCAGCTGAGCTTCCTCGCCGAGATGTCATTCCTAGCCATACTCGGCATCGGCCTAGGGCTCGGACTCGGCATCATTTCCTCCATCGAACTCATCGACGAGTTGCGCCTAGACGAGCCGGCAGTTGAGTTCGCGCTGCCATGGCTCAAAGTAGTTCTCATAGCGCTCGGAGCCTACATACTCTCGATCCTCATCACCATCCTCCCTGCTCGCCAAGCAGCCGGTATCGCCCCTGCCGAAGCCCTACGCTACGAATAGTCCTCCACTAGCCGCCATTCCCAAAAGTATTCCCGTCGTCCCCGCGCCGGCGGGGACCCTCTACTCAATCCGTAATGTACGTATGCGTAATCAATTCCCAGACGTGACCATTCTCACACTCGAAATAGAAACCCCGACCATTGTGCAGATGGTTAATCTCACCATCCGACCGTGATCGCGGTCCGCTCCCGAACGCCATCCCTTCATCCTTAACCCTCTGCAACACTCCATCGAACTCCTCGTCCGACGCCAAAAACGCGTAATGGTTCGACCTCGGATCGTCCGAATCGTCAAAATCCAGCGTCAGAACATCGTTCACCTTCACCGGCGCGAAATGACCCCACGTCCCGTTGTACTCCAACCCGAACAACCGAGCCATCAACTTCGCCGACTTCACCTTGTCATGAGCCGGCACAATCGTGTGATCCAACTGCAAAGCCATTACAACCCTCCTTGGTAATTACTAGTTGACAATCAACTTCCTACAGTCATGAAATTCTGAACGATTCGCGCAACAACGTCATTCTGAACACGGCGCGCGGCAATGTCACTCTGAACGAAGCGCGCGGCAATGTCGTTCTGAACGAAGCGCGCCGCAATGTCGTTCTGGACGAAGCGCATCGAAGTGAAGAATCTCACCAGCCAAGCATCCCCCGTCCCATTTCACCCTAAAACCCATCCCACCCCGGCAATCCCGCAGACTGCCTAACCCATTCCGACATCTGCTCCTCATCCAACTCGCCCTCATAGATATCCACCCACCTAGAATCCGGGTCTTTGCCGCCCCCGTTCGGCACGGGATCCAACGACGCCCCATTCAAAAACGTTACCTTAACATACCGACTGAACACGTGAAAACTCACGAACCACCCCCGACCCGCAACCCCGTAAAACGGCGAGTTCCATCGCATCGCCTTCCGCACGTCAGGCACGTTCGCCACGATAATCTCGTCCAACCGACGCGCTAGGTCGCTCTTCCAACGCGGTATGGCTGCGATATAGGCCTGAACCGGGCCATCACCCTCACTCTTCGGAATCTGAGGATTGCCGCCCGACAACAGCACCGGTTTCCCGTCCACCAAACCGCCTTTGGACTTTGCTAGACGTTGCTTGGTGTTGTAAGAAACCGCTTCCCGCACCAACTTCTTGAAGCCTGTCTTGTCGATCTCATCCCCTTCGAAACTGTCAATCGTCCGCCATTTTTTCCCGTCGAACCCCGCATTGAAGACCTTGCCGGCGTCACGAAGCATAGCCCCGCTGTGAAACGTGAGCTTAACCTTGTTCTTGAAAGCGTCACCAACCAAGAGTATCCCGTTGTACTCCCAGACTGGTGACCCTCTCCACTTCCACTCTTCCGTCACATCCGGCTCCGCCTCATGGATCAACTGCCGGAACTCCGCCAACCGGGCACCACGCCAATCATCCAACTCCGCCAACCAAGCGTCGATCCGCTCCGACGCGCTCAAATCGTCTGACCCCGCCACCGTCTTTTTTGAAGCTCTGCCGACCATTTCGTTCACTCGATGACACGCTTCACAATGACTAAATTACCTGCTGTTAGGTATTGTATCCACCAACTCTCCAAATTCATTCAGAGCGATGGACTCATGTCGTTCCGAACCAAACACTCCTTTCATTCCGAGCCAAACACTCCTGTCATTCCGAGCCAAACCCTCTCGTCATTCCGAGCCAAGCCGAGGAATCTCAACGTCTCGCACCAGCACCGCCGCACAAGATTCTTCACTCCGTTCAGAATGACATGACTTTTCCAGTACCCAGAACATGGCCTCTCTAGTACCGAACGCAAGGCTTCTTATTTGCCGAAGGCATTGCTTCTCCATCCCCGATAGACTCCTCACCGTAAACCGAACCAGATACGAAGGAACCCCACAAACCATGAGGCTTGAAGGCAAAGTCGCCATCATCACCGGCGCAGCGAGCGGAATCGGCGCCGCATCCGCACGGCTCTTCACCCAAGAAGGCGCAAAGGTCTGCATCGCCGACATCGACGGAGAAAAAGGTCGTCAAGTCGCCGCCGACATCGCCGCGTCCGGCGGTGACATCTTCTTCAAACGGCTCGACATCACCAGCGAAACCGACTGGGCGGACGGCGTGAACGAAGTCATCGACCGATATGGAAGGCTCAACGTACTGGTTAACAACGCGGCCGCGGCGCACTACGCCAAGGTGGAAGAGACGACCGTCGAAGAGTGGGACCGCGTGATGGCGGTAAACGGTAAGGGCACATTTCTCGGCACCAGGGAAGTCATCCCGCACATGAGACGCGCCGGTGGCGGATCGATCATAAACATATCGTCTGGCGCCGGACTGGTGGGACAAGCCTGGTCCGCCGCTTACAACGCCTCTAAGGCCGCCGTCCACCTGCTCGCCAAATGCACCGCCATCCAGTACGCCCGCGACGGCATCAGGGCCAACTCGGTCCATCCCGGCGCCATCGACACCCAGATGCTCCACGCCGGCTCCCAACAGATAGGCGATTCCGAAGCGTCCGACAGGCCGATGGGCCGAATGGGCACTCCCGAAGAGATTGGCTACGGTGTCCTCTTCCTAGCTTCCGACGAATCCAGTTACATGACCGGAACCGAGTTGATCATAGACGGCGGCAAACTCTCCGGCCAATGGCGATTGGCGGACACCCCGTTCGGGCAGGCAGTGTTGGCGCGATCGTGACCTACAGTCCCCTTTCGGCACGAAAGGGGACGCGAGCGCAGCGAGCTGGGGTATGCCCGACGCCGACCGTCGAAGCGGCATCATCGGGACAACGTTGTCTTCCTAGCTCGCCGACGAAATCAAGTCGGTCAGACCAGCACCGGCGCTTCGACGCGACTGTAGATCTGGAATTCGGTGGCGACAACTGTCGGCTATGCAGACCAGTCCATCGGAACTCGTGTCGATTCCCGCGGGTCGCCAGAACAGCTTCTCCTGCTTGGTCATGCCGGAATTCGCGCGCCAACTGGCCTGCTCGGGGTTTACGTCGAGGAATTCCTGACACCACTTGGACAATGTGGCGTGACCGACAAGGGTCTCGCGATGCTCCGCCCATATCGAAGACTTGGACGCGGTCGTTGCGCCAATCGACAATCCAGATGCAATCTTCGGCGTCGATCGAGATTCCCCAGGGATAATTGAAATCACCCGGACCGGTACCGAAAGCGCCGAATGAGGAGATGTATCGCCCATCCGCCGTGTATTTCTGGACTCGGGCGTTGAGGTGATCCACAACGTGCAAGTAGCCTTCGGAATCGAAGGCCAAGCCTGACGGACGGTTCCATTGGCCTTCTCAGGAACCAGCCTCGCCCGACCGGTGCGAAAAGGTTCCGTCCTTTTCGCACACGGACAGTAACTGCGTACATTCGTAGGTTAGATAGACTCGTTCGTCCAGTCCGACGGCGATAGCGGTCGGTTGTGTCGACTGCCCTGGTTCAGTTCCCCAGTTGGCGAATTCGAACGTGAACTCGGATTCGAGGGTTACCGCGCTCACCCTTACGTTTCGGTTTACTGCGTTCGACCGGCTCAAAACGTACATTTTGCCGTCCTTCGAAAAACGGACATCCACCGGGTTCATGAAGCCGCGGCCTTCAAACGAGGCGATCCCGAGAGTGTGGCTATATGAGCAGTTGCTCATCTTGTTTCTTGCGGGCTTTGTTGCGGTGGTTTTGGCTCGTTCGCGTTGTACGCGCCCCCTTTGTCCTTCGGACATTTCACCCGCGAGCGGGGGAAATCTGATAGAGAAGACGCGCTCTTAGTTCGCAGCCAGCTCGGGCATTCGGTTGAATTTCTTTTTCAGTACCCACTCGGAATCGACATGCATGAAGTCGTCGAGGATGGTTGCGTAGGCATCGCGGTATTCCGTGTTGTAGTGGACGTCGCCATCCAATTGATCAGCTGGCTTGAGGCTCGGATAGTCGCCGTAGATTCCACCCTTAATCGGGTTGCCGATCATAAACGCGACCCCACCTGAACCATGATCGGTGCCGGCACCGTTGTACTCGATTCGCCTGCCAAACTCGGAGAACATCCAGATCACGGTGTCATCCGCCTGGCCAAGCTCGTTAAGGTCCTCCCAGAAGCACTCTACCGCCTCCGACACCTCGTTCCACAACTTGGCGTGGTTCACCAATTCGTTGGTGTGCGTGTCGAAGCTGCCGTGTTGGGTGTAGAAGATGCGCGTCCCAAGGTCGGCTGACATCACCTGAGCGACGCCCTTGAGGCTCTGCGCGATCGGGTTCTCGGCGTTGTACTCGACCGTGGATGATTACTTTTCGGGAGCCGACCGCAACGTGTCAGCGACGTCGAGCATGCCGCGACCGGTCTGGAGCAGGCGCAACGATGGAAGGCCTTCGTCAGACATGGGTCGGTAGATGCGACTGACCGTGTCTAGTAGAGCGTCGCGATTCGAAGCCCCTGCCAGACCCGTGTACAAGCCGTAGGACTCGAGTGCTCCTACTGATGCGACGGAAACGTCCGGGTATGCGAGGGCTCTCGACATGCCGCGGCCAAAATTAACTGCCGTCACGGCATTTTTGCCCTCGGGATCGATGGCGTTGGTGGTCTTTCCGAGCCAACCCTCAGAGGATGCTACCCCAGGCTCCGCGGTGTGCCAATTGTCCATCGAGCGGAAGTGAGACCGATTCGGCTCGGGGTATCCGATACCCATCAGGACCGCCAACTTTCCCTCATCGTAGAGGTGATTGAACGGAACCATGTGGGAGTTGAATGCGATCCGGTCGTCCACCGGTATTACGTTGTCGCCGCTCAGGCCCATGCTCGGACGATAGTCTTAGTAGTGACCATCCTGGTAAGACACGACGGTGTTGAGGTAGTCGTTCCTGCCAGTGAGCTGGATTACAACGAGATTCTTAGCTTTTTTCTTGGTTTTGGCATTCCTGTTGTGACCATGCTTGTTAGACCATTCCTTGGGTGGCCATTAGTTGCCATTGGAATATCTCCTGCGTATTTGTTTGCTGTTTTTCGTATCAGCAGTTTCGTATCAGCAGTACTGATAGTCGGATGTTGAAGCGATCAACTGGAATATCTCGATGGCACGGTCTGTTTCTTCGTCTTCGTTCGATGGTTCCAACTGACCTGATGCGTGTTCCGCAATCAACCGGAATGTTCGGTCGGAGATGTCTATGCAACCCATCGCTTCAAGACACGCAGCCACGTACTCCTTGGAACTGAGGTCGCTGGCCTCGCGCACGAGCGCGACCATACGCTGAATACCGGGCGCGTCTCTGCGTTCCAGTTCGGTTGAGGCAAAATTGATTCGCTCGACTAATGCGCCGCTGTCGATCCACTTTTCGCCCTCGTGCCAACCCTCGACGCTAGGCGGTTGAGCAGGAATTGCCCCACAAACATCTTATGGGAGGCCAATTGCGACGAAACCAAGTCTGGGAGATCGAAACGATCAGTCAAGCGCGCGACACCGAACACCAACTCGGTCGGGCTCTTAACCTTGCGGTAGCGGACAGCATAAGACTCGAAGTGATCGGACTTGAAGATCGCCTTTAGCACAGCGCGTATCTCGCCATCGTTCTCTTGAAAGACATCGGCCAGTCGTTGGACCTCATCCTCGTCCGCTTCGTCGGCTACGAAGAACTGGTAGAGCCTTCTGGAGATGAACTCCGCCGTTGCCCGCTGGCGGACGGTAATGTCTACGACGTCCTCGCCGTTCCAAGCACCGACCTCGCCTAGGAATTGCTTTTCACCGTCATCTTAGTCACTCGGGTCGAACTGGAACTCCATTGGGAACGGCCCGAAGAAGAATGGTGGCATTGTAGGCTTGGTGGCCCATCCCGTGAAGGCTCGTGCGGCCGCCTTGACGTCATCTTCGGAGTACGCGCCCTCACCCATCTCGTCGATTCCCATCGAAAACAGTTCAAGCAGCTCGCGACCGTAGTTTTCGTTTGGCGCGTCCTCGTGGCTGTTCTGGTTGTCCAGCCATTACATCATTCCTGGATTGCGCGATATTTCGAGCAGGAGGTCTCTGAACTTGCCGAACCCGTAGCGGCGGAAGAGATCGATCTCCGTGAGCATCTCCATCCCATGGTCGAGCTTGATGCCGCCGACGGCTAGTAGGCCGTGCCAGAAGAGGGCGATTTTTTTCGAGATGTTTTGTGCTGGTGGCCATGCGCCACGCCCTTTGTGGATCGGCGTGAGCGACGGATCTCGCCTCTACAGAAGCGATGAAGTAGCGATCCTGCAAGTCTTGGTCTTCGGGATAGCAGAATTAGGGATAAAGGAGCTCTTCGACGGTTTCGTCGTAGCCTTTAGCTACGTATTCGTCTAGTTGATCCCGCGTCGCTCCGAATCCTGCCCGGCGTAGAAGGTGCGCCATCAGGGCGGTGTCGGTTTCTTTCATAACAGCGGTAGTCATTGAACGCCTCGCAAATACGTGTCGCCCGGCAGTTACGAAAAGCAAAAGGTTTCCCCCGCTCGTGGGGGAAATGTCCGAAGGACAAAGGGGGCGCGCTGTCTCCGCTGATGCTGTACCGACACCGCAACATCTAGCCCGCTCACACGGACCGCACAATCACCAAATATGCAGCCGTGAGCCGGAAGGAAACTAGCATGCAATCAGTCGGATTCATAGGACTTGGCAACTTGGGCACCCCGATGGCTCAGAACATCCATTGGGCAGGGTTTCCCATGGCTGTGTACGACCCGCGGGAAGGTGCGACGTGCGCCCTTCTGGAGGATGGCGTCCGGTTGGCAGTGTTCCCGGGCGAGGTTGCCTCCGTCAGCGACGCGACCATGAGCTGCGTTCCCGTATCCACTGAGGCGGAGGAGATCACTCTCGGTCGCGACGGAATTCTCAGCGGAATGAATCCGGGCAACGTGTACGTGGACCTCTCCACCAATCGACGGTCTTTAATCCGCAGGATTGGCGGAGTGTTTGAGGAAAAGGGAACCCACGTGTTGGTCGCCCCGGTTCTGACAAGTCCCACCACCGCTGCGGACCGTGAAGTCATCGTTATGCCCAGCGGCGATAAGGACGTCTACGAGCAGCTTCTCCCCGTTTTCGAATCCTTCGACGACAAGGTCGTCTACTAAGGCGACTTGGGCATGGGCAACACCTGCAAACTGGTAAACAACATGATCACGCTTGCTGTAATGCAGGTCGCAGCGGAGGGGCTAACCCTGGGGATGAAGGCCGGATTAGATCTCGATGCCTTGATGGAGGCCGAGAGCAAAGGAATATTGGGTAGTCAAAGAGAGGGGTTGGAGAGGTCAGTGTTCCTCTGGAATTTCGAACCACCATCATTTCGGCAGGTGCTGGCACGAAAGGACATAGCACTGGCAAACGAGCTGGCCCGGGAACTGAACGTCCCGATGCCGGTCGCCAACATCGTGGAGCAGCTCTCCATCCAGTGCGGCAATCGCGGCTGCGGAAACATGGACACGCACGTAAAATATCGCCTGCAAGAGGAAGCTGCGGGCGTGGAGATCAGGCCGTGATGGTTCGTGCGGAAGACAGGAAATGATCAAGATTATCCCGAATATTTCTGACTATTCACCGTTCGATTACAGCCTACACCAAGAAAGCGCCCATCATTGCCACAGCGAGCCTGGCCGCTATCCGCCTTCTTCTATGGCTTCCAACACCGCCGTTGGTACCGCGTCTTCCAAACCGTTGGCAGAAGCTGGGGACAACACCAAGTCGATTAACCGGATTGAGATGTCTTCCGAATCAGGCCGGGAGGTGGCTATTGTGGTCCAAGGGCTTTCGATTCCGGATCCCGGCTCAAGCGATACACGAACTGCGGAGCGGGTATCCGCTTCGGTCACAGTCAGCTCGATCACAACCTGTCCGGCCCATATGCATTGGACGTTTGCCGGACATCGGGAATCCTCCACTACCCGATCAAAGAAGACACCAATAGCCATGTCAGGCAGTTCGACGGATTCGCCAAGGCCAACCTCTACGCGTTGATTGCCCGGCGGCGACGAAACCACGGGTGACGGTGTTGGATCTGACGACGGCTCGCATGCCGTGGCGAACAGCCCGATCATGACCATCATGGCTAGGACGACGATTAACGACTTCATCTGAGTTTGGACTTTCTGGGTTTGAACTGCGCTCATCCTATCTCTGTAAGACGCTCGCACACGCGGATATGTTCCGCGAAGGGCGTTTCACGCCGCTGTTACCCAATAGATTGGCGACTCCGAAGACTTCAACCGCCCTCCGCCCGAAAAGATCGCCCACGGCGTCGTATTCCTGGCTTCCGATGAATACGGCTACAGGACCGGCACCGAGCTGAACATCTATAGCGGCGAACTCTTAGTTTAGTGGTGCCCGGCGGACACCCCTACGGCGTAGCGCTAGCCGGTCGCTCGAGAACTGGAAACACCACCGTCCCCATTCGCAACGAAAGGGGACGCGAGCGCAGCGAGCAGGGGGGTATGCCAGTTACGGTGCTATCCGACCTGCGAATGCCGCCGTCGCATCGCCTCGAAGCGCTTCGTGGCGACCGAACCGGACAACACAGCATCCGCATCAACAACCAATGGCGCGTCTGCTTAATCTGTACCGACCAAGGCGCGATGGAGATCGAAGTCGTCGAATACCACTAAACAAGGCAACACAATGGACACTCTTGAACCAGTCCACCCCGGCGAGCACCTTGCAGAGTTCCTCGAGGAACTCGGTATCAGCCAGTACCGACTAGCCAAGTCGATCGGTGTCCCGCCGATCCGCATCAACGCAATCATCAAACGCCGCCGCTCCATAACCGCCGACACAGCACTCCGCATCGGCCGCGCCCTAGGAACCACTCCCGACTACTGGCTAAACCTCCAACGAATGTACGACATCGATGTGGCGCGCGGCACCATTGACGTTAGCGGGATAGAACCGCTTGTGGAGGAATCTGCGCGGACCTAAACTGAGCCTTCAACTGTCCCGCGAGCCGCATGGACGCCCCGAAGAGATGGGCTACGGCTAGTATTCCTAGCCTCCGACCAATCCAGCTACATTACCAGAAGCAAATTGGTGATCGACGGGTTTGAGCTGTCAGGACTGTGGCAAATGGGGGACACGCCGCATGGTGCGCGGGTGAGTTAGGAGCAGTCTTGAATAGTTCGTTATCTGAATTGACGCGTTTCACGCACCGGGAGTGGCCTTTACTTCGCCAGTATCGACGAAATGTACTAACTCACCTACGGCATTGCACAGGCGGCGAAAAGACCGAGAGGTCTCGAACGCCGCCTCGATGTCCATCCGTGCAGAAAACCGAACTTGGTCTCTCGTCTCCTTGTATGCCAAACCCTGTGCCACTTTTCCGTTCAACCAGTTTTTCGCGCCACCAAATTCCTCCGCGTCTCCTTGAAAACTTTCGTCGGATGCTAGAAACCAATTCTCGTACTCTCTCTTCGCACACACGACCGCAGTAGGAATACCGATGTTGATTGAACGCGCCCGACACGCCAATCTCATCCCCAATTCGGTCGGGCAATCTCTGTCCGCGTCCAACAGAACAAGTATTGCTACTCACCCGCCAGTGATCGCCGCGTATCCTAAGAAATCTTCCAGTCGCTTGACGAGCGCACCTCGATCCTTCGCCCTTTTTGGCCTCAAGACTTCAACGTCATATCGACCCAAACGTTCGCGGATAATTCGTCGCATCAAAACCGGCGCCGCAGTTTCGTCTCCTGGCCCCTCCACAATTGGCACAATAAACCGCATCGAAGATGTCAACTGCGCGGTACCAGACCTTCCATGCTGTGTAACTCACCACTAGTAAAAAGACCGGTGGTCACCGCTCGCGATTGCGTCTCCGAAACCGGCCCAACCTCTGTGCATCCATCACGCATCTCCACCGCCCTCAACGACTCGACCGGTAACCGGTCAATCAAGTCCGGGCTGTGAGTAGTAGCCACGACCTGCGTCCGAGTCGACGCTTCAACCATCACGTCGGCGAGCACCGGCAACGCGCCCGGATGTACCATCAATTCCGGTTCTTCCAATCCTATCAACGATACGGGGCCTTCTTGGTAAAACGCTGTTAACAATCCCAACAGACGCACGGAGCCATCTGATTCTTGAGTCAAATCGAACGTGGCAACTCGGTTGCCGTTTTGACCGACACCGTGCCGCATCTTGACGACTAAGTATCCACCAGATTGTTGAACTACCAAATCCTTCAATCCTGGCACAACTTGTCCCAAGTTACCGTTGATCTCCTCGAGCATTCTAGATTTTCTTCTAACCATCGCTCGCAATACCGATGCCAGATTGCTGCCATCTTCGAGCAGAACGCGTTCGTTCAAGGGTTTCCTCGGTTCGCGAATCGCGTCAGGAAACAATCTGTAAAACTGCATTTCGCCGATAAGGACCATGGCTTCTATGACATCACCGAAAGTTATCTCTAATTCGCGAGGTGTGTCATCCTTATTGATTCGAAGCGGTAACAACAGGTGAATTGATGTTGGAAAGGCTAGCTCGGATGTCTCGAACGGCGCGTAGTTTAGCGTATTGGGTTTGGTTATCCGCCCTTCCTTAAATTCGAACTCCTTCGTCACATTCCGATCGCCCTTTGAAATAAACAACCCTCGCTCCCTTTTCACTCGGTAAACACCTGCGCGACTCCCTAAGACGAACCCGTATTGCATTCGAAATCCACGCCGTTCGATTTCGAAACCGATCTCGACATCGCGAGTCCCACCACCGGGCGAAAACCTTCGGACCGCAACAATACCTTGCCGAGAAGCGATCGCCGATTCGACGTCTCTATCGAGTGCGCATTTAATGAAACGCAGAACATCAAGAACGTTGCTCTTGCCCGAGGCATTGGATCCTACCAGCACCGTTAGTGGACCGAGTTTTAAGTCCATTTCCCGAATACTCTTGAAGTTTCGGGCCCAGATTCTCGTCAAACGAAAATCTGACTCATCTGCATTTGTCTGGTTTTGCATCGCACTCATCCCATCACAATCCTATCGTTTGAGTCCGTTTTGCGGTCCGAACTACGTAGTGCGAGCCACGGCTCAATTTTCCGAAATTGGTGGGGGAGGCGGGATTCGAACCCGCACGGCCTAAGCCACATGCTCCTAAGGCATGCGCGTCTACCATTCCGCCACTCCCCCGTAACCTAAATGGTACTTCGCACCCCTCTAGATGGACGTTCCGTCCGCTGAAGCGCCGGCTTTCGCCGGAATGACGGTAATAGCACGAAAATCACAGCGGTTATGCCCTGCGCCCCTACTCGTAGACGTTCGCCATCTGCCAGGCGTCGAGCGATTCGAGGATGGCGGCGGAGCCTTGCGCCCGCAGCGATACGCCGACGCTGTCGGCCCGTCCGGGGTAGACGCGGGCAGCGATGCACTGCTGGTCGTTGACGAATAACTCTACGATGCTCTTGTCGATGAAGACGCGGAGCCGCAACGGCTCATCGTCCGTGAGCACGATCGGTGCCGTTTCCGGCGGTCGCGAGAGCGCGTCGGGGAGCGTGGACGAATAGGAGGTGTCGAGCGACACTATGCTCTGCAGGACGGGCACTTTTCTCGGTGCGCCAAACTTCGGCACCGCAGGTGCGCCGCTCGCCAGCAACGCCCCGCTCTTGGGCAGGTCGCGATGCATTCGGAAGCCGCGTTCCTTGAAGAACGATATCCGCGTGTACTCCTCGCGGTTCGGCGATCGCAGCACGTTTAACTCCACCATTGGCGAGTCTTGAGCGTCGATCTCCACGATCAACTCCATAGCATCGCCGGCAACGCCTTCCAGCACAATCTCTTCGTTGGCAGGTAAGACGGTATCGTCGATGTGGATGTGTTCGCCTCGCAGCGACTCGACGTCGCCCGCAGGTTCGATCTTCAACTCGTCCTCATACTCGCCGAGCGTCACCCGGCGTGGCAGCGACATGATCTGGTTCCAGCCTTCGGACGGGTAGCCGGGGTTCATGTTGTGGATGATGATGACACCGCCCTCGCCGTCGGGCGTCGCCGATGGTGCGTGGACGCCTGACGGTGTCGACGCACCGAAGTTGAATAGTCCGGCACTCGTCACGACGAACTTGTCGCGCTCCATGTCGTAGTCGCCGAGGAGATACTGCCCGCCGCTCATGTGACTGAAGAACGGCAGTATCCACCGGTCCCCTATTGGCCAGAAGTACGGACATGCCCCGTCGTCGCCGACCAGAGTGAATCGGTCGTCCTCGGTGAACGGGTGCAGATACTCCCACGTCGCCAGATCCTTCGAGCGGAAGAGAAAATCGGCGGCGATCCGCTTCCCACCCGGACCGTCGGGCAACATTCCCGCTGAAAGCGAATAGTAGTAGTCGCCCTTCTTCCAGATGCACGGATCGAAGACCGTGTATTCCTGCGGCGAGCCATCCTGCGGGGGTGTCGGTATCACCGCCTGCCCCGTCACCTTCTCCCAATTCAGCAGCAACGGATCGCTCGACGTCGCTACCATGTTCCCCACCTGGGTCCCGTGATACATCGCAATCACCCGGTCATCCTCGACCAGCGTCGCGCCCGAGAAGCAGCACTCCTCAGGATCGGGATAGATCGCATACGGCAAGTCCCGCCAGTGGATCAGGTCGTCGCTGATCGCATGGCCCCAGTGCACCCGAGGGTCTTCGGGCGGATACCCCTGATAGAAAAGGTGCCATCGCCCCTGCCAGAAACACAACCCGTTCGGGTCATTGAGAGTGTTCTCGGGGTTGACGTAGTGATAGATCGGGCGATGCGGGTCGTCAGCCTTCGCCTCCCGCGAAGTGATCATGCACCGGAGCAATGGGTTTTCCTTCAACTGCGCTTCTTGCTCCTCCAATGTCTCCGCCCACGTATAGTGCGGTGCCAGAGACTTGTAGCTGCTCTCGGTCATAATGCGTCCTCCATGCCCGTTCTGATCCGTACCACGCTGGGTCAACGTGCAACAACGATAATAACCACTGTGAACCAAGCGGAACGCAACTCTGTTGCACGAGGAGAACCAAATGTCAGACATGCAGATCGAGATGATTGTTGACGAACAAGCGCTGGTCGGCGAAGGTCCCGTTTGGGAACCTAAATCCTCCGTCCTCTACTGGACCGACATCCGAGGCGGCCGCTATTTCAAATACGATCCGGCAACCAACGTCAACGAGACGATCCACAACGGCATCTTCATCGGCGGTGCGGCCGTCAACAAGAACGGCGGCCTGACGTTCGGGACGTGGGAAGGCGTCATGCTCTGGCGATCCGACTCCGACTGGCAGTGGTTGCATCACGAGCCGGAGATGCGGGAGCGGATGCAGTTCAACGATGTCACCGCCGGCCCGGACGGCAGCTTTTACGCCGGCAGCTATTTCGAGGACGCGCCCCGTGGCGAACTCCTGCGCTTCAACCCTGACGGTTCCCACGAACTCATCGCCGACGGTTTCGGCATCAGCAACGGAATGGGCTTCTCACCCGATCTTACCGTCTTCTACCACACCGATTCGCTGGCGGGCGAAATCTACGCCTACGACTACCACGCCGCGACGTCGGAACTCGCGAACCGTCGCATCCTCGTCAAACTCGACCCGAACGAAGGCATCCCGGACGGCATGACGGTCGATGGCGACGGCAACATCTGGTCTGCTTGCTGGGGCGGCGCGCAAATCATCCAGTTCGATCCCGACGGCACCGAGATGAGTCGCATCAAGTTCCCAGCCGTCCAGACCTCGGCAGTAATGTTCGGCGGCGAAGACCTCACCGACATCTACGTAACCACTGCCACATTCGGCACCGGAGACCCGATCACCGACAACGATCCGCCTGCGTACCACTCCATCTCAAACCGCGGCGGACAACTATTCCGTGTCCTCCAAGACAAGGTCCAAGGCAAACCCGAATTCGAAACAGATTTCCACTGGAGTTAACAATCGGGTTACCCCGCGCGCAGGGAATGTCCGAAGGACAAAGGGGGCACAACCTACCTCCTACCCCCGCCGGTTCTCATCAAATCCCAGATGAGCGCGTGACGCCGTAGGTTCAGTCTGCCCCTGATATCGGCTCCTTAACGACTCGGACCCGTATGGATTCTCAGCCGGTGTCGAGAGATATTGGAAGGAGATCTGCCCTATAGGCATACCTTTGTAAAGCGTCAATGGCAACCGCGATACGTTCGACAGCTCGAGCGTCAAATGTCCATCCCACCCAGGGTCCACGAACCCGGCCGTAGAGTGGATGAGCAAACCGATGCGACCAAGCGAACTTTTGCCTTCCAACCGCGCTACAACCGAGTCGCTGAGACTGATCCGTTCAAGGGTATTTCCTAAAACGAACTCGCCGGGATGAAGAATAAACGGCTCGTCGTCCTCAATCAATACCATCTCGTTCAGATTCGGTACGTCATCCCGGAGGTCAACGTAAGGTGCCGTTGAGTTGCGAAAAACTAGGACTTTGTCGTCCAAATGAAGATCTACGGAGGCCGGTTGGACATCCGTTGTGTTGAACGGGGTTATTCCTATGCGCCCGGAAGCGATCTCATCCCGTATGCTCTTATCGCTCAATACCATTTCGCTAACCAAAGCACGCCCCACAGCCCATGCCGTGGAGCGTGCGTTATCGGATTCTAACTTAGCGATTCTTGGACTATTCGGTATCCCCGTCGGCGTCCTTGTCAAACGCCGGATCCTTCTTGTCGACACAGCCCGGTTGAGCAATCGCGAACTTCGCCGTGATGCTCGCACGGACATCGACATCGCCTGCGCTGATGGGTGTGCTCGCGCCATCAAACGCGGCCGATTCTGCCCTCGCAAATTGGAAGTTGTCGAACACCGGAGTGGAAGCGACCACTTCGCTGGCACTCAGCAACACGCCAACTTCAACGCCGAACGCGTCAGCATATAGTTCTGCGCGATGCAACGCGTCTTGGACAGCCAAATTACGCGCCTCGTCGACCGTTTCAACGGTTTGATCTGCCCTGAACGAGATTGAATCGATCCGAACGTTGTCGCCACCAGCGGTAGCCGCGGCATCGATGACTGCACTGAGTATATCCGCATCTTCATCCTCGCCTTCCGTGGTCTCGGAAACATTGCCGCTGGTGTCTTCGTCTGTACCTTCTTCAGACGCCTCATCGACATCGATCTCGATGCGAACCCGGTTCGACACGCGGTATCCGGTGATGACTTGACGGCTCCTGCGTCCAGTGAGTCCCTCGCCCACTTGGACATCTTCCTCAACCCACGTAGTCTCTGGCCGGATATTCAATCGCGTCGTCGTAATTTGATCGTCTGTGACGCCCTGTTCCTTGACCGCATCGATGACAAGTTGCATCGAAGATGCCGCCGTGCTGCGAGCTTCGACCACTGTTTCAGCCGTCACATCGACGCCCAACTCAACGACGCCGATGTTTGCCGGCAGCGTAACGACGCCGGATCCCTGAACCGTGATACCGTCGGATCGATAATCACAGTACGTGACGTCGTCAGCTAGCTCGGCATTAACCGTGGCAATCGCAGAACTCAACGGCATGGGTGTAGCCGTCGCCGGATCCTGGGCGCTCAGACTCAGCAATGAGACCGTCGAACCTACGGCGGCGATCACTGCGACCAGCGCAATCCCGATGTGTTTCCTCGTGATCAACATATTGGTTTTTCCTCTCTACTCACTTGATCGTAGTCGCCAATCGAATTGGCGCCTGTAAACAAAGACGAACCGCGACTCTACTTTGTTCCATGCCAACCATTGATTATCGTCAACGACGCGATCGAGCTGTTAACGAGTCGGCGTCGCGGTCGGCGTGGGGGATGGTGTCGGAGTTGGCGTGCAGATCGGAATGGGTGGCATCGTGGCTGTGGGTTCCGGCGTAGTCGATGCCTCTGGAGAACCCGTCGGAGTTGGCGTCGCGGTTGGCGGAATGAAGCACGGCATTTCGGTCGGTATCGGCACCGGAGTCTCCTCATCGTCATCGGCTTCCGCCACCGGCATTGCCTGGGCAGCCGTCTCCGCGCGCGCCGCGACTGGAGTTGGATGCACTTCGACCTCTTTCATTACCTCTTTCTCGACCTCCACAACCCGCTCCACTTCCACCTCAACGATGACCTCGCGTTCGACGACGACCTCCTTCTCCACAATCTTCTCCACCTCGACCGTTTGCACCACCGTTTCGCCAGCGACTTGAACCTCTTTTTCGACGACAACCGTGTGTACCACTACCACCTCTTTCTCAATCACCACTTCACTCTCAACCACGACTGTCTGAACGGGACCTGGCGCACCGGGCAATCCCGGTTCGCCCGGCGCTCCTGGTTCTCCGGGTACACTGGCAAACGCCGCATCATCTCTGGAGATTTCCCGTTCCACCACAACAGTCTGGATGAGCACGCCATCCGAATCGAACTGGTCAGTCACGTAATCCGAAATGTCGCCAATCGTCAGTACCGCAACGCTGGCTAGCGCTACCGCGACGATCGCAAGTGGAACGTATACCGAAGCGTTTCGGAGCCTTAAACCGCCCCAACCAGGTTGTGGATTAAGAATTTTGTCGGTCTCGGCATCCGAATAACCATGATTCGCCAGAGACTCTGGTGTCAGCGCGAACGATCTTGGCGCTTCGACGGTGTCAATCGATCGCAACAGTCGAGACGTTTCTCGCACGGTTCGCAATTCGTCGACATCCACGCCAGACGCGCGTAGACGTTGCTCAACGCGTTCGAGTTCAGAATCGCTCGACGCACCGAGGTAAGCGGCGATCAGATCCTCGATGGGATCGGGACCGCGAACCATTCTTCGCAATCGATCGATCACGGCACGTCACCCCACTTCAATTCGAACATCGAGCGATTGGAATTTGGTCTTTTACGCGACTCGCCCATATTGATATGACGTTGCGCATGCCTTGTTTGTTCCATTTTTGACATCATCACGAAACCCGGGCAGCCATCCTGTCTGACAACAGTCCGGGAAAGCTCCGTAGACAATCTCGAACCTGACGGCGGGCTCGATTTAACCGCGACTTCACCGTTCCGATGTTCGCACCGCAGACTTCGGCCGCGTCGTCGTAACTTTGACCCTGCACGTCGATCAGCACGATCAACTCTCGATGCGCATGGCTCAAAGCACCGACGCAATGCTCCAGAGCCTCCCGCAGTTCCGAATTGATCGCCATGTCCGTCGGCGACGGATTGTCGCTCGGCAAGCGCTCACGAATCGTCGATTCTTCGTCGTCAACCGATAGCTCGCGACGACGGTTCTGACGCCTAAAATGGTCGTACGCCTTGTTTCGAGCGGTTCGCAGCAACCAGGCCTTCACATTGCTCCCACGCATCTTCGAGATGCTACGAAATGCCGAGATGAAGGTCTCCTGCGTCACGTCGTCAGCGACCGCTGAGTGCCTTGTCAGGCTCAGGCTAAACCCGTACACCGAATCCTGATAAACGGCGACCAGACGATTGAAGGCGTCGACATCGCCATTCTTCGCCATCGCCAACACCAAATGTTCAGGGGTCTGCATCTAAATCTCGTCGGATTGGCGTATCTGAGGATGGCAATAGAATTGCTTAGGATATGACGCACCACATCTGGTCACAGCTACGCGACGTCGCAGAGATGTTCATCATAACCGCGCTCGTGATCGTGTTCATCCGCACCGTCGCCATTACTTACACTGTAAACGGCCCAAGCATGGAGCCGACGTTCATGGAAAATCATCGCGTCTTGGTCAACCGATTCGGCGCGATCGGTTTCTGGGGCGTGTCGCTCTACGGTCAACCGAACTTCGTATTCGCGGGTCCCGAACGCGGCGACATCATCGTTTTCGAACCGCAGCAGCCCGGAACCGAGAAGATCGTCAAACGCGTCATCGGCCTTCCCGGCGACAAAGTCGACATCGACAACGGGACCGTAATCGTCAATGACATCACGACTAGCTACACCGAATCCCACACCGCACCCAAGAACCATCTCGATTTTCCCATAATCGTGCCGCCCCACGAGTATTTCGTCCTGGGCGATAACCGCGACCAGTCCAACGACTCCCGAAACTGGGGCTACGTCCCAACCGAAGACATCGTCGGCAAAGTTTGGCTGCTCTACTGGCCGTGGCGCGAAACCTCAACCTATTGACGGTGAGTTCGGGACGCTCGTCCGCCAAGTCAGACGTTTCGCACACGACAGCCGCGTGGTTCAAGAAGCTGTTTTATGTCGGTACATGAGAGCCTCGGCCAAGTGGTGGTTCTCTATCAACGGAGTCTGTTCAAGATCCGAAATCGTCCGTGCAACCTTCAACACTCGGTGGCACGACCGCGCCGACATCCTCAGGTGTTTCATCGCGCTCTGTAACAACGATTTCGCGTCGTCGGACATCTTGCACGAATCCCAAACCTCAACCGGACCCATCAGAGCATTCGACATCACGGTCGATCCTTGGAATCGTTCATGTTGTAGTTGAACCGCGACCATGATGCGCTCCCGCGCCGATGCGGATCCTTCTTCGACCGGCGGCGTGATCAACTTCTCATATTCGACCCGCGGAACGTCGACGAACATGTCGATGCGATCGATCAATGGTCCCGAGATCCGTCGCTGATATCGCGCTACTGCCGGTTCGCCGCAAGTGCACGGTTGTTGCGAATCGCCGTGATAGCCGCACGGACAGGGATTCATGGCACCCACCAGCATGAAACTCGCTGGGAATGTTGAACTTGTCCGCGCCCTGCTGATCGTTACAGTCCGGTCTTCTAGTGGTTGACGTAACGTCTCTAGAGTCGCATTCCCAAACTCCGGCAACTCATCGAGGAACAACACCCCACGGTGGCTCAGCGTCACCTCGCCCGGTCGCGGTATGCTCCCTCCGCCGATGAGACCCGCATTGGATATCGTGTAGTGCGGGGCTCGGAACGGCCGATGTGTGATCAATGGACTTCCCGAAGGCAGTAATCCGGTAACCGAATAGATCGTCGTGACCTCCAATGCCTCCTCGGCCGTCATCGGCGGCAAGATCGATGGTAGACACCTTGCCAACAACGTCTTTCCGCACCCCGGTGCTCCCATCAATACGATGTTGTGATTCCCAGCCGCTGCGATCTCCAACGCCCGTTTCGCTTGCTCCTGTCCGCGCACGTCGCGGAAATCGTATCCCGTCCTAACAGCAGGTATCCCGTCGAGATCAGGGATGCCACCACTTTGCACCGATGGTAAGTCTGCTTCGTCGCGAAGATACTCGACGACTTGGCGCAATGTTTCCACCGGTCGAATATCGATTCCTGGGACTAAAGACGCCTCCTTCGAGTTCACGCGCGGCACGAACGCGGTGTCATATCCCCGCTCCTTGCCTTCGCGCAACATCGGCAACATCCCATGCGTCGTCCGCAACTTGCCATCGAGCGCGAGTTCGCCCAAAAACAACGACTTGCTTACCGCATCGGGAATCTGTCCACTGCAAACCAAGATTCCGATGGCGATGGGCAGATCGTAAGAAGGCCCCGTCTTCTTTATGTCCGCCGGTGCCAGTGACACAGTGATTCGCCGCAATGGGAACTCCGCACCCGAATTCCTGATCGCCGCGCGCACTCGCTCCCGCGACTCCTGGACCGACGAATCGGGCAATCCGACGATGTTGAACCGGGGCACCCCCGGCGATATATCCACCTCAACCTCGACTAGCTGTCCATCCACTCCATGAACTGCACATGTGTTCGTCTTTGCCAACAAATTTTCGTCCTTTTCTTTTATAGTTATGCTCACGATCACAACTCACAATTATGAAATAATACATCGATACCATTTACTTCAAGGCGTTGATGGCGAAGTTTCTAGATTTTTCACACATATTTTTCGTTAAGTTATTCTCTAACCGGAAATCTCCCGCGCCCGATCCGCAAAAATGAGCATCCGCTACCAAACCGACGGTCACATCGCGATCATCACCCTTAACAACGCTCGTCGAGCCAACGTCATCGACAAAACTGGCGCGCTCGAGCTCGCCGACGCTTGGCGTAACGCTTGGGAGGATCGCGCCGTCAGAGCGATCGTCGTAACCGGGGAGGGTGACCGGCATTTCTGTGGCGGTCACGACCTGTCTCTGCGCGATGACGTCTCCGACGAAGAACACCACTTTCTGTCGCTGGAGCGCATCTTTCGGCAACCTGCCGGATACGTCAACGGAATGCAATCTGGCATCGACGGTGGTATGGCCGATCATTTCCCACGCATACACAAACCGGTGATCGCCGCCGTCAACGGCTGGGCTGTCGGCGCCGGACTTTACCTCCTACTTGCCTCCACCGACATCCGCATCGCCGCCATCGGGCAAGCCAACTTCCGTTTTGGCCTGATTTCCCGTGGCTGGGTCGGTGCCGGTCCCGGAGCAACGCTCCTGCTCAAACAACTTCGATACGCCGATGCGATGAATATGCTCCTCGCCGACACAACGGTCGACGCCGAAGAAGCCGTCCGTATCGGACTCGTCAATGAAGCGGTTTCGCCCGACCAACTCATGGCCCGCGCCTTCGAAATCTCACATCGTATCGCGGAAATGCCGCCACTCGCCACCATCAAGATGAAGGAGTTCGTCCACCGATTCGCAGCCCTGCCTGTCGAACAAGCCTGGAACGTCCAATCGTTGATCAACTCCCTCCTCCTTCACACAACGCAAGACGCGCAAGAAGGTCGAGATTCGTTCCTAGAACGCCGCGACCCTACCTACACTGGCGAGTATTCTGGCCTAGAAGGCTTTTACGAAAACGCATCCGACGAACAACGCGCCCGTCTAGATGAACTCAAACGACAGATAGACTGGTAGCCAAAGAGGCACACCGAAGAGTCATCGTTAACTATGGACCGTTGGAACTACGCACGCGACGAACATCCGCCCTACTGCACGTGCGTCAAGTGCGTCGAGGATCGGAAAGATGGCAAAAGCCCGCGATCGCGTAGACCCGCTTATTCCGGCAACCCGATCGAACGCTTGATCGCCCGGTTGAAGCGTTTTTTCAGCGGGCACTAAACACCCGCGCTCGGTTCATTCGCGGCCCAACATCTGCCACCAAATCCATCCGAACAGCGCGCCTAAAACCACGCACGCTGGCAACGACGCGATCACTACCACTTCAGTTCCCGCCGCGTCGAACTGAAACCACAATGCCAGACTGAAGCCGATCGCCGCGCAAGCACCAACTACTGCTCCCAATAATATGTAACGTTTGGCGTTCACTTCGTCGATGTTAATCCAACCTTTGCCCTGTACAATTTCGCTGCGCAAAGGTAGGTGATACTGATGACCAACTCCAACGGCAAAGTTCTTCGCAGCGAGGCATGGTTCGGCCCCCGCGATCTCGAAGGATTCCTTCACAGATCCGGTCTCAAGAACCAAGGTTGGGACGAAGATTCCTTCGTCGGCAAACCCGTCATCGGCATCGCCAACTCGTGGAGCGAAGCCACACATTGCAACGCCCACCTCCGCGTCATCGCCGAACACGTCAAACGCGGCGTCATTGCCGCCGGAGGTTTCCCCCTCGAATTCCCGACCATCTCGCTAGGGGAGTTCTTCCTCTCACCCACATCCATGCTCTACCGCAACCTCATGGCCATGGATGTCGAGGAAATGATCCGCGGTCTGCCAATCGACGGCGTTGTCCTGCTTTCGAACTGCGACAAAACCACTCCGGCGATGCTCATGGGGGCCGCCTCTGCAGATCTCCCAGCAATCATCGTCACTGGAGGTCCGCAACTCAAAGGCAACTGGCGAGGCGAAGAGCTCGGTTCATGTACCGATTGTCGCCGGTACTGGTCGGAGCTGCGCGCTGGCACCATAACCCAAACCGAATACGACTCGATGGAAGAAGCCATCTATCGTTCGCCCGGACACTGCATGGTCATGGGCACCGCCAGCACCATGTCGGTCATATGCGAAGCCCTCGGCATGACACCGCCCGGAGGTGCAGCCATCCCCGGCGCCGATTCCCGACGCCGTGTATTTGCAGAACGCGCCGGTTCCACCGCCGTCGACCTCGTTCGACGAAACACCCGACCATCCGAACTCTTGACCGAAGAAGCATTCGAAAACGCGGCCCTCTCCTTGCTGGCCTTAGGCGGGTCCACCAATGCCATAATCCATCTCACTGCCATAGCTGGTCGGGCCGGTATCGACTTACCCCTCGCCAAGTGGGAAGAACTCTCAGAAAGAGTCCCGGTAATCGCCAATCTCAAACCCTCCGGCAAATACCTGATGGAAGACTTCTTCTACGCTGGCGGTGCTCCTGCATTCTTCAAGAAGATATTGCACTTGCTTAACCAAGAATGCGTAAACGTAAACGGCAAAACTCTTGCCCAAAACGTCGCCGACGCCGAATGTCACGACGACAACGTAATCCTCGATCCCGGCCACGCCTTGTACCCGGATGGCGGAATTTCAATCCTCAAAGGCACGCTTGCACCCGACGGCGCGGTGATCAAACGCTCAGCAGCATCTTCTGACCTATTGCAACACACCGGCCGAGCCGTCGTGTTCTCCAGTCCGGCAGACCTCCATCGACGCATCGACGACCCAGATCTCGATGTAACTGAAAACGACATCCTCGTGATGCAAGGCGCTGGTCCCATCGGCGGCCCGGGCATGCCCGAAGCTGGTTTCATGCCGTTGCCACGCAAGATCCTCGAACAGGGGGTTCGCGACATGGTCCGGATCTCCGACGCCCGCATGAGCGGCACCGCATTCGGAACCGTCGTCCTCCACGTGGCACCCGAGTCCGCCATCGGAGGCCCGCTAGCCCTCGTCCGAGATGGCGATATGATTTCCCTAGACGCCGACGGTGGTCGCCTCGACCTCTTAGTCGACGCCGCCGAATTAATACGGCGGCGAGCTGATCTCGCATCATCCGAAGCAGTCACCCAAATGCAACCCGAACGCGGTTACATGCACGTCTACAACCGCCACGTCATGCAAGCCCAACACGGCTGCGATTTCGATTTCGCAGTAGGTCGCACGCCTGTGGCGACGCATGTTGAGATGGAGGGGCACTGAAGCGGCGAGTTACCGGCGAAGTCCGCTCTCGTTTGACGTTGAGCGACTCACCCCGCAGGCGGTGCGATCTTCTCGGTAGGTTCGCCCATGCGAAAATATCTGTTCGTAAGGACTGGTGTAGCACACGCACAGGCACGATCTCGGCAACCCACATTTACTACACGACCTTCACCCTCAAGGCGTAACCGCATCCGCCGGTATCAAACCTTCGGCCTTCATCTCAGCCCAGACGTCGCCCGGTATCGTCTGCCCTACCAGCGCGAAGTTCTCCTCCAACTCCGGCACCGACTGCGCGCCTGGAACTACTGTCCCAACGGCCGGATGCGCCAGCACGAACTGCAATACGGCGGCCTTCAAATCCACATCGTGCCGACGACAAACCGCGTCTAACATGCGCGCCCGTTCAACGAGATGCGGCGGCGCGATTTCGTAATTGAATGTCACATCGCCATCGAGGTCGCGAGCCAGAATGCCGCTATTGTAGGGACCGCCGACGATGATCTTGACGTCTCGTTCTACGCATAACGGCAGGAACTCGGGATAGGCATCGTGGTCGAGCAGCGTGTATCGTCCTGCCAGTAACACCGCATCAATATCGAATCGGCGGATGAACGCCGCCGGCATCTGCCACTCGTTCATGCCGCACCCAATCGCCTTGATCACGCCCTGCTCCCGCAGCTCGATCAACGTCGGAAACGCCTCCTCGACCGCCTGTTTCTCACCATACGGCTGTGTATCCGGGTCGTGTACCAACACAATCTCGACATGATCCGTACGCAATCGCTCCAAACTATCTTCGATCGACCGCATCACATCGTCCCGCGTCCAACTATCCACGCTGTAGTGGTCGGCGAAATTGTCTGGCGATTCTGCTGCGGTCATGCCGCCCTCGTACACCTCCAACACGCGTCCAACCTTCGTAGAAATGACGTAGCTGTCGCGGTCGACGCCCGCGAGCGCCGCGCCATATCTGACCTCGCTTCTTCCCAAACCATACAGCGGTGCCGTGTCAAAGTAGTTGATGCCAAGTTCATGGGCCCGTCTGATGATCCGACGAGCCTCGTCGCTCGCCGTCCCTCCGTAAACTCCGTCGCCAAGCACCATACCGCTCAGAGGCGCTCCGCCTAATCCGAGTTGCGTAACTTCACAACCTTGATTTCCGATTGTGACCTTATCTAGCGGGTTCAACGTATTGCCTCAATATTCTGATCGATCAAGAAACCATAGCCGCAATCGAATCTCCGACCGCGGCGGTAGTCGACGATCCACCCAAGTCCGGTGTCAGTATCTCGCCTTCGCTCAACACATCCTCGACCGCGCTGCGCACGGCATCAGCCGCATCATTCTCCCCTAAGTGGTCCAACATCAACGCCGAGGTCAGAATCTGCGCCATCGGGTTGGCGATGCCCATACCAGCAATGTCTGGCGCACTGCCGTGCGTCGGTTCGAACATCGATGGACTCGTCCGCGTCGGATCGAGATTGGCACTCGAAGCCAGTCCCATCGAACCGGTGATAATTGCGCCGATGTCGGTCAAGATGTCGCCGAAGAGGTTCGAAGCCACCACCACATCGAAAGTCTGCGGTCGACGTATAAAGTCCATGCACGCAGCGTCGATGAGCAACGAATCGGTCGTGATGTCCGGGTATTCCGCCTTCACCGCATCGAATGTCCGATCCCATAGCACCATGCCGTAGCCTTGCGCGTTCGACTTCGTGATTGACATCACGTGCATCTTTTTGTTGCGTTCACGACATAGTTCGAACGCGTAGCGAATTACTCGCTCGCACCCCTTCCGGGTGAATACCGCCGACTGCACCGCTACCTCGTCCGGAAAGTCCCGATACTGGAAGCCGCCGACGTTTGCATACTCGCCTTCGGTGTTCTCACGCACGACGATGAGGTCGATATCGTAGGGTTTGACGTCGCTCAAAGGCGATTCGACGCCGGGTAGTAATACAGATGGACGCACACATGCGTACTGATCGAACGCCCGTCGGATCGGCAATAGTAGTCCATTCAGCGTAATGTGGTCCTGCACCTCCGGATGCCCTACCGCGCCGAGGAATATGGCGTCAAATCCCTTCAGCTGATCCACGCCATCCGACGGCATCATCTCGCCGTGTTCGAAGTAATACTCCGAACTCCACGGGAATTCGACGAACTCCCATTCGATGCTGTGCCTGCCCGCAAGCGCGCGCAAGACTTTCAGCGCTTCGTCGACGACATCGACGCCGATACCGTCGCCCTTGATCACCGCGATACTGTGTTTACCCAATTTCAGACCTTTCCCACAATGTCATTCCCGCGTAGGCGAGATTCCAGAGCAGACCGAAGCACGCCGCTACACCACACCTCAAGCCGATCGCGCTTCGATAATCTCCAACACACCGGCGATGTCGTTCTCGCCCCAATCGTTCTCCATCATCGCGTGGAATAGCTCCTCGGACTTAATCGCCAATTCCAGCGATAGGTTCTCGGCCTTTGCCAAGTCTTTGATGATGCCCATGTCCTTGTCGAGGTTGCGGACCGGCGCAGCCGAGTTCTCAAAGTCTCGCGCCGCTGTTATCGGATTACTGCGCTCAACCATCGCGCTACCGCCCCATGCGACGCTCAACAACTCGCCTGCCACCTCGATATCAACACCCGCGGCGTTTGCCAACGCGAATGCTTCGGCGGCCGCAACCGTGTTGATCCCAACCAACAGCTGGTTGATTAGCTTCATCGCCGTCCCCGCGCCGTTCTGTCCCATGTGGCGCACGTTGGCACCCATCAACTCGAAATACGGCAATGCCTTGGTAAATGCCTCCTCCGAACCGCCGCACATGATCGCCAGCGTCCCGGCGGCAGCACCAGTTGGCCCGCCACTGATCGGTGCGTCAATGAACATCGCCCCCTTCGCCTCCGCAGCCTCCGCACACGTTCGAGAGGTCCCGATGTCGACCGTGCTGTGGTCCACGATTATCTGACCTGGCTCACACGCCGGTATGACCTCGCCGACTATCACATCCAAAGATGTCTGCACACTCGGCAAACAAGCCAAAACCACATCAACCTTCGAAACTAGATCCGACGACGAACTCGCGCCCTTGGCGCCGCGATCGATCATCGCCTCGATCTTCGACTGCGTCCGCGTGTAAACGACGGGATCCGCACCCTTGGCGAGCAAATTGTCTGCCATGCCTTGGCCCATGTAACCCAGTCCGATGAATCCTACCGACATGTTCAGTTGCTCCTTAGTTTGCTGAGACGACGCCGTGCGCGCCGACAGTCAATTGTGCATCAAAAACCGACGCACTCGTTCGCTTTAGATAGACGCCGAAAGTATATAAGCGACTGCCTAACCATTAACCACGAAATCTTCGTCATTCCCCCGCACCCGGGAACTCAGGAAACAACCACGAACCCCACAAAACCGGTTAATTTACCCATTTGCGATTGGGAATTGGCCGGAGGTCGCCTAACAAGCGTAATTGGCGTCGCATCAGGCCTCGAAAGAGAACTCTATGCGTCGCCCCTCCGGCCGACGAGATTGTCTAGAGAGTCAACCTCTGGACTTGAATTTAAAGCAGCATTTCATCGCCCGTTTGAATCGGAGCGAATCCCCAAATGCTTTAGTCGAGTTGCCGCAGTCTCGGATCCAATCGGTCTCGCAACCAATCCCCGAAGAAGTTCATCGACATTACCAGAAGGAAGATCGACAAGCCCGGGAAGAATGAGGACCACCACACTCCGTTGATTAGGTATTGGTATCCCTCATCAACCATCTTGCCCCACGTCGGCGTCGGGTCGGGAATCCCAACACCCAAGAACGAAAGCGTCGATTCCGTCAAAATCAGTCCGCCGACTCGCAGCGTCGCGATCACGAGAACTGTGCTGACAGTACCCGGCAGAATGTGACGCATCATCAGGCGCAGGTTACTGGCACCCATGATCCTCGCTGCCGAGATGTAGTCCAGAGAACGTATCGTCAGAACATCCGCCCTCACCTGCCGCACGAACGGCGGCCAGGCAATCATCGCAATGATGATGATCACCGTCGTCTCCGTCGCACCGATCGTCGCACCCACCATAATGGCGATCAACAGGAACGGCAACGCATTCCAGATGTCCACGAAACGCATCAACAGCTCATCGATCCACCCGCCGTAATATCCGCCCAGTATCCCCATCGCGGTTCCGATGATGACGCCCGAAAGCAACGCGTAGCCCGACACCTTGAGCGAGATCCGGGTGCCGTGAATAATCCGCGAAAGCACGTCACGCCCTAATCCATCGCTACCTAATATGTACTCGTTTCGATTGAACCCTTTCTTCGACGCGATCATGTAACCGATCAAGCCCTCATCGGTACTCATGTCAAAGTCTGCCTTACTCACCGCAGATTCATTCTCCGGTCGCGGTTGACCCCAAGTTGGTTCCATCAAGTTGAAGCTCAGCTTTTGCACCGTCGGATCGGTCGGAGAGATCCAATCCGAAGTAAACGCAACTGCCGAGACCACCGCCAAGATGATGATGGGAATGATCGGCCAGCGTCGCAACACGTACCAGATCTGCGACGGCAGAGGTCGCTTGACGCTTCTCAAACCCGTCGATGGAGCGTCGACTGTCTGCACAACTCCTTCAGCGGAGAAGCGTTGCTCTTGGCTTTGGTCAGTTGCCAAATCTCAGTCCTAAATTACCGCAGTATCGACTAGTCGAACCTGATCCTCGGGTCTATGAGCGCGTATACGACATCCGTAAGGAACGTCGCAACTACGTAGACCAGAATAAACATCAACACAGCGCCTTGCAGTATTGGGAAATCGTTGCCGTGAACCGCTTGAATAGCCATCTGGCCAATGCCAGGGCGAGAGAAGATCGTCTCCACGACCAGCGCGCCTTCAATGAACCCGGCGAACGCCAAGGTCGACGCGGTCAACGGTTGGATCAACGCGTTCCGGAATGCGTGCTTCCAAATCACATAGGATGTCGCGACTCCCTTCGCGCGCGCCAACTTGACATACTCAGAGTCTAGAACCTCCAGCATCGCCGATCTCGTCAGACGCAGATACCCGGCCAATCCTCCAAGCGTCATCGCCGTCACCGGCAACACGAGATACTCCATCTGCCACAGCGACGGTTCCTGCGTGGAATCGCCCGCCAATCCCGCCGGCAACCAATCTAACCAAACCGCGAACACCATAATCAAAATTATCGCGAACCAAAAAACGGGAATCGATTGACCAATCAGCGCGAGGAATCTGCCGCTATAGTCCGGAAACGATGCCCGCTTCACCGCTGACAACACCCCCAACCCGACTCCTATCGTTCCGGAGAAGAACCAAGCGAACGTGCCAAGTTGAAGGCTATGAGGGATCTTTTCGGTGATCACTCGTGCGACCGGCAGCTTAAACGCGAGATTCTGCCCTAAGTCGCCCCTAAGCACCCGGCTCAGCCACAATAGGTACTGCTCAGGGTAGGTCCGGTCAAGTGCCAACTCCTTCCGGATCTCCGCTACTGCTTCATCTGAAAGCCCGTAGCCGGAGGTGGCAAACAACAGCAAAGGGTCGCCGACAGCACGAGATAGGGAGAACACAATAGCCGTTGCGGCTAACGTGCTGAGGACCATAAAGAGGAATCTTCTTATTAGGAAACGACGCATGATTGAGAGATGTTAGCCCATACCCTCGGCGCATCAACAGCCGCCCTGTGGCCAATTACCTCTTCTTCATTAGATTGGCTCCCGTGCGGAACTTAGAGAGCACTTTAGTCCCAGTCGTCGGGCATCGCGACTTGTTGCGTGGTGCCCGACGACGGGGACTCTGTTAGAGCAGCTTGATTCTATTGAGCCAGCTCGATGTCCCAGAGGTTGTTGATACCGCTGGCTGCCGCTCGGTCTTGCGGCCAAGCTGCAATCTTGTTGCGGTTCCAGAACCAGTCGTTCGGGACTGCCACTATGCCGGGTTGCAAGTTCCAGTAGTAGACGTACTGGAGGTAGCGGTTGGCGTAGTCCGTCGCTTCGGCTGTGTCTTTGGCCTGCGCCATGCCCTGGTAAAGCTCCAGAATTTTTGGCGACTCAAATGCACAGCTAAATCCACCACGTGTCAAGCTGGTTTGCACCAAACCCTTCGGGAAGTGCCACGGGTTCGATTCGCGGCCTTTGTCGCACGAGGTCACGAATGGATGCACATTCGAACGTCCAACTACAGTCGGGCGGAAGGTCACATACGTGAACTTCAGCGAGAACGTAGACAGTCCGATGTCGGCCCAATATCCTGCGACTGCATCGGTAACTTCACCGGTTACCGAGGCGCCACCACCGAGCTCCGGTCCCGCGTAGACCGAGACTTCGAAACGATGCTCGTCAAGGATGTCCGACACTACATTAGTCTTGCGCCAGTCGGGATCCTGTGACTTGATCAGCTGTACTGCCTTTACCGGGTCGTACTCGTAGGTGCAAGGCCCAGTGCCCGTCGGGGCTTCATCGGTGTAAACACCGCCCGGCTCTTGCGTACACTGCACGCCATCGAAGTTCGGGTGAGACGACGCGAAGTATTCAACATCAACGACGGTGCCTAGGCCCGCCAAGAGCGAATCGTTAACCGCGTCGCGGTCGATGGCGATCGCCAAGGCTTGTCGCACTTGTCGTGCTTGCTCCATGTCGTCATCGCCATGTCGACCTGGGCTACCAATCCATGCATGGTCGTGTTGGAACGGTCCGCCTTTGCCCGGGTCGGGAAGCGGCTCACCGGTCACAGCGTGGTGAGTTTCCCAGAGGTTTCCGGAGAAGAACACACCAAGCTGGGTCGCACCTCCCGTTCCGGACTGCCCCCAGTTAGAGGAGTCGACGATAAGGTTGGCTGCATCTTTCGGCTCGAGCTGAGCGGTATCAATCTGACCAGTGCGCAAGAGTGTTGCACGGTTGGTCGGATCTCCCGCTTGGACCAAGATAATGGTGCTGGTCTTCGGGCTAAACTTCCAGTGGTCGTCATCTGCGGCTAGGACAATGCGATCGTCCGAAATCCACGTGTCGATCAAGTATGGACCGCTGGCAACAACGGTGTCTCGTACGAAGTCTTCACCTTCGGTGTCGAATGCGTTTTTGGAGAGAACTGGGAACGCTTGGCCGGACTGGTTGACGTAGTCGTCTTTCCACGTGCCATCGTAGGAGACGAAGTTCCACTCCACGGTGTTCTCGTCAACTACACGCCACTCGCCCCAGAGCCCGGCGAAATCTCCGGCCTGACCGTGAATGGATGTCGTATTGACCGCGTTGTTGGCATCGTTCATACTCCATGCGACATCTTCCGCGGTCAAAGGACCGTAGTCCTTGTCCTTCGTGCGGAACGTGATCCCGTCTTGGATGGTGACACTACCGGTGGTCAGGTCCGGACTGATGGTCCAATCTGTCGCGACCCACGGAAGGGTTTCGTCGGCGGGGCCACGGCGGAACAGAGTCTCTGCAACACCCCAGTTCTTGAGCGCGTCAGAAGCCTGGTTGGCGTTCCTGCCGACTTGCTGTCCGATAGCCGCGAAACCGACGACGGCGGCGCCGCCCTCGGTCTTGGGGTCCGGTGCGCCGATCGTGCCGATCAAACTCGCAGTCGCTGTCGGTTCTGGTGCCATCACCTCGACCTCTTTGATGACCTCGACCTCTTTGACGACCTCGACCTCTACCGCAACCTCTTTCTCGACGACGACGGTCTGGACGACGGTTTCACCCGCTACCTGGACCTCTTTCTCGACGACGACGGTCTGGACGACGGTTTCACCCGCTACCTGGACCTCTTTCTCGACGACGACGGTCTGGACGACGGTTTCACCCGCTACCTGGACCTCTTTCTCGACGACGACGGTCTGGATTACTGTCTCGCCCTGTACTTGGACCTCTTTCTCGACGACGACGGTCTGAATCACCGTCTCGCCACAGGCCCAAGCTGCCAGCGCGGCTATAGCCACCGCACTCGCCAGCAAGAACTTTCTACTTGTACTCATCTTCAATACATGACCTCCATGTATGCGTTACCGCAACTTCTTGATGCGCCGTCACATAGACAGCTTGAAGCCGCCGCGTTGGATTACCAACTTGCCTAGCGCCAATAGTCTAACCCAAATTTGCCCATCGTCAAAATCCAATCGTTATCCGATTTCGTAAAACTTTGACGGTATCTACGTTTTCGTTTCCATAGAATCGGAAAATCGTTCCATATTCCCACCCCTGTTGACCCTATGCCCTCACGAGTAAGCATCCTCTACTGGAAAGAAATCCCTATCCAGATCAAGGCCGAAAACGACGAAACCACCGTCTCAATCCAGCTTGACAGCCGCTTCCAAGAGGCCGCCGATGCCGTCGCCATGATGGACGGTTCATACGGCTCAGATGCCTATCTCGACGCTTGGGAATGGGGCGACGAGACTGAATCCGACCTTGATCCGCAACCCGCCGCACAGCGAATCGCGGACCACCTCAATAAAGGTATGCCGCATGACTTTGTCGCACGAATTCGCGACCTCCACGATGCCGGACAGCGCGTTGAAAAACCAGGCGCAATCGACGACTGGGTAAAATAGACGCATGACAACTCAGGTTTCAACCTCCCACGAATTCCTCAATCGCCTCGACAATGAAATTCTCGTTTTCGACGGCGCGACCGGCACGTACCTCCAGGAGCACGGACTCGAATCCGGCGGTTGCCCAGAGCTCATGAACGCCGACGCGCCCATTACCATACTTGGCATGGCGCGCGACTACTTCGACGCCGGTTCCGACATCGTCTTAACCAACTCCTTTGGCGGCACCAAGTTCCGCCTCCAGCACTACGACGCCCAAGAACGCGTTCGTGAGCTGAACGGCCTCGCCGCCGAACTCGCCAAATCACAAGCCGGCTCCGGACAATACGTCGCCGGCTCCGTCGGCCCGACTGGAGAGTTCATTGAACCCCTCGGAACGGTCTCAGAATCCGAGATGTATGACGCATTCGCCGAGCAGATCACCGCTCTCGAAGAAGGCGGTGCAGACGCAGTGATGATCGAGACCCAGATGGTCCTCGACGAAGCCCAAATCGCAATCAAAGCCACCCGTGAAAACACCGACCTCGTCGTCATGGCCACCATGGTCTTCGACAAAGGTCCCCGCGGCTTCTTCACCATGTGGGGCACCTCGCCCGAAGACGCTGCGATCGGTCTCCGAGAAGCGGGTGCCGATGTCGTCGGCTCAAACTGCGGCAACGGCATCGACAAAATGATCGAAATCGCCGAGCAGATGCGACTTGTCGTCGACTGCCCTATCGTCATCGAGTCCAACGCCGGAATCCCTGTTTACAAAGCCGGTGAGATCATCTACCCGGAAACGCCCGAATACATGGCTCAACGATACGAGAAACTCGCCGATATCCCGGTCCAGATCCTCGGCGGTTGCTGCGGAACCACCCCTGACCACATCCGAGCCCTCGTCGAAGCGGTAAAGTGACCGAAGAGGCAGTCTTGACAATCACGACATTCCGAGCCACATCATGTCGTCCCGAGCCACATCATGTCATTCCGAGCGAAGCGAGGAATCTATGCGCAATGCGAAAAGCTGCCGTCGTAGATTCTTCACTCCATTGCGCTCCGTTCAGAATGACATGACCGAGCCCTCGTCGAAGCGGTAAAGTAACTATCAACAATTAGGAGAAACAGCCGTCACCTATTCAAAAGGAATAACCCGCAAAAACGTCATCGCCGATCCTCTCCGAACCCTCGGCAGATGTATTGAACTCGTGGCGATCGATCCGCACTTCCACGACATCACCGTCGGGCTATACATGCGCGACCGGACCCTCACCATCCACACGTTCTCTCAGATCGACGGCACGGCAGAACGCATCGAAACCATCCGCGACCGCCTTTGCGCCCTCGCCGACATCGATCCGTCGCCAAACGCCACCAACCAAGCCGAACTCATCTCCCAGGAGTTCTACGACCGGCCCCTCCGCTTCGCCTTCACGGAAGCCGTCGAAAAAATCAACCCCATACCGACCGGCCCCATTTCGGTCAACGACACCAAGTCGCGCCTCGTCTTCACCGTCACCCCTGAACACTCCGACGAAATCGGCTGGACCTATCACGTAACCGCCGAAGGTGAATTCGCCCGACCGCGGATGCGCGTCATGGCCGTCGTCGGCGGATACATGCGCTATGGAGAATGCGAACGCGTCGGTGAAGATCGCGACCGCTTCCGCTTCAAGCACGGCGAACGTCTCGACCGCTTTGCGAGACTCCTGCTCCCCTACGCCCGAAACGTCAGCGCCGTCGACAACATGCTCGAACAAGCCGAACTAGCCGGACAGATGACAACCCAAACCTTGGGTTTCGCCAGCAATTGATGCGGCAAACTTAAATTCGTCAGATATGACGACACAAGGAGGGCCAAAATGCCATCCACAAAATTCGCCGGAAATCTTACCGCCAGAGAACGAACCTTACGCGCCCTCCGAGGAGAAGCCGTCGACCGCCCTCCCGTAACGAATCCCACGAACGTCGCAACCGTCGAGCTCATGGACCTCGTCGAAGCACCGTTCCCCGACGCCAACCGCGACCCTGAGATGAACGCACGTCTCGCCGCGACCGGCTACACGCAGCTCGGTTTTGACGCCATCGCCCCCTACTTCTCCATCATCCAAGAGTCGTCCGCACTCGGATGCGAGATGCAATGGGAAGGCAAAGACAACTGGCCGACTGTCAGAATGTCTTATCCGATATGGAAGACCGTCGACGACATCAAGATGCCGAGCGATTTCCTCAAGCACCCAGACAACCGCACGATCATCGAGTCGATCCGCCTCCTCAAGCAGGAGTTTGGCGATGAGGTCGCCATCGTAGGTAAGACCATGGGCCCGTGGACACTCGCCTATCACGTCTTCGGAGTCGAACCGTTCCTGCTCGCAACCGTTGACGACCCGCCGATGGTGATGGATATGCTGCACCGCCTCAAGCAGTTCACCATTGAATTCGGCCTCGCCCAGATCGAAGCCGGTGCCGACGCCCTGACTCTCCCTGACCACGCAACCGGAGACCTAGTAAGCGGCGAATACTACCGACGCTTCCTTATGGACCTTCATCACGAGTTCGTCGAAGACCTCCCCGTCCCGATAATGCTCCACATCTGCGGCGCTACCACCGATCGCATGCCCTACATCGCAACTACCGGCATGGCCGCATTCCACTTCGACTCCAAAAACGACCCTCAAGAGGCCATGGACGCAGTCGACGGCGGCATAAACCTAGTCGGCAACCTCAACAACCCGGTCACCCTCTACTCCAAAGGCCCCGAAGAAGTCCGAGCCGAAGTCTTCAAATGCCTAGACGCCGGCGTCCAACTAATCGCCCCCGAGTGCGCCATCCCCCTCAAGACCAAACTAGAAAACCTCCTCGAAATCCCAAGAGCCGTAGAAGACTGGGCAGCCGAACACTGGGGCTACTCCGAGAACTGAACGCAGCTGAGGCCAACAACATATCTCCTTTCCCCCAGGTGGGAGAGGGTTAGGGTGAGGGGGAACGCAAAACAATCAACCCGCGGTTCCCCCGCACACAACCCCCATACTCCCATGAACGGAACATTGCAATGAAGGGCTACGTAGTCATAGACGTTGAAATAATCGACGCCGAGGCGTACGCCGACTTCGCCGAAAAATCCTCCGCAGCCATTGCTGCGCACGGCGGACGAGTCCTCGCACGTACCGGCAACGTTTAGGCAATCCAGGGCGATTGGGAACCAAAGCGCTTCGTAATCATATAATTCGACAACACCGAAGCGGCAAAGGGGTATATCGGCTCCACCGAATACGCGGCGCTCAACGAGATTCGCCAACGTGCGACGAAGGCGAATATCGTCGTAGTCTGAGGATAAGTCTCCCGGGTTTAAGGTCGTACCATTCGTTGAGTCTGAGGGCGCTTGACCTACCTCGTCTACCGAACCGACAACTGGGTCACCGATCCATCAATTGGAAATTCGCGCGGGCAAAACCTCTCGCAACCCCTTCGTATATTCCACGCCAAACCCGCAACACGTCCCAACAACCTGCACCCCCTTCTCTGTCCATCTAATCGCCTCCCCCGTGACCCTCTCCACATTCTCTTCGTTGGCAACATTGTCGTCCCGCCAAGTATCGAGGTAATCACCCCTACCAGCGTCCGGGTAAACGATCACGGGCCCCGACCATTCATCGTGCACAACTTCGAGCGCCGCATTCGTCTCCTGCAGCCTGCTATGAAACACGCCCATCACGTCAGGACCGAGAGAAGCAACCTCGGCTACCCCTTGCGACAGCGGCATGTCGTGATCGATCGTCCGCCAACCTGAAGTCGGCATCCCGGTCGCCAACCCAGAGATGCTCGAACGGTCCTCGTCTTGGCTCATCAAGACTGTCTCACTATCCACCGAAAACGTAGCCGTAAACGCTACCCAAACCGGCAATCCCGTCGCCTTCGTAGCCTCCACCGCGATCAGCCTGGATTCGTTGTCCGCCCACATGTGCTCGATCAGAAAGAAATTGATGCCCGATTCTGCGAGAATATCGGCCTGTTCCTCCACGTAAATCCTGAATTCGTCCGCCGGTAACGTCGCTCCATATCCGTAACCGCCTCCACCCATGAACGCACCCGTATAACGATCCCGCATCGGAACCCGACAAGACATCGAACCCGCGATATAGACATCCCTGTCTGCATCAGCCCGGACCCTCGCCTCAATCGCCGCATCGACTGCTCGCACGTTGATCTCCCGCACGGTATCGCGATAACCGGCGGCCTCGAGCGCCGGCCGCATCGTGTTGAAGGTGTTAGTGGTGATGATGTCTGCACCCGCTCTTATGTACCGCTCGTGCATCTGGCGAACCGTGGACGGATGCGTGTAGTTCACTGCACCGCACCACGCCGCGGGGTCCATCGGTGCTCCCATCGATTGGAGCTCCGTCCCGACCGCACCATCCAGGACAATCACCTCTCCTTCGTCTATTCGTCTCTTGAGATTCTGGTAGTTGGACATCGGATTCCTCGTCGCAACAGTGGTCAATCCTCCCCACAAAACTCCCATGTACCGAAGCTTACGTCAAACGAAAGCATGCTGCTAAACGACGAGTGCTGCCGCCACCCCGCGATCGTGCGCTTGGCGTCCATCACGACAGTCCCCAACATGTAGAATCGATAAATCGCCGCATTTCAACGCGTGCGCATTGAAAATCGCGCCGCCAAACACCCTGATACCCCATGCCAATCGTCAACGAAGGTCTGCAACGAGAGTTCGAATGGGTCACGCGGCCCGGCGAACAGAAACACATCAGCGAAGCGCTGGACCTCGCCGACGAGATGATGCAAGAGATCGCATACCAACTCATCATTGGCAAAAACCTCGAAGTCGACCGCCTCACCAAAGAGTGCCTCGACAAGGGATACACCGCCAACCACATCCTCGACAACGGACTCCTCAACGGCATGTCGATCGTCGGCGTCAAATTCCGTGACAACGTCATCTTCGTACCCGAAGTTCTCGTCGCCGCACGCGCCATGAAGGCCGGCATGGCACATCTCGAACCCATCCTCTCCGCATCCGGCATCGAACCCATCGGCACCGTCATCATGGGTACCGTCAAAGGCGACCTCCACGACATCGGCAAGAACCTCTGCATCATGATGCTCCGCGGCGCCGGATGGGTCGTCCACGACCTCGGAGTCGACACCTCTCCCGAAGAGTTCGCCGACGCCGTGATGGAGTTCGAAGCCCAAGTCGTCGGCATGTCCGCCCTTCTCACCACAACCATGCCCAACATGGGACGCACAATCTCTTACTTCGAAGACATCGGACTCCGAGACGAAGTGCGCATCATGGTCGGCGGCGCACCCGTCACCCGAGAATTCGCCGACGAAATGGGGGCCGACGGCTACGGAGAAAACGCCGTAGACTGCGTAGAGACAGCCGTCGACCTCCTCGAACTCCAAAAAGAACTCGCCTAGTCCCGAGTAACAGTCATGTCCAGCGGCCAGAAAAACGGCCACCACAAGCCCGTCATTCCGGCGAAAGCCGGAATCCAGAGGGGCGGCCACGGGGAAGGGTCACGCGACCAGCCCCCACTCGACGTCGAAGCCGCACGCAAAAGCATGGCCCGCATGGCAAACATCTTCGCCGACATCGCCCAGCACGCTGAAGACTCCAGCCTCACCAGATGCCCCTACAAAGATGCCCGTTCCCGCTGCACCGCGAAATTCGGCTGCTCCAACCAACACTTCACCAAAAACCCCCTAAACCCACCAATCTGCACCGCCAAAGACGGCGATTTGGATTACCGATCGGCGTGGGAAATAGATTAGGGTTGCACCCGCCGCGCGGGGGAAGTTTCCGAAGGACAAAGGGGCCTACCCCATCGCGCTGTAGATGTATGGACAGGATTCAAACCTGCCCCTACTAACCAATCCGTCCCATCCTTCACATTCTTTAGAATTCTAGTTCAATGCCCCTTATCCACAACCAGACACGCCTACCCCTAGAAGCGGGAAAATCCCTCTTCGACTACGCTGACGACCTCGCCGTCCGCGTGCCCACTTCTTGCGGACGAACCGGCGAGTGCCACGAGTGCATCGTTGAGGTCCGTCGCGGCATGGATGCCCTCGACCCACTAACCGACTCCGAGAAGTTCCTCCGAGAAAACTACCGCCTCGCCTGCCAGGCAACCGTCGTCGATATCGAGGCGGACATCGAGTTCAACATCCTCCGGCGCCAACCGCGCATCCTAACCGAGTCAATCGCCACCGACAACATCGAGCTAGACCCCTTAACCGTCCGCGAAGGCGACCAAATCATCTTCAAAGGGCCCGAAGGCCCCTGCGTCATCGATCGCTACCGAGGCCGCATCCTCGGCATCGCCGCCGACATCGGCACCACCACCGTGGCGATGAACCTCGTCGACCTCGAGACCGGCGATATCCTCTACACCGCCTCATTCGAAAACCCGCAGCGCTTCGGCGGCTCGGACGTCATGCACCGCATCTCATACGAGACCGGGTCTTACCGCGGTGAACTCCAAGCCGTCCTCATCTCGTCCATCAACTACGAAATCGGCGAGATGGTCCGCGCCCTAAAGATCCGACGACGCCAGATCGTCGAACTCGTCGCCGTCGGGAACACCACGATGCGCGATATCTTGTTCGGCATCGACGTCGAACCCATCGGCCAGAAACCTTACAAATCCCACATCGAAACCGATTTCAACGACGGTAACCGCGAAACCACCGCCCTCAACGTCCCGGCCCACGAACTCGGCATCCGCATAAACCCCAACGCCAACGTCTACAGCGGACCCCTCATCGCCTCACACATAGGTTCCGACGTCGCCGCCGACCTCCTAACCATCGCCATCGACGAACAAGACGAAACCGTCATGCTCATCGACATCGGCACCAACACCGAAATCGTCGCCGGCAACCGATACCAACTCCACGCCGCATCCTGCCCCGCCGGCCCCGCCTTCGAAGGCGGAAACGTAACCTACGCCATGCCCGGCTACGACGGCGCAGTAGAACGCGTAACAATTCCAGATCGATCCCCCCTCCTTCAGGAGGGGGTTAGGGGGAGGTCCTCCCCTTCGCACAACGAAAACGACGCTGTTGGGTCAGGTTTCAAACCTGCCCCTACCAATGGGGAATCCCCCCTTCTAACCACCATCGGCGACGCCACGCCGATCGGCATCTGCGGCTCCGGTCTCATCGATCTCCTAGCCGAACTCCGACGACACGACATCATGAACGAACTCGGAGCCTTCAACGACGGCTCCGACGAATTCACCTTCCACCACGAAAACCGACTAACCCTCTCGCGCGCCGACATCTCCGCCCTGGCCCAAGCCAAAGCCGCCAACTACTGCGGGCAAAACATCGTCCTCGAAACCGTCGGAACATCCGCCGACGACTACTCCCGCCTTTACCTAGCGGGCGGCTTCGCCAACTACATCAACATCCAAAACGCCATCGACATCGGCTTCATCCCCAACATCGACCCAAACCGCATCACCAAGATCGGCAACGCCTCCCTCCAAGGCGCCACCATCATGCTCACCAACGCCACCAAAAGGGCCACTATCGAACACCTAACCCAGACCATCACTCACATCGAACTAGAAACCAACCCCAACTTCTTCGACCACTTCGTAGAAGGCTGCCAATTCAAAACCTAACCCCGTCATGTGGGCCAACCACGTCATTCCGGCGAAAGCCGGAATCCAAGGCAGGGCGGCCGGATTTCCCCCGCTAGCGGGGGAAATGTCCGAAGGACAAAGGGGGTATGCGGCCGCATCGGATGCACAAGGCCCCCTCTACCGCTCGGCGGGAGAGGGCCAGGGTGAGGGCAACCAGGGCGGACAAACGGGCGGGGTACGCGGCAAAAAACCAACAACCATCCTTAAAATCCTTAATCATCCTTAGCATCCTAGTTCTCACCCCATCTATGCACTCCCACCAAATCCTGAACGCAATCGCCGAACTCCCACGCATCCCTCTGGCGCGCAAAAACACGCCCTTCGAAGAGATGCCCCGATTACGTGCCGCAATCGCCGAATCAATGGATTCGGACATAACAGCCGTCCCGCCCCTATTCATCAAGCGCGACGACACTACCGGCTTCGCATTCGGCGGCAACAAAGCCAGACACATGGAGTTTCTATTCGCACACCTCATTGAGCGCGGCGTCGACACCATCGTCAACATCAACCACTACGACTCCAACAACGCCCGACTAGCTGCCGCGGCCAGTGCGAAAACCGGCATGAAGTACCACTGGGTAGCCTTTGACGAACTTGACGCACCCGTCCAAGGCAACATGCTCATTGCTCACCTAACCGGCGCGATCATCCACCGCATTCCCAAAGACGAAACCCGACCTTACGCCGAAACCTTGCTAGCCCATGAAACCAATCTCGGACGCAACCCCACGATACTCCTCGACAACCCCTTCTCCAACATAGCCGGCATGATCGCCTTCCTAGAAACCGCCGCCGAAATAGACGCCCAAATAACGACCTTCGCAACGACCACCCGTAGGGGCGACCCTTGTGGTCGCCCTGGCGATGCCCACCTCTCCCCCACCAAACCCATCCACTTCTGGGGCCTTTGCGGACGCTCCATTGCTGGCATAATCCTCTACGCCCGCAACACCGGAAAACCCTGGACCGCAACGGCCGTAGCACAACCCCACTACACACCGGAAAACTACCAAGAACTCTACTTAGACCGCTCAACCCGAGTAGCCGAGCTCCTAAACCTAGACACTCCCCTACGCCCTGCCGACATCACCACCCTGACCGGCTACACCAAAATCTACGGCATCCCAACCGATCTCGGCATCGAAGCCATGCACCTAGTGGCCCAAACCGAGGCCATCATTCTAGACCCAACCTACACCGCCAAATCAATGTCCGCCCTAATCGCCGAAATTCAGGCAGGAAACGTCGACCCCGACACACCAGTCGTCTTCATCCACTCCGGCGGCCAACCCCAAACCTTCGCATTCCCCAACCAAATCTGGAACCACAACACGTAGGGGCGATCCCTTGTGGTCGCCCTCCCCTTCGCAAAGCGAAGGGGACGCGGAGCCCAAGAGTCCGACACAAAAACGCAGGGGATGCCCGGGGACGGTGGGCCACCGGGTTGCCCCCATTCATGGGGGAAATGTCCGAAGGACAAAGGGGGCCCAGACACCGAAATCGTAGCGGCAGGTTTCAAACCTACCTGCTGAGACGCGAAGAACACACCGTAAAATCAACACAGGAAGGTTCTGACAAATGGCAACCACCACAACGTCCCCCACAGAACACCGCCAAACCGCGCTCGATTTCCTCGCCGCTTCCGACGAGGAGTTCGAACGTGGCGACGTGTTGCAAGGCGCAGAAAAGTTATGGGGCGCGGCGGCGCATGCAGTGATGTCGGTCGCTCAGGAGCGAGGTTGGGCGCATGATAGCCATCGTTCGCTGAAGAACGCGGTTGTGCGTCTTGCCGAAGAGCACGGTGACCCTTTGATTCGTTCTAATTTCGGGTTCGCCGAAAAATTCCACCGACACTTCTACCACGACTCGATGGAAGACTGGGAACGCGAGTCCGACCGACCGCTAGTGCATGATTTTGCGCGACGGGTGTTGGCGTTGGGCTAGGGCGTGGCTCTAAGCTCGCTTCAGCATCAGCAAACCACCGAGCGCAGTGGGTATCCCCCCGAACAGCAATCTCGCCCAGCTAAAGTCGCCGAACCACGCGGAAGCGACGATTAACAACCCCGCAACAAAAACAAATAGCCCCATCCAGAGAGCGGTAAGGTCTTGACGCACGATATCGCTCCTTACCCCCTAAATTCCAGAATTCCGAGAAGGACACTGACAAGAGCAACAAGAAAAACCGCTAGTTGCCATTTGAGGTTCGCTAGATCCTCCTTGGTCGCGTAATGGCGAAGCTCTTCTCTCAACTCAGAACGCGTGATCGGATGTTCACTGGTCGCCATTTTTCGTCTCTTGCGCTTCGTCAGGGTCTGAAAACAACTCGGCTAGTGCTTGCCGATCATTTTATACGACTAGGCGTGCGATCAATCTTGTTTCCTCCCCTTCGCAAAGCGAAGGGGACGCGGAGCCCAAGAGTCCGACACAAAAACGCAGGGGATGCCCGGGGACGATGGGCCACCGGGTTGCCCCCATTCATGGGGGAAATGTCCGAAGGACAAAGGGGGCCCAGACACCGAAATCGTAGCGGCAGGTTTCAAACCTACCTGCTGAGACGCGAAGAACACACCGTAAAATCAACACAGGAAGGTTCTGACAAATGGCAACCACAACAACGTCCCCCACAGAACACCGCCAAACCGCTCTCGACTTCCTCACCGCTTCCGACGAAGAGTTCGAACGTGGCGACGTATTGCAGGGCGCAGAAAAGCTATGGGGCGCAGCCGCCCACTCCATCATGTCAATCGCGCAGGAGAGAGAATGGCACCACGAGAGCCACCGCTCACTGAAGAACGCCGCGATCAAATTGTCTGCAGAAGCTCAAGACCCATCGATCGAACACCTATTCCTAGCCGCCGAAAAATTCCACCGACATTTTTACCACGACTCGATGGAAGACTGGGAACGCGAGTCCGACATTCCGCTAGTGCATGATTTTGTGCGTCGGGTGCTGGCGTTGAGCTAGGGCGTGAAACCCGCACATTCGCCCAATACATCCTCCGACAAACCTGAACCAAAAGCCCTCCCCTTCGCGAAGCGCAACCCTTTCCCTCCCCCTCTAAGAGGGGGAATTGAAGGGGGTGCCAACGCAGCGAACTCGCAGGGGATGCCGGAGACTGGCGGCGGTCTCCCGTCTCCCCGCCACCCTTCCCTCCCCTCCTAGGAGGAGATTAAGAGGGGGTTCTGGGGTGAGGGTGAACAGGGCGGACAAGGGGCCTGGTTCCCCCACCCGTGGGGGAAATGTCAGAAAGACAAAGAGGGCACACACCACGCCTAACACAAACACTTCAACGCCATTAACACGCAGAACCGCCTTTTTAGAATCAAACATCAATGGACGATTCAAAACTCAAAACCGACTGGCTCGTAAACAACGCATTAGTAGCCTTCGTCGGCGCACTCCTGCTGGGTCAATACACCCAGACATCCGCCAGCGACTACGAATGGTTCTTCGGGCTCGTGATACCCAGTCTGCCACCGATCGCAAATCTAGTTGGAGCTGCATTTCTCCTCGTTATGGCGGTTACCTTGGTCGTGTCAAGCGCGATCCCGCCACTCCGGGACCGTGCGCTCTCATTAACCGTCCCTCTCGTTCCGATCCTAGAATTCTTGGTGTGGTTTGCATTCACGTTGGGATTGCTCACAGCGGTATCCCGGTTGCCCGCCGACCATGTGTTCTCCGCTGGGCTCGTGATTGTCGGCCTCGTAATCTGGGTATTTCTGTTCATCAGATTCCTTTGGTCATTCATGTCGCCCACGAACGACAATGAGAAAGACAACATTGAGGCAAGCTGAACTGACCTTCCTGTCGGCTTCATCCCTTTCGTCCTGCCAGACCAAATAAACAACATCGGCAACACCTCGCTCTCGCAGCTCCGCAGATTGATCGATCTGTGTCATATACACAAAAAGGAACAAGATATGACCGGTGCCACAGTTATTTTCGTCGACACGAATTTTTTTCTCAGTTGCAGAAAACTCGATAAGATCGATTGGACTTTACTAGGACCCGTTGACGCTGCGCGCTTACTAATTTGTGAAACAGTCGTGAGCGAGATTGATGAACTTAAAACCAGCGCGGATCGCCGTAAAAGCCGAAAGGCGATGCAAACCAATACGTATTTTGGTCACATTTTAAACAGTTCGGACAAAACGATCACTTTGAATGAATCTGCTCCTAAGGTGACTATGGAATTTTACGATAAAACACGTCCTTCGCAAGAACATGTAAACGAACTAGACTACGACAATAACGATCAACGGATAATCGGTTATGTTCTAGACTACTCGTCCCACAACGAAAGCGACGAAGTGGTGTTCGTGACCGGCGACACAGTTGCCAGATGGCTCGCCAGTAATTTCAATGTCGACTATCTCGAGATTCCGGCCGAGTGGCTATTGCCTGAACGTCCAGACCCGCGCTATCTTGAAAATCAAAGGTTAAAAAAACAGTTGGCAGAACTTCGTTCAACGGAACCGAATTTCGCCATAACCTGCTTAGACGAAAACGGAGGGGAACCGGATCAAGTCGAATTCTCGTACCCCCGATTTGAACCATTGGATGAAACTCAGATCGAATCTTTGATGGAACGTCTTAAGACTCGACATCCTATGAAAACAGATTTTGGTGCGCCAAATCCTCGGTCGCTTAGGTCGCACGCCACCATTGCGGACCTACTCGGTCAACGATTGTACGAGCCATCATCGTACGTCCGGCCTCCTGATGAAAAGATCCGTAGGTATACGGAATTCGAGTACCCGGCATGGATCAACAATTGCCGTCGAGTGTTATCCAAACTCGATGAACTGCTGCAAAGCAATCTCGACCATTCTGTTGCAACTTTTGCGGTCTCAAATGACAGTAACAGCACTGGTCGCAATGTTCTCATTCGATTCGTAGCCCATGAGGGCATTCTGATCCGGCCACATCTTTATGTGCCTGATTCCGCCGCCCCAAATAACACTATTCTCCCCGAACCTCCCACGGCACCAGAAGGCTATTTCCCCGCCCAACGGGTCGAACAAGCAGTTCGTCAGACTCTCGGTCGAGATTCACATTTAGCGACTTTTAACCTCCCGATCGCTCCTCCCTACACGAGTGTGAACAATGAACGAGAACCGGATTGTTTTTACTACAAAAACGGTCGTTCGGAGGAACCGTCGACATCATTTGAATTAACTTGCGAACAGTGGCGGCACCGCGACGGGAACGCGTATTTCGAGGCAGAAATCCTTTTTGATCCATTAGTAGGACTTAGCTCGGGCAAAATCGGTTTAGAAATCCATGCTGACAACCTACCGCGCCCAGCGCGCAAATTCGTTCCTATTTCGATTGTGGTAAAGCCTGAAAACTCAGAACCTCATGCAATGCGGATGATTAACTCATTGCGATTCGATCATTGAGATCGAACTGCTCATTGGACGCCCCAACAATCATCGCCTGATTCCCTTTCCTCCCCAACCGGATGCATACAAAGGTAACAGAGACAGAATGAGGCAACAGCATCGCCCATCATAAATATCGCCGTAAACCCCCTTTTCAAACAGCCCTAACCAACCGCGCCCGCAAATACTCCATCGGACGATCACCCTTCAACGAGTTGCAGTGCCCGCAAAGCAACTGCAAATTATCGAGATGGTTAGTCCCGCCCTTCGACCTCGCGATGATGTGATCCACCGTCAGATGCTGCGGCAAGAAGTGCGTCCCACAGCCGTTGCAGTTCCCGCCCTGCGTCCCATAAAGCACCACCTTCGACTCGCTCAGCGGCGGCGCCGGCTCACGATCCGTCCGCTTCGGAATGTCTGACCGGGCAATCGCTTGGACACCACCCATCAACCCAAGCTCATTCCGAGCCCGCTGCTCCACCAACCTCACCGCCAACGCCGACAAATCAATCCCGATCCACTGTCGATCCAACCGCTCCGCCGCGATGCAAGTCGTCGCACATCCGCAGAACGGGTCCAGCACCACATCGCCTTCATTTGAACTGGCTTTGATGATCCGTTCGAGCAATGCGAGAGGTTTTTGGGTGGGGTATCCTGTGCGTTCTTTCCTCGATGGGTTTTTAATGTCGGTCCATAAATTGGTTGCTAATTGGGCTTGATCTTGCGTCAGATATCTCTTCAAACTCGGCACGCCGTTCCTTGACCACAGCACCAATCCGGCACCGTCAAGCGCATCCAACCGATCGTGAATGCCGTCGATGCTGGTGTAACCGGGGATCAACGCTGATTCGATATATTTGGCATATTTGTGAGTCTTTGGAACACTCCAATGCCGGCCGATACTCGTTGGATCGTAACCGCGCCAAGAAGTCCCAGCCTCCCCATTTCTTGTTCCTGATCCTGTTAGATCTCCGCTACGGTACTTGCCATGCGAGTCGTGATGACGATAGTACGAACTCACATAGTTGGGATCTAGTTCTTGGGTGACTGGATTGAATTTTTTCGAACCGTAAACCAAGATAGTGTCAGTAACGCGTCCGAAAACCGTGTCGTTGTGTGCGCTAGTCCGTTTCCACTGGATAGACGACTTAAACGTATCGCGTCCGAAAATGCTGTCCATCATCGTCCGCAGATACGCGTCGGCAGTGTCATCGCAGTGCAGATAGATACTTCCGGTCGCCTTCAGAATCCGCCTCATCTCCAACAGCCGAACCGCCATCATGATCAGATACGACTTCATCCCGCTCCCATGGCTGTGCTCACTCGCATCGATCACCTTGTACAGCGCCAGATCAGCCTCCGCGATCTCGTTGTGCCAAGCCTCATCCACATCCGTCAAATCCCACGTATCCTTGAACGCCGCACCCGCCGCCTCGCTCCCGATCGGCGCCGCATAGTCCCGGTTCGAGTTGAATGGTGGATCGAGGTAAATGAGATCGATGCACTCGTCATTCATCCCGCGCATCACATCGAGGTTGTCGCCCTCGAAGATACTCCGGTTGGGGATGTTGCAGACGCCACGCTGTACCTTGATCGTCATAATCGAGTCCAGTGTACGCTGTCGACCCCATTCCTCCAGACAAAATGGCAACCCCACCCACATCCCCCAAACACCCCATCCTTCCCAATCCTTCCCATCCTAGTTCAAACATACTAATCTACTTGACTTCTGCACACATGTTGTAGTACAACAGTAACTAAGCGCCGCCGAAGCGCATCGGCATCGGCGCCCAGAAGATCGCCGCGTCAAGGTTTGCGCTCCTTTTCGCAGGATATCGACAATCGAATAAGGAAACCCGGTCTGCGGGAGGGACAACACATGGATCGTGTGAGCATCGCAAACGTGCCCAAACGATCCGCGACGGTGCCCGCCAGAAGTTGAGGAAAGGTTAGGACGCAACGCAGATCGAAACTCCGGCTACTGCGGGCTTGTGGCTCCAGGGCTCGGATGCGGAGCAGGAAGCCGGCTCCGACTAGCAAGCCAGACTACGGACAATCGAAACTACCTTTCGGCCCTCTCGATTTGCCTCCCCTCGCGGGGGTAATCTCCGATGGACTAAAGGGAGCGTGTAGAGTGGGTTCTGAAACCCGCCCTCGCACGTCAAGTGCCGGTCCGTCGTTCAAGGTCCGAGCGAAACCCCGTTAAATCCGGCAGACGTCTGGTCCGCTTCGTCGAGCGGCCGAGGCTACAGCATCGAGGAGATGTGAAGAGTTGAATGACTCCGGGCGGCCCACCATCCGTCGACCGTCCGGATGACCGATGGTCTGGCGACATCGGCGATGCTGTATTTTGAATAAAAAGTTACAACCCAGTTTCGCCCGCGCGAACCCAAAATCGATGCGGCGATCCTTCGAAATAACCTCCCCTTCGTGAAACGAAGGGACGCGTGGAAGCTAAGCGACCATGTAGCGGATGCCCGACCCAAAGGCACACAACACAAACAATGACCGAAACCTGAAAAACCTCATCCAATTGCTCGATCCAACGACCATACGACCTATAACGGTCGATTTCAGCGCGCCCATCCCCTTACCAAAAACTGCTACCCTAACGTAATCGAAAACACAACCAACAACAACACCTCACCACACCCATGAAAAAAGCCCTAATAACCGACTTCGTCTGGCCAAACATCGACGTCGAATCCGACGTTCTTCGAGCCTCAGGCGTCGAACCGGTTGTCGCTCCTGACACATCCGAAAAAACCCTAGCCAACCTCGCCGCCGACGCCGACATCATCATGTTCTGTTTCGCCCAGGTCACTGGCAAAGTGCTCAGGACTGCCGAAAGGTGCATGGTCGCTTCTCGGTATGGCATCGGCGTCGACAATATCGATATCCCGACCGCCACCGAGCTAGGCATCGTCGTCACGAATGTGCCCGACTACTGCATGGACGAAGTCACCGACCACGCCATCGGCATGATCCTAGCCCTGAACCGACGCCTCCTGCCCCACGACTCCCAAGTCAAAGAAGGCGGTTGGCACGATGTAGTCCTCGACCAGCCCATGCATCGGACTAGGGGTGCGACCCTCGGCATTCTCGGCTACGGGCGCATCGGGCGCGCCATTGCCGAAAAAGCCGTCGGCTTTGGAATGAACCTGATCGCCTACGACCCCATGATCGAGCCCGGGCAGACGATAGACGGAACCGAGATCACGACCTTCGAAGACGTCCTCAAACGCTCCCACTTCATCACCGTCCACACTCCCTTGACCCCCGAAACCGAAGGCATGATCGGCCCCGACCAACTCGCGATGATGATGCCCGGATCAATCATCGTCAACTGCGCCCGCGGCGGAATAATCCAAGAGCAAGCTCTAGCCGACGCCCTAAACTCCGGACACCTTGCAGGAGCCGGGCTAGATGTCCTAGAACCAGCGCCACCTCCCAACGACCATCCTCTGCTAACGGCCCCCAACATCATCATCACCCCACACACTGCCTTCTTCTCGCAGGCGTCTACTGTTGAACTGGAACGCCGAACCGCCGGAGAAGCCCTCCGCGTCCTAAACGGCAACCTACCCGAAAACTTGATCAACCCTGATGTTTTGGGAAGGAGTCGGGTGGGGATTTAACCTCCTCCCCTTCGCTTTGTGAAGGGGACGCGATCAAGCAAAGCGCAGCTCGCAGGGGATGCACGTGCGTCAGACACGCCCGCCCAGCCACGCCGTCCGAACAACCATGTCATTCTGAACAAACCACGCCTTGCCGAACAACCATGTCATTCTGAACGTAGCGCCTTCAAGATTTGTCATTCTGAACGAAGTGAATAATCTAATGTAGCAGCCCGGTTCCAAGGCGCTCAGATTCCTCGCTTCGCTCGGAATGACAGGCGAGTGGGGAGAATGACATGCGTTCCGAAACCCCAACGCCATCCTGAACCCAATACACTCAGAAAATACCATCCCGAACGCAGCGCCCCGCAATTTGTCAACATGAACGTAGCGCCTCCACAATCTGTCATTCTGAACGTATTGCCCCCGCAATTTGTCATTCTGAACGGAGCGCAGCGAAGTGAAGAATCTAATGTAGCAGCCCGGTTCCAAGGCGTTCAGATTCCTCGCTGCGCTCGGAATGACAGGCAACGAATAGCCACAACCAACCGTCCCCTCTCCCGCTAGGCGGGAGAGGGCTAGGGTGAGGGCCCGAAAATGAAAATCACCAACGTAACCGCCATCCCTGCCTCCTCTGCCCCGCGCGGCCAAGCCCGAAACTACGTCTTCGTCAAGGTTGAGACCGACGAAGGCATCACCGGATGGGGCGAAGCAACCGCCGGACCCCTAGCCGTCGCCACCATGGTCGACGAATTCGGCGAAGTCCTCATCGGCCAAGACCCTGGCCGCATCGAGCAGCATTGGCAGACGCTTTACCATCACTTCCACGTGCGAGGCGGCGTTGTCCAACTCTCCGCCATCTCGGGTATTGAGATTGCACTCTGGGACATTAAGGGCCAAGCTCTCGGCGTTCCGGTCTACGAACTCCTCGGCGGGAAAATGCGGGAAAAGATCTGGTGTTACGGTCGCTGGGACGGTCTAACTCCCGAACTCGCCGTCGAAAACGCACTTCGCCACACTGATGAGGGCCTGACCGCGCTCAAGGGCGATCCTTTCGACCACCGCGGACTCTTTATTCCCATCGAAGCGGAGCGCATCGCGATCAAGAAACTCGAAGCCGTCAGAGAAGCTGTCGGCGACGATGTCGAACTTCTCGTCGAAGTTCACGGACGGCTCGCACCCGCCGACGCCATCCGCATCGGCAACGCCATGGAACCATATCGACCGTTCGTCTACGAAGAACCTGTACCGCCGCAGAATCTCGACGCCCTTGCCCGCGTCGCCGAAGCCGTGAACATTCCCCTCGCAACCGGCGAACGACACCTCACCAAGTGGGACTACACCGACCTCCTCGCCCGTCAGATCGTCAAGATGATCCAGCCTGACATCGTCCAAGCCGGCGGCATCCTCGAACTAAAAAAGATCGCCGCCATGGCCGAGGCGCATTACGTCGGCTTCCAGCCGCACAACCCATACGGGCCGTTCTGCACCATTGCATCGCTGCACGTCGACGCCTGCACGCCCAATTTCATGATCCAAGAAGGCGGCATCCACCCCTGGTTCCAAGACGCCACTATCGGCGATTTTCCTCAGCAAAAAGATGGATATTTGCCGCTGCCGACTGAACCGGGTTTGGGTGTGGCGATGAATGAGGAGTGGCTTGCCGCCAACCCCTGGCGCAAAGACGCCGCCCCCTGGCGAGCGCCGGATGGGACGATTGCATCGTTGCAGGAGACGAATTGGTCCTAGCGGCTGAAAGGACAACGCTATGAGTGGAAAACGCGTTCAAACGACCATCAATGTCGACGACGAACTCTACGAACAAGCTCGTCAAATGACAGGCATTGAACGTCTGTCGACTTTATTCGAGGAAGGGCTCCGCGCCCTCATCCAACGAGAGTCGGCACGTCGGTTTGCGGCCCAAGACGGCACGGATCCGAATTTGCGAATCAACCGACTTAGAATGCGCCCCAGAACCCAAAACGACGACCAATCGTAGCCGACGCACACACACGCATTTTCAAAACCAACTTACGCTCGTTCACCAACCCCAAACCCTCGCCGCACATCTACCCATAACCCACTCCAACTCACCATCGCCCGCAAACGCCGGATGCTCCATCACACCCCGGAGCGCATTCGCATAACCCTCACGACCAGCAGCAGGAGGAAAATCACTCCCCCACATCATCCGCTCGACACCAAAAGCGTCCTTCGCCATCTCAAACACCGGCGGCACGTCCTCGAACTCCAGCTCCGGCAACAACCGAGACGGACGCTTAGCAACCTCACCCAATCCAGGAACCTTGATCGTAGTATTACTCCGCTCCGCGAGCCTCATTGCCCTCTCGTAATCCACTTCCCAAGGCTCATCCGCAGCGGCGATCCCAGCCAAATGTTCAATCACAACCTGCGTATCGGGACACGCATCCATAACCCTCGCAAAATCGTCCGCCGCAAACCGCGCCGGATCGCCCTGGCAAGTAACGACTAAACCCAATTCCCCCGTCTTCTTCCACACATCGTACGGACCTGCATTCACGAACACAGCGTCAGGCGCCAACCGAATTCCCGCAGCGCCCTGCCCTGCCAATTTCTCCAGATCTCCCAGTGGGTCCCGCGACTCAGGATCCACCAACACCGCCACCTTGAACCGATGGCCCCGCTTCGCCGCTTCTCCTAAAAGATACCCATTGTCGAACGTCCCGCCGTGCTGCACCAACAATGCCTTATCAACACCATTGCGGTCCATCTGAAACTCGAGCACCTCAATCGGCTCGAACCAGTTGTTCCCAGCATGGGTGTGCGTGTCGATGATGAGCATGATGCAATCTCCGTCAACTTTGGACTCTTGGGCGGTATTGGCAGTAATGTCATTCCGAGCGCACCGAGGAATCTAGGAACGTCGTACCGTAGCTGCCAATTCAGATTCTTCACTCCGCTCCGCTCCGTTCAGAATGACACGAATACGTTGCGCTCTGTTCGGAGTGACTTGACTGGGAACTGCTGATTGTCAGCACGACCTTACGTCGCAATCTCCATTTCGGGAGTGCCGACACCAGCGCCTTCAGCCATAACCAAGTCGTCGATCCGCTGCTTGACCTCCGCCGGCATTTCCCAGTCGCCGCCGATGTTGTCCTCGACTTCCGAATCGTTAACCATCCCGCAAAGCGCAACGGTCACAGTTAGGTTCGCCAGTACCCATCCGATAGCCAACTGAGCGACCGTCTTACCGTGATCACTCGCGATGTCTTTGAGTTTTTCTACTACCGCGACGTTCTTCGCTAGGTTCTCCGGCCCGAACGATGCCAACCCGAAGTTGGCGCCGTTGGCTCGCCAATCGTCGTCCCCAAATGCGTGGTCGGATGCCCAAGCACCTGTGAGCAAGCCATGTGCCAAGGTGCCATAGGCCATAATACCCATGCCGTTGGATTCGACGAAAGGCATCACGCCAGACTCGGGGCGGCGGTCAAAGATGTGGTAACCGATCTGGTTGGTGACGATTGGGCTGTGTTCGCGACACTGCGCCATCATCTCAGGGCTGAAGTTCGAGACTCCGGTATGCCGGATCTTGCCCGCGGCTTTGGCATCTTCCAAGGCTCGCATGGGCTCTTCGAATGAACGCGTGTGGTCGGGCCAGTGGATAAGGAACAGGTCGATGTAATCGGTATTGAGACGTTCTAGGCTCTCGTCGATGCTACGTAAGAGGGTTGCCCGGTCGCTGATGGATACGGTCGCTGCGGTTCGGTCGGGATTGTCGCGGACCCATTCGCGGCCGCCTTTGGTCACCAGCACGATGTCGTTGCGGAAGGGTGCGATTGCTTTGCCCATCAGCTTCTCGCCGTAGCCCCATCCGTAGACGGCGGCGGTGTCGAAGAGAGTGATGCCGGAATCGAAGGATTTGTGGGCGGCGGAAATCGCTTCATCATCGTCGAAATCTCCGTATTGTCCCCTTCCCATCGGCCAGCCACCATATCCGATGACCGATGATGCCAATCCTGAATCGCCAAACGTTCGCCGTCGCATGATTTCCTCGCGTTCTTTCTGAGTGAGTACCGCGTGTGCGCTTAATGATAGTACTTCCAACCACCGTGTATCTGAATCCCCGAAACTAGACTCGGTTTTGCCGACCTAGCCTTATATAATGATACAATTGTAGTGTATGATGTCACGCGAAGCGACGCAGTTGAACAGCAGACTGTTCAATCTCAAAGCAACTCAATGTCGAACAACCAAATCAAATCCAATCTGGGGCGAGAAGCGTTAGAGAGCATACCAGATGCATGGCGAACGATATACGTCGCCGTTTTCATCATCTTGTGTATCGCGTTCGCTGCATTAGCCGCAATCGAATACAACGACCGCGGTCGATGGACGGCGGTCCGGTTCACCACGTTGACACAAGTCGTCATCGGAACCGGCACCGCGTCGGGTCTGCTATCGTTGTTCATAACCGAGATTGGGAGGGCAATCGTGTTACCATCCGTCTGGCTAGAAAAGAAACTCAACGAAAATCTTGAACGTAGTCGAGAGCGGCGACGCAAAGAACGCGAGCAACATCGCGAAGACATGGAGCGGCTGCGCAAAGAACGCGAGCGCATTCGAAAACAAGAGCAAATCGATGCGTATGAGGAAGGTCGCAAAGCAGGTTTGCTGGAGGCGCAAGGGAAACAACCGCCACCGCCGCCCTGGGATGAAAACGGCTCTAGCAGTTCAAACTAGCGTTTAATCGTCCGTCCCCTGCCATTGGCAACAGCTAATCCCACGTTAACGATCCTTCAGGTGAAACAGCTACTACTTCCCCCTCCCCAACAAACGCCGACGCCGTAATATCGACTGTCAAGGTCTCGCCGGCAGCCAACGGACGTGCCGATCCGTTATCCATCGAGTGTTTTAGTCCGCGGTTGTCCCAGCTCGTGCAGGGTTCTAAACCAACGTTGTAACACCGCCCGTACCACGGATATCCCCAACCGCCACCGAGGTTGCGCCAGTACCACAGGTACTTGAAGACATCGGTCGGGAACGACACCGCGAAACCGACGTTCGACTCCTTGTTGTGGACTGCGTACCACCCCTCATCCATTCCAGTCATGTAAGCCATGTCCAGAGATCGATCATCTTTGGCAGGCATGGCCCTAAAGTCGATCTCCCCGCCATCCGCCGATGGCACCATGGGCCACTCACCTTCCCAACCCAACACCAACTTTTGCGTATCGACGAACGCTTCGGGGTGTGTCAACACCTTGCAATCGGGAACGTAGAGCCGACACTGGTCAGATAGAAATGGCGGGCCGATGGCGATGTGTTCGAGCCAGACGATGTCGACCGATTCCTCGCCTTCATTGATCGCGGTCTTCGACAGTTTGAGTGTCGACAAACCTTCGTCGAGCGACATTGTCATGTCGACTGCGACGGGCATGCGGACGCCTTTGGTTTTGAAGTTGACGGCTACGCGCTCAGCGGTATCTTCGACGATGGTCGCGTCCCAAGGCAGATTGTTCAACTCGGCATGTAACCCGAAATCTGCGCCGTAGACCTGATCCGGGTAACCACCATGTGGGAGCGCCGTCTGCCATCCTCCCTCGTAGTAGTCAAGCCACATTCCTTGCGGATCACCGGTGGACGGCGCGAACTTCCGCGGGTCCCGAACGCCCCAAGGAGACCTCCACATGAATTCGGTATCCGTCGGTTTATGAACGAACGAGTAGACATCCGCGCCTTTGTCAGCAAGGATCATTACCCTCACCAACGAATTCTCCATAACGACCGTCTTCAACCCGCGGTAGGTCCAGGAATCGGAAATCCGACATCCGTGCGTTCGTTCGTCGGCGTAATGCATAACTGGCAACCTCGGCTTCGTGTGTGGTCGGATCGGCGGTTAGTAGATTATCGCAGAATCGGCCTGCTACCCTTCGAGAATATGCACTGAGGTCTTGCGGCGAATGAATTCGATCAGGAGTTGAAGAATGGCCACGCGGTGGCGCTGGATATTGTTAGTGGGGATGGTGGCAATTTCGTTGGTGAGTGCTTGCGGTTCAGATGATGGCGTAAACGACAGTTCGGTTACGGAATCAGACAATCCGGTCGAGCGTGGGGAGCGGGTTTACGTGACGTATTGCGCGTCGTGTCATGGTCAATCGGGTGAGGGTGAGCCGCACTGGAACATCAAAAAGAGCGACGGGACGCTGCCACCACCGCCATTGAACGGAAGCGGTCACACCTGGCATCACGGCGACGGCACGCTTTACAAGCAGGTGAAACTCGGAGGAGGTTATCTGGATCTGCCGGGGTTTAAATCTGGAATGCCAGCGTTCGGCGAGCAACTGTCGGATCGGGAGATCGTCGACGTTTTGGCGTACGTGAAGAGCCTTTGGGGCAATCAGACCATTCGGGGCGTGTCAATACGCGAGGCTCAGATTGAGGTCAGCAAGAACGATCCCTTTCCGGTCACGTCATTTGATGACTAATCGGGTCTGTAGTCCGATGTCACCATGATCCGGAAGACGTCCTTTTCCGGCCGCAGCATTCGCTCGAAGCCGTCTTCCATTACGCGTTCCAATGGGATAACCGCGGACACTAGTTCCTCGAGGAGGATTTTGCCGTCTGCGATGAGTTGGATCCCTTTCTCCATGTCTCCCGGTGATGCGGCTACTGACCCGATGACCGTCCGTTCGGTTCCTACGATCTCGTTGAAATCGAAATTGGCGGCATCCGCGTGGATCCCGACTAGGACGGTGGTTCCTCCGGGGCGCGTCCAATTGATCGCGATGCGGGGCGTTACAACTGCGCCGGCAGTCTCGACGACGATGTCCGCGCCGACGCCGTCGGTCATATTCATTAACTTTTCGAGTGCGTCTTCATCTCCGGTGTTGATCGCTGCGTCCGCGCCTAGTTTCAGCGCTAGATCGAGGGATTGCGCTCGTAGGTCGCCGGCGATGACTCGGGCTCCAGCGGTGCGCAGGACCTGCATCGTCAACATTCCGACGGTGCCGCAACCGATCACCGCTACGGTGTCGCCCACCTTTACACCGGTTCGACGCGTGGCGTGAACTGCGACCGATGTCGGTTCGATTAGGGGCGTTTGGACATCCGGGATGTTGTCGGGCAGTTTGATCAGGTGACTTTCCGGCCATACCATGTATTCCGCCAAGCCGCCGTCCAGCGCGAATCCCGCGGAATTGACGTTTGCGCAACTCGACTGCGAGCCAAGTACGCACCAGTGGCATACACCGCAAGGTCGGATGTTGTTCACCATCACGCGGTCGCCAACGGACAATTCTCGAACGCTGGAACCGACGGCTTCGACACGACCTGAAGTTTCGTGCCCCACTGTCTTGGGTTCAGTCTTCCACCGAGCCATGGTCGGGCCATGCCACCACCGTTCGACGTCCGTCTGGCAGATTGAAGCGTAGGAGATGCGCAGGCGCGCCTCGTCATCGGCCGGTACTGGAACTGGCACATCTTGTAATCGCATATCTCTGCGGCCGTAATAACGTAGCGCTTTCATTTCAAACACCTTTTGCGGACAACACTGGTAGAAACCAATCCCCTGATCACACCTCGTACTCTAGCGGCATTTCATGCTCTTCAGCGTGTCCTGCCGAGAAATGTCCGGTACCGGATAATCCCACCAACTCACCCGTACCGGAAACTGCAACTACCTGCAACTCTGACATCGCCATCCCACCATCGTAAGAAACGGTGTGTCGTAACACGAAACTACCTGAACGTCCGGCTAAGCTACCCACAACCTTCTCGTAACCCAAAAACGAGGCGTTCCCACTTTCATGGTGCGTCATGAGGTACATGAGATTGCCAGTACCGATCAGATCGCCATCAAATGACCTCTGAATGTGTGCTTGGGTCAGCTTCGGACCATCATCCCGTTCGTCGAAGGGGCTTTCATCCCAACTTACGATTTTGAACTTTACGTTTGCTCGAGTCATCTATTCCTCGCTAGAACTGCATCGCAGCGCCGCCAGCGCGTACTGCAACGAAATTGACTAATATGCAAGGGTACTCTGACCGCGATACGGAGGTCACTTGAATCATGGACTATGAGATTATCGACATTTCCGCTTTGTGCAGTGCTGGTACCGAGTGCCTCCCCGGTGAGGACCCGTTGTTGGGCGAGCAGACCATGCGGGGTCTCCCCTTCACTGTCGGATCGCCCGACGGCGATTCAACAGGGAATTGTTATATCTCTTTGGCAGAAGGCGAGTCGTCGATAACGTTGCCGATCGGCAAGACTGCACATAATGTGGTTTTCGTTCACCGGCAGTTGGAAACGGAACAGGCTGCGAATGGACCGATTGGGGTTCATGTGGCTGACTATGTGATCCGATATGAAGACTCCGAGTCGGTGACGGTTCCAATTCGCGAACGGTACGAGATCAGTGCCGTTGGCGACCGCCAAGGGATATCGCGCTACGGCGTAGGGTACCCGTACATTGCGGTAACCGACCAAGGCGACCAGCTGATACCGCGCTACGAGGGACGTTTCGACGAGACGGGCAGGCGTCAGACCGAAGTTGTGCAAGCGCAACCTAGGTGGTACTGGCTATTTGCTTGGCGCAACCCGACGCCTGACCGGGTCATCGAGTCGGTCGAGTTCGTGCCACGTGGTCATCGCTTCATCGTCGCAGGCGTGACCCTTGGACACGTCGACGAACATCCCTTCTCTCGCGCCGCACGACGTCCAGTTCGAGTCGATCTCAAGGACGCCGAGCAAGCGGAAAAACCGTTCGACCTTGACGTGACAATCGACCGCGGTGAACGCACCTATACTCATCCGCTTCCTGAGCAATCCGCCGAAGAATTTCTGAATGATGACTACAAGGGTTTCGGCGAACCTCAGAACCCCAAGTCAAGTCCGTCGTACGTTGAGTTGTCAGGCGTGCCATCGGCAACGGTTGAAGTTACTCAGGAAGGAGAGAATATCGATAGCGTTAAGTGGGGAGAGGTTGAGGACAAAGGATCCGTCGACACCGACAAGATTCACATTTCGCTGACGGAACCGGGCAAGAACTGGGTGAAGGTGCGCGTGGTCGACGACGAGACCGGGAAGATCGTTCCGTGCCGCATCCACTTCAGATCTCCCGACGGTGTGCCGTATCAACCGCATGGCCATCACAACCTAATCAACTCCAATCTCGATACCTGGCACATTGATGTCGGCGGCGACACCCGGCTTGGTCAGATCAGTTACGCCTACATCGATGGCACGGCGCAGGGCTGGCTTCCTCGGGGCGAGGTGATCGTTGATGCGGCCCGCGGTTACGAATACGAGCCGCTCCGTACCAAGATCGAGATCGCACCCGGGCAACAGGAGCTTGAGTTGCGTCTCAAGCGTTGGATCAACATGAATGAGCGCGGGTGGTACTCCGGCGACTCCCACGTCCACTTCCTCTCGACGCAGGGCAGCCACTTTGAATCGCAGGCCGAAGACCTGAACGTCGTCAACCTGCTCCAGTCACAGTGGGGCAGCCTATTCACGAATGTCGAGGATTTCACCGGGCATCCGAGCGTGACGCGTGAAGGCAACAACATCGTCTACACATCGCAGGAAAACCGTCAGCACTTCATGGGCCACATGATTCTCTGGGGTCTAAAGAATCCCGTTATGCCCTTCTGCTCCGACGGCCCGGGTGAAGCTGAGATCGGTGGTCCGATGGAGACGACGCTGAGCTATTGGGCTGACGAGGCCCACGCTCAGGGCGGGTTCGTCATCAACCCACACTTTCCGTTTCCGAACGGGGAACCGGCAGCGTTGGTCGCGACCGGACGTCTCGATGCCATTGAAATGATTCAGCAGCAGGAGTTCATGCACAACGAGTGGTACCGCTATCTGAACTGCGGGTATCGTTTGCCGCTGGTCGGAGGGACGGACAAGATGTCGAGCGACGTTCCTGTAGGGATGTACCGGACCTATGTCCGGATCCCGGACGACGAAGAGTTCACCTACGAAAGTTGGTGCCGAAACGTAGCGAATGGCCGGACGGTCTTGAGCGGTGGTCCGATCATCCATTTCACCGTCAATGGATTCGACGTAGGTGACACCGTCGAGTTGTCGAGCGCCGGTACCGTCGAGGTGTCCGCTTGGGCCGAGAGCGTCGTTCCGATGTCCAAGCTCGAGATCATCCAGGAGGGCAAGGTCGTCGCTTCGTCAGAAGTAGACAAACCGACGCGCAAGTTGAGCCTCAACGAATCGATCAAGATCGATGGCAACTCCTGGCTGGCCGCGCGCGCTGGTGGTCCTGGTTACTACTCGGGATATTCCTACTATGACCTCTGGGAGCGAGGCATCTTTTCGCACACCTCGCCGGTCTATGTGTCGGTTGGCGGTCCGTGGAGCATGTTCGACGAGGCAACTGCTAAATACATGCTGACGCTGATGCACGGTTCGTTGACCTACATCGACAACAGTTCACGCCAGCATGCGCACGGGCACGTCACGCACCATCACGGCGAGGACGACCACATCGGTTATCTCAAACGGCCATTCAACGAGGCTATCGACGCGGTCCACAAGCGGTTGCACGACCACGGGCATAGCCACTAGAGGTGTTAACCATTGGGTGTCACCAAAATTCGGAAGACGTCTTTTTCCGGACTGAGCATACGCTCGAAGCCGTCCCGGATCACACGATCGAGTGGGACGATCGCCGAGATCAGTTCTTTCACCGACAGCTTGCCGTCGGCGAGGAGTTGGACAGTTGCCGCCATATCGCCGGGGGATGCAGCTACGGATCCGATGACGGTCTTCTCCTGACCCACGATGCTGTTGAAGTCGAACTTGGGGGTTGCGGAGTAGATCCCGACGAGAACGGTCGTGCCGCTCCGCCGTGTCCATTCGATGGCCATGTTGGGGGTCTCGGCTGCGCCCGCAGTTTCGGCGACGATGTCGGGTCCGATTCCACCAGTCAATTCGAGCAATTGTTCATGAGCGCCGTGATCCGATGAGTTCAAGGTTTCGTCGGCCCCGAGTTCTTTCGCCAATGCAATGCTCTGCTCTCGGACATCTACAGCTATGACGCGTGCGCCTGCCGCGCGGAATGCCTGCATCGTGAGCAATCCGACGGTGCCGCAACCGATCACGGCAACGTTGTCGCCAACCTTGACGCCGGATCTTCGAACCGCGTGAACCGCTACCGTAGCGGGTTCGATCAAGGGTGCTTCTCGATCCGACACGTTGTTGGGCAACTTAATCAAGTGGCTCGCCGGCCAGGTCATGTATTCGGCGAGACCGCCATCTGCGGATAGGCCCGCCACGCACATACTGTTGCAGGTTGCTTGAGATCCCCTCACGCACCAGAAACATGCCCCGCACGTCCTCACGTTATTGACGACTACCCGGTCGCCGACAGCCAAATCGTCTGCGCCATCACCCAACTCCGCGACGTGCCCCGAGATTTCGTGTCCGAGAATCAGCGGCATTTCCTGACCGCTAATCGGATTAGGACCGCCGTGCTGCGTCCAGAGCGGCCCGTACTGCCACTCTTCGATGTCGGTGGCACATATCGAGGTGTTGGTGATCCGCAGTTTCGCCTCGCCGATGCCGGGATTCGGCTCCGGAAGGTCCTCCATGCGGATGTCTTGATTGCCGTGGATTCTCAGTGCTTTCATGATGAGGCGATTCTCTCATACTCGAATCATGTCGGCAACTTGCGGTGGATCAATAGTCCCCTGTCGTGAGGAACACTGATCGAATACCAACAGGAACGTGCATAGAATTACACCTGAAACAAATCCCGTCATGCAATCGCCTAGGAGTCAGATACAGTGAGACCGGCCGCAAAGATCATTCGAATCGAAGTCACTTCATTCGAGCACGAACTCGAGAACGTGGGCAAGGATTACAACACGTTCAACATGGTGTACGAGCCTGACGCCTCGATGAAAGCGGGTGGCGCGATCCTGTCCATCTACACTGATCAAGGGGTGGTAGGCGAGTATCCTGCCGGACGTGGGAATGCGCTGGCCGATATCGAGACCGTAACGCCGTACCTCATTGGCAAAGACGCGATGAGGCGCGAGGTGCACTACAACGCAATGAAGCGCGGTTTGCGGCACACCGCCGCGCTCGGGTTAGGTATCGTCGACATCTGCCTTTGGGACATCGCTGGGAAGATCTACGAAGAGCCGTTGTTCCAGCTTCTAGGCGGGGAACGCAAGCCGTTGCCGGCTTACGCCTCGACGCTGCATGGCGACGAAAATGGGGGGTTAACCTCCCCACAGGATTTCGCCGAATTCGCGGTGACGTGCAAGGAAATGGGTTACCCGGCGTTCAAGATTCACGGATGGGGACTGGCTGGCGAAAACATCAAGCGGGAGGTGGATAACGTATTGGCCGTTCGAGATGCGGTCGGGCCTGAGATGGACCTTATGATCGACCCGGCCAACGAGGTCAAGAACTTCGGCGATGCACTCAAACTCGGCAAGGCATGTGATGAGGCCGAATTCTTCTGGTGGGAGGATGTATTCATGGACGGGGGCGTCTCGACATTTGCGCACCGCAAACTGCGCCAGATGATCAAAACCCCGTTGTTGCAGACCGAGCACATTCGTCTACCCGAACAGCACATGAACTTCGTAATCGCGGATGGCACCGACTACGTCAGAGTTGGTGCACACGAGGACGGTGGTATCACTGGCGCGATGAAGATCTTCCACGCCTGCGAAAGCGTGGGGTTGGATGTTGAGACGCATGGTCCAGACCCGGCACATCGACACCTAATGTCGGCGGTTCGAAACACCAATTATTACGAACTTGGTCTGGTACATCCCAAGGTCAGGACAACCAAACCGCCGATCTGGGTTAACTACTCAGACGATCTGGATGCAGTTGACGAAAACGGCTGCGTCTACGCGCCGACCGGGCACGGTATCGGTGTCCCGTTGGACTGGGATTGGATCAACGCACACAAGACGGGCACGCGGGTGCTCGCGGAGGCGTGAAACTATCGAGAAACACATTAATCGTTCCTGCGAAGATGGAATCCTGCCATACTGACGCGTGCCTACCAGCATCGTGCAGCTATCCAGCAGAGGTTGGCGGAGGTCACCTTTGAGATGGCTGAGTTCGTCGAGACACACGGGATGGCGAGTCAGTTTACTCCCTTAGAACCGATAACCAATACCGGCATGGTAGCGTGGTGAAGTAGCCGATGATCTTGATAGCCGCCATGTGGTTCATTCTGCTCGTCGCCATCATCTGGACCGTGGTCGACTATCGCAAATACTTGAGCCGGTACAACGTCAACATGACCTACTTGCAGTTCCTCAAGTCTTACTGGAACCGATTCTGGCGATTGTGAGCGAAACACGAACACGAATGTCGTTCCAAACGCTCGCATGCATGTCATTCCGAACGAAGTGAGGAATCTAAAACCGATGTCCGCAAGAAAAGACCACCAGTATTACGTGTACATCCTCACCAACCGGTCAAGAACGCTATACGTCGGCGTAACCAACGATCTCGAACGAAGAATGTACGAACACAAGAACAAACTCTTGTCCGGCTTTACAAGCAAGTACAACGTTACCCAGCTCGCACATTTCGAGGAGACTTCGGATGTTGAGGCCGCGATCGCTAGAGAGAAGCAGATTAAGGGCTAGCGCCGGGAGAAAAAGGTGGCACTGATTGAGGCATCAAACCCGCAGTGGGAGGATTTGTCTTTGGCTTGGTACCCGAGCGCGAGTCAGTGGCATTAGATTCCTCACTCCGTTCGGAATGACATGTTTGAGTTTCGGAATGACGTGTTTGAGGCCAGAATGATATGTTTGAGCCGCGCTGCCTAAACTCGCAAACTCACTGTTCCGTCCTCTCTGATTGCCGTAACTCCGTTGCTGGATTCGTAGATGACGGCGCGCACCGTTGAGCTACGGGATTCTCCCGGCTCAAAGATCATCGAAGTCGATTCGTCGCTTCCAGGCTCCGCCATCCCGCTTGGCAAACTTGTAAACGGTTCCAATCCGACGTTGTAGGTGCGCTTGTACCACGGGTAGCCGCTGTGGCCACCGAAGACTTGCCAGTACCAGAGGTATTTGAATACATCGCTGTCCCACCGTAGACCGATGCCTACACCTTTTTCCGGGTTTGTAACCGCGTACCACCCATCGGCGAGGTTATTGAAGGAGAGGTAGTCAACAAGTCGATCGGACTTCGGCGGAAACACCGTGAGATCGACTTCGGAGCCGTCGGGGGCTTCGGCGACGGGCCACGAACCGGTGCGGTCGGGCATCAATCGAGAGCCGGGTGGTATTGAGCCGTCAGGGGATTCGGGTACGATGAAGTCGCCGCCCGCGAAATCGAAGATGCAGTTCGGCGTCAGGAATGGGTCGCCAAGAGCCAAGTGCTGACCCCACTGGGCGGGTGCCGGTTCCTCAGCCTCGTTAGTCAACGTGTCGGTTACCGTAACGACCGGCGAGTTGGATTCTAACGAGACCGTTTTCTCGATCCAGAACGGCGTTCGCACCGCACGCACGGAGAATTTCGCCGTGACACGCCCTGGCGAATCCTCGACGATCTGCGCGTCCCACGGCATCATGTTCGTCTCGTTGTGCTGCCCTATCTCGGCGCCCATGTAGTCTTGCTGGAAACCGCCGGTGGGAGCTATCGTGTTCCATCCGCCAATGTAAAGATCGTGGAATATCCCTTCGCCCCAACCTGTCGACGGTACCCACAAAGCCTGATTGCGAACGCTCCATGGGGTGCGCCACATGAAATCGGTGTCGCTCTGTTTGTGAACCAACTCGAACATGTCGGCGCCTTTGTCAGCGATAAGGCTTATTCGAAGCAGTTCGTTTTCCATAACGACGGTCTTGAGGCCACGATATGTCCAAGCGTCGGATATTCTGCATCCATGAGTGCGTTCGTCTTGGTAGTGCATCAGTCTAGGCTCCGAGGGCTAATGAATGGGATTCATCGTCGACGCGCATTGTAGTCTATCCCCAGCCCAATCGACCTCGTTGCGCCATTTCTAACCCCCGACCGTGCCCCCGTTAGCCATTTTGCTCGTCGTTTCATCGGCGTTCGCTCATGCCTCTTGGAATCTGATGGTTCGACGGGCGACCAGACCCGCGGTGACGACTGGGTTAATGGCCGTCACGTCGGCGATACTCGTCCTTCCGCTCGCAATCTACTTCCTCATCGTTGACTTTCCAAGCGGGACCGGGTGGTGGTTCATCTTGGCGACTATCGTGTTGCATATCTGGTACTTCGCCACTCTGGGCTATGCCTACAACACTGGCGATCTCTCGATCGTGTATCCAGTCGCTCGCGGACTCGGATTAGCGATAATCCCCATTCTGGGCGTGTTCGTAGTGGGCGAATCGATGTCATGGCCGGCGGCTGTCGGCGCGGCGCTGATCGTGACCGGCCTCGTATTCGTCGCGATGTCTGACATCGAAACAGCCACGATTAAACGAACCGTGCGTTCGTGGTGGATATTCGCGAGGAGGTGGAGAGCCGTGAAACGATTCCGATCTCAAGTACGCCCAGCTTGGATGCTGGCGATACTGACGGGATTGGTCATCGGCATCTACTCGGTGGTCGACGCACAAGGCGTAAAGCACGTCCAACCAGCGTTGTACATGTTCTTCCTACAACTCGGCGGCGGGTTGGGGATGATGGCGATCCAGTCGCGTCTTGAAACACGCGATGCGTTCATTGACGAAGCGCGGCGCCACTGGAAGATTCTGGTAGTTGGCGGTCTGCTTCAGTTCGCCGCCTACACCCTCGTGTTGACCGCCCTGACATTTTCACCCGTCAGCTACGTCGGGCCGTTTAGAGAAATCTCAATCTTGGTTGCGGTTGCATACGGCGCGGTCGTGCTCAAAGAACGAGTTACACCGACCCGGGCGTTGGGTGCGATCTGCATCGCTGGCGGCGGGGTTACTATCGCGTTGGCACCTTAGCCGCCGAATTCAATTCGACTATCCCAATCCCGAAGGTGCCTGGCGACGCAATTTTCGCCGCAGTTCTTTGTGGTCGGGGATCACGCCCTCGACGATTTTCCAAAAATCAGCCGAATGGTTCAACTCGATCAGATGCGACAACTCGTGAACTACTACGTAGTCGATTAGGCGATCGTCCAGCATAATCAAACGCCAATTCAAGTTGATGGAGCGATTGCCGCTGCAACTGCCCCACCGTTTTTTGGCATTGCTCAATTTCAATTGGCTCGGTTTGACGCCCATGACGTTCCCGAATTCGCCGACCCGCGACCTGAGATGGTCCCACGCCTCCTGCCGGTACCAATCCTCTAAACATCGGCGGACAATTCTCGGTCGTTCTTCTGTTGCGATACCCGGAGGAATGGTCACTTCAACGGTGTCCCCTTCCAATGACTTAGCAACTGTAGGAGGTAGATCTCTGCCAAAGTCGTCCCATTCTCGCTCTTTGACCACGACATTTGCTGTTCGTCCCCGCAACATCGTCGTACCGCCGTTGCCCCAATCCACTTGATTTTCAGTGCCTACGATATTGACGCGATGTTCGAGTATCCAATCTGAACGTTGGATCAGAAAGTCCTCGATCTCCTTTTCGGTCAAGGTGTGCGGGACGAGTACCTTGAGTCCCTCTTCCGGATCGAGTTGGAGTTGGATGGTGCGGCGGCGGCGAGTACTACGTTGTAAGACATAGGAGACGTCTTTGCCGTTTAAGTTGATCGTGCGCGATTCCCGTGACAATCGCCCGCGGGCTGGGACTCGCACGGCCATTGATTGTGGTCCCTCGCTGGTCACGAAAGATTCGCCCGCGACGTTGTCGTCGCGGGCGTAACTCGCTGGTGGAGACGGGGGAGGGTCGAACTCCCCGTCCAGAAAGTTTCCCGTCAAAGCTTCTACGTGTGTAGCCGTTGGTTGCTTATACCGCTTCCGGACGATGCCAACGGCGTCCGTCACAGGTCACGGTTACCGGTTGTCTTTGGACATGCTACCGGCATTGCACATCCGCACCTCAGATTTTCGGTGCCCGATAAGTACCGCTGAGGACGATTCCTACCGGACATCGCGGCTGATTAAGCAGCTGCGAGGGCGACTTCTCGTTCGCCGTTTGTTTTTTTGCCCGTTTTATCGTGGTCAGGCACCACGACACGCAACCTTGCGGTACGCTCCCTGTCGAATCCACTCGTCCCCTTACGCTTGTCAATTATACCTGATAATCAGTGATCGATACTCGTTGAACCACCCCTGTTCTTGTATCATTGCGCCTCTACTCGACTCGCCGATGAGCCCGAATAACATGGATCAACGCATCGAAATCAACCGTCGCAATTGGAACGAGAGGACGCCAATACATGTTGGGCCAGACGGGTATGACGTCGATGGCTTCAAAGCTGGGCGGATTACGCTGAGAGACATTGAGATCGAAGAGTTGGGCTCGGTTGTTGGCAAATCACTGCTCCACTTACAGTGCCACTTCGGAATGGACACGATGTCTTGGGCCCGTCTCGGTGCCGAGGTTACCGGTGTCGATCTCTCGGACGCCTCCATCGACGTGGCCGAGCAATTGAATGCCGAAATTGGGTTAGGTGCGCGTTTTATCCGCTCAAACGTCTACGATTTGCCGAATGTCCTCCAAGAGCGGTTTGACATCGTGTACACGGCTTTGGGAGCACTGTGTTGGTTACCGGACTTGACGAATTGGGCGCAGATCATTGCACGCTTTCTTAAACCGGGCGGAACTTTCTATATGCTCGACGAGCATCCAACCGGCCGCATCTTCGCGTCGGTGCAAAACACCGACGGCGGCTACGATCTCGAAGCCAACAACCAGTATTTTCCAAATCCCGAAGGCTTTTTGGACGACGGCGAAAGAAAATCTTATACCGGAACAGAGACAATCAAGACGCCGGTTTACGAATGGCAACACAGCATGTCGGAGATCGTTAATGCCCTGATCGGAGCCGATTTGAAGATTGAATACTTGCATGAATATCCGTTTTCTTTCTTTCAAGCTTTGCCTCAGATGCGACAACGTATCGATGGTTGGTGGGAATTGGACGAATATGGTGGCAATATACCATTCATGCTTTCGATCAAGGCGAGCATTTAGACGCATTTACTTTCGGATGTCCGAACACAAATTGCTGGACATCAACCGCACGAATATCGAGACATGAACGAGAAATTCGACATCATCCGACGCAACTGGAACGAACGTACGCCGATACACGCGGCGTCGGACTTCTACGACGTGGAGAGTTTCAGGTCCGGAAAAATCACGCTAACGGACATCGAGATTGAAGAAATAGGCTCGGTGACCGGCAAAACACTGCTACACCTCCAGTGTCATTTCGGGATGGACACCATGTCTTGGGCACGGCTCGGAGCCGACGTGACCGGGGTCGACATATCTGATGTTGCGATTGATCTGGCAAACGAACTAAACGACGAGTTGGGCTTGCCCGCACGGTTCATTCGCTCTAACGTTTACGACTTGCCCAAGATTCTCGCTCAACAGTTCGACATCGTCTACACCGCGATCGGTGCACTGTGTTGGCTGCCTGACATGACGGCTTGGGCTCGAATCGTCGCGCGATTTCTCAAGCCGGGCGGTATGTTCTACATCCTTGACGGACACCCGACGTCGCACATCTTCGAATCGATTCTGGCTTCAGATGGTTCTGAGTCGCTGAAACCGATTCACCCATACTTTCCGAAACCGGAGGGAATTTATGACGCGGGAGGAGGATGCGCGTACACCGGATCAGACGTGATCGAAACTCCCAGTTACGAATGGCAACACAGCATGTCCGAAATCGTTAACGCAATCATTAATGCCGGCCTCACGATTGAGAAGCTAAACGAGTTTCCTGTTTCTGGCTACCGCGCGCACCCCCAGATGATTCGCCACGATGACGGTTGGTGGCGACTCGACGAAAAACACGGCACAATACCGTTTCTTTATTCGATTAAAGCGACCAAATGAGGATTAACTAGCTGACCAACTCGAAATAGGCGTAGAGACTCATCGTCGCTTGATCGTAATTCGCGTTACTCGATACCCACCAAGCGATCATCGACGCCACAAGCAACCCGATACCGCCCGCGGCGAGAACCCTCGAAAAATCCGCCCTCGCGAACCGGGTTCGAACTGTCGGCGCTCCGAAGATAAAGAAATCGTCTTCGATGGTCACGACACGCCGAGGACCCACTACCCAACCCATGGCGGCACCGGCGATCAACCCTCCGACGTGGGCACCTTGATCGATTCCCGGAACCAACATTCCGAACACGATGTTGATCACCAGCACTATCGCCAGATTCAAGATTACGGGGTTTGCAGCCACCCCAAAGTCTTTACGATTGCGAATGAGGAACACCCCATAGGCTCCTACGATTCCGAAGACGGCACCGCTCGCTCCCACGCTCAATGCAGGCGAAACGAGATAACTGGCCGCAACGCCGCAAACACCAGCAACCACGTACGTTGCTAGAAAAGCGGACCAGCCGAACTCACGTTCTAAACGAGGACCGAATAACACCATCGCGAATGTGTTCGCCCCGAGATGCCACAACCCCGCGTGAAGGACTACCGGTGACAACATTCGGTACCAGTCACCAGCTTGGATGGCGGGGCCGAATTTCGCACCCCATCGGTAGAGGTTTGCACTTTCGGTCGATCCTCCGGTGACACTGAGCACCACAAACATTGCGACGTTTATCGCGACAAAAACGGCAGTCACCCGACTTTGAACCAAAGGCTCGATCAGCCCGTTCAGTGATTGCCTATGTGTCTGTTCCCGCCTATTCATTTCGATTCGCTGGTCCCGAATTGTGCGATTTTCCGATCAGTCTTGTGGAATCCCGTTGGTTGCGATTCTAACGACGAGGATTCTGGATGGGTCTCAATGCATGTCGTAAAGATACATAGTTTCACAAAAACTGGACTAATTCCCTGCTTCTTCGATCCGCAAACGGTAGTGGCGCGATTTCGAACTATTGCATCTGAGTAGTTCGTGTAAAATGAAAAGCAGCGAAGATATGAAAATCTTGTTGGTTCAACTTATTTTTGGATTGTAAGACCAAGCTCCAAACGAGCGTCAACGGTCAGGTGACCGAAAAGGTTTGATGGAGAAATGCCGATGCCGATAGAAATAGTCGAAGTCGATCTCACCGAAATGCGCCGAACTGCTCTGCTAAGCAGAGCCAAAAGCCCACACGTGCGAGCGTTGTACGAGGCGATGTTTTCACTTGAGCCGGGCGGAGCGAGAGCCGTCATCGCGGAGTCGGGTGAAGAGCTTTCACAGATCCGTAATTTGGTCACGCAATGTGCGGCACGAGCCGACATGAACCTGCAGATTGTAGTGGATCGCATCGGTGGACGCGTGCTATTCACGCACAAACCGAAAGAAACCGCCGATGGCGATGCAGTCCCACCTCGGCCATCAGTTTCCCGAACGCCGGAAGAACAAGCCGCGCAGGTCGAACGTCGCGAAAAAATACGCGCCGCGGCACTTGCTCTCGGAAGGGAACGCCCGCAGATCAGCGCTCAAGAAGTCGTTGACTATCTTCGACATTCCGGCAATGAACTCGATTTACCTCGGCCGACGACCGCCGTTAGCGCGGTAATGCGCAACATGTCTGAGTTTGAGCACATCGATCGCAGCCGATTCTCGTACCACGGGTAGATACTCCGATCTTCTTCGGATGGGTGTGTAACGCTAGTCGTTAGCGTGGGCGGACCACGTCGAGCGGCGGAACTGCGTCAATGATCCCGTTCTCGGCCGCCATTCCGAACAATTTATGAAGCGCAGATAACCCCTCGGCGCCCATGTCTAACGTGTCGTTGTTGACGTACATTCGCACGAAGCGTCGACCGTCCTCGCGTTCGATGCCGCGCCCGTAACCGAGCGCGTAATCCAACGCAGCATCCTCGTTCGCGTGCGCGTATGCGATCGACGATCGGAGCGCCGTAGCGACGCTTGTGCACAACTCTTCGCCGAGCGAACGGTTGACCACATCTAGGCCGAGCGGTATCGGTAAGCCGGTTTCGGAGAACCAGTGCTTGCCCAGGTCTAGCAATGACTTGAAGCCGCGTTGCTCAAAGAGGATTTGGCCCTCGTGCAAAAGTATTCCGGCTTCGGCACGACCAGATTTGACAGCTCCTTCCACCTCGTCAAAATCCAGAAACAAAGGTCGCACCCCGGCCGGTCCGAAGATCTGGAACAACATCCATGATGTCGTGTTTTCACCCGGTACCGCGACCGTACATCCTCCCAAATCTTCGATGTTCAAATCGTCACAAACCGTAACGACCACCGGGCCGTAGTTCCGCCCTACCGAAGCACCGCAAGACATGATCCGATATCGATTAGCGATCTTGGGATAGTGCGCCGCGGATATCGCGGTTACGGGCAAATCTCCCGATTCGGCAAGTAGGTTCAGCGATTGGATATCTACCATGTGGTGCCCAATCTCGTAACCTTCAATCTTGACAACTCCTTTGGCCAAACCGAAAAACATGAAGGCATCGTCGGCGTCCGGACTGTGTCCGAATACTATTTTTCCCTTTTCAGGCATTTTCAACCTCTCTGTGTCTGCGGAAATCCAGGGACTTCCTCATGTACTGACATTTCTCACTCCAGAACTGCGTCTCACCGTTCGCCATGGAAACCATCCCGGACAGTGTGAAACGCGGTGCGGGCGTAGTGTTGAATCCCATTCGTTCGTAAAGCTTGATAGCCCGACGGTTGTCGACTCCGACCGAAAGCGAAATCGAACTGTAGCCGTGCGATATCGCCAAGATCGTCATCTCCGCCAACATGCGCGCACCCACACCGCGTGAACGCAGATCCTTTCGCACCCAGAGGTCTTCCACATAGGGACACGACTCGTTTATGTGCTGTTTCGGTGAACCCGCGGGACCGTCCCACAACAGCATGCCGTGTCCGATTGGCGCTTCTCCGATCCACGCGATTAAGTAGACAAGTCTCCCATCGTGTTGCAACTTGAGCCGACCTCGATGCGTCTCCTCGTTACGAGCGGGATTCAACTCAGACGTAACGACGTTAAGTTCGTTGCTGTGCAACAACCTGACATCGATCAAATGAGAGAGGTCTTCGGAATTCGTCACGTTGAACGAGATCTTGTCAACGAGACGCGACAGCGCTTTTGTTCCGGCGCGAATCATGCGGTCGCAGCAACCGGTATCGAGACCTCGCGTTCGAACTCACGCACGATCTCGTAGTTAGTTAATCGTTGGGCGGGCCGGAAACCGGCATCCGATATCAATTCCCGTACTTCGTCCTCGGTAGTCCGGTTGTAGAAACCGGCGGCAAGCATCACATTTTCGTCGAACAGCGTACCACCAAAGTCGTCGGCACCGAATTGCAGCGCCATTTGCCCGGTCTTCCTCCCCTCCGAAAACCAAGACGCCTGGATGTGTGGCACGTTGTCAAGGAATATCCGGCTTAATGCAATGATTCGCAGATATTGGTTGGGACCGGCCTCGTCGGCTACCTGTTTGCCCAACGCCGTATTTTCTCGCTTGTACGACCATGGAATGAACGCCGTAAACCCGCCGTCGTTGTCGACATTTGCCTCAGCAACATCTTGGACATCTCGGATGTGTTGCAGCGTCTCGACGATGTCTTGGTCCGTTTCGACGTGCCCGTACATCATCGTCGCGGTCGTCTTGAAGCCCACCGCGTGCGCTGCTTCGTGAATTTCGGTCCACTGAACCCACGTGTCCTTGGGTGCAAAACGCGACACGATCTCTTTGACTCGATTGTTTAGTATTTCGGAGCCGCCACCGGGCATGGTTCGTTGTCCTGCGTCCCAAAGATCTTGCATCACTTCGAGCGGCGACTTGCCGGACACGTCGCACATTTGCCAAATCTCGGGTGCCGACCAGTAATGAGGCATCACATTCGGATAGCGTTTCACCGTCTCGCGAACCATATTCAAGTAATACTCGTAAGGTAGCGCGTCGTTCAAACCGCCTTGCATCAAAACCGTCGTGACGCCTTTGTCCGAGGCCCGCCCCACTTTCTCCATAATTTGCTCCACCGAATAGGTGTATGCGGATGGATCCGTTGGATCGGTCCGATAGAACGCGCAGAACGAGCAGTAGGCGTCGCAAAGATTCGTATAGTTCAGGTTCGTATCAATTACGTACGTCACCCGATCCGGAACGTTGTGACGAAGTTTCGCGTGGGTGGCTAGAGGAGCCAACTCAAGCAAATCGGCGTCTTGGAGGAGGTAAAGACCTTCTTCGAAGTCGATCCGCTCGTCGCGCAGAACCTTGGTGCGAATGTCGTTAATCATCGGGAACATCCTTCGCAAAGGGTGATCTCTCGGATACGTAAGGGATCACTTCGGGTCGCCAATCAGAAAGTGAGGATAACCGAGATTGGAATTCATCGATGGCCGCGATTTCGGATTCACCGATCTCGTAAGTGAAACCGTGGATGTAGGTCGCAACATCTTCATCGGACATGATAGGCACGGGTTTTCGACTCACAATCTCTTCGATGTGAGCCAATCCATGGTTGAACGACCGATGCAGGGTCTCTGCGAATCTGCCGAGTTCAGGTCTCGTCGCATCTCCGCGAGCGACCCATCGCGCGAACACAAAAGGCAGCCCCGTCAATCGTTTCCACTCAAATGATAAATCGTAGGCGAATCGCCTTCTCGTAACTCCGTATACCACCTTCAAAGCGACATCGCCGATCAGAAGTTCCGCGTCGGAGTCGTCGTCGGGCCCAAGCAATTTGACATCCTCCACGCCCCAGTGGTCAGCGAAAAGTATCCTCAGCAGTTGGACCGAAGTCGAGGTGTGCCCGGTGACGGCCACGGATTTACCCGACAACTCTTCCGCCCTCACATCGCTGAATAGCAATACGCTACGCGCAGGACCGTCCGCAGCAACCCCTAACCCGCCTTCGACGATTTGGCCTTTCATCCGCAAAACCTCAGCGATCGGCAAAGGTCCGGCATCCAACCCCCCGTTTTGCATCGCCGCTGCCATGTTGCGAGGCGGTAACTCTACGAGGTCAAACCAATCCCCTTCTAACCGCGAGTAGAAAACGGCCGAATTCAGATATGGCATGAACCCGATTCGCCATCGAGTTTCAAGGTCGTTAGGCATCACCGACGAGTGGATCTCAGTTGTAGACCGCGATCTCGTTGTAGAGTGCGTCGCGCTCGACCGCGACTCGGCCGGCATCTTTGATCGAAGCGACCATATTCTTGCGGGCAATACCTGCCGGGGAGTCGGCTAGCGCAGCGTGGGCGATTCGTTCCTTCCCGATAGTTCCGTCGAGATCGTTCGCGCCGAAGTTCAGACCGATACCCGCTGTGGCCTCACCCAGCATCACCCAGTAGGCTTTGATAGCCAGCACGTTGTCAAGGATTAACCTCGAAGCCGCCAGCATCTTGAGATCGTCCATCGGCGGCGTGTGGCGCGGTCGCAATTTCGTGTAGCCGACTTGGTACTCGAGCGGTATCAATGCCAAGAAACCTTCAGTCTCATCCTGTAATTCGCGCAACAAAATGAGGTGATCGATACGCTCGCGAAACGTCTCTACGTGGCCGTAGAGGATCGTGCAGTTGCTCTTAATACCCATACCGTGGGCAATGCGGTGGATTTCAAGCCACCGATCGGCTTTCGCCTTGCCTGGCAGCAGAAGTTTATGGATGCGGTCCGAAAATACTTCCGCTCCACCGCCGGGCATCGAGGACAGCCCCGCTTCCTTGAAGATTGCCAGCGACTCCTCGGGCGGTACCTTCCATCGCCTCCAGAAGTAGTCGATCTCTGACGCCGTAAACGCCTTGATCTGTACATCGGGACGAGCGTTGTGGAGCTCGCGGATCATGTCAACATAGAACTCGAACGTCCAAGTCGGGTGGTGTCCGCCGACGACGTGCAGCTCTCGAATGTCGCCGTCGAGATGGTCGAGCATATCGTCCATCGACATCTCGTACGCGCCCTCGGCGCCCGGTTTCTTGGCGTAGTCGCAGAACTTGCACGACAGAACGCAGATGTTGGTCGGGTTGAGGTGGCGATTAAGCACGAAATAGACTTTGTCGCCGGAGAACTGACGCTTCTTGAAGTCGGCCATCAATCCGACAGCCGAAAAGTCTTCCGTCTCTAATATCTTGACACCGTCGTCCGCCGACAATCGCTCGCCATGTTTCACCTTTTCCCAGACCGACTCGAGGTCCGGATCGGAGATCAAGATATCTGGTACTTCGACGTGGCCGTTGCTACCCGCGCCGTTAATCGGGTGTGTCGCCGCCACGTCTGGAGTTGTCGTTGCCATCGCCATATGCGGACCGCTTTCTCAAATGACGGTTGATGCGATATATCACTACGTCTATTCTCTATCATCGCGCCAAACTGAATTGAGCGTCGATGCGACGCTCCAAGTCAGATTCACTGGACTTCTTTCGCCACATACCTCGGACGAGGTGCGCTTCGTTCGTTACTATCAGAATCTGATGCCTCATTAGCCGAATAGGATTTTCGAGGAATTCGGCAAATGCCTGAAACACCGCCGCAAACACAAAAACAGATTGACGATCTGTTCGACGAGTTGAAAGCTCTATCGGACGCTCAACTCGGCTACCCGACTAACCAATGCTTCGACTACTCATCGCTGTTCCGATTCTTGGAATTCAGCATCAACAACGTCGGCGATCCGTTTCATGACAGCCTATATCGTGTCAACTCGCACGAAATCGAGCGCGAAGTCATTGCAACGTTCGCTAACCTCATGCGGTTGTCCCCAGACGAAACGTGGGGCTACGTGACTTCGGGCGGCACCGAGGGGAACATGTACGGACTGTACATGGCTCGCGAGATGTTCCCCGAAGCCGTCGTCTATTTCTCGCAGGATACTCACTACAGCGTCCGCAAGAACCTGCGGGTGCTCAACTACCGCAATATCATGATCCGTAGCCTCGACAACGGAGAGATCGACTACGAGGACCTGCGCGAGACGATTCGCATCAATCGCCATCTGCCAGTGGTCGTGATGGCCAACATTGGAACAACGATGAAAGGCGCGGTAGACGATCTCGACAAAATTCGCGATATCTTCGACGAACTTGCAATCTCAAGCAGCTACATCCACCCCGACGCGGCGCTGAGCGGGATGATTCTGCCCTTTGTGGACGATCCACAACCGTACGGCTTCGACGCCGGTATCGATTCGATCGCCATCAGCGGACACAAGATGATCGGATCGCCACTCCCAACCGGCGTCGTTCTGACCAAGAGCGACTATGTGGGACGCGTCGCCAGATCTATCGAGTATGTCGGCGCTATGGACACGACGCTTTCGGGCTCCCGCAACGCCATAACACCCCTGATGCTGTGGTACGCGTTTCAGCAACAGGGACTCGAAGGCTTCCGAAACATCGTTCACGAGTCACTTGAAACCGCCGAGTACGCGGTCGGGAAATTCAACGAGCACGGAATCCCAGCCTGGCGTAACAGGAACTCAATCACCGTCGTATTCAGACGACCGGCAGACGAAGTCGTTCGCAAATGGCAGATGGCCCCGTACGAAAACTTCGCACACATCATCACCGTACCCAACGTAACCCGCGACAAGATCGACGCCGCCATTGCGGACTGCGTCGCAAATCCACGCACGACAATCTGACACAAGGAGACCCTTTATCTAATGAAGCAGATCACCGTCAACGTAGAAAACGAAATCGGCATCATCGCCGGCGTAACTAGTGTCCTATCTAATAACGGCATAAACATCTTGAGCCTCAGCACTGAAGTGATGGAAGATTCAGGCGTCATATTCATCACCACCGAAGACGAAGATCACGACAAGGCGCTGTGGTGGTTGGCGGACGCGGGATATAAAGCCATGACAGACGAGACGTTGGTGATCACTATGCTCGACGAACCGGGCGCACTGGCCAAAGTGGCAGAGCGATTCCGCGACCACGACATCAACATCCTCAGCCTACACATAATAAACCGAGCCCACGGCCACACCACCGTATCCCTCAGCACCGACAACCAGGACAAAGCGCGGCAATTAGTCAAGGATCAGCTGGTTGGAACGGCGGGCAGTTAGTAGCATCCCAGGGCTGCTCACTGCCAGTACTCCGCCCACTTCCGATCCACCAACCTGACGATACTTGGATCCATCTCCAACGGCTTCTGATACCCCGGCTTCCAAGTCGCGTCGATCCCCATTACACCGCTATAGATCGGCGTAATCCCGGCGAAACGTTGCTCGGTGAAGGTCACATCCAAGGCGCAGTCGAAGCGCGTGAAGATCCCCCAGATCAGCTCGACGTTATCGTCGATATCGACATCATCCGAAACCAACACTGCTGCTTTGAGCGTTCTCGCCCTAGGATCGTTCACCGTTCGCTCTAATAGTTTTCGAGTCTCCGGATAGCCACTTTTCACCTGCATCACCAAGATGTTGTCGCAGAGCAGTCGGTGCTTCACAATTGCCGACGATAGCGACGTCGGGTCAAAACGCAACTGGGCACCGTCAACGCGCTCCGGTTCATGCCCGTATCCGGTGGCGTCGAGGACCATCTTAGAGCCGTGTTGGAACGCGTCTCCGGTGAAGTCCAATGTGTCTTGTGCCGTACGGGCCAGCAGTCGAAAATCCGACTCCACACGGAAATTGCGCGATATCGCTCGCGCAACCGATTTGATGTTCGATGGGTCGGTCTGAGCATCGACCAATACCATCACCTTCGTGAGCGATAGCTGTCCTTCTCCCAGGATCCCGAATGCCGTCTTCATCTGCTCCCGCGAATAGCGGCTGTCAACCGACACCACGAGGAGGTTGTGGAACCCGGACTCGTAGTACGACCACATGTCCCGGACTTCCTTCCGCATCAGCCGGATCAGCGGTTTGGTCGCAAGCTGCGCCGCATCGCCCAACGCACGATCCTCTTGCGGAGGTTTGCCGACCACTGTCGCTGGATAAACCGGGTTGCGTTTGCGGGTGATCGCCTTTACGCGGAATACGGGAAAATCTGCGGCGCCCGAATAGTGGCCGAAGTGATCTCCGAAAGGACCCTCAAGACGTCTTTCTCCGGGTTGGAGCTGACCTTCGATAACGAACTCGGCATGTGCCGGGACTCGGACATCGACCGTCTTGGCTTTGGTCATCGGGGTCGCGCGTCCGCGTATGACGCCCGCGAAACCAGCCTCGTCGATTCCCTCAGGCAGCGGAATGATTGCCGACAGTATCAGCGCTGGGTCTCCTCCTAAAGCCACCGCGATATCCAACGGTTTCGACTCGCGTTCGGCATCGACGTGGTGGAATGCGCCGCCCTTCTGAATCTGCATGTGCATGCCCGTGGTCGATCGGTCGTAGACCTGCATCCGGTACATGCCCATATTGTGGGCTCCTGTCGCAGGGTCGCGCGTCCGGACCAGTGGCAAGGTGATGAAGCGCCCGCCATCATCTGGCCAGCATTTCAGTATCGGCATCTGCGATAGATCGGGCGATTCGTCGGTTACCTGTTGCACGCGCGGATTCAAGGCGAGACCGGGTCGGACATTCAGCAGATTGAGTGCCGATCCTCGGTTCCGCCATATCGACGAAACCGATGGTGGGTTTACGTCTTCCAAGAACGTAATCAAGCCTTCGCCGATCTCCTCTGGATGGCGTCCCAACCCGATCTCGATCCGCTCCATAGTTCCGAGAAGATTTACTACCAACGGATACGAAGCGCCGTCGACGTTCTCGAACAGTACCGCTGGGCCGCCTTCACGCACCAGCCGCGTCGTGATTTCGGTGACCTCCAACTCGGCATTGACCGGGATCGTTACGCGTTTCAACAGTCCACGCGCCTCGAGAACGCGCATGAATGACTGCATGTCGGTGAAAGCCATGCCGTCCTTCTCTACCGCCCGGTCCAGACTTGGAGAAGGTCGCTCTCCAGACCCAGGTGATACAGGATGCGGCCGGCGATCATGTCGATCAAGTCATCGATCGAATCGGGATTGTGGTAGAAACCCGGGGATGCCGGAAGAACGATGGCTCCCGCTTCTGTGACGGCGGTCATGTTGCGGAGGTGAATCAAACTCAACGGTGTCTCTCGCGTCATCAGTATCAGCGGCCGCCGCTCCTTCAACGTCACGTCCGCCGCACGTTCCAAAAGGCTCTGTGACATTCCATTTGCGATGCGCGCCAATGTGCCACCGCTGCACGGCGCTACCAGCATTGCGTCGACGTGGCATGAACCACTCGCGATATCAGCCGCGACGTTAGCCGCGTGGTGCCACTGGAATCCGTCGCGATTCGTCATGTCGCAATTGAGCCACCGAGAGAGTTCGCCGAGATCGACCCCGATATTTCCAGTCAAGTTGACTCCCTCTTCCACCTCCAAAACTTTGGTGCCAGATTGGGTCACTACTAAGTCCAATTGATGATCGCTGTTAGCTAGCACCTGCAATACTCGCCTCACGTACGGCGCGCCGCTCGCTCCCGAAATGCCTACAATGTAGCGCGCCATAAGGTCAACCGATCAACAACTCGTCGAGAACGACGAACACTGCGAACACGACGGCGATGATGCCGTTCATCGTGAAAAACGCCATATTCAGCTTCGATAGGTCGTCCTCCTTCACCAGCGAGTGTTCATACGCGAACAGTGCTCCCACGACGACAATACCGAACGCTGCCAAAAACCCGCTCCCTGCTGACAAGACCGATAAAACTAGGAATACGAGAGTTACGAGGTGCAACGCCTTGGCTATGACCAGCGATCTTGATATCCCATAGCGCGCGGGTACCGAGTGGAGCCCGTTCGCGCGGTCGAATTCGATATCGGCGATGGCGTACAAAACGTCGAAACCCGAAACCCAGAACAACGCCGCGACGCCTAGCAACACGAACTCCGCCGGCATGGTCCCGGTCATCGCGATCGACACCGCTGGCGGAACGACCACGTAGACTGCGCCGATTCCGAAGTGCGCTAACCAAGTGAAACGCTTCAGATACGGGTATGTAAACGCCACGACAATAGGGATCGGCGATAGGAGCAAAGCTAACGGATCGAGCTGCCAAGCCGCGACCACGAAGATCACGGCCGATACCGCCATGTATCCGATCACCTCATGTTTGCCGATAATGCCGGTTGCTAGCGCACGATCCGCGGTGCGCGGATTGCGTCGATCGATCGCCGCGTCTACGAGTCGATTGGCCGCCATCGCGAAGGTCCGCAAGGTCACCATCGCCACAATGACCCAACCAAACTGCACCCAATTCGGCCAACCCTCTGCCACCATAAAAGCCGCCGCGACCGCGAACGGAAGAGCAAAGATCGAGTGTTCGAACTTGATAGTGTCGAGGAATATCTGAAGACGACGGAGCGGGTTTAATCCCGCATTTGAACCGCCGCCGTGATTGGCGTCGATGCTCAACGAATGCCTAGTGAGAAGGGTCTGCAGCTGTGCTTGCAACCGATTCTAACGGTTGACATTGATCCTCTCACTTCCGGCGTCCAAACTCTCGTTCCAACGCCTCGCCTGTAAGCAGCAGCATCGTTGGCCTTCCGTGCGGACATGATTGTGGATGCTCGCACTCCTGCAACAACCGCACGATCTCCTCGCAACTCTCCAGCGTCAGGTTATCCCCTGCCCTCACCGCCGCGTGGCACGCCATTGTAGCCAGCAACCTCTCCGACCACGGCATCGTATCGGCATTTGAACGTCGCTCATTAGTCTGCGCCATGTCGTCCAGCACTCGGACGAGCGCCGTTTCCGCGGCGTTGGCACTCGTGGTAGCCCGTTCCGCCAGGACCTGAGGGACCGCGCGAACCAATACCGATCCACCGCCGAATGGCTCGATCTCCCAGCCCGAATCGGCGAACCATTGCGCCCCCTCGCTGTAAACGACCTGACGTTGTGGCGTCAGATCAACCATCTGAGGTGCAAGCAACGGCTGAGATTCACTCGCTTGACGTGCCCTTTTGGCGCGTATCTCTTCGAACTTCACGCGCTCGTGTGCCGCGTGTTGGTCGATGAGAAATACGCCGCTCGCATCCTCCGCCACGATGTAGGTTGATTGAGCCTGACCGAGCACACGCAACGACGGCAGCACGTCACGATGTCTCGCCGGACTGGGAGGCTGTGGCGAGGAACGATTTTGGGACTTCGACTGTTCGTTCGATTGCGATTTGGCAGTGCTGTCCGGGGATTGATCCCCGTTCACGTTGATCTGCTGTTCTTCGGAACCGTTCGAAATTGGCACCTCGGTTACGGGTTCGAATCCTGAGCTTCGACGCATCGCGAACGCGCCCTCAAGAGACGTCGTCAATGAAGACTCGATTCGCGTGTCTGAAAACTGCCGTACCGCCGCCCGTTTGCCCAACGCATCTTTAACCGCGTTCTCGACGACCGAGAAGATGAGCCCTTCACGCCGAAACCGGACCTCGGTCTTTTGTGGGTGCACGTTTACATCGACATCCTCGAGAGGTGCGTCGACCTTTATCAAAGCCATCGGAAATCTTCGGTCGGGCAAAAACCCTTGGTATCCGCGTTCCACCGCGTAGCTGAGGCGATACGTCTGGACCAACCTACCGTTGACCGCAATCGTGATGTGCGTTCGCCGCCCGAAATGTAGGTTCGGCATCGCGATTGCGCCGCCCACGCTAAACGCGGCATCGAAATCGGCGTAAATGTTGACCAGTGCCGATAGATCTCTCACGCTGTAGACAGCAGCCAATGCCGCTGCGTCGTCGAAATCACCGGGTGTGTTGACGCGCACCGCACCATCAACCGTCAGACGGAATTTAACATCGCTCCGGATCAATGCCAATTGGCCCACGAGCGCCGCCACCCGAGCTGCCTCTGCCGATGGGCTGCTCAAGAACTTCAAGCGGGCCGGAACATTTCGAAAGAGTTGGCGGACGGTAACTGATGTTCCGGACGGTGCGCCCGCCGCGAGCACCTGCGGATCGGAACCGAATGACACGTTACACTCGGCCCCGCCCTCGGCCTCAACGTTGCGTGAGACCATCGTCACGTCGGCGACAGACGCGATCGAAGGCAACGCCTCGCCACGGAATCCCAACGTCGGAATCGCTACTAGATCGCTCGATTCGTCAACCTTGCTGGTTGCAAACCGCTCGAATGCCAAACTCAACTCTTCAGCGGGAATCCCGTGGCCATCGTCAACAACGCGGATCAGATTCCTACCACCACCCTCCAACTCGACATCGATTCGGCTGGCGCCCGCGTCAAGAGCGTTTTCGATCAACTCCTTGACCACCGACGCAGGCCGTTCAACGACCTCCCCGGCCGCAACCCGGGACGCAAGGGCATCTGGCATGATTTTTATCGGCATACGACGAAGAATGAGTGTATCGTGTTGGAGAAAGCAGTCTCATTCAAGATTACGACGTAACCGCGCATCGATTGTTTCGAGTACATCTTTGCCGCGTCTCAGCTAACAGATCCGTAAACTGAAACACTCGGAAGGTCATCATTCAAGTCAGTCGCTGGCGGTATCAATGGCACGCGTCCTGCGACTTCTCGAAGCCGAGGCGGCACCGGTGAGCGCGGCATTCGGGTAGCGCCCGGAACATCAGGTAGCTGTTCGAACCCAGTAACAGACCATTCGAGCCATGCTGTCCGTTCGTACAACCAATGTGCCATCATCGCCAATCCTGACGAAGTAGGAACCTCGACGTTCAAGCATGAAATCAGACCGTTGACAGTGACGTGTACGCCACTCCATTCTTTCGCAACTCGAGCCCAATCCGGCTCGACATAACCGCTATATTGATATTTCGGCATAACTACAGGCGCAAACTCGCACAGTCTTGCCCAATCCGATTGTGAGTCAATCTCATAAACTGGTTTTGTCGGATTGATATCGATGTTGTAGTAACGCCAAGATTCCAACTCGTTTTCGAACATACTCCTCCAGTAATCCGAAGCTATGTAACCCTCCTCGGTCGATGGTCGATCTTGTACCGCTGAGGAGGTCCACAGAACCACTTCTGGTGGGGATAATGCCCTATTCCTCGATGTGAATTCGCCCGGGCATGTCGGTGCTCTCTCCACCAAACAGACCTGCGAACGTCGATCCCACGTATCTGCCCACCAAGCGCTTGCTTCGCATTGCAGGATTGCATCCGCCACGTCTAGGCTCCACGGCTTAAACCATCGGCTGTGCCAGCCTTCCGCAGGGCAAAACTCAACGCATCGATGCTGTGGGCAGTCGCATAACACACCGCCTTCAACATCGAACGCTTCTTCCTCAACGATCTCCCACAACTCCGCCTCGGTCATCCTGGCAAGTAATTGATGAACGTCGTCTATATGCTGGTGAAAATTCTCGTTCATCTCGTGCCAATCCTTCGAGTCATCGCTCAGAGACAAGACGACCCAGCGTTCGATCTCTTGGACGACTCGATCACCTAAAGGTGTGGCAACGAATTGTTCAGGTGTAAGCATGCGATTAGTCGTAAGTGTTTATTTCGAGAATACAACTGCTTCAGCGGCGTTACAATCGTCGAATCCGCGGTGCCAAAATCCAAGTCAAAATGACGCTAACCAAAAGCACTGCCCCAGCGACTGCGAACGACGTCTGCAAACTTGTCCGCTCGGCGAGGATTCCAAGTGGTATGGCCCCGATCGGTCTGAGCCCGAAATTCAACATGTAGATTCCCATCACCCGTCCGCGATGTTCCGCGTCTGTCTGCTCCAAAATCAGTGCCGAGTTTAAGGCTCTTCGACCCGAATCGCCTAACCCCAAAGCCAACATCGCCACGATTCCCACCAGAAACACCGTGACGTAGGTCGATACCAGAATCGCCGCGGCCGACAGTGCCCCCGCCACTAGTAAAACAACCCCTCGTTTAACGTTCTCGGTAAGCCCGGCGATGAACAACGACCCGATCAACGCACCCACCCCAATCATGCTCATCAAGATACCCAACTGCCTAGGCCCACCATCGAATACCAGTTCGACCTGCGCCGGCATAAGGCTGCGGAACGACTGCGAAGTCATCGTCGTCGCAAGCGTCAGCAACAACAGAACCAGAATCGTCTTGTTCCGAGCCGAGTAGCGAATTCCGTCCAAGATCGAGTTGAAGACGTTTTCACGTCGCCTATCGGGCGCAGCGGCATCAGGACGCGCCACCTTGACTCTCGTCATCATCAAGAAAGCGACGAACATTAGCCCAGACATCAAGAAATATGTGGCCTGCGGGCCCAGCCATCCATACGCCAATCCGCCGATCCCAGGGCCCGAAATCGTCATCAGCGCCATACCCGACGCGTTCAACGCCACCGCGTTCGTCAACTCACCATCTCGCACAAGCTGCGGAATGATGGCTTGGCGCGCCGGCATCATGAACGACCAGCAGAATCCTTGCGTCAGCCCTGCCCCGAACAGCACCCAGATCGACACGAACTCCATCACTATCGAAATTGCGACGAACAACGCCACCAGACTCACAATAAGCTGCGCATACTGAATCATGCGTCGACGATTCCAACGGTCAGCGAGTGAGCCGCCAAACAACCCGAAGATCAATATCGGCGGCGCGAATCCCGCGCCCACCAACGCGACCATAAACACATCGCCCGTCAAGTCCCATGCCAACCATCCGCGCGCCAGATGCTGCATATTGATGCCAGCCATCAGGAAGATCAGGCTGATCCAAAACTTGCGATAGTTCGAGTCACCGAGCGAATGGAACGTCCGGTTAGCGTAACTCCGGCCGTATCCTACCGCTCCATCGACTCTGAGCGCCAAATTACAGCCGCCTTATACGCGGTGTAAGAACCCACGTCAGAAGCACCGCTGCTGCCAGAACGCATCCCGCCACTGCAAACGCCACTCGGATATCCGTCGCCTCTGCCAAGATGCCCAGCGGTATCGCCCCGATCGGCGTCAGCCCAAAGTTCAACATGTAGATGCCCATCACCCGTCCGCGATGCTCCTCGTCCGCCTGCTCCATGAGCAACGACGCATTCAGAGATCGACGGCCCGCATCTCCAAGACCCAAAACCATCATCGCGATCATGGCAACAAAGAAGATGCTGACAAACGTCGACACCAGAATCGCCATCGCCGACATTCCGGTAGCTCCCAACAGGATGATCCCGCGTCGCACATTTTCGGTCAACCCAGCGATGAACAGCGAACCCAGCAACGCACCGACTCCGATCATGCTCATCAAAATCCCAAGATGAAGCTCATCGCCACCGAATATCAAGGCAACCTGCGCCGGCATCAGCGAGCGGAACGACATTGAGGTCATCGTCGTCGACAGCAACAAAATGAACAGGACCAATATCGTCTTGTTGCGAGCCGAGTAGCGCAATCCCTCCCAAACCGCACTCAGAACCTTCTCCTCACGTTGCCGCTTCGACACCGCTTCCCCGGTTACCGTGACGCCGCTCATCATCAGGAACGCGATGAACATCAACCCGGTTATCAGGAAGTAGGTGTTCGCCGGCCCGATCCAAGCGTATGCCAGGCCACCGATCCCAGGTCCCGAAAGCGTCATCAGGGCCATACCAGACGCGCTCAGCGCTATCGCGTTCGTGATCTCGTTCTTGCTCACCAGCTGCGGGATGATCGATTGACGCGCCGGCATCATGAACGACCAGCAAACGCCTTGCGCGAAGCCGGCGAGCATCAAAATCCAGATCGATATCCAATCGCGCCATATCGCAACTCCCACTAAACCAGCCACGATGCAGATCGCCAACTGGCTGTACTGGATCATCTTCTTGCGGTCCCAGCGATCCGCGAACGTCCCCCCAAACACCGAGAAGATAAGAATCGGCGGCGCAAATGCCGAACTTACCAACGCAACCATGAAGGTGTCGTTGGTCAGCTCCCAAGCAAGATAACCCCGCGCCAACATCTGCATGTTGACACCCGCCATCAACACGATCAAACTGACCCAGAAACGGCGATACGCGGAGTTGCCGAGAGATTGAAACGTCCGCCGCGCGACACTACGACCGCGAACTCGCATGCGGGTCGAGACTGCGTGGGGTCTTAGATGACGAACTGCAGGCTTATCGGCTTTAGATGCCATGTAGAACTTCGCGGAACATCAAGCGAAGTTTACACCAACCGGACAGGCGTCTTTTTCGACGGCATTCAAGGTTTGTGGACTCCTCTGATAGCCAAGAACGGCCGATAAGGTTCGCGCAGACTCACAAAATGAGCTGCTAAACCTGGCCGCGGAATTCGAAAAACGCGTTTCGGGAAATGAAACGGTAATCGGTCAACCAACCGGGATTCCGAACCACCAGCTGGAGTAGTCGATTTTTATCGCAAATTTCTGACCGAAGTACTGAAAATTATGAACGCCACTCCCGCCGTGAATAGGGCTATCGACATACCGATGACCGTCTCGACAACTCCGACGTTGTCCACAAACCAACCGATTGGAAACGCGGCGATCGGGATCAATCCGTAGGTCATCATCGACAAGCTGGTCATACGGGCCCGATATCGTGGATTGGCGTATTCAACAACCAACGCCTGACCCAATGCGAAACGAATAGATTCACCAAATCCGACGCCCACAAACACGATCATGCCAACCCAGTACCAGGGCATCATCCCAATCATGAATATGGAAACCGCTGAGATTATCGGAGATGCAAGAATGACCCAACCGCGCCGTTGCCCCGAACGAAGGCTAGCGACGCCGACCGATGCGGCGATGCCACCAATACCTGCCATCGTCGCCAACCATCCGACCTCGCTAGGCACAGATCCGTAGAGTTCCTTCGCGAACACTGGAACCAACATTCGGAACGGCATCGAGAGCATCGCTATCACGACGGATTGGATCAAGAGCGCCCGAACCAAGCGGTTCTTAGCCGCGTAGCGGATTCCCCGTTTGATGTTGACGAGTGGCGATTCCTTCGTCTTCGACTGATTCTGATCCGGGTACATCTTTGGCAAAAAGGTGGTGAACGCCATCGCCAAGACCATCATTACCGTGACTACGAAATAGACGCCGTGCGGTTCGATCAGTTCATAAAGCACACCGCCTACAGCCGGAGCAGCGATGCTCATAAGCGTCATTGCGCCCGAGTTGAGTGCCATTGCGTTGCCGATCAGATTCTTCGGAACCAATTGCGACATCGCCGCCGTCCGAGCAGGGATCTGCAACGCGAATGTGCAACCCTGCATCGAGGATACGACCAATAAATGCCACCACTCGATCAAACCCGTCATGATCAACACACCGACCGACACGGCGAATATGGCGTTTGCCAATTGCGCCAACTGGATCAGCATTCGTCGCTCAACCCGATCACCCAACACGCCTCCCCACAACGACATAATCAGCAATCCGGGAGCCCAACCGATTGATACGAGCGCTGTCCTCTGTGCATCCCCGGTTATCTCGTAAACCAAAATACCGCGCACCAGCATCAGCATGTTGAAACCGCCCATCGACAGGAACATGCTCATCCACATGAGTCGATAGTCGCGAATCCTCATCGACTCAAACGTTCGGGACGCCCAACTAACCTTGACGGCTGGGGTTGGTGCACTTCCAGCGGCGGGTGGTTCGATTGTCGCGGCGTTCGAAGGCGTTAGCCTAGTCGTTCCGTCGGTGGAATCCGTGGTGGCCAACTGATTTCGCTTAAGAGATTCGTGCCGAGACAAAAGGTGCGGCAGATGAAATTCAGTATATTCCACCGCACTTAGAATCGAACTAAACAACCGTGCAATTCTTCCGAGGTTACGAATGTCATTAAGGTCTCTGCCTGAGCCCACCATTTCCGATGTCTATGACGCCCGCCGCGCCATCGCGGCCCACGTCCACCGCACTCCATTGCGACGCGTACCGGGACTATGTGAATCGTTAGATGCCGACGTCTGGGTCAAACACGAGAACTTGCAAATGCTCGGCGCATTCAAAATCCGCGGTGGGATCAATCTGGTCTCGAGAACATCGGAGGAAGAACGCGCGCGCGGATTCGTGACCGCAAGTACCGGCAACCACGGCCAATCGATCGCCTTCGCCTCCCAGCAATTCGGTGCCAAGTGCACCATCGTCGTCCCAGAAGGCGCGAATCCTGTAAAGATGGCGTCGATGCGGAGCTTGGGCGCGATCGTCGTCGAACATGGCCCCTCCTTCGATCAAGCTAAGGCATTCTCGGAGAACTTGGCCCGCGAAGAAGGGATGAGATACGTCCATCCGGCCAATGAACCGATGCTCGTCGCCGGGGTTGGCACTTACACCCTCGAGATCCACGAAGACTTGAGTGATATCGACTACATCGTGGTCCCGGTCGGTGCGGGCAGCGGCGCTTGCGGTGCCAGCGTCGTCACCAATGCCTTGTCCCCCGACACCAAAATCGTCGGCGTCCAAGCCGAAGCCGCTCCCTCGGTCTATCTGTCGTGGCAAAAGATGGAAGGGCCGACTGTCGACGCCAAAATGGAGACTCTCGCAGAGGGCCTAGCTACGGGTTCGTCGTACGACTACCCAGTCGGGATGCTGCGAAAATACCTCCACGACTTCGTGCTAGTTACCGAAGAAGCGATCCAACAAGCCATCGTCACATTGATCGCCACCACGCGCACCCTAGTCGAACACGCGGGGGCGACATCGCTAGCCGGCGCACATTCGATCCGCGATCAAATCAAAGGCAAACGGATAGTCCTGATTGCCAGTGGCGCAAACATCACGGTCAACCAGTTGAAGTCGGTCATTGCCGACTAACAATCCGTGGGGATTATCCCTCGGTGTTGATTCCCGCGATATCCTCGTCGATCTTCTTAAGCCGCAGGTAGTCCTCGCGGTAAAGACAGTAGGCACGCTCGACATATAGCTGCGCCAACTCGGACGCTCGTTGTGACGTCGAGGTTGCGGCCGCGACGATTTTTGCGACTTCACGGTTGGCAGGCAGGTAGCGACCGATCGCTCGTATCGTCGCCTCGGTCTCATTGGCCATCGAACGGTCACCACTTTCAACTGAGTAGCGCATTCGGCCCAACTGCTGCGATAACTCCGTCAGAAGATCAGCTTCATCCATCTCGCCGTACATCAAGTCGTAGTCATCTTCGTCGTATTTATCGTTGCCGCCGAGAGCGTCTTCGATCACTGCATCCAAATCGTCGTCTTCACCATGCGCCTCTGTATAGAGCCGTCCGTATTCGGCGCTGGCCTCGTTGACACGTTCCATCATGTCGAATGCATCCGAGAAGTTCAATGTCCCGGCGAAGACGAGGTCATCGCCCCGCATTTCGGCGACACGCTCGGCCTCCGCAATGCTCTCGAACGGTTCCGGTGCTGGAGGGAACGCGAACGACGATATTACGTTAGCCGACATTTCGGCGACCTGACCTGCGAGAAATGGCGGCATGTACTTACCGATATCAAGCGGAACCGGCAATATCACGACGTACGTCACACCGATCGCGTCTTGGTCATTAGAGTCACGGAAATAGACAAGCGCGTGGCCGCTCGGTTGGTCGGCATCGCCTCTTTCGAATTCGAGTTGCATCAGATTGAAGCTCTATAGATTTTTCGCGCTCTGCTCGAAACCGCGCAGCGGGCTACATGCTGCCACGGATCACCGATATGAGAGAATGTTAACCGCACAGCAACAGATCGATTCTACGCTGTCACTCCCGTTTTGTCTGTCCAAACCAAATCGAACTACGAGTGTACAAACGAATAGTCAGGCCATTGATTTTCTCGCTGGACGAGGAACAAAGTCACGCCCTATCCGAATACGCGCTCCACGTTCCGTACTTGTGGAAGACCTTCGGATTCCGGTCAATGATCGGAGACTCGAGCCTGGCCACACGTGTCGCCGGGGTCGAAATGCCATCGCCCATCGGGCTTGCTGCGGGATACGACAAAAACTGTCGGGTGCTGAAATCCTTGCTCGACCTTGGTTTCGGATTTGTTAGCGGTGGCACCGTTACGCTGGCTGAACGATCAGGCAATCCGCCGCGCCGAATGGTGCGCCTTCCCGAAAGTGCAGCGATTCTCAATTCGCTCGGATTCCCGGGCGATGGATTGGCGCGCGTCCGACCTCGGATAGCCCGATTAGGCGCGCATCGCTGCCGCTCGTTCATCAGCATTTCCGGCTCCTTGGAAGACGAGATCGCAGAATGCTTCCGCAGACTCGCGCCCCTGGTTGCCGGTATAGAACTCAACATCTCAAGCCCCAACACCGTCGGTCTCCGCGTGTTCCACGATCCAGCCAGGCTTCGCAACTTGGTAGAGCAGCTTCGCAAGATTCATGCCTCGCACACCCCATTGCTTGTAAAACTGCCGCCTTGGTCAACTGAAGCCGATGAACGCCGTGCCGCGTTGGCACTCGCAGAGACCGCAGTCAATGCTGGCGCTGACGGTCTCGTGGTAGCGAACACAATTCCCGTTGAGGATCCGCGACTCAAGGTTGGCAAAGGAGGACTCAGCGGATTACCTCTTCTCGACAACACCGAACGCATGACCGCTGAAGCGGCGGCACTGGTTGGCAAACACGTCAGCATCGTATCTTGCGGCGGCATATCGAATGCCGCCCATGTATGGCGAATGTTCGCGGCTGGGGCGTCCGCTATTCAGCTCTATACCGCGATGGTTTACGAGGGGCCCGGGCTGCCTGCGCGGCTGAACCGCGGAATTCTCGAACTCATGGACCGCGCGTCGATTCGATCACTGGCCGAAATCAACGGACCGCCGCCCTACTGATCGCTGATCATTTCATCGCCCTGCCACCATCTCCAAGACTTCGTCGCGGTACGGCATAGCGGACTGGGTACCAGGTCGGGAAACGCAAAGTGCCCCGGCTGCCATCGCCAACCGGATCGCGCTTTCCAAATCGTTTCCTTCGCAGAGCGCTCGCCCTAGTACTCCGGCAAATGCATCTCCCGCCGCAACGGTAGCCACTGCGTCTACCGGGAACGGAGGTAAGTGTCCACGCAACTCGTCGGAAGCAACGTACAGGCCGTCGGCAGCCAAAGTGATGATGACGCAACGGCACCCGAAGTTTTCGCGAATGAGATCTGCTGCGATTTCCGCGGAGGCCACATCATTGATCGGAATCCCCGCCAAGGCTTCCGCCTCGAGAGCGTTTGGTGTAATGATGTCCGCATGTTCGTAAAACCCGCCGGGCACCGCGTCACTCGGTATTGCCGGAGCGGGATCCAACACGACCGGCACATTCAACTCGCGGGCCGCATGCATCACCTCCAAACTGCACGTCAGCGGAATCTCTTGTTGAACTAGTAGCACGCCCGAATCCGGCAGTGAATCCTTCGCCGTCCGAGATTCGATCGGACCACACTTCCCGTTTCCGCCGTAGATTGCGTGAACGTAGTTTTCGCCGCTCGGTTCGATGAAAATGATCGCGACTCCTGTCTCTATCTCCGGATCGTTTGTAACCCCGTCCATATCCACGCCTTGATCCGTCATGAACGCCCGCAACTCCCTGCCGAACCCATCGTCGCCCACGCGTCCGACCATCTTCACTTCGTCATGACCACCGGCGAAACGTGCAGCAGCAACCGCTTGATTGCCGGCTTTTCCGCCGCCCGACGTATACAAGCGATCACAGACGAAAGTCTCTCCGGCACGCGCCATTCGTTCCGTCTCAACGATCAAGTCCATGTTGATCGCGCCCACTAGCAACGTCTTCTTCGAGTTTCCGGCTTGTATGCTTTTATCGGTCATGTTCTCGGATATCGGCATTGGAGATTGGGTCTTGGTGTTCGTGCGTTATGCACACGGCATCTCGGCCATCGCATGGGTCGGGGGAAGCATTTTCCACGCTTTGATCCTGCGGCCCCTGACTGTCGCAGAGCCGACAAAGATGGCGACCGCAATGTCGTTGATCTCACCGGCGTACCGCGAAATCATCGATATCGCGGTAGTGACACTTATCGTTTCGGGCCTCATCCTGATGTTCTCACGCATCGGTGGTAGTGAGGCGACCGTTGCGTGGGCGATCGTGCTGGGCGTCAAGATAACGTTTGCAATTTGGATGTTCTACATCGTTTGGCGACGCCGACGCATGCCACCACGCGCTTCGCTCGAAGAAGGCATCGCTTCGAAGCTGCTCGGTTACAACGCCGTCCTCGCACTAGGTTTGATCGTGTTTCTGTTGGCCAACGTTTTGCGCGAACTCGTCGAAGCCTCGTTAAGATGAGTGTTCCTTACAGCTTCTGGAACTTGCGCACGCGTTGACCCATTTCCGGTGTTCCGATCTCGGCGACGTAGATGCTGCCGCCAGAGTCGGTCCAGATGCCGTGCGCGGCTCCAAGGATCTTGGCATCGTCATCACCGCGCCATCGCGTGACCAGATCGCCGTCGAGGGTCCAGATTGAGACGCCTCGATTCCCGCCCTGCTCCGCGACGTAGGCTAATCCGTCCCGGAAGTGGATGTCGCCTGGCGCGGACACGTCGGTCCATTCGGAAATGAAGTTGCCGTCTCCGTCGAAAATTTGAACCCGGTTGTTTTCTCGGTCGCAACCGTAAACGCGACCGTTTTCATCGACGCCGACGTTGTGAACTAGTGCGAATTCGCCGGGTCCATCGCCTGGAATTCCCCAATTCATCTCAAATTCGCCGTCGGCTGAGAAGCGATGGATCCGGCGGTTCCCGTAGCCGTCGGAGACGTAGACCTTGCCGCTGGGACCGATCGCGATGCCCGTGGGCGAGTTGAAGGGTTCGCCGTGCCGCCCGTCCCAAGTGTTGGTCACGGCCGCCCAGTCTCGATTGCCGAGTTCCATGAGTATGTCGCCGGACTGGTTGTGTTTGGTGACGATGTGGCGCTGCTTTTCCGACAGCCAGATGTTGTCGTCAGAATCGATGAAAATTCCGTGCGGTTCGCGGAAGAAGAAATCTGGTGCGATGCCCAATGTGAGGCCGTATCCCCAACTTCCCACTAACTCGCCGTCGGTGGTCCACCACGAGACAGGGTGCTGCTCGCGGGCGAAGACCCATACGCGGTCTTTGGAGTCGACTGCGACATCTGAGGCCATGCCGAATTTCCAGCTTTCGGGCATCTTCTTGGGCCACTCCGGCACTACTTCATACCTGAAATCTCCATCGCCAACGATAGTCATGACATTGCTCCTCGCCCGCAGGCGTCAAGTTCGATTGCGTTGTGATGCATGTTACGGCATGTAGGGTTTGAGCGTCGCAATCTATATGATGTCGACTACCCGTCGGATACGAACGACGCCCGGTCCGATTAATCGCCGTTAATCGTCAAGTTTTCATATAAGAAGTCACGCTCGATCCAACACGATTGAATTCTGTCTGGGTGAAACATGTCCGAACCATCGAATCCGTCGAAATCATCGCTTTCGTAGGAATTCTCACTGAAATCCCCACAATCCTCGAGACTGCCGAATTCGCCTTTCACATAAACCGGAACTGCGCCAAAATCGCCATCGTACGAGAAATTTTCTTCGCTTGGAAACAGAGCCGCGTCTCTAGTTAGATCGCTGCCCTTGATCCTCAAAAATCCCTCATAATGCGTCTTGTCGACGTAAACCGGTTCAAGGTAGGACAACGAATCTTCAAGCCAAACTACGGTTTGGTCTCGTTCGGGTGGATGGTATTCAGCAATTTCTCGAGGAACGTCGCACAACATCAACGCGTCGTGCCGATCAGAATAAACGAGCAAAGATGTCGCATCGTCTGAAGAGCCAACTTGTGAATCCGATCCAACTGGCCTGCAACCGTCGGCGCGATCGACGACGAGGTTGCCGAACACAACTGCTCCTAATATGAGCGCGCCTAGAATCGCGAATGAGATTATCGGTGTCCAGAACACCTTCGCACCTGACATTCGAACTCGTCCTTCCGACATTGCTCTTCTCCAACTGAATGTTTATTGAAAACGATACGCAGATAAGTGCTGCGCAAAGAATACCATCGTATTCTCATGAGTGGCGAAGTCCCATGCAACAACAAAACCCAGACACGACCAAACGCTTGATCATCCTAGCCATCGATGATGCGTGGAGACGATTGCGCTCGTCGTTCAATGAACTTCGCAGCGAAGATGCCTCAACTCCCGGTGCATGCGGTGATTGGTCGGTGAACGAGATTCTTTGGCACATCAGCGCCTGGGAACGTCTCCTGATGACGGCGCTTAAGACGCCCGACGACGGTTACGACTACCCCGAACCGGATGTCGACGAATTTAACGCGAAAGTTGTCTCGGAAATGCTTGGGAGGTCGCCGCGACAAATCATCGAGCGACTCGAATCCACTCACCGTCGCCTTCGCGATGCGCTCGCCAATGCGCCAACCGGTCACTTCCGTCAAGACCACCCGAGACGTCGGTTGATCGACGAATGGACGTTCCTCCACTATGATGAGCATGCGGCGCAGATTGCGGGATGGAGAGCTGAACGAGCGCAGCAATGAAGTGTCTATAACCCCTTTAATCTCGCTTGGGCATCAAGGGGGAAGGACTTACGCAGGCGCCCATTTCCGCAGGCTAGTAACCTCACGCGGCGGGTTCAGGTTCGAACCCGTATTCGTGTAAGAAACCTCGGCGATGTAGACCGCGCCCGAAGAGTCGGTCGCGATGCCGTGCGACGCGATGAATTGGTCGTGGCCCTCGCCAGCAAGGCCCGCGCCGAATGAGTCGACTTCGTTTAGGTCGGTGTCGAGAACGACGACGCGTTGGCCGAGGTTGCGTACGCCTGCCTGGACCGGCGGTGCTCCGGCTTCGGCTACGTAAATTCTGTCGTCGTCCGCCCGTCCATTGGCGACAGCGATTGGCCGATGCATGTGTTTCTGCCCCAGGTAATCACCGTCAAGGCTGAAGATTTGGATGCGGAAGTTTTCACGGTCTGCCACGACGATTTTGTCGCCACCTAACAGGCAGATGTTGTGGGGGAGGCTGAATTGCCCATCCAATGCGCCCGGCGATCCCCACGATTGGATGTGGTTGCCGTCGGAATCGTACTTGTGGACCCTCGAGTTACCGTAGCCGTCGGTAATGAATATGTCTCGCGACTCCGGATGCACGACGATATCAGTCGGTCGATTGAACGGGTCGCCCTCCTGCCATGCCGCGGGTTTTCCGCGCTCGCCCAATCGGAAGATTACCTCCCCCGACGGAGTGCGCTTCTCGACGACATGGTCGTCGTCATCGGCGAGGTACAGATTGTCGTCGCCGTCGATGAAGATGCCGTGGGGACGGTTGAACTCGCCTGCCCCCCACGTCTCAAGGAAGTTACCATCGGCATCAAAGATCATCATTGGCCAGTTACCGCGGTTGAAGATGTAGACGCGGTCCTGTGAATCGACGGCGACCGAAGTCGCTTCTTTGAACGACATCGGATGGGGGAGTTTTGCCCAGTATGGGATGGGTTTGTATGGCATGGTTGAGTGAGTACTCCTTGGTCTTTTCGGACATCTGAGTCGTTGCTGCGGGTGCGGGAATGGGCTGATACGGTGGTCGTCTTAGGTCAACTCTCGGTGCGGGCGTCGACAGTCTGCTTGTCGTCGGCACTTTTTTTGGCGTCTTCTTCTCGTTTTTTGAAATCGAGATACCAGTTGTACCTGCGATCGGATTTTGGATGGATTTTGGGCTGTTTTTCCTTCGTCATATCAGGTCGTGTCCCCCAGGTCGACGGGCAGACAGCTGCATCGTATTGTTTCACCAACTTGCTCTGGCCGCATCTTTTGGTATTGCATTAGCTTACAAGCAACGCTCATAGCTTGGATGAGGACCACAAAGTCGCCGATGTCATTCGACGCGTACCACTGAGACCAAGCGCGGTGCACTTCCTTTTCAGGGAAGGCGGAGCGGACTTCGTTGATCGCCGTAATTCCTGCTTCGTTGAACGCATGAGTTTCCTTGAAATCTTGGCAATCGAATAGTATCCCGTGAGCGTTGCCCACTACTCTCATGAAGACTGCACGTTTCAGTCGCAAGTTTTCTAGATTATGTTGAAGCCAAACGGCACCGAAACCAACTGCTGCTAATGTAGCGGTTGACGCGCCGATGCCGGCTGCGGCTAACCAATCCGATGTGTTCATTCGGCCATTCGCTCTGAAACTTATCTGTCAATTTCGAGACTGTTTCACCAGTCCGAAAGGACATGATACTACGCATGTTGCGTAACATCAGAGTGAATGGCGAAAATCACGCAGCGTTGACCGGCTGCCACTTCCGAAGGCTGACAATCTCGCCTCTTGGAGGTTCATCCATTCCGCTGTTCTCGGGGCTGGAGTAGTAGTTGGTGTAGGCGACTTCGGCGACATAGACGTTGCCTTGGGAATCGGTGGAGATGCCGTGCGGGGCGGTAAATTGGTCTACGCCCATGCCGGGTTGCGGGTTGCCCAAGCGCTCGATCAGTTGGCCGTCGGCGGTGAGGATGGAGACGCGTGCGCCGAGGTCGGGGACGCCTCGCTGGACCGCGGGCTGGATCATGTCGCCGATGTAGATCTTGTCATCGCCATTTTTGCCTTGGGTGACGGACATCGGGTGGTGGATGTGCCACTGGTCGACGTATTCTCCGTCGAGGGTGAAGATTTGGACTCGGAAGTTTTCGCGGTCGGCGACGATGACTTGGTCGTTTCCGAGCATGGAGATGTTGTGGGGCAGGCTGAACTGGCCGTCGTAGGTGCCGGGTTTGCCCCATGAGAGCATGTGCTTGCCGTCGGGGTCGAATCGGTGAACGCGGGAGTTGCCGTAACCGTCCGAGACGAATAGTTCGCCGGTGTCGGGCTGAATGGCGATGTCGGTTGGTCGGTTGAAGTAACCTCCGCCCTGCCATTCGCATGGTTCGCCTTGAACACCGATGGTCATTTGCTCGACGCCCTCTTGGTCGAACTTGCGGACGTAGTGCCCATCGTCATCCACAACGTAGATGTTGTCGTCCTCGTCGATCTCGATGCCGTGCGGACGCGTCACGGTGTCGTGCAACATGGTGCGGAGCAGATCACCTTCGGGGCTGAAGACACATACGGGGTCGGTTCCTCGGTTGAAGACGTAGACATTGTCGTGCGAGTCGACCGCTACCGATGTCGCATCGCCAAAGAACGAAACGCCCATCGGCAACTTGGGCCAGTGCGGCACCGGTTCCCACTTGAGTCCGTCCGGATTGCAGATTGATGTTGACGAAGCCATGACGATTGCGATCTCCTTCTATTCCACCGCTTCTTCGGATTGCTCACAAGGATACGTCATTGTAGGGCTGCCGCCGTCTGTCAATCCGCCTTACACCTAGTGGCCTGTCGAACCCGTGTACGCGAAATTCCAGGCAGTGATCAAATCGGGCCAAACGCTGCGCGGAGCGATTGGTCGAACGTCATCATGTCGCTGACATCGCGCCGACGGCACGACGCCAAGTGGCAATGGTCACGCGCGCTCAAATGCGGGTGCTCTGCGCGCAGTTGCCAAGCCAACATCACATCATCTCGCTCCAGTGGCCAGACTTCGATGCCGTATCGGGATATAACCGCCATCGCGGAACCCAGTTCATCAAATCGATAAGCAGGCAGGTAGGCGTACATCAATTCCTGCAACACTTTTGCCGATGTCGCCAACTGAAAGCGGTCCAACGCTGATCTGTCGAAAAACTCTCTCGACATTTGCTTGAATGGGTGCTCGCCACCAGCACCGTAAATGAACACGTCCGCGTCGACGAAGATCACGTGTTCGTAAACCCTCTCGCACGCGACTCGTCAATAACCTTCAAATGCTCTCCCCAATCCGGTTCGCGACCTGAACCGGCCTTGGAGTCGCACTCCTCCCAAAACGCACGCATTTCCTCTGGCGATTCGAACTTCCCTTCGTTTTGGTTTTTTTAACCGATCTGATGCCGCCTTCCGCAACCATGCGCTCAAAGACATCCCCTCGCGCCGCGCCTGATGCACGTAACGGTCTTTGTCTGCGTCAGGTACTACCAGCTGAACTCTTGCCATAGCCAATGCCCCATTGGAATCACGTATGTGTAAGTCTTTTAGACACGCTCACAGGCGTGGACAACGACATCCCAACCCAATCGGACATCGCTAACCCCGCGCCGACGCGAGCCACTCCGCCCAAATGTCCGGCAACCATTGCACCAGATTGATCCCCACCTCGACGTCTTCCGTCAGCAATGCTCCCGCCGCATGGGTCGCGTCGCGGACGCGTTGCTCCGCCGCGCGCACCTCGGGGTGGTTCGGGTAGCCCGAATATCCCATCGACTGTGCCAAGTCGTTGGAGCCGAATGCGATCAGGTCGATGCCCTCAACCGCCAAGATCTCGTCGATCGTCTCGACCGCGTTCGCCGTCTCGATCTGCGCCGCCACAGTCACCTGCTCGTTAAAGCTAGCCATGTAGTCCGGCGAGGAGAGACCGGCCATTCCGTATTCTCGGCCGCGGGATGTGCCGAAGCTGCGCTCTCCAACCGGGCCGAATCGGGAGGCGTTGGCGATCCGTTGGGCCTGATCCGCGTTGTCGACGTGCGGGCACAGGATGCCCATGAGGCCGCGGTCGAAGGCGCGTAGGATGGTGTCGGTTTCGGTGTCGGGGATACGTGAGGTACATGTCATACCGTGCAACTCGCCGGCTCGGCACATCGCCTCGACATCGTTCCAATCGAATACGCCATGCTCCATGTCCAGGTGCCGAAAGTCGAAACCGGCGTAACCCGCCATTTCGGCAAGAGTTGGCGCTGGGGAGGTGAAGGTTATGCCGCAAATTTTTGATTATCGTTAATCGCCGCTCTGATCTTGCTTGTGCGCATAATCTATTTACCCCATTTTTCGGTTGATAGTCCTTCGTGAGTTACCAAAGTTGATACGCCGATTTCACCCGAACCCTCCGCTGTCCATCGCCCAGCCAATAGGCTACGTCACTAACAGCGAATTGTCCTTTGATGGACCAAGTACCCCGCGTCACCCACAATCACTTAAATCGCCCGGTAATTCCACTTCCTGGGCATCCGCGGCCTCAATTGCCCCGTTGATCCCCGAATTCCTGCCAAGTCGCCACACCATCCCCGTCGAAATCCACTAGAAGTGCGGGATACTGACTTGACGTGCCGAAATCCCACAGATCGTCCCGCCCCGTCGACGGGTCGAAATCCCCATCGGCATTGTCTATATCAACTTTCCACGCGCTGTAGACGCCTGTGTAGCCGGTAGGCCTTTGCATCTGCGCCGTAGTTGCACCTGCGGCTCCAGAAGAGCTACCTTCGCCCACGCCTCGACGCTGCCTTGTGCTCTGAGTGTCCCAGTAACTGTCGACGATTCTTCCCTCCTCAAAGTTACCGCCAACCAAAGCCGCAACCCTATCGCGACCTACACGCCTTTCTATCACCCTGCCGACGGCGTAGCTGGTTATTATCACGCCTTCATCTGAGTTACCTCCAGACAATCCACCCACTACACCTTCGCCTGACACATCGCCAGTCGTGTACGCGGCGCGGATGATCCCATTATTCGACGCTGTGAGACCTCCTACCAGAAACAGGCCAGACACACTTCCTGCAAAGTAACTGGACATAATACTTCCGTTGTTGAATCCTACTAGACCACCCACCTGCTCGATACCTCTCACCTGCATAACGCTGTAACTGCTGATGATTGAGCCGTAATTTATCCCCGCCAACCCGCCGATAGCCCCTTGGTCGTCCCCGGTATTGCTGGACACTCTCCCTAGTGAGTAGCTCGTCATGATCTCGCCATCATTCCGTCCAGCTAGACCGCCCAGCACACTTACCCCTGCAACGCTACCGGTGAAATAGCTCCCGACTATCATTCCGGAATCGCCGCTAATGCCGAGCAACCCACCGACTAAACGCTGCCCCGAAACTTTGCCCATCGCAAAACTGTCTGCTACTAGTCCAACACTAGTCCCTGACAGACCGCCGATTTTATCCTCTCCCGACACCGTCACATTGGCGGAGCTATCCATAATTTTCCCGAAGCTATCGCCGATCAAACCTCCGACCCCGAAAATCCCTGATACCGCGCCACTGACGTAAGCGGCGCGGACTGTACCCCCACTAAAACCCACCAGTCCCCCGACTGATTTATTGCCCAAGACGTCCACATCAAGTAGCCGCACATTGCTGACCTCGCTCGATTCACTTGTCCGCCCGAACAAACCCGCTGAACCTGTATCACCGAGGCCATCGCGGCTGATGTACAAGTTGGTGATCGTGTAACCATTCCCATTGAACTTGGCACTGAACTTCTCTTCACCGATCCCGATGGGCAGCCAACCTACACCCCCTATCCACTTGCTGTTCACTGAGCCAGACGCATAGCTGTTGCGAGCCCTGAAGTCCAGATCCCTCATCAATTCATAGCCGTCACATATGCCGAAGGGACAGCCCATGCCGGACTCCGCCCTAGGGTACGCGGATCGGTAAATCTCCACATTGACCAATTCTTCATGTATCCCTGCGCCAAATCTATCGTGCCGCAAAGCATCCAGCTGCTCTAAATGCCTGATCTCGATCAGGCCGTCGTTGTCAATGTCATAATCGATCAACGGTATCGGCGTGGGAGTCGGAGTTGGAGTCGGTGTGAATGTGGCGGTCGGTGTAGGGGTCGGTGTAGATGTAGGAGTGGCAGTAGGGGTGGGAGTAAACGTCGCAGTGAGCGTAGCGGTTGGCGTGAATGTCGCAGTCGCTGAAGGGGTATCTGTTGGCGGGGGAGTAATCGTCGCGGTGGGAATAGCGGTTGGCGTAAGCGTGGCAGTCGCTGGAGGTATATACGTTGGAATAGGTGTCGGAGTGAATGTAGGAGTTATGGTCGGCGTCGGTGTAGCCGTGTGCGTCGGCGTAGAGGTGAAAGTAGGTGTACTCGTTAAAGTGGGTGTAACAGGAGAGCCTGGCGTGAATGTGACGGCCGGCGGCCGTGTAACTGTTGGCGCAGGTTCCGGTGTAAACGTTGGAGGAACGGTAGCCGAAGCAGTCGCCGTTGCGGGTACGGCAACCGTAGGAATAGGGTCTGCAGAGGTGCAGGCCGAAACGAAAACAGCCGTCATTGCAAGCAACGCTGTCACGCTGCCAAGGACAGTCATGGGATACACCTTGATTAGAAGCGTCAACAAGATCAATTCATCCTAAATTGTCGGTCTTAGTCGCGTCGATGTTTCCGAATTTGATTCCAACGGCGCGCCAGACATGACCTCTGGCAGTTAACCAAATGGTGTTAGTCGCGTGTCCTTATCTCACGCTTCTCCTCCCCCGCACCAAGCCACGTATTGAAACTCCCGTCCCTAGCCGCGAGGCCGATCCACGCCGCGCTTCGCCTGTATCGGGGCAATGTTGTCGCGTTACTCGACTTCCTATCGACGGAATTTTCGATCGGTATGACGCAGTATGCGTTTTGGGGAGTTTGCGGGGCCGTTGCAGGATCGGTACGGGTGGAACCAGACCGAACTCAACCTCTCCCTAACTTTCGCTTTCATTTTCGGCATCCTTGCTCGCGTCATCGAAATTTGGACTGTTCACTTCGGCGTGCGACCTGTGATGTTTATTTCACTGGTTCTCATTGCGATTGGTTTCGCTCGCCGCCCGCTGATAACTGAGTTTTGGCATCGGTATACGTTGTCGGCGATTGTTTATGCCGGATTTCCAGGGGTGCCGGAAATCACGACATCGACGCCGCGATACGGCGCGGAACAACCGTCGACGACGATGCCGCCAGTACTGTAGCCGTCGCCTCACCCTCCATATCCATCTCCGGGCTCGACAATTCGATGGCACCGGGCGACAGCGACACATTCAAGGTATCCGCCACCGGACTGTCGTCCTCGCTCAGCTACGACATACGCATCGAGGCCGGGTCCGGCCTCGGCTTCGACTCGACCGCCACCGTCTATGCATGTTCCGCCGGGAGCCACGACATCGACGCCACGATACGGCGCGGCACCACGGTCGACGACGACATCTCCGAGACCGTCGCCGTCACCGCGCCCACGATCTACATCTACGGACTCGACACTTCGATGGCGCCGGGCGACAGCGACACGTTCACGGTATCCGCCACCGGGCTATCGTCGTCTCTGAGCTACAACATACGCGTCGAAGCCGCCTCCGGCCTCAGCTTCGACTCGACCTGCACCGACGACGATCACGACTACACCGTCCCCGCAAACAGCACATCGGCCAGCACGAACGCCACCGTCTACGCATGTTCCGCCGGGAGCCACGACATCGACGCCGAGATACGGCGCGGCACCACCGTCGACGACGACATCTCCGAGACCGTCGCCGTCACCGCGCCCTCGATCTACATCTACGGACTCGACACTTCGATGGCGCCGGGCGACAGCGACACGTTCACGGTATCCGCCGCCGGGCTATCGTCGTCTCTGAGCTACAACATACGCGTCGAAGCCGCCTCCGGCCTCAGCTTCGACTCGACCTGCACCGACGACGATCACGACTACACCGTCCCCGCAAACAGCACATCGGCCAGCACGAACGCCACCGTCTACGCATGTTCCGCCGGGAGCCACGACATCGACGCCGAGATACGGCGCGGCACCACCGTCGACGACGACATCTCCCAGACCGTCGCCGTCACCGCGCCCTCGATCTACATCTACGGACTCGACACTTCGATGGCGCCGGGCGACAGCGACACGTTCACGGTATCCGCCGCCGGGCTATCGTCGTCTCTGAGTTACAACGTCCGCGTCGAAGCCGCCTCCGGCCTCAGCTTCGACTCGACCTGCACCGACGACGATCACGACTACACCGTACCCGCCAGCAGCACCTCGGCCAGCACGACCGCCACCGTCTACGCATGTTCCGCCGGGAGTCACGACATCGACGCCGCGATACGGCGCGGCACCACCGTCGACGACGACATCTCCCAGACCGTCACAGTCACCGCGCCCACGATCTCCATCTCCTTACTCGACACTTCGATGGAGATAGGCGACAGCGATCAGTTCACCATATCCGCGACTGGACTCTCGTCTTCGGTCAGCTACAACATCCGAGTGGAAACCGGCTCCAGCAGCGCCCTCAAGTTCAACTCCTGCGCCGGCACGAACAGCACCGATTCCGTCGAATTCGACGCCGGATCCGGCAATCTCTCATACACCGTGAACAACGTCACCCTCTACGCATGCGCCGCGGGAAGCGACACGCTCACCGCGACGCTGCTATCCGGAACGAATACCGTCGACACCGACACACGCTCCGTCACCGTCACCGCCGTGCCTCGCATCCTGTCCGTCGCAAAGCCGAGCGGAACCTCCGGCACCTTGGAAATCGAATACTCCGTGCCCAAAGCGCCCGGGTACTACCAGATCGACATCCTCTCGTCCGAGACCGAGACCGGGCACTACGCACGCGTCAGAAGCGAAAAACCGAGTCTTATCACGAGCATCCCTGCAGGCGACAAGGCCTCCCTCACCTCCGCCATGCTCATCACCGGAAACTACTACAAGGCCAAGGTGAGAGTCTGCGACACCTCCTCGTACGACGACGACGATTGCGGAGCCTACAGCAGCCTGTCGGACCCGGTCCTGCCCGGCACCGTCGCCGTACCGAGTCTCTCTTTATCTCAGATCGAACACCAAGGCCCCCCCGCCATTGCCACCGTGAGAGGGGAGAACCTGGACGGGTCTCGATCATACACTGTCAGATTATCCACCAGCGCCACCGACGTGTTGAAGATCGATTCGTGCACCGGAACGGACAGCAGTGACTCGAAAGTTTTCTCCATCGGCACCAGCGCCATCCCCGACGACGGAACGTTCCTGTTGATAGTGAATGTGCATGGATGCGCTGCAGGAACCGACACGCTCACAGTCACGCTTAGAAGCGGCTCCACCGACGTCGCGGCGTCCTCGCGATCGATCACCGTCACAGACCCGCCGCGGAACCTGCGCGCCAACGGCGACAGCACGGGATTCACCGCGGGACGCGCCGTCGTGAGGTGGGACGGCGAGAACCCGGCCCAGACGTACAAGGTCCGCTACGCTCGCGAGTGTATCAATCCGGACGATGACCAGGGAATCGGGCCCTGCTCCCCCCTCCCCCAGACATGGACCACGCCCGCCAGCGCTACTTCCACCGACAACAGCGTCACCATCCAGCAGCTGGCGTTGGAGACCCTGTACCGGGTGCAGGTCAAAGAGGTCGCGCGGGGGGATACGAATCAGACTGGTCCGACCCAGTATTCGTCTATCCGACCGACTCCACCTACACGGGCTCCGTCGGACCGATCGAACTTTTTGACGACATCGACGAGGACCTCTGGGACGACAAGGAGTACCAGTACACCATCTGCGAAAACACCTTTCCCACGGGCCACTCGCAATATACCGACGATGCGATAGCAGCGGGTCTCGAGAAATGGGAGAACGCCGTGCCGCTGATCCGGGCCACACGTGTGAACACCCACAACTGCAATGACGGTACCAGGGATTCCGTGGTCATAGGTGTTGGCGACTTTTTCATGGAAACGAGGTGCGGAGTTCCGGCGGATGAAACGGCGTTAGGATGCACGGCGCGGCAACTTGAAAACCCAGATGACACGACATCGGACCTGCAAGGCATCGTCGTTGGATTAAGTTATACGTATCCGAACTTGTGGAACACGCCCGCGAACTCCTCCTGCGATACTCTATATCGCACCGTTCTGCACGAAGGAGGGCATGTATTCGGCATTGAGAATCACAACACGGTGTCAACCTATTCAATTATGAGTGAGGCGGTTTCGGACGACTGCGCGCCCAAGCCCTACGATATAGCGGCGGTCACAACTTGGTTCCAGTCCAGATGACGATTGAAGAGGCTAGACAATGATTGTGAAACACATGCACATATCAGTCATATTGATCGTGGCTGCCGTCTCTGCGCTTGCATTGATTGCCGCAGCCTGTTCTTCCACAGACGCTGCGGAACCACGCGACTATTTCACCGAAAGAGTGCCTCCCTGCCAAGCCTTGTCAGGAGCCCAGATCGATCCGTGCGCACGACGAAGCGTGCAAACCATCGAAACCGAAATTGCCCATGCAGTGTCTGGGCCTATAGACGCGGAAGTGCTCGCCCTTGAGAATAATGTGACTCGGCGCTACGATTCACGCTATAACCCCGTGAAAGGCTCCCACGTGGTAATGAGGGGCGTAGTAGTGCCCGGCACCACGAGGTGCGGATCCTACATGGCTATCTATGAGGCTTGGACCTATCAGGATGGCAGCGTCGGATACGACACTGGAATTGACTTCAACTGTTTCGTCGATGTGGACGTCAGAGACTACATCTTCGGCAAGGGTCCGTCACGCGTCACGATGATAGCTCATCGGGAGATGATAGGCGGGGGAATAGGTTCTCTTCTCAGGCTCCGAGACGATTACGATCCGACGCGGATACGCACCGACGTGTTGGAGAAAGTGAAGAACAAGACCGTCGCCCAGTTCGAGGGCGGCGAGTGGGTGTTCTTTCTATCCAACGCCTTGAATAAATTCGTGGAGGCATGGGGACTATACAGCTACTGGGACGTGCAGCGAGACGAGAGCGGACAGGTAGTTGTAGTCTCCAGACACAAGTCAAGGTTGGAAGGCAGCATCAAAGGCCACACACACGGCGCGAAAGCCCCTTGGTCGCCCGCAGATGCTGCGCAGAGAAGCCGCCACGCGGCAGAGGCGGAGAGGCTGCGAGCTTTGCTTCCGCTGACCGAGTACCCTCTCGCCGAATTCGAGGAGAAGATCGCCGCGATCGTGAAGTCCCGCAACGAAGACGCCGCAAGAAGTGCGGGCGGCTCAGTCTTCATGACCGGCATCGACGAACTCAACTCCTACTACCGAATCCAGCTGAGCGCCTACGACAACCTAACCGCTACGCCCGCGCTACCCCTCCCGATCCCCGGCAAAGAGGTGCTCTCCCCAACCGCGACACCCACCTCCGCTTCGAAATTGACGCTGAAATCGACGCCGACGGCTACCGCGACACATACCCCCACTTCGACGGCTACACCTACGCCGACTGCCATTCCTAAACATACGGCGACCCCGACGGCCACACCAACTACTACCCCCGCAGCTACGACATCAGCCACGCATACCTCGACGGCAACCTCAACATCCACACCGACGCCGACTGCCACCCCTACACATACAGCGACCCCGACGGACACACCGACTCCTACTCCAACTGAGGCGCCGCGACCGGAACCTGCAGACACCCCGACACCGACGCCAACAGCCACGCCGACGTACACACCCACTCCGACTGAGACTCCTGCGCCGGAACCTGCAGAGACTCCCACGCCCACTCCAACCTCGACGCACACGCCAGAGCCTACCGCCACGCCGACGCCGACGCTGGAACCCACAGACACACCGACGCCGACGCCGACCGCCACGCCGACTGAAACTCCGACACCGACAGACACGCCTGTTCCCACCGCGACACCCGTGCCCGAGCCGTCGGGCGCCGCCGCACAGGAGCCGCCGCCGCAGCCCGAGAACCTCTCCGCCCAAGCCGAGGGACCGTCCCAAGTCGACCTGTCGTGGGACGCGCCTTCCGACAACGCCACCATCACCGGGTACAGGATCCTCAGGAGGGTCCTAGGCGACGACGAGCTCACGACCATCGTCGAAGACACCGGCAACACGGAGACCGCATACTCCGACACCAACGACCTCCAGCCCGGCGCCCTCAGCGCCAGCGCCGAAAGCCCAGCCTCCGAACCCGCCAACGTCCGAACACCGCCATCGCAGTAAAATGCGGAGACGCTCGTCTGAAGCATCCCCAGAGGAGCCAGGGGAGCCCGACGCCCGACGGAGCCTACCACCGCATAGGAACGGAACCTTTCCGGACACCGGAACGTCATACCTTTCATGCCATCTCCCCGGAACCAGAACGCGCAGAGGCGTCCGAGACTCGGCAACGGCACCCCGCCCGGAACCATCGCGTACGCATCCAAGGCCGTCTCCAGCCTGCAGCGCAACACGCAGCACACGTTCCGTGTCCGGGCCAGCGGCGATGGAACAACCTAGGACGACGAATGGGGTGCCTGGTCCCTAGAAATCGACGCCACGACTGGAACATGCCCGCCCGAGGACTGGTCCACGATCATCGAATCCGGGAGCAGTGGAGATCAGTACGAATACGAGCATGGAAGCTTCGGATCCATCACCGACCGGACGTTCGACATCGCCGGACACGAATACGTCATCGACCACATCAAGTGGGACGACGGCGACGACAAACTCGAGATCGAGTTCGACGACTGTATCGCCCACGCCGAGATCAGCGGCGTCGCTCTCGACAGCCGCGTCTTCGGAATCTCCACCGACCACCTCCGATCCGTCCAGGGACGAGCCCGCTCCGAAACCTGAGCCAAAGGCACAGCGATTCCACTTCGACAACGCTCATGACGCGGTCTGATCGGGCTATGCGTCGACACGCGACCACAACACAGTGCACACTCTAGACCCTTGCAGTCTCGAGCCATTTCGCCCAAATATCCGGCAGCCACTGCACGAGATTGATCCCGACCTCGATATCCTCAGTCAGTAACCGCCCCGCGGCGTGCGTGGCTTCACGGACGCGGTCTTCGGCGGCACGCACCTCGGGATGGTTCGGATAGCCTGGGTAACCCATGGATTGGGCGAGGTCGTTGGAGCCGAATGCGATAAGGTCGATTCCCTCAACCGCCAAGATCTCGTCGATCGTCTCGACCGCGTTCGCCGTCTCGATCTGCGCCGCAACTGTGACCTGCTCGTTGAAGCCCGCCATGTAGTCTGGCGATTCGTGCCCCGCCATTCCATACTCTCGTCCCCTTGAGGTGCCGAAGCTCCGCTCCCCTTCGGGACCGAAACGTGCCGCTTTCGCGATCCGTTCTGCCTGCTCCGGGTTATCGACATGGGGGCACAAGATACCCATGAGACCTCGGTCGAATGCCCGCAGGATGGTGTCGGTTTCGGTGTTTGGGATGCGAGCCGTGCAAGTCATCCCATGCAACTCGCCAGCGCGACACATCGCCTCGACGTCGTTCCAATCGAAGACGCCGTGCTCCATGTCGAGGTGCAGCACATCGAAACCGGCGTAGCCCGCCATTTCGGCAAGAGCTGGCGCTGGTAAGGTGAAGGTTATGCCGTAAACTTTTGATTTATTGTTAATCGCCGCTCTGATCTTGCTCGTGCGCATAGTCCATTGACCCCGTTTTTGGTTGATAGTCCTTCGTGAGTTACCAAAGTTTACACGCCGATTTCACCCGAACCCTCCGCTGTCCACCGCCCAGCTAATAGGCTACGTCACTAACGGCGAATTGTCTTTTGATCGACCAGATACCCCGCGTAACCCGCAATCACTTAAATCGCCCGGTAAGTCCACTTCCTGGGCATCCGCTGCCTCAATTGCCCCGTTGGTCCCCGAACTCCTCCCAACTCGCCGTACCGTCTCCGTCGAAATCAACTCGCAGCACCGGATACTGTCGAGGGTTGCCGAAATCCCAAAGATCGTCCTGTCCTGTCGTCGGGTCGAAATCGCCATCGGCATTGTCTATATCAACATTCCAGGCGCTGTAGATGCCTGTGTAGCCGGTAGGCCTTTGCATCTGCGGTGTAGTTCCGCCTGTAACCCCGGAAGCACTGCCTACATCCACACCTCTCCTTTGTCCCGATCTCTGAGAATCCCAGTAACTGTCGATGATCCTTCCTCCTCCTTCATTTGCGCCAACGAACCCAGCAATCGCTTGTATATCCTCGCGCCTGAATAGGTGCTCTCCTGTCACTCTGCCAATAGCGTAACTCGTGATGATCGCGCCGCCGTTGTACCAATTATTTCTGTACCAATTATTTCCAGACAATCCGCCCACAGCGGCTTCACCCGACACATTTCCACTTGCATAGACGGCACTGATCATCCCAATGTTAGACCCTGTGAGACCACCTACGTGCGTATGTCCGGACACGTTGCCAGTAGCGTAACTGGATATGATCGTACCTTCGTTGTCTCCGACCAGGCCACCAATCCGATCGACCCCGTTCACCTGTGCAACGCTGTAACTGCTGATGATTGAGCCATGATTTACTCCCGCCAATCCACCAGCATCTTGGCTGCTCTCTCCAGGCCTGCCAGACACTGTTCCTGAAGAATAACTCCCTATGATTTCACCGTGATTCCATCCCGCTAAACCGCCCAGCTCTTCTATTCCTGTCACACTACCGGTGAAATAGCTCCCGACTATCATTCCGGAATCGCTGCTAATGCCGAGCAAACCTCCGACTGAACGCTGGCCCGAAACCTCTCCCATCGCGTAACTGTCCGCTACTCGTCCAACGCTAGACCCCGACAGTCCGCCGATTTCATCCTCTCCCGACACGGTCACATTGGCGGAGCTATCCATAATCTCCCCGAAGTTCCCGCCCACCAAACCGCCGACTCGTAAAATCCCTGATAACGTGCCACTTACGTAAGCGGCGCGGATTGTACCCCCGCTAAAACCCACCAGTCCCCCGACTGATCTATTGCCCGACACATCCACATCAAGTAGCCGCACGTTGCTGATCTCACTCAATTCACTTGTCGCCCCGAACAAACCGGCTGAACCGGTATCGCCGAGACCATCGCGACTGATGTACAAGTTTGTGATTGTGTAACCGTTGCCGTTGAATCTGGCACTGAACCTCTCTTCACCGATCCCGATAGGCAACCAACCTACACCCCCTGTCGACTTCCTGTTCACTGAGCCAGAGGCATAGCTGTCGCGAGCCATGAAATCCAGGTCAGCCATCAATTCATACCCAGCGCATATCCCGAAGGGACAGCCCATGTCAGGCTCCGCTCTGGGGTACGCGGATCGATAAATCTCCACATCAACCAATTCTTCATGTATCCCTGCGCCGTCTAGATCGTGCCGCATAGCATCCAGTTGCTCCAGATACCTGATCTCGATCAGACCATCGTCGTCAGCGTCGTAATCGATCAACGGTATCGGTGTAGGCGTAGGTGTAGGCGTTTCTGTCGGTGTTGCCGTCGGTGTGGGTGTAGGAGTGGTCGTCGGCGTGGGCGTGTTTGTCGGAGTCGGCGTGTGAGTCGCAGTGGCGGTATGCGTCGGCGTAAATGTGACTGTCGCTGTAGGTGTATCCATCGGGGTCGCCGTAGGAGTGATCGTCGGCGTATCGGTGGCCGTGGGAGTCGGTGTGAACGTGGGGGTGGCGGTCGGTGTTGGAGTGGGTGGCGGTGTAGGTGTGAAAGTAGGGGTGGCGGTCGGCGTTGGAGTAGGTGTCGGCGTAGGTGTGAACGATGGATTGGCGGTCGGCGTTGGCGTAGGTGTCGGGGTCTCCGTAGGCGTCGACGTGGGTGTGGGCGTAGGTCGATCAGCAACGCAGGCAGAAGCAAAAACCGCCGCCATCGCGATACACAAACCCAAGCTAGCCAAAACAGCCGTAATCGGCCACCTGATAAGTGCAAAGTCAGACACAATCACTCCATTGTAGGCTGTTAATTGCCTCAGCTAACCAGAGCGCGCATATTCCTCGCCCTCCTCTGGAGTCGGAAGCGAGCGAAATGGCACCAGTTTCACATCTCGCAGGGAAGAGGGAACGCCCGTCGTCGGCGCATCCCACAACCGTTTATGGCACATCTTGACGTTGATACCCGAGCTCCTGCCAACTCGCCACCCCGTCTCCGTCGAAATCTACTTGCAGAACCGGATACTGACCAACCGTGCCGAAATCCCAAAAATCATCACGCTCCGTCGACGGGTCGAAATCGCCGTCAAGATTGTCCACATCCAAATTCCATCCGCTGTAGGTACCGGAGTAGCTGGTAGGCCTTTGCATCTGCTCCGTGGTCGCGTCTCTGGCTCCAGAAACAGCGCCCAGACTGAGGCCTTGTTGTTGCATCTTGCTGTTAGTGTTCCAGTAACTATCGATGACTCTTGCTCCCCGGTAATTGCCGCCAACCAAACCGACAAGCCCATCACTGATCTCACCACTTTCTGTCAATTTGCCGACGGAGTAGCTGGTCACTATCGCGCTACCCTCACGGTTGACTCCCACTATCCCACCAACTTGGTGACCTCCTGACACATCGCCAGCCGCATACTAAGCGACGATTGACCCGTCATTCGCTCCTACTAGACCGCCTACACGTCCACTACCTATCACTTGGGCATCGCTGTAACTGATCGCTGTAACTGCTGGTGATTGAACCCCCATTTTCTCCCGCCAACCCGCCCGCGTGGTATCCCACCACCCCGTCTGCTTGCAGGGTGTTTTCATCGCCATCGCCCTTGCCAGATACTGTTCCTGCAGAATAACTCCCAACAATCTGACCATCACTGCGGCCGACCAAACCACCCAATTATTGCCATCCTGTCACGGTACCGGCGAAGTGACTCACGACAATAACTCCAGAGGTTCCGCTATACCCTAGCAACCCACCGACTTTTGAATCTCCTGTAACCTCGCCGGTCGCAGAACTGCCCGAAACTCGTCCATCGCTCACTCCCACCAGACCTCCGATTTCATTTGCTCCCGACACCGACACATCCGCGGAGCTATCCACAATCTCTCCGAGAATGATACCGGCCAAACCGCCGACCTCTGAATTCCCCGACACGTTGCCGCTAACGTAGACACCGTCGATTCTCCCGCTATTCGAACCGACCAATCCCCCAACTGCAACTACCCCCAACAATTGCACATCGAGCAATCGCACATTGCTAATCTCGCTTTCATCTGTCGTTCGACCGAACAAACCCGTAGAGTCCGTTGCGTTGAGACCAATGGGATCCGTATTGGTGTCACCAGGGCGACTGATGTACAAGTTGCTGATCGTGTAACCATTGCCATTGAATTTCGCGCTGAATTTCCGGTCTCCGAGACCGATGGGCAGCCAACCCACACCATCTGTCCATTTACTATTCACCGTTCCGGAAGCATAGCTATTAAGATCCCTGAAGTCCAGATCTCTCATCAATTCATAGCCCTCACATATGCCGTCAGGACAGCCCATCCCAAACGCAGGCCAGGGAAACGCGGATCGATGATGCTTAACTCTCGACAGGTTTTTCGGCATCCCCGTGCCGACCGGATCGTGCTGTACAGCATTCAGTTGCTCTAGATACCTGATCTCGATCTGACCGTCGTCATCAACGTCATAGTCGATCATGGGTGTCGGCGTGGGGGTAAGCGTCGGAGTGGGAGTGAACGTGGGTGTGGCCGTCGGGGTCGGTGTATGCGTTGCCGTGGCGGTATGAATCGGCGTGAACGTGGCCGTCGGCGTCGGAGTTGGTGTCAACGTAGGCGTGGCGGTCGGTGTCGGCGTACGTGTAGCCGTGGCGGTATGAGTTGGCGTGAACGTGGCCGTCGATGTGGGAGTATTGGTCGATGTCGGGGTGAACGTAGGTGTGGCGGTCGGCGTAGCCGTAGGGGCCAGAGTCGCGGTCGGAGCGACAGTCGGACTTGGTTCCGGTGTCGGCGTCGGAGGAACGGTGGGCGAAGCAGTCGCCGTTGCGGTTACGGTAACCGCAGGTGTAGGGTCATCCGAAGTGCAAGCCGAAACAAAAGCCGCCGTCACGCTGGCAAGGACAGTCATCGCATACCGCTTGACGATTAGAAGCGTCAAGACAATCAGTTCATCCTAGAGCACTGACCTTAGTCGCGTCGATATATCGCGGTTCAATCCCACCGCGCGCTAGACTCGAACCCGCGCGGTCAACCACTGTCACTGGTCGCGTATCCTTATCTCACGCTTCTACTCCCTTAACCAAGCCAAGCATTGATCCTCCTGTCCATAGCCGCGAGGCCGATCCACGCCACCCGGCGCATCTACCGCGGCTACGTCGTCGCCCTTCTCGTGTTCCTCTCTACCGGACTGTCGATCGGCATGACGCAATACGCGTTCGGCGAGTTCGCGGGGCCGCTGCAAGCTCGCTACGGCTGGAACCAAACCGAACTCAATCTCTCCCTCACCTTCGCCTTCATTTCAGGAATCCTCGCTCCTGTCATCGGATATTGGACCGATCGCTTCGGCGTGCGACCCGTCATGTTCGTATCCCTCGTCTTAATCGCCACCGGCTTTACGCTCCGACCGTTCATCACCGAACTCTGGCACTGGTACACCCTCTCCGCACTCGTCTACGCCGGCTTCCCCGGCGCAACCGTCCTTCCCGCAGGCAAGATGGTCGGACTCTGGTTCCCGAACTCGATGGGACGCATGACCGGCGTCGTGGTTTCTGGCAACAACTTCGGCGGCATGACCATGCCTCCACTCGCCGCGACCATCATCGCTCTGTTCAATTGGGAATTGGCGTACATAACCTTCGCCGTCATCATGGTCGGCCTCGCCATTGCCGTTATGATCTTCATGCGCGAGAAACCCCGTGACGTCGAAGTAGAGATGCGCCGGACCCACCGCCCGCGGCCGTCTACGAGCGCCGCCGCGGCCCGCGCCGGCATGTCCGTGAAACAAGCCGTCAAGACATGGGCTTTTTGGCTCACTCTCGTCGGACTCGTAGCGGCAACTTTCACCTACCAAGGCGTATTGACTCAGCTCCGACAACACTTTGGCGAGAACGGTTTTGCTCCAGCGGCAGCCACATCGGCAGTGACCTTCATCGCCACGATGGGAATCGTATCCAAGCTTGCCTTTGGACGCGCCAGCGAACGCTTCAGCGCCCGGAAGATGACTGTCTTGAGCACCGCATTCCAAGCCGTTGGCGTCGGGTTGATGATCCTCCCATTCGGCGGCATCCCGCTCATCGTCGTCGGGGTCTTCGTCTACAGTCTCGGATTCGGAGGGTTAGGGGCGTTGATTGTTTTGGTGGTTCAGCAGACGTTCGGGTTGAGGGAGTACGCGAGTTTGATGGGCTTGTATCAGTTTGCGCAAATTGTTTCGATTGCTGGCGGGCCGGTGCTGGCGGGGCGAGTGCACGACGACACCCAGAGTTTCGACTTGGCGTTTGCGACTATTGTCGGAATTTTTGTATTTGGAATGATTACGCTCTGGTTGGCGCGTCAGCCGAAGTGGGAGTAGATCATCGGTCAATCATGGCTGAATAAAGATCGGCCTGTCTATCGATCGCTGCGCGGTAGGTCTTTCGGAACTCTTCCCGCGGGTAGTAGACGTTGGCGATTTCCGGCATCAAGTCGGCTAGACTTTTCCATTCACCGATGGCATTGAGCGCCAAAATCGCCGCACCGCGGCTGGTTGCCTGCTCTTCCGCCGGGACGTGGACTTCGCCTTGCAAAACATCGGCCATTGTCTGGAGCCACCAAGAGGAGTTGGTCATGGCTCCTCCGCCGGCGATGAATACGCGGTCTTTGGTCATTTCGCCTTGAAGGAGGTCGGCGACTAAGGAAAAGCGATAGGCGACAGATTCCATCAGCGCTTGGAGAATGTCGAGGCCGGAGGTGGAGACGCGGACGCCGTTGAATACGCCGCTGGCGTTTGTTGACCAACCGACAGCTCTTTCACCGGCGATAAACGGTAGGACGGTCAGGCCATGTCCGTCGGGAGTTGCATCAGCGAGGTTTTCGTTCAGCTTTTCGAGAGGCGGGAGATTTAGGTTGTTGACCGCCCATTCAACTACGTTGCCACCTTCGCTGAATGCGCCACCCAGTAAGGTGTGATCGCCGCGGAGGATATATCCCCAAAGTCCTTTGGGCACGGATGGAGGCGGATTGTCGCCGGGATGGTCAACGACGAGGCGCATGGCACCCGTGGTGCCGACGGTTAGGGCTACGTTGCGGCGATCGGTGCATCCGGAACCGATGTTTACGGCTGCTCCATCGCCAACGGCGAGGAAGAACGGGACCTCTGCGAGTTGGGGCCATCGGAGGGTGTAGACGGGGCAGAGACCGGTTTGCGGTTGGTTGTACGGTGCAAGTGTTGGAAGGTTAGATGCTTTGAGATCGATGGCGTCGAGGAGTTTCGTGTCCCAGTCGAGGGTGTGACGGTTCAATAGGCCGCTCCAGGCGGAGACGCTGTAACTGGCGGGAATGTTGGTGGATCCGAACCACCGCGTGAAGAGGAACGTCGTGATGTCGGTCCATCTCGCGATGCGCTCGGCGGTTTCGGGTTCGGTGCGTCGAAACCAGAGGACGCGACCGGGAACGTAGGAGGTGTGCTGCATGACGCCAGTTCGTTGGTAGGCGGCATCGACATCGATGTTGCACTGAAGGTTGTCGACGTCTTGTGCGGATCGGGTATCGGCGTAGGTAAAGACCGGTGTGATCGGGTTGTGTCGATTGTCGACGCCAAGGATGGTGCTTGCCATGGCGTCGAAGCCTACGGCGGCGATGTGGTCGGCCTCTTCGCCAGCGAGTTGCAAGGTGCGATCGATGGCAGCTTCGGTAGCGTGTTGGATTTTCGTAGCGTCTTCTTCGTGGGTTCCGTCAACGGCGGTGCGTTGTTGGTGCTGAATCGATGCTTGAGTGTGCAGGAGGGCGCGCGCTTCGGTGTCGTAGAGTCCGGCTTTGACGGCGGAACTGCCGATGTCAACGGCGAGTATGTACGGAGTTGGGCGCACGTCTAGCGGCTGGTGAAGGCGTAGGTTTCAAGGGCGTCTTCATCGACTTCAACGCCTAGGCCCGGTTTGTCGGTGACTTTGTAGTAGCCGTTTTCAGGTTCGTAAGGGTGTTTTAGGATGCGGCTCTTGATTGCGTTGGCGTGGTGCGAGTGCTCCATGATCATGAAGTTGGGGCACGATGCTGAAAATTCGACGGTTGATGCGACGGATAGGATGCCGCCACCACCGACGTGGGGTGCGACGGGTATGTTGTAGGTGTCGGCGAGGGTTGCGATGCGGTGTCCTTCGGTGATGCCGGTGCGACCGATGTCGTGCATGAGGATGTCATAAGCCCGACGCTCGAACTGCTCTCGCATTTCGTATCTGGTGCGTGTCCACTCCCCTATTGCGACGGCCATGTCTAGGGCGCGGGTGATTTCGGATTGACCGGGAATGTCATCGGAGACGGTTGGCGACTCTAGCCATGTGAAGCCGAGCTTTTCGAGTTCGCGTCCCAGCAGGATGGAGTTTGCGACAGTTTGTCGCATGTGGGTATCGACCATGAGCATGATTTTTGGGCCGACGCGTTTTCTCACCGCTCGTGCGATATCCGCGACGCCGTCGACGTCTAAGAGGAGGTGGAGCTTGAATGCCTTGTATCCATATTCGAGATGTTCCTCGGCGGTGTCGGCGACTTTTTCGGGGTCGGTTCCACCCATTCCGGCGTAGAGTAGAATTTCGTCGCGATATCTGCCTCCGGCGATTTTGTGGACCGGTTTTCCAATCGCCTTGCCGACGATGTCCCACAACGCGATGTCGGTTCCACCGATGGCATCGATGTAGAAGCCGGTGGGGTGACCTCGTTCTCGCATTGCGCCGTAGTTTCGAGTCCAGATGGCTTCGATATCGAAGGGGTCGCGGCCCATGACGAGGGGACGGACGAGATCGTTAACTATGGTTTTGGTGGTGTTTGGGGAGACTGGTGATTGCGCTTCGCCCCAACCGACTATTCCGGTGTCGGTCTCGATACGTATGACGGTCGTTTCGTGATGGTGGGAGTAGATGGATGTGAATGCGGAGCGGTCGACGTAGTAGTCCCCGAATTCGATTGTGGGGGGACGTGTTGAGCCTTCGGATTTTTCATCGGCGCGGGTGTCGATGCGAATTGGGTAGGCTCGGATGTCGACTATCTTCATTGCACGGCTCGCTAGTTTGAGTGTTGAATCTCATTGCATGGTAGCCGATATTGCGGGTCGGCACTAAGGTGTGCGCCTCTGGGTGGTTGCTGGGGTTGGCGGATTTTGGCAGGAGTGTTCTTTCGGGCGTGTAGAATCTAGTGAAAGCGCTTGAAAGACGTGCGTAAACCCGAGATTTGCGGTCGCACGAACATTGAACTGAGATTCCCCACATGAAGGTCCTATTCCTTGAAGATGCCCTGCCGACCGCACGAGCCGGTGACATCCGCGACGTAAAGAATGGCTTTGCCCGCAACTATCTGATACCGCGAGGCGTGGCAGTACTTGCGACGGAGCATCAGCTCCGGCGCGCTGAGAAGCTGCGTGCCGAAGCTGAGGAGCGGCGGTTGCGTGAACTCAACGAGTGGCGAGACATTGCCAAAGAACTCGCTGAAAACCCGGTCGAGTTAACCGTGAGAACCGGCCCCACGGGTCGTCTATACGGTTCGGTTACCAGCGCGATGATTGCGGCTCGACTCACCGAACTTACCGGCAGGCAGATCGAACGCAAACGCGTGCGGATGCAAGAACAGATCAGGATGGTTGGTTCATACCCGTTGCCGGTTCGTTTCATGGATGAGATTGATGCCACGATTACGTTAAGCGTCATTTCAGACGACATTTTGGAAGGCGAGGAAGAGGAAACGACGACCGATCAATACGCCGTCACCGACGAGATATTGGCGAGCGGCGAGATCGACATGCATGGCTGGGAAGAGCCGCAAGCCGTCGATGCGCTCGGCCTAATCGCCGGGCGGATTTTGGCTCGCAACATTTCGCAATTCAGGATCATTCATGGTAAAGGCGAGGGCACTCTTCGACAGGCGGTTCGCGATCGTTTGAACGCGATGAAGACTGAAGGCACCGTCATAATCTGGGGTCCGGGTCGAACTGATGGGGATACCGACGCCGACAGCCTAGAAGCTGTCTCTTGGTTCACCGTTAGCTGACGCTTCTGGACGTTTCTAAGCGCGTCCGACGCATCGCCAATAGTGTCGTTTTCTCTTCCGGAATCGGCGCGCAATGTGCCGATTTTGGGGGTAGGATTCGATTCACAGTAGTTGAACCTCGAGAGTCCTCCCAGCAGATTTCCTGAACTAAACAGCCGAATGCAAGAACCGACAACCCTAACCCCGAACGGAAGCCCGCCAGCAAATCTCGAAGCTGAGACTTCGATAATCGGATCGCTGTTAATCGACGGCGGATCGATCCTCCGGGTGGTCCAAGACCTAAGACCGGAACACTTTTACGGGGAGCACAATCGGGAGATCTACGCGGCCTGTTGTGAACTGTTCGGCGAATCGACCGGCATCGACCAGGAAACGGTTCGCAACCGTCTGAACTCCAAAGGCATCCTCGAAGACGTCGGCGGCGACGCATATCTCAGCGCAGCGGTGGCACATACGCCACACGCAGTTCACATCGCCGATTACGGCAAGATAGTGCGAGCGGCGTTTATGCTTCGCCGGATCGGTGACGTGGGTTTGGGGATCCACGAGATCGGCTCCGACCTTGCCAACATCAAGGATGTCGACACGGCGCTAAGACAAGCCGAGCAATTGATATTTGAGGTCGGACGCGAGCACGACTCCGCCGACTTTGTACCGATCAGAGATGCACGTTCGATCACCGAGTTTTTTGATCCTCCGGCACCCGACAGCATTGACGGTTCGAATCAACCAATCGCAACGGGTTTCCAATCGCTCGATCAAGTGCTCGGTGGTTTTCACCGTTCAGACATGATCGTCCTTGCGGCTCGGCCTGGTTTCGGAAAATCTACCTTGGCATTGAATGTCGGTCTCAATGCTGCAAAAGATGGTATGACTGTCGGTATTTTCAGTCTTGAGATGGGTATCGACCAAGTGGCTCATCGAATGGCGGCGGCCCACGCCCACATCAACATCCAGAACATCCGCAACGACCACTTGACGCCGCCGGAACGCGACCGTCTCAGTGACGCCTACGGTTATCTGAGCGACATGCGCATTTATGTGGACGATGCGGCGTTGCAGACGGCGAGCGGACTTAGTGCCAAGGCGAGACGTCTGAAGTTGCAAACCGGTTTGGACTTCCTGATCGTCGACTACATGCAGTTGATCAGCGGGTCATCTTCTGGTCGAGAGGCGAATCGAGTGCAGGAAGTGAGTGAGATTTCCCGGCATCTCAAAGCGATAGCGCGGGACTTGAACATACCGGTTCTTGCAGTCTCCCAGCTAAACCGCGCCGTCGAACAGCGATCTTCTCACGAGCCGAAGTTGGCTGACCTACGGGAATCGGGTTCGATCGAACAGGACGCTGACGTGGTGATGTTTATCCACAGGAACGATAAAAACATGTCGGAGGACGAGTGGAACCGACGTAACCCGACGCAGGTGTTTCCGAGGGGGTTAACGGATATCATCATCGCGAAACATCGTCACGGCCCAACCTCGACAGTCGAGATGTCGGTGCGTGACGAGTGGGGATTGTTCTCGTCGGTCACTGAACCGGGCATGGATTGAAGGTCGGACGATGACCATCCGACCGATCAATGGATTTCCATTGTCTGACGACTATGCCGGGACGCGGGTTCCGAATGCGGTGTTGGGGCGGGTTCTTACAAGCATCGACGACGCGGATGTCATCAAGCTAGTACTGCGTGCGGTCTGGCTGCTGGAACGGCAGCGCGGATATCCGAGATACATCGCGGTCGAAGAACTCCAAAGAGACCGGGTGTTGTCGAACGTATTCGTTAACACTGTGGCGCAGGAACGCGCGCTCGATACCGTCATCGAATATGGCGTGCTTGCTAAGGTAGTGATCAACGGCAATGTGTGTTTGATGCTCAACACCGAGTCGGCCCAGCGCGCGGCGATGGACGGGCCCATTGCATCTGCGGTTCTCGGGACGACGAACGCTGATGACGATTGGGACGCACCGCCGGCATCATCGATGCCATCCGATGCGTTTCGAGCGTACGAGGACAATATCGGCTTGCTATCGCCGATGATTCGTGAGAGCATCCTCGCGGCACTGGAAGATTTCACCGATGACGACATCACCCGCGCCATTAGAATCGCCGTTGAGAACGAGAGCCGAAGCTGGTCATTCGTCGCCGGCGTTTTGAGGCGCTGGTCAAGAGAAGGCATACCCGATGAGCGAACAGACGGAAAAACCGGAGGAGCAGACGACCGACGCGTTCCGGAGGCTGAGCTCCGAAAGTACTTGGAGGAGCAACGGAAACGGAGTCGCGCACGCGCCCAATAACGCGTCCGCAAACCGTTCCGAAATCGCGCCGGACTGCGATCGGTGCAACGACTCGCTATGGGTTTTGGCCGGGGGTGAGAACGGGGGCAAGCTGACCGTAGTGCCTTGCAGCTGTCAGTCTGTGCGGGAGACTTCGCGATCTCAACTTAAGACCTATTCGCAACTTGGACACCTTGAGCGGATGACGTTTGAGGCCGTCATTCCTGAAGGTCGCAAAGGCCGTGTCGACGAGAATCTATTCAAAGCCGCGACTGAGACGGCCAAGGAATTCGCCGCGGACCCGGCAGGCTGGTTGGTGTTGGAAGGTTCGGCAGGATCGGGCAAAACCCATCTCGCCGCCTCTATCGTCAGTGCCTTAATCGACCGCGGCTCACCGGCAAAGTATGTTTCCGCGCTCGACATCCCGGATTTGGTGCGCAACGAGCGTTTCGAAGACACTGATGGTGCGGAAGGTGGCACGTTTAGTTCCTTGTTGGATGCGCCGGTTTTGGTTGTCGACGATCTCGGAGCCCAACAGGCCAATAATTGGATCGACTCGAAGGTCGATCAGTTGTTGACGCATCGGTTCAATGGACGTTTGCCGACGGTCGTCGTTCTCGCCAAACCGATATCTGAGATGTCTGAACGCATCGCGCTCAAATTGGATGATCCCGGTTTATCGAATGTCGCGCAATTGACGGGAGGCGACACGTCTCGCGACGGACGGCGCATCAACATCCCGAAGACGATGTTGGACCGTATGGCATTCGAGACGTTCGACCCCGACGGAGCCCCAGCATCGAAGTCTGACGAACGCTCCTCCTTGGCGATGGCGTTGGCCGCGGCTAAGAGTTTCGCGGAGTCGCCCGAAAAGTGGCTGTATCTACACGGTCCAACAGGCGTCGGAAAGACACACATAGCGGTCGCGATCGCCAAAGTTCAATCTGAAAAAGGTGGATCGATCACCTTTTGGTCCGTTCCTGACCTTTTGGACAACCTAAGGCACACATACTCGACACCAAACGAATCGTCGTTTTACTCGTTATTCGAATCGGTTCGAAACTGTGAATTGCTAATACTGGACGACTTCGGTGCCCAGCAGATGACCGATTGGGCATTGGAGAAGCTGTACCAGATCGTCAGTCATCGCCATGATCGGCTGTTGCCAACGGTTATTACGAGCCAGTACATCATTTGGGAAGGCGCTGACAACAGCAACTGGAACCGGGTGCGTGGCAAACACCAGTGGGAATCAATACGATCGCGCCTCAGCGATTCGCGCGTCGTTACTGAACGCTTGATGGCGGCGCCTGATTACCGCAATCGCGGGGCATAGACGGAGCCTGAAACAGATGGCGAACTCGGCGTTGAAACAAGGCTGGCAGTTGGCGACCGTCAAGGCGATCAAGCACGAGACGGAAGACGTAAAGACGTTCATGCTTGAACCAGAACGCGGTGGATTTCGTTTCGTCGCAGGTCAACACGTCGACGTTCGCTTGACCGCGCCGGACGGATACCAGGCGCAGCGTTCCTACTCCATCGCATCGCCACCGGAGCGCGAGAGTTGCATTGACATCACGATTGAACTGCTCGAAGACGGCGAGGTTTCACCGTACTTCCACTATGCAGTGGAGAACGACGACAAGATCGAGATACGCGGCCCGATCGGTGGCCCTTTCACTTGGCGCGCCGAGCCAAACACTAAGCTGTTGCTGGTCGGCGGAGGGTCGGGTGTCGTCCCATTAATGTCGATGCTGCGGCACCGCGCGGCTTCTGGCTACGCGGATAGTGTCCCGGCCGTTCTTTTGTACTCGTCTCGCACCGAGAATCACATCATCTATCGCGGCGAGTTGGGCGATTTGGATGCGGCAGACCCTAATTTATCGGTGTTGCACACGCTTACCCGCCATCAACCGTCTGGATGGACGGGCAGGCGGCGACGCGTCGACATCGACTTGATGCGCGATGCTATCGCAACTCTCGACGGCATTAGCTCGGCTTCGGAGGCAGAGATACTTTGTTACATCTGCGGACCCAGCGATTTCGTTGAGAACTCAGCTCAATTTGCCGTCGAACTAGGCATCCCACCAATAAACGTGAGAACAGAGCGCTTCGGTCCTACAGGAACCTAGGAAATCGATAGCCGAATCAGTCAGGAACCCACCATGAAACGACCGAACTTTGTCCTGATAATGGCCGACGACATGGGCTATGGCGACTTCGGCACCTTCAGCGAAGGGCGCGTCCGAACGCCGTTCCTGGATTCACTGATCGACGAAAGCATCTGTCTGTCCCAGAACTACACCGGAAGCCCGGTATGCTCGCCATCGCGGGCGGCATTGCTGACCGGAAGGTATCCCATAAGGACGGGGGCCGTGACGCCGCAGGAGACCTTGGGTTATGACCGGATCGCATTGCGTGAGACGACCTTGGGTGATGTGTTCAAAGCAAACGGATACGCTACGGGATTGATCGGTAAGTGGCACAACGGCGCACTCGATCCGCGCTATCACCCGAACGCGCGTGGTTTCGATGAGTTCGCTGGATTTAGAGGTGGTTGGGCCGATTATTGGCGCTATCACATGGATTGCAATGGGTCGATGGTGCCGTCGGATGGGACATATATGACCGATGCTCTAACCTCGGAAGCGACGTCGTTCATCGAACGTCACGCTGACGAACCGTTCTTCTTGAGTGTCATGTACAACGCGCCGCACACACCGTTGCACGCACCGCAAAAGTTCGTGACACCGTACATTGAGGCCGGTTTCTCCGTCGATGTGGCGATCGTCTACGCCATGATCGAGGTCATGGATCGAGGTGTGGAGCAGATTTCGGAGACGCTGCGCCGACAAGGACTTTATGACGACACGGTCTTCATGTTCACCTGCGACAACGGCCCGGCGTTTGGCGTGCGATGGGACCATGTTCCGCCGGGTGGGACGGGAGACACGACGCGGTTCAATTGCGGGTTGAACGGTGCGAAGGGTTCGGTTCTTGAGGGCGGAGTACGGGTGCCGATGGTGCTTCGATGGCCTTCTGGCCTTGACGGCAGAGGTGAGAATCACCAATTCACGCACTTCATCGATTGGTTGCCGACGTTTATGGATATGGCGGAGGCGAAACCTGTCGCCGAGATGCGACGATTGGATGGCGCTTCAGTATTGCCGCAACTGCGAGGCGATACACCACGTACTGAGCCACGACGCTTTTGGCAGATGAACGCGTATTCGCCGGTTGGATTCAGCAACGCTGCGGTTCGTGACGGCGACTGGAAGTTGGTACGCCCCGCGGTTCCGTTGCTACCTGCAACGCCCGAAGATCAAAAGCTGGCCGATGACTATGTGCTGCTCGACATCGCCTACAAGTACGAGCCGGAACGCGTGACGTCAATCGCGCAGTGGCCGGAACCGGAGCGGATAATTGACAACCCGCCGCGACCGGAGCTGTACAACATCGCCGATGATCCATTGGAGTCGAACGATCTGTGGGACAAACATCCCGATCGCGCGGCCAAATTACTGGTCGATCTGGAGAACTGGTTCGACGAGGTCGAGGCCGAGCGGAGGACGATTCCCGACGACGAGCGGATCGGGGCGTAATCGAGCGTTGAATTAACATTGAATATGCGCTTTGATTAGGTTCGTAGCGCGTCAATCTGCCAACGTAGCTCAGTGGTAGAGCAGCAGTTTCGTAAACTGCAGGTCGTGGGTTCGATCCCCACCGTTGGCTCCAGTTTCGCGGTCATCTGGAGCGGTGTTTTCGCGAATCGAGGCGAAGCTATCACCTGAAAACTGGTGGTATCATTTGACCACAGAGGTCGCGCCTGCGCTATCTCGAATGGCCGGAGGGAGGTGAGGTATCCTTATCTGCTCGGTTCAACCCGTAACGTGGTCTAGGACACTTCGCCGATTACGCTCGTCACAGCGACCTCCGGCCAACGTCTGATTTTAGAACCGTTCGACATATCACATCTCTTCGATTTGCATCAATGGGTTGATGCAAACTTCCTCGGCTCGCAACGTGTATCGCGCAATGTCACGGGTGGTATCATTTGACCACAGAGGTCGCGCCTGCGCTATCTCAAATGGCCGGAGGGAGTGATGCATCTGGTTCGCTGGTTTGTAGGCCTAATGCTAGCTAGATGCGCCTCGATTACGCTTGCTAAGCGACCTCCGGCCAATCGCTGATTCTAGACCCGCTCGACGATTCTGCCCTCGTCACATTGCATCATTTGGTTAATGCATATTTCATCGGATCTCTGGTCTTTGCCTGCTATGCCGAATGGTCAGCGGCACCGGCGACTTGATCCGCCGCCTGACCGCATCGCTCTGGTGCCGAGAAGTCCCTAGGCTGATAGATGCTAGACTTGCATTATCTTTGGCGCACGATCCCTTATTCGATCCGATGGAGCAATCATTTGAGTGACCAGCTGCTGATCGCTGAACAGCCCGAACTCCAAAATACGTTGATGATCTGCGCTTGGTCTGGCTGGTCTGATGCTGGCGAATCGGCGACGCGCGCACTCCATCACATGACGCAAGAATTGGGGGCCGAAAAGTTCGCCGAGATTGATGCCGAAGATTTCTACATCTTCACCGAGGAGCGACCAGTGGTCGAAAACGCGGTCGACGGTGGACGGCGGCTGGTGTGGCCCAAGAATGGGTTTTTCTATCACAAATCTGAGAACGAAGATTCGCCCGATATCGTGTTCCTGATTGGCAACGAACCCCACTTGAAATGGCGGACGTATACATCTTTGGTGGCCGACGTTGCCAATGCGATGAACGTCGAGATGTTGGTGACGGTCGGCGCGCTGCTCGACGAGGTACCACATACCCGGTCGGCGGTGGTGATGAGCACTACGGTCCATGAGGATCTCGGTCCGAAATATGGCCACGTCGAATACGGTCGTCCCAACTACGAAGGGCCGTCGGGAATGACATCAGCGACGATCGACGCTTTGGCGCAACGCGGCATAAAGTCGGTGTCGATCTGGGGTCACGCGCCACGCTACCTGCAAGGGGCGCAGAACCCAGCCATCACCTTGGCGATCGTCGAAGAGATCCAGAAGTTCGCCAACATCTCCGTCGGAACAACGGGGCTCGAGCGCGAAGCGGAAGACTTTTCGACGCGGGTCGACTACGCGCTCCGCAACACGCCAAAAGCCGTCGAATACGTCCGAAATCTGGAGGAACGGTACGACTCCGAGTTAGTCGTTGCCGACGACCCGGAACCGACGGCGATGATCGATGAACTCGACGAATTCCTCCGCACTCGCAACACTGATGAAGACTGAGACGATTACTGTCCTAGTTGAGAAATACTCACGAATCTTCATCTCCAAAACAAGACAACGCTGCAACAAGACAGGCTGAGAGACCGCTATGAAACAGGTAACGTTAATTGGCGTCGGACAGATAGGCGCATCCATTGGCCTCGGCCTTAAGGTTGAGCACGGCAAGAAGTACCGGGTCATCGGCTACGATCCGGACCAAGATGTTCACGCCAGGGCGGAGAAGATCGGGGCTGTTGACGACGCGCAATGGAACCTCGACGTGGCCGTGCGCGATGCCGATGTCGTGATCATTTCGCTGCCGGTCAATCGCGCATACGAGACGATGGAAAACATCGCTCCGTACCTCAAAGAAGATGTCACGATTACCGACACTTGCAGCACTAAACGCTCGATCCTTCATTGGGCGGACGAGTTGTTGCCGAGCAGCGCATCGTTCGTCGGCGGTCACCCACTGGTCAAGGCCGATGCAACCGGGCGCGACGAACCTTCGCCCTATCTGTTCACGCATGCGCCATATGCGATCATCCCGCATCCTCGCAGCCGACCTTCTGCGGTGCGCGATGTGCAGGCGATCTGCAACGATCTTGGTGCGCGGCCGTTGTTTATGGATCCGGATGAGCACGACAGCTTTTCGGCAGCAGTTTCCGGTGTGCCTGCTTTTGTCGCCGCGGCCGCGCTGAATGCCGCCTCAGATTCCCCTTCCTGGCACGAGATCAGCAAGTTCGTTGGTAAGGACTTCGTTTCGATGAGTCAGCCTATGGCAAACGATCCGGCATGGGTCAATGGCATGGCATCAACCAATCGCGACATGCTCATCTACTGGATCGATCAGATCAACGTCAAACTCGCCGGTATCAAGCAGATGTTGGAGAGCGAGGAAGATGTGGGGGATCCAGACGGACCGTTGGCCGACATCTTGGTCAACGCGTGGGAAAACCGTCTTCGGCTCGATCTCGGCATCCAACCTCCTCCACCGACCAGCGCGGCTCCCGCCGAACAGCTGCCGAGCAGCGGCGAAGCGACGGCATCGATGCTGATGGGCGGTTTCATCATGAAGGCTTTCCGGGGTTCGAAGGACAAAGACGACCCGACGAAGTACGACCGCCGCAAGCTGTGACACAACATTCAGCGTTTCACATTCAAAGGTATTCGAAATATGGATTTAACGGTTAGTCGGCCCCGCAGATTGGCCGGCGAAGTTGTGGCACCGGGCGACAAATCCGTCTCCCACCGAGCTGTGATGCTCAATTCAATCGGCGAGGGCCAAGCGACCGTCAGGAATTTCTCCCCCGGCGACGATTGCACCTCAACGATGGGGATAATGCGTGCACTAGGGGTGGATATTGCGCGGACGACGGGTTCCGACGACGCTGGCGACACGTTGGTAATCAAAGGTGCCGGGATTGATGGCCTGCGCGCGGCCGATGACGTGTTGGATGCGGGAAATAGCGGCACGACGATGCGGCTGATGTCGGGGATACTTGCCGGGCGCGATTTCAAATCGACCATGACGGGTGACGATTCGCTCTGCTCTAGACCGATGGGGCGAATCATCAAACCGTTATCGGAGATGGGTGCCGTCATCCGAGGTCGGGAAAACAACACGTTAGCACCGCTCGAATTCGACGGTGGCGCGTTGAACGGCATCGAGTACGACTTGCCGGTTGCCAGTGCTCAGTTGAAGTCCGCTATCCTGTTGGCCGGACTACGAGCCGAAGGAAAGACACACATTTCGCAGCCAGACGCGTCGCGCGATCATACGGAGCGCATGCTGAAGGCAATGGGGGCAGATATCGAGGTCGATGGTTTGAACGTCGCGGTCGGAGATTCTCAGATCAATTGTGTCGATGTCGATGTGCCCGGCGATATATCAAGTGCGGCCTTCTGGATCGTTGCTGGACTCATTCACCCGAATGCGGAGGTCGTGATTAAGGGCGTCGGCATCAATCCGACGCGTGCCGGCGTGATCACTGCCCTACAAGACATGGGCGGAAATATCGAACTCGTTGACGAACGCGATGTCGCGGGCGAACCAGTGGCCGACGTCGTCGCGACCACAAGCAACCTCCGCGGCACCGAATTGGCGGGCAGCATAATGCCACTGCTGATGGACGAAGTACCGATCATCGCCGTCGCAGCCGCGATGGCCGAGGACGAAACGATCATCCGCGACGCCGCCGAACTCCGCGTCAAAGAGACTGACCGTATCAGCGCGACCGTCGATTGGCTCGTTGCGGCAGGTGTTGAGGCCGAGGCTCGTGAAGACGGCATGGCGATTGTAGGTTCCGGACGGATCGCCGGCGGAACCTACCAAAGCCAAGACGATCACCGCATCGCGATGGCCTTGGGTATCGCGGGCATGGTGTCGGAGGAGCCGATCCGCGTCGTTGAAGCGAGTTGCGCGAGCATTTCGTACCCTGAGTTTTGGGACATACTGCGATCGTTGGGCGGCATCGTTGACTGAAAGCGATGGCCCAGCAGGCAGTATCGACGAATACAATCCTCTCGTCGTCGTCATCTCCGGGCCGTCAGGCGTTGGCAAGGACGTGATCATCGAAGGCATGGCCGGTCGCGGATTGAACTATCACTTCACGGTTACTGCAACGACTAGAGACCCACGACCCGGGGAACGCGAAGGCATCAACCACCACTTCTTGGATATTGAAGAGTTTCAACGTCGGATCGAGACGGATGAACTGCTCGAGTGGGCCCGGGTTTTCGGCAACTACTACGGCGTTCCCAAACAGCAGGTCAGGGACGCAATCGCGGCTGGGGATCACGTCATTATCCGGGTTGATGTGCAAGGGGCGTTGAGGATCAAAGAAATCGCTCCCGAAGCATTGATGATTTTTGTCCATCCACCGGACATGGCGGTATTGCAGCGGCGCATCGAACGGCGAGGCCTAAACAGTCAATCTGAGATCGAAACTAGGCTCGCGGCGGCGGAAGATGAGATAGCGAAATCTCCGGTGTTCGATTACCAAGTTGTCAATCATGAAGGACAGTTGGAAGCCGCGGTGAATGAAGTTACCGACATCGTGCACCGGGAAGCTCGTCGTGTCCCTCCTCGCAGGGTCAGAATCTAGATTCATCCACATGGGTAGAGGAAAATGAAGATCGTCATTGCACCCCAAGAGTTCAAAGAGAGTCTGCGCGGCATCGAGATCGCCCAAGCAATGCGCGAGGGCGTGCTCCGGGTATGGCCCAATGCGGAGACTCAGTTGGTCCCCGTAGCGGACGGAGGTGACGGGACGTTGCAGTCGCTAGTGGACGCGTCAGACGGCGAGATCATGACTGCCACCGTAGACGACCCATTGGGACGGCCCATCGAAGTCGTATGGGGCGCGTTGGGCGATGGGAGTACCGCCGTCATCGAGATGGCGCGATCATCCGGCCTCGCGCTGCTGAAACCCGAAGAACGAAATCCGCTCGTCACCACCACCTACGGCGTAGGTCAACTCATGTCGCACGCACTTGATGCCGGGTACCGCCATCTGATCATCGGTATCGGCGGCAGCGCAACAAACGATGGCGGTGCGGGTATGGCGCAGGCGCTCGGTGCCAAACTGCTAGATGCCAATGGCAACGAACTCGGACTTGGCGGCGGTACGTTGGCCGACTTGCACAGCATTGATGTTACTGGGCTTGACGTTCGTTTATCAGAAGCGACGATCGACGTGGCATGCGATGTAAACAACCCGCTATGCGGCGAAACCGGCGCGTCTGCAATCTTCGGCCCGCAAAAAGGGGCCGATGCTGCAATGGTTGATTGTCTCGACAACGCGCTCCATCGTTTCGGCGAACTGTTGATGCGGGACCTCGGCAAAGATGTCTTGGAAGTCCCCGGTGCTGGAGCGGCCGGTGGTTTGGGTGCCGGTCTCATGGCCTTTGCCAACGCCCGACTACGCCCCGGCGCGGATATCGTGGTTGATGCTTTAGATCTGGAATCTCGCCTTGAAAATGCTTCTCTTGTGATCGTCGGCGAGGGACAGACCGATCGATCGACCGTCTTCAACAAAGCGCCGGTAGCGGTCGCACAACGTGCGAGGGCCCGCGGCATCCCAACGATTGCGATCTCAGGCAGTTTGGGTGATGGTTACGAATTGGTGCACGAACATGGGATCGACGCCGCGTTCAGCATCCTCGACTGCTGCATGACCCTTGAGGATGCCATGTCCGATACGGCTACGCTTGTTGGCAAGGCGACGGAGCAGGCCTGTCGGGCGTTGCGAATTTCGATCGCTTCGTAATCCGCGCATCTCCGACAATGAAGGCCGACGGGAGCACTCGTTTAACCGACCAACACGACATGTGTCTCTGTCGGTCCGTGAATACCATGAACGATGGTGGCCTCGATGTCGCCAGTGCGCGATGGCCCGGAAATTAGGTTCATGGCCGCGTGCCGGTCGCCGCTGTTGAGATCGACGTGTTCGAGAAGGAACAGCTCATCCAACGATGGCAGTACTTGACCACGTTTGATGACGGCGATGTGGACAGGCGGCGCCAATGAGGTTAATCGCGACACGCCCTTCTGTGGGTGGATGACAAGTGTTCCGGTTTCGGCGATCACGTAATCGCCGCCCGTGATGCCGACGTTAGTTTGGAAGACTTCTGACCGGTGAGCCGATCTCAACTCGGCACGTTCTTGTTCCGACATATCGTCGCCCAACGTCATGTTTCGCAGATCGACCCCTGATCGTTCCAACGCTGAATCGATGCGGGCTTGGTCCAATACTTCGTGACCGGAGCGCAATGCGGTGTCCGCGCCAATGTCGCGGCATATCTCAGCGATGATGTCCCCGACATCCTCTATCGTCTCCGCCCGGTGGACCTTCCAACCCGCGGTCTTCATGGCATCTGCCGCGTCGGCGAGAAGCTCGTTCGATCTTGCGGCGACATCATTGCGGGTCTGTTCTGCGGCGATTTGTGCTTCGGCCAGGTCCGGATAGCGAACTGGCGAAGGTCCGAGATCGGTAGGAGTTTCAGCGCGCCCCAACGCGGCACTGACGTTTGATAAGAATTCGTGGCGGTCCATGATCGGTTGACTATTCGGAGGTCATCTCGAGGAAAAGTATCGAATCACCTGCCGCGTGTGGAAGGCGGAGACGATTAGCTGGATTACGCCTAGTACCAATATGAGAATCCTCAACCAAGTTGGTTCCGTCAGAATGAATGCGCCGAGAACCACCGAGACGACGCCGACAATGATGCCGATGATGTATCTGGGGATGCTGGGCACGGGTAACGCGCTGTCTGGAGAACTGCTGTCGTTCACGATTTCCTCTCTGTTTAGCTACCGACGAAATAATGGACAAATCTAATCTCGTTTACGCTCGGCGAACCATTTGCCGAATGACTTCGATGCTGGCGCCGGGAAATCGCGACTGTCGGTCCAACCAGAGATCGGCGGTGGCATTTTCTTAAGCCAACCGTCCTTTTTCAATGGCGCAGCGACTAACTTTCCGATGCTCGACCCAGCTTCGAAACGAGATCGGCTCATCATGCCCTTCTGCCAAGCCTTCCACGTCATCCGTTCTCCGAAGCCGGACGCCCTTTGTAGAGGATCGGGTACGCCCTCCGCTGATTGAGATCGTAGTTCGAGCAACATGCGCGGGATGTTTATCTTCACCGGACATGCCTCGTGGCAAGCACCGCAAAGTGATGACGCGGCAGGCAACTTGGCCCCGTCCTTGAGACCGGTCAATACTGGTGAGACGATGGATCCAATCGGTCCCGGGTAGACCCAGCCGTAAGAGTGCCCTCCTACCTTGCGGTAGACCGGACACGAGTTCATGCAGGCGCCGCAACGTATGCAGTTCAGCGCCTCACGTAAGGAATCGTCGCGGAGCAGCCGATCCCGACCGTTGTTCATGATTACGAGATGAAACTCTTCCGGCCCGTCTTCCTCATCGTGCGCGCGCGGTCCGTTGACCATGGTCACATATGCCGATATCCGCTGGCCAGTAGCCGATCGGATGAGAATTCGTAGCATCGCGCTCAGGTCAGCTGCTGAGGGCACGAGCTTTTCCATACCCATCGCGGCCACGTGGATACGCGGCATCGATGTCGCCATCCTCCCGTTGCCTTCGTTCGTGACGAGCACAATGGAACCGGTCTCCGCAACGGCAAAGTTCGCACCCGTTACGGACATGTCGGCGCGCTGGAACACCCCTCGCAACATCTCGCGCGCTTGCTGGGTCAGTTCTTCAGCGGTCTCCCGCCGTTCAGTCTTCGACTCTTCCGCCAAGAGGTCAGCTACTTGGGCCTTCGTCTTGTGTATGGCGGGCGCGATGATGTGGTACGGTGCCTCACCTGCCAATTGGACAATGTACTCACCCAAATCGGTCTCAACGACTTCGATGCCATCGGCTTCTAGGACATGATTGAGTCCCATCTCCTCTGAGACCATCGATTTGCTCTTGATTACTGTTTGGACATCGTTTTTCTCGGCGATTCCTCGGACGTATGTATTCGCATCCGCGGCATCGCTGGCGAAATAGACCTTGCCGCCGTTCTTCTCGACGTTATTGGCCAACATATCCAGGTAGTAGTCGAGGTTGGCGATGGTGTGGTCCTTGATCGCCTTGCCCAAGGTGCGTTGGGCCTCCCAATCCTCGGTATCTGCGGCAGCCGATAATCGTGCACGGTGAAAACCGTTGTAGACGACTTCGTGCGCCTGCTGCAATCGAACATCAGAGAGAGCCTGAGATGCCGCGCTGCGAAATGCTGAAGTCGTTGATTTCATCGTTGTTCGGCCCGGCTCAAATCGAATTGGCTATCCAGCAACTCTGCGATGTGTACTACTTGAACGTCGGATCCTCGACGTCGTAGTCCACCCTGCATATGCATGATGCAACCAGTGTCGCCGGCTATGAGCGTCGATGCACCCGTAGCCATTACGTTGTCCAACTTTTCATCTAGCATCGCCGTTGAGACATCGGACATCTTGACCGAAAACGCTCCACCGAATCCACAGCACACTTCGTCGCGCTCCATCGGCTTCAGCTCCAGACCGTCAACATTTTCAAGCAGCGCTGTCGGTTGCTCGTCGACATCCAACTCTCGCAATAGATGACAGCAGCGGTGGTAGGTGGCATCGATATCTTTGCGCACCTTGAGGTCTTCGACGCCGAGAACATCCACGATGAACTCAGTCACCTCATAGACACGGTCGGCGAGCTTTTTGGCTCGGGCCAGCTCTTCGGGGTGATCGCGAAAGAGATCGGGATAGAAGTTGCGGACCATGGCGGCGCATGATCCTGAAGGACAAACTATCGGTCCATCGGTCGCCTCGAAGATGTCCAAAAACCTCGAGGCAACAGGCCGCGCATCATTTCGGAAACCGCTGTTGAACGCCGGTTGGCCGCAGCAAGTCTGATCGGGTGGGAAATGCACATCGATCCCTTGCGCCTCTAAGATATTGACGACGCTCATGCCGACGTTGGGCATGAACTGGTCCACCAAACAGGTCACAAATAGATTCACGCGACGCGGATGTTCTGAGGTGTTTTCACGTTTCACAACACATCCAGCATAAAACCCTTCGGCAACTAACCACCCAGAACCTCACTGCTAAACTTGGGTTAGTGTCGATACGCCGATGAAACCGTGTGTGCAACTCGTGATTGACGCCCGCAATTTCTGAACGAAAGGCTTGAAAATTGAATAACGGCCGGCAGGACGTAACCATCGTCGGAGCGGGGCTAATTGGGCTGTCGACAGCGATGGAGCTGTTGCAGCGAAAGCCCGGGTTGAAGCTTACGGTGGTCGAAAAGGCCGACGAGCCAGCGTCGCAACAGTCGGGTCACAACAGCGGCGTCATCCACTCGGGCATCTACTACAAGCCAGGATCGTTCAAAGCCCAGTTCTGCGTCGAAGGCCGCGCCAGCATGACGCGGTTCTGTCTCGACAACGAAATCCCGGTGTGGGAGTGTGGCAAGCTGATCGTCGCCACCAATCCAGCCGAGGAAGCGAGACTAGAGGACCTTTGGCAGCGCGGCACCAACAACGCGGTCGAGGGATTGAGAATCGTCGATCGCGAAGAGATGGGCGAGATCGAACCGTTTGTCGAAGGCACGAAGGCCCTGTATGCGCCCAAGACTGGCATCGTTGATTATCGCAAGGTTGCTGATGTTTACAGCGAGAAGGTGCAATCTCTCGGCGGGAACATCCAGTTCAATTCCGAAGTCAAGAACATCATCCCAAACGGTCAAGGCTCCGACGGTACCAACTACACCGTTGAGACCACATCGGGAGAGATCGAAACGAAGTACCTCGTAAATTGCGCGGGGCTTCACTCCGATTTGATCGCAGCGATGAGCGGCATCAATCCAGGTCTGCGAATCGTTCCATTCCGCGGCGAATATTACACCCTCGCGAAGTCTAGCGAGCACATGGTCAAGGGACTGATCTACCCGGTGCCGGATCCATCTTTCCCCTTCCTCGGCGTGCATCTGACGCAGACCATGAAGGGATGGGTAGAAGCAGGCCCGAACGCCGTCTTGGCTCTGAAACGCGAAGGCTACCGCAAGCGAGACTTTTCGTTCGTCGATTTCGGTCGCACTGTAACGTTCCCTGGATTCTGGAAGATGTCCCTGAAAAGTTGGAAGGTCGGGTTGTGGGAGATGAATCGCTCGTTGCGCAAGGATGTCTTCTTGAATAGCCTGCGGAAATTGATGCCGTCATTGAAGAAGTCGGATCTCGCGCCCGGCGGTTCCGGCGTTCGCGCCCAAGCGGTTCATAAAGACGGCACTCTCCTGGACGACTTCCGCATCGACGAAAGCGCGACGGCGGTCCATGTTCTTAATGCACCTTCTCCCGGCGCGACGTCTTCGCTGGTGATCGGCAACTACATCGCCGACAAGGCAGAGGCGAACTTCAGCCTGTAGGTTGGACGTTAATCCGGTTCAACTGGCCAGTATCAAAAGTTCTGCCGATTCCAACGATTCCTTGATCGTGGTCAGGAACTGGACGGCATGCGCACCCTCGACGACGCGATGGTCGTAGGTCACCGCGAGGTACATCATTGGCCGGATGTCGATCTGCCCGTCAATGACGACTGGCCGGTCGACGATGTTGTGCATACCCAAGATGCCGACCTGCGGCGGATTCAGTATCGGCGTCGACATCATCGAACCGAAGACTCCGCCGTTGGTGATGGTGAACGTTCCCCCGACAAGGTCTGCGAGGGAGAACGAGCCACTACCGGCCTTTTCCGCGAAGCCGCGGATTTCCTGTTCAATCTCAGCGAACGATTTCTGGTCCGCGTCGCGGACTACCGGCACCACCAACCCATGGTCGCTGGCGACCGCCACGCCAACGTCGTAGTACTCCTTGTAAACGAGTTCGTCGCCATCCAACTCCGAATTCAATAACGGGAATGCCTTAAGTCCATTCAACACCGCCTTCACGAAGAACGACATAAAACCTAACTTAACCCCGTTCTTGGCCATGAACTGTTCGCCGAACTCGCGCCGGATGCGGATGACCTCGTGCATATCGACCTCGTTGTAGGTCGTCGTCATCACAGCTTCCGCCTGCACCTGCGCCATGCGCCTGGCAGTTGTCAGGCGACGGCGAGAGAGTCTTTCGCGGCGCACTGGTCGCCCGTCTTCGATTCTGCGTAGGTCCGCGATCTGAGGAGCGATCGTAGGTTCGGCGGACGGCGTGTCAACGGCTTCTGATTCGGGTGCTTCCTCGACTTCGGCCTCATAATTTGATCCGTCGTCTTCCACAACAATTTCGGCAACCTCTTCGGTCGCGGTTTCGAGTATCGAAGTGGGTAGGGTTTCAACGAATGGATTTAGCTGAATCTCGACGAAGCCGTCGTCTTGTTCGACGGCTTCATCCAGCTCGATCACCTCTTCCGTCAACGCTGCAATCGTCGGGGTCTCGGATTCTTGGGTCGCTGCCTCGTCACCTTCGAGCTGGGCGTCGACGGTTGCGTCCACGTCAGCAATACCCACCGCGGATTCGGAACTGAATTCGCACAACGCGTCGCCTGGTCGGACCACATCGTCCACTTCCTTCAAGATAGTCCCGATGACGCCGCTTTTTACCGCGTTTATCTCCTGCACGGCCTTGTCAGTGTGCAGTTCGACTATCGGTTCGCCGATATCGACCGCCTCGCCTGCGATTTTAAACCACTTCCCTACCGATGCTTCAAAAACCGACTCGCCGAAATCTGGTGCGACTATCTCTTCCATTTGTCCGTGTGTCCTATCCGTGGTGATGTGGTAACGCTAGTCAAATTCCAAATCGGTTCGACTTAATCCGCCGGGTCGAGTTGCAAGGCGATGCGTATCAATCTATCCTGCTGCCGCCGGTGCAGCCAGTTTGAACCTGAGGCCGGACTGGGGCTCCGTGGGCGACCGATGTAGCGTATGCCCGTTTTGATGATCGACGCGATCGGCGTCCTGACAAAGTCCCATGCTCCGCGGTTGCGCGGCTCCTCTTGCAACCAGACAACATCCTTGTAGTTAGCGAACGACTCAAACGCGTCAACCAAGAGTTCCTCTGGGAACGGATACAGTTCTTCCAGCACGATCACTCCGATGTCTTTGACATCGGCGATCCTCGGATGCGTGGCTAAGTCGACGAAAATTTTGCCGCTGCATAGGACGACCCGCTTAACATCGTCGGGATTGGAGTTCGACAACGTGAACTTGCGGATTGGCCGGAAATTGCCTTCGGTGAAGTCGTTGATCGAAGATGCTGCGTGTGGATGCCGCAACAAGCTTTTGGGAGTCATTACAACCAACGGGCGTGCCCTATCGGGTTCGCCAAGCAACGCCGACTGAGACCGCAGGAGGTGAAAATACTGCGCGGAAGTAGTTGGATTAGCTATACGCATGTTGCCGCTTGAAGCAAGGTCCAGGAAGCGCTCGAGATGGGCATGAGAGTGGTTTGGCCCCTGCCCTTCATATCCATGAGGGAGAAGCATCACAAGATTGGGACGTTGGCCCCATTTTTCCCTCGCCGAAACAATCATCTCATCGATGATTGCCTGAGCGTTGTTGACAAAATCCCCGAACTGCGCCTCCCAGATGACTAGACTCGATTCCGTAAAAACGCTGTAACCGTGCTCGAATCCGACGGGTCCAGCTTCGGACAGTGGGCTGTTGTAGACCGAGAAACTGCCACCTTCAACTTGTTTCAGCGGATAGTATCGTTGACCGGTCTCGATGTCCCAAACGACGGCGTGACGTTGGCTGAAGGTTCCTCGAGCGCAATCCTGCCCGGTCAAGCGTACGGAAATACCCTCTTGCATCACGGAGCCGAGAGCCAATGCTTCCGCGTGTGCCCAATCGATACCCAGTTCGCCAACATCACCAATCTCGTTTCGGCGGGCAAACACACGTTGGACCGTGGAATGCAATTTGAAGTTGTCCGGGATTGCGCTTATCTCACCGTTGAGCTTGATTAAACGTTCCACGTCGATCGAAGTCTTTGGATACTCCTCGCCATGCATTCCCTCCGGCGTTAATCCCAAATCCGGCGGCTCTTGTCTCCGAGCTCCGGCACCTGACGCATTAACGGCCTCCATCGCGGAGCTCAGCGATTCGAACGTGCCCGCAACAAATCCGTCGACATCTGCTTGCGAGACGACTTCCTCGGCGGCCAGACGCTCAGCCCATTTCTCGCGTAGCGTCGGATGCTGCGCAACCTTTTGATACACCAAGGGTTGCGTGAACCGTGGTTCATCATTCTCGTTATGACCATGTCGACGGTAACCTACGAGGTCGATAACGAACTCTTTGCGGAACTTCAACCGATATGAAACTGCCATCTTTGCGGCGAGGGCGCATGCTTCAAGGTCTTCGGCATTGACGTGGACCACTGGGATCTCGTAACCTCGCGCAATGTCCGAACAATATTGGCCCGAATATCCTTCATCCGGCTCGGTGGTGAACCCTAACTGGTTGTTGGCGATGACGTGGATCGCACCACCGACCGAATATCCATCGAGATTGACGAGGTTTAGTGATTCGGCCACTATTCCCTGGCCGGCGAATGCGGCGTCACCATGAATCAACAACCCCATCGCCTCTAGGTGCGGATCGTCACGTTCTTCCGCAGCATCTTGTATCGATCTGACGGCACCCAATACGACCGGATCGACCATCTCCAGATGGCTCGGATTGGGCAACAGCCGCAACTGGATATCGGTAAACCCATCCTGATTTACGTCGACATCGGCGCGAGAACCGAGGTGGTATTTCACATCCGTCAACCAGCCAGCTGCTTCCATAGCCGCTAAGTGGGCGAACCTGCCTTCCAAGAATCCCGTCAACAAAGATTCGTAGGGCTGTTCAAGCAGATGCGCCAACGTGTTCAAACGCCCACGATGCGGCATACCCATCACGATCTGTTTGACATTGAACGCCGATTGCAGGATTATCTGGTCGATCAGCGGGATCAACGCATCCAATCCCTCCAGGCTGTACCAACGTTTTCCAGGAAAAGTTGCGTGGAGATACTTTTCGAATCCTTCGACTTTGGTCAACAGTTCAAGTTGATAACGCTTCTGGGAATCGGGCATAAACTGCATGGCCGATTGGTTTTCGACTTGGTTCTGTAGCCAAAGGCGCTCCTCGACGCTATGGATATGGTCGAACTCGTACCCGATTGAACCGCTGTAGTACGACTTCAACTCCTCAATGGCTTCGCCGATCGTCGGTCGAGCCAACCATTGGCGAATCTCGTCGTTCGCGTCGGCGAGCAATCGAGACGACGCAGCCAGGGTTTCTGGCAACACCCCGAAACGCTCCGGACGCAGATGATCGTCTGACCGCGGCAACATGCCCAACGGGTCAATATCGGCGGCCTGATGACCGTCTTCCCGGATGGCGTTAATCAACCGCTCAACGCGAACGATTTGTTCGGCTGAGACGCCCGGATGGACTACGACCTCCAGGGCCGGCGCCTCTTCGTCTGCTTCTAGGCCGTCTGCATCTCGACTTCCGTTGCTCGCGACAACAATTTCATCGGTTGGCGGTTCTTCGATCAGTTCGTCGGTGTGACCTTCGACGCCCGGAGCGAAGGTGGCCTCGAATGAGGGGTCCAACAGAAGGCCGTCGTATTCGAAATCGGTTTCGACGCCGTTGGCGCCGTCGGAAGCAAGCGACGCCGTATCACCGTCCAATATGCTCGCGGCATACGCTTCATTGAAACCGGCAAATGCTCCGTACAACTCAACGGAAGTTTCGTCGCCGTTTTGTTTTCTCGAGTTTCCGGTCATGCTTTGCTGGTCAGGATGTCTGGATTCACCCGCCTTGATTCACGCCTAGCGCCCAACCACTACCAGTACATTGTCGCAGTCTACCTACGCGAATATCCACTTCGACTAACCAAACGCCTTCCGTGTACGCCCTGCCTACCATCAACGCATCCGTCCGGGAGACTGCCAAAAGTCAGCGTTGTAGCCGAGAATCTGCTTCAATTCTTCGGTCGCAGTTGACAGCGCTTTCTCAACATCGGCAGGGAGGTCGTAATCGAAGCTCGGTATGTTGAGTGCCACCTCATCAAGATTGCGCGCGCCGACCAAAAGGCTGGTTACACCTTCTTGCGCCAATGCCCATGCCAAAGACAGCTTGGCCGGATGCTCACCGACTTCATCGGCTATCTCCAAGACGGCCGCGATCGCCGCGAATGTCTCCTCTTCGCATCCGTCTTCGCCGTGGACGGACTGTTCCCGATCCTTGTGGAAGTGACGACTCCGAGACAATCCCGGCGGAACGTCGTCCGCGGTCGCGTACCGACCAGTCAAAAGTCCTTGCTGCAATGGGCTGTAGCAAATGACACCGACATCGTTGGCTACGCAGGTCGGCTTGATGGCAAATTCTAGGGCTCGCCAAAGTAGGTTGTAGGGAAGCTGGTCCGATACGATGACGCCACACTCGAGGATGTCGGTCAGATCGTGCGCCGCGAAATTGCAGACGCCCAAAGCCCGCACTTTGCCGCTTTCCTGCAGCTTCAACAACTCTGCCATCGTATCCGCGATCGGAACGTCGTGGTTGGGCCAGTGGATCTGGTAGAGATCGATATAGTCAGTCCCCAACCTTGTCAAGCTCGCATCGCACCTTTCGGCGATAACGTGCGGATCTTGATCTGTTCTGCTGAACTTGGTCGCAATAACAGCATCGCCCCGGCGTCCCGCGAGTGCGCGTCCGAGAACTACTTCCGAATTGGAATCGTCCGAATATCCCTCTGCGGTGTCGAAAAAGTTAACGCCCGCATCGAGCGCGGCATGAACCGCGGCGATCGAGTCGTTATCGTCCTGTGGTCCCCAAACCCGGCCGCCGGCGAAAGGCCAACACCCTAACGCCATCCTAGAGACCTCTATGCCGCCGTCTCCTAGCGTTGCGTATCTCATGGCTTGGTTCCTCGAATTTCCTTTGACTCGGTCTCGATCACAGTACGCGGTGGCGGGAGTGCAAGGGAGTCGAACCCTCCGCGCACACCGAAGGGTGCACGCCAGCGGATTTGAAGTCCGTGAAGCCCACCGGGACCCATCCACTCCCACGCTGCTGCTAAATCACGATATTAAAGCCAATCAGTTTCGGATTTGTGTGCAATCGCGTCCTAACAAACGAAAAGGGCGGTATTTGCCACCGCCCTTCTCAACTTCTCTGATTGCTCCGGGACATTAGGCAGCCATTTGCAGAACGCCTTGGAGCTTTTCCTTCAACACGCTCTCGGGGACTGCGCCGACTACCTGCTCAACGGGGCTGCCATCTCGGAAGATAAGCAACGTCGGAATGCTACGAACACCGTAGGTGCCAGATAGCCCCGGGTTCTGATCGACGTCAACCTTTGCAAATTTGACTATTCCGTCGTAATCATTGGCCAATTTTTCAACCACCGGCGCAACCATCTTGCACGGTCCGCACCATTCGGCCCAAAAATCAACTAGTACCGGGATATCTGCTGAAAGAACTTCGGATTGAAAATCGGCATCGTTTACATCGATCGGATGTGCCATCAAGTTAGCTCCGTTTCTGTTTCACTCGAGCGTTTACGTCAAACCACGCGACCCCACCAAATTCGGACGGGTGCTCTCCCAAGATTCTACCACCTGATTAAACTCTCGTAGTCGCGGACACCATCGAGTCGTGGTGATTTTAGACCGCCAACAATTCGGCTTCCCGATCTCTGGCCACGACTTTTAGCGTCACCCGGTGCACATCGAGGCTGGGCACCGTCGGAGACGCGTCCGGGTATTCGCACTCCTCCATGTATGTGGCCAATTCGGCGAACAGCGTCGTCGTTTGAACGATGCCGCGCAAGGCGTGATCTGAGACCGTCGCCAAACCCGAAGCGAGGGGTTCGCCATCGTTCTCTCTGACCACCGCGACGGTATCTCCCTCCGAGATTCCGAGCGGCTCCAAATCATCCGGATGAAGCTCGATATATTCGACGCGGTCGACGACGTTCAGGTAGTTTCGTTCGCCGAGCGTCGTTTCACGATCTGGTTGGTGAAGAACGCGACCGGGAGCGAAGTAAATGCCGTCTCTGCCAAATGACGAGAAATCGGGCTTCGTAATCTCAAAGTTCGACATGGTCTGGCTGTCTCTTGAATTTGAAGTCGTGATGACGCCACCGTTTGACAGCGCGTCGTGGTTCAGCCCGTCGTATTCGGGGATGGTCGCGCAGATCGCATCGAAAATCTCGCTCGCCGTTGCGAAATCGAACCCCGAGCTGCCCATGGTATTGGCCAGTCCGCAAAAAACCTCCCAACCGGCCAGTTCATCGAACCTAGGTTCATTCATTTTGTTGACGATTTGAACCCGAGACTCGATGTTCGTCACCGTCGATGTCCGCTCCGAGAATGGCGCCGCCGCGAATACGATGTCGGCCTTGGACGTAATGTCGTTGTCGAACACCGACGACACGATCAATGTGTCGAGCGAGCCTAGCAACGAATTCATTTCTCCCAACTGTCGGGCCGTCGGGTTGATACCGTCCGCCATCACCACCGCTGCCTTGATGGTGCCGTCACGGATACCATCCAGAATTTCGGTAATGCCTTTAGCTTCGCCGGCGGGAAAATCGACGCCCCATGTGTCACACAGCCGAGCTGCGAGACGGGACCCGGCATCCAATGGGCGACAGCCTACTTGCTCCGATCCGCGGGCGTTAGCGCCGAAATAGAGCGGATAGACCCCTTGGCCTGGTCCGTCGGCAGTACCGTTGAGCAATCGCAGATTCATCACCGCATCGACCAGAGCATCATGCCTAACCGTGGGCACCGTATCAGCACCGAGCAAAACCGCCATCTCACGGCTACTCGCAAGCGCGGCCGCAGCCTCGGCGAAATCATCAACCATGACTTCACAATATGTCGCGATCCTACCGAGGTCATAGTCCCACAAGGCGGCTTTGAACGCATCGGCGTTGGTCGTTTTTTCGTTAATGAAGTCGACCTGCTCCAAAGTCGAATCGAATACCGCGCGGACGATGCCCATCACGGCCATATCGGCAGTCCCAATCCGAGGCCGCAACCAAACGTCCGCATAACGCGTCAGCTCGGTTTCTCTCTGATCGATCACGACTATCTTGGCTCCACGACTCGCTGCCCGTTTGACCGGCACCGCCAAGACATTTTGATCCTCGGTCGGATTACCTGAAACGACCAAGACCGAGTTGGCGTTCTCGATGTCCCAGATCGAGCGCTTCGTGTGCCCGATGTCCCAACGATTGGATACGTGATGCATCACGTCATCAATGAAGTTGTGGGCGTGATCGACGTTGTTGGTTTTCAGCGCAGACCGCGCAAATTTCTGTGCGATGAAGTTGTCTTCGTTGCTCCCCCGAGGCGAAGCGATGACGGCGATCTCGTGTGGTTCGAATTTCGACAGCGCCTCCGCGCCGGCATTGAATGCGTCTTCCAAACTCGCCTTGGTGAGGATTCCGTCTTTCCTGAAATAGGCGCGCTTCAAACGAGAACGATGGTTCGGGTAGTCGTAACCGAACTTACCCTTGAAGCAAGCCTGCCCTTGATTGACTTTGCCATTCACATCGCCTCGGAAGCGAATTATCTTGTCGAATTTGTTGACCTCGGCGATCATCTGGCATCCGACGGCGCAGTTGGTGCATGTAGTGGTGACCTGTCGGCTTGCCTTCTCCCACTTGTATTCACGCTCCACCAGCGCTCCGGTGGGACAGACATCGATGCATGCGCCGCAAAACTCGCAGCCCGATTCCATGAGAGATGTGCCGTGCGAAGTCCCGACTAGGGACACGCCGGAACGCGCTACCAACGTCAGCGCATTGTCGCCTCGGACTTCCTCACACACCCGAACACATCGAGCGCAAACGATGCAGAGGTTGTAGTCGCGGTCATAGAGCGGGTCGTCGGCATGGATCGGCAAATCTCGACGGTTGTAATTCAGCGGCGTGCGGAGGTCCAACTCGACCGAGCGGACGGTGTCCTTCAATTCGCATCGCTCGTTCTTGGGGCAAATCGTGCAGCGATCGGTGACATCTACGTGCCTTTGACAGACGTCTTGTGGACCGCAGAGCTCAATTCGGTGGCAGGTTAAACAACCGTGGGGGTGCTCCGACATCAACAGTTCGATGATGCCGCGACGCAGCTCGTTCACCGACTCGTTTTTCGTCTCCACCACCATATCGGGCATCGGCATTGCGGTGCACGAGGCCAGCGTCATCTTCCTGCCATTGGCCTCCGTATCCACCACACAGGTACGGCAGGCACCGTAAGGTTTCATGTGGGGGAAGTAACAGAGGTACGGGATATAGATGCCAGCATCTAGCGCAGCTTGCAGAATCGTCTGCCCCGGTTCAGCCTCTAGTTGCTGTCCGTCGACCGTGAACTTGATGGGATCAGGCATATCTACTTTCGCCGCCGTTAGTCGGACTCGGATTCATGGGCGCGTGCGACTCGGCAAGATCATGGAACCATCGCCGAATGGTCCTGATTTTTCCAACTCGCCGTTGAATCGCTTTTCAAACTCCTCGCCAAAGTAGTTGATGGCCGAAGAGACCGGGTTGTAACCGAGTTGGCCGTGACCGCAAAGTGAACCGATCTTCATATTGTTGCCGACGGTTTCCAACAATTTCATATCGCCCGGTTTCGCCTCGTTTTTGCACAACCTGTCGAACACGTCCAGCATGTGCGTATTTCCGAGCCGGCACGGGAAACACTTGCCACAAGACTCGAACTGATTGAACGCAATGAGATTGCGGACGAGGTCAACGATGTCGGTGGTTTCGTCTCCGACGATAATCCCGCCAGATCCCAATATGGCTCCCGACTCCGCCATCGCATCGAAATCAATCTCCGTATCGAACGCCTCCTCGCCCATGACGCCACCCAACGGTCCACCAGTCTGCAACACCTTGATACGCTCGGAACCCTCCGCAACACCACCACCGATATCCTCAAGCACTTGACGGATCGTCAATCCCATCTCAACTTCGTACATGCCTGGGCGTTTGATGTGACCGGTCAGGCACACGAGCGCCGTTCCTGACGAAGACTCGGTGCCAACATTCTTGAATTCGACCCCGCCAGACGCCACTATTCCGGGCACGTAGGCGATGGTCTTGACGTTGTTGATGTTGGTCGGTTTTTGGAAAAGTCCGGCCTGTGCCGGGAACGGTGGCTTGTATCGCGGCGTCGAGCGTTTCCCCTCAATCGCCTCCATCATTGCCGTTTCCTCGCCCGCAACGTACGAATCACCGGTTAGCGAGACCTCCATATCGAAGGTGAACTCGGATCCTAAGATGTCCTTGCCTAGGATGCCGTTTTCGTATGCTTCATCGATTGCCCGGCGGGTCGCCTCGATGGGGATGTCGTGACCTTGACGGATGAATACCACCCCGTGCGTCGAGTTGGTCGCGTATCCATTGATGATCAAGCCCTCGATGAGCCGATGCGGATCGCTTTCCAAAATTCCCTTGTCGTTGAACGCGCCTGGGTCGCCCTCTTCGCAATTGCACAGCACGTACTTCACTGGTGCCTGGCTAGGCGCTAGGAACGACCACTTCAATCCCGTCGGAAACGCTGCTCCCCCGCGCCCGCGAAGACCTGAAGTCTTGACTTCTTCGACCACTTCTTCCGGTTTCATCGAGAGAACCGCTTTGTTGAGCGCCGCGTAACCGTCATGAGCGATGTACTGAAAAATGTCGTGCGGATCGATGTTCCCGAAATTGGCGGTGAGTATCTTTCTCTGTTTGGCGTTCGCCGGTAGTTCGTCCCATTGCGGGAGATGTGTGACGTACGGGTCGCGGTGACCGGTGTACGCATAGGCCGATTCGTGCAGTGGGCGCTCGTCACGCCCGTCAACGAAGTGCGCGACGATATCAGGCACCATTTCCGGCGTCACGTTGGCGTGCAGAATCCGGTTGATTCCGGGAACGACTACATCAACGATCGGTTCCAAGTACATGAGACCGTGTGCGCCAACCATCGACAGATTGATCCGATTCGAGCCTTCTGGGCCGAATGGTTTGAGCGCGTCGAATACCGCCTGTGCCCCTGCGGCTTGGCCCGAAGCTCCAAACCCGACTCGAACCCAAGGCCTATCCCCCGCCACCAAGTCATCCCATCGCTGCATAGCACGCGCCCGCAACAGCGCATACGGCGTTTGCTGGCTCATCACCACCGCGTAGGAGTCTACAGGTGCTTCAATGCGCGATACCATTTTCAAGCTCCTGTTTTAGATTCGAAACGAAGGTTCGGGCCGCAGCCGGGTTCGTCCTTCCCGTCAATACATGGTCCCGCGCGATGACTGGCGCTTGAGCGCACGCGCCCAGGCAGGTGCTGTACCGCAAGGTAATCTTACCGTCTTCGCTGGTCTCTTCCGCGTCGACGCCCAACTCGTCCTGCACCGCCGCTAACACGTTTTGCGCCCCCATCAAATGACACGTCGGCCCCCAACATACGTCGACTGTGGCCTGGCCGGGAGGGGTGAAGCGGAAATTGGTGTAGAACGATGCCACACTCCAAACGTCGTTGATCGTCGATTCGCAATAGATCGCGACTTCTTCGATCGCCTCGTTGGGTACGTAGTGCAACTCGTCCTGGACTGCGAGGAGTGAAGAAAGAACGGTAACGCTAGGAGCTCGGTCCTTATCGGCGCGTTGAGATTCAAGTGCCCGGCGGATACGATCCCGCAATTTCGGGCGACTCTGTTGCTGAGTTGTCGTCAATCTATCTCCGGCATTCTCGCGAGGCGCGCAGAGGCGTGACAAATCGCTACGCCCCGGCACGTTTTCCGTCTAGATGGAATCGTAACAGAGCATCCTTGATTGGCGCGCGTAATGACGATCCACCACGGCGACTATTTGGCACCTTCCATCTCGGCGGCGGTCATGTCCAGCGAGACGTCACGGCGCATTGTCGGGATCATTACCACCTGTTCCACGATCGTCCTTTGCGGCATCGCGGCACACAAGAATATCGCCTGCGCAATATCCTCCGGCTGCATCATCGTCGAACGATCATCAGGATCCGGTGGTCGCGGACGGTTTTCCAATATCGGAGTGTCGACCTCGCCCGGCATAATCGCGCACGCTCGGACCCCAAACTTGGTCAACTCCGCGTTCATCCCGCGGATCATGTTCAACGACGCCGCTTTCGCCGCACTGTACGGCGCACCGCCCAACAATCCAGGGTTCAATGCAGCCATCGAAGATACGGTGATCACCGTACCCGTATTGCGGTCGATCATGTTCGCCAATACCGACTGCGTCAACCGGTACACGCCCTCCACGTTGACCTTGAAGACCGAGTTCCACTCTTCCGGACCCACGTACCTCATCGACCTCACTCGGCTGCTGTGCCCCGCGTTGTTGACCAATATGTCGACCTTTCCGAACCGTTCCAGACTCCACGCTCCTAGCGCCGCTGCCGCGTCGCCGTCTTCCAGATCGGTAGGCCGTACCTCGACTTCAACACCGTGCTCACGAGCCTGAGCGGCAACCTCATCTAACGGTGCTTGCCGTCTTCCGGCTAGAACCAGATCGGCGCCAGCCTCAGCGAACAAATCCGCTGCAACCTTGCCGATTCCAGTGCCCGCACCCGTGATGATTGCTACCTTGCCGTCTAGGATGCCCATGCGTCAAAAACTCCTGTTTGATTCAACTCTCGTTCGTCTTCAAATCACGCATCAAGGTTAACTCAGAGAAAATCGAACGGACCAGGCTTTCCCACTAGTTCGACGCCCATCCCGTCCATCCTTTATTTGCATCGTCCAACATCATCCCCGCCACTTCTCGGCCCATACGGATCGAATAGTTCGTGCCTCGGTCCTCGGGATAGATCTGCGTCGTGTTGGCAAGATAGACGCGCTCGAATGGTGTGCGATGCGACGGTTTTTTGGCGCCGTACTCGGTGCCGATTATCGGTTGCGCTGCGCTGACCGAGTTGTAGTGCACGTCCTTGATCCACGATCGTTCGAAAGCCGAATTGAACTTCGGCAAATGTTCGCAATACAGGTCGATCAACTCGTCCGCCGGCAGCTGGAATAGATCGTCTTTGCGGTGCAGATAATTCGTCAAGTAGACGACGTGACGGCCGTTGTACCACTCGCGCGGCAACATATTGGTGTGTTCGATGATTCCCAAGAACGGAACATCGTCCGACGCGATGTTCATCCAGTAATAGTCAGTCAAAGCCCGGTCCAACTCCAATATCACGACCACAGCTGCGAGATATTGGACAGATTTCAACCGCTCGAGGTAACTTCCCGGCAAATTCTCCATGATGCTCGGCGCTGAGAACGAAGGGAAGGTGGCCAATACGCTGTCGTAAGGCTCCGTCACCTCTTTACCGGCCAATACAGAGTGGACTTGCGTTTCTCCCGACTCGTTGCGAGGGTTGATCTTCATCACCGGATTTTCGAGGCGAATCTCACCGCCTTGCGACCTGATCTTGTCGGCCAGCGTGTCGAATACGACGTCGAAACTTCCAGTCGGGTAACCAAGAACCTCTTTCGCTAGCAATCCTTCGCGAGAGGCGAAACGAGTTTGAATCTTTGACCAGAACCAAGGCATACCGACGTCACCATAGAAACGTCCGAACTTTCCGCGCAGCAACGGGTTCCAAAGCGCGTCGTATGCCTTGCCGCCGAGTTTGTCACTCAACCACTCGTCGGCGGTAAACGGCTCCAAGCTCTGCCAGTCTTTGATGCGTTGCACTCGGAGAGTGAACAGTCCCATCCTGATCCGCTCATAGAGCGGTATTGCACTGAACCGCAACAGATCGAAGGCAGTCGTGGTGCGATGAAGCCCGCCGTCGACATAGGTGCCCACGTTTGATGGATACCATTCCATCGCATCTCCAATGCCAAGCTCTTCCATCAAATCCAAAATCGCTCGATCATTGGTGAACAGGTGGTGATAACCGCGTTCCAGCGGATAACCACCGACCGGTATCGTCGAAGCCTGCCCGCCAATGAACGGGGCCGATTCGTAAACCGTTACCTCGTTTCCTGCCCGGCTAAGGTCGTATGCCGCGGCCAAACCGGCCGCGCCGGCGCCTACGATACCAATCTTCATGGATTCATCTCCGCATGGCGTTGTTGAAACCCATCATTGAGCCTTTCGGACCCTCCACCCTGTCTACGAGCGGCTCGTGCACCACGGGCCAGATTGGCCATTGAGGTGCGATCCGCCAGCAGCAATAGCGCGCCGGCGATTGTCACTGGCGCCCACAACACCACGTGTACCGTCAACGCGTAAGCCGCAGCAATCTCGGCGTCCAATCCCAACGCCGTCAATGCGGCCGCACCGAAGAAATCGAAGGGTCCCCAACTTCCAGCGCTCGAAGGCAAGACGCCGGCCAGATTGGCAGCCGTCCCAAATGCCACGATCGCCGCGATAAATTGCAGTTGACTGTCAAATGCTGACCGAATATCAAACCCCAATGCGATCACGTAGTACATTCCGATCTCGGAGATCCAGACCGGCAACGAGAGAACTATAACCTTCACCAATCCACGCCAAGTCCGTACCACTGTCAATCCCGCGATCAGATTCATCGCGGTGCCGACGATCCGGGCTCGCAGTCTCGGCGGTAGAAATACCAACATGAACGCCAACATCCCTCGAACCTTCGCCGGCGAAACAATGACCACGTAGGCGACGGCGGCAAAGACCCCTATGAACGGCAACAACGCACCGAACGCCAACACCGGCAATCCACCAGGCACATCTTCGGCTATCGAACCAAGGGTAGACTGCACGCCGATCGCACCGAACACGACGGCGATTGCGAAAAGCAGGAGCAATGCAATGACATCTGATGCACGCTCAAGAGCCACCGTGCCAAACGTCGCCATCGTGCTGACGCCTTCGCGCAAGGTCAGGTAGTAAGCCCGCATCAACTCGCCGATACGGACCGGTATCAGATTGTTGGCCATATAGCCGACCACTACCACCGGGAACAAAGCCCGTTTAGATTCGCCGCCGGTTATCGGTCCCAACAGATATCGCCACCGTACGGTCCGGAACCACAGCGCGAGTGTGTACAGCAGCAGCGCAGGCGCGGTGTACGCATACTCAGCGTTTGCGAGAACCTCGCCAACCTTTTCGTAGTCAACAAAGTAGAAAGCCAATATGCCCAAGAACGCGGCGCTACCGAGGAGCCCGATCCAAAACGCTCGGCTCTTGATCACTTCGCGAAAGCCATTCGCGGCCCATGGATCGCTTCGAACATTTCGCGGCTATCGAAGCGGGGCTTGTGGGGTGTCATTTCGGAAGTAGACATACGAGTCGATGTAACCCAAGTCTTTGGTCAGCTTGCGATGGAACCAAAAGTCCGCGATCGGACGCAACAGATCACGATTGGTGAGGCCGTTCCATACATCGGCCGGAGTCTTGTCTTTATATACCTCGGGGAACCACCATCGATGGATCATGTGACGACCCTCGTCAAATCCTTCCGGCAGGGAATCTTTGACCGCGTCGTGGTTCCTCGCATTGATCACAGCGACAGTTCGCGTATCGTTGATCGATGCACCTTCCTCCTCCAAGCTGACATAACCGACGCCTTCATGGTTGCGAAGGTACCAGCTCCAAGGCCACGCGAAACCGTCCCTCGTATCGATAGCCACGCTGAATTCGCTCTTGTTCCAGGCAAGTTCGCGGGCCAAGTCAATCTCTTTGGCTGTCTGGTGCAAATCCTGCGTCGTCTGCGTGTAAACGAGCATATCCTTCGCGATATCGCCATGTTGATAGGTGGCGATAAAACCTGCCCGTACCGTGAATGCAAACATAACCACCACTGACGCCACGGCAACCACCGCAAGCACCTGCCGGAATCCCCGCGACATGCCGGTTTGAAACAAGAGCAACACACCGACGCCGCAGAACGCGATCAATGCCCACAACTCGAAAAATTGACCCAAGTCGCGCGCGTTCGATATGTTGAAATCGTCGTAGAACTGGAAAAACAGCAGCCGGTACAACGCGATCATTAACAACGGCACCAAAGCGAACGTCATCCAGCTACGTTGTCGCCAAACCGCGGTCCAGTCAATGTACCGAATCAACGATCCCAAACCGTGACCAGCCAAAAATATGAATGGAATCGTCAGCTGCGCCAACAACCACGGCATCTTCTCTCCCGCTACCGAAAACGCCAAAAACGTGGCAAACGACCAGAAGATCAAGAAGCGAACGAAGCCGGACGTCTTCAAGGTCAATGGGACGAAAAGTAACGTCGCGTAAGCCAAAATCGCGAATGGCAGTATCAGAATGTCTGACGGCGGTTCGGGGTTTTGGTAGTACTGCGTGTAAAGCAATGTCGTCGTGATCGCGAAACTGACGATGCTGATGGCGATCAGGCCGATTGAACGCCACCCGGTTCGAATCGCGTAGTAAGTCGCGATGCCAACAGCCGAGAGCATCGGCAGGAATTCGTAAATCGAACTAATCACGAAGTAGTAGTACCAAGGTTGCGACCCCCGACGCACGTCATGCTGCGCGAGCCAGTACCCCAATGATTGCCATACTCCGGTGATCACGCCCGGGTAGTGGCTCCCGAAATTCGTCATGATCACGGCGTAGATCGCCCAGAAGATCGCCAACGCTACCCAGAATCGGCGCCAATTCCACCATGCCCCGATGACCACTGCAATCCCGAATGTGAAAAGCGTCACAAAGGCGGCAACGGCCGTGGACGCGGTACCATCGGGTGCACCAGTCACGACCCCGGGTGTGCCCTCTACCGCCGCCAAAGTCAATCCAAACAAGCTTTGGAAAACTGCGATGCCCGCCGCAAAAAACGGCGCGGATAACCCCACGAGCAACACGAGGATGTGACCAGCGGGGCTGATCTCGCTCAACTTCATGTGGCCGAACACGATATCTCGAAGCTCGTATCGCGTTACCCAAGCGAAATAGGCCGCGAAAATGACGACAAATATGTACGCCGTCTCTTTCGTCGCCATGGCCAATCCCAATACCGCCGCCGAGATGTAGAACCATCGGAATCGTTGTTCGACGATGTATCGCCACATCGCGACTACCAGCAACGCCACGAAGAACGCCATCAAAATGTCGTTACGCGCAAAGCGAGAAAAGTAAAACAACGCTGGCGAGAACGTCAGCATCACCGAGGTCAGCAACGCGCCGATGTCACCGAGTTGCCCGCGGAGGAGCAGCGGAACAAGGATTAGCGCTGATCCAAACAGCACCATGCCGAGACGTAGCGTGAATTCCGAATCGCCAAACAGGAAAAACATGCCCGCGATTAGCTCGAACAAAAACATGCCGTGCGTTAACGGCGTATGTTCGTATTCGTTGCCGATGGCGATCTGATAGCCGAAATAACCGTGCAGGCTCTCGTCGTGATGCACTGCCATGTCGCCCAAACGGACTAGCCGCATCCCTAATCCGACGAGGAAAAGCAACGCATAGATCGTGTACTGAACCCGCGGAGAGAACGAAAAAGCGACTTCGGTCGCAGTGTCAACTACCGATCGGGGAGCTTTTGAGAACGCGGTCCAACCACCGTCAACCCATCCGCCACGCGCCGAGCCACTGCCCGTCGACCTCCCCGCATTCTCATCCGGTCGAATATGTGCCGTGTCCAAGCCTACTCTCCCAGGGCGAAGATGATCACTTCGTGATTTTCAAAAACACGGCTGCCAATGCGATCGAATTTCGACACATCTAACTCAGTATATTTCTCGCGCTCGTTCGGACTCACGACCAAGTAGTCAGCTTCGTACTTGCTTGTCAGATCGAGCGTCTCGGCATCGGCATCGCTGTTGTAGATACGTTCAAGGTCGCGATCTCGATCTATCCACCACTCGTCTCCGCCGCGCCATTGGCTTTGATGCTGCGCCCAACCGAGAATCGACGGCCGGCCGGTCCAACCAGAGAAACGACCGAATTTGCTATAGCTAGTTCCCGAGGCCTCGACGATCACGTCGTCGTTGCTTACGTTTTCGCGAATCCAATCCATGGCCTCAGGAATCGCCGTGCCGCTAGTTTCGAGAAACTTGAGACCGTCGAGGGTGAATTCGGTGCCCGACTCAGACGATTTGGTCGCAGTTGCAGCGAATGGATAGTAAAGGGAAACCAATATGAGCAACGCGGCGATGAAAACACCAACCGCGCTGGCGTAACGCAACCCGCCGACAAACGACGGATAGCGTCGCATCCAGTAGTAGACACCGTATCCACCGGCAATGGCCATGAATATCCAGACCTCGTAGTAGAACTTGAACACCGTGTTGTGTCGACTGCCGAAAAAGTCGTGCAACCTGAATAACTCCGCGACGTACAGCAGTAACGCCGAGATCGTCATCAACACCAGCAAAATCTGTGCGCCATTGTCCGCACCGCGCATCCCTCGACGGTACGTAGTCACGAAAAACGCGACGAACGTCACCCCGAGAAGAGCGGACAACGGCAATCGAGAAAATAGGTCAATCCCGGTCGCATTGTCATTGAACGTGAAATGGGAAATCATCCAAACGAAATAAAGGAATAATGCCGACGATATCGAGATGATCCAAGGAAGTTTCTCGCCCACGACGGGCGGCATCACGTAACCAACTGCGGCCCGTCGCATGATGGCCCACTCACGGACCAACACCGGAATCAAGATCGCCCCGGCAAAGGTGACAATCACCGCGATCATTCCACCCCAAACAGTGAAGAAATGGATTGGGCGCGTCGCGTACCTCGTCGGAATGATCGGCGGAAACTGGATCTGGCTCTGCGCCGTCACGAAGTAGTAGTTCGAGAAGAAGGCGGCCCCGATCGCGACGAGCAGCAGAAACGGTGGAACGCCGTACCGAATCGCCGCAATGTGGCCCCGGCCATTGTCGCGGTACGACTTGAAGTAAACCACTGCACCAACCGCAAGCAGCATCCATAACATGTCCCATGTATTGATGAATCCCGCCGATCCGATGGCGACGATCATAACTACGGTTGACAATGGATTGCGCTTGAACCAGCCAAAGCCCCATCTGACCCTTGAGAAAAGCAGGTTTGCGGCCAATGAAACCAACGTCAGCACAAACGGAATCGACATCAAATGCGGATGCAGGTCGCCCAGCATCAGGCTGAAGAACGGGAACTCTTGAATCGTGAAATCGAGTTCTCCGCCGTCAGGGCCGAAACGATTGATGACCCGCGATGATGCCCACCACCACCAGAATCCTTGTGGCCGCCATCCGCCTCCTGGATCCGTGAGATCGACGCCTTTGATGCCTAACCACTCGTAGAAACCCTCCGATCCGATCCCGCTCAAAGACAGCAGTTCCCAGAATCCGTTCAGATTCGAGACCACCAGCAAAAGAACGGTCGCAATCGAACCTGCAGCGATCATCTGCAGCGTCGTCGCACCATCGCGCCGGGCCAGATTCGACACCAGCGAGAAAATCGCCGCTGCCGACAACGCCGCTATCGATGCGAGGGCCAAGTTGTAGGCGATGCTCGGCTGCACGTCGGACATCTGAGCAATACCGCCAAACATCCAATAGCCGAAATAGTAGTAGGCAATCGGAAACCCGCTCAACCAAAGGTCGGTCGGTGGTGCATGCTCGGCGCCGACAACCGCGTTCAGCATCGTCAAATCCATCGGCTTTTCGGTGTGTGAAATGTCCGGGTCCATCGCCTTCACAACCGCAAACACCACGAAGAAAACTAGGAACACCACTTCGATCAACACCAATTGCAACCATCGTCGACGCAGGAATCCCATCAGACCAGAACGATCCCGCCAGATCAACCAGCTCCATCCAGCAACGGCGACGATGACAGCTATCAACCACCAAGACCATCCGGCATTCGGCAAAATCCCCAACAGACTCAACATCCAGACCGCAGACCCGAACAAAAGCATTCCGATCGGCCTGACAAGTCCGAAACCCCGATCAGTCAGATTCGGCAACGCGATGTAGGCAATCGGCATCGCGGCCATACCGACGAAGTACAGGGTGAGAAGCCAAAAAATAAGTTCAATCATCGATTCACTAACTCAAGTCGGTTACTCGCGGTGATCTGCTGACACCAAACGCACTCATCACGAGTCACGCGGCCGGCAAGATCGTTTCTGCAAACACCTGAGGATCAAATAACGCGAAATCATCAACCCCCTCGCCGGTTCCGATGTATCTGACCGGCACCCCCATCTCGCCACGTATCGCCAAGATCACACCACCCTTGGCGGTGCTGTCCAACTTGGTCAATATCACTCCATCGCAACCCACAGCCTCGGAAAACAACTTGGCTTGAGTCACACCGTTCTGCCCAGTATTCCCGTCGATCACCAACAACACGCGCGGAGCGAAATCGTCGGCGTGGCGATCAAGAATTCGGCGCATCTTTTTCAGTTCTTCCATCAGATTGTGCGCGGTATGCAACCTACCCGCGGTATCGATTACGACGAAATCTGCCTTACGGGATTTAGCCGCGTTGAGCGCATCGTAAACAACCGAACCCGGATCCGCGCCCGCTGAAGAAGAAACGAACATCGTTCCTGTGCGCTCTGCCCAAATCTCCAATTGGGAAATTGCACCCGCCCGGAAAGTGTCAGCCGCGGCGATCAGAGGCACGCGACCAACTGACTTAGCCGCCTGGACCAACTTGCCGATGCTGGTAGTTTTGCCGGATCCATTCACCCCAACAATCATCACTGCCACAGGCCCATCCTCATCGAAGCTGGCAGCTGAATCGTCATCAACCAACATGCTGGCTATCTCAGTGCGCAGCAATTCGTAAACCGCGTCCGGCGTACGGGCTCCCCGCCACTTGGACTCGTCCTGGATCTTCTCCACAATCTCCATCGCCGTCGTCACTCCGACGTCCGCGACGATTAGCGCTTCTTCCAAATCTTCCCAAAAATCTGCGTCGATCTCCGACCGTCGAAACACGCCACCAACTATGTTGGTCCAAGACCGACGCGTCTCTTGCGACGATTCCGATGTCTTTTTGTTTCTCCCTAGTAAACGGAGCATGCTCTACATCGTGACGACATTAGTCAGATCGCCGGTAAACCAACCGTCGCCGCGCCGACTCATCGCCTTTGCGCAATCCCAAGATGCTCAACAAATTGCCCACGCGCCGCCAGTTTTGAGAACGCGATTTCGTCGACGGATCCGCTGTTTCGGATTTCAATCGTCCACGACCAGATCTGGCCCGCTGTGCGACCATCTTCGCGAATTCGTCAGGAATACCCTCCGCAAAAATAACGCGGGCCTTTGCCGCGGCGTTTTTTTGCGCTTTCGATTTGCTCAGACCCACACCAGCAGCGACCTGTCGCCCGCCAACCATCACCCGCGCCAAATATTGCGGTTCGCCGTTCGAATCCACGATGGCGGTCTGTGTCTGGTAACGCGGCGTCTTCAAACCTGCTCCCTGCACCAATTCTTGGAATGCAGATTTCGGGTCCTTTTCAACTCCATGTTCGGCAACATGCTCGATTTGATGCCCTAGCTGATCGAATATGAACTGGCAAGCAGCATCGAAGCCCCGGTCTATATGGATGGCACCGATAATCGCCTCGAACGAATCTTCCAGGACGGAGTCACGGATATTGGGACTGAACGCCGTTTCCCCCTTACCACGCAGAATGTACTCGCCAAGACTCAGTCGATCCGCCGCCTTGGCGAGAGAATCCTTGCAAACAATGTCGGCCCTACCCATCGACAGTTCACCTTCGTTCGCACTGCCCGACTGTTCAAACAGCGCGTTAGCCACAGTGAAGTTCAGCACCGCATCGCCAAGAAACTCCAACCGCTCGTACGAACGCAGTTCTTTTCGATCAATTTCGGTGCTCCACTCGTTGACGTACGACTCGTGAGTCAACGCCTGCTTCAGCAGATTGCGGTTGATGAATGTTACTCCGAGCCTGGCTTCAAGCTCGTCTAGGTCCGTTTCTGATTGCGTCTCCGGTGCCAACGACTAAGCCTCGACGCCCTGCGGCCACGGCGGTTGAGGTCGCTTCAATTCGCCGAAATAAGGGCGACTCCGCGCCATCGCCACCATGTTCTCAAACGCTGGCAACGATTCCTCTTCCGGTGGCGTAAACGTCTTCAAAAACGCAGCGGTGCCGTCCTCAAAGATGAAAGTTGGAGTACCAAAGATCCCCTGTTCTATCGCTTCCTCGTGGTCTCGGCCTATCTCGGCAAGTCGATCCGGCGAATCGAGATCCGCTACAAACCTTTCCAAATCGAGGCCGGCGCGTTCGGCTGCCTCGACAACGGGTTGGCGATCACGTATATCGCCCCGCTCAACGAATTTGAAGTGTTGAAGCTCGAGCATCCACTTGTCGTGAGCATCCCAACCCTGCATCTGCGAAGCGATGCCGCCGCGCAACGCCCACAATCCACGGCTTTCATAGTCGGGGCCCTGCTCCCAAGCCTTCCATTCAGGCCCATTTTTTGAGTTAACCTGCTCGAGCGCGAAACTACGATACGTAATATCGAGGTCGTCGCCCATCTCCTGTTTCACCCGGGACAACCAGATCCCAGCTTGGCGCACCCAGGGTCAGGTGTAGTCGATGAATACATCGATCTTGATCGGGAGGTCGTTAGTCATTTCGGGCCGACCTTTCTCGCGGGCGGTCGATTTGGAGATTTGCTTCACTTCCCAATGACCGCGATGCCTTCAGATATTCGCTTGAACTTTAAGAGATTCTATCAGCCAAACCAAACCCAAAACCACCAGACGCCGTGACAAATATCATTCGGGAAACCGCTCCCGTGATGGCAGATACCCCAAAACCTATCGAACCCCGAGTATCGTTCGCTGCCCTCGTTCGCTCGGGTCAACTTCACAAAGGCGTCGCAAGTTGCCTATCGACGATATCCCGCGTCGCCGCTGCCACGTCCAACGACATCTATTTGGTCGGCGGCATGGTACGAGATTTAGTCGCGCAACGACCCGAAATCTCCACGTCACCAGACATCTCCATAATCGGCGATGCAGAGGATTTCGCCAGGATCGTAGTCGCCAACATAGGTTGCTGTCAATTGGTCAGTGTGTCACAGCATCACACCGCGAAACTGAATATTGACCAAACCATCGTCGACATTGCGTCGGCGCGCATCGATTCCTACGAACCACTCGGCTCGCTCCCCAAGATCACTCTCGTCGAAGACATCGAAACGGATCTATCCAGACGCGATTTCACGATCAATGCAATGGCAATGCCTATCCATCCGGACGGCTTAGGCGCAATAATCGATCCATTCGGCGGCCGAGGAGACACCAACCACGGCATCATTCGCATCATTCGCGAAGATTCGTTCCGAGAAGACCCGCTCCGCATTTTGCGAGGTGTCCGCCTTGCAGCCAGATACGACTACCGATTCGATTCCGCAACCGCACAGGCATTGTCCGACGCCCGTGACGACCTGCGCCGCATGGTTGAACACTCCCCGTTGAGGGTGTTCAACGAGTTTCGTCTGTGGTTTGCTCGCCACGAGAAACTCGACGCCCTGCTCGAAATCGCAAACACAACGGGACTGCTGGATGCGCTCGACGTCGACACAGCGTATCCACCAGACACACTCCGACGCGTACCGCAGAACGCGCCCGATTTGGAACGCTTCGCCGCATTCACCTACCTTTTGCCACCAGATGCATTGGCTGCGCTGCGACACCGATTGTCGATGTCGACCGAATGGGCTGCAACCGCCAAACACTCCTCCACAGCACGCAACGTCGCTGATCGATGCCAATATACTGATGTCTCAGACATCGACCTGTATCGCTCGTTGATCCGCGTGCCAGACGACGTCATCCGAGCCGCAATCGCCGCCGAACACAGCGCCACAGTAAAGTCCCGTTTCCACGATTTCCGAGACCGCCTCCGTCACGTCCGGACTGATCTGAACGGTGACGACCTAATCGCACTGGGGGTCAAACAAGGTCCCATGATCGGCGAGCTACTAGACGAACTACTCACCCTCCGCATCCAAGGCGCCATCTCGAGCGCCGAGGAAGAGCGACGTCACATCGTCAACTGGTTAGCCGACGATTGATCTCGTCTCGGAACATGTACAACTGCGCCCAAGCCGCAAACTTCCCGAAGCGGTCCCGTGCCCACTCCCCGACCATGTCGTCCTTGACATCCTCATCCAAGTCGTAGAGACGGATCGCCGCTCTTCGAACGTGCACGTCGATCGGGAATGCCTCTCCCTTGTCCAAAGAATAGGCCAACACGCAATCCGCCACCTTAGGTCCAACGCCCTGCAACTCCATCAAAGCATCCTTAGCGTCGGAATACGACACTGTCCTCAGACTAGCAAGTGCTCCGCCGCCCCAACCGGCAACCACTTGCGCTGTGAGTGACAGATGCTTTGCGCGATAGCCCAAACCCACGGAACGTAGATACGCCTCTCCTACTTCGGCAATCACGCCCGGTTCGGGAAACTCGTAGGCCCACTCATCTTCGCCGATCCGTCTACCCAACCGCGCCACAGCAGCCACCATCTGTTTGATACGCGGAATGTTCGAGTTCTGTGAACAGATGAAGGCCGCCAAACACTCCCATGGTTCTTGCCGCATCACCCGCACTAGAGGTGATTCCGTAACGGACTCTCCGAAACCTGGTTCGGAGCCAAGAACTCTGCGCACAACGTCGACGTCCGTACCAGCCTGAAGATAATCCTCGGCTCGTTCCCGCGTCTCACTTAGGAGTTCACCGCCGCTGTCGCACGAAACAATCACTTGTAGACCATCACTCGCAACGCGCGCGACGCACGATTCCAACACTCCGCAATACGAACCATCGCCCGACAAATGCCACCGGAACGCCTGACCGCCATCCAATGTCTGTTCAAGGTCGAACGGCTCGATATCCAACGTCATCGTCGACATCCGCGGCACCTCGGTTAATTGCGACGCCGGTGCGAATCTCAAATTGGAACTCCCGATAACCATCGCCCGACATAATCTGACAGCGTCCCTAATGTGACTCGCCGCACCGTGGCCTGAGGTATCGATCTCTGGAACAGACGACCATAAGATTTCGAGATTATCCGTCTATCTAACACGACAAAAACCCCTCTGTCGTTCCGTGAACGGATCAACCGCCCAAAACCTTGACGGAACTTCGTTACCGCTTCCGGCACGAAATAGCCATTGAACGGGTTTTCTAAATTCTCCGAACGCGCCTCATGAATCGGATCCCGCGGTACCGGAAACGGCAATCGCGTCATCACCAACGAATTGATCGACGCATCCTGCAAATCGATCCCTTCCCAAAGACTCATCGCTCCCAACGCCACGGCATCTTCAGAGTCGTTCAACAACTGCATCACCCGTGAGGCCGGTCCATCTCGGCCCTGTCCGAACACCTGCGTCTCGGCATTTTTGAACCGATTGAACAGTATATCTCGCGTTGTGTTCAACGCCGAATTCGCCGTAAAGAGTGCCAGCGTCCTACCCTGCGTCGCCACTGCGATGTCGTGGATCGCACTCGTGACCGCCTCGTTGTAACCCGGCGTGTTCGGCTGCGGGATATCCTCCGGCACCAAGATCAGCGCGGCCTCCTTGAAATTGAACGGCGACCCGATGTGCAGCGTATCATCAGCGTCAAAACCCAACGTGGTCTGGGCTCGTTCAAAACTACCTCCGTCGCTGATCGTCGCACCCGTCAATACGTGCGCCCGGTCTTGGCTGAACAAGCGCTCACGCAACTCGGCAGACACATCCAACGGCGCTCCGTTGAGTTGCAACTCCATGTTGCGACGCTGATTCACCGAACTCCAATAAACGAAATTATCATCCGGCTGCTCGATCAGTGACATCAACCATCGATCTACATCCCGAAACCGCTCAAACAACGCATTCACGTTGATTACCGCGGCGTCCGGTTGACCATCCGATGCCGCCAAGTCCAACAATGAGCGCAAACCATTCACGACCGCGCTCAATGCCGGATGCAGCGAAACCCAATGCTCATCGACGCCTCGACGCCACTCCTGAGTTATCCGCGTCATCCCCAATATCCGCATCTCACGAACCCGTTCACGCCGCGTCGCGTACGTCGTCAAGTCGCGCAACGCATCGAACATCCTGCTTACGTCGAGCGTAGCCTTGTCGGCCGCTTCGACGATGCGCCGTTGGATTTCCGGCACCGACGACAATACCTCATCACCACCGCCACGCATCGTCGCGAGACGGACCAACCGAGGCAACATACCATCGCTTCGGGTCAACGCACTCAAATCATCCATCACCGGCGACTCGCGGATTTCGAAGCCGAGATGCCGCGTCGCAACATCCCGCAAGTGGTGCGCCTCGTCGATCACCAAAACCTGATGCGGCGGCAAGATATTGTATTCCGCCGTCATATCGCTGAGCAACAATGCATGATTAACGATCAAGACATCCGCTTGATGCGCATTAGCCCGCGCCTTCAGCATGAAACACGGCGGACCCTGGCACGGGAACCCGCCGCCAGTGATGCTTGGGGGACATCCCTCTGCCGAAAGCCGACTGAACGCTCCGGTGTCCCACCCCAACGACAGCTCGGCACGGTCCCCTGTCTCCGTCTCAGAAAGCCAATTCAGACACTGCGAAAGCACGCGAGCATCCGTTTGCCCGTGGTTAGGCTGCGTAACCGCATCTCGCCAACGCTGAACACACAAGTAGTTCGAACGTCCCTTCAACTGCACCGCATCCAACTCGACACCAGTCTCTCGGCGCACGATCTCCTGCACCGTGGCGAAATCCTTGTTTAGCAACTGCTCCTGCAGATTCAACGTGTTCGTCGAGATCACCGCCTTGCCACCTTGACCAGCCACCATGAACGCCGCTGGCAGTAGATAAGCCAACGATTTCCCGATACCAGTCCCGGCTTCGACGATCAGCTTCTCTTGACCCGCGATTGCACGCGCAACCGCAACCGCCATCTCCCGTTGACCATCCCGCGATTCGAACGCCGGCATTGTCGTTTCAACCAAGCCGCCCGGCAAGAACGCCATCTCGGTCTGAACCACATGCTCGTCGGAGAACCGTCCATCCTTATCAACGTCCGGTTCAGCAGGCGTTGCGAATCTCGACGGCAACTGCAACCGATCACGCAACGAAGTCTCATCGATGCCCAATCGACCGACCTCATCGTCGACCCCATGCCCCGCCGAAATCATGTTGCCGGCTAATTCACTGACACTCCACCTAGCCCGTGATCCCAGTTGCGCGATCCGCGCGAGCGAACCAACCGGCCATTTCTCGAACTTCGCGAGAAAAATCAGAAAGAGATCCCTCGAAGCCAGTGCATCCGACAGTGCGCGATGAGGATCATCATGCAAAACCTTGAACCGTTGCGCCAAACGCCCCAATCCGAACTCCGGACCCTGCGGCAACGTCACGCGCGCCATCTGCTCCGTGTCGTAACACAACTGCTCGATCCGGATGCCGTGCGACCTCAAAAATCCGACATCGAACTCCACGTTGTGCCCTACCAAACGCGCACCACCGATGAAATTGTCGAGATCGTCGCGTATGGTGTCCCAATCCGGCGCGGCATCCACGTCCGCCTGCGTGATTCCCGTCAGCGAAACGATGAATTCCGGCAACGCCTTGCGCGGATTGACCAACGAATGAAAAACATCGATCTGCTCATCGCCGCGAAACTTCACCGCACCGACGTCGATAATCCGATCCGACGCCGAATTCAAACCGGTGGTCTCCAAATCGAGCGCCACCAGCGTTTCTGCGCGCGGCGAGACCGCGTTCGCCATTTGAGAGCGTTCGGAAATCAATACTAGAGTGTCGCCAAAACGTCGGAGCGCAAATCAGTAACCAGCGTTCGACAAGATCATTTCAATGTTCGATTCCTTTGGGAGCAACTCGCCTCGGTCAATCCTCCGCATCACCTCCACAATCGACGCCGTAACCGGAGTCTCGACCCCCACTTCCCTACCCTTCTGCAATACGTGGCCATTCATGAAATCGATCTCCGAAGGGCGACCGTTCGCAACATCCTGACCCATAGATGGATGCCAATTACCAGTTGATGCGCCGGCCGACTCTGCCATCTTGTTGTCCAGCTCCTCATAGACCTCGCCATCGCTCGACGCCGCGACCCAATTCTTGGGTTCCGATCCGCCGAAGTTCACAACATCCAACCCCAGTGCCAGGCCGACCTTCGCCGATTCCGAAGCCAATCGAATCTGCAACTCCCGACCTCGCGACGACGACGCGACCGTTGCCGATCCGCACATCGTTGCACCGACCACGGGATTGCCCATACTGTTCTGACACAGCTTTGCCCAACGTTCTCCACTCAGATTGGTTGTCGTTTTGCCCGCGTCGATCGGATCCAGAATTTCGACCAACTCGGCGATACGTTCCGAATCGGAACCATCCTGCTCCCCCGCCCGAAACACCACATGACCCATATCGCGCCGACGCTGAGTCCCTGCTCTCTGGGCAAGTCCTGGCCCGCCAACCCGCACCGCAATTGACGACATGATCAATCCGATACACCGGTCAGCCCCCACCGCGTCAGCCAGGTCACTATCCGGCATACAGTTCTGAGACGAAACAAAATATCCTTCGTCCTTCACGTACCGCGCCGCGAATCGAGCCGCCCATGGTGTGTCGTACGCCTTCACCGCAATAAATGCCAAATCCAACTGCGGCTCCAACGCCAACGCCTGCGACTGATGCAAATGGAACGCCCGCGGATGCGAAACAAACGGCTCGTGCGGGCCCTCAATCCGGATCCCTTCAGAGTTGATCGTATCCACCTGTTCCGCCCACGAATCCGCAAAAACGACATCGTGACCCGTGTGGGCTAACCAACCGCCGATGTAACTGCCCACGGCACCAGCGCCCACGATCAAAATCCGTTTCTTCGCGATGTCTTTGCTCAACTCTGCTGCCTCGATCTCTAGTCTCGGTTGCGACTGCTCGAACCACATCTCTCAATTAACGATAGTCCGAATTCAGTAAAATGGCTAACGTCAATCTACACTACCAACACAACATCAACCCACCTGTAACACCAGCAACGGAGCAGACAATGGCCGCAGTAAACGTAGGCGATCAAGCCCCAGACTTCAACCTCAGATCCACCGACGGAGAGATGGTCTCCCTTAGCGAACAGCGCGGCTCAAACGTCGTCCTCGCATTTTTCCCCGCCGCCTTCACCGGCGTTTGCCAGACCGAAATGTGCACCTTCCGCGACTCTCTGTCTGCCTTCAACGACATGAACAGCAAAGTCTTTGGAATCTCCGTCGACCCACCTTTTTCCCAAGCCGAATTCCAAAGCCAGAACGACCTGACCTTCCCGCTTCTCAGCGACCTCGGCGGCGCGACCGTCGACGCCTATGGCGTCGGCCTCGCTAACCTCGCCGGCATCGAAGGCTACAACGTCGCCCAACGCTCCGTCTTCGTCATCGACGCCAACGGCAAAGTCCAATGGTCATGGGTCTCAGACTCCCCCTTAAACGAACCCTCCTACGACGACGTTAAGGCAGCAGTGGCTGCGATCTAACCCGTTACCAACGCAACAGGTAGTCCAACGGGAGCCAGTTCCTACCGGTGATTTAACTCGGGACGCCGCGTCACGACGGCAACAAAAAGCCCTCCCCCAATAACGCTCTTAATCGAAGCGATACTACCACCCACAACACCGATCCCCTCTCCCGCTCGGCGGGAGAGGGTTAGGGTGAGGGCAAAATAGCGGAGCAGGCCACGCAACTCCAAACAACGAACGCCCCCATCTTCCCATCCTTCAAAATCCATCACATCCTAGTTCGTAACACTTGCAATTAACACACATCCGTATCATAATCTGAATCAGAAGGCGAACGCAGGGCGTGGGCGAAAGCCACGAGAGTGCGAACCATTCCGAGGGATACCGGTGATTTCACGGGTCCCAAAAGGAGGCGATGCCGGGTTGGGGGTGTGAAACCTTCTGCAAAGTCAAACCCGACTGAACCTGCCACGGAACTCGACGCGTGGTGCGCAAGCCTTTGACGAAATCAGATCCCCGATCTCGGTTAGCGCGAGATGGTTGAAGGGAGACGGACGTCCTCTTGGTCGAGGCACTCCGTCGCAAGCGCAGATCGACTGCTCGCTCCCTCCAATCACCTCAATGACCAGCATCGACCGTTATCGGGTCAGTCAGCGGTGATCTGCATGGATCCAGCTCTGCGACAATCGTGCCTTTCGGGCGCTGTTCAGATTGGAACATGCGGTCAATGAAACGTGCCGACGTGCCGAATCTAAGCGGCTAACCGGAACGAAGGGTGTGAAAACAGCCCGATGCAAAGCAGACCGTCAACCGACGCGACTCGATGGTCAGAAGGCGCCACTCAACATCGAACGCACAGTGATTGACGGCACGCCGATGCAGCGATCGACATGACCATCGCGACGAGCGGCAAAAAGCGGAAAACGAACGAGTGATCGAGACGTGTGAGGTGTTGTGCAGGGAAAGCAGGCTGCAGAGTGTGAGGATCCAAACGCATTGTGATAGTGGAAGAGATGATGTGATGGATCGTCTCGATCACCGTATTGTCCACCCTCTTCGCAAAGCGAAGAGGGCGCGTGCGAGCGGGGGATGCCCGAGGTCGAGACATTTAGCCGCGATTCCCTCCTCATTGTTGTCTAAGGGGGAGTTAAAGGGGGTTTAGATCTGGTGTTTCTCTTGGCAAACCGTTGCCCCCCTAGATTCCGGCTTTCGCCGGAATGACGGTCGTTGTGTACAACACCCGATGGGAAAAGCACAGAGGAAGTACCTTGACCGCAATCTAGCCACATCGAAACCTAGATGTTTGTTTAATCCCGATCCGGCATCGTGTTCCCCTTGAACCCCGCCGTAACTCCTCCATCAACCAACAATTCCGATCCCGTAATATACGAAGCCTCATCTGAAGCCAAAAAACAGATCGCGTTCGCAATCTCCTCTGGCTCGCCCCACCTACCCAACGGCACTCGCTCCGAACGCCACTCGCGCTCTGAATCCTCCGCGTAAATGTGCTCTGTGAACGGGGTGTGAACCCATCCCGGCAACACCGAGTTTGCCCGTATCCCGAATTTCGCCAGTTGTATCGCCGACGCACGCGTGAAGTGGAGCATCCCGGCACGCGACATCGCGTATGCGGAACCGTATTCGCCGGCAAATTTACCGGCCATCGACGACAGGTTGACGATGGCACCTCCACCCGCCTCAGTCATCGCCGGTATCACCGCCCGGGTCCCGAGGAGAATCCCCGTCGTACTGATCTCCATCACCTTGCGCCACTCATCAACCTCGACCTCGTAGAGCGTCCCGCGATCCTGTGCTCCCGCAAGGTTCACTAAGATGTCGAGGCGCCCAAACATTCCCACCACCTGAGCCACAACCTCCGACCATTGCGATTCATCCGTCGCATCCAAACGGCTGTAAATCGCCTCGTACCCAGCATCGCGCATCTCCGACGCCGACTCTTCACCCCGATCGTCCTGGATGTCGGTGATTACCACCCGCGCCCCTTCCTCCAACATCTGCCACGCAGTGCATCCGCCGAATCCCATGCGCGATCCCCTCGAAGACGATGCCGAACCGGTCAGCAACGCAACCTTGCCCTCAAATCTGTTCCTTGCGCTCATGACAACTGCTCCCTCATTGATGCCAGAATTCTCTCACGTCCGATTCTGCAGCGCGATCACAGCATTCGGTATCAAAAAACCGTATATCCCAAGCGCCAACAGGAAACTGAATGCTCCATGCATCCACCGATCTCTAAGGAAAAACATCGCCGGCGCGCCGACAATAACCAACGTGAGCACGACCGCGAAGAGATACTCCGAACTCGGCACCGCGCTCAACTCCGCGACATTCGAAATCACCGCATCCGCCACCAAGGCCGCCAAAACACCCACCGTTGTCCACACAACCACCAAACCGAACACGATGATCGTCACCAGATTCGTAGATCCATTCTCAGCGATTCGTCGTTGGAGCAACTGCGGAGGTCTGACCGTAAACAACACCGCCGCATGGGCCGAAGCTGTTAACCCCATCAAGGTGCCACACAACATTCCAGCAAGTATGTCCGTTACCGGCGTCATCAATTCGCCGCAATCTCGATCCTTGGTGCCAACCCCACAGAGAACGCCTCGCACCCCAATCGCGCCTTGGCCAACAAAGCCCATGCCGTCCCAACCTCCTTGCTCGGTGCGATAGCAAACATTGACGGACCCGCGCCAGTCAACACGATGTCCGATGCCCCAAGTCGCGTGAATCCTTCATACGCCTCATGCCAACCCGGAAACGATTGCGGAGCCAACTGTTGAAACACATTGAACATAAATGCCGGATGACAGTCGTGACCATCCAGCATCCGCGCCGCCAACTTTCGGGTCAAACTACCCGTGGTATGCATCGAAGGATTCAACATCCCAAACATCCGCGCCGTCTTGTTCAATTCAGAATCAGATTCACCGAAGGATGGCGAAAGAATCACCAACCTCCCAATCTCTGGTTCCGGCAACTGCTCCAACTTTTCGCCGCGACCGCCAACCAACGCCGTCCCACCACCAACAAGAAACGGGACATCCGAACCCACCCCAGCCGCCACCTCAGCCATATCCGACGCCGACATTCCCAACCCCCACAATCGATTTAATCCTCGCAATGCCGCCGCCGCATCCGCCGATCCGCCCCCTAATCCCGCGGCTATGGGAATTCGCTTCCGCAAAATGATCCTGGCTCCAGCCTTTGCACCCGTCTTGTCGCGTAACAACCTTGCCGCGTGCGACACCAGGTTTCCGTTACCCGACAACGAAGCATCCGAACACTCAACCTCGATCCCGTCGCTCTCACCAAACTCCAGCGTGTCGTGCAGGTCGACTGTCTGAATAACCGAAGCCAAATCGTGATAGCCATCATCACGCTTTCGGATGACCTCCAGCGTGAAATTCAGCTTTGCGTAGGCCTGTTCGACGATCACAGCCGCCTACTCCCCGTCAACACCAACGACAACGGTTTCCCGAACCTTCCGCCACTCGTGCAACAGCAACACCCATTCATCGATGCTCAAAGTAGCCGGTCGTCGCTCGCTGTCGATGCCCGCCCGAGTCGTCATCTCCTTCACCTCGTCCGTCGTCATGATCAGCCCATTCGCAAGGGAATTGTGCAGCTGCTTGCGACGTCCCAAAAACGCTGATCTTGCTAGTTTGAAAAGATCGTCTACCAACTCACTCGAAACCAATGGCTCACTCAACGGAGCCAACTGAATCACCGTGGAATGAACCTTCGGCGGCGGTCGAAACGCGCTCGGCGGCACTGTGAATAACGATTTAGGCGACGCATAGATCTGTACCGCCAACGATAGCAAACTCATCTTGCCCGGATGCGCACACATATCCCGCGCCACCTCGCGCTGCAACATCACCGTCATACTCGTAGGTCGATACTCGCGCTCTAGAAAGCCCCTCACGATCGGCGTTCCCGCGTAGTACGGCAGGTTCGCAATCACCTTGTAAGCCCTTCCACTATGCATTTCTGGCAGATCCTCCAAAGCGACATCCCGTGCATCGGCCGAAATCACCCGTACATCTGGATTGTCACGGTACCGGGCCGCCATCCGCTCGGCAAACTTCACATCCAACTCCACAAGCACCACCGAGCCGCCGCAATAACTCACCTCCTCGACAATCAGACTCGTCAAAGCGCCATCGCCCGGCCCGATCTCAACAACCACATCGCCAACCGAGATACCTGCCGCGTCAACGATCTTCTGCGCGACCGATCGGTCACGCAGAAAGTGCTGGCCTAGTCGTCGGCGCGCCATGATGAATATTTGCAGCTGATTAACAGTAATGCGGCCGTGCACCTCGAATTCGGCTCCGTGCTCGAACGTAGCAAACGCCTCGGCTCGAGTCAGATCGGCCTGCGTCGCCCAAAGTGGACCGCTTACCGCTGCTTCCTTCCGGACCTGACGGGGTTCACGGGACTCTGCCGCGCAAGAACCCAACTCTCAACACCAAGAACAGAATGCCAGGGGTTCGAACTTCGTAACCTCCACGAGGAATCCGGCCCTGCTGAGCGGATTGCAGGTTCAGGGCACCGCTAGCTCCCCGCTTGGCACGACCGCATCATTGAATCGTAAACCATATGCCTCCCACTTACGTATCCTTGCTAAGTGAAACCCGATCCCTCTAGAGGGTTTGACATGTCTTGGTTAGACTCGATTCAAATGGTCAGTGCAAACGAAATTGCCGTCATCACCAAAGCCGTCATACCGGTCGCAGGTCTGGGTACCCGCTTCATGCCCGTGACTCGAAGCGTCCCAAAGGCGCTCCTTCCGGTCCTCAACATACCGCTCATCCAGTACGCCGTCGACGACGCTGTCGAAGCCGGCATCACCGACATTGCCATCGTGGAAGACTCCAGAAGCGTCGGTTCATTTTTCCACTCGATGCCCGACCTCGAGGAAAAACTTCGACAAGGCGGGCGAGACGAACTCGCCGATCAGATGGTCGCGATCTCCTCAAAGGCGCGCATAACTTCGATCAAACAACTTGAACCGCTTGGCCTCGGTCACGCAATCCTTCTCGCCAAAAACTTCATCGCCGAAGAACCTTTCGTCGTCATCCTGCCAGACGAAATCCTTTGGGGAGATCACTCCTCAACCGCCCAGATCCTCGATGTTCGCGACCGTTACGGCGGAAACGTCATCGCGGTCACCGAAACCTCTTGGGACGACGTTCACACCAAGGGCATCGTCGCCGGACCGTCGGTCGAACCTAACGTCATCGCCATCGAAGAAATGGTCGAAAAACCCAAACGCGAAGATGCCCCTAGTAATCTCGCAATCATCGGACGATACGCGCTCGAACCTTCTGTCTTCGACTTCCTTAGCCAACAACGCCGCGGCGCCGGCGGCGAAATTCAACTCACCGATGCCATCATCGAGTGCATGGATGACCTGCCCACACACGCCGTAACCGTCGATGCCGCACGGTACGACGCTGGTGTACCAGAAGGGATGTTCGGGGCATCTCTCCACCAAGCAGCAAAAGACCCGACCATGCGCCAAATGATCGTCGACTTCGCCGCTCAACTGTAGAACGGGTCGCCGTGACTCGATCACCCTCAGTTTCTTAGCTGCAGAACGGCCATGAAGGCTTCCTGCGGCACCTCTACCGAGCCCACCATCTTTGCCCGGCGCTTTTTCCCGGCCTTCTGACGCTCCAGCAACTTCCGCTTCCGCGTTACATCACCGCCGTAACACTTGGCCAACACGTTCTTTCTCAGTGCTTTGACATTCGTCCGCGCGACAATCTTACTGCCCACTGACGCTTGAATCGGAACCGCGAACATCTGACGTGGTATCAGCTCCTTCAACTTCGACGCCAACATCCGACCCGTAACTTCGGCTTCCGACGAGTGGACGATGCTGCTCAACGCATCGACCTCCTCGTGGTTCACCAAAATATCCAGCTTGACCATGCTTGCTTCACGATAACCCGACGCCTGATAATCCATCGACGCGTAACCTTGCGTCGCCGATTTCAACATGTCGTGGAAATCGACCAAGATCGCCGATAACGGTGCCTCATACTCCAACATCACCCGCGCGTTCCGACCGGCACCATTCATTGAGCCCGACATCGTGCCCGACATTGTGCCTTTGGCCGATCCGGCCTCCTGCGTCTGCAGATACTCCATTCGCTTGAACACACCACGCTTCTTCGTCACTAACTCCATAACATTCCCGTAATATGCCGCCGGAACGATGATCGACAGGTCCACCCAAGGCTCCAATATCTCGTCGTAATCCCTCCTTTCAGGCAACTTCGACGGGTTCTCGACGTAGATGATCTCCCCGTCGTTAAGCATCACCTGAAACTCCACACTCGGAGCCGTCGTTATCAACTCCAACTCATACTCCCGCTCCAATCGCTCCTGCACCACCTCCATATGCAACAATCCCAAGAAACCGCACCGGAAACCGAAGCCCAATGCCGACGACGACTCTGGCTCGAACACCAAAGCTGCATCGTTCAACCTCAACTTACCGAGTGCTTCCCGCAACTCCACATAGTCGTTGGCGTCCGACGGATACAGACCCGTAAACACCATCGGCTTCTGTTCTTGATACTTGATCCGAGGTTCTAACGCCGGCTCTTTAACCAGCGTCATTGTATCCCCGACCATCACGTCGCTCACCTCCTTGATACCCGTCGCCACGTAACCCACCTCACCAACTCTCAATCCCTCCGGAGCCTGCATCACGGTCGGCGAAAAATAGCCGACCTCCAACACCTCACCTTGCGCACCCGAACCCATAAACTTCGCCCGATCGCGCGCCTTTATCGCCCCGTCAAGCACCCGTACATACGTCACCACACCCTTGAACGAGTCGTATTTGCTGTCGAATACCAACGCCTGCAGCGGCTGTTCAATATCACCCACCGGAGGCGGCGTCAACTCCACGATCCGTTCCAGCAATTCCTCAACTCCCTCACCCGTCTTGCCCGACACCCACAGCATCTCATCCTCGCTGAACCCGAACGTATCCACCATCTCCGCCGCCACTCGTTCCGGCTCCGCATTCGGCATATCGATCTTATTGATCGCCGGAATCAGCACCAGATCGTTCTCCAGCGCCAGATAAACGTTCGCCATAGTCTGCGCCTGAATCCCTTGCGACGCATCGATTAACAACACCGCCGCCTCACAAGCCGCCAGACTCCGAGAGACCTCAAACGAAAAATCCACATGCCCCGGAGTATCGATCAGGTTCAGCTGATACTCGTTCCCGTCCGTAGACGGAAACGCCAACCGCACCGCCTGCGCCTTGATCGTAATCCCCCGCTCCCGCTCCAAATCCATCGTATCTAGATGCTGCTCCACCATATCCCGCTCCGACACCGCACCCGTGAACTCAATCATCCGATCGGCCAAAGTCGACTTCCCATGATCGACATGCGCGATGATGCAGAAATTCCGTATGAGATGTTGCCGAGCCACGACTCCAATCTTATCGGAGGGGTTCTTAATGTCATTCCGGCGAAGGCCGGAAGCCACGCGTCAGTCCCTCAACTACCTCACTCGCAACAGAAAACCAGATTCCACCAACCTCAGATTGTTAAACTTTCGCCCAAGCGACGAATCCCATCATGGCCACCACAACTACCGAAAAACCAGAAACCTCCCTACACGGTCCCAACCTGATCCTCGACGTCAAGAACTTCGGCCCCATCGCCGAAGCCAAAGACATCGAGTTCAAACCCATGACCGTCTTCCTAGGGCCTAGCAACACTGGTAAGACCTACTTGGCGATGTTGCAACACGCCATCCTCGATGCACGGACTTCGGAATCGGACAACATACGCGCTTTTTTGCGATCAAAAGTCGGTGATTCGTCCGAAAATGATATTCTCCAATCGATCCTACTTGATTTGTCGCGAGTGATCCGCGAAAACTTAACTGTCCCTTTTGGCCAGCCCACAAAAGTCGAATTTAAGTTCACGAACTTGGAGCCCGGAACAAGACGATTTCTACAAAATGAATTGGATCGGCGTGGACACGCGCTACGCGAAGCAATCGACTCAAATCTTAGAGAGATTTTCGAAGTCGCCCATTGGTTTGATATCTCGAATACGGCAAAGTCAGATTTACCTTCTGTTCAAATCTCGATCAATGATGGAGGCGCGAAACTAGAACTCGACTTGGTATCGCGCGATTCGCTCCTCGATGTCGAGGGATCGAAAATTGCCGTTGAGAGTGATTTCATTTGGCTCGTCGAACATCATAGGCGCGAACTTCGGTCGCAATCCAACCCTAGTTTTTTCGTTTACCCATTTGAGATTGCTCAGTTCATCGAATTGCTTTTCCCTTCCATGCCCCATTCGTATTATTTCCCCGCCGGCCGGACAGGCATCTTGACGGCCCACCGTGCGCTGACCTCGAGCATCATCGCTAATGCATCTCGCATGGGGATCGACTTCCAAGAAACCGTTTCGTACCACAGATTGTCAGCGGAATTTTTGGGGTTGTTGATTGACGCGAGAGATGAGCAAGACTTCAAACTAATTAAAAGAGGATCCTTAAAGAAGTTCGATCCCCAAGATTTCGAAAATGTCTCGCGTTGCGCAAAGGTTCTAGAAGAATCTCTCATCGATGGTCAACTCGAGGTTAGAGAATCGGTCGGAGTACCCGAATTTGATTATGTCCAAGGCAATTTACACGTGCCGATTTTCCGCGCATCTTCAATGGTCACGGAGATCAGCCCGATTGTTGTCATTTTGCGTAACCATGTTTTGCCCGGCGACCTCCTCATAATCGACGAACCCGAGGCCCACTTACACCCCGAAGCCCAGCAACAGATGGCCGCTGCTCTAGCCTTCATGGTTCGATCCGGCCTGCGCGTCCTAATCACAACTCACAGCCATTACATGGTCGAGCAGCTAAGTGCATTCGTAAACGCCTCCAAACTCGACGAAACCGCTCGCAAACAAGCGCTCTCCCTAGAAGGCGCATTAGGCGAAGAAGACATCTATCTCAACGAGGATGAAACGGCCGTATACAGCTTCGGATTTTCCGAGGAACACGGCGGTTCGGTGGTCAAAGAGATCTTCATGGGTGAAGAATACGAATATGGACCCGACGACCATAGCGATGCTACCGTCCGCCAATTCAATCGGCTACAACGCGTATTGGAAGCCCGCGAAACCGCAGAATCCAATGGGATGGATTGAGCAAATCAATCATCGGTTTCGCTCCTCACGCGTCCTGAAATCCGAGAAGGCTTTCGTCCAAGACCGTTGCCCAGTGAAACTAACATCGATGCCGGAACCGTCTGCCGTCCTCGATGCCGATGAATTGAAAATCCGCGTCGAAGATGTCGGCAACATCATCGACGGAAATCCATTCTGCGATATCGTCGCATTATGTGAACACAGCGACGAACCCACAGCGGTATTGATTGAAGCAAAAACCGATCGAACCAACCTTAACGCTAGAACTCGTGAAGCAATCTCGCAACTCAGTTGGTCGTTCGACCACTTCAACAACATCTCAGCGATATGCAACCTCGCGCCTATCGATTGCAAACGTTATCCGGTCCTGACATTCACCAAAATCACCGACGCGGTCCTGCGGAGCCCAAGCGTCAAAGATGAGGCGCGAAAGTTTCGCCGACACCACCGCGCGAGAATCCACTACGTCCGCGCAGGTCGAGACATCTGGCAAGCAATCCAACATAACACCCCCTAAACTACTCCCATGCCCAACCCCAAACTCCCCACCTCCCTCCACATCCTCGGCGCCGGAACTCCAACTCCCACGCCCACGCGCTTCGGCTCGGCGTATGTCGCGGATGTTGATGGTGAAAAGATCATGTTCGATTGCGGTCCGGCGGCTACTCATAAGCTGGTGCAGTCGGGGTTGTGGCCTACGGATATCGATAACCTTTTCTTCACGCACCACCATTTCGACCATGACATCGATTACCCGTGCTTCCTTCTTTGCCGTTGGGATCAGTCGATCGGCAAGGAAAACATGCTGAATGTCTACGGCCCGACACTCACCGAGCGCATCACCCACGGGGTGCTTGACAAAGAGGAGGGCATATTCGCCCACGACTGGATCGCCCGCGTCAGCCATCCGCTGAGCCAGAAAATCCATCAAAACCGCGGCGGAACGCTTCCCCGCAAACCTCCCGTCGTCAACGCCAGCGACATTGGTCCTGGCACCGTCGCAACTGCCGACAAGTGGGAAGTAACCGCTGCCCCCGCCGAGCATGTTCAGCCGTACCTCGACTCCCTCGCTTACCGGCTCGACACCAAGGGCGGCAAGTCTGTCGTGTTCACTGGCGACACTCAACCCTGCGATTCCGTCATTAACCTAGCCAAAGACGCCGACGTTATGCTCTGCATGTGTTGGGATGACCAAGAGGTGATGGCCGAGGATGGCGAGGCACACGGACAGTGCGGCACGACTGGCGCGGGACGCATGGCGGAAGCCGCCGGGGTCAAGAAACTCGTCCTCGTCCACATGGGTCCAAACATCTCAAAACACGGCCCGTTAGAAAAAGGCATCGGCGATATTCGAGAGGTATACAACGGCCAAGTTATCTACGCCGAAGAACTCATGAAGCTAAAGGTATAGTCCCCTCCCCATTGACTGGACGCACAATCCCCTCTCCCGTTGGACGGGAGAGGGTTAGGGTGAGGGCCCTGGGAGGTGCGAGGAACCGCCCGCAAAACAACATTGCCCAACAAATCCAACCCCACCATCTACATCCTCGGAGCGGGTGGACCTCACCCAACTCCGACCCGTTTCGGATCCGCATTCGTCCTAGACGTCAACGGCGAAAAGCTGATGTTCGACTGCGGACCCGCCGCAACACACAAACTCGTTAAAGTCGGCCTCTTCCCAACCCAGATCGACAACCTATTCTTCACCCACCACCACTTCGATCACGACATCGACTACCCCTGCTTCCTCCTCTGCCGTTGGGATCAGTCCATCGGCAAGGAAAACACGCTCAGCGCGTACGGGCCTGCACCTACTGAACGCCTAACCCACGGCATCCTCGACGAGGAAGATGGGGTCTTCGCCCATGACTGGTACGCCCGCGTTCACTTCCCAATCTCCCAGAATGTTTACGTAAACCGCGGCGGCACGCTCCCGCGTCGTCCGCCAGTCGTCTACTCCCGAGACGTCGGCCCAGGCACCGTAGTCACATCCAACAAATGGGAAGTCTGCGCAGCGCCCGGCATCCACGTCCAACCCTACCTAGACTCGCTCGCTTACCGCGTCGACACCGCATCCGGCAAATCTATCGTCTTCACCGGCGACACCGAACCCTGCGACTCCGTAATCGACCTAGCCCGAAACGCAGACATGATGCTCTGCATGTGCGGCAACGACGACGCCATCATGGAACAGAACGGCCTTAACTACGGACAGACCGGCACAATATCCGCCGCCCGTATGGCCCAAACCGCCAACGTCAAAACCCTCGTCCTAATCCACATGGGCCACCACATAACCCAACACGGCCCGCTAGAAAAAGCCCTGGGCGACATCCGAGAACACTACAGCGGCCAAGTCATCTTCTCCGAAGAATTGATGAAACTGGAAATTTGACGTCCCATTAGCGAGGCCTGCGGAGACACGAGGAAGTGCAGCTGTCTTCGCAGGTGATGCACGAGATTCAGTCGCTCACAATCCGCTTCATTCCTGACAGCGCGGTCGTGCACGCACTACCCGCGTCGAATACCCTTCCTAATCCGACTGTCCATATGCGATAGAGACGTGATAGACCGACCGTCAGCCGCCCCGGATATGGATGCTTCGTGACTCCAGGGCTGCGGGTCCGATCGAATTGCTCTCTCTTTCTCTCGCCCTAACCCGCACCGATCAAAGGATGAGGTTGAAGGGAAACCGACCATCCAAGCAAATCCCCTTGTCGCAACCCTCCCTCGCTCCCTTATCAGGGCGAGAATGGAAACAGATCCAAGTCGTGCGGCTTTCGAAGCTGATGCGCGAAAGCAAACCCTTTGCAATGCGAAGCCGACACGGGCATGCAATCTCTCAACGCGTCTCCAACCCTTGTGTTAGCCTCTGACGTGATGTACGTGGCGCATCAACCGATTCGGCCTTGAGTTTCAGGTCCACAATATTCCTCAATGATCAACAACAAAACACTCGTCGCATGGGTAGCATTGATCGGGCTCATCAGTTTCGCGTTGGTTTCAGTTTTGAACACGCAAACCGTATACGCAACGTGTTGGTGGGACCAAGACATCGACACGGGCGAGTGGATATATGTGTGCAATCCTACGCCGACGCCGACGCCGGTGCCAACGGACACGCCGGTGCCGACGGACACGCCGGTGCCAACGGACACGCCGGAGCCGGACACGCCCACGCCGGTGTCCCCGACCGTGGAACCGACATCCAACGCCACTGCCACCGCGCGGGCCAGAAAGACCGCCACCGCGCGGGCCAGAAAGACCGCCACCGCGCGGGCCGAACTGACCGCCACCGCGCGGGCCGATCTGACCGCTACAGCGGTAGCCTTGACCGCTACAGCGATGTCCAATGCAACTCCGACGCCAACTGCTACTCCAACGCCGACTCCGACGCCAACCCCAACGCCGACGCCAACCCCAACGCCGACGCCTACTGCTACTCCCACCGCGACCGCTACGTCAACTTCGACTCCCACGCCGACCGATACCCCGACCGCCACACCCACTGCGACACCGACATCCGGGCTGGCGTCCTGCGGCACGGGCCCTCTCGACGCACGCACGCAGATCGTGGTCGATGCGATCGTCGATGCGATCTCCGGCGTCACGCAATGCTCCAGCGTCACGTCGCAGCACCTGTCGGCACTTATCGAACTCGACCTCGGAGACAAGGACCTCACAACCCTCCAGGCATACGATTTCGACGGTCTGACGAGTCTGAAACGACTCTGGCTGCACAACAATGATCTGGCTTTTCTGCCCGAGGACGTTTTCGAAGATTTGACGAGTCTGGAACGACTACGGTTGTACAACAACGATCTGACTACTCTGCCAGTGGATGTGTTCGACGATCTCACGAGCCTGGAACGACTGTCGCTACGCAACAACGATTTGGTTTCTCTGCCAGTGGATGTGTTCGACGATTTGTCGAGCCTGGAACGGCTCTGGCTGAACCACAACGATCTGGCTTCTCTGCCCGAGGACGTGTTCGACGATCTCACGAGCCTGGAACAGCTGGGGCTGCACAACAACGACCTGGCTTCTCTGCCCGAGGACGTGTTCGATGATCTGTCGAACCTGGAACGGCTCTGGCTGTACTTCAACGATCTGGCTTCTCTGCCCGAGGACGTGTTCGATGATCTGTCGAGCCTGGAACATTTGGTGCTGCACAACAACGACTTGGCGTCTTTGCCGTCGGACGTGTTCTCCGGTCTCACGAGCCTTGTACTGCTGAGGCTTTACAACAACGATCTGGCTTCTCTGCCCGATGATCTGTTCGACGATCTCACGAGTCTGGAACAGCTGGGGCTGCACAACAACGATCTGGCTTCTCTGCCCGATGATCTGTTCGACGGTCTCACGAGTCTGGAAAAGCTGAAGCTGCACGGCAACGCTGCGGCGGCCAACCTGCAGGCGTCCTACTTCCAGGGCCAGGGACTGTCGTCGTTGATCCTGCTTTATCTGCATCCCACGAACGACGCGACGGCGCAAGAGCTCGCGGATTTCATAACCGCGTCGGGACTTTCGAACCTCGATGACCTGAAAATTCCATACTCGACCCCGACACCCACGCCCACCGCGACGTCAACACCAATTCCGACGCCGACACCTACCCCAACACCCACGCCCACCGCGACGTCAACACCAACTCCGACGCCGACCGCGACCGCCACACCCACTGCGACACCGACATCCGGGCTGGCGTCCTGCGGCACGGGCCCTCTCGACGGACGGACACAGATCGTGGTCGATGCGATCGTCGATGCCATCTCGGGAGTTTCCCAATGCGCCAACGTCACGTCGCAGCACCTGTCGGCACTAACGGAACTCGATCTTGAAGACAAGGATCTGACATCCCTAGAGCCAGACGATTTCGACGATCTGAGCGGTCTGGAAGGACTGTCGCTGCGCGGCAACGACCTGACCTCTCTGCCATCGGACGTCTTCGACGGTCTCACGAGCCTGGAAAGCCTTTCGCTGCGCGGCAACGATCTGACCTCCTTGCCGTCGGACGTCTTCGACGGTCTCACGAGCCTGGTATATCTGACGTTGGGCAACAACGATCTGACCTCTTTGCCGTCGGACGTGTTCGACGGTCTGGCGGGTCTGGAACGGCTCTGGCTGTACAAGAACGATCTGACCTCTTTGCCGTCGGACGTCTTCGACGGTCTGACAAGTCTGGAACGGCTCTGGCTGTACAAGAACGATCTGGCCTCTTTGCCGTCGGACGTCTTCGACGGTCTCGCGAGCCTGGAGAAGCTGTATCTGTACAACAACGCTGCGGCGACGAACCTGCAGGGCTCCTACTTCCAAGGCCAGGGACTGTCTTCGCTGAGCCTGCTGTATCTGCACCCCACGAATGAAGCCTCGGCACAAGAACTCGCGGATTTCATAACCGCGTCGGGACTTTCGAACCTCAGCGATCTGAGGATCCCGAACTCGACCCCGACACCAACGCCGACACCCACTCCCACGGCGACGGCAACCCCAACTCCGACACCGACTGCCACACCAACCCCTGCCGCGACCGCTACGCCGACAGCTACACCAACGCCGACACCCACTCCCACGGCGACGGCAACCCCAACTCCGACACCGACTGCCACACCAACTCCGACGCCCACCGCGACACCGACTGCCACTCCCACTGCTACGCCGACGCGTACAGAAACAGCGGTTGCTACTCCGACCCCGACATCCTCGACTATCCCGCGATCGACGACGGTCTAGTCGCCCTCAGGCTGGTGACGCTGCAGTGACGCAGTCCCGGCTCATAAAGCCCGCCGCGGCGCCGATTGCCCGTTGCGGGAATAGAGGTTCCGAAGAGCTGATGAAGCTAGAAATCTAACCTCCTTATTCGCGATGCTAAGGCGACGCGCTGGAGCGAAACTGTCTTCGCAGGTGATGGACGAGATTCAGTCGCTCACGAATCCGCGTCATTCCTGACAGCGCGGTCGTGCACGCACAACCCGCGTCGAATACCCTTCCTAACCCGACTGTCCATATGCGAAAGAGACGTGATAGACCTACCGTCGGTCGGCCCGGATGTGGATGGTTCGCGGCTCTAGGATTATGGGTTTCACGATCTGAAGCTCGTTACATACGAGACATCTCACGTTGCATCTGCGCCAAACCCATCGGTCCTAGCTCCAAGGCCCGATTGTGCCAATTCTTCAGGTTGAACGAGGTGCCTTGCGCTGCTCGTGCTGTTTGACGAGATTCTAGCCAGACGCGTTCGCCTACTTTGTAGGAAATTGCTTGACCGGGTATGCCTAGGTAGCGATCGATCTCGCTGGCGACGAACTCTGGCGGGAAGTGCACTCGGTCGCGCATGAACTCTAATGCGAGATCGGGCGTCCAAACCTCGCCTGGGTGGTATTCGGAATCGTCAGGAATCCGCTTTTCCAAGTGCATTCCGATGTCGATGATGACGCGGACGGATCGCAAGGCTTGGGCGTCTAGCATCCCCATGTAGTAGTCCGGGTTTTCCAGATAGCCGAGTTCGTGCATCAATCTCTCGGCATAGAGCGCCCATCCCTCAACGTATCCCGAGGTTCCCGCCAGCAATCGCTGATAACGCGACAATTGGTCCGACAAAGTCATCGTTGTCGCGATCTGGAAATGGTGTCCGGGTACGCCCTCGTGGTATGCGATTGAGACCTCTCGCCACAGGGGGAACGATGTTTTGCCGCCTGTTGGGTACCAAGTCCGACCCGGTCTCGAAAAGTCCTCCGATGGGCCGGTGTAGTACATCGCCAATGACCCGCCGGGCGGAGCGATCAACGCCTCGATACTCTTTACCGGGTCCGCAATATCGAAATGGGTCCCGTTCATTTCGTCGATCGTCGCGTCTTGGAGGTTCTGCATCCAGTCTCTGAATTCGTCTTCGCCGTCGATCGCGCGCTTCGGGTCGCTCTCCAGAATCGCGACCGCTTCGTCAATCGTCGACCCGGGTTTGATCTGATCGGCTGCCTTGCGCATCTCCGACTGCACCCAACGCAGTTGCTCCCATCCCCACTCGTAGGTTTCGTCGAAATCCAAGTCGATGCCGTTGTAGGACCTCGACGTCAAGGCGTAATGCTCGCGACCGACTGCGTCGCTCGACCGCGCCGCGGGCAAGTAAACATCTCGCAGGTAGCCAGCAAACTCCGAATAGGCCGTATTCGCCGAAGTCGCAGCGTCCGCCAACTTGCGCTTCAGAGATTCGCTCACATCGTCCGACGCATCAGCGGATTTCGCTATCCCGTCGAAGAAGGGATCCGCGTCGCCTTTGCCGACCCAGGTCTCGATCTGTTCGAAACATCCTGCGGTCTGTCGCTTCGACGCCGTTAACCCTTTGCCAATGCCCTCGTCAAGCGTCACCCGGTACGTCGCAATCGAATCGGCGATGCCTTCCATCCGGGAAGCGATGTTTTCCCAATCAGCCGTCGAAGATCGAGGCATCAAATCGAATATCTGCCGCAGCGATTGAACCGGTGAATGAAGGATGTTCATGCCCGAATAATGAAGTCCGGCGGCGTGCTGATCGATCGAGCCCGTCATCTCTTCCTGCACCGTCTCACTGCATCTGCGCTCTCGCACCGAATCTGGCGACTCGGCCTTAATCCGATTCATCACGTCGCGTACCGCGGCATCCGACCGCTCCGACGCTTCTGGTGAGTAGTCGGGCATCAAATGGTCGTAACCTGGCACCCCAAGATACGTCGCCACGATCGGATCCAACTCCGCGAGCGTATCGACGAATCCGTCGGCTATTTCGTAGATCTTCGACATTCCTGCCCTTTCTTAAACCTGATCAACTAAGCGATATCGGAAACCACCGATTCGGAACTCGTCATCCCGGATAACGAAACTCTCACCGGCGCCTCGGTTTCCAACCACTTTGAACGTTCCATCAGCCATCAACTTGGCGCTTGCCGGAGCGTGCAGAAGATACGGCGACGCCTCGTGTCCGCTGAACCTCAACTCTTCGTTGGATACGGCAGTTATCCGCATCCAAAAACCTGGCTCGGTGAAATACAGGCCCTCGTACTCTCGCAAATCTGAAGAGTCGTCAGACACTGGGGCCTCGTGTGCGGCCGCCGTCGCAATTTTCGGCATCTCATTCCAGTCTTCGATTACGGCATCAAGCAGAGTCTGAGCCAAAGAAACCGACACCGCATTCGGCCAGAGGTTTGTCAGGACAATCACTCCAGTTTGGTACGGTGCGTGAAACATCGTCTGCGTCCCAAATCCGTGGATGCCGCCGCCGTGTCCGTGATACACCCGATCACCCGATCTGGTGGCGCGCCAACCCACGCACTGCCCAATCGTCCAGTTCCCGTCAAGATATACCGGGTGCAGCATCTCTCGGCGGGCGCTTCCGCCGATCAAACGTGGTCCGGTGTCGGACTCCGTCCTCATGATGTGCGCCAACCATTTGGTCAGGTCGGCCACATTCGTCATCATCTGCCCTGCCGACGCGATCCCATTTAAGTCACAGTACGGCGCCACGCGCAGATCTTCTGATCCTGGTGCAGGTTGACTGTACCCGACGACGCGATTGGCATCAGCGATGTCGTGGTTATCAAAGGTCGTCTCTCCCATGTCGAGCGGTGCCAATATCTCCGATTGCACGAAGCGCTCGTACGGTTGGCCGGATAGTCTGCTGACCACCTCGCCGAGGAAGCCGTACGCCATGTTGGAGTACTTCCAGGCACTGTCGGGCGGAATGACCATCTGGACCTCATCAATGCGGTCTAACTGGGTCTGCATTGTGGGGAAAGACGGCGCGTCCCAGTCGGTTGCTGGATGCTCGGTCGTTAGACCGGAGTAGTGCGCGGTCATGCGTCGCAGTGTCACGTCCTCGAGGTCGCCGGCGATTCCCGCAGCCGACGTGAATTCGGGGATGTACAGAAGCAAGGGATCGTCCAGAGACAGCATCGACGACTGTTGCAGGATCATCAACGCTGTTGCCGTGAAGGTCTTAGTGTTGGAGGCGACTCTGAAGATGCTGTGCTCTTTCGGCGCGGTTCGGTTGCCGATCTCGGTCTCTCCGAAGCCCTGAAACCATGCCAGTTCCGAGCCGCATACGATGCCTACTGCTATGCCCGGAATTTTGTGAGTAGAACGCACATCCTCGATGTAGTCGCACCACATTTGGATCTTGGGGTTGGCATCTGAATTGGACATATTCACTGGTACGCGTTTCGACGGTTCTTTTTGCGGTCGGCGGGTTAATATCACCAACACTGAATACTAAATCTCGCAGTGAAGGTAAAGGTCTCGATGAAGATTGCCGAAGCCAAGATCGATGTGATCGAGTTCGAGGTTCCACGCCTGAGCATCAACGACGCGCGCGGTGGCATGGGTGGCAAGCTTACCGCGGGAGTGCTACGCCTCGTCACCGACACCGGTGTAGAGGGAAACGCCCATATCGGTGACCGCGGCGGTGGGGGCGCATCCACCATCAACTCGTTCCGATCGGCGTTCGGTGATCGTCTCGTAGGCATGAACGTCGCGGACCGGGAATGGCTTTGGCACCAACTGCCACGTTTCGCCGGGCACGGTGCGTCGATCCACGCGCTCTGGTCTCACGTCGACGTAGCAATGTGGGATGCTGCGGGCAAATCTGCCGGGATGCCGGTCCACGAAATGCTTGGAACGGCGCGACGGACAACCGAGGTCTACGCGACGTATCCGCCGCGCAACTCCACGGTGGATGGCTACGTCACGGAAGCTGCGCAATTGGTTGAGCAGGGATTTCGCGCCTACAAAATCCATCCCGGAGCGATGGGAACTGACGAGGTGATCGAAATGGTGGGTGCCGTGCGACGGCAAGTCGGAGACGAGATGCGGTTGATGCTCGATCCCAACAACGGATACGATCTCCGCACCGCACTGAAAATCGGGCGTGCACTTGACGAAAATGACTTCTACTGGTTCGAAGATCCGGTGCCGTGGGACGACTTCCGCGCGATCCGAACGCTATCGGAGACCATCCAGACTCCGCTCAACATGAGCGACTCGGCGCAATTCCTATTTCACGACGCGGCTCGCGTGCTCGAACAGGGCTGGCCTCGAACGATCCGTGGCACGGTTCGGAAGATCGGCATTACCGGATTGAAAAAGCAGTGCGGGATGGCAGAAGGATTCAACGTCAACTGCGAGATCGGAACCGCCGGAAATTCGCTGATGAACGCGGGAAACCTAAACGTCGTCATGTCGGTGTTGAATTGCGATTTCTACGAGTATTGGATGCCTTTGGAAGCTCAACAGTTTGGGCTGGAACATGAGATTCTGATCAACGCCGATGGGGTTCTGACTGCGCCTGAACTGCCCGGCCTAGGATTTGAACTGGATGAAGATTTCATCGCTAGCCATTGCGTCTCTACAATCGGGTTATGAGTGCGCACGTTTGGTGTTTTCAACGATAATTGCACCAAACTCCCACAAGTGTGAACCCGCCCTGGAAATAAGGTTGCGGGTTCTACGAAGTTACAAGGTAAGTTTTCCATGATGGATTACAGTAGCGGCGAAAAGATACTCGAGAGTTTGGGCGTTGTGCCGCTGATCAATGCTGGTGGTCCGGTTACGAGGTTTTCAGGGACGCGGCCCCGGCCGGAAGCTATGAACGCCATGATGGCGATGGTCGATCCATTCGTCGAGTTGCACGAACTCATCGACGCGGCTGGTAAACGGATCGCCGAGATCATTGGCGTACCCGCGGCCACTGTCACCAGTGGCGCTTCAGGTGGTCTCACAGTCCAGACCGCCGCGGCGATGGCGAAGGACGATCTCGATCTCATATTCCAGCTTCCGATCGCTGATGACATACCCAACGAGTTGATCATCCAACGCAATCACCGATTCGGTTACGACCATCTGTATCTCACACCGGGCGCTCGTTTCGTTGAGGTCGGCAACCAAGACGGGTGTACGTCTGAGGAAGTCGAAGACGCGATTAACGACAAGACGGCGGCGATCATTCATCTCGAATCGCCGTACAGCGGTGATAACGTTTTGCCGATCGAAACGCTCGTAGACATCGCTCACTCTAACGATCTCCCTCTCTTATGCGACGCCGCGTCTCGCCTGCCTCCGCGCGAAAACTTAACGAAGTTCGTGGAGGCCGGAGCGGATCTGGTCTCATTCTCCGGTGGCAAAGGCATACGGGGTCCGCAGGCCACCGGCCTCTTGCTCGGCAGCGAAGAGTGGATCGAATACGCCAGGTTGAACAACGCGCCTAACGCGACGGTTGCCAGAGCCCAGAAGGTGTCGAAGGAATCGATTGTCGGCATAATGGCCGCGGTAGAAGCCTTCATGAACGAGGACGAGGATGCGGAAAATCGGCGTTACACGAGATTGATGCAGTCGGTGGTGGATCAGATCATCGAGGTCCCCGGCGTCGACGCTGAGGTTGTACACGACTACAACCACTACATTCCGCACGCGGTGATCAAATTGAACGATGCGTGGCGGGGTCCGCCCAAGAGCGTTATCGGTGAGCGCATGTTGGAAGCACCGGACCGGATAATGATCCTGACATTCTTGGAGGAAATGCCGGAATTTTGGGTCGATCCTTTGAACCTGTCCGATGAAGAGGTTCAGATCGTGGCGGACAAGTTGAGGCGCGTGCTGTTGGACGCATCGAACGAGCAATAGAGGCCAACTCTCGGCATGAAAATCTGCCAATACGAGGAGACGTAACAATGAGCCCCAAACTACAAGGCAAACACGCTTTTATGCAGATGCTGCGTGCGGAAGGGGTTCGTTACATCTTCGGAAACCCTGGCACTAGCGAAGCGCCGTTCATCGGGATATTGCACGAGTATCCGGACCTCGAGTATCTGATGGTCGTCCAAGAAGGTGTGGCCATCGGAATGGCTGAGGGTTATGCGAGGGCGAGCGGTGAGGTCGGATTTGTGAGCCTGCACATCGACAATGGTCTCGCCAACGGTTTCAGTCTGATGATCGACCAAAGGCGAACCGGTTCGCCGGTAGTGATTACCGCGGGTAACAAGGACATCCGTCACGAGGCGAATGTCCGTAGCGATCTTGCCGATATGGCTGCGCCGTTTGCGAAATGGAGTGCTGAGGTTACGCATCCGGAACAGGTGCCCTCGATAATGCGCCGTGCCTTCCAAGAAGCCCGCACACCTCCAACCGGCCCGGTTTTCGTCGCACTTTCGGGCAACGCGATGGATGACATCGCGGACATCGATACCGAACCATCGAGCGCAATTCACGGCGAACCTAGGCCGGAACCGGCGGCTGTTGAAACGGCGTCCAAAGTCTTGGCGAATGCGTCGAACCCATTGATGATCGTCGGCGACGGGGTCTATTCCAGCGGTGCGGTTGAGGCCGCCGCGTCTCTCGCCGACACCATCGGCACGCGCGTTTATAGCCACGTTGCGGGGCACATGCCATTCCCGACCGATCACCCGCTATGGTCCGGCGCGATTTCCTTCAGATCGGAAGAAGGTCTAGCTGCCGTCGATAACGCCGATGTGATTCTTGCCGTGGGATGCCCGGTTTTTGAAGACTTCTTCTACCGATCGGGCAACTTCGTCGGACCCAAAACGACGTTGATACATATCGATGCTGACTCCAGCCAGATTGGACGCAAAGAACCAACGGATATCGGCATTTGGGCTTCACCGCTCCACGCCATGGCGGAGATCGAGATCGACGTCAGAAGGCGGATGACTGAGGAAGCAGTCGAGGCGGCGGAGCGGCGAGGCGAGAAGATCGCGGCTGAAAACGAAGCTCGCAATGCCGCGTTCGAGGAACTGGCGGCGAGTGGATGGGACCGATCACCGATCTCGACTGCTGCTTTCGGCAAGGCGCTCGGTGACTCGATACCTCGCGGCGCGAACGTGTTCAGCGACGCGATCTCTTCGACCGGCATGGTGCACCAAGGTTTGGCGCATCGAAGCGATATCCACATGATGGGCGCGCGCGGCGGTGCGATCGGATGGGGCATCGGCGCTACCATGGGCATGAAGCTCGCCAATCCCGATAATCCGACTATCGGCATCGTCGGCGATGGTAGTGCGATGATGACCGTCCAGGGTTTATGGACTGCCGTCAACTACGACATTCCGGTTACCTACGTGATCTGCAACAACGCCGCCTATCGCATCTTGAAGGTGAACATGAACGTATATCACACCATCAACGAGATGCCGCCCCCTGAAATTTACAACGCGATGGATTTCACGACACCCTTCGATTTCAAAGCGCAAGCAGAAGCCTATGGTGGTTTGGGCATTCGCGTTGAGCGCGCCGAAGATATCAAACCCGCGATCGACGAAGCTGTTGCATCCGGTAGACCCGCGTGCGTCGACGTGATTTTGGACGGATCGGTTTAATGGTTGGAATTGAAGGTCTGACCGTTTGATGGTTCATACAGTCGAAACCCGAGAGCTTATTCGCTCATCTCTGAAAAACGCCGCCATCTATCGTTTTTTGGCGGACGAGTCCGCCGATCCGGTACAAATCCGCGATTTCGAAAGGCTTCAGGAGGTCCAAACCGAGATCGCAATGCGATTGTCGAAGTCGATCTCCTCTGATATCGCCGAGCATCGAATCGGTAGGTTTTCGATCTCGATGGCGCTGTTTAAACTCGCAACGAAGGTGTTCAATTCGGCGCGCATCTCAGGTTTTCTGCGTGGTCATTTCCGCCGAACGTTGAGTACGTCGAGCGATGAATTCCTCCGCCGCGACCTCCGTTCCGAAGCGGTGGAGAGCATGGATTTATTGAATCGGCTCTCCCAAGAGACCTCATCGGAAGGCGAACACGTAGAGCATGGCTCGTTGGCGACGCGTTCGGGAGCGCTGCGCGCCGCCGTACTCGGCCTTAACGACGGCCTAGTTTCAAACACAACGTTGACTCTCGGCGTTGCCGCTGGCGCGTCAGATCCGGGCATTGTAGCGTTGGCCGGTGTAGCTGGTCTGGTAGGTGGCGCATTGTCGATGGCCGCAGGTGAGTATGTGTCAGTCGTCTCGCAACGTGAATTTAACGAGAATCTGGTTAGGTGGGAACGTGTAGAGCTGCTCCTTTGGCACGAAGAGGAAGAGGCTGAGCTTGTAGAGATTCTCCAAGCTAAGGGCCTTTCTCTCGACGAGTCGAAGTCGGCAGCGACTCGGATCATGAGTAATCCCGACACCGCGTTGGACATGCACGTACGGGAAGAGCTGGGTATCGACCTCGAAGATCTCGGCGGTTCGCCAACGGTTGCGGCGATTAGTTCGTTGGTCGCGTTTGCCGGCGGTGCGTTTGTGCCGTTGCTACCTTATCTGATCGGATTGGGCGGCACCACTTCGACGATAATCAGCGCGTGCGCTTCTGCGTTAGCACTCTTGGCGGTTGGCGGAAGTTTGGGATGGCTGGCCGGGAGCGGTAAGATCTACGGGGCACTAAGGATGCTGGCGGTCGGTTTGGTCGCTGGCGCGATTACCTATGGATTAGGTTTGCTTGTTGGCCAGCAAATCGGATGAGTATTCGATCAGTCGCGCCAATCTTCCGTGATTGAAAAACTGGCTCAAACCTGAAAGCTAGATTATCGACGAAACGCTGGCGCTAAGAATTGGCGCGCCTTCTCCTGCGCATCGGTCGATCCAATACAGAGAACATTACGCGGTGGTTGCTTTCGTCGATGACCGCGTGGACATTTTTCCCGACGACTTTGGCTGCTTTTTGCACCTGTAACTTTACGTTAGATGGATTCCTGCCGGGAGCGTAACCAATGGCTTTGGCTTGACCCACGTCCATCTTGGCTAAGGAGTCGATCAGCGCGACCATTTCTGGGGTGCGCGATGCTGCGGAATATCTGTGGTTTGTTTCCCAGACTTCTTGCACTTCTCTCAGCGATACGTTTTCAATTCGCATGTTTACCCTGTTGCTCGCAAATCTCAAGCACTTATGCAATCTTACACTCGACAAAGGTCATCCGAAATGATCAACGTTGGCAGTCAATTTACCATTGACTAACTTTTGACGATTTCGGTCGTTTCTCTTCGGTGGCTCTATCCGTTATTCCTTCAGTCTCGCAATTCTAGCGATTTCCGGTTAATTGTTCCATTCTCACAATCAACGGTAGTTCGTCCGCATCCCGACAATCAAGTTATCAATCCCAACGATGTCAAACGTGATATCACTGATTCTGCTCCTTGCCCGGCGGATGAACCGGCCGCGAGCACAACGTCGGCGAGATCGTCGCCATTCCGTGAATCTTGACGTCGGACCGACAGGAACAAACTGTTGTCTGCAACGGCATTCCGAGGCGTGACCGGCGCGCCGTTTGCGCGGTCACTCCCAACGTAAATGACGGCACCGCCATTACGAGAAACTTCACGGACCACGAGATTAACCGTGTCGGCAGCCAGCGCCGGATCGTCCAACAAGGTTACCGGCCTCGATCCGTTTTCTAACAGAATCTCAGCGATCGCATTTCCGAGCGATGAATTCGCGTCGGAGCTACCGCCCGATATATGGATTGTGAACCCCCGTTCACCCAACGCGGGATAGGACGAACGCAGCTCTCGGATGACACTGGGATACGAAAACCACTCCGGAATCTCGGCGCCAGTTTGGAGCCGATCTCGCAGTTCGGTTCCCGATAAATTCATCACTTCAGAATCGTCGCCAAGTTCATCGCGGGTGACGTATCTATCTGTGGCACCGTCGTAAACGACCTCACTAAATGTGACCACCTCAATACCGAGTTCGTCCCGATGCTCCTCAACCAAGGTCTGTGCATCGTACGGGCCGTAGAACGGGTTGCCTTCGCGATCATTTCCGGGGCCAGCGTGATCTCTGCCGACGATGAAATGGGTGCAACCGTAGTTCTTTCGAACGATCGCGTGCCACACCGCCTCTCTGGGTCCGCCCATTCGCATGGCGAGTTGAAGCAAACTCAGGGTTGCAGAGTTTTCTGTATATCCTTCAAGCACCGCGCGGTAACACCGCACACGAGTGTGGTACTCGACATCGCCTGGTTTGGTGAGGCCTACCACGGGATGGATCAACAGGTTTGCCTGGACTTGTTCGGCGGCCCTACGCGTCAGTTCAACGTGGGCGCGATGCATCGGATTTCGCGTTTGAAAAGCCACAATCCGGGACCATCCGAGGGATTGAAACATCGCTCGAAGCTGTGCTGGGCTGTGCCGCAAACCCGGGTAGGTGTGATGTTGTGACGCTCTTGCCCCTTCCAGCGACCCGCCGACGTAATATTCGGCGGTCTGGTTCACCAAGGCGTTGACACCCGGGTGAAATTCATCCTCGGTTCCGAAAACTTTCGCGGCTTCTTCGGATTTATTCGGCACCCACATATCGCTGACGTTCAAAACGGCGATCAAGACGCCTTCGGGATGCATGAGAGCCAATCGATCACCGGCCGAAAGAGTGGTTGCCGTTTCAAACGGGAGGTCCAACGTTATTGGTAGTGGCCACAACGTTCCATCCGAAAGCCGCATATCATCACGGACGCTCTCGTAGTCTTCACGTCCCAGAAAGCCGGTAAGCGGCGAAAACGCTCCCGTGAGCAATTGTTCAATGTCGCAAAGCTGACGAGGTGTGAGTGTCCACTTCGGCAGGTTGGCGGTCTCAGCATCCAGCTCCACAACGCGAGATTCGTCGACTAGGAGGTCGACCAAGACGCCGCCGTGAGGGCTGATCAATTGGTTGTCTTCAGATACTGCTTCTTTTTGCATTTAGATTTTCTAGCTTTCGGTTGCTTTTTCAGTTGTATTCAGGCACGATTCGAGCGATATTTCAATCGCTTTGCCCACGTTTGGCCCAATCGGAATTTTCGAACATGTTGAGTCCCGGGTCGGCGATAACTCCGGCGTCGGTGTAGTCAGGTTGTTGCGAGCGGATGAAATCTTCGTTCAGTTCGATTCCCCAACCCGGTTTGTCAGGGATCGGAAAATAGCCATCTATTACTTCGGGATAGTTGGATCCGGCATTTTTGACGTGCGGGTCGGCAAAATCGTTGAAGTGTTCAAGTATTTTGACGTTTCTTAGCGTCAAGCAGAGGTGAAGAGCGGCCATCGTCGAGACGATGCCGCCCACGTTGTGCGGGGCCACCATGATCGAGTAGCTCTCCGCCGTGGAAGCGATCTTCTTGACCTCTAAAACGCCGCCGCACTGCGTGATATCTGGTTGAATCACATCGACCGTTTGTGCGCCCCATATCTCGCAGAATTCAGGAGCCCCATACAGACGTTCTCCCGTCGCTATGGGCAGGCCAGTATGTTGTCGAACCGATTGGAGCGCCGGGATGTCCCCTGGTCGGACGGGTTCCTCGATCCAGCCGATATTGAACTTTTCTATATGGCGCGCGATCTCCCGGGCTTGATGGGGAGCAAATCGGCCATGCATCTCGATCATGATTTGCGCACGGGTACCGGCTACGGACGCAACAGATTCGATGAGGTCTAGCGATTTGTAGAATTCCTCGCGCTCAAGTTCCAGATCACCATTACCGAACGGGTCGAATTTCATTGCTCGATAGCCGCGATCGATCACGCGTTGGGCGGCAGCAGCGAACTGTTCCGGTTCACGTTCGACTGTGTACCATCCGTTGGCGTAGGCTTGGACGCGGTTAGCAACTTGTCCGCCGAGTAGTTTATAGACGGGTTGATTGCACGCTTTACCGATGATGTCCCAGAAAGCCAGTTCAACCAGAGCCAATCCGGTGTGGACTACTTCGCCGGCCTTCCCGAAATCCAGTAGCGTCATCCGGCGATAGAGTGCCTCGATGTCAAACGGATCGTGACCGATGAAATGGCGCTGAGCGTCTCGCAGATACTCGGAAACTGTGTGGGTTTTACCTAGTACCCTTGCCTCGCCGATGCCAGTTATGCCCTCGTCGGTTTCGACGATGCAGTATGTCAAATTTCGCCAAGGCGTGCCCAGCACGACGGTGCGGAATCCAGTGGTCTTCATTTATGAGCCAGTCGGTTCTGAACTTACAGACTCAGATAATTCTATAAATCATCGAAACCAAGTCTCAAACTGCGTTACTGGTACAATTAATCCGCGCGGCGCGGGAGTAACTCAGAGGTAGAGTGCCTGCCTTCCAAGCAGGGTGTCGCGGGTTCGAATCCCGTCTCCCGCTCCAGTTCCCACACTGGATTTCTAATAGGTTTGATGCGTCCGCGGAAATACCGTAATCGTCGATCCTTCCGATGTCGTGAGTGCGCTATCGACATCGCAGTACGGTTTCCGCAAGTAGGCTAAGCCGATCGTCTCACCGCTCGTGCAGTCGCGCCCGGTCGACGTAATCCAACCCACGTTCCTAGCGGTCTCATTGGCTTGGATTCGTTCACCCACTGTCACTTGGCGCTGATTTGTTGCGTCGATTTCTTGGGTAAATGCGACCAAGGATCGTTGCACCTTATCGTATGTGTCGAGGCGTGCGATCACCTCTTGGCCCACGTAGCAGCCCTTTTCGAAATCGATGAGGTGCATCAGTCCCGCTTCAAGCGGGTTTACCTCTGGCGTCAATTCATTTCCGGCAATCGGCTCTTGATTCGCTATCCTAACTTGGTTGAAGAGTTCCTCCGGTGCGCAACTCAATCCATTGCGAGAAAATCTTGCTGCGATCTCATCTGCCGCTGCCGACTCAGCGATTACCAACCATGACATCGGTCCAGCAGAGTCGTTTCGCAGTGCCAATACCGTCCCGCCTTTGGCGACGTCCATCCCGCGGATCGACCCGATGTCAGTGGAAGAAAAATCCAATTCTGGTAACACGTCGCCGAGAGCTTGAGACGCGTTCGGACCAAACACGTACCAACGATGCCACCGATCCGATTCATCGACGAGTTCTGCGTCTTCGATAATCGTGAACCGTTCGATTCCCTCCATCACCTCAGTCGCGTCCGGTGCATCCGAAAAGAGGAGCAACTCATGATCCGAGCGTTTCAGCACCCAAAGAACGTCAATTATTCGTCCCTTTTCATTCGTGAGGATCGTTCGGCGCGCCGATCCGTCGGCAAGATCGAGTAACGAATTTGTGGTGAGCCGATGTAGCAGGTCGAGTGCGTCGGGACCGATGTGACGGAGCGTTGACCCGAACGGCGGTTTGAAGCATGCCGCTCCGCGCGCAGTGTAGACGGAGAATGCTGGTTCGAGATTTGCCGCGTCACCGCGCGGCGCGGCGCTGCCCATCGCGTTGACTTTAGACGGCGAACGAGTCGCCGCAACCACATGTGCGTTTGGCGTTGGGGTTGTGGAATTCGAAGCCACGCCCGTTCAGACCATCAGAAAAGTCCAACACTGTCCCCGCCAAAAAGATGAAGGCGCGTTTGGGAATGTAGATTTCGATACCGTTTTCGACGATTACCTTGTCGGTCTCTTCCGGCGCGTCGACAAGTTCGAGCACGTATTGGAGTCCTGAACAACCTCCGCCCTGCACTGCGATCTTGATAGCGCACTGCTCCCGGCCCGCTTTCTGAGCGAATTCCTTAGCTTTGGATGCTGCTTTCGGCGTCACGCGCACGGTGTTGATCGGTACCGTGCCTTGGTGTTCGGCGGCGATGGTCATGGTGATTGGATTCGAGTTCTAGGAATAGGGGATTTCGTTCGCTAGTCGAGTCTAGGATGAGGTCTTAGTTGTGGCCCTCAGACGACATAGAATCAAGAAAGTCGTCGGTACCCATGATATATCAACCTAATTGGTCAGGAATTCCATCAGCACTAAGCTTGGAGACAGCGGTGAAACCTCGCTGCTCTACGGTGGTCGCGTCGCAAAATCGAGTCGGCGAGTGGAAGCAAGCGGCATCGGGGATGAAGCGGTTAGCGCTTTAGGAATGGCGCGGGCGTTGTGCAATTCCGACTTCATCCACGACGCGCTGCTCGAAAACCAGCGATTGATGTTTCTCGCAAACGCCGAGCTGACGACCGATACTGCGCACCTTGACGAGCTACGTGAACACTTCCAGACGATCGAGAAAGAGCATGTCGATGATCTCGACGCTCTCTTGCGTCGATTGGAGAATGAGGTCGAACTGCCGCGAGCATTCATTATTCCGGGTGCATCGCAAAGATCGGCCGCACTTGATCTCGCCCGTTGCAAGGTTCGAGATTTGGAACGCGCCGCGGTCGCTCTCTTTGACGACGGGTTGATGAGAAACGAGCAGTTGTTGGTTTGGTTGAATCGTCTCTCGGATTGCATCTTTATGATGGCTCGATATGTTGATCGGGACTTGCCCACGGAGATCGTTACTGGCACGAGGCGTGAAAATTGAACGACTTTCGCCTGGCAATAATCAACACTGGAGCTGCGAACATCCACAGCGTCGAAAAGGCGGTTCGGATAGTTGGCGGTGATCCGATAGTCACAACCTCGGCCGACGAGATATCTTCGGCTGATGCGGCGATACTGCCCGGCGTCGGCGCGAACGACGCCGTGATGCAGCAACTTGTCGACCGCGAATTGATTGAGACCATTCGGGACTTCGCGTCGTCAGGTAGGCCGTTGCTGTGCGTGTGTTTGGGGATGCAGATCCTATTCGAAAGCTCTGAAGAGGGCGAACTACCGGGTCTTGGCGTGTTGCGCGGGCGCGTGGTGCGTTTCCCAAGCGTCACTGGCAACTCAAATGGTCGCCGGTTGAAGGTTCCACACATGGGTTGGAACAAAGTACGTTTCCTCGACGACTTGGTAACAAGGCATCCCGTGTTCTCGGGCATAGAACAAGACACGTATTTTTACTTCGTGCACTCGTATCACTGCGTTGCCGACGATGCCTCCGACATCGCGGCCACCTCTCCGCACGGCATCGAAGTCTGCGCGGCGGTAGTCCACGACAATGTTGTGGGCACGCAGTTCCACCCGGAAAAGAGCGGTCGATCGGGTCTGGAGATCTACTCCAAGTTCCTGGCGTACGCGCGGCGGAGACCATAGGCACCTACTGCGCCCGTGAACTGCCGATGCAAGTAATCCCTGCTATAGACATCCGTGGAGGCCGATGCGCGCGTCTTTTCAAAGGCGACTACGCGCAGGAGACAGTGTTCGACAACGACCCGGTGGATGCCGCTCTTCGTTGGGTCGATATGGGTGCGCAACGCCTGCATGTGATCGATCTCGATGGCGCCAAAGACGGGCAACGAATCAATGCGGCCACTGTGGCTCGGGTTGCGAAGTCGGTCGATGTGCCGATTCAGATGGGCGGCGGCATACGGAGCGTCGATGACGCTGACGCGGTGTTCCAGGTCGGTGTGAATATGGTCATCTTTGGCACGACAGCGGTCGAAGACCCGGACGCCGTACAAGCGAGCGTGGAGGCGTTCGGCGCAGAACGCGTTTGCGTATCGGTTGACGCCGAAGACGGCGTTGTGCGAACTCGCGGTTGGCGGAACGAGACGTCGCTTCTTGCGTTGGATTTATTGGTCGAAATGTCCGAACGTCGCGAGGTCCGGAACTTCATCTACACGGACACTGCTCGAGACGGCACGTTGTCCCACCCTAACTTCGATGCGGTGAGCGCGGTGGTGAACGGGATAGAATATCCAGTTATGGTTGCAGGCGGAATCGCGACGGTTGAAGATGTCGTGCGGCTGTGTGATATCGGTGCAGCTGGTGCCATTACCGGGATGGCGATATATACCGGTTCTCTGAATTTGGCAGATGCCATCGAATCGGTCCAAAAATCAAGTAATCAATCAGCGAATCAACGCTGAATACAAATCGGACGTGAGAGAACCACATTGACCACGAGACCCACCGCAAGCTGGCACACGTTCAACGACCAGATCGATCCGCACGCCATAATCTCGCTGTTGCCCATTCATCGGTCGCAACACGTCGCGGTTTTGGGTGGAGATGTCGACGGTCTGACCATTCCGATCGCCAAATATGTTTATGACGGGAACGTGATCGCCTTGGATAGCGACCAAGAGGCATTGGATCAACTTGCTATCGAAGTAAAGCGAGTCCACCTTACCAATGTGGATTTGACGCTCGTCGATGAGGATGACTTGACGGGAACTGAAATCGACACTGACGGCATCGTCGTCATCGACGCGTTACATCAGACGACTAGCCCTGCGCGGCTGTTCTCTTCGGTGGCGCAGTTGCTGCCCGGCGGCGGTTGGATGTTGATCGCAGATTGGTTCTCGACTGACGCCCGCGGTGACAATGGTCCGGCGAAATCGAAGCGAGTCGACGCTGCGCGGGTTGATCGATGGGCGTCGGAAAACGACATGACGCCGATCACTCGCCGCACGTTGGGTGTCCAGCGTTACGTCCACGTCTATCGCAAACGCCGAGCTCCGTCGAACTAGCCTCATCCCAACGATCAACCATGTTGACAACTCGCGTCATTCCTTGTCTAGACGTCGATCAGGGCAGAGTAGTAAAAGGCGTCAGTTTCGTCGACATTCGAGACGCTGGTGATCCGGCGGAACTCGCACGCTTCTACGATTCTGAAGGTGCTGATGAGCTTGTTTTCTTGGATATCACTGCTTCTTCGGACGCCCGCAACACGATGGTGGACGTCGTCGAGCGCGTGTCTGCAGAAGTCTTCATCCCGCTAACCGTGGGTGGGGGGATACGATCCCGCGAAGACATGCGTCGAATGTTGGAGGCCGGTGCCGAGAAAGTGAGCGTCAATTCGGCCGCTTTGGCGAACCCGAAGTTGATCGAGGAGTGCGCGGAAGAGTTTGGATCGCAGTGTGTGGTCCTGGCGATCGATGCCAAGAGGGTTGAAGAACCGGCGATGATCGAGCGATCTGACGGTGGCAGTGACATTGCCGAAGCGTTGTGGCAGGTCTACACTCATGGTGGCAGGAGAGCGACTGCAGTTGATGTCATAAAGTGGTCGCGCATGGGCGCAGAATTCGGCGCCGGCGAGTTGCTCGTCACCAGCATGGACGCCGACGGGCGAAAAACGGGATACGACTGCGATCTGCTGCGAACAATCTCATCACAGGTATCGATCCCTTTGATAGCAAGTGGCGGGGCTGGAACGTTGGACCACTTTGTGAATGCGGTTACCGACGGCGGAGCGGACGCGGTGTTGGCGGCTTCCCTGTTCCACTACGGAGAATTGCGGATCCAAGAGGTGAAATCTCACATGGCCGAGTCTGGGTTGCCCATGCGGCTAGTCCATTGAACCGACTCGATGCAGGGAACCATGAAATGATCCAATTCGACGACCGGGGCCTGTTGACGGCGGTAGTTCAAGACGCGGGATCACTCGAGGTTTTGATGGTCGCACACATGAACCGCGAGGCGTTGATGCGCACCATTGCGGGTCCGCACGTATGGTTTTACAGTCGCAGTCGAAAAACTTTGTGGGAAAAGGGATCTACCTCGGGCGATTACCTAGACGTAGTCGACCTCAAATTGGACTGTGATGGAGATGCGTTGGTGGTGTTGGCGGAGCCGGTTGGCGCGGCGTGTCACACCGGAGAAAAATCTTGTTTTCACCAGTCGGTTGATGCGGATACTGAAACGACGCAGCGCGTGGGACCGGGCATTCTCATTGAATTGGCTGAGGTTATCCACGAACGCGCGGTCAACATGCCGGAGGGGTCGTACACGGCAGAGCTACTGGCATCGGGGACATCGCGTGTGGCTCAAAAAGTGATCGAAGAAGCTGGGGAAACTGGACTGGCGGCAGCCGACGGAAGTCGCGATTCGGTAGCTCCGGAGATGGCTGACCTGTTCTACAACTGCGTGACGCTATTGGAGTCTGTCGGTGTCCCGATGGACGAAGTCTGGGCGGAACTGGCGCGACGCAGACTCTGACGCGACGGGTTTGGTCGGAGCATAGTCCCGGTCAGGACCCCGTCTCAGCGCTAACAACGGGTTGGCCAGCGAATTCACGTTCGTCCGTTTCGATCGCTGATTGCATCGCGGAAACGGCGATTTCGATCATCTCATCATCCGGTTGTGCGGTAGTCAGTTTCTGCAGCCAAAGATTCGGTTTTCCAATTAGATCGGCGAACACGTTTCCAGTGTGAGTGCCGGTGAACCGGATGAATTCGTAGCTTGCCGCGGCGATGAGCGGTATTAGAACGATCCTCGATCCGACGAGCATCCACAGCTGCTCGCGCGGAATCAACATGAAGGCGATGATCGATACGACAACTACGGTTAGCAGGAACGATGTGCCGCAGCGCGGATGAGCAGGTGAAAATCTCCTGATCTCGCGGGGAATCAAGGGTAGGCCGCGCTCATAGGCGTGTATCGTCATGTGTTCGGCGCCGTGGTAGCCGTACATCCGCTTGATGTCCTTCATCAGGCCGATTGCCCAGATGTAGACAAGGAAGATAACTAACCGCGCCCCGCCCTCAATCACATTGGCGACAAAATCGGACTGGGCTTCAAATGGTCTTGAGATGAACAAAGGCAATATGAAAAACAAGGCGATACCGAACACGAATGCGACCGCGATCATGAGGCCCATACCCAGGGAGCCGATCTCGGCATCGTCATCATCCCCGGTGTCTCTGATTTGCTGATTGGCACCGATGGTATAGGCACGCATTCCGATCACCAGAGTTTCGACCAGAACTAGGATTCCGCGCACGAAAGGAACTCGGCGCAATTTCCCGTTCGCCCAACTCAACAGCGGGATGTTTTCTTGGTGAATGGAACCGTCGGCGCGCCTCACGGAGACGGCGCAAGATCGAGCGCCGCGTATCATCACACCTTCAATGATCGCCTGCCCGCCGTACATCCGAGTTGGGATGTTGGATTTTTCTAGATCGGACATGTCACGCGGTTCATCCCGATTTATACGGCGTCTTGGATCCTGGTTGCGCCGTATTGCGGTCAGGGATTATCCGATCGGCGCAGATGCCGCTGGTTCGTGCGTCGGTTAACGCCGTTGGGGGCAACTACTCCGAAGCTGACATGCCGTAGCGACGCATCAATCGTTCGACGCGTCCCTCGGTGTCCACGATGCGTTGCTCGCCGGTCCAGAAGGGATGGCAGGAGCTGCATACCTCGACGCGGATCTCTTCATTGGTGGAGCCAACGATCATGCCCTCAACACCGCACGCGCAAATGACCCTAGCTTCCGGGTGATACGTCGGGTGAATGTCGGTCTTCATCTCGCGTGGTCCTCGTAATTGGGCGTCTGAAATCTATGCTTCGATTAAGTCGACGTTAATCCGTCTTTTGTCTTGGCGAGCAAAGTCGAACCGGACGGTGCCGTCAACAGTGGCGTAAAGTGTGTGGTCGCGTCCCATGCCGACGTTGGCACCTGCATGGAATCGAGTGCCACGTTGCCGTACCAGGATGGAACCTGCCGTAACCGTCTCGCCGCCGAATGCCTTAACGCCCAAACGTCGGCCTGCGCTGTCTCGACCGTTCCTGGATGTTCCCGAACCCTTCTTGTGTGCCATGATGTGGCCTCCGCGTTGTATGACGGGTCGATTAGACCTCGATGTCGGTGATCTCTAAAGACGTAATGAATTGACGGTGGCCCCGCTTGATGCGGTAGCGCGTTTTGTTCTTGTATTTGAAGACCGTCTTCTTGCGTTCTCTACCGTGTGAAAGCACCTTCGCGATCACTTGAGCCCCTTCGATAGTGGGCGTTCCGACCTCGACGTCGCCGTCGACGCAGGCCAGCAACACATCATCAAGGGAGATCGTGTCTCCCTCAGGGTATGGCAATTTTTCCACATCCAGCTGATCGCCGGTGCGGACCCGATATTGTTTGCCACCGGTGGCGACTATGGCGTAGTTGTCAGACATGTCTTTTCGGCACAGTTCGACGACGAATCGATTAAGGAGTAACTCTCCGATTTTACAATATCGACCCAGCGGCGAAACTGAAATGCAACGACTTGACGCCTTCAGTCCGCGATCTGGGCAAAGTTGCTGCGGAAATAGAGCAATGGATCGCCTTCGTTGATCCTAATGGCCTCAAGTTTGGCGATGAAGATTGTGTGGTCTCCAGCTTCGACGGAATCGACGACTCGGCAATCCATTGCAGCCAATGAACCGGCGACGACCATAGACTCGCCCAGCGGTTCAAATTTGGGCGCGGTCAGAGTCTCCCTAATCTCAGTCGGAACCGTGTAGTGGCGAGCGATACCCTGCTGTCGCGCGTTCAAGACACTGATTCCGAAGCGACCGTTTCGCTTCACGAGGGGATAGGAATTACGTTCGTGCGCGATAGTTATCAGCGCTAGTGGTGGTTCAAGAGACACGCTCGTGACGCTGTTGGCGGTCATTCCATGGACCCTGCCATGATCCTCCCGTGTGGAAATCACCGTCACGCCAGTAGCGAAATTCGACCACGCGTTTCGGAAAAGATCCGCTGTTACCTCGGTATTCGCCATTGTTCTGGTAATCACTCCCCTGCGCGGAATTATAGCCATTCGTCATTACTCGAGACCGCGGTTGTTGCGCGCATCAGGGTCTAACTAACTGGAAGTTGCAGCTGTTGGCGGGTCTAAACCCCCTTTAATTCCCCCTTGGACATCAAGGGGGAGGGTTGTGCGTTGCCCTCTTGGACATCAAAGGGGGAGGGTTGTGCAACGGTCTTCTATGGGGTGATTTTTCGCCAAGTCAGCGGATCGGGGTCAACGTAACCGGAGAGTTCTGCGAACGCGGTCCCGATGTTGCGGCCAGTCGCGGTGTCGAAAACATCGACTCTGCCCTCCCAATACGCGGCTGCTTGATTACCGTACGGCATCGCAGGAATCTCTTGATCGGCGATGGTAGGTGCCAATTGCACATCGATTCCCACACTCTCGACGCGCAGCCGCCAACTTGATGGATACTCGCCGTCCGTATGCGGGCTCGTCCAGTGCTCGAGGACATCCAACTGTAGACCATCGCTTTCAGCATCCAACACTTTTTGCGGAGAACCAGGCTCAATCAAGGTACCGTCGGTGGCTACCACTTCCCCATCCGCGCCTCGGACTTCCGCGATCATCAACGATCGTCCGTCGTCGAGATGTAGTGCGAACCATTGCCAACCGGCAGGTTTTCCAACCACGAAGAAATCTCCCCATTGGTGGTCAAACCAAACCTCGCCGGAGACTTCAATCTCACGGTTGTCGATCGTTAATGTCCCTTCCGCGGTCATACGCGGATACGTGTAGTAGTAGGTCCAACCGAACGGCCAATCCATCCATCCGACGCCTTCGTGCAACATCGTGGATTCGGGTGCTCGCGTTCGTAGTTTGATGCCGGTTCCGGATTGCAAGTCTCGAGCTTCGAACTGGTGCGAACCGTCGGATTCGATGTCTAGACCGAAGTTGCCTAGATTCAATCTGAGCAGGATTTCGGTCTTCGCGTTCTCCTCGGAGCCGAGTGCGGCAAAGCCCTGTGAACTGATGACGTGATGATTTGCAGAAGCTACGTCGGTTATGCCTGCCTGACCGATTTCGAAGGTCTCGTGTTCATCGGCACGTTGCGTTTGGAAGATCACGAAGTGAAACGAATATTTATCTCCGTCGTCTGATTGCAGGTGTCCGTTGTAGTACCACCACTCGATCGGGGATTGATGCGATGCATCATCGTCGGGCAGTACCAACGCCCGCGGCGACGGGGTTGGCTCGGGCGGACTAGGTGTCGGTATCGTCTTGGATTCGATTTGACCCGCGCATGCTGTGACGACCAGAAAAAGCAGGGAGGTCACAATCACGGGAGTTTTTGGGATCGACGATTTCATTCCGCTCTTAGCCTCGGCAATCGTCGATCGATCCAGTGCGGCAACCACCAGTTCCAACTGCCGAACAGTCGCATGAGTGCGGGTGCGATCAGAATCCGAACGATGGTCACGTCGATAAAGACAGCCAATGCCAGTCCTAAGCCGATTGATTTGACGGTGACAACTTCAGCGAGAACGAAACTCGCGCCAACGACGATCAAGATCAACCCTGCGCCTGTAATGATGGTGCCGCTTCGTTGCAGTCCTAACTTCACGCTATCGCGATTGCTCCCGGTCTCGACGTATGCCTCCCGGACCCGTGACAATAGGAATATTTCGTAGTCCATGCTTAACCCAAAAAGTATCGCGAATAGCACGATCGGCGTGGTGGCGTCGGTAACACCCAAGGGTTCGAAGTTCAAGATGCCGCTCAGATTGCCTTGTTGGAAAATCCACACGAGTGCGCCGAAACTTGCCAAGATGCTAAGAGCGTTCAGCACAACAGCTTTTAGCGGTATGACAATCGACCTGAAGAGGACCAGCAGAGAAACGAACGTCAGCAAGATCACGATGGCGACTACGATTGGGAACCGACCGTATAGGGATTTGATCAAGTCATCGGTGTATGCAGCGCCACCGTCTACATAGACGTTCGATTGATCGGGCGAACCGAACGCTCGGATATCGTCCACCAATGCTTGCGCTTCGGCCGTGAAGGGATGGAGATTACTGCTGACGTAGAACAGAGCGATGCCCTCACGGACGCTGTCGTTCAAGAGTCGGAGGGTCGCAGCGTCGTAGATCGCCTCGGGATGGGTATATAGGGCACTGTATTCGGTTACGCCGAGGGTTGGTCTCAGGTTGACGATGCTCGAAACTCTTTCCACCGTCGGGATGTTTTCGAGTGCCCGACCAAAGGCATAGAGCGCGGTGAGGTTATCTTCCGTGAATGGGTCTCCGTCGAACGTGTACGCGACTGTCAATTCGGTAGATATGTCCCATCCGAACTGTTCCAGAAGCAGGTCGTAACCTTGTCGCGATTCGTACCTCTTGGGCAAGATGGTCGCGTCGACGGTGCCGGGGCGGATGTCCTTGAACGGGACAGCCAGTGCAATCAACAACACGACGGTTGGGATCAAAAACAGCAACGGATGCCGCATGACTCCGTCCGCCATGCGCAGCCACATGCCGTCGGTCCAACGCCTTGATCTCAGCACCGGAAACCAGTTGATCCGGTGCCCAACGATGCTAAGAACAGCGGGCATCAGCGTCTGAGCCGAAAGGAGTGCGATTGCAATCACGATTATGGCGCCGATGCCGATCGAATCCAAGACCGTCAGATCGAAGAGCAGCAATGATGCCAGACCGATCACGCTGGTTACCCCGGAGAAGAGAATGGCGGTTCCGGCTCGTTCATGTGTCTTCTCGATGGCTTCGGCAACGGTGAGATCATTGGCCAACTCTTCTTTGAATCGATTGACGTAGAAGAGTGAATAATCGATGCCCATGCCGATACCCAGAAGGGTGATGATGTTGAACGAAAGCACCGACATGTCGCGAAAGTCCGCGACATAGTAGACGACTCCAAGGCCCACCGCGACCGCGACGCCGCCTACAGCTGCCGGCATCACCGCGGCAGCGACGGTGCCGAACACTAGCAGTAAAGCGATGACGGCGAGGGGGAAGGCAACTAACTCACCTCGACGTAGATCTTCGCCGCTCGCTTCGACGATATCGCGGTACAGTGGCGGTGCTCCAGTCATCACCACGTTTAGATCGACCTGATCTATTCGCCTCGAGATATCATCCAAAACCACGAGCGAGTCTTCAATCTCCAGATCCAAACCAGCTTCGATCAACGCCATATCTCCGTCGTCGGATAGCCACCCCGGTTCGGTGAGATAAGATCGCACGCTCGCAACATTGGGATGCGATTCGATCTGCCTGATCAGCCGTATCGCCTCGTGATCAAATTCTGGCGAGTATGGTACCGTTCGTTCATGGTCGACAACGAACAGTAGGGAAATCGGGTCGAGATCGAACCGTTCGGTAATGAGTTCCTGGGCTCTATACGACGGGTAATTCTCGTTGGAAAATCCGCCGGGCAGCAGTTTGTCCTGCACTCGCGAAGCGACTGGCAACATAGCCAGCAGGCACAATACCCAAGTGGCAACTACTAGATACCGGTATCGGAATATCCAACGGCCTGACTTGGCTAACATTTAAGCGCTCAGAACTGCATGCGGATTTAGGAGACGAAGACGCAACCTGCCGTTAGGCAGTTCATGGACGTTTCGTTGGATGTAACTTGATGCGGTGCGCCTATGCTTCCGCGCCGCGTGGAGGCGCTAGGTCTTCTCGGCAACCGCTATCGCGGCGGCTCGGTCAGTCTGATCCAACGCCACTATCTTTACGCCTTGTGCTGAACGTCCTGTTTCACGGATCTCGGCCAAGGTAGTCCTGACGATCTGTCCCTTGGAAGTCAAGATCATCAGTTTCCCGGTCTCGTCGCGGCGTAAGGCGTCGTTGATCACGGTTGCGGCTGCGACATCGCCCGTGTTACGAGTGATGCTCAGAGTGATGATGCCTCTGCCACCGCGTCCTTGCACACGATAGTGGCGGAGTGCCGAAAGCTTTCCTCGTCCCTTGGTGCCGATGATCAGCAGGTAACCTTCGTCATCTACGACGTCCATTCCCACCACCTCGTCGTCCTTGTCCAACCTGATGCCACGTACTCCACCCGCAATCCGTGATCTGGATGTGATGTCACGGCTCGGGAACCGTATGGATTGTCCGTTTTTGGTGACCATGATCAAATCGTCATCGTCGCGCGCCATCGCCACGGAAATGAGTTCTTCCTTTGGCTTGAGCTTGTAGCAGTTTAGCCCGGCACGATTGATGTTTGCGAATGCTTCGAGCGTCATTCGTTTAACGTCGCCGTGCTTTGTTGCCAACGCGAGATAGGTATCGGGCGCATGCATGTCACTGACAACCATCATTTGTCGCACTGTTTCACCCGGTCCGATGTTGAACCCCAAGTTGTGTACCAAGGTGCCACGTGACTGTCGAGATTGGTCGGGCGGTAGCTCGAACACTCTGGAGGAGTAAACCCGGCCGTGGTCCGTGAAGAACAACAGCGTGTCGTGGGTATCGGCAACTTGAAGGAATCCGGTAATGTCGTCGGCGCGCGTCAGGCGCTGGCTGCTGACGCCCTTCCCTCCCCGATGTTGCTTGCGGTACGTGTCGAGTTTTACGCGTTTGATGTATCCGCCGTGAGTGAGAGTGATGACCACGTCCTCGTGCGGTTCGATGTCCTCGCGCTTGAATTCACCGAGTTCTTCCTGGTGGATAACCGTGCGCCGCTCGCTGCCGTACTTGCGCTTCAGCTGGTGCGTCTCTTTGATTACTTCTGCACTGACCTTTGAAGCGTCGGCTAGCAGTGCCTCCAACCGTTGCACCAGCTCGAGCAGTTCCTTGTACTCGTTTTCGAGCTTTTCTCGCTCAAGTGCAGCCAACCGGCGCAGCTGCATGTCCAAAATAGCCTGTGCCTGAACTAGCGTGAAACCGAATTCGGTTATTAGCCCGACGCGTGCTTCCTCGACATCAGCGGATCCTCGGATGATCTGGATGACCCGGTCTAGGTTGTCGATGGCGATTCGAAGTCCTTCTAAGACCTCTAGCCTCGCGCGCGCTTTTTTGAGATCGAATTCGGCGCGCCGCCGGACGACTTCTTCTCGGAATTCGATGTAGTACTGGAGTACTTGTCGAAGGTTCAAAACGCGCGGAGCGCCTTTGACCAAACCGATCATGTTGACGGAGAAAGAAGAGCGCAACGATGTGTGCTTGTACAGATTGTTCATGACAATCGCAGGTGAAGCTGTTCGACGGAGCTCCAGCACGATGCGCATTCCGCGGCGATCTGACTCGTCACGCACTTCGGACACACCTTCAACGCGACGCGTTTTGATCAATTCAGCGATGCGTTGGATCAACGTGGATTTGTTGACTTGGAACGGTATTTCGGTGAAGACGACGCGCTTGCGGTCTTGTCTGGCGACGTCTTCAATCTCGCCAGTGGCTTGAACGACGATCCGACCACGCCCGCTCGCGTACGCATTCTTGATGCCCTCGGATCCCCAGATGTGCGCGCCAGTGGGGAAATCGGGGCCTTTGACGTGCTGCATCAATTCATCGACGGTTGCGTTCGGGTTACGGACAAGGGTCACAACGGCGTCGCACACTTCAGCGACGTTATGCGGCGGGATGTTGGTCGCCATGCCGACGGCGATGCCAGAGGCTCCGTTGACGAGCAAGTTGGGCAGCCGGGCGGGCAGTACCGATGGCTCTCGGAGCGATTGATCGAAGTTTTCTTGCCAGTCGACGGTTTCGCGGTCGATGTCTCCGAGCATGAATTCGGTGATCGGGGCCAATTTGCACTCGGTGTAGCGCATGGCCGCAGGCGGGTCACCGTCAACACTCCCGAAGTTGCCTTGTCCATCGACCAACGGCTCGCGCATCGAGAACGGCTGCGCCATTCGGACAAGTGCTTCGTATACCGGAGAGTCGCCGTGAGGATGGTATTTGCCCAACACGTCACCGACCAGCCGGGCACATTTCTTGTAAGACGAGCCGGGGCGCATGCCTTGGTCGTGCATCGCGTAGAGGATGCGGCGCTGGACTGGTTTGAGGCCATCGCGAACGTCGGGCAGTGCGCGCGAGACGATTACGCTCATGGCGTAGTCGAGGTAAGAAGATCGCATCTCCTCCTCGATGCCGATGGTCCGAATGTCGCCGACGTCAGAGCCGATTACCATGCCGATTTCACCTTAAAGAGATTCGCCGATTGGATCGTTTTCGCGGGCCGGAGATTCACTCTGCGTACGGCACGAGAAAACGTAGTTTGACTTAGGTTAGATTCTAAACTTTCCCAATTCTCGACCCTGCAAATTACGACGCGTTCAACCGTGAAAGAGTGGGGAATTCCATCGATATATGGCACTATTCGCCGGTTACGCGCTCCATAAACGCCATCCAAATCGCATCAAATCCGCGCGGCATGGGATTCGCGCTGAAAACGTCCCACTGAACACCAATAACCCATTTGTGGCCGGGCATTTCGAAGGCCTCCACGACGCGGTCATCAGAGATTGCTGAGGGCATCAAATCGGTCGCCAAATCCGCCTGCGATATTCCGTTCCGGTGGTCGCATTGGATGCTCAACCATCCCGATCCGCCGATAGTGGACGAAACTTTGGCGCCGGGTGCCAGGAAGATCGAACTGCGTCGTCGTTCGTCTTTGAAGGCATGGTCATGCGCGGCGGATTCGCGCGCGTCACCTCCATCGAGTGTGGCGTTGAGAAGATGCATTCCTGTAGCCGATGCCAATACTGGGACGCTCGCACTTATGGCCTGTTGCACCGTTTCAGAAAGGTCAAGGTCGAACGATTCGTCGAAGGTTGCGTCGTTAGGCGCGTAGATCAGCAAACCCGTAGCGTTTGGCGGAAACTGCGCGTCAACGCGCTCGATTGCGATCTCGTTGTTGTCGCATTCGACGGTCAGTTGCTCCAGAACTAGATCGTCAGGAGCTGCTACTGCTAGTAAGGGGTTCAATGCAGAGGCGCGACGCGCTAAAACGGTATACCCCAGAGGCCGAGCCACTCGGTCAACGAGTTTTCGGTCTTCAAGCCGGCCCCACGCACTGCCGTGCCCAACATCCGCTCAGTCTCGCGATCGCGTTCGCCAGCGGTTTCACCGGTCGGGACAAACGGGTAGTAGCTATTCCGGTCATAGCGGTAAATCAGATATGCATGGACGAAACCGGAACCGACCATCGAATTAGGGTTGACGGCGTGATTGGCGAAATCGAACTCGAAGACGGCAGCAAGGAGGTTTTGGCCCCCTCCGTTCATTTGGATGGCGTTGGTTACGGTGAAGACGGAACTCAAGAGGTCCGCGAAATTGCCGTCGTTGAGGACCGCCCAGCGCATGCCGTGTTCATCATCTTTGAGTTCCCAAGCCGTCTTGGTAGAACCCGGGCCATCATAAAGGATTCCGTCCAATTGATCGGATATCGCAGCCAAAATAGGAACGTCGTCGTCGGGGCGGAACACAACTCCCGCTTGGCGTCTCGGAGAGACCGCCTCGCCTTCGCGCTTGAACCCGTCGACCATGCGGGAAACGGATGACATCGAATCCCAAAGCGAATCTGTTGATTTGCGTCGACCTGAGAACCAACCCATCAGTTGCGGTACCCGTAGCGCATTTCCACCTCGAGATCGCGCAGTCGAGCGATGCGTTCCTCGATCGGCGGGTGTGTTGAAAACATATTGCCGGCGAATCCTCGGAGTGCGGGAGCAAACAAGAACGCCTGAGCGGTCTGCAACCGCCTAAGGTCTTGGTCCGGTATGTAGTCCATGCCCATTGCTATTTTCTCTAATGCATCGGCTAGGCCACCTGGGTCGCCAGAGATTTCAGCGCCTGTGTGGTCTGCACCATATTCACGATAACGCGTCAATGCCAACACAAGCAACTTTCCAAGGAAGTAAACGAGTATCGTCACCAGGTACGCGATCATGAATGGTGCGGAACCACCCCCGGCATCGCGCCTTCCGAACAACATGTTGAAAAAGAACATGGTCATCAGGAAACTTGTCAGCGTCACGAAGAAGTTCGAGATTGCCAGAACCTTCATGTCGCCATTTGCTACGTGAGCCAATTCGTGCCCCAAGACGGCTCTGAGCTCTCGCCGAGTAAGGCGTTGGAGGATTCCCGTGGTTACTGCTACCAAGGCGTTATTAGGATTTCGCCCGGTGGCAAATGCGTTCGGCATTGCGGATTCGATTATCGCGACCTTGGGCATCGGCATGGCGTAACGATCCGCCAGTTCGCGGATCATGGCGTGGAGATTGGGCGCTTGGTCTTCTGCAACCTCTTTAGCTCCCGTCGACATCATCACCAAGCGATCGGACATAAAGTATTGAAAAACGGCAAATCCGAGGACAATGACACCGACGAACGCTAGCGGCATTCCAAGCCGCATCATTACGTACGCAAACAGACCGTACAGGATTCCGATCAGCAGCATGGTGAAATACATGCGGGAAAGGATGCCTGGATCGCGTTTGAGCTTTCTTACCGATTGATGGCTATTCATATCTTCTCGCCGTCTCGAATTTCTCTTCGCGAAAATGACTACCCCAATTGTCATCATTCATTAAGATTCAGTCTATTCCAACTTCAAGATACGATGCGTTCGAATCCGTCAGATGCATCGCCATGGAACGGACGCGAAGGGACTCATGACACAGAGCACGATGTTGCAGCATTTCGATGACGCACAACTCGAAGAATTCGAAGCGGTCGCGGTGGAAGCGGCTTCGACGGCCGGCACCTACGTGTTGGAGCGGATCTCGTCCCCGATGGAGATCGAATCGAAGACTGGAAGACCTGGACGGGACTTGGTGACCGATGTTGACAAGAATTCCCAAGTCATCATCTCCGACATCGTTACCGAACGTTTTCCCGAGCACCAATTCTTGGGTGAAGAGGATCAGACGGAGGAAGTTGACCCAGCGGCGGATTTGGTTTGGGCTGTGGACCCCATCGACGGAACCGCAAACTACGTAAACGGTTCAATGACACATGCGGTATCAGTGGCTCTGATGCACCGCGGAACACCGATCGTCGGCGCGGTTTGGAGTCCTTGGCCAACATCAGACGACGGTGGGATCGTAGTGCACGCACGATTGAACGGTGGTACCAAGCGCGATGGTCAGACGATGCGTGTCCTTGAACCGACCGACGAATTGGGAAGACCGGTTTCCGGACGATTGTCGGTGCTTCCCGGAAACGCACGTAGCGCATTCAGATTCGATAGCCGGTTCCGAGGACATGCGGGCGATGTCCGAGTTACTGGCAGTGCCTCCCACGAGATGGCGAGCGTTGGTACCGGCTTGTATCAATACGCCATCGGCGGTACGGCGGCCGTATGGGACTTTGCCGCAGCCGTGATCATCGTGCGGGAAGCTGGCGGCGAGGTGATGATTCTCGCCTCGGATGGCAATTGGCGGGATTTCGACGGTTGGTCGCAACCGTACGCCAACAACGACGCAACGTTTAAGAACCTTCGAGATTGGCGGGGCATCATGCTCGGCGCGCATCCGACGACGATGCGGTTTATCGCCGAGAACGTACAGCTTCGACGGTCTAGCCAGCTCAACAAACTCTGGCGACGCGGGCCGTGGCATGCACGCCGCAGGCAGCGCAGTGGTTAAGCGCCGGCGCTTTTTTGCCTCGATTTGTGATTCAGCCACCACTCGGCCGAGTCTGCAAGTGCCATCCAGCTAGCGTTGATGACGTTCGTCGACGCCCCGACCGTGCGCCAGACCTCGCCTTCAGCAGCCGATTCGATGGACACTCTCACTGAAGCGCCGGTTCCCAACGTCTCGTTCACCACGCGAACCTTGTAGTCGGTAAGGTTGATGCTGTTGATTTCGGGGTGTTGGTCGGAGATGGCTTTTCGCAAGCCTCGGTTAAGAGCGTCAACGGGTCCATTGCCCTCGGCGGCTTCAAGGTAAACTTCCTCGTCGACCCGGATTTTCACCGTCGCCTCAGACAAAACGGGGTGTTCGCGACCATCATCCCTCCAACCGGTGCCGAACGAAGCTCGGCGGCGATTTTCCACGATGACCATGAAATCGACCAGCTCGAACGGTGGTTCATAGTTCGGCAGGTTACGTAGCACTACAAGCTCCAACGATGCATAGGCGTTTTCGTAGGCGAAGCCCAGAGCTTCTTGGTCCTTGATATGCTCCACAATTCGCCTCGCGTCGTCGCGGGTCAATTCGCTGTCCAATCCCAAGTCTTGAATCAACCGCATCACATTCCCTCGTCCCGACAATTCAGAGATCGTGATGCGTGTTCCATTGCCGACCACGCTCGGTTCGATGTGTTGGTATGCGGCCGAGGATTTCTCAGTGGCGGCGGCGTGAAGACCGCCCTTGTGGGCGAACGCACTGATACCGACATACGGTTGGTACGGGAACGGGCGACGATTGACGATTTCGGAAACGAAATTCGAGACGCTCGTAAGTTCCGGCAACTTCTCTGATCCGACGGCGTCGATTCCCATTTTGAGGTTGAGGTTCCCGATTACGCTGACCAAATTGGCGTTGCCGGTTCGCTCGCCGTATCCGTTGATGCACCCCTGGATTTGGTGCGCGCCTGCTCTGAACGCCTCTATCGCGGAGGCGACGGCGGTATCGGTATCGTTGTGCGTATGGATGCCCAACACTGCGTCGTCCGGCAATTCCCGTTTGATTTCGCCGACGATCTCCGCGACCTCAAACGGCAATGTTCCGCCGTTGGTATCGCACAAAATCAATCGTTCGGCACCCGCGTCGTAGGCTGATCGGAGACAACGGATCGCGTAGTCAGCGTTGTCTTTGTAGCCGTCAAAAAAGTGTTCGGCGTCGTAAAACACCCGTCGCCCATGAGATTTGAGATACGACACGGAGTCGGCAATCATCGCTAGGTTTTCTTCGACGGTCGTTTCCAAAACGACGCGGACCTGATACTCGGACGCCTTGCCGACGATGGTTGTGATCGGAGCCTCGGTTTGGAGCAAGGCCTGGATGGTAACGTCGTCGTCACAATCGGCGTCTGCGCGCCGCGTGTTGCCGAATGCGGCGATCTGTGAGTGCCGCAATTCGATATCTCGCACACGTCGGAAATACTCGTCGTCCTTTGGCGTTGCTCCCGCATATCCGCCTTCGATGACGTCGATGCCGAACTCGTCGAGCAGCTTTGTAATGGCAAGTTTGTCTTCAACCGACAGCGATATGCCCTCTTGCTGGGCACCGTCTCGCAGCGTAGTGTCGTAAATCTCAGCCGTTCTCGTGCTTGCGGCGAGTGCTGCGTTGTTGGGACTGCTGGCTGTTTCGGTCGTTTGCATTTCTCGACGATTCCCTACGGGCAATATAAAACCCGTCCTGTTTGAGGACGGGCGGCTCGAGTGCGGTCAATTCATCCATTGCGCACGTCCTTGATCGATGGGACGGGCCGCCGGGTCAACGATTGACCTGACGTGTTGCTCGCGGTACCACCCACCTTGCACAGTCCGGTTAGGAATCTACGCCACTCATTACGTGCGTGATATCGGTTCGCCACCGTCTGGTTCTAATGACGCCAATCGGAGATCCGAGGAGCGCTTTCTTCCAGAAGCTACGGAGCGATGTCAGGTGTGCCCATCTAGATAATTCAAGAATTCGGGCTTCCCGTCTCCGATTGGTGGTCATGTTCACCACCACGCCTTTGAAACCTGTTTCAATTCGGAATCGTACATTACGCCCATTGACCGCGCAAGATTTGCTGTGACTGGTGATGTCCGTTTGGGTTCTGCGCATAACTATCGGAACTGCGGCACGGTAGTGAGTTTCAGCATCGACCACCGTTGCCCGGCCCCTCTGGATTCCGGCTTTCGCTGGAATGACAGTAGCTGTGCAAAGAACTCATTTGCTGTGAGTTGCTAGAATCAATCACGACATCGAAGACGGCGAGGTTGGAAACGCGCCTGCTTCGGCGTCAAGGAGACACTCAGTTTGGAGCACTCAACTCACCTTGGAATTGTTGACGATTTGCAGGTTCTGACTTACGGCGAGCCAGGACAGCGAACCTTCAACATCACCGCCAACAGCGAACGCGGCTCGGCGGTAGTCTGGCTTGAAAAAGAGCAGTTGTACAACATCGCCTTCTCGTTGAGCAACGCGCTCGAGAAGATGGATCAAGACGCCGATATCGCTGATCGGACTCTTTCCGATATGCCGCCGGATTCGGAAGGGGAAGTCGAATTTAAAGCGGCGCGCATCGCGATGCAGTACGACTCGGGCAAGAAAGTCTTCCTTTTCGCGGCGGCGGGCGTCGGATTGGATGAGATCGAGGCGGGTGAAGAAGATCCTGATCCCGTCATATTGCAGTTTGGTTTTTCCCATCAGCAAGCTGTATTCATCGCTCAGCGCGGCATGGACATTGTCGCCGCTGGCCGGCCAATCTGCCCGTACTGCCACATCGCGATCAACCCAGACGAAGACCACGTCTGCGAACGTCGCAATGGTCACGACATCGATCTTGGTGCCGCTATCGTCGACCAGCTCACGGACGATGAGGATTGAACTTCCCTACGAAAACTGCGGCGTTTAGAGCCGCGGCGCCATGAATATGCAATCCGACTCGGTCGCCGGGTTGAGTCGGCAAGAGATCGAACGTCGGCTCAGCGAGTGGCCGATCACCGGCATCGGACTCCACCCAGGCGGTTCCAATTACGTTTTTGTTGTTCGGTTGGCGGATGGTGACGAGGAGGTTTACGGCATCTACAAACCCGCGGCGGGTGAACGACCGTTGCGAGACTTTCCGTACGGCACGTTGCACAACCGTGAGTTGTCAGCCTATGTAGTTGCGGACGTGTTGGGCTGGCCATCGGTGCCACCAACTGTCGTGCGAGAGGGGCCACATGGTGTGGGTAGCGTGCAGTTATTCATCGACGCCGATTTCACTAAGCATTATTTCAACTTGCGTGAGGAACGTCTCGACGATTACATGCCGATCGCAATGTTCGACGTGCTTGTCAACAATGCGGACCGCAAGGGTGGCGCTTGCCTTTTGGACGCCGACGGGCAGCTTTGGGCGGTTGATCACGGATTGACGTTTAATCCTTTGGCGAGGCGGCGCACCGTGATGTTCGAATTCAACGGTACGCCCTACTCCGACGAATTACTGCAAAGTCTCGATGGATTCGTCTCCACCCTAGATGACCCCGAAGCGGACCTACGCAAGATGTTGGCCGACACGCTCGACGATCACGAGATCGATTCTTTGGTACGACGGGGCAAAGAGATGCTGGACGATCGATCGTTCCCCGTGCTGGATCCGGATTGGAATGTACCGTGGCCAATGATCTAAGGACTTTCAGCATCGACGAGGCGCGCAGCATCGCGCTTGTCGCACAAGGGTTCGCTATTCCGCGCCCGAAAGTTGGGACCGTCGACATCGGCGATTTCGAGCGTGTAGTCCGTCAGATCAACATTGTGCAGATCGACTCCATCAACGTTCTGGTTCGTGCTCAATACATGCCGTTCTTCTCCAGGCTGGGTGCGTACCCAATGGAAATGCTTCACCGTTACGCGTATGAAGCCCGCAGCGTTTACGAATACGCGGTGCATGTGGCGTCGTTCGTCCCGATCGACCACCTGCCAATGATCCGCCATCGGATGGCGGATTGGCGGCCTTGGCGTCAGTGGGCCGAATTGATGGGCGAACATCCAGGGATTACCGACGCTATAACGGGCGAAATCGGTCGTAGGGGTCCGCTCGAGGTTTCAGACATCGAAAACAAAGGCGATCGGTATGGGCGACACTGGTCGACATCGACGGCGAAACTCGTTCTAGAGTCTTCCCTGCACCAAGGAGTTTTAGCAGTTTCGGATCGGTTGAGATCAGCTCGCCGATACGATCTATACGAGCGTGTCGTTCCGTCAGAGATACTGTCGGTGCCATCGCTCACCAGGATTGAGGCGCATCGCGAGATGATGCGGTTGGCGATCCGATCGCTCGGGGTCGGCACGGTCGGGGATTGTGCGGACTACTACCGGATTAAACGCACAGAAGCATCCGCAGCGATCAGGCACCTGATTGAAGCCGGCGAGGTGGAACGAGTAAGTCTCGAGGATGTTAAATCTGAAATGTTCGCGGTGACTGGGATCGAAGCGCCGAGAAATCCGCTGGATGTTTGTGCCATCGTGTCGCCATTTGATCCTGTCGCTTGGTTTCGGGACCGCCTTGAATGGTTGTTTGATTTCGAGTACCGGATCGAGATCTACACGCCGGCCAAAAAGCGCAAGTACGGCTACTATGTGTTGCCGTTTTTGATGGGCAACCGGTTCGTTGCTCGCGTAGATCTGAAGGCGGACCGAAAAGCGAGCGTCCTGCGGGTACCAAGTGCGTTCTTGGAAGCGGGATGCGATGAGGAAGTGGTAGCTGGGAATTTGGCGACGGAGCTTCGGTTGATGGCGGATTGGCTGGGTATGGATCGAATCGTGATTGGAAGGCGGGGTCCACTCACGCGCCCGTTACGGGCAGCCGTGAAATCGGGTTGAGCAACGTTCGAGGATTCGAACGTACAATTCGGCTCCATCGCGCGACGTTGTCATCAGGACTTAGGACCCATGGGCACGACCCTTTCCCGATTAACGGACGAACAGATAGCCGAGTATCACAAGAACGGATTCATCGGCGTGAACGATGTCTTCTCGATGGAGGAGGTCGAACAGCTACGAACAGTCACGGACGAGTATGTTCAACAGTCTGCGGAGTTGACCGAACACACGGAGATGTTTGATCTGGACTTTGCGGCTGGCCACAGCGCGGAGTCACCGAAGTTGCGGCGCATCAAAGAGCCGCACAAACGGCATCCGGTTTACGAGGCGGCGATGCGCAATACAGGGTTACTGGATATCATCGAGCAGCTTCTGGGGCCAAACATCAAGCTGCATCACACGAAGTTGAACATGAAGGCGCCTGGCGGTGGTGCGCAAGTTGAATGGCACACCGACTGGGGTTTCTATCCGGCGACGAACGACGACATCTTGGAGATCGGACTGACCTTCGACGACATGGAGATCGAAAACGGGTGTCTCATGGGCATCCCGGGATCGCACAAAGGTCCTGCGTTGAGCCATCATCAGGATGGGTATTTCATCGGCGCGGTCTCAGACAGAGATTTCGATATGGAAGCGGCGGTGCCGATTCGGATCAAGGCCGGGGGAGTTTCGATACACCACGTTCGGACGTTGCACGGTTCGGCTCCCAACATCTCAGATCGTCCGCGTCGGTTGTTGTTGATGGGCTACCAGGCCGCTGATGCTTGGCCTTTGAGCGGAGTCTCCGATTGGGAAGCTTGGACGGGAGACATGTTGCGGGGCAAGGCTACGAACAGGCCTCGATTGGAACCGGTACCAGTTGTCATGCCATTCCCGAAACACCCTGAGCCATCGGGTTCGATCTTCGAATTGCAGGAACAGTTGGAGACGTCGCACTTCGCGGCGGAACTTGATGCGGCGGGGATCCAGACTCAACAGCAACAGTAGTAGAGTTCGCCCTCTGGCTGCGATTGCGCCCGATCATTGCTTGGGCAAGCCCGTTGACCTCATGCCGGCTCGCGGGAGAGGTTGAGTTCTAGCAGGCGTTCCAGGATCGTGTCGTCGTCGAGATCGGCAGGGTCTTCGGACCAGCCGTATGCATCGAAGACGGCTTGATTGAGTTTTTTGTGGTCGGTTCGCAACCATGCGTGGTTGTTGTTGTAGACGTTGGTGAGCGTCATTTCGCGGATCATTTTCTCAGTCGCCCGTTCCGTGGGTGTAAGGACGTTCTTGCGGTGCCACATGAGCGTTTTGGCGATGTCATCGACTGCGTCTCTTTGGTCATCCGTCGGTTCGGGAAAGGGGAATGTTTCGAAGCACGTTGTGTGGGTGTATCTGAATCCGCTTTCACGGTCGCGAACCTGGGTGCCCAACGCCCTCGACCAGACTTCGTGGACGCGAGATTGTAGGACACCAATGAAGTAGTCGTCATCGCGGGCGAAAACCCCGACTGAATGGTCTGGCAGAGTCGGGTTTTCCTCCCATTTGAATAGTCTGAATTTCGAGACTAGGGGCGTGACGACGAATCGTTCCAATTCTTGGATGGCGTTTCTCATCGCCGGACGGGAGCGTTGAAAAATCCAAAACGGTTTTTCAGCGTCAAGAGCCGTACCGGTTCGGGCGGGTTTGACGTCGGTTTCGACGTGTTGAAATGGCATGCTGAAACGCTGTGCGAATTCGAGAGACGCATCAGGACCAAAGTCGACAATCCAATGTTGACGTGGCCGCTCTGTGATGTCGCGGGCTGTGATGAATGGTTTGACTACGTCCGAGTTTGGAATTCCTGATGGATTCGAATCCGCCAACATTTCCTGCGCTTTTTCGTTGGAGATTAAGAACGGGCCTAGCGGAGTGACGCCTTGAAATGCGATTCCTTGGTTTTCACGTAGCCGCCGCGCTTTAGTGAGATCGGCTTTGCGTGAAGACAGATCCGAGTGGATTTGATCAACGTTTCTACCGTCAAACACTCGCTTCGTCTCGGAACCATCGTCGAAACCGACCATCGATGTATGGACGGCAGCGCCGTCAAGCAACCAATCACGATCAGACTCTGCGAAGAATATGTCGCCGGAATCTTTGATGTTCTGGAGGACGATCCTCGACCTGCCGCCGCGGATGGCCTGGGTCGCGAGTAGCCCTGCGCGTTTGGCTTGACCGTTCGCGATCTGGGAGCGCGCTTTTTCGAACCAATATGCGCATAGATCGGCTCCGTTTGGAACGTGTTCACCCCATACTTTGTAGATGCGTTCGACTACCTCGTCGCCCATTTCTTCGCGCATTCGTTTGTTACCGAGGAATGGGGGATTTCCGACGATGAAGTCGACTTCGGGCCAGTCTGCGGGGCGCGGCTCGGGGCTGCTGTCGTCGATGATTGCGTCTCGGCAATCGATGTTGTCTAGCGGATCGAGGATAGGGTCACGGTTTTCGATGTTGCCGACGCGAGCTCCGTTCTGGAGATGCCCGATCCATACTACGACGCTGGCGAGTTGGTGGGCGTATTCGTCGATTTCGATGCCCAGAAGTTGCCTCGGGTGAACGCGCGTTTCTGGTGGATCGATGCCGAGATCTAGCGCACTAGCGATGACTTCGCGCTCCAGTCCGTGCAACAGGTTCAATGCGACATATAGGAAGTTTCCGGAACCGCAGGCCGGGTCTAGAATGCGGACTCTGCCAAGTCGGTCCAAATAATCTTGGACCGTTAACTTGGCCAGTTCTGCGTCGGCGGTTCCGATAGAGGATTTGACGTTTTCCCAATCTCTGCGGAGCGGTGTCATGACGACCGGTTCGACTAACGTCTCGATGTCGGCTCTGGAGGTGTAATGTCTTCCGTGTTGTGCTCGTTTTTCGGGGTTGTAGATGCGTTCAAAGAGAGTTCCGAAGATGGCGGGCTCGATTTGCGACCAGTCAAGGGCATCAGCTTGACGCACCAGAGGCATGATGGAAGTAACGATCTCGAGATCGTTTTTGGAGCCGTCGAAGAGGCCGCCGTTGAAACGTCTGATAGGAGGCGAAGCGATGTGGTTTCCTTCGTTCATCCAGTCGAAAAGCTGATCCAATCTAGCCGTGAAGATTTCGGCAGGCGAATCGCCGACTTCTTGGGTGTATTCGGTCATCAACTGTTTCTTCAGCAAGCCCACGTCGCTGGCGAACATGCAGAAAAGGAGTTGGGAAAGAAAGCGGGCAATTTCGGCGTCTTTTTCGGGGTTGAATCGCTGGAGTTCGTCGGAGATGTTCCAGAACACGTCTGCGGCGGCTTGGGTTAATTGATCCGGCGTATTAGACGGTTTTAGGTTTCCAGGTTCGTGGAAGCAGTATCGCAGTACTTGGTAGACGGAAAGTGGAGATTCGCTGACGATACCGAGGGCGCTTTTGCGGGTTGCGTTTTGTTCGATGTCATGTAAGTCTTCGAGCGTAATGGTGTAGGTATCGGAGACTGTGCCGGTGAAATTGGTGTGGATGCGAATGGTCTCGAAATCTGAGACGATCAGTAATGGTGGGTTGCCGAGGCCGTCGCGGTAGCGCAGTGCTTGGGAGTAGGCGTCGTCGAGGTTTTTGCCCGGCTTTTTGTACTCCATCACGAAGTGGTCACGAAGGAAGACATCGGCAATGCCGTTACGGTCGCCGGGCGTAGGGGCGGATTTCTGGAATTCGAAATCTTGGTTTTCTAGGTCGTCAGACGGTTTTTCGACTCCGACGATTTCACAGATTTCGTTGAAATGGGCTTGATAATGTTGGGGTTCGGTGCCTTGATAGCCGTGCCATTTGAAACGAAAATCGTGCACCTGAGATTGGATGCCGTTTGGTGCTGACATCGACGGATTAATGGGTTCGTCCATCAGCAACATCGGCTGATCTCGGAGAATGTTCTCAGGTCTTGGAGAATCGGAGCTCAAAATCTGGTGGTCACAACTTTTGATGAGTGCAGTTAATCATTTTCGCACGGGATTGACGGTTGATTCGAGTGGAGTGGCGAAGGGGCGGCGATGATGTTGAATCACCGCGTCACTTCGACGTAGGCGTCGCCATCGGTTGCGATCGTGACTTCGGTGACCGTTGCGTCTTCGGAAATTCGGAAGGCGCGGACGATGGGGCGGGTTTTTTCGACTAGGGAGACGAGCACGTAGTATGGTTCGGTCCACCACGATTGCACGGCGTTGTTGATGTCGGTTTGGGAAGGGTAGGCTTGAGTGTGGGTGTGAGAGTGATAGATAGCGACGATTTTGCGGCCTTTTGCTTCGGCGTCGGATTCGGCACGCATTAGCTCCAAGGGCGGCATCTCGTAGCGACGGATCGGTTCGGGGTGCGCGTTTTGGATGCGTCTCGCCTCTTCGGCATTGTCGTCGGCTCCGATGAGGACTCCGCAGCACTCTTCGGGATCGGATTCGAGCGCGTGCGAGATCATGCTGGCGAGGACGGTCTTGGGAATCAGGAACGGCATTTTGGTGGGTCTTCTTGTGTCGGCTCTCGGAGCGGGAATGCGTTGTGGCAATGATTGAGGTTAGCGCTTAACCTTGCGTCTAGTCGATATCGAGGTCGAGCTAGTCGAAGGACGCATCTGAGATGAAAGTATCTAATGTCGAGACGTTTCTCTGGGATCCGGGCGCGGGCAAGAACTTCCTGTTTGTGAAGATCGAGACGGACGAAGGCATCACCGGCTGGGGCGAAGCGTACACCCAAGCGGATCGCGACACGCAGGTCGAGGAGCACGTGAAGCAGCTCGCGCGGTATCTGGAAGGACGTGACCCGTTTCACATTAGGCACTTCCTCCATGTGGTGCATGAGGATTTTGCGACGAAGCGCGGAGGGATGGATCTGCACTGCGCCGTGAGCGGCATCGAGATCGCGTTGTGGGATATCGTCGGCAAGGCGACGGGGCGACCGATCTACGACTTGCTGGGCGGGCCGGTTCGCCCGCGATTGAAGCTGTACGCGAACGGTTGGTCGGGAGGTGCGGCAACGCCGGAAGAGTATGGAGAGATCGCGGCAACAGTGGTCGCTGAGCGCGGCTTCAAGGCATTGAAATTCGATCCCTTCCCGGGGCCGTGGACCGAGTATCCGCCACGCGAGGCGCTGGAAGAGGCGGTACGGACGGTGGGCGCGGTGCGGGATGCTGTGGGGCCGAGCGTGGAGTTATTGATCGAGGTCCACCGACGGCTAGCGCCGATGAACGCGATACGTGTGGCGCGCGAGTTGGAGCCACTGAAGCCGTACTGGTTCGAAGAGCCCTGCCCACCTGACAGCATCCCTTCGATCAAGGAGGTGAAAGAGAACACGACGATACCGGTAGTGACAGGCGAGGCTTTGTATACCCGAGCGGGATTCCGCGAGGTGTGCGAGACGCGGGCGGCGGACATCATCAACCCCGACATTTGCAACACCGGAGGTATCTGGGAGCTGACGCAGATTGCGGCGATGGCGGCACCGTTCTACATTGGCGTTTCGCCGCATGGGTGGAACTCGACATCGGTTGGATGCGCAGCGGCGATCCAAGCGTCGGCCGGAATGCCGAACTTCTTGATCTACGAATACATGGTCGGCGTAGAAGCGGTTTCGCGGGATGTGACGATCGGGTATCTGGAACCAGAGGAAGGGTACATCGAGTTGCCCACAGGGCCTGGATTGGGCATCGATGTCGACGAGGAAGCGCTCAAGGCTCGGCCTGCGGTGACGCGGACGCGCGGAAGTGTGAGGACCGTGGAGGATGAGAGGCAATGGCACTGAGGGGAAACTCTTGACCGTAGTTAGATGAATTGCGGCGAGGATTGAATCAAAGACGCCCCGCCGGGTTGGCGGGGCGTCTTCATTTTCAGAGGGGTGAAGCGAACGCTTCGTCGCCCTTGACTGGTGTACTTCTTGGCTTAGAAATACATTCCAGACGAGGTCGGGATGACTGAATTGCGTCGTTTTCGGGGTTCCGGGTAGTGCGGCATCCGCGCGACCGAGTCGCCCAATAGCGTCGCGTGTTGCATTTCACGCTCGCCCACCAGCTTCGTGTCGAAGCCATGAGATAGCCTCTGTAAAGCTTGGTTCAACGCCTGTTTCACTTGTCATACTCCTTTCAAGGAAGTCTTTTAGTCTGGCGATCACTCAACCGCCATATTTCCATTAAACATCTTGTTGAGCAAGGATGCGACGTATTTCGACGCTGTTTTTGGGAGTTTCGTTGATACGTTGGAGTCTGATAATCGGACTGATGCAACGATTACATCTGTTAACGACCCAATCGATGAACTAAGTTCGGTGTCATAAGACCATCTAAAGCCGTAATTCGTTGATTACGAATTTCGTAACCATTAGTGCGTTTCAACTGCACGGACGATGAATTGCGATAATTCGCGTCGAATTACTCACTGTGACGCTGGGCGAATGTGCTGGACTGTGGTCGCCGTTTTCTCGATGCTGTCCCAGTCGAAGAGCTGCGGGATGCCTTCGACGTTTGCCCAAAACCGCTGCTGATCGTGTCGGTGGGAACTGCCCGCGTTTCCCGAAACGCCAAGTGGCACTATCCATCGGCCGGCGGACCAGTTTGCGGGATCATGGAGGTATCGATTAACCGGCCCGGAGCCGGTTCGGAAGTTCCATGAGGGTCGTGACCCCGTGGCGAAAGGCACGTCGCCATCCCCGGAGGTGCCGATAGGTGGGGCGTCTAGTTCGTCATCTATTTCTGGGAAAACTGCCGAAAGTGGATGCGCTTGCTTTGTGATGTGCACTTCGGCCCAAGTGACCGCGTTGACGGCGCCGAATCTGCGCACAAGTTGATTGGCTGCCGCAGTCAGGCTGTCGGCGAGAAAACTGCCTACTGTGGTGTCATGTGCGAGAAATTGCCGACCATCACCGCGTTCGATGGCGTTGATGAAGGCTGGTTTGAGTTGTCGGCGAAGATGGTCGATGGCGTTCAAATCTGGTTTGTCCGCAAACTCGTCGGGGTTAACACCGTAGTTTTGTTCCATCAGGCCTAGTGACACTTCGTCGTTGAACGCGCTGTAGACGACGGCGCCGACGGAATCGGCGTCGAGTCTGCCGTCCCAGTTGCGCAGGATTTCGAGGGCCGATCGAGCATCGTCGTTGCCTAAGGCTCCAGGATCGAGTTCGGCTAACCGGGCGAGCAGTTTGCCACCGGGCACGGTTTCGGTATCGCCGTGGAACGCGGCCATGTCTTCGACGTTAACCTTCACGCCGTCCGCCTTGGCTTTCTCGATGTGGGAGATGATGCGGCGCGCTCGGTAGTCTGGGCCGAAGGTAGTGGAGAGGAAATACGGGTAGTCGTCACCAACGACGCGTTGGTTGCAGGTTACTGCCCAGCCGGTTTCTGGGTTTCGAGACCTCGGAAGGTCTTCGTCGGGAATGTACCCTTGCCACTCGTGTTCCCCTGACCAACCTTCGACGGGTCCCCAACCGTTGATCTCGTTGCGGATAGGTATGCGGCCTTTTAGGGCGTATCCAAAGTTGCCGTGGATGTCGGCATAGGGGTAGTTGTTGACGCGGTCGGTCCAACCACTGAGGGCTTGCTCAAACTCGTCGGCGTCTTTGCACTTCATCGCGTCGAGAGTGGCATCGACCCATGGCGTTGCGTCGTTGGATCCGGGATCGGCGAGGGAGATTCCCCAGCCGGCGTCAATACTTCCGGCGACGATCGGACCGTGGTGAGTCTTGACCACGTCGATGGTCTGGGTTTCGTCGTCGCGAACTTTGAGGGCTTCGCGCGCAAATTCTGCTCTGTGCCATTCGCCGCGGAACAGGTATTCGACACCACTTTCGCCGCGCCGAAGTTGCTCAACGAACAGGTCTTGCGTGTCGACGCCGCCATGTGTCATGCCCCAAGCAACGTAACGGTTGTGAGCGAAATGCATGACGAGCGGCATTCCGGGGATCGAGTGACCGAGGACATCGAATTCTGGTGTGCGGATATGGGCTTGGTAATAAACATTGGGAATTTCGAGGCCGCGGTGCGAGTCGCCGCCGACCATGGGCAGTCCAGACGCGGTGAGGTCGCCGGAGACGGCCCACCCGTTGGATCCGCCATCGACCTCCCTCAGCGGAGCGGTTGCGTTGACGATCGCGCGGAGTTCTGCGACGGCGTTCTGTGCAGGACCGTCGTACACGACTCCGGGCGGCACCGTGAGGTACATCCCCGGTTGGTATCCGGGTGAAAGTCGCGCGGTTCGTTCGGCACCGATCTTGGCGGCAAGGGAGGCGCGCCATAGTTTGGCCTGGAAACTACCCTCGGCGCTGTTGCGGACTTTGTAGACGAGGATGCAATGCCAAGATTGCCACGGTTCGGGGGCTGTGCCGAGCAGTTGGTACTCGTACGGTAGCGGGTTCTTGGATTCTATAAATGCGTTGACACCATCGGCATATGCGTCGAGCGTGATCTTGGCGTCGTCGCTGCAGAGATCGTAGTCGGCGCGCGACACCGCTTCGAAATTGCGTCGCCGCATCAGAGTATCTTCGGTGAGCGCTGACGCTCCGAGGTATTCGGCGGCGCGTCCGAGGCATCGCATGCGGTCGAAGTCCATCTGCCAAAGCCGGTCTTCAGCGGTGGCGTAGCCCTGTGCAAAAAAGGCGTCGTAGCCATTATCTGCGATGATGTGCGGAATGCTCCAGCGGTCGCGGTAAACAGTTGCACCAGATACGATCTTGGTGGAGGTTACTTCGTTGGTGAGGTCGGGAAGGAAGTCTCGGAGCATGGTTTGATTCGGGTTGGATTTCTCGATTTGTGATTAGGGTATGGAAACGGGTCTAAATTTCAGTATCGACGATAACGCGGTTATCGAGCATCCCAATGGCGAAGAATTTGACATGATCATCAAGGTATTGGCAACGTTCGCAATCGCGGTTGTAGCGGTGTTGAATGTCGCTTGTGACGAAACGGTGCCGGAGTCGGATGTCGGAGATTTGGCGGGTGTGGTCGAACCGTTCGCGATCGAGGCGTATCAGGAGTTGCGGCCCGATCCGCAGATCAGATCGATCGATCTGCGTATCGACACCGGGTTCGATGAGAGAGAGAAACTTCCCCGGGATGCGATTTCGCCGATCTATTCGCCGAAGTACGTTACGGTTGCCGAGTCGACGTTGGCTGATGACGAGTTGGTCATGGGGATCGATATAAACGGCGAATCGAGAGCGATGCCGGTTGGACTGATGCGATTCCGGGAGATGGTGAACGACGTGGTTGGTGGGGTACCAATCCTGGCGACGTGGTGACCACTTTGCTACACCGGTCTCGTGCATGACCGGCGGATCGGAGAAACGACCTATACATTTGGGAATGAGGGTGCGCTGTTCAAGGGAGCGATGACTTGGTGGGACTGGGAGACGAGCTCAATCTGGTCGCAGCCTTGGGGCGCGGCGATATCGGGGGAGCTTGAAGGGGAATCTCTGGTTCTGTTGCCGGTAGAGGTTTTGCGATACGGCAATTGGAAGGAACGCCATCCGGAGACGCTGGTGTTGGTGGATGAGCGGAACGCGACGTTCGCGTATGGTCACCAACCGGCGGCGAATACGTTCGTATTGGGGGTGGATGTCGGTGGTGAAGCGGTTGGGTTTTACTTCGGCAGCGTTGCGCAGGTGGGCGTAGTGAATCACGCCGTTGGGTCCCACGAAATCGTTGCTTGGGCCGATTGGGAGTCGCGTGAAGGCCACATTTTTCTGCGCGCTCCACGCAAGCTACGTGACGGAGCGGCAAATGCTCCAAGCACTCTCACGTTCTCGGCATCTGAATTGGCTCGGCGAATTAAGGACGATCAGACCGGATCAGTTTGGGATGTCGAAACTGGGGTTGCTGTGTCGGGGCCGCTTGCGGGCAACCTCCTCCAACGCGTGCCGTTTATCAGTTCGTTCGACTGGGCTTGGGAGGATTTCTACCCATCGACGGAGTTCTTCGGGCACCGCGAGGATCGCGTGCCTTCCTCGTGACCACTCCTTGAACGAAGTGAAGCGTCGCCACAACGGTTATCCGATAATGCGTCCGGCGATAGCGTCGCCCATGTCCGAAGTGCCGATAGCCTCGCCTGGTTGGGTGGCCAAGTCGGGGGTTCTGGCTCCGTCCACGAGCACCGCGGCGACGGCATCTTCGATGGCATCCGCTTCGTCGTCGAGGGCGAAGGAGTATCGGAGCATCATGGCGGTCGAGAGAATCGACGCGATGGGATTTGCGACGCCCTGCCCTGCGATGTCGGGAGCCGAGCCGTGAATTGGTTCGTAAAGAGCGCGTTTGCCGGCACGTCGCGGACGGCGATTGGTGTTATTGGCTTTAGGAATCGACGACAGCGAGGCGGAGGGTAGCATACCCATCGATCCGCCGATTACCGCGGCTTCGTCAGAGAGGATGTCGCCGAAGGTGTTCTCGGTAACGACGACATCAAATTCGGCCGGATTAGTGACGAGTTGCATTGCAGCGTTGTCTGCCAGCATGTGGATGAGTTCAATGTCGGGATATTCGACTCCGATCTCAGTCACGATCTCGCGCCAAAGTCGACCGGTCTCGAGGACGTTCATCTTGTCGAGTGAGTGGAGTCGTTTGCGTCGACCGCGCGCGATTTCGAATCCGACACGCGCGACGCGTTCTACTTCTCGTTCGCGATAGGTGAGCGTATCTACCGCCGAACGGCCGCGGGAGTTGGCCCAGCGTTTCTTGGGTTTGCCGAAGTAGAGCCCGCTCGTCAATTCACGTACGATGACCATGTCAACGCCTTCTAGGCGTTCGGGGCGAAGTGGACTAGCGTCGATTAGCTGTGGGTAAACCTTTACTGGCCGAAGATTGGCGAAGAGGTCCAAGTCTTTGCGAAGCGTCAAGATGCCATCTTCAGGACGCGTTTTCGCTTGTGGGTCGTCCCATTTTGGACCTCCGACCGCGCCAAAGAGCACTGCGTCACACCCTTTAACGATGTCTAGCGTCTCTTCCGGAAGCGGTGTGCCGAATTCATCGATCGCTCGTCCGCCACATGCGCCCATGACGAATGAAAACGTGTGATCGAAACGGCGTTCGATTGCGTCAAGTATCTTGACGGATTCTGCAGTCACTTCAGGGCCGATACCGTCTCCGCCGAGCACAGCTATTCGAATGTCCATGGTTGTATCTTTCGTTTTATTGGATGTTGATTTTAGGTTTTCAATCGGTTTGAGGCGCGTTCAGACGCGAAGATTCGCCGCTTGGTCGCCCGGTTATGGGAACGCTCTTACCAACGAGGTGAGCGTGCGGATTCGAAACTGTCGATTGCGTCGCCGTTTTGCAACGTGATACCGATGTCGTCGAGGCCCTTCAAGAGGGAATTTCGACGGAAGGGATCGAACTCGAAATTCGCCGAGAAACCGCTGTCGTCGAATACCGTCTGCGTCTCGAGGTCGACGGTCAGTTCATATCCGACGCCCTTCAACGCGTTGCCCATTATGTAGTCGACTTCGGTTTGACTCAGCACGATTGGCGCCATGCCGTTCTGCATGCAATTGTTCCGAAATATATCTGCGAAACTCGGAGCAATGATTGCTCTGAATCCCATCTCATTGAGGGCCCATGGCGCATGCTCACGAGACGAACCTGAACCGAAGTTGCGACCGGCGACTAGGATAGACGCGCCTTGGTACCGGGCTTCGTTGAGAATGAAGTCTGGATTGGGGACACCGTCCTCCAAGTACCGCCAATCGAAAAATGCGTATTCACCGAATCCGGTCCGTTCAATTCGTTTTAGAAACTGCTTTGGGATTATCTGGTCGGTATCTACGTTCACCCGATTTAACGGAGCGACTCTACCACTCAATCTCGTGAATTTTTCCATCTCACCTTCCAATGCGAGTAATCTCGCCTTTATCGACCACGCCGATTCTTTCTTTCGTCCTTTGCGCGTTGTTGCTCTTCTTGTTTCTTTAGAGCCTCTGCCAACGGGTCCACCGGAGGCGGCGGAGTTACAGTGATCAACCCGATTTTCTCGAATTTCATCTCTTGAATCGCGTGTAGCTGCCGTAGCATCAACACCGCGGTAACACCAAGGAAAATTAGCAAAACATCAGACAATAATAGCAGGTCATTGGCTTCGATCAGCTCAGGAAGCGTTTGGGCGTTGACGAATCGCGGCACCGTGATTGGGTTGAATATCCAGCTCGCAACCCAAAGGATCCACCATAAACCGAGGATCGCCCGTAACTTGCCCTGTTTTTTCCACGCCGTCGCATCATCCGTGTCGACATTAGGATCGCTGCCCTTGAACATCTCCATCATTACTTGCCCGGGGCGGAACAGGTTCATGATCGGAATGAAGTGATGCAGAACCGCCCATTCGGGAGCGTGTTTTTGCTGTTCGGACTTGAGGGGCAGCAGGTTCCGACTAGCGCGGTGGACGAGCGAGAGGTAAGGGAAGGCAACTACGATCACGACGGCGATAACCAATAGCCAGATAAGCCGCGATCGGTCTTGGCTGGATTGGAAATCTTCGGCGTATCTCAATGCCCGTTCGCATCCCGGATATTCGGACGCGCCGGTGGATATCGACTTAACAATGGCGTCTACATTCGGACAGTCCAATCGGGCTTCATCGGCGAATTTCAACAGACCAAAGGATGTCCAAACCGCGGTGCAGATTCTGACGGTTTCGGTTGATTCGATTTCGACACCGGTTGTGACCGCTTCATCGTCGGGAATCTCAGTTGTGGTCCTTGGTGTGTAGTCGTCGTAGTTCCAACAAACCAATCCTTGCTCCTCGACGAATTCGGAGACTTCGATCGGATCGGATGCGCCGTCGGGACACTCGGAAGTCGAACCCCCACCGCTCACATACGCGCATTTGAACTCCTCACCGCCTTCTCTTTGCGCGTAGGAACCGGCGGGTTCGATCTGTTGTGCGAGGTCGGGACTGGGAGGAATATCGGTGATGCCTTGGTCGATCCACTCTTGGTATCGCTGGGAGTTGCTGTAGTCGGTGAATGCGAGCCATACGAGAACCAGGCACCATAATCCCATTGCGACGGTGACCCACCGCATGTTCTGCTCGTTGCTCTCGTAGGTATAGGGCTCGTATCGAGCGACGCGTATTTCGTCGAGTCGTTGGCGACCGGTGAGGCGTCCGAATAATCCCGGTTTGCGGTCTTCGGCATCTCGGCGGGCACGGCGCCGTCTTGGCGGAGTGTAGATGCTGCTATCGGGTTCCGAAGTGTCTGAGGGCGTTTCCGATCGGTTCTCATCAGAAGCCGCCGCACTGGTTCGGACGTCTTGATCCGCCCGGCGGCGTGGCCTGCGGTAGATGCCGCTGGCCCGATCGGCATTATCCGCCCCTTCATCAGGGGCGCGGTTATCCGATTCTTCAGGTGGTTTCGTCATTATTCAGTTTGCCGCGTCAGTCCCAATCCCGCACATCGACGAAGTGACCTGCAATTGCCGCGGCGGCAGCCATTGCTGGGCTAACGAGGTGGGTTCGTCCACCTTTGCCTTGTCGTCCCTCGAAGTTTCGGTTTGACGTCGAGGCGCACCGCTCACCGGGTACGAGGATGTCAGGATTCATGCCGAGACACATGGAGCATCCCGACTCTCGCCACTCAAATCCAGCGTCTTTAAAGATCTCAGAGATTCCTTCTTTTTCGGCCGCCCATTTGGTCAAAGTAGAACCAGGCATGACCTGGGCGCGGACTCCCTCGGCGACGCGTTTGCCTTCGATAATCGATGCAGCCGATCGCAGGTCTTCGAGGCGAGCGTTTGTGCAGGAGCCAATAAATACCCGGTCGAGGCGGATGTCTTGCATCGCTGTCCCGGGATCCAGAGCCATGTAATCGAGGGCGCGTTGGGCGGACTCTTGATCGGCTGGATCATTGAAGTCGTCAGGGCCCGGAACGAAATCAGAAACCCTGGCTACTTGCCCCGGGTTAGTTCCCCAGCTGATATACGGTTCGAGCTCTTCGCAGTCGACTTCGACCAGCGTGTCGTACTCGGCACCGTCGTCGGTCGCCAATTGGTTCCACTCATCGCATGCCGCATCAAAGGCATCGCCTTGCGGAACGAACTTGCGCCCTCGCATCCACTCGAACGTCGTGTCGTCCGGCGCGATCATGCCGGCGCGGGCTCCGCCTTCGATGGTCATGTTGCAGATCGTCATCCGACCTTCCATGTTCAGCGCACGGATGGCTTCGCCGGTGTATTCGATTACGTGGCCGGTTCCGCCAGCGGTGCCCATCTGTCCGATGGTGGCGAGAATCATATCTTTGGCCGCGACACCGACTGGGAGTTCGCCGTTGAAGCGAACCTCCATGGTTTTCGGTGTGCGTTGACGAAGGGTTTGGGTGGCTAAGACGTGCTCGACTTCGGATGTGCCGATGCCAAAGGCGAGGGAGCCGAATGCGCCGTGGGTCGAGGTGTGTGAATCGCCGCAAACGATCGTCATGCCGGGTTGGGTGTAACCCTGTTCGGGGCCTATTACGTGGACGATTCCCTGGCCGCTCGAATCAACATCGTAGAGCGTTATGTCGAAATCGGCGCAGTTCTTGCGGAGTTGCTCGACTTGTTGCCGTGCTATCGGGTCGCGGATTTCCTCGGACCGCGTTTCGTCAGTGGGGACGTTGTGGTCTACCGTGGAGATCGTCAGATCTGGACGCCGTACGGCCCGGTCGGTGAGACGTAAACCCTCGAAAGCCTGCGGCGAGGTGACTTCGTGCACCAAGTGCAGGTCGATGTAGAGAATTGCGGGTTCGCCTTTCGGTTCAGCAACGAGATGCGCGTCCCAGATCTTTTCGAACATCGTCTTCGGCATTTTCACCACCTGTCGGTTATGTTTCCTTGCTAGGCTCACGGCCCGGCAACGCCGCCCGTCAACCTACGTTGGTTATCACTTTAAGTTCGATAGCATCTTCTGGTGCCGCACCGAATCTATTCTCGCCTTCATTGCCTTTGACGAACGCAACGCTGACGAGCGCCACACTCCATGCTAGATGGGAGGCGATCTCGATCGCCAGCGGCGCATCGGTCCAGAGGAAGGATGTCAACCAGCCACCGGCGAATATAAGCAGCGGGATAATCGTCCAATAATCGGTTCGACCCAAGTCGTGTGTTCGACCGGCAAACGCTCTCGCTACTAGGAACAGCAACAACGACGCCAGCAAAAGGTCGACCCAACGACCGGCGACACCGAGGCGGTCCAATGCGAACTCTACCATCAACGAGATGGCGAAGATAAGCAAGACCTCCACGACGTACGTCCGCCGATTGGTCCGCCGATGCCGTCTCTCAACTTCGGTGACAGCGGTTCTGTGTCCCAATAGGATCATCCGATGAATCCGGTCGTTCGTCGATTCGAACGCAGTGGTTCGACGAACAGGATATTGCTCAAACCGTCCCGGAGACGGGATGGCTCTCCAATTCGTTGATCATCAAAGCCCGGTTGATAGCGTTCACGTAGGCCTTCGCCGATGCTACTACGATGTCGGTGTCCGAGCCGCGGCCCGAGTAGGTCGATCCATCATGGTAGATACGAATCGTAACTTCGCCGAGAGCGTCGATGCCTTCGGTTACCGAACTAACGGAAAACTCGGTCAGCTCCACATCCATATCGACGATGGAGTCTATCGCTTTGCAGACCGCGTCGACAGGACCTGTACCTTCGGAGGATACCTTTCGGCCGTCGTCGTCTGGTGTGGTCATGGAAACTTCGGCGGTCGGCATTTCGTCATTACCGCAGACGACTCGAATCTTCCCAAGTTTGTACCGGCGATTCGTATCAGCGTACCGGTGCTGTTCCCGCATCAAGGCTTCCAAGTCGGCATCGGTGACTTCGCGTTTATTGTCCGCCAAATCTTTGAAGGCCACAAAGATGTTGCTCAACTCCTCGTCGGTGAGTTGGTATCCCAAATCGCTCAGTCTCGCGCGCAGCCCTGCTCTGCCCGACAGCTTTCCCAGGACCAACGTTTCGCCGCGCCATCCGACGTCTTCCGGTCGCATAATCTCGAAGGTCGTTCGCTCCTTCAGGTATCCGTCTTGGTGAATCCCAGAGGAATGTCGGAATGCGTTTTGACCGACGATCGCTTTGTTGTACTGGACCGGGAAGCCGAAAATGCTACTGATCATGCGGCTGGTGGGATTTATCTCGCGAATGTTGACGCCGGTGTAGACGCCGTAGTGGTCTGGCCGCGTCACGATGGCCATCATGACTTCTTCCAAGGCCGCGTTTCCAGCGCGTTCTCCTAGACCGTTTACGCATCCCTCAACTTGTCGAGCACCGTTTTCGATTGCCGCGAGCGAATTTGCGACCGACATGCCCAGATCATTGTGGCAGTGGACGCTCACGATCGCTCTGTCGATGTTGGAGACGTTCTCGAAAACGCCTTTGATCAAGGCTCCGAACTCCACCGGGTTTGAGTATCCGACGGTGTCGGGCACGTTCACAGTTGTTGCACCGGCATTGATTGCGGCTTCCAAGATCGCGTAAAGATACTCGGGTGCGGTGCGTGAGGCATCCATCGGCGAAAATTCGACATCTTCGACGTAAGACTTTGCCTTTTCCACAGCTTCGACCGCCATGTTCATGATGGTCTCACGGTCTCGGCGCATCTGATGCATGAGATGCACGTCGGACGATGAAATGAAGGTGTGAATACGCGGGTTTGCGGCGCCTTCAAGGGCGTGTGCCGCGGCTTCGATATCGGAGGGTACTGCTCGAGCCAGGGAGCAGATCACCGGCCCTTCGACCTCGTGAGAGATGCGGCGAACCGCTTCGAAGTCGCCGGGGGAACTGCCTGCGAAACCGGCCTCGATGACGTCGACGTTCAATTTGCCGAGTTGGTGCGCGATGCGCACTTTTTCGCCGACGGTCAAGCCCGCGCCTGCCGATTGTTCTCCGTCGCGCAGGGTCGTATCGAAGATGATTATTTGGTCTGCTGAGTCTGCTGTTTGCGTGGTCATTTTGTCGCTCCTGGGTTTCGGTAAGCACCGAAACATCCGAAACGGCCATTTTTGATCGATTGATTTGCCTAGGTCGTGGATTCGAGCCACGGCATCATTGCTCGCAACTCTTTGCCAACTGCTTCAACCGGGTGCGCTAGGTTTTCCTCTCGCATCCTGTTGAACCGGTGAAGACCTTCATCGTTCTCGGCGATCCACTCGCGTGCGAAGCGACCAGACTGGATGTCGTCCAATACGCGTCGCATGTTGTCTTTCACCGAATCGTCGATAATCTCAGGACCTCGGCTGTAATCGCCATATTCGGCCGTTTCGCTGACTGAATAGCGCATGTACTCGAGTCCGCCCTGGTAGATAAGGTCGACGATGAGTTTGAGTTCGTGAAGAACTTCGAAGTACGCGGATTCTGGCTGGTATCCCGCTTCCGTGAGAACCTCGTATCCCATCTTGATGAGTTGGGTTACTCCACCGCAGAGCACAGCTTGTTCGCCGAATAGGTCGGTCTCAGTCTCTTCCTTGAAGGTGGTCGTAAGGATTCCGGCGCGTCCGCCGCCGACGCCCTTGCCGTAGGCGAGCGCGTTTTCCATGGCGTTGCCTGAAGCATCTTGGTCGATGGCGACGAGACATGGTACGCCGAGGCCACGTTCAAAGACTGCTCGAACTCGATGGCCCGGAGCCTTAGGTGCGATCATCACTACGTCGACGTCTACCGGGGGTTTGATCTGTTCGTAGAAGATCGTGAAACCGTGTGCGAACAGGAGTGTCTTTCCTGCGGTGAGATTCGGTTCGACATCGTCCCGGTATACCCCGCCCTGGACGGTGTCTGGCAGGCAGAACGAGATCAGATCAGCACGCTCGGCGGCCTCGGCGTTGCTCAACACCTCGAGTCCGTCGGCTTCGGCCTTCTCGCGGCTACTGCTGCCCTCGTAGAGCCCGACGACCACGTTGAAGCCGTTGTCTTTGAGGTTTAGTGCGTGGGCATGTCCCTGCGAACCGTAGCCGATCACGGCTATGGTTTTGTCGCGCAACGGCGAATCGTCGATATCCGCATCGTAGTAAAGCTTCGGCATTTGGTTTTTTGACCTTCCTAGGTTTTGGTTTACGGACTAACTGCTTCGTCGGTCCCTCACACGCTTCCGGAAACGCCCGGTGTGATGTGATACTCGTGGGGAACTCCATTGGCCCAATTTCGGTTGGCTTGGAACTGACCGTCTTCTTCGCCCTCGAAGAGGGTACCGCGGAGGACCGCAACGCGGCCCGTCCGCATCACCTCAATGATTCCGAAACGGTCCAACAGAGTGATCAACGAGTCGATTTTTTCGCGCCCACCAGTCAACTCCAACGTGACGCTGTTTGCGCCAATGTCGATGATGTTCGCGCGGAACACGCGACTGAGTTCCAAGACCTCGACTCGGGTTTCGGTGGTTGTTTTCACCTTGACGAGAGCCAGTTCACGCCAGATGTGATTCATGTTCGTAATGTCGTGTGCCTCGATCACGTTGACGAGCCGTTCCAATTGCGCCGCACATTGATCGACGACTGAAGGTGGGCCTTCAAGCACGAAAGTCAACCGCGATAGTCCCGGGTTCTCTGAGCGACCGACGGCTAGGCTGGCGATATTGAGGCCACGGCGGCGGCATAGCCCGGCGATTCTGGCGAGGACACCGGGCCTATCTTCGACCAATGCAGTTACAGTGCGAGCTTCGAATTTCGATTGCGTGGACATCTTAAACTCTCGTGTCCTCCATCAGATCTTTGATGCTGCCGCCAGCAGGGATCATCGGGTAGACGTGTTCGACCTTTTCAATGACGAAATCAACGATAACCGGACCGGGGTGCGCGTTGGCTTCTTCAATCGCCGATTCAACGTCGTCGATGTCGTCGATGCGCATGCCCTTCATGCCGAACGCGTCTGCCAATTTCACGAAATCGGGGTTTGCGGTGTAAGCATCGGCTTGGGTGTCGCCCATGTAGAAGAGTTCCTGCCACTGAGTGATCATGCCAAGGTGGTTATTGTTCAAGATTGCGTACTTGACCGGCAATCGGTTCTCGACCGCGGTCGCCAGCTCCATCATGGTCATCTGGAACCCGCCATCTCCACAGATCGACCATACAAGCGATTCGGGTAATGCGAGTTGCGCGCCGATAGCTGACGGCACCTCGTAGCCCATCGTTCCTAGCCCGCCGGAGCACAGCCATGAGTTGGGCTCTGTGAATCGATAGTGTTGGGCGGCCCACATTTGGTGCTGGCCGACACCAGTACAGATGATTGCATTGCCCTTGGTGACGTTCGACAGGCCGCGGACGACGTGTTGGCCCGATAGGTTGCCGGTCTCAGGGATGTGCAACGAGGGATGATCGGATTTGAGTTGCTCGACGTGCCTTATCCATTCCGGCCGTGAGCCGCGATTGGCTTTGGGTACCATCTGTGCCAGCACATGTTTGAGGTTGCCAACCACTGCGGCATCGACCGGCACCGCCTTACCGATCTCGGCAGGATCGATGTCGATGTGGATCTTTTTGGATCTCGTCGCGAACTCGTTGACATTGCCGACGATACGGTCATCGAAGCGACTTCCGGCGGCGATGATCAGGTCTGAATCGTCGAGGGCCAAGCTCGCGTAGGCTTCACCATGCATCCCCGGGAAGCCGACGTGGAGCGGATGGTTTTCGGGAAAGCCGGAAATCCCGAGCAGCGTTGTGACGACCGGGATCTGCGCTTTCTCGGCGAGTTCCTTCAACTCGTCATAGGCACGAGAGATGATGACACCATGACCGGCCAAGAAGACCGGACGTTCCGCTTGGTTGATGAGTTCTACAGCCGCGTCGATTTGTTCATCAGGCGCTGCGGTTGGTATTCGGTAGCCGGGCAGATTGATCTGACTATCGCGTTTGTAGTCGTACGTGCCAACCTCTTGCATCACATCCTTTGGGATGTCGATGAGTACGGGACCGGGTCTTCCGGTTCGGGCGATGTGGAAGGCCTCATGGATGGTTGGTCCTACATCTTCAACGCGCGTGATCAGGTAGTTGTGCTTGGTTACGGGGAGCGTCGCTCCGGTGATGTCGGTCTCTTGGAACGCGTCAGTGCCGATCGCCGCTCGTCCGACTTGGCCGGTGATCGCGACGATCGGAACAGAGTCCATCATGGCCGTCGCAAGACCCGTAATGAGGTTGGTCGCGCCGGGACCTGAAGTCGCAAAGGCGACACCGACTTTACCTGAGGCCCTTGCGTAACCATCGGCTGCGTGCGCGGCTCCTTGCTCGTGGCGTACGAGCACGTGACGGAGATCAGGATACCGGCCGAGTACACCGTACAACGGCAGTATTGCGCCGCCGGGGAGGCCAAATACGATATCGACGCCTTCGTTCAAAAGCGCCTCGCAAACAATGTCGCCGCCTGTAAGTGTCTTTCCCATGTCGTTTCTGTTGTCTCTTCTCGCGGACTTGTTAGTGGATATTCATTCGATCAAATAAAAAAGTCCCGTCCCTTGATTTGAAAGGACGAGACTGCTCCCGCGATACCACCTTGATTGGTTGAGTTTCAAGGGTCGCCCTTGATTCTCAACCCGCTTCATTTGCAGCCGTTAACGTGGCAATCCGCGGGGCCCTACTAGTCCGGTTCGGAGAATTAGATGTTTAGGCCGCGTGCTCCCGGGCGAGTTCTCGCAGACGATGCGTATCCTTTTCAGCTACCGGATACTCTCTGATGCCGTCGTCGACGCGGTACTACTCCCGTTCGTAGCATTAGCATTTTGGATGTGCATACCAATTATGCCACACGCTACGGAATCCGCAAAACGCCCTACTCGACAACTGGATCACAAATGGAACTTCGAACAATCTCCCGCGATCACGTGGCCGATCTGCTCGAAATCTTGCGCTCGATTGGGCCACACGGTCACCGCGAGTGGCCGATCGACGATGAAGCGTCATTGCTCGCGACCGTTGACAGTCCGCGTTTGGACCCAAATCTCGGTCGGTGGTCGATCAGTTACGAAAACGGCTCCCCAGTCGGCTATTCGCTTGTCGAGCCGGAGTTGAACATCGGCAGGATTCTCGTGGGCTTGGCAGCCGTCGCGGGACGCGACGATGTATTGGGTTCGTTGCTCCTAGACGGTGTCGCACGCGCCAAGGAACTCTCGGATCAAGATCAGTTCGAAATTCACGTTGCGGTGCGGGACATTGAATCGGAAGCGATCGTTGATGCACTCGAAGCTGCGGAGTTCGGGGTCGTTCGGACCGTCCTGAAGATGCGCGTAGATGTTTCAGATGTGGAACTACCTGAGCCCGTTGCGAGTACCGGAATAAATGTTCGTGATGCCGATATGTCTGATGCCGCAGAGGTGGCCGCGGTGACTGACCTTCACAATGCATGTTTCGTTGGGAGTTGGGGGTTTTCTCCCAATACTGTAGAAGAAATCGCCGATCGCACGGCTGCAGATAAGGATCGTAACGGTTTTTCTCCGATAGTCGTTTTGGAGCGCGCATCAAATGGTGAGCTGTACGGCTACAACTGGATCACCCTCGGCGACGGCGCCGGACGCGTTGAGATGGTCGGGGTTCACCCAAGTATGCGTGGCAAGCGACTGGGTTGGACGATCTTCAACGCGGGGGTCGAACGATTGATCGCGCACGGGGCGACCGAGCTCGTTTTGGATGTCGATTCCGAAAATCCCCCGGCACGGCGCATTTACGAATCGGCGGGTTATCGCACTTACTCTAAAGTTAGGTACTTCGGCCTCGATATCGGCGTCGATTAGGCTCTTGAACCCAACGCCCTATCGAGGTTGAAGGCCGCCGATATGAGGGCCAAGTGCGTGAATGCTTGTGGGAAGTTGCCGAGATGCTCGCCTTTGGGACCGATCTCCTCTGAATAGAGTCCCAGGTGATTGGCATATCCGAGCATGTGCTCGAACATCATTCGGGCTTCTTCAAGCCGGGCGGGTTCGGATCGTCCGGCGCGCGTCAGAGCCTCCACAAGCCAGAAGGTGCACATGTTGAAGGTGCCTTCCTCGCCTTCTAGGCCATCAGCGGTTTCGTTGAGGTTGTATCGATATACGAGGTTGGAGTAGACGAGACCGCCGTTTGACGGCGATCTTTGGATGGCGTCGAGCGTCTTGAGCATGCGCGGGTCCGACGGCGACATGAAGAACACCATTGGCATGATGAGGTTCGAGGCGTCTAGCGCATCTCGTCCGTAGGCTTGAGTGAAGGCCTCGACGTTGTCGCTCCAGCCGTTTTTGATGATCTGCTCGTAAATCTCGTCGCGTACTCTGACCCATCGTTCGGTGTCGCTAGGGAACGAGCGTTTCGCGGCTAGACGTATCCCGCGGTCGATCGCGACCCAGCACATGAGTTTTGAGTAGACGAAGTGTGCGCGGCCGCCGCGAACTTCCCAGATGCCTTCGTCCGCTCGATGCCAGTTGTCACAGACCCAGTTAATGATTTTTCGGAGGTAGGACCAGAAGTCGTACGAAATCGGGGTTTGGTATTTGTTGGACAGATAGACGGCGTCCATCAGCTCGCCGTAGATGTCGAGCTGCAATTGATCGGCGGCGCCGTTGCCGATGCGCACCGGTTGCGAACCCATATACCCAGACAAGTGATCCAACGTGTGCTCTTCGAGGTCGTGACTACCATCGATGCCGTACATGATTTTCAGGGTGCCGTCTTCTCCACCCTCCGCGCACCGAGCTTCCAACCATTCCATGAACCGCCCGGCTTCTTCGGTGAGGCCGATTCTGAGCAGTCCGTAAACACTGAACGCTGCGTCGCGGATCCAGGTATAGCGGTAATCCCAGTTGCGCACGCCGCCGAGATGTTCGGGGAGGCTGGTGGTCGGAGCGGCTACGAAAGCGCCGGTGGGGTCGTAGGTTAGGAGCTTCAGGATCAACGCCGAGCGATGCACCATCTCGCGCCATCTTCCGGTGTAGGTGCACTTGTTGATCCAACGTCGCCAGTAGTCAACGGTCGCGTCGAAAAGTAGCTCGATACGTTCCGCGTCGAATTTATCGGCGCGTTCGATGTGCTCAACGGCGTCGATAACGATGTATTCGGTATGTCCTTCGTGAATTTCGAAATCGACTTTGACGGCGTTGTCGATGATTTTCGGTGTTACGGTGCTCCAGTATTCGATCGAGATGTCCGGGGAGATGAAACGAACACTTTCTCCGACGTAGACTGCGTCGTGTTCGTCCCTGCCGTAGTTGAATCTGGGTGAGCAATCGATCTGCATGTGCAGATTACCTCGGATCCCGGTAATGCGGCGTATCAGCACATGGTCGGTATCGCCGGCGGCCCGAGTTCGGATGGGCATGAAGTCGACGACTTGGGCAACACCTTCATCAGACGTGAAGTGCGTGACCAAAACGTTAGTTTCCGGCAGGTAATACTGAGTCGAGCGCACATCGTGATTGGCCGGGCTCAGTGAGAAATGTCCGCCTTTTTCTTCATCGAGAATCGAGGCGAAGATCGAGGGCGAGTCGAAGTGTGGCGCACAGAACCAATCGATGGTGCCGTTCACGCCGACGAGCGCGGCGGTGTATAGATCGCCGATGATGCCGTGGTCTTCAATGCGCAGATACACAGTTCGCTCTCCACTCCATCACGGGCGATGGGAATGTTTGACGGTAATTATCGCAGAGGCGCTGCCGATAGCGGCGTTTCCACGACTCGATTGTAGACACCCACTAGCCCGTTCACGGTCGATTCCCACGAAAATTCGTCGGCCCGTTTACGAGCCGCTTTCGACATCGTAATTCGCAAATCTTGATTGCCGATTATCTGGAGAATCTTATCTGCATAGACGACCGGGTCCCGATCTCGGATCAAGTAGCCGGTCTCGTTGTTCACCACGATGGATTTCAAACCATCGACATCGGCTGCTACGGCCGGTGTGCCGCATGCTGCCGCTTCGAGGATCGCCAAGCCGAAGGTTTCATGAAATGATGGCGCGACGATGCAGTGGGCGTTCGCGTAGATCGCTGGGAGTTCGGACTGGGGTAACACGCCGGGTAGCTTCACTCGATCCGTCAGGCGCAGTTTCGAGATGCTGCCTAGTACCCGTCGGAACTCGTCGGCGGTTCCGCCACCTACTATTTGCAGTTCGGCATCAAATCCGCGGTCGATGATGATCGAGAATGCGTCGATTAGCAGATCGACTCCTTTGAGAGCGTCGAGTCGTCCGACGTACAGGATGCGTCGTCTACTTCGCAATTCTGACGATATTCGAGGCGCTGAAAACTCGTTGGTGTCGACGCCGGGCGGTATGACGGCGAATTTGTCCTCTGGCAATCGGAATTCTGACATCATGTGCGCGGCTTCGCCATCGGTCCAAACGACGATTTGGTCGGCATCTCTCGCAACTCGTGCTTCGTTGGCGAATCTGATCTCGGGCTCGTTCTCCTCGGGGCGGACGCTTTTCTTGATACTGGCAAGGGTGTGGAAACTGGTTACGTGGGGAATTTCCCAATTTCTTGCCAGTTGACAGCCGACCGCTCCCGAAAGCCAGTAGTGGGAAGCAACGATGTCGAATTTGGTTTGATTGATCGAAGTATCTTCGATTACGGCGGCGGCGAATTCGGGCAGAAGTGCCGGAAGTCGCTGTTTTCGCTCGTCCAATTGGCCGATCGGCAGGTGCGATAGATCGTAGTCGCGTTGATCGTCAGGGTTTCCGATTCCCGGATGGGATCGGGAATAGACGTGGACGCTGTGACCCAAGCGCCCTAATCGAGTTGAAACTTGGTCAACATAGACGTTCATGCCGCCGGCATCGGTGCCGCCGGGTGGAATACACGGGCATCCGTGCACGCTGATTACAGCGATTCGCATCGGTAATCCAAGGTATGCGTTCGAGCGACGGGCGGACGGGAGCGTGGCAAGTCGCTAGGTCTTCTTGTCAAGCCGCGCAGTATAGATATGGCGGTCAACCGCACCGAGGTGGTATTTGTATCGTTCGTCGCCACGCATGAAATCGTAGACCTCAATGCCCTCTCCAATCGATGCCAGTATGTTGATGGCGTGATTCAAAAGGCCGACCGCGAGCCAGGAACGATCGGGCAGGTATCCGCTGTTGTAGAGGTATTTCGTGCTGCCGATTTTGAAGGCTAGGGATGTGGCGACTTTTTCGCCGTTGATGGTGAGGAAGTAAAGCCGGGTAACGTCGTTTTCCGCGAGTGTGACGGCGATTTCTCTAAAGAACGCCTCTCGTTGCGGCGTCATAAATTCCTCTTTGTCGATCGAACTGCCGCGGTGAAGTTCGATGAAATCGCCCATTCCCTGTTCGATTTCGTCGGGTGTGGTCAGCTCGAGTTGCTCGACATCGCCGGCGTTGTGGAGTCGACGAAGTTTGCGGCGTAGTTCGTGGCGGTGTTTCTTCGTCAGGGATGCGAAATACTCTTCGACTGTAGACGGCAGAGTGACGCGTGGTGCCACACCCTCGTCCCAAATGTGGACTTCCCATCCCATGTCGCTTGCCACTTCTTTGACGGCGTGGATCGTGTGTGAATCTTCAGGCAGCGATTCCAGCACGAGCGCAGATATTTCGGGATCGTCGTAGAGCGATTGGAGTAGGTCTTGGACATCGCTGGTAAGCAACTCGGCATCGTGCTTGAAGCCAAGATAGTCCACTAAATCGGTTCCGCCAAGGAATGTGCAGACGCCCTCGTCGTTGTTCGAGTCGAGACGTAACGGGGCAATAATCGCGGTGGTGCCATTCGGGCGAACAACGGAGCGGAGCATGAGTTTGGAATCGCCACCGAAATGCTCCCACCAAATTCGGTTCCATTCCAAGGAATCGAAGGCCGAACTCGCGGGCATGGATGCGCAGATTCGATTCCAGTCGGCTGTTAGGTCATCGAACGTCGGTGAAACGATTCTGGGGGTTGTGGCAAAGGTCATTGAGAAATAGCTATGCGGCGTCCTTGGACAGTAGCGCCGCAACTTGGTCGACGTCTGGTTCGACGTATTCGAGTTCTACCAAGGCATGATTTTCGACGGTTGTGGGGTCTTTCAATCCCATCCCAGTCAATATACACACCGCGGTCAGATTCTCAAGGTCTTCACCCTGAGCAGCGAGTTTGATGAGACCGGCGACGGAGGCGGCAGAGGCGGGTTCACAGAATATGCCTTCTTCGCGGGCCAACCGGATGTAGGCTTCGATGATCTCGGCATCGGACACTGCGTCGATGTTGCCACCGGATTCATCGCGCGCATTGACGGCTCGTTGCCAGCTTGCGGGATTTCCGATGCGGATGGCGCTGGCTATAGTCTGCGGGTCTTCGATTTTCTCGTCGCGAACGATTGGCGCCGCGCCGGCGGCTTGGAAGCCCATCATGCGCGGGAGTTTGGTGATGCGCTCGTTGATTCGATACTCGGTGAAGCCCTTCCAGTAAGCGGTGATATTGCCGGCGTTTCCTACGGGAATGCAGATCATGTCGGGGGAATCGCCGAGAGCGTCTGAGATTTCGAACGATGCGGTTTTTTGACCCTCAAGGCGATACGGATTGAGGGAATTAACCAGCTCGATCGAGAGTTCCGTAGCAAGATCGCGAACCATTGTCAACGCGTCGTCGAAGTTGCCATCGACTGCGAGGATTCGAGCACCGTAGGCCATGGCTTGCGCGAGTTTACCGAGCGCTATCTCACCCGATGGGACGACGACGAAGGATTGTAGGTTGTATCGAGCGCTGTAGGCTGCGGCAGAGGCGCTGGTGTTGCCAGTTGATGCGCAGATTACGCGCTTGCGGCCGGCCTCGAGTGCCTTCGCGATGGCCATCACCATGCCCCGGTCTTTGAAAGATCCGGTCGGGTTAGATCCTTCGAGTTTGAAATAGAGGTTTTCGCAACCTACGGACGGACCGATGTTGGTAGATTTCACCAAGGGCGTGTTGCCCTCACCCATCGTGATCATGGGTGTGTCCGCGTTCACCGGCAGAAACTCTTTGTATCTTTCGATGACCCCGACGGTGCCGTTCACGGTTTCCTCTCCGTTCGCAGGTCGACATGGCCTGCTTGATTCTGTCGACCGCTAAACTTCGTCGTAATCTTCGACGCGGATGAGATTTTCGAGCGATGCGACAACATCCAATTGTCGCAGACGCGTTGCCGCTTCCTGCATATTGGCTTCACGGGACGGGTGGGTCATTATGACGAGGTCGGCCAGACCTCGCTCGTCGTCGGAATCGAACTGCAGGACAGAGGCGATACTGATTTGTGCGTCGCCGAAAACGCTTGCGACCTTGGCGAGGACGCCAAACTTGTCGATGGCCGCGAGTCTCACGTAGTAGCGAACTCGAAGATCGTCCATGTCGATAACGTCCGGTTCGATTTCGCGAGTGCTTGATCCATTGTTGGTGGATCGTCCGTTACTACCTTGGGAAAACATTGTTTTGGCAATTCGCAGAACATCACCCATTACCGCGCTCGCGGTTGGCCCGGCCCCTGCTCCCCTGCCCTGCAACCAAAGCGGCCCCAACAAGTCTCCGTTCAACTCCACCGCGTTTAGAACGCCGTTGACGTTGGCCATGGGCACTTCAACTGGTACCAACGCGGGATGTACTCGACACCGCACACCACTCGACTCTGAACGAGCAATGGCTAGCAACTTGATCGTGAATCCGAGCGCGCCGGCATATCGGAGATCTTTGGCTCCGATGTTTCGAATGCCTTCTCTGTAGATTGCGTCCGGGTTAACCGATGCTCCGAACGCCAATCGGGTCAATATGGACAGTTTGTAAACGGCGTCGTGAGCATCGACGTCGGCGGTCGGGTCGGCCTCCGCGTAACCAAGGGACTGTGCTTCAGCGAGCGCGTCTTCGAATGAACTTCCCGATTCTTCCATCGAGGAGAGTACGAAGTTCGTGGTGCCGTTGATGATGGCTCGGATGCTCTCGATGCGATTGGCGCGAAGGCTATCTTGGATCACCGCCAGCACAGGGATTCCGCCGCCAACGCTGGCTTCGTAAGACAACGTAACGCCGTTTTCATTCGCCAAGCTGGTCAACTCGTCGCCGAATTTCGCGAGCACCTCTTTGTTTGCGGTGACGACGTGCTTACCGGCTTTCAGTGCCGCGGCCATGTAGGAGTGCGCTGGTTCTTCACCGCCCATGACTTCCACGATGATGTCGTTTCGATCGTCGCCCAGTACCTGTTCAGGGTCAGTTGTTAAGAGGTCGGACGGCACACCGTCTCGTTGGCGCGATTTGTCTCGAACGAGAATGCCGTTCAATGCGAGCAGATGACGGAAATCAGTGTCGGGCTGAGTTAAAACTCGGGCTACTTGCGATCCGACTACACCAGCCCCTAGCAACCCTACGCCAACAGCACTAGGGCTACTCACTTGCCGTTCCATTGCCATCAAACAGCATCCGGCCTATTGATTGAGTTCTTCAAGCGAAGTGAACGGCGATTCGGGCGTCGCGGTAGGCACGATGGCGTTGGAACGCACCTGACGGTTGATCCAATCGTAGACCTCACTGTTCAGCGAGATGGCAGTATCGAATTCGAATCGGTGCTCGTTGATGTAGCGATCCACTTCTAGGTTTGCCAAGATGTCGAAATGATCGTCCGCAATCTCGCGGGCTTCGCTGAAATCGGAAACGATATGCGCGGTCCAAAGCCGTGATGCCTCATCGTATCGTCCGCCGCTAAGCGTATTCAGCGCAAGTACACGTTCGCCTTTCGAGCCGTCCTCGTTGGTTTTGTGGCCAAACAATATCGAGTCGAGGTCGGTTCGCACACCTTGCGGCAGCCATCCGATATACCCGCCGGTTCTTTGAACGTTTGGATCCTCGGAAAGTTCCAACACAATCGCTCCTACGGTGCGACCCGACGCCAGATCTCTTTCGATCCGGTTGATAGTTGCTTGACTCACGTCTTGCAAGACGATCTGGTAGATCTCTGCCTGGGGTTGAATACGGGGAAGTGTTTTCCCGAGTTCGTCCCTGAGGCGTTCTTTGAACATGCCTTTGCGGATGAAATCGCGATACACACCTTCATCGAGTCCGATACGGTTCAGGAACTGCTTCTTAGTTTCTTCGACGTTCGAACGATGTTCGCGCATTGAAGCGTCGGAAGTCGTATCGGCGACAAACCCGAGGAGTGATTCAAGTTGATTGTCGACCTCGTATTGCTCGACTGTGATGCCGAAACGCGGGGCGAGGTGGTACGCCAATTCGTTTGACTGGAGCGTCTGCATCGCTTCGAATGCGGAGGTACCTAGCTCAAACGGGACGCCCAAGTCCTCGCTCAATCTTTGGAAGAATCGGATGTAGTTGACGATGTCGCCTCGGGTGTAGACGGAGTCTTCCACCTTTACCGCGATTTCGGTTGGAGGTTCCACATACTGTCGATAAAAACCGTATGCGGGGATCGCGAGCACCGCCAGCACGAAGATGATCGCGCCAAAGATGAACGGTCGGTTACGAAGCGCCGCGCGTTCCCGACGTCGCATGAGCTCGAAACGCGAAACGCCGCGACGATTGGTAATACTCCGTTGGCCGGCTTGGTAGCCACCCAATGGTGCGTGAGAGAATGTGCTGCGTTCCGGTTCGTTCGCCATTTCTAACATTCAGTACGGATCGGCGTCGGTTGAACACACAATATCTTACGCGCCCGGACTTAGTTCGATCCTATTTGGCACAACTCGATTGGCAAGGTCGATGCCGTCGTGTTGTTAATCTTCCGAAGTCGCGCTTTCAGATGACTCTGTCTCTGCCGTTGGCTCAGCCGTCGCCGGTGCAGCCACCGTTTCCTCGGAGCTTTCGGTAGCCGTATCCTCGGTTTGTGTAACGACCGCTTCTTGTTGTTCGGATGCTTCGACTGCCGATTCACCCTCAACGGCCTCGGACTCTTGTGGTCGTGGCGTTTCGGTCTGGACCGCTCCGGTGACGTAAACGTGGTCCGGAGCCATGGGGATCAACGCGAGATGCTGTGCTCGTTTGATTGCACGGGCTAGCCGGCGTTGGTTTTTGGCGGTCACACCGATACGTTGACCGGATACGATCTTGCCGCGCTCGCTGACGAAGCGACGCATCAGTTGGACATCCTTGTAGTCGATTTCCTCGGCTTTAAGGACATTCCTGCCGCGCCTTCGACGTCCGAATGCGCCCCCACCTCCGCCTCCACGGCGGTTGCCGAACGGCGGTCGAGTTCTAGAACCTGTTGTCATTGTGTCTCCGTGCTGTTCCGAAAGAAGTTGCGGTTATCGGTCGGTTGTTTGTCAAGAATACGCGTACGTAACATCTCACCAAGGCAGGTCTTCCAAATCTTCGCCGTCGGTTGGTTGGTCGTAACCACCTCCAGCTTGTTGTCCAGAAGGCGCTGCTTGCGCTGGCTGTTGGGATTGTCCACCACCGTACGGCTGCGCGGTTTCGGGAGTGGGAGGATATGACCCATACCCACCTTCTTCGCCTTCTTCACGCCTCGTCAAGTTGATGACTCTGAATGCATTCACGTCCAAGCTAGTTCGCGTTGCACCTGCTTGGTTCGTGTACTCGCGCGTTGAGAGTCGACCCTCGATGAACACTTTGGCGCCGCGCCGAACGCTGTTGGCGACATTTTCAGCCTGTTGGCCCCAAACGGAAACGTTGAACCATTCGGTCTCTTCTCGCCATTCATTATTGACTTGGTAGCTGCGGTTCACCGCCATGCTGAAACTGGCGACGGCGCGACCGTTGGCTGTGTAACGCAACTCGGCGTCGCGACCGGCGTTGCCGATCAGGAGTATTAAATTCAGGCTCATCGCAGATCACCAAGGCAGGTTTTCGAGATCATCGATCTCGGCGACCTGGGCGTTTGGGTTCGGAGTGGTCGCCGTCGAGGCATACTCAGATGTTACGTGACCGTTTGAGCCGTTGCCATTTGAAGTTGGGGCGTTATCTTCGCGTTGGCGGTTTTCCCGGGTCGGGTATGCGCCGCCTGGGTTTTCGGTGGCGTTGTCTCGGGGCGACAATGCGATGACGCGGTTGGCGTTGACATCGAGGCTGGTGCGAGTTTCGCCGTTACCGGCGGTGTACTGCCGGGTGGAGAGTCGACCATCGACGAACACGCGGGTGCCGCGTTTGACACGTTCGGCTACGAATTCCGCTTGCCGTTCCCAAGCGGCGACATTGAACCATTCGGTGTCTTCACGCATCTCGTCGCGTACTTGGTAGCGGCGGTTGACTGCGATGCTGAAGTTTGCTACGGCAGCGCCGTTCGGTGTGTACCGCAACTCGGCGTCGCGGCCTGCGTTGCCGATGAGAAGTATCTGGTTGAGAGTCATTAGGAATATTCGCCTTCCATACTAGTTGCTACGTACGTCGTCGTAATTTCGACGTTACATCAGCAACAGGTTATGGTAAGGTTCTCATTTCCTTACAATCAAATGGCGAATAATTTCGCGGTCAGTGTTGCAGGCCTGTTCCAACTGTGGAGAACTGGCGGGATCGAGCTTGATTTGCGCTTCGATGTAGTAGCCTTCGGTGTTGTTTTCCACTGGGTAAGCCAAGTTTCGCTTCCCCCAAGGATTCACTTCGCCGACCTCTCCGCCAAGAGACCCAACAAGCGCGCGAATTTTTTCGGCTGAAGTTTCGCCTTCCTTTTCGCCGGCTCCGCCGCCTAGTATCCACACAATTTCGTAGTCTCTCAATTGCAACCCACTTGGTGTCTCATGAACGCGCCATCATCCGTGCAAATGGCACGGATTCGATGAATCCCGATTATATATTCGGGGCGTATTCAAACTGAACGCTACGCCGTTTGCAGCGCACTTCTGGACTAGGAATCGATACCGGGGACCGGGAACGAACTGGCGAATTTCTTCACCCGTTGGGAGAGGTCGCTGTGTTGCGAAGAGTCATCTTCTACACGCAACGATTCGACGATGAACTCGGCTACCGTTTCCATGTCTCCAGTGTCCATGCCGCGAGAAGTGATTGACGGCACGCCGATGCGCACACCGCTTGTGACGCGCGGCGGGTTGGGATCGAATGGCACCATGTTTTTATTGGCGACGATGCCGACGCTGCGCAATTTGACCTCGGCTGCGGCTCCGGTGACATTCACGCCGCGCATGTCGACGAGCATGAGGTGATTGTCGGTACCACCTGAGACGATTCGCATTCCGCGGTTCGAGAGCGCATCAGCAAGCGCGGCCGCGTTGCTGACGATGTTGTTGGCATAGGTTTTGAAATCGTCCGACAGCGCTTCTTTGTAAGCAACTGCTTTGGCGGCGATGGCGTGGCCCATGGGTCCGCCCTGCATTCGTGGGAATACCGCCGAATCGTATTTCCGCGCCCAATCCTTGGTTGTAAGTGCCATTGCACCGCGGGGGCCGCGCAACGTTTTGTGGGTTGTGCTGGTAACGATGTCAGCATGTGGTACGGGTGACGGGTGGGCTCCTGTAGCGACGAGCCCGGCGATGTGCGCCATGTCGGCGAGGTGGAGCGCGCCGATGCTATCAGCGATCTGACCGAAACGCTCGAAATCGATGGTTCGGGAGTAGGCGGAGTAGCCGGAAACGATGATTTTGGGTTTCAGTTCGTTGGCGATGCGCTCGACGGCGTCGTAGTCGATCATCTCCGATTCTTCGTCGAGGCCGTAGTGGACGAAGTCGTAGATGCGACCGGAGAAGTTGACCGGGGAGCCGTGAGTGAGGTGTCCGCCGTGATCGAGCGACATGCCCATCACTCGATCGCCGGGTTCCAGTGCGGCGAAGTATGCGGCCATGTTGGCTTGAGATCCGCTGTGAGGTTGGACGTTTGCGTGCTCTGCACCTTCGAAAAGTTGCTTGGCGCGTTCGATGGCGAGGGATTCCGCGGCGTCGACGTTCTCGGTACCGGCGTAGTAGCGGCGTCCGGGGTAACCCTCGGCGTATTTGTTGGTCAAGACCGATCCTGTGGCCTCGAGAACTGCTTTGCTGGCGTAGTTCTCGGATGCGATAAGGACGATTTCTTCGCGCAGACGGCGTTCTTCGGCGGCGATGATCTCGGCGATTCGTGGGTCTTTCGATTGCAGGTTCAATTGTTGGCTCGCAGGGTGTCACACATTCACTAAGTCGAGTCTATTCGTGCGGCGCGCGGTGGACATGCGCAGATATCATGAATCCGATGTGTGTCCGTTGGATGCGCATTGCGAATAGAAGAACGGGAAGGTCCTGTGGCGCAATTGGAGCAGTTCGACGAGATACCGGAGCGCGCGATGGTGGTTTGCGCGCATCCTGACGACGCCGAGATTGGTGCCGGCGGCACGACGTCATTGTGGGCGGCGAATGGTTGCGAGATTTCGTACGTTGTTTGCACGACCGGTAGCAGCGGCAGCAACGATGAGGGGATGACTTCGGATCGGATCGTTGACATTCGTCGGCGGGAACAGGAGGAGGCGGCGGCTGTAATCGGGGTGTCGAATCTGGTGATGTTGCCGTATCCAGATGGGATGTTGGAGGCCAATCGCGAATTTTTGGGTGACATCGTCAAGGCGATTCGGACTCATCGTCCGGATGTGATTTTCACTCACGATCCATTCCGTTTCGACGGGTTCAACCACCGGGACCACCGAAACACTGGTATCACGGTTCAAGACGCGGTCTATCCCTATGCAAGGGATCATCTGCACTTTCCCGAGCAACTTAAAGACGGCCTCGAACCGTACATTGTGAGCGACGTTTGCTTCTGGCACGCGGACAAGCCGAATGTGGTCGTTGACATCACGACGTCGATCGACAATCGCATTGACGCGTTGAGCAAACATGCCAGTCAGGTTCCTGGTCTGACACGGCAGTCGGGTTCCGATCGTGGGATCCGGGATCGCGCTCGGTCGGTTGCGGAAGGTATGCCGTTTGAGTATGGCGAAGCGTTCCGAAGGGTTTCTGCCCGGCGGCGACGGCGGTAGGTTCAAGCGATGCCGATGCCTCTAAGTAGGCGAAGGAAAAGTTCGGGAATTGGCTTGAGGAGTTCGAAGAGGAACCAAGCGATCAGTGCCGAGATTACTCCTATGACGGCGCCTCCAATGACGTCGGTTGGGTAGAAGGTTCCGACGTATACCCGGATCACGGAATAGATGGCGGCTCCGGCCATGAGTGTCCATCCGATGCGGCGGTCGACCAACCAGACCCCCATTGCGATGGCGAATACTACCGCCATCGGGTTGGCCGGGAATGATGGGTCGGTCGATCGATAGAAGATCAGTTGGAGGGAGTCGCCCAGTTCATCGAATGGTCTTTGGCGGTCGTATGCAGAGTCGATGATGTCGACGATGAGGTTGCTGATGCCAATGGCGGTCGCGGCTAAGAGTGTGCCGCGTTGGTAGCGTCGGCGTTCGGCTAGATTTCGGCCGACGAACCAGATGGCGAAAATGACCGCGGAGAATGCCAGGGGCATCAGGTAGTCGGAGGCGACGATTCTGGCGATGTGGTCGAACGTCGGCGAGGTGCCGACGAAGCCATTGATCCACATCATCAACTCTGTGTCGAAGGAGTTAATTTCGCCACATCCTCGCGATCAGTGACGGGACGCTCCAAAGGTGGGTGGTTGACATGTGTTCGTTGGCGTCTGATTTGGCGGTGCGAATTAGGTTGCGCGACGATGATGCGAAGGTCGAGATTGCGTCGGTGTGTTTCAGGGCGTCGAGACCATCGGTGGGGCCTCCCCCTAACCCCCTCCTGAAGGAGGGGGGATTGTTGTGGTCTCCCGCTGGCGCCCTCCTGGAGGAGGGGGGATTGTTGTGGTCTCCCCCTGGCTCCTTCCTGGAGGAGGGGGGATTGTTGTGGTCTCCCGCTGGCGCCTTCCTGGAGGAGGGGGGATTGTTGTGGCCTCCCCCTGGCGCCTTCCTGGAGGTGGGGGGATCGTTGTGACCTCCCCCTAGCCCCCTCCTGAAGGAGGGGGGATCGTGTTGATCGCCTTCTGATCCTCTACTCAAGGTTGGGGAATTCGATATGCGAACGTTTAGGGTGCCTAGGATGGCGGCGAATGTGGTGGCTAGTACGGCGGCGAGTAAGAAGACTATTGCGTAGGCGGTGCCGGCCATGCCGCCGTGGATGTCGTTGATGTTTCGGGCGGCTGATACTTCGTTGATTGTGGCGGTGCCCCACTCGCGACCAGCTGAGGTGCCGTCGGCGACGGATCCGGCGGCCCATGGGCCTTCAACCCAGAGCGGAGAAAGGATGTAGGTTGTGATGCCGACACCGATCAGTAGGATGCCGAGGGCGCGGGTCAGAAGTTGATTCGGCAATAGCCAGAGGCCGCGAATGCCGCTGATTGAGACGGCGATTTGGAGTGCGCCGAGGCTGACGAGGAACGCGAGGATTAGATAGTCGCGCACCATTAGTGACGCGGCGGTTTCGATTTGGTCGGTCATAGGGCCCTCACCCTAACCCTCTCCCACGGGGAGAGGGGAATTGGAGTCGCTCTTCCAGAGGGAGGGTAAGATGGCTTCGTTCTCCGAGGGAAGGGGAAACGGGATTCGATTATCCGCCGCCGGGGGTTACTCCGGTGCACCAGTCCATGTAGTCGGGGTTTTTTCCGGTTACACATTCGAAGTAAATGTCTTGCAATTGTTGGGTTAACGGTCCGGTGCTACCGTCGCCGATGTCTCGGTTGTCGATTCTGCCGACGGGAGTTAGGTGGGCGGCGGTTCCAGTTAGGAATACCTCGTCGGCGAGGTAGAGCTCGCTTCGGTTGATGCGACGTTGGACTATATCGATCCCGAGTTCTTTTTTGGCCAGCGTCATGACGGAGTCGCGGGTAATGCCGAGGAGAGCGTTGGCGGTTTCGAAGGGCGTGTGGATCTCGCCATTGTTGATCATGAAGAGGTTTTCGCCGCTACCTTCGGAGACGGAGCCGTCGTGGTTGAGAAGGATGGCTTCGTCGAAACCGGCCATTACAGCTTCGGTTTTGGCGAGGATGGAGGTCGTGTAGAGGCCGGTGATTTTGACGCCGGTGGGCATCATGGAGTCGTCAGGGCGTCGCCATGACGAGGTCTGGCATTTGATGGCTCCTTCGGCTTCGATGTAGGCGCCGAATGGGAGGATCATCAGGGTGAAATCGCTGGCGAGGGTGTGGAGTTTTAGGTTTGCGACCGCCTCTTCTGATTTGTAGGCCAAGGGGCGGATGTAGACGTCTTCGGCGAAACCGTTTCGCTCGAGCAGGTCAACGGTGATTTGGCAAAGATCATCGACGGAATATGGGATATCCATACGGAGGATTTTGCAACCGCGAATTAGGCGTTCATAGTGCTCGCGGAGGCGGAAGATGTAGACCTTGCCGTGTTCCTCATTCCAGTTTCCGCGAACACCTTCGAAGGCGGCGGTTCCGTAGTGGAGGGCGTGTGTGTCGACCCGTACATTGGCTTCCTCCAGGGGGACTTGTTGTCCTTTGAAGAAGGCCCATGTTGTCGACGCCATCGCGGTATCTCCTGTGGATTTCAGCAGCGGTATGCCCGTTGCCCGATGCAATTATATTAGGGCGCGTTGAATTGAACGAGTAGTGCCCTCTTTGTCCTTGAGGACATTTCCTCTTCATGTATGGGTTGAAGGTTATGTGTGTCGAGCGGTCTTCAGGTATTGAAGTTCTGCTCGGGTTAACATCGCCGCGCTGTGCGAGATATTGGACTGCTAGCTTCCCTCGTCCGGTCACTGCCCACGTTGCCAGACCGTGGGCCCGGGTTACGGCCTGGAGTATGAGCTCGGCCGCTTCCCATCGGGTAGTTTTGCACATCCTCGTGCCGTAGCCGCGACCCGTTGGCGACAAGGGTCCGACGTCTGCCGAATTCACGACCGCTTACCCGGCCCTTGGCGCGACATTCGTGGCCTCCACCTAGCCCCCTCCTGAAGGAGGGGGGATAGGTACTTCCCCTCCTCGAGGAGGGAGGACAGGTACTTCCCGGCCTCTCGGAGGGGGGATAGGTACTTCCCGGCCTCACGGAGGGGGGATTGGTATTTCCCTTCCTGAAGCAGGTGGGATTGGGAGGCGTCCCCTTGTCGTCCATGGAATGGACGACGGGGAGGGATGTCTTGCTGGCTCGTGTTGCCGAGGGTGCATTAGCCCTCGGCGACCGGGACTTGTTACATCGATCGCTTCGAACGGAACCGCTGAACGTTGCAACCGGCTCTAACTCGGTTGAGGGGCGTCGCCAGAGATGGCTTCCACGAACACGCGAATCCGGGTTACCTTCGCAGGACCCCGTGTACTCGCTTTTTGTGTGTTGCGCTTTCACGATCTAACGCTTACTCCCTGCCGTCCAACGGCTAGATTGGTGTCCGCACTCGTCAGCACGGCGATGTTTGTTGTTAACAGTTTTAATAATACTACGTTTGTTGTGTTTGTCAAGTGGTTGGGGTGGGAATTTTTTGGAATTGGGGCCGTTGGAGGCAGTTGAGTCGTCTACATGGATTGAGGGTATGGATGTGTTGGTTAGGTGGTCTGGGTGTCCCCGCGAGGGGGCGTCTTCATTTTGCTGGGGGTGGTCGCGGCGCTGGGCATCCCTTGCGCTTCGCGAGCGGTAGGGGTGGATTCTCGCCATGCAGAATTATGAAGTAACGTGTGTCTGCTAGTCTGGGCGATGGTGCCTAGACATCCGATAGAAATACTTAACTGATGCCAATCAACGAAACTCAACTGAACGGGCGTATTGCGACGTTGTTGGACCGCATGAATGTGCGATGGGATGTTCATGCCGAGATGAAGGGGGCGTTTGTGAGTGGGCAGGGTCAGCCGGATATTTTGGTGTTGCCGAAGGGTGGTCGGCCGGTGGTGATCGAGAATGAGTATCTGCCGGCTCGCACGTTGGAGGATGAGGCGATTGCGAGGTTGGGAGAGAAGCTGGATGAGGATGTGACTGGTGTGGATGGAGAGGTGAACGCGGTGGTTGCGCTGAAGTCTCCGAGGGATTTGCGTCAGGTGCGGGGTTTCGATCGGTTGGATGAAGAGTTGCGGAGCAAGACGCGGTTCCAGTATTGCGTGTACAACGGTTCGAGAACGCCGCAGGACCTTGGGCGAAATAGCCGCGTTTCCCGTCGCCCCGCCCCTCTGGATTCCGGCTTTCGCCGGAATGACGGGGGGTTGCAATGGTCGCGTTTTCCGGAGAGCGGTTTCGTGTCTGGGAATGTTCGGGACCTTGCAGGTTTCATCACGTACGCGTCGACCCCTGAGGATGTGGTGAGGGAAAGTGTGGAGATTCTGGAGCGAGCTATTTCGTCGACGGCGGCGATCATCCGGGAGTCGACGGGCGCGCATCCGAACCTGAAACAAGATTTCGCGGATCTGTTGAAGCAGGAGTACAGCGAGCAGACGGAGCGGATGGCGGCGACGATCATGATCAACGCGTTGCTCTTCCACATGAATTTAGTCGGAGGTCCTAGGTTGAGGCGCTTCGAGGAACTGCGCCCAGACGGGAAATTGTTGCAACGGTTGGTTGTTCAAGAGTGGCGCAAAATTCTCAAGATCAACTACTGGTCAATCTTTAACATCGCTATCGAACTGCTGAAAACTATCCAACCGAACACTTTGGCTTCGCGAGCGTTGGACAGGATGGCGGATGCGGCTGAGCGGATCAACGTTCTCGGCGCGGCGGATTCGAGCGATTTGATCGGCACGGTGTTTCAGCGGTTGATTGCGGATCGGAAGTTTCTGGCGACGTTCTACACGCGCCCGGAGTCGGCGACGCTGTTGGCGCATCTTGCGATACCGGACGGTGGTGCGTGGGCCGATCCGGAGCGGGTGAAGGATTTCAAGATTGCGGACTACGCGTGCGGGACGGGGACGTTGATCCATGCGGCGTATCGTCGGTTGAACCAGCTTCATTTGTTCTCTGGCGGCGACCCGTCGAAGCTGCATTCGCACATGATGGGCAAGTCGTTGACAGCGCTGGACGTGTTGCCGTCGGCGGTGCATCTGACCGCTTCGATGCTGTCGTCATCGCATCCGACGGAGCGTTATCAAAGCACCCGCACGATAGTGACGCAGTATGGCAAGACGGAAAACGGCGGGGTGTCGATAGGCTCGCTGGATCTGTTGGCGAGCAACGGAGAGGTTAGGCCGCTGATTTCGCTGCACAGCGGCACGGCGGTGACGGGAACAGGCTCGGCGCAGGCGGCGGACGCGGTGGATATGCCGCAGTTCAGTCAAGACTTGGTGATTATGAATCCGCCGTTTACGCGTTCTGGTTCTGATTGGGATGGTCGCCGCGGACAGACCTACCAGACGAAGCAGTTCCACGGATTACGCATTGATCGTGGCACGCAGTCGAAGATGTCGAAACTTGCCTCGGAGTATGGCAAAGGGACATGTGCTCATGGCTATGCCGGTATTGCGTCTTGGTTCGTCGCGCTCGCGGATCGGATGGTTAAGCATGATGGGAAGATTGCGCTCGTGTTACCGATGACGGCGCTTCAGGGGTCAAGTTGGCGGAAGGTGCGGCAGACGCTCGCTAGTCACTATGACGATGTCATCGTTCTGACGATTGCGGCTGCTAGACAGGACGACCAGTCGTTTTCAGCCGACACAGGAATGGCGGAGACGTTGATAGTTGGTCGACGCACTTCTAAGGGAAATACTTGTCGAGGTACTTTCGTTTCGCTCAAGCAACGACCTAATAACGAGATGGAGTCAGTGGTGATTGCGCGTGCGATATCGGAGATCGCGTCTAACGGTTGTGTGCGACGCCTTGAAGACGGACCGTATGGTGGCGAGACGCTTGAAGTTGGCAAACAGCACTTGGGCGAGATCATCGAAGCGCCACTTGACTCAGATTTGCCTTGGTCCGCGGTCGGGATTTCGGATTTTTCTGTGGTCCAGTCGGCGCGCGAGTTGTCAAATGGTTTGATTTGGTTGCCGCGCATGACCAAAAAGGACGCGCTAGTAGTTCCGATTACCTCAGTCGGTGAAATCGCACAAACGGGGATGTCAGATAAAGACATAGTCGGTAGTGGTGAACGCACCGCATTCGATCGACACCGAACAATTTCGAGCGCGCCAACATATCCGATGTTGTGGAGCCACGATGCGGAACGGGAAACGCGCATGGTGGTTGAACCTGACAGTGAAGGTCGAGTGAAACGTGGTAGAGGCAACCGAGCCGCTGCGATTTGGGAGACAAGAAGTCATGCTCATCACAATCGCGATTTCCGATTCAATTCCCAACCTCTCGCCGTCGCTTTTACCGAAAACCAAGCGATAGGCGGCAGGTCATGGCCAAGTGTGAAATTTAACTCGCGCGATCAGGAGATTGCATACACGCTCTGGGGCAACTCAACTTTGGGACTGTTGCTCTACTGGTGGCATTCGAGTCGTCAGCAGGCTGGTCGTGGGAGTATGCCGATAACTGCGATTCGGACGATGCCGACTTTGGATGTGACGGCGTTATCGGATGCTCAGTTGAAGTTGGCTGAGGAGATCTTCGAGGATATGCGGGATCATGAATTTCTGCCTGCGAATGAGGCTTGGCGTGATGAGAGTCGGAAGGAGCTGGATCGTCTGGTGCTAGTGGATTTGCTGGGGTTGGACGAGGATAAGGTGTTGGGGCCGTTGGGGTTGTTGCGGCGGAAGTGGTGTTCGGAGCCTAGTGTGCATGGGGGGAAGGGGACTCGGCCTTGAAGGGGGTTGAAATATAATGATACAATTGTATTATTCTATTAAGGTGTAGGTAACCTAGACATAACCAGGAGGAAATTGATACATGGGCGTGACGCATGTAACTTGCACGGTGCGAAACCCGTCAGAGCCAGAGAGGGCTTGGGAAGGGTTGTTTCTGGTTGACACTGGAGCGACGGATTGCCTTGTGCCGAAGCAACACTTGGAATCGATAGGCTTGGCGCCGAAGGGTCAGCGAATTTACGGGTTGGCGGATGGCAGCGAGCTTCGCATGTCGGTAACGACTGGCGACATCGAATTCATGGGAGAGGTCGTAGGTTCGACGATTGTGATGGGGGATGAGAACTCGGAACCGTTGTTGGGGGTTACTGCGTTGGAGTCTGTTGGTATTGAGGTGGATCCGAGGAACCAGCAGTTGAAGCGGTTGCCGTTTGTGCGGTTGAGGTGAGGCCGCATTGCACATGTGACTTGAAAGACTGTGTAGGATAGGAAAATGCACGAAAGAACCGCACATTCGTTTGGACGTCGACTTTTTGGTCGCCGAAATCGCCCACGCAGGCGTTATCGGAACAGGAACAATCTTTCGAAATCGCTCCTCGCATTGATCCTCTGTGCAATTGCCGGAGTCATTGCACTTTCCGTCATTGTCTCTCTCATTAGCGCAATACCGGATTGGTTAGTGAGCGGTGAAGCGCAAGAGGCATCGGAGACGGTTGTGCGAGCAGGTTCGAACGCGTTGGTAGCTTTCGCTGGGACGACTATAGGTGGTTTGCTATTGGTCGGCGGACTTCTTTGGTGGTGGTTTTTCGGCGATTGATCGTAGCTGAGGTTGCGTTTGGCCGTGAGGCAACGCCCGAGATAGCATGTTCGGGCAGAGGCGCACTTTCCTCGACACTATGCTTTAGATCGGAAACAATCAAAAATGAACTGCCCATATTGTGCTGTCGCCATGCACCCTGATTGGAAAAGCGGAAGGATCGATCCCAAATCTTCGAAATTCGACGCTGAAGAATACTACGGTTACAGCGATGGAGTCCCAAGGCCGGATATCGCATGGGTTTGGTGGGCGATGGAATGTCCTACGTGTGGCAAAACGATAATAGATGTCGGGTTGATAGATGTCGACGACCCTGTAGATGAATTTGCGAGGGAACGGGCTTACCCTAGGCTCGCGGCTCGAAAACCTGTCGAATGGGACGTTCCCAAATCGTTCAAGAATGACTACTTGGAAGCTTGCAACGTATTGAGCATTAGCGTGAATGCATCGGCAGCGCTGTCTAGACGTGTGTTGGAGTCGATACTGGACCATCAGGGCTACTCAGGAGGCAGCTTAGAGCAGAAAATCGATTCCGCTCTAAGTGAAACGTCTCTTGAAAAAGTCCTGCCCAAAAGCGTTAAGGCAACCATCCACGCGGTCCGAAACCTTGGGAACTTTGCGGCACATCCGACTTCGGACAAATCAGGGTTGAAGATAATAGACGTTGAACCCGAAGAAGCAGAATGGTGCATCGAGATTATCGAAGAATTGTTCGAACACTATTACGGCAAACAAGCTGATACACGCATCGCGAAACTTTCGGAAAAACTCGACGACGCTGACAAACCAAACAAACTAGGCGAAAATGCATTGAGTGTTGGCTGACGACTTGGTCGCATTTGAGCGGCGGCGTTGAGTTTACGGGTTTGAAGGCGGGCAGACGTTATTGTTTCGAATGCATCGAAGAGATAGAAATTGATGCTAAAGGGCGCGAAAAACACACGTTCTATCTACAAGATATAGAGCAAATGTGAATTGAATGAATATCTTGAAGCCAAGATGATATTCCGAACCAGATACATGTAACAACTGGTTAGGTCATCAGCAACATCGAGAATGTACTGCCGGATCCATGGCTCAGGTTCAGAGTGAGAGCGGAGAACATCGACTACCTCGACATCTGCCCAGAGTTCGGCCGCTTGCACCGCGGCGTCTCTGATTTCGACATTGTCGATAGCCAAGGATTCGCGAAGGACTGCAACTCGCCACTGGGCAGTTCCGAGATCACCGATGCGTCCCATGCATCGGAGCACGGATGCGGCAAAACTCGGTTGAGAAGCGTCGGTGGATAAACTCTTCAACCAGTCGAGGACATGTCGTCGGTCTTCAGATCGATATGCATCCGCGATGATCGTCTCCGCGGGATGCTCCATACCATCTTCGATAGGTTCGGATTCGAAGCTCGTCCACAAAGCAGTTGCAAGACTTTCGCGGTCGGCGTCGAGATCGTGACCAACTGTTGCGCCGTTGGTTAGAGACGCGGTATCCGGCTTTGTGGTTGTAGTCATTGGGCTTTTGAGCTTATGCTGAGTCTGTTTCTTCCCTGATTTTACCCGCGCACGTCAAAGGGAGGGAATGGTTGTTGGCGGCGGGGAGATTCTTCACTGCGCTACGCTACGTTCAGAATGACAGGGTGGCGGAGGGGCGCTACGTTCAGAATGACAGGGTGGCGGAGGGGAGTTGCGTTTGGGATGGCGTTGGGGTTGTGGCGCGGGCATCCCCTGCGTTCGCTGCGCTCCGCGTCCCCTTCGCTTCGCGAAGGGGACGGGACCTCCCCCTAGCCCCCTCCTGAAGGAGGGGGAATTTGACCCTAGCGTTCGCTGATGGTGTGGTCCGCGATCCAATTGAAGTTGATGTCTTCGCCTAGGCCGGGGGTTGTTGGCATGTGGATTAGGCCGTCTGGGCCCATGGGGTCGATGATGGTGTTTAGGTATTCGGGTGGTTGGTCGTAGTCTACGAAGGGGTGGAGGAGGCCGCGTTCGTACCAGCGTCCGTTGAAGAAGGCTCCGAGGACGGCTAGGTTGCCGGGGCCGCCGCCGTGGATTTCGCAGTCCATGTTGAGGGATTCGGCGAGGTGGCAGATTTTCATTGAGGGGCCGATGCCTCCGACGTCCATGACGCCGGTGCGGAGGATGTCGGCGCCGCCGTGGATGGCCCATTCGGCTCGGGAGTGGAATTTGCCTTCGACGAATTCGGGTCCGAGGATGGGGATGTCGAGGTTTTCGGCGAGCCAGACGTAGGAGGACATGGAGTGTTCGTCCATCATCTCCTCGTACCAGTAGTAGTTGAGGTTTTGGATGCCTTTGCCGAGTTCGAAGGCTTCGGTGCGGGAGTACCAGTGGTTGGCGTCGAGCATGAGGGGGACGTCGGGTCCGACGGCTTCGCGGACGGCGGCGCAGGCTGCGATGTCCATCTTGACGGAGGGTGCCCATGATACGGGGGGCATCCAGGTGTGGAGTTTGATGGCGGAGTAGCCGCGGTTGATGAGCCACTCGGCGAAGCGTCCGTAGTCTTCGGGGGTTGCGAGGCCGTTCTCGATCTCGTCGCCGCACATTGTGGATCCGTATGCGGGGACTTTGTCGCGCATTCCGCCGAGGATTTTCCAGACGGGCATGTCGATCTTGCGTCCGAACCAGTCCCAGAGAGCGAGTTCGGCGAGACCGAGGGAGCGGTCGTTGAATGATCCGCCGGAGCCGCGTTGCCAGCGGGCCATGGCCTGCCAGAGGCGCTCGCGGTCGGCGGCGTCTTGGCCCATGAGGACTTTCTTAATGAAGTTGTCCATCATGACGGGACGGAGCGCGTCGGGGGAGCCGAAGGTGTAGCCGCTGGTGCCGTCCTCGGTGGTGATGGTAAGGAGCGCGGTGGTGGCGTCGTGGGGGTCGCCGGGGTGGGTGTGTCCGTCGGTGTCTTGGACGGTGTTGGAGGTGTATGTGAAGGTAGTGACTTTGATGTCGGTGATGATCATGGGATTTTCCTTGGGGTTTTGTCAGCGGCGAGGGCGAGGGCGACCACAAGGGTCGCCCCTACGCATTGGTTGGTACGTTGGTGATGTTAGATGTTACTGGTGGAGTGAGGATTTTTTGAATTAAGGGTATGGATGGGATTTCGTTGAGGCGGTCGCGGCGTTGAGGACTTAGTCAGAGGCCGCGTTGGAGCGTTTGTTGGGGGGTGATGGCGGGTATTGGGGATTGTTGGTAGTCGCTGATGTTTCTTGTGACGATGTACTGGGCATTGCATGCTTGCGCGGCGGCTACCTGCATGGCGTCTTCGAAGTCGGTCATGGGGAGTTGGGTAGCGAATCGGATTGATGCGGTGTCGGTTTGGGCGATTTGCACGAATTCTGTTAACTCCCGAATGAAGTTGCGGGTTGTGGCGTCGCCGTGTGTTGGCTTGACGAGGTAGTAGAGATTCGAGATCGAATGCCAGGCGATGGATGCGGGTTCTAACCCACGTTCAATGCGGTCAAGGATCTCGAATGCGGGATCGGCGTGAGGTTGGCGGTCGAGTGCGATGTCGATCAAGACATCGGTGTCGAGAAGGATCATTCGAGATACTTCTTTGCGAGGGCGTCGTAACGTGGGTCATCTCGATCCGCCGGTTGGAACTTGCCCCTCCACCGCGCGGCAAACGACTGCGATCGCTCGATAGTGGCCTCCCGCAAGGAATCTTCGATAAGCGACGACAACGACACACCACGAGAACGTGCGTAACGTTTGGCAACTGGGATGAGTTCGTCGTCAATGGTGATGGTGAGTTTGCGTTTCATAGTTTAGGATCATCTGTTGAGCACGTATACGTATTCACGGTACAGTATACGTAGTTGATGCTGCATTCGTGCGTAACTCCCCCTTTGTCCTTCGGACATTTCCCCCGCGAGCGGGGGCAACCCTGCCGCCTCTCCACCTTAGGTACCCGCGTCCGCGGGAATGACGTTGTCTTGCGGGGGCAACCCTGCCGCCTCTCCGCGCTGGTTTCCCGCGTGCGGGTGCTGTGCACAACCCTCCCCCTAGATGCAGCAGAATAAAAGCGGGTTAAACTTGGCGTTTCGCTTTGGACGCCGGTGCTCAACCCCTCTGGATGGACGTTCCGTCCGCTGAAGCGCCGGCTTTCGCCGGAATGACGGTGGTTGTGCACAGAACCCGTGCGCGGGAATGACGTTGTTTGGCGGGGGAAACCTAGTTTTCGAGTTCTTTGGTGGCCGATTCTTTGAGTTCGTAGAGGCGGTTCAACGCCTCAATCGGCGTTAGGTTGTCGGTGTCGATTTCGGTGATGTTGCGGAGGAAGTCGGTGTTGTTTGGGGTGTTGAAGAGGTCTAGTTGGCGGTGGTCTTGGAAGGTGTGGGTTGGTGCGGTGTTGTTTGTGTGGGCTTCTAGTTCGGATAGGAGTTCTCGGGCGCGTTCTACTACGGGTGCGGGCATTCCGGCTAGTTGGGCTACGTGGATGCCGTAGGAGCGGTCGGCTCCGCCCTGCACTATTCGGTAGAGGAATTGGATAGAGTCGCCTTCTTCGGCTACGGCTACTCGGAGGTTTTTGGCGCGTGGGAGGGTGTCGCCGAGTTCGGTCATCTCGTGGTAGTGGGTTGCGAAGAGAGTTTTGCAGCCGAGTGCGGGGCTGTTGTGGATGAATTCGGCTACGGAGCGGGCGATGGCGAGCCCGTCGTAGGTGGAGGTGCCGCGTCCGATTTCGTCGAGGATGGCTAGGGAGCGTGAGGTTGCTTGGTTGAGGATGCTGGCAGTTTCGACCATTTCGACCATGAATGTTGAGCGTCCGCCGGCGATGTCGTCGGAGACGCCGATGCGGGTGAAGATGCGGTCTACGATGCCGATGCGTGCAAATTTAGCGGGGACGAAGCTGCCGATCTGGGCGAGGATGACGAGGATTGCGGCTTGACGGATGTATGTGGACTTGCCAGACATGTTGGGTCCGGTGATGATGAGGAGTTGGTTTTCGGAGTTGGATGCGTCGATGTCGTTGGGAACGAAGCGGCCGTAGCCGAGGACGTCTTCGACTACGGGGTGTCGTCCGTCGTCGATTTTGAGGAGGTCACCGTTGTCGAGGAACGGCATTGTCCAGTCGTTTTCGGCGGCGATGCGGGCGAGTGCGAGGCAGACGTCGATGTTGGCGATCGCGGCGGATGTTCGCATGATGGCGGCGGCGTGTTCGGCGACTTGCTGGCAGACGCGGCGGTAGATGGATTGTTCGAGTTCGCTGATCTGGTCGCCGGCACGAAGAACTTGATTTTCGAGGTCTTTTAACTCGGGGGTGATGAATCGTTCGGCGTTGACGAGGGTTTGGCGGCGTTGGAATTCGGGAGGGACTTTTTCGAGGTGGGAGCGGGAGACTTCGATGTAGTAGCCGAAGACTCTGTTGTGCCCTACTTTTAGGTTTGGGATGCCGGAGGATTCGCGGGCTTTTGCTTCGATGGATGCGATACCGGCGCGGGCGCGTGAGGCGGTTGATCGGAGTTTGTCGAGGTCGTGGTCGAAGTCGGGTTTGATCATGCCGCCGTCGGAGACGCGGAACGGTGGGTCTTCGACGATGGCGCGGTCGATCAGTTCGCGGACTTCGTCGTGAGAGGCTACACCTTCGAAGAGGGGCGAGATGGATTTCGCTTCTGATTGGTTGGTGGTGAGTTCGCGTAGGGCTGGAGCTTTGTCTAGTCCGCGGAAGAGTGCGCGGAGTTCACGGGGTTCGGATTGGCCGAGGGTTAGGCGATTCACAAGACGAGCGAGGTCGGGTGTGTTGTTTAGGGTCTGGTCGAGGGAGGAGCGAAGGGTTGGGCTGTGGACGAGGGTGTTGACGGCGAGTTGGCGGGTTTCGAGTTCGTCGAGGTCGGTGAGGGGAGCCGAGAGCCAGTCGCGAAGAAGGCGCGCTCCCATAGGGGTGCGAGTAGTGTCGAGGGTAGATAGGAGGGTTGGACCGCCGTCGACGGTTGAGGTTAGGATTTCGAGGTCGCGGAGCGCGGCCGCGGGGATGTACATGTAGCGGTCCGGCCGATGGCGACGGAGGGTGGTGATGAAGGGTAGGCGACCAATTTGGGTCTGGGCGAGAAAATCGATTGCAGATGCGGCGGCGATGGTGGCTAGCGGATGGCCGTCGAGTTCGAAGGGTTCGAGGTTGTCGGTGCTGAGGTGTTTCTTGAGGCTGTCGGCGGCGAGATCGGGGTCTAGGATCGATTCGTCGAGCGATCGGATGACGGTTTTGCTTAGGGCGGTCCTCCCCCTGCCCCCTCCTGAAGGAGGGGGTGATTCTGCAGTGATGTCGTCGAGGAGGGTTTTGCTGTCGGTATCGACGAGAATTTCGGCGGGTTGTAGGCGTTCTAGGTGGTCGATGACGTTGGCGGCGGGGATTTCCATGGCGGCGAATTCACCGGTGGATGCTTCGAGCCATGACAGCCCGGCGCGGTGGCCTTCGACGACACATGCCGCCAGGTAGTTGTGTTTGGACTGTTCGAGTAGTGATTGGTCGAGGACGGTGCCGGGAGTCACGATGCGGACCACTGCCCTATCGACGATGCCATCGTCGTTTGGCTCGGTAGTGGTTTGTTCGGCGATAGCGATCTTCAGGCCGGATGCGACGAGACGGCCGATGTGTGTGTCGAGGGAGTGGTAAGGAATGCCGGCGAGTGGTGATTTCTGTCCACCGCCGACGTCGCGTGCAGTGAGTGCGACGTCGAGGAGCTTGGAGAGAGTGTGGGCGTCTTCATCGAAGCACTCGTAGAAGTCGCCCATTCGGAAGAGGAGAAGGGAGTCGGCGTGTTTGGCCTTGAATTTGAGATACTGGCGACGGCCCGGGGAGAGTCTGTGGCGGCCGGCACGCCTTGAATTGGAGCGCGCTGCTTTGGCGGGAGTCTGTTTGGCAGATGTGGTCATGGGCTCTGCACGCGATTTTAGATGCGTACTCATCGATGCAAGCCTCTGGTGGCGAGAAAGATATGAAAACGCCCCCCGGTGGGGTAACCGAGGGGCGTTTTTGCTTACCGAGTTATCGGCTAGGTGGTTATTCCACAGGTTCCAGGTTTAGGAAGATGTGGAGTCCGGTGCGGTGCCAGAATCCTTCGTGGATGTACTGGTTGTCGTTGTGAGGCCACGATTCCTCTTCCCAGTACGTCGTGTTCATCGGCAACGTGATGATTGTCGATGTGAGTGGGATGTCGGGCAGCTCGGGGAGCCAGATCTCCATCGCCTTGCGATAAGGCTCGAGGACTCCTGGACTGTCTTCTGGCAGTGCGGTCATCTGCTCGACATAGGAATCGAACTCTTCGTTACACCATCGGTAGAAACCGGGGTATGCGATGAATCCGGTGTCGCCTTCAGTCACGAGTTCGCAGCGGTAGCCTTTGAGTACCGGTTCGGGGTCGACCATTGATCCGTGGCCCCAAATGAATCCATCGGCGTGACCTTGGAAGATCTGGTCGATGAAGTCGGTCGGGGTTGAGAAGCTGGCGTCGAAGCCGTTTCGTCGCAGGTTCTGCGTCACGACGGGAGCGGCGGGGGTTGTTGACGGGTGCTGCGGGAAGGTCACGATGTGGATCTTCACGCGTTCGCCGTCTTTGACCCAGAATCCGTCGCCGTCTCTGGTGTAGCCTTCGCCTTCCATGAGTGCTGCCGATTTCTCGGGGTTGTACTCGCTGGTGTCGTAGGTTTCGAGGAGGTCTGCGACTTCGTCGTGGTACTTCTGCATGGGCGCGTAGTACGGCCATGGAAGCTGCTGGACGATCTGACCGCCACCGAATCCGAATTCGATGACTTCCTCTCGGTTGATGGAGTAGGAGATCGCCCATCGGACGTTCTTGTTGTCGAACGGAGGTCGCTTGGTGTTTAGACCAAGACCAACTGGCCACCAGTCTTCATAGCCGAATGGTGCCTCACCGTAGTAGTGAGACGTCATGTTCGGGTTCTGTGCGACAACGGCCTTGTAGTTCGGCACGGTGAGCGAGAATGCCATGTCGATCTCGTTGGTGATCAACAGTTGGGCCATTGTGATCTCGTTCATTCCGGGCAGGAAGATCAGACGTTCGACCTTGGGCAGGTCGTGGAATCCGATCTTGGCGCCCCACCAGTCGTCGCGTCGGTCCCATATCTTCTTCTCAACGTCGGTGTGGACAAGTCGGTACGGTCCGGTCACCACAGGCCAACCCTTTGCCGGGTCGTAGTGGGTGAATGTCGAAACGTCTTCTTGATCTTCGAAGATGTGCTTCGGGATCCACGGAACGCCGATGTCGGCCCGGAAGATCAGAAGGTCCCACACATATCGGGGCGAGGGGCCTAGGAACTCGATGTAGACGGTCAGGTCGTCGATCGCGCTGGCTTCTTTGGTCCACTGGGCGACTGCGCCATGGCGGTCGGTCTTGTCGTTCGTGTTCGCCATGTTCAACGTGAATGCGACATCGTGAGCGGTGAATGGTGTTCCATCGCTCCACTCGACGCCGTCGCGGATGTTGACGGTCACGCCGCCGTAGTCATCGTCGTAGGTGTAGTCGGTGGCCATCCAGGGGATGAGTTCGCCGGTGAGCATGTTGAAGTAGAACAGTCCTTCGCTGCCGGCCTGGTAGAGACCGCTCCGCGAGAGACCGCCGGTGTGAGAGTTGAAGTTCTCGATGTCGGTGAAGGCACCGGGGTGTTCGCCACCGAGACCGGCCATGATAAGTGTCCGGTTTCTGGGGACGTCCTGGTATCCGAGGGGAACGGGAGTCGGGGTCACCTCAACGGCGACCTCTTTCTCGACGACCTTTTCGACCTCGACCTCTTTGACGACCTCAACTTCCTTCTCGACCTCGACCTCCTTGATGACCTCGACTTCTTTCTCGACGACCTTTTCGACCTCGACTTCTTTTACGACCTCAACTTCCTTCTCGACCTCTTTGATGACCTCGACTTCTTTGACGACCTCTTTCTCAACCACGACGGTCTCGCGAACGATCGTCTCAGAGCCGCACGCTAGTGCGAAGGTCAGAGATGAGAGCATCGCGACCAATACGAGCATTGGCACGATGCGTTTGATTTTCGGCATTTGGGTTCCCTCCTTACGTGGATTCATTTGCCTTGGTGTATGAATTCGATTGTGCAAATCACGTTATCACATGTTACCGGTTGCATCGCCGTTCGAAGGCGAAGCGGCGCGGATATTGAAATATGCGGCGATATCCGCATTTGGAACGGTTCCTGCGTCCTGGTAAAGGAAACATTTCGAGATTCGGTGTTCGTCGAGAGCGTAGGTGCCGGGAATGTCTTCGACACAAGTCGCGAGCGCGTCTGGGCATCGGTTGACGAACGGGCACATACCATGGGCCACTTCCACGCCGGAGAACGGCGGATCGTTAACGCCTCTCATATCGGCCCAACGGCGACTCGGATCGGGCATCGGAATCGACTGGACTAGCAGTCTAGTGTAGGGGTGTTTCGGATCGTTAATAACGTGCTCAACATCGCCGGCTTCGACGACGTGACCGCGGTACATGATCATGATGTTGTCGGCGACCTGATACGCCGTGGTGAGGTCGTGGGTGATGTACAGGATTGCGATTCCGAGTTCGTGATTTAGAGTGCGGAGCGTCTCGAGGATGGTTGCTCGCAGTGATGCATCGACCATTGATACGGGTTCGTCGGCGATGATCACCTGCGGTTTGAGGAGGAGGGATCGCGCGACCATAACGCGCTGCCGCTGGCCTCCGCTGAGTTGGTGTGGATAGCGGCCTAGCGTTTCTGAGGGGCGCAAACCGACGCCGGAGATAGCTTCTTCGATGAGGTGTCGTGCTTCATCTCTGGAAGAGGCTAATTTGAAGCGTGAGATGGCGACCGTGAAGATGTGGTCGACTTTGTAGAAGGGGTTGTAGACGGAGAAGGGATCTTGGAAAATGGCTTGGACTTGTCGGCGGTACTGTCGTCGTTCGCCTCCGCGCATTCCGGTAACGTCTCTGCCCGAGAATAGTACGTGCCCGCTGGTGGGACGCTGGAATCCGAGCATTATTCTTCCGAGCGTGGTTTTTCCGCTGCCGCTCTCGCCAGCGACGGCGGTGATTAGTGCCGGTTTATCGGTCAGGCTGAAAGAAACGTCGTTTACCGCGTAGTTGTGCTCGCGATTCCAGATCGGGCCGGAGGAGAATACCTGTGTAACGTTGCGCAGTTCCAGCAACGGAGAGTCATTAATGTTCGTAGAGGGATGCATGATCGTTTGTGCGGTCGTCGTCATGCCACTCTCGCCTCGGTGTGTAGATGACACGAGACGATGTCGATGTCACCGATCAGTTCCGGCACCTGGACCCCGCAGATATCCATCGCCTCGGGGCATCGAGGCATGAAGGGACATCCGGGCGGGACTGCGAGTAGCGACGGCGGCAATCCGGGAATGCCTTGGAGTCGTTTCTTGCCGTCGGTGTCGGGAAGGCTGGAAATCAACAGGCGCGTGTAGGGATGGCGCGGGTTTGCGAAGATTTGCTCGACGGTTGCTAGTTCGACGAGTTTTCCGGCGTACATAACACCGATGCGATCGGCGAACTGGGCCATTAGTCCCATGTCGTGGCCGACGAGGATCACTGCCGCACCGATTTCGCTGCGGACGTCTTCGAGGGTCTCCATGACTTGGCGCTGAACTACTACGTCGAGGGCGCTCGTCGGTTCGTCGGCGAGGATCAAGCGCGGATTATGGCATATGGCCATGGCGATCGTGACGCGTTGCTTCATACCGCCGCTAAGTTCGTGGGGGAAGAGGTCCAAAACGTTCGCGTTGAGTCCGACCTGTGCCATGAGTGTGGTCAAGCGATCTTGCATGCGATTACGCGATTCATTTACGCCGTGGTCTCGGAGTCCGTCGAGCATCTGATCGCGTACGCGTCGGACGGGGTTTAAGGCGTTCATTGCGGCCTGCGGGACCATGGCGATGTCATTACCGCGAACGGAGCGCATTTCGGGTTCGGAGAGTTCTACGAGATCTCGACCGTCGAGTGAGATGGTGCCGCCCGCGATTTCACCAGGGGGTTTGATCATGCGCATGATCGCCAGAGCCGTTGTCGTCTTTCCCGACCCGGATTCTCCAACCAGACCGAGTTTCTCACCTTCGGCGATGTCGAGGTCTACGCCGTCGACCGCACGAACAGTACCGGCGCGGATGTTGAAGTAGACGCGCAGGTCGCGTATGGTGAGTACGGGTTCCGCCATTACAGGCTCTGCCTCAATCGCGGGTTCGCCCACTTGTCGAGACCGGACGCGATCAGATAAAGGGTCACGAATATCCACGCGACTAGGATGGTCGGTGGAACGTACCACCACCACCAGTTGCTGAGCAATGCGCCGTAGTAGATCGACCAGTAGATGGTCATTCCGAGGGTGGGCTCGTGCTGCGGGCCGAGTCCTAGTGCTTCGAGTCCTACTGCTGCCAGGATTCCGCTGGCCATCGCGCCGACGAAACTGGCGGCCAAGAACGGTAGCAAATTCGGCATCAGCTCCCGGAAGATGATCTCGAAGTCGCCCATCCCGTTCAATCGTGCGACTTCGACGTAGTTGCTCTCCCTCATGCTAAGGACTTGTGCGCGGATGACTCGGGTTGGCCACATCCACGCTAATGAAGCAACGATCAAACCCATGGCGTTGACGGATAGGCCAGCGCCTTCTTTGATGGTGGATGCCACGACGACAAGCACGGCCAAGCTGGGTATCGTGATGAAGACATCGGAGATTATGCGAACGATGGCGTCAACGGTTCCTCGCATGTAGCCGGCGATGAATCCTAGGATGATGCCAACGCCCAGCCCGACGATGCCGGCGTAGAGACCTATTCGCAGCGTCAGGGGCGCGCCGTGGATCATCAAGGGCAAGATTTGGCGGCCGTTGAAGTCGGTACCGAGCCAGTATTTGGCTTGAGGAGGTGCGGCCTGGGGCCCGGAAATCGGTTCCGCGCCTTTCGGGTCGACCAACTGTCCGCCGATGAGCCACAGGGCGAGCAGAGCGACGAGCATTAGAACGCCGGCCGTTAGCATGCGTTCGTGAAGGAAGTAGTACCAGATCTGCGACCACGCGCTGTACGAGCGGGCTTCATCGGCTTCCGAGGAGGCACGGATGGCGGCAGACGACTGACCCGTTTCGGCGCTTTGATCTTGCATTGGAATGAGCCTAGACGCGGGGGAGTTGAGCGATCACGCGGCGCGCCGGACGCGGGGGTCGATAAGTGGATAGACGAGGTCGAGTACCAAAGTCGCGGTGGCGACGAAGATGATGAGCACTAGAACAACGCCGTAGATCACGAAGTAGTCAAAACCGGCGATGGCGTCGAAGAGCAATGAGCCCATTCCCGGGTACCGGAAGATGTACTCAACCAAGATGACGCCCGATACGATGAGGCTCATCGCTAGGGCCAATGATGTCAATTGCGGCAACAGGGCGTTTCGCATGCCGTATTGGCCGAAGATCCGATCGGGTCTCAGTCCTCGCATTTGGGCGAGAGTTACGTAGTCCTCGCCCGCGGTGGTGATCATCATTCCCCTCATGCCGAGGGCCCAAAATCCGACTTGCGAAAGGATTATTGACGATGCCGGAAGAATCGAATGTCTGACCACGTCCCATACTCGTGCCAAATCCCAACCGTCGTAGATCGTACCGACCTTTGAGGCACCGGCGATAGGCAGCATCGGCCACCATTCCGGCTGCCATTCGTGCCTGACGGCGAATATGAAGATTAAGAAAAAGGCCAGCATGAAGTACGGGATTGGTGACAACGTCAGGAATATTGGCAACACACCTTTCAACCAGGTAGGTGCGCCCGGCCACGCTAGGGTTGCTCCGGAAAGCGATCCCAAAGCAAATGCAACGAGGATCGAGAATCCGACCAATCCCAGCGTCCAAGGCATTCGTTCCTGTATCAGGTCCATTACCGTCGTAGGGTGTCGAATTAACGAGACGTTGAGGTCGCCTCGCAACACGCTGCTTAGGTATCGGATGTATTGCAGGTACAGGGGTTGATCGAGGCCGTAGTCACGCTCGTAGGCGGCGACGACTTTTTCCATTCCGGTGGAAAGGTTGCCGGTTGCGGCCATCATGATCATCCGCTCACGTACCGGATTTCGGTCGCTGGCGATGCGCGGGAGGAAAAAGATGACGGTTGTGGCCAACCACACGACGAGTATGAACATTCCGACGCGAGCGCCGATGTAGGTAATGCTCATCTCTACTTTGCTGATTCGCTACTTGGTTTGGCTCGTGTTTAAACCGGGCGCGCCCAACATTTCCAAGGCGGTGCAACACGCCATGCGGCGGAATTATATACGGAACACCCCGTGCGGGTTGCGTGATCACTCGTAGCGGACGACTGCGGTGTCGCCGGCGAGCCATCGGAAGTCGCTAAATTCACCGCCGCTGGTTGGGAGGATAGTTTTATGTTCTCTAACTTGCACGGGTCTGTCCAACATGCCCTTTCTGCGTTCTTAATCCAGGACCTTCCCGGAGTGGCAGTTGTTGGGGTGGTGATTGAAATATAGGTATGAATTATCAGTATCCATATTCAAGAGGAACTCCTCCTGCGCGGTCCTCCCCCTTGCCCCCTCCTGAAGGAGGGGGATGTCCTCGTGTCGGGGCGCGGGACGGGTTTCGCTTGGCGGCGGGAATCTTCCTAGCACCCTCCTGAAGGAGGGGGGATGACGATTGGCGCGACTATTCGTAGCGAACGACTGCGGTGTCGCCGGCGAGCCAGCGGAAGTCAGAGAAGTCGCTTCCTGCCGGGGCTTCGAATACGATGTGGCCGCGGAGTTCTTCGCCTTGATTGAGCGTGAACCCGCCCCACATCAATCTGAATTCGGGATCCAAGTAACGGTCATTGTTGCTTGTTTCGACGATGTACGAGCGATCAATTACATCGATGGGCTTGAGCGCGATGCTTCCCTTGATGCGGAGTTCGGCCGCTTCACCATCGACAACCATGCGCACAGCTCCGGAAGTCTGGTTGGTGAGCACCGTTTCAATGATCACGATTTCAGTGCCTTGGCCTTCGGGTTTGATCGCCCATTGGTTGACTTCGCCCAGACTGGAGGGTGCTTGGTAGATGACGTAGGGTTGGCTGCGCGGCTGTTCGGCGCGGATCCACAGCGTCCGACCGGCTACGTATAGATCAGGTCCGGCTTCGAATGGGTTGGCCCAGAGCAGCACTTCGACGACGGCGAGGGCGACGAGCGATACGACGGTTAGGGCGATGAGCACTACCGGTTGATTTTGTTTGGGTACCCGGAGTTGTCGTCGGGCTAGAACGGTGCCGGATGAATCGACGTCGATGTATTCGGATCCTGAGGAACCACGGAATGACGCGGAGGGTGTGTAGTCGATGAAAACGCGAGAGATTCCGCTGTCCATCGTGGCTACGCCATTGATTTCCCATTGGAAATCGGCATCGCGTAGTTTCGGGCCGTAGTCGTATTTGTTCTGCTCTGCGTAATGGAGTGCGGCCGCAACCTCGGTGGGGTGTGCGTCACGAGCGGCATCGCCTTCGATGAAGTTTTCGCTGGTCGATACATTGGTGGACTGGGGCCCCCTTTGTCCTTCGGACATTTCCCCCGCGAGCGGGGGAAACCCGGCCGCTTTTCCGCGGTCTTTTTCATCCGTGGATTCAGGGCGCTCTGTGCTAGCCATCGTTGGATTGGTTCTCCGTTGTCGCGTCGTATAGGTATCAAATATACATACGGAGCGTTCGGAATTTGTGGATTACACGGCGGCGGGTTGCGCTGACATCGATGGCATCCCTCGGAGCTGGTTTACAACGCCCGACAACGCGTCGACTGCGTAATCGACATCATCGTCTCTGGAATCTTTACCGAAGGAGAATCTCAGGCTACCGGCGGCGAGTTCGTGGCTCATGCCCATTCCGAGTAGCACGTGGGATGGTTCGATAGATGCGGAGCTGCAAGCGCTGCCGCTGGAGGCACACACACCTTTGAAGTCGAGTCCAAGGAGCATCGGTTCCCCTTCGAGGCCGGGCACGGATATGTGCGCGATGTTTGGGAGGCAGTTTTCGGGATGATTGTTGACGACCACTCTGGGGATACGTTCGGTGACGGCGGCCAAGAACCGGTCGCGGAGGGCACGAGTGCGTTCGCAGAACTGCTGGCGTTCGTTCTCGGCTAGAGCGAGCGCGAGTCCCATGCCGACGATACCGGGGACGTTTTCGGTGCCTGATCTACGTTGGCGCTCCTGTCCCCCTCCGGCGATCAAGGCGTCCAACTTTACGCCGCGCCGCACGTGCAAGACTCCAACGCCTTTCGGGCCGTGGATTTTGTGCGCCGAGAGTGACAACAAGTCGACTCCTAAGGCTTTGACATCCAACGGGAGCTTGCCGGATGCTTGGACTGCGTCGGTGTGCATCAGGACGTTGGTACCGTTTTCTCGAGCGTGCTGCTTCGCGAGGTGTGAGATTTGCGAGATGTCGTTTACCGCGCCGACTTCGTTGTTGGCGTACATGATGCTGACGACAGCGTCGCGGTTGCCGAGTCGCGAGCACACATCGTCGGGATCGGCGACGCCATAGCGGTCTACGGGTATCGTGGCGACGTGGTGACCATCTTTTTCGAGTTGCTCAGCGGCGTGAATGATGGCGTGGTGCTCGATCTCGGAGATGATGATGTCGCCGGGTTTTTTGAACGTCGAGGCGACCCCTTTGAGCGCCATATTGTCGGCTTCAGTGCCGCCGCCGGTGAAAACGACTTCGCTGGTGCGGCAGTTCAAAACGGATGCGACGCGGGCCCTTGCCTCGTCGATGGCGTTGCGGGATTCTCCGGCGATCGCGTAGAGACTCGAGGGGTTTCCGAACGCCTCGTTGAAATACGGCAACATTGCCTCGAGCACTTCTGGTCGGACCGGCGTTGTCGCGGCGTGATCCAGATATATGAGGCGGGACGTATCGTCGAAGTCTTGAAGTGTGGTCGCCATTCCGAGTTCGCAGGTTAGTGACTACCGATGATTGTAGCCAACTTCCCTTATTCCACGGAAAAGTCTGCCGACGACGGAGGCATGGGGGTTGTTAAACTTTTATGCTTGACTAGGGTTCAAACTTTGGCGCCGATGCGTGCGTATATGAACCTATCGCCGAGCGACACAAACAGCCGTTGCAGACAAAATAGATCATGATCAAACTTGAGCACATGTCGAAGTACTACGGGCCTTACCCGGCAGTTCTCGACGTTTCGTTTGAGGTTTTGAAGGGTGAGATCGTTGGTTTCTTGGGTCCGAACGGTGCTGGCAAGACGACGACGATGCGTGTGTTGACTGGATACACGCCACCGACCCGTGGCGACGCGGTAGTTGCCGGGTACAACATCGTTTCCCACTCGCTCGATGCACGTCGGCACATCGGATATCTGCCCGAAACGGTGCCGCTGTACCTCGATATGACGGTTACGGACTATCTGAACTACATGGGAAGTTTGCGGGGAATGAACCGGTCGTGGGTCAATGAGCGGGTCCCCAAGGTCATCGATACGGTTCGCCTGAACGATTATCGCGACGCGCTGGTCGGCAAACTCTCGAAGGGATTCCGGCAACGGACTGGAATCGCGCAGGCGATATTGCATGAACCGGACGTGCTGATCCTCGACGAACCTACGATTGGCATCGACCCGATCCAGGTGGTTGAGACGCGGGAATTGATTAGTGAGTTGGGTGAGGACCACACGCTCCTGCTTAGTTCGCACATACTTCCTGAAGTGAGTATGATTTGCCGTCGGGTCTTGGTGATCCACGACGGCCGAATAGTTGCAGATGATCGGCCGGACCATCTTTCCGAACGGCTCCAACATTCCGAACGAATCGAGTTGACGATCCGGGGTGCGGAACCGCGGGCGGTGATTGGCGAGATGCGGGATCTGCCGATGGTGGTTGATGCGCGCCGCGACAACCGTGCCGAGAGCGTTGCGAGAGCGGAACGCGATGGGACGATGCCGTTAATCGTGGATGCGCGGCCGAATGCGCGAGCTACTGAGGTCATCGCGAACAAAGTGATTGAGCAAGGTTGGGGTCTGGTGAATCTGACGCCGCTCCCGTTGACATTGGAGGAGATCTTCTTGGAGTTGACTACCGAAGAGGATTTGGGCTGAACCGTGCGTTTCATCTGGTATATCGCCAACAAAGAGGTACGCACCTATTTCGCATCGCCGATGGCGTATGTGGTGTCGGCAGCGTTCCTCGCGATCACAGGTTTCTTTTTCGTTGCCTCGGTATCCGACGCTTTTTCGGAAGCGTCAGTCCGAGGATTCCTAGCCGGTGCGGTATTTTTCATGATCTTCATGTCGCCGGCGATCACGATGCGCCTCCTCGCCGAGGAGCAGAAGATCGGGACGTTGGAGCTATTGCTCACATCGCCGGTGCGCGAGTTCGAGATCGTCGTCGGGAAGTTCCTCGCCGCCTTCATCACGGTTCTAGCGATGCTCGTGTTGTCGCTCTACTTTGTGATCATTCTGTTCGTATACGGTATTCCGGATGTCGGGCCGATTTTGACCGGCTACCTCGGGTTGGTGCTGTACGCGGCCGCAACGTTGGCGATCGGCCTATTTGCTTCGGCGTTGAGTCCGAATCAGATCGTTGGGCTTGTGGTTGGTGCCGGGTTGCTGACCGGATTGACGATCATCGACTTTGTTTCGGACCGGGTCACCGGCATCACCTCGGAGATTCTGGATGCGCTGCAACTCGGTGCATCTTTCTCGGTTTTCGACCTTGACAGCTTTGGCGTCGCCGAGTCGGGACATTTTGCTGACTTTGCCCGCGGAATATTGTCAGTTGGCGACGTTGTTTACTACCTTTCGATAACAGCCGTGTTCTTGATGCTCACGGTGATTGCGTTGGAAACTCGCCGATGGCGCTAAAGCTGACCGTATTGGGACACAGCGCATCACAGTAACCGAATCTCCATGACCACGCAAGACAGTCAAATGCCAGACGTACCAGAGAATCGCCCGACGATGGCGGAGCTGGTAGACGACACTCCGTTGCGCGAGCGGATCATGGCTAGTGCACGATCGGTGAGACAGGCTCTGGCCCTCGCTGGCACGTTGATTTTGATTCTCGGCGCGCTGACATGGGTATTCCTACGCGATCTGGAGACTTACTCATACATCGTCATGGGTATTGGCTTGGTGGTGCTTCTTGTCGATGCCGCGATATCGTTCGATGCGGTCCGGTACGCGATATTTGGGCGACGCGGTCGGTACGGATTGAACACCGCGATCGTTCTGATCGCGTTTCTGGCGATTGCAGTGTTGATCAACTTTGTGATCCATTGGTCGCTGAACCGACCTGATCCTCCCGGCTTCCTACGCGTCGATACGACGAGCACGAAACAGTTCATCGTTTCAGACCAGACGTTGAACACGCTTTCGCTCCTCCGAGAGCCGATAGACGTGGTGGCTTTCTTCCGTCGCAACACGCCGCAACGACAGGCGGCGTGGCGTGTTACGGAGGATCTCTTGAGCGAGTTCAAGCGGCGTTCGACGGAGCAGCCGTTGACGTTCAGACTCGTCGACCCTGAGCTTGAACCGAACGTTGCCGCGGAGTACGGGATCACTCAGTTCCCGTCAATAGCGATTGAGGCGACGGAGAGTCGGCGCACAGAAGTTATTCCGGGGCTCAACCCCAACGAGACCACAAACGTATTCTCCGAGCAGGACATCATCACCGGTTTGTTGGTCGTCAATCAGATCAAGCAGAAAACGGTCGCGTTCATCAGCGGTCACGCGGTTCGGGACTTGCTGGACACATCTCGGAGCGGTGGGGGATATTCGTTGGCCGCAAGTGCGTTGGTACGTGAAAACTATGCGATCACAAACGAGACGTTGCAGGAGTTGGGACAGCGCTTGCAGACGAATGACCCGACCCTGTTACCGGCAGTTGTAATCTTCGCCGGTCCGACGAATGAGATGACGGAATCTGAAGAAGGCATATTGCTGGAGTACAACCGTCGGGGCGGCAGCGTTTTGTTGCTTTTGGAACCTGAGGTCACACCCGACTCGTTCAAAGGCTTTCTTTCGCGCTACGGCATCGGTGTCGGCGATGGCACGGTGGTCGACACCGCGAGTTATGTTGCCCCTAACCCGTCGTTCCTCCAGATAAAAAACACGAACAGTCAACTGCCGGAGCATCCTCTGACGCAGGATTTTGACGTCCTCTATATGCCCGGTTCGACGTCGTTCTCTTATGCCATCGACCCGCAGACGATTCCGATCACGGACAGCGGAATTCCCTATGTGAGGCAGGAGTTGGTTGCGATCAGCACGCTGAACAGTTGGGCGGAGACCGATGTCGAGAATATCGAGTTCCAGGTCGATGAGGATCTGGGTGGTCCGCATCCGATCGCGGTATCGGTAGAGGCGGTATCGGAGATCGGTGGTAGTCCGCGCACCGAGAACGATCAATTGATCACGACGCAGATGGTGCTGGTCGGTGATACCGATTTCGCCAGCAACGCGTATTTCGGCTCGGCTCGCAATGGTGATTTGTTCGTGAACGCAGTGAACTATTTGGCGGATGATTACGAACTGATCACGCTGCGACCGAAGACGGTGGCGTTCCGCGAGTTGGTGCTGACGGATTCGGAGCGGAACTTCGTGCGCTGGAGCGGTTGGTTGTTGATGCCGATACTGGTGGCTCTGGCGGGCATCTGGGCTTGGTGGAGAAGACGCTGACCTATGAGCCTAAGGTTCTCATTGGTTCTGGTGATCGCCGCTTGTTGGATCGCGATCGGTGCATCGATTGTGATCAAACAACTCGGTCAGGAAGAGCGCGCGGAGCAACCGCCGTTCTTCTTTACGCTTTCGCCCGACGATCTGCGCAACATCTCGATATCTAGTGGCGAGAATTCGACTTCGTGGCATTACCGCGAAGACGAGCGTCGGTGGTACTTCGACGACGAGAGCGACGTGCCGACCGATCTGTACCGATGGGGTGGTATCACTCAGTTGCTCGGCGGACCCCGTTCGCAGCGAGAGTTGAAAAAGACGATTGACAATCCGGAGCTGTATGGGTTGGACGACCCGTTGCTGGCGATCACGGTTCGTTTGAGGGATGAACGTGAACTTACGGTAGAGATGGGCGACCTGACGCCGGATGGCGGCGCTCACTACGCGAGCCAGAGCGGCTACGACCAACTTTACACGGTCGACTATTCGTGGGGTGACGTGATGCTTCGGTTAGTTGAGGAACCGCCCTACCCGGAGTGGTTCTTCACGATGGATCCGTCGGAGGCCACCGAAATCTTGTTGTTTGAAGAGAACGAGGTCACTTCGGGTTTCGCGATCGATGATGAGAGTGGCGAGTGGGTGGTCTGCGATCTACCTGCTATAAACGCGCCTTGTAAGGGTACAAACCCTGCCGACGGCGAGGTGATTCTCGACTATCTGACGCACTTCGGAAACCCAGTTATCGACGGCGCAGAGGTGCTCAACGTTACCGATCTGGCTGACTATGTGCCGTACGGCGTCGACCGTGACGCGCCTTACGTCCACATTCGGCGTGAGGTGGAGGTGCGCGAGTTGTTGACCGAGGTATACCGCACGTCGATGGTGATTGGTGACGTGACACCGGACGGCGACCATCGCTACGCGGTAGCGAACGAGACTCAGGACATCATCAGGGTTGACAAGGATTGGGCCGACAAATTGCTCGCGATGTTCGAACTCCAGCGGCAGTAGTTGGCGAAACCAAGGATTGGTCTTCCCGTTCAGTAGACAAACGGGAGGAAGTTTCAGTTAGTTTGTCGACGACGTCGGTAAACGGCGAACATTCCGGTTGCGAGTAGAGCGAACCCGATTAGAATCGTCCAGGCCAAAACACCGGTTGACGATGGCCCTGCCCCTCCGGTTACGGGTAATGCTGGCTCTAGACCTGGAGTAGGTTCGGGCATCGGCGGTGAGCCTGGTATGCCGGCGGCGACGTTTACTGGGAGGGTGCTGGTGTTCCCGCAGATTGTCAGAGTGGGGACGACACGTACCGAGGACGATAGAACGGTAAGATCGGTGCCGTCGTCGCTGGTCGCGATCATTTCCACATTCGAGATTTGCGACCGCATTGCGATCGGAACTGGAATGCAGATCTCGACGGTGGCGTTGAGACGGTAGGATGCGACGGAATTGCGCTCGCCGTCAATGACGGCAACGCTGTACTTCGTGCCTCCGAGGGTGTACCGATGGCCGGACATGCCAGCATTGGAAGCCGAACCGTTTTCGAACATTCTGACACCGATGTATTCGGCGTTTGGCACGATGCCGGTCTTTGCGGTAATCGAGAATTGGTCGCCCGTGAATGTGCCGCCCTCTTCCGGTGTGAAAACTCCATATTGGTTGCCATCGGCGTCGGAGAGTACGGTCGGAATCTCACCGGGCGGATTTACGGGAGTCGCGACTACAGTGTCAGTCGATCCCGGGCGTCGGACTCTGATGTCGAACGATGTGCTACAGGTGCCCCTGCAGTTCGAAGTAGTCGAAACGGTGACCACGTAGTTGCCCGGGCTGTCAGGTGCTTTGTAACGAACAGTGGTGTTGCCATCTTCATTTGGGGGCAGGTCGCCGCCGGTTGCCGACCAGTTGAATGTGACATCCCTTCCTAGACTTTGATCACGGACGTCTTGAAGGCCAATCACGTTAATCGAAAGCGAGACCCGGTCGCCAGGATTGACCGACAGATTGCTGGTCGATGGAGTGATCGTCTTGATTAGTCCGGTAGGTTCCTGGGCAAAGACCGTCGCACCGCCGAAATTTGCAGCTATAGCGAACCCCAAAGCGCCGATCACGGCGGTAAACGCGGCAATTACGATTGCCGTCGAGTATGAGGTCAGTTTCGATTTGGTACTACGTGCAGAGAGCTTCATATCGGCGGTCTCCTTTGTACCGGTGGGTGGAATCACGGATCTACGCGCCTTAATGGACGCGGGTACTTGGCGTGTTTGATTTGAAAGTTTACCAATTGCGACGGGCCGGACGAATTATTGGGTTGAATGAACATGGGAGTGATTTCCGATAACCGCGGTTGTTCCTGCCTCATGGTTTCTATCCACAACCCTAACCGTGGATGCCTAAGGGCGGAATGAAGGGGATAGACAAGGCCTGGAGTTTCGCTTTGCATTCCGTTGCCCGCCCCCTCTGGATGGACGTTCCGTCCGCTGAAGCGCCGGCTTTCGCCGGAATGACGGTCGTGATGACCGTGATGACGGTAGTTTTGCACAGAGCTCCGATTGGACACGACGAGCTGACAGAATAACCGACAACTTAGGTGGTCAATCTCTTGTACAGCATCAAAAGGCGTTGTGGAAGCATGCTGACGTCTGGAAGAACCTCGTAGTTGAAGTCGTCCATCATGACTTTGAGGTAGTCATGGCCTTGTTTGTCGACGGTTAGGCAGAACGGGACGATTCCCTCGCGCTTGGCCTCCATCAATGCCATGCGGGTGTCGTGCACCGCGTATTCTTTTTCGACGCCCTCTCGGCTGTAGCCGCGATCTTGCGGGCGACCGTCCGAGATGAGGAATAGGAAGCGGGAACGGGAATCTTGGTTGGCGAGTTTCTGCGTGGCGTGGCGAATCGACGGCCCCATGCGCGTGGCGTGGAGCGGCGCGATGCGGTCGATACGGCGTGGAATCTCGTCGGTGAACTTCTCGTCGAGGTCTTTGATAACGTAGAACTCCACGTTCTCGCGACCGTATCCCGAGAACCCGTAGATGCCGTAGTCGTCGCCGAGGGTTTCCAAGGCGTTGATTAGGAGTACTACGCCCTCTTTCTCGACGTCGACGATGCGTTTGTAAGACTTTCGCAGGCCTTCTGTACGTCGTGATCGTAGCCAGACCATGTATTCGACCGGGTCATCCGGCGCACCCCAGTCGTCGTTTGGACGTTTGGCCTCTTCGATGGCTTCGGCCGTGGATGCGGACATGTCGAGGAGGAAGGCGACCGCTACCGAGCGCTCGGTTTTGTTGCGGCGCCAATAAATCTTCTCGTCTGGCGTGGTTCCGACACGGAGATCGATGACGGCCTCGAGCATCGGGTCGAAGTCGAGTTCCTCGCCATCTTCGAGCCGTTTCTGCTTGCGATACATTTCTGGCATCACAAGTTCGAACTGCTTCTTGATCATCGTCAGAAGCGAAGCGCGTTCGAGGAGAGTTTCGCGATAGAAACTGGTGTCACCGCTGCTCATCTCTTTTTCGTGCACCATGCACCAGCGCGGACGATACTCGTTGGCTCGGAAGTCCCATTCGTCGTACACGAATTGGTCCGAAGCTGTCGGCGTGAGCGGTCCGCCGTCTTCGTCAACATGTTGCATCGGCCCGGAGGATTGGCTTTGAGCCTGCGGATCGCGACGCTGCATCTCTTTGAGCAGGTTTTCGAGCATCTCCGCGAGTTCGGACGACATCTCTTCGCCGTCCTGCCCTTCTTGGATGTCGACCTCTGCGGAGTTTTTCATCATCTCCTCGAGCTGCTCCTGCGTCAATGGAGTCATCTCGCCCATGTCATCGTCAGCGAACTCGGCACCGTCCATCATCTGCATCTGCGCCTGCGACAGCAGCTGTGAGAGCTCTGGTTTGAACTCGCCACGGTAATCGACCTCTTGCGGAGACGAGTAATCCTGGTCTTCGCCCATATCCATTTCGTCCGACTGTTCAGACGACTCTTCGTCATCTCCCGCGCCTTCGCCGGGTTGCATCGACTCGATGAATGCTTGGATGATTCCCTGCAGGTCGTCTTCCTCGTCATCGTCGCCTTGCTGCTCGTCATCTTCCTCGTCGTCGTCGAGATTATCGAACTCGTCCTCGTTCAACTCCTCGTTTTTGACCTCAGTCAGCCAAGCGCAGGCCCGGATGGTGGCTTCGGCGGCGTCTTCAACTATGGCAACGTCTTGCTGCATCAAGCGGATTAGACGTCGTAGTTTCCGCGCTACCTCCATGTGACGTTTCGGAGCAATTAGGTTTGCTGACTGTCCGAGGCTAATGCGGATCATGAACTCGACTAGTGCTTCGCGGGCCGGTAGCTCGGTCATGTCGGGACGTGATCCCAACGCGTCGTCTTGCACCGATCTGAAGCTGACGGCTAAGCCGCGATAGGCGTCCATTACTTTGGAATCAACGCGGGTGCTTTCGAAGATGGTGAATGCGTCGTTGCCGAGTTTTCGATCCGGGAACAGGTCAAAGAAGCGGCTCATCGGGATCGGCGAGTGGTCTTGGTCCGTCCCATTTGTCGGTGCGCCATTGGTGTTGGCTGGAGGTTCAACTTGCGGTTTTTCTGCGATCTCGCTTGGTACCGCGTCAAGGGCAGATCCATTGGTGCCGATTAGTTGCGGCCTAAGATCGGTAAACATCGATGACGGTCGTTCGAAGCTGAAACGGAATGATCCGAACTCGATGTGTCCGGTCTGGTGCGTCGAGATGACCTTGTAAAACGCAAAGTTACGGTCTTTGCTCGGATGGCGATTGATGACCTTGGGGAGATAAATCGTTGTGCCTTCGGTCGTCGGTAGTTCGCCTTGGAACCAACCGATGTTTTTGTCGACCAACTGTTGAGCCGCCTGGACCTCGATCTCCTGCCCTGCCAACATGCGGCTGTACATGCGAATGATCTCGCGCACTCGATCAAGCTCAACGCTTGACGATAATGCATCAAGCATCTCGTGAGACTGCGCCGATTCGTTCTTGAAGTAGGGTTCTGCCGCGGTGGGTTTCTCGGCGAGTATTTCCATTCCGCGCCCGTGCCACTCGACGAGTTGGGGGAAGGTGACGCGTTCGAGCACGCGCGGTCCGGTCGTCAAGAATGCTGATGAAGCCTCCGCCGATCCCTCGGCCGCGATCCGGTGGGTCAGGTCGATCATCGTGTCTCGCCATTCGTGCCCGACGCCGCCTATGGCGCGCGCACCGTCACGGATGACGCGGGATGGATCGACGCCTTCTTTGGTTGCGAGGCGATTGACCAGCGAAATAAAGCTGGAACGCTGCTCGCGCGGCATCTCGACCAGCGAATATTGAGCGGCGTCAAACATCGGTTGGACGTGCCGCCAAGAATTGTCAGCGACGGTGTTGGCTAATCCGATGAATGCGCCTGCGTCCCGTCCTAGTTGCGGGAACAGATCGGCGCCTTTGTCGAGCGCATCGCCAGCCATGTCGTATGAACGGTGCGAAACCTCTTCCAAGAACTCCGCGAAACGGCGTAGTTCATCGAACGACAGCGATTCCAGAAGTTGTGGCGTCGCCTCGAATAGTTTGCACGCGAGAGCGGATGATTTCCAAGTGCCGCGATAGAGGGATCGGCACGATTGAGCCCAATCGCCGATGTAGCGTGGTCGAAGGCGTTCAATCGCGCCGGGGCTGGCGCGAAAATAGGCCACCGCGAGACTCGGTGACGCGCTACACAACTGGTCACCAATCTTCACCCAGCTTATGAACTGCCCGGCCGGGAGTTGGCGCTGGACGTTAGCCGAAGCGCTGAAAAGTTCCGCGCCCGCTTCCCACGACCGGACCGTACGCTTTGAAATCGTCAATCCGAGCTGCGCCCAATCGTCGAGCTTGTCGTCTGCGAGTCGTCCCGTAAGAGCTTCTCGTGCGAGATCAAAGTTGGACTGGACGGGCGATGGAAAGGTCCCAAGCTCCGTCCGCACGTTCAACATCGTCTGTTCATTGGATTGGGTCATCGTTCATCTCGTCGATGTCGAGATGTGACATCGTGTTGTGAATAATCCTTGCGGTTGCGCCCCAGATGATTCTGCCTTCGTGCTCGATCGCGTCCCACCTGCGCGTTACGTCGTCTCGCATGAGTGTTATTTGCCGACGCGCGGATGCGTCGGCCAAGCGAAGAACCGGTATGTACGCGTAGTCGCCAACCTCTTCTTCCGCAATTGTCAAGTGTGCATTCTCGCACAACTGGCCTGCGAACGGCCAGACCTCGAATCCAGTTCCGGTAATCACTTTCGGCAACGGTCCCCATGCGTCGATCAAGGTCTTCGGAACCCCAATTTCCTCATGAGTTTCACGCAACGCGGTGGCGAGCAGAGATTCGTCGGTTGGTTCGGCGACACCTCCGGGAAATGCCCATTCCGTCCGATGATTGCCACGGTGAGCGGCCCGCCTAATGAGCAGCATCGTGGAATCTTTTTCACGAGCTGCAAACAGCACCGCGACGGCGGCTCTGCGTCTTGGCAATTCGGGATCTAACCCCTCGGGTGGAGCGGTTTCACCAGGCAACTCCCCAATGTGCGGACGCGTCAGTCTGCGCTTTGCGTATGCCATGAACTCGGATGCCGGGAGTTGGTTCACGGGAAGATCGACGAAACAACCTCGTCAATGCTGCGTTGCACTTGTGCGTCGTCGGTGATGCCCCAAGTGACCGCCACTTGGCACGCACGGCGCGGGTTGATGCCTTCGTTGATCAGTTTCGCGGCGTAGATCAAGACACGAGTGCTCGCGCCTTCTTCCAGACCGTGTTCTCGCAGGTTACGTATCTTTCCACCCAACGCGGCGAGCAGTGCGGCGTTTTCGCCTTCGCAACCAGATTCGTGGGAGATAATCTGCGCCTCGTGCTCTTCATCCGGGAAATCGAACTCCAACGCGACAAAGCGCTGGCGGGTGCTGTGTTTCAGATCTTTGACCGCGTTTTGATATCCGGGGTTGTACGACACAACTAGCAAGAAACCGTCGGCCGCGTCGATCACCAGACCCAGTTTGTCAATCGTCAACGTGCGGCGGTGGTCGGTCAACGGGTGGATGATGACCGTGGTGTCTTTCCGAGCTTCGACGACTTCGTCTAGGTAACAGATGCCACCCGATTTCACGGCGCGTGTCAAAGGCCCGTCTTGCCATCTCGTCCCGTCACGATCGAGAAGGTACCGACCGATTAGGTCGGACGCGGTCAGGTCCTCGTGACATGCCACGGTAACTAACGGCAGGGATTCTGGGTGACCGTTGGAACTTGCATCGGCCTTTGGCTGCGGTTTGGCGACGGTTAGTTCCTCACCCAATCGCCATGACATGTGCTCGACGAATCGGGTTTTGCCGGTTCCGGTTGGGCCCTTGAGCAATACGGGCACGCGCTGGTGATACGCGGCTTCGAAGATCTCGATCTCGTCGGCTAGCGGGAGGTAGTACGGTTCATCGGTGATGACGTACTCCTCGATAATCGTCTGGTTGTAGATCTGCTCAGTCGCCATTGGGCATCCATTCGGTGCTATTAATTGGTGATCGTTTCCCACAACGCGGAGACACGTTGCTCCAATTGGGTTAAATCACCATCGTTACAGATTGTCGTTTCTGCTCGTTCGATTCTGGTTTCAGGTGCAAGCTGCGCGTCGATTCGCCGACGCACATCGCGTTCGGGCAATCCCGTATTTTGCATGATGCGCGCCAACCTTTGATGATATGACGCTTCGACGGTCCAGACGTGATCGGCTAGGACATCCCATCCGGCTTCGTACAGCACCGCCGCCTCGATCACTGTCAACGCAACACCATCTTCGGCATTTCGTGCCAGTGCTTCTTCGAGCATCCCGCGGATGCGACGCCAAACTATGGTTTCTAGTGCTCGACGTTTGGTCGGGTCGGCGAAAACAATATTCCCGAGGGTTTTACGATCGATCTCCCCGTCATCCCCAATCACTTGTTCACCGAAAGTGTCCCGCACTTCAGAGTGTCCGGCGGTGCCTTTGGCGTATGCCGCATGCCCGAGCAGGTCAGCGTTCACCGTGCGGGCGCCCAACCGCTCCAAGATAATGACGGTTTCTGATTTGCCGGCCCCGATACCCCCTGTTACAGCTATGGTGATCATCGACGGTTTTAGCGGAGCGCGCAAAGCGGTTCGATGCGAAGTCCGCAAGTAGAATATTTTACTACTTTGTGAACTGCGTAATACGAATTGCGCCTTGTAGAAATCGCAACGCGGTTTCACCAAAATCACCGATTTGGCGACTAAAGACCCTCAAGATGAACGCGATTTAGCATCGCAACTTCGGACGCTACCAAGCGTCGATTCTCTTTTGTCAGATCCTGCACTTGTCGAGCTAGCTCAGGATTACCCTCGACCCTTCATTGTTGAACAGGCGCGCCAGCGAGTGGCTTCGATACGCGCTTCGATACTCAACGGCGATGGCGGGTCCCAAATTGATGCGATCGAACGATTGGTCGACGATATCGTCGAAGACGCCTCTCGGCGGTGGGTCCCTTCGCCGACGCGATTGATCAATGCGACGGGTGTCATCATCCACACGAACTTGGGTCGTGCACCGTTGAGCGAAGACGCGGCCAGAGCAGCACAGATCGCATCGCTCAGGTATTCAGATCTGGAATACGACATCGAAGTCGGCGGGCGCGGTTCTAGGCATCAACACATCTCCTCGATCTTGAGCGCCGTGACTGGGGCCGAAACGGGCATTGCGGTGAATAACAATGCCGCCGCCGCCCTACTCGCGCTGAGCGCGATTGCTGGTCACGGGGGCGATGTCTTGGTTTCACGCAGTGAGGCGGTCGAGATCGGTGGTGGTTTTCGGGTACCCGATGTGATGGCGCAATCGGGTGCCAACTTAGTGGATGTTGGAACAACGAACCGCACCTACGCCCGAGATTACGAGGCTGCGATCGGTCCGAACACTTCGGCGATCCTGAAGGTGCATCGCTCGAACTTCGCCATCGCGGGCTTTGTCCACGAAGACCCGCTTTCCGAAATCGTTGACGTAGCCAATCGCCACGAGATTCCGGTGCTCCACGATCTTGGCTCTGGGTGTCTCATCGATACGGCGGCGTTCGGCATTGAACACGAACCGACGGTACAAGAATCGGTTGATGCTGGAGCTGCCCTTACATTGTTTTCGGGCGACAAGCTCCTCGGCGGACCGCAAGCGGGCATTATCGTCGGTAGTTCCGATCTGGTCGGCCAAGTTTCACAGCACCCGCTCGCGCGGGCAGTTCGTATCGACAAGATGACGCTCGCAGCACTCAACTCGACGCTTCGATCGTACATCCGCGGTGCGGCGATCGAAGAACTGCCGATATTGCGCATGATGTCGGCGTCGGTAGATGAATTGCAACGAGTTGCCAAACGATGGTCTCGAGAGATCGATTCTGAGGTCGTGGATGGTTTGAGTGCCATCGGTGGTGGTAGCGCGCCCGGGCAGACTTTGCCGACAAAACGCTTGATGATCAACTCGGGATTGCCGGCGGAGACCATCGGCGAACATCTCCGAAACTTCGATCCGCCGATCATAGGCAGGATTGAAAATGAACGGTACTTCCTTGATCCGCGCACCGTATTGCCTGAAGAACGCGACGTGGTCGCGGCTGCCCTTCGGTCACTGGCCGGATCGGTTGATTCGCATTCAAACCGATAACCTGCGTACCTTTCGCACCAAGGATCTGTTGCTCAACCGAGCTGACGGCGGATTCACGGCCAGATCATGTGCGTTTCCCCGTTGCACCGCCCCTCTGGATTCCGGCGTACGCCGGAATGACGGTGGTGGCGCGCCAAAGCGCGGCGACGTCCAGAAGTGGTTTAACGTTCTGTCATGACGTTGTTCGATGATCGAAGAAAAGCGATACTGAATCGCCAAGCTCCGCTGGCGACGCGGATGCGGCCGAGGAATCTTGATGAGTTCGTCGGGCAACAGAAACTCGTCGGTCCGGGGCGGGTCGTCAGACGGATGATTGAGCGGGATCGGCTGCATTCGATGATCCTGTGGGGACCGCCAGGCAGTGGCAAGACTACGCTTGCGCAAGTGATTTCAGGTGTGACCAAGAGTTTCTTCGCTGAAATGTCTGCCGTTACGTCTGGGGTGCGCGACATCCGAAGCGAAGCCGCGGACGCGCAGCATCGGATCGGTTCGACGGGAACGCGCACGATCTTGTTCGTCGACGAGATACACCGCTTCTCAAAATCTCAGCAGGACGCATTGCTGCCCCACGTCGAAGCGGGAACATTCATCCTCATCGGAGCCACCACCGAAAATCCGTCGTTCGAGGTGAATGCTCCACTACTCTCGCGAACCCGCGTCTACACCATCGAACCGCTTGAAGATGCCGACATGGACACGATCATTAACGCGGCACTCGAGGATCTGGAGCGCGGACTCGCTGCGGTCAATCCAGTACTGGATGATGAAGCGCGTTCGTTTCTGTTGCGGGCATCGAATGGCGACGCGCGATCGGCGCTGAATGCGCTCGAGGTGGCTGTTGATTCGGCTGCGGAGGAAGACGGTACTCGAACGATAACGGTCGAACTCGTCGAACAGGCGATAGAGAAGCGATCTCGCTACGATCGTCTCGGCGATATGCATTACGACACCATATCTGCCTTCATAAAAAGCATCCGTGCCTCGGACCCGGACGCAGCGGTCTACTACCTGGCAAGGATGATCGACGCCGGCGAAGATCCGCTCTTCATCGCCCGGAGGTTGGTAATCTCGGCGGCGGAAGATATCGGACTGGCGAATCCCAATGGGCTTGCGGTTGCGGTTGCGGCACAGCAGGCGGTCAGTTTTGTCGGCATGCCCGAAGGTCGCATCCCGCTCGCAGAAGCGACGATATTCCTCGCCTCGGCGCCGAAATCGAACTCTGCGTATCTGGCGATCGACAAAGCCTTAGGGCAGGTTCGGGCAAATCGCGATGAGCCAGTGCCGATGCATCTCCGGAACGCGCCGACTGGGTTGATGCGCCGAATTGGGTACGGGAAGGGTTACGAGTATCCGCATGATGCTCCGGGGCATTTCGTGCAGGCGGAAAATCTGCCTGAGAATGTGCGCGGAGAACGGTTTTACGAGCCGGGGGAGTTGGGAGCGGAGAGGCAGATCGCGGAGCGGTTGCGGGGTTGGTGGGGGGAGGGATTCACCAAGGATGAGTAACTTCCCAATCCATACACGATTTTCAGAACCCATTTGCTAGGAATCACTGTTTTTCGCCATAAGTGCCATGACGTAATCGGCATCACAGGTACACTACGAGAATCGGCACGGTACCAAGTCAACAATGCTCGAAGAACCTCAACTCAACGGACGTATCGCCAGCGTCATCAACAAATTGGCGAAAACAGCTGGTTGGTCAGCGCGCGAGGAATTAAAAGGTGCGTTACGCGGACCTCAGACCAAACCAGACGTGCTGATTACGCGAATTGGCGGCACCCCTGTCGTTTTGGAGACCGAATACGCGCCGGCCAACACTCTTGCCGATGATTGCATGAAGAGTCTTGGTCGAGACCTCAACCCTAGCGTAGCCGTTACTTCTGGCACCGTGAGCGCCGTCATAGGCATACGTGCGCCTGAAGGGTTGCATCGATGCGATACCGGAGATCAAGCGCAAAAGATGCTTGAGGACGGACACGAGATTGAATATGCCGTGTACCAAGGCACTGCGGATGATCACGTTAGGTTTCCGAGTGGCGGGTTTATCAAAGGTTCTATACGCGATCTGATCGATTTCATACGTCCGGCATCTGAACCGCAAGCGGTTATCGACGCGGCAACCACGGCATTTGAGCAGGGAGTCGAAGATGCCGCGTGGCACATGCTCGATGCTGCCAAGTTACCGGGCTATGACTTCGGGTTACGAATCGGCCAAGAACTCCGCCAACCCTGGCCGACGTATCCAGCAACGGACCCCGCATCAACACAGGAGATTAAACAGGAACGCGCCGATCAAGAGGCCCGCGAGCAGACGGCAAAGATGGCCGCGGCCATCATTATCAACGCGTTGGCGTACCACCAAAACCTAGCGGGATTTTCCGTTTCTATTGAGATTGACGGTGAATGCCGGGATCACACAATCCGAAGTCTTGCAGACTTACTTGAACCGGCTGGTTATCATCCGAGCAACATTCTTGCCGAATGGCAAAACATACTTAGTTACAACTTCTGGGCGATTTTCGACATAGCCAGCAAGTTGCTTGGCAGCATCCCGCCAACCGTAGCGACTAGCGGGTTACTCGAACGCATGGTTGACACCGCGAATTCGATCCAAGACGCCATCAAGCAACATGATGTCGCGGGGACTATTTTCCAAAGATTGATAGCTGATCGGCAGACACTTGCGACTTACTACACGAGACCCGAAAGTACTACCTTAGCGGCGTATTTGTCTGTCCCTGGCGACCTCGATTGGGGCGATCCAAATACGCTGAAGAACTACCGTATCGCTGATTACGCTTGCGGGACAGGCGGATTAGTTCTTGCGGCGTACCACCGAGCCCGAGAATTGCATCGCGCTCGAGGTGGCGATCCAGACGAATTGCATTCTCACATGATGAAGAACGCCCTCACGGCTTGCGACATTATGCCAGCCGCGGTGCACTTGACATCTTCCCTGCTCTCTTCGGTCGCTCCTCGCATTCAATACAGCGACACACGAGCCGTCCTCTACCTTTACGGTGCGACATTCGCATTGAAGAACGGCGAGAAGATTGTAGAGATGAACGCGCGAGGTAATCCTAGGAAATATACGAACGGCGATCCTATGTACGTGATGGACGAAGTCCACGTCGGGTCGCTCGGGTTGCTTGACATCAACTCAACGACTCAACAAGCAGCGTTACCGTTAAGCGCGGAGATGGCAGTCGGATCCAGTGGCACGCGCGCACCAGTCGAAGTTGATATGCCTCCGGCGAGCGAAGATCTCGTGATCATGAACCCGCCGTTTACGACGCCGACAAATCACGCAGGTGATCACGCAAAACCAGGCAATCCCGCATTCGCAGCGTTCGGGACAACCAAAGATGAACAGAACGCGATGTCGGCAAAGGTCAAATCGCTTGGCAAGGACACGATCAGAGATGGTAACGCCGGTCTAGGGACCGACTTCGCCGCGATCGCGAACAACATGGTCAAACCGGGCGGGAACATCGCATTAGTACTTCCCGCATCCAGCATGTTCGGTGGAATTGACGCGGGTTCGGGTGCCAGTTGGCAAAAATTCCGACGGCTACTGGCAGACGGCTACAACGACATAATCGTCGTAAGCATCGCACAAGGCGCGGCGCGGGATTCCGCGTTTTCGGCGGACACGAATTTGGCGGAAGTTATCGTTGTCGCTAGGAAATTGAACGACGGCGAAGATCCCGAGCGAAGAGCGTATTTCGTCAACCTCATGGAACGTCCGAATAGCAAATTAGCGGCACAGGAGGTCGCTAAATCGACAAGACGAGCAACGTCGAAACTGAACCAACCTGCCGACTACTGTGAAATCTCGGTTGGAGATGAAAAGGTCGGCACTGTGCGTTTAGAGGAAGTCGACCCGGAAGATAAGTGGTCTACAGTCCGAATTGCAAATCTCGAATTGTTGCACGCTGCGGAAGCATTATCCAAAGGCTCATTGAAGTTGCCTAGGCGTTTGGAACCGATAAACGTACCGATTGCCCCGCTAGGAGAAATTGGCGATCGAGGTCCGTTGCATCGAGACATCGCCGGGGGTAACCAAGAAACCTCGCGAGGTCCGTTCACAAAACACGACGGCTTCGACGGCGGCACTGAGTGGCCATTCCTATGGAATCGCAAGAAAGCTGCTCAGAAAAGCATGACCGTCGAACCCGATAGCCACGGTCGAGTCAAACCCGGCAGACGCCACGAGGCGCACCGATTGTGGGAAAGGGTGAGTCATCTGCATCTCAGCAACGAGTGTGCGTTCAGCGGAGATTCGACCTGCGCTGTTTACACCGAGCAGAAATCTCTGGGTGCTCGAGCATGGCCGAACGTAAAGTTGGACAACCAAGACGAGGAAAAAACGATGTGCGTCTGGTTCAACAGCACTTTGGGCCTGATTACCTACTGGTTGCGCAGTAATCGTTCACAGAACGGGCGTGGCGGCACGACAGTTACGGCGATCCCGTTCATTCCCGCACTAAATGTCAAGAAATTGGCTGATGCACAACTTGAAGCTGGAGCTTCGATATTCGACGACCTGTGCGGAGAGTCCCTTCTTCCCCCGAACCAAGCGTTTCGAGACTCAGCACGCCAAGAATTGGATCGTCGGCTTTTCGAGGAGGTTTTGAAGTTGGATGATTCTGCTGTTGGTCAACTGGCCATTTTGCGGAACCAGTGGTGTAAGGAGCCTACGGTTACGGGGTGATCGATGACGTTTTGCCCTCGCGAGGGCTAGAATCGTGCACAACGAGAGAAAAACAATCATTACTCTCCAGCTACATAAGACAATGTTTGAAGAGTTGAGCAAGCTAACCCCATCCATTAGTGTTCCAAGTATTAATAACTCAAACCATAAACAACGAAGAGACGATGTCTGACAAACCAAGATTCATCAAAACTGGCGGCCTACCTTGGGTCCGTTTCTTCATGGTTCTCAGCAGTATTTCGCCACTATTTCTTTTATGGGCAATTCGCGGCGTCGAACCCATTCCTGATAAGTTTTTTATACCGGTTTGCATTGGCATCATATTAGTATCTCATTTCGTGATTTGGTTACGATTTCATTTCGCCAAAAAACAAAATGACAAACATCCCTTCATTATCGGTAGAACCGAGGACAACCGACATCATGTTTTGGTATATTTACTCGGGATCCTACTTCCATTTTACCGCGGTGAAATCATTACATTCAGAGATGTATTTGCAACATTTGCGGCCCTCACGATTGTAATATTCATATTCGTTAGTCTAAATTTACACTATATCAATATAGGATTCATATTGTTAAGATATAGGATTTTTGCAATTTACAGTTCCGAACAACGTCACCAAAATTCGTCACCGATCATACTCATCACTAAACGTAGCACCGTTGTGGAAGGAACTACATTGACGGTTTATCGGATCAGTGACACAGTTTACTGGGAAGGTGCCGAATGACTCAACCCATACAGCTTCAGTTTAGCTTAAGCTCCACCGATGCTGTGGAATTCGGCGTTGGGTATGACTCTACCGATGGGCAGGCCTTTTCGTTAGTAGCAATCGATCCTTCAGTTCAAATCGAGTTGAGAAGTATGATTGACAACACTTTAAACTCCAAAAGAGACTTGATCGACAACCCTCCCAAATACGATCCTGCTAACCGGTATCGTGACGACGATTATTATTTGGTCGATCTAAGTGATCCCATAGCAAAGGTGTTTAAAGATATCCACGGAACTAAGAACATCATTACTGAGTCGTCAACTCTCGAGAGTCCCGATAGAATATACTTTTATTTCGCTAGGTTGACTGATGAAAACGGACAGCGGTTGATTGCTTTAAGACGATCTTCGCAATTCAAAGGTCAATTGAAAAAGAAGAATCGTCTTTTATCGATGTTTGATGATACGTTGACATTTGTCGAGAATGATGTATTTACGTTAAACGACGATTTTGATTGTCTGGTAGATGCTGCGCACGTTCACGTATTCAGACCAAAAGGTTTTGATGTATTGGCTCAGACGCAACAGAAAGTGATGGCCTCAGTTCGTGCAAACATCGACCTGATTAAAGGTGACATTGAGTTCGTTAAATTTGAAAACATAATAGATTATGCATCTTCGCACGTCTCTTCGGCTCGCTTAGTCGCTTCTATACAGAGCCGCGGGTTCGCTAGAGGCGTTGACAAACACAAGTTATTGAACCTGTGTCAAAAGACCGGTGTCAGTGTTGAAGAAATAGGTGACAGCATACACGTTCACGAACAGAGTATTGTCGGCTTTTTGGAAGTCTTGGACAGACGTAGGTACGAAATTGAGATCACTGAGAGCGGTCCGGAAAGTTATAGGGCATCAATCCGCGAAAAGATCCCTCCAACAAATTGATGCATTCGGTGCGTTAGATTAGCGATCAAGCAATGTGGGTACGGTGAGTTCTGCTAGATGATGCGAATTTTCGGAAACCATCGTAACTTCCTTCAGCCTGCGATGTCCTCTATCGCCACTAAGGTGTAGTCGATGTCTTCGGAGGAGATGCCGTAGTGGGTGACCATGCGCATTACGGGGTCGCCAGCATTTACGAGAATGCCGCGTTCCTTGAGGTCGGCGGAGATTGATGCTCCGCTGCCGGGTGGGATGTTGAAGTAGACGATGTTGGATTTTACGGCTTCGGGGTCGACGCTGATGCCGTCGATTTCGGCGAGGCCTTTGGCGAGTTTTTTGGCGTTGGTGTGATCTTCGGAGAGCCGGTCGATCATGTTGTCGAGAGCGTAGACGCCTGCTCCGGCGACGACGCCTACTTGACGCATTCCTGCGCCGAGCATTTTGCGCCATCGTCTCGCACGGTCGATGAAGTCTTCGCTGCCGACGACCACGCTGCCGATGGGACAGGATAGTCCTTTTGAGAGGCAGAAGGTGGCCGAATCGGCTGGCGCGGTTAGATCCGCGGCATCGACTCCGAGGCTGACGGCCGCGTTGAAGAGGCGAGCTCCGTCGATGTGGACGGTCATTCCGCCTTCGCGGGCGGCGTCGGCCATCGCTTGCGTCTGATCTGCTGAGAGCGGCTGACCACTGGATTGGTTATGCGTGTTCTCGATACACAGCAGCTTGGTCGGTGGGACGTGGTAGTCGGTGCGAGTCGTGGCGGCTCGGATCAGGTCGGGTTCCAAGAATCCGAAGCGGTCGGTTTTGACTGGGTAGAGGAATAGGCTACCGAGGACGCTTGCGCCCCCGGCCTCGTTCGTGAAGATGTGGGATCGGTCGCCGACCAGAACTTGGTCTCCCCGGCCACAATGGGCGAGCATCGAGACTAAGTTGCCTTGCGTTCCCGATGTGACGAAGAGTCCGGCCTCTTTTCCGAGCATCTCGGCTGACTTGGCTTCGAGTTCGTTGACGGTGGGGTCGTCACCGTAAACGTCGTCTCCGAGTTCCGCCTCATGAATGGCCTGTCGCATTTCGGGCGAGGGCAAGGTTACGGTATCGCTACGCAGATCTACACGCGCTTCCATTTTTGGCTGGCTCCTGGACTGGCTCCGGCAACTCAATCTGATCGAGTTGTTTGGTTACTAGTGTGAATCTTACCTGCGCGGGCAGACTGACGTGGGCAATATACTCAAATGTTGCACAGACATGCACACTCCACCGAACGACGCTCCCGATTCTGCCCTTCCCTCGTCACTCTCTCGAAACGAGAGCGCAAATCCCGCCCAACCTCCCCGACCGACGATGAATCACATCGCATACAGAGTGTGGGATTTCTGGGTTAGGAAGAGCTGGATGCTATGGGTCTTGGCGCTAGTTGTGCTGTTGCTTGATCAGTCCACGAAATCGCTGATCGTCGCTTGGTTGGACTGGGGAGAATCTTGGCCGGCAGAAGGCTTCCTGCGGTTTACGCACGCTCGCAACACCGGAACCGCCTTCAGCTTATTCCAAGGCCACAGCAACATATTGAGCTTCGTGGCGATCTTCGCGGTTGGGGTTCTGTTGTGGGTCTATTGGACTACGGGTTCGAAATCGTTCATTCTTCGTCTTGCGCTCGGTCTGCAACTCGGCGGTGCTTTGGGCAACCTGCTTGATCGATTGAATCAGGGATACGTCACTGATTTCCTCGACGTCGGGCCTTGGCCGATATTCAACGTCGCCGATTCGGGCATATCGGTCGGCATGGTGTTGATGGTTTGGTATTTTTTCATGAACCGCGATGAAGATGAAGCGACTTCCGCCGTTGCCACCTCAGCGAGCGCTAATCAAATCGGTACCGGCAGATGTCACCAGTGCACTGATGCGATGCGATATGGGACTTTGCACCCGGCTGATTCCAATGTCCCCGACACTCAAATTTGAAATAGACGGCGACGCTCCTCCAATTCGCCTAGATCTTTTCATTCGCCACGTAGTAACCGATCTGTCGCGAACTGAGGTCCAAAGACTCATCCGATCCGGAGCAGCGACGGTTAACGGACAGACGATTATCACGCCCTCGGCAAAAGTCCATTCGGGTGACCGTGTGGAGTTCGATGCGCTGGGTTCGGCCGATGCTGACGCGCCGCCGATTCCTCAAAATCTAGACTTCAGAGTCTTCCACGAAGATGACCATGTAATCGTCATAGACAAACCCGCAGGCATGGCAGTCCACGCTGGTGCCGGCAGGAGGGATGGAACGCTCGTTAATGGGCTATTGGCACGATATCCAGAGATATCAGAGTTAGAGCCAGTTGAACGTCCTGGCATTGTGCATCGTCTGGACGCGGATACGTCGGGATTGATGGTCGTCGCTCGCACGCCCGAAGCCGCCTCTGCCCTATCAGCCGCTATTAAGGCGCGTGAAGTCGATAGGCGTTATGTTGCATTGGTCGTCGGGAAATTGATCAACGGAGGGGGTGTGATTGACCGGCCGATAGGTAGACATCCGACGATCCGGACTCGGCAAAGTGTAGTTGAAGGCGGAAAGCCGGCTAGAACTCGTTTCATTTGGCTTGCTCAATACTGGTCTGGTGGCAAAGCTTTGACACTGCTACAACTCAAACTCGAAACCGGCAGAACCCATCAGATACGCGTTCACTTGCAGTCCGTCGGCTACCCGATTGTCGGCGATCCAATATATGGGGTGGCACTGCCAAAAATCTCGCTACGAAGACAGTTTCTGCACGCGTGCCGACTTGCATTCAATCATCCTGTAACTGGCGAAACTCTAGCGTTCGATTCTCAGATTCATGATGACTTGGCCCGTGTACTCGCTCAAGTTCAACCGCCGTCAACTATGCCATGGGGTAGCGCCGTAGGGCAGCGAGATGGTCTAAATTGGTAAGTATGAGAACTTCGACCCCTGCACGCGTACGCTTCGCTCCGAGTCCTACCGGAGTGATGCACATTGGCGGACTCCGGACCGCACTCTACGACTGGTTTCTGGCACGCAAAACCGGCGGCCAGTTCATCCTCCGCATTGAGGATACCGACCGCAATCGATATGACCCGGATGCTGAGTGGCACATCAAGGAATCGCTAAACTGGCTTGGCCTCGATTTGGACGAAGGTCCGGATATCGGTGGTCCACATGCCCCGTATACACAATCCGAGCGATTGGAGCTGTACCAGGATGCCGCGGCTAAGTTGATCGACGCCGGCGATGCCTACTACGACGATACGCAGTCGGAAGAGTTGGCGGCGTTGCGACAACGTCAACAAGCGGCGGGGCAGGCTCCCGGCTACGACAATCGGGGGCGCTATCGAACGGCTGAGCAGATCCAAGAGTCCAGAGACGAAGGTCTCGATGTCGTGGTGCGCTTTAAGGTCCCAGATCACGGCGAAATGCAGATCGAGGACGAGGTCCGTGGTAGGTTGAAATTCGATCTTTCGCTACTCCAGGATTTCGTCATTCTGAAGTCCGACGGGTTCCCGACGTATCACCTCGCGCACGTGGTCGACGACTACGAGATGGGTATCACACATGTCATTCGCGGCGAGGAGTGGATACCGAGTTGCCCTCGTCACGTCTTGATCCAACAGGCTCTCGACATTCCCACCCCGAAGTACGTTCACGTGCCGTTGATAACCGCGCAGGACGGAGCGAAATTAAGCAAACGTCATGGCGCGCAGTCGGCTCTCGAGTATCGGGATGCGGGTTACACGCCGGACGCGGTGTTGAACTATCTTGCACTCTTGGGATGGTCTCCCGGCGACGACACGGAGATCATGACTCGCGACGAAATCGCTTCTCGCTTCGAGGTCGAGCGGATTCTCTCGCATCCGGCGAAGTTCAGCGCGCAAAAGCTCGAGTGGATGAACCAGCAACACATCATGACGGCCGATGAAGATGCCCTCACCGACATGATCATGCCCTGTCTCGAACGTCCGGAAGAAGACGGTGGGTTTCTTGATGAAATCGAACGTCCTATCGATCGTGGCATTGTAAAGGCGATGGTGCCGGTTCTTCGGGAACGCATCAAAGTGTTGCCCGATGTCGTTGCGCTGATCGATTTTCTCTTTGTTGACGAAGTCCACCCGAACCCGGAAGAAATGATCGGTAGACGGATGGACGCGGAGATGGTGTTGACATCTCTAAACGCCGGCATCGAAGCGCTCGAGGAAGTTGAACCGTTCGACGGCGAATCGATAGAACAAGCTCTCCGAGGCTTAACCGAGTCGACTGGGTTAAAGGCCGGCCAACTCTTCACACCCATTCGAGTAGCCGTAACCGCCAAACGAATCGCGCCTCCACTTTTCGAATCGATCGAGGTCCTAGGCAGAGAACGCACAATCACGCGATTACGCAAAGGGCTTGAAGCGTTCGAACGGCACGTCTCCAATCGAAGCGATTGAGCCGAGAGTGTTACCATTCATACGGTAGATGAAGACCGATTGCGAAGGTTCGTAACGGGTTTGACCACAGGAGAAGTGATTTCAGTTGGTAGAGGTAAAAAACCGAGAGGGCGAGAGCTTTGAGGCGATGCTACGACGCTTCACGCGGAGCGTTCAGCACGAAGGCATCATTTCCGAAGCACGACGGCGCAAAGCGTTCGAACCGCCGTCGGTCACACGCAAGAAGCAACTCGCAGGCAAACTGCGAAAGAGCCGCAAGTCCACTGAGAAAAACGCTTAGCACTCGGCACGCGCATCTCGGCGCGTTCTACCCGGGTATCTTTCTGCGTTTCTCTAGGGCGTAACGCGACATGAAGTTCGGCATTGTCGTTTTCCCAGGCTCGTGGTCCGAGCGCGACATGTATTATGCCGTCTCTCACGTCTTGGGTTACCAAGCCGAATACGTTTGGCACCGCGAAGACAAGCTGGCAGGTTTTGACGCAATACTGCTCCCGGGTGGTTTTTCTTACGGTGATCATCTCCGTTGCGGTGCGGTCGCGGCGCACTCCCCGGTTATGGGGGCGATCAGAGATTTCGCTGAAAACGGCGGATTTGTTTTCGGTAGCTGCAACGGCTTCCAAATCCTTTGCGAATCTGGTCTCCTACCCGGCGCACTAATACGCAACGACCATCTCGAGTTTCGTTGTTCGCCCGGAACACTCCGCGTCGAGACCTCCTCAACGCCGTTCACATCTCAGTTCTCGGCCGGCGATGTCGTCTCGATGCCGATTTCGCACGGTGAAGGAAACTACCAGGCCGACGACGAAACCTTGGCGACGCTTGAGGCTAGCGGCCGTATCGTTTTTCGTTACGTAGATGCCGAAAATCGAGCGTCAGCCGAGGCCAACCCAAACGGTTCGCGCAACAACATTGCGGGTATTACGAACGAACGCGGCAATGTGTTGGGCATGATGCCGCATCCTGAGAGGGCGTGCGAATCTCTTCTGGGTAGTTCCGACGGCAATCCGCTTTGGCAATCGATCGCCGCCGCGGTCGATGCTGGTAAGTCCTGATTACGTTGTCGGCAATCTCGCAAGAGCTACTCGACGAGGTCGCGCTGTCGCGTGCCGAATACGAGGCGATCGTCGACCGCCTCGACCGAGAGCCGAATCCGCTTGAGATCGGACTTTTTGGTGCTCTTTGGAGCGAGCATTGCGGATACAAACACACCAAGGCGCTACTGCGAACTCTCCCCAACACTTCTGACCGTCTATTGGTCGCCCCCGGCGCTGAAAATGCTGGCGTCGTAGATATCGGCGATGGCTATGCAGTCGCGTTCAAGATTGAATCTCACAACCACCCATCCGCCGTCGAGCCATACGAAGGCGCAGCAACCGGCGTTGGAGGTATCGTCCGCGACATCCTGGCGATGGGCGCACGGCCAATGGCGCTGATGAATTCACTGCGCTTTGGACTACCAGATGACGAACGGCAACGATATCTGTTGAACGGTGTCGTGTCTGGCATTTCGGGTTACGGCAATTGCATCGGCGTTCCCAATGTTGGCGGCGAGGTCGTATTCGATCCCTCATACGCCGGTAATCCGCTGGTCAACGCGATGTGCGTCGGCATCATTGAAGATGCCAAGATTATGAGCGCGAGCGCGGATGCTCCCGGTGATTTGCTAGTGCTTGTCGGCGCGAAAACTGGTCGCGACGGTATCCACGGCGCGTCGGGCTTGGCTTCACGAACGTTCCAGGAACAGGCCGAAATGCGTTCGGCGGTCCAGGTCGGCAATCCCTTCCTAGAAAAAGTGCTGATCGAAGCGTGCTTAGAAGCAATCAATCTTCCTGGTGTAGTCGGGATGCAAGATTGCGGTGCCGCTGGTATCACGAGCGCGGCGGTAGAGATGGCCGAACGCAGCGAACTCGGTCTCAACATCGATGTCGCTGAGGTGCCGCGTCGGGAAAACGAGATGTCGCCCTACGAGGTAATGCTCTCAGAATCGCAGGAGAGAATGTTGCTAGCCGTCAAACCGGGTCACGAAGAGCGACTATTTGAGCTTTTCGAGAGGTGGGACCTCGACGCGGCGATCATTGGCACTTTCGAGGCTGGTAACCAAGTGATCGTCAGTGACGGACCACGTCAGGCTTCGTCGACGCCTGTGGTGACCCTGACTGATGCTCCTGAATATCAGTTCAACTCGCCCAAGCCTGCGTGGCTCGAAGAGTTGCAGTCGTTTGATCTGACGGCGCTCCCTGATCTGGACATTACTCCTAACGAAGCTCTATTGAAGTTGCTCGCGTCGCCGAATATCGCGTCTAAACACACGGTTTGGCGACAGTACGATCACCAGGTCCAAAACAACACGGTGATTTCGCCCGGCGGTGATGCCGCTCTGCTTCGCATCCAAGGAACGCAACGGGCACTTGCGATTTCCACTGACGGTAACGGCAGGCTTGTCTATCTTGATCCCCGCGCCGGGGCGGCGATCGCTGTTGCCGAAGCGTGCCGCAATCTTTCGTGCGTTGGTGCTGAGCCGGTGGCGCTCACCGATGGTTTGAATTTCGGCAACCCTGAAACTCCAGACATCCAATACCAACTGCAAGAGTCTATCGCCGGAATATCCGAAGCGGCGGCGGCTTTCAACATTCCCGTTGTAAGCGGAAACGCGAGTTTGTACAACGAATCCGCGGGGTCGGCTGTGCAGCCAACACCGATCATCGGTGCGCTCGGTGTCTTGGAAGACGTTGGACGCCACGCAAATTCGGGGTTTAAAGACAAAGGGGACGTTGTCGTCATGATCGGCTCAGGCACTCCCTGGGACAACATCAATGGTCTGGCCGGCAGCGAAGCGCTATCCGTTTTTCACCACGAGGTCGCTGGCAAACCAGCGCTCGACCTCGATTTGGAAATCAGATTTCAGCAACTTTGCCGTTCGCTGATTGCGAAGGGATTGGTGAAATCGGCGCACGATATCTCTCAAGGCGGGGTATCCCTCGCGGTGGTCGAGTCTGCGATTCAAGGGAATATCGGCGCAACCATCATGCACGATGCCACGATCCACGATTGGGTGGCGGCGTTGTTCGGAGAATCTCAGTCGCGCATCGTCATTACGTGCGCCACTACGGATGCCGAGGTCGTGTTGAACGCAGCATCTAAAGCGAGCGTCCCGGCAACACGGATTGGAACCGTTGGTGGCGACCGCGTACGGTTCGCTGATCTGATCGATCTGCCGCTAGAGACGGTCGGAGACGTCTGGCTCAATTCCTTCCAGACGGCAACGTCTGGATGAACTGAGAACCACTCCAATTTACGTCTTAGAAGGCGTAAAATTGAATTTACAGGGTTGTCGGCAACCTTGAATCTCCCCAAATCCCCAAAACGCGATGCCCTCCTATAACGTTTGGACCGTCGGTTGTCAGATGAATATGTCCGACTCGGAACGGTTGGGCGCGGGCATGGCGGGTCTCGGTCTTGACCTTTGCGATAAACCGGAAGACGCGGATGTGGTGGTACTGAACACTTGCGTCGTGCGCCAAACTGCTGAGGACACGGCGACCGGGATGTTGGGCAAGCTCAAGAAGGTAAAGGACGCAAACCCTGATCGCATGATCGTGGTGATGGGTTGCATGGTCGGGCCGTCGGATACAGACCTGCGACGTCGCTTTCCTCAGGTTGATCTGTGGGCGCGCCCACAGGACTTCAATCCGATTCTCGAAACCGTTGCGTTTCGGCATGGGATTGAGAATGGCGACCTAGATGGCTGCTTGGCAAATCTGGTTCCGAATGACCCCAAGGTAGCAACGTTCGTCCCAATCACTCACGGGTGCGACAAGTTCTGCACGTTTTGCATCATTCCCTATCGGCGCGGTCGCGAAACTAGCCGATTGCTTCCAGAACTCGTCGACGAAGCCAAGATGCTCGTTCAGCGCGGGGTTAAAGAGATTACGTTACTGGGCCAGAACGTCGATTCTTACGGTCACGATCTCGACGACCGCAAAGACTTGGCCGACCTCATGGAAGCCATTCAAGACGTTGACGGCATCGAACGGATCCGCTTCCTCACGTCCCATCCCAACGACATGTCTACACGGATCATCCAGTCGATCGCCGACCTTCCGAAGGTTTGCGAAACCGTAAATCTCCCCTTCCAAGCGGGCGACGATGTGGTTCTCGCCAACATGCGACGCGGCTACACCAGGGACCAATATTTGGAGAAGATCGACGAGATACGCGACATTCTCGGTGACGACATCACCTTGACTACCGATGTCATCGTGGGATTTCCGGGCGAAGACGAGGAGCAGTTCGAGAACACAATCGACATCGTTGAGCGGGTCCGTTTCGACAAGGTTCACTCCGCGGCTTATAGCGAACGACCAGGGACAGTTGCATCCCGACGTTTGCCGGATACCGTGACTCAAAGCGAGAAAAAGCGACGACATCAGCGACTCGACGCTGTACAATGTGCGATTCAAGCGGAGAAACACGCAGGGTTAGTGGGAACGTCGACCGACATTCTTTTGGAGGGACGCAAACGTGGCAGGATGTTTGGAAGAAACCGCAACGACAAGATCGTCTACGTCGACGATGGCGCGCATGTCGATTGCAATGTCCGAACCGGGGAGACTATAACCGTCGAAGTAACCGAGGCGACACCGTGGTCGCTAGTCGGCCAGCCGACAATCTAAACGGCTGCAAACTCGAGGAGGCACCATGATCTCCATCAATTCAACACCTAAGACCATCATCCCGGTCACTGAACTCGAACAATCGGCGTTCTGTCAGACCGAAGGGAATCTCCGCACGAAAACGCTTGAGCAAGAGTTCCAGTCCGGCGTGCGTTGGCAGAAGGTTCCGACGCGCTATCTCAAAATGACGCCCGAACAGGTCGAAGCTGGCATCCGATACGCTCGCAAAGAGATCGGGACCAAAGCCGTGGTCCTCGGCCACCATTACCAGCGCGACGATGTCATTCAATTCGCCGATTTCCGTGGCGACTCATATCTGCTCTCGAAACAGGCAGCGGCCGCGAAGGAAGCGAAGTGGATCATCTTCTGCGGCGTCCACTTCATGGCCGAAACTGCGGACCTGCTCAGCGATGAAGATCAGAACGTGATCCTCCCCAACATGGCGGCCGGATGCTCGATGGCCGACATGGCGGCGACCGACGATGTGGAGGACGCGTGGGACGATCTTATGGACGTTCTCGGCGAAGGCAATGACGGGTCGGCGGAGATCATTCCAATCACGTATATGAACTCCACCGCGTCAATAAAGTCGCTTTGCGGGCGCAATGGAGGATTGGTTTGCACGTCGTCTAACGCCGACGCGGCCTACGATTGGGCGCTCGAACGCGGCAAGCGCATCCTGTTCCTCCCCGACCAACATCTCGGACGAAACACCGGATTGGCCAAGGGCATCCCGGCCGACGATATGGTGGTGTGGAATCCCTTCAAACCAATGGGCGGCCTGACCGAATCGGAAATACACAGTAGCAAAGTCATCCTCTGGCAGGGCCACTGCTCAGTGCACACCCGATTTACGGTGCGACAGATCGAAGACGCGCGACGCGACGATCCCGACGTCAATGTCGTGGTCCATCCGGAATGTGTGCGCGAGGTCGTGGACGCCGCCGATTATTATGGATCAACCGAGTTTATTCGCAAGACGGTCGAAAACGCTCCTTCCGGTACCTCTTGGGGCATCGGCACCGAGATCAACATGGTGAATCGCCTCCGTGACGATAACCCGGACAAGCGGGTCTTCTGTCTCGACCCGGTCGTCTGCCCTTGCGCGACGATGTATCGCATTCACCCTGCTTACGTGCTGTGGGTACTCGAAGGGATCATGGCTGGCGTCGGCATAAACGTCATCCAAGTTGACGCAGATACCAAACGTCATGCCCTAGTTGCCTTGGAACGCATGCTGGAAGTTGGCGGTTAACCCCGGCCTGCATACGCAATCAACGCGACGCATCCAATGCAAGGCAACGGACAACCAGCGATTCAGCTGGAGAACCTGACCAAGCATTACGGGGATGTAGTAGGCATCGAAAAGCTCAATCTCGATGTCAACGAAGGGGAGGTCTTCGGACTCCTGGGTCCAAACGGCGCCGGTAAGACCACCACCATCCGCCTGATCCTCGACTTCATTCGCCCCACATCTGGCAAAGCTACGGTCTTCGGTATGTCGCCACGAAACGATGGCATCGATATCCGCCGCCGCGTCGGCTACCTTCCGGGCGACTTTGTGACGTATGACCACATGACGGGTGCCACGGTCACCGAGTACTTCACCAAGCTCCGACAAGGCAACCCGGTCAAACTTGAAGCGCTGTGCGATCGGTACAAACTCGACCTCTCCCGCAAAATCGGCCAACTCTCAAAAGGCAACAAACAGAAGATCGGCCTCGTCCAAGCCTTTATGACCGACCCTGACCTCCTAATCCTCGACGAACCCACGGCAGGCTTAGACCCCCTCCTCCAGTACGAATTCCAAAAGATGATTCACGAGGAAAAGGATCAAGGCAAAACCATCTTCATGTCCTCGCATGTCATGTCGGAAGTTGAAGCCACCTGCGATCGAGTCGGCATCATCCGAGACGGCGAATTGGTGACCATCGACACGGTGGCCCACCTTACCGAATTAAGCCTTTGGACCGTCAAAATCACCTTCACTCAACCCGTCTCATCCGACACCTTCGACAACCTCCTCGGCGTAGCCGTAACTGACAACGTTGACAACCGCACCTTCAATCTTTCAGTCAGCGGCGAGGGGGCGATGGATTCGCTGATCAAAACCGCCGCCAAATATCCCGTTCAAACCTTCGAGAGCCAACACGCCTCATTAGAAGACGCTTTCTTGAAGTACTACTCAGTCGACGAATAACGAACCCGGTAGCGGCTACTCGGCGAGATCCACCATGGACCTGATCGGTGCGAGTCTGTGACCCGCGCTTGCACAATACAGGACGACAGCCCTTATACCAACTGAAACTCTTCTTCTGAGACTTCAGCAGGCAAGGGAATCTCTTCGCCGTCCTCGACCATCGAGCGCAGATGCGATTTCGCGGCTTCGTGGATACGACGTATAACTTCCTCTCGTGTCGGCGCGACCGCGAAACATCCTGGCAACTCCACGATTTGAGCACCAAACGAAGTCGGTCCCTCCTCGATTTGCACGTGGTAGGTCACACTTTTAGGCATTTCCATCATCTAAGTCCCAGTTGCCTCAAGATGCTGTTCCAAGTTTTGGGGGGAATGTCATCACGTGGATGTCCAGCGATAGTAACTCTGCCCGGTTTGTCCGGATGCTTGAATTGACGGTGGCTCCCGCCTGACGTCCGAATTTCGTACCAACCTTCGTCACGAGCCAACCTCAACGCTTCACGGACCTTATTCGGCATATCGCAACCATCTTTCTGTCACTATCCCCCTTTGTTGACGTAACCATCTTGGTTCTCGATATGCGGTCTTCGTGACCTGTCGGGGCGGGGCTACAACTCGACACGCCGTGCCGATGTGTAGTATGAAAGTCAGTATATTAGGCGTTGCTTGAATCCGTCCATGTACAACAACATCTTCCTCAAAACGCTGCGGGACGGCCGTCGCTCGATGCTCCTTTACTCGCTCGGTCAATTCATCATCGGCATCTACGTCGCCCTCTTGTTCCCTGACGTCGCGACCAGCTTCGCCGGCATGATCGAAGAACTCCCAGAGTTCATACAAGGCTTCATCGGCAGCGCGGAAGAGTTCGCGACGCCAGAAGGATTCTTCACCGCCGACCCTTACGGCATCATCACTCCCGTCTTGATTATCGCCCTCGCCGTTAACCGAGGCATGGGAGCCGTCGCTGGTGAAGAACATGCTCACACCCTTGATCAGCTCCTCGGAAATCCCATCAGCCGGACCACCGTCTACATCCACAAGAGCTTCGCCTTAATCATCGACTGCGTTCTCCCAGTGGCCGCCATCGCCATCGCCATCATCCTCGGCGCCGTGATAATGGACTACTCGGTATCCCTCTCCGGACTCTTTTTCATGTCGCTCAGCCTCTTGCTGCTCGGCTACGCCACTGGTTTCATGGCTCTCAGCCTAGGCGCCGCAACCGGCAGTAAGACCCTCGCCATTGCGATACCTGCCGCCATCGTCGGAATCGGTTACCTCATTAATATCCTCGTTCCGATAGTCGAATCTCTCTCCGACCTCAAATACATCTCCATCCTCCACTACTACATCGGCGACAAACCGTTCATCAACGGCATCACACCTTGGCACGCCTTGGTACTCATAGCCATTGCAGCCATATCCTTCGCCGTGGGTTTACAGCGCTTCAACAGCCGCGACCTACGCGGTTGAGTTTTTGGCATGTGCCGGTTGTCTTCTGAAGTGTTCGCGGTCGCCGGTGGAGGTGGCGCGCTGGCAACCGCAGCGACGTTCTTCAAAGCCCATTGGGACGCTATCAAAGATCGCAGAGCGTTTAGGGCCGCGAAGGACCGCGAACGCCGCGGTGAAAAGCCGCCGTCAGACGTCCAGGGAACCAGCGGTTCAGATTAGGAGATCGACTTTATCGGATGAGATTTTTACAATAATGAATACATACGATCCTAGCTACGCGTGGCTGGCCTGAGTAGTGGTGTGAATATCGGTTCCGATCAAGTCTGATCGATGCTCAGTGCGTATTTCAAAATAAAACAACCAAATCTAATGGTCCAACGGGCGGTTCAGGTAAGGACGAAATCAATGGTTAAAATACCCACCTTTCATCAAAAACACGTCAATGATTTTTGGCGCGGTGCCAACGGCATCACACCACAGACACCGTACGATGCCGAGGTTGAAGTGGAAGACGGTGAAGTGTTTCCTGGCAAGGCTGTATTTTCAATGTCTGAAAGAGGCATGATCGCCGAATGTTCGCTAGACAGCGACGACGAGTTATTGCCTCACAAACTTCAAGCAGACAGCAATACTACGCTACGAGTTCCGCAATTCGGTTTCGAAGGGAGTGTCCACGTCTATCGCGTTCCCGGGATCACGTGGACACAAAATCGCCCATCCGGTAATCCGCAAATCGGTTTTGTCGTCGACAAGGTTGACCTGCCTTGGACAAGCGATGAACTATCTCACTTCGTGGTTGGCGCGTCGGGAATACCGGATTTCTGGTACGACGATGCGATGTTCAAATATGGGACAACGGATCGTGGGAAAGATGTCGATAAAGCAAGGTTGGGGAGTTCAATGATTCCGCGCATGACCATTGAATCCGATGAATGGTGGATTCGCGTTGCTAAATTGAATCCAATCGAGACTGATGACGAAAGCGACGACACTCATCGAATCACGATTCAGATGAAGGACGGTGGCTCCGACCGCTCGGAATACGATCGATTCTTCGAACAATTCTCCCCGTTGCTGAAATTCATATTCGGTTCGACTCCGGCACTGTCCATTGGAGTTGGTTACGCGTCAGGCGGCGGTGCGAGTTGGGGACAGGTCTACAACTCGAAACCATTAGCCGGCACTCGAAACAATTGGTTTTCGAAACTCGGCTCCTCGCAGCGAGAATTCGATTTGGACCAGATGTTGACTGGGTATCTCAACCTGATTCACAGTGATCCAAACAACGATTCGGTTTTCAGAAAGCTGTTTCACCATTACGCGGTCAGCGAGCATTTCCTGTCGCTTGGATTGGTGGAAATGGCATTCAACGCCAGTTTCGCCGCACTCGAGGGAATGTGTAAATTCATACTGTCTACACCGTCGTTCAAGGGCGACCAAGCGAAATTCATCACCTTGGATCAAGGCGATGCAATCGGCAGGTTCAAGAGTCAGCAAACCGAGAAAGGAATGCGCCACGTCGTAGACGCAATGGTCAGTGCAATCACGAACGGAGAGAGCAACCAACTCACAATCCCTGAGAAGAACAAAAACCCACATGTAATCGACGTACTGAATAGTCGCCGAAACGAAACCGTACATCTAGAACTGGACGAGAGAGCCGGTGCAACTTCAATCCGTGACTATCAGTTGTGGAACGCATCGCAGTACGTCTTCGAGTTGCTCGCGCTTTCGATCCTCAATCCGACAGGTAAGTTTCTTCTCCCAGATCGGACCAATCCGGGCAAGCACGAGATCATGGGCAAAGATATGCTCGCCCACCTGAGATCAGGGCAAGTCAAATTCTCGTCCAGACCTGCCAAGAAAACATGAGCGTCTGGGATCGTATGTAGTTACTTCTGCAAAACTGGTGATCGGGTTCGCGTGACCCTTAGAACTCTAGACCGGGCTGAGCTTTGATTCCCTGTTCTCGATAGGGGTGCTTGACCTCGCGCATCTCTGTCACCAGGTCGGCGAACTCGATGAGTTCGTCTGGTGCGTATCTTCCGGTGATGATGACATGCATCATATGAGGTTTCTGCTTCAGCGTGTCGATGACCTGCTCTACGGGGATCCATCCGTAGTGGAGCGGGTATGTGAATTCGTCCAGGATGATTACATCGTGTTCATCAGATAGGATGGCCTGCTTGCAGTTTTCCCATTGTTGACGGGCTAGTTCCTGAGTCTGATCCATGTCCTTGGAGCGCCAAGTGAATCCATCGCCCATCGCTTTGATGGGAATTCCGAGTTTATCGGCAGCCCGTTTCTCGCCAAAGCGCGCTCCCGTATGTTTGAGGAACTGGAACATCTCAACCCGCATTTCTCTGCCCCAGGCGCGAAACAGGACACCGAGAGCGGCGGTTGTTTTGCCTTTGCCATTCCCCGTGTTGATGACGACAAGCCCTTTCTTAATTCTTGATCCTTTGACCGCCTGTGGTGCTCTTGTCGCGTCGGTTGTATCTGTCATGATCGTCTCCTCGCAGACGGAGATTTGGTAGTGCTGATAGATCGCAGCTTTTGATGGCGACTCATGGAGTTGGTCCGACGAGCCAGACTTGCGGGCTGCCGGTTTCCGGGTCGCGTTGGACGGTCGTCTCGACGCCAAAAACGCGCCGTAGGTTGTCGGTCGTTAGCACATCGCTGGGATCGCCGATTGAATCAATGACACCATCGGACATCAATGCCAATCGGTCGCAGTATCGACCGGCGAGGAATACGTCGTGGAGGGCGACGACTACAGTGACTTGACGCAATTCGATCTCTCTTCGCAACGTCTCCATAATCGACAACCGATAGCGCAAATCGAGACTTGACGACGGCTCATCGAGGAGAAATACGTCCGCCTGTTGCGCCAATGCGCGGGCTAGAACGACACGTTGCCGTTCGCCGCCCGAAAGTCGATCCAATTGGCGACCTTCGAATCTGACGGTTTCGGTCCGCTCCATGGCGGCGCGTGCTATTTTGCGGTCTCGACGACCTTCTAATTCAAAGCGGCCGAGATGCGGATATCTTCCCATGAGCACCGTTTCCAGAGCGGTGAAGGAATGATTGGCGTCGTGTTGGGGCATGTACGCGATTCGGCGAGCTCGTTCTCCAGCGTTCATCCGTCGCAGTGGCGCATTGCCAAGTCTTACAGAGCCGGAGTCGGGTTGGGTCAACCCGGCAAGCACCCGAAGTAACGTACTCTTGCCGGCACCGTTAGGTCCGATCAGACCCAGTATCCCGCCGGGTTCAGCATCGATCGAGACCGAGTCCAAAGCCTGGGTTTCACCCAGTCGTACGCTCACTTCATCGGCGATGATCGGTACTGTGTCAGCGCTTACTGCCATCGTGTCACTCCCCGCTATACGGCTCGAAATCGACAAAATCCACGTCGCCGAACTGGTCTGGGTAAAGCAACAGTGCCGTCTGCTCGATGCCCCGTACATTCCAGTGTGAAAGCGTGGTGTATTTCCGTGAATCGACAACGTGCACTTCGTTGTTGGCGATCGCCGGCACGTCCACAAGCGCCGGATGGGCCAGCAGTTCGTCGCGGTATTCATTCGCTCCGTACTCGACCGGTTGGGCAATTAGGATCACGTCGGGACTCATCGCCGCGATTGATTCGATGCTGACGGTCTGGTGGCTTACTATTCCGTCTCGGGCGGCTGCGTTGATCCCGCCACCGGCCTCGACAATGCCACCCTCGGTTGTGTCGCTTCCCGCGACGTAGATCGAGTCGGCGTATTTGGTGGTTGCGATGACCGACGGTCGCTCCGCGTCTCCAAGCGGCGGAACGCGTTCGGCGACGAAATCTAACTTGCCTTGGATTTCCGCCACCAATTCGAGCGCTCGCTCCTCAACGCCCAGCATGTAGCCGATCAGAAGGATGTTGGCGATGTTTCCAGATGCCGAACCGTCAAGCACGGTGCGCGCCACGGCAACGCCAGCTTCCTTGATGAGGTCGACGACGTCAGCGTCCGTGTACCGAGAGACTAAAACCAGATCGGGATTAGCTGCCAAGACGTTTTCGACTCCAGACTCAAACGTTGCTAAACCTGCCGCCAAGTCGGCGACGTTGGAATAAGCCGGGTCGCCGGTAAACGGCCCAACGGCCGCGAACCTCTCGGCGTTCATCAGCGCGAGGAGAATTTCGTCATGACCAAGCGAATACGCCAGTACGCGCATCGGAGGTTCCTCGATCGAAACTACCTCATCCGCCAACTCGACTTCCCGCGGCCAACCACGGTTATTCGGGTCTACGATGCCGGGCACCGTAGGATACGGAACTGCGGTGGGTTCAGGCACGGGAGTAGCCGTCGGTTCCGGAGTTGCAGTAGGTTGTGGAGTCGCCGTTGGTTCGGGCGTTGGTTCGGGGGTTGCAGTCGGTTGCGGTGTAGGTTCCGGATCTGCGCTACACGCGACCAGAGCTGTGACCACAAAGATTGCGATCAGGATCGCGATGGATCCGGCTTTCCAAACTGATTTCAATTCATCACCTTTCGGGTTTCAGAGCATTGATGCGCGAGATTTGTTGCGGGCCAACAACAGAATGAAGAATGGAGCGCCAACCAGAGCGGTGACGACGCCGACGGGGATTTCTGCGGGGGCTACGGCAACTCTGGCGAGCGTGTCGGCGGCGAGCAGGAATAATCCTCCGCCAATGGCGCTCAACGGGACCAACGCGCGATGATCGGCGCCGATGATTAGTCGTAGCGTGTGAGGTGCTATCAGACCGACGAAGGCAATCGCTCCAGAGAACGCGACCGCGGCCCCAGTGATTAGCGATGCGGCCAACAACAGCACGTTGCGGGTAAGGACTACTCGTACGCCGAGCGCTTTAGCTTCGTCCTCGCTGACCATGAGCAGGTTCAGATCTCGTGACAGCAGGATCGCGATCGCGATTCCTAAAAGCACCAAGGGTGTTGAGATTCGGATGTCGGTCCAAGTAGACGCGCCGAGTCCCCCGGCGAGCCAGAAGAGCATCTCCCGTTGTGCTTGAAGATCTGAGGTGAAGAGGATGATCGCGGAGATGATTGCGGCGATAAAGGCGCTGATCGCGACACCGGACAAGAGGAGGGCGGCCATGGAGAATCGTCCGCCTAGCGAGGCCACGACGTAAACGAGTGCGAGCGCGCCCGCGGCTCCGGCGAATGCCATTGCGGGCAGAGCCAAGGCAATCACGGCGTGGAGGCCGAGGGTGATCGCGATGACCGCGCCGAGCGCACCACCCGCGGATACGCCGATGATTCCCGGATCGGCCATCGGATTGCGAAAAAGTCCCTGCATCACTGCACCAGAAACACCGAGGGCGGCGCCGACGACCAACGCAAGCAGGATGCGTGGCAATCTGATCGTCGTGATGATGGCTCGTTCGGCGTCTGAAGCGGTGGTCTCGGCTAACCCGAGATGTTCGAGCAATATGCCGATGGTCAGAGACGGGGGTATGGTGAAGGGACCGACTGCGGCGGCGACTATCACCAGCACCATTCCGGCGACCGCCAGTACCGCCGATCCGAGGCCTAGCTTCACCAACACCGGCGTGTTGCTGAATTCCGAGACGGCGCGTAGCCATCCCGCGCGGCGACGTACCGACCATCTGCCGGCACGCGATTTTCGTCGTTCAGAGCGCAGGTGCGGCACTCTGGAACTTGCGGATCCCAAAAGAAAAATCCCCGTCGCCATTACGCGACAGGGATTGCACCGGATAGATCTTGGGTTCTCGTTTGAGACCCAGCCTTAACCTGAGACGCTCCCTATGGCGAAGAGCGACTGCTCAGCCAAATCCGGCAGGTCTCCTGGCTTTCGGATCATCACCCATCTCGCGCCTTCCCATCCATCGTGGACAGTGGCTCTAGCGAGGGGCTACCCGATTACAGTGGCGCCTCCGCAGCGGATTCTCACCGCTTTCCCTATCTGTGCTCGATCGTCGAGCACCACCAGTTTTGGTTGGCTTTCTCGGTTCACGTTACCAGCAGTTGCCGATGTTGTCAACGGTACAAGCAGGTCATTTGCATAATCCCACTTGCGATGGGTTTAAGGTCAGGTCACCTGCGCCTCCCCGCTGCCCGGCACCTCTGGATTCCGGCTTTCGCCGGAATGACGGTATTTTTGCACAGCGACGTACGATGGACTCATGACGGGTATTCACGACACTGGCTCACAACCGCTTGGTCGGGTTGTGATGTTGCAGGGAACCGGGTCTTCCGTGGGGAAAAGCCTGCTTGTGACCGGGTTATGCAGGGTGTTCGCACAGGACGGTTATCGGGTCGCTCCGTTCAAGGCTCAAAACATGTCCCGCAATTCAGGGGTAACGCCGGACGGCCTCGAAATCGGCCGAGCGCAGGTTGTGCAGGCTGAGGCAGCGGGCATCGAGCCGACTGTCGAGATGAATCCGGTGCTGTTAAAACCGGAAGCGAATGCGACCTCGCAGCTAATTTCGATGGGCAAGATGAACGGCACGTTACAGGCGAGAGATTTCCTTACGCGGCGCGAAATGCTTTGGACAACCATCAAGGAGTCGCTCGATTCACTGCGTGCGCAGTATGACATCGTGGTGGTGGAAGGTGCGGGCAGCCCGGCGGAGATCAACCTTCGGGCGGGAGATATCGTCAACATGGCGGTGGCGTTGTATGCCAACGCGCCGGTCTTCATCATTGGGGATATCGACAAGGGAGGGGTGTTTGCTTCGCTTTATGGGACGAATGCTTTGATTAGCGCGGAGGAGCGGGAACTGGTCAAGGGATTCATCATTAATAAGTTCCGCGGCGACCCGAGTCTTTTGGGGGATGGTCTCGACCGGTTGAAGGCTTTGACGGGTGTCGATGTGATCGGGGTGGTGCCGTATCTGTCAGATTTGTATGTCCCTGAGGAGGATTCGCCTCGGGAGGCGCGCTGGTCAAACACCGAAGCAGCTGACGATCACGTTGAGATAGCGGTCGTGGCGTTGCCTCGAATCGCGAATTTCGACGAGTTCGATACACTCGCTCTGCGGTCCGGTGTGCATCTTCGATACATCCGACGAGTGAGCGATTTCGGCGAGCCTGACCTCGTGATATTGCCGGGCTCGAAAGTGACGGTGGCGGACTTGGATTTCATCAGACGATCCGGCATAGAGTCGAAGATCCGGGAGCACATCTGGAATGGGCGCGCACTCGTTGGGATTTGCGGCGGGTTGCAGATGCTTGGCAACTCGATACATGATCCGGAAGGAATTGAGTCAGACCGGCCATTGGTTGATGGTCTCGGAATCCTCGATATTGAGACGGCGTTTGCTGGCGACAAGCTGACGTCGCGCACCGAAGCCAAGATTTTGGCGGACCGTGGACTTCTCGCCGGTGCTCGCGAATTGAAGGTGTCCGGGTACGAGATTCACGTCGGGATGAGCGATGGACCAACGGGTACGTCGGTGGCGATGGAGTCGCTAAATGGTGGCAACGCAGTCGGGTTCTTGGACAGCACAGGTCGAGTCTTTGGGACGTACCTGCATGACTTATTCAAGAACGACGCATTCACGCAGACCGTTGTCACTAATCTGGCGCGCATGAAAGGTCTCGATCCTCCCGACGAGGTAGAACCGTTTTCGCAAGAGGCGGAGTTCGATAAGCTTGCGGCGCATCTGCGCCGCCATTTGGACATCGGGTGGGTTTATCGTTCGATGGGGTTGTGATTCTTTGGGTTGGCGGGTTTCAGGCGCTGGAATTCCGTTCGGTGAATGCGATGAGGCTATCGGCGGCCTGGTCTAGGAGCGTGTCGACTTCCGGGTCGGTGATGTTGCCGGATGCATCCATGTAGTTTGCGATGAGGGGGACGTGGCCGCACCTTTGGTCGCAGTGAAGCGTTCCTTTCAGGCTTCGCAGCCTGGAGGTTGGGTACTCGGTGGCATCGCTCTTGGTCAGTTAACGGATTTGCGCGGTGTGACACGGAGTGATGGTGCAGGTTTGAAATCTGCTCCCACCTATGCTGACGACTGGGGCCTGTTGAGTGAACCAAATGAGGCCTGAATTCCGTTTGAACTCATCTCCATGAGTTGCTCAGTGCCGATGCCGAGTCGCGCGGCAATTTCGTACTCTCGGCCGATGCTTGTACAGAGACGCAAGGGATCGTCGGACGCAAGCGTCACGGAGACCCCACACTCGATCAATTTTCTGATCGGGTGGTCATGAAGGGAAGGCACAGCGCCAAGGACCACGTTGGAGGTCAGGCAAAACTCGAGGGTTGTGTCTTTTTCTAGAAGGATATCGATCAACCGGGGATCTGCCACTGCGTATGTTCCGTGACCTATTCGCTTAACCGTCGGGAGCATCAGCGCGGCTTCGATATTCGCGATACTAAACTCTCCGGCATGGGCCGTGATGCCTAGGCCAGTGTCTGCGGCTTGTTGTGCCCAGATGTAGGCTTCGCTCCAGTCGGCTTCTCGGTCGTACGGAATGGGTATGAAATCAATTCCTCCGAGACCATCTTCGGCCGCTTGGAGTGCGGATGCGAACGCGGCCGATGCGCCGCCTCTGCCGGGCCAGACTCCTGTCACCAGTGCTTCGGCGTGAAATGAGGGATATGTCTCTCTGACCTTGGATTCGGCTTCGCGAAACAGCGACATGAACCCTTGACGAAGCTTCCCACCGAAGCGCATCTCGACGAGAATCGCGCCATCGTTTGCCGATTCGAAGAGTGCGTCTGTCAGCCATTGGACGAATATCGCATCGTCATCATTCAAAGCAAGGAGTTGATCGTTGTCAGAGGAGCGTTGGCGGGCCGAAAGTCCGTGTTCGAGCCGAGGCATCCCAGGCGGCAGATAGGCAAGTGCCGTTACATCTTTTGCCCAATCGTGGGGTGGGACGCCGTTACGGCTTGAAACTAGGCGATCCAAGCGCGCCAAAGTTTCGGCGTGCATGTGGAGGTCGACTTTAGGAATGTCGTCTATGTTGGCCGGGGGTTCCATCGCCGATACCGCTGGTGCGGCGATTAATGCTTGGATGAGGGTAGATTAGGTTCGGCGGCTTGGTGGGTGGTCCATCCGCATGTATACGCCGCCGGCGCGTAGCTCGTCGATCATCTGGTTCAGTCTTTTGAGTTTCGTTTCGGGACGTTTGGCGCGTTTTATCCAGCCGATATAGTCATTCTGTTGGTAAGCGGGTCGGGATTGATAGGAATCTATGAGTCCGTGCTTGGTGAGTGCGTCCACGACAAAGTCTGGCATGGCGTGGATCGGCCTAGTGAGGTTTCCCTTTGCTCGTACGGTCATGTTTTTCGACGTTTTGGTGGTTATCCTGCGTCGGTTAGGCGTTTGGTGTAGTCGACTAGGGTTTCAGCGGCCTGGTCTAGGAGCGTGTCGACTTCCGGGTCGGTGATGTTTCCGGAATCATCCATGAAGTTTGCGACTTGGGGTAGGAGGACTCGGGGTTGGTGGAGGACGTGGCCGCCTTCCGACTCGATGCTGTAGGAGGCGTGCATGTGCATCCGCGGGCATCCGGGACGTCCTGGTCCGGTGCCGATGATGAAGAATATTTTGTTGGTTAGCAGGTTGCCGCGTCTCGAAAGCCACTCGATGGCGTTCTTGAGGGTGGCAGTCATCGAGCCGTTGTATTCGGGGCAGGCGATGATGATGGCATCGGCTCCTCGGACGGCGTCACGGAAGGCCTCGGCGTCGGCCGGTATGCCTTGAGCTTCGATATCGGGGTGAAACATGGGGACGGTGTTCAAGTCGAAAATTGTCGACTCCACTCCCCTATCCGCGGTTTTGGCGATCATGTTTTTCAGGAGCTTGAGATTCCAAGACTCTTTCCGTAGGCTTCCGCATATGCCGAGGATTTTCATGGTTTTCCTTGGGTTGTTTTCGTTCTAGTTCGAATGGACGTTCGTAGTGTATATTCGGCGACATGATTCCTGCGATTGACCCAGAGGCAGATTACCGGTCGCTGGTTAGGCGAAGCTACGACGCGTGTGCGGAGGCGTATGAAGAGTCGCGTCGGACCGAACCGGGAATTGAGATACAGGGTCTGGTGGATCGACTCGAAGACGGTTCTGCGGTGCTCGATATCGGTTGTGGGTCTGGGGTGCCGATCGCCAAGGCGTTGGCCGAGCGATACCGGGTCACGGGAGTGGATGTTTCGCAGGAGATGGTGCGTCGGGCCCGGGAGAATGTGCCGTCTGGCGAGTTCATTTGCAATGACGTGATGTCGGCGGATTTCGAACCGTCCAGCTTTGATGCGGTGGTTGCGTTTTACTCGGTGTTCCATCTTCCCCGAGCGGAGCAACCGGCGCTGTTTCGGAGGATTCACAAATGGCTCAGGCCGGGCGGGTATCTGCTTTGCACCCTGAGTCACGGAAGCGAGGAGGGCTATACGGAGCCTGACTTCCATGGCGTGACGATGTATTGGAGCAATTTTGGGTTGGGAGAATACTTGGAGATTCTGCCTGCAGCGGGGTTTGAGGTGCTCGAAACATCGTCGACCGGCGCGGGATGGAGGGATCCAGTGCTGGCCGAGAGTGAGGATCATCCTTTGGTGCTGGCATCCCCTGGGTGCTTCGCACGCGTCCCCTTCGCTTCGCGAAGGGGAGGATTTTGAACTAGGATGTGAAGGATTTTGAAGGATGGAAAGGATGGGGTGTTGTGTGGTTTGGGAACTGTGGTGATGGTGGGGTGTTGTTGGATTTCGGGCATCCCCTGCGTGCTTCGCACGCGTCCCCTTCGCTTTGCGAAGGGGAGGAGGCGCGTTAAAGCGCCTGCGGATGGGGTTGGCAGGTCGGGGTTGCTTGGGATTTGGGATTTGGTTTTGTTGTTCAGGTCTTTGTCATTGAGGTGTTTTTACGACTGTTGTCGAGTCACCGCCGCGTCGTCGGGGTTGCGGCCGGAATTTGGTTGTAGGTGGATCATAGGGTCCAGCGCCGCCGACGTCGCCAGCCCGTCGGCCCTCCGTGCGGCGCTTCGATGTCGCCGCCCGTCATCACTTGGTTCTTCAACCCCGCGTTGACACTGTGGCCATCCCCGCACGACGATGTGGAGACGACGTATTCGGATAGGAGGAACGATCGTTCGGATCTTGATCGGGAGCCCCTCTCTTGCCCATCCCCCTCTGGATTCCGGCTTTCGCCGGAATGACGGAGGGCCCGTCTGGAACGACGGGGCCTCGCCGGAAATGGCGGGATGCTCGTCGGTAATGACGGAGTACCCGTCGGTAATGACGGGATGCTCGTCGGTAATGACGGGGTACCCGCCGGAAATGGCGGGATGCTCGTCGGTAGTGACGGGGTACCCGCCGGTAATGGCGGGATCGGCAAGGGGAGGGAGTTCTCGACTGGCTTGCGAGGCGGAGTCCGCATTACTACTCCGCACCCGAACACTGCAGCACAGGCTCCCCCGTGACCGGTTTTGGTCGGCGTTGCGCATGACATCGATAAAGCTTGTGACGGGCACCGTCGCGGTGGGCCATGAGCAGTCGCTTTCACCTTTCGGCTTGGGCTGTCGCTTGTGGCTCGCCATGTGTACTCCCGTCCGCAGACCTGGTTGTTTGTATGTGGGTTATTGCAGCATCGAAAAGAGTTGTGGCCACAACCCGGTTCGACGCGGCGATGTCTCTGGGCGCCTAGGCCGCGGTGAGGCTTCTCGGCCTTCGGCGCTTAGTTGTTATTATGATACATGTGTTGGGGCAATGTCAAGTCTGATATAGGAACAATTGGCATTTTTGAACTATGATTTGAAAGATTGGGAAGGTTGGGAATGAGGGGGAACTGCTACGAGCGTGATTCGGGCATCCTACGCTCGCGTCCCCTCTGGATTCCGGCTTTCGCCGGAATGACGGTTGCTCCGCGGGAATAACGGTTGGTCCGCGGGAATGACTGATGCCCCTCGCCGCCCCGGTCCCTCACCCGCAACCCCCTCTTGATCTCCCCTGGGAAGGGGTGGGGTGCTTGCTCTCGGGAGAGGGGACGGTTGTTGTGGGTTCGGGGCGGTGCGGTGGATTTCGGGCATCCCCTGCGTGCTTTGCACGCGTCCCCTTCACTTTGCGAAGGGGAGGAAAGTGTTGAGGAGGGTTAGTCGAGTTTTAACGCCATCAGGTGTTCGTCGAGGTATTGGCCATTTACGAACATGGCGCGTGGTGCTGTGCCGTAGATCTGGAAGCCTAAGGATGTGTAGAGCGAGATTGCAGGTATGTTTGTGGTTGTAACTGTCAGGTGAATCATTGAAAGGCCGGGCGTGCGACGTGCCCGTTCCAGAGCGGCGTTGACGAGGCGGCGGCCGTATCCCTTGCCCTGATGCTCGGCGGCGACGTGCATGCCGACGATCATGCCCAAGTGCTTGCTCTTTGGTTCATCTTGTCGGAAGAATCCTATCGAGCCGACGAGGTTGCCTTCAACGAAACAGCCGAGGAGGAAGGAGTCGGTTGAGCCGGGGGTGTCGGGTAGTCGCTCGGCGAAGGCCGCAAGAGGCCAGTCTTTTTGCTGTTCGTAGGAGGAGGAGAAGGCGGTCGGGTGTTCTTTGAGGGCGCGAAGTCGGAGGAGGCGGTAGATGGGGGCGTCGGGTTTTGTTGGTTCGCGGATTTGCATGGGAGGGGGTCAACCGCGGATTACGCAGATGGGTTGCGAATTTGGGTGATTGGTGATGTTGGAATCGTTGGTTTGTATGATTCTTAGTTGGGCCGTATGGATTGTATGAGAAACCGTGTCCGAGTTCGATGTAGAAGGCGATTTTGGCAAAACTTCAAGCAGTCAAGGCTCCTGAGCCACCGAAGTCTCCGGCGTACCTCGTCAACGCGGTCCGCAAGCCGATTCAGGACTTCATCCACACTCAACAGATCGGTGCGATCATCCTTTTGTTGGGCGCGGTGGCGGCTCTCGGTTGGGTCAACTCGCCGTGGGCACACACTTACGAGGATTTTTGGCACACGCACATCGCGTTCGATATCCACATCTTTGGGATTTCGGAGGATCTAAAGCATCTAGTCAACGATGGGTTGATGGCGGTGTTCTTCTTCCTCGTGGGGCTGGAGATTCGACGGGAACTTAGGCACGGGGAGCTTTCGACGTTCAGGAAAGCGGCTCTGCCGGCGTTCGCGGCGATCGGCGGGATGGTGGTGCCGGCGGCGGTCTACCTGCTCTTCAACCGTTCGGGCGACGGTGCGATTGGCTGGGGAATTCCGATGGCGACGGATATCGCATTTGCGCTCGGGGTGCTTGCACTGGTGGGGAAGCATATTCCTGCCGAGTTGCGGGTTTTTCTACTCGGGTTGGCGGTGGTCGATGACCTGGGTGCAATCGCCGTGATCGCGACGTTTTACACGGATACGATCGACTGGTTACATCTGGGCCTCGCGGTCGGGATGTTCGTCGTGATTTGGGGATTCATTCGCTTGGGAATTCGTTCACTTGGTTTCTACATCATCCTGTTTGTTTTGATGTGGCAGTACTTGCTCGAATCGGGGATACACGCCACCCTTGCCGGCGTCGCGGTGGCGGCGATCGTGCCTGATCAGCCGGATCTGGAGCGCAAGGACTACCGAAAAGCGGTGGAATTGCTGTTGCACGATTTCGAGCTAGCGTTGGAACGGGGCGACACCGAGAAGGCGGAGTCGATCACGCAGCAGGTGGAGAAACTTAGCCGGGGCACCGAAGGGCCGTTGGTGCGTCTCGAGCACATGGTGCATCCGTGGGTGAGTTTCTTGATCCTGCCGCTCTTCGCGCTCGCCAACGCGGGAATCGTCTTCACGTCCGACACGCTATTCGAAGCGGTCAACAGTCCCGTCACGATTGGAGTAGCGTCGGGGCTGCTGGTCGGAAAGGTAATTGGGATACTCGGCTTTTCGTGGCTGGCGGTCCGGTTGGGTCTGGGTCAACTGCCCTCGACGGTACGCTGGGGGCACGTTCTCGGTGTCGCATTGATTGCGGGCATCGGCTTCACGGTCGCCATCTTCGTGTCGGGGATCGCGTTCGATGATCTCGCCTTGATCGATCAGAGCAAAATAGGGATATTTGGGGCTTCGCTCGTTGCAGGGGTTATGGGTTACTTGATCCTGCGCTTTGTTTCGCCGCGATCGTCCAAGCAGCGCGCATGAGGGTGTCAGTTGGTTGTGGTCTAGCGTCTGGTGACGGCGTGCTTTGTTTTTCTCTGGTTTCCCGCGTACGCGGGAATGACGAGGGTGGCGGGAGTGACGGGGGCAGACGACCCGCCCGGTCCCGTGCATCCCCTGCGTGCTGCGCACGCGTCCCCTTCGCTCAAGCGAAGGGGATGTTTCCACTGCATAGTAGAGTACCGTCAAATTCCGAATTGACCACCAAACGAGGAGCAGTCAAGTGGACTCTCTAACGAATTTGAACATGGGCCTTGGTGCCCTCCCGCTTATGACGAACGCCCGCACTCGCTCCGTCTCCGCCGAGAATCCTACGGGGGCGAAGGGAATGGGTGGGATGGCGGTGCCGGTGCCGGAGGGTGGTGAGTGGTCGATAGCCTCGCCGGCCAGAGCTCTCGGTCAGGGGTGGAAGGTGCGGCCTTATGTTTGGTTGAGGTCGGGTGAGTCGACTACTTTGATGGATGTTGGTGGGCCGGGGGTGATTCAGCATATTTGGATGACGACGCAGCGGGAGTGGCGAGGTAGTGGGCGTGGGTGTGTGTTGCGGTTTTATTGGGATGGTGAGGAGTCTCCGTCGGTGGAGGTGCCGTTGACGGATTTCTTTGCAGTGGGGCACGATCTTTATGCGCCGGTGAATTCATTGGCGGTGATCGTCAATCCAACGTCAGCGTTGAACTGCTACTGGCCGATGCCGTTTCGGGGTCACGCTAGGGTGACGATTACGAACGAGTGGGAGGAGGATGTTCGGCTCTTCTACCAGATCACGTACGCGGAGAGTGAGGTGTCGGAGAATGCGGGGTATTTCCACGCGCAGTGGCGGCGGGCGGTGACGGAGAGGTCAAACCCTGATTACACGATCCTTGACGGGGTGAAGGGTCAGGGTCAGTATGTGGGGACGTTCTTGGCTTGGACGCAGTTGTCGGACGGCTGGTTCGGCGAGGGTGAGATCAAGTTCTATATGGATGGTGATGACGAATTTCCGACGATATGCGGGACGGGGACGGAGGACTATTTCCTAGGGAGTTACGGTTTCCCTGAGGTTTATACGACGGCGTATGTTGGGAATACGTTGAAGCATCCGGGGAGTGAGGGTCCGCCGAAGTGGAGCTTGTATCGGTGGCACATCCTCGATCCGATTCGGTTTGAGGAAGATTTGCGGGTGACGATTCAGGCGTTGGGATGGTGGCCGGAGCCGAATAGTCGGTATCAGCCGCTGGCGGATGACATTGCGTCGGTGGCGTATTGGTATCAGGTCGCGCCGCACGCGCCGTTTCCGGAGTTGCCGGCGTTGGAGGCGCGGTATCCGAGGTAGGGCTGGGCGCGAGGGGACGGCGTGCTTTGTTTGTCTCTGGGTTCCCGCGTACGCGGGAATGACGAGGGTGGCGGGAATGGTATTGATGCGGGCACCGCGCCGGCCTGGGCCCTCACCCTAGCCCTCTCCCGCTCGGCGGGAGAGGGGATTGGTTGTTTTGGGCGCGACGTGCCCCCTTTGTCCTTCGGACATTTCCCCCGTAAACGGGGGAAACCCTAGATCGGAACGCCGGTGTAGAAGGCGGTGGTTTGGTTGACGGCGGTTTGGGCGGTTTGGGGATCGGTGCCGGATGCGATTGCTGCTTGGCCCCATCGTTCGCTGCTGCTGGTGATGAAGGCGATTCCCTCGGAGGAGGTGACGAACTCCATCTCATCGGGTTTGGGGTCGGAGGGGTGTTCGATGTGGTGGACGAGTCCGAGGAAGGCCGTCTCCCAGCCGACGCCGACAGCGCCGGGACCATAGGTGTCCCAATGCGGCGAGATGTGGGCGGTGTGGGTCAAGGTCAGGCGTGTTTGGTCGGGTGCTTCGCTGGCGAATTTGAACTCTACCCAGCTGGTGTCTCCGGCGAATTCCCATGTCAAGGCGATGCGGGAATGCGGTTCGCACTCGATGATGGTGCCGCTTGCGTTGTCTTGGATTTGGAAGCGGCCGTTGAGTTGGAGGTCGCCGGTTACGTTGGTGGCCCAAAGGGGGATGCGGTCGGGATTTGTGACAGCGTCCCAGAGGTCGCCGATATTGGTGTCGAAAGTGCGGGAAAGGGTAACCGCGGACGCGGGTTGATCGTCGCGTTCGAAGAGCTTTACGCGGCGGTCCATGGGCGCTAGGTGATCTTGTGGGTTGAAATTCATGGTTCTTGCTGGGTTGATAGTTTGGATTTTTGCTAGGTAATTCTAGTCGATGTCCGGAAGGGGAATTTGCGTGTGTGGCATTCACCCCTTGTGCTACGATTCCCAATCGTAGCCATCTTGTCGAGTAATTGATCGGTTCATCTGATGGCACCAACCAGCGGCGAACGGAGCGGCGATTGAGTTACGAGCATCTGCTTATTGACATCCGAGACCATGTCGGCGTCGTCACGCTCAATCGGCCGGAGGTTCTTAACGCTATGAACCGGAAGCTGTCGAGCGAGATCAATGCGGCCGTCGGGCAGCTCGACGACGACGATGACGTTCATGCGATCATCTTCACTGGGTCGGGCGAACGGGCTTTCTCGGCGGGCGCGGATATCCACGAGATGGCGGAGTTGGCGAAGATGGATAGTCCGCCGCCATCGGATCCGGTGAGGGCTGAATTTGCGTGGAACATTGCGGCGTCTAGGAAACCGACGATCGGCGCGCTCAACGGCCTGGCTTATGGCGGCGGCGCGGTGCTCGCATCGAGCTTGGACATGCGTATCGGTTGCGAGGCGACTCGCTTCCGCTTCTTGGCGGTGCAGTATGGTCGGGTCAACTCCACCTGGAGCCTTCCGCAGCAGGTCGGTTGGCCGATGGCTAAAGAACTGCTCTTCACGGCACGCGTCGTAGGAGCCGAGGATGCGTTGCGGATTGGGCTGTTGAATCACCTCGTGCCGCGCGAGCAGCTGATGGAGAAGGCGATGGAGTTGGCGGGTTTGATCGCGGCGAACGATCCGCGTATGGTTCAGGGTGTGAAGCGGCTGCTGATTCGAGATATCGGTGAGGGCTGGCGCTCGCACTACGAGAACGAGTTGGATGCCCAGAAAGATGAACTGGCACCGACGCCGGTACTGGAGGGATTCAAGCCGTTCTTGGACCGGAAGGGTAGGTCATAGATTTGAAGGATTTGAAGACACCGCTCGAGGGACTCAGACTCCTCGACTTGGGACGTTACCAGGCCGGGCCGCGTTGTGCGCTGATGTTTGCGCGGCTGGGTGCCGAGGTGATCAAGATAGAGTCACTGAGCGGCGACGAAAGCCGTCGGAACGGCCCGCGCGTCCGCGGCCAGAGCGCGTACTGGGTGCAGTACAACTCGGGCAAAAAGAGCCTGGCGATTAACCTGCGGACCGACGAAGGGAAGGACGTGCTGCGCGACCTCGTCAAGGAGTCGGACTTTTTCCTCCAGAACTTCAGGCCCGGCACGATCGAGGTGATGGGATTCGGATACGAAGAGCTCAAGAAGCTGAACCCGCGGATCATCATGATCAACGCGTCGGCGTACGGGCAGTACGGCCCGTACAAGGAGCGAGTGGGATTCGATCCGATAGGTCAGGCGATGGGCGGACTGATGTCACTGACCGGCTTTCCGGACGATCCGCCAATCCGCACGTTCTTCCCGCTCATCGACCGCATCACGTCGCTTCACGCCACGATTGGTGCGCTGGCCGCGCTGCGGGAGCGTGAATTCTCGGGAATCGGTCAGGAGATCGAAGTCTGTCTCGCCGACACGGGATACACGGTGAATGAAATTCCGATTTCTGCTTATTTGGGCGATGGTTACGAGCAGCCGCGTGAGGGTAATGGTCGAGGCACGGGCGGTACTTACCAGACTCAAGACGGTTGGATAGTGATCGCGGCGACCAACGATGCCATGTGGGTGCGGCTGTGCGAGGCGACGGAGAAGCGCGAATGGCTGACAGATGCGCGCTTCGCGACCCGTGCGCTGCGCTCGGAGAATGCAGAGGCCTTAGAGGCTGGATTGAGTGAGTGGTTTGCGCAACGAGAGGATATGCAGGATACGGCAGATCACCTCGCCGCTCACGGTGTGCCCTGCTCTCCCGTGAACAGCACTGCGCAGGCGGCACGCGACCCGCACTTGACTGAGCGCGAGATCATGATGGAGGTCCCTGATCCGGTCGCCGGCACCATGTGGGTGACCGGCAAGGCCATCAAGTTCAACCGTACGCCGATGGTGGTTGGTTCGACACCGCTCGTCGGGGAACATACTCAAGAGGTTTTGCGCGACATCCTTGGATATGGCGACGACAAAATCCAAGCGTTACACGATGCCGAGGTCGTAATTTCGGCTGAGAACGTGCCCTTAGCCGCTGGATAAGCGCTGAAGTGACGCTTTCGGTTTTGCTTCGCCCGCTTAACTCGGTCCACGCCTTCGGGTTCGATGCAGAACTGATGCCGCGCCAGTTTAGAGCGCGAATCTGTGGTGCTTCCCCGTTGCCCTTCCCCTCTGGATTTCGGCTTTCGCCGGAATGACGGTAGTTGTGCACAGATCCCCTTCGAGGGAATCATGTGGCGTATGCTAAGTTCTCATCAGGAGGCTGGAGAAATGATGTCGGAATCAGGCTCGGAAAAGTCTGCGATACACACTGTAGGATTGACGAAGTATTACGGCCGTCATCTGGGCATGGAAGACGTCAATCTTGACGTCCAGAAGGGTGAGGTCTTCGGTTTTCTAGGTCCGAACGGTGCTGGTAAGTCGACAACGATCAGGACGTTGTTGGATGAGATTCGACCGACTTCGGGGAGTGCGACGATTCTTGGTATGGATACGCACCGTGACGCGGTCACGATACGTCGGCACATCGGGTACATTCCGGGTGACCTCGCGCTGTATCCAAACCTCACGGGTATGGATACACTGACCTTTTTTGGGAATATGCGCGGTGGCGTGGACTGGTCGTATGTCGATGAACTAGCCGACCGCCTAGATTCAGATTTGACGAGGAAGGTGGGCGATCTTTCGACGGGCAACAGGCAGAAGGTGGGAGTGATACAGGCGTTTATGCATCGTCCAGACTTGCTGATCATGGACGAACCGACTTCGGGTCTCGATCCGCTGGTGCAACGTGAGTTTCAAAAGATGGTTGGCGAGGTGTCGGCGGAGGGCAGGACGGTGTTCTTGTCGAGCCACACGCTGTCGGAAGTACAACGCGTTGCAGACCGCGTTGGAATCATTCGGAATGGTCGGCTGATAACTGTGGAATCGGTCGCAGAGTTGAGGTCAAAGGCGACGCGTCAGGTCGAGTTCGTGCTTGATGCGGAAGCTGACGTCGCGGCATTTGAGGCGGTGGATGGTGTTCGGAACGTAATGGTTGAGGGAAACCATGTCGAGATGTCTTTTGGTGGTGACATGGGAGATTTGCTGACGATGGCGACTGAACGCTACGGGATCGATGATATCAAGACGAGCGAGGCGGATCTGGAGGAGATTTTCCTGACGTACTACCACGATGGCGAGGAGGAAATGGAGGTTCCGGGATGACGCTGGCGAACGTATTTTCGAAGACGATACGTGATCGTTGGATGGGATGGGCGATCACGGCGGTCTCGTTGACGCTGTTTCTGCTCTTCGGGATGTCGGTTTATCGCGAGATCGATCTGACGATTTATACCTCGTTGCCGGAGGCGTTTCGGTCGCTGGTGGGGATCGGTGACGACATCGACGTGGGTGGTTTGGCGATAAACGTGGTGTTTGGGACTTGGGGCGGGTTGGTCGTGGCGGCCATCGCGTTGGTGATGGGTGCCTCGGCGATCGCGGGTGAGGAGCGGGACGGGACGATGGGGATATTGCTGTCGAATCCGAAGAGTCGTACGTTCGTGTTGTTGTCGAAGGCGGGTTCGCTGTTGATGCTGGTGGCGGTGGCGACAGTAGCGGTTTGGGCGACGGTTCATCCGATAGCCGCGGTTCTCGGGGTCGAGATCGCGGGTTTGGACGTCGAGGCGTTGTCGCTGCACCTGTTCGTGAATGCGCTGTTTTATGGCATGTTGGCTACAGCCATAGGTGCGATGACCGGCAATCGTGGGATGGCTACGGGTGTGACGACGGCGATCATGGCGGTGTCGTTCTTTGCGGTTGGATTCTTGCCGTTGGTTGAGGGAGGTGACGGGCTGCTGAAGTTCCTGCCTTGGTACTATTTCGACGGTAGCGATCCGGCGACGAATGGCGTGGCTTGGGGTCACATTGCGTTGTTGGTTTCGGCTTCGGTGATTCTGTTGGTGGCGTCGATTATCGGGTTCAACCGTCGAGATTTGAAGGGGCAGTCGGTCGGGACGACGATGTTGGACAGGGTTCGTGGCAATCCGGTGTTGAACCGATTGATTGGTCGGCTTGCAGGTTCGGCGCGGGTGTCGTCGATCTGGGTGAAGACGATGTCTGACTATCAGACTTTGCTGTTGATCACGTCGGTGGTGATGTTCCTGATGATGGGAGTTATGATGGGTCCGATGTATGCGTCGATTCCTGAGGAGACGCTTACGGCGTTTGATCAGTTGCCGGAGCAGTTGATAGCGCTTTTCGGTGGCGGGGATTTGAGCACGCCGGAGGGTTGGTACACGTTTGAGACGTTTGGTTTTATGGCGCCGGTGGCGGTGATTGTCGTGACGGTTGTGATGGGAGGGGGAGCGTTGGCGGGTGAGGAGTCTCGCCGAACGATGAGCTTGTTGCTTGCGTGTCCGATCAGCCGGAATCGGATCGTGATTGAGAAGGCGGTGCCGATGGTTCTGTTCGCGTTTGCCGTCGGGTTTGCGACATTCGCGGGGGTCGCCTTGGGGTCGTTGGCGGCGGGGCTCGGGATGTCGGTCGGGAATATTGCTGCGACGGCGGTATTGCAGTCGCTTATCGGTCTGGTATTCGGGTCGCTTGCGCTTGCGTTGAGTGCGGCGACGGGGCGGACGTCGATCTCGATCTATGGTGCGATCGGGGCGGCTCTTTTCTTCCACCTCTTCAACTCGTTCGGTGAGTTGAACGACGGCTTGGCGGATTTGGGTTGGTTGACGCCGTTCAGTTATTACCTAGGCAATGAGCCGTTGGTCAACGGGATGGATTGGGCGAATGCGGCGGTTTTAGCGGCGTTGTCGGTGGTTCTCATCGGCCTGTCGTTCGTTTTGTTCGAGCGACGCGATATCAGGCAGCAGGGTTAGGTTTGCCCTCCCCCGTTCTCATCGAGGAAGATGGCGAGATTTTGCGTGCGGGTTCATTTCCGCCGGCCCTCGCGAGAGCGTTTGTAAACCTCGACGAATTCATCAATCGGGGTTTTGGCAATGGCTTCGCCGACGAGTTCTAGGGGCAGGTCGTCGAGTTTGCGGAATCGAACGCATGATTTGCCCATGTCGAGCCTTTTGCCCGTGGCGAGGTAACGCTCCCGGAACCAATTCTCGACCGATTCATCGCCGTAGACATTCGTCAGATACACGGCCATGTGGCGTTTCTGTGAAGCCAGGGCGGCGTACATGAGGGGTTGCTTGTTGTAGGTTTCGGCCAGCACGCTGAAAGGGACGACGTAGGAGATCATGCCCCAACGCATTTCTTCCTCATAACCTTCGGGCAGGTTTTCGAGGACGACATTGCGGACGATGGAGAGTTGTTCTCGACGGTCGTCGTCAAGCTCGGCTAGGTATTCTTCTGCGGTTTTTGCTTTGGATTGCATTGTTTGGGCTGCTGATTTGGTGTGTGTTGATGGTGATTCTTCGACGCTGGATTTAACTCGACGTCCGCCTTCCGGTGTGGCGAAGGCGTCTCTTACGGGTTTGGTGGCTTGACCGAAATCTCGACATCTGCGACCGTTGTCGACACTGTAACCGATGCTCGCAATTCTATTGCCTGTCGCGTTCGGTCAAGTTCCTCAGCCAGGAGGTCCTCGTCGGGCAAGGTGACACGGTATTCCGCAGCCATCACGGTATTTGGGAGCCCTTCTAAGGCATACTGAGCTATTGCCTCGTCTTTTTCGGAGCAGAGAATGAGTCCTACAGGTGGGTTCTCGTCCTCTCGCATCCAATGTTCTCGGGCGTAGTTTAGATAGAAGTGCATCTGGCCTGCATCGGCGTGATTGAAACTACCGATCTTTAAGTCGACGATCACCAAGCTTCGCAATCGGCGGTGAAAGAACAACAGATCCACTCGGTACCATTGGTCGCCGACCCGCAGGCGTTTTTGCCTACCGATAAAACAAAATTCATCGCCCAATTCCAATAGGAATGTCTCCAAATGGCGGATGAGGGCTTCCTCAAGATCGCTTTCTGAATATTCGTCCTTTAGGTCGAGAAATTCGAGGACGAACGGGTCTTTGATCTCGTCCTCTGGCAGTACTAGGTCTTCGGTACGGGGTTTCTCTCCCTTCTCCAATACCGCGACCTTGTTCTTCGACAGAGCGGTGCGCTCGTAGAACTGTGAATTGATCTGGCGGTCGAGTTGACGGATTGACCATCCGCCCCTGATGGCCTCGGATTCGTAGAACTCGCGAGCTCGCGAGTTCTTGATCGACGACAGTCGTACGTATGCGGACCAAGGCAGTGGAAAGGCAGAAATAAGGTCACTGGGGGCCATGTCGCCGACGTTAATCTCCGATTCGCCAGACGGTGTCTGGTGAATCGGGGATCGCGAGGTCAGGGTGAAATCGCCAGACGGTGTCTGGCGAATCTGCTCCAGAGGATATGAGAGGTAGAACAGGCGCATATTTCGGATGTTCTGGCGCGAGAAGCCGCGACCAAATCGACGGGTTAAATCCGTCGCCAGCCGTTCGATCAATGCCGTGCCGTACTCCGCCCGTTCATCCCCCAATTGCTCTAACTCAACGATGCGGTGCCCGATCAACCAATACGCGGCCGTCATTGCGGCGTTCACCGAGCGAGCGGCTGAAGCTCTGGCACCGTCGACGATCTTCGCCAAATCGCCAACGATGGCTCGGTACTGAGCGTTATGTGGTTCAAGTTCGTTCATACTGACCACGAGATTTTACACACATCATGGTCGTAGCCGCGAGTGCTTATGTTTCGTTCACGGCTTGGATGATGGCGTGGATATAGCCGTAGCAGTAGGCGAAGCCGACTTGGTTCGCTTCATCGCCGGCGATGCCGGGGACGTGGTCGGGCATGAGCATGTAGGGGTAGCCGACTTCTTTGTAGGTGCGGGCGGCTTTTAGCATGTCGACGTCGCCTTCGTCGGGGAAGACTTCCACGAAGTCGAGGACGCCGCCTTTGATGTTGCGGAAGTGGACGTTGAAGATCTTCTTGCGGCTTCCGAAGTATCGGATGACGTCGTAGATCTCTTCGCCCGGTTTCTCCAGCATCTCGGAGACGGTGCCTTGGCAGAAGTTGAAGCCGTGGTAGGGGTTTGCGTGCATCGCCTCGAACTTCTTTAGACCCTCGACGGTACCCATGACGCGGGCGACACCACGGTACTCGTTGTCCTTGATGCCGGGGTCTTGTGGGTGACATGCCATTTGGACTTTGTACTCTTCGGCCACTGGCATGATGCGGGACAGGAAGTAATCGATGCGCTCCCACATCGTGTCGGCGTCCGCTGCCCCGCCTTCGAACTCCGGCAACGACTGGTCTAGATCGGCGTAATTGAACGATGAGAGAGTTGCTCCGCCTCGGCCGTATCGCGGTGGCGTTCGGAGGTGACCGAGGATGGTGATGTTGTAGAGCAGTCCTCTGAGTCCGGCTTGGGAGGCCATGCGGATTATCTCGCATAGGCTGTCCAACTCGCGCTCCTTCTCGTCGCTGGGGCCGAGGAAGAGATAGGTCATGTCGTTGGTGAAGGCATCTCTGGAGCCGAGGGGCGAGTGTACGGTCTCGACGTTGATCCCATACTTGGCGTATTTCTCGCGGTACGACACAAGGAGGTCGACGGTCCACTGTTTCCAATGCTCCTTGAGTGGTACGTCAACGTGCTCGACGCCTAGCTGCGCGAGCTGCCGGATATCCGTCTCATGACGAGCTCCGAATTGCGTTCCCACGTACATCACGTAACTCCCTTGTTTGTTGGAGACCATTGCAAACCCGTGATCGGGGTGAAGAAGCGACCGTTACGGCGACCTGGCCCCGATTGCACCGCTCCTCTGGATTCCGGCTTTCGCCGGAATGACGGAGTTTTGCAACGGTCTTGTTTGTTGTGCCTCCTCCGCGTGCGGTCTATGATATGCCGTAGCCTTCGGATAGGAGAGAATCATGCCGCAGCACTACCTTGGAATAGATGTCGGCACCACCGCGATCAAAGCATTGATCGTCGATGAGTCCGGTACGGTTGTCAGCGAGGCCGAAGCTCCGCAAGAAGTATCGGTCCCACAGCCTGGATGGTCGGAGCAGAATCCGTCGGATTGGTGGCGCGGCACCATCGATGCGGTCCGCGCGGCGTGCGCGCAGGTTGGCGTTCGGGATGTCAAGGCGATCGGGTTGTCGGGCCAGATGCATAGCTCAGTGTTGCTGGATGATGCGGACGAGGTCATTAGGCCGGCGATACTGTGGAATGACGTTCGCACGACCGATCAATGTCGTTTCATTGGTGACCGAGTGGGCAAGACGGGATTGCGCCGGTTCGTGGGTAATCCGGCTCTAGAGGGCTTTACGGCTCCAAAACTGCTGTGGGTGCGTGACGAGGAGCCCGGTCTGTTCGACTCGGTGCGCACAGTATTGTTGCCCAAGGATTATGTGCGGTTGTTGATGACTGGGATCCGGGCTACTGAACCGTCGGATGCAGCGGGCACGTTGCTGTTCGACGTCCGACGGAATCGCTGGTCGGAGGAGATGGTGGACGCGCTGGAAATTGACCCGGCGATTCTTCCGCCAGTCAGAGGTTCAGCGAGCGTGACAGGCGGACTCACCGCAAACGCCGCGGATGAATTGGGTTTGCGAGCTGGTACGCCAGTCGTTGGCGGAGGAGCTGACAACGCCGCGGCCGCGGTCGGATCTGGTGTCGTGGAGCAAGGCACCATGCAGACCTCCATCGGCACATCCGGTGCGGTAGTTGCGCCGATCAAACGTCCGAGTGTCGATCCTGGAATGCGCATACATTCTTTCAACCACGCCATTGACGATACTTGGTATCTGATGGGCGTCGTACTGTCCGCTGGCGCGGCTCTAGCGTGGTTTAGTCGTTCGTTGGTTGGGCCGCAAAGCAGACCACCCGCATATGACGAGTTGGTAGCCGAATCTGCTGGCGTTGCGCCGGGGGCGGACGGACTAACGTTCTTGCCCTACTTGACCGGTGAACGCACACCTCATGCTGACGCGAATGCACGAGGAGTATTTGTCGGTTTGCACGCCGGGCATGAGCGTGGGCATCTTGTGCGTGCGGTTATGGAGGGAGTGACGTTTGCACTGCGCGATTCACTTGAGTTGATGCGGCGTTTGGGCATCGATGCTTCAGAGTCGGTGGCTGTCGGCGGCGGCGCGCGCAGTCAGGTCTGGCGTCAGATGCAGGCCGATGTACTTGGAGTTCCGGTTGTGCGGGTAGGACCGTCGGGCGGAGCGCCGTATGGAGCGGCGATACTTGCAGCCGTCGGCGGTGACCAGTTTGATTCGGTTGAGGAGGCGTGCCGGGCATGGATACGACCGCTTGATCGCCTTGAACCCGATGCCGGAGCGGCCGACGTATACGCCGTAGCCTACGGGCGATACCGCAAGCTGTATCCGCGCTTGAAGCGTCACTTCGCGGAGCAGGCCGAGAACGCGTCATCCTGAATGGGACTGATTGTCCTCAATGGGTAGGAGGATTCGATGGGTCTCTCGAATTTGCGAAATGACCACGATCTCGTAGCAGATGCAATCGGTGATTCGCCGGAGTCCGCGATCCCAACCCACCTCCTGAGGCGTGGTCTCGCGTCAGCGTACGTGGATGGTTCGTTGGCGTGGTTCGACGGCGTAATCGTCCAGTCACATTCTTTGCCGCAAGAACCTTGGTGCTTTGGACGCAGCCCTGATTCGGTTTGGAGATTGCTGTGCGAACTCAAGGAGTGGGGTAGGCAACCTATCTCTCCGAACGTATCTGCCGAACTGGCTGTCCCGCTGTCTGATCTCATTGAGCAGAACGCAAACGTCCGGGTCAATCACTATGGCGACGTTTACCACACGTTGACCGGTCGCATAATCGGGTTTTCGACACCCGAGGTCCGACAGCTTGTGCTAGCAGATTCTGACCTACTTGCTGCGCATGAAAGCAATCCGCACAGGATGGGGTTCTCGACTTTCGAAGAGTTGCTGACGGATGGTGTGGTTGCCGGCGCCGTGGTGGAGAACAAGCTGGTTGCCGTGGCCCACACGAATGCCGTGACGACGGGATATGGCGATATCGGCGTGTTCACCGAGGAAGGATGGCGTGGCAGAGGATTCGCCACCGCCGCGGCGTGCATCGTGGCTCACCGCATTCGAGAAATGGATCGGACTCCCGTTTGGAGCGCCGGGGAAGACAACGCCGCTTCGCTGCGCGTGGCCGCGAAGCTCGGCTTTGTCGAAGTATCGCGGCGCGTCTACCTTAACGTCGGAGTTCTTGCAGCATGACGGGCCAGGCGTCGGCGGCGTAGAACCGGTGGCCGCCCTGTCCTACGATCAGGTGACAACGATCGGCGGCGCCAGCTGCACGGTAGATCTTCTGCAGATCTGAGAAAGCCCTGCGCGTGGCATCGACCGGGAATATCGGATCCTCTGCGCCGCAAACGATAACGACAGGACGAGGGGCGAAAAGTCCCATCACGTCGGCCATTTCGGCATATCGGAGTAGTCCGGGAACATAGTTGTCGGCGCAGTGATAGATCGACATGATGGAATCGCGGAATGTGTTGAAGTAGCAGGAAGGCATGGCGTGAGTGATCCGGGGTAGGAGAGCAGCCGAAAAGAGGCTGATGGTGCCGCCGCCAGAGTTGCCCATGACACCGATGCGAGACCAGTCGACGTCGTTCCGCGTCTCGAGAAAATCGAGACCGCGATCAACATCGAACACGCGCTCGCCGATCAATGTTCGTCCGAGCATGAAAGCATGCATCGCTGCGTCGTGGCATCCATGCGTAGATACCTGCTCTTGAACACGCTCGCGGCGTTCACCGAACGAGCGCTGTTCTATGCAGAGTGCGCCGATGCCTCTCGCCATGCACTGCAATCCGAAGTCTCGGTCGCCGGCAACCTCCATCGATACGCGGTTGTCGTCGCGCTCGACCGCGATCGAGTGGTGCATCCCCGTGGTGTGGCCCTGAACGCAGATGAAGAAGGGATAAGGGGGAGTTGCATTTGCAGGCAGGCAGAGGAAGGCGACGGCATCTGAACCCGGTTCGCTGGCGAGCACGATCTTTTCGATCGAACCGTGGGCATGTTCTCGTTTCCAAATAGAGACCGGGTTGAGCGGTATTCGATCATCATCCGATAGGCCGACAAGCTCGCGCACCTTAGGCCGTAGCCGAGCCTGCCATTCCCAGACATCGCCGCCGTCGAAGGCCATCGAAGGCTGCGTAGCATCCATGATTCGGCGATGGTAGAGCGATGGGGATAGGGCGGGTTCGGTACTGGGCACAGTCATGTTGACGGACTCTCGTTCAAAGGTCGTCCCCGAATTATGCCATTGGATGCGACGATTAATGGATACCTGAAAATCGGAGGAAAACATTGGCTGAAACGGTCCAAGGCGTACTTTTCGACCTAGACAACACCCTCATAGACCGTGAAGCGGCCTTCATCCGCTTCGCTTCTCACTTCTACAACTCACGTCTTCGCAACGCAACATCGATTACACGAGACGAAGCCGTCGCCAAGATGGTGTGTTGGGATCAAGACGGCTATGTCGACCGCCATGCGATGTTCTCACGGTGGGTCAACGAGTGGCCTGAAGCGGGACTTGAACCGGAACTGTTGCTGCCCTGGTACCGCTCTGAGATGAAGCAACACGTTCGACCAGATCCGGACAATAACCGTCTCCTCGCGGACCTTAATCGGCGAAGAGTGCCGTGGGGAATCGTCACCAACGGAACCACCGCCACTCAGCACATTACCTGTGAGGCGGCAGGTATTGACAAACTCGCCCCTTTCATCATCGTTTCAGAAACAGCTGGTTACAAGAAACCCGATCCGAGAATTTTCCGCGACGCATTGAACATGACAGGTCTCACGTCTCCCGGTCAAGTCCTGTTCGTCGGCGACAACCCCCGAGCCGACATTGACGGAGCCAAACGGTTCGGGATGCAAACTGCATGGGTAAGGCGTGGCCTCCAATTCCCGGACGACCTCCAACCGCCGGATTACGTCATTGATCACGTGTCCGAATTGACCATCAGCCCCTTTCGCGAAGCGAACGAGATGGGGTAAAGGCAAGGTTTCAGACCTGCCCTTCCACCGAGAGATGCCTAAACAGCCCGGCATAGACGCGGACGCGCTAGAAATCCGAATCGCGGCGGAAAGCGACTTGGAATCATTGGCCGAGTCTTTTGCCTATGGGACTTCCGCCGCACAACTCCAACGGCGGCTGGAGGAAAGCAAATGCGGACTTCGCACCATGCTGGTGGCTGTTTTAAAGGGTCGGGCGGTCGGCGCCGTCAGCATTGGAGGGTGGGGTCATCAAAGGGTGGGATCACTGCGTCTTTTCGCTTTAGATGTCGGCCCTGCGTTCCAAGGCATCGGTGTGGGCACCGCCCTGATAAATGCCGTAGAAACCATCGCCGCCGAAAGAAATCTGGACGAAGTCAACCTTGAAGTAGAGATCGACAACGACGACGCGATCCGGTTATATCGCAGGCTGGGATACCGGATATGCGGCGACCCAGTTATGGACCGTTGGACGCTGTTGCGAGACGATGGCACCGTCGAAACGATCGAGGTGCCAGTATTTGTGATGGTGAAGAAGTTGGATTGAACAGGGCAACAACTGTGAGTTTATGGGTATCCTGAAGTTGGCAAGTCGGTATTATGAAGCTTCATGTATTCCCACAAAGACAAAGTAGCTCTTGTCACTGGCGGTGGCAAAGGAATCGGACGGGCAATCTCGGTGGCGTTGGCGCGCGAAGGATACGACCTAGCTTTGGTCGCACGCGATCGAGAAGCGTTAAACGATACCAAATTACGAATTGAGACCGAGACTGGACGGCGAGTGCTGGTAAGTCAAACAGACGTAACCAAACCCGATGAAATCAAGCGATTGCGGCGGATAGTCGAGAAAGAGTTCAACCGAGTCGATGTGTTGATCAACAATGCGGCGGGGTGGCTCTCAGGGACGTTGGTCGACGCGAATGTGGACGAGATCCACGGCGCGATCGACACGACAGTGAAAGGCCCGATCTGGATGTGCCGAGAATTTTGGAGCCATTTAAAGTCGGCCGAACCCGGAATTATCGTAAACATCACGACGCTGGGTGCCCGTCCTGGCAGAAGCAACGCGACACCTGTTTACGTCGCGGCGAAATTCGGGCTGGCAGGCTTTACTGATGCAGTCCGTCGGTTGGGAATAAAAGACGGGATACTCGTCACCGAGATACTCCCGGGTAGCGTGGCAAGTGACTTCGATATCGATGATCCGATCGACGCTGTGATGCAAAAATATGGTCAAAGCAAGGCACACCCGCGCGATGTCGCAGAGGCAGTGATCTTCTCTCTGTCGCGCTCTAAAACAAGCATGGTTGAAGAAGTTGGCTTACCGTCGGTTGGCGATTGGTTCGAGGATTTCTCGCGGTACTGAGGGAGTGATACGCATCAAAGGGAGTCAAAGGGGCCGAATGTAATCGGAAGGCGGTGGTTCGTCGAAACTTTATGAGCGTTTTCCGCCTACCCTATTCGAGCATCAACGACACTGCTGGCACCTCGCGTTCGCTGATGGTGAATGCGTCATCTGGTGCCCCCCTCTTAATCTCCCCCTGCAAGGGGGAGGGGGTTGGGCGGAAGCCGAGTGTCTCGAATTTCGCTTGCTTCTCTTCATCTTCAACCGAAAGCCTCGCGGCGAACTGAACGGAGTTTTGCCATTCGCCCCACTTGATGGCTGCACCGATCAGAGGTTCATAGGAATCGTTGAATCGTTTATGGATGAATCCATCGACGTTGCATACATTTTCCGCGTCGACGAACGCGGTCGCGATACCGACGAGCCGTCCATCATCAGTTTTCGCCGCGAACCACTCGGCGAGCATCCCCCTGCGCTCTCGCTGCGCTCGTTCGCGTCCCCCTTCGCTTTGCGAAGAGGGGGCGAGTAGGTATTGGTACTTGCGGTAAAGTCCCATGCAGGAGTTCTGCTCCGCGTAACGAGTAGAGATCATCGGCGTGGGCAGATTGCCGTCAAGAACTTGCCAGTCATGCGGCGTCAACAACAGAGGAATCATGGGCACTCTGATAGAGGCGTCACCGGGCGCGATGTTGACGGTTGACGGTGTGCGGAAGTAGTCCGCCAAGTATTCTTCGGGTGAATCGTCATTCGTCACGTTGGCATACACGGTCGAGTTTGCGATTCGTCGCCAGCCGAGGCGATGGTAGATCCGCGCCGCAGCCGGATTTTCGGTGCCGAGAAAAACCACTTCGCCGTCTTGTTCGGCGAACTCGTCGAGGGATTGTTGGCAAAGGCGGTTTGCGATGCCGCGGCCTCGATACTCCGGCCGCGTTGCGACCTCGCCGATGCCTGCGAAGTTAGGATTGGCGCGAGGCATCATGATGCCGCATGTGCCTGTGAGCACATCGCCGTCTCGTTCTAAGAGGACGACGTGACGATTGTGATCGGCCTCTTCACCGAGGAATACCCCGATGGGTATGTCAGGGTCTTCAGGTCCGAAGATTTCTTCCCAAAAGTTGAAGAGCTCGCGGGCAAGGTCTTTGTTGATGGGGGTGTCGTATCGGTGCCGGGTCAATGCTGTAAAAGCCCTTCGTGCATACGCATGATACTCATCAGTATCTGGTTCGGCCAAGGTGTCGCATGCACCGACAGTGTGACACTTCGAGAGTTTCGGGGAATCTAATGGTCTTGAATGGGGGCAGCTGCGTTAGATTCTTCACTCCGCTACGCTTCGTTCAGAATGACATGACCGGGGCACGGGTTGCATCAAGGGGGATCTGTTTCACGAAACTGGTGGCCTGAGGTGCGCCCATGGCCTAGCTTTCTCGAATGCCGCAGAGGCGGCCAGGACCGTCTCCTCATCGCCGGGTTTGCCGACGATGTGGAGACCAACTGGCATCCCGTCGGAGTCGAAACCACACGGGACGCTGGCGGCGGTGAAGCCGATGGTGTTGATCGGATGCGTGTGCGGTAGGTAGCCCCACCAGGGAATACATGTCGCAGGTTCCCCGCCGATCTCTTCAGGATATTTTTCGTGTTCGAATGCGGTCGTCGCCATAGTTGGCGAGAGAAGGAGGTCGAATTTGTCGAACTGGTCCCAGAACTGCTGGATCATCCGGTCTCGTTCACCAAGAGCACGTCCGAAATCGACGACGCTCAGTTTGCGTCCGTACTCCAATCCGTAGTTGACGTACCAAGTCAACTGATCCTCGGGCAGATGGCCGTTCACGGCGATGGCGCTAGATGTCGACAGTACGTACCAGGTGTCGAAAGGTGCATTGAGGACGATGTCAGACTCGTCAACCGTGCATCCGAGTTCTTCGAAGACCTTGGCACCGGCTTCCGCGGCTACGGCTACGTCAGGATCGACGGCCGCGTAGCCCCATCCGAGGCTCCATCCGAGTTTCAGCCCTTCGATTTCCCGACCTACAGCGGCGACAAAGTCAGGCACTGGTGCGCGCATCGAACTTGCGTCACGAGGATCGTATCCCGACATAACTTGGAGGAGCATCGCGGAGTCGGCGACGGTGCGCGACATCGGCCCTTGCTGGCTGAATAGGTTCGCCGCTGGCGCACCGTCAGTTCCGGCATAGCTAGAGACGCGCCCTTGCGTTGGTTTGATCCCGTAGATGCCGTTGAAGCTCGCAGGTATACGAATGGATCCGCCGCCATCTCCACCAGTAGCAAGGGCGCAGAGTCCCGCGGCTAAGGACGAACCGGCCCCTCCGCTTGAGCCACCGGAGGTTCGGTCTGGATTCCACGGGTTGCCACATGGCGGTCCAAGCCGGTTGTCACTCGTGCCGAGATGACCAAACTCAGGAGTGTTCGTCTTGCCGAGCATTACCGCGCCGGCATCGAAGATGTTATCGATGTAGGCCGCGTTCGCGTCCGGCACCCGGTCTTTGTAAGCCAACGAACCGCCTGTTGTGCGAACCCCCTTCGTCATTTGAAGGTCCTTGATCGATATCGGAAGACCGTGCAGGGGGCCGAGGCTTTCGCCGCGTGCGGTCGCCGCATCGGCCTTCGCGGCCTGTTCGAGTGCGATCTCGCGCGTCACGGTCAAAAACGCATGGAGTTGGTCATCGAGCTTATCGATCCGTGACAGATATAGCTCGGTGAGTTCAGTGGAAGTAATCTCTCCATCGGCGATCAGTGCTCGCAGCTCCGTCGCGGAAGCGAAGGCGAGGTTTTCATCTAGATTTGGCATTTTTTGGTTTCGTTACCTTCCAATGGCGTAGCTGTCTCGGCGCGGGTCTGCACCGCCCGACATCACGCCCGATTCTTGATCAACTCTGATTGCGGTCATCGCTCCGCCGGTCGGTGTCCAGTCGTCCAGCACATGAACATCATGCCCCATGCCTACCAACTCTGTGGCCGTGCCTGCATCGATCCGTCCCTCGAGGTCCAACCGACCCGGAAAATAGGTATGAGGCCAGAAGGAGTTTGGGAAGTTCCACGTCGCAAAACGCGGCTCTTCGATGGCCTGCTGCGGATCCATACCGTGAACCGCGACATTGAGGAATAGTTGGACCATCGACGTGCATTGCGTATCGCCGCCGGGTGTACCGAATGGCATAAAGAGTTTGCCGTCTTTGAATGCGATAGCCGGGTTCGGCGTTAGCCGCGGTCGCTTCCAAGGCTGGAGAGCTGATGGATGTTCGGGGTCGAGCCATGTCTGTGAACCTCGTGACGACATCTGAATGCCGAGCCCCGGAACGATTGGACTTGGCGCAATCGGATCACTTGGTGTCGCCGAGAACGCGTTCCCCCACCGGTCCACCGCGCACACGTAACTCGTGTCCTGCATCCTTCCCCCGGTAGCCGCCGCCATCGCCACAGAAGCACTACCGTTTCTAGAAACTCCCTGATACGGCCAAGGGTTGCCTGGCTCAGGCATCGCACGATATGCGTTCGTCATATCTACATCCGCCCGTCTCGACCGCGTGTATCCCTTGGACAATAGACCGTCGATTGGCACATCGACGAGATCGGGGTCTCCGTAATACGCGTGACGATCCGCGTAAGCCAGGTCGAGAGCCTGCGTCACCAGATGGATGTATTCCGTTGAGTTATGCCCCATTGCGGCCAGATCATCGTCTTCGAGTATCTGGAGCGTCTGGGCGACTACCGGACCTTGACACCACGCGTTGCATGTGTACACGGTGTAGTCGCGAAACTCGCCCGACACCGGAGGTTCAACTTTCACCGAGAACTCCGCCAAGTCCTCCATAGTGATCCATCCACCCTCGCTATCGGAAAAGGCAATCATCTCCTCGGCGATATCACCAAGATAGAACCGATCGCGCGCGGCCCGCAACGCCGCTTCTCTGCCAAGATGCGACGCCCCTTGTTCGGCCTCAATCAACCGCCTGAACGTCCGCGCTAAATCCTTTTGCACCAAAATCTCACCGGCACGCGGTGTCCGCCCACTCGGCAAATAGATTTCGCGGGTCGATGGCCACATCGCCACTCCGCCTTCGTGATCGTCCTCCGTCGTCTGCAACCCCTCGCTCAAATAGGCCGACACCGGAAAACCGTTCTCGGCCAGATCCAGCGCTGGTGCGATGACCTGCTCGAAAGTCATCGTCCCGTATTCCTCGATCGCCGTCAGCCACGCATCGGGCGCGGCCGGCACCACCGTCCGCAACACTCCCGGTGGAATCTGTCCGCCGTAGTGTTCGTTGAAGTGCTCGATATTCGCTGCCCTAGGCCAGCGACCGAGTCCGCTGATGGTCACGACTTCGTCGGACGCGGCATCGTAGATTGCGATGGGCGCCACGCCTCCGAAATTCGTTGCGCTTGGCAGCGTCACGTTGATGGCAATACCAGCAGCAACACCGGCATCCACCGCATTCCCACCGTCCTCCAAAATCCGATACCCAGCGGCAGCCGCGAGATAGTGACCGGCGGAGACCATATGGGTCGTACCCATGATCGGCGGTCGGTATGTATTCATTCTTCCGGGCATCCCAGTTCCCCAACACGTTCAACAGGTTGCGAGACACACGCCATATCAGGCGGTTACGGCCCGAATTATACGCCGATTACGCCGTCTACAGGACCCCGAGAGACACGAAGAATAGAATGGTTGCCCGTGCCAAGAAAATATCCAGAATCCGTTGTCGTGGTCGGAGCCGGTGTAACCGGCCTCAGCACGGCTTTCCACCTCGTCGAGAAGGGCGTTGAGCGCGTCACCGTGATCGACAAAGGTCGTGTGGGTGGCGGGTCCAGCCTCCAGTCTGGCGGCATCATCACGATGTTGATGGCCACGCAAACCGAGGTCCGGGCCCGCGCAATCGCCCTCGATATCTTCGAACGCTTCAGCAATATTCTCGACGGATACCACTTCCACCAAGTCGGATGCCTCAATCTCTTCACCGAAAAAGTGTTCGCCGCGGGTGCCGATTTGCGCGAAATGTGGCGCCGGAACGGGGGACAGTTCGACATCATCCGCGGTTCCGAGATTAGCGAGCGATTCCCCGACCTCCGATCAGCAGACAACGAATTTGGCATTCTCGATCACCGATCCGGGTTTTCAGAACCGCTCCACTACGTCTCTGCCCTCAAGGCCAAGCTAGTGGACATGGGTGTAGAAATCAGGGAAAACGAAACCGTGAATGGGTTTGAAATCCGCGACGATGCGGTGCGCGAGGTCACTACCACCAGCGGCTCCATCCTATCGGACGCAGTTGTCTGCGCGGTCAACGCTTGGACGAACCACGTCCTCGCCGACGCAGGATTCCAAATCCCATACAAAAACTTTGTCCACGAGCGGTTCGTCACGAAGCCATTCCAAAATCCGCCACGCCTTCCCGCGGTCAACGATCACATCCTCAACGGGTACGTCCGACCCACAGATGACAACCGCTTGCTCGTAGGGACCTCAGTCGACCACCAGGCCTACGAGATGCGCGGACGCGACTTTGACGTCTCAGAACTAGATCCGCACCCAGAAGCGCTTCCGTTCATCAAAGGAAATCTAATAAACCGGACCGCCCTGTTGGAGGGCGCTGAATGGGACTACCATACGGTGGGATTGATCAGCTTGGCGCACGACGTGAAGCCGGTCATCGGACCGGTGCCGGGCGTGAATGGTCTCTACGTCGGGGCGCATTTCCACTCCGGCGGATTTGCCTACAATCCGGTTTCCGGGTTGCTGCTTGCCGAGCATGTGGTTGATGGAGGGACTAGGATCGACACAGAAATGTACAGTCCAGCTCGGTTTGGGAGCATCGACACGGATGCGTTTTTGTCGACGCCGATAATGCACAGCGAGATGGGCGTGACGCGGCATTAGGTTGCGGAATCGTGGGGTCGGTGCGTGATTTTCGCGGTTAGAAGACCTTACCGATTCGGAAGCCCAAAAACACCGCGGCCAACGCAGCGGCGTTGCTGATGAGCAGGTTGGCGACGAAGATCGCCCAACTGCCGCTGCGGAAGAACATTGCTTCGTCGAACGCGAATGTCGAAAACGTCGTGAAAGACCCCAAGAATCCCGTCAACACCAGCAATCGCATGTTCTCAGACACCCAATCACGATCTTCAGCGTATGCCCAGACCAAGCCGAAGAGTAACGAACCGAGCACGTTCACCGTGAGGATCGCCATTGGAAACGTTGTCGGCGAATATCTTTGGTAGATGACGACCGTGCCGTAACGGGCCAATGCACCTGCGGCACCACCGATCGCGACGCTGAGCAGCTTTTCCATGTGCTAAACCTTATTCCATGAGAATTCGGAAGAGCTTCGGCAGATTGCACCCGACCTGAGGAGGAATAACACGATGGCAGGTTCGATGATCACATATCCGAGCAACGGCGGCGAAACTAAGGGTTATCTAGCGTTGCCTGAGTCCGGCTCTGGACCCGGTTTGCTTGTAATTCAGGAGTGGTGGGGGCTTGTCCAGCACATCAAGAATATGGCTGACCGTTATGCGGCCCGTGGTTTCGTCGCCCTCGCTCCAGACCTGTATCACGGCGAGGCCGCGACGGAACCCGATCATGCGATGACTCTCATGCACGAGCTCGAGATTCCGCAAGCGTCGAAAGACCTTGTTGGCGCAGCGGAGTATCTCCGGTCCCATGAAGCAAACTCCACGGGCAAGGTCGGATGCCTAGGATACTGCATGGGCGGTGGTATGACCCTTCTTCTGGCGTCCCTCGGCGCAATCCAAGCCGGCGCTCCGTTCTACGGCGTTCTGCCGACGGGTCTCCCTGATGCCGCATCGATCCAGTGCCCTATCCAAGGCCACTTCGCCGAGCACGACGACGCCACCGATGCCGTTCCTGGCCTCAGGTCAGGATTGACCGCCGCCGGCGTCGAAAACGAATTCTTCATCTACGAAGGTACTCAGCACGCGTTCTGCAACGATGATCGACCCGAGGTTTACGACGAAGGCGCGGCGACAACCTCGATGGCTCGAACGGTTGAATTCATGATGGCTCACCTGTCGTGAGTGCGGAACCCGCAGACGCTCAAGAACAGTTCAACCGCCAGGCGGCAAATTACGCCGTCAGCGTTCCGCACGCGACGAGCGACAGCTTGGGGATCATATCCGAGTTGGCGGCCATGGGCCGGTACCATTTGGCGCTCGACATCGCAACCGGGCCCGGTTTTACGGCGTTTGCCATCGCCGAGTTCTGCAACACGGTCATCGCCTCCGACTTCGCCGAAGGAATGCTCGACCAAGCCCGGAAGATCGCCGATGACCGCGAGATCCACAACGTACGCTTCGAAATCATCGAAGCCCACGACATCCCCTACCCTGACGAATCGATCGATCTCGTAACCTGCCGAACTGCTGCCCATCATTTCCACGACATCCCTCAATTTCTGTCGGAAGTCCATCGCGTCCTGAAACCCGCCGGCGTCTTCCTCCTCTGCGACACCACTACTTCCGAAAACCACGAACTCGCCCAATGGCACCAACGAGTGGAAGCCGAGCGCGACCCTTCCCATGTTGCCGCGCCCTCCCCGTCCAAATGGTCAACACTGATCACAGACGCCAGGTTCAAAATAACTCACAACCAAGCAACTCAAGTCAACATGACCTTCAACCACTGGGTGAAACGGTCGGGCACCTCCGAACAAACCTCTCAATCCCTCCACCGAGATTTCATCACCGCATCCGACCAACTGAAGCGAGAATATGGCATCGAAGAAATATCCGACGACGACATCGCCTTCCACTGGCCAGTCGTAGTCTGCCGCGCCGTCAAGGATTAGCATCCGACTCCCCCGTTTCCTTGAAACTTAGACGGGCGCTGATCGCAAACACCCCGATTTATACTTTCGTTTAGTCGTCAGCCTAGTTTGACGCGGGCAAACTGAACCGGATTCTTGTGCGTATCAGTTACGGTCACCAGTCGCCAAACATTGCACATTTAACGTTCTTGAGCAGGAATTTTGAGGAGCCCTCCCATGGAAACGCAACCCATCATTGAGGCGCACGGCGTCACGAAGGTTTACCGTACGCGAGATGTCGAAGTGCGGGCGTTGGACGGGGTTGACATGAAGGTCGACAAGGGTGAAATGGTTTCCGTAATGGGGCCGAGCGGTTCTGGCAAGACCACTCTGTTGAACTGCCTGTCTGGTCTTGATACCGTCGAAAGCGGAGACGTATCTGTTGCGGGCAATGTGATCGCAGAAATGTCCGACAACGACTTGAGCGAATACCGCGCCCGAATGATGGGTTTTATCTTCCAGTCTTACAACCTACTCCCCGTTCTTACGGCTCAAGAAAATGTTGAACTGCCCCTCGTACTGACCGGTGTCAAGCAGGCAAAGGCGTCAAAAAAGGCGATGGAAAAGCTAGACCTCGTCGGATTGGCAGACCGCGCCGATCACACTCCATCAGAACTTTCGGGTGGGCAGCAACAACGCGTAACGATTGCGCGGGCTTTGGCAAATGATCCCGCCCTCGTCTGGGCCGACGAGCCGACCGGCAACCTAGATTCCTCTAACGAAGACGAGATCATGGAGCTGCTTAGAAAGCTGAATTTGGAGCAGAGTCAGACATTCGTCATCGTCACGCACTCCCAGCACGTCGGCTTGCTTACGGATCGAACGATTCGGATGTTCGACGGCAAGATAACCGACCACGGATTCCAAGACGAGATCAGACAGTCCGAACTGCCATCGACCGCATCCGGCGACAACGAATAATGACGATCCTTCTTTCGTTGCATTTTCGGGAAGACATTTAAGGAAAATCATGGAAACGCTATTTGGTCTGGAAATGCAGTACCTGGCCGCCGGGTTGTCGGCGACGCTGTTGATACTAGTGCTGGTGATCGCGATAATCGCGGTTCGAAATCAATTCCTGATCAAGCTTTCGCTGCGCAACATTCCTCGACGCCGGACTCAAAGCATCCTCATCATCGTCGGATTGATGCTGTCCTCGACTATCGTTGCTGCCTCCCTCGCCATCGGGGATACGATCACGGCCAGCATCCGCAATGCGGTGTTGGAAGGCGTCGGCGACACCGACTTGAGGATCACCAAACCTGTATTCGGCGATCTCGGTGACCCCACTATCTCTTCACAAGAGATCGAAGAGATCGCGGTCAATCTCTATTCCGATCCGCGCGTTGACGGCATCATGCCGATCAACTCTGAAGTAGCGCCGGTTCTTAACCAACGAACTCGATTAACCGAAGCGCGAGCGGAGGTAAGAGGCTTCGACGTCGATGGCGCCATCGGCAACTTCAAACCACAAGCAGACGGCGGGCCTAACGCCGACAGCAGACTTTCGCCGTTTTTGCTCAATCCTTCGATCGATGGACAGGAGATCGACTTCGCATCGCTAGCCGACGATGAGGTATTGATGAACGAGGTTCTCGCCAACCAACTTGACGCCCAGGTTGGCGACATACTGACCATCGTTTCACCACTGGGACGTTTCGATTTCAAACTACGAGCAGTCATGCAGCGAGGCGGTATGGCGGCCAACGACAGGCGCGTCCTCATGTCAATCGCCACGATCAACCGCATCTACGACAAACCTACTGGCTCCGCGGACCGGGTCGACGTTTCATTGGATCTCGACAACTACGACTTGGAAACCGAATCGGAAGCGATCGTCGATGATCTGACGTTGGTGTTCACCGACGCTGAATTGGCGGCTGAACTGCACGCCGGAATGAAGCCGTTCAGAGACACCATAATCGCCGAAATCCAAAATTACATCGATGAAAAGAGCGGAACCAACGAACTCAGCTCTGAGAACGAAGATGATCTCCAGGAATTCATTACGGAACTTAAGCGCGACGAACCGACTGAGCGTTTCCGAGTTCTTCTTGGCGGTGACACCTTCTTAGTTCTTTTATTCGGAGTATTGAGTGGTGCCGATGTGGGAGCGCTTTCCGAGGGACTTCCGCAATTGGCGTTTGCGATCGGTCAGTTGGAACGCCTTTCGACCTCTGATTACAAGGTCTTCTTAACCAACATCGCGGAGCAAGTCGGCAACCTTTTCTTCACCTTTTTCACGTTCTTCGGTTCCTTCTCGGTGATCGTTGGTCTGCTCCTCATATTCCTGATATTCGTCTTGCTGGCATCGGAGCGGCAGCAAGAGATGGGCATTGCGCGCGCGGTCGGTACTAAGCGTGGGCACCTGGTTCAGATGTTTACTTTTGAGGGCCTCGCTTATGCGATCGGGGCCGCAGCGGTTGGAACCGCGGTTGGCGTTTTGGTCAGTCGTGCGCTCGTCGTCGTGATGGCCAATGCTTTTGGTACGGCAGACGACGAATCTTTCTCGATTGACTTCACCGTCACAATTTACTCGATATTGGTTGCGTTCTCGATCGGTCTCATTCTCACGTTGCTGACAGTGATATTTTCTGCGTACCGAGTCAGCAAGCTGAACATCGTCGTTGCAATACGCAACCTTCCAGAGGAGTTCGTCGCGTCGACAACAAAGCCGATACTTCGACGGTTGCTTGAATTCGTGTTCTGGGTATTTGGGCCGATATACGTGATTATTGGTCTCGTCCAGTCTGTGCGCCGCCATGAGGATGTTGGGATAGCGATCCTGAAGCTGGTGTTTACGCTGCTGGTCGTCGGTTGGATTGTCGGTTTGCTCGCGGCCTTCTTCCGCATATTTGCCCCTTACTTCAAGCAGGGTTGGCCATACGCGATTGTCGGCATCGCGCTCACCGCGCTCGGTTTTGCCAACGAGAGTGCGTGGCAGGCTTACATCGGAGCAAGCCTGGCAATCTACGGTTTGGCGATGCTCTCGCTCGTCATCATGGTTCGGGTCCGCATTCGAGAAGCGATCGCTTCCCGGATCGCATACACCACCGCCGGAGTGTTGATCCTCGTTATTTGGGCGTTACCGCAACGGATCACCAAGTTCATTACCGAAGACTTGGAAGCCAACGTCGAAATGTTCATATTTGCCGGTTTCTTCATGGTCGCGTCCTCGGTTTGGATCATCATGTTCAACTCGGACATCATCGTGAAAGGGCTCCAGACGACATTTGGCCGGTTTACGGTTGTTCGCCCAATCATGAAACCGGCAGTGGCGTACGCAGTGGCGAATCGATTCCGAACCGGGTTGACGGTCTCGATGTTTGCGCTCGTGATCTTCGTGTTGATGTCGTTCTCGATCCTGAATCAAAGTTTCAGCGCTCTGTTGCAGACTCCGGAAAACGTGACCGGCGGTTTCGATGTCCGTGCGGAGATCAGCGATGATCTTCCGATTGAAGACATAGATGCGGCGATCGCCGCATCGCCCGACTTGAACATTGGCGATTTCACATTTGTCGGTGGCCAAGCCAACATAACGGCAGCCGCACGCGAAATCGATGGCGAGGAAGCGCGATTCTTGGAGTTGAATGTACGCGGTACGGAGCCTGAATACTTCGAAGAAACCGCGCTGAAGATTACCGCCGCGGATAAGTCGTTTTTGCCCGACGGGATCGACACGGAGGATGCGGATGCTTTAGCCCGTGCGGTGTGGGACGCGCTTGCGCAAGACCCAACGCTGGCCGTGATTGCGAGCGAACACGTGATCGATATCCAAGGGCCCGGCGTGCCTTCGAATGACCATTTGTTGAAGTTAGAGGATCCGGGAGCCATCACCTCCGGCGAATTCAATGCGGCAGAAATCGAGATAATTGGCGGCGGCGAGGCCGATACATCCAGGCGTGCCAAGCGAACAGTGATCGCGGTAATTGACGATATCGCGGAAAGCATTGAAGGTCAATCAGATGGAGGTCCGCCACCGGGTTTTGAAGGGATATACACGGACTACCAGATTTTCGGCGAGTTGACAGACGAGCCGGTGCCGTTCACTATCTATCGCATAAACGTCGCTGAGGGAGTTGATCCCTCGCGAATGGCTGCGACGTTACAGACGGTGTTCCTGGATCACAGCATGTTGGCGGTTGACACTGATCAGGAACTTCGGACAAACGTCGCGCAGAACGAACAGTTCAGTTTGCTGTTCCAGGGTTTCATGGGACTTGGGTTGGTTGTCGGAGTTGCGGCGCTTGGTGTGCTCTCGCTGCGGGCAGTGAACGAACGGCGGATGCAGATCGCGATTATGCGATGCATCGGTTATCGTGCAAGGATGATCCGAATCCAGTTCATGATGGAATCGATCTTCATCACGGTGATTGGGACTGGGCTCGGGTTGGCTCTGGGCGCGCTGATTTCGTGGTCGTTCTTGGACGACATATCTGGGAGCAACCAAGGATTGGCGTTCAACATTCCCTGGATGTCAATTCTGGTAGTCGTGGGCATTACGGTTGCGGCCGCGTTAATCACGACGTACGTACCGGCCCGACAAGCCTCGCAGGTGTTCCCCGCCGAAGCTCTGCGGTACGAGTAGAGCGCGATCGCGGGCCGGCCAGTGGTTTATGCCCGTTCGATACGAATCTCCCCACCGTACGGTGCTTTGCCCAACGCGGTCGGATCGCCCTCGATCATGCCGCACACATTGACCGCGCTCGCCGGCCGAATTTCGTCGCCGCGGCTAGCTGGTGTTGGACCCCAGAAAAGGCATAGAGCGTTGCCGGGAGGCCAGTAGGCTACTGCGCCTTTATCCACTACCTCGGCCGCGGTCTCATCGTTCGATGCCGAGACCGGTATCGGGAAGTAGATCTCGTCGCCCCAGGTTTGGACGGTACCGACGATCGGGAGCGCGTCCCAGATCAGATCTGCGGTATGAGAGTCGTTGAGGGATGCGGTCAGCGACACATCGCCGGATGTGATTCGGATTTTGTGCATGGTTGGTGTCAGGATCGCGTTACTTGGTTTGTCGTGATTTCCATTCTTGGTGAATGCGCTCGGTTTCTTCGTTGAAGGGATAGAAATGTTTGGGCGAGATACGTTCTCTTTGGGTGTAGTCGAGGACTGCTTCTTCGACTTCGTCGTGGTGTTCACACTCGTCGATAATCTCGGCAGCCAATGCCGACGGAAGAACGACGATGCCGTCGTCGTCACCGAGAATGATGTCGCCGGGCCAGACTAGAACGCCGCCGCATTGGATTGGTTCGTTGACCTGGTACGGGAGGATGTTTGGTTCGCCGACGGTTGGGGTGCTGCCTCCGGCGAATACTGGGTAGCCGTAGCGAATGACTTTGTGTCCGTCGCGGACGGCACCGTCAGTGACGAGACCTTCGGCGTCTTGGGTGAGGATGCGGGAGAAGACGACGTCGCCGCCGGTTGAGGTCTTGGCCATTCCCATGGCGTCGGCGACTAGAACGTCGCCTTTTGCTAGTGCTTCAAGCGCTTGCCAGCGGGGGGTCTCGTTGAATCCTTCGCCGTGTTCGCCGGTAGCGATGATCTCGGCGAGGTCTGGACGGGATGGGAGATATTGGAGCGTAACGGCCCGACCGACTAATCGACGACCCTTGGCTAGACATTCGACGCCGTGCATGTAGACCTTTTCGTAACCGCGTCGGAGCAATTGTCCGAGGACGGTAGCGTTGGAGACAGCGCGATAGCGGTCTAAGAGTTCATCAGACACGGTTGCTAGTGGAGAGGCCATCGAGGGATCCTTGAATTCGGGACGGGAGTGAATCGGTTTGGAAGTATATCCGACTAGAATCTTGTTAGTCCTGTCCATCATCGATCCGAGCAAGCATGTCTGCAACGGTAAGTCTCATCAAGCAAGTTTTAGAGTGGTTCAATCTGCGTCTGGTCAGGTTGGAGCCGAAGGTGCGCGCGGCTACGGTGTTTTTTGGTGTCGCGCTTGTTTTGTATCCGCTCGTGATTCAGGTTTACGGGTTGTTATGGGGAATCTTGTGGTCGGCTTGGTTGGCCGCGTTTGCTCTGTATTTCGCGTTCAGGTCAGGATACTTTGCGAGGCGGGTGACTTTGCAGTTGCCCGGGAGGACGCACCCGTATCCGGAGAAGATTCGCTCGATCCAAGGCGGGGTGCGTTTCAAGACTTGGGATGATGTTGCGTATTTGGATGCCGACGAAGCTGATGATGCGGTGCCAAAGGATGACCGTGTGATTGGGTTGGAGATTGGTGGGGATGCGATTGCGTATCCGTTGTCGGCTATGGCGCTGCGGGAGGTGGCGAACGAGGAGTTCGGCGAGTTGCCGGTTTCGGTGACGTGGTCGCCGATCACGTATGCGGCGCGGGTGTATGTGAGCGTGGGGCCGGATGGTGACCCATTTACGTTGGCGCCGACGGACCAGATGGTGTTGAACAGCCCGTTGCTTGAGGCCGAGAACGGGAGTCTGTATTTGCAGTTCACGGGTGAGGCGATTATGGGTCCGGACGCCGGGCATCAATTGAAGCGGATTCCTTGCTTGAACACGACTTGGGGTGCGTGGTCGAGCGCGTGGCCGAATTCGGAGATGCTCTCGCCTGCCGAGACGCCGGAGACGGATGTTTTCGAGGGATACTACGCATCGACGAGGGCTGGTTTGTTTACGCAACCGGTTAGGGACAAGCGTTTGCCGGATAAGGATGTGGTTATGGGGGTTGCGGATCTGGAAGCAGGTGGTAGCGGTTCGGGGGAAATCAAGGTGTTTTCGGCGCATATGATGCAGCGGGAACCGTTGTTAAACACCGAGCTGGGTCGCGTGCCGGTTGTCGTTTTGAACGAACGATCTTCGGCCTCGTATGTGGCGTTTGAGCGCGTTGTTGACGGACAAAGGTTGACGTTTGAAGGCGAGACTAAAAACTCATTCCGGCCTAATCGGGTGGTTGAGAAGAAGACTTTGGAGGAAGGTGGAGAGGAAGTTGGCGATGACGCGGTGCCGCATTCGGAGTATGAGCCGTGGCTGGTGAGGGATGAGCAGACGGGGAGTCTTTGGCATGCGGTGAAGGGGGAGTGTGTTGAGGGCGAATTTGCGGGGACTCGGTTGCGGATGCTGGATGGGCAGCTGGCGTTTTGGTTTGCGTGGTCGAAGTTCCACGGTGATGTGGAGTTGGTGCTGTGAGGCATGTGGGCGTTTTCGTGGGCGGCAGTTGAGGTATGTTTAATCCGGCATCGCTGACGGGCATCGTGCTCGCGGGTGGGCATTCGGAGCGGCTGGGGATGGCGTTGCCTAAACCGCTGATCGGTCTGGGTGGCAAGTTGTTGCTGGCACGGGTGGCGGACACGTTGAAGTCTTTGTGCAAGGAGTTGATCGTGGTGGTACGTCGGGATCAGGGCGATGATGTGCCGGATTTGGGGATCGCTTTGGGGATGCATGTGGTGACGGATGTTGAGGGATCGGCGGGGCCATTGTCGGCGATATCGGCTGGGTTGGCGCAGGCGACGACGCCGTTGGCCTTCGTGGTGGGTGCTGATTATCCGTTTCTTTCGCGGGCGTTGATTATCGAGATGATGAGGATGGCGCAGGTTGAGCGGCATGGTCGCGATTCTGCGGTTTTCGTTCGGCATGGAAACCGGTTGAATCCGCTTCATGCGGTTTATCCGGTGGACAGTTGGCGGGAGTTGACTGCGGATGCTTTGGGCGAGGGTCTGCGCTCCCCTACTGCGCTGATGCATCGGGTGTTGGAGGAGGGGATTCATCCGATTCAGATCATGACGGAGGATGAGGTGGAGCGGGTTGACCCGCGGTTGTTGAGTTTGTTCGATGTCGACACTTTGGATGATCTTGGAGTTGCGAAGCGGATCATCGATACTCGGAATTACCATCGGGTTCGACCTGATTTGAGGCGCGGAGGGATTTAGATGGAGGTGATTGGTTCATTTGCCCCACCCCTGGATGGACGTTCCGTCCGCTGAAGCGCCGGCTTTCGCCGGAATGACGAAGGGATTGAAATGACGAAGAAGTTGGATGGACGTTCCGTCCGTTGGATTCCGGATTTCGCCGGAATGACGAAGGGGCCGGAATGACGAAGGAATTGAAATGACTAAGGAGTTGCGATGAGTAGGATAGTTATGATTCGGCATGGTGAGACGCAGTGGAATGCGGATCGTCGGTCGCAGGGTTGGATGGATCCGCCGTTGAATGAAAAGGGGATGCGGCAGGCTGAGTTGGTTGGTGCGCATGTTCGGAAGCACTATGAGTTTGCGCGGGTGATTTCGAGCGATCTGGCGCGGTGCACGATGACGGCGGATGCTTTGGGTCGTGAGTATTCGAAGGAACCGTTGCTGCGGGAGATCAACACGGGTAAGTTTGGGGGGTTGAAGATTGTGGAGATTCGGGAGCGGTTTCCGGATGTTGTCGACGCTTGGGACCGGGATTACGGGAGGGCTCCGGAGGGGGAGTCGTGGCTTGATTTGGTGGCGCGGGTTGGACGGTTCGTTGCGGAGTCGGGGATTTTGGAGATTGATGGCGATGTTTGTTTGGTTGCGCATGGGGGGACGATTCGGGCTTTGCTGTCGGTTTTCTTGTCGCTGCATATCGATGCGATGAGGCATTTTGCGCAGAGCAATACGGGGATCACGGTGGTTTCGCGGGAGACGATTGATGGTGCGCCGAGTTTTGGGTTGGATTTGATGAACAGCACGGAGCATTTGCGGGGTTGAGTGGTTGAACCACGGATTGCGCGTACGCCCGCCTGCGTTCTCATTGCGCTGCCAACTCTCAATCTCCCCCTGCGAGGAGACCTTTGCAAAACTCCATCATTCCGGCGAAAGCCGGAACCCAGAGGGGTGGTGCAATCGGAACCCGGTCGCCGAAACAGTCGCTTCGTGACCCCAATTACCAGTTCTGCAAATGTCTCTTGGTGCCAAGCGAGCATGCCCACCCCTCCCCGGAGACGCCAACCGGGAGTCCAAACCTCCCCTTCGCGGAGCGAAGGGGACGCGTGCGAAGCACGCAGGGGATGCCCGAAAACAACCAGCATCCAAAACCCCTTCAGTTCCCCCTACACTACCAAACAGGAACCAAAGAACCCCCGACGCGCGAAATTCCCTATCGCCACTCAAAAACACACCTCGATTTGACACAAACATACCGATACATGTGTACAATTAAGAATTGAAGACTTCAGGCAGAGCCGTGCCGACGGGTGCGGACACCAATCTAGCCACTGGAAAGGGAACAAGCGTTAGATCGTGAAAGCGCAACACACCATCAGCGAGTACACGGGGTCCTGCAAGGGTAACCCGGATTCGCGTGTTCGTGGAAGCCATCTCTGGCGACGCCCCTCAACCGAGTTAGAGCCGGTTGCAACCTCCAGCGGTTCCGTTCGAAGCGATCGATGTAACAAGTCCCGGTCGCCGAGGGCTAATGCACCCTCGGCAACACGAGCCAGCAAGACATTCAAACAATGTCGCGCCAAGGGCCGGGTAAGCGGTCGTGAATTCGGCAGACGTCGGACCCTTGTCGCCAACGGGTCGCGGCTACGGCACGAGGATGTGCAAAACTACCCGATGGGAAGCGGCCGAGCTCATACTCCAGGCCGTAACCCGGGCCCACGGTCTGGCAACGTGGGCAGTGACCGGACGAGGGAAGCTAGCAGTCCAATATCTCGCACAAAGCGGCAACGCCTGATGGATTGGCACCTCACGCGAAAGGTGCCAATCCCCTTCAACGGCAGAAACAAAACCACTGCCCCCAACCACTAAACCAGGGCAGCCCACCAACCAAAACCAGCGGAAAACACCTCCGCCTTTTGAACACGCCCATCCCCCTTGATGTCCAAGGGGGAATTAAAGGCGGTTTAGACTTGGCGTTTCGCTTTGCACTCCGTTGCCCGGCCCTTATGGATTCCGGCTTTCGCCGGAATGACGGAAATTTGCAATGGTTTCGGCATCTAAGGGGAGGGGTTGGGTGTCTAGGGGGAGCGGTGGGCGTAGGGGCCTTGGGAGTGGAAGGGTAATCGTGGTTCGCAATGGGCGTGGGGTTTTAAGATTGTTCGCGTTCGTTGTTGTTTGAACACTGAAAGGACTGTTGAGATGGGTATCAATCGCCGAGGGGCTCAGGAGATAAGTTCTCCGTGTTCGGATGTTGAGATTCGGGTGATGTCGGATAGCTCGACGGGGTCGGAGATGATGACGGTGTTGGAGATTGGGTTGCAGCCGGGAGGATCGACGCCGTATCAGGCGAATGTTTCGCATGAGGAGTCTTGGTTCATCTATTCGGGGGATGTGACGTTTGTCGAGGGTTCGGTGCGTTATGCGTTGACGTCTGGGGATTGTGTGTTGGTGGCGAAGGGGATTGGGACGTCGGTGGAGAACAGGGGTTCGGCACCGGCGCGGATTGTGACGATGAGTCCGGATCCGTCGGTGGTTCGTGAGGAGGTTGAGATGGGTGAGGTGGTTGATGGATTGCCGGGGGAGAATGTTTTGATTCGTTCGGAGTATGAGGCGTTTGAGTTTGCGCCGGGGGTGATGCGTGTGGATATGGTTGACGACAGCCGGGGGGCACGGAGTTCGTATTTTTCGGAGTTGAGTTTTTCGCCGGGGACGCATACGCCGAATCATTACCATCCGGCGCATGAGGAGACGATGTTTTGCATCGAGGGATCGATGACGGCGGTATATGGGGAGGACGATGGGATTCCGTTGCCGGCGGGCGACGTCTTTTTGTGCGAGCCGTTGGTGCGCCATGCTACGAATAATCCGTCATCGGAGCCGAGCAAGTTGCTGGCGATTCACCCGGTGTTGAACCCGCCGCCGCGCGTGATGTGCGATTGAGTAATTTGGAACCGGCGAGGATTAGCAAGGGTCCGACGACGAATAGGAATAGAGATGACGCGAATGCGGATCTGGGACGTCGTATGTCATTACCGACTATCCCATGAATATCACTTGGCGATTTCATCACGGCAACGAACGAGTTGATTTCGTTTATCACGAGTTCAGACACGTCTGCGCATATCTTGGTGAGGCCATTTCTGTCATTTTGTACACTGTCGAATATCGCTTCGGTTTGGTGTTCCCCACCGACCGCCATTTTAGCGACCGAGAAATTCGTGTGCGTGTCCGATGAATCAGTTGAATATGAAATACATATACGAATTGAATCTGAGAAATTATATGTAGTGGCTGTATTGTCAAATCGTTTGCGACGTGATTCTATTCTAGGAGTGATTTCGAATACATCGGAAACAATTTCGAAGCCGTTACCAATCTTATAGTTTTCAGAACGATCGGGCATTGAAATCCGTTGAACCGCTAAAAACATTTGGTCGCCCCAGAACATTGACTGCGAGTCAGCTTGTATTTCGAACCCCGGAAGCTCGGTTTCATTCTGCAAGATCGTAGAGCGACCGTTGGCGATCGAACCAGTGAACGGATCGTAGCTGCGATAACTGACCAACGTGTCTTGCAACTCGATCCTTTGGGCTGCTGGCATGCTGTCGTCCCTTCGATTGAACGCCCGCACGCGAACACGGTAGTTGACGCCGGATTTCATCCCCGGGATAAGTGTGGATCGTTTGGTTGGAGGAACGAATATCGGAAAAGTTGGCGGTTCAGGGTACCAATCCACGGAGTAGGCGAGAATGTCGGTGCCCCCGTCCCATCGTGGGTTGTCCCAGTAAGCGACAATACCATGACGTCCGTGGACGGCGTCGAATTCTTCTGGTGGATCGGGGTCGGCGTTGCGCCTAGCCCGTGATGTAACTCTTGTCGTAGATCCAGGATTGGGTAGGACCGTTGGATTGGAATTGGGAACAGGAGTTGTGGTCGGTGTCGATGGAATCGGAGCTTGATCGGTTGTGACCGACATGATCAACGGTTCGCTTTGACCAAGTGGGTTCAGAGCGCGCAGCGCGATTTCATAATTGGTTTCTGGTTCCAAGTTTTGGATCGTGTACGAACGAGTGTCGCTAGGCAACTCAACCGTTTTGGCGGTTCCAGGTTGGTTGGTGCGTTGCCAAGAGAATAGGTATGACGAAACTGGTCGTCGTATCGTCCCTGATTCGTCCAAAGGCTCATCCCATTCGATGGTTACGCTAGTGTCCGTTGCGGGCACATCCTCTCCGTCGTTCATCCACGGTTGACGTGGGACATTCGCGATAACGCTGATATTTTCAGAAATTCGATCGTTGTCGTCATAGACGGCTGTAACTTGAATCTCATATCGAATGTCGGCTTGAATGTCGGGGATCGCGTAACTTGTGACGGATGGCGGCAATTGGATCGGGAAATCAGTCGAATCTGAGGGTGCGGGTGACCAACTGATCTCATATTGGGTGAGCAACGACGCGTCAGAGGGTTCTAGGTTCCATTCGACTTCGATACCGTCGGTGGTCAGATTCTTGAATCTGAGGACTAACCCCCGTGGTGACGGTGTCGGGGTAACGGTGGGAGTTAGAGTTGGAGTCGGTGTACTCGTGGCCGCGGGCTGCAGTGTTATAGCCGATTCAATGAAGGCCGCACTGTAACCGAGTGGGTTTTTCGCGCGAAGATCGAATACGTAAGCGGTGCCGGGAGTCAGTTGCTCGACGTTGAAGGAAAAAACGTCAGGTCCAATCGTCGCTGTGCTGATAGCCGATCCAGGTTCTTCTTCTCTCCAAGACAGCTCATAGCTGTTGACTGGTCGTCGTATTGTGCCCGTCCCGATCTCCGGTACTTCCCAACCCACTCTGATGCTGGTTTCGGTGATCTCATCCACCTGAGCGGTGGGTTGCCGTGGGACGTTTAGCAACAACGCTGTATCTACGCTTGAGACGGTTCCGTCATCGAAAATTACGTCGATTTGTATCTCGTATCTGACACCCGCCTCAACTTTCGGGATGGTGTACGAGGAGGCTGGAGGCAACAGGATCACCGGCATTATTGGAGCATCCGCCGTTAACGGATCCCAACTGATTTCAAATCTCAATGGCTCTCGGTCTCCCGACTGTGAGATATACCAGGTGATTGTCGCGCCTAGGTCCGTCAATTCATCGAAGGATGCAACAAGTTCAATCGGCACGTGGGTTGGCGTCGGTGTTGATGATGGGGTGTGAATCGGCGTGGGTGTCGGCGTCGGCGATACGGTCGGGGTGAACGTCGGCGTCGGCGATGCGGTCGGAGTAGATGTCGGCGTAGCCGTCGAAGTCGGCGTAGCTGTTGGCGTGGGTGTAGCGGTAGGCGTCGGCGTCCGCGTAGCGGTTGGGGTTGGCGTGGGTGTAACCGTAGGGGTTGGTGTAGCCGTGGCAGTAGACGTAGCAGTCGGAGTCGGTGTGGAAGTCGGCGTAGCTGTTGGCGTGGGTGTAGGTGTATTCTGCAGTTCCGTTACCGCGACGGCCGCATTTGCGGTGAAGCGATTACCCGCGTATCGCAACTGCGCGGTGATTTGATCGACGCCTTGACCCGCCGATGTAGGTGCAGTGTAGTTGGCGATTGCGCCAGTCTCGGCGGTGATGGTGCCGTGAGTTGCCGTCCACGTGAGTTCGGCGTTGTCGGGGAGTTGATCCATTTCGTTGTTTTCGCCGTCGTATATCGTTAGCTCGACTTGGGTTGTGGAACCTGTAACCACTGAGATATCGATCGGTTCGATCTCGACGCTCGTGATACATGGATCGACGCTGGGCACGTTTAGCGAAAGGCCGTTTTGTGGGGAGACGGGTATGTCTGCGTGATCGTCGTTGAATCGGGCGGTGACGGTGATGGTGTGTTGTCTGGTGTTGCATTGTTGACCTAGGGTTTGGTATGCGTAGAAGGTCTCTCGTGAGTTGTCAAAGGTCGAAATATGACAGGTGACGACGGAGTTTGATGCGGAACATCCCGTTGGCAGATTGTCGAAGCTTGTGCCGGGTTCAAATGAGATTTCGATACCGGGGTCGTCGTCTAGTCTGCGCCTGTCAACACGAGTGGACCAAGTTGCGACTGCGGATTCGGAGTCGTATTGAGGATCGGCAATGCGGATTGTTGGGCAGTTGAATTCTCGATGTGTGAGTATTCGGCTTGGATTCGAGGCGATGATCGATTGACCATCGATAGTGGCGTTGACCGTCATGCGAACGCGGTTGTTGCCGCAGATATATTGGATCGAAGTTGCGAATGTGATGGTGAGTTCGCTGTTAGCGGTCACGTCGCAGTCCCAACCTTCGTCCGTGGCGTCACACGCCCCGGTCGTTTCGGTGACGATGGTGCCGATGCTCGACGTTGCGACTACTGCCAATTTGCCGTCGGACTGACTGCGGTTTGTGAGGACAACATCCCAGTAACCGATATGGTTGTCGATGTCTTTGCGGGTTGCGCTCACGTTGACATCAAAATCGGCTGGGTCGCTCGAACGCTGGAATAGAGATCTGTCGCGCGGCAATGCGGGCAGCAACGCCGGAGTTACGCTCAGTTGTTGTTCATCATCCATAGCGTGGATGAATGATGACTGTTCGTCATTGACTGGTGATCCGTAAGTGCCCCCGTATATCGACGCGAGCACATAGCCAAACAGTGCTATGGTGGCCAAGGCAGTGATTCCGGCGTTTCGTCGATTTCTCACTATATGATTGCATCAGAGCACACTTTACCGGCGACCTCCCAGGTGCATGTTTACGAAAGCTACGCTCATTCCAACGACACTCGACAGGTCACAGCTAGAGAATACATGGTATCAATAATCGCAGTTGCAAAGGTGTCACATTTACAGTAGAAGGTATAGTCCACTTCGTCGTCTGAATTGAGTCGTGGTCGGCTGACATGGTGGTCGGAATATTCGCATTGCATCAGTTTTGTTTACTCACACCGACGCACGAGCGAATTTGAGGCAGGAGACATGGGATGCGAACCGGCATCGAGTTGGCATGCACGGTTCAAAGACAGGCAACGGATAGTCAGAGAATGTCGTTGACGAGCGGGCCAAGGCTTGAGGAGATGCCGAGTAGCTGCCTGGCCGTAGAACGAAGGAAGCACGTTGTCGGTTGACGGCTGAGTTTAGGTTTGGGCGCGCGACTCCGACGCGGGTGTGCGTGTTCTGGGTCACGCTCGATGAATGGTGCGCTGATGATGGACTGGTGGCTAGTCGGAGAGCAAGGTAACTAGCTGGTCTTGCGTGGTCGTCCTCGTCCGCGTCCACCGGCGGCTTTTGCGCCGTACCATGATGAGTATTCGAAGGAGTTTCTGAATTGTCGTTTGGTGCCGCATTTCCGGCAGACGCCGGTGGATTCGGGTCCGTTGGGGGATTCGATTCTCCAGTGGCAGTTTGCGCCTTCGAGCTGGCAGGGGGTGGGCGGCTCCTCGACGATTTCATCTTCGTCGATTTTGACCTTGGGAGATTTGCGGGTGGTGGTTTTTTTGGTGGTCATGGGTTTTGTATACGGTGGTTCCCGGCTTTCGCCGGGATGACGTGAGGGGTGGCGGGATGACGTATGAGGTTGGCGGGATGACGTATGGGGTTGGCGGGAATGACGTAAGGGGTCGGCGGGAGTGGCTTTTCGGTTAGGCGTTATGCGCGGGGTTGCCGGGATAGGGATGGTTGGTGGCGGGTCCGAGGTTGCTGTTGAGTTTGTGCGCCAGCGGGAGCGTCGGCGGGGACGTTGGGGGACCTGCTGTTTTTAAGTGTAGCGTAGTGTGGGGTTTCTCGTCGCGGGTAGGTCTTGGGGGCCTTTGGGGTTATTTGCAGGATCGTGGAGTCTAAACCCCCTTTAGTTCCCCCTTGGGCATCAAGGGGGAGGATTTGTCCATTGCACCCCTTGGGCATCAAGGGGGAGGTTTTGTGGGCGACGCACCCATTGGGCATCAAGGGGGAGGATTTGGGCGGAGATTTGTGGCGCTTCCCCGTTGCCCGTCCCTTCTGGATGGACGTTCCGTCCGCTGAAGCGCCGGCTTTCGCCGGAATGACGGTAGTTGTGCACAGAACTCCTTGGGCATCAAGGGGGAGGATTTTTGGGCAAAGCACCCACTGGGCATCAAGGGGGAGAATTTCGTGCATACCTCACCTCTGGTTGGCCGTCCCGTCCGCTGTGGATGGACGTTCCGTCCGCTGAAGCGCCGGCTTTCGCCGGAATGACGGTAGTTGTGCAAAGACCCGCTTGGGCATCAAGGGGTAGGATTTGTAGCTCTTTGGGATTATTTGCGCAATCGCGAAGTCTAAACCCCCTTTAGTTCCCCCTTGGGCATCAAGGGGGAGGATTTTGGAGAGGATCCGGACGGGTGGTGTTCGCTGCGTTTTGGGGCGGGCCTCGGTTGAGGGTCGCGTGGTGCCGGCGTACGTTGGTTTGACGAACGCCGGTGTTATGCGGGTTCTTGCCGGACGGGGTCTTGCCGGACGGGGTTGGTTAGACGAGGTCTACGGCGGCGCCGGCGGCTTCGAGTTTCTCTTTGGCTTCGTCGGCGGATTCTTTGCTGATCTGCTCGAGGACGACGACGGGGGCGGACTCGACGAGGTCTTTGGCTTCTTTGAGTCCGAGGGGGGTGACTTCGCGAACGGCTTTGATGACGTTGATCTTCTTGGCTCCGATGTCGGTGATTTTGACGTCGAATTCGGTCTGCTCTTCTTCGACGGCGGCTTCGGCGACGGCGACGCCTGGGGCCATAGCGACGGCTGCGGGTGCGGCGCTGACGCCGAACTCTTCTTCGATGGCCTTTACGATGTCGGCGAGGTCGAGAACGGACATCGATTTGATTTCGTCGATGAATTGTTCTTTGGTTAGGGTCATTTTGTTTCTCCTGGCCCTTTCGGGCTTTTTGGTGCCCTCACCCTGGCCCTCTCCCGCCGAGCGGGAGAGGGGATTTGGGGTTTGGGCTGTCTTTGGTTGCTAGGTTGTGCCCCCTCTGGGTGGACGTTCCGTCCGCTGAAGCGCCGGCTTTCGCCGGAATGACGGCGGTTCGCAAAGTCCTCAGTGGGAGAGGGGAATTGGGGATTGGGTTGTCTTTGGTTGCTGGTTGGTGCCCTCACCCTAGCCCTCTCCCGCCGAGCGGGAGAGGGGATTTGGTTGCTGGGTTGTGCCCTCGTCCTGGCTCTCTCACGCTTAGTGGGAGAGGGGATTTGGTGCTGGGTTGTGCGCCCTCTGGGTGGACGTTCCGTCCGCTGAAGCGTCGGCTTTCGCCGGAATGACGGCGGTTGACACAGTCCTCAGGGGGATTGGGGATTGGGCTTTGTTGGTTGGTTTTGGTTTATGCGGCCTCGGATTCGGCGGATTGTCTTTGTTGTGCGATTTGTTCGAGCATGCTGGCGAGGTTTCGGACGGGTGCGTTGAGGACGCGTGCGAAGGACATTAGGGGTCCGTTGAGGCTTGCGGCGAGCATGGCGATGAGTTGTTCGCGTGAGGGTAGGTCGGCGATTTGTTTGACTCGGTTGGCGTCGATGAGTTGTTGCTCCATGATGCCGCCGAGTATTTCGACGTTTATGTTTTGGTCTTTGATGGAGCCGTTGAGGGCTTTAACCATGCCGGCGATGTCGTCTTCGGCGACGACGTATGCGGTGGGACCGTCGATGATGTCGTCGATGTTGTCGAATCCGAGTTCGGAAGCGGCGATTTTGACGAGGGTGTTTTTGGCGACGAATACTATTCCGCCGCTGTTGGTAACGGTGCGTCGGAGTTCGTCCATTTGGGAAGCGTTGACGTTGGAGAAGCGAGCGGTGACGATGAGTGGTTTGTCACGCATCCGGTCGACGAGGTTGTCCTTCATCTTTGTGTTGCGTTGTGATGGCATGGGTTTATCTTTGCTCTTTCGGGGGTGTCTGTTGTGTTTGTATTTCGGTATTGGAGGAGGGAATCAAAAGGCCTCGGGCTGGCTGCGGGTTTCGAGTTTGTGCAGACTGCCGCGAGGCGGAGTGATTGAGTTGGCCGATGTATTTGGTTGTGGCCGTATTTCGATCAGCCTCGGCGGGCGACATCGTCTGTCTTTGGTCTCTGTGGAAGAGCTCCCGCGGTCTGCAGCTAGCGATTGCGTTTTTTGCGTGGTTTGGTTTTGTGGGTTTGACTCCGTCAAATGATTCGTCGGTGACGATCTTCAATTTTACTTCAATCGGAAACTGTGAGGCTGTCCAAGCTGGGCAGGTTGACTTTGAATCCGGGTCCCATGGCTGAGCATAGGGTTGCGTTTTTGACGAACTGTCCTTTTACGCCTTCGGGTTTGGCTCTGGAGATGGTTTCGTAGACGGCGGCGAGGTTGTTGAGGAGCTGGTCGTCGGTGAATGATTTTCGTCCAATTCGTGCGTGGAGATTTGCGTGGCGGTCCATGCGGATCTCTTGTCGTCCTTGCCTTGCGCTGTTGATTGCGCTTTCGAGCTGGTTGGGCTGGACGACGGTGTTGTTGCGTGGGTTTGGCATGAGGCCACGGGGTCCGAGGACGCGTCCGAGTCGTCCGACTTTGGGCATCTGGTCGGGCGTGGCGAGTGAGACTTCCCAATCGGTCCATCCGCCTTGGATGCGGTCTAGCATGTCGTCGTCGACGATGAAGTCGGCACCGGCTTCGGCTGCGATTCGTGCGGGTTCACCTTCGGCGAAGACGAGCACTCTGACGACGTCGCCGAGGGAGTGCGGGAGGGTTACGACTTCTCGCAGCTGCTGGTCGGCGTGGCGCGGGTCGGCGAGTGTAGCGAGGTGTATTTCGATGCTTTCGTCGAACTTCGCGGTGGCGGATTCGCGCGTCAGCTTAACGGCGACGTTGGCGTCGACCGGTTCGGCCGGGAGGTCGGTTGTGATTTGGCGATAGCGTTTGCTTTTCTTCGACCGGGGCATGTTGAGATACTTTCGTGGGCGTTTCGAATGATTCGCGGTTAGTCGGCGACGAGGATGCCCATGCTTCGGGCGGAGCCTTCGATGACCTTCATTGCGGCTTCGATGTCGTTGGCGTTGAGTTCTTCGATTTTGGTTTCGGCGATCTGCTTGAGTTGGTCGCGTGAGATAGTGCCGGCGACCAATGTGCTGGGAGTTGGTGAGCCACCTTCGACGCCGGCTGCTTGTTTGAGCAGTGCGGATGCGGGGGGCGATTTAACGACGAATGTGAAGGAGCGATCGGCGTAGACGTCGATGGCTGCCCGGACGATCATGCCTCGGTTGGACTGCGATCGTTCGTTGAACTCTTTGATGAAGAGCGGGATGTTGATGCCGTGTTGGCCTAACGCGGGTCCGACCGGCGGAGCAGGGGTTGCCTCTCCGGCGGCGAGTTGGAGGTTTACCTTTGCGACTACTTTCCTTGCCACGTGAAACTACTTCCGATGAGATTGTGAATTTGATCGACTTTTGCGGGTCAGGCTTTTTCGACGGAGAGGAATGGCAGTTCGACTGGTGTGTCTTGTCCGAAGAATGAGACGGTGACGCGGAGGGTGCCGCGTTGGCCGAGGACTTCGTCGACGGTGCCGCTGAATTCTGCGAATGGGCCGTCTTTGATCATCACGACATCGCCGCGTTCGAAGCCGAAGTTGACCTGCGGGCTGTCGCTGGACGGTCCTTGGATCATTCGCTGCGCTTCGTCGTCGGTGAGAGGAGTTGGTTTCGCCCGGCCCTCTACGCCTTCTTCGACGGAGATGAAGTTGGTGACGCCGGGGGTGTTGCGAACTACGTACCAGCTGTCATCGTTCATGACCATGTGGACGAGGAGATAACCGGGGTACATGGTTTTCTCGACGTGTTTGGTCTCACCGTCGGTCATTTGGACGACGGTTTGCTTCGGCACGACGGCGTCGAAGATCTGGTCTTCGAAGTCCATGGTGATGATGCGCTGTTTGAGGTTTTGACAGGTGCGGTCTTCTCGGCCGGAGTAGGTGTGTACCACGTACCAGTGGGCCGTGTTGGGGATCACACTTGTTGATGATGGAGCGGTAGTCAAGGTTTAGGTACCTGCGAGCAGTGCAAAGATGCGGGCGAATAGCCAGTCGAAGAATCCGAGGAATACACCCATCACGGCTGCGAGAGCAATGACGAGTAGCCAAAGTCGGGTGGCTTCTTCGCGTGAAGGCCAGGTGACCTTTCGGATTTCGCCGATGACGTCACCGAAGAATCCAATGATGGAAAAGCGCCGTGTCGGCGCCAATCGCAATTCGGGTCTGGCTCGGTTCTGTGCCATGTCGGATCCTGTTTTGTGTGAAGGTTAGCGACGTTGTTCGCGGAACAGTTTTGGTGCGCGGCACGGTGGGCAGTACTTGCGGAGTGTGATGCGGTCCGGTGTGTTCCGGCGGTTTTTCTCGGTGTGATACGTGTGCGAACCACATTCGCAAGTGAGTTGAACCAAGGTTCTGACGGCGTTTTTTCTTGCCATATCAATCGCTCCGATGTGGGTTTACGTATCTGGGGAGTTGCGATGTGTCGCTAATCCCAAAAATCGCCTGTGGTGTTCGCGATTGTATCGCGGGCACCACAGGCGATGGGACGCTGGGTCGGTTATGCGGTGACCTCGGTGAAGACTCCGGAGCCTACGGTTCGGCCACCCTCGCGGATGGCGAATCGGAGGTTCTCTTCGAGAGCGACCGGGTAGATCAGTTGGATCTCCATCTCGGTGTTGTCGCCGGGCATGACCATCTCGATGCCATCGGGCAGTTTGATTTCGCCGGTGACGTCGGTGGTTCGGATGTAGAACTGCGGCTTGTATCCGGAGAAGAACGGGGTTCGTCGACCGCCTTCTTCCGCGGTGAGGACGTAGACCTGTGCCTTGCCCTTGGTGTAGGGGGTGATAGTGCCGGGTTTGGCGAGCACTGCACCGCGGGAGACCTCTTCGCGGTCAATACCACGGAGGAGACAGCCGACTGCGTCGCCGGTGATGCCTTCGTTAAGGGTCTTTTGGAACATCTCTACGCCAGTTACGACGGTGGATTGCGTCTGACCAAAGCCGACGATTTCCACGGACTCGCCGGTCTGAACTTTGCCACGTTCGATTCTGCCGGTAACGACGGTGCCGCGGCCTTTGATGCCGAAGACGTCTTCGATCGGCATGATGAAGGGCAGGTCGACGGGGCGGTCTGGGATCGGGATGTAGTCATCGACCGATTCCATGAGCTTGTAGATCTGCTGGACCCATTTGTTGGACGGGTCATCGGCGTGTTCGAGAGCGTCGAGGGCGCTGACCTGGATGACCGGGAGGTCGTCACCGGGGAAATCGTATGACGAGAGGAGTTCTCGGACTTCGAGTTCGACGAGTTCGAGCAGTTCTTCGTCATCCATCATGTCGCACTTGTTGAGGGCGACGACGAGTGCCGGGACGTTTACCTGTCGTGCGAGCAGGATGTGCTCACGCGTCTGTGGCATGGGTCCGTCGGCCGCGGAGACGACGAGAATTGCGCCGTCCATCTGTGCGGCACCGGTAATCATGTTTTTGATGTAGTCCGCGTGGCCTGGGCAGTCGACGTGAGCGTAGTGCCGGTTAGCGGTCTCGTATTCGGTGTGGGTAGTTGCGATCGTGACTCCGCGTTCGCGCTCTTCGGGCGCGTTGTCGATGTCTTCGAAGTTTTTGGCGGTAACGTTCAACTCGGGGTTGTTCGCCAAAACTTGCGTGATCGCCGCTGTGAGGGTCGTCTTCCCATGGTCGACGTGCCCAATCGTGCCGACGTTAACGTGCGGCTTGGTCCTGTCAAAGACTTGCTTCGCCATTTTCCTCTATGCCTACCCTTTCCTCAAGGGATTTAATTTAATCCGATTTGCCGATATCCGGCGTAGCAGGTTGTCTCAACGGTGGCTCCACAGTGAATGGAGCCCACACCGAGACTTGAACTCGGGACCTCATTCTTACCAAGAATGTGCTCTACCACTGAGCTATGTGGGCTCGGCTTCTCTTGGCTCGAGTTTCGTCCTATCGCCCTGCTCTGGTGCAGGGAGTAGGATTCGAACCTACGAAGCACAAGGCGGCAGATTTACAGTCTGCTGGGTTTGACCGCTCCCCAATCCCTGCACAACCCTTCATCTTAACACAATTGGGTTTTCACTCATGTCAAGTTACGAATTTCGTAAGCGTTGAATCGGGTCGATTCGGGTGCGTTGAATCGGGTCGTTTGGAGCCCCAGGGGGGATTCGAACCCACCAACCTGCCAATTACAAATCGGCTGCGCTGCCATTGCGCCACTGGGGCAAAAACTGAAAGAAGTCGGACGTGACCTCTTCTCCGATGTTAAATCGATTGTCACATCGGTTCAATCCCATCGAGTTGGTGCCAAGCATCTCGTCTCCTCAAGTCAGGTACGCGTTCTTGTCGGCGTTGAGGTTGCGGTAGAGATCGCGTAGTTCGCGGTAGGACTTGATTTCGTAGATGTTGGCATCGAATTCCGATTTTCGCAGTGCCTCCGCTACCCTTTGTTGGGATCGTTTGCCGCCAAAAGCGTTGAACCAAATCACGGAGTTGGGCGCGATCGCGTTCAACGGATTTTCGTAATTTTCGCCGCAGATTCGTTTGCGCCGCAGTATGTTGATAATGGTTCGTTTGGCGATGCGGATGGTGACGTTCCAAGTTGGTAGGTTGAGCCAGATTACGGTGTCGGCCATCGGCAAGATGTGCGGTCGTATCTTTCTGTAGTTGCCGTCGATGATCCAACCGTCCGGCGACTTGTCGATCCGTTCTCGGACGATGTGAAGCATCTCTTCGCTGTCTCGTTCGACCCAACTCGGCAACCAGAAAACGGCGTCCAATTCGATGACGGGCAATCCGGTGAGATCACCGAGGGTTCGGCTGAGCGACGTCTTTCCGCCGCGTCCGTAGATACAGATGCGACGTCCTAATTTGAACCGTTGGGAAGATCTTTCGAACGCGGTTGCATTGTTCATGGCGCGGAAAGGTTGAATCTTCAGTTGGGGACACTGGATGCAGCTTGTTTTGCGGCATCCATAACCTCTTGGATCGGGATGCCCAATTCCGATGCGATACGTGCGCAATCGTCATATTCGGGCGCAATTTGCGTGATAATCCCGTCGATTTTGCGACGCTTCACTCGGACTGTCCCGTATCGGGTTTCGGCGGTCACGATATCTCGGTGGGCGATCATTCGGTCCAACTGCCTGACGCGAATTCCCAACGTTGATGTGTGCTTGAAGAAGGTGGTGGCTACCTGGGTTAGTTTGGATTGGTTGACGATGGCGGAGAGTATCACGGCTGGGCGCGATTTCTTCATTTGTATCGGGGTTGTCCAGACATCGACGGCGCCGTTTTCAAAGAGCATTTCCGTTGCGTAGCCCAGCTGTTCGCCGGTCATGTCATCGATGTTTGTCTCGATGAGTACGAAGTCGGATTGATGGACCAGGCCGAGGTCGTCGGCGGTCTTGTTGATTGATTCGAGTTGCTTTTGGGATTTTCCTAGCCAGAGGCCGACGACATTAGGCGGTGTGTCTGTGTTGCGTGTGCCTGCGCCGTATCCGATGTTTTCGATGAGGATATTGGCGGGAGAGAATCTTGCAAGTGTTGCGACGATTGCGGCACCGGTTGGGGTGATGCTCTCCCCTACCGGCAGATTTGCACCCGATATGCGGACCGGAAGGTTGTTGCTTTTGATGATCGACATCGTCGCGGGCGCGATCGAAGCGCCTTTGCCGTGGCTGCTTGATGACATTCCGTAGGATGCGGGTAACGCCGAAGCGTAGAGGGTGTCGATCTCGAGGATACGGATGCCGATTACTGCGGCGGCGATATCGATAAGCGTGTCTAGCGTGCCGAGTTCGTGGAGGTGCGATTCGCCTTCGGTTGTCTTGTGGGCGTCGGCTTCGGCGACACTTAGGCAGTCGAAGATGGCACGAATTTTGGCGCGGTCGGTTTCGGGTAATGAGCTATTTTCGATGCAGGTGTCGAAGTCTTGCCAACCCGATTTGCGATTGGTATCGTTCGCAAAAGCGACATCGGTGTGGGTTGCCGAAATTGCGCCTCGGGTGGTTTGGGAGTTGTTTAGCGTGAAGCGATCCGGAACGATCTTGGCGAGTTCGGTTTCGAGTTTTTGGCGCGATAATCCAACATCCAACATCGCGGAAATCAGCATGTCGCCGCTGATGCCGCCGATGATGTCGAGGTATGCGATACGGGTCATGAACTAGTGGGCGCAGTGTGGCAGACAGTCAACGGACTCGCTAGGCGCTAGGTGCGCCTAGGTCGTCTGTCATTTGGATTTTAGAGCTTCGTTGAGATTGCCGGACCGGAGGCCTTTAGGATCGAGTTCGACCTTCCGGTAACCGGCGGCGATGATGCCGGCTTCGGCCTTCATCTTGGTCGCTGGTTCAGAATAGACCGTGACCATGTTTAATGGAAGTTCAACGCGTGCGGTTTCACCGTAGTGGCGGACTCGATTTTCGGGGAAACCGAGTTGACGCAGGTGTTTTTCGGCGCTCGAGATCATCTTCAATGCTTCGGAGGTGACATGGGTTCCGTACGGAATGCGGGATGACAGGCAGGGTTGAGCGGGTTTATCCCAATTGGGAAGACCGACTTCTTGGGCCAATGCACGGACCTCATCTTTTCCGATGTCGGCTTCCAACAGAGGTGACCTGACGGAGAAATCTTTGGCGGCTTTCATGCCCGGTCGGTAGTCACCAAGGTCGTCGCGATTTGCACCGTTGGCGATCACCCGGAAACCTTCGATTGATGCCAGCCGTTCAAGGTGGTTGTAGAGTTCGGATTTGCAGAAAAAGCAGCGTTGGCCATCGTTTCGCAGATATCGTTCGTCTTGCATCTCTGATGTTGCGATGGTGCGGAGGTTCCACCCGCGTTGTTCGGCGATTGCCCGGGCGTCTGCTAATTCGTAATCGGCGAGGCTGTCGGATACGGCGGTGACGATGAGCGCGTTGGATGGGCCAAGGAGGTCGTGGGTCAGCTGCGCGACGAGCGCAGAGTCGACGCCGCCAGAGTAAGCGACGATTGCAGACTCGAACGAAGTGATCGCGGCTAACAAGCGCTCGGATTTTTGGTTAAGTTTCATGTCGCGCATGATCTGGAAGCAACTGAAGTTATGCAAAAGGGGGATTCGTGGTTCACGAATCCCCCTTTGTCGTTACACCTCTATACGTAGGTATTACCCGGCGGGCAACGCCACGGGTTCGTCGTCGACTTGTGCGGCCAACGCGGTCTCTTCGAGGATTTTGCGATGCTCTTCGTCGGGCGTTATCACGATCGATCGGTCGGCCGACTTCTCGGCTTCGGACGCGTCGATCAATACGATGTCGCCTTCCAAAATCGATTTGGTCAGGAACATCTCAGAGATGACGTCTTCGACCTCGTCTTGGATCTTGCGGCGCAGTGGCCGGGCACCCATTTTGGGATCGAAACCGACTTCAGCGAGGTATTCCTTGGCGGCATCGGAGACACGAAGTGTCATCTCGTGTTCCTCAGCGCGCTCAGCGACTTCACTCATCATCAAGTCCACGATGTTGAGGACGTCACCCCGGCCCAAGGCGCGGAAGACGACAACACCGTCGATGCGGTTCAAGAACTCGGGTTTGAAACCGTTTCTCGGATTCTTGAGTTCCTCGAGTACGCGATCCCTCATTCGGAGGTAGTCGTCTTCCGAGGTGCCGTCTGAGACCTCACCGGTGCCGAACCCGATCCTGTAGCCGCTGGAGATGAGGTTCGAGCCGAGGTTCGACGTCATCACGATGATCGTGTTCTTGAAGTCGATCTTGCGACCTTGTCCATCGGTCAGATGACCGTCTTCAAACACTTGCAAAAGTGTGTTGAACACGTCGGGGTGGGCTTTTTCGATTTCGTCGAGCAGGATGACGCTGTATGGATGTTTCCTAACTTCCTCGGTGAGTTGTCCGCCATCTCCATAGCCGACGTATCCTGGCGGGGAGCCGATCAGGCGGGAGACGGTGTGCTTCTCCATGTACTCGGACATGTCGAGGCGAATCATCAAACGCTCGTCACCGAACAGGTATTCGGCGAGTTGTTTGACGAGATGCGTCTTGCCGACGCCGGTGGGACCCAAGAACAGGAATGCGCCGATTGGTCGTTTGGGATCTTTGAACCCGGCCCGTGCACGTCGCACGGCTTTCGACACGATGCCGATGGGCTCTTCCTGACCAAGAACGCGTTTCTGGAGTTCGCCCTCCATATTGCGTAGTCGCTCGACCTCAACGACGTCGAGACGAGTCACTGGGATGCTTGTCCACATCGAGACGACCTCGGTGACGTCGTCCGGTCCTACTTCGGTCTTGATGTTGTCTTTGTTGAATTCGGCGAATTTCTTTTCGACCTTGGCGATTACGGCTTTCTGCTTGGTTTCTCGTTCAAAGAGATCAGAAGCGGCGTCATAATCTTGGCGTGTGACCGCTTCGTTCTTCTCGCGCAGAATGTCGTTGAGAACTCGAATGGAGTCGCGCACCTCGGGAGGTGGCATCGTGTTCTTGACGCGGACGCGGGAGACTGCTTCATCGACCAAATCGATTGCCTTGTCAGGCAGGTGGCGGTCGACGATGTATCGGTCGGCCAGCTGTGCGGCGATCTCGATAGCTTCATCGGCGATGGAGAGTTGGTGGTGGTCCTCGTACTGCTTCTTAACGCCGTGGAGGATCTTGACCGTCTCTTCGACATCGGGCGGCTCGACTTTGACTGGACGGAATCTTCGGTCCAGAGCGGCATCGCGTTCGATGTGCTTCCGGTAATCGTCGTGGGTTGTGGCCCCGACGACCTGGAGTTCCCCTCTGACCAAAGATGGCTTGAGGATGTTGGCCGCATCGACGGCTCCTTCGGCGGCGCCAGCGCCAACGAGAGTGTGGATCTCTTCGATGAAGAGAATGCACTCTTGGTTGGCTTTGAGTTCGGCGATGATCTTCGTCATGCGCTCTTCAAATTCGCCGCGGTATTTGGTACCGGCGATCAACGATCCCATGTCAAGGGCGACGACGCGTCGTCCTTTGAGCATGTCTGGTACTGCGCCATCAACGATAGTGGTGGCCAGCTTCTCGACGATGGCGGTCTTGCCGACGCCGGGGTCTCCGACGAGTACGGGATTGTTCTTGGTTCGGCGGCTTAGTATCTGAATGACGCGTTCGAGTTCGGTGTCGCGTCCGATAACCGGGTCGAGCTTTCCATCTGAAGCCAACTCGGTGAGGTCGACGCCCATGCTGTCGAGCATAGGTGTGCGCCGTTTTTTGTCGTCCGCTCCCTTACGTCGCGAACGCTTGGTGCCGGTCTCCAGCTTTTGTGTCTCGTCACGGACGCGATCTAGTGTGACCTCGTTCTGAACCAATAGATCGGCGGCGGCACCCTCTCCATCACGCAGCAGCCCGATGAGGAGATGTTCAGTACCGACGCGATTCAGCTCGCCAAGGCGCGCCTCATCCACAGCCAATCGAATGGCTTTTTTGGCGCGTGGTCCCAGACTGGGGGGACGCTCACCCGGGGTTGCTTCGCGGTTGATGGAGAACTCAAGTGCGGTGCGCAGTTCACGCACGTCGACCTTGAGGTTAGTGAAAACCTGAGCGACAATGCCTTCCTTTTCGCCTAGCAAGGCAAGCAGGAGATGTTCAGCGGTAATGTACCGCTGGTTGTATCGCTTGGCCTCCTCTTGGGCGGTCTCAAAAACCCGTCGTGCGGGTGCTGAGAACATGTTAAATCCACGTTCACTGCTGTCGGGCATTGCTCAACGCTCCCTTCAGTCAGGTTGTCACGGACACCCTACGCGCCCGTTCGAAATCAATCGTCAAATAGGTCTTCGAACCCGCCGTCGGCGAAGCCCGACCCGTCACCGTCCGAACCACCTCGTGCGTCCGGACTTCCTTGTGAACCTTCAACCTGTTTGAGGCTGAGTCCAAGTCGTCGACGCTCTGGTTCAATTCGTATCACACGGAAGTTATGCACGTCACCCTCTTTTACCACTTCTGAGGGGCTCTTTATGTGTCGGTTTGTCAACTCGGAGATGTGCACGAGGCCTTCAATTCCCTCGCCAACACGAGCAAAAGCACCGAAATGCGCCAGTTTGGTGACTTTACCCTCAACAACTTGCCCAACGCTAAGTTGGTTCTCGATGTTTTCCCAGGGTTCGGGCAACAATCGCTTCATGCTCAATGCGATCTTCAGGGATTCGCGATCGACCTTCAAAACCAGTACATCGAGGTCTTGACCGAGTTTTACCACGTCGTCTGGTCGATTTACCGATGACCATGACATCTCGGAGATGTGGACGAGTCCGTCGGCACCGCCAAGGTCGATGAACGCACCGAAACTCGATATCCCAGCGACGCGACCACGTCGAATGTCGCCTTCTTCGAGTTCTTGGACAAGGCGCATCTTCTGCATGTGGTTTATGGCTTCCAAAGCGGCCCTCTCGGAGAAGATAGCGCGGTTGCGGCGTCGATTGAGTTCAAGTATTTTGCAATCGATCTCCATGCCGATGAAGCCCGGTTTTGGAGGTGCGCCATCTCCGACGTAGAGATCTCGTGCGGGACCAACGAGCTGGGAGAGCGGGACAAAGCCCTGAACGCCTTTGACTTGTATGACCGCTCCGCCACGGTTTGATCCGATGATCCGGCCTTTTACAGTTTCTTCGGCTTCGCGCGCCTTTTCCAGGTCACGCCAACCATGCTCGCCGCGTGCGCGGTCGATGGAAAGCAACGGGTATCCGTCGGGGCCTTCGGGTCTTGAAACATAAAGGATGACTTCGTCGCCAATATCTGGCAACGACTCATCGCCCTCTTCTTCGGTGAGTAAACGGGTTTCCCGGATCGGGACCCAACCTTCGGATTTTTGTTGGATATCTACAAGAAGACCATCGCGTGCTGCGTCAAGCACAATGCCGTCGATGATGTCGCCGCGCCTCAACCCTTCCTTTGGCAAGTAACTGAATACGAGATCCAGCTCTTCCACTTCGCCGTTTGCGTCATCGCCGTTTTCCGAGCTCTGTTCAGGTTCAGTCGGAATTGGTTGTTCAGCATCTTGTTGCTGATCAGTGTCGTCGGTCAACACGGCGACGTTTCCAGGGCCCGCCGTCTGATCCGTCTCTGTGGTGGTCAATTAGAAATCCTTGAGGTATCACCGTGCAGTCCCGTTTGACTGCACGCCCTAATTATAAGCATGGTGTTTTTTCGATTCTGTTTCGTAATCGCGCAATGGCGAGTATTAACAGCGTCATCCACCACGGCTCGTGCTTAACGATTTTACCCAGAAATGCATTCCGCGCGCCGATCATGGAACGGCTTGTTGCATCTTAGTTTTCGGGTTATCTGGTACCAACAGGTGCGGTATTCTAGATTCCAATGGAAACACGATAGATTCGACGACGATTCTGGGTCGACATCAGAGTTGAGGCGTCGATGGGAGAATACCGAGAATGGACCTGGGAATCAAAGGCAAGCGCGCACTGATCACTGGCGGCAGCAGAGGTCTTGGGCGACAATCGGCGCTCGCTTTGGCGAATGAAGGAGTGGATGTTGCCATCTGTGCTCGAGGTCAAGAGCGGTTGGACGCGACTGTCGGAGAGCTGTTGGATATTGGTGTCAAGGCGGTGGGTTACTCGCTGGACATGGGGGATCCTGATGCGCCCGGGGAAGCGGTGAGCCGAGTGAAGGCCGATTTGGGCGATCCGGATATCGTAGTCAATAATGTTGGCGGTAGCATGGGAACGAGTGATGTGGTCAACTCTTCGCTGGAAGACTTTGGCATGGTGATCGACCTGAATCTTTGGTCGGCGATCAGACTAATGAAGTTGACGTTGCCGGGCATGCAGGAACGCGATTGGGGGCGGATCATCAACATCTCGAGCATTTATGGGCGAGAGGCCGGGGGCACCGCACCGTACATGGTTGCGAAGGCTGCGATGATCGCGCTCTCGAAACATGCCGCGCTTTCGAGCGCTCCCACTGGCGTGACGGTCAACTCGGTAGCGCCGGGATCGATTCTGTTTCCGGGCGGCACTTGGGAGAGATTCCAGGAGATCAATACTCCAGAGTTCGTCGATGAGTTTGTGGCACGCAACCTGCCGATGGGCAAGTTCGGATGGCCAGAGCCGGTCGGCGCAACTGTCGCGTTCCTAGCTTCCAAACATGCAGACCTGATAACTGGTGCGTGCATCAATGTCGATGGCGGACAGTCTCACAACTTGTTCTAGCGCTTTTCGTCACGATCAGACAGATAATCGAGTTCCTTCAACATGACATACGACCCACTGGTAATTGCAGGCAAATCCTTTAGTTCGCGCCTGATGACTGGTACCGGTAAGCACCGCTCTTCCCAGCAGTTGCTCGATTCCGTAGTTGCTTCGGGCACCGAGATAATCACCGTGGCGATCGGTCGGCTTAATCTCGATGATCCCGATGAAGAGACGCTGTTGGATGTGTTGGATTGGGATCGGTACCAGATACTCCCGAATACAGCAGGTGCGCGGACCGCGGAGCAGGCGGTAGGCATTGCTCGATTGGCGCGCGAAGTTACGGGTTCGGATTGGATCAAGCTAGAGGTGATCCCGGAGCCGGCTCATCTTCTACCCGACCCGGTTGGATCGTATGAGGCGGCGAAGATGCTGATACACGAAGGATTCACGGTGTTGCCATATATCCATGCGGATCCGGTGCTCGCGATGAAGCTCGAGGATCTGGGATGCGCGACCGTGATGCCGCTTGGTTCGCCGATTGGTTCGGGCCGAGGCGTTCACACGGCGGAGGAGATTGCGATAATCATCGAGCAATCGAGCGTTCCGGTGGTTGTCGATGCTGGTTTGGGTGTTCCCTCGGACGCGTCGATGGTGCTGGAGATGGGGGCGGACGCGGTGTTGGTCAACACGGCGATAGCGCAGTCTGAGAACCCGGCTTTGATGGGTGAAGCGTTCAAATTGGGCGTTGAAGCCGGACGGAAGGCTTACTTGGCGGGTCGGATACCGGTTTCTGATGCGTCGCCTAGCAGCCCGCAAGAGGCGTTGGCCGTAACTGCGTAGTTTAGGACGGGCGGAGAGGTATGTCGGACCCGAAACGCCTACGTCTTCCGAATCCAACGTTGTGCATGGTTACCGATCTTGGCGTTGTAGGGAACGATGTTGCGCGGTTAGTTGATGCTGTGTCGAGCGCGGTTGACAACGGTGTGAATATGGTTCAGGTCCGTGCACCAGAGGCGAGTGCGGACGAATTTGATGATTTGGTCAAAGGTGTCGTTGAGGCGGTCGGAAATAAAGCATTGGCGATCGTGAATCCGTCGAGTCGGCCAATCAAGCTGTTTCATGGCGTTGCCGGACTGCAACTTTCGGAGAATGCGGGGGCCTTTATCGAGGATGCTCGGCGGACTTATGGAGCTCGTTCGCTTGTTGGACGCTCAGTTCATAGTGCGGATGGTGCGCGGCGAGCGAAGGAGATGGGGGCGGATTTTTTGGTGCTTGGCACGATTTTTCCGTCTGGATCGCATCCTGGCGGCGCGACGCATGGCGTGGGCATCATCCCGCGCGTGGTTCGAGAGACTGGCCTGCCGGTGATTGGGATTGGCGGGATCACGACGGAGAACGCTGGAGAAGTCCTCGGGAGCGGTGCCGTGGGTGTCGCGGTGGTGCGTTCGATACTTGGTGCGGCGGACCCGGGTGCTGCGACGCGGGAATTGATGGCGGCGATGTTGGACGAGTCGTCGGTTTAGGGCTGGTTTCTTGCTACGGCGGCTTCGACTTGCTCGGTCATATCTACCGGGTTTGAATGGCTATCTTGACCGATCGCGGTTAGATCGATATTTCCGTCTGCAATCGCTTTGAGAGTCTCGACCACTAGCGGTTGTTCACGTTTGACGCCGGCTGCGCGGATTGCGGCGAAGAGTGGAAGTTTTTCGTCAGATGCTTCTCGCAAGTGAGCTAGGTTGCGGTGGCTAGCGTCTTGCCATAGGTGGTCGTATTTCGGGCCACGGACTGAGAAGCTGCATGTGGTCACGACGGGACCGCGGTCGAGTTCGGGTGTTGCGATGTGGATCATTGATCCGTGCTCGTCGGTATCCTGTTCGATGACGTCCCAGATTGCGTCTTGCCATTTTCCGATCGTTCCGCCGGGCAATGCTGGGTGTTGATTGAGGCATAACATGTGGCGACTTATTTCCGGGGCAAAGAGCATGTAGCCGGCCATGACGGAGACATCGGGGGCGAAGCGCGCCAGACGATTCAACGCGGTTTGGTCGAATTCAGTTCGCAGTTCCGACCACGTAGAGGGTTTGCGTTGCTGGCGGAATTTTGCTGACGAGATGGTTTCGGTGGGGATTCCATTGGATTCAGCGAGGTCTATGAAACTGTCGGTGGGTCCGGTTTGGCCGCGTTCGCGGTTGACAAAGACGAATTCGAACTGCGCGTTCAGATGCCCGCATTGGATCGCGTTTAGGACGGCGGTGAACATGCCGCGTGACCCGGGTCCGTTTGCGGTGGTGAACCAACCGATGCGCAGTGGGCGACGATCCGTGGGTTTTGTGGCCCTGACCACGGTTAGTCGTCCGCGACCAAATTCAACTGCTCGACTAAACCTTTTTGCAGTCGTTGGATTTTGAGTTCGGCGCCGTTGAGCATTTCGGTGCAGGTTTTGGCGAGTCGCATGCCCTCTTCGAATAGCGCGGTTGACTGATCGAGCGACATTTGGCCGCTTTCCAGTCGACGGACTACAGTTTCGAGTCTGGTGAAGGCATCTTCAAATGATGTCGGTTGTTCGTTTTGCGATTGGTCTTCGTCGGTCATTTTTGCGTACCTGGTCGTTATTTGGCGTTTACAGATTTGACCTTAGTTTCGGCAGTGCCGTCGGCGAAGGTTAATTCCAACGATGTCTTGGGTTGGACGTTGGCGGCTCGAGTAATGACGCTGCCATCGGTGCCGCGAACCATGACGTACCCGCGTTCGAGAATGTTGTCGGGACCTAAGGCTCGGAGTTCGGCTTCGACTCGCTTCATTGCTTCGCGTTTCATTGCGGCATATCGCGTCCACGAAATTCGGGCGCGCGACCTCAGTTCTTCAACGCGGTCGCGGAATCTTTGGGTTTCGGGAGCGTTCTCGGATAGCCGATCTTGGGTCAGGTCTAGCCGCTGTCGAGCGAGTGTTACGCGTCCGGACAGTCCTCGCATCAGTCTCTGGATGAAGTCTGCGGTTTCGAGTGAGAGTCCTCCGATGTCTGGTGAAACTAGCTCTGCAGCGGCGGATGGGGTTGGGGCACGGAGGTCGGCGACGTCATCTGCGATGGTGAAGTCGGTTTCATGGCCGACGGCGCTGATGACTGGAATGCGGCTTGCGAAGATGGTCCGTGCGACCATCTCGTCGTTGTAGGGCATGAGGTCTTCTGCTGAACCGCCGCCGCGACCGACGATTACGGCGTCGACGTAATCGGTTTCGGCGTAGTGGTGGAGCTCGGCGAATGCTTCGACGATGGTTTCTGGTGCGAGTTCGCCTTGGACGACGGAGGGGACGAGCAAGAGTTCCATCAACGGGTAGCGGCGCCGGACGATATTTTGGATGTCGTGCCAGACTGCGCCTTGTTCGGATGTGATGACTGCGATGCGTTGGGGGAACTGAGGGATGGGTCTCTTGCGGGAAGGGTCGAAGAGGCCTTCGGCGCGCAGCTTGCGTTTCAGCTCTTCGAGTTGGGCTTGTTGATCGCCGACGCCGGCGGGTTCGACGGAGGTGACAACGATTTGGAGGTCGCCGCGAGGAGCGTAGACTCCTGCGCTGCCTTGGCAGAGGACCAATGCGCCATCTTCAAGGAATTGATGTCCGCGGCCGTAGCGGAACATCACGCAACGGAGTCCGGCTTCTCGGTCTCGCACGGAGAAGTAACTATGTCCCGAAGCTGGTTGCGAATGACCGGATACTTCTCCGATCATCGTGATGTTCGCTAGTTTCGGGTCGTTTTTTAGCAACCCTTGGATGAGTTGAGAAACTTCTGAGACCGAACGCGGCTGCGATTGGTTGGCAGATGTTTGGGGCGAGGGTGCGGTGTTCATCATCAAGCTGCCACCATTGTCTGCAACACACAGTGCGCCGCGAATGAGATCAAACGGCTCTGCCGATGTACTCCTTGGAGGTGGTGTTGACGCTGATGCTGTCGCCTTCGGAGACAAATAGTGGGACTTGGAGGGTGAGGCCGGTGTCGGTGGTGGCCGGTTTGGTGGCGCCGCTTTGCGTATCGCCCCTCAGTCCGACTTCGGTTTGGGCAATAGTGAGGTTCACCGCGGAGGGCAGTTCGACGAGTATTGGTTTCTCGTCGTGCATCAGCAATACCAGTTCGCCGCCTTCGGGTAGGAAATAAACGGCGTCGCCGAGGAGCGCGTCACTGATGAGGTGTTGTTCGTAGGTTTCCATGTCCATGAAGACGTAGAAATCGCCCTCTTTGTATAGGTACTGGGCGTTCCGGCGCTCGGTCGGTGCGGCTGTAAGTTTCTGGTTTCCGGCGAGTTTGCGTTCGAAGACGTTGCCGGTGCTGAGATGCCTGACTTTTAGGGTGAGTGTCGGCGGTGCTTTGGGGGCTTGGCGATGCTGCCACTCCATGATTTGGTAAATCTCGCCATCCAACATGATGGTCATGTTGCGGCGGATTTCGGAGGAGGAAATCGTCATTGGTGGGAGCTTTCTTTGCTAAGTTGGTTTCGGTTGGTTTCGAGAGATTGGGTTGGTATCAAAACCGCATCTTGGCGGCGTGGCTCAAGACGCGTGCGCGTCCGTTTTCCAAGACGACCACGTCTTCAATTCTGACGCCGCCCCAACCGGGTATGTAGATGCCGGGCTCGATAGTGAATGGCATCCCGTTTTCCAGAGGTGTTGCGCCACGCGGTCCGACGTTGGGTTCCTCATGGACTTGCAGACCTAGGCCATGGCCGAGGCTGTGGCCGAAGTTGTCGGCATAACCGGCGTCTTCGATGATCTTGCGGGCAATGGCGTCGGCTTCGCCTCCGGTGATGCCGGCTTCGACTTTTTCAATTGCGGTTTCTTGGGCTTCGAGGACGATGCTGTAGATTCTTGCGACTTCGTTGTCGGCCTCGCCGAGTACCACGGTGCGTGTGAGGTCTGAACAGTAACCTTGGTAAGTTGCGCCGCAGTCGAAGACGATAGTTTCACCTTCTCTGAGTTCGGAATCGCCGGTTTGGTGGTGCGGTCGGGCTGCGTTGGGTCCATTTGCGACGATGGTGTCAAAGGACAGAGATTCTGCGCCGCGTTCACGGATGGCTTTCTCGAACTCCCATGCAGCTTCGTTCTCGGTCATGCCAGGCATCAGCTTTCCAGCGGTCTCCTCGAACGCGGCATCGCCGATGTCGATTGCTTTTTGTAATAGCTCAATTTCGCCTGGATCTTTGATCGCGCGCAGTTTGGCGGCGTCGCCGGATTTTGGCACGAGGTTGACCTCGATCTCGCTCTCCGCTATGGCGTCTTCGTACGTCTGGAGGGCGGAGACGGTGAGGTTGTCGGCCTCGAAGCCGATGTTGTCGACGCCTAATTCACCGAGCAGTTTTGGGAACCATTCGCCGAGGCGGCCTTGGATTTGCGTGATTTCGAAACCGGTGGCCTGATCGGCTCCTTGTTCGGTGTACCGAAAATCGGTTGCCAGTATGGCGTCGGATTCGGTGATGAAGAGGAGCCCGGCGGAGCCGATGAAGCCTGAGAAATAGCGACGATTGTGCGGATCGGAGATCAGCATGCCGCCGAGTTCTTGCTCGTTGATCAACGAGCGCAGTGCGGCGACACGGTTAGGGTAGCGAAATTTGGTTGCGCTCATCCGGAGTTTTCCTCAATATGTGCAACGAGGCTTTCTAGGGCGTGTAGGTATCCGCGCCAGCCGAGGCCGGCTATCTGGCCCAAGGCAAAGGGTGCGATGACGGAGTGGCGTCGGAACTCTTCGCGGGCGTGGATGTTAGACATGTGTACTTCGATAGTTGGTAGTTTGCTGTCCAAAATAGCGTCGAGCAGCGAGTATCCGACTTGCGTCAATGCGCCGGCGTTGATGATGATGCCGTCTGCGTCCGCAGTTTCGGATTGGATCCAATCGACGATGGAACCCTCGTGATTGGACTGGAAGAATGCGGTGTTAACTCCGAGTTGATTGGCGCGCTCGGAGACGCGTTGCTCAATGTCCGCGAGCGTTACGGATCCGTACTGCGTGGCGTCGCGTTTACCTAAGTTATTTAGGTTGGGGCCATTTATGACCAATATGCGTCTCATCGTGAATCCCGGATTCGATATTGGAGGTGTTCGCACCGCACGCGAGACATAGTCTCGCGTGCCAGATTCAAGGCTATAACGTGTTGTGGTCTTTTCGCCTTGGGGCACGCCGCTGGAGGTTCGTTCCGGGGTGGGCTCGGAGATAGACTTTGCGTGCTTGCTCAGCCGAAACGTGGGTGTATATCTGCGTGGTGGACGGCGATTCGTGACCGAGTAGGTCTTGCACGACGCGGAGGTCGGCGCCGCCGTTTAGTAGGTGGGTGGCGAAGCTGTGGCGGAGGATGTGAGTGTGGAAGTTGGCGTCGAGTCCTGATTTGATGGCGTTGCGTTTGACGGTTTCCTGGATGCTTCGAGTGCTCAATCGGCCGCCGAGTCTGTTGAGGAAGAGTGCGTCTTGGGAACGTCGGGTTGCGAGTTTAGGGCGCGATGCGTTTAGGTATTTTTGGATCCATTGCGCCGCTGTCTCGCCGAGCAGAACGATGCGTTGCTTGGCTCCTTTGCCGAATACCCGGCATTCTCGAGACTTGAGGTCGACATCCGCGATGTTCAGCGAATTGATTTCGGAGACGCGCATACCTGAGGCATAGATCAACTCGAGTAGGGCGCGGTCACGCAGGCCCAGCGCTGTCGAGGTATCGGGTGCCATTAGGAGCCGCTCGATCTCCGCTTCAGACACGACGTATGGGAGTCTCTTGGCTTGACGCGGTGCAGCCACCATGTCGGTGTCGTTCCGGTCCACTTTGCCGGTCTCCTGCATCCATCCGAAAAATGTGCGTAAGGCGGTTAATTTGCGGCTGATTGATGCCTTCTCGTATCCATTGCTGGCGAGGAATGCGAGGTAGCTTCTAAGCTGGCGGCGATCAGGAGATTTGATCTTGTCAAGGGATTGGATTTCGGCTTGGAACCTCATGAACGCTGCGAGGTCGTTCATGTAATTGCGAATTGTGGGTGGTGATAGCTGACGAATCGACGTCAAGTACTTCTGGTACTCGACAAGGATCGGTGCCCAGGCGGTGTTGGCGACGACATACCAAAGGCCGGGGACGTTTAGACCTCGCGGATCTCGACGTTCGGTTGTCATGAGATGCTCCTTCCGATTCCGGACTGGAGCTTCGTGGTTGAAGGTCGGGTTGAGTTAGCTAGAGGTGCGTGCCCGGCTATTGCTGGAGCGGCTACGTGATCGGTTTGAACGCGTGGTGCGCGTGCTTCGTTTTTTGGCGGCTTCGGGATGCTCTTTGAAGCACCGTTGCATGCGCTGAACTCGTTTCTCATCCCATTCGGCGAGTTCGGCTTCGTCTTCCGGTTTAAGATCGAGTGCGACGCGGCATTTGGGGAACTCTGGACAGGCAATGAATTCGCCTCGACGCCCGTTGCGGACGACGAGTTCGACGCCGCCGTCACAGATGACGCCCGAACCAAGTTCGACGCGTTTTTCGAGTTCAGGTACGCCGTCGGGGTGTTCGGCGTGGCACTGCGACATGCGACGAGTGAACTCGCCTTGCCACTCTTCGATTTTTTCGCCGTCAGCATCATCGCCGGGATACAGGTCCATCGCAAATTTGCACGTCGGAAACTCGGGACACGCCAAGAAATCTCCTCGCCGGCCGTTGCGAACCACGAGATCGGTGCCACCGTCACATTTGATGCCACTGGCGACGTCGAATTCGGATCGACGAACTCGCTGGGCGTTTTGGAAGGCATGATCAAGTGCGGCGTCGAATGGCGAGTAGAACTCGCGCAGCATTTCGACGCGTTCCAAGTCACCGCTCGCGATGTCGTCGAGCTTGGTCTCCATGCCGGCGGTGAACCCGACATCGACGATGTCAGGGAAGAACTGCTTGAGCATGGCGCACACGGCAATACCACTTTTGGTGGGATGGAATCGGTTCCGTTCGCGTGTTACGTAGTTCCTATCAACAATTCTGCCGACAATGGTGGCGTAAGTGCTAGGCCTTCCGATACCAAGTTCTTCCAATGTTCGGATCAGGTTGGCTTCAGTGAATCGAGGAGGAGGTTGCGTAAATTTCTGATCGTTGTTGACCTTCAATAGGTTGAGCGACTCATCCTCGAAGAGCGATGGCAAACGCCTCGCGTCGTCGGACTCGGAATCTTCGTCGCGAGTTTCGATGTAGAGCTTGCGGAAACCGTCGAAGACCGTGACCGATCCGGTCGCTCGCAATTTGTGGGTTTTGCCATTTGTCGTGACGGCGTCGATATCTGCGCGGGTGCGTTCGTCGATGCCGTCGGCCATTTGGCTGGCGACCATTCGTCGCCATATAAGTTCGTACAACCTACGTTGATCCTGATTGAGGAATCGTGATACGCGGTCAGGAGTGTTGGTGATGGAGGTCGGGCGAATGGCTTCGTGCGCTTCTTGAGCGTTGCGAGAACTGGTTTGGTAAACCCGATGCCCGGCGTGGTAGCTGTCGCCGAATTCGCCTTGGATGAAGGCCTGCGCTTGCTGGAGAGCCGATGCAGCAAGATTGGTCGAGTCGGTTCTCATGTAGGTGATGAGTCCTACCGGCTGGCCATCGCCGAGGACGACTCCCTCGTAAAGACTTTGGGCGGTGCTCATCGTGCGTTGCGCATTGAACCGAAGGCTGCGTGCGGCTTGCTGTTGAAGAGTGCTGGTGATGAACGGTGGACGGGGACGGACTTTAACTTGGCGTTTGGTGACGCTGGTAACCGTGTAAGCGGCGGATTTGAGTTCATCTGCGACTGCCGTCGCCGAGGTTTCGTTGGATAGCAGTTCGTTCTCAGGTTTGTTCGGGTCCTTTTTCTCTCCGTGGATGCGGTAGAGACGTGCGCCAACCGAGATGTCTGAAGATTGTTTTTCGAGGTCGACCGAGATCAGCCAATACTCTTTGGGGACGAAGGCGTTGATCTCTTCTTCGCGATCAACGACCAACCGCAGCGCGACAGACTGGACTCGACCGGCGGACTGGGCACCGGCGACTTTGTTACGAATAAATGGGCTGAGCTTGAAACCGACTAGGCGATCGAGGATGCGGCGCGCTTGTTGCGCTTCGACGAGTTGGTGGTCGATTTGGCGCGGGTCATTGAACGCCTCCATGACCGCGTCTCTGGTTATCTCGTGGAAGACTACCCTCCGGGCATCATCCTGCGAGATACCAAGGATTTCGCTCAGGTGCCACGATATAGCTTCGCCCTCTCGATCCGGGTCGGTGGCGAGGTACACGTTGCCAGCGCGTTTGGCGGCGGTTTTGAGTTCGTTGACGACTTTGCGGCGGTCGGAAACGATGCTGTATTTCGGCTCGAAGTCGTTTTCGACATCGACGCCCATTTTTGACTTCTGCAGGTCACGAACGTGTCCAACAGACGCTTTTACCGCGAAACCATCACCCAAGTAGCGTTCGATGGTGCGCGCTTTGGCAGCCGATTCGACGATCACAAGGTCGTCGCCAGATGCCTTTGTTCGCTTTGCCAATTCGTCACACTTCCGCTAGTTTTCAAAGCCCGTTGCCGAAGCCCGAAATCGACTCCGAGGGAATCAGTAATTATGCAGGTTGTCCGTCATCTAACAATCTTGGCGCGCCGATTTCAGCGCGTCGGTTCGACAGATCGTACAGAGCGCCCTCGGTGCACCGAACGATGCCCCGCACTTCCATCATGGTAAGCGTTGACATTGTTTCGGTTACTGACAATGATAGCGTTCGGGCGATTTCATCGATGTGAACAGGGCCTTCAGAGTCGCGCAACGAATTGGCGATGGTGTGTTCTAGTTCGTTGAAAGTCTCGATCTCTTCGACTCGAGGCCGGGGGGCGTCGACGTTCCCATTGTTGGACCGACCATTGGGCTTTGTCACCGTTGCGCGGATGTGCGCGGCCGATGCACGGCGGTCCGCATTGGGGTCCGGCTTGAGGTCGCCGAAGAATGCGCTGAGCTCTTGTACGACATCGTCGGCGCGGGTGGTAAGTTTAGCGCCTTGTTGAATAAGCCAGTTGGTCCCTTCGCTCTGTGGTGAATTGGCATTGCCGGGGACGGCGAAGACTTCTCGATTCTGGTCCAACGCCCATTTCACCGTCCAAGTTGCTCCGCTCTTTTTGGCTGCTTCGACGACGATTACGCCACGACTCAGGCCGCTGATGATGCGATTGCGACGTGGGAAGTGGTCGCGTTTCGAGCGGACGCCGAGTTGGTATTCGGATACCAGACTTCCGCTCTCGACGATCTGTCTAGCGAGGCCGCGATTGTGTTGCGGATAGATGGAGTCCAACCCGCCCGCTAGGACTGCGATGGTCCTTCCGCCGGCCTTCAATGCGCCGCGATGCGCAGCGGTATCGATTCCAATTGCTAGACCGCTGATGATGGTGATACCCAAACTGGCCAGATCGTGAGCGAGCTCGGTTGCCATTTGAATGCCGTACTCGGTGGCCTTCCTGGTTCCGACGATGGCGACGCCGTTGTTGTCGCGCGGTTCCAACTCGCCCGCGACGTAAATGACCGCTGGCGCATCTGGCGATTCGGCTAGATGATCGGGATATTCGTCCGAGCGTAGGTGGATAGGTCGGATTCCGCTCCGCACCAATCGATCGAGTTCGGCATCGGGATCAATTCGTTCGCGCGTAGAGCCGATATCTTCGACCAGAGCGGTCCCGATTCCGGCATCTCGCAACTCTCCTTTATCGGCGTTCCAAGCATCTTCCAGATTGCCGAAGTGCGTCTCCATACGGCTAAATCTTTTCGGTCCCATGCCCTGAATGCGGTGAAATGCCACCCAGTATTTCAAATCTTCATTAACGTTCACAGTGCTTTGATCCGTATCGTCACCTTGCTTGCGGACTCGTTCGCCAAAACGACGGGAGGAGTTTGCTTCGCCATTCGATTGCATCAGAACAAGGTAACATACAACATCACATTCGTTCGAATCAGGTGGCGAAGATCGTAACGATTCGCATACAAGGATTGGGAGTGCGATGGCGGAGAGGACAGGATTCGAACCTGCGGTGGGTTTGCGCCCACACACGCTTTCCAGGCGTGCCCGTTAAGCCGCTCCGGCACCTCTCCGCGGCAGCATCGTGTCTGCGATCATCACGAAGCGTATCCGTTGGTGGACATGCTTGGAATGATGAATGGCGGAGAGGGCGGGATTCGAACCCGCGATCCCGGTTGCCCGAGATACCGGTTTTCGAAACCGGCGCTTTCAACCACTCAGCCACCTCTCCCGGATATAGAAGCAGAACAAGATGCATCAACAATTGTAAAAGCCCCTTGGCAACGACCTATTTTCCCACACCTCGCGGTGCAGTATCGTCAGCGCTACGACGTTTCACTTCCGTGTTCGGGATGGGAACGGGTGGTTCCATCGCGCTCTTATCACCAAGGAGCTTCTGCGATATTTTCTACGCTGTCCAGCTATCTTGCCGGTGCGTTGGTAGCGGGGGCAGGATTCGAACCTGCGACCTCCGGGTTATGAGCCCGACGAGCTACCACTGCTCTACCCCGCACCGAGCAAATCAATGCGCGACACGCTAGTCAAGCATGTGATTGAAACCGATTCCGCAATCTCGCTATTGATCGGAGCAAACCGATACATGAAGCATTTTTAATGGTCAAGCCCTCGACCGATTAGTACCGTTTAGCTGAGTGCATTTCTGCGCTTACACCTACGGCCTATCTACCCGGTAGTCTCCCGGTGGTCTTACTCCAAAAAGGATGGGACATCTCATCTTAGGGTGGGCTTCGTGCTTAGATGCTTTCAGCGCTTATCCCTTCCGAACGTAGCTACCCGGCGATGCGGCTGGCGCCACAACCGGCACACCAGAGGTTCGTCCAATCCGGTCCTCTCGTACTAGGATCAGCTCCCTTCAAATGTCCTGCGCGCACGGCGGATAGAGACCGAGCTGTCTCACGACGCTCTGAACCCAGCTCGCGTGCCGCTTTAACGGGCGGACAGCCCGACCCTTGGGACCTTCTTCAGCCCCAGGATGCGACGAGCCGACATCGAGGTGCCAAAGCTCCCCGTCGATACGATCTCTTGGGGGAGATTAGCCTGTTATCCCCGGGGTAGCTTTTATCCGTTAAGCTACGGCCCTTCCACACGGTACCGTAGGATCACTTTGACCGACTTTCGTCCCTGCTCGACCTGTATGTCTCGCAGTCAAGCCACCTTATGCCAATACACTCTAAGGCTGATTTCCATCCAGCCTGAGGTGACCTTTGTGCGCCTCCGTTACCTTTTGGGAGGCGACCGCCCCAGTCAAACTGCCTACCAGACACTGTTCCAGAAACGGTTAGATTCAAACGCAGAAAAGGGCGGTCTTTCATGGTCGACTCCACGCAGGCTGGCGCCTGCGCTTCGAAGTCTCCCGCCTATTACTACACATCCCTGAGCTCAAACCAATGTCAAGCTGCAGTAAAGCTCCACGGGGTCTATTTGTCCTGCCGCGCGTAACCCGCATCTTTACGGGTCCTGCAATTTCACCGAGTCCATCGTTGAGACAGTGCTCAAGTCGTTACGCCATTCGTGCGGGTCGGAACTTACCCGACAAGGGACTTCGCTACCTTAGGACCGTTATAGTTACGGCCGCCGTTTACCGGGGCTTCGGTCGGGAGCTCTCACACCCTTCCTTAACCTACCAGCACTGGGCAGGCGTCAGCCTGTATACATCAGCTTTCGCTTTGGCACAGACCTGTGTTTTTGGTAAACAGTCGCTTGAGCCGGTTCTCTGCGGCCGACGACGCTTTTCGCGGTAAACGCGTATACATCATCGGCACCCCTTATCCCGAAGTTACGGGGTTAATTTGCCGAGTTCCTTAACGATGGTTATCTCGAACGCCTTGGGGCATTTACCCCTGTCCACCAGTGTCGGTTTGCGGTACGGTCGCCGCAACACCTCGACGTCGGAGATTTTCTTGGCGGTATAGGATCAGCGATGTTCCTCGAGGCGTACCTTAAGGTCCATCCACCCCTCTGCTCATAACGCGCGGCGCGTTTTAACTCGCCGCGCTGGCCTACAGGTGGCGACACACCATATCCAGTGGTATGCATCGCTTACCAATCCGCGTCCCTCCTGCGTCTCAATCGGTATTGGGGCGGGGCTGGAATTTCAACCAGCTATCCATCGGTTTCGCCATTTGGCTTTACCTTAGGGCCGCCTTACCCTACGTCGATCAACGTTGCGTAGGAAACCTTGGACTTTCGGCGTGCCGGATTCTCACCGGCATTGTCGCTACTCATGCCAGCATTCTCACTTCCCAGCACTCCACGTGCCCTCACGGTCACGCTTCAACGCGGCTGGGAACGCTCCCCTACCGAGGCGCGCGAACGCGCCTCTCGCAGCATCGGCGGTGTGTTTGAGCCCCGTTTATTTTCCGTGCGGGAGCCCTCGACCAGTGATCTGTTACGAACTCTTTAAAGGGTGGCTGCTTCTAAGCCAACCTCCTGGCTGTCTGGGCGCCCCCACCTCGTTTAACACTTAACACACACTTTGGGGCCTTAGCTTGCGATCTGGGCTGTTTCCCTCTCGACAATGGAGCTTATCCTTCACTGTCTCACTGCCGGGGTACCCTTCGCGGTATTCGAAGTTTGACAGGGTTTGGTAAGGTCTTCCCCCCCTAGCCCAATCAGTGCTCTACCTCCGCGAAGTAATTCCCGACGCTGCACCTAAATGCATTTCGGGGAGAACCAGCTATCTCCGTGTTCGTTTGGCATTTTACCCCTACCCACAGCTCATCCCATCACTTTGCAACGTAAACGGGTTCGGCCCTTCACGAAATGTTACTTTCGCTTCAGCCTGGCCATGGGTAGCTCACACGGTTTCGGGTCTACTCCGCGCGACTGAACGCCCTGTTCAGACTCGCTTTCGCTTCGGCTACGGCGCTGAACGCCTTAACCTCGCCACACAAAGTAACTCGCTGGCTCATTCTTCAATAGGCACGCTGTCATCCACCCGCAGGTGGACTCCAACGGATTGTAGGCACACGGTTTCAGTTCTCTTTCACTCCCCTGCTTGGGGTGCTTTTCACCTTTCCCTCACGGTACTAGTTCGCTATCGGTCGCTAGAAGTACTTAGCCTTGGAGGGTGGTCCCCCCAGGTTCCAACAGGATTTCACGTGTCCCGCCGTACTCAGGTACTCGACAAAGGAGGCTCAACGATTTCGCTTACGGGGCTATCACCCTCTTCGACCAGACTTTCCAGTGCTGCTCAGCTATCGTTGCGCTTTGTAACTCCTCGGAAGCCTCAGGTAGCCTCCAAATCGAGCCCTACAACACCCGTGAGACGTAAGCTCCTGAGCCGTTTAGTCTCACCCGGTTTGGGCTAGTTCCCTTTTCGCTCGCCGCTACTAAGGGAGTCTCGGTTGATTTCCTTTCCTCGGGGTACTTAGATGTTTCAGTTCCCCCGCTTACCCTCTCTTACGAGATGAAACCGCGCGCGAACGCGCGGCCTCGGGTTTCCCCACTCGGGAATCCACGGCTTAGCCTGCCAGACGGCTGACCGTGGCTTATCGCAGTCTCACTACGCCCTTGTTCGGCTTCTAGCGCCAAGGCATTCCCCATGTGCCCTTAGTAGCTTGATCCATCTTCTTGAATCGGCTTGCTCCGGTTCTCGGAGAATGCGGAATCGATATTCAACTTTTTAGGTGCACCCACCAGATTGAGCCAAGCGAAAACGCATGATTCTCTCAGCGGGTAACCCGTAATTATAACGCCTCCAAAAGAAAGCGTCAACCACCTTAGCGCAACCGCAGTCGGGTTATCAGCCCCTCTTTTTCACGCGTCACTTTTTCACGATTTCGCGTCGATGCGATTGGGTACGCTCCGCGCGCTCGATACTGGCTTTGTGGACGCCGAAGTTACGCATCAGAGGGCCTTGGTGGACGGAAACGTAGGTGATGCGTTCGAGCGGAACGTTCGTCTCGCTGCGGAACACGACACCGCGCTTCGACTTCACGTTCACCTCATCAAGTCCAATGTGTGGAACTACCGTTACCGAGGCGCGTACCAAACCCAGTAGATGATGGCGACTATCGGGGTTAGCGGTATGCCCACGATCGTCACTGCCGATACCCACGTCACGGTCCAGAACAGATACTGATTCACGTTGTCGTCGATTTCAGCCGCGACTTGGTTGGGAGTTGCTCGTTCCGACATCCCACTAATCCTCGCTTCGATACATACCGGCAAAATCGCTCCGCGCCCATGGTACCCGAACCGCCCCATCGGGTGCTTTGCACAACCCTCCCCCTTGATGCCCAAGGGGGAATTAAAGGGGGTTTAGACTTGGCGTTTCGCTTTGCACTCCGTTGCCCGGCCCCTCTGGATCGACGTTCCGTCCGCTGAAGCGCCGGCTTTCGCCGGAATGACGGTTGTTGTGCACAGCACCGCATCGGGATATCGCAAACGGGTCTGCGAACGCAGTCAAGCCCGTTTGAAGCACGGCATTGAGGATGAAATCATCGCCGCGCGGCGCGATATAGTTCGTGTACCCCGATACGGGGGACAAAGGGGGCCGCCCCTAAAACCCAATCTGCCGGTTTGTAGAAGCCTCGATCCGTTCCAGCATCTCCAACATTCTTCGTTGGTTCGTCTCCGACTCTACCTGCCTCGCCTCCAACGCCATAACCCTCTCATTCAGACTCGTCAACACGTTCAATATCGACGCAACCGAATTTGTGAGATGGACAAGGGTATCTTCGATTCGATCAAGTCGCTCTTCCACCCGATCGAAACGCGCGTCGACATCTTTCTTTGTGGCGAACTCTTCCTGGGCGGGCGTTTCAACAGCCATAACGCCAGTTTACACCAGCCTAAACACCGTCATTCCAACGGAAGCTGGCGCTTCAGCGAACGGAACGTCCATCCAGATAAGGAATGGGAACGGGTGGATCTGGCTCAGCGCGAGCCGACGTTAACTGCTCACGTCTTTCGCCTCGATTTTAGCCAGGATATCCCGGATCTCCGTTAACAGCTCCGTCTGGGCGTTCGAACCCGCGGTTGCCGACGCGTCGTTCGCGGTTGATCCATCACCGCCAGATCGCTGCTTGACATTCTCGACGTTCTCAAGCACCGCGTCCCGGAAATCATAGGGATCGGCAACCCCGATGATAGTCGCGGCGCCCTGCAATTGAGTCTGACCCGCACTCTCGATACTGACTTTGTAGACGCCGAATTTACGCATCAGAGGGCCTTGGTGTACGGAAACGTCGGTGATACGTTCGAGCGGAACGTTCGTCTCGCTGCGGAACACGACACCCCGCTTCGAACTCACGTTGGTCTCATCAAGTTCCAATGTGTGGAACTCCCGATACCGAGGCGCGTACCAAGCCCAGTAGATGATGGCGATTATCGGGATTAGCGGTATCCCCACGACCGTCACTGCTGATACCCACATCACGGTCCAGAACAGGTACTGCTTCACGTTGTCGTCAATTTCGGCCGCGATTTGGTTGGGAGTTGTTCGTTCCGACATCCCTCTAATCCTCGCTTCGATACATTCCGGCAAAATCGCTCTGCGCCCATGGTACCCGAACCGCCCCATCGGGTGCTGTGCACAACCCTCCCCCTTGATGCCCAAGGGGGAATTAAAGGGGGTTTAGACTTGGCGTTTCGCTTTGCACTCCGTTGCCCGGCCCCTCTGGATCGACGTTCCGTCCGCTGAAGCGCCGGCTTTCGCCGGAATGACGGTTGTTGTGCACAGAACCCCATCGGGGAGGTCGCAAACGGGTCTGCGAACGCAATCAAGCCCGTTTGAAGCACGGCATTCAGGATGAAATCATGGTCGCACGGCGCGATATAATTCGTTTGTTAAGCACACTCAATACGCGCGTGCTGGTGTTTAACCACGGCGTCCAACGCCGCGGTGGGATACGTGCGCGAAGGGGAAATCCGAATGCCGACAACCGCCGTGCTCGGTGGGTTATGGGGCGACGAAGGCAAGGGGAAGATTATCGACTTCCTAGCCGACGACGCGTCAGTAGTCGTTAGATTTTCCGGCGGAAACAACGCCGGGCATACCGTCGTAAACGACTACGGAAAGCTCGTTTTCCACCTGATTCCCTGTGGGATCTGTTACGAGGGCACAATCAACGTCATCGGCAATGGAGTAGTAATTTCTCCCGACGCTTTGATCGAAGAGATCGAGATGGTCAAAGGGAATGGGTTGCCCGGCGAAATCGCAATCTCCGACCGCGCCCATCTCATCATGCCCTACCACGTCTTGCTAGACCGGTTGGAGGAGGAGCGGCGTGGAGCCGCCGCCATCGGTACGACCGGTAGGGGGATCGGACCCGCTTACGTCGACAAGGTCGCGCGAATGGGCGTCCGCGCTGGCGAACTCCTTGACCTCGAAGAACTGACGCTGACCCTCCCTCCGATAATTGAGTTCAAGAACGAACTCATCACCAAGATCTACGGTGGCGAACCAATCGATGTTGCCGAGGTGTTGGAACAGACAAAACACTGGGCAGACCAGATCGGCCCGTACATCAAGTCCGCAGATGAGATCGTCACGAACGCAATCGATTCGGGTGAAAACGTGATCATGGAAGGCGCGCAAGGAGCGTTGCTGGACATCGATCATGGGACCTATCCGTTCGTTACCTCCTCCAGCCCTACCATTGGCGGCGCACTCACGGGAACCGGTATCGGTCCAAGTTCATTCGAACGCATCATCGGGGTATTCAAGGCCTACGCTACTCGAGTGGGAGCGGGACCTTTCCCGACCGAGATCCACGGCGCGGAAGGCGATCGCATCCGCGAGATGGCCGGCGAGTTCGGCGCGACTACCGGCCGAGCAAGAAGAGTCGGCTGGTTCGACGCCGTGGCTGCGCGCTACACAACCAGAGTCAACGGCTTCACTTCGATGGTGTTGACGCGGTTGGACACGCTGGACAATTGGGATCGTATCAAGGTCTGCACGGCGTACTCGCTAGACGGGGAGGTAATCGAGGATTTCCCGATCGAGCGGGGGCGTTTGGCCCGGTGCGAACCGATTTATGAAGAATTGCCCGGTTGGACAGAATCGACGACGCGGGTTACTGATTGGAACGATCTCTGTGCCGGTGCACAGAACTACGTTCGCAAACTCGAAGACCTTCTCAGGATTCCGGCATCCGAGATTTCGACCGGACCTCACCGCGACGACACTTTGGTCGTCAACGGTAGCCGATAACCGCGTCGACGTACTCTAAAACCGCCGCCGCGAGCCGCTCCGAGTCGTGACGACGCGGCGAAACATCGTCGGATAGATCGCGCGCCGTAACAACCTCCACAATGTTGGAAAGACCGTCGTCGATCTCGATCGCGCCATCAACTTTCGACGCCCCAAACCCCGGTTCTTCAACCAATATCGCGTCGACGGCTCTCCCACTCGACACCAGATAGCGATTGACTGACTGCACGAAATCCGATGCCGTATACCTCCCAGTCTCGCCCGCCTTGGCCGCGATGTTGCAGACCTGAAGTATCCGGCCCGAGCTCTCGCTGATCGCTTCAATCACTCCGCCCGGTAACAAGTTCGGAATTACGCTTGCGAAAAGATCGCCCGGTCCAAGAATCACAACGTCCGCCTTGCGAAGGGCCACTAAGGCGTCCGGATTCGCCATAACAGGTGGATCAAGATAGATTCTCGAAGGACCGAACAGATCTTCGTTCCGCTCGCCGACAGCAGATTCCCCGCAAATTAACTCACCGTCCTCCAACTCGGCACATAGGTCAGACGGTTCATCACTTACCGGAACTACGCGGCCAATCAGATTGAGAGGACCTGCGATCGAATCGATCGCATCGCTCAGGCTCTCAGATCGCTGCCACGCGCTGAGCAACATCAAGTTGCCGAGTGAGTGATCATTCAATGGGCCATCCGAATTAAACCGGTGCTCGAGCATCCAATCGATCGTGGAATCTTCGAAATCAGGCGGTAATAACGCCGCGATGCATCGTCGGATATCACCCAGCGCAGGAACACCATACTCGTTTCGCAATCTACCCGATGATCCGCCGTCGTCGAAAGTCGTGACGATAGCCGTTAAGTCGATCCTATCGGCGTGCCACTTCAACCCGCGCAGCAAAACCGACGAACCGGTGCCGCCGCCGACCGTAACGACGCGAATGCGCCGCGTTGAACCACAACTCATTTAAGTGAGATTAAGCGAGAGATCCGACGACCTCTTGGGGAACAACGTCTCGATCAAATGCCGGGATGACTTCGACCCAGAGTTGACATCGGTGTGAGCGGATACCGTTTCGGAAACAGATCGCATCCCGAACAGAACCGGGAGAAATGTCTGACCCGGAAATCTTGCAGATGCGACCCACCCGCCAGATGCTTTTTCCCGGTGAACCGCAGTCTGATGTTCGACGCCAGTTATCTTGCCATCTTCAAAACTGATCGCAATTCTGTCGCGGTCTACACGAATCTCAACGTCGCCGGTGATGCCCGCGTGCAACGAAGACTCGATCCTCGCCTCCAATGCCGGCGCGATTTTCCGCAGGAAGGCGGCAATGTCAGGCACCCTCACGTACCAACCGTATTGGCGTTCCGGTTCGTGTCCCAACGCCCCGTCATCGAAAACGTACGCCGGATGGTCTGGTTGCAGATCCTGCCGTATCGACTTAATCTCGCGCTCCGGGTCGTGATTCCCTTCAGCGGCCTTTTTGGCCAAATCCCGAACCTCTTTTAGCAAGGAAGGTAACGCTTCCCGCCAATATCGCGGCTCTGACATCTCCATCCGCAGAATTATGCCTTGGTCAATCTCGATGACCATCGCATACATGAGCACGCCTATCGGCTCACCGAGTCCCTCATTTTCGGATTTGCACAAGATCGCGGTTTTGTGACACACCGCGCTCCGGTCGGTGCGATCAAACGTGAAATACTTCACCTCGTCCTTACGAAACACCGGCGACACCATTGATCGATGCGTCGAGTTCTTCAATACTTCGGTGATGAACGGCACGTCGTCTTCCGTTGCGTCGCGTAGCTGAAACTCCCGTTTCTCATCACCCCACTGCGGCAATGAAGCGATGGGAGTGTAACGTCCACCCTCCGCGGGCAAGGCGTATTCGTAACCGAATTGTCGATAGTAGCTCGGAATGCCCAAGACAACTTGGACGAGATGATCGCGTTCCGACGCCCATCGGTGCATCACATCGAACTGTTTGCGTACCAAACCTCGATCTCTGTAATCGGGATGGGTGCCAACGATCTCAGGTTGTCCGATCTCAATCTCAACCCCATCGTAGGTCCAACTCTGCGAAAAGTACGTCGTCGTTGATGCGTACCGTCCTTGTTCGACATCTTCGACGATGATGATGTCGTCAGGATTCAACGTGGGATGCGGTTTGGCGAGAAGATCGTGGATCCACTTCGCGATCCAATATGCTTCAGTGCCCGAGCCCGAAGAATCGGCCAAAGGTTCGTCCATAAAAACTTTGGCGCAAAACTTCGCGAGCGCATCCGCATCCTCGCGCACCGCGGAACGCATTATCAACCCGTCGCCAAGATCCTCGATGAATTTTTTCGGCGACTTTTCGGTCATGAAAGCATCAACCGTTTGGAAGGTCGATTCGGTATTGGTCCATGATTGGATCGAACTGCGCTGCGAATGCCGCTATCTCATCGTCGTCCGCTTGCATCGGGTGACGCGCCGGGCCAGCATTGAAACCCGATCGGTTCATCGCATATCGAACTGGTATCGGGTTGGTGATGAAGAACAGTGCGTTGAAAATCGGCAACAATCGCAGGTGTTCACCGGCCGCTCGTTCAATATCGCCTTCCAAAACCGCACCGATCAATCCTTTGACTTGGTTGCCGATGATGTTGCTCGCGACGCTGACTACTCCGTATCCACCGGTGGAGACGATTGAGAAGGTCTCGTTGTCGTTTCCTGACCAGACGTTGAAGCCGTCAGGAGCGCCTTTGATGACGTATGCGATCTGGTCGGCGTCGCTGCTGGCTTCCTTGACACCGACAATGTTCGGAACCTCAGCCAACTTCAGCGTCGTTCCCGCTGTCATGTTCAGTGCCGTGCGGCTGGGGACGTTGTAGAGGATTCCGGGGATCGAAACCGCCTCGGCTATCGCGATGAAATGTTTGGTCAATCCGCCTTGCGTGGGTTTGTTGTATGCCGGCACCGTCATGAGAATTGCGTCGGCGCCGACGGCCTCAGCTTCGCGTGACACTTCGATAGATCGGTTGGTGTTGTTGTCGGTTGTGCCAGCGACGACCGCGCCAGAATCCCCGATCGCATCTTTGACCTCGGCGAATAGTTTCAGGCGCTCTTCGTCGGACATCGAAGGTGCTTCACCGGTCGTTCCACCAATGACCAGTCCATCCGAGCCGGACGCCAACAATGACTTTGCCAGCTTGCGAGCCTGCGGGTAGTTAACTTCGCCATCCTCCGTGAACGGAGTGACCATCGCTGTGAGAACTCGTCCGATTTCTGCCATTTCAAACTCCCTTACGCTTCGAATCTTACATCACACGAGCGAACACCAAATCGCCCGTATTGAACTGCAACGACGGTTGCATCCGAAGCCATTCGGAATAGGTTGGAGGTGCTGAATTGGCGCCTCGCCAAAGCGTCATACCGTCGCGGCGACGCGCGGTCGAACACACTCTCGTGCAACGCATTCATCCATGATCTGCAACGCGTTGAGCGCCGCTCCCTTGCGAAGATTGTCTGCTGCAAGCCAGAAGACGACGCCATTTTCGTGTGCAAGATCGCGCCGCACACGACCAACCATCACTTGGTCTTCACCGGCGGAGTTTGACGGCATAGGATAGATCGATTCATGCGGTCGATCCAACAGATCAATTCCTGGGAACTCGGCTAACACCAGACGCGCCTCGTCAACAGATACCGGATCGCGGAACTCCACCGTAACCGATTCGCAGTGGGAAACCTCAACGGGTACTCGGACACATGTAGATGTAAGTCGCAACTTGGGATCACCGAGAATCTTTCGCGACTCGTTAACCATCTTCCACTCTTCCTTCGTGTACCCCTCGTCGATGAAATCGTCGACCTGCGGAAGTAGGTTGAACGCTATCGGATGTGGATATTGGCTCGGGGGCGACATCTCTTCACCGCCCAATATCTCGCGCGACTGATCCAGCAGCTCCTCCCTCGCCGCAGCGCCCGTACCCGTGACCGATTGATACGTGGAAACTGTAACGGAGCTGATCTCCGCCAAGCCTCTGAGCCCGGCGAGTGCCATCACCAATGGGGTCGTCGTGCAATTAGGGATTGAGATGATGCCGGAGTGCCACTCGACATCAGAGCCGTTAACTTCCGGAACAACCAACGGAACGCTCGGATCCATGCGATACGCTGAACCATCGTCGATCACCAATCCTCCGCGTTTGACCACCTCGGGGGCTAGTGCCAAACTCACTTCGGAGGAAGCAGATATGAATGCCACATCAACACCGTCAAACGATTCTGGCGTGGCCTCCTGGACCGTTAACGATTGACCAAGGTATCCGATTTGCTTCCCGTGAGATCGCTTGGAAGCAAGAAGTCGTAACTTTTCGGCCGGGTGGCCACGTTCTGCCAACAGTTCGAGCGCAACCGCACCGACTGCGCCAGTTGCGCCTACGATCGCGATTTCGAGATCTGATGCACGCATCTCAAATTCCTTTGACCTGGGAGCGAATTTCAACGCGGTCCGCTCATCGCGTGATCTGAAACTTCTGGGCGTGATCTGAAACTTCTGGGCGTGATCTGAAACTTATGTTTGGGCGTCTCAGTCAGAGAAGCCAAGCACCTTGTCGAGTCCCACGATCATCGATTTTTCGTCCATGACGCGCCGAACCGCGAGCATTACTCCCGGCATGAAACTGTCGCGGCTAATTGAATCGTGGAGCAATGTGAGAGTTTGTCCGAGTGCTCCGAACACAACTTCGTGTCGGGCAACTCGGCCTGGCATTCTGGCGCTGTGAACATTAATGCCGCCAGACGATCCGCCACGCGTGCCGCTGAGGAGTTCTTTCTCGACGATGTTCTGGTCGAAATCGCCGCCTTTACCCTCGAGCATTGCTTGGACGATCGAGATTGCGGTACCGGAAGGCGCATCGATCTTCATCTCGTGATGGCTCTCAATTACGTCTGCGTAATCAAAATAACTCGACGCGATACGTGCCAAGTGAATGAGTACGACGCAACCTAGGGCAAAGTTCGAAGCGGATATTACGCCGACGTTCGCTTCGGCAGCGAGAGCTGCGATCTCGGATAGCTCTTCGGGCGTCATGCCGGTCGAACCGGACACGCACCGAACCTTGTGGGCGACGCACGCTCGCATCGCGGCGCTGCCGCCTTCAGCGTTCGTGAAGTCGACGACGACGTCGGGTGTGACTTTTCCGAAAAGGATGTCGAGGTTCGACGCTAAGGGCAGATCCATGCCTCCCAAAGTTGAGACCGATTTCTCATCGCCGGCGAGCGCGTCGGCTCCTCCGACGGGAACCATTCCTGGTTCTTGCTCCACCGCGTTCAACACGGTGGAGCCCATCCGGCCCAACACTCCGTTAACTGCGACGGTGATATCGGTCATTTCAACTTTGGGTGTTGTTTGCTTTCAGTTATCTAAGACAACCGCATTTAGTTGCTTAGATTCTAAGCTATCGGTCGCGCGAGATCATGCGACGACGCGGCCTTCGGTTGTCGCCGCCATCGCCGAAATCGTCACGTCGGCCACCGCCGCGTCCGCCGCGGTCGTAGTTGTCTCGTCGGCCGCCTCGGTCGCCGTCGTCGCGGCCACCGCGTCCGCCGCGGTCGTAACGACCACCGCCACGGCCACCGCGGTCGAAGTCGTCTCGCCGACCGCCGCGATCAAAGTTGTCGCGTCCACCGCCACCGCCGCCGCGGTCGTAACGACCACCACCACGGCCACCGCGATCAGAACCGCCGCGTCCGCCGCGATTACCTGGTCGGCGTCGTCCTACCGCTTCTTCGAGTGCTCGATCGTGATCGCCATGGCTGCGTTCATCAATGACCGCTCGAACTGATAGGTCCACGCGACCATTGGGGTCGACGTTAACTACCATGACATCCAACTCATCGCCTTCGTTGGCCACTGATTGAACGTCAGGTACTCGGGTATCGGACAGTTCGCTGATGTGAACCATGCCGTCTTTTCCGGGAATCAGATTGACAAAGCAACCGAAATCCATGATCTTGACGACCTTGCCGGTATACAGTTCGCCGAGCTCAACGCCCTTTGTCATCGTGCGAATGTTGTCGATGGCTCCCTGAACCTTGTCCGACTGCGTGCCACCGATGGTGACGCTGCCGTCGTCCTGAATGTCGACGCTGACGCCGAACTCTTCTTGGATGCCTCGGACGTTGGAACCACCCGGACCAATGACCATGCCGATCTTGTCGGTCGGAACCTTGATGGTTGTCATTCGTGGAGCGCCGTCACGCAGATCTGTTCGAGGTGCGGATATGGTCTGCTCCATGTGCTCAAGGATCTGGAGTCGTGCGTTACGAGCCTGTTCGAGTGCCTCGGACATGATTTCGTAAGTTGTGCCTTTGACCTTGATGTCCATCTGCAGAGCGGTGATACCGTCGCGGGTTCCCGCGACTTTGAAGTCCATATCGCCGGCGTGGTCTTCCGCGCCTTGGATGTCGGTAATGACCTTGGCGACGCCGTCTTCGCCGGTGATGAGACCCATAGCGATTCCGGCGACGGGTGCGGATATCGGTACACCGCCGTCCATCAGCGCCAAAGAGCCTGCGCACACGCTGGCCATCGACGATGATCCATTCGATGCCATGACTTCAGAAACCAGACGCAGCGAGTATGGGAACTCGTCCTCGGCCGGGACGACCGGGCTGAGGGCCCGTTCGGCCAACATGCCGTGACCAACTTCACGTCGACCCGTGAAGCCGAACCTACCGGCCTCGCCAGTCGAGTACGGCGGAAAGTTGTAGTGGTGCATGAAGCGTTTCGTCGTAATCGGCGAAAGGTTGTCAAGTCGTTGCGCGTCGGCGGCCGAAGCCAAGGTCAAAACGCCAAGAACTTGGGTTTCGCCTCGCTGGAAAATGCTGGAGCCGTGCACTCGCGGGAGGTAGCCAACCATCGAGTCTAGGGGGCGCAGGTCTTCAAGACTTCGGCCATCAGGACGTCGGTCTTCTTCCAAGATCCCTTTGCGGACCGCTTCCTTTTCCAATGAATACAACTCAGACTGCACGTGCAAAGCGTCGAACGCGTCGTCGCCTGATGTCAGTTCTGATTTGGCCTCGGCCATGATCTCGCTGACAGCTTCTTCGCGTGCTTCTTTGCCACCGCCGAGATTGAGTGCTTCAACGATTGCGTTGCCAACCCGCTCCCTTGTCGCCGCCTTTGCAGCGAGTTCTTCCTCGGTCGCTTCGGGTGCTGCCCACTTAGTTTTGCCAACTTCTGCTTGGATGTCTCTAATGTGGGAAACGATTTCGCCGTTGACATCTTGAGCTAACTTCAAAGCCTCGAGGATTACCTCCTCGGAGACGAAATTGGCGCCAGCCTCGACCATCATGATGGCGTCCGCGGTTCCGGCAACGGTCAGTTCAAGGGCCGATTTCTCGAGTTCCTCGTACGTCGGGTTGACGACGAGTTCGCCGTCAATGTAGCCGATGATGCATGCACCAACGGGGTCGTCGAAGGGGATGTCCGAGATGGCCAACGCCGCTGACGCGCCCACGATTCCCAACGTTGAGTGGGGATTAACTTCGTCAGCAGCAAGGATCGTAATGATGAGCTGCGTCTCGTTGTGGAAGTTTTTGGGAAACAGTGGTCGCAGCGGACGGTCGCACAATCGAGCGGCCAATATCGCTTCTGAACCAGGTCGGCCCTCACGTTTGAAGAAACCGCCAGGCATTTTCCCAGCCGCGTACGCCTTTTCGGCGACGTCCACCGTCAATGGCAGAAAATCGACGCCTTGACGCGGAGTTTTGCTGGCCGTCGCGGTTGCGAGCAGGACGAGATCACCGTAGCGGAGTGTCACCGCCCCCCCGGCCTGAGGCGCGAGGTTTCCGGTCTCGAACGACATTAACCGTCCACCGACCTCGATATCGAATTTTTGAGTCATTTCTATGCTTTCTCTTTTCTTTACTCTCAGCAAACCTTGTTTAGGTGCCAATTCGTGGTTGTTGTGGGAGCGCAACGATTGCGTGTTGGTAATCGAAGAGTGCGCGCGAGATAATCGATTTGATTGGGTTGGTTTGGGGCAACGAAACGATGGCTTTCGTACGTGGCGCGCTCAGTGCATGCAACGTGCGCGTGTGATCGTGCGTAAAACGGGAGGAGTTAGGCAACTCGACGGCGGCGGCCATTTTTGTGTGCGGCGCGCGGCGACTAGTGCCAAACGTTCAACCGCGAAGTCCCAACGCTTCAATAAGCGTTCGGTACCTTCGAACATCCTCTGACGCGAGATATTTGAGCAACCGTCGGCGTTTCCCAACGATCATCTGCAAACCGCGCCGTCCTGCGGCGTCGTGCTTGTGCACCTTGAAGTGCTCGGTAAGTTCACGTATCCGGTCGGTCAGAATTGCGATCTGGACCTCAGTCGAACCGGTATCCTTTTCGTGCTTGCGAAATTTCTCGATCGTCTGCGTTTTCGCTTGGGCGTCCAATCTTGTCTCTTTCATACTGGCGGTTTTCGCAAGTGGGATTTTTCACGATCTACCTCTGCTCCGCTCTGCCAGCTCGTTCTTTCTCTGTGTCTACTTCCGCTAACTCGTTTAGCTCAACCGATAAGGATACCACTCAACCAAGCCGAATCGTCCCTCGGTGATGCATTACGCTTTGCGACCGTGCCTTTGTCGGCCAAAAACCACCGATTTGACCCGCAATCGGTCTGCTCCCATAAGCGCCGATGCAAAAGTCGCCAATCGAACCCACGCAAGGCGGGCACGGAATGAGTTCTTTCATGTAACATGCACCTATCGTGGCAAGGATCGTTCATCATTGCACTCGAATACGCTGTTTGGCTGCACGAGCCGTCTTGACACACGCGCTTAAACAGGCATAACATTATTCATTGTGCATCGAAGAACGAGAACGGTGGAGTACGACTGAGCCCGTGCTTCGATGCCAAACATCGTGGTCTACGGCGATCAGGGGTTCCTGAAGCCGAACGATCAAGACAATTATTGCTTGAGACAAGCTAGTAATCTGACACCATCAGATTGGAGGACGGGTCCTCATGAATGAATCGCGCAGCCCGATGGATTTCGTGCAAGAGAACCGAGTGCTGACGGCGATCGCCGTAATCTCGGTCATTGCAGTCATTATCTCGATCATCGGCCTCGCCGGCGCTGGCCCCCAAGGGGAACCAGGATTGCCGGGAGCACCGGGTAACCCTGGCGAACCAGGGGCACCAGGCGCACCGGGCGAACCGGGAGCACCAGGTGAGCCAGGAGCACCGGGCGAGGCGGGAGCACCAGGAGCACCGGGTGAGCCAGGCCTTCCGGGCGACCCGGGTAAACCCGGAGCACCAGGAGAATCAGGAGCACCGGGTGTACCAGGAGAACCAGGTTTGCCAGGCGTTCAAGGCGCCCAAGGCCTCCCAGGTCTTGCAGGCCCTCCAGGCCCTCCGGGCAAACAAGGTGCAAAAGGTTCGCAAGGAAATCCCGGAGACCCCGGTCCTCCAGGCGCACCTGGCCCTCCAGGCTCGGATAACTCCGCTGACCTTCAGGCCCTCGACACTACGTACGCGATCCCGACGATCATCTACGTAGCATCCGGCACGCCAGCTGACATCATCGGCTCTGGCTTTAACAGCGGCGAAGCAGTTTCGCTCACCGTTCCAGGTGGAACCGTCGATGACTCGATCGGCAATGCAACTGCCAACGCAAGCGGCGCATTCGCCGTTAGGGTCACCCTCGACTCCGGCACTTACACCGCAGGCAGCGTGAACTCCCTCGTCGCGACGGGCGACCACGGATCCGTAGCCACGGTAACGTTGATCGTTGTCAACGCCAAGGGCGACGCCCCCGGGCAGTAGAAGAACCCTTCGAAGCGTGAAGCCGGTAAACGTCGGCTTCACGCTTTGATCACCCCCCAACGCAAGCACTTTAGAGGTGCGTAACCTCTAGAGTGCTTTTGCGCGTCTAGGTGCCTTCGCAGTTGCTGCTTGACTTGCGAACCCTTGCAGAGTCCGCCATGCTAGGGCCCCAAGCTGCCTTGTCTGATTTCTAGCAACAACGCTTAGGAGCGCTCGCAGTGAAGGTTCGAGCAAAGCGGAATGTATCGAATCCTCGGGTTGAGAATAGTATTTCCCCGTCGCCCGCGCTGTGTTCGCTGCGGATAGTCAAAGTTGCTCAACGTTAGGGCCTCGAATCGTCGATCCGTCATCTCTTCAAGGATTGAGTGCAGACACGCTTGGCATCGACCTACCTGCGGCCGCTCTAGGTTCGCGGGACATTCGATGCTGAGCCGTTACCAGTTTGGCGGCGGCAATTGCTAACTCACCCCACAGTAGGTTTCGGACGCGTTGATTTCACCCAAACTGGCCAATGGTTACGGGTTTGGTTTCCGACGAGGCAAACCCAATCTCGCTGTCATCTCCGAACAAAGCCCGAAGGCGAGGGCGCCAAAGATCGTCTTGGAGACACGGCAAGACGTGCCGATCCCGTTGCTCTACGCCTCTGATCCCTCGTTCACCAAGCTAACATCGCTTAGCAGTTGCTCCATCAAATTGGCGAAGGTCAATATTCCCGCTACCTTGCCTTCCTCGTCTAGCATGACCGCAGTCTCATCCATTCGATCCCTGAAGTCATCGAATAGCGTCGCCACTTGTTGCGTCAACGGCACAGCGAAAGTCGAGTGACTGATCCATTCTCGGCAGACGGACGTGCCGTCACCGTTTTCTCTCAACCCTTGCAGCGCGTCTGCCCGTTCGATCGTGCCCAATACCTCGTCGACGGTCTTGTCGTATACGACTACGTCGTCGATATCGAGCTGATCCATCATCATGACCACGTCGTCGAGGTGTGTGTCAGCGTGGACAGCGACAGTCTCGGATATTGGCAGCATGACGTCATCAGCTCGGAGGTCTTTCGATGACAGATTGTGTAGAACATTTAACACGTTTTCAGCCGGTTCATCAGTGGATTCACCAGAGTTCTCGACATCCTGCATGTAGTTCGCGACCCGGTTCAGTCGCAAGCGGCGACCAATAAAGCGCGCCGGCCAAATTATGGGCGCCAACCAAATCTTCACATCTTCGTAGCACGCGCTCGCCATCCGATTGAGCACTATTCGGTAGGCAACGACGCCAACCAAAACCGCGGCCGCCACTACTAGCGGTAGCAGGATTTCATTTGACGGAGAGTAAACCGTTCCCGCCGCGTTGTACGCCGAAATCACAATTGAAATGAACGACGCGCTTCTAAACGTCGTCACTACAATCCGCGTTGCTCGGTAGTCCCCTGCGCTGCCCGGATTCACGTCATCGGATGATTCTGTCGAAGCCATGCCGAGCATCGCGGCAAGGCCTTGCGGTTGCAACACGCTCAACGTGAGGGTCATCAATCCATAGGCAAAGGCGGAAGTTAGCAGTACTGCCCAAGGCACCCAATCGTTAAGCATCGGTGCGTCCTCCCAACCTCACCAAAATTTGTAAGCATCTATCGCGGCTTAAAGGATCGTCCGCATCTTTCATTTCATTTCCTGCCTGTTCAGGCCACGCGTCACCGCGTCGGTGGCGCGTGAATTTGGGTGAATTCATTTGCTTAAATCGATTTCTGTTGCATCGGCTTGATTCGCGCTGGCACTCCGAACACCAATTCACCATCGGCTACGTCACGTGTGACGACTGCGCCGGCACCCGTGCGCGCCTCGCTACCTAGTCTCAGTGGAGCGACGAGCAGGGTTCCGGCGCCGATCGATACTCGGTCTTCGATCACCGTGTTTTGGACTCTTTGACCGTCGTGGTTTGCCGTCACTGATCCAGCGCCGATATTGACAGCACGTCCTAGAACTGCATCACCAACGAACGAGAAATGCCCGACCTTTGAGCCATCGCCTATTCGGCTCGCTTTTACTTCCGCTTGCGTTCCGATATACGCATCGACGCCGATTTCAGATCCCGCTCGTACTCGGCAGAATGGTCCAACCTTGGCCTTCGAAGCGATTCGGGAATCTTCAATCAAAGCGTTAGGGCCGATCTCGGCGTTGCCGGAAATAACGCTGCCGCTTAGCTCAGAACGTTGTTTGATTACCGCGCCGGATTCGACGACTGAACCGCCGATAACGCTCGAAAACGGTTGAACGATTGCGCCTCTACCGACAGTGGAGTCCTCGACTATCGCATTAGGGCCGACGCGCGCGTCACGTCCGATCCGAGTGTTCCCGAGAATGTGAGTACCCGCACCCACCCACGCGCCGGCTTCGATCAGGGCATGAGGATCCAAGTAGGCCGTGTAGGGGTCTTGGAAAACCACGCCGCGTTCCTCAGCCGCCCGAACCACCTCGTCAAGAGCGCGAGCGTCGTTACGACGACACGCTCTGTCGCTCCTACTTTCGCCGGGTTCTTCGCTTTCGCCAGACATTCACTGTAGCGTCTTACTGTCCAAGGACTGGAATGGGGTTTCGAACATCACGTAACCGCACTCGTAGACGATGGAAGTAATGTTATCACCGAGCATCTAGGCTACTTCAATAGCGGTCAGACCAGGATTCACTCTTCCGTCGTCGGTTCGTCGGTTTCCTTTTGTGATCCGCCCCCGAATACACGGCGCATACGGTCGCCGACCGCCGAGGTCCAAGAGCTCAACTCAGAACGCACTGCGGCGCGGAATTGTGGGCTGTATTCGCCGATGTGCCGAAATCTTCTTTGGCGTTGTCGGGCAAGCACACGTGGATTGCGTTTACTCAATTGACCGATCTCTGAAATCAACACCTGTCGCAGTGCTCGTGCTGCACCTGTAGGGTTCTGATTTGCACCACCTTCGGGCTCGGCGATCAATCGATCCGCGATCCCCATGTAGTACGCATCGTACGACGTGAGTCTGAGCGATCGTGCCACCTCTGGTGCCCGCGCCCGGTCGCGTAGTTCTGTCGCTGCACCGGCTTCCGGTGAAATCGGCGTGAAGATCGTATTCTCCATCATCAACAGTCGATCCGCGACGCTGAACGCCAATGCCGCTTCTGAACCACCTTCGCCGACAACTACCGAAACTACCGGTGTTTCGATGCCCAGCATCACATTGATCATTTCCGCGATTTCACTTGCCAAACCATTCAATTCTTCCGCAACGGCGAGTTTCGGCCCCGGTGTGTCGATCATCACCACAAGCGGGAACCCGAAATCGCCAGCCATCGTGGCCGCCCGTCGAGCTTTGCGGAAGCCGCTGACTCCGATGCCGCCGCGGTTTAAGTCTGCATAGCCGAATCGCTCGGTGAAGGATTCCGTGATCGCATCGTCGTCCGGGACATCATCATCGCCCGTTGACAATCGTTCGTGAGCTATAACCATTACCGGGAAAATCCCTAAGTGACCGATACCTATCGTCACACCGGCATCGTCGGCACCGTAGCGGTCGCCATGCAACTCGACAAAGTTCCGGAACACTAATGGAATGTAGTTGGATGCTTTGGGACGGTCTGATCGCCTGCTCAAGCGCACCGATTCCCAAGCATCATGGCGTGTCGGACGGTACTGGATGGACCGGCGACGAGGTCCAACATCGGACTTGAGACCTTTTTCGAATAGACCAAGCATCAATGCCAGTTGGTCGCGTTGTTCAAGGCGACTCACGACCATATCAAGGTGGCCGTGCGACAGCATCGTTTCGGCGTTGGCATGTTCACCAACGTACGGTGTCTCTTCTACTTCTCGCAATGTGCCCAGCGAGGCGAAAGCGATGTGAGCACCCGGTTCGCCGATTCGGATGTCCGACATCGACGCGAAACTTGACAGGATCTGGCCTGAAGATGGATTGGCCAAGACTGTAATCATCGGCAGGCCGTGCTCTCGAAGGCTCTTAGACGCCACAACGGTCTTAGCCATCTGGGTCAACGACAGAAGGCCTTCTTGAAGACGTGCGCCGCCGCTGTTGGCGAAGGTGACGACCGGGAGGCGTTGTCGCGCCGCTTCCTCGATCATCCTTGCGACCTTTTCACCGACCACCAAACCCATGCTTCCACCGAGAAAACCGAATTCGATGGCGATGATGGCGCAAGGTGTACCGCCGATGTTTCCTACGCCGGTAACTGCCGCTTCCGACAATCCGGTGCGAACTTGGTCGTTCAACACCCGTACCTGATAAGAGACGCGCGGCGAAAAAACCAAAGGGTCGATAGATGAAATCCAGCGATGCGTTTCTATGAATGTTCCAGGATCGATTAGGGCGGCAATTCTCGCGCGAGCCGGAATGTTGTAGTGAAACCCACAGTTGATGCAGACGCGTAGTCGCTGAAATTCGTCTGAACCCTCCAAGTCCGAACCACAGATTAAGCAATTCGAAAATTCGCCCTCAAGATCAACTGGCGGGTGTTCTTTGATTTCCGGATCCTCGACGGGTTCTGAACCTTCGTTGAAGTCCGGATATAGGGGTTTGATCGTCACGAAAAGAAACGTTTACCGACGGGAACGGCCTATTGGAATTGACCGCTGTTCCAGCATTGTAAAGCCACGTCGGATAACCTGCGTCGGCGACGATGTCATCCCTGTCGGAATGATTACCCGGAGTCGCTTTGATGCTAGACCCGTTTTGAGAGTTGCGCCCTTCGCAACTGTAAGGCGGATCAACCGTTCGCGATTACTTGCCGTGGTTTCCCAGGTTCACCAGGGCCGACGATACCGGCATCTTCCAATTCATCCATTAAGCGTGCCGCACGGGGATAGCCGATGCGTAGGCGTCGTTGCAACAGTGAGGTCGATAACGTTTTTTGGCTCTTCGCCATTGTTGACGCTTGCATAAACAGCGCATCACCGTTTTCCTCTGACAACCCAGGGATCGAAAAACTACTGTCGTCGTCATCACCATCGACGTCGAGTTGTGGCAATGGCGGAGCACCGACCTCTTTCCAGAAATCGACGATGGACTCGATCTCTTCCTCCGCCAAGAATGCGCCTTGCACTCGAACGGGTTGGCTGAGGTCGATCGGCTTGTAAAGCATGTCACCTTTGCCGAGGAGTTTGTCGGCACCAGTGGCATCCAATATCGTCCGACTATCCACTTGCGACCCGACTGCGAAGCTGATCCGTGACGGGAAATTCGCTTTAATCAAACCGGTCACGACATCTACCGACGGGCGTTGGGTCGCGACCACTAGATGGACGCCAGTTGCGCGGCCAAGTTGCGCCAATCTCACCAGCAGCTGCTCGACTTCGTTCGAAGCCGTCAACATCAAATCTGCCAATTCGTCAACGAGAATCAACAGGTATGACATCTTCGAAGTACTCTTCTCGTTGAACGCGGTAATGTTCTTCACACCCATCGCCTCCAACGTGGAAAACCGGTCCATCATCTCTTTGACTAGCGCCTTGAGCGCCTTGACGGCGCGCTCGGGTTCGACGATGACTGGCGAGTAAAGATGCGGAATCCCTTGGTACGGTGTCAACTCAACGCGCTTCGGATCGATCATCACCATTCTTAACTCGACGGGCGTACGCGTCATCAGCAAGCCGGTGACGATCGTATTCATGCAAACGCTTTTCCCTGAACCGGTAGCGCCAGCGACGAGCGTGTGCGGCATCTTTGAGAAGTCGGCCATCACCGGATTACCGCCACTACCCATACCTAACGGGACCGGCAACGCTGCATCATCAACGAACTCGGACCACTCTTCTGAATCCATGACCGTGCGAAGATTCACCGGCGTTGGTCTCGCGTTTGGGACTTCTATGCCGACCACCGAGGAGCCGGGCACCACCGATTCAAATCGAATATTCGGCGACGACAATGCCAACGCGATGTCCTTCTCACGATTGAGGATCGTGTCGACACGGACCCTTTGCCGCGCGTTATTGGATCGCGACCCACTGCCTTTCCAACCTGGCTTTAACCCATACATCGTCACAGTAGGACCGACTCTAACTTGGTCCACGGTCACCGCGATACTGTGATCCGCGAGCGTCTCTTCGATCAGATCACTTGTCGCTTTGATCTCTGTCGTCGCTACACCGCCGGTGGGAGGGTCGGCTAGGAACTCGAAAGTCGGCAGGTGCCACGGGAACGCGTTCATAGCTGATTCGATAGCCGCACCTGACGTAATTGCCTGCAACATTTCGTCGGCATCCGCGTCCATTGACTGCGCCTCAACGTCCTCGAATGGCTCGGTAGCTGCAAGGAGGTCTTGATCGAGGATTGGCTCGGAGACGTCACCGATTGAACTACCGACTTCAATGAAACCAGTTTCATCGTTCGCCTCTAGGGGCGAGTCAACGAACGGGTCAAACCTCGAAGTTGAAGCGATCAAGTTATCTTCTTCATCTGCGAAATATTCTTCTTGGTCAATGTCATGATCAGGAACGATTGCGCTTCCCATCACAACGACCGCGTCGTTCAAATCTTCAGGTTCATGCGAGACTTCCGGATATATCTCATTCGCATATCGTTGAAATGCGAATGAGTCTTCATGTCCTGAATCGGATTCCGGATCCGGTGTCGATGGATCCGTTGAGGCTGCGATTTCGGGATTGGGCTTCTTGCGCATGCTGGCCACGCTCATGGCTGCTCCGCCCGCCATCATGAACAAGCCAACCGAGGCCGAAACCGCCATCAGCGTGCCGATCCAGATGACTTTCATCGTTATCCCGAATGCTGTTGGGAACTGAACGGCAGCACCGATCGCGAACAATGCTCCTGCGCGCAACCAGGCCAATGCCTGTTGCCAAAGCACGAGATCGTAACGATGCCACTCGAATGGTTCTCGAGCAAGAATCTCGCCGAAGCGGCCACCCATTGTGGCTCCAGTCGTCGCGCCTAGAGGAGCGTCGAATATCCCTAACACCGTCACGCCACCGAGCACGATCACGAGGGACGAGATCGTCTCGCGGTACCTTCGTATGAGCCAGCGCGTGTTGGTGATCAACAGGTAGGCGAAGAGTACGGCCCATAGACCGATAGGCATGGCTCCGAAGCCCACGGTCGACATGATTTCATCGCGGAACAGGAAACTCGCGACCGCGGCTGCCAAGGATAAAGTGAAGAAAATCCCGTGGATGATGAGTGATTTTCGGGAAATCACTCCTTCACTTTGGCGCGATTCACCGTCTGGATTTTGGGATTTGGAGGCGTTTTTGCCCTTGCTTCGCTTTTCGCGTTCGTCCGAACGAGAATCGGTCTCGTCGTCGATCACGTTTTCGTCAGTCAGCGCGTCCAGGTTGTAGCTCAATTTCAGTCACCAGAATCAACGGCCTTCGCTTGGTCCTACGGTAGAAGAACCGTCCCAAGCACGCCCGAACTAGTCGGTCCATCTCATTCCAATCTACGAGATCGGCCAATGCTGGTTCAATAGCTTGAGCTAACGCTTGCGAAGCATCTCGGATCAATCGTGCTTCATCCGAGGCGTCGACGAATCCAGAGGTCACGATTTGCGGCTTGCCTACCACCAATTTTTCGTCCCGTACGATCGACACCATAACGATGCCATCGCTGGCCAATGACTTGCGTTCTTCCATCACGCTGGAGTCGATGTCCCATTCGCCTTGGCCTTGTATGAGGACATAGCCCGACGGAACTCGACTAGCCACGGATACGCTTTCCACATCCATCTCGAGTACGTCACCGTCAAGGATCAGGTTCACGTTTTCTTCCGGCACTCCCATATCGATTGCGATCTCTTTGTGCGCTTTCAACATTCGATACTCGCCGTGGATGGGCGTAAAGTACTCCGGTCTAAGGATGCTAAACATCGTTTTCAATTCATCCTGTTTTGCGTGACCTGAAACGTGAACGGGTCTCGAACCAGCCGTGATTACACGCACGTTGCGGCGGGCCAAGTTGTTCATCACTTCGTTCACCGCGATCTCGTTTCCGGGAATCGTCCGCGCAGAAAGTATCAAAGTATCGTCCTCGACCAACTTGACATCACGATGGTCGCCCCTAGCCATACGAGACACTCCAGCTTCGAACTCGCCTTGGCTGCCCGTGGTCATGATGATGACCTCATCATCGGGTAGGCTATTCGCTTCGTTGATGCTGATTTTCACACCCGATGGGATATGTAAGTGGCCAACCTCCTCCGCCAATCGGCTGCTTTCGATCATGCTTCTACCGATGATTGCCACACGTCTGCCAAGCTCGTACGCGGCATCTACTACCATCTGCACCCGGGCTATCTGAGTCGAAAAACTGGCAATGATCACTCGTCCTTTGGCTTCAGCGATGGCTCGGTAAAGAGCGACCGCCGCGATACGATCCGAACGCGAAGCACCCTCGTCTTCGGCATTTGTCGAGTCGGACAGCAGTAGTCGAACCCCGCGTTGGCCGATTTCGCTCAACGCTTGGTAGTCGGTCGGTAAACCGAGCATCGGTTCATTGTCAAACTTGAAGTCGCCGGAGTGCAGGATGCCCCCTTGCGGCGTGTCCATGTAGATGCTGCAGGAGTCTGGGATGCTGTGGCATACGCCGATCCATTGGACGTTGAATTCGCCGAAGCGATAGTCCCTCTCCAGTCGAACTGAATTTACCTGTACGTCGGCCATTCTCCGCCCGCCGGATTTCTTCAGTTCTCGTCTGATCATCTCAGCGGCCAGCCTTGGCGCGTAGATCGGTGCATCGACGTTGCGCATCAAATGCGGCAAACCGCCGATGTGGTCAAGGTGCCCGTGAGTAATCAAGATCGCGCGGATACGGTCGCGGTGTTGACGGACGTACTCCATGTTGGGTATGACTCGTTCGATCCCCGGGGTGTTGTATTCCGGAAACTGTACGCCACAGTCGATCACCAACATGTCGTTGTCGGTCTCGACGACCATCATGTTCATGCCGACTTCGCCGAGACCGCCTAGCGGGATGATCCGGACAGCGGACTCCCCGTATTCGAAATTGTTTTCAAGCATTTATCAGCCTTGGATTCGTTTGTGTGTTGTTTTCGCCTAAACCAAACGGCAGGCGGATGTGTGAATGTTTGACCAGGCGGAGATTGTCATGGCTAGAAAAACGAAGCTTGCCGATCATCGACAACCAACTTTTCCGCTTGATCTTCTGCCGCTTCTTCCGCCTCTTCGATGGCGCGTTGCCGTTTCAATTCCGCCTGAATTTCGTCCTGAGTTTGGGGCCGCTCAAAAAGGTTGACGGTAGGATCTGAAGGCGGTGTCTCAGCCAATGCGACGGCTTCGGCCTGTTCTACGACCGTAGATTGAGATCCGCTGTTGGCCTCTGAGGTTTCGGGTTCCGCGTCGGCCGTCAGTGGGTTTTGTGTTGGCTCATGCTGTCCTTCGATCGGAATTCGAGAGCGTTCATAGATTTCGTTTCGGAGTCTGATACCCTCCAAAATCGCGTCCTTAAGGTTGTGAATTCCTTCTTGCAACATGCGTTTATGTTCCGGATTCCTAAGGCCGGAGGACGGGTGCAACAGCGGCATCAAAACGCGATTGTCATTTCGGAAAATCTTGCCATTGCTTTGTGTAATCCGAAGTTCCGGCATGAACCATCCTAAGGCGTGTCGGCCCAACGGCACGATCACGAGCGGATCGATAATCTCGATCTGTTGCCTAAGATAGTCAGAACACTGATCGACCTCGGCGCGTTCGGGATCACGATTTTTTGGTGGTCGGCACTTGACGATATTGGCGATGTAGACGTCCTCCCTGCGCATCGGCAACGACGCGATTAATTCATCTAGGAACTTACCGGCCCGACCCACGAATGGGCGACCAGTCTCGTCTTCATCGCGACCGGGACCTTCGCCAACGAACATGATTTCGGCGGTCGGCGAACCTTCGCCAGGCACCGTTTTTTTGCGAGTCGCTGCCAAAGGGCATTTATGGCAACCCGCGACCTCAGCGACTAATTCGGCAAGTTGTTCCGATGCCGGGTTTTCAACCTTGGATTCTTCCGCAACCATGTCGGTATCCAAGGCTACCACCGTCTGTTGCACGAGTTCACAACAAAAGGCAGAGCGGCGTAGATTACCTGCGCCGCTCGACTTGGTTATTTGGCAATCACGCGCTATCAATAACCGCGCGCGTTGACGATTATCGCTAACCGAAAATCGGTTAACTAGTGACGCCCTTGCTTCCGAGATAATCAACGGCGTTCTGCACCGTCTGAATCGACTCAGCGTCGTCGTCAGAAATCTCGACTTGGTTATCGTCGGTACTGAACTCTTCTTCGAACGCCATGATCAACTCGACGACGTCCAACGAGTCCGCATCGAGATCCTCGGTGAACGACGATTCGGGTGTGATATCGCCTTCGTCCACACTCAATTTTTCGGCCGTGATGGCCCGTACTCGATCCAAAATTGTTGACATCGTTTTGTGCTCTCCCGAGCTGGTGTTATCACCTGTTTTCCGTTACATCATCGCGTCATGACGCAAGCGCAATTATATACCGCGGTTCGTTATCCATTCGGCTTAGCCTTTGGGCGTTACGCGCGATCAACCGCCGCGCGCACCGTCCCGAACCAATGCACCGAGTACGCCATTAACGTATCTTCCGCTTCCTTGAGTGTCGAACATCTGCGAAAGTTTTACCGCTTCACTTATGATGACTGCGGTGCTCGTTTTGGGATATAGATCCATCTCGGCTAAGGCGATTCGGAGGATGTTGCGGATGACTGGCAAAGTTTCAGACATTGGCGATCGCCGCGAATAGCCATTCAGTTTTCGGTCGAGTTCCGGGCGTCTGGCTTCGACCTCACTTGCGATTGAGTAGGCAAATTGACGCAGCTTACGGTTCAGCCGCATCTCTGATGCAACCCAGCCGATACATTGCGCCGCGGGTCGGTTGGTCAGGTCGGCTTCGTACAGGGATAGCACCGCGGCGGCCCGCCCTCCCGTCTTATCACGGGGTATTGCCTCGAAATCCGGGGCGTTGGATTCGTCGCCCGCCAAGTTTGGTGATCGCGATCCTGAACCCGCGGCTGAGGTAGCGGACAGCCAATTGTTCATTTGTTCGCGTGAAAGCGAGGGATTTGGCGGTCGCGTGGACATTGGTAAAACGGCGCGTTCTTGCGAACGACTCCGCATTCAGATTGGCGGTGCCGTTTAGGCAGCTGCGTAGTCGCAGACGCTATCGTACTCGCCGAGGTTTACGACGTTAGCCCGGCGGTCGATACGTCGGATCATTCCGCTGAGGATCTTGCCGTTCCCCATCTCCACGAACTCGTTAACGCCATTGTCGAGCATGTGCCGGATTCCGTTGCTCCACTGGACGCATGAAGTGAGTTGCCGTCGAAGCTCGTACTTGACTTCGGCGGCGGTGTGCAATGGCGCAGCGTCGACGTTGCCGACTACGGGAACCATCGGATCGTTGAATTCGACGGAATCGATTGCTTCGTCGAGGCCGTTTTGAGCTGGAGACATTAATCCAGAGTGGAACGCCCCGCCGACGCTCAATGGGATGGCTTTCTTGGCGCCGCGTGCAGATGCCATATCAAGTGCAACGGCTAGGCCACGGTGCTCGCCAGCAATGATGATTTGTTCTGGAGTGTTGACGGTAGACACATCGACGCCAGCTTCACGGCAGATCTCTGCGACAGTGACTTCGTCGATGCCGATAAGTGCGGCCATTCCGCCTGGGCGTTCGTCGCAGGCGAGTTGCATCAATCGGCCCCGTTCGCAAACGAGTTTCACAGCGTCGGAGATGGACAGAACACCTGCGATAACCAAGGCTGAATACTCGCCGAGACTGTGACCAGCGGTCATATCGGGTATGGCGATGCTTTCAGTCGCTTCTTCAAGCGCACGCCAAGCGGCGATGGAGGTCGTGAGAATTGCCGGTTGTGCGTTTTCAGTCCGCATCAACTCGCCGGTCGAGCCATCGAACATGACATCGCTCAGCTTCCGACCCAGAACATCGTCAACCTCATCGAAAACTTCCCGAGCTGCGCTGGAGTTGAGGAATAGGTCCTTGCCCATACCGACAGCTTGGGACCCCTGTCCTGGGAACACAAATGCGGTGGATGTGGATTCTGAGAGGCCTGTAGTCATTTTTGTCTCCGTTTTGCGGGAACTGAGAAACCCTACTGGATTGTTGGTCGCGGATCCGATTCGAACCTATTATCGTCTAAATCAAGCATCAGCGGCGTCGACGTTGTATACGTCGGCGAGAGGCCATTTACCTTTTACGATTCGGCCCTTGTAGAACCCGCATTCGGGGCATACACGGTGCGGAGGAATACGAATGTCACACCTCGAACATTTTACGAGTGTCGGCAGGCCGATCGCGTGGTGCGCTGCTCGGTTACCTTTGCGGGCTCGTGTGTGCTTTTTCTTGGGAAGCGGGGGCATGTCACCTGGTACTTAGTTAGTGGTCGGCAGATTTCGGATTCCGGGAAATTCGGAGGATGAGTTCGCTATCTGACAAGCACATTTGCTGAGGTTCAAATCGGCGGAACATCCGGCGCACATCCCTTGGCATGAAGGACGGCAGAGCGGATTCATGGGCATTGCAGCGCTCAAACCCTGCCAGAGTGCGGTTGATATGTCAAGCACGTTAGTTGAATCTATGGTCAACGCCTCGTCGTTCTCGGTACTCTCGTTTTGGTCAAACCATCCAGGGTCACGATGCATCAGATCGGCGTTGAGAGGTTTGAATTCCTCAACGAAGTCGAGACTGAGATGCGTTACGGTGTCAACGAGACACCTTGAGCACTCAGCATCGAGCTGCGCCTTCACCTTCATTTCGGCGAAAACCGTCCGATCCGTACGCATCAGTTTGCCGCGGGCTTCGACCTCTCGAAACGACAGTCCGTCGTTATCTAGAGTCTCGTGAGCGAAATGGAATCTGATCTCATCGCCCACGGAACCGGTCAGCAGACCCGAAACGTTGAAGTGCATGACATCTGAATCCGAAATCGCGCGCCTAGGCAAGGACGCAATACGCAACCAAGCCTATGTTAAATCTAAGCGGCGATTCTTGTCAATCCGAGAGGCGATAATGCCTTTTACGCACCCACTGGTGGTTGGCATTCAGTTATCTTCACACGCGCCGTCATGCCACTTGTCACCGTCGCCGCAGTAGGCGTGTTCGATCCAGTGATCGTGTTCTTGGAGCATGGAAACCATCTCATCAGCCTTAGTGATGTGCTCGATTACCAGTTTCCTAGTGCGACCTTGGTCGTTATCAAGAGCCGCTCGGAAAATCTCGACGTGGTCTTCATCGATTGATCTAGACTGTTCATCTTCAGGATCCCAACACAGTCGATAAAACGGTTGCTCAAACTCTTCGCGCGCCCATTTGTCCCATTTCGTCCAACTATCCGTTTTCGATGCGATCTCCATGATCACGTCAACCAAATGTCGCCTCCACAAATAAGTAGCGATCCCATGCGCGCCGTCGGCGAAGTTATTCGGCGAAAACGCCTTTTTTCGATGGTTGCACTTCGGACACGTCGCTTGCAGGTTATGTATGTCTTGTGACCCTCCATCGTCAAGGGGGATGCGATGATCTATATGAGCCGTGACAATCTTCAGATCGGCATGGCAGTACACGCACCGATGGTTGTCCCTTTCCAGAACTTGGTCACGATACTTGCGTGTCGTGTATCTTTCGCGGGCTTTGGCGTTTCGACGTAGACGCTCCTGCTCTTTCCAGTCAGCATCCCGTTGGATTGCGGCGTCCCGCTGAGTTCCTTCTGGATAACACTCTGGACGACGATACGATTTGTCATTGATGATGTTGTCTATGGTGACGACAGAACAACCAAATTCTGTCGCCCAGTCTTCACGGGTCGAAGCTTCGACTGCATCGGGGCCTGAACTGGCAATCCGTTGCCGAATTTCGATGCAAGTCTCGTTGCTTAGGATTGGCATCTCGTTTCTGTTTCCTCAGCAGTTGGGTGTGCAAAAGGAATAACTGCCATCCGAGATAACGTACGCCATACAAGCCAGATGAATCGTTGCAGAGGTGCGTTGTGAAGGCGGCAATTGCTCAAACGACGACGGACAATCACGTCGATCGTTACCCGCAATCGAGGGATTTAACGCGGCGCGCACCTCGCTCGTAATGCTTAAATCTCGCCGATTACGGCTCGGCTGATTACTAACCTCTGGATTTCGGATGTGCCTTCGTAGATTTCGGTCACGCGTTGGTCTCGGTACATGCGCTCTACAGGGGTCGGTTTGAAGTAACCGATACCGCCGTGGATTTGGACGGCTTTGTCAACGTTTCTTCCAGCGACTTCGGAGGCGTAGAGTTTGGCTTTTGCGGACTCTGTGCCGTACGAAAGACCGTCGTCGTAGAGTGCCGCGGCACGGTACGTGAGTAAACGGGCGGCGTCGAGTTCGGTTTCCATGTCTGCGAGCATGAACTGAATGGCCTGTTTTGTCGCGAGCGGGCGACCGAATGCGTGTCGTTGTTTGGCGTACGCGACAGCTTGGTCAAGCGCGCCTTTTGCCAAGCCCAAACACTGAGCCGCTACGGTGATGCGTGAGGAGTCGAGAATTTTGAGCGCGATGCTGTAACCGTCTCCGACGTTTCCAAGGAGGTTGGATTTGGGAACTGCGCAGTCGGAGAAAACGAGTTCGGCGGTTCCGGAACCTCGCATTCCCATCTTGCCGTGCTGTTCGTTGATTTCAAATCCAGGAGTGCCGCGTTCGACCACGATTGCGGAGATGCCGCGATAGCCTGCTGAGCGATCCGCAGTCACGAATACCGCGAAAACGTCGGCAACTGACGCGTTGGTGATGAATAGCTTGGTGCCATTCAAAATGTAGGTTTCGCCATCGTCGGTGATGGTGGTCTGAAGTCCGAGGGCATCGGAACCGGTTTGCGGTTCTGATAAGGCAAACGCGGCGATCTTCTCCCCCGCCGCTAGGTGAGGAAGCCACTGGGCGCGTTGGCTCTCGTTGCCGAAGCGGTTAATGGTTTCGGAGCCGAGTGAAGTATGGGTGATGAGCACCGTACTCGTGCTGCCACATACGGCACCGATCTCTTCGAGGACGACCATGAAGTCGCGATATCCCATTCCGGCACCACCGAGATCGGTCGGTATCAGGAGGCCTGTCAGACCGAGTTCGGCGAGGTTTGCGAACTGCGTTTTGGGAAATTCCTCATTGGTATCGACCTCGTCAGCGAGGGGTGCCAGGTCGTTCTCTGCGAATTCGCGGACCGTAGTCGCAAGCATCTGTTGCTGTTCGTTGTAGAAGGGTTGCATGCCCGAATGCCTTGGTTGGAGTATGTTTTGGTGTGATTCTAGTTGCCTGAATGCGGGTCGATGGGGTTCCGAGAGAAACGTTTTGGAAACCGCATATCGATTCTTGCCGGACTTGATCGATGATCCGTAAGCTCGGGACGAATGAGGTCAGTTTCGGCGTTAAAATCGGCTTAACGCCAAGCGACGATTAGTTGCCGGGAGATCATGGAACGTCATCGACGGATATTGGGTATCGACCCTGCACTCACCACGACCGGTTACGCGGTCGTGTCGGCAGACGCACGTGGTAACGTCGCATTGGTTGAAGGTGGGTTGATTCGGACTAAGTCGAGCGAAGCACTGGAAATCCGTCTGAAGACGATCAATGAGACGCTGGGAGAGATCATTGAGGAGTTCGAGCCGGACGAAGTCGCCATCGAGGATCTTCACGCGCGTTATCGGAATTTGAAAACGGCGATAGTCATGGGCCACGCCCGCGGTGTCGCAATTCTGGCGGCTGGCCACGCCAACATTCCGGTGCACCACTATCAGCCGACGCGGGTCAAGAGCATCGTCGCCGGTAGCGGTCGGGCGGACAAGGCGCAGATGAAACGGGCGGTCTCGATGCGGTTGGGTTTGGCGGAAGAGATCGCGAAGGAAGATGTTGCGGATGCGGTAGGTATCGCGATCTGCCATGTTCATGTGACGGGTTCGCAAGAGGTGAATGAATTGGTGGGGATAGGATGATCTCTTACTTGAAAGGCGAGGTCGTGCAGGTCAACGACAATCCGCCGAGGGTGGTTGTGCTGACTGCATCGGGAGTTGGGTATTCGGTAGTGCTACCGGCATTCGTCCAAGAATCGTTGCAACCCGTCGTTGGCAACCCCATAGAACTGCACATCTTCTACTCGGTTTCGGAGCGGCAACCGTTGCCGATTTTGGTCGGATTCAAAGATCCAGGCGACAAAGAATTCTTCGAGCAGTTCATTCAAGTTGAGGGTATCGGGCCGGCGCGGGCAGCGACCGCGTTGACCATGCCCGTTCCGACGCTGGCATACGCGATTGAAACCGAAGACATGGTGACATTGACGTTGATGCCGGGTATCGGTCAACGTGGCGCGCAAAAGATCGTCGCGACGCTGCGCGGCAAGGTTTCTGCTGCTGCTAGCCGTCCGATCGAAACTGCCGCCCAACGTGCCAGTCGGAGACCCAGCACGCGCAGCGACGTGATTGCGGTATTGGTGAATCTCGGGTATCGCAACACCGATGCGGTCGCGATGGTAGACGAAGCGATCGGTCGCGATTCTGCGTTCGTTGATGATCCACAAGCACTGCTCCGGTATGTCTTCCGCAACACTCCGGCGACGCCAGCGGCCTCGACCTAAAGCAACTGATTCGTTCCCACCACTGAATGCCTGATTCTGCAAGAGAGCGCATCGTAACTGGCGCGGACGACAACGAGGCGAGGACTGAGCGCGGAGCCGCTGAAATGCTAAGCGAGCGAGCGTCGATCAATTCGGAAGCGCCGGGAATGAACGACCTTCGTCCCCGCCGTTTCACCGAATATATCGGACAACGCCAGGTCGTAAACAGCATCCAGATCGCGGTCGAGGCAGCCAAGCACCGTGGCGACACACTGGACCATGCACTGTTTCATGGACCACCGGGTCTAGGCAAGACGACGATTTCGCAAATCATCGCGCGGGAGATGGATACGACATTGGTTCACACGTCGGGGCCCGCATTGGAACGTCCTGCAGATGTAGTTGGCATCCTTTCGAACCAGAAACATGGCGACGTGTTATTCATCGACGAGATCCACCGCTTGTCACACGCCGTTGAGGAGTATCTGTATTCGGCGATGGAAGACTACCGAGTCGATTTCATTACCGGTTCCGGCGCGTTTGCGAAAACGATCAATCTGCCGCTACAGAAGTTCACGTTGATCGGTTCAACGACTCGTGCTGGCATGTTGAGCCCGCCACTACGTGAGAGGTTCGCGCTGACGTATCACCTCGACTATTACTCTGTCGAGGAGTTAACGCATGTGGTTACTCGGTCAGCGTCGATACTGTCGGTTGCGATCGATCAACCTGGTGCCAAAGTGATTGCAAGCCGCTCGCGCGGCACTCCTCGCATCGCCAATAATCTACTGCGCCGCGTTCGTGACTACGCGCAAGTGAGACGCGAAGGAAAGATTGATGACGCCGTAGCCGCCGAAGCATTGCATGTCGAAGGCGTGGACGAACTGGGTCTGGATCGACTGGACCGCCTGTACCTTGAGACGTTAGCCAGAAACTACGGCGGAGGACCGGCGGGGATTAATGCGCTAGCTGCGTCTGCTAACGAAGAGGTTCAGACCCTCGAAGACGTGGTTGAACCATTCCTATTGAAAATCGGGTTCATCATGCGCACTCCCCAAGGGCGGCGAGCAACGCCGAGCGGCATGTCGCACGTCGGCGCGCCTTTGGGCACCGCGCGGGCAACGGACGCCGGACAGGGACCGTTGATCTGAACCTCAGTTAGGTTGCGGCGGTTCTAGAGTATTCCGTCGCCTCGGCAATCAGCTCGTCGGGGATGTCATCGAAGGAAGCGTAGTTCATCGAGTAGAGGCGTGCGTACAAACCGCGGTGGGCCATCAATTCATCGTGATTGCCAGTCTCGATGATCTCACCGTTCTGGAGAACGATGATGCGATCGGCACCGCGGATCGTGGCGAGTCGGTGTGCGATGACGATGCCGGTTCGGCCTTCAAGTAGGCGAGCGAGGGCTTGTTGAATCAGTAACTCAGTGTAGCTATCGATGGACGCGGTGGCTTCGTCGAGGATGAGAATCTTGGTGTCCGCGACGATGGCGCGAGCGAAGGAGATGAGCTGTCGTTGGCCGAGAGAAAGGTTAGCGCCGCGTTGCTCGAGTTCGGTGTCATACCCGTCAGGCAATCGCATGATGAACTCGTGCGCACCGACAGCGCGGGCGGCGGCGACTACCTCTTCGCGAGTGGCGTCAGATTTGTTGTAGCGAATGTTCTCGTACACAGAGCTTGAGAAGAGGTACGGTTCTTGGAGGACCATACCGATGTTGTTGCCCATACTGCTGAGTTCGATGTCACGAACGTCTTTACCGCTGATCTTTATTTCACCTTCCCATATGTCGTAGAAGCGATGGAGCAGCGAGGTGATGCTGGTCTTGCCAGAACCTGTTGGCCCCACTAACGCGACGGTTTCTCCTGGATTGACGCGGAAGGATATGTTTTTGAGTATCGGTTCGTCTTCTAGGTATCCGAACGTCACGTCGTTGAACTCAACGGATCCGTCGTTATCTTCGAGCGGTTCTGCATTTTCTTTGTCTTTGATGTCGACGGGAACGTCCAAAACCTCGAATATGCGTTCGCCGGAAGCCATGGCGCGCTGGAATACCGCGTAGTGCATGGTGATGGAGCGGATTGGATCGAAGAATAGCTGGACGTAGAGGATGAAGGCGAGCATCGAACCGATTTCGAGGGAGCTGTTGATGACCATCGAACCACCGACGACGATGATGATTGCCATCGCGGCCCCGGAGAGCGTATCGACGAGGGCGATCATGACAAGGCCAATGCCAGCGGCGCGATTCGCCGCCCGAAGTTGCTCGTCGGCCTTCTCTTTAAAGAGATCGAGGTTGACGTGCTCCCGGCTCATCCCCTGAACGACGCGAACGCCATTGATGTTCTCTGCGAGTGCACCGCTGGTGATCGAAGACGTCTGTCTGGAATAGAGGAACGCGCGTCTGGCTATTGGCAACCAGATCGCACGAGCGATTGCGAGAACAGACACGACGGCGAATGTGAGTAACGCCAAACGCCAGTCCATGATCAGCATCGCGATGATGATGCCGAATAGAAGCACAAAGTCGCCGACGCTGGTGACTGCAGTTTCGAGGAATTCTTGGAGTGCGCCGACGTCGCCTTGGAGTCGGGACATCATACGTCCGACCTCGGTCTTGTCCATGAAGGACATCGAGACGCGCTGCAAGTGCGCGTACATCGCACGCCGCAGATCGATGAGAAGACGTTCGGCAACGCGCCCGACGATCATGTTTTGCAGGTAACCCATGATGACGTGGAGCACGACCGCGCCGAAAAATGCGCCGACCATGATGTATAGCGTGTTACGTAGATTGCCGTCGCCGCGCGTGTGGATATCGAGCACGTCATTTACAGTGATCCGAACGATCCACGGCAATGCAAGTGTCGACCCTGCGAAAAGCAAAACTGCGATGAGGCCGATAGCCAGCACGCCACGATATGGCCGGACGAATCCCCAGAAACGTCGGATCACGTCGCCGCTAAAGGCGGCGCTGAAAATCTGTTCGTCGAGGTCGCCAGTTGACCTGCGTTGGTCGACCCACGCGGGTCGGTTGCCCTCGCTTTGAGTTTGGCGACGTTGGGCGGTATCCGGACTAGCCACTGCTAAACCTCACCCCCGGATTGAACGTTGTCATCCTCGGGCCTAATTTGCAATTCGTAAAGATCACGATACTTGCCACCTTGCTCAAGGAGCTCGGCGTGTGAGCCGCGCTCGACGATCTTGCCACCCTCCAAAAAGAGGATTTCGTTGGCGTGCATGAGAGAGCTGAGGCGGTGGGAAATGATGATCGTTGCACGGTCGGCGGTTACTTCTTGAAGTGCGGCCCGAATGCGTTGTTCGGTTGCAGCGTCGATCGCGGCGGTCGAGTCATCGAAGACGATGATCTGGGGATGGAGCATGATGCTACGAGCGATGGAGAGGCGTTGGCGCTGACCGCCGGAGAGTGAGACGCCGCGTTCGCCGATCAGTGTTCCATACCCGCTAGGAAGTCTTTCGACGTATTCGCCCATCTGCGCATTCGAGGTTGCGCTCTCGATGGTTCGGTGCTCAGCCCAGGGATCGCCGTAGGCGACGTTGTTGTCGATGGTCGTAGTGAACAGGAACGTGTCTTGTTCGACCACACCGACGGCGCGTCGGAGCGAAGCAAGTGTGACTTCCGAGATGTCTTGGTCATCGATCAGTATGCGTCCGGCTATCGGATCGTAGAAACGCGGAATCAGGTGTGCGAGAGTGGACTTGCCAGATCCGGGCGGACCGACGATGCCGATGGTGTGACCAGGACGGGCTTCAAAAGTAACGTCGGTGAGTACTTGCTCATCTCCGAACTGGTCCATGTACGCGAAGTCGATGTGTTCGAAACGAAGGACGCCCCCGGTGATGACGAGGTCCTTTGCTCCCGGTTTGTCGTCGATTTCAGGAACTTGGTCAAGAACTTCGAAGAGGCGTTTTCCTGAGGTTGCACCCCGCGCCCATCCCGCGACGACCATGCCAAGTTGTCGAACGGGGTTTTGCATGATGCTCATGAAGGCTAGGAATTGTGCGAGCTGGCCGAGGGAGAATGGATCGGTTTCGTCGAGCACCTTAAGTCCACCGACCAGCAGAACCAGAGACATTGCGCCAAAGAAGGCCAACGTGATATACGACAGATTCGTAGCTCGAACCGTAACCAATTGATAGGCACGATTGAACGCCTCGTTGGAGGACTTGTCGTACTTGACGAGCTCGTAAGGCTCAGCCGAGAAGGATCGGACGACTCGAATTCCTTTTAGGTTTTCGTCCATGATCTTGGTCAGCTGTCCCATTTCTTCTTGGTATCGCCGCCAACCTTGCGAGGTTTGCAACCTTGCAACGACCGACCTCCATGCGGCGATTGGAACGAAGCTGAGGCTGATCAGGGCGAGTTGCCAATCTTCTCTCATCATCAAGAAGGTGCCGGTTCCGACGAATATTGCGAGATAGAGGACACGGAGCATTCCGCGGCTTGCGAACGCGCGAACACCCTCGATGTCGAGTAGTCCTCGTGTCAGAAGGTCGCCAGTGTGGACGCGGTCGTGATACGCGAAACTGAGGCGCTGCAGCTTCTCGTAGTAGAGCATGCGAAGGCGGTAACCGAGGCGTTGCGCCAAGTTTTCGCTGATATACATGTGGCCGTAGGTGAAGAGGCCACGCAGCACCGCTGAGCCGAGGAGCATTGCGGCCGTAGTCACCAATGTCCACCTTAGGGCGTCGACGTCAGGATTTTCAGAGTTGAATATCTCTTCAACTGTTTCGACGCCGGAGCCGATCAGCAACGGAATGAAGAGTTGGAAAATCGAAGCGCCAACGATGAGCACCAATCCGACGGCGATGAACATCTTGTATTCCAGTGCCATGCGGATGATGCGCATCAACACGTGGAATCCGCTGCCAGTATCGTCCGCGTCGGTCATAGACGCGCTTCCAGCGGCAGGTGCGGTTGCTGACGCAGCGGACACCACGGTCAACCGTGTCAGCAGGTTGAGTAAGAAACTCATAGATATCTGATTCTACGCCTTGTTGTGATCGGGTTAATGATCAAATCAGGATTCTCGCTCACTGTGATGAAATGATGCACGACAAGGCGGGCTTTACTGGTGATGAAATCCGGCGGATCTGTCGTTTCGCTTAACATGCGCTAGAGTCGTGATTGGATTGATAAGCGGATTCGCGCTCGCCAGCCGCGGTTCGCTCCGGGACGAATTTAACTACATTCATTGGCATGGCAAATCCTTCGATAACGATAGGCGCATCCGAACGCGGGTTTGATTCGACGACGCGCGACTCGTTGGTGAACCCATACGGTACCAGATACGCGACGATTGCAGATGCAGATGCGATCGATCAGGTGGTAAAAGAAGCGTTCGGTGCTTCAGCGCCCAAATCGTCCGCAGCTAGGGACATCAAGCGCGAAAACACCACGTACATCGTGGCGACCAAAAACCGCAGGGCTGACGGTTCGCGTTTCCATTCAGAAGGAGAACGCAATGGTGGATGGACAAGAAAGTTCCGTTCGATATTCTCGTCCTCGATTGGGAAATCAGAATCGGAGCAAGCGGCAAGCGAGATAGTTGGATTGGTTGGCATCTGGACTGCGGTGGACCAGGCACACATTATTGTGATCGCAACTCGGCCGAGCGAACGCGGCAAAGGCGTGGGGGAATTGCTTTTGATCGCCACGTTATCCGAGGCGAAGAAGATCGGCGCGACGAACGCCACGCTGGAGGTCCGCAAATCCAACTTGGTTGCGCGGGCGCTGTATCGGAAATACGGATTCGCGGACGTTGGGATACGGCACAAGTACTATCACGACAACCGTGAAGACGCCATCATCATGTCGACACCGTCCTTTTCGAACTTGGATTACAGCCGATCGTTAGAGCGTCGATGCCTCGCATACACCGCATCACGAGGAAAAATCGAGTTCAAGGCGATCTGATCGCCCGGTCTAACCCTGTCCGACGAGGAACAGGATGATTGCCACGAACGCACCGATGGCAAACACGATGCTCCACGTCGCCCAGCGCTGTTGAACAGCAAGGAACTTTTCGGCGTTGTCCCAGTTGCGGGCGCGCCAAGCCAGTTCGTTGCCTTTAATTCCTAGGGTTATCATCACGCCAACTAACACGATGAAGCCGATGGACCTCCAGGTCGGCGGGAGGGGAAGAAGGGGAAGGAAACCAAGTATTGACCACCAAATGCCGTGGACCAATCCCCAAATCGGGCCTAGAATGAACGCGGACCAGTTCCAACGCTGGATTTCCTGCGGTGGTTGATCTCCATCGCTCCCCTCAGAACGTTTTCTTCGTGGCAGCCCCCATTGGCTAGGGCGGAACGTGCCGCCACCGATCTTGTAGCCACCGCTTCGCGACTCCGCGGACTGATTCATTTCACGACCTGCTCCGCGGCGAGAGTTCGATGTAACTCGATCCGTTGTCGTGCCTTCAGGGGATATCCTCGTACTCTGGTCGATCTGGGTGGCACATACTGCGCAGTATGATGCGTGCGCCTCGTTAACTGTTGCGCATTTCATGCAACTTGTGAAGCCCAACGGCGGTACGCGTGCCGGATCCGGGACGTAGACGCGTTCCCCGCAACGATCACATGCGTAGTCACCTTCCGAAGCTGCGGTTCCACAGTGCATGCAGTAGATCGTGCGCGTTTCCAAGTCGTTAGATTCGTTTTGCTTGGGATCCGGCATATGAACAGTAATATCCATGACCGCCATGACGTTCGAAATTCGTCGCGGAGAGCGGTGAGATATGCGATCTGTGTTTATCTTAATGGGTAATTAGTTCGGCGGCGTGTCGTGGTGGCGCATCAAGCCGCAATTGTTGCCTCCGCAATCTCAGATTCGATGAACGGTGCCATGGCACTGAGGATGTCGTCAAGCTCAGCGATACCAAGGTCGTCGATCGCCGGGGTCGGTGGTCTTACGGCCGGCGAATCGAGCATTCCGCGCCTAGCCATCAAGTGTTTGCGTATGGACAGACTCAGTCCGGCGGTGTTCTCATATCTGATCAACGGTAACCAACCGTAGAAGGTTTGGCGCGCACGCTCAATTTCTCCCTTGGCGAATTGCGAGTAGATCTTTACAAGCGCTTCGGGATATGCGAATCCGGTCATCGTTCCGACGGCACCTCGTCGCAGCTCTTCGAACAGGAACGCGCCGCCTAACCCGCCAAATACACCCATGTTGTCGCAAGTGGCGCTGCGAACCGCCGATATTTTAGGTGGTGTCGGCGGGTCTTCGAGTTTTAGGAATTTCGCATTTGAAAGCTGACCATTCAATCTGGCTATGAAATCGGCTGACATGTGCACGCCGGTCTGTTCGGGCAGGTCTTGAACCACGATCGGGATGGTCGTCGCATCATCGATTGCACGGTAGTAGTTGAAGACCCCGGCATCATTGGGTTTGGCCAATGTTGGGGGCGACGCCATCGCCGCAGTCGCTCCGATAGTCTGGGCTTCGCGAACTCGGTCCGCGGCTTGGGCTCCACTCTGACCGCTGATGCCCACGGTTACGGTCAATCGTTCGCCACACGCTTCGACGACCGCTTCGATGATTGGAGCACGTTCACGATCCGAAAGCCGATGGGCTTCGCCCATTACTCCCAGCGTGACGACGCCCGTGCATCCCGCGTTCGCGGCTTTTTCGACCAAACGGCCGATAGGTCCAGTGTCGACCGAACCGTCAGCTGCGAACGGTGTGGGCATCATGAAGTGGATGCCTGCAAACTCGGATGCGTTCATTGCAATTTCCAATCCGCGTTAGGGCCGATCACTAAGGGGCGCAAGTGTTGAATTTACAGAAAGTGTACAGAATCATCAAGGATCGTTTTGCTGGCGAGATTTCGTGTTTCGACTACAGCTTCACTAGGTGGTGAATCGGCGTGCGGTGTATGATTACCACTAATCGGCGAATTTGACGTGCCGAGGCGTTGCTATCTGTAAGAGCGAACACACAGTGACTATAAACGTAGAGACCGAACAGACCGAATGGAAACCCGACGAAGCTGGCGCTCGGGTGATGTTGATTAGCGGCGAAGAGATCGCCAATTTTGAAGAGCAGAAAGAGCGATTCAAGGCGGGAAACTTCGAAGAGACGACGTTCATGCGATTTCGCCTGCGCCAAGGCGTGTATGGGCAGAGGCAACCAGACCGCCAGATGGTTCGGATCAAAGCACCTTTCGGCGGCTTGACCGCTCGCCAGTTGGAGGTTCTCGGCGAAGTCGTCGAAAAATTCGCTCCGCTCAAAAAAGGACACCTTACGACCCGCGAGAACGTGCAGATTCACCACGTTCCTTTGGACGACACTCCGGAGTTGATGCGTGAAATTGGTGACGTCGGCCTGACGACGCGGGAAGCTTGCGGAAACACGGTTCGAAACGTCGTCGCGCACCCCACCGCCGGCGTGTCGAAGAGCGAGGTATTTGATGTCTCCCCGTACGCTGCTGCGTACGCTCGCTACTTCCTCCGACATCCAACGACGCAGAACATGCCGCGCAAGTCGAAAACTGCCTTTTCCGGCTCAGACGCAGACGAGGCAATGACCCCGTTCCACGATATGGGTTTCATTGCCCGGGAGCGTGACGGCAAACGCGGATTCAAGATCGTCGTTGGAGGTGGTCTGTCGATCATGCCGCAGATGGCGGAGACGTTGAGCGAATTCGTGCCAGTCGAGGACTTTATTCGGCACGCAGAAGCCGCGCTGCGGATTTTCAATCGGCAGGACGAAGAGCGAAAGAACTTGATGCGCGCTCGAATCAAGTACACCATCAAACGGCTTGGCATCGAGAAGTTCCGTGAATTGGTGCAGGAGGAACTCAAAGGAGATTGGGCGAACAAGGAGATCGATCTCGACACCTTATTGTTCATCGAGGACGAGTCAATCGACGCACCAGCAGTGCCGTCGAACCCTACGCCTGAACCCACAAATGATGCGGATTACGATTTCTGGAAGGCCTCTTCAGTTGACGAGCAGCGACAAGATGGCTTCAACGTCGTTTTCGTCCGCGTGGAACGCGGAGATATCTACTCTGAACAATGGCAACCGTTGGCGGACATCGCCCGCGAATATGCCGGCGGTCGGGCTCGAATCGACCAACAGCAGAACATCGTTTTCCGATGGGTGCGAACCGAGTCGTTGTATGACGTTTATCTGGCGCTCAAAGAGATCGGGATGGCAGCAAGCGGGCGCGAGACGATCCGCGACATCGTGACCTGCCCCGGCACCGACTCCTGCAAGCTGGGTATTACATCATCAATGGGCCTAAACGAGGCCCTTGGCGAGAAGTTGGATACGATGGATGTTTCGGACCCGCTGGTGTCGAAGATTCACATCAAAGCGAGCGGTTGCCCGAATTCCTGCGGACAACACCATGTGGCAAACATCGGTTTCCATGGAGCAGTGATGAAGGGCGCCGGCGGACAGGTTCCAGCGTATGAGCTTTTCATCGCCGGGGAATCGACTGATGGGCCCGTACGGGTCGGCAACCGGGTGAGAGCTCGGGTTCCAGCCAAACGCGCCGGGGAAGCGTTGGAGTTAATCGTCGATCACTACAAGGCGAACCGCAAGGATGGCGAAGAGTTCAACGCATTCGTCGACCGCGTCGGAACTCAACCATACGAAGATATGTTCGCTCCTTGGAAGGCCGAGATTGGTCCCCTAGACCGCGAGCACATCCAGACCTACATGGACTGGGGTAAGACGGTGGTCTACAAGCTCGAACGCGGCGAGGGCGAGTGCGCGGTCTAAAGCGCTTCGACAACCTAATTGCTCAGTTGACAGCGTTGCCGTATCGTCGCTTCAAAACCTCGCGACTTCGCAAAATAACGCCGTGACTGTCTGGCGCCTTGCCGACTTCCAGCGTCGCGAACTCGATGTTCATATCCCCTGAGATTAGCGGCGCCATTTCGTCCAGATCCAGCGTGCCGGTCCCAATCTCTTCGTGATCCACGCCATCAATCGCATCGTTAAGGTGAAGGTGGCGGATACGGTCGCCTAACACGTTGATTGCTTCTGACAAACCATCGCCAATGATGCAATGACCGACGTCGAGCACGACCCCGACGTTGTCGCTATCTGCGTCGTCGATAACCGACGCCAGATCATCGTACGAACTTAGGACGTATCCCGGATCGTGTTTCAGGTTTTCGACGCAGATCGTAATCCCTAGCTTTTCGGCGGTCGGCACGGCACTTCGGACGAATCTCTTGAGATTTCGTACCGCTTCGCGCCGAATTAGCTCAGAACCGTCCTCAGGGCGCGCAAGTGTGGGAACGTCGATTTTCCCTGGATGCAACACGATTACTCGACCGCCTAATCGCTGCACCATCTCCAAGTTGCGTTCGAAACTCGCTAGAGTGTCGCGCCAAACGCTGGTTCGATGGGATCCCGGCAACGCACCGTGAAGGTAGTGCTGATTGAACGTGATGCCGTGCGAATCAGACACTTCCTCCAGATACCGAAGATTCTCTTCCGACAGCGTCTCAGCGCTGTGGAACTTACCCATTAGCTCCACCACCTGGAATCCGTGCTCGATCGCAAAATCGACCATGGTGTTCAATGGTTGATCGTCCTCTATGAGTGAAACTACAGCCAACTTAGGCATGTGTGATCCTTTGATTTACGTGGTGCGTTGAAATTTTGCGACCCGGTGCAACCGTCGCGCCAAGTCGATTGTTCAGTTTACGAACCGGTCGTCAAAACATCGAAACACAGATGATTTTCTATACTTCAGATGTCAGAAATTCGCGGACCATTGTCGTCCAGTGACTCGGTCCAAAACCCAGATCAGGCTAGTCAACCATGCCAAACATTGAATACGGCGACTACGTGAAATTCTCCTTTTTCAAGGCACGTCCATCTTGGCGCCTGCTTGAACCGAGCGGGAAAGCCCAGCTGAGTGAAGAGTTAGTCTCCGCGATTCAAGAAGCCGGCAAGGAAACGGGATCGCCGCTATCGAGTTTCAGCGCGGTCGGAACTCGCTCTGACGTCGACTTGCTGCTGTTTCAGAGTGCGCCCAGCATTGAGGCCTTTCACTCGACCGCGGTTGCGATCAACCGTACCGAGGCAGCCGCCCACTTTGACCAACCTCACTCCTATCTCTCACTCCGTCGCAAGACGAGATACAAACACGGCGGAGGAAATCCAGAGGTTGAACGAAAAGACAAGCGGTATTTCATCGTCTATCCAATGACCAAAACTCGTCCATGGTATGGTCTGTCGCTCGAGGAGCGGCAACAAATGATGAACGATCACTTTCGGATCGGACACGGTTATCCGGGGGTCACGATCAACACCACGTACTCGTTTGGTATTGACGACCCGGAATTCGTCGTGGCTTTTGAGACCGACGATCCTTCGGAGTTCGTGTCCCTGGTGATGGATCTGAGAGAAGTGCCGGGTTCCCAGTTCACTGCATCGGAGACACCGATCTTCACAACATTGCGAATGCCGTTGCCGGAAGCACTCCAAGCGATCGGCTGATACGGCACGATGCCTATTGCCGTGGCACACCTTGCTCCGGCGACCGAAAATCGCCAGGCAACGCGTCGCGAAAGCGGTTAAGTGTTGCTACCCGGCTCGGAGCTGTCGTAGTCGTAGTCGTAGTTGAGAGCGATGAACTCTTGCTCGTCGTCTGGCACCTGGTCTTCAGGGAAGATCGCGTTCTCAGGGCAAACAGGTTCACATGCGGCGCAATCGATGCATTCATCGGGGTTGATGTAGAGCATGTTGTCGCCGGGCTTCGAGTAGATGCAATCCACTGGGCAGACGTCTACACACGAACCGTCCATGACGTCTACGCAGCCTTTCGAGATTATGTATGTCACCGTCTGTTTGCTCCCGTGACTGTAACGGCGGACGGATCGGATTGATCACCGCCGAGATTTAGAGACCGCGTTTGGCGGTTCATGTTATCCGCCGCAACCACAGCCACCACCGCCGCATGCGCAACCGCCGGCGAAGTTGGGGTTCGAAATCACGAAACCCGATCGCTGGAAGCCTTCGACGTAGTCGATGCTCGAACCAGTAATTAACGAGATGCTACCTTCGTCAACGAGGGCTTTTACGGAACCGCCCTCAATTGAAGTGTCATCGTCTCCGACTTCGTCTTCAAGTCCGAACGCATATTCGACGCCACCTTGAGGTGTAGCAGATGCGGAGATTCGAAGGTATGAGTCGGATGCATCCTGTTCCGCCATCACTTCGACCAGCTTGTCAAGTGCGGCCGGTGTGAACGACAGAATGGCGGCGCTTTGGGCGGCACTTTGCTCGTTAATCATGCTTCCTAATCTCCGTTGCGATTAATTATTTGCAAAACCACTATCGGGCATGCTCGCGCTTGGCGTCGGAACTGGTGCGGATTCGATCCAGTTGTTAACCGAAACACCTCGCGGTTAAAATTGTAATGCAACCGTTACACGAGTTGCGCAGGTTCGTCGAGCCAACGCGCCGATGGCGATGAAAATCTGGATGGGCACCGGCGGGGGTGGATTTCTACGTTATCGCGCTATATAATAGAGTTTTGTGCTACGTTATCGTATCCATGGGTTGATCTGACATCGAGTTCTGTCAGTCGCGCGCCGAAATTCGAAACCGTGCGATTGCCATCGCAGCATGATGCGACACATCAACCGGCCAATTGAGGGCAATTCCACTGGTAAAGGAGCAAACGCTGGATGGACACAATCGATCGTCAAATAATCGCTGCATTAAATGAAGATGGCCGAGCCGCCAACGCAAAAATAGCAAAACGCGTCAAGGTGAGCGAAGGGACTGTTCGGCGGAGGCTCAAAAAACTGACCGGCGACAAGACGATCAATATCGTGACCGTTCAAGACCCACAGAAGATGGGTTACCAGTCTGAAGTCTTGATCGGCATGCAAGTCGAACCCGACATGCTCGAAGAAGTTGCGTCGCGGATGGCCGAGTTCAAATACACCACATTGGTCAGCATTACCACCGGCACCTACGATGTCTTCGCATGGGCGACTTTGCCCAACGCCGAGAAACTCGGCGAGTTCATTCGAGACCATGTTGGCAAAACGCCAGGTGTTCAGAGGACCGAAACGTTCGTTTCTCTGGGCGTTCGCAAGCGAACCTACAGCCTTCCGGTCGATGGGTAACCTCGATGCAGTCCGGTCGACTCTTCCGGCAGAGTAGATAATAGACGAATGCACACGCCGTCAGTCGCACAACCCACCGCGATCGAACGGTCGCTATCCCTGAAACGTGGCCCGTCACTATTCGATTCGCTGGTCCCAAACGCGAAGCTCGTTCATCGAATCGCCGCAGCGGTGGCAATTGTTGCATTCATCGTAGTTTGCAGCAAGATCAGGTTCTATCTTCCCGGTAATCCGACGCCATTGACTCTCCAGACGTTTGCGATCTTGACCGCGGCCGGTGTGATGGGATTCCGATGGGGACTAATCTCCGTTTCCGGTTACCTTGTGATCGGGGCCCTGGGATTCCTTGCATTCGCCAACCAACCGTGGGGGTTTACGACTCCAGCGGCAGGATGGGAGTACGTTACCGGGTTAACTGGCGGGTATCTCATCGGATTTTTGCTCATGACCGGAATTGCCGGAGCTCTCAGCCAGTACGGACTTAGTCGTTCCAACTCTCTTTGGGCCACTGTGATCGCTGGGATCGCCCTGTATGTACCGGCTCTCGTGTGGTTGGCCGTCGGCGATTTCGGCTGGCCCTCCGAAGGTAAATTGCTGATGGATGGGATGTACGTCTACCTTCCAGGCGATTTTTTGAAGGCCGTCGGTGCCTCTCTATTGATCACCGGGTTGTGGAAACTGGCTGATAATCGACGGTCTGGCCAGGAATAGTCAAGCCTCCGAACTTGAGTTGCCTGCCCAGACGAAGTCCAGATCCGCAGTGACAACACCGACGTTGCGTCAAACGTTCTGTTCGAACACTCGACCGCAATGTCATCGACCCCCATCATCAATTCGACCTAGGATTCCACATGTATAAAGACACGGATTGCGGCGCACCGCGCGCTTCTGACATCGGCGACGAGATCAACGTGGCGGGTTGGGTTCACCGTCGCCGAGACCACGGAAACCTAATATTCGTCGATCTTCGCGATCGCACAGGATTGTTGCAAGTGGTGTTCAACCCGGAGATTGCGCCCGACGCGCATCGCCTTGCTGAGGGGATGCGAAGTGAGTGGGTCATACAGGTCCGCGGCACCGTCAGGGCGAGGTTACCGGGCGCAGCAAACCCAAATCTGGATACTGGCGAGATCGAGTTGATCGTCAGCGATTCAACCGTGTTGAACCGTTCGATGACACCGCCGTTTGAAGTTGAGGATGATACTGATGCGGACGAGTCGACTCGATTGGCGTTTCGATATATCGACATCCGTCGACCGGAAATGCTGGAAAGACTGCGGTTGCGTCATCAAGTAACCCATCTGATTTGGGATCATCTTACAGAGAATGGATTCACGCAGGTTGAAACTCCGATCCTGATCAAATCGACTCCCGAGGGTGCCCGTGACTATGTGGTCCCGTCGCGAGTGCGACCCGGTTCGTTCTACGCATTGCCGCAGTCGCCGCAACAGATGAAGCAGATTTTGATGGTGTCTGGCGTAGAGAGGTATTTCCAGATCGCCAAGTGTTTCCGTGACGAAGACTTGCGGGCTGACCGACAACCTGAGCACACGCAACTCGACCTTGAAATGAGCTTTGTGCATCAGCAGGATGTGATGGATTTGGTGGAGGGATTGTACGCACGCATCGTCAAAGAGGTACGCCCTAGTGCGAGGTTGGAGACTCCGTTTGCCAAGCTTACGTACGACGATGCGATCGAGCGATATGGATCCGATAAACCAGACACTCGGTACGGGTTGGAGATGTGCACGATCACAGATATTGCCGCCAAGTCCGACGCCCGTGTTTTTCAAGCTGTCGCAGGCTCGGGAGGCGCGATTCGTGCGTTCGTAGCTCCGGGATGCGCGGACTACACCCGACGACAGACGGACCAGCTGATCGACGTCGCGCGGGCTGCCGGTGCGCAAGGCCTTGTCTACATCGGCATCGATAAGTCGGCAGCATCGATCGACGCGATAGAGGACACCCACATTCGATCGCCCCTGAAGAACTACATGTCGTTGGAAATCGTCAAGGAAATCGCTTCAACTGCTGGAGCTTCGCCTGGCGACTTGGTGCTGATCGTTGCCGGCAGGCAAACGGTGGCGAACAACGCGCTGTCTGCGCTTCGCACTGAGATGGCGATACGGCTGGATCTCATTGATCCCAACGTCTTCAAATTTGCGTGGGTTTTCGATTTCCCACTCTTCGATTGGGATGACGAAACTGGGACTTGGTCGCCAGCACACCACGTGTTCTCGGCACCCAAGCAAGAGCACATACCGTTAATTGAAAGCGATCCGGGGAAGGTATATGCAGACCTCTTCGACCTGACCTGCAACGGAGTCGAGTTAGGCAGTGGAAGCATCAGGATCCACGATCCCGAGGTTCAGATGAAGGTCTTCAATGTGATTGGTTACCCAGACCGCGAGATTGAAGAGCGATTCGGGCATCTTTTGAAGGCGTTCAGATACGGTGCGCCTCCCCACGGTGGAATGGGACTGGGTCTCGACCGAATAACCGCGATGCTTGCGGGGCAGTCGAACATCAGAGAGGTGATTGCGTTCCCCAAAACTCAATCGGCATGGGATCCATTGTTTGACGCACCTTCGTCCATTGCCGCCGAACAGCTCGAAGAGCTGCACATATCGGTAGAAGTCGACGACTGAGCAACGTTGGCCATCGCGCAAGCTTCGTGGGGCGCCGCGTCCACTGACAAGGCAAAATCGGACGATAAGTTAAAATCGAAAGAGTCGTGACGCGTCGATTTTGAGATAAATCCCTGTTTGGCGCGCATCTTGTAGCAAGTTGGTCGCTCCCTTGGCCATCGCGACACGAAAGAGTGCGGATTGAACGTTTCACAAGAAAGCTCAGTAAACGGCGAAATAGTGCTCCGACTCGAGGTCGAGCCCGAACGGGTCGGGAAGCATATGAACGCCGCGGCACGGCGGGTCGCACAACGAGTAGATATTCCTGGATTCCGCAAAGGCAAGGCGCCGAGAGCGATCTTGCAGAATTTCGTCGGCAAGGAATATCTTGTCGAAGAAGCCATGGAGTCATTGGTTCCCGAAGCCGTCGGTGACGCGGTTAAAGAGCAGGAAATAACGCCGTTCGCGCCACCTAAAGTTGACGTCGAGCAGACCGAACCGACTGTCACTATCCTGGCAACGGTCCCACTTCAGCCAACGGTCGTCCTCAGCGACTACCGGTCTGTCCGTTACGACGATCAACCAGATGAGGTTGCGGACGAGGCGGTGGACGCGCTATTGATGCAGTTGCGTCGCAGCCAAGCCTATTCGGTTGCTGCGGAGCGCGCGGCCCAAGAGAGTGACATCGTTTCCATCGACATCAAGGTTTCGGCGGACGACAAGGTGATTTGGGATTTCACGGATCGTCAATTCCAGCTCAACTTGGATCTTGAAACGTACGGCGAAGTTTTCGTGGGGATGCACCAAGGTGTCATCGGTATGGAGGTCGGCGACGAAAAGGAGTTTTCGTTTGAGGTTTCGGAGGATCACGAATCGCCGCAATTTGCCGGAACGACGGCGCACGTTGAGGTCGCACTGAAGGATGTTCGTGAAGAAGTACTGCCAGAGATGGATGACGCACTAGCAGTGTCTGCCGGGGTACCCGAAGTAGAAACCGTCGATCAGCTCACTGAACACATCCGAGACCAGCTTGAACAACGCGCCGAGCAAACTCTGGTCAACTCGGTCCAGAGCAAATTTTTCGACGAAGTAGTCGAGGCAAGCGAGTTTACGATCTCGCCGATCGTAGTGGAGCATGAAAGCCAACACGTCTTGGAACGATACGTTCAGCAACGGCGCTCGATGGCGGCACGAAACGGCCAACAGTTCGCCATGGACGAACTTACAGAAGAAGACGTGAACGGCGCCAAGGAATACGCGGAGAGGGAGATCAAGAATGCATTGGTTGTCGACAGTTTGATCGAAGCCGAAGATTTGGAGATCCCCGAGGACGACATAACCTACGAGATCGAGCGCGCGAACGAGAACGCGACATCGGACGAACAGAAACTAGAAGATAACGATGAGACGCGTCGTTCAGTGATGAACTATTTGAAACGACAACGTACGATTGAGAAAGTCATCGCGATGGTGCGGGGATTATCCGAAGATTCACCCGCAGAAGCAGCAACCGCGTAGCGAGGCAACCTCCTTGATCATCGGTCAGATCCACACCAAACCTTAAACGGAGACGACAAACGAATGGCACAACTCGAAACCCCGCAGAACCTCATTCCGATGGTGATTGAGACCGGGACGCGCGGTGAACGCGCTTACGACATCTATTCCTTACTGTTGAAAGAACGGATCATCTTCCTCGGAACGCCGATCAATTCGCAGGTAGCAAACACTATCGTTGCCCAGCTGCTGTACCTTGCGGCGGACGATCCTGAGCGGGACATCAATATGTACATCAACTCGCCGGGCGGCTCGGTGTATGACGGCATGGCAATCTACGACACGATGCAACTCGTTTCATGCGAAGTCTCAACGATATCCGTCGGATTGTGTGCCAGTTTTGGCACGGTTTTGCTGGCCGCAGGCGCCGCCGGCAAACGGTACGCGCTTCCCAACGCGACGATCATGATGCACCAGCCCTGGAGCGGCATGCAAGGTCAGGCGTCGGACATCGAAATCCACGCTCGGGAGACATTGCGCATTCAAGATAAGCTGCGCCAGATAATCGCCGACCACACGGGTCAGCCTTACGAGCAGGTTGCACGAGACAGCGATCGCGACTTTTGGATGACGGCGGAGCAAGCAGCTGAGTACGGGCTGGTTGATCAAGTCCATACGGCCACGGAAAACCCGCGAGACGCGAGGATTCTTCAAGCCGGTGCAGCATAGGCAACTGTGAACTTAGATTTTCAACGACGGGGCATCGGATAATCGAAATCGGATCGAGCACATGAACAGCGGCGGCGATAGAACCTCTATCCAAAGAGGACGGGTTCAGAAGCGATGCTCGTTTTGTAAGAAACAGCAGCAAGAGATCCGTATGCTGATTGCCGGTCCGAACAGCATATTCATTTGCGACGAGTGCGTCGAACGTTGCCGAGGCATAATCCGTCAAGCCACGCAAGCCCCAAGGTCGGATGACGAGGAAACTAAACCTACCAACGTCTACCCGACCAAGCCGGTGGACATCTACGATCAGCTTCAACAGTTCGTCATCGGCCAGGAACAAGCCAAGAAGGTCCTCAGCGTCGGCGTCTACAACCACTACAAGCGGGTCTTGGCTAGCCAGAACAACGGCTCGGACGATGATGGAATCGAGCTGCAGAAGACCAACATCATGTTGGTCGGTCCTCCGGGCTGCGGGAAGACCTACCTTGCCCAGATCTTGGCGCAAATCCTTAAGGTCCCTTTCGCGATTGTCGACGCAACCTCCATCACCGAAGCCGGCTACGTTGGTGAAGACGTAGAAAATATCCTCTTACGGTTGCTCCAAGCCGCCGGAGGGGACGTTGCGAGGGCCGAGCGGGGGATAATCTACATTGACGAAATAGACAAGATCGCACGCAAAGACGTCAATCCTTCGATCACGAGAGACGTGTCGGGTGAAGGCGTTCAGCAAGCATTGTTGAAAATACTCGAAGGAAACATCGTTAACGTTCCGCCTCATGGTGGCCGCAAACACCCGCATCAGGAATTCATTCAAGTAAACACCGAGAACATCTTGTTCATTCTCGGCGGGGCGTTCGACGGCATCGATCAGGTGATCCGTCGGCGGGAAAGGCGTTCTCGTGAAGGAACCGGCATGGGTTTCAGGACCAACGCCATCGTAGACGCATACGCGTCGCTGCCAGATCGCCACTTCGGTCCAGGTCGGGACCTAACCGACGTTTCACCGGAAGACCTCCGCAACTACGGTTTCATACCGGAGTTTATCGGCCGAATCCCCGTGGTCGTCGGTTTGTCAGACTTGACACTTGATCAATTGGTCAAGGTATTGGTCGAGCCCAAGAACTCGATCGTTTCGCAATACGAGAAGTTGCTGGGCCTCGACAACGTGCATCTTGAATTCACGGAAGACGCGATGGTCGCCATCGCCGAATACGCCCAAGCACGAGGGATGGGCGCTCGCGGTTTACGGGCGATCGTTGAGGACGTTTTGATGGAAGCCATGTACGCTTTGCCGTCTTGTCCTGACGCGTCAAAATGCATCGTTACACAAGAAACGATCGTTAGTGGCGCAAGACCCAACATCGTCGATAGCCAAGGGAATTCGATAGACCCCGACATTGACGCAGTTTCACAAGCAGCATAGTTCAGTCAACTCGACGCAGGCTCGAATCACCTTCCGCGTCGGCTAAACATAGGATGCCGATCCAAGTCACGCTCAACGGCCGAGAACTCGAACTTCACGAGTCGGTTTCAATTGCGGATTATCTCGACGATAAAGGACTTGCCGGCCGCCGCCTCGCTGTTGCTCACAACGGAAACGTGATCCCTCGAGACGACTACGCAAAAGTCGTGATTGACGACGGTGACACGTTGGAGATCGTTCGGCCTGTCGGCGGCGGGTGATGGTGACAAAATCGCCCCCTCGCTCGCCTGAGCGAAGGGGCGTGCAAATTATTACGGGCAACGCGCCTCAACAGCTACTCTACGACACAGACCGTACCTATTGCGGTGTCGCCTGAAAATTCCGAGCGGTAACGATGACAGCCGACCACGGTAAATGTGTGGGAGCCGCAACACACTTCAGGATTGAAAGACGACTTCCATATCTCTTTCGTGTCCCACACCTCGGCCTCACCTTCGAAATTCCTGGCGCTGCTGGCGCTATTTCGAGGGTTCTCCCAAGTAACCGTGGTACCGACTTTAACTTTGATTACCTCGGGATCGAAGTACGTGGTGTCAGCAATAACTACGGTGACTTCGCCTTCGAGGGCGGGGCCTTCTGGGACCTCAATCTCCTCAGCATCTTCGCCTTCAACTTGGTCCTGTTCAGAGCCGGCATCCGTCCCGACCGCGCGTCCACCTTCTGTGCTACCAGTCTCGGCGTCGGCCGTCGCCCTGGCTTGTGCAGTCGCTTGAACCTGAGCAGCGATGGTGTTTTTGCCGACGGTGATGCCGGCATCAGGATCGCCTCCTTCAGCGATAACCGCCTCCGCAGTCGCCGTGGAGTTTAGGACTTTCAGGTCGGCTTCGAACGTCTGAATCGTCTCAAACTGAGACGGGCCGCCGCAGGCTGCTATCGCCGCCGCGACAGTCATGGCCGCCCAAACGGCGAGCAAGAGTGCAAGTGCTTTAACTTTCATTGACACACTCCTCAAAGATGTTTAGGCCACCTGGCGCAGTCGCGGATCCAATCTGTCTCGCAACCAGTCGCCAAAGAAGTTCATAGACAGAACCACCAGGAAGATCGCGAAGCCGGGAACCAATGTCAAGTGGGGTGCCTGGAGAATGTAATCGCGCCCTTCATTGGTCATCACTCCCCACGCTGGCGTGGGTGGTTGGATACCGGCACCTACGAAACTCAGCGTTGATTCCGCAAGTATCAATCCGCTAGTGTTCAAACTCGCGACAACAATCACGGTGTTCATAATGCCGGGCACCAAGTGACGCCATATGATGCGGATGTCCGATGCGCCAGCAACTCTGGCAGCAGAAATAAAGTCCAACTCGCGCAAGACAAATACCTGGGCGCGAATCACGCGCACAAATCCCACCCAAGCCACGAGCATCAGAACGAAAAGCAACATATCAACCTTCCAAATCAATATGTTGACCTTGGTTCCGAAAAGCTGGGTGACCACGATTGCGACCATGATGAACGGCAACGCATTCCAAATGTCGACAAATCTCGTCACAATCTCGTCCAAAATTCCACCGTAATAACCGCTGAAGAGGGCCACGGCAGTGCCGAGAAGCATCCCAGAAGTCAAAGAGAAACCCACTACCGCAATCGAGATGCGCGATCCGTGCAACAACCTACTGAAGATGTCCCGGCCCGTGTGGTCGGCTCCGAGGATATGCAATTTGCCGCATTGCACTATGTTGTCGGTGGTAGCATCCGCATTCGGATCTATCGCGTCACACGATCTGAAACTCAGTTCTTCAATCGTCTCACCGCCAAGCGGAATATACGCCGCGCGAGATTTTTGCCACAACCCGAGGTTGCGATCATGAGAAAAACCCTTGTCCCTAGGGAATGGCGCCACGTACGGACCGATGATCGCGGCGATTAGCAATGCAACCAAGATGAAGACCGGAATTATCGGGTAGCGACGGAGGTAGTACCACGTCTTGATTATCGGGTTATTAGTGCGCCCGTACAAAGAAGCTTCATCGCTCGTAACCGCAACTGCTTCGACCGCGGGTTCCTGCCTGTCAACTTCGGTAGCCATACGCAATATCCTCAATTTTCACGATTGAGCCGAAATCGTCCCATCTATCTGAGTCGGACACGGGGATCGATAATCGTGTAGAGAATGTCCGCAACCGTGGCGAACACCAAAAAATACACGAGGAATACGACAACAGTGCCCAGTAACAACGGGAAATCGTTGTTCTGGACAGCATCCAGCAAAGCCACTTGCCCGATACCTGGCCACGAAAACACGATCTCAACCACTAATGCGCCATTCAAAAAGCCGGCAAACAAAAGCAACATCGACGTGATTGGGGCAACCAACGCGTTTCTCAAAGCATGCTTGAAGATAACTTTCGTGTTGCCCACGCCTTTGGCACGTGCCATCTTCACAAACTCGGAATCAAGAATCTCAAGCATTGAAGACCTTGTTAGCCGCATCAAACCAGCTGCGGATCCCCAACCTAACGCTAAACAAGGCAACACGTATTCTCTCAAGTTCAGTTCGTCCGGTGATCTGCCGCCAGCGGGGAACCACCCCAGATTGACCGACAACAACCAAATCATCACGATTCCGGTGACGAACGGCGGAGCCGCCTGGCCGACCAGAGCTAGGAATCGCGAAAGGTAGTCAAATATACCCCCTCTCCACACGGCCGCCACAACTCCCGTTGGAATGCCCATCACAACGGCAATTAGCCATCCACCAACACCCAGCTGCACGGTAGCGCCAAGTCGTCCCTTGATGATGTCCCAGACGTCGATCTGCAGACCTAACGAAACGCCAAAATCAAGTCGAAATACGCGACCAAGCCACTCCACATATTGAACTGGAGCCGGTTTGTCGAACCCAAGTCGATCGCCTAAACGGTTCCAACTCTCCTGAGTGAGACCGTAACCGCTTTGCGGAACGAAAATCTCGCGCGGATCTTTCGGGTTGACGTGAACGAGGATGAAAATCGCCAGCGTAGCGCCGAACACGGAAGCCAGTGAGGTGAATATGCGACCTGCCAAAAAACGAAACATTGCTGGCTCCCGGATCTAAGCGAAACCGATCCCTTGCATCCTCTACAGGTGTCGAAGTCCTTTATTGGTCATCGAGTAGGCCACGTCCAAGTCAATCGAACCAATCGTAGTCTTGAATCCGTCGTCGAATTTCTTGCCCCGTGCCACATGACCGATCGACACGTTTCGCGCGATGGCGGTGTGAGATTCTCATCGAATCTGCGCACCGCCATCTGCTGGTTGGCTGGAGCTCGAATTCGAAAACCCGGGCTCCTGACCATCCCATTTTGTCTCAATGACTACCTGATTACGATGAACTCAGGGTTAGTCGAAACGTTGCTGTAGTGCTGTTGCCTACCGTTCCAAGAAGCGATTCTCGGACCAGCGATGATGCCCTTCGGCACCTGGAAAGCACCTGCGTACTGCACCCAGTACATCGAGTAGTCGACCCAAGTCAGGTGCAACTCTTCACGAGCGGCTTTGTCCTGCTCAGCGAGGATCTCGAACAGCCACTTACCGCCAGGCTGCGACTCGAAGCCAACGCCCCAACCAGGTCGGCTAGATGACGTGTCAACGGTCGGCAGTGGCCAGTCAAGCGGGTAGACGTTCGAGTGAACGTCGCCGTTCTTGAGAACCGGGAGGAATTGGACTCGTCGGCGCATGCGCTGCGAGATAACTCCACCGTAGTCTTCGATCAACTGCTCGATCTCGATACCGAGTTGCTCCCACTGCGAGGTGATGTAGTCGGCAATTTCAAGTCCAACTTCACCAGCTTCAGCAACGTAGGCCTGCAACGTCAAGTTTTCGATACCTTGTCGCTTGCCGTCAACTAGCGGGTAGCCAGCTGCCTGCAAGAGCGCGTCAGCCATTGCGAGGTCGCCGTTGGGCGTTTCCCAAGGGACACCGTTTTCGAACGGTGTTCCAGCGGCAAGAGGCGAACACTCTACTCGGTTTCCGATCCAGTCCCAGCAGCCGGTGTTGCGTTCAGCATCCCAGCCGGGGTATTCAGGACCCATGTACTCGGAGTAGATGGGAGTACCTTTGCCATCGAGGAAGACGTTGTTGATCTCGTTCCGGTCCATGGCGATGGAGAGGGCGAGGCGGACCAGGCGGGCCTGTTCCATGTCGCTGATTCCCGGAGGGTTGTCCGTGTCAGCGTACGGTGCGTTGCCGCATCGTTCGAGACCAGGTCCGTCACCGTCGGCGCAAGGAGCGTCTTCAGTTCCCCAAGGGTTCCCGATCCAGGGATAGTCCTGCTCGTATGGACCCTCGTTCGGGCCAGATCCGCAAGCATTGTCGATTGCCGCGCCGGTGCGGTCATCACCGCAAGCCCAAGGCTCTAGCGGTTCGCCAGTGCGAGCGTGCGAGTGCTCCCAAAGAAGACCTGGGAACAAGATGGACTGTCCAACGAAGCCACCCGGCATAGTTTCCAGGAAGCGGTAGCCCTCTTGCACAACACCAGGGACGAGTTTGAAGTCTAGGTGCGCCAAGTCGGCTTCGCCGTTGCGGAGCATCGCGATTCGCGTGTTGTTCTCTGCAACCTGAATCTGGGTGAACTTGTCGATGCCAGGCTCGACACGCCAGTGGTCGTCAACGGCCTCTGTCGTGCAGCGGTCGCCCGGCACGCAATGACCTTGGACGAACGGGCCGGTCGCGATGTGGTGTTCGCGTGCCCACTCAACGCCCATGGAGTCGGCGTGTGCCAAGTAGTAGAGGCCTCGTGCTGCGCTCAAGCAACCGAACTGTGAGATCGGGAGGCAGAAGTAAACCGGCGAAACGAGGCCGATCTCAACTGTCCAATCATCAACCCTCTTGGCTTCCAAGAAGATGGCTGCTAGGTCACCAGAGTTTCCATACGTGGTGTCGGGGTTGGTCGTCGCGTTCGACTCGTTGAAGTAGCGAACTACTGAGTCGGCATCGACGATACCAAAGTCTTGGTCTTCAAAACCGATCGGTGAGTTGAACGGGATACCGTTGCCGTCCGGACCCTGTCGCATAGTCATGCGGACGCGGGTGCCAGCCGGGTCGATGTCCCAAGATTCCACCAGTTCTGGCGTCATCGGGTCACCGTTCTCGAAGTGGTAGAAGTACTCTTCCACGCCACCGCTGACGGTCGGTGTGCCAGCGTATGGGCCGATCGTCGGGAGACCGATAACCGCGCTAACTCTGCGAACTGCAGAGACGACTTCGATGTCCTCTGCCATGGCCTCTGGAGCCATGGCGGCAGCGGCTGTAGCTGCCGGAGCAGCAGTAGCGGCCGGAGCAGCTTCCATTGCTGCTTCACCCTTTTGTGCCGGGGCAGCTTTTTCCGCGGCGGCGGCTTTTTCAGCCGGTCGTGCAGTTGCTGCAGGTGCCGCTTTTTGGGCTGGCGCCGCTTCAGCTGCAGGTCTCGCGGTTGCCGCCGGCAATGGTGTCGCCGGTTCTTCGGAGCTACCACAGGCAAGTCCGAATGCGGTTGCCGCAACAGCTACCATCAAGGGCAGAAATCCCCACCGCTTGATTAGATAGGTTAGTTTCATGCAATGAACCTCCTGTATTGTCCGGGTGGAGATGGTTCTTTAAGACGCGGACCTGCCGCATCAAGCCCCAACCGGTCGTTCAACAGTATCCACGACTGCGTCATGGACAACTGCAACTTCGCAGAGTATACAGCATACATCACGCCTCGCGGCTTACAATACGCGGGTAAATCTAGCACCGCAAACGGTGTTTGTCAAATGAAACGAACCGAATCTGACTTCGAAAAAGGACCAACAAACAACCATGTCGGACATAGCCAACATTCGTCAGAGCGGTCGAAATGCTTGACGGAAAAACTCTCTTAATAACCGGAGCAAGTTCGGGCATTGGACGCACCACTGCGGAAGTCGTCGCCCGATACGGCGCAAACGTCGTTGTTGCGGCGCGAAGAACCGAGCTTTGTGCCCAAGTCGCTGAAGAGATTCGTGCCGACGGGGGCAACGCGTCTCACGTACGAACCGACGTGACCAACCCGACGGATGTTCATCGCATGATCGAGCACACAATCGCTACTTTCGGAAAAATCGACGGCGCGTTCAACAACGCTGGGGTACTGTTGGACACCGGTCGCATCCACGAGATGGATGATGAAGTGCTGGACAGATCGTGGGATGTCAACGTCAAAGGGATTTGGCTATGTATGAAAGCGGAGATACAAGCGATGATCGAGCAAGGAGATGGCGGCGCGATCGTGAACGATTCTTCCCGCAACGGCCTGCGCGCGGACATCCGACGGCCGGCTTACACCGCCACGAAACACGCTGTTAGCGGATTAACCAAGGCGGCAGCTCTCGATTACGCCCGCATGAACATTCGCATTAACGGCATCTGCCCGGGACCGATCGACACCGATATGATGCGCGCCGTCGACCGCGGCGACGCGGACGTGCGTCGAAGAATTGAAGCCGCGGTCCCCTTGGCGCGCTATGGGAAACCCGACGAAGTCGGAGAACTTGTCGCTTGGTTGCTGTCTGAGCGAGCCTCGTACCTGACGGGCCAGATGGTAGGGATAGATGGAGGCTTATTGGCAGCATGAACGATCGACCCGTCACCGCGCTAGTGCAACAGATCCACAACTCCTCAGCGAAGGCCTGTTTGGTGATAACCGGAGCAGGAACCAGCGCCATATCGGCCCTATTTTCGGTCGCTGGGGCTTCACGTACGGTATTAGACGCGCAGATTCCCTACTCGAGGGCCGCTCTCGCGCGATATGTCGGTAAGGAAGCCGAGCAACACGTTTCCCGTAACGAAGCGAACGTGATGGCTGAAACAGCATACCATCGTGCCGTCCAACTATCTGGATCGAAAGGCGTAGAAGATCGAGTTATCGGACTGTCGTGCACCGCGGCAATCGCTACCGACCGACTGCGGCGAGGGGAAAATCGTGCGCACGTCGGATGGTATGACGGAAAACGAGGCGTGACGTATTCAATCGTGATGAATAAAGGCGAACGCGAGCGCGCAGAAGAAGAAAATCTGTGCGGCGCGATCGTCCTCAATGCGCTTGCCGATACATGCGGCATCACAGAGCGGCTCGAACTCGATCTCTTGGACGGTGAAATTGTCGAACGCGTCGCACGTTGAACCAGTCGTTACCGGAAAACGACCCCTCGCCGTCTATCGCGTCAGTCACGGATGGTCGGAATCGCCGCCGAACGACGCCATCATGCTCGCCGGATCGTTTCGACCCTTGCATCGGGCGCACCGGACGCTCTTGGAAACGGGCCTCTCGGTATCCGCAAAAGCGTTGACCGCGTGCTTCGAGATCTCGATTCTCAACGTCGAGAAACCAGAAATCGCAACTTCTGACCTGGACCGACGACTACAACAATTTCAACAGCCGGATGACATCATCGTAGTCACTCGCGCCGCCACATTCTTGGAAAAAGCCCAGTTGATGCCGGGTACGACCTTTGTCATCGGTTACGACACGGCGATTAGACTCTTCGACGATCGGTTCTATACCGATAGCGGGTCACGTACGCCGAGTCTGGACGCGATGGGCGAACTGCGCGACTTGGGCTCGCGCTTTATCGTCGGAGGTCGACACGACGCTGACGGCAACTTCAAGACGATCCGCGACATGTTCATCCCACTGGGTTTTGAAGAATTGCTGATCGAGATCCCTGAGCACCAATTTTCGGACCCTGTTTCCTCGACGCAACTTCGGAGTTCTCAGGCGTCCGACTGATGCAACCGACTTACAATCGAAATTTGACCTCAATTATTAGTCGCCAACCGATAGGAATCACGAATTGACCGCAACGGAAAACCCACGAGTCGCCAGCGCCGATGTCGATCCATTGTTCATCAATCGCTGGTCGCCGCGTTCATTCTCAGACGAACAGCTAACCGATGCCGAAATCGCATCGATATTCGAAGGTGCACGCTGGTCGCCATCGTCGTTCAATCGTCAACCGTGGTTGTTCGTATACGAGACCGATGGGCCAGATCGCGATACTTTCGACTCGATACTGATGCCCGGCAACCAACTATGGGCAAGCAAAGCACCGCTCATCGGTTTCATCTTTGCGGAAACCAAGACACAAGAAGGTCGGAGACCACGGACTTCACAATTCGACACTGGCGCCGCTTGGATGGCATTGGCGCTCCAAGCCCGATCGCTTGGCATCTACACCCACGGCATGGCCGGTATCGACTACGACTCTGTGCACGAGAAGCTAGGCGTTTCCGATGAGTACTACACCGCGATGTGTGGTTTCGTAGCCGGGAGGATTGGCCCCCGAGAAGCGCTGCCGGAGGATTTGCAGGAACGTGAATCCCCGAACGATCGGAAACCTCTCAACGAGATTGCCCACAAAGGTGTGATGACCACAGGTTAGTCAAGCGCGCCAAAAGTGAAGTTATGGTCAGGATTTTCGAGCGCGTAGTGGGCTTGCCGTAATCCGAATTTCTCTTGGAGTTGTACCGTCAGTCCACCATCGATCATCAACGTGTGACCCGTGATGAAGGATGCGTCGTCGGAACATAGAAACGCGATGCCGGCGGCAATCTCTTCAGGTTTACCGGTTCGCCGGAGCGGATATTGGTTGGCGAAGAAGGCGTGGCCTGTTGGATTTTCGGCCCACATTTCAGAGAGGCCTTCACCGACTATGTGACCAGGCCCGATCGCGTTGGCACGGATGCCGTCTGGTCCATATTGCACTGCCAGTTGGCGCGTCAACCCAACCACGGCTGCTTTACCGGTTTCGTAGACCAACATCCCCGTTTCTTGGAGGAGCGAGTGCACGGATGCGAGGTTGATGATCGAACCTCCACCGACTTCGCGCATGTGAGGCACTGCATGCTTTGCGCCGAGGTATAGGGCTTTGACCAACACGTCGATGCCGTAGTCCCAATCTTCTTCCTCGACACTGATGGCGTCACCGTGGACTCGAGACTCGCCGGATATTACACTGAACGCGTTTTGTACCAGGATGTCCAATCGACCGAAGGCACCTACGGTCTCGTCAACCATGCGCCTACAATCTTTGGAAGAAGACACGTCGATGTGTGCAGCGACGGCTTTGCCTCCGGCGTCGATAATGCGTTTCACATTAGCCGCGGCGGCACCGTCGTCAATATCGGCGATCAGCACGCTTGCGCCTTCTGCAGCCAATCGCCGCGCGGTAGCTCCTCCGATGCCTAGCGCCCCACCCGTAATCAACGCGGCTTTGCCTTCGAATCGTGCCATAGATTGCATTCCTCCAACTGAATTTCCTTCGCGTGATGATACAGCCATCATGGCATGTCACGGCAGTGTTCGTTGACGCAGGATACGCACATGCTGCGAACAGATATCACGGCGCTCATCGAGCGCGACGCCGAAAAAGGCGATCCGACTTCGATCGGAGAAGCGTTGTTGGCGATGGCGGGCGCCGGTGATGCGACTGTGGATCGATACTGGTTGCTCGAGGGAGGGAATCCACAGAAGTCGCAGGTCTTTCGAATTAGGATTTCAGGTCACGCCGCGGATCTGACTCACGCGATCGTCAAGATCCCCGCAAAACTTAGGTCGGATCGTCAACAGGAGGCCGCCAGCGGAGCCTATGCCCGTGATTACGAGGGGTACAACCTGTTAAGGGACATGCAGGGCGGTTTCCAACCACGCATATTCGCTGCCCATTACGATTCCGTTACCAAGACTGCGGCGTTGCTAATCGAAGACCTCGGAGACCTTCCCGAACGTCAACAGTTCGAGCCAACGGTTCTCCAGGATGCTCTATTCGAACTTGCTCATATCCATTCCCGTTATTGGGGCGACGAATCGCTACAGAAGAGGTGGTGGATGCGCGACGGGTACCGTGCCGACATCTTCGACGAAGACGTAGATAAATTCGCGCCGAATTGGGCGAAATTGACCGCCTCGGAAGTATTGCGGCCCAGTTGCACCCGAACTGTCAACGAAGTCGCCGACTATCTCGCCACGAACATGTTGGAAGTTTTGCAGGAATTGGATGATCGGCCTCGAACACTGACACATGGTGACCTACATACAGCCAACATGATGTTGCGCAGAACGGACGATGGGCTTAAGCCGATTTTGATCGATTGGCAAGACGTGGTGTACAGCGGCGCGAGCAGCGACGTGGCCAAATTCCTTTCGACGACTATGTCGCCGGAGGATGCTCGCTGTCACTTCTACGATCTGATCGTCGGTTACCACGCTGCATTGCGAACCGACATTCGGTCCAACTACCCACTCGCGGCGTTTCGGCGGGATGTCGTACTTGCGCTTCTAGGAACGTTTGCCAACTACGTCATCAGCGCGACCACTAGTTGTTCATCCGCTACTGATCCGAAGAAGTTGAACGGTTCGTTGAAGCGGGTTTCGTCGGTTATCGATGTCCTGCAACCGCTCCGAGAGTTGTGATGCGGAGGCGGTACATTTCCTAACCGTTCGCGGAGGTCGTTGCTCCGCTTCCGGCCATGCCGCGAATGCGGTGCCGGGACAGGTCACGCAACATGACAAGCGTGTCCGAATAGCCCATAACCCGAGTCGTGAATTCTTCTTCTTCGCCCAGCACGGAAAATCCGCCGCGCTTGGATGCGATTTCGCCGTTTGAGAAGAATCCGGCTACGGGGATTTTTCCGATGTTTTCTGCAATGATCTTGGCGTCGTGATTGTCTTTTTCGAACATCCGATAGCCGCGAGCGACCGAGTTGAAGCAGAGCATTGCGTCGACGTTCTGGTCGCGGTCGCGGAGGTGTGCCGCGTAGTTGGCCAAGTTTTGAGTGAGACGTTGCGATGCCAGTTCGCCGTCTCGGACGTGGAATCTGAGTGCTTGACCTTCTTCGACTAGATCGCCGATCATCATGGTCCCGGTTTCTTGGTCCATGTCCATGATGTTGCGCATTACGTAGTCAGGATCCAACAAAACGCCGCTGGATTCGAGACCAACGACGAGCGTGCGTTTCATCCGAATCTGGCTCAATGGATCGGCATTCAGGAATACCTCCTCCAAGACCGCCAGCGGGGAGCGGTCGTCCAATCGGTGGATTTCATTGCGGCTAGCTTTGGTGATTACCATGCTCGGACCGACCGGTTCTTCGCTTCCGGAAACGATGGTCTCGGCATCAAAGTTGCGCGTGAGTAGTAGCCCGATTGCGCCGTGATGCCGGAGTTGATCACCAAAGAACATTCGGTTTTCGCCGTATTCTTGGCCACCGCTGACGAGAGCGCCGAACTTCATCACGGATGGGTAAACCGAGTCGAGCATCGATAAGGCGTATTCGGTGGATACCGTCAATGGGTCAATGAAAACGAGCATCAGGCCATCTTCAAAATCAGCCGGATCAGCGCCGATGGCATCGGCAAGCGATTCTGGCGTGGCCTCTTTACCGCTGGCTTGCTTATCGCTGAACGCGAATGGGTAGATGGCGGACGTGTCACACGTTGCAGCGAGGACGGAGAGTCCGGGGCCTTGTTCGAGTTCACGTCCGGCGCCGATGACGCCAGCTCCTGAGCAACCGATCAATACTTCGGGACCGAGTAGCCGGTGAGTATCGGGCAGAATATTTTCGAAGTTCTGATACTTGGGGGCCGACGCGAATACTAGAGCAAGATCGGGTGTCTCGCCGTCGAGTTGTGCTTTGATGTCGTCGCACATCGCCTCAACTTCGGAGGGCTCATCGTAGTTTTCACAAAGTGCGGCGGCGAAACAGCTGGAGCGTGTCCGCCGAATTGGAGCCTCTTGAACAGAGCTCGATCGCGCCAACACGTTGGATCTCGAGCCCCACGGAAACTCTGCTTGCATGAAGCGTCCTTCTCCAAATTCCTGCGTTCATCAGGCACCACGTCGATCCTCATCCAACACGTCATCCTTTGTGATGCGTGATGTTGATTTTGGCAAAGTGGGCGGAGTCGAAACAATATCGACTGTGACGAAACATTCTCAATCTTGGTCGTCGTTCACATTCGAGACAGCGCTCGCCGCGCAGCCTCGATGGTCACTTCGATCTGTTCTTCAGTGTGAGCGGACGACATATGCACCCGACCGTTTGAGGAAAGACGGACTCCTTCCCTCATCATCTCGGACGCGAACTGCGCGTAACGAGCATCATCGCACTTTGTGGCATGGTCGCGATAGTTGCGGATAACGTCTGCGCTGCGATTGAACGAGACGCCAAATACGCTGCCGAGGCCTTGGACATGGATATCGGTTTCGGCCTCCATCCCGGCGCGACGAAGACCGTCGATCAAGCGTTGGCCACTTCGATTTAAGTCGGCGTAAAACGCGTCACCTTTCGATTGGAGGTGCGTCAGAGTTGCGTGAGCGGCTGCGATCGACATGACGTTGGAGTTGAAGCTGCCGCCGTGGTAGACCTCGCCGCTCCCGAGCATGTCCATGATTTCGCGTCGTCCCGCAAGCATGGCGATTGGGAAACCGGCGGCGATGGATTTTGCGTACGTAGCGAGATCGGGCGTGACGCCGAGGAGTTCCTGCGCGCCTCCATAGGCGACTCGGAAGCCGGTAATCACTTCGTCAAAGATGATCAAGGCACCGTGTTCATGCGCGAGTTCTTTTGCGGCTTCAAGGAAACCTGGTTCGGGCATGATGCAGTTAGTGTTGGCATTGATGGGTTCCATGATGACCGCGGCTACTTCGCCTCGATTTCGTTCAAACGCGTCTTCCAAGCGATCGATGTCATTCCACTGGCAAGGTATCGCCTGTTCCGCGGCACCGGGATCCATGCCAGCCGATTCGCCCACCGGTCGTGGCGAATCGACATGACCGGCCTCATCGATGGGCGGATGGACGGAGTGGTTCACGCTGTCCATCCAGCCGTGGTAGTGACCTTCGAATCGGATGAATTTCGATCTGCCGGTGTAACCTCTGGCGAGTCGAAGGACAAGCTGCACGATCTCGGTGCCGGAACCGGCGAAACGTACTGTGCAGTCCTCGATCGGAATGGCGGACGCGGCCATTTCGGCGACTTCCAATTCGCGCTCGAATTGCGCGGCGAAGATGTAACCGTTGCGCATGTCAGCGGCGACTTGTTGCGAGACGAATTCGGGCGCGTGCCCGAAGAGGTTGGGCCCCATGCCTTGGATGTAGTCAATGTACTCGTTGCCGTCGGCATCCCACATGAGAGCGCCTTCGGCGCGATCGAAGAACAATGGTTCTCCGCCGGGCTCGTTGAGTCTGATCTGGGAGGAGATGCCGCCGGCTACGACACGTCGGGCACGTCCCATGAGTTCGCGAGACCGTTGTCGGTTTGGATGTTGATCTGACATTGGTTGCTGGTCCTAATGGTCTGGGTTGACAAGGCAGAATTCGTTGCCTTCGGGGTCTTGCATGACGATCCATTTCATCTCGCCGAAATTGCGTTCTGCAACTAGCGTCCCGCCAAGAGCTACGATTCGTTCTGATTCCGATTTGAGGTCGTCGGCTTTGAACTCCATGTGGAGACGGTTCTTGGCGGTTTTGTTTTCGGGTACTTGGAGGATGATGATTCGAGGTTGGGCAAGTTCGCCGGACGTGAGGACCGCTACCCACGGAAAGTTGGTATCGACAATTTCGTGGTTGGCAGTGTCGCGCCAGAACTCGGCCAATGACTTCACATCGTTGGCGTCGATAGCTAGTCCCCAAAAACCGAAGTCAGGCATCGTGCTGCATCCTTTGTAAGATCAGGATCTCATCGTTTTGACAGCTAATCATGCGTTGATTACCTCGATCGCTTCCGCCTCGGCGCCAAACGGTTCTCTGATGTCTTCGAGACCTCCTTGTCTCGCCTGATCTTTTTGAACTCTCTGGGAATCTTGGTACATACCTGGATTGGGAGGCGTCTCGAACGCGTTGCCGGTGAGTAGCTGTTGCACGGTACGAATCTGTATCTTCGGGTAATCTCGTTGCCACAGCTCGGAGTGATAAAACCCGGCACTCAAAGCTTCGGTTGCCATCGCCCGCGTTGGCTTCTCCAAGGTGATGAAGAGGCCGAGGGCGGCATTTTCGCGCTCGACCGTGCCTACCAAGTCGCGAATATGGGCAACTGATACTCTTCCACTCTTGACTTGGATTATGGCTCTGTGCGTCGAGCGGCGTGGGCCATTGATGAAGTGGAGTACGCCGTCGATACCTCTGTCAGCACCTCGATGATCGTATTGCTGAGGGCGTGCTCCCAACAAAGACAAAGCCCAGAACTGGAACTGGTATCGGTCCTGCTCTGCCAACGCAAGTGCGCTCCCGACATCGACTGGTTCGCCAATTACTGAATAGTCTGCTCCCTGCGAGATACCGAAACTCGTTTTGAGGCGGTGCTTCATAAGGGCGACGGCGAGATGAGTAATGTCGATGCCGATCCATTGGCGGTTGAGCCGTTCTGCCACCGCGACGGCGGTTCCACAACCGCAGAACGGGTCCAACACAACGTCGCCCGGGTTGGAGGATGCTCGAATGATCCGTTCTAGCAGCGCTTCTGGTTTCTGAGTCGGGTAACCTAACCGTTCTCTTGCTTGGGAGTTGATTGGAGGAATGTCTTCCCACAAGGCTTGGACTGGTCTACCCAGCTGTTCATCCAAATAACGCTTTCGGCGGATGCCGCCCGATTGCGTGAAATGCAGCCTTCCCTCGGCATCCAAACGCTTCATCGTTTCCGATGGCACTCGCCATAACGCCGTACTTCCTTTGTATTCGTACTCGTAGCCGCCTCCGGTCAAGCCTTTTGCGGAAAGGCTGTCGTCCTGCCATCGTCGCCCGTCCGGGTCTTCGTACCGAAATCGCGCAATGTAGTCCGCGTCGTAGGGTTGATGTTGTTGGTGCCAACTCCAATCATCGCCCTTGGTATAAAAGAGGATCGTGTCAGTATTCCGGCCGAAACGCATTGCATCGCTGTGAGCGAAAGTCCGCTTCCACGTGATTTCGTTGCGGAAGTTTGTGATGCCGAAGACCGTATCCATGACGGTTTTCAGGTAATGGCTGGCAGTTGGATCGCAGTGGAGATAGATCGAACCAGTTGGTTTGAGGGCTCTGTGAAGTTCTACCAATCTCGGCGTCATCATCACCAAGTACGCCATTAGTGCGTTCCGGCCTACGAAACTTCTGAATGAGGAAACCATGTCTTTGACTGCGGGCGGGACGGTGGGGTTGAGGATGATGTCCTGTTCGTATGCGCGCTCGGTTTCCTGCGACCACGCCCATGTGTCTGTGAAAGCACTGATCTGGGCTGGAGAGCTTTGTCCCGGCTGCTCTTTGAAGAGCACGTTGTAGGTGGCATTGGAGTTGAAGGGCGGATCGAGGTAGATCAAATCCACCGATTCGTCTTCGACGTAGCGACGCAGTACTTCGAGGTTGTCGCCATAGTAAAGGCTGTTTTGCATCTTTAAGAACTGTATGTTGATTGGTTGCACGCCGAACGAAGGCGACGTAGTTCAAGCGTACCACCAATTTCAATGTTCGTTCGTCGCGTTTGGCACGTCAACGCAACCGCATACGGGATATTTGGATCAGACGCCATCTTTGAATACCGTTCTGAGGAGTTCAATTTGTTCGGGGACCATCAAGGTGTAATCGGGAACCCAAAAAGGTAGGGTTTCTTGCCAGATCACGCCTAGTTCTCGATCGTAGCCGGATTTGTCGGCGTCGAACCACGAGAGGGTTCGGGGGCCAAGGTTGGAGTCTTCTTCGCCTAGCGGTTCGGTGTATGGAGTGTTGGTGTTGAAGTAGCTGACGCAGTGCCACTTTGGGACGACCATCAGGATCGGATCGCCGCTGTCGTCGTTTTTGACACCGAAAATCCAGTAGTGGTGGGATTGGCCGAGCCAGTATCCGGATTTGGAGTTGGCAACTTCGCGGTGTTTAACGGGCAGGCCCAGGAAACCGGCTTTGGCTACACGCGGTAGCCAGTTCAGGCCGGTTATCGGGTCGCGGACGTCTTCGAGGACGTGGGAGATGATGACGAAGTCAAAGGGGCCGTCGGCTTCGAGCTGCCGCCAGATGTCTTCGCTGTTGACATCGCCGACGTAGAGTCGTTTATCGGTTTCAAACTCGAAAAAGTCGACGTATACATCCACTACGTCGTCTGCCCACGGGTTGTGGCGACCTCCGATGTCGACGACGGTGAAGTTTGGGTCCGCGGCTTTTTTGCGCCGGATGTCGTCGAGCATTGCGGCGCGGTATTGCTGAGTGTTGCCGTCGGCGTAATCGATTATCGGCATGAGTTTCTCCGTTGCGAACGCATCTCAAAATGTGACAGCGTGCGGTGTCAGACCAAGTACTTTTTGTTGACCTTGCAGACGTAGGAGTAGGTGGGGTTCACGAACTGCGTCACGCGGGCTTCGAGGCACTGGGCAAGGAAGATGAAGGCTTGGCCTTGAGACATACCGTAATCGGCTTCGAGCCAAAGGATCATTTCGGAGAGCGCAATGCGGAATGCGTCTTCAGCCGGCTTTTCAATGCCGGTCGTCATGATGTGCGTATCGTTTTCGATGCGCGGCCAAGTCATCTCTTTTGGCATCGGGGAAAGTTCGACCTTCATCGTGACGGAGCCGCCGGTTTCAATGCCGCCACCGCCGCAGATTTCGCCGTCACCTTGTCGGGCGTGCATGTCTCCAACGTGGAGGAGGGCTCCTGGATGATAGACGGGTAGGTGGAGTTTTGCTCCGTTGGTGACTTCTTGAATGTCGAAGTTACCGCCCCACTGCCCTGCCCAGCTGTTGGTTCGGGCCTCTCGTTCGGGTGCTACGCCGACGACTCCGAGCATGGGTTCGACAGGGAAGGTGAGTTTGTCGTTCCAGATGATCTGCCCGTTTTCGACGTCGATGCGGCAGATGCGGAATTGCGGGCCGATGTTTGAAGGGCCGAGGTAGCCGGGCATTGCACCGGTCGAGCCGCCGTACCGGGTCCAACCGACCGGGTGGGTCTTGATCTCGCCGATGTGGACGGTGAGCATGTGACCCGGTTCGGCGCCTTCGATGTAGGTGCATCCGGATGACGCGTTGCCACGATCGGTGGGTTGCGAGTCGGATCGGTAGGTGTTGTAGAGGTCTCGGATGTCGTCTGGGACGAGCTCGGCGTTGGGACCGCGGTTCATCTGGGTCTGAACCTCAAACCATTCTCCCGGTTCGACTCGGAGCGTTACCGGGTTAGCGGCTGAGTGTTCGTAGTAGAGGGTGTCTCGGGTTGCGACCTTCATGCGGGTGCTCCCTGTGTGCTGCGGGAATTGACCTGCATGAAGTGTAATGCCCTCTTCGTGCCAGTTACGCGAGAAGTTTATTGACCAAGTCGGGAAAGTCCGCCGCGACGAAATCGATCTGAGGATCGGCGGTGGCGGATGTGATGTCGGAGTAGCCCGGCGTGACGTTCGATTCACCTTCACGGTGGATGTACGCGGTGTGCATCCCAGCACGCCGGGAGTTTTTGAGATCGTTCATGTGGGCAGCGGTCATCATCGCTTCGGAGGGTTCGAGACGGAGGAGTCGGATAGCCGAGTTGTAGGCGTTCGGAGGTCCTTTGTAAGCACCGAGGAATTCGCAGGAGAGGATGCCGTCCCAGTTGATACCGTTGTGTTTCGAGCAGTCGACGGCGATGGAGTAGCTGAGGACGGTTAGGACGATGACGGTGTAGCGGGACTTGAGGCGGTGGATCGCGTCGACAGCGCCGGGCCAGGCTCGGAGGCGGTGCCAGATTTCGGTGAGGTCGTCGCGCTCCGCGGATGACAGGGTCATCGCGGTGTGTTTTTCTAGGACGTCGTCAAGGATCTGACGATGGATGTGATCGAGGTTCGTCCAGGGGAGTTCGGCTCGGTTGACCCGCGCGAGCAAGTCGAAGGACCATACGCGCCAGTCGGTCGCGAATTGCTCGATATCAACTGTGGCTTCTTGTTCGATGGCGATACGCCGGACTTCATCTTCGATAGTCCCTCGCCAGTCGAATACTGTTCCTCCGACGTCCCACGTCAAGGCCTTGATTTTGGTGAGGTCAGTCATTGTCATTCACCTGTTTCGAGATTTTTCTGCGTGAAGTGTCACCGTTCGATTATGGATAATTGGGGTATGTGTGCCGCGCCACAACGTTTGACGGTTCGTTACTTCGGGGATGCGAAGGCTCGGGGAGAGCTGATCCCGATGGTGACGGCTTACGACTACAACCACGGGTTGTTGGTGGATAGCGCTGGAATTCCGTCGATTTTGGTTGGAGACAGTTTGGGGAATGTGGTCTTGGGTTATGACTCGACCGTTCCGGTGACGGTGGAAGATATGGTTCGTGCGACAGCCGCGGTAACTCGGGGTGCGAAGAAAGCGTTTGTGGTCGCGGATATGCCGTTCGGGAGTTATCAGTCGGACGTTCCGACGGCGATCAAAAACGCGGCGCGGTTGATGAAGGAAGGTGGTGCGCAATCGGTGAAGTTGGAGGGAGGGGTTTCGGTTGAGGGAACAATCCGGGCATTGGTGGAGGCTGGCATACCCGTGATGGGGCACGTTGGTTTCACGCCGCAGTCGATCCATTCGTTCGGGGGATACCGAGTGCAGGGACGCGGCGCGAATGCCGAGCGAGTCATTGAGGATGCTCTGGCGGTGGAGCGAGCGGGTGCGTTCTCGGTTGTTTTGGAACTGATGCCATCGGCGTTGTCGAAGGATATTACGGCGCAGTTAAGCATTCCGACCATTGGCATCGGTGCAGGCCCGCACTGCGACGGCCAAATCCAAGTTCTCCACGACATGCTGGGATTGGATCCGACATTCAGACCGCGTCATGCAGGTCACTACGGAGATTTTGCAGAAGCAATCACGGAAGCGGTGCGTCGCTATGTGGACGATGTGGGCGAAGGGAAGTTCCCTGCCGACCAGGAATCGCATTATTCGCGTCCGGGTTGATCTGCGGTGTGAAAGATCCCGAACGATGAAAAAGGATGTGATTGAGGTGATCGTGGAGGAATGAAATCACTTTGTGCAACTAAGGGGCGGTTCGGGCTGCGCCAAGCCGATGGCGCGATACGATTACTCTAGTCTCGTCACAAGTCAGACCCAAGGAGCCAACGCCATGATCTACGAACTACGCATCTACGAGTGCTTTGCCGGGAAGCTACCGAACCTGAACTCTCGGTTTGCGAACCACACGATGGAATTGTTCGAGAAGCACGGCATCAAGAACGTCGGATATTGGACGCATGATGTTGGGCCGAAAAGCAATGAGTTGGTATATCTCGTGGCGTTCGAGGACCACAACCAGCGTGCCGAGGCTTGGGCGAGTTTTCGGGCTGACCCGGAGTGGCAGAAGGTCTTCGAAGAGTCCCATGCCGATGGGATCATCGTGAAGAACGTTGAGAACCGGCTGCTGGCACCGACGGATTATTCACCGTTGCAGTGAACGGAGCAGGTTGTGGCATGGTGTTCAGTACCTAAACGGTGAGCAGTTCCAAGTTTGGAATGCCATCAAAGTCATTGTCGTCCGCGACCAATGGACAATTTAGCAGGAGCGCCGTGGCAGCGATCCACGCGTCGGCCAGGTGTAATCTCCGTCCTTGTTGCTCACGTTGAGCGCGAATACGAGCCGCAATCTCGACCAATTCGGAGTTTGGCCAGATAACCGTGTATTGGTCTAGATGGGCCGTCAACTCGTTCAGTCGGCGGCTCTCCCAACCGGCAAGATAGGCCCCATACAAACGCTCTTCCAGCGTCTGGAACGAGATGAACGCTCTATTGCCTTCCAAGAATTCTGCGTATGCGTTCGATCTCATCCGATTGTTGAACAAGATGGACACCACACTCGTGTCAACCACGACCAACGCCGATTCTGCGTTCATGTATCCCGTCTACCCTGGCGAATTATCTCGTTGAACTTCTCAACGTCGAAAGGTTCGCTGGCGGCAACGACCTTGTCGCGACGGAATATTTTAGGGCTTGGATCGTTCAAAACAGCTTCCAAATCGAATGGTTCGGTCCGAGATTGAGTTTGACTTTTTCGTTCGGCATTCGGTTTGACGTTCGTCATTTTTGCCGGACGTCGGATTTCGATGGATTGACTGTTGCTCGGCGAAGTGATTCTTACGACGTCCACATCGTCTGAGAGACCGTTGCCGATTTCGTTGATTTCAGCTTTGACGGTTGCAGACATTTTGACAGTCCCTCCGCCTGAACCATTGGTGAGATTAAATAGCGCCTGCACGACCCGCGCGCCTGGCTGGTCAAGGGGCGTATCGAAATAAGCTGTGGGTGACAGCGCCCACTCGGTGGTCGCCGAGCGTTCGGAACCACTAACCAAACGCAGTTTGGTTGCTTCAATCACAGATCGCGCTGAGTGACCCAATCGTTGGTCAGTGCCCTCGGATTCTCGAAGCAACGTACTGATTGCGCGTTGAAGATGCGAAATAGTACTCGCCAAATCTTCAATCGACACACCTCGTTCGTCGATTGATGGGCCCTCAAAGGTTAATCTGAGTTTGTGATCGTGCAACCAGCGTCCCTATTAATCGATAGTTTTCTTAAACCTACTGTAATTGACCATCGGATTTTGCGCGCGGATTCAGCACTCTGTTGACATGACGAGACGATTGGTCTGCATTCATCAGCGCCTCGAAATCAGTACCCCTCCACCTTGTCGCATTCGTAGATGAAGGGCTCTCCGGCGATAAATCGTCGCAGATTCTCCTTGAACACCTCCCGGCGGCCTAGGTACATGTCCGGCACCAGCGCCGATGCGTGAGGCGAAAAGATCACGTTCGGCGTGTCCCAAAGCGGACTATCGGCCTCGGGAGGCTCTGGCTCCATGGCGTCTAAACCGGCCCCGGCCAACTCCCCATTCCGAATCGCTTTGCACATAGCGTTTTCGTCGACGATGCCGCCTCGGGAAATCACGATAATGTGAGCGGTCGGCTTCATCAGCGCGATGCGGCGGTAGTCGATGGATTTCATCGTCTCATTAGTGTAGGGGCAGGCGACGACGAACCAGTCGGACATGGCAATGAGGTCGTCGAGTTTTTCTAAGCCCCAGACCGCTTCGGCGTGTTCGGACGGCCTAGGGACTTTGTCAACGGCGTAGACGTTCATGTCGAAGCCGGAGGCGCGTTTGGCTACTCGGCGTCCGATGTTCCCGAACCCGTAGATGCCGAGGGTTGCGCCTTCGAGTTCGATCTGACGCCATCCGTAGGTTTCGGGCCTCCACTCGCGAGCCAATTGTTGGGGAAGCATCTCGTTTAAGCGTTGGGCAAGCGAGGTGATGAGGGCGAAGACGTGCGTGGCCATCGGGCTGACGTGGGAGTCGCGGGAGTTTGTGACTGGGATGTTGGATTCGACGAGTTCGGGGATTTTCATGATGCCGTCGATGCCAGTCCCAGCGCAGTGTATCCACTTGAGATTTTTGGCGGCGAGAAAGACCTTGCGGGTTGGCCATCCGCAGTAGGCGTCGGTATCTTCGATGGCGATGAGCTGGTCTTCCTCGGTTTCGCACCAGACGAAGTTGACATCGGGGAATGTTGATTCGAGTTCGCGGATGACGGCATCGTCGGCTTCGCCGGGGGCTACGCCGCCAGGCATGGGGGTTACTACGACTTTCACGGTTGAATCCTGTTGAAACGTTGTGCGTGGTTTGGTAGGTAATTTAGCACTTGCGGGGAACGGGCGACTACTAGAACCACAGAATGGGCGAACACATGGGTCGCCCTTACGACGGTTCACTCGAGCTCTCAACCATCAATGGAGAGGGTTGCGTTCAGATTGTTGGCACGTCATTGCCCTTAGCCCCGCACCTCTGGATGGACGTTCCGCCCGCTGAAGCGCCGGCTTTCGCCGGAATGACGATTACCGCCGTCGCGATGCGCCCTCTTTGACTCGCATCCATTCGTCGTGGGGTGGTACCGGTTCGCCGATGACGTATAGGAAGAAGTAGCATCCGGTGTCGCCGAGGAATTTGAACTGTTTTTTCAGGTCTTTTACGACGTCGTAGAAATCGCCGTGCGAGCGTAGGTAATCGATGAAGCAGCCGTATTCAACGTCGAGTTCTATGATGCGCTGTGCGTTGTAAACGATGGCGGCGAGTTTGCGTCGGTTTCGGATGACGCGGGTGTCATGTGCAAGTTCTTCTAGCTCTTCTTCGGTCAAAGCGGCGACTCTTCCGATCTCGAAGCTTTGGAACGCTTCGTTGGTGTCGGGCCATTTTGCGTTGACGACTTGCCATGACATGCCGCTCTGGAAGACTGCTTTAGACATAACCTCAAGGTAGTCGTCGAGTGACTTGACTTGGACTTGGGGAGGAGCGCCTTTTTCGTCGGGCATGGGATGGAACTTTCGGGAGTGTCAATAGGTATCTGAATTGGCGGTTCAAGTTTACATTTAGCACTGCGCGGGTAAAATGCTTGTTGCGCACTGGCTGTGCATCGGAGTCGCTAACGGAGTTGGATATCCATCATGCCGAACATTAATAGACTGAAAGCGCTTTCTGGACAATCTGCGATTGTGGGTGTTGCTGAATCTGACGAGATCGGAAATGTTCCCGACAAATCGCCTCTCGCGCACCATGCGGAGGCGGCGATCAATGCGTTGGACGACGCCGGGTTAGCGCTTTCGGATGTCGACGGGCTGATGACGGCTGGGTGGTCGACGTTAGATGTGGGAGAGTATCTGGGGATACAGCCAAGGTTTACGGACAGCACTTCGGTGGGCGGATCATCATTTGTGATTCACATCGCGCATGCGATCGCGGCGATTCAAGCTGGATATTGCGAGGTCGCGTTGATTACTCACGGTCAGGCGGGTCGTAACGATCGTGCCGGTCTGGGGGCAAATCTTGGGACGCCGCAGAACCAGTATGAGCGTCCGTACGGGATCATTGGTCCGCCGGTGTCGTATGCGATGGCTGCGCGGCGTTATATGCATCTGTACGGCGAGGATCGAACGCGGGAGGCCATGGCGAACATCGCGGTGTCGACTCGCAAGTGGGCCAACATGAACGATAAGGCGTATTTCTACGACCGTCCGGCGACGTTCGACGATTACCACGATTCTCGTTGGATCGTGTGGCCGTTCCATCTGCTGGACTGCTGTCTGGTAACGGATGCGGGCGCGGCGATCGTGGTGACGACCGCGGAAAGGGCTAAGGACTGCGCCAAGGGTGGCGTCGCGATCCTAGGAGCGGCGGAAGGTCATGACCATTCGATGATTTCGCAGATGCCGGACCTGACGCGGGCCTTCGGCAGGAACACGGGTGAGCAGGCGTTGTCGATGGCCGGGGTTTCACACTCGGATCTGGACCTGATGATGATCTACGATTCATTCACCTACACCGTGTTGGTGTCGTTGGAGAACCTCGGATTCTGTGCGCCGGGTGAAGGTCCGGATTTGGTGGCGAACCAGCGGACTGCGCCGGGCGGAGATTTTCCTGTGAATACCTCTGGTGGCGGGTTGTCCTACACGCACCCTGGGATGTACGGGATTTTCACTGTCGTCGAGGCGGTTCGGCAGTTGCGCGGCGAGACTGGCGAGAGACAGTTGGACGACTGCGACTTGGCGGTGGCGCATGGCACTGGCGGTTACTTGTCATCGACGGGAACGGTGATCTTGTCGGCTCCATAGGTAGCCGCAGAATCCCCCTCAAAATCAGACGTAGAATGGGTGCATGTCGGAAGGTGAAGGACCCCGCACTGGGTATTCAGCTGGCAGCGATCCTCAATTCGTAGCGCGGATTCGGCGCGAGATTGAAACGTGGCGGACCGAGGGGATTATTTCGTCGGAAGTTGCGGAGACCCTCGTCAGTCGTTACGGGGAATCGGAGGATGCCGGGCGTCCATTCGCGTTGAATCGGCTATCAGCTGCAATCGTGATCTTCGGTGCGATCCTGATTGGCCTTGGCATCATCGCGGTGCTAGCTGCGAACTGGGATGCGATCTCTGACCCGGCGAAGATCGGATTGATGGTGGCCGCGTCAACGACTACTTACGTTGTGGGTTGGTTTTTGGCGTACCGCTTTGAAGCGCCGCGTACTGGGATCGCCCTTATACTCCTCGGTGCGATCGTTTACGGCGCATCGATCCATCTCATCGCCCAGGCATTCAACGTCGAAGTGAATCACCCATTGCTTATGCCGGCGTGGTTCCTCGGTGTCGTGCCGATTGCCTATGTCACACGCGCGGTTGCGATTTTGGTGCTGTCGCTAATCTTATTGCTCGTATCGCTAGGCTTCCGTATGCAGGTTTGGTTTGGCGAGGAGTTCGCCAACGCCGTTGACGGCGCGGTATTCATGGTGGTGGTCGCCGCCTATGTTTTGTTCGGCGCGACGTTGTTCGCACTGGGACGCTTGCATGCGAGATGGAACCCCTTTCAACACTTCGCGCGTTACTTTGATGTGATTGGGATCGGAACCGCGGCGGTCGGTACTTATGCATTGAGTTTCGCGTCGGCGTGGCGGACGATTGATCGCGTCGAGGTTCGAGATTTCATGCCGGAGTTTTGGATCACCTTCGCGGTTACGTTGGTTATAGCGGTGGTTGCCCTGGCGATGGCGTATCAACGCCGTGAGACTCGTGCCGCCGATTCGGTGCGGTGGTTGTGGATCGCGTCGGGCACGTTCATGATGTGCGGGATCGCAATCGCGACGTGGATTGCGTTGATCGCCGATACGTCTTGGTTCTGGATTCCGGTCAACGTGATCATAATGATCGGCATCATTGCGATGTTGACGGCGGGATTTCGGTTCAATCGACCGTATCTGGTCAACACCGCGTTCATCTTGTTCGGCGTCACTGTGATGACGAGGTACTTCGAATTCGGATTCGATCTGCTTGATCAAGGCCTGGCGTTTATCGTCACCGGCGTGTTGTTCCTGGGAATCGGCTTCGGGCTCGAGCGCTTGCGGCGCGGCATGATTCGCGACATGCGGGAGAGGACTTTCTCGCTGTGAGTCGCGGCCTAACGATCATTTTCTTCTCCATCGTCGCCGTGCAGATGGTCGGCTTGGTGGCGTTCGTTGCCGTGAAGCAGTACGCAGTTGCCACTGGAACCGAGGTGATTCTGCAAGGCGCGCCTGTGGACCCACGGTCGCTGATGCAGGGGGACTATGCGATTCTCGACTACGAGATTGCGGGTATTCCTAAGGACGTGAAGACTGAATTCGCGGTTGGAGACGATGTGATTGTGGTTTTGACCAATAAAGGTGAGGCCTGGGAGGCAATCCGGTATCTGGACGATGACCGAGTGCCGAAGGGGAACGGGGAGGTTTTCGTTCGCGGTCAATTGCAGTCGAACGGCAGGATCGATTTTGGGATCGGGACGTATTTCGTGCCAGAGGGAACCGGGTGGCGGATCGAACGGGCGCATGATTTGAAGATTCGAGTTTCGGTTAGCGATGACGGGGATGCGACGGTGACGGGGGTGATCGTGGATGGGGAGGATTTTTCGCCGTAACGTCGCGGACGTATTTTGCTGGTCGGCAAACCGACGCACAGCGCGGTTACAATCTACTCACGGTTTGAAACCCTTAAACGCAATCATCTCCGCGAAGGAAATACACGATGACGACAGACGCGCCTGCACGACCTGAACCGGTATCGCAGCCAGAATCTGACCGCTATTGGGAAGGTGCTCGGAACGGAGAGCTTTGGTTGCAACGGGACAAGGCTACGGGTGAATATCAGTTTTATCCGCGGGCCTTCAGTTTGGCAACGCCAGGCGGCGAGTTGGAGTGGTTGAAAGCGTCAGGAAATGCAACGTTGCACACCTTCGGAATCGTCCACATCCCGCCGCACCCCGGATTCATGGGCGAAGTGCCATATGTCGCGGCCATTGTGGAGTTGGAAGAGGGTCCGAAGATGGCGGCGAACATCGTGGGAGTGGATCCTGAGCCGGAGAATTTCAGCATCGGAATGGCGTTGAAAGTGGTTTTCACGAAGATCAGCGACGACTACACGCTGCCGAACTTCACACCGGCTTGATGTCGTTTCGGGGATGACGGCTCCCACACCTTCTAACCCATCCCCATGCCCCTTTAGAATCCGGCTTCTGCCGGAATGACGTAGCGTTTACGACGTTGTGGTTCGATCCCGGTTTTTGGTCGAGGTTTCGCGTGTTGCACAATTTAGGTATTGTTGCGCGGCTTTTGGTTTGCTGTGCGCGATGTGAGGGCATCGACATGAACAAGCACTTCTTAAGGTTCAAAGACCTCCCGCCGGCGGAGATATCTCCGTTGCTGTACCGGGCGATCGAGCTCAAGAATGGTGCGGAGAGTCGAGCGTTGGAGGGGATGGCGGTGGCGTTGTTGTTCGAAAAGCCATCGTTGAGGACGAAATTGTCGTTTTGGATCGGTGCGGAAAAGCTTGGCGCTAAACCAGTGTACTTTTCGCCGGAGGAGGTCGGGCTTGGCCAGCGCGAACCGGTTTCTGATGTCGCAAAGGTGATCGCGAGCATGGCAGACATGGCTGTGGTTCGCACTTTCGCCCAATCCACGCTGGATGAGTTCGGTGAAAACAGCGATGTTCCGGTGATCAACGCGTTGACGGATGAAGAGCATCCCTGTCAAGCGTTGGCCGACGTGATGACGATGTTGGAGATTCGCGGCTACCTTGACGATGTGCGCGTCGCGTTTATCGGCGATGGCAACAACGTCGCCGCGAGTCTCGCGTATGCGGTGGCCGGGTTGGGTGGTGACATTTTGATAGCATCGCCGAACGGCTATGAACTACCGTACGGCTTGCGCTCTGATGTCGGAGGCTACACGTCAGATGTCGCCAAGATGGGTAGTGTGATTCAGTTGCGTGACCCGGTTGAAGCTACCAGAAATTCAGATTTCGTCTATACCGACGTGTGGACGAGCATGGGTCAAGAAGCGGAGACTGCGCAGCGTTTGAAGGATTTCCGGGGTTACCAAGTGAATCCAGAGCTGATGGAGTACGCAAAGCCGCAGGCTCGCTTCATGCACGACATGCCGGCGCATCCTGGTGAAGAGGTCTCTGAAGATATGCTGTCGCATCCATCGTCGGTTGTTTATCAGCAGGCCGAGAACCGGATGTGGGCACAGATGGCGTTAATGGAGCACATCGTCCAGAGTTAACAGCGTGTCCTCACCCTAACCCTCTCCCAGAGGGAGAAGGAACTATTGGAATCCCTTCCATTGGGAGAGGGGACAATTCAACAACAGCAATCACGATGTCGCTACCAGTAATAGCCATAGTTGGTCGCCCCAATGTCGGGAAGTCGACTTTATTCAATCGCATCGCGGGCAGCCGGATCGCCATCGTCAGCGACACGCCAGGGACGACTAGAGACCGGGTCTCGGTAGATGCGGAATGGCTCGACCGTCGCTTCATGCTGATCGATACGGCGGGTATCGAGGATGTGCCCTCGGCAGAGCTGCAACTTTGGGACGAGGTCCGGACGCAGACGGAACGGGCGATCCACACGGCTGATGCTGTGATCATGCTTGTAGATTCAGCAGCGGGGGTGACGGCCTCAGACTACGACGCAGCAGAACTCTTGAGGAGATCGGGGAAGCCGTATGTGTTGGCGGCGAACAAAACCGACAACACTACGCGATTGGCAGAACTGTATACGTTCTCCTCGTTGGGCATGGGAGAGGCAATTCCGATTAGCGCGTATCACGATATCGGTGTGGCGGAGATGATGGATGAGGTCTTCGAACACGTCGATGATCATCCCGAGGATGAGGTAACCGAGGATGTCATCCGGGTAGCAATCGCCGGGCGGCCCAATGTTGGAAAGTCGGCGATCTTCAATGCGTTGACTCACGAGCAGCGATCGATCGTAAGCGCCGTTCCAGGTACCACTCGGGATACAGTGGATGCCGTCTACGAATATCAGAACAGACCGATGATGTTCCTAGACACTGCCGGGTTGCGCCGACGCGGGAAGACCGAGCAGGGAATTGAGAAGTACAGCGCCATACGCACGATCGGCGCGATTGAGAGATCGGACGTAACGATCCTCGTGTTGGATGCCGAGGAATTCGTCACCGCCCAGGACACTCACATTGGCGGATATGCTCGCGATGCTCACAAGTCAGGCATCGTCGTCGTCAATAAATGGGACTTGTCTAGGGAGGTAGGAACCTCATTCGAAGAGGCCATGGACGAGATTAAGGATCGTTTCAAGTTCATCGTGGGCGCCCCGGTGTTGTTAACCTCGGCGCTCACGGGCCGTGGCATCAACCGGATTCCCGACGCCATTATTCGCACCTTTGCCCAATTCACGAAACGCGTTGAAACCAATCAACTTTCAAAGACACTGTACGCGGCACTGGGTGATCGGCCGTTGCCCGCGCACGGTAGAAGGCGGGTCCGCATATCGGCAATCGAGCAAGTGGCAATTCGTCCGCCGACATTCGTGATAACCTGCAAAAACGCTGAATATCTGCATTTCTCATACAAGCGGTACTTGGAAAACAGGATGCGAGATGCGTTCGGTTTTCAGGGATCGCCGATCAGGATGCTTTATCGTGACACTGCTTGAGACCAAATGAACGAATGGTTGGCGTGGGTCTTAATCGCACCCGCAGCATATCTCGTCGGATCGATACCGGTGGGCCTCATCGTCTGCAAGATGTTTGGGGGCATTGACCCACGCCAGCATGGCAGTGGTTCGATGGGTGCGACGAACGTATTGCGGACCGCTGGCAAGAAGGCCGCTGCCCTGGTGTTCGCACTCGATTTAGGGAAGGGCGCTTTGGTGATTGCCGCGTCGTTGATCCTTGTGCCGGACTCCTTTCTGCTACATGGGTTGGCAGGGACTTTGGTCATTTTGGGTCACACATGGCCAGTGTTTGCGGGATTCAAAGGTGGGAAAGGCATTTCCCCGGGTTGGGCCGCGCTCGTGGTGTTGTCGCCTACTGCCGGTGTTGTCACGTTGATCGGCTTGGCGATTGCGTTGCTGACGCGGTATGTTTCGCTCGGATCGATTATTGGAGCGTCGCTGGGAATCTTGGCGTTGATCGTAATCGCGATCGTCGATATTCCAATCACCGACAGCTTCGTGTTGGCGGAACCTATCGAATATCTAGCCTTCGCTATCCCGACGGTCGTAGTGATCCTATTCAGCCATCGAGAAAACATCTCTCGATTACGCAAAGGGACGGAGAACCGCCTCGACATAAACGCCGCGGAGGGGACATCAACCTCTGGCGGACGGGGAGCCTAATCCGATTTCCGCAATCGGCATCATAGGTGCGGGATCTTGGGGTACCGCTTTGGCCGTGTTGCTGGGGCGACAAGGGAACGAGACGCGGCTACTCGCCCGGACCGAAGAGCGCGCAGCTGAGTTAGCGGCCGACCGCGAAAACAAACGTTATCTGCAAGGGATGACATTCCCAGATGAAATGTCGGTCCTTCATGACCCACGGCTTGCGTTGTCCGGAGTTGACTGCGTAATCATCGCAGTCCCATCAGTTGCGATGCGTGAAGTCATCGAAGCTCATGTCGCGGAAATTGCACCCGAGACGATCGTTGTGAGCGCCACCAAGGGGCTCGAGATCGAGAGTGGGAAACGGATGAGCGAGGTAATCGCCGAGAACATTTCGGTTCACCACGCGGTGTCGGTCGATGAAGCAATGGGTAATATCTGCGCATTGTCGGGTCCCAATCTTTCGGTTGAGATAGCCATCGGTTTACCGGCACTTGCGACGGCGGCTTCGGTTTCGATCGAAACAGCTGAGCGAGTCCAGATGATGACCAGCGGAGAACGTCTACGCGTTTACGCGTCTGACGACATCATTGGCGTCGAGTTGGGTGGGACATTGAAGAACATCATCGCAATTGGAGCAGGATTTATCGACGCGTCAGGTTTGGGATCGAATTTGAAGGCGGCCTACGTGACGCGCGGGTTACACGAAATAACTCTCTTGGGATTGGCTCTTGGCGCGAAACCAGCTACGTTCGCGGGATTGAGCGGCGTGGGGGACATGTTGACGACTTGCTACAGTCCTTTGAGTCGAAACTACCGATTGGGCACTAGATTGGCGGAAGGAGATTCCGTCGAAGACGCGTTGGAGTACGTGGGCCAGACCGCAGAAGGTGTGCCGACGACGCGCGCGACGTTGCGGATCGCGCGGCAGTTAGGCGTCGAGATGCCGATCACCGAGACGGCACACAACGTCATGTTCGATGGAGTTTCGCCGACAGAGGCGATGGGAGAATTGATGCGTCGGGAGTTGCAGCGGGAGTAGCCACCTCCGTTCCGGCTGTTGTAGGATTTTGCATAGAATGCGGACGCGGTGAATCGATCCCTCAAACATGACCAAGACTCCTCAAGAAGCAATGACCGAGCGTGAGTTGGCTACACTCGAGACTTGGCGAGAGTTTGTTGAACTTTCGCGTGTCGTGTCGCGCACACCTAAAGAAAAGTATTGGGAGTGGGCGGAATCTCCTGAGGGTATCGATGCCATGGTCGATCTCATCGCCGGCACGATAGGGGAAGCACTCCAAGAGCTTGAGAAAAATTAACTAGAGTGCGCCTAGGTCCTTCGATTCGAACAACGCCCCTCATTGAGGGGCGAATTTTTTCATGATGGTTAGTAGTCGATGAATCAAGACATCATTGACGGAGTTTGGTATCCTAACGCCGAATTCGTTGAATCCGTAATCACTCGCTTGGTTCCAGTTCTTTTTCCGTCGTACGACATTGCCGAACCTGACTTTCAGTTCTTGGGTGGAGAACAGGGACGCGGATTGCTGACGTCTTCGCTTGCTCGTCCGATGCCATATTTCGGTCTAGACCGTTATCCGTCAATTGCTGAAAAGGCTGCGGCTTTGATGTGGTCAATTACGTTGAATCATCCCTTCAACGACGGCAATAAACGCGCTGCGCTGACAACCTCATTTGTCTTCATAGTTAACAATGCCCATACCATTTTGGTTAACCAAGACGTAGCCGTTGAGATGTGTCTTAGGGTTGCCGCAAATAAACCTGGTTATTCGGAAGCGTTCATCGCAACATGGATGCGTCGGCATATGCTTTCATCCGAAGATTTCAGCAATCGAAGGGCTACCGACGCAACTTTTGCACAAATGCATGCCGATCCAACGGGACGATTATGGGCCGACCTAGACACCGAACAACAACGAGCGTGGCTAGCTTTCTACAGATCGATCGCTTCTCTATGAGAGTTGCTGAACAACACTTCTTTGCTGGCGCCTGATTGTTGACCCAATCACTGAACCCTCAGCTGCCGTAATCTCGGATCGAACCAGTCGCGGAGCCAGTCGCCCAGGAAATTGAAGCCCATTACGACGAGGAAGATGGCGACGCCCGGCATCGTGCTGATCCACCAGGCTCTGGAGAGGTGTTGGCGGCCATCGGATGCCATGATGCCCCAGGCGGGCGTGTCTGGCGGTACTCCTACGCCGAGAAAGCTGAGGGTGGATTCGGTGAGGATGAGAGAGCCAACGCGGAGGCTTCCGATGACGAGGACGGTTCCTACGACGCCGGGGAGGATGTGTCGGAAGAGAATGCGGGCTTGCGATGCGCCTTGGATGCGGGCGTAGCTGACGTAGTCGGATTCTCGGAGGGTGAGGGTTTCAGCGCGTACGACGCGGGCGAAGTTGTCCCAGCCGAAAAGTACGAGAAGGACAATGATGAGTTCGAGGCTCTGGCCGAAAACTACCACTACTACCAGTGCGACGAGGAGGAACGGCATTGCGAGAGTGAAGTCGACGGCGCGCATGGCGGCTTGGTCGACCCATCCGCCACGGTAGCCGGCGACCAGTCCGATAACGGTGCCGCCGATTCCTCCGGCGAGGATTACTGCGGTGGAGATGATCGTGGAGATCCGAGCACCGTAGATGGCTCGGCTCAGGACGTCTCGACCTTGGTGATCAGTCCCAAGAGGATGTTCCCATGTTCCGCCGTCCATGAATATTGGCGGTGTGAATGCGGCTCTTAGGTTGCCCCTCAAGGGATCATGCGGTGACAGTTGTTCGGCGAATATTGCGCAGACGAGCATCAACACTAGGACCGCGAAGGGGACGACGGGGTACCGTCGCGTCCACGCCCAACCGACGCGTAGCGCCCGCAATACCGGGTTGCTCGGTAGCGTATCGTCGAGGGGCGACGGCACGTATGTTGCTTCGATGGACATCTAAGTTGTACGCTAATCCAACCGAATTCTTGGGTCTAGTTGGGCGTAGAGGAGGTCGACGATGAGGTTGAGCAGGATATAGAAGGATGAAAAGAGGATCACAATGGCGCTGAGGACGGGGAAGTCGTTGTTTTTGATGGATTGGACGGCGAGGCGACCGACGCCAGGCCACGCAAAGACGGTCTCGATGACGACGGTGCCAGTAAGGAATGCGGCGAAGATTAGGGCGGCGACGGTTAGCGGTGGAATTATCGCGTTGCGAAAACCGTGCGACCAGATTATCTTGCCGGAGGAGACACCTTTGGCTCTGGCAAGTTTGATGTATTCGCTGTCAAGGACGTTCAACATGGCCCCTCGCGTGATGCGCATCAATCCGGCTGCCGGTAGCCAACCGAGAGCGATAGATGGCATGATGAAATGTTGCCAGCCTTCGTTTCGACTCGATGGCAACCATCCTAGCGTCAAGGAAAAGATGAGGATCATCATTATTCCTATCCAGAAAACAGGAACCGACTGTCCGAGCAAGGCGAACCCGCGAACGCCGTAGTCGATGATTGATCCGCGTTGAACTGCGGATATTACTCCTAAGGGGACACCGATGAGGATTGCGACGCCGAACGCGACGCCTCCCAACTGCAAAGTGTTAGGCACGCGTTCGCGCACCAATCTGATACTTGGGACATCGTAGTAGAGTGATTCACCGAAATCTCCGCGGAGCGTATCCCAGAGCCACACACCGTATTGGACGTAGAGGGGTTTATCGAGACCCATACGCTCACCCCAAGCGTCCCAAGCTTCCGGTGTCGCATATTCGTCGAGATAAATGTTGCGAGGATCGCCGGCGGCGCGGGACAGGCCGAAGACGACGATCGTGATCAACAGTACGATCGCGACCCCGAAGGCTAGTCGGTTAACAATAATTCGCCACATGGTCGTTGTTCAACAGTCGTCGCGACTGCTGACACCCTCTTTTCAACTTAAGGTGGCGACCCGATTTCTTGAATCCGAAACCCGATCACGGGCGACCACCAGATGCCGGCCAGCAGGTTGACTGGCCGACATCACGTGTCTCGATTTACCTGAGAACGATCGTATCTGCGCCGTTGAAACTGCCGAACGTTTCGGTGTACGGCATCCACTCAGCTACCTCGGGCGAGACTGCGTAGAGTTGGCTTTGTCGGACCATCGACATCACCAACGAAGTCTCCGCGAGCCAGTCCGTGAGGAAGATGTTGTTCTCGATGCGTTTCTGTGCATCGGTCTCAATCAAGTTCGCCCAATAGGTCTTCTCGAGGAGGTCGTTTGGCAGTTCGATACCGCGGTTGGCCCCACCTTTGGCGGCCGTCATCAAACGCCCCTTGGGTTCGTCGAAGTAACCCAAGTTCATGTGGTGGTACAGCGGAATATCAATCGTGCGACCGATCAGTTTCGGTCGGTTTCCGGAGTACGCAGTCGCATCGATTTCAACGTTCAGGTTCAGGTTTGCGGCCCATTGCAGCACCGCAGCTTCGGCGATGTCGAAAGGCAGCGAACCGGAGTCTGGTGTCAACCACACCGGCATCGTGAAACCCTCCTCAACACCGGCCTCAGCCATCAGGGCGCGTGCGCCTTCAGGGTCGAACGGGACTTCCCATTCGGGTTTCCACAACGGGTCGTTGCTCGTGAATCCAGTGAAAGTGTAGTGCGGTGGGTAAAGGCCTTGCCCGATAACCTCGTTAATGGCAGCGCGGTCCACGGCCATGCTCAAAGCTCGGCGGAACTTGTTTCCACGTTCCATCGAATCGGGGTCGTTAGGGTCGCTGATCCAAGGGTGATCGGCGTCGGGTTTCCATCCTTCACGCGGAAACTCGGTTGACGGGTCGACCGGGTCTGATGTCTGCCAGAAGTTGCCACCCATGTAGATGTGCAGCGTCTGACCTTCACCAAGGGGTTGAACGCGTGATCCGTCGACCTGTCCAGTTGCCTCAAGCACGAACTGCGCCGACATCACTGAGATGTGGACCTCGCCGTTAACGAAAGCCGCAACTCGTGTCGCGGGCTCAGGAATGGCGACCATCCGCATTGCTTCGATGGCCGGCACTTTTCGATAGTGCTCGGTCACCGCTTCAAACTCGATAAAGTTGTCAGCTTCGCCTTCGATCATCATGAACGGACCTTGTCCGATCTTTCTACCGCCGGTCTCCTTGCCGAGTTCATCGATCGCGCGTTTCGAGGTCGCGGTCAGCGTGTTTCGCCAGACGTTGGAGGTCTCGAGGAGCCATACCGGGCTCAATGTTGCGCCTTCTTTGACGTGCATGATGACCGTGTTGTCGTCAACCGCTTCCCACGAACCTTGGTACTCGCCAACGAAACCGGATCGCCCGTTGGTATTGCCTTCGCGCAGGGCGTCGTTAAAGGACCAGGCGACGTCTTCCGCGGTCAACTCTCCCCAACCGTGGTGGAACTGCACCCCGTCGCGGATATTGAAGGTGATCGATCGCGCGTCTTCGGCCACCTTCCAACCATTGGCGATACTGATCGCCGGGTTGAAAGTACCGCGTTGCGGTACCGGTGCTGGGTCGGCGTAGATGATGGCGTCCGCGACACCGAAGTTGTCGCTGGTGTAGTCATCGTACGGCGAACTTGTGAACCAACCGGCTCCGATGTCGGGTGAAATGACAACTAACTTGCCTGACTGCGACGTTGGCGCTTCGACGACTGCCGTGGCCGCGGCTAAGGTTTCGGCACCGGCTCCCGCGCCGTAGGCTTCGGCAGTGGCGGTCACGACGACTTCCACCTCGACCTCGCGGGTTACTTCAACTTCGACCTCGACCTCCGTCTCGACCGCTACCTCCACCTCTTTGATGACCTCTTTCTCAACCTCAACGGTGACTTGGACTTCGCGCGTCACCTCGACGATCGTTTCGGAGCCACAGGCGAACACGATGGCAGATAACACAATTGCTATCGCCAACGCTACGCCTGATTTGGATATCCAGATTTTTCGCATTGGTTCTCCTCCTAGGAGTGATGATGTGCGTTCGCTGTCGTTGAAAATCGAGCTTGTGAGAGATTAACGTTCTGCAACAGGTTAACTCATTACTGCTTGAGGTACCAATTAGGGTCCTCAAGCGCTTCGTAGACGATACCGCCTTCAACGTTTTTGGGCATAGGCCAACCCAAAAGGTGACACAGCGTAGGTGCAACATCGATGACTTGAACCTTTCGCTCGAGTTCGACGCCTTCGCGGACGCCTGCTCCAGCGAGCACAAACGTGGAGTGTTGGCTACCGATGCCGAAGACGGACGATGGCAGGTGTTTGCCGTGAACGCCGTCGAATTCGGGCCGCAAAGCGTAAATGACGTCGCCCGCAGATGATCCCCAGATATTCAACATCTCGGCATCTTGACGGCTGAGGACGACGGAGAACGGGTGTTCCCCAGTTTCCGGATCGGTGTAGGACATTAGAGTGTCGATGATTTTGCGTTGGACTTTCTCGTAGTCTCCTGGGTCGACGTGTCCTTCGGGGTCGCGGCCTTTAACTGGGATGAAGATGTCGATCGAATTCATCGGGATGGCGATACTCTTGTCAAAATCGACCTCGAATTTGTTCTGCATCATCACGTCCCAATCGACGCGGTCGGGAACCGCACCGGGGCCGAATGGACCCGTTCGCGCGGCATCTTGGTTCGACGGTTTATCGGTGAATACGAGTAATCCCGCATCGACAAGTATGTCTTTGACATCCGGCGGATCACTGCGGTTGGGAGTCGCACCATGATCCGAAACTATGCATACAAATGTGTCTTCGTCTGCGAGAGCCATCAGTCTGCCAATCATCTTGTCGGCAGATTCGTAGGTGTCCTTTAATCCGTTTAAGCAGCGTTCGACCACATCTAGCGATGCACCGCTGATAGGATCCGCCGAGCCCATGAAGAAATGGTCGGAGTAGTCCGTGGCGTGGGTTTCAGCCATTAGGATGTCCCAATCGTGATCACGAGTAAGCATCTCGGCGATATCGGCGATGCGACCGTGATGGAAATCGCAGAGTTCGATGTAGGTTTCGTCGTCAACGAAACCGAGTGCGTCGCGCGCAGGATTCTGGAGGAAGTTGCCTACTTTTTCGTCGATCTCGTCGGAGACTGAGGGCGGATTGGAGTAGCCGCGTCGAGGCCAGATCTGCGGAAAGAAGAGTTCAAAGTTGTCGGCGTTGCTTGACAGGGTGATGAGTTTGCATGAGACGTAGCCTTCCACGCCCTCGCCGTCAATTTCGAATGGTTTGAGTTGCCAGTCGGACCACTCGCCAACGCCGAGGTTGGCGAACGGCTGTGCGGCGTTTTTGTTCGTGGCAACCAAAACTCGGTCATAGCCGCCATCGCCGGACGCGTAGATTAGGACGTTCCAATCCTGCGGCGTTCCTTCGTGTCCTCGATGTAGGATCGTACGGCCGCGTTTAAGCGGTGTAATGGTAACCGTTGCCTCAAGCGGGTCGATCGAAGAAGTCGGGGTGTTAGTCCAACCTGCGGCGGGTCTGAGTTCGACATAGTCGTAAGGGGCATCAGTCCCTCCTCGGCTAGGATCGGTGGCTTCGGGATCAATCGTCCCACCCACCGGGCGGGGACGCCATTTACCTGAAACGAAGAGGTGATACCCGGCGATTTGGTGGTAGTTGGAGACGCCTGGTCCGGAGCCTTCAATCTGCATTCCGCGTTCGAGCGTGGCGGGCCAGGTGATCTCTTGTTTGATCATGATCGGAGTCTTGCCAGCGCGCTCCGCGGTAGTCCAGATTTGCTCGGATTCCGAGGTGTGGGCTGCCATTGTCCATTGGGCCGTCTTCATCGATTCGCCTTCGCGATGCGATCCCCACCACATAATGCCGTGCGTACCTTGCCAACTGCCGGTAAAAAGCGATGTCCATCCGCAAGGCGTCAGCGTCGGGTGGGTACCCAACATGGGACGTGAGACGCCGTTCTCGAGTAGTTTCTTCATGTTGGGCGCGCGGCCCCACGCTGCCATACGTCGCCAGAGTTCCATGCTCGCACCGTCGGTGCCGATCAAGATCGCCTTCTTTGCTGGGCCTGGACGTAGCTTCATTGCGGGTTATTCGGTGCCGATGCGCGCGAATCCGATGCGGCGCGGATGCATGTTAGCACGATTCGGGCAACCTCGCGCCTTATGATGACCGCTTCGTATCATCGGGTAACGCGACCGATACGATACCAAGCGCTACCGAAGGAATTGTGCGACTACGGACATCGCGGCGATGGCAGCGGTTTCGGTTCGCAGAATTCTGGGACCCAGGCTGGCGAGCATGGCGCCCTTCTCGATTGCGCGCATCGCTTCGTTTTCTGAAAAACCACCTACCGGCCCCAAAACGAGAGCCAAGTTGTTGGGCAGTTGATCGTCTTTACGCAGGTCGGTAAGAATATCGGACATCATTGGTCCGCTCGCGCCTTCCCAGAGGAAGATTATCGGGGTGTTTTGAGCCGAAAGGTCGGTAAGTACGGTAGACATGGGTGCGGCTTCGGTGATCATCGGTAGTCGCACGCGTCCCGAAAGCTCCGCGGCCTCCGTGACGATGCGGCACCACCTTACCTTGCGATTGGTGCTGATGGTCGCCTCAGACTTCAGAACGCGTTCCGTGATTATCGGGCGAAATTCGGATGCCCCGAGTTCGGTGCACTTGGCCAAAGCAAACTCGTAACGCTGGGGACGATTCAGTGCCATGGCCATGATCACTCGGGTGCTCATCTCGACATCTGGTTCGGTCACCGCCGAAAGCTCGGCAGATACTTGCCTTCGATCGACTTCAGGTATCAGGTTGGCTGTCCATACCCGGCCATCGCCGCAAAATATCTGGATGGATTCGCCGACCCTAAGCCGCAATACGTTGCGGATTTGGTGGGAGATATCTTTGGGTAGATCGACACGCGCGCCGATTGCTGACCCGGCCGGAAGATTAGAGCCAACGTAAAACCGGTGCATTCGTAACCGCCCCCTACGAACCGCCGGCTTTAATCATTCGCAACATCATCCAATCGCCTTCTTGTTTCGTGTCCGAGATCGATAGCGATCCAGTCTGAGTGAATGCTTGCTTGACCGCATCAATCTGGTCGTTCATGATGCCAGAAACCAAGATAACACCACCGCGTCTGGCACTGTCGATAATCGTTTCGGCGAGTTCGATCAACACCCGTGACGTAATGTTGGCAAATACGTAATCGAACTTGAAATTTGGCAGGTCGAGGTTGGGGATCGAGCCTTGTAGGACATGGGAGTGTTCCGAGACACGTGACATGACGAGATTGTCGCGTACGGCGCGAACCGCGGTCTCGTCGATGTCGACGCACCAAGCTCGGGATGCACCCATCTTTAGCGCCACGATGGACAAGATGCCCGACCCGCATCCAATGTCGAGGATTCGACTTCCGGACAGGTCACCTTCGTCGGCTTCAGTGATGATCTGATTTAAGCAGAGCCGAGTCGTCGGATGGTTGCCGGTACCGAATGCGAGCCCTGGCGACAGATAGACCTGTACATCGTCGGTTGGACGCGCCTCTGGTATCACAGCATCTTTCGAGGACGGGGAAATAACAATTCGGTCACCGACGCGGATCGTAGGGAATGTTTGATTAGACCATTCGTCGGCCGTTACGATGCGCTCCTTATGTGGAGCAACATCGGCGAGTTCGGACATGAGTCGCAGACCGATTTCGATCATGCCCTTTCGGTTCGCGACTGTGTCGTCCATTTTCAGGTAGCAAAATACCGTGACGATGTCGTTCGGGGCGTAAACTGGTCCGACTTCGTCGGCATCCCAATCACCGGATTGTGAGACGAATACTCGCTCATCCCCGTAACGCGAGAAGAGATGGGTGACGGGTTCCGCGAATTCCGAGAGTAGCTCGACGCTGATTTCGAGCCAGCGATCCGTTTGGGCGTCCTGCCAGCTCATTTGAAGGGGAGGGGGAGGTTTTCAAGCGTCTTTGTCTACGCTCGTTACTGTCCAGAAAACGCGCCCTTGAGCCAGCTCCAAATGCCGTTGTCGCTGCCGTTGTGTGCGGACCGAGCTCCATAGGTCACATCGTTTTCAACGATGACTGGATCGAGTGCTCGGCCGTCGGTTGCGCGCATGGTGTCGCCGAGTTGCTGGACGAGGTCCTTCTGTTCGGTGGTCAGCGAGCGCGGAGTAACCACGGCGAATTGGATGATTTGGTCGCCGCGCGGACCATCGTTGCGAAGCCGGGGCACACCCAACCCCGTGAGCACACTCTGATTGCCCGTTTGGACGCCGGGTTCGATCATGACCGTTTTGTCGCCTTCCAATGTCGGCACGGTGATCTCTCCTCCGAGCATTGCTGTTACAACATTCAATTCAGCACGGATGAGAACATCGTTGCCGCTGCGGGTGAAGACCCGATCTGGTTCGATTTGGACTCGGACGTAAAGGTCGCCGGCTTGACCGCCAAGTTCGCCTACATCACCATGACCCCGCATCACGATACGGTTGCCGTCGTCAACCCCAGCAGGGATGTCGATCGAGATCTTGCGTCGGTTATTGGCGACGCCGGTCGCGTTGCATTGATTGCAGGCGCGGTCAACCCGGGTTCCAATTCCTCGGCAAGTGGAACATTCGCCGATCTGCTCGAAATTTCCGAACAATGTTCGTTGCGCGCGGCGTACCTTCCCGCTGCCGTTGCATGTTTGGCACGTGGTCTTTTGGCTGCCGGGCTCACCGCGTGATCCGTTGCATCGGGAACAGATTTCCCGCCTCATGACGTCGGTTTCTCGGCTTGAACCGAATATCGCCTCACGGAAGGAAATGCTCAATGCAAGCTCGACGTCTCGCCCGCGGCGCACGCGTGTGCCTGAGGCACCGCCGAAAAACGATTCAAATATGTCGCCGAAGCCGCCAAAGTCGCTGAACCCTTCGAAGCCATTGCCAGCATTGCCGTTGACGCCTTGGTGGCCGAAACGATCGTAACGGGCGCGGCTCTCGGAATCGCTTAGGACTTGGTACGCTTCGTTGATCTCCTTGAAACGTTCGGTCGCGCCCGCTTCTCGGTTTCGGTCCGGGTGATACTGCAACGCCAAGCGTCGAAATGCTTTCTTGATGTCTTCCTCGTTTGCGGTGCGAGGAATATCAAGCACTTCGTAGTAGTCGCGCTTTTCGCTCATGGGTTACGGCCGTTCTTTCGATATCGTGAGTGAGATGTGAGATGGTGTTGGATCCGACTGGCTCAACCGCGGTTTACCATCGAGTCCAACGTTTCGGCGGCAAACGTAACGGTGGGTATCGCCGTACTGTACGCTGTTCGCATAGGCGAAATCAATCCGACAACGCCGCGGGCGTCGACTTCACCGCCGTAGCCGCACATGATTACGCTGCAGTCACAAAGTTCGGGCCGAACGTTGTCGGTTCCGATCGATACAACTGGTTGGTTGCGGTAGGTGACGCCGGAAATCAAGTCTGCGAAGGCATCGTCGTTTTCGAGCGCAGAAATCGCCAGAGCGCCTTTTGCCGGTTGCGCGGCCAACTCGGGATCTGACATGAAATGCCCGAAACCACTCATGTATCGCTCGCCAGGAACGGAATCGGCGTGCATCAACGCGTCGACCGTGGCGTGCCATACTTGCCGTTCAAAATCGTCCTCGATATCTTCGCGATCTTTGTTCGCAGCTAGTTCGTGGACGCCCTTTCCGGTGACTTCTGCGGTGACCTTGTTACGGGCCCGCTCCAATTGAGAGTCGTTGACGCTTCGGTCCAATTCGATCACACGGCGGTATACGCGCGCTTCTTGGAGCACAAGCACCAGCATGACCAACATGTCCTGAAGTCGCAACAGTTCAATCTGTTTAACGTCTGGCATTTTTGCGCGTGGTGCAGTGATGAACGCAAGCGCGCCGATAAGGTCGGCGATCACCGAGGCGGCTATTCGTACCCATGCGTCAACATCATCAGGTGTGACATCGACCTGCCGCTGCAGCATGGTAACTAAGCCTTCAGGTGGAGGCGATGTCAGATCCAGACCACCAACGAAGTGTCGATATCCCTTCTCGGCAGGTACCGCACCCGACGATGAATGGGGCCGAAGCAAATATCCTTCATCGACGAGAACACCGACCTCATTGCGGATCGTGGCGGGGCTGACATTGAAGCCGGCGGAACTTGCGACCGCGTTCGATGAAACCGGCACCGCGGTCGATATGTAGTCGTCCACGATGAAGGTGAGTATGGTGCTTCTTCGCTCTGGCAGAGGCATGTTTCGAGAGAAATGGTCGACGGTTACGGGTGACCGTCCCGACATGAGACTTAGTACGCGATCCGCCAATGGATCGGAGCGCCTCTCTACTTAGAGAATCTATCACGAGACGAACACCACGCCAATTCTGATGGGCATCAGAGGTTGAGCGCAGTTGGGAACGTTGCTCCAATGATTTTGGGGTGGATGTGTCGGGTCTCGACTCTGAGATTCGCGAATGCGGGAGCTAAAAGCAAAGTTCGGTGACAATGATTTGGATCGCCTTCAGAACACACGACGGCTAGACGTTTCCCCACGGCTAAACGGGAAACTTCAACAATGGCAGCCAAGAATTCGGCGTCCGTTGACCGAGTCTCGTACCACTCATCAACGGATCGGTCTTCTTTCGAGGTTGAACGTCTCGGCCCTCGTGGTACCCCGCCTAGCGAGTCACCTTTCCACAGGTAGTCGATGCCCAATTGATTGAGGTTTTCTTCAAATTGGTTCCGATTTGACCACGGTGCGAAGCGCGAGCGGGGCAAAGACCTCACGTCGATGATCAGTTCGATATTGTGCGGTCGTAGCAGTTCAGCGAAGCGGTCCAACGTGTGGTTGCTGTGGCCAATCGAGTAGATTGTGAATTTCGGTGTGTCCATGTCGTTGAATAGGCCTTGTTCCATATAAAAGTACACTCGATATCGGAGCTAGATCACATACCCACCACCGGAGTTGGACTCGAAAAATGGAGATATCGCTTAACGGACAGAAAGCATTCCTAGTGAAGACCGCCTCCGGGTCGGTCATCTGTGATCCGGCGAATGAGGAGGAGGCAACGTTCGTTCCCTCTTCAGCCGCGGATGACACGGTCGTGACGGCGGTGTTGAGGAGTCGTCCTGCCAATTCAAGTTTTCGGAAGTCGGGACGAATTGGCGGATCGGATGTGATTTCGCATCCAGGAGAGTACGAGATCGGGGATTTGGGCTTGCGGGGTATCGCCATACCGGTAGAGGCAGAAGGAAAACGTACCGTAACTTCTTTCCGGATTGATGCCGAAGGCTTGACGACCTATATGCTCGGCCGGCCTCAAAATTCTCCTGATTCCCGGACTGTTCAGATCATCGGTCGCGTCGATGTCTTGCTATTGGACGCGGCGCGGCTCGAGATGGACGTCAAGGAGCTTTCGTCGCTGATTGGTGCGTTGGACCCTTCATTGGTCTTGGCGAATGGGTTGAATGCTGACAGCAACGAACCCAGCCCAATGTTGAAGTCGCTGCGCGGCGAAATGGGTGGCGATCAGACGAGTCAGGAACCACAGGCGCGCGTCAGCGTAACTAGGAGCAACTTGCCTGATGACCGGCAATTGGTTGTTTTGCGCCCTCGCTCGTAGTTCGCTTCAATCGAAAAACACAGCGACCGCCGGGATTAATCCGGCGGTCGCCATCTGTTATGCCCTAAATGGCCTTCGCGTTCTGAACTAAACCTGTTCTTCCCTAGACTTTCGGCTGTACTGGTATCCGAAGTATCCTGCGATGCCTAGTAGGACGAGCACGAGGATGATCGCGAGAGGCAGGGTGGCGTTGAATCCGCCGGTCTCTTCAGGCTCGGGCGTTGCCGTTGGCGGCACCGCAGTCGCGGTTGGTGGTACCGAGGTTGCCGTTGGCGGTATCGGAGTCGCGGTTGGCGGCACCGAAGTCGCCGTCGGAGGTACTGAGGTCGCAGTCGGTTCTGGAGTCGCGGTCGGCGGGACCGGTGTCGGCGGGATTGGCGTCGCAGTCGGTTCTGGAGTCGCGGTTGGCTCCGGCGTCGCGGTCGGCTCGGGAGTCGCAGTGGGCTCGGGTGTCGCAGTCGGCGGTACCGGAGTCGGCGTCGGTGGTACCGGAGTCGCAGTCGGCTCGGGAGTCGCAGTGGGTTCCGGCGTCGGAGTTGGAGGCACTGGCGTCGGCGTCGGTGGTACCGGAGTCGGAGTCGGCTCGGGAGTCGCAGTGGGTGAAATCGAAGGGAAGAATAGACGCATTTCAGCGGGTTGTCCCGAATTGAATATGCTCGGCGTTTCAGCCTCAAGCGCCTTGTTTGGGTCCGCAGGGTCACCTTTATCAATCAGGTAGAACTTGATCGGCGTGCCATTCAAGCTCTCGTCAGTGGTGTCGACGGCCAAGTTGTATGTGCCTTCGAAAACGGTGACGTTGTTCGTTCGCAGGGAAGAACCGACAACCGCGAAGATTTGGTAGCCGTCAGGTACGAGACCCTCAGATGTGAACGCCTGGCCGGTGAAAAGCGTCACCGTTGAGTCACCAGGGGCGGGTTGAACAGTCGGAGGTCGCGGGCCGCCAGTAGGCAAGGTCGGGAAATCGATGATGATGTCTCGGAAGTCGGGGAAAGCGAATTCACAAGTCAGGCAGAAGGAGCCATCGTCGTTAATTAACGCATAGTAAGAGTTGGTTGTGGATTCAACGGATCCGTTGAGCACGAACTTGATCTCGTTTCCGACTAGTTCGCTCGGCGGGTTGACGGTGAGGTCTTCGAAACCGTTGGCATCGGCTGTCCCTTGACCGACGATAACTGGTTCGGAAACCCAATCGCCGATCATGGCAGTTAGTTGCATACCTTCCACGTCGAGTGGGGAGTTCTGAATCGTTACCCAGCCGTTGAAGATGACGGCCGCGAGGTTCGGAGGCAACTGTGTCTGAGCCTGGGCATCGTTACGGGAGTCGACGAATGTCATCGCCACGCCAATTAGAGCGGCGGCGACGATCGTAACGACCAGTACCCATTTGCGCACGTTCATGGCACCACGATGATTTTGGATGCCCGTACTCTCTGGCGCGGTTGCTGCGCGTTCGGTACGGGTCGCGTTACGCTCGGTGTCATCGTGCATCTGGGTTCACCTCATGATTCCCGATTCAGGACGTGGTCATCTTCGGGTTATAAAAGCAGGGTTTCGTCTTTGCGCGACACTGCGATGCGCCACGCGAAAATGCTCAATATGGCAACGATGCCTAACGGCATAGTCGCTTCCATCGATCCGTTTTGGCTAGGCGACGCGTTGCAGAAACCAGAACCGTTCTCGCCATCAGATTCTGGAGTTGCGTCACCACTGGCACCGGGAACGAACTGTGTTGGGCTCGCGATTATTGCTACCGTTCTCGTCGCTTCGCCAGCAGCATCTGTCGGTCGCGGCGTTCTCGTGGGCTCGGGAGTGTTGGTCGCGGTGGGAACGTCGGTTGGCGTGGGTGACGCGAAGACCGTCGGTGTAGGAGGCAACGGCGTGTTCGTGGGGGTTGGCACGGGTGTCTCGGTCGGAGTAGGCGTAGGCGTCACCGTTGGAGTATCAGTCGGCAACGGCGTGGCCGTATAGGTAGCGGTTGGTGTCACCGTTGGGGTATGAGTAACCGTCGGAGTTGGCGTTTCTGTGGGGGTAGAAGTCGGCGTAGAAGTCGGCGTCAGTGTCGGCAACAAGTCCGGGAACACCAAAGACACGTTTTCAAAGTTGGCGCCGCTCACCATTGCGCCGGGAGGCGACAGAGCTTTCAAAAATCGAGGCGCACCTGATGGATCGTTGCGATCCACGAGATAGAACACCACGGGGGCATTACGGTACTTCTTGTCGACGACGTTTACGGTGACGAAGTATTCGCCGCCGAATACTTGGATGTTTTGAGACCGGAAATCTTCGCCGACGGTTACATAGATTTCTGAACCGTCAGGCAATGGGCCCCGGGGAGTACGAGCTCTGCCGGAAAAGAATGCAGGATTGAGGACTTCGGGGGAAGGCGTCCACGTGGGCGTGACAGTGGGTGTCGGTACCGGCAAGTTGGGAAAATCGAGATTCACTTCCCTCAAAATCGGGAACGTCCAAGTGCAACCGCCACAGATCTCGTTAGTAAATTCGTTGATAACCGCGTACCAGTCCGTTGTAGTGGACAATACGGTGTCTTCTAACCAAAACTCGATTTGTGATCCGAAAAGGTCAAGACTTGGATCAGGCGCAACTACCAAGTGTGCATATCCTGACGGTCGGTTTGGCAATGATCCGACGACGACCGGCGCGGATTCGTAATCATCCCCGATACGGGCTGTGATTTTGAATCCGGAGTAATCCGGTTCTTCGCCGTTGATAGTCACGTATCCGTTGAACACGATTGCTGGAAATGTCGGTGGTACGCCAGGGTTCTGCGCTGCGAGTTGCTGCCCATCACGATTCGCTAATGCGACGAGGACGACAGCGACAATTGCCGCACCCGCCAACACTGCGCTCCAGCTCCGAAGAGACTTGATAGTGTTGCGTGCAGACACAGGCATGCATGGCTTCCCAATAAGAATTGTGCGATTTTCCATAGCGAAAATCCTAGGGATTCGATGCAATGTTGAGCGATTCCACCGAGTGATTAGCATCGGACAATCACACGGCGCACAGGAACAAACTCGCCTAAGAGATTAACGCTTGGTGTACTGCGGTGCTTTGCGAGCCCGTTTGAGGCCGTATTTTTTGGACTCACGCATTCTAGGATCGCGCGTTAGAAGTTTGAAGCTTTTCAAGGCTGGTCGCAGCTGGGGATCAAATGAGATGAGAGCGCGCGAAAGACCATGCGAAAACGCGACCGCCTGCCCATGGACCCCGCCGCCGTGCGTCTTGGCGACTACGGTTACCTTGCCCGCAAGTTCGGTGACGTTGAGGGGCATCAGAGCGTCAGACAACCACTCGTCGACGGAAATCACTTCGTTAAGTGGCTTACCGTTCAGGGTCACTCCCCCGGCGCGGTTGTAGACGCGGACGCGTGCGATGGAGGATTTGCGCCTTCCGGTGCCGTAGTAATAATGATTTTCGTTGTCGGTGGTCAATTTGCGCTCCTCACGCGGCCGCATCGCCGCTCAGAATCGATTGTGTTCGTGAGCGAAGATCGTCTAGGCAATATTCAATCGTCCGCTTTGCACTGATGGGTGCATATAAGCCCGTTTCGTCATACGGCAGTTGTTGCTGGTTCGGATTGCGGTCATCAACCAGACGTTGCGCGGAAATCTCTCAGGCCTCGATTTCTGCGTCCTTGTCGCGTGCCTCGGCACGTTCGGAACCGATCACTTGAGCCATATGAGGGTGTTCTGGACCTTCGTACACCTTGAGACGTGTCAGCATCTTGCGCCCAAGCTTATTCTTCGGGAGCATCCCGCGAACCGCAAGCTCGATTACGCGTTCCGGAGTCCGTTCCATCATCCGTGTAAACGGAATCTGTTTCAGATTGCCCGGGTATTGGCTATGGCGCTTGTAGATCTTCTGCTCCGCCTTTTTACCTGTCAGTTCGACTTTCGACGCATTCACGACGATTACGAAATCGCCAGACGCCAAATGTGGAACGAAGTCGGCTTTGTGCTTACCCATCAACACCATTGCGATCTCGCTGGCTAGTCTGCCGAGAACCCTTCCTTCGGCATTGAATACACGCCATCGATTCTTCAGATCCGATGAGCTCGGGTTGTAGTGCTTCAATTTCGTGGGCATAACAGATTGATTCTAATTTGCGCGGGCGTAAGTTTCATCCCGGTTGGAGCGCGACATGTCGACCTCCTGTAACACTCATTCGTCGAGCGGCGGTCCATGACCGAGTTTGCACTCGTAGACCACCCGCTGCAACGTTAAGCCGTGCGGAGGTGCGTTTTGTGTTGCACCGTCGCGGCGCGGCGTTGCCAATAACGATGCGACCCATTCCTTCGTTCGGGACCCGTGACCTACGGCGACAAGAGAGGCGATCATGCGTCTGATCTGCTGGCGAACGAATGCGTTGGCTCGGATGTCAAATGCGATCCGGCCGTCGTCCGTTCGGGTGACCTTCGAGATCGCGACTTCGCGGACGTTCGAACTATCCTCGATTGAGGCCGCGGCGAACGATGTGAAGTCGTGGACACCGACGAATATCTGTGCACAGTTCGCCATCGCCTTATCGTCGAGAGGCCGATGAACGTAGTACTCGAATCTTCGACGAATCGGCGAAGGTGCGTGACCATCGTTGATGACATAACGGTACTCTCGTGCGATTGCCGCGCGCCGCGGATCGAAATCTGCTGGCACGCTCTGGACCAGCTTGACACAAACATCTTCGGGCAAATTCCCGTTCATGGCGTTCCGGATTTCTCCATTAGACATCTCGGTAACGGTGTCAAGAGCCGCAACTTGCCCGGCCGCGTGTACGCCGGCGTCAGTTCGACTTGCCATTCGGATGCGGCCGGTTTGGGCCCCGAAGATCGTCGTTGCCGCATCTTCCAATACGCCTTGAACTGTGCGGGCGTTGAGTTGGAATTGCGAGCCGCTAAAATCGGTGCCGTCGTACTCTACGATTAGCGCCAATCGCATGTCGGGTCCACGCCGTCGAGTGTGACGCGCGCGACGGCAGTTATTCGACGAGTTCGATGAGAGCCATTTCGGCCCCGTCGCCTGCGCGCTTACCGAGTTTGATGACCCGCGTATAACCACCATCGCGTTCGCGATAACGGTCTGCCAGTTCATCGAATGTCTTCGAGAGCACTACTTTGTCGGTGATGAACGCGGCAGCTTGTCGCCGGTTGTGGAGGTCACCGCGCTTGGCGTGAGTGACCATCTTTTCTGCAAGAGGAGCGACTTCCTTGGATTTGGCGTGCGTCGTTCGAATCACTTCGTGCCGTAGCAGGTCGGTGACCATGATTCGATACATGGCCTTGCGCGAGGCTGACGCCCTTCCAAATTTTCGTCCTGAGCGGCGATGTCGCATGATGTCCAGATTCTCCCGGTTCGGTCGCCAGGATTAGATTTGCTCTTGTACTTCTTCATGTTCAGGCGGCCAAAGCTCTTTGGCAACCATGAATTCGCGTAGCTCTAGGAATGAGACTTCGCCGAAGTTTCGCACCTCTTGTTTCAGCGTGTCTGGCGTGAAACGCATCAATTCGCCCAAAGTTCGGATGGGGTAACGCGAAAGCGCGTTGATGATCCGGGAGCTTAACTGGTCTCCTAGATCCTTGATCTCCGTATCGAGCAACTCGGACATTGCGTCAGATGCCGGTTGGTCTTCAGATTCCGGTTGCTCCGTTACCATGTCGAGTTTGGACTTGAAGATGTCCGCTGCAGTTCGTAAGGCGTCGATTGGTTCGATCGTGCGGTCGGTCCAGATCTCGATCGTCAAAAGGTCTCGCCCGGACAAACGTCCTGACATCCCTTCGACTTCGTAGTTGGCCTTCAACACCGGCGTAAAAACGGCATCGACCGGAAGCACGCCGTGACCGGGGGTATCCTCGTGATCGAAGGCTAGATAACCTTCGCCCTTTTCGACCCCGAACGTAACCACGAGTTCGCCTTCATCGCTGTCCAGCGTGGCCAAGTGGTGTTCAGGGTTCACGATCTCGAAGACGCTATGCGGCTTGATATCGCCAGCTACGACCTCACCTTCACCAGATGCGTAAAGCGTGAGGACTTTTTGGGTCGTCTCGGCACGCGCCCGGATTCGGATGCCTTTGGCGTTGATGAGGAATTCACCGATCCCCTCCCGCATATGCGGGACGGAGCCGTATTCATGCTGTTGCCCGACGATGCGGGCCGAGGTGATTGCAGTCCCTGGCATTGCGCCAAGGAGCACTCTCCGGAGACCATTGCCTAAGGTCGTGCCCCAACCGCGCTCAATCCCCGCGATCTGGAATTTGCCGTAAGTTTCGGTGGATTCGACAACCTCGAGTTGAGGGGCGAAATCCTCCGTCTCGTCCGCGAACTGGACGGTGGTTGAGATTGGCGAGCGAATACCGCCTATCATATTTTTCGTCTATCTCCTTGAGTAGTATTCCGTGATCAATCGTGTATCGATCGTGGTGTCGACATCATCTTCATTTGGAGCGGAGTCGATCGCTGCCGTCAGATTCTCGGAATCGACCGTAATCCAGTTCGTAGCTTGTCGACGTCGGCCAACGTTGTCGTTAGCGGCCTTGAAAAGACCCGAATTCTTCGACGTCTCGCGCCATGACACTACGTCGCCGGGTTTGACGATGAACGATGCAATGTCGACTTTGCGGCCGTTGACTTGAATGTGTCCGTGGTTGACTGTCTGGCGCGCCTGCGGGCGAGAGGTCGCAAAACCTGCGCGGTAGATGACATTGTCGAGACGGCGCTCCAACAACTTGAGCAAGTTGACGCCAGTTACACCCTCTTGCCGAGCAGCTTCATCGAACATGCCTCGGAACTGCTTTTCGTAGATGCCGTAGATGTGCCGGGCTTTTTGTTTAGCCTGGAGCTGAATGCCGTGGTCCGATAATCGGCGGCGCCGCCGTTGCCCGCCTGGGGGTCCCGACGCGCCTCGGCGGCCGGAGCTGTCCCTAGAACGATCGACTGCGCACTTTGGCGTATAACAGCGTTCGCCCTTAAGGAAAAGCTTCTCGCCTTGTGATTTGCAGATCTTGCAAACTGGATCTGTGTTTCTTGCCATTACCTTCTCTGTTTTCTCGTACGGTTCCGACTTCAATGTTCCCAGAATCGGAAGCGGGGCCCGTCGAACACGGGCCGTGTGCTAAGTTATCGATTCTAAATTGGGTAGTGCGTTCCAATCCTTAGAATTGGCGTGATTCGGTACTTCGAATGGCGATTAACGAATGACACTCACGCGCCATGCGGCCGGACAGCTGAACAACTGATCTGATCAGACTCGCCGTCTTTTGGGCGGCCGACATCCGTTGTGAGGTATCGGCGTCTGGTCGGTAATCGAGCTGACGCGGATCCCAGCTCCGGCAATCGCGCGAATGGCTGATTCGCGCCCATTCCCTGGACCTTTGACTAACACGTCTACCGTCCGCATTCCGTGTGTAACCGCAGAGCGGGCCGCGGTTTCGCCAGCTCGTTGCGCGGCAAATGCCGTCTTCTTACGTGAGCCTCGGAAACCCATGGCTCCCGAACTGCTCTGCGAAACGACATTGCCATTTGGATCTGTGAACGTGATCAGCGTGTTGTTGAACGTAGCAATGATGTACGCCCGACCTTGCGGAACAAACTTCCGCTCTCTGCTTCTTCGACGGGTTCTCGGCATAGCCTAGATTGTCGCTCCTACTCTTTGAACGGCCTCAATGAAGCCGCAGTAATTCCTACTATTTCTAGTGCGATGGCGCACGGCGCTTGCCAGCCACGGTTTGGCGACGGCCCCGCTTCGTACGTGCGTTTGTCTTGGTTCGTTGACCCCGGACCGGCAATCCTCGCCGATGCCTCAGGCCGCGGTAACTCTGGATCTCGACCAGCCGCCGGACGTTCATCTGGTTCTCACGCCGAAGATCACCCTCGATCGCGATGCCGGCGCGTTCGACGCTGTTCCTGATCGCTGCCAAATCTTCGTCGCTGAGGTCGCGCATGCGCGTGCTCGAAGCGATGCCGAGGTTGGCCGCGATGTCGGTCGCGCGCTTCGGTCCGATGCCGTAGATTCCGGTGAGGCCGATAACGACGCGTAGATTGTCGGATATGTTTACTCCGGCGATGATTGCCATTGCAAATCTCCTTAGATTCTTAGCCCTGCCGCTGCTTGAAGCGCGGATTCTGCTTGTTGATGACATAGACGCGACCCTTGCGCCGAACGACTCGGCTCCCGGGTTGCTTCGCTCTGACCGAAGCTCTGACTTTCATGATGGAGTTACCTCGCTTGATATCTACCGGAAACGGTACGTGATCCTGCCGCGTGTAAGGTCATAGGGAGACAATTCCACCATGACGTTATCTCCGGGCAGGATGCGGATGTAGTTCTTCCGGATCCGCCCAGACGCGTGTGCCAGGACTTCGTGATCGTTGGGCAGCTTCACTCTGAAGTACGCGTTCGGGTGAGCTTGCGTCACCGTCCCTTGGACTTCTATTGCTTCTTTTTTGGCCATTGTTGCACCAGACTGGTGAATTTAGATCAATCTTGGCGAGCCTGAGTTAATATTTCCGGCCCGTCGGCGGTTATCGCCACTGTATGTTCAAAGTGCGCTGATATCGAGCCATCTGAGGTGACAACGGTCCAACCGTCATCTAGGACCTCGGTATCCCAAGATCCCGTCATTATCATTGGCTCGATTGCGATAGTCATACCTTCCATTAATAGCGGACCCGTCTTAGGGGTGCCCATGTTCGGCACTGGCGGTGCTTCATGCAACGCGCGCCCTACTCCGTGTCCTACGTACTCGCGTACCAGTTCGAAACCCGCATCACGAACATATTGCTCGATAGCATCCGAAACGTCACCGACCCGGTTGTGCGGCACGCACTGCGCGATGCCACGCTTCAACGACTCGCGGCATACATCGATCAATCGAGCACTTTCCTCGTCGGCGGATTCGCCGGCGACGGCGGTACGCGCATGATCGCTGTAAAAGCCGTCTACTATCGCACCGCAATCCACGCTCACCAAGTCACCATCGGAGACTACGCGAGGCCCAGGAATGCCATGGACAATCTCGGCGTTAAGCGAGATGCAGGCCACACCAGGGAAACCGTAGAGACCGAGAAACGCGGGTTTCGCTCCCTCAGCGCGAATCTTTCGCCGTGCGATATCGTCTAGCTCAGCGGTTGTTATACCGGGTTCCAAAGCACCGAAAACCGCATCCAACGCGACGGCCACGACGTGGCCTGCCGATCGCATCGCATCCAATTCGCGCGCACTTTTGAGCACGATACGGCGAGCCGTATCCGTATTGCTCGTGAGACTATCCTTCAAAACGCAACTTCATTCGCAATTGTAACCGAACCGTCAGTTTCCGTTCGATCCAGCCATAGTTCAATGCTCTGCTTCAACCAAGAGCACCCTTCAAACGTTCTTGAACATTGTCTATCGTGCCCAAGGCGTCGACCTCAATCACTCGGCCACCATCGCGATAGTAGTCGACTACCGGCGCGGTCTCGCGGTTGTAGACACCCATGCGATTTCGAATCGCCTCTGGTTCGTCGTCGACGCGACCCTCGATTTCGCGGCGTTTTTCGAGCCGGTCAACCAATTCGTCGACATCAAGGTTGAAGAAGATGACCTTGTCGAGGGACACACCAGCGGTGGCCAATTGGTCATCCAATGACGCCGCTTGGACAACGGTGCGCGGGAATCCATCTAAGATCACGTTTTCGGTATCGGCCAAACGAGTTTTAATCATGTCGATCACCGTCTGGTCCGGAACCAAATCGCCCTTGTCGTAAAAGGTCTTGGCAAATTTGCCAAGTTTGGTACCACGAGTCATCTCGTCGCGGATCATATCGCCAGTCGAAAGATGTACGTAACCGAGTTTCTCGGTTAGGATCGCAGCCTGCGTCCCTTTGCCGGCGCCAGGGGGGCCTAGGAACACGATACGCATCTCAGTCCCTTCCAGCGAACGGCGCGTTCAACTCTTCAACAATTGGGGATGCGGCGATCACGATCGGACGAATCCCTCGTAGTTGCGCATCATCAATTGCGCTTCGAGCTGGCGCATCGTGTCCAAAGCAACACCGACCATGATGATCATGCTCGTGCTCTGGATCAGCGTCAATGACGCTTCCAAGTTGGTGATCAGATTGGCTATCCAAGGTGTGATAGCGATAACACCGAGGAAGATTGCGCCTGCCCACGTGATTCGCAGGACGATGCGCATCAAATACTCGCGTGTCGGCTGACCGGGCCTAATGCCGGGTACAAAACCGCCGTTTCGTTGAAGGTTTTCGGCTAGATTCTGTTGGTTGTGAACTACCAAGGCGTAGAAGAAGGTAAATCCAACTGTCAAGATAAATATCAACGCCCAATAGGGATCGCTCGTGAACGTCAGCGTTCGGGTGACCCAACTTGCGGCCTGAGCGGTGAAACTGCTGCTGCTTGGGTCAGCGAGGTAGGTCGCAATAGTCGCCGGTAGGGTGACGATTGAAAAGGCGAAGATCAGCGGAATCATGCCGGCGGCGTTGACGCGGAGAGGTATGAACGAAGCACCCGTTTGACGATACATCTGGCCGCCACGGAACACGCTCCGACCGTACTGCACCGGTACACGCCGTTGGGCTTCGTTGAAGATCACAACCACGAAAATGATGATGAGCATCATGGCGACTAACATCGAGACTTGGAAGGCCTGATCTCGAAGCGCCCACATCTGACCAGCGGTCTGCGGCAAGGACGCGACGATGCCGGCGAAGATTATCAATGAGATGCCGTTGCCAATGCCCTTCTCGGTAACGATTTCGCCCATCCACACCAACAGCATCGTCGTCGCGGTCATGCAGAGGATGATGGTTGTGGTGTTCATCCACTCGCCACCGCCGAGACCGATGCCGGTAATGGCTCCTTGCAGTTCAAGGGTGTTGAGCAACGCCCAACCTTGGAGTATCGCCAAAGGGACCGTGAGGTAATGGGTATATCGGTTCAGTGTGCGACGTCCGGCTTCGCCACCTTCGCGGGAGAGCTCTCGGAGTTGTGGGATCACCGGAGTCAGGACTTGCAGGATGATCGATGCGGTGATGTAGGGATAGACACCCATCGCGGCGATGCTGAGCTGGCTCAACGCGCCACCGCTGAAGAGGTCTAAAACCCCAAATACCGGATTCGCCTCGAATGCTCGTTCGAGCAGTTCGAGGTCTACGCCCGGGTTTGGGACGTGCGCCAAGAACCTGAACGCGACGAGAATTCCGAGCGTGAAGAGAATTCTGAAGCGCAGATCTGGGACACGCCACGAATCGACGACAGCTCGGAAGAGTGCCGGTAGTGCGGATTCGCGTCCGGTTTGGGCTCCAGTGGACTGCATTGGGGTTATGCGATGCTGCTTCGTTTACTTGCCCGAGGTTGCGGTTTCGGATGCATCGTCGCAGCCAATGAGCGTGACGCTGCCCCCTGCTGCCTCGATCTTGGCTCGTGCGCTGGCGGAACAAGCGTGCACCGTAACGTGCACGCTGCCACCGATCTCGCCGTCGCCAAGAAGTTTGATGTTCACTCCGCTATTGCGGACGATGCGGTTCGCCACGAGTTCATCGGGGCCAACCTTTGAACCATCCTCGAACATGTTCAAGTTGGCCACATTGACCGGGGTGTAGTCAACACGGAACTTGTTCGTGAAACCGCGCATGAATGGCAGTCGTTTGACCAAACGCAATTGACCACCTTCGAAAAGGAACGGAACCTTGCCGGTCTGCAGCTGACCTTTGCTGCCGCGGCCGGAATACGAGCCGTTACCGCTGCCATCGCCGCGCCCGACACGCTTACGCTTGCGCTTCGAACGATCGGCTGGTTTTAATTGATGCAATCCTGGCATTTCGTTGACTCGTCTTTGCTTCAAGAAACGATTTCGACCAAGTGGGATACCCTCTTGACCATTCCACGTACTTGAACAGTATCTTGCTTTGTAACGACGTGATTGATGTGTCGCAAACCGAGAGCCTTGAGCGTCGCGCGCTGTTTTGGTATCGTCCCAATCCCGCTACGAACTTGTTTGATAACAATCTCGCTCATGACGATTGTTCGCTCTCGTCTTCAGAGGTCGAATCATCGACGGATTGTTCTGGCGTCGTGACAGTCTCGTCTGAACCATTCTGGCTTGCCTGCTCGGTTACAGGTTCGCTGGACGTCGCGGTCACGCCATTTTCTGGAACCTCAGTCGATGCCTCGGGAGCTTCGACGGGTTCGGCTTCGGTTGAAACAACCTCGGTGGTTTCAGCTTCCGGAGTCGTAGTTTCGGGTGTGTGGATCCCGTCGAGCCCCAGCCTTCGAGCCCGTTCCCTCTGCGGATCCTTAAGCAGCGATAGCGCTTTCAAGGTGGCCCGTACGGTGTTGACCGGGTTACTGCCGCCGTAAGTCTTCGAAAGCACGTCTTGGATGCCAGCAGCTTCGATCACCGCACGCACGCCGCCGCCTGCGATAACACCGGTTCCGGGTTTGGCTGGCAACAACAAAACTTTCGCGCTGCCGTACTTCGCAAAAACTTCGTGCGGTATCGTGCCACCTGAGGTCGTGACCGGCACCATGGCTCGTTCCGCGTTTTGCCGCCCCTTACGGACTGCATCGGGAACCGAAGCGGCTTTGCCGAGAGCCGCGCCAACTCGACCGCTGTAATCGCCAACAACCATCATGGCGCTGAAAGAAAGATTCCTACCGCCTTTGACGACCTTGGAGACGCGTCGGATTTTCACCGCTCGCTCGAAGAGTTCAGGTCCTTCCTGGGCCTCATCTCTTCGCGGTCGTCGCCGTTGTCTGCCTCGGCGTTCGCCGTCTGAACTTCGCTCTCGAGTGTTAGTTTGAGTAACCATCGTTAAAACTTGAGGCCCTCCGCACGGGCAGCTTCGGCCAATGCCTTGACGCGTCCGTGGTATTGATATCCACCACGGTCGAAAACCACCTTATTGACGCCCTGCTCGATCGCGCGTTTCGCGACTGCGGTACCAACGAGCTTGGCGGAGTCGATCTTTCCATCACTGTCGTTGCCTACCTCGATCGAAGACGCAGCGACTAACGTGTGACCTGCCCCATCGTCAATGACTTGGGCGTAGATCTGCTTGTTGCTGCGAAAAACCGAGAGTCGCGGTCGATCGTTGAGACCGACTACTCGACGACGAACTCGGCGGTGGCGTATCCAACGAGGCCGATTGTCGAACTTCCTGTTAGCCATCTATCGATTAACCTCCGACACCCGCGACGGTCTTGCCAACACGTAGCCGCAGTTGTTCGCCTTGGTATGTGATCCCAAATAGCGGAATTCGCCCGGCCTTGCTTTGGAATCGGCTCGGTTTGCGGACCGCGCGAATCGTCGCTGCCTGCTGGCCGACCTCCTGTTTATCGGGCCCGGTGACGATGATCGTGGTGTTTCCATCGACGCTCAACGAGTTCTTGCCTATGGGCTCAACCTCAACCGGATGCGAATACCCGGCGAGCAACTCCAAAGCCTTGCCCTTCTGCGTGGCGCGGTATCCGGTGCCATACATAATCAGACGCTTCGAAAAGCCTTCGCTCACGCCGACCACCATATTGTTGAGCAGGCTGCGTGTCAAACCATGTTTCGCACGTTGGTCTCGGGTTTCGCTTGATCGGGACACGAGGATTTTCGAATCTTCGATCTCCACGTTGATGCCCTCATGAATATTCCGGCTGAGTTCCCCCAACTGTCCTTTGACCGTGACCTCACGGCCAGCGACTTTAACTTCGACGCCATTCGGCACCGTAATTGGGTTGTTTCCTACTCTGGACATCTCGATTTATCCCGTACGATTTGATCAGGTCGCCCAGATCACCAGACGTAAAAGAGCAATTCTCCGCCGACGCCAGATCGGCGTGCTTGATCCGAAGTCATCACGCCCTTGGAGGTAGAAAGCAACGCGACCCCTCGGCCGCCAAAATAGCGCGGTATCTCGTTTTTGCCGACGTAGACGCGACGTCCCGGTTTGCTGATCCGTTTGAGTCCCGTGATCACCGATTCGTCGTCTTCGTAATAACGGAGCTTGACTTCGAAATCTGCCTTCGCGCCGTCTCGATGCGTCTGAACATTCTCGATGAATCCTTCGTCGCGCAATATGCGCAGAAGCGAACGCTTCATCCTCGAGTGCGGTATTGACACTGTTTCGTGGTGGGACATGACGGCATTGCGGATGCGCGTCAGCATGTCTGATATTGGGTCGGTAACTGGCATATGGTTGTCTGTTCGATGTACTCGCCTAACGGCGGTAGGTGGTCTACAGGCTAGCCTTCCGGATCCCAGGCAGGTTGCCGAGGTGTGCTTGCTCACGAAAGACGATTCGGCACATTCCGAAGAAGCGGATGTATCCATTCGGCCGACCGGTGGCAAAGCATCGGTTGCGTTGTCGGATGCGGCTCGAGTTTTTCGGTAGCAGGTGCAGCAAGCGCCTCGCTTCCATTTGTTCTTCGAATGAACGACTAGTATCGTTCGCCACCCGTTTCAGTTCCGCGCGCCGTTGCGCGTACTTTTCCACGAGAAGAGCACGCTTTTTTTCACGTTCGATGATTGCCTTACGAGCCATTGGTTTTTTCGTCTACTTTTCGTGCCGAATCTATCGGCGGTTTAGTTTTCAGTGGGCAGATTATCGTCCTGCCGCAAACGGCATGCCCAAAAGTTCGAGCAACCTGCGGCCTTCTTCATCAGTGCGGGCAGTGGTCACAATCGCAACCTGTAACCCGCGCAACCTATCTATCTGATTGTAGTCAATCTCGGGGAAAACAACCTGCTCCGAGAGACCCAAACTGTAGTTGCCATTGCCATCAAATGAATTCCGGCTCGTGCCACGGAAGTCGCGGACACGGGGGAGCGCTACGTTGACGAGTCGGTCGTAGAACTGCCACATCCGATGCGAACGCAATGTGACCGACGCGCCGATCGGCATGCCTTCCCGTAACTTGAAGTTCGCAATCGACTTCTTGGCGCGGTTGACGATGGGCTTTTGTCCCGTGATCGTAGCGATATCGCCAGTCGCAGCATCGAGTGAGTTCGAATTGTCTATCGCCTCGCCAAGCCCAATGTTGACGATGATCTTGTCAAGAATCGGCAACTGCATCGGATTGGTGTACCCGAACTCACGCGTGAGCACCGGTGTCACTTCCGACCGGTACCGCGACAATAGACGCGGCATCATCATCGTTGCGCTACCGTTTGAACTAGCCATTGCGGGATCCCTTTACCGTTCGGACGCGGGTGCCGTCTTCGAGTTCTCGCCATCGGACACGACCGACTTCGCCGGTATCTGAATCAACGAGCACGACGTTCGAGATATGTATCGACGCTTCGCCTTCGACGATGCCGGTCTGCATGACGCCGCGTCGACGACCCATGTGTCGCTTGACCATGTTGACGCCTTCGACGAATACACGTTGCTTTTTCAGGTCGACAGCGATAACGTTGCCGCGCGCCCCTCGGTCCTTGCCGGACACAACGAGGACGGTGTCCCCTCTTTTGATCTTATTGGGCATTGGGTTGCTTCTACAGAACTTCTGGTGCTAACGACACGATGCGGTTGAATTCGCGCTCGCGCAGTTCGCGAGCCACCGGACCGAATATTCGAGTGCCGCGCGGGTTGCCGTCGTCTGCAACGATCACGCAGGCGTTGTCATCAAACTTGATGTACGAACCGTCGATTCGCCGGTATTCCTTGGAAGTCCGGACGACGACAGCCTTGACGACCTCGTGCATACCGACCGCTCCACCCGGCTGCGCGTCTTTAACCGCACAGGTAATAACGTCGCCTAAACCGGCGTAGCGACGGTTGCCGGACCCGGTCATGTTGATGCAAAGAACCTCTCGGGCGCCGGAATTGTCGGCCACTCGAAGGCGTGATTCTCGTTGGATCATTGCCCATCTCCAATGGCAACGTCGCGTTGGTCGATTTCAGACGGAGCGTCATCCGGCGCGACCACGTCCACGCGTTCAACGATTTGACGCAGACGCCAACGCTTAGTCTTCGACAACGGACGATGCTCTTCGATGACGACGCGGTCGCCCACCGACGCATCGTTGTTCTCATCGTGGGCAACGAATTTGGTTATGCGTCGCCGACTGCGCTTGTAAATTCGGTGCCGTTGCGACCACGAGTAAGCGACGACAATCGTCTTGTCGTTCTTGTCGCGGATCACCGTACCGACGCGCGTCTTGCGTATGCCTGCCATCTAATTGAATATCCTCAACTTTTGAATGCTTGTTATTGTCGCCAAACCTATGATGAGACCTCGTTCAAACCCAGATCTTTCACGATCTGCCGCTCTTTGAGGACGGTGTGGATGCGGGCGATCGTTCGGCGAGTGTTTCGCAGCGCATTGGTATCCGTCAGCTGGCGCGTGGTCTTTTGAAAACGCAAATTCATCAACGCCCGCTCTTGCTGGGACAACTCCCGATAGAGCTCGACATTATTCAATTCCCTGACTTCTGAGATATTCATGTAATCAATACCTGTTGGGTTTCGGATCGCAATCGCGCTTACAGTTCGTCCGCACGGGAGACGATCTTGACCGCCATCGGGAATTTGGCTCCAGCTCGGCGCAATGCTTCGCGAGCAGCCGCCTCCGAAACGTCGGCGATTTCGAAGATGATCTTTCCACGTCGCACCGGGGCAACCCAATGCTCGATGGCACCTTTGCCGCCGCCCATTCGGGTCTCAGCCGGTCGAGACGAAACGGGTTTATCGGGGAATATGCGGATCCAGACTTGACCGCCACGTTGGACGTAACCGGTAATCGCGCGTCGGCCCGATTCGATCTGCCGGGATGTAACCCAACTCGCGTCGACGGCCTTCAGGCCAAAGTCACCAAACGCCAATGTGCTGCCGCGATTCGCGACGCCTTTCATTTTCCCGCGGTGCTGCTTGCGGAATTTCGTTCTCCTTGGCTGTAACATCTCTTTTGGCCCTCAATCGTCCGATCGATATGACGGGATTGGTTAACGGCGGTGCCTCGGCGCGCGCCCTAGTCCGATGGGGGACACTCCCGAATTCCCTTCGCGTTGCAAACGGCCTTCTGCGGGCATATCACCTGTAAAAATCCAAACCTTGATGCCGATTACGCCGAAAGTTGTGTACGCTTCCGAAACCGCGTAGTCGATTTTGGCGCGTAAGGTATGCAACGGAACCCGCCCTTCCATCTGTTTGTCGACACGGGCAATCTCCGCACCACCCAAACGACCAGAGACGACCACCTTGATGCCTTCGGCGCCCGAATCCATCGTCCTTTGCATGGACATCCGCACTGCGCGACGATAAGGAATCCGTCGCTCTAGCTGTTCCGCCAGACTCTGGCCGACCAGTTTGGCATCGAGTTCCGGCACTTTGATCTCGTTGGCCGAAATTCGGACGCGTCGACCAGTTGAGCGTTCAATCACATGACGCAGACGATCTATTCGCTGGCCATTGCGACCGATGATGATACCGGGCCGGCTTGTGAAAACATTGATGCTGATCTCGCCACCGCCGCGGTCGATGTCGACGCGTGATATCGCGCCCTCGCCTTGATATTCGCGGGCGACAATCTCACGGATCTGGTAGTCCTCTTGAACCAGCTCCCGGTAACCGTCGGGTTTGCCGGCAAACCAATTCGAACGCCAATCAGCCGAAATGCCGAGGCGAAATCCTATCGGATGTATCTTCTGTCCCATTAAATGTCCGATCGTTCGGAATTAGACGACGCTTGGCCGCCGTTGTCCTATGCCTCGTCTACCTCGATGGTGATCAGCGAGGTCGGGCGGTCGAATGCACCAGCACGACCACGCGCCTTGGGTCGGAATCGCTTCATCGTAACCGTTTGGTCGGCAACTATGCGCTTGATTACCAGTGCCTCGCGATCCTGCAAATCGTTGTTCTCAGCGTTCGCGGCCGCCGCGTGCAATACCTTGAAGACTTCTCCGGCGCTCGGCGACGTCATATATCGCAGATATGCCAGGGCGTCGTCAACCTCCATGCCGCGCACCTCGTCCATGACAAGCCGCAACTTCTTGGCGGAGATTCCTACGTTTTTGGCTCGTGCGATTGCCATATCTAAGTTCCCTCAGCGGTTTCCTGAGTGCGAGCGGAATACTCGCGTCGCCGAGAATTCGCCCAATCGGTGACCGACCATGTTCTCTGTTACCAGCACCGGCACGAACGTCCGCCCATTGTGTACCGCGAAGGTCAATCCAACCATGTCCGGCATGATCGTCGACGCGCGCGCCCAAGTGCGAATCGCACCACGCGCCCTTTCGCGCCTGGCCTTGTCGACCTTTTTCATCAGCTTGGGATCCACGAATGGTCCCTTCTTTACTGATCTGCTCATATGCTTGTAACCCGTCTATCGATTCGAGATCGTGTTGAACGACGAAATCAGCGTTGATCGCGCCTTCGTCGGATGAATTTATCTGTGCGCTTGTTGCGGCGTGTCTTGTATCCCAGTGTAGGTTTGCCCCAAGGCGACTTCGGATTCGAGAACCCGATACCGGAACGACCTTCGCCACCGCCGTGCGGGTGTGCGTCAGGTGCCATCGCCGTGCCGCGGACACTCGGCCTCTTCCCGCGGTGCCTAGACCGCCCAGCCTTGCCAAGCTTGATGTTTTTGTGGTCCGGATTAGAAACAACCCCGATCGTCGCCTTGCACTCCTGTCGCACCTGGCGCATTTCGCCGGAGGGTAACCGCAGCAATATGAACGAACCCTCATGGGCCATAACCTGTGCTCCGGTGCCAGCACCTTTCGCAAGTTGACCGCCACTTCCCGGCGTCATCTCGATATTGTGAACCATCGTGCCTTGCGGAATGTCCATCAACGCCTTCGTGTTGCCTGGCAAATCCGGAGCCCCAGACCCAGATTCGACCTTTCGACCGACCGTCAATCCTTGCGGCGCAACGATGTACGATTTTTGACCATCTTGGTATTGGATCAACGCGATGCGGGCGCTGCGGTTAGGATCGTACTCAATCGAAAGTACCTCGGCTTCGCCGCTGCGGGTGCGTTTGAAATCGACCATTCGGTATCGACGCTTGTGTCCACCGCCTCGACGGCGAACCGTGATTCGTCCCGAGTTATTACGCCCGCCCTTTTTGGTCAACGGGGCAAGCAGCGACTTCTCGGGCTTCTTCTTGGTAATGTCCGCAAAATCGTCCACAACATTGTTGCGTCGACCTGGAGATGTTGGCTTGTGTTCCTTCAATGGCATATCGAGAATTCCGTTGACTATGCACCCTCAAACAAGACGATCGTGTCGCCTGCTGCCAGCGTCACAATGGCGCGCTTAACGTCGGGCCGTTTCTTCTCGCGGAAGCCGCGGCGTTTCATCTTTCCACGCCTGCGGTAGGTGTTCACTGAAACAACGTTCACATCGAACGCCCACTCGACAGCACGCGCAATATCGTATTTATTGGCCTTCATGGCCACATCGAACACGTAGCGATTCTCTTCGTTGAGAAGCGTCGATTTTTCGGTGATGACCGGTCGGATTAGAGTCCGCGCGATGTTCACTCTGTCACCTCCACGGCATTCCCAGAGTCTTCGATAGCCTCGTCACCAGCGTCGCCCCAAAGTGAATCGATGCGCTCGACTGCGCCTCGAGTTGCAACGATGTGTGCCGCACCGACGGTGGTTGCCACGTTCAAACAATCGGCAAAGGTCACTTCAACTCGATCGGCACCACGGGCGGACAACACGACGACTGGTTCGTTTGCCTCGGTAACTAGCAACGTTCGACCAGTGACACCGAGAGCTTGAACCAATTCGACTACTTGCTTAGTCTTTGGCGTATCTAGAGTGAAATCGTCAAGTATCGTCAAACGATCGTCCCGCACCTTTTCGCTGAGCGCGACGCGAAGCGCGTTTTGGCGCATCTTCTTGGGAACTCGTTGGCGATAGCTACGTTTGTGCGGACCGAATATAACTCCACCACCGACCAATGTGGGCGATTTTCGGCTGCCAAGACGGGCCTGTCCAGTGTGTTTCTGAGCGCGTATTTTGCGAGTCGAGTAGTTGACTTGGCCGCGCGTCTTAGTCTCGTGCGTCCCTTGGCGTCGGTTCGCTAATTGCGCTTGAACAACCTGATGCAAGAGCGAGTCGTTAGACGGCGCGGACCAAACACGGTCGCTAAGATCGACGCTGTCGACAACGTCGCCGTTTCTGTTTTTTACTGATAACTCCATGGCGAGTCCTGATTCAGTCCTGCTTCTCAATGCGTACGAGGCTGTTACGAGCCCCCGGCACCGAACCTTTGACCAAAATGTAGTTCTGGGCAGGATCGACCCCCGCAACTGACAACCCTCGAGTCGTTGCGCGGCGGTCTCCCATGTGCCCCGCCATCCGAGTGCCCGGCCAAACGCGACCTGGGTACGTGCCGGCACCAACGGAACCTGGTGCTCGATGACGATCCGATTGACCGTGGGTCTTAGGTCCGCCCGCGAAGCCGTGTCGTTTCACGCCGCCTTGGAAACCCTTACCCTTCGACACTCCCGTCACTTTGATCGCATCGCCCGTCGAAAAGACGTTGGCTCGTATCTCCTGTCCGACCTCATATTCGCCGAGATCTGACACTCTGAACTCTTGCAAATGCCTGAAGTTACCGCTTGAGCGCTCGAAGTGACCACGCATAGGCATATTCACTTTGCTCGCCCGCATGAAACCGACCTGCACAGCTTGGTAACCGTCGCGTTGCTCGGTCTTCACCTGAGTGACCACACACGGACCGACCTCGACCATCGTGACACCGTTGGCTCGGCCTGAGTCGTCGTAGACCGTGGTCATGCCGATCTTGCGCCCCAGCAATCCCGTCATGGATTGCGGCGCTTCCGGAACGGCGTTGTCATCCGCCACCGTCGATTCGTTGACCACTTGTTCTTTTTCTTGCGTCGTCATCTCTCGCCGTTCAGATCATCAAGCCGCGGGCCGTTTAGTGGCCGCTACGGCTTCATTGAATTACTTTTACGCTGACCTCCACGCCATTCGGAACGTTCAATCGTTGGAGAACGTCCATCGTTTTCGAACTAGGTTCCACAATGTCTACGAGGCGCTTGTGCAGCCAAAGCTCAAAGTGTTCTTGCGAGTCCTTTGTAATGTGCGGTGACCGTATCACCGTGAATCGACGTCGCCGCGTTGGCATCGGAACCGGGCCCGAGATTTGAGCGCCCGTTCGCGTCGCCGCGTCTAATATCTGCTCGGTCGCCTGCTCCAATAGCGGTGCATCGTAACCACGAAGCATAATGCGCATCTTGCCGGTAGCCATCATTTTTTTGCCTACCTGTCCAATGTTTCCAAGATGTGCTGCGGCATCACGTCGTAGTGATCGAGTTCCATGTTGAAATCGCCAAACCCGGAAGTCAACGATCGCAGATCCGTGGAGTAGTTGAACGTCTCGGAAAGCGGAACGTACGCCATCACGCTTCCAATGCCCGCCTGTCCTGGCTTTGGCTCCGAGGTCTCCATCGACTGGATCTTCGCTCGTCGTGAGTTCAGGTCGCCGATAACCGAGCCGAGCATTTCGGCTGGCATCACAACTTCCTGTCTCATGATGGGTTCGAGCAGTCTAGGCGCAGCCTTATGCATCGCGGCCTTGAACGCCAATGATCCAGCGATCTGGAACGCCATCTCCGAAGAGTCGGTGTCGTGTTGCGCACCGTCGGTGAGCACCGCTTTGACATCAACGACCGGGTAACCAGCAACAATCCCAGATCGCGCAGCCTCCCGGAAGCCCTTCTCAATCGACCCGTACCACTCGGTACTGAGCGTTGCGCCAGTGATCTCGCTCTCGAATTCGAGCCCTGAGCCTCGCGGCAATGGTTCTACCCGCATCGAGCAGACACCGTATTGGCCCCGTCCGCCAGTCTGCCGCACGAAACGGCCTTCGGCTTCCGCAATCTTGCCAATCGTCTCACGGTACGCGACTCGCGGTCGACCCCGGGTGCAATTAACGCCGTACTCGATCCTCATGCGATCCAGAATGATCTCCAGATGCAACTCTCCCATACCAGCTAGCAAGAGCTGTCCGCTCTCATCGTCGGTCGAAAGTATCAGAGTCGGGTCTTCGTCCACCAATTTCATCAACGTCGCGGTCAGCTTGTCTTTGTCGTGACGGCTTGCGGCTTCGACAGAGATCGACAAAACCGGTTCCGGGAATTGGATCTGCGCCATCGCTACCGGCGCATTTACCGCACAAAGCGTGTGCCCAGTCTTAGTCGATTTCAGTCCGATCGCAGCAACGATCTCGCCCGCTCCTGCTTCGTCAACGGGCTCTCGGACATCAGCTCGCATTCGCAACAGTCGTCCGATGCGCTCTCTGCCTCTGACAGACGGGTTATAGACGGTCATTCCCCGCTTCAACACACCTGAATAAACCCGGACGAATATCAAGCGACCTGCGTGCTCGTCGGAAATGACTTTGAATGCAAGCGCGCTGAGTGGCTCGTCGTCGTTGGGGTATCGCTCCAATTTTTGGTCCGGATGCAGTGGCTCGAAGCCCTCCGCAGGCGGCAAGTCCATCGGCGATGGCAGGTAGTCCAAGACCGCGTCCAACAGCTGGTGTGTGCCGCGGTGACGCAACGCGGCACCAGCCAAAACTGGGAAGATATTTATGTCAATCGTGGCCTGCCGGATCGACGATTTCAATCGATCTGACGGAACCTCTTCGCCCATCAAGTAAAGCTCTGCCAAGTTGTCGTCGAATTCCGCAACCTTAGCAACCAACTCTTCACGGGCGGCGTTGGCTATATCTACGTGATCCGCGGGAATTTCCGCTTCGCGCGGTTCGAGACGACCATTTCGGTCGACCTCAGCAGAGGGGTCTCCCCACTCGTAGTAGAAAGCCTTCATATCTACAAGATCGATGACGCCCTGGAAATCTGCTTCCTGCCCGATCGGTATCTGGATCGGAACGGCATTCGCATACAAGCGGTTTCTCAGCGTCGAAACCGCGTATTGGAAGTCGGCGCCGATACGGTCCATCTTGTTAACGAATACAATGCGCGGAACTCGATGCTTGTCGGCCTGTCGCCAAACCGTCAACGATTGCGCTTGCACACCGGCGACCGAATCGAGGACAACGGTTACGCCGTCGAGCACGCGTAGACTCCGTTCCACCTCAGCGGTGAAATCCACGTGACCGGGTGTATCGATGATGTTGATCTGGTGGTCGCGCCATGAGACGTTTTGTGCCGCCGCGGTGATCGTGATTCCGCGCTCACGCTCTTGCGGCATATAGTCCAAAAGCGCAGTGCCATCGTCCACACGACCGATCTTGTAGGTCTCGCCGGTGAAGTACAACACACTTTCGCTTACCGTAGTCTTGCCGGCGTCGACGTGTGCGATAAACCCGGTATTTCGGAGATTCCGAAGGTCTCGGCCATTCGAGTCCGAAACCGACTCGGACGCGGTTCTTTTTTTGGATGTCGTTGTCATTGCCCTTCGGGTCTTAGGTTCGGGATTGGTCAGCAATCGCCGTTCGAATTTCGGCGTGCGTGCTGGATATCAATCCTTTGTGACGTGTTAGCTTTCCTGTCCTTTTCAAAAACGCGCCGAATTTGCGTGTCGGCGATGATCGTCTCGGTCTACCACCTGAAGTGGGCGTATGCCCGGTTAGCTTCAGCCATTCGCTGCAATTCGTCCTTCCGCCGCACCGCCGCACCCGTGTTGTTGGCAGCATCCAACAATTCCGTGAAAAGTTTTCGGGCAATCGGCTGCCCTCTGCGAGCCCGTGCCGCACTGACTAGCCAGCGTTGCGCAAGCGCCTCTCGACGTTCAGGTCGAACTTCGTTCGGCACCTGATACGTGGCGCCACCGACGCGGCGAGGTCGAACCTCCAACAGCGGCGTTGCGTTCGACATCGCTTGATGGAACGCATCCAACGGGTTCATATTCAGACGCTGACCGAGGAGACCCAGAGCGTCGTAAACGGCGCGGCGGGCGATGCTCTTTTTGCCGCCAAGCATCACGCGATTGATGAATCGCGCAAGCTCCTCGTCGCCATAACGAGGATCTGGTTGGGTTGTGCGCCTTTCGGCTCTTCGTCTTCGTGCCATCTTATGGTTCGCTTCGTGATGCCGCGATACGTGCTTGTTGATCGATGTTTATTAACCGGGGTTAGATGCCATATCGGCTACGTCCCGAAGGTGTCACGTCTGCCGACACCGCGAGACTAAGGTGTTGATTTTCCGCTCGGCGCTACGGATTTCGACGGCAATAGAGCGCCCATCAGCTTTGCCTCAGCGATTCTCTACGAATTCAGCAACAAATTATATACCCACCACCCCGTTCAAACTCCGCGAGGAGTCCCATATTTGCTGCGGCCTCGTCTTCGGCCTTCGACACCTTCGGTATCCTTCGTTCCACGGATTACGTGGTACCGGACACCCGGCAAGTCACGGACCCTACCGCCCCTGATCAGGACCACTGAGTGCTCCTGCAAGTTGTGGCCTTCGCCCGGGATGTAAGCCGTAACTTCGACGTTGTTGGAAAGGCGCACACGTGCCACTTTGCGAAGCGCCGAGTTCGGCTTCTTCGGTGTGACGGTGCGAACTTGCAAGCAGACACCAGCCTTTTGAGGCGAGCCTTTTTGAAGCTCACGAGTTCGACCAGTGAACGAGTTACGAATCGCGCGCAACGCCGGTGTCTTCGGCTTCTTGCGCGTTCGCTTGCGCGGCTTTCTTACGAGTTGGCTGAGCGTCGGCAACGCATTCTCCATGACTGCTTGGCGCGTAACGCAAACCTTTTCACCGAACTCACCCATCCACGCGCCAACTAATGAAGGACGCGCCAAAGCATGACCGGCAGATGCGTTACAACCGCTAAACGTTAAATCATACAAATCGCGGTGTGCATCGTCAACCAATTCCCAAGCATCAATGCATCATCAAACCGCCGCCACCGCCGAAGGTTCGATGCTGTGTGACGACTGTAATATCCTAGTTCCAACGCGCTCTCGCATAACGCGCCCACCAAACCCGTGCGCAGCGGCCCCCAAACCTGCTGAAACCTACCTGCCGACTGTTACGCAACACTGACTCATCCAGCATGACGACGCTGATCCTCTACGGGTTCAATGACCCACACTCGAACGCCCTGATCGACGAGTTGCGATTCCAAGACGAGTCTCTGGTTTTTGTCAATGTTGCATGGGGACAAGACCGGGAGCATGACCCCGCGATACGCGATGAAGTAGCGATGATCTGGTGCATCGGTTCGTCAATTCCGCTACCAATAGCAGTCACAAATGAGATCGCAGGGCAAGGTACACCGGTGGTCGCGATTACCGAAGAATCTTGTGCCGATCTTTTCGATTTCAATTCCGGCTACATCGAATTGTGCTTCAACTACCCGTCTGCGAAAGAGGTTCGGGCGCGCATCAAGGCCGTCAGGGCACGGGCAACTATTCAGTCGGAGCCGATGATCGTTCACGGTGACCTGACGATTGATGTGAATAGCTTTGCCGTCTCGCTAAATGGACGTAACATCGAGCTCACGTACAAGGAATACGAACTACTGAAACTCTTCGCGTCCAATCCAGGCCGCGTATTTCGTCGGGAAGACATCCTGAATCGGATATGGGGCGATGACTACTTCGGAGGCACCCGAACCGTTGACGTTCACGTACGAAGATTGCGCAGCAAACTCGACGACGTTAGTCACAACGTCATTGAGACGATGTGGCGAGTCGGATATCGCTTCAGCGTACCCGAAGTTCGTGCGAATCCCAGCAACGGCGGTGGGCGGGCGATGGCAGGAGCAGCGTAACTTTGAACCTGCAGATTTGATAAAATTCATGCTTTCTTGATCGGCGCCAGTGAACGAGTTTTTGAGGCGTGGTCGCGCGAACCGCTCGGTGACGCCTGAAATTCGGTCCTGCCGCGCTGCAATCGAGTTAAAGTTCGCGTCAGCTAACAACAAACAGACCTACCGCCAAGGCGAAACCGTGCAGACTGCGTCAAATACTCAGAGTCACTCTTCAACGACTTTCGACGACGAAGCGAAAGAGTTCGTCCTACGTTCGGCGAACCAACAAGACGTTCGCTTCATCCGGTTGTGGTTCACAGACATCCTCGGATCAGTCAAGGGATTCGCAATAACAATCGACGAGTTGGAGCATGTGCTCAACTCAGGTGCCAGTTTTGACGGTGCTGTCATCGACAGTCTTGCGCGCAGCGACGAAGTCGACACCGTCGCGTTGCCCGACCCAACAACGTGGCAGATACTCCCCTGGCGGCCCAGCCAAGACGCCGTCGCCAGCATGTTCTGTGACCTCAGCACACCCGATCGCCAACCATTGCGTACTGACGGCCGGAACATTCTCAGATCTGTGATGCGCCGGGCCCGAAAACTTGGTTACAACTTTTACGTAGCTCCCGAACTTGAGTTCTACTACGCGGACGACAGCGACGAGTACTACAAAAGCGTGGGTGGCCGATCATCCCTGAACATCGGCGGCAACCACCAGGACTCCAACATGTCGGCGCGATTCAACCGCGCCAGCCGCTATTTCGATCAAACCTCGCCAGACCTCGGCGGAGCGGAACTTCGCCGAGAAGTCGTGTTAGCACTCGAAAAGATGGGGATCCCCGTTAAACACAGCCACCACGAAGTCGGGCAGGGCCAACACGAGATCGACCTCCGACACACAAATGCCCTTACGATGGCAGATTCGGTCGTCACATATCGAGTAGTAGTAAAGGAGATCGCGGCGCGAATGGGCGGCCACGCGACCTTCATGCCGCAACCATTCTCCGAACGTCCCGGCTCCGGCATGCACACGAACATGTCGTTATTCAGCGGCGACGACAACGCATTTTATTCCGCCGATGAAGACGAATTTCATCTCTCGGAAATCGGCAAGAAATTTATCGCCGGATTAGTCACGCACGCGCCTGAAATCACCGCGATCACGAACCAATGGGTCAACAGTTACAAACGCTTGGTTCAAGGCTCGGAAGCTCCGATCTTTGCTTCGTGGACCGCCGGCAACATGAACGACTTGATCCGAGTCCCCGCGTTTCGGCCTGGCCAAGAAGCCAGTATGCGAGTGGAATACCGAGCGCCTGATGCCGCGTGCAATCCATACCTCGCATTTACCGCTTTGCTCGCCGCCGGTCTAGAAGGCGTCGAGAACGACTACCCCCTCTCAACGCCAATCACCGACACTAACTTCGCCGGGTCACATGCCTTGCCAAGATTACCCAGCTCGCTCCAAGAAGCAGTCACCATCGCGGAGAAAAGCGAACTGTTGAGAAAGAGCCTCGGTGACCGGGCCGTAGACAGTTTCTGCCGCAACAAATACCTGGAGTGGGACGAGTTCAACCGCACCGTGACCGATTTCGAGACCAACCGGTATCTCGACGTTCTTTAACAGTTGCGGTGGCCGGCGAACGATTTCGCGGGCACGATATTAAGATTCAAGTTTGACCTTCCTGAGATACACGGTCGATGACGTTGGAAAACACAACTGTTGAAATGCGGCGACGCGTTGCTGAACGCGACGCCGAGTTTCGACGTTTGGAAAAAGAGGGGCTGTATCTCAAAAGCCACGAACACGATGCTTGTGGCGTCGGTGTCGTAGCAAATATCGACGGTCACGGATCACACGACATCATCCAACAAGGCCTGGAAGTTCTCCGTAACCTCGGGCATCGCGGCGCGTGCGGTTGCGACCCGGAAACCGGCGACGGTGCGGGCATCTTGGTGCAGATGCCACACAAATTCATGGTCAAGGTCGCCAACGAGGTCGGTATTCAACTGCCCGGATCGCCCAACTACGCGGTCGCGATGTGCTTCCTGCCTCAAGATAAAGAGCTCCGAGAATTTTGTCAGACAACGCTTGAATCCAGTGCCCGCGAACACGGTATTGAGCCCATGGGTTGGCGGGACGTGCCAGTCGATCCCGATGCCGTAGGCGTGTGGGCTCGCGCACGTATGCCCTATATCTCGCAACTTTTCCTCAAAGCGCCTGAGAGTATCGGCGAGTCCTTGCTCGAACGCAGGCTCTACGTAATCCGAAAATCTACCGAAAAGGTCATTCGATCACGCATCGACGAAATTGAAAGTCAATCCGGCGCAATTCTCAGTGACGAAGACGCCGCGGTCGTTAACGCCCTCCTGAATGAGTGGTACATACCGTCCCTCTCCGCCCGAACCATCGTCTACAAGGGCATGTTGATGTCGGAACAGACCGACAAATTCTACAAAGACTTGTCGGATCCCGATTTCCAGTCGAACTTCGCCATGGTCCACTCCCGATTCAGCACCAACACGCTTGGATCTTGGAAGCTCGCCCACCCGTATCGCATGTTGGCGCACAACGGCGAGATCAACACCGTCCGCGGCAACCGCAACTGGATGTCCGCTCGGGAACTCACCCTAGAATCCGAGCTCTTCGGCGACTACATCTCCGACATCCTGCCGATCTGCGAAACTGACGAACCGTCTGACACCGCATCACTCGACAACGCGTTCGAAGCCGTATACATGGGTGGTCGATCCGTAGACCACACGGCAGCGATGATGATGCCCGCCGCATGGTACGACCATGAATCGATGCCGCAAAACGTCAAGGACTTCTACGAGTATCACGGCGGCGTGATGGAGCCTTGGGACGGCCCGGCGATGATCGTCTTTACCGATGGGCACATGCTCGGCGCCGTCCTCGACCGAAACGGACTTCGACCATTCAGATACTCCGTGACCACCGACAACGTCCTCGTGATGGCCTCCGAGACCGGCGTACTCGATATTCCAGCAGACCAAATCCGTTATCGTTCTCGACTCCGTCCGGGCAGAATGTTCCTAGTCGATTTCGAAGAGAAGCGCATCATCGAACCCGAGGAAGTCGCCGAAAAGCTGGCTTCCAACCAACCATACGGCGAATGGCTCTCCAATCAGCGCCTCACCCTCGACGATCTTGACCCTCCACAAAACGTGCCGCAAGTCGATCTTGAGACAATATCCATGCGTCAGATGGTGTTCGGATACACCCAAGAGGACATGCGCATGCTCATCGGTCCGATGGGCGTGACGGCGCACCAACCGCAAGGCTCGATGGGCAACGACGCGCCTCTCGCCGTTCTTTCCGACAAACCACAGAACCTCTTCGCCTACTTCAAGCAAGACTTCGCTCAAGTCTCCAACCCGCCACTCGATGCTATCCGCGAGCAACTCGTCACCCAGATGGCGGTGCCGGTCGGTCGACGTCCCAACCTCTTCGACGAAACCGAGCAACACGCGCGCCTACTGCGTATTGATCATCCGATCCTGCGCAACGCCGAGTTGGCGCAGATCAAGCAGTCAACCAAACCGGGCGTGAGAACCATCACCATATCGACACTTTTCCCGGTCGCCGATGGGGTCGCAGGTCTCAAAACCGCGCTCGAACGAATTCGCCAAGAAGCGTCCGAGGCCATCGCAAACGGATACACCGTCCTCGTTCTCTCCGACCGTGGGATTGACGCAGAAAACACCTTCATACCGTCATTGCTCGCTACCGCAGCTGTTCACCACCACCTCATCCGGGAAAAAACCTGCACGCAAGCCGATATCCTCGTCGAATCTGGCGAACCCAGAGAAGTGCACCACTTCGCGCTCCTCTTCGGATACGGCGCAAGCGGCATCAACCCATATCTCGCTCTCGAATCCCTAGCCGACATACGTGAATCCGTAGCCAGCGATGGCACCATGCCGTTGCAAGACGTCGCCGAGGAAAACTACCGCCGGGCGTCAGAAGAAGGCGTCCTGAAGACGATGTCAAAAATGGGCATCTCCACGCTGCAGGGCTACCTCGGCGCTCAGATCTTTGAAGCGCTCGGACTTTCACAAGATCTGATCGACGAATACTTCACGTGGACCAACTCCCGCATCGGCGGTATCGGCCTTGAAGAGATCGCAGCGGACGCCATAGCCAACCACGCCCGTGCCTACCCCCAATACGAAATTCCATCCAACCTCCGCCTAGACCTCGGCGGCTTCTACATGTGGCGAGCCACCGGCGAAAGACACATGTGGAACCCGCGGACGATTTCGCTTATTCAGACGGCGTCCACCCTCAATAGCAAGACAATTTACAAGCAGTTCGAAGACGCCGCGGACGAAGAACCTGAAGGTTTCATCGCCCTGCGACAGATGCTCGATTTCGACGAAAGCAGCTTCCAGCCGATACCACTTGAAGAAGTCGAACCGATCGATAAAATCTTGCCCCGGTTCGCCACCGGCGCAATATCGCTCGGATCGATCTCACGCGAAGCTCACGAGACCCTCGCCATTGCTATGAACCGCATCGGCGCGCGGAGCAACACAGGCGAAGGCGGCGAAGACGACGAGCGATACGTACCTTTCGACGAAATCGATTCTCGTAACTCGGCGGTCAAACAGGTCGCTTCGGGAAGATTCGGCGTCACCGCCGAATACATGGTCAACGCTAAAGACCTGCAAATTAAGATGGCGCAAGGTGCGAAGCCCGGCGAAGGCGGCGAGATTCCCGGCCACAAGATCAGCGAATATATCGCATCGATCCGACGTACCACCCCCGGCGTCGAACTAATCTCTCCGCCACCTCACCACGACATCTACTCCATCGAAGACATCGCCCAACTCATTCACGACCTCAAGAACGTCAATCCCGATGCCCGCGTCCACGTCAAACTCGTGGCCCGCTCTGGCGTCGGCATCATCGCCGCCGGCATCTCAAAAGGCAAGGGCGATGTCGTTCTCATATCCGGTGACTCCGGTGGCACCGGCGCATCGCCGCTATCCTCAATCAAACACGCCGGGATACCTTGGGAACTCGGCGTCAGCGAAACCCAACAAGTCCTTGTAGCCAACGGCCTGCGCGACCGAATCGTTGTCCAGACCGATGGTCAAATCAAGACCAGCCGAGACGTGGCAATGGCCGCGCTTCTTGGCGCCGACGAATGGGGCGTCGCGACCGCCGCATTGATAACCATGGGCTGCATCATGCTCCGCAAGTGCCACATGAACACCTGCTCGGTCGGCGTCGCAACCCAAGACCCAGAACTACGCGCCAAGTTCGCCGGTACCCCGGAAGCCGTCGTCAACTACTTCACGATGCTCGCCGAAGAACTCCGAAATCGCATGGCACAGATGGGTTTCCGAACCGTCAATGAGATGATCGGACGTGCCGATATGCTCAAACAGCGCGACGATATCGATCACTTCAAAGCCAAAACCCTAGACCTATCCAGAATCCTCGTCGATTCGCAGCCGTTAGAAGGTGACCACTCGTACCAGTGCACCGGACAAGACCACGCCCTCGAATTCGCTCTCGACCACAAACTCATCGAGTTGACCGAGCAGACCATCGCAAACGGCGGCGAAACAACCGTCACAGAAACCATCGACATCCGCAACCGCAACCGCACAGTCGGCGGCATGATGAGCGGACGCATCGCGTCGAAACTCGGACGAAAAGGCCTTCCCGACGGCTCGATCAACATTAACTTCAAAGGCTCAACCGGACAAAGTTTCGGCGCATGGGTAGTCAAAGGCGTCACCTTCAAGGTATACGGCGACGCCAACGACTATTTCGGCAAAGGACTCTCCGGTGGCCGACTCGTAATCGTTCCGCCCGAAGACGTGAAATTCGTCGCCGAAGACAACATCATCATCGGCAACGTCGCTCTCTACGGATCAACTGGCGGCGAGGCATTCATTCGAGGGATCGCCGGCGAGCGATTCTGCGTCCGTAACTCGGCCGCTAACGCCGTCGTCGAAGGCATCGGCGATCACGGCTGCGAATATATGACCGGCGGACGCGTCGTCGTTCTCGGCCCAACCGGCAGAAACTTTGGCGCCGGGATGAGCGGCGGCATCGCTTACGTCTGGGATCCCGACAACTCCTTGCACGAACGTTTCAATGACGGAATGGCAGATCTGCAGCAACTCGTCCCCGGCTCCGACGACGAATCCGAGGCCAAGGCGCTCATTGAGAAGCATCTCCATTGGACTGACAGCGACGTCGCACGACGGTTACTCGACGACTGGACAAACACCGTCAACCAGTTCAAAAAGATAATGCCTCGTGATTACGCCAGGATCTTGCTCGAGCAACATGAAGCTAGGCAGCGACTAGTCGACGACGCGGCCAACTTTTCACTCAACGGTGGAACTGTGACCACTCCAGAACTTGCCGGTAGAGCGGTCTGACGCATCATGGGAAGCACCGACGGTTTCAAAGAGTTCGAACGCGCCCCCATGCCGCGCCGCGATCGCCACGAGCGTCTAAGCGACTGGCGAGAAATCTACCTCAAGTGGGACGAAAGAGACGCCCGCCAACAAGCCGCACGCTGCATGGACTGCGGTGTCCCGTTCTGCAACGATGGATGCCCGCTCGGCAACCTCATCCCCGAATGGAACGACCTCGCATACCTCGGCGATTGGCAAGAAGCCATCGCCAGACTCCACGCCACAAACAACTTCCCCGAATTTACCGGCCGAATCTGCCCCGCACCCTGCGAAGCTGCCTGTACTCTCTCGATCAACATGGAACCTGTGACGATCGAGATGATCGAGAAACAGATCTCCGAACGGGCCTGGCAAGAGGGATGGATAACCCCCGAACTACCCGACTACCGCACCGGCAAAAAAATTGCCATCGTTGGCTCCGGACCGGCCGGGCTAGCAGCCGCTCAACAGCTGAACCGCGCCGGCCACACCGTGACCGTCTACGAACGCGCGGAATACCTCGGCGGACTCCTAGCCCTCGGCATTCCCGAGTTCAAACTCGAGAAATCAGTCGTCGAACGCCGACTTCAGCAGATGCGCGACGAAGGCGTGGTCTTCAAAACCAGCACCGACGTCGGCGTCGACATCCCAGCCGAAGAGCTAGTCGAACAAAACGACGCCATAGTCCTAGCCGGCGGCTCAACCGTCCCTCGAGACTTCCCGATCCCAGGCCGCGATCTCGACGGCATCCACTTCGCAATGGACTACCTCACCCAGCAGAACCGCCGTCTCCGAGGCCAAGAATTCTCCCCCGCGGAAACCCTCACCGCCGAAGACAAACACGTCGTCATCATTGGCGGCGGAGACACCGGCGCCGATTGCCTCGGCACTGCGCACCGCCAATTCGCCAAAAACATCATCCAACTCGAACTCCTCCCTCGCCCACCTGAACGCCGATCGCGCACCAACCCCTGGCCCGACTGGTCCCACGTCTTCCGCACCTCTTCCGCGCACGAGGAAGGCGGAAAACGCGACTACAACATCATGACCAAACGCTTCGTCGGTACCGAAGGCAACGTCACTCATCTCGAATGTGTCCGCGTCGACTGGGTCTTCGAAGATGGCCAACGCCCCAATATGGTCGAGATACCCGGATCCGAGTTCACAATCCCCGCCGACATCGTACTCCTCGCCATGGGCTTCATTCATCCTCAACACGACGGTCTACTCAACGATCTTGAAGTTCAATACGACCCGTTCGGAAACGTTAAGACCGACCCAACCTTGAAGAGCAGCACCGAAAAAGTCTTCGCGTGTGGCGACATGCAACGCGGGCAGTCGCTCGTCGTCCACGCCATCGCCAACGGACGCCAATGCGCACGCGAGGTCGATCTGTATCTCTCCGGTCGATCCTCCCTGCCCACCGTGCGAGGATACGCACGGCCTGCAATCCCGGTATACGCCTGAGCCTCTTCCAACAAGCCAACATGCGAAACCGCAAACGGTTCCGCTCGCAGAATAGGTGACCCGCGGATATGACCACCATCAGAGTCGCCTCCGCACAGATAAACACCACCGTCGGCGATATCGCAGGCAACTGCAAGCTGATCGCAGCCGCGATCGACGAAGCGCGCAGCATCGGTGCCGATATCGTCGCATTCCCGGAACTCGCCATCACCGGCTATCCGCCCGAAGACCTCCTCCTCTCCCAGCACTTCGTTCGCACCAACCGCCAAGCCCTAGACGAACTGGCCCAACACTGCACAAACATTGCCGCAATGATCGGTATCGTCGACTACGACGAAGACGAAAACGGCAACATCAAAAACATCTTCAATGCCGCCGCAATCATCGTCAACCGTCAGATCGTCGCCATCTACCACAAGAACGAACTACCTAACTACGGCGTCTTTGACGAGCTCCGTTACTTCACACCCGGAACAACCTGCCAGATCATCGACATTAACGGCATCGCCGTTGGCGTCAACATCTGCGAAGACATCTGGGTTAACCCCGGCGTTGGTGATGCCCAGTGCGTCGCTGGTGCCCAACTCATCCTCACCCTCAACTCCTCACCATACGAGATCGGAAAACTCCAGACTCGCATCAACTTGGTCACCGATCTCGCCAAACGACACCAAGCCTACGCCATCTACACCAACCAAGTCGGCGGGCAAGACGAATTAGTCTTCGACGGCTCCAGCATATTCGCCGGACCTCAAGGAGAGACGCTCGCCGTCGCGCCCCGATTCGAATCGGCAGTCACGGCGATCGACATCGAGTTGCATGACAACGCATCCTCAGTCGATCATTACGAAGAGTGCGGTGAAAAATCGTTCCAACCGACCAAACTCGTCGCGCCGCGTTTCATCACCGCCGCCAAAACCGAAATCCCCTCGCCCGAGGCCGAATTCGAAGACGACGTCTCACAGGTCTACGCCGCATTAACGCTCGGCACTCGCGACTATATCCACAAGACGGGCTTCCAGAAAGTCGCAATCGCCTTATCTGGCGGCATCGACTCCTCGATCGTTGCCTGCATCGCTGCCGACGCCATCGGATCCGAAAACATCGTCGGCGTCGGAATGCCGTCCCGCTACTCCTCCGATGGCAGCCTCATCGACGCCCAAGACCTCGCCGACCGACTAAGAATTCCCCTCTGGCGAGTACCCATTGAACCCGCCCACGCGGCGTTCGAGCAGATGCTCGCCGAAACCTTCCGCGGACACGACGCTAACACCGCCGAGGAGAATGTTCAATCCCGCATCCGTGGCAATGTGATGATGACCATCGCAAACAAATTCGGCTGGCTCGTGCTCACCACCGGCAACAAATCCGAGATGGCGACCGGATACGCCACGCTCTACGGCGATATGGCCGGAGGCTTCGCAGTCATCAAAGACATCCCGAAACAACTCGTCTACCAACTCTCCGAATACCGCAACAGCATCGACGACTCCCCACCAATACCCCCATCCGTTATCGACAAACCGCCAACAGCCGAACTTCGTCCCGACCAACTCGACGTCGATTCGCTACCACCATACGCCCAACTCGACCCTTTGCTCCGTGCATACATCGAAGAACGCCGCTCCAGCGAAGAGATCCTCGAAGAACTCGAAGGCATAGACCACGCCACGGCGGCGCGCATTCTTCGCATGGTCGACATAAACGAATACAAACGACGACAATCTCCCCCCGGCGTCAAAGTAACTGGCCTAGCCTTCGGACGGGACCGCCGCATGCCCATAGCCTCCCGCTGGCGCCACTAAACTCTTGAACGACAACATCTCGAAAACCTGCAAAGCGGAAACCAACAAGGGGGTGAGGCGGTACCACACATCACCACAGTATCCCCATGAACACGAACAGCCCCCTCTTCCGTTCGGCGGGAGAGGGCTAGGGTGAGGGCACCCATAAATCCGCCGCCGTACTCGTATGCGTAATCCTTCCCAAGAGACAACCGGTAACATCGACACATACTTAGAATCTTTAGCCGACGCACCGATACAAATCATGATCAGACGAACACTCGCAATCTCACTGTTTGCGGCGATCGCGGTCCTCGCCATCGCATGCACATCGGAATCCGAACCAACTTCCCCTGCCGATTCCTCCGTTCCCACGTCAGAAACCGCCTTCATCGAGACTGCCGAGGCGATCACCAACGAAGCCGTCGGAATTACTGACGATGAACAAGAAACACCCGGCGATCAATCCGTCGACACATCGGGAGCCGATGCGTTACTCGCGCGAATCTCCCCACCAGTGCTATCTCCAGTCAACTCCGACGCCCTTGGTGTTCCAATCAGCGATGTCGAACTTCTGGACGACGAAACATTGAAAGATGCAATCGCCAGCGAAACCATCCCCAGCGAAACCAAAGAAACCCACGCCGCCAGCGAACGTGAGGATTGGGAGAACCGGTTGATGAACATCTGGGAGGATTCCATCGGCGGCGTCGTGCTCATCAACCTCGAAACCGGACTCTTCGGCGGCAACGGTACCGGCGCCGGTTGGTTCTGGGACGACCAAGGCCATATCGTCACCAACCACCACGTCGTAAGGCCAACTACCGGCCTGCTGACACCTCCCAACATCATCGTCGAAACCTTCGAAGGCGACCGTTTCGACGCCGAATTCATTGGCGGCGATCATATCTCCGACATCGCCGTCATCAAAATCGACGCCGACCCTGACACCATCAAAACACTCAAAATTGGCGATAGCGCAAATCTCCGACCCGGAATGACCGCCATCGCACTCGGTCACCCCTTCGGCGTCGAACAGGCGTTCTCGATGACCCACGGCATCATCAGCGGTCTCGCCAGATCCATCCAGTCCCAAGCCAGCTCCATACCCATACCCTCCGTCATCCAGACTGATGCCGACATGAACCCCGGAAACTCCGGCGGACCACTGCTAAACAGCGCCGGAGAAGTCATCGGCGTCAACACCCAGATCCGAAGCATCTCCAGCATCAACAGCGGCGTCGGATTCGCGACCCCCATCAATCTCGTCCGCCGCGTCGTCAACAACCTCATCAAACACGGTATCCACGAATACCCGTTGATCGGCATCTCTTCATGGGTCCTTACACCTACCTGGGCAGAGCGTCTCGACCTCGACGAAGAACAACGAGGACTCCTCGTAACCGCAGTCTCCCCCAGCGGACCCGCCGACAAGGCCGGCATCCGAGCCGACACCGGAGTCTCACAACCCAAAGGCGACGGCGACGTCATCATCCGCATCGACAACGTAGCTATCCAAAACATCTACGACCTCCGCAGCTACATCATGCTGAACACTTCCCCCGGCGACCAAATCGTCATCGAAATCCTCCGCGACAACCAGACCATCCCCATCACCCTGACGCTAGGCTCTTGGGGAGACCAGTTCAACTAAACGCAGCCGCCGAAAACCCGTCATTCCGGCGAAAGCCGGCGCTTCAGCGGACGGAACGTCCATCCAGAGGGGGCGGGCAACGGCGATCTTCGCACTTGATGACAAGTGCTTTTTTCGCTTCAATAACGCAATCGGCCCCGTCAACCAATGGCAGGCGGGGCCGATAACTATCTAGCTTCCAACGGCGTTAGCGATTAGCGAAACCTAACCCTCTTCGGCAAGAGCGTCGTGCACTCGAGCAGCCACGTCCGCTGGAACGTAACCTTCCCAAATGTCGGAGAAGTTCTGGAGGTAGTAAACCGCCGCCGCGTCCGTCGTCTCGTTGTTTTCGGTCATCCACGCCTCGGTTTCGATGTGACTTCCTGCCGTAAAGTCCCAACGGCGGAAGAACTGAACCAATTCAGGGGCGCGTTCGATGAGCGACTCATGCACCGCGATCTTGATCTCGGCGGTCGGGTATGCGCAGCCCTTACCAGACTCCCAACACTCATCTGAGTAAGTCGGCTCTTCCAAAATGTAAAGGTCGAGTTCAGCGGAAGGCTTGGTCGGTCCCCAAAGGTAACCCAACCAGTTGTCGCCTCTAGCGTATGCCGCTTCAAGATCGGCAAACAGTCCCGCGCCTGAACCCGGGTTGACGAGCTCAACATGGTCTTCAAGACCGTAAGTTACGATCTTTTCGGAATTCACAACCTCGCACGCCCAACCAGGAATACAGTCTACGAAGCGCGCTTTGCCATTCGAGTCGGGAGTCACAAACAGTTCCATGTGATCCGGAATGTCTGTAACTGATACGAGCCCTGGATTAGCGTCCTTCACGTACTGCGGAATGACGAAGCCCTGCCAGTTGTCCTCAAGACTCTTGCCCACATCGACGACAACGCCGCTCTCAAGAGCTGCATCCCAAACCTCTTGTTGGTTCGGGAGCCAGATCTCCATCGTGACGTCGGTGTCGTTGTTTTTCAGGCCTTCGAAAAGCGAAATCGTGTCACCGGCGACTGCGTCCGTGGGATAGCCGTAACCGTGTTCCACGATGTACTTCGCGACGCGGACCTGAATCTCAGACGATGTCCAGTTCAAGTCGGAGAAAACGATGGGTTCCTTCTCGACTTCAGCCGTGACCTCAACCACGACCTCTTTCTCGACCACCACTTCTTTTTCAACGACCACTTCCTTTTCCACCTCGCGAGTGACCTCAACTTCAACCTCGACCGCCACCTCTTTCTCTACTTCTCGAATTACCTCCACCTCACGCGTGACCTCGACGGTTTCGGTACCGCAGGCCATCGCTACCACGCTCATACCGGCGAGCAATAGCACTAGGACCAACACGCCAGAATTAGCGATTTGTTTTTTTGCTCTTAGAAGCAACTTTTCTCTCCTTGTTTTTTTTGCGTACTGTGCGCCTGCATTATAGAGAAGACGCACCAATCGAACACAGAGGGGAATACCCCACCGATCATCCAGCCGTAGCACCACCCACGTCCGAGATACCCATCGCAGCACGTTGGCGACTTGCGAACGCCTGCGTGATGCGATCGATGATGATGGCAAGGAATACGATACCAAGTCCCGCCAAGAAAGCGTTGCCCGGCTCGATTCGTCCCAAAGCTCGATTTACATCTTCACCCAATCCACCCGCACCAACTAAAGATGCTATCACTACCATCGCGAGCGCCATAAGTGTGGTCTGGTTTACCCCGGCCATTATGGTCGGAATCGCCAACGGAATCTTCACTCGCAGCAACAACTGCGAACTCGTAGCACCGAACGACATTGCTGCCTCGATCGTCTCCTCGGGCACCTGACGAATGCCAAGATTTGTGAGCCGAACCGCCGGAGGCACGGCGTAAATCAACGTCGCGATGACCGCAGGCACGTTCCCAAGACTGAAAAACGCTATCGCGGGAACTAGATACACAAAACTCGGCATCGTCTGCATTCCGTCCAGAATCGGGCGCAGTATCGCATCCAATCGGTCGCTCTGCGACGCCCAAACACCGACCGGAACCGCGATAAAGATCGACAACGTCACCGTCACGATGATCAACGCCGATGTCTCCATCGCACTTTCCCACAACCCAAATACAGCGATCGCCAACAGGGAGGCCACGGAGAACACCCCGACGCGGATACCTGCCATCCGCCAACCCAGCACGCCGACACCTGCTATGAAAGCAGGCCACGGAATCCAGATCAAAATGTCTTCAAGCCATATCAACGCCGTCAAAAGAGCGGTTTTTATGAAACTGAATATGAAATCTAGGTTGATCTGCATCCAATCGATGATCTCGTCGATTTGCAGTCCGATATCCCTCCCATAGTCGAATTCGTCTGGGAACTCGCGACCTCCATCCCAACCAATACCGACAATAACAGCCGTGATCAATGCTGGGATCGTAGCCCAACGAATCCAATACGGAATCCTCTCAAGCCACCCTTTAAGCGAATTCGAATCTTGTTCGATCACAATCTCTTCAGTTTCTTCACTAGCCATTACCGTTTTCCTCACTACTCAGTTCGAGCCGTTGCCGTTCGTATCGGTTGTCGGGTCCATGACCTCAGCCAAAACCTCCAACGCGACCTCGCCGATCAATATCCCGTCGTCATCCAACACCGGTACCGAATGGTCCGCGCGGAGCCCATAAGGCACTAACTCGTCCAACACCGTATCGCTTTTCACGGCCTCATCCACCGTCAATGTCACGTCACCAATCTTCTCGACCCCCCGCCGGATCGCCGAGTTTATCCGTTGCAAACGAGCAGTCCCGACGTATCGCTTCTCGGCGTCCACTACTAACGCGTAACCGAGGTCTTCTTCAATCAATTTCTCCAACACGTCCGAAGCCGAGCTGTCGTGCGAAACCACGTGAACGGCCTCACCCATCACCGCCGCCGCAGTCATCAGCGAATACTGCCTCACATCCTTCGTAAAATCCCGAACAAACGCGTTCTTCGGATGCAACACCACATCGGTCGGCGTTCCGGACTGTATGATCGCACCGTCACGCATTATCGCGATCCGGTCACCGATGTTCGCCGCCTCACTGAGATCATGGGTGATGAAGATGATCGTCTTGTGCATCGAGGCCTGAGTCTGCACCAACTCTTCCTGCAGATCGCGACGGATCACCGGGTCCAACGCACTGAAAGGCTCGTCCATCAACATGACCGGTGCGTCCATCGCGAACGCGCGCGCAAGACCGACCCGTTGTTTCATGCCGCCGCTCAACTCGTCGGGCATGTTCCTTTCCCACCCCCCTAAGCCAACAGCCTCGAGAGCTTCAAGCGCTCTCGCACGCCGTCTGCGCCTTCCGACACCACCTAACTCCAATCCCCAAGAGACGTTGTCGACGACGCTACGGTGCGGCATTAATCCGAAGTGCTGAAACACCATCGCCAACTTAGACCGTCTCATCTGCAACAACTCTTCCTCACTCATCGACCGCACCTCATCTTCGCCGATCCATATCTCGCCACGATCCGCCTCAATCAAACGATTGATACAGCGAATCAAAGTCGACTTGCCACATCCCGACAACCCCATCACCACGAATATTTCCCCCTGGGCAGCATCGAACGAAACATCCGAAAGCGCCAACACCGAACCCGTTGCCTCCTGAATCTCATCCTTGCTCGCCCCGCCCTTCGCCATCTCGATCCCCGCGTCAACATCACCTCCGAAGACCTTGTAGACGCCCCGCACCGATACGGCGACATCAGACCTCTGCTCCGTTTCGCGGGTTTCCTGCACTAAAGTCAAAACTGCACCCCGATCTCCTGTTTTGTCGCCGCCGACGCCAGCAACAGACTCTACCGAGCCACTCAAATAACCATAACGGAAGTCCGAATCCCCGCCCGTAGCCCTGAACCCATACACTCGACACCGCGAACAGCGTTCAAGCGGCTACATTCAGCGCATTCGTGCCCTAGGCCCGATCAGTCACCTCCGCCATACCCGGCGTCCCCGACCCAATAATCAAGTTCTTTGCTCGATCATCTGCACCGACGCAGACGATGAAGTAGCGGCTGGAATCGTGTTGCCCGTGAAGCATCACCCGCTCCTGCTCCCAAGGCGGCAAGTCGTACAGCCAACGCCACTCGTACCGAACTTTCTCCGGCACGTTAAAGTGCGCCACCATCTCGCTCGCCGGTGCTTTAACGTGCTGATGTAAGAACTCCTTCGCAGCACTCTTCGTGTAACCCGACTCCCCTATGGGTCTGGCATGTGCAGGCGCCAACAATATCAACGTCGCCCCACCTGGTGATTCATCCAACTCACCGTGCAGGTTCGCGATATGCGAACTCGACGCCGGACACGAAGCTGCCAACGATTTCAGCAACCCGTCCGCGGTATCGACGCCCTGGTTTCCATGATCGTGTTCACCGCCCGACGGAAATATCGACACCACGTTCTGCTCTGGCCGATAACCCTTCTCAACATGGAACGGATCCCACGGCGAATCCTCCTCATTCTCTGCGATACAGAAACTGAACTTGCGCGGCGTCCCAATCGTATCCATGTCCAACACCCCGGGGTACCAATGCCCACCGTTCTTGAGCGTCAACGTGAATGCCCGTCCTATCGTCACATTCACCTTCGACATCTTGCCCGGGCCCAGCGTCGCTCGTCGATAGTTCAACCCGATCTCATTGCGTATCGGACCATTCACTACTATCAACGGAGCACCTGCCGATGTCGACATCAATAGCCCGCGCACCTCGAACGGTTCCATGCTCGATATCGCCTTACACGCCGCGATAACAACCGGCAAATGCTCCGGTTCACACCCGGCCATCACACAATTGACCGCGATCTTCTGCACCGTGACGATACCGTTGCCGGGCGGCAAAGTGCAAACAACATCCTCCGGAGCCAACGTGGTCCCCGACAGCATCCTCTCAACCCTTTCGTCGGTCGGCGGTATCAGCGGAAAACCATCACCCCAATCCCGATCCAAGAACTCTTTGTTAAACGCGTCCAGAGCTCCAAACTGATCTTCACCTTTGAAAGTGAAACGCTTCTCCTGCGCATCTCGTAACGCCTGATTCTCGATCTCCTCACCGGTGATGCCCCGCGTCAAGAGCTCCATAATCTCTTCAACTACCGGATCCGTCTGCGCTACCGCCTGTTCAGTCGTGATGTTGTTGTAGACCAGAGGCACCTCCACCCGCGGTATCGGCCCCATCCCAAACGCCTTGGCGCTCGCGTCCGCATCATGCTGGAAACCGTTCGAGAGGATCACGACGGTCGGAATCCCCGCCTTCTCCAGTTCAACCATGTCGTAGACAAGCCACGACGTACAGCTTCCTCAATCGGCCGTACATCCAATCGCGACGTCAATCTCCGAAATTGCTTTCGACCTCAACGGGTCCGGAAACGGCAACGCCCCCGAATAAAACCGAACGTCAACCGACGGCTCTGCCTGCTTGATCAACTCACCCGCCCGCTTCAACGCATCGTCCCCGTGCGCTTTCCCGTTCCACATTAAACCGATCACCTTGTCCTTGAGTGTCGATGGACGCAAAGCGTAAGGAAACGCACTCACCTCTCCTCGCTGAGGTGACACAGGATTCACAACTTCAAGCTCGTACATGTTGACCTCGACGCGCAATCTTCGAACACAGAGTGGCACCGACTTTCGATACCTACACCCAACCGTGTTGACGGATTTGTTGGCAAAAAGGATACACCGCCCGTCCGACGTCAATACGAGCCATCACCACAATCTGCACATCGATTGCATTGAATGCGGTTCTTATGAGGCGAAATATTGCGTTTTTTCGCGCCTCGGTCGCCGAAACGGGCTAAATTCGGATAACATCACCCCATGACTTTGGCTTCGAATCAGCGCGCCCGCCGTCGATTCTGATAGCCGAACTTGATCAGCGCAATTCATCCCATTAAGGAGATTCAAGATGAATCGATTCATCCGTTATAGATGGGCCAGCTTAATCCTGCTGGCGGTAGTCGGGGTTCTGGCAACCGCCACAGCCCTCGCATGCGGCAGCACCGAGACTGTAGTGCAAACGGTCGTCGTCGAAAAACGCGTCGAAGTTGCCGTTCCTCAAACCGTCGTCGTCGAAAAGGAAGTCGTCATCGAAGGTGAGAGGGTCGTTGAAACCGTCGTCGTAGAGAAAGAAGTAATCGTCGAAGGCGAGACGATGGTCCAAACCGTCGTCGTAGAGAAGGAAACGGTCGTCGAGGTCGAGAAACCCGTCGTCCAGACCGTCGTCGTCGAACGCGAAGTCGAAGCACCACGACGCTCCGGTGGCGAGGTGACCGTAGGCACGGTTTACGTCCCGCCGCCGTTGTACCTCCCATCGGCGCAGCCCTCCCCTGAGTATTGGAAGGTTCACGCCTGGGGTATCACCGAGACGTTGCTGCGAACCGATCGTGACCAACCAACGCCAATTCACGGCACACCTGGCACTAGCGGACTTGCCACCGCGTGGAGCATCGACGGCGACAAAATGTCGTTCACCGTCCGAGACGGTGCCTCGTTCCGCGGCATGGGTCAAGATTGGGGACCTTTGACCGCACATGACGTCGCTTTCTCATTTACCGATGCCGGTAAAGAAGGAAGCCGTGCGGCCCGAGCAGGTTCATTCAACGATGCCAACGGTAGAGGCATATGGAACTGCGAAGCAGTTGATGACAACAACGTCACCTGCGACCATGATCCTTCGAAGTTGTCACCTGATTTCTTCTACCAGATCTCAAACGAAAACGGCCTCGTTTCGATCAGCAGCAAGAACGTCTACGACACCTTAGGTGAAGAGCAGGCAATCTTGACACCTCACGGTAGCGGACCATGGGAGGTGACCAAACAGGTCGGTAACGACGAATTGGTCGCCAGAGCGAAGTTGGACCACTGGCGTTCGCCGCCGCTGGCTGATACGCTCCGCATCATCGAGATCCGCGAACCATCCCAAGCCGCTGCGGCTTTGATAACTGGCGAAATCGATCTCGCACAGATACCAAACTCCCTCGTGATCGACACTGAGAACCGATCTCGTGGCCAGCGCGTGCAGATAACCGGCGGGTTGCCGCAGAGCATCTATGTTGGTGGTAACTTCTGGACCGATCAGAATGCCGACAACGACGAACCCGTACCACCGCGCCCCGGTCACCTGCCAGACGATGACCACCCATGGATCGGTACAGGTCCTGACGATGAAAACGCCAACACAGTCCGGCGCGCTCTTTCATACGCCCTGAACAGGCAAGTCATCAATTCGACAATCCTAGGCGGATTGGGGCGACCTTTCTACACTGAGGTCGGATACGAACCTGACACGCCATGGTGGCAAGATCACTGGATCGGTGAATACAACCCGGACATGGCCCGGCAATTGCTCGACGATGCCGGCTACGCTGACGGTTTCGAGATGGGTTTTTGGGTACCGCCTGACAGCCCGTTCGTCAATCCAGAAGTCGGCATCGCCGTTGCCGGACAGTGGCGCGACATTGGAATTGACGTCCAGATCACATCCGAAGCCTATTCGGCAAGACGACCTCGATTGGTGGAGCGTTCGATGCAGATTCCTTGGATTTTCGTCAACCAAGGGAGCCCACCACACACCGGAGTCAAATACAACCGGTTCTGGGCAAACCCGGGATGGAACTCGGGAATTGAACTCCCGTACGATGTCATGAAGGATTGGGATACTCGCTACAGTGGCCTTGATGCAGAAGCGGATGCAGAAGAGATCTACGCTCTTAACATCGAGATCGAAAACTACATGCAGAGAACCGGCGTGGCGTTTGGCGTCGTCGAACTCGTCAAATGGTGGGTTTCCGGACCCGAAATCCTGAAATGGGATGCCTATCGTCACAACGAGAACGCACCCAACTCGTTCGACCAAATCCTTTTGGACCAGTAAATCCAATCGGTAGACAACCCCTCCTTCCAAAGTTCTGGCAACGCTGGCGCGAAGGAAGGAGGGAACTCAACAACGCTGACTGGCAACCTGCATCAGAGGTTGTCAGTCATGTCAGGGCGGTGTACACATTCTCCATAAATCGTGCACTATCCGATGAGAGTATTTCTTGCAAGAAGACTGATCTACAGCATCGTGCTAATCTTGGCGACTACGGTGTTCGTGTTCATCATGTCTCGACAATCTGGAGACCCTCGCCATCTCTTCATGAATGAGCAAAGCACCCAAGCGGAGTGGGATGCTTGGGGGGTCGAATTGGGTCTGGACAAGCCCTTATACCTGCAATACGTCATCTGGCTCGGAAACGCCTTGTCTGGTGATTTCGGCGAGTCGATTCGTCAGCGACGCCCGGCGCTAGACGTCGTCATAGAACGAATTCCTGCCACGTTAGAACTCGCCGCCGGGTCATTCATTTTTTCGATTTTCACCGGTATACCGCTGGGAGTGCTCTCCGCCCTGAAACGAGGGTCTATTCTTGACTACGCCGGGCGAACATTTGCACTAGTCGGCCAAGCAGCGCCAGTTTTCTGGCTTGGAATCGTCTTGGTCCTCATTTTCAGCGTCAATCTCGAATGGTTACCAGTCGCCCGACGCGGCGGAATCGATCACTACATCCTGCCTTCGGTGACGTTGGGGTGGTTGTTCGCCTCTAGTTTTTTGAGACTCACGCGGTCTGCCATGTTGGAAGTCCTCGATTCTGAGTTCATCATGTTTGCTCGGGCTAAAGGGGTGCACGATTCCCGCGTAATTTGGAAGCACGCATTCCGTAACGCTTTGCTGCCTTCACTCACCTACGCCGGCATCCTGTTGGCAGGTTTAATAACCGGGGCGGTCATCACCGAAACGATATTCTCCTGGCCCGGACTCGGTTCGTTAGCGGTAACGTCCGTATTGCAGCTCGATTTCCCGGTACTAACTGCAGTGGTGTGTGTCATCACGGTGGCATACGCGGGAATGAGTATCATCGTAGATTTCACTTACGCGTTGGCCGACCCCCGCATAAGGCTGGAGTGATCTCATGAACAGCGCCTCCAGCACAACGAATGACATCGTACCCAGCCAGACGAGGCAAACTGAAGACACGACACAATTCTTGAAACGTCTGCTTCGCACACTGCGCCGATGGCCTGTCATCCCCATCATCATCATAGCCTCACTTTTTTTCGCCGCTGGGTTCGCTGACGTCTTAACCTCATACGACCCCGAAAAAGACGAGCTCCTATCCCGCAACATACCGCCAATGTGGCAGGCAGGTGGTTCCTCCGAGCATATCCTCGGCACTGATCCATTGGGACGGGACATGCTGACTCGCATCATCCACGGTGCGAGGATCTCGCTCCTGATCGCGACAATCGTGCTGTCGATCGGCACGGTTATTGGATTGCTCGTCGGCCTCGCAGCTGGCTACAGAGGCGGTACCCTCGATGAGGTACTGATGCGCATTGTCGACTTCACATTCGCCGTCCCATTTATTCTGGTGGCTCTCGTCACTGTCATCGTCTACGGTCAGTCCTTCGCTCTCGTCATCATCCTCCTAACGATATTCAGCTGGAACGGCGTCGCACGCCAAGCACGCGCTGAAACGCTTAGCCTAAAAACCCGAGACTACGTCTCGGCATCGCTGGTAGCCGGAGCGAGCGCGTGGCGAATCTTATACCGCCACGTTATGCCCGGCCTCATCAACACGGTTATCGTTGTCACAACACTCAGACTCGGCTCCCTGATCCTCACCGAAGCAAGCCTCTCCTTTCTCGGCGTCGGCATTCCCCCGCCGACCCCCGCTTGGGGCGTCATGGTCGCAGAAGGACGCAACTACATCTACACCGAATGGTGGATATCCTTCTTCCCTGGACTCGCCATCATGCTCACCGTACTCGCCTTCAACTTCCTAGGCGATTGGTTCCGCGACCGCTTCGACCCCCGGCTTCGCCAATTAGACTGACAACGCAAAACTAAATGTCCTTCTCTCGGGAGCATTCACCTCCTCTTGCCCCAGAGGGAGAAACAAAGAGAAGGATGCAGTGAGGACCCGAAAATGAAAATCGCATGGATCGGCATCGGTCACATGGGCAAACCCATGGCCAAACACATGATGACCGCCGCCGAAGAGTTCACCGTTCACGACCTCAACCCAGACGCCGCAACCGACATGCTAGAAGACGGTGCGAACTGGGCCGACACACCTGCCGAAGCCGCCGCAGGCAAAGACATCGTCGTCACATGCCTCCCGATGCCCCAACACGTCGACGCCGTCAGTTTCGGGGACGACGGAGTCTCGGAAGGTGTCGACGAAGGCACCATCGTGATCGACTGCACCTCCAACTCACTGGAAATGGTCAGATCCCTACACGCGAGATATGCCGACCAAGGCATCACGTTCCTCGACACGCCAGTGAGCGGTGGCGTAATCGGCGCCATGGAACGTGACCTCTCGGTCTACGTCGGCGGAGATCGTGACGCCTACGATCACATCAAACCCACCCTCGGCGCCATGGGCGACAAAGTCCAGTACTGCGGCGGGCTCGGAACCGGCACTATCTGCAAACTCATGAACCAACTCTTCGGAGCCATGGTCGGAATGGCACGCATGGAAGTCGTCACCGCAGGCGTCAAAGCGGGCGTGGAACTCGACGTCCTAGTCAAAGCGATCCACGAAGGCTCTGGCGGAAAGCGGCGTCCATTCGATGGATTTGAACGTCCGCCAGAAGACGATTACGAAGATACCGAACTTTCCTTCTACCTGGACCTAGGTGCAAAAGACGTCCGCCTTGCCAACGAGATCGGACGCGCCCACCGCGTCCCACAACCCCTTGCCAACCTCACCGAAGCCCGACTAATCGAAGCCCTAAACCGAGGATGGGGCAAAAAACGCAACGAAGTCGTCGGCGAAATCCAACAGCAAATCTCAAACGTTGACCTCCGTGTAGACGGGTGAGCACCCTCAATTAGAATCGCAGCAGACACCAAAACCCAAGGAAACCCCCAAAATGAAGACCGCAGACCCTGCGATAAACATGGTCATCGACAACATCGGCATCATGGTCGCCTCCGAAGGCGGTTCGCTCGAACTCCTCGAACTCTCCGACGACTTCATGAAGGTCAAATACAACGCAGGCACCAACGAAGAGTGCCCCGAATGCGTCCCCATGACCGACGCCGTCTACCAATTCATGCGAGCCTCCCTAGACATCCACGCCCCCCGCATCTCCACCCTAGAAGTCGTGGATTAAACGTTCCTTATCGGCAACCCTCGCGGCTACCCCTCGCAGTTCCAACGCACCGTCCGTCATTCGCGCGATACCTCGTCATTCCGGCGAAAGCCGGAATCCATGGGTGCGGCCGGGATGTCGGCCAAACGGTCGGTAACTCCATAAATCTCGAATAGTCATATATTTAGCTAACCAAGCATCAAAGGAGTCGGCCATGGTCACCGTCAATGTTCATGAAGCGAAAAAACATCTCTCGCGCCTGCTCAAACAAGTCGAAAGTGGCGAAGAAGTCGTCATCGCGCGCAACGGAACGCCGGTAGCTAAACTCGCCAGCGTTCAACCACGCGTAAAACCGGTTTTCGGTACGTTGAAAGGCAAGATCAAAATCGACGATCGGTTCTTCGAGCCGCTCCCCGAAGAAGAACTGGCACTCTGGGAAGGTAGCGGCAAATGCGATTGTTGTTAGATACCCACACCATCGTGTGGTGTCTTTCGGCGAACCAACGAATTCCCTCAAAGTCGTCGACTTACCAGCTACCGACGTTGAACCATTAAAATTCAGGAATATCACACTTCGAGTCGATTATTGATCTGAAAGCGAATACCGATGTTAGCAACCGAACACGCAGACTTGGCGCAACAATTCCTCCGCGATGCTGATCGCGAATACGAGGTCAACGACATTTTCCAAGCGTCTGAAAAACTCTGGGGCGCCGCGTCCCACGTCGTAATCGCCGAGATGCACCGCCGAGGCATCCGAGCTCAAAAACACGCCGCCATATCACAGTTCGTCAAGCGTTTGGCTGATGAAGTAGAAGAGCCCATCCTCTTCGCTTGGTTCAAAGCCGCCGAAGCCCTACACTCGAACTTCTACCACGGCTGGATGGAAGACCACCAATTCGAGGAAAACCGCGAACTGGTCAACGATTTCGTCAATCGAATGTTGGAATTGACAAGCCCGAACTGAGCGGTAAAATCCCACCAGTTCCGTGCTGGCGCAAAAGTTCGGCGTCGCCTTAGTCACAGTTGATCGGCGTATGGCCAAACCCTGATCGCCATCCGGCAGAGACGACGTGCCCTATCCTCAATCTGTGCTTCTCCCCAGGTAATATCGTCATAGTCATCGACGAGTTCTTTATTCAAGAACAGTGTGCTGTGTTTCTTGAGCTCTTCCCGTTTGCCTACCCAGGGCGCGTTCGACATGGCTGAATTGAGAGGTTGATTGACGAGTGTGAGATTTCCGAGCGTGTGAACGATTCGGTCGCGCTCTTCCGAATCGACTCCTGGCACATCATAGTTACCCCGCCAAGCTTGGGGCATTATGTGTTCAATGGTGAGGTTGCGACGCGGCTCTTGCTCTTCGGCCTTATCCGACCTCAGTCCTTGCTCTATTCCCTCTAGAACTATGCGCAACCGCCCTCTCGTCAAACCGCGATAAGCGTTGTAATTCAAAAATGCTTCCTCGAATTCAGAATCCGTAGGCCATGAAGCGACGTTGGAGCCTTTGCCAGACAAAAACCGTACGATGACATCCCCAGCAATCTCAGGGTCTGAATCTCCAAGAACTCGGATCAACTCTACATACGTCCGGTTCAGTCCGGCCGTCCGATTAAGTAAGATCATTCGCCTGATCGCGTGACTTTCCAGAGCTTGGATAGCCTTCTCCATTTGATCTAGCGGGATTGCCTTTGAGTACAGCCACAACAGTACTGGCGTAATTACTCCAAGTTGCATAATCCTTCGCCGATATAGGAACCGTCGCAGGTACGTGGGAAACACGAAGCCGCCGTACGATTTCTCCGTCTCCAGTGATCGGTATGTCTCACCGATGTCCTTGATGTCCATGGCGACTTTGTGGATGGGCAGGCCGACCTCATCAGTGTAGAAACGACGAAACGCGAGAAACACATCGTCGTTCGAGATGAATTTGGCAGTCCGCATGATCAACCACTGATTGAGGAAAATATCGATGCGTGCCTGTTTGATCCGGCCCCTTCCAATCTCGGTTACCCACCAACGGTCGTTGAAATCCCATAGCCAGTCAGCATTCGTCGTCCCATCCACGATCCCAGCCCTGTCAGCCTCGTACATCACCATGTTTTTGATGAGGTCAGATTCGAGAAGCGATTCCCCCCGCGCATTCAATGATTCGAAGATGACGTGTGGATTATCGTTCGGCGTCAGGTCAATGACGACGATGTGCAAAAGGCTCCGCGATGCTCGAAGTAGAGCTTCAACTTTGTCTGGAAGGTTATCTGGAGCAGCGTCAAGCCACTTGTCTACCTCGTTGCAGAAGTACTTGTGAGCGAGAATGATGGGCGAGTCGGGGTCTTCGATCGATTCATCGGAGAGTGCTTGGCGAAACGATGGCTGGTCAATGACAGTCGGCCAGACTTTGAAAATATGAGCGGTGTTGCCGTCTGTTGTCTTTTGTTCGTTCCATACAAGTTCGCACAGCGGCTCGTCAGGTTCGTATCCACGCTCCGAGTATGACTTGTGTATAGCGTCAATCAGAAGTTGCAGCGTCGTCAAACGCTGTTGACCGTCAACCACTAATCGAGTCTGGGTTTGACCAACACCTTTATAGACGTGCTGCAACACGACAGCGCCGAGGAAATGCGGGTTCGGTTTACCGCCTGAGTAACACTGATCCGCCACGTGTTTGACGTCTGCCCATAACTGTTGCCAGTGCTTCTCTTTGCTCCAGATATACCTCCGTTGGAAACGCGGGATCTGGTAATGGATCTGTTCCCCGAAAAGTTCTCCAGGATTCAGCACACCGACATCGATTCGACCTTCCTTCGTGCTGTTCGCCACCGTGTTATTCCTCTCTTGAGACCGATTCGTGGGCTGTCCACCGATACCTAACAGTCAGCAACGTATTCTATCAACCCGGATCATTTCGCTCAGCGGCTCTGCAGTGAGAACGCGAAGTGTCCGACTAGCACTTATGTCCTGTTTCGATTTCGTCGGCTGTCTCAGTCACCGTTCCGTGTTTCGATCACATCAGCATCTTCATTCAAACCAATGAACACGTGCTTGGGCGGATCCGTCAATCGAATGTTGGAACTGACAAGCCCGAACTGACGAGGCCAAGTATCTCCAGCGAGGCGGACTATAAGCCGAGTTCTGTCCAGACCGCGGCGAGGTTTACGGCTTCGCAGCCTTCTTCCCTCTACCGCCAACCCTGTGCGACCATCCATCTGCGGTCACGGTCGCCCGTGACCTCTTGCGGCCTACCCGGGAGCTGATGCGGACAATCATCTTAACGCCCCCCTATTTGGCCTTGCACCGAGCGGGGTTTGCATTGCCGCCGACGTTACCGCCGACGCGGTGCGCTCTTACCGCACCCGTTCGCCCTTACTCTCGATGAAAACGGGCTAGTAGCCCACATCGAAAGCGGTATTCTTTCTGTTGCACTTTCCGTCGGGTCGCCCCGCCCTGCCGTTAGCAGGCGCCCTTGCCCGTTGGTGCTCGGACTTTCCTCCACAAGGCCGGCTCGCACCGACCCGCAGCGGTCGCCCATCCGCCTCGCTTTGACCTCAGACTAACATCGCGCTCGTTTGGACACCCTCAACCTACGCCGAGACCCGAGGCTGAACCGTCACCGAATCTTCGTTCACAACCACATCGTCTACTAACGCAGTTAGAGCCTCCCTTGCCTTCAACACATCGTCGGATCCTACGACATCAGCGATCAGATCCCGCGTCATCCGCTCACGCGGCACGTTTCCAGTTGACCCATTTTTAGCGTCGACCTGTTCCTCTTGCTGCACCAACCTGCGGATTCGCTTGATCTCCGACAGGAACGGCTCGAGATTCTCCAAATCGCCACGACCCGTAGAAACTACCCGAGCCTCGCTCAGAAACGTCTTCTCAGCGTTCTCTAGCTTCTCCTCCAAAGACAACTCTGTTTCAATCGGTCGAATCCGCTTCACCGTCTCCGGCAACCAACCACCTACAGCCTTTCGAACCTCGCCATCCAATTCGTCCGCACGCCATCGGGGACACCTGACCGCATCCCCGTCGCCACTCTTCGCCGCGCGCCGATGTTGACACTCGTAAAACTCGTAATACCGATACGTTCTGGTCGCCGTTGTATCGTCCTGCCGCCGCCAACTGCGCCGCCTCGTCAAACCCGGAACACCATGGCCGCACTGACCACATCGCAACAAACCCCCAAGCAAGAACGGATCTTCCGATTTCGACAACCTACGCTGCCGTTGCTTGACCACCAACGCGTCCTGCGCTTTGCGGAACGTCGATCGGCCAATAATCGGCTCGTGGTTGCCCGACACCAAAAAACCATACCGTGTGTAGGTCCCGACGTACACACGGTTTTTCAAGATGATCGAAACCGTAGCCGTTGACCAAGGTTTGCCGGTGCGTGTCGGAACACCATCCGCCGCCAACCGTTGCGCTATAAGACGCATTCCCATTCCATCCCGAACCACCTCGCCATCCTCGCCCTCTTCGCCGATGTACCAGTCGTAAATCTGCCTAACTACCTGCGCTTCCTCGACCACCGGTTTGAGCGTCCCATCTGCACCGCACCGATATCCATAAGGCGTCCGACCGAGGACCTTTCCTCGCGCAGCCTTTTCACGAATCCTCTCACGGATCCGCTTCCGCAACCAGTCCGGCTCGCCGCGCAGACCCAACAACTCTTCGCCGCTCTGCAACGGATCGGGCATCGCGATATCCGTACAGATCGCGTCCGAACCAGAACGCCTGATATACAGCAGTCGCTCAACCAGCATCTCCAGATCCGACGCGAGGTGTGTCGCATCCGGGATTACCACCAACGCCGGCTGCCCGTGCGGACCCTCCAAACGCTCCATCAACTCCGCAAACTGCTTGTCGCCAAACTCCTCAGGAATCTGCCTTTGAAACGCAGTACCCATCGACGCGTTCAACTCCGCCTCGACCGCGGAAAACAACGAATCCTCGGAATCCGGACTAAGTATCGTCATCAGGCGGTGCCCGCCCGTGCGGCAAAAGTCGACGATCTGCTGAATCGGATCCTCGGCCGAATTCTTCAGGCGACTCTCGATCTCAGCAATCTGGCCCCACGATCCTGCAACATCGGCAACCGCTCCGACCATATCTTTGAGACGTTCGTCGTCAAAATACGCCTCGCCGTTGACGGTTCCAAGAACTTGGACATAACCGATGGCCCGCATCGCCGATCAGTCCGTGCTAAGCGTGATCAAATACTTCCCGCAATGACACAATATCGGATCATCGGCCTGCTTGAGCACGTTCAATTCACCCATCGATACGCGTTCTGAACAGCCCACACAGATGTCGCGTTCCACCATCGTGACCGCCATCCCGCCGTTGCTCTTGAACAACCGCGTGTACTCACCCAAGTGGCCCGACGGAATATTCTCGGCCGTTTCGTTTCGGTGCTTGAGTGCTTCGTTGTACTGCTCCGAAATCCGGGCTTGCTTATCGGTCCCAACGCGCTTCTGCTCCACCCACTCATCTTCCATCTCTTCAAGTTGGACTAGCAAGTCCGAATGCACCTGACGTGCCTCGTTCGCAGCCGTCTTGATCGGATCCAACCGTTGATCAATCGCGTCTATACGGTTAGAATGCTCCTGTAAACGCAACTCCATCCGATAATAGTCACGAGGATTTGTAACCTCAGTACCGCTGTACAGCAACTCCTCCATCTCCGCACGACTCTGATTTTCTGAGGCCCGTTCCAACTCCATCCGCTTCATCGCCACCTCTGTCTGCATCTGCGATCGCTTAGCCTGTTCGCACTTCTCGCGCAGGGCTTTCAATCGATTCGCTTTGTCCTGCAAATCAAGCGCGATCTGGGAGTACGATTGCCGCTGACGCAACAGTCCCTGATCGATCTCTTGCAATGCGAGCAGAGCTTCAAACGTGTTCAAATCTCGGGCTCCCCCCATGTTTCCCAGTAGACGCGCGACGGCGCGCACCCATCTAACTTAATCATATCAAATGAACCAAATCACGATGAATCACGCCTTTTTTCATCGACCGCAAAGACGCACGTCAATCCGCGTTGTACATTAAACCGAGTCGTAGTTCACATTCGGAGATTTAGCTTCACCCATGCAACAACTCCCTCCCTTCGTCAAGAACCTGCCGCGGACCCGCATCGTTTGCACAATCGGACCCGCTACCGGGAATGTAAACCGAACACGTCAACTCATCCGCGCCGGCATGTCCGTCGCACGTCTCAACCTCTCACACGGCAGCCCCGAAGATCACTCCGAATATGTCGCCGCAGTGCGCGAAGCCGCGAAGCAAATCGGTGTCCACGTCGGCATCCTCGCCGACCTTCCAGGACCCAAATATCGCATCGGAACCGTGCACCCCGAACAAGCCGTCAATCAAAGCGGACGCGAAGGGATCGCCGTCAATACTCGTGACAAATTCGTTCTTACCGCGGAACGCGTTCACACCACATCTCAACGCGGCACCGTGTGGCCCGCCGGTCTGCACCACGACATCAGACCCCGAGCTAGCATCCTCATTGACGAAGGCGCCGTAGAACTCCGAGTAGACAAAGTCGACGGCGAAGAGATCCACTGCACCGTCCGCCGCGGCGGCCTGATCCAATCCGACAAAGCGGTAACTGCGCCCGGCAACACCTCAACCCTCGACTATTTCACCGACGAAACCGTCGCCGCCCTCGATTTCGCCGTCAAAGCCGATGTCGATTTCGTCGGTCTCTCATATATCCGAAATCGCGACGATCTCAGGGCCGTCCGAAAGTGGCTAGCCGATGCCGGACGTAACCCAGTATTGGTCGCAAAAATCGAAATCAAAGAAGCCGTCGACAACCTGAACGAGATTCTTGACGAAACCGACGTCATCATGGTCGCCCGCGGCGACCTCGGTGTCGAGATGCCGCTGCACCTCGTCCCGACGACCCAGAAACGCATGATCCGAATGGCCAACGAAGTCGGCAAACCCGTCATCACCGCAACCCAGATGCTCGAGTCAATGCGCGACAATCCCTACCCCACGCGCGCCGAATCCACCGACGTCTACAACGCCGTACGCGACGGCACGGATGCCGTTATGCTCTCCGCCGAAACCTCCGTCGGCGATTACCCCGTCGCAGCCGTCAAATTCATGGCGCGCGTCTCCAAAATGGCCGAACGGTACCTCGACACCGAAATGCTCCGCAACCGACGCATGGCAATCATTGACAAAGAAGGCCGGCACGCCCAGATCAATTCGATCATCGCCTTCGATGCCGCACGTACCGCCGACACCCTCCGCTCCAAGGCCATCTTAACCTTCACCGAGACCGGAACCACCGCCGACCGCGTCGCCGCATTCAGACCACGGACACCAATCATCGCGCTCTCCCCAAACCAAAAAACCCTCAACAACCTCTCCATGCGGTGGGGAGTGATCCCAATCCTCGCCGAATCACTCGCCGAACTCGACCAAATGTTCGGTTACGGAGCCAATCTCGCGAAAGAAATCGGCTTCGCAAAAGATGCCGACACCGTCGTCCTTGTCGCCGGTGTGCCGATCGGCCAGACTGGAAGCACAAACCTCCTCCGCGTAATCACCATCGGCGACGACGATCAAGGAAGCTCCTAACTGACCGGATGCACGGACGACGGTTCGTCGCCCGATTCCTTGCGTCGCGCATCCAACGCCTCAACCGCCGAGGCCAATCGAGACCTCAACGACTCCACCTGAGATTCCTCAGTCGGAACATTCCCGTAACAAGCAGCGTTGAAGCGCGACGTGATATCCCTGATCGGCGCACCGTCAAGCACCGCCGCTAAGTCTGCTTGTCGCTCCGTCGGTGTAAGACGCGAATTGAACTCCAAACCCCGCGCCAACGCCATCTCCAAAGTCTCGAAATACAGCATGAACACCTCCCGGATACCCGGTTCATCCGGATACCTCCATAGGTGCCTTGGCTGCCCCCGTCGCGTCATCCAATCCGGCAACAACCCCTTTAGAAGATCCCAGTACGTCACCTCGTCCACCTCGTCCCTGATGGTCTCGCGCTCGACCCCATCATCCCGCGACAACCGCCTCACGATCCGTCGATATGCCAATGCTGCGATGATCAGCACCACGAATAAGAGCAAAATGGTCAGCGGCCACTGCAACGCCTCCAACACCGCCTCGACCCAATCGTTGTTCGCCGCCTCTGTCGCCTCACGCTCAGGAAACTCCGGACGCTCCCCCTGCCCTTGCTGCTCCTCCTGCTCCGGCGGTTCTCCACCAAACAGCGATTGCAACAACTCGATGATCTTTGCGACAATCCAACCGATCGCCGTCAACGGCCAGTACAACAACCACAAGATCGCATCCACCGTCCAACCCCAAACGACCCAGAGCGCGTTCAATCCCGCGTATCCATATCGACCACCGAAAAACCCCGCGATCAACCCGGTGCCCAGAAACGCCCCGAGCGCCACGAGTATGATCCGCGTCCACCTACCCGCGACCTGCGAATCTGCCGGCAATCGCGCCACCGCCATCCCGCCCAAAGTGGCGATGAAATACGGAATCAGCAGCTGTGCCAATCCCAGCTCCGTCGACGCGATCTCGTCGATGATCAACCCGATCGCAAGTAACACCAAACCGCGCTTGAATATTCGTTTCAAATGATCCGGCGCATCTCGATCGTCCCGAATTATCGTCGACGATCGACGCCATATCAGCACCGTCGCGATCAACGCCATCAATAACGCTGCAACCGACTCCCCCGTCAGATCTCGATTGAAGACGTGATAGATCCAAGCCAGATCGAAATTGAAACCATCTTCCAATCGCGTGGTCGCTACCGCCGCGTATATCGTCGCAAGTCCAGCAGCGCCGTAGATCAACGCCACCGTCGCGACACCGCCTCGCAATCCGCCGACCACCCAAGAAGCTACCATCCCAACCAAGTACACCAGCAACACCGTGCTCCAATGCAACGCCGTGTATTCCAGACTCAATCCCGCGCCGATCACCGCCAGGATCGTGAAGACAACCACGCTCTCCGCTACCGCAATCGCGGTAAAAACCACCTGGTTGCGCCAATCAGACATGGTCGTACTCGCGCGTCGGTAGATTCATCCGAGCATTCATCTCGATCTGTTCGTCCACTATCGACATCATCAAATCTTCCGCGTCTTCGTCGATCTTGAACGTCTCCCTCGCATCGACAACCGGTATCCCCGTTACCTGCGGCGGCTCCTCACGTCCGACCCAAGCAATCGAAACCCGATGGCCTTCGCGCAGCTCGTGGTGCAGATACGCAACCACCGGCTCCGTCAAGAATCCCGCCACCATGATGATGGACGAACCACTCGATATCGCCTGCGCCCCACGATCCATCGCCAAGGCATCCAATGCCGTAAACGACAGCGGCTGCACAAAAGCCAGCGCCTCCAATATCGTCCTGATGTGATGCGGGCCATCTCCGGCCGGCACCACCGACATCACCCCACGCGTCGGACGCACCCCGTTCGCGACCAACGCCACGCGATATCCCAAGTCCGCGCAACGAACCGCGATCGATGCCGCTCCCGTAACCGCCGCCTCCAGCACATCGTATTTGTAACCGTGCCAAGCGTAGTCAACCGTCCTCGACTCGAGCATTACCACCACGTCGTTGCTTACGCTCTGGTCATACGTCCGCACCGTCAACTCGTCGCGTTTCGCACTCAACTTCCAATCGATCCGCTTCAATGGATCACCCGGACGATAGTCCCGCACGCTCCGAGGCCGAGACGGGTCATCCAAAAGCATGTTGCGAGCCAATATGTCCCCCATCGGCTTGGCCGCCGGCAACTCCCAACCTTCAAGAGGCACGATCCGCGGATACACCGTGATCCCGTGCTCAGACCTCGAATCGCGCCGCACCGTGCCGAATAAACCAAACAAATCTCCACTCCGCAGCTCCGTCGGGCCGATCGAATAGTGCCCTCGATGATGCGCCCGGACGTGGTGCCGGAACCTAATCCGCTCGTATCCCGCCAAACTCGTCGTCTCCACGATCTCGCTGCCCCCCGCATACGCCCGACGCTTCACATTCTCATCACTCAACGGCGTCACTCCCGTTGGCAAAAACTCTATGATCTGAACCCACGGTATCGGCAACGGCTTCCGATTCTCCAACGTCATCACGATCTCGATCTCATCACCCTCGAACGCATGAGTGTCCGAAGGCTCAGCATCGTAGGCAACCTCCGCCAACGACAATTTCGACCACAACGTCCCGCCAGCCGAAATCACAAACGCCGTCGTTCCCAAAGCCACCACTAACGCCGACCCAGTCCCCGCGCCGACCCCGATCACCACCACCATCAACAACATGAACAACTCACCGATCACATCCGGCGCACGCAGATCCCGAGTCCGCTTCTCACGGAACGTCCTCATCATCGGATTAATCATTACCGCAACCCCCAATCCTCACGTCATTCTCGCCGACCCTTACGTCATTCCGGCGAAAGCCGGAATCCAGAGGGGAAGGGCAACCGGGAGTCGCTCGCGATCTCGACCCAAAAGCCAACCCAACACCACCGTCATTCCGGCGAAAGCCGACGTCATCCAAGCCAACACCATCGTCATTCCGGCGAAAGCCGGAATCCAGTGGGGAAGGGCAACCGGGAGTCGCTCGCGATCCCGAACCAAAAGCCAACCCAACACCATCGTCATTCCGGCGAAAGCCGGAATCCAGAGGGGAAGGGCAACCGGGAGTCGCTCGCGATCCCGACCCGAAACCCACGCCAACCCAACCGTCAATCCGGCCAACGCTAACGTCATTCCGGCGAAAGCCGGAATCCAGAATAAAGCAAAGCACGCCGCTCCATCCCCCGTCAAACCGCACACGTTCGAAAAAACGTTCGGCCCCCTCGCCCGCTCGGCGGGAGTGGCCTAGAGCCTGCCCCGGACTCGATCCGGAGGTGAGGGCAAAATTCATCTCAACGCTCGATCGGCACCGGCACCTGCGCCACAACATCCTCGATCACCTGCGCCGATTCACGACGCCGCATCTGCATGCTCGATTCCAGAATCACCCGATGCGAAAGCACCGCGCCTGCCAAGATCTTGATATCGTCTGGCATCGCGTAATCCCGACCATGCATCGCCGCCCGTGCCTGCGCCGCATGTTGCAATGCCAAAGACGCCCGCGGGCTCGCACCCAATCGAATCTGCGCATTGTTACGCGTTGCTCTAACTACTGCAACCAAATACTCTCGCACATGGTCCGCAACCCGAACCGTCTCCACAATCTCCCGAGCCCGTTCCACATCTGAAGCATCAGCACACACATCAACCGAAATCGTTCCGTCGCCGGTCTGGAATCGCTGAAGCATCACCGATTCCTCCTCGTCCGACGGATACCCGATCGACAACTTCAACAAGAACCGATCCAATTGTGCCTCCGGCAACATAAACGTTCCCTCCATCTCCACCGGATTCAACGTCGCCAAAACCAGAAACGGAGAACTCAATTGCATCGTCGTCCCGTCCACCGAAACCTGCTGCTCCTGCATCGCCTCCAACAACGCCGACTGCGTACGCGGCGTCGCCCGGTTGATCTCATCAGCCAACAATATCTGAGTAAAAATCGGACCCGCCTTGAACTCAAACGCGCCCAAACCGGAATTGTAGATATTCACCCCCAACACATCCGAAGGGACCAAGTCCGGCGTGAACTGGACCCGTTTGAAATCCAATCCCAGCGACGCCGCAATCGTCTTCGCCAGCGTCGTCTTACCAGTCCCCGGAACATCCTCAAACAACACGTGACCACGACCAAGCATTGCGATTATCGCAAGATCTATCGCATCACCCTTACCGACGAAAACCTGCTGCACATTCTCCCTAACCTTCCGTGCGAAATCCTGCACGAAAGAAGCATCAACGTCCGTTTCCGTAGTTTCCCCAAGTTTTTCTGCGGTTTGAGCCAAGAGAACCTCGATATCTGACTTCAGCACACCATCCCGAACCACACAACGCAACTTCTAATCTTAAACGCAACCAACCCAAAACACCCTCCCCGAAGCAATCCAACAACAACCCTGCAATTTGGCCAACTTGGTAAACACCCAGCGACCCAAGCCACTCAAAACCCATCACAGCCCGCCAACGCAATCCGCGTAATCCGCGGTTCAGACAACAACCACGCCACATTCCCGCGAACACGCCACATTCCCGCGAAGCAACCGTCATTCCCGCGAAACAGCCGTCATTCCCGCGGACGCGGGAACCCAGAGGAAAACAAAGCACACCATTTCCCTCCCCTCTGCTCCGCGAAGAGCACGCCACGTAGGAGTGCTGTGCACAACCCTCCCCCTTGACGCCCAAGGAGGAATTACACAACCCTCCCCCTTGATGCCCAAGGGGGAATTAAAGGGGCTTTAGACTTGGCGTTTCGCTTTGCACTCCGTTGCCCGGCCTCTCTGGATTCCAGTTTTCGCCGGAATGACGGTGGTTATGCACACCTCCCCTTCGCTTTGCGAAGGGGACGCGTGCGAAGCACGCAGGGGATGCCCGAAATTCAACGCAACAACTAAAACCCCCTTGAACATCATTCCCAATCCTTCGCATCCTAGTTCAAACCCCCAAACAACAATCGCGATACTATCCTTAAAACCAATGACATCAGAGGCGAACACCCCCGAAACTGGCGGCACCCAGATCGTCGCACCCTGTCACCTTTGCGGTACCGAGATACCTACCAGCGCCGCGATCCGACAAGTCGACGACGAAGGCAACATCATCTCGTCGATAGCCGTAGACCTCTGCTCCGATTGTGAAGAAGAAATCACCAGACGAGTCGCAGAACGCAAAGTCGACGCCGCTCGCCGAAAAGCCAAATACGAGAAATCCCTCGCCGATCTCCTAAAGGGCAAACCAAAGCAGATGGACTTCGGATTGGACCCCGATTAAGAGGCTTTGCCCCCACGTCCAGCCATCAGCGCCCTAAACCCCAACGTCGATCACGAGCTTAGCGCCCTTCGGCCGCGGCTTCCCACCGTGCACCGACGGCTCAGCGCACCACTTGGCAGCCAGACGTCGCACTGCTTCATAGACGTCCCGGTCGAACCCGAGCAGGTCACACATCACTCGCCGGTCGAGTATCGCCCGATTTGGATCGGCGTCCGCTATGTACGCCGGCAGAAACTCCTTGTCCCTGAACTCATCAAAGATACGCTCCGCTGTCACATGCTGCTCGTCGGTGAGAGCCGTTAAATCCAGGACGGGCAAAATCTCGGCGAGCCTTATGGTGATAATCCCTCTGCCCGGTTGTTGCCGGCTCGAATGCCACCAATAATTCAGTAAACCCAGTGTGCTGTTGCACCACAGCGCGAAGGCGTAATCGTGCTGCTCATCATCGAAAATCACGTTGGGCCATGCCCTGCCACCAATTGTCGCATCTTCGGTGAAAGCAACAGCCAGCGGTTGTGAACCGAGGGTATAGTCGCGATTAAGGTGAGAACGACTTGCAGTTCCCCAGATCGTCGCTGCCTTATCCTCTAGATCCTTCCTGGCTATCAGTTGCGAATCCGGTTCGCACACTATCCGCGTCTCTTTTTTCGCGTTGTGATTCCATAGCGAGGGGTAGGTCGCGTTGGGTCTGTATCCCACTTTGTCGAATGGGCCTCGAGGCGCTGGACCGTTGATGTCACGATCAACAACGCCCATCTTACCGATTTCACACAGCGGAACGGTTTTCAATTCCATCTCCGTACCGATGCCCGGCAACCATAGCCGGGAGTCCGTCAACGCGAACGCGGTTTGGGCAACTGATACGTCCAACAGACGGACCGAGGTCCACGCCTCTCCATTTGTGCCGAACGGTGCAGACAGCGTTTCGCCGATTAGCTCATCGCCAACCATCACGCGTGTACCGCCAAAGGGGCCGTCTTCAACTCCTCTAATCGACCGCACATTACGGAAGATTGCTAGGGCGATGTTAGCCGACTGCGCGAAACCGACCGGACGGCGATTGAATGATGTGAACGCTGCGCGTTTCGGCGACTTCTCATCCTGCTCAGACTTTCGCGCGATCACCAAACATTCAGCGATACTGGTATCCGAAGAGAATGCCATATCCCGGTTGTTTGTCGCGATGCTCAATACACTTATGTCGTTAAAGTTCTGCGCCAGCATCCGACGGAAATTCTGCCAAGATGATCCGCCAGCCGCTGTTAACGGTAATACCAGCGCCAAAACGCCACCCGGTCTGAGCTTCATGTGTCCTAACGCGGCGAACGCCGAAGCGATCCCCGCGTTGCCGTGATATGCGCTATTGCGACCGAACCGGTTCAAACGCTTGCCCATTTCGGTTTGGTCCTGACGCGTAGCATTGAACGCCGCAAATGCTGGATTAGTGATATCGGCGTGCGCGCCTTCGTGATTCGTAGCACGCGTAAACGGCGGATTCATGATCACCAAATCAAAACCTTCATCCGGCACATCGACAACGATTTGCGACGCCGTCTCCTCACCCGCGCTTCCAGTCCGAAGCGCCGGATCGGTCGTGTTGATCAACGTCATCACCGATGATGACTGCAGCAACTCCAGCGAGCCAATCGCTACCGAGCCGTCGCGTTGGCGTCCGTACGGCAACGTGTAAAGCCGCGAACCGCCAAACCTTACATTCGGATGCGCACCCGACAACGTCGCACCCGTGATATGAATCGCCGACGGCATCACATCACACCCGTACAGAACCTCCTCCATCATCGCTCGGTGCAGATCCTCGGATAGGCCACCCGCATTCTCATGGCGAGTCGCGATCTGCTCGTACACTGCGCCGAGCAACGCACCCGTACCGCACGCGAAATCACCCACGCGTAGATTCGCGATAGCCTCCGCATCCGACCAGTCGACACCTCGCATCTTCGCAACCGCCAACCGTGCAAGCAACGCGGCCGACGACGGCAACGTGTAGAACGTCGCCAGATACTTTCGGTCCGCTATCAACCGCTGGAACACCCGGCCAGTTAAGTCATGTGCAACGTTCGCCCCTGACGCCGAAACATTGCCAGCAGTCTCTCGCAACACCCGCAATATCCGAGCCGCATCTCCAGGCGACATCTGACTAAGAATGTCCCGCGCTATCGCAAAGATCGGCCAGTAGTTGATCTCCAATATCTGCCGCCACGTTGCTAGGACTTCCGCCTGCGGGTTAGCGACTTCCGGCCCGCACACCATATGCAGGTTTTGAACGCCCTCATGCATATCTGCCACACGGTCATGAAACACCATCGCATTCGCGAGGATCGCACACGCCATCCGACGCGTCTGGTGGACGTTCGACATCCCGAGCAGACCGGCGATCTCAGAGGCTACTCTCGGCCGCAACTCTGATATCTCGTTCAAACGATCAGCGGCGGTCTCGATTCCCAACTCCAAGTAGTCGGATGCCTCATTCACCGCACTCTGCGGAACAGATAACAACCGCACCATATCTGCGACATCTTCGCACGAACCTTCCAGCCAGCCGGATGACGGAAAACGATCCCCGTTTTCGTACCGCACCGCGTAAGAATGTCGCGCGTTGCGCACCGCTGTTTCCAAGTCAGACGCGTACCGCAGCTCATTGGGATACCGCAATGCAATCGCAGCCTCGATGCGCCGGTGACCATCCGCAACCGTCAACCCCAGACGAGCCCGAGCATCATCCTCCACCGAATTTGCCGGTTCGTACTCCGCCTCAATCGCCACTGGAGCACGATCAGGCGCGGTAACCAAAATATCCGGCTGCAAACCAGCTCCACCCACGATCACCCCCGTGTCCTCATGCCGAACTCGGCACGACGGCAACATCCCCCTAAAGCACGCCCCAACGCACTATTCGCGGTCGGCTCAGTATGTCGAGACAGATCAATCAAGCCCATATCTACCAAAAACAAGCACCATTCCTTGGTTCCATCAGCACCTCCAAGTTAACATCGCCGCCAAAACCAACATCCCTTCCTTCCCATCCTTCAAAATCCTTCACATCCTAGTTCAAACCACCACCACCGAATTCACCAACGTCCCGATCCCACCGATCGATATGCTCACCACATCACCCTCCGCCAAAGTGAACTCCGGCGGCGGAATCGTCCCCGTCCCCGTGCAGACCGTCGTCCCATTCGGAACCTGATTGTGCCGCTGCAACCAATCCGCCAAGTAGTTACAGTCACGCTTCATCTGAGACGTATTCGACGACCCATCAAACGCCACCTCACCATCCCGCTCGATCTGGAGACCGACATCCAATTTTTGAGCATCACCAACAACCTCCGGCGTCGCAATACACGGCCCGATTGCACAAGACCGGTCGTAAACCTTAGCCTGCGGGAGATAAAGCGGATTCGCCCCCTCAATCGACCGGCTACTCATGTCGTTCCCGATCGTGTACGCCACGATCTCGCCCTCGTAAAGCACGAACGCCAGCTCCGGCTCCGGAACATCCCACTCCGAATCCGCACGGATTCCCACCGCATCACCCGGCGACACCAGCCGCTCGGCCGTCGCCTTGAAAAACGCCTCCGGTCGATCCGCGTTATACACCAGCGCATAGACATCCGGAGAACCACTCTCCGCCTGCCGCTCCCGCATGCTGTCCATATACGTAACCCCGAACGCCCAAACCTCAGGAGCAAAAATCGGCGGCAACAACCGAGCATCCCCATCCCCGGCGCACAGTTCCGAAACCGACATCTCGCCTCCACCGCCGCGTCTCAAAATCCCGTTCGCCACATCATCTATACCCACACCACCAAGATGCGCCGCCTTGAACAACGACAACGTCGAATCGGCCTCTCCGGTTATCGACGTCAAGTCGGTAACCATGCCATCCGTGGCTTCGACCCCCACATGCACTTCGTCGCCGATTAGGAACTGGTAGTAACGCATCTGCTCGCCTTTCAATCCGGTCTTGCGATCCCTGACGAAATCACTTTACAGCAATGAGCATAAAATCTGTCATCAGCCCCCTGCCGTATTCATATACAGCGAAGCAAATTCATGCCGACCTTCTTCGACGCCTAGATTCAAGAATTCCATGCGCCCGACACGACTCAAAAGACCGCGTGCCAAATCGTTATCGTTCCTCATTGCAACGACGGCGCTGATCGGATTCGCCTTCTTCGTCTCAGTTCCCGCCTTGGCGCAAGCACCGCGGCCCGCGGAAAACGAGGTCGTCACCCACCAAGTCACCCTCTCAGACAAAATCACCGTCGATATTGAAATCGACATCGACGTCGAAATCAAAGAAGCGCGCCTTTGGGTCCGACCCCACGGCAACGACACCATCGCGTCTTACCGCTACGTCGAATTCGAACCAGTTCGAATTAACGGATTGAAAGCCTCCGGCGAAATCGACCTCCAAACTCCCTCATACTTCCCGCCCGGAACCGTCTTCGACGTTCGCTTCGAATTCATCTCTGTCGAAAACGACATCTACACCTCCAAGACCTACCACCTCGAACACCTCGGCACCGCCCACGACTGGCAACGAGTCTCCGACGACCTTCTCGAAATCGTCTACTACGGCCTCAACCGAAGATCAATCGAAAACCTCCATTCCCAAGTCGCATCGCGCCTCCCCGAGATCAGCTCCGCTCTCGGAGTCACCGACAGCCCGCAATACCGCGCCGTCATATTCCCCAACCTCCGTGAACTCACCATCCACGGACCACGCATCAGCCAAGCTGCAACCGACGGCACCTATTTCGGCGGCTTCGCATACGACACGTACAACCTCACCATCATGTCTTCCCCATCCGCCGAAATCCTCGTTCACGAATTGACCCACCTCATGTTCGCCCGCAAATTCACATCCCCGTATGCAACCGCCGCACCCGGATGGCTGAACGAAGGCAACGCCAGCTTCTGGGAAACCGGCGATCGACGAAAGCCATCTCGAGATTTCGCATCCTTCGCCCGCTCCGGAAACGTCAGCGAATTCGCCAAGATGGATTCGGTGCCCGGTCTACGCCCCGACATCCACCGCTTCTACATCCAGTCCGCCGACTTCGTAGGTTTCCTCCTCGAAAACTACGGACGCGATTCCGTCGGCAAGCTCCTCGACGAACTCAACACCGGGAAAGAAATCGACGAAGCCATGCAAACCGTTTTCGGCGGAAACCTGACCCAGATCGAGAACGAATGGCGCCGCGACTGGCGATTACCCCCAGTAGGTTCTTCGATCGAGACAATCATCGACATCCAAACCGACCTGCCACCCACGATCCCCGGACTGCCCACCATCACAACCGGCACGTTGGATGCGGAATTGACCCGAACCGATCAGGAGATCGACGACATCGCCACTCCGCAACCAGTGACCATTGATCAAGCCAATTCAGCGTCAAGAACATCCGAACCGCAACCACAAGCCACCATCGCTCCTGAACAGCCGCCAGCCGCAACCCCGATCCCCACGCCATCCAGCGTATACTTCACCGGCGGTCCCGACGACGAATGGCCCACCGTCAAACCCAGCGCGATCATCGTGTTTGCGCTCATCGGGCTAGGAATCATGGCGTTGACGTATCGACGTTTCAAAACCTAACCGACATCCCTCGCGGTAACATCAATCCCTGATGACCTCCGCGATCCAGACCACCTCGCTCATCTACTCCCACGAGCAGTCGCAACACGTCCTTAGCCCAACGCATCCCATGCGCCCCATAAGGCTCATGCACATGCACGAACTCATGCGCAGCGTCGGCCTCCTTGAAACCGAAAACATCGCAACCGAAGCACCCCGTCTAGCCACCGACGACGAAATTGCTATCTTCCACGACACCGACTACATCGATGTCGTCAAAGCCATCGACACCGGCGGCATAGTCCCGGCAATGCACCAATTCGGATTCGGCCCCGGCGACAACCCGCCACGCCCAGGCATGTACCGCCACGCCGCCCTCGCCGCCGGAGGCGCGATGCTCGCCGCGGAACGCGTCCTCAGCGGCCAAACCAAAAACGCATTCGTCCCCGCCGGCGGCATGCACCACCACGCCATGAGCGACCGCGCATCCGGGTTCGGCATCTTCAACGATGCCGTAATCGCTATCAAGCATCTCATCGACCAAGGACTCCGCGTCTTCTACGTCGACATCGACGTACACCACGGCGACGGCGTCCAAGCCGGGCTCTATGAAACTGAAAGAGCGATGACCGTATCCATCCACGAATCCGGCCAGTGGCTCTTCCCCGGAACCGGCGGACCAAACGAAATCGGCATCGGCGACGGTGAAGGCTACAGCGTCAACATACCCCTGGCTCCATACACCGACGATTATCTATGGCACCAAGCGTTCGACGCCATCATCCCCGACCTCGCGAGAGCTTTCGAACCCGACCTCATCTTCACGCAACTCGGGATCGACACCCACCGCAACGATCCCCTCGCCCACCTATCGCTCACAACCCAAGGCCACAACCTAGCCGTCCGAAAATTCGCAACCCTGGTCAACGAAATCGGATGCCCGTGGATCGCAGTCGGAGGAGGAGGTTACGACATGTCGGCCGTCGCCAGAGCATGGACCATGGACCTCGCAACCATGGCGGACATCGAACTCCCGGACACCGTCCCAGACTCCTTCGACTCCCTAGCCAACCTCACGATCTTCCACGATCCCGGCGAATATCGCATCGACGCCAACATCCGAAGCGAAATAGTCAATCACAACGATTCAGCCATCGCTGAAATCAAACGAAGCATATTCCCACGTTTCGACCTTTAACGCATAACGCGACGCGCAGGCAAAAGCCCGCCGGACACCCCCCTCTAGGAATAAAAGAGAGGGGTTTTCTTCGGAACAATCCGAAATCTATACCTCTCGGAACCGGCCTTCGACGGTGTCATCACCCGGAGGACCATTAGGAGCATCGGGAGGAACATCAGAACCGGGCGCAGCTCCTGCCGCCGCACCGGCATGGATATGCTGGCCGGCCGCCATCATCGCCTGCTGTAATGCTTCCGAAGCCGCTTTGACCCGCTCAGGGTCCGCGTTTTCGTCGCCAAGCACGGTACGAACTTCCGATGCCTTAGATTGAATGTCCGATTTCACATCATCCGGCAACCGCTCTCCGTGTTCCTCGATCAACTTGTCAGCCTGGTAGGCCGTAGATTCAGCGAGGTTCCGAGCATCGACCGCTTCTCGGCGCAGTCGATCTGCTTCCGCGTTCTCTTCCGCTTCGCTGACCTTCGCCTTGATGTCTTCATCCGACATCCCTGATCGACCTGTTACCGTAATGTGCTGCTCTCGCTGCGTTGCCTTGTCCTTCGCAGTGACCGTGATAATACCGTTGGCATCGATATCGAAAGATACCTCGACTTGCGGCACGCCCCGTGGCGCGGGCGCAATTCCGTCCAATGAAAAACGACCGACCGACGTGTTGTCCGCCGCCATCGGGCGTTCGCCCTGCAAGACGTGAATCTCAACCGAAGACTGACCGTCGGCCGCGGTGGTAAACGTGTCTGACTTCGATGTCGGAATCGTCGTGTTCCGCGGGATCAGTTCCGTTCTCACTCCACCCAGCGTCTCTATCCCCCAGGTCAACGGCGTCACGTCTAGCAGTAAGATGCCGGAGACATCACCCTGCAAAACGCCGGCCTGAAGCGCCGCTCCAAGAGCAACAACCTCATCCGGATTGATCGTGCGGTTCGGCTCCTTGCCGAAGATCTCTTTGACCCGGTTGATCACCGACGGCATGCGCGTCATTCCACCAGCGAGTATCACGTCATCAATGTCAGACGGCGTCACGCCAGCATCGCGCATCGCGCTTTCGCACGGCGCTACCGTTTTCTCAATCAAGTCCGCCGTCAACGCTTCCAACTTTGCCCGCGTAAGCGATTGCACCAAGTGCTTAGGGCCGTTCTGGTCTGCGGATATGAACGGCAAGTTGATCTCGGCACTCGTGAGCGACGAAAGCTCGATCTTTGCTTCCTCCGCGGCTAGGCGCAAACGCTGCGCCGCCGACGGATCAGCACTAGGATCCATGAACTCTTTCTTTTTGAACTCGTCGACCAGATACTCAACAAGACGCATGTCGAAATCGTCACCACCGAGGTGGGTATCACCGTTCGTGCTCTTCACCTCGAACACACCGTCGCCCACGTGCAGGATGGTGATGTCGAACGTCCCTCCACCGAGGTCGTAGACCGCAATCGTACGATCGCCTTGCTTTTCCAATCCGTACGCCAACGCCGCCGCAGTCGGTTCATTCACGATGCGAAGAACTTCCAGTCCGGCGATGGTCCCCGCTACCCGCGTAGCCTCCCGTTGCGCATCATTGAAATACGCAGGTACGGTGATCACCGCTTGAGTAACGGGTTCGCCTAGCTTCTCCTCTGCATCCTGCTTCAGCCGAGCCAATAGCATCGACGAAATCTCAGCCGGTGGCCGCACCGCACCGTCGAATTCAACACCCGCATCGCCATTTTCCACCGGCGCCAGCTTGAATGGCATGCGTTCCTGATCGGAACGCACCAACTCGTCGTCGAAACGGCGCCCGATAAACCGTTTCGCAGAGTAGACGGTGTGCTCGGGATTGGTGACCGCCTGGCGGCGCGCCATCATTCCGATGAGTCGCTCGCCAGTCTTGGTATTCATAGCCACCACGGAAGGCGTTATGCGCTGTCCCTCCGAGTTTTCAATGATCTCCGGTTCCCCCGCGCTCATGTACGCCATTGCCGAGTTCGTGGTTCCCAAATCGATACCGATAGCTCTTGCCATTGTTAGTTCTTGCCTTTCTATCCGCCAACGCTGGATCTCAACCGTTGGCTTGTCATTTTTCTCAGTTCAATGCGGTTTAAGCGTTGTCCGATGATCTACCCACTAGCACCTTGGCAACCCGAACCACGTTCGCAGTTTTGGCATCCTCGTATCCTGCCTCGATAACCTGGATCACCTTTCCAACATCTTCGTCGGGTGTTGGCATGGTGGCCAACGCTTCGTGTTTAGCTGGGTCCATATCTTCACCAAGCGACTCGAATCGTCGATACCCTTCCGCCGCGAGACAGTTGTCGATTTTTTCGGCCATAGCCTTGAAACCGTTAAACCACTGCGGATCCATATTTTGATCCTCGGCGACCTCGATCGCGCTGGAAAAGTCGTCCGCAACCGTCATAATGCGCTTCGCGACCTCTAACTTCGCCTTCTCGGCCGCTTGCTTTTCGTTTTGAGCAGCCGATCGTTTGCTACGTTGAGCGTCACTATGCGCCCGTTGAAGCTCCGATCGAACGTGGCGCAGTTGCAGTTCGTTTTCGACGATTGTCTGACGTATTTCGTCGCGCTCAGATTTGATTTGTAGCAATTCAGTTCGTGCATCGTCCAATTCTGATTGCAACTCGTTACACCTGGCGTTCAATCTGCGTTGCAACTTGGAAGCACGTACGTTGCGCAAGGCGTTTCGTGCCGTCTTCCGCGATCGTGGGCCCCAGCCGTCGTACATTTGCGATCCATTCAACAAGATCATTCGACCCCCAGATAATTCAAGATCACCTTTATCTCGTCGGCGACCGCTTGCGCCGATGCCGAGTTCGTCAGATCCTCGCTCTGCTCAAGCACTTCCAACATGCCTCGCAAATGTTGGACTAGCTCGAGCACCAGTCCAACACCGTTGAGATTCAAACCCAAATCTTCAGACAGCCTGCGTACGATTTGTAGCCGTTCAAGATCCTCTTCGGAGTAAAGTCGCCTACTTCCTTGAGTGCGTGATGGGCTTACTAAACCTTCCCGATCATATTTGCGTAAGGTTTGCGGGTGCATCTCGGCGAGTTTCGCCGCGATGCTGATGATGTACAACGCGTCACCTCGTCCGGCGATCCGGACGCGTACCCGGCGTCGGTTCTGGTTGCGCTCGGCTTCCTGTGCCCGACGGATCATCTCACGACGCGCAGCCTGCGCTGCGATTTTGTTCACGAGACGAACAAATGCGTCGGCATTAGGGATCGATGCCCCTGCATCCGTTTTCTGTTCCTCTTCGTATCTCTGTGTCACGCTAACTCCATGAAGGTAATAAGCAAGGCACTGCTGGACCCGCGATCGGCGCTCACTTGAATCATACTGTTATTCATAGTAATATACGTGATACGCTTAGTGTCAGGTTTGACGAAATCCATCACCTGGTCGAAGAAATCAAGGCGAAGAGAAGAAAAATTTACGAAATCTTGCAAAAACCGCTTGACAAACCCGTCCGAGATGTATTAAAAAGTTTTCATTCGGCGAAAACAACCATGCGGGCGAAGGTCCCAGCGGCTTCCCGAACCACCCAAATAAGTGTATCCATCGATACACCGAACAACAAGAAACGAGACCAAGAGGTCCACCAAGACAGACATGACGATCATCTACGAAAAGCGTTGTCCACATTGTCAAGGCGACATTCTGTTCGCCGTAAGGCTCGAGGGACCGACCCTCAAGTGTCTGCAATGTACGCGACTAATCGACCGTCATCAAGCACGAGAGCTACTCACCCAAAGGATCGAACAACCAGCCGCTTGACGACTGGGGCAATCGAAAGTGGAGTGACTTATAAAACTCACTCACAATTGAAGCCCCGGTCAAAATCGGGGCTTTTTAGTCAAGGTCCATCCACTGCCCCGTCTAACCGCAATCTGAAGAATGGAGACAAACGATATGAAACAGACCGCCATATTCCCCCGTCAATGCCCGACATGCCAGGGCGACGTACAGTTCGGACGAGGTCTCGACGGCTTCATGCTCAAATGCATTCAGTGCACGCGCACCATTAGCCCGGCGCAGGCACGCGCGATCCTTGCAAACTTGCAACGCGAAACCGCCCCTGCCGTGGCCAAAGTTGCTTAGATCAGCAAGTCGCTGAGCTGCCCGGAGCTCGGCACAAAGAAAACGGTTCGGTAGCTGTACGCCGCCGAACCGTTTTTTGTTGCCATCAATCCGGTAACCCTACAGTCTCAGACGATGGATTCGGACCGACGCCGAACGACCACTCATCCGTCTCCACACCCACCACTTCGGCTTCCGGAGCCGCGCTTTCCACGAACGACAAAGCGCGGTCGATCAATTGCTCCAACGTCCGCAAGTCTCCACCCACAACTGCGATACCAATCGTCGCAGACTGCCATGAATCGTTGGCATCGACCTCGGCCGCAGATACCGAAAACCGATTGCGCAACTTCGAGACCACAGAATAGATAACGCGCCGCTTGTCCTTCAGCGACGCCGACGCGTGGATGTGCAGCGTTACCATCGCAGCCACAATGTGCATCGATCTACCCGTTCCTTTTTACGATTTTCGTCGGTTGAAATTCGCTCAAAACGCCAAGTACGGCTCGCTTTCGACAGTTACGTAATCGCACGGCGGGAAATGCTCGAGCGCCTCGACGTCGATCTCGGTGCCCCATCCGGGTCCGTCGGGTACGGTAGCATGACCATCGGCGATCGGGATCATGTTCGTCAAAACCTGTTCGTACGCGCCAAGGAAGCTGACGAATATCTCCTGCATAAACGCATTGGGCATCGTCAGATCCAGATGCAGACTTGCGATGGTCGATATCGGGCCGTTAGAGTTGTGCGGCGCCACTGAAACGTAGTGGGTCTCAGCGGCAGCCGCAATCTTCCGAAGTTCCGTGATGCCGCCAGCATGACAGATATCCGGTTGAATAATGCTCGCCGCGTGCGACTCCAGCAATGGCCTAAAATCCCACCGGCCATATAGCTGCTCTCCTGTTGAAATCGGGATGTTGACCCGCTTCGCCAATGCCGCAAGAGCGTCGATGTTGTCCCACAATATCGGCTCTTCCAGCCAAGCGACATCGTACTCTTCGATCACTCGGGCAGCTCGTTCCGCACTCCAGGCGTCAAGGCGACCCCGAATATCGCAGGCAACCTCGACCGACGACCCAACAGATTCTCGCACCGCTTTCACCAATTCGGCGCCGTGTTGCAACCTATCCGGGGTAATCACCTGCGGTCCGTAAAACGGATAGAACTTCATCGCCCGCCAACCTTCGCCAACCAATTCCGCAGAACGACGTCGATAGTCGTCAACCGTTTTTGCTCCGGATTCGGACTCGTCGTCTTCGCTCGGATCGAACCAACCATTCGCGTACGCCCTGATTTTGTCTCGCACCTTACCGCCCAATAATTCGTAGACGGGGATACCAAGCGCCTTTGCCTTCAGATCATTTAGCGCGAGGTCGATCCCGCTTATCGCGCTCATCGTCACCGCACCACCAGTCCAAGTTACTCGTCGATGCAACGACGTCCAGATATGCTCGATCTGAAACGGGTCTTTGCCCACCAAGTATTTCGCGAAATCATTGATCTCGGCTGCAACGCCGGCATCTTTGTATTGGGTACTCGCCTCACCCCATCCGTAGTCTCCAGTGTCAGAGGTAATGCGGACGAACATCCAGTTCGTACCCGCCGTCTTGTGCACCGGGGTGCGCATCCTAAATATGTCGACGTCGGTAATCTTCATGCCGAATTATCTCCCGTCAGAGCGACCCACTAGGATGGCCCCTCAAGCATTGAGCCGACCTTCTCGTTGGGCGGTTCCGACACTGAATCCTAATCCACGAGAACCAAGGCCGCGCTGAGGTTGCGAACCATGAATTCGGTTTGTAATCTTGTTACGGTCGATTCCGGAGATTTTGAAGTCTAGAACCTGCGACAACGGGCAAGGAACTTCGCCTATCAACGCGTTTGCATCAATTGTTCTGACATTATGCGAAAACTACGCGATATTTCGTCTTCGTCGCCTCGCGTACGAACTCAAACTGATGCGTCTTCGAATCGGGCGTTTCTGTCAATCGTCGCCGTCATCTTAATCCTAGTCGGGTTTGGGTCGCTCGCACTTGGCACAATCAAGATCGCAGACGTCGTTCTTGGAAACGAGTCCGACCATTTCACGGTTCACGAGGTCACATGTGACGATTTCGCCACTTGGGACGCGGCGAATAGTTATTTCGAGAGCGACGGCAGGACTTCGACTCAGTTCCACCCGCTCGATTCAAATGGCAACGGCATTCCTTGTGAAGGCATCATGCCCAGTGGACGCCTAACCCACGAAGAATTCGATGTCGTCTGCGACGACTTCCAACACCGCGACGAAGCAGAATACTTTTCCGAAATCTACGACCAACAGAACGCGAATCTTTACGGACTAGACCGCGACCTCGACAACCGCCCATGCGAAACTCTACCGCCTATGGACGACACACTGCGAGTCCTCAATCGATTGAATCGGCAATGGCGTCAAGATGCTAGCTTTGGTGGCGACGTAAACTGCGGTGATTTCAAGACTTGGATCGAATCCAACCAGTTTTTCATCCAAGCTGGGGGACCTAACTCGGATCCGCACGGGTTAGATGGCAACAACGACGGCGTGCCTTGCCAATCGTTGCCTGGTGCGCCAAAGTGAACTGATTGCGGTTCATGTTACCGAGGCTTTTCGTTGTAACGACGCTCCGAAATTCGATGCCAGGCTTCTTCGATCCGCGCAAAGCGTTTTAACTAATATTGAACGATGAAACCCAACATCACCGTCACGCTCGCGCTGATGATATCTGCGTTGATGCTTGTGGCGTGTAGTGGTTCTGGACCGCAGGACAATCATGAATCTACCGCCTCGACCACACACACAGAGCCGCGCGTAGTGTTGTCCACCCCGACGCGCGTTCTCATCGCAACCCTCACAAGCTCTCCGACACCGCGCGTCGTGAAAATCGCCGACGCGCTCGCGCCTGAGAGTCCAACGCCGACAACCACTTCGACTCCAACACCGACGTTGACACCACCCGCAACTTCTGTTACCGCGGTTCCCACAACTTCACCGACCCCGACCGCAACGCTGGTCGCCTCGCCATCTGTTGCGTCTCCCACTCCGACACGCGCACCAAAGGTGGTTTCGGCACCGATATCGACACCGACTAGGGTGTCAACACCGCCGCGTAATTTGCGATCGGTCACTCCCACACCGAGCCCGACCATGGTGCCGGCTACTCCGACGATTCTCCCAATACCAACAGAAACGCCAGTGTTGCCAACGATGACTCCTACACCAACACCGACGCAAACACCAACGCCGACGCAAACACCCGAGTCGACGGTTCCTATCCCAGTGGATAGGCATTGGGAGCGACTAGACCTTGAAGAAGCACTCCACGGGCGCAGATTCAAATTCCCGGTCGATATGTTTGCTTGGCCGAATCGAGGAATTGCCGTCGTTGAGAAAAAGGGCTACATAACGTTGCAATCGGGCACCGGGCTACCTCAACTCGTCCTGAACCTAATCAATGATGTGAGCAACGCAGGATCAGAAGAAGGATTGTTGAGTGTAACGTTGGATCCACGCTTTGACGAATTTCCCTACATGTACGCCTATTACACGGTGTCTGGCGACGTGCATTTGACCCGACTTTCTCGCTTCGACGTCGTTCAAGGCGAGGCGCTACGCGATTCCGAAATCGTCATTCTTGATATTCCACAACCAGCGGATATCCACAATGGCGGGAAGATCCTGTTTGGTCCGGACATGATGCTGTATTTGTCGTTTGGGGACGGAGGACCGGTGTGGGAAAAGCAGTCACAACGAATGGACACGTTACTTGGATCGATCATCCGCATTGATGTACGAGGTACAACGGAGGATCAACCATACCGGATCCCAGAAGACAATCCCTTGTTATCTCTTAGGAACGCCCGACCTGAGATTTGGGCTTGGGGATTCCGTAATCCATGGCGCATGGCGTTCGATCCGAGAGGCGACAGAATCTGGGTCGGCGATGTTGGATGGGCTGAGGTCGAGGAAATAACACTCGTTGAAGCTGGCACCAATCACGGTTGGCATCTCTTTGAGGGTAGTCAATGCCGCGTGACTTCAGAAACCGGAGTTTCGGAAGACGACTGTGAAGACGCACGGGATGAAATGATATTCCCGATCCATGAGTACCTTCACGACGGTACTGGTTGTGCGGTGGTGGGTGGATACGTGTATGAAGGAAAATCAATCCCTTGGCTACAAGGAGCTTACATATTCGGTGATCACTGCAGCGCCAAGATATGGGCCTTGACCGGCGACGAGGACGTGGGTTGGGAAGTCAGCGAGATACTTCGCCTTGATCCCCACAGACGCATATCGTCATTTGGGATTGACGATGAAGGCGAGATCTACGTGCTCGCTGTTGAGAGCCCGATATTGAAATTGGTCGACATCGGCGGGGAAACCGAGTAGCCGCGGAAATGCAATTACCTCGCGCTTCGACGCCGTTGCGCAAACCGCAATCTGATCTGAGCTCTACGCAACGACGCGAGGGCCCGTTCCATATCGAGATCGGAGCCGTGCGTATCAATCCGCTCCTGCGCCCGCATTACGGCCACGGCGGCACGGTCCTCGTCAATTTCATCCTCGCGCTCGGCCGCATCGGCCAATACCGTGATGTTGTCCGCCAACACTTCCATGAAACCGCCCGTAACCAGGACACTCTGTTCCTCGCCATCAGCACCGAAACGCATTTCACCCGGAACAAGCGTCGTCATCAAAGCCGCGTGCGACGGCAGAACCGTCAACTCACCGTCGGCGCCCGGAGCTGAAACGTAGTCCACTCCGCCCGAGAACGTCTCTCGTTCTGCGGTCACTATGTTGAGGTTCATGCGGGCCATGGCGGCTCTTTCAATTCCTTCGTATTACGGTTCCTCAGCTCGATCGGCGTTTATGCTGCGTCTTGCGCCTGCATCGCCGAACCCTTGGCAACGGCATCTTCGATTGGACCAACCATGTAGAACGCTTGCTCAGGCAAGTCGTCGTGGTCGCCGTTCAATATCTGCATGAAGCCTTTGACCGTTTCTTCGCGGCTGACGTAGACGCCAGGCAATCCGGTGAACACCTCGCCAACGAAGAATGGCTGCGTCAGGAAACGTTGGATCTTACGGGCGCGAGAAACCGTCAGCTGATCCTCGTCCGAGAGCTCTTCGATGCCTAGGATCGCGATTACGTCTTGTAGGTCCTTGTAACGCTGCAACACACGCTTGACACCGAAAGCCGCGTCGTAGTGGTCTTGACCCACAACCGCGGGTTCCAAAATCCTCGAGTTCGATGCCAACGGGTCAACCGCCGGGAAGAGCGCCTGCGCGGCGAGCGAACGTTCGAGCGATACGTTCGCATCCAAGTGACCGAACGTCGTCACGATGCCGGGGTCGGTGTAGTCGTCTGCCGGTACGTAAACGGCTTGGAAAGATGTTATCGAACCGGCTTGGGTGGACGTGATGCGCTCCATCAAATCACCGATTTCGGTGGCCAGCGTCGGTTGGTATCCAACTGCCGACGGCATTCTACCGAGCAGCGCCGACACTTCCATGCCGGCCAAGATGTAGCGATAGACATTGTCGACGAATAGCAACACGTCCTGTCCGCGTTCGTCACGGAAATACTCCGCCATCGTGAGGCCAGTCAACGCGATCCGAGCACGCGTGCCGGGCGGTTCGTTCATCTGACCGAACACAAGAGCGGTAGAACCGATAACGCCCGACTCGTTCATCTCGTGCCAAAGATCGTTGCCTTCACGAGATCGTTCACCCACGCCCGCGAACACGGATACGCCAGAGTGCTCCTGGGCGATATTCCGGATCAGCTCCGTGATGATCACTGTCTTGCCAACACCCGCACCGCCGTAGGCTCCCACCTTGCCTCCACGCGGGAACGGCGTGATCAGATCCAAGACCTTGATGCCCGTCTCCAGAATTTCGGTGGTACCGGACTGCTCCGCAAATGTCGGTGGTTGACGGTGAATCGGCAGTCTCTCGGCGTCGGCCGGAACTTGCTCGCCGCCATCGATCGCGTCACCGAGCACATTGAAGATGCGACCCAGCGAATGCTCACCTACCGGCACCGCTACTGGCTGACCAGTGTCTACGGCTTCGACGCCCCGCGCCAGTCCATCGGTAGTCCCGAGCGCAAGACATCGCGCCCAGTTGTTGCCAACGTGCTGTTCGACCTCGAGCACCAACCGCTCGCCCTCGTTGTCGACTTCCAAACCGCTGTAGATCTCGGGAAGATCGTCCGGCGGGAATGCAACATCGACGACCGTGCCGATAACTTGGACTACTTTGCCTTTGCTACCTTGTGCCATTTGCGTCAGGCTCCTATTTGGTGTTTCCCCGCCTTACGATCGGCTGGGCGAATTTCCTCAATTGTGGTCATGTCTTGGCAGACCGGATTTCTTAGTTCGGGAAAGAGGCGACCTCAACCTTGCACGCCAGCGACACCACCAACGATGTCTAGCAGTTCGCCGGTTATGGCTTCCTGTCGTGCTTTGTTCATATCCAATGTCAGATCCTCGATCAACTCGTTCGCGTTGTCGGTGGCATTCTGCATCGCAATCATGCGGGCTGAATGTTCGCTTGCTTGGGCTTCGAGGATCGCGTGATAGACCTGCGTCTCGACATAACGAGGGACAATGTTGGCCAAAACTTCTGCCGGCGACGGCTCATAGATGTAATCGAGATACAACGCCGGGCCATCGTCCGAACCTGATCCGGAAGACGTCGTGGCGATGGGAAGCAGTTGTAGATTGACAGGCCGCTGGACCGATGTATTAACGAACTGGGCGTAGATCAGCTTGACGGAATCCACGTCACCAGAACGATAGCGGTCAATCACGAATGACGAGATGTCGAGCGTATCCCCTAATGACGGACGATCTCCCACGGAGAAGCTGGCGATCAACGACTGCCCGGTCCGGGCAACGAATCGTTCCCCTTTGCGGCCAATCCCAACCGTGTCAACTGGCACCTCTGCGTCGCGCAGTTCTTGTGCCGCCACGCGCAGGATGTTTCCCACCAACGCGCCTGCCAATCCGCGATCAGGAGTAACCAACACAAGAAGCTCGCGCTGGTTTGGACGCCGTTGAAGCAATGGGTCCAAAGTCTCATCTTCAGCTTCCAACCGCATGACCAAGTGCGACAACACTTCACGCATCTGGTCGGCATACGGACGACCGTTTCTTACCATCTGTTGGGCGCGTTGCATACGAGACGCAGCGATCAGTTGCATCGCGCTCGTGATCTTCGCGGTGTTACTTACCGACCGAATACGGTCGCGTATGTCCTTCAGGCTAGGCATATTCGAGCCATCGGTTCCTTGCTGTTAAGCGGCCACCAATCCGGCAGTCTGTTTGAATGCCGTTACGGCTTCCATCAATCGGTCGCCATTTTCATCGCTGAGTTCACCTGTATCACTGATCGCAGACAATACATCCGGCAGGTTTGCCGCCATGTAGTCGTACCATTGCGCTTCGAAATCGCCAACTTTCTCGACTTCAACATCATCCAACGCGCCTTCGTTGGCGACATGGAAGAGGGCGACCATATTTTCGTACGAAACCGGTGCGTTCTCGTCCTGTTTCAATAGCTCGCGGAAGCGCTCGCCCCGCGCCAACTGACGCCTGGTAACTGGATCAAGGTCTTCTGCGCCGAACTGCGCGAAAGTAGCCAACGCGTCGAACTGCGCCATCTCTGTTTTCAAGCTACCGGCAACAGACTTCATTCCGCGTCGCTGCGCCGATGAACCTACTCGGGTAACCGAAATACCGGAGTTGACTGCTGGCCGGATACCGGCATTGAAAAGGTCCGGCTCCAAAAATAGCTGCCCGTCGGTAATGGAAATGACGTTCGTCGGAATGTATGCCGAAACGTCTCCCGCTAAAGTTTCGATGATCGGCAGCGCCGTTATCGAACCTCCGCCGTACTCCGGCGACATACGCGCCGCCCGTTCGAGGAGTCGAGAGTGCAGATAAAAGACATCGCCGGGATAAGCCTCACGCCCTGGTGGACGCTTCAGCAGGAGCGACATCTGGCGATACGCCCACGCGTGCTTCGAGAGATCGTCATAGACGATGAGGACGTCTCGTCCCTTCGACATAAAGTACTCGGCCATCGTACAACCTGCGTACGGAGCCAAGAACTGCGTCGCAGCCGGATCAGACGCGTTGGCCGCTACGATGATCGTGTTGTCGAGCGCTCCTTGGTCGGCTAATCGCTGCACGATGCCAGCCACTTTAGATGCTTTTTGGCCAATCGCCACGTAGACGCCGATCATGTCAGAGTCACGTTGGTTAATGATCGCGTCGACGCAGATCGAGGTCTTGCCCGTTGAGCGGTCCCCGATGACTAGTTCTCGCTGGCCGCGGCCAACCGGAACCATGGCGTCGACAACCTTGACACCGAACTGAACCGGTTGATCCACCGGTTGACGTGAAATAACGCCGGGCGCGATTTTCTCAATCGGCAACGTCTCAGTCGTGCGCGGCGCAGGTTGACCGTCGAGCGGCCTGCCCAGCGGGTCGACCACACGACCTAGCAGATCATCACCCACCGGCACCTCAAGAATTCGGCCTGTCGATCGTACCTCGTCACCTTCACGGATCCGCAGGTAGTCGCCCATGATCACCGCACCCACCGATTCCTCTTCCAAGTTAAGCGCTAGCCCGAGAATGTCATTGGGGAACTGAAGGATTTCGTTTAGGCGGACCCCGGCCAGCCCATGTATGCGAGCAATACCGTCGCCCGCTTCGACGACAGTGCCAACGTCAACCATCGTGAGTTCGCCGCCGAACTCTTCGATCTGACGCTTGATCACTGAAGCGATATCTTGCCCTGCGGTCGTCATCGAATTAGTTCTCCTTAGAGTGGAAGCGGGAATATCCTGCTCCGCGTATTTGGCGTCTCTTACTTCTCAACGAGTTAAATCATCCCGAAATTGGTCGTTGCGCAAGCGATTCCTGCATCGACTGCAATCGCGTCCGCGTGCTTCCATCAAATAACCGGTCGCCCACCCGGGCAACAACTCCGCCGATAATCTTTGGATCAACCTGTTCCAACACTTCGATCCGCTTGTATCCGGTCATTCCTTGCAAGTTTTGGACAATGCGTTCACGTCTTGCATAATCCAACGGAACCGCAGTCGTTATCTGGGCCCGTCCGATACCTAAGTGATCGTCTGTCAGTTCTCTGAATGTGTCGCAGAAGCCTCCGAACCGTTCGACGTCGCCGTTCGTGGTCATGAGGGACACTAGATTCCGCACCAACGGATCGGCGTCGCTTAGTAAAGTCTGGATGCCGTCGAGTTTGACGGCTTCCGGCACCGACGGTGCCGCCATGAACGCTTGAACGTCCGACTCCGCGAAGATATCTCGCGCCTTTGCCAGGTCGCGCTGCCAAACATCGAGCGCATCCCGTTCAATCGCAATCGAGAATGCGGCTTGTGCGTATCTTCTGACTGAGGTCGATGGCATCCGAAAGTTAAATCTCCCGCCGTGTTTCTCGGTTAATTGCGCCGGGCGTCAAGGCCTTCATCCAATACCCGATCAATGAGTTCACGGTGCGCACCCTCATCGAGGGATTGCTCCACAATGCGCTCTGCAGCCAGGATCGCAATGCCCGCGAATTCGCGACGCACCTCCTCGACCGCGGCTTCCTGCTCGCGTCGAATCTCCTCTCGCGCCCGGTCGAGCATTTCGTCGACCTGAGCACGCGTGCGTTCGACTTCTTGATCTCTCAACCGCGACGCCGCGTCGCGGGCTTCGGCGATTAATGCCTGACCTTCGCCACGAGCATTAGCCAGTTCTTGTTCGACACGCTCCGCGGACGACGCAGCTTCTGCGCTCGCCCGTTCCGCCGCGTCCAAGCTGTCGCGGATGCGCTCGGCGCGTTGATCCAACATACGGGTTATTGGGCCGTATAGGAACATACGCAGAAAGACCGCGATGACCGTAAACCCGACCAAAAAGGTCAAAAGGCGGGGTAGGTCTATTCCCAATGCATCCATGAGAATCTCCGAATCGTTCTACATCGGACTGATCGTTGCACCACCGCGTCGGCGGGATTAACGGCGTCGGCAATCAATTGAAGCCGATCCGTCCGCCGAAGCGCTGGCAGGGTGCAGATTAAACGAACAGCGTGATGATGGCGACGACCAAAGCGTAGATCGCGATGGCTTCCGTGAACGCAATGGCAAGAATCATGTTCTGCCGAATCGCGTCTGCGGCGTCAGGATTTCGGCCGAGGGCTTCCATCGCCTTGCCTGCTAGCATGCCGATGCCAAGCCCTGGACCGAGGGCTCCCGCCCCGATCGCAAGCCCGGCTCCGATTGGTGCCCAATCTTCCATTGTCTTAGACCTCCTGGTCTCGATTGTCGTTGAGTTCGACGCTCGATCCTTTAGACCGGGTCGAAGGTTCATCACACGCGCTCGACTTTGCTCTGCAAGTCGCACGCAGTATGCCAAATTTGTAGGTGCCCTTTGCGCCGCGATTGGCGACGATGACTGGGGCGGCGTTCAATTGCCAAGCGTTCCATCTGTCCGTCGTGCAGTACTGCATCTCAATGTCCCCCCGCACCGTCGGCGTGATCGCCTTCCGGATGGTGGTGCGGCATGATCGCGAACGCACCGAACATAAGCGTCAAGACCGAGAAGATTATCGCTTGGATGAAGCCCACGAAAAGCTCTAGTCCGATGAACGGAATCATGCCGATCAACGGGAACAGGAAGCCCATCGCGATCAGCAGTATCTCGCCGGCAAACATGTTGCCGAACAGACGGAACGTGAAGCTGATGATCTTGATGAACTCGCCCACCAGTTCAAGCACGCCGACGAACAGATCGATCGGATTACGTTTGAACGGGTTACCGATGAACTTGTCCCAGTAACCACCGATGCCCAACGTTTTGATGCCCCAGAACTGCACACTCACCATCGCAAACAAAGCAATCGCCAACGTCATGTTCAAGTCCGTACTCGATCCTCTGAGATACGGCACTAACAACCCCACGCGCTTGCCCTCGAACCCGTCATACTTGTCGGGGTTCTCCGTGAAAAATTCAGAGCTCGGGACGGGTCCCGGTGCCACGCTCTCGTCAACTCGGCGCCCAATCTTCACTACATCTTCCTCGGTCGGATGCACCGGGTCGGCGATGTCATACGCCGCGATATCGATTAGCGTTACTTTGTAATCCTCTCCCCGACCAAGCGGCAGTATACGCACTCCTCCACCATCAAACACCACAAATCGCTGTTCGCCGTACGTCTCCAAAGTCTTGCCGAGATACTTCTGCAGATCCTCACTGTCGGCGTGAGACGCGATGAAATGCCCCAAACCCTCACCGTTCTTCCCGACGTCGTGGTGCAGCCCCTCCAGCAACTCCGTCTGATTCCCCTCCGCAAGCTTCTTCTCCAACTTGTGGAAGAAAAACTCTTGAGTGGTCTCTACGCGGCCGATCGTTCCGACAACTGGCAATACTCCGAGCCAGTTCGAGAACAATACCACCAAGAAAATTGCTGTCGCGACAGGAATGAAAATCCGCCCCGTCTTGCCCGAAGTCGATTCCGCCAATCCGATGAAGAACTCGTAGAGCAGCTCCATGATCGCCTGCCAACGCCCCGGCACCTCAGAGAGCTTTCGCGTCGCCAGCCAAGTCAGAAGCACCAGCACCAACATGGCCGCACCAAACATCACAACCGTGTTCACGAGCTTGTAACCGCCGATATGCGTAACAAGCTCCGATGGGATCTGGATTAGAGGAACCGCACCACCGAGGAATCCACCACCGAACGCGGCGCCGAGGGCACCGCCCAATACCGAAATAAGTGCCACAGCGAGCAAGAAAACCGCTATGGCTATCGCTTTAGGGGATGAGAGCAAACTCTCCCCCTACCGGTTGATTCGGTTCGATCGTCATCTTGCAATCAAGTCGTCGGAAGGTTGGGTGGCCGGATCGCCTAACGCTTCGCTTTACCGAAGTCAGACAACATCCGCACCATGCCGACCAGCGCAATTGCGACCCCCAAGAGGATCCCGACCACCAGCAGCAACGGTGCGCTGCCAACCAGTCCATCTAACCACCATCCAATTGCGGCTCCTCCGGCGATGCTCACGCCGACGAACCAACCGATCATGGTCAATCGCGCTAAGACCGGGATGATACTTGGCACACTCTTCGGAGTCCGCTCGTCAGGCATCAAAAAAAACCCGCCTTCACTTCAAATAATTATAAGCAACCAATCACGCCATCACGACGGCAACCCGACATCATATTCCCACACGCCCGACATTCCAGCACACCTGCCATTCAAGCACACGCGTCATTCCCGCGCACGCGGGAATCCAGAGAAAAACAAAGCACGCCACTCTCCCCCACTTCACACAAGCTGTGTCATTCCGAGCGGAGCCGAGGAATCTCCTCTCCCTCTCAGCGACCTGTGCACAACGTCCGTCATTCCGGCGAAAGCCGGCGCTTCAGCGGACGGAACCTCCATCCAGAGGGGCGGTGCAACAGGGAAGCGCACATGATCTGACCATGAATGCGTCGTTTGTGAGGTTGTGCAAAGAACCCTCTCAGGGGGAGATTAAGAGGGGGGAGTACGAACCGGCGCCAATTTGGCGTTGGTTCGCGAATCGGCAAAAACACGCTTGGCGTAACATTTCGTGTTGGATCGACTTTGCTACCCGAAATATGACCTGCAAGGACAGTTCATGCTGGTGATTCACACCCTTGACGACATCCCTGAACTCGGCGAAGGCCCCGAACTAGCAACGATTGAGCAGAGGCTAGGCGCGTTTCTGATTGACACAATCCTGAACGGTGGAGTATTAGTCGCTGCATTCGCACTTTCGGCATGGTGCTCGAATGGTGAATTGTGGTTTAACGATTCTGGCGGCCTGTTTGGGTTCATCCCAACGATAGCGATCCTGCTGTTGATTTGGACTGTATACGTGCTCAGCAAGGTCGCCTCCACAGGGCAGACGGTAGGCAAAAGTCAGGTCGGCATCAAAACCGTCCCGATCGAATCAATAGATGACGGCCAAGAAGCCGAACTCGGATTCGGAAAAGCGTTCGTCCGCGAGATCATAGGCAAAAATGTCCTCGGCTCGCTAACCCTAGGAATTGGGTTGCTAGTGCCTCTTTTCAGCGAACGTGGGCAAGGTCTTCAAGACCAATTAGCGGGAACGATTGTAGTGAAATCAGAAGAGTACGAAGGATGGATCTACTGGATGCAACATGGGACATGGCTATTGGAAAGAGACCAGGAACGCCAGAAGGAACGGTTGGAGCTCGAGCTGAAACGGATTGAAGACGATAAGAGGTTCCGAACCATTCAGGAACGAGAGCGCGAACGGATAAACGATGAGAGTCGCACCAGACGCGAAGAGGTCAACAAGCTATTTGGTAAATCGGAAACCGAAGATCAAAGAAATGAAAGAATTCAGCGGCAGGAGCACGCGGATCGTGAGAGGAGACGCAAACGCGAGCAGGAACGGATCGGAGATGAAGAAATACTGCGCGCGCACCAGCAAAGCGAAGTAGAACGGATCATCCGAGAAAACCGTGCTAGTCGGCACACCATCAATTCGCTTGAACGTAAACTGGGGCGCAGGGAAACCGATGTCGAAGAACGCGAACGCATAAAGGCGGAAGAATACGCCGAATGTGATCTGAGAAAACGATTCGCACGGGCGATGGGGCTGATCGAAACTGATGACGAAGAGCGCGCAGACAGGGAGCGGCGAGTTCGAGAGGCGCACGAATTCAGAGAGCGAGAACGATTTCGGCGCGAGACGGCTCGGGGCGAACGCGAGGCCAGAGAGCGGCGAGTGCGTGAAGACCACGAACGTAGAGAGCGGGAAAAAGTGCGACGAGAGCGATACAGGTGACCATGCCCGTTGATGACTTAAACGATGTTGAAGAAGTAGACCCGCGTTGCATCTGGCCGAACGAAGCGCGAGATTTTACGCCGTGGCTCGCGGCCAACATCAACAGCCTCACCAAAGTCTTGCCTTTCGATTTGGAGATGATCCAGGTCGAGACAGAAGTGGATGCTGGATATGTTGACATCACCGCCACAGTCGCGGGGAACAATACAAGAGTCATCATCGAGAACCAACTCGAAGAAACCGACGACGATCATCTAGCTCGTATATTGGCTTATGCTGCGACGTACGATGCCCGAATCATCATCTGGATAGCAACGGATTTCGCTGAACGACACCGACTAGTACTCAACCGCTTGAACAGAAACACGACCGGTGACCTCGCGTTCTATGGGGTTCAACTCAGAACCTTCAGAATTGGCAGATCGAAACCAGCTCCACTCTTTGATCTAGTCATCCAACCGACAGCAACGCTCAGCGGTACATATCGGCGAAACTCAAACATCGCACCTGAAGACGATCGACACAAAGACTTTTTCCAGGCCATCGTCGATGAACTCAGCAAGCTAGAAGTTTTCGATTACGAAACTATCCGTGACACCAAAAGTTGGTTTGAATTCAACTCTACCCTTAACGGTGTAACGTATGTCGCCGCGTTTACAACCAGATCCACGGCGCGAGTGAAACTACACATACGTTGCCGGATCAAACCAAACCACCGAATTTTCGAATACCTGTCGAAGCACGGACAAGAAATCGAAGTCAAACTGGGGGAATCGCTGACTTGGGAGGAAAGAAGTCGAGGCATCCAACACAGGCACCTGATAGCACTCTACAAACCCGGATCGATAGACAGTCCCGAAGAGGAATTGTCAGAATTAAGCAATTGGATGATTGGGAAGCTAGCCAAACTCAAGCAAGTCTTCGATCCGTATCTAGACGACGCAACCACCTGACAAAAACGCGCTAGAAGATCACGTTCGATCCTGGCTGTCTTCCCACCGACGAACGACGTAGTCCAAATCGGATCTGCGCTTGGCAACTACTATGTCGCTGGCCTCAAACGTTGTCCAGTTGATCCGATTGACATCTTTGCGATTTAGATCCATGAAGGTAACGTTCTCCAGATCCATCGTAGGGCCGACGATGACCTCGCGACTGATGGGTAACCAGCTGTGGTAAACATCGGAGTTGTCGGATTCAAACACACGCACCCCACCACAATCACCTAAGATGAAACCGCTAGCTCGTTTGCCCGGCATAGCGATTAGCAACCCCGATTCCTGCATGTATCGGTCAATTTCATCGGCGATTTTCGGTGGCATGCCCACCGCAACGCGCGCTCTCAGATCCGGAATTAGTTGACCTCGGATTAACGCAGTAGCATCCGGCCCTCTTTGAAAATCTTCCCACCCTTGCCGTTCATCGCCAACCCACTCGTAAATCTCACCTTCCCTCGAGAATTCCTGCCTGTACAGATGCTCATATCGATCAAACGGAACTATTTCGTCAGCGTGATGATCTGTTCTCAAGAACATCGTCATGAAGAGCAACTTGACAGCGTCGCCATCTTCCTTGGCAAGCGGTGGATACATTCGTGCTTTGCGGCAACTGATGATCTTGTCAATGACAGGCGCAGCTTGCGATTCGATTTCACCAAGGCGCCGTTCAACTTCGTACCGTTCATCATCGGTTTCGACATAACGCTGGGTATATCGGTCTTTCTGGACAAATACGTTGTTAGGAGCCACTCTGAAGTACCGCGATTCAAGCTTGCTGTACGCGTGTACAGTTTCGCACTGCGTTTGGAAGTTCCGCAACAGCATCCGTGGAATGACGTGTTGCCGCTTTGGATTTTGGGTTGTAGGGACAGTGTTCATTGAAGCTGATGTGCAATCGATGTTCGAGTAGTAAGATCCACTCTCTAACTTGTTATGAGGTCAATCTATCGAATATCGTAACATACATACTACATAATCATCGTTCCAACATCCGGCCTATCGCTCCAGGATGCCTTCGACAACACCAAATTGATTACTGCAACAACCGCCGCCCGGCGCCATTTTCCGTCGCGAAAAATTATCACCAATGGATTGTATTGGGAGCTAGAAGCGTAACCACACAACGGTTCAGTTGTTGCAGTCGCCTAGCCACTCGACGATGAGGTCATGGCTCTTCACCGCGTTGCCAATCGCTTGCATGAGCATCTCTATAGCCTCCTCCAGCGCGATGTCCGCGGCTTCGCCAGATACTGCGTCGGCGGATTCGATAATGCGTTCGAAGTCGGTGGCTATGTTTTTGATCGCTTCATAGACCGAGTTGAACGGTTCAGGCGGAGCAGTGGAGGCTATGGTGTTGACAGCACCGCCCATGTCCAACAGTTCCTTGGCCACCCTCGCCCGCCACACCAAATCATCCGAAGGATCCTCAAGCAGCGCATCTAGTTCCTCGCCCGCCTCAATCACCGTTTCCACTTCGTCTGCCATCTCCGTCACGTAGTCGACGACCTCTGGGACGCACACTACGACAGGCTCGGGCGTGGGTGTCGGTCGCGGAGTTGGTGTGGGGACTGGCGTAGGGGTGGGAGTGGGCTCTGGCGCAGAACACGCCATCAAGACGACCATCACGGCGGACACGACCATCAGACCAAGCTTCGACAAGGGACCCTCCTATGGGTGATTTTTTGGTCAGGTATGTAACTCATACCTTAATTTTCATATCCCTATCCGCGACGGATGGAACACCCCATGTGACCGCCTTCCCCACCTGCAACCAAATTCGGTAACCTCTTAAGCGCGACGCAAAAATAGGTTCCCAAACTCATCAACTACCGCTCGGTAATCGGGATGAATGACGGTAGTCGAGTCGACTTCTTCGATGATTGCCGGGCCTGTGATCTCGTCTCCTGAGCCGAGCTGGTAACGGTCGAATATCGGACAGTCCACGCGTCCACCTGTATCGGCGAAATAGACGGGTCTCGTTTCCTTGACAACGTTGATCGTAGCGTCGCCGCCGCGCCTGACCTTCCGCGATCGAGTTTTGGGGATCACGCCTATCGCGCTCAAACGCAACGCGACGAATTCGACTGGTTCACCTTCAGCATTAAAACCGTAGGATCGCTCGTGCTCTTGATGGAACTGCGCCAATATCTCATCTAGCGCATCGGCATCCAGATCGTTTTCATGTAAGAGAACTGTCAGTTCATAGCTTTGGCCGACGTAGCGCATGTCGGCCTGCTTCACGAAACGAGTGTCTTCGTCTGCCACGCCTTCGCGGGAAAGTGCCATCTGCCCTTCACCTCTCATTTGTTGAAACTGTTTGTTGGCAACATTGATGTCAATGCGATCGGCTCGCTGTATCAGCGCAACCGAGTAGTCATGCCTGATGTCCGTCACCAACAACCCCATCGCCGAAGTTGTGCCCGGACTCATCGGCACCAGCACTGTTGGCATCTCGAGTTCCTCGGCCAATCGATTGGCATGGACGGGACCTGCTCCGCCAAATGCCACAAGCAGAAAGTCCCTCGGATCATAGCCGCGTTGCACTGAGACCCGCCGTAACGCGCCAACCATAGCGTTGTTGGCGATCTCGATCATGCCGACAGCAACTTCGTCCACGGACATATTCAACGGATCAGCGCATTTCTCTTTGATTGCCTTGCGCGCCGAATCAACATCAAGCCGAATCTCGCCGCCGAGGAAATTGTCGGCAGATATCCGACCAAGAACAACATTCGCATCGGTAATCGTCGGCTCCGTCCCACCTTGCCCATAGCAAACAGGACCCGGATCGGCACCGGCGCTATGCGGACCCACGCGCAGAATTCCACCGGAATCGATCCAGGCGATCGACCCGCCGCCCGTACCGATCTCCACCAAATCGATGACTGGCGTACGAATCGGGTAACCCGCCCCACGCGCACCGTGCTCGATATTCGCCGCGGTTCCTCCCACTTCGTAATCCTTTGTCACCCGCGGCGTTCCGTTCTCGATCAACCCAGCTTTGGCTGTAGTGCCACCCATGTCAAACGAAATGACGTTCTCGTGACCAAGGTTCTTCCCAAGATGGTTGGCCGCTATTACCCCCGCCGCGGGGCCCGACTCAACCATGAAAACCGGCCGTTCCATCGCCGCTTCGAACGTGAAAACGCCGCCGTTACTCTGCATCACCAACAATTCACCGGCAATCCCGGATCCTTGGACACGCGACTTGATTTTGCCCAGATACTGCGAAACTACCGGGCGGATCGCCGCGTTGATGACCGTGGTGCTAGCTCGAAAATACTCCCGAAATTCCGGCGCAACCGACGATGACAGTGAATACAACACCGCCGGCAACTCTTCACCGAGGATCTCACCGATCCGTTCTTCGTGATTGGAGTTGATGTACGAATGCAGCAAACATACAGCTACCGATTCAACGCCCTCACCCCGCAAATCATCTACGATGTGCCTCATCGCTTCTTCGTCCAAAGGAACCAAGACGTCGCCCCGGAAATCCAATCGTTCCGGTACCCCGAAGCTGAGATACCGAGGGACTAGGGGACGCAATTTCTGGAACTGCAAGTCATACAGTGTGGGTCGAATACCGGTCTGAATCTCCAGAAGGTCCCGAAACCCTTCCGTGGTGATGAACGCGGTTTTTGCCAAGTTTCCCTCGATAATCGCGTTTGTGGCCACGGTGGTCCCGTGCACAACGTATTTCACCATTTCCGGCGCGATTGCACTATCATCGAGCATTCTGTTGACCACCCGGAGGAAACCCTCGGATGGGTCATCGGGAGTCGATGGCACCTTGCCAGTTCGGATCTCGCCGGTGAATTCGTTCAGGAGAATGCCGTCCGTGAAGGTCCCGCCGATGTCTACGCCGATGCGATATTGCTCGGTCATCGGAGGGGGTCTCGTTCTACCGGATGACGCGACCGGAGGATACGCGTGGCTTCAATATCCACCTTCCATTGCTCAGTGTCGACAGCGACGCGATAGATTTTTCGAGCGCGTTCCGGGCTGATCCTGCCGTCTCTGACATCACGCAACACATCAACGGGATAGCGTTCCTCAGGTGGCCCGTAGCCACCGCCACCACAGGTTCGGTAGCTAACCACATCCTCTTCCGCGAGTTGGATCGTCACCTTCGAACCCAGTTCCAATGAATCGGAATCGGGATTGAGAACATATTGAGCCTTTTGACCGGGACGCCCACCAAAAAGTCCATGCGGTCCCCAACGCTCACGATCGGCAAGGATCGTGAACGAGGCCTCGTGGTCCGGGAAAAGGTAATCGCGACGCAGTCCCAACCCGCCGCGGTGCCGACCCGGACCTTCAGAATCCTCCACAAGCTCGTACCGAGTTATTCGCACCGGATAATTGACCTCGGTCTCTTCGATCGGTGCGTTCGCGGTGTTCTTGCCGTGAGGTTGGACCGCATCTGGGCCGTCGCTATTTGCCCGTGCACCGTATCCTCCTGCGATCGTTTCGAGAAAACAATAGCTCTCGTTTCGATACGGATCGAATCCACCGAAACCAGAATGGCAGATCATGCCTTCAGTTCCGGCTGGCACCCTTTCAGGTATTGCATCGGCCAACGCCCGCAAAATCACTTCGGTGAGACGAAGTTGCGTCTCCCAGCCACCGACTACCGGATACGGTTCGGTACAGTTGACCACCGTACCTTCAGGAGCAAGCATCTTTACATTGCGATAGAAACCCGTATTAACGGGAACGTCAGGGTCAATGAGGCACTTGAGAACGAAAGCAACCCCGGAGTGCGTCTGGGCGAATGTCGAATTGATGGGCGCCCGTCTCTGCTCATCCGTTCCCGAAAAGTCGAACAACAGACCATCGTCGTTGATCGTCAATTTGACCACGAGCTTGACCGGCTCATCGCTGTAACCGTCGCTGTCCATGTATCCCGTACTCTCGAAGACGCCATGGGGCAATTTCGCCAATTCGGACTTTGTACGGCGGTCGGTGTACTCAATCAACTCGTCTATGTAACGAGCGACCGTCTCCGGTCCTATTCGGTCCAACAGCGAAGTTAACCGACGGATGCCGGTATTGTTCGCCGCGATCTGAGCACGGAAGTCACCCGCGGTCTCTCGCTTCGCTCTGACTTGAGCAAGAACCAGATCGAAGACGTCACGATTGATTTCGCCTCCACGAACGAACTTCACCGGCGGGATGATGATGCCCTCTTGGTAGATCTCTCGGAATGCGCCTATGCTCGCAGGAGCTCCTCCTCCCACGTCCACATGGTGAGCGAGGCTCGCGACGTATCCTACGAGACCTTCCTGGTGAAAGACCGGTGATATCAGCGTGATGTCATTCAGATGGACGCCGCCCGTGTACGGAAGGTTGACCAGCAGCGCATCTCCTTCATGAAGATCGGTTATCCCATATGCATTAAGTGCCCGAGGGATAGTCTCTACCAACGACCCAAGGTGATTGGGCTGACTGAACGACTGCGCCACGGTGCGCATCTTCAAGTCAAAAATCGCACACGAAAAATCGTGCCGCGTCTTGATGTTGGTCGAGTACGCGCTGCGGCGAAGAGCCGAAGCCATCTCCTCCGTAGCTTCAACCAGAGAGTTACGAATCACCTCGAAGCTGATGGGGTCTATGGGTGTTTCAGATGACATTTATACGAACGTTTCTGCGAAGGAAGTGACGAGGGAAATGATAGCAACGTCATCCGTAACTTTTGCGAACATGCCGACCGTTCGCTCTTCAGGATGGACGTTCCGACCCGCAAGCGGCCGGCTTTCGCCGGAATGACGCGGGTTGTGCAAACAACGCCCACACGCGATAACGTATTCGCATCGCAACTTGCCCTACCGCTCATAGGTTGAAAACCATGAAATACGACTTCATCGTCATTGGTGCCGGTTCCGCAGGCGCCATTGTCGCCTCGCGTCTTAGCGAAGATCCGAATATCTCGGTCCTCCTCCTCGAAGCCGGTCCAGACTATCCGAACGTTGAAGACCTCCCCATGGAGATCAAACTCGGATATGGGTTCGACCGCAACATCTGGGCTCGCGCTTTCGGCCAAGACAGCAAACACAATTGGAACTTCACCGCCCGGTCGAACGACCTCAATCCCGAAATGCTCGTCCCCCGAGGAAAACTCGTTGGTGGCTCCAGCTCCGTGAACGCTCAGATTTTTCTCCGAGGACTGCCCGAAGACTACGACGACTGGGCTTCTTGGGGCAACGACGAGTGGTCGTTCCAGAAACTCATGCCTTACTTCAGGCGCATCGAGACCGATACAGATTTTTCCGACGACTACCACGGCACCGAAGGTCCGATACTTTGCCGCCGATGGAAACCGGAAGAGTGGAACGAAGATCAGGACGCTTTCGTCGAAGCCTGCCAAGCGCTAGGTTATCCGCGCTATCACGACGCCAACGACCCCGACACTACCGGCGTCGGACCACCACCTTTCAACAACCCGAACGGCGTCCGATGGAGTACCAACATCGGCTACCTGTCCCAATCACGACATCGATTGAATCTCACAATTCGCGCTGATTGCCTCGTGCATCGCCTGCTGTTCGACGGCAATCGGGCCATCGGAGCAACCGTCGAATCCGGCGGCGAACTCTTCGACGTCCACGCTAACCAAGTCGTTCTCTCGGCCGGGGCCCTCTGTTCGCCTCAGATACTCATGCTTTCGGGTGTTGGTCCCGCGGACCACGTCACCGAGATGGGCATTCCTCTAAAACTCGATTCCCCAGGCGTAGGCAAGAATCTGCGCGATCATCCTCAGATATCCACTACATGGCGGACCAAGTCAGATTTCCGGCAAGATCCGTTGGCGCCCAAGATTCAGGTCAACCTCAAATTCACCTGCGAAGGATCGAAATGGCGCAACGACATGTTCATTCATCCGCTGTCCTGTGCCACGCAAGAGGGCGTCTACCTGATATCCAACACGCAACCGATCGGGATATCGATGATCTCCGCTCTTTATCTCGCCGAATCGGCCGGGGAAGTCAAGCTGCAATCTGCCGATCCGCACGTCCAACCCCATCTCGACTACAACCTCCTCGACGCAGAATTCGACAAGGTACGAATGAGAGAAGCGGTCCGCCTTTGCGTCAAGATCGGTGAGCAGGCACCGTACGCCGAAATAATCGAAGAACTCGTCGCGCCGACTAGCGAGGAACTAGCCTCAGACGACCTCCTCACCAAGTTCATCATGCGCGGCGTCGGAACTAGCCACCACGCGTCGGGAACCTGCAAGATGGGACCTGATTCCGACGATATGGCGGTGTTGGATCAGTACGGCAACGTCAAAGGATTGCAAAACCTGAAGGTAGCAGACGCGTCCAACATGCCGGACTGCATCCGCGCGAATACCAACGTGACCTCAATGGTCATCGGCGAACGCATCACCGATTTCATCTTGGAAGGCCGGTAAAGACTACGTGCTGGCCACCTCGTCGCCATCATCGTCCATACTCAACGATTCCATGAACTCCGAAAAGGCGCTCAACTTTTCGCGCTGTTCGGGAGTGACCGGCGAGGCCGCCTCTTCAAATTGCTTCTCGCGAGCCGCGAGACGAGACTGTTCTTCTGTGCTTCGACGACCCTGGATATCGCTATCGACCTGCTCCATGACATCTTCAGCCATGTAGATCGGTACCCGCGCCCGCACCGCCAACGCTATCGAGTCTGACGGTCGAGCATCCAACACAATCGCATCATCCCCGACACGCACACTAATATCTGCAAAGAACGTAGATTTGTTCAGACCGCGGATGTAAACGTGTTGAACCTTGCCGCCAAGCTCGGTAATGGAATTCAGCAACAAGTCGTGTGTCATTGGCCGAGTGGCCGGAGCATCACTGGTCGGCGCGACGATCGCCGCCGCTTCGTTCGCACCAATGATGATGGGACAAACGCGTCGGTCTTCGTGATCTTTCGGTCGCAGGATCAGGCAACGCTCGGCGGAACCGTCACGCCCAACTGTAATCTGGTGAATCTCCACCTCCAGCATGACGGACATCTCCTTGTATTGACAGCGGTTGCCTGGTGCGGCACCCCTCCCAAACGCGTGCAAATCGTCGGGCTGAACACCTATTCACATACTCTACTACGAATCCAATCAACCTCCCCTTCGCTCCGCGAAGGGGACGCGTGCGAAGCAAACAGGGGATGCCCGAAAACCACCTACAACCGCAACCGTTCCGCAACCGGGATTCGCGACTTCATCCGGCGTTGCGCCAACGGCCGCTCAAGCATGACCCGACGGTTGCAGCCCGAGCAAACAAGACCAATATCCGCGCCGATTCGATAAACCTCCCATTCATTCGTTCCGCAAGGATGGGGTTTTCGCAACGCAACCAAATCACCAACCTCAAACGGCACCACTTCGCGATCTTTGCGCGCCGGCGAACTCACCATTCCTATCCTCGACCAAGTGCTATTTCGGCTCGTAGCTTTTCCACCGCCACGCGCGCCGATTGAGCGAAATCAGACTTTGATTGGGAAGCGTAAATGATTCCCCGAGACGAGTTGATGAGGATTGCTTCACCGCCCAATCTCGCCGTCTCAGTCGCGTCGCCACCTTGCGCGCCGACGCCAGGTATCAAGAACGGTACATCGGGAAACTTCGCCCGCAGAGACGCCAATTCATTGGGAAACGTAGCGCCAATTACGAGCCCGACATTGCCTCCATCCGATCGCGACACCACCTGTTCCGCCACAATCTCGTACACCATTTTGCCGGTTCGACCGTCGGTTATATCCTGCACTTCGATAGAACTAGGATTTGAGGTCCGGCACACAACGAACACGCCGCGGTCGCGATACGCCAAGAACGGCGAGATCGATTCCCAACCTTGGTACGCATACACCGTGCAGGCATCTACATCCCAAAACTCGAACATCGCCTTCGCGTACGCCTCCGCAGTGTTGCCAATGTCCCCGCGTTTTGCATCGGCCAACACAAACGCATGTGGAGCTACATCTCGGATGTGGCCGATCGTCTTTTCGAGCGCCTCCAGACCTTCGATCCCCATCGCTTCATAGAATGCATATTGCGGTTTGTAAGCGGCGACCAAATCTTGAGTGGCGTCAATGATTGCACGATTGAACTCGAACACATCATCGATCGGCATCTTGGTCGGATCTGGATCAAGTCCCACGCATACACAACTGCCAGATCTCGAACGACCAAAGCTCAATCTGTCCGACATTCTCTCGGTAGCAACAACCGTCATTTCGTATCCCCACTAATTTGATGCATACGCCACCTGAAATTATCTACGAATTCAGTCACGTTCGTTCCGACCCACGCGCTCGAGAACCGGTTGCACCTAGCCGGGAGGATATCGAGTGGCTGTTTACGGCGTTATACGACGCATACGGGCCGCGTCGCTGGTGGCCAACCGTCCACGGCGGATCGTTCGAAATGGTCATCGGCGCGATATTGGTCCAGAACATCTCATGGTCTAACACCGAACGCGCATTGATCAACCTACGAGATGCCGACGTGTGGTCGTTCAAAGCGATCGCCGACACCCCGGACGAAACGATGCACGACTTGATACGACCATCCGGTTACTACAAGGCGAAGACCCGCAAACTCAAGGAATTCGCAGATTTCATCCTGACGAATCACCATGGTGATCTGGAAAACCTCTTCGCGCTGCCGATCGGCGAAATGCGAAGTCAACTGCTCTCGGTATGGGGCATCGGAGAAGAGACGGCAGACGACATCATCCTTTACGGAGCAAACAAGCCATCGTTCGTCGTCGACGCCTACACGCGCCGCATTCTCGAGCGGTTGGGATGGGATATCCATGGAAAGAGCTACTCGGCCTACCAGCAACTCTTCCACGAATTCCTCCCTCACGACGCATACCTCTTCAACGAGTACCACGCCCTAATCGATTACCACGTCGCCCGCATCTGCAAAAAGAAACCGCGTTGCAACAAGTGCGTGCTTGCCAAACATTGCCCGGTCGGCCTCGGCGTTACCCAGCCGTAATGGTTATGCTGCTCGACTTAAAGAGAACGTAAACATCGACGTCTTTCTTTAGATTGAGAGTTTCGACGGCATCTGAGGTCAACTCGACTACGAATTCGGGACCCGCGTCGACGAAAGCGAACGCTGCAAATTCTCCGACCTCGACGCGTTGGACGGTACCGCGCAGAATGTTCCTCGCACTGATCGCGTCTGGCCGCTGCAACGCCAACATGATGTCGGACGCACTGATCGATGCAGTAACCCGTTGTCCGGGTTGGTAATCGCCAATATGCGCGACAACGTCGATGTCACCGATGCGGATCGCGCCACTTTCGGAAACGGTTCCAACGTATAGGTTGTCGATGTCGTCTCGCCCGATCCTAGTGGTGGATGCCACCTCTGCGACCAAGTCGACCACCGGTCCGAACGATTTGACTCGCCCCTGATCGAGAACCAATGCGAATCGTGCGAGCGCCATGACGTCTGACAAGGAGTGCGAAACGTAGACCATCGGGATACCGTATCGCTCGTGGACCTGCCTTAGATAGGACACAACTTCATTGCGCAATCGGATGTCCAGCGACGCAACAGGTTCATCCAGCAAAAGGAGACGGGGCGAAGTCGCGACGCCGCGTGCAAGCGCCACACGCTGACGTTCGCCGCCAGATAGGGTATCTGGAAATCGATCCAATAGGCCCTGAATCTGCAAAAAACGACACAGCTCATCGGGTTCTATCACGCGAAGTTCGGGCGGCGTAAGCCGGAACCCGTACTCGATGTTATGCCTGACGGTCTTGTGAGGAAACAGCATTCCATCTTGGAACACCATCGCCGTACGAAACGATTGCGGCGGTCGTCGTACCCGCTCGGTTGAGGAAAATATCGTCTCACCGTCAAACCTGACGTAGCCATCGTCGGGTGTGACCATCCCAGCCAAGCAAGCCAATAGCGTAGATTTGCCCGCACCTGACGGGCCAAACACCGCTGTGATGCCATTCGAGAATTTCCCTGATGCATCGAGAGCGAAATCACCGAGTCTGATCCGCAGGTCGAAATCAAGAACAGGATTGTCTCGCTCAGCCATTCGATCCACTCCTAGCAACCATGCGATTACGCTGCTGGGCGACGAGCCGATTGTGTACCGCCAACGCGATCCCACCGATGACTATCGAAACGGCAGCTAGTAACCATGCTTCCGAAAAATCTCCCGCGGAGATGCGGGAAAAAATAGCGCTGGGCAGTCCCTGCGTGCTACCTGGAATGTTCCCAGCAAATACGATCGTTGCTCCGAACTCTGCGAACGATCGAACGAATCCGAGGAGCAACCCTGCAGCGATCCCGCGCTTCGCCAGCGGCAGTATGACGTCCCACGTCGCGCGCAGCCGGCCAGCACCGAGGTTGCGAGCCGCAAAGACCAATCGCGGATCGACCTCCCCCAGTCCCGCTACGAATGCGCGCACGACCAATGGGAATGAAACAACGGCCGACGCTATCGACATCGCTACCCAACTGAACGCCAATCCTTCCGAAAGCGGATCAAGTGGGCCCGTCGCACCGAAGAACCAGAGCAAAATGAACCCAACGGCGACCGGCGGCAACGCCAATGGCATCGAGACCATCAGGTCGAGAACGAAGGCGACGCGGCCAGTGTTCCGAACTAGGTAGCTGGCTACGAAGAACGCCGGGACCGCCATGCCGACGGTCGCGACTAATGCCGTCTGCAACGACAACAGGGTCACGTCAAGCAATTGCATCGCCCCTCATGTATCTACCGCTCAAAGCCGTGTTTTTCGAAGATAGTGCGCGCGGCCGGCGATTGCAGGAACTCGATGAATTCACGGGTAGGTCCGTCTTCTGATATCGGCGCCGCGTAGTATTTCGGTTTAGTCGTCTCGGTTATCCCGGAGATGTCGAACACAATTTCGACTCCAGTGGTCGACAAGGCATCGGTTCGATACACGAAAGCGTACGCTACGTTCCCAGACTCGGCGGCAGCGAGCGCGGCTCGCACATTGAGCGTTGGCACGATCTGATCCTGCAACGCGTCGAGTAGGTCGAGTTCTCGGAGTGCGGCCTCAACGTATTCCCCCGCAGGCGAAGTCGAAGGATCGGGAATCGCGATCTTCCCGGCCCTGACCAACTGCGACGGGTCGTTATGATTTGCGACCGAGGACGATGATTTGACTACGACCAAGCGATTGGACAGTATCTGCGCAATCTCGCTCTCCGCCACTCTTTCGGCAACAACGAGTTTATCGATAGGGGTTTCGCCAGCGAATATGACGGCGTCGCCGGGCGCACCAGCGATGATCTGATTGGCGATCAGGTTCGAACCGGCAAAGCTGAAGCGCACCGATTTGCCGGTCTTGGCTTCGTATTCAGCACCCGCTTCTTCCAGCACGTCGACAAGCGATGCGGCAGCATGGACCAACGGCACGTCGTCATTGCTCGAACATCCGATCGCCATCGCCGTTCCGAGCACGATGGCAACCGCGATGATGGTTAGTCGCCGCATGTACACAAACTTGATTTCCCTGATAAAATTAGGAGTTGACCTTAAGAAGGCTCGCCTCATCCAACAGTCAACCAGCAACTTCGAGGTTTCGATGCCGAATTCCGATCCTTCCCACCATTCGGATGAATACTCTTTCACCGAGTTTTCTTCGCAACCCTTTTATCGCCGAGTCAACTCTCAACTAGTCGACATGTCCGGCGTGTTCAATCAGCATAAGATCATCGACTTGGGTTGCGGAACCGGCGGCATCACCAAGCTAATCCTAGACCGCCTCAACGGTACCAAAGAAACCATCATATATGCGGTTGATCACTCAGCCTCAGCGTTGAGGTCTGCCGTAGATGATTTAGGTGGACGTAGGGAAGCTGTCGTACGATTTGTGCACTCCGAAGTCCAGAACTTGGCTACTTCGGTTAACGAACAAGTCGATGCGGTCATTTATTGCAACTCGATCCATTACGTCAACGATAAGGCGATGTTGTTGAGACAGATCCGCGATCGGTTGCGACCCGGTGGGATTTTGGCATTCAACACTTCGTTTTTCGAAGGCTCGCATCCGCCCGAATCGCACGATTTTTACCGCCGCTGGATGATGCGTTCACTCAGGACATTACGCAGAGACCATGGGATGTTTCCAGACAAGAATGCCGACAAAACTGGAGCACGTCGACAGCTCACTCCTGAGGAATATGAAGAGCTGTTGAATGAAGCTGGGTTTGAAGTTGTGCGACGCGAGGATTTCACGGTCCAGGTGCCCGAGGTCGGGTTTTACCACATCAGCGGATTCCGAGACTGGATCGAAGGCATCATGCCCGGCGTCCCGCTCGGCAAAGGCCGAGACGCACTTCAGAAATCACTCAATCAGGTCTTCAAAGAGATGGAGATCGAATCGGTTCCAAGGATCTGGTTGACAGTCATGGCGAAACGGGCAAAGTAACCGTTCCGTTCCCTGCCCGGATGGGTGCTGTGCCCAAAACCTCCCCCTTGATGCCCAAGGGGGAATTAAAGGGGGTTTAGACTCGGCGTTTCGCTTTGCAATCCGTTGCCCGGCCCATCTGGATTCCGGCTTTAGCCGGAATGAAGGTGGCTTCGCTCAGCGCCCGAATGGGCCGAATTTGTCCTTCCACCGTTGACGTACTCACTCACCGTCATTACCTCGAAACCGCCATTTGTATCCCCGGTCGTCTCGGGGGCGTAGACAGCCTCCACGGCGCAACGCGCGGTGTCGATGGATGTGAAGCACGGGATGCGACGCTCTACCGCGGCTCGCCGGATGTAAAAACCGTCTTGTTCGGCATCTCGTCCGCCAGTTGGGACGTTCACCACGGCCTGGACCGTGCCGTCGTTGATCACGGTCACGACGTTAGCTTTGTTGCTGGAGAGTAGTCGCTCTACTTCCGTCACCGGATAACCGAGGCTTTCAACGAAGCGCGCGGTTCCCGAGGTGGCATAGATGGCATGACCGTTGTCGCCGAGAGCGCGGACGAGGCGTTCAGCGTCCAGTTTTGCCGAATCGGCGATGCTTAGGAGAACGCTGTCGCCTTGGTTGATGGAGTGTGAAGATGCGATGAGGGCCTTCGTAACGGCCGGCACGTATGAGCGGTCGATACCCATAACCTCGCCAGTAGATTTCATCTCAGGGCCGAGAAACGTGTCAACGCTGGTGAGTTTGGACATCGAGAACACCGGTGCTTTTACGGCAACTAGGTCTTTCCGAGGCATGAGTCCGGTGCCCCACTCCAAGTCGCGCAGTTGTTTGCCGAGCATGACTTGCGTGGCGATCTTGATCATCGGGATGCCGGTGACTTTGGAGATGAACGGGATGGTGCGTGAGGATCGTGGGTTGACTTCAATAATGAACGTCTCGCTCTCGCTAATCTGCGATTCTGTGCGTCCCGGATCGGCGGCGTTGCTGCGGTAGGTGCCACCTCCGGTTATGACGTACTGGATGTTCATGAGACCGCGCACATTGAGCATTCGGCCGATTCGTCGGGTGTATTCGACGATGGTCTCGATTTCGTCGCCAGTCAACCATATGGCAGGATAGACCGCGAAAGAGTCTCCGGAGTGAACGCCGGCGCGTTCGATGTGTTGCATAACACCCGGAATCAAGATGTCTTGCCCATCGCAAACGGCGTCGACTTCCACTTCAATCCCTTGGAAATACCGATCCACCAGAATCGTCTGACCGGGTGCTGCGCGCTGGGCACGATCGAAATAGCGTTCCAGTTCGTTACTGTTGTCCACGATCTCCATCGCGCGCCCACCAAGGACGTAGCTGGGGCGGACCAGTACGGGGTAACCGAGGTTATCGGCCAGAGCCAATGCAGTCTCGGTGTTTGTCGCGGTTCCTCCTGGTGGCAACGGCAATCCATTCGATGCCGCCAACTGCTCAAAGCGACCACGGTCCGTCGCATTGTCGATGACATCCGGGTCCGAGCCGAGAATGAGATCTTGTAATCCGGCCGCGTTTAGCGACTGAGACAGGTTGATCGCCGTTTGCCCGCCGAACTGAACAACGATGTTCGGCGCGACGACACCATCGCTCTTTGTGGTGCCGTTGCCCATCTCGTTGTCGATAATGTCGCGAACGCTCTCGTCGTCGAGTGGTTCGAAATAGAGGCGGTCAGAGGTGTCGAAATCGGTCGATACCGTCTCCGGGTTCGAATTGATCATGACCGCGCGCATGCCCTCGTTCTGGAGGGCCCATGCCGCGTGGACTGAACAGTAATCGAACTCGATGCCTTGGCCGATGCGAATCGGACCCGAACCGATGACGACGGCCGATGCAACGCCGATGGGTTCGGCTTCGTTCTCTTCTTCGTACGTGCTGTAGAAATACGGCGTCGTCGCTTCAAATTCGCCCGCACAAGTGTCAACCATCTTGTAAACGGGAAAGATACCAAGATCTCTGCGCATCTCTCGCACGCGTTCGGCGAGGCCGAGGTCCGAAAACTCGGCAATGTCTTCGTCGGTTAGCCCGATGCGTTTTGCTTCCCGGAGCAGGTCGGCGCTAAGGAATTCCGATTCGCGCAGTTTTCGCTCCATGTCAACGATCCGCGCCAATGATCGAGTGAACCAAAGATCGATGCCAGTTGTCAGCGTCAGCTCTTCAGGTGTGGTGCCAGTGCGGAGTCTGAATGCGAGTTTCCACAGACGTATGTCATCGCCCGAAAGCTCTTCATCTGGAAGCCCGTTGATTCGCCACTCCGGGTCTTCCCAACGCAGAGAACGTTTACCGTCTTCGAGGGATCGGATGGCCTTCATCAATGCGGCTTCGAAGCTGCGATCGATAGCCATCACCTCGCCGGTGGCCTTCATCTGGGTTCCCAGCGAACGGTCTCCGCCGCCAAATTTATCGAAGGGCCAGCGCGGAATTTTGGCGACGCAGTAGTCGAGAGCTGGTTCGAATGCCGCGCGGGTCTTGCCGGTGACGACGTTGTTAATCTCGTCTAGACGTAAACCGAGGGCGACTTTTGCCGCGACGCGGGCGATCGGATACCCAGTGGCTTTGCTCGCCAGCGCGGAAGACCGAGATACACGCGGATTGACTTCAATGACCGTATACATCGGGCCATCGTCGTCGTAACGAGAACCTTCACCTAGTTTCTCGCCGACTTCCTTGCCCGGCCGATAGGCAAATTGGACGTTACAACCGCCTTCGATCTTCAAGCCGTCGATGATGTGCAACGCGGCGGTTCGGAGGCGTTGATAGTCTTTGTCGGTTAACGTCTGGCTGGGAGCGACCACAATGGAATCGCCGGTGTGGACGCCCATCGGGTCGAAATTCTCCATGTTGCAAACCGTGATCACGTTCCCGGCGCTGTCCCGCATCACCTCGTACTCGACCTCTTTCCAACCCAGCAGCGATTTCTCGATTAGTACTTGCCCGACCAACGAAGCCGCCAAGCCCGCTTCTGCGATCTCGTGAAGTTCATGGACATCTTTTGCGACACCGCCGCCGGTCCCGCCGAGGGTATACGCCGGTCGAACGACGATGGGATACCCGATCTCTTTAGCCGCTTGTTCGGCGTCTGCGATAGTGGTAACGGCAATCCCGAATGAAATAGGCTCACCGATCTCCTCCATGAACGATGCAAATAGCTCGCGGTCTTCGGCCTTTCGAATGCTGTCCGTCTTGGTACCCATGACGACAATGCCTTCGAGCGCCCCGGCCTCCTCCAACTCGACGGTAAGGTTTAAGCCGGTCTGTCCGCCAAGAGTCCCCAGGATGCCGTCTGGTTTTTCACGTTCGATGATGCGCTGGACGACGGGTACGGTCAGTGGTTCGATATAGACCCGGTCGGCAACGTCTTCGTCAGTCATGATGGTCGCTGGATTGGAATTGACGAGAACGACCTCCACGCCTTCTTCACGGAGCGACTTGCAGGCCTGAGTACCGGCGTAATCGAACTCGGCGGCTTGACCGATCACGATTGGGCCCGAACCGATGACCAGCACCTTTTTCAGTTGTTCGTCTCGAGGCATAAATATCCGCTACTTGCCGTTGACGCGCTGCTTGACCGCGGCGACGAATTCGTCGAAGATCATCTCGCTGTCGTGAGGACCGGGCGACGCCTCAGAGTGGAACTGGATCGTCATGATGCCATGCGTTTCGTCGGCCAATCCTTCAACGGTGTTGTCGTTAAGGTTGATGTGGGTTACTCGAACTCCGCGTCGCTTGGGAAGTTTGTCGGGATCGACTGCGTATCCGTGGTTGTGCGCGGTCACGTAAACGCGGCCAGTTCTCACATCTCGGACGGGCTGGTTGCCGCCGCGATGTCCGAAATGGAGCATGAAAGTATCCGCACCCAGTGCGCGAGCCACCAACTGATGACCCAGGCAGATACCCAAGGTCGGGATCGACTTCGAACCGTCTCCGTTCAGGTCAGAGAGTTCACGAATGGTCTCAACCGGCCCGTCCAGAAGCGCCGGGTCACCCGGGCCCGGAGATAAAACGATACCGTCGGGATCGGACCCTCGAACCTCCGATGCCGTCGCATCGCATGGAAAGACTTTGACCTGACAATTTCGCGCCATCATGCTACGAAGAATGTTCCATTTGACCCCGAAGTCGATGACAGCGATACGCAATGGTCGGCCATGATCATCGACCTCGGTGTCAAACCCTGCCCGTTCGGATCTGATGATCAACTCCTCCGCGGGACGCGTTCCGGCAGTGCCGTCGCCGTTCCAATCAAACTCTTCTTCGGTTGCGACCTCTCCGACCCAATCGTGATCGCCATACCACTGAGCAGCCTCTAGCACGGAGTTCGCCGCCGCGGTATCGTCGCCTTGGACTATCGCACCCATCATCACGCCGGTTGATCGGATGCGCCGCGTGATGGCTCGGGTGTCGACACCCGACACACCAGCGATGCCGTTGGATTCGAGATATTCGTGGACCGTCATCTCAGAATGAGGGTGCGAGGGCGCGTCACAGTCATCGCGGACTACGAACCCCTTAACTTGGATGCGTTTGGATTCGGCGTCTTTGAGGTTGATACCGTAATTGCCAATTAGCGGATACGTGGGCACGAGGATTTGACCGCCGTATGAGGGGTCCGTCAGCATCTCCTCGTAACCGGTCATCGACGTATTAAACACAACAAGACCGACAGTGTCGGTCTTAGCGCCTAAACTTCGGCCACGAAAGACCGAACCGTCGCTCAAGGCGAGGAGTGTCGGGCCGCGGGTCTCGCTAGGCATCCGATGCTCCGTATCCGTCAGCATCCCAGATTTTTCCGCCCGCAACGAAGGTCGCCAAAACGCGTCCCTTCGCGTTACTAGCAAACAGCGGAGTGTTGTGACTCTTGGATCCCAGCGTCGTGCGGTCGACGTGCCACACGGCGTCCGGGTCGATGATGATCACATCGGCCTTCGCTCCGGGTTTGAGCGTGCCGATCGTACCGTCGCCAAGAATTGCGCGAGGACCCACAGTTAATCGTTCGATCACGAGGTTCAAGTTGATCGCCGCTATGCCGACAGTTAGTGGAAGAGCAGTCTCGAGGCCGATGATGCCGTTCGCCGCTTCTGTAAACGTGCAGACCTTATCAGTGTCGGCATGCGGGGCATGGTCGGTGCCGATAGCGTCAATCGTCCCGTCCTCCAAACCCTTGATCAAGGCCACGCGATCATCTTCGGATCGTAGTGGAGGTGCCATCTTGGCATTGGAATCGTACGCATTGGCGTGTAGCACCATCGGCACATTACCGCGTTCGCCATAAACCCATTCCTCAGTGAGCGCAAGGTGATGCGGTGTGACCTCCGCGGTGACATTGATCGATTCGGATTTCGCCCGGCGGATTATCTCGACCGATTCAGCGGTTGAGACGTGAGGCACATGCAGGCGACCACCGGTAATTCGCGCAAGCTCGATATCGCGTGCGATCATCATCGATTCGGCGCTATTAGGAATGCCGCGCAGTCCGAGATGAGTCGCAACCGCACCTTCATTCATGTCCCAATCCGCTACCAAACCACGGTCTTCGGCGTGGTTGATGATTGGCAGGCCGAGGTCGGAGGAGTAAGTCAATGCTTGGCGCATCATGTGAGGCGACATGACCGGATCACCGTCGTCTGAAAGGCCAACCACGCCAGCGTCGGCGAGTTCGTGCATCGGAGCCAACTCGTGCCCTTTGCGCCCCTTAGTGATCGCGCCGATCGGCCGGATTCGGACGTCAGATTCCGAAGCGCAACGTTGCGTCAACTCACCAACTACGGAAGCGTTGTCCTGCGCCGGATAAGTGTTCGGCATCGCGCAGATGGTGGTGAAACCACCGCGCACCGCGGCTTCGGACGCCGTCTTCGGGTCTTCCTTCCACTCCTGGCCGGGCGTTCGCAAATGCGTATGGAGGTCGATGAAGCCGGGCGCGACTATCTTGTCCGAAGCATCGAATTCGCTCCAATCATTCGACAATTGGGTCGCGCCGGGCGAATCGATTCCAATGACCAAGCCGTCCATCAAGACGATGTCGGCGATTGCATCGATCCCCTGAGACGGATCGATCACACGACCGTTTCGGATCACTATAGGTCGCTGTTGCTTCACGGGACCTCTCTCGTGGGAGCGCAAAAATGTTCCAACACGGCCATCCGCATCACCAGTCCATTTTCGACTTGGTTTTCGACTAGGCTCAGAGAGCCATGGGCAATATCGGTGCTTATTTCCAGACCTTCATTCATCGGACCCGGGTGCATCACCGGTGCCCCCGGTGATGCCAACGCCAAGCGTTCGGCATTGATACCCCAGACGCGTGAATATTCATTGACATCAGGTAGCAAGCCGGAGGTTTGGCGCTCGAGCTGCAAGCGCAGGCACATGATGGCGTCGGCGTCGCGGATGGCGTCTTCTACGGTTTCATGGACCGTCACCTCGGTGCCCGGGATTCCCAAGGAGTTCGGCCCCGGTGTCCAGCCTTGTGGAAGCAGGGTCGGCGGTCCTGCAACGGCGATTTCGACGCCCATTTTTCGGAACGAGATAATGTCCGATCGCGCCACTCTGGAGTGAAGGATGTCGCCGATCAACGCAAGTTTCGCACCTTTGAGGTTGCCGAGATGATCTTGCAGCGTCAGCACATCTAACAAGGCTTGTGTCGGATGCCCATGAGCACCGTCACCAGCGTTGATAACCACTGCGTTGACATGACGCGCGATGAAATGCGGCGCACCGGAGTGCGGGTGCCGGACAATCAACGCGTCGATACCCATCGCATCTAGCGTTAGCACCGTATTGAGGAGCGATTCGCCCTTATTGACGCTGCTCGTCGAAGCCGCAATGTTGATAACGTCGGCACCAAGAGCTTTTCCGGCGTGCTCGAAGGATACGCGAGTTCGAGTGCTGTTCTCGAAGAACAGTGTGTAGATCGATCCACCTCGCAAAGAATCTGATTTGAACGGCTGAGAAGCGCGAAGTTGACGGAACTCAACGGCGCGCGAGCCTAGACTATGGACTTGTTCGGGAGAAAGTGAATCAACGTCAAGGAGATGCTTGGAATCCGCCGTCAACGGCGCACCGCTCGACCGAGTTGCCGTGACCAGGTTGGCGATCACTTACCAGCACCTCGATGTTGTATCGACGCGTCCGTCCTCGTCAACGCAACGCGGTCTTCGCCGTCAACTTCTTGGAGACGAACAAGAACGCGTTCTGTTCGAGAAGTCGGGACATGCCGACCAACGAAATCCGGACTGATGGGAAGTTCGCGGTGGCCGCGGTTGATCAGCGCCGCAAGCTGGACGTAGGCGGGTCTGCCCGATTGCATTAGGGCGTCGAGAGCAGCGCGGGCGGTTCGCCCAGTGTGAAAGACATCATCTACGACCACGACGCGCGTGCCGGTGATATCGACGTCGTCCATCCCGTTTGATGTGATCGCGCCGTTTGCGCCGGTGACATGTCGCCGGTGAGCATCGTCGCGGAAATTCGAAGGGTCCAAGATTGACGTACAGGGGCGAATCGATTCGAAACGTTCGATGAGATCGGCGAGACGGATTGAGAGATATTTCCCGCGCGTCGGAACACCGGCGATAACGAGGTTATGAGCACCGTGGTTGCGCTCGATAATTTCATGAGCCATTCGGGCCAATGCACGTCGCACCTCGACGCCGGTCATCAACGTGCGTTCTTGGTTTTGTTCGGTATCGGTCATCCGGTTTTGGTGCGAGCCAAGGGTGCAGACCCTAGATGGAGCCTTAGTAAAACGCCCTCGTCTTGGGCGGACGAGGGCGTTTCAATTTCGTTGGGTCAGTCGTGACTAAGCCTAGACACGGTGATGCTCCGACAATTGGGATTGGTTCGCACCTTGCCAGCCACACAGGACTGAATTAAAGGCCGTTGTTGGTTCGAGAAGAATTTTAGCGGTTTGCTCGCTCCAGCTATTTCTACTGATCTGTTCTGAGAATCGATGCTATCACGCGAATCGAACTGGACTGAACTCGCGGTATCTTGCACCGTTCCCGCTTTGACCGATGGCGATACTGGCCGCGAGTTTCCCAATCGCAGGTCCCAATTCAATACCGATGGGGCCGCTCCCAGTTGCGGCGATGAGGCCTTTGGCCTGCGGCATCTCACCGATGATCGGTAGGCCATCCATCGATGTCGGACGTAAGCAAGCTGTATGTTGCGAGACCTTTTTTCCGGCAAGGAATGGGAGCGCATGTTCAGCAGAACGCGAGATCGTGCTGCAACCTGACTCTGACGGGTTCTCGTCGAATCCAGAGTCGGTGTGGGTAGTTCCGACATGCAGCAAACCATCTGGCTTTGATGATGCATAGTCCGAACCCCACCAGAGCGAGACCGGAAGCGGAGGTTCGTCGCCAAGATCGTAGCGCAGAATTTCACCTTTCAATGGGATCACCGGCAAATCAATGTGAGATGTCGAGGAACCTCGGTTCAACAACGTTCGGCTCCACGGCCCGGCCGCCAATACGACGATGACGGCGGAAATCGTTCCATCGGTCGTGGTCACGCCAGATACGGCGCCGTTTGCCAGGTTTATTTCCGACACCTCGGCACTAATCATCGTCGCGCCGTTTCCTTCTGCCGCCGCCCACAACGCGTTGGTAAAACCGCCCGGCGATATCTCTCTGGTGCCGCCTAGATATAGTGCTCCGATAACTTCAGGCGAGACCCGCGCTTCGATGTGACTGAGTTCCCCGTACGCTAGCCAACGGACATCTAGTCGGTCTTCCGACCAATCGTCGCGAAGAAAGCCAGCGATACCTGAGGGCTTCAACTGCGCAGCTTCGGCTTCGTCAAACGCCAACACCAAGCCCGCCTTTTCGACAAAGTGATAGTCGACGCCGGACTGTTCCGGGAGGATTTCAGCCAATTCGTGATGCAGCTCGATCGATTCTGCTCGGAACCATTCGACCGGGGGACTACCCGGCGGCGGTTGGAACCTTGTGTGCAGAGAACCAAATGCGAAGCCGGAGGCGTGAGCGGCAAGCGAATCCTTCTCGATCAAGGCGACAGAATGGCCCGCCGATGAGAGATAGTACGCCGTTGCACATCCGCTAATCCCACCGCCAATGACTATCGCGTCGTAACTCATGGATCAGGTTCTAGTCGATACCAGGATGACGTCAGGACTACCGCGTTCGCATGGTGGCATAGACTTCGTCGGTCTGCCTTCGGCGGCGCCGAGCAACGCCTGAATTTTGGGCAGCGATCGCTACACGTTGGGCGACGTTACGCGCTACGTTGCGGTCAAACACGCTCGGGATGATGAAATCGGGACCGAGGTGCTCTTCCGGAATCACATCGGCAATCGCCTGAGCCGCGGCGATCTTCATCTCCTCGTTGATGTCGGAAGCTCTAACATCGAGCACCCCCCGGAACAGACCGGGAAAACACAGCGAGTTGTTGATCTGATTCGGGTAGTCGGTTCGGCCAGTAGCCATGATGGTGACGTTATCTGGAATCTCTTCGGGCAAAATCTCGGGGTCTGGATTCGACAGAGCGAAAACGATCGCGTCGCTAGACATCCTAGCCACTTGGTCGCGTGTCAGCAAGCCCGGACCAGCTAGTCCGAGCACGAAATCGGCGCCTTCGATGCATTCGGTAAGGCTACCGTTCACGTTCTCGGGATTCGTGTTGTCAGCAAACCACTGCTTCATCACGTTGTCATCGTAATCCCGGTCTCGAGACAATGCGCCTTGGCGATCGAAACCAACGATGTCCTTGACCCCGTAAGAGAGCAGTATCTTCGTGCAAGCGGTACCTGAAGCGCCAGCGCCTAGAACGACCGTTTTCAAGGATTCAGGCGATTTGCCGACGATGCTCAGCGCATTGATCAAACCGGCGAGCACGACCACCGCGGTGCCATGTTGGTCATCGTGAAAGATGGGAATGTCGAGTCGCTCTTTGAGTTGATCTTCAATTTGGAAACAACGCGGTGCGCTAATGTCTTCGAGATTTATGCCCCCAAACCCCGGTGCCATCGCAGTCACGATAGAGACGATTTCGTCAGGGTCGTTGGTATCTAAACAGATAGGCCAGGCGTCGACGCGTCCAAATTCCTTGAAAAGGAGGGCCTTACCTTCCATGACCGGCAGGGAGGCGGCCGCACCTATGTCGCCGAGGCCGAGAACTGCCGAGCCGTCCGTTACGACGGCAACCGTGTGTCCTTTGCCGGTCAACGCCCAGACGGCGTCTGGATCTTCGTGGATCGCCATACAGACACGTCCCACACCCGGGGTATAGGCCTTCGACATGTCATCGCGCGTCGTCACCGGGACCGTGGACCGCATTTCGATCTTGCCGCCGACATGCATGAGAAAAGTTGCGTCGGAGACACTATTTACCGAAACGTCTTCGATGGAGTCGATCGCCTCGATGACTCGGTTCGAATGGTCTTCGCCGGAAGTGTTGACGGTGAAATCACGCGTCATCTTGCCGCCGCTGGTAGAGACGACATCAATCGCCGCCGCGTCGCCGCCACAAGAACCGATGGCTGACGTGATTAATCCCAACATGCCTGGCCGGTTCGGATATTCGGCACGGATCGTGATGCTGTACGCAACTCCAGGAGTTGGACCTGCCATTTCGGTCTCCCTGATCAAAGGCAACGGACGTTTCGCGATTTCCTCGTCGTTCCAGCAATTGGAATTCCGTATAGAAATCGTGAAATCATGGTATCACCAGCGCCCGATTGGTTCCAAGCAGGGCCGATCCTTGGCATGTTGTAACCTGATTCTCGCGATACGTTGGATTCGAGAGGTGAGATGACACAGCAGAAAGAGACGCCGAGGCCGACGATAAGAGGTCGGTTCACAACCTGCGAGATTACGCGCCGAATAGACCTAACCGAGGACCTCTGGAAGATCTGGTTGAAACCTGCTCAACCGTTCATGTTCAAGCCCGGTCAATATTGCACTATCGGGGCCGAAGGAATTGAGCGACCGTATTCGATAGCCTCATCACCTGACGAAGCCGAAATCGAACTCTTCGTCGAACTCGTTCCGCCCCCCGACGGCAACCTAACGCCGGTGTTGTTCGACCTGTCAGTCGGCACCGAATTGACGTTGCGACCTAGGGCGAAGGGAATCTTCGTCTTCAAACCCGAATTCAAGAACCATGTGATGGTTGGAACCGTGACAGGGATCGTGCCCTATGTCTCGATGCTAAGGAAGTTCCTAAACGATCCAGATTGGAATGCCGACGGGCCAGTTGGCCGTGATAACTACCGTTTCTACGTGTTGGAAGGCGCAAGTTATCTGGATGAATTTGGCTACGACGATGAGCTATCCGACCTCGCCGCCGCACATGAAAACATCGAATTCTTCGGGTCTGTGAGTCGTCCTGACGAGGATCGTAACCGCACTTGGCGAGGGGCCAAAGGCCGTATCAATATGTTGGTCGAAGATTTCGTGAATAATCGCGGTCTAGATCCAGCCGACACCGTAATCTACGCGTGCGGCCATCCCGGGATGATCGAGGATGTCAAAGAACGATACGCAGGCACCGATTATCACTTCGAAGAGGAGCGTTTCTGGAAGGAAGATGATTAGGGGCGTTGGGAGCATCCGCAGTTTTACCATCGAGAGTTGGCGCGACATATGAATCGACCGAAGCGAAGATATCGGGCGACTAATACCTATGCCGACTTTAAGAGGAGCATCGAAATGGCAGAGAAAATCGGTTTTATTGGGCTGGGGATCATGGGAAAACCCATGGCCAAAAACCTGATCAACGCGGGATACGACGTTACCGTATACGACATATTTCCCGAACCGATCGAGGAAATGGTGGGAGCCGGCGCCACCGCGGGGAACTCCAGCGCGGACGTCGCCAGTAAAACCGACATCGTGATCACCATGGTTCAGGACGGACCGCAGGCTCGTCAAGCGATCTTGGGTGAAGGCGGTGTTATCGACGGTGCTTCCGAAGGCGACCTCGTCGTCGACATGTCGTCCATCGCGCCCGGAGTGTCACAAGAGCTTGGTTCAGGCCTCGCCGGTAAGAACATAAACTTCCTCGATGCGCCGGTTTCAGGCGGCGAACCATTCGCAATATCCGGTGACCTCGCGATCATGGTCGGCGGTGGTGCCGCCGATTTTGAACGCGCGAAACCGCTGTTCGATGTGGTCGGAAAATCGGCGGTCCTGTGTGGCGCACACGGAGCTGGCAATGTGACGAAGTTGGCGAACCAGATCGTCGTTGGCGCCAATATCCACGGTTTGGCCGAAGCGTTAGTTCTGGCAACCGCGGCCGGCGTTAACCCACAGACCGTTTTCGAGGCGATCCAAGGCGGACTCGCTGGCTCGAACGTGATGAATGCCAAGGCCCCAATGATGGTCAGCAGGAATTTCGAGCCCGGTTTCCGCATCGAGTTGCACTACAAAGACATCAACAACGCAATGGAAACCGCACGAGCCCTGAACGTGCCGTTGCAAGTAACCGCCAACCTGCAACAGGTACTGACCTCACTTGTGGTCGGTGGTGACGGGAGAAACGACCACGCCGGAATTCTCCGCTACGTTGAACAGCTAGCCGGCGTCGAAGTCAAAGAACTGTAGTCAGTCGATTCGTCAAGGCTGGGCGTTGGCCAGCGCACTTGAGCTGACCAACGTCCAGTCTTACTTACGCCCTTCGTCCTCGTCCCAACCGCGCGACAAATCCTGTAGGAACTCTTCCAGTTCGGGCGAAAGCTCAATCTCCTCTTCCTCAGTCGGCTCAACCTCTTCCCCGTCGTACTCCAATTCCAAACGGGCCACCAATTGCGCCAGCCGCGGATTGTCTGAACTCGAGATCTGCACTTGAGAGTACTGCGTCTCACCCATCCGAATCTCGGGCATCCGATCCATCGGTACGTCGTAAATCTCTGACAGCACTGACAATACCCGTGCCGCCCCAACGTAGTCGTTATCCAGCTTCAGATACAACGGCAGGTGCGCAATCATCGACAGCGTTTCCAAGTGAAGTTGGGTGCGCGCCAATTCCGTCAACTGCGATGCCATCGAAGTTGGCCCTTCGTATCGACTTCTGCCAAGTCGTACCCCATCCCTGAATCGGCTCGGCGGCTCCCATCCCCGTGCCGAACCCGTGACCTTCAACGGCCTCGTGTGCGGCACCGAGTCGTACATCGAGCCAACCAAAACATATCGTTCAACGTTGAACGCTTGAAGCAGCTCCAGAATCGAGTCGTTGAAATCTTCCGCCCAAGCGTGAGGTTCCAGCATCTTGACAAAGATCAGATCCCGACCATCCGGTACGCGAGCCGCGGTGACCTCGGTGTTAGGTATCCGGAACGTCCGCTCGCCGCGTCGCATGCGGATACGAGGTCGATAGCGAGTGTGGTCATAGAACTTGCCCGGCCTCATCAACTCGCCGATCTTCTTCGCACCGTAGATACGACCCAGCCGATTCACAACAATCCGACCCACATTACCCACATTTACCCATGGTCGCAACGTCACAATACAGTGCGGCGAATCGAAGGCCGTCGGGTCAACGTCTATCTGGAAATCGCGTATCTGCATATGGATTATCTCGAAATACCCGCAACCGCGGAACCAACAGCCCCATGGTGGCGATGGCGCCCAGCAGCACCGACATGGAACCGACTAGCCTTGCCTACAGGTTATCCCAATCGAGTATCCATTGCTCTGTATCATTGCGTTATTGCCAATTGCCCGGACGATGATCACTCCCACAGCATCATTCGGCGCATCGAAATCCAACACCAAAACAGAGGTGGAGTGAGCAGATGTCGTTCAAAATGGTCTTCCTGCCACCGAATTCGCAACACAACATCGATTTCATGACGAGGTTGCAGGACTCGGTCCCCGACGCTAACTTGGTCGCACCGATGACCGAGGATGAAGCCGTCACCGAGTTATCCGATGCCGATGCCGCGTTCGGCACCATGAACGCCAGATTGGTCGCCGCCGCCCCGAAACTTCGATGGCTCCAGGCACCAGCCGCTGCGCCACCCGCCGGGTACTACTTCGACGAGTTGATCGCTCACCCAGTCCAAGTTTCAAACTTCCGCGAGATCTACAACGACCACATCTCCGTTCACATCATCGCCATGATGCTCTCGTTTACGAAACATCTCAACCTATACCGCGACCACCAACGCGATCGAAGCTGGAACAAACTCGTCGGCGACCAGTACAACAACATCTTCCTACCAGAATCCACCGTGCTCATCGTCGGCGTCGGCGGTATCGGCACCGAAACTGCACGCCTTTGCCAGGCACTCGGCTGCAACGTAGTCGGCGTCGATGCCCGATGGGAATCGCCCGGGGCAAGAGACCATGTCGATGAAATGCGCGACCCATCCGAACTCGACGAAGTCCTGCCGCAAGCCGACTTCGTCGTGCTTACAATCCCGCACACGCCACAAACCGAAGGAATGTTCAACGCGAGTAAATTCGCGCTGATGAAGGAATCCGCTATCTTCATCAACATAGGCCGCGGAATGACCACCAAGCTCGACGACCTCAACGACGCACTCCGCAGCGGCAGCATCGGAGGTGCCGGACTCGATGTCTATGAAATCGAACCTCTCCCGGCCGAACACCCACTATGGGACGCACCCAACACCATCCTGACGCCCCACATCGCCGCCGACGAAGGCCGACACCTCGGCGAACGCCGCTACGAAGTCGTCTCCGACAACATGCGCCGTTTCGCCGCCGGCGAGGCCTTGCGCAACGTCGTCGACAAAGAAAACTGGTTCTAAGAACCTCACCATCATCGAAATTCTCGCAGGAAACCAGACAATGAACGACCCACGCCTAACCCCTGACACGGTTGACTTCATGGAGAAGGCCGCCACGCTCGACATGCCGGCCTTTGGCGAATGCTCGGCGGAAGAACTTCGAGCCGCATCCGAACGGCGCAATCAAATCATGAAACCCGCCATCGAACCCGTTCGGAAGGTCATCCGCCGCAAAATCGATGGACGCGGGGGAGAGATCCCTCTGCGAATCTATGTCCCTGAAGGAGCGGAACCACCTTATCCCGTCGTCATGGTCTTTCACGGCGGAGGATGGACCATCAGAAGCTACGAACTGGAAGGACCGACCTCGCGCGGGCTCGCCAATCGAGTCGGCGCACTTGTCGTCTCTGTCCAATACCGCCTCGCGCCCGAAACGCGATTCCCCGGTGCCGCCGACGATTGCTACGCCGCAACTCAGTGGGCAGTCCAAAACGCGGCAGAGTTCGGCGCCGACGCTTCGAAACTGGCGGTCGCCGGCACCTCCGCTGGTGGAAATTTGTCGGCCGCGGTGTCGCAGATGGCTCGTGACCGCGGAGAACCGAACATCTCCCATCAAGCCCTCTTCTGCCCAGTCATCGACCACAACTTCAAACGCGCTTCGTACGACGAGTTCGCCGACGGTTACGGACTCACCAAATTGGGGATGCAATGGTTCTGGGAACAATACCTCGGTCCGGACGGCGATGGTTCAAATCCGTATGCATCGCCGATTCAAGCCGAAAACCTCAGCGGATTACCCGATGCCACAGTCATAGTCGCCGAATGCGACGTCCTTCGCGATGAAGCGGAAGACTACGCTGCAGCCCTGCAAAATGCAGGAGTTGATACGAGACTAACCCGATATGAAGGTGTTCTCCACGGGTTCAACTGCCAGCCCGGCTACATCCACGCCGCGGAATCCGCGCTGGATGAAGCCGCTGACAGAATTAAAGCTTCGTTCGCGAAATTGGACGCGTGACCTATCTGCGAGCCCAAACAGAGCGCAATCGGGCCGGATCGCCGAGCAAACGTGTGCGGTGTTTCCCAACTTTTGAAGCGATTTCTATAATTTAGGCCCATGCCGAGTTCGTTCAAACTCGGCTGTATCGTTGATACAGGAAACGAGGTAGAGCATGGAGATTACTGCATACTCGGTCAAGGAAAAGACCACTGTGCCGGTCCAGAACCCTGAGATCGTCACGATGAAAAACGGTCGCAAGGCCGTTCAGGGCTTGTCGCCAGCTGGCAACAAAGTGTTCCGAATTCTTTCGAAGGCGGATGCGGAAGCCCTTGCTAAAGAACTCGGATAACCGCCGAGGTCTCGCGTCGCTTAGCGACGCAAAGTAGGACGACGCCATCCATCGAATCTCATTGACAGAGATGCGTCGTCCGCTATAATTAGCGTGCCGGTGAACCTCCCTGACGGTTCGCCGAGGCGGTGGCAATCGTGTCACGAGCCGGATACTACACGAAAGGAGGGACGTCTAGGTAATGGCATATAGCCGTATGAGAGGTGTCTCGACTTAGACGAGATCCCCCAAACCTTCCAAACACTTGGGTTAGCCTGAGTGCTAAGAAGTTAAATGTGCGGGGTGACCTCTGATCTCGGTCGAGGCACCTCCCGGCGGGTGGCATCACTCGGATAGGCAAAACCAAGCCTGTCCCGGTGGTGCCACCCGCCTCTTTTTTGTTGTTTTCGCTGTTAGCCTTGGTTGCAACGTAAACCACGTCACAGAGGGTTATCTCATGTCCCCCATGATGTTCGGCTTCGGACGGCAGCGCCGGAGGATGATCGAAGCCGAGATGCAGCGCTTTATCGAAGAAATGCCGCAGTTAGGCATGACGCGCATGATCCTCATCGGCGATCTGGTGAGCGGCGATCCGACCAAACCAGACTCAACCCTTGAGCTGATTGTGGTCCAAGAGACGGCCGAACCATTCCATCGGCGATCCGACTTTTGGGTCACTCACCTACGCCCCGCCGTCGGTACCACTTTTCACGTCTTCACTGAGTCGGAATTCTTCGAGCTAGCCGAAACCGACCCGTTGTTGATCCGAGCGCAACAATACGGCGACCAACTGTATTGAGTCACACCCCCCAAACATCCATAAGCTACATCCAAACTCTCAAAACGCCACTCCGTAAGGATTCTCATGACCGATTACTCCTCATTGAACAGCGTGCCGCGCAGCTGGCTCGTGCAATCGAAACACGATCTAGAAGCCGCGGTTGCCAATGCCGAAGGCGGAAGACACTCGCTCGCCTGTTTCTTGGCCCACCAGGCAGCAGAGAAGGCCGTTGTCGCATTTATATACAACCACGGGGCCGAACACGTCTGGGGGCACGCTCTGGCCGATCTCTGTGAAGACGCCAAAGCATTCGACCCGTCCTTCGAGTTCGTGAAATCGGTTGCCGGACTGTTGGACAAGTACTACATCGGCGCTCGTTACCCGCAGACGCTCATCGGCGGCGCTCCCTGCGAAGCATACGACACCCTCGATTCAGAACGCGCGCTTGAGATCGCAAACGACGTCTGCGCAGGTATAGAGAGCAAACTGGGACTACGCTGACAGTCAGCCCCAACCTGAAAAATCAGTTTCCGAGGACGTTTGCCTAAACCGTGTAAAGCGTAGGTGCGCTCGGAACCGGCGCGATATCCTCCGCCGACAACTCATACGCCTCTTTACGGTAGACCTGGATCCGGTGACAGCCGAAGTCGGCTATGTACATCAGGTCGCCCCGTTTGGGGTCGTTGTCGAAACGCATCATCGCCGGGCCACGCAAGCGACGCGTAACCTCTAGCTGCGCAGACTCACGGTTTCGAAGGACCGTAGTGCTCGAAGAGATGTAGATCCTGCCGCTCTTCGACAAAATCCCGTCCCCAATAAAGCGGTCAACGTAGCGACCATTCAGATCGAACTGCTGAACGCGGTGATTGCCGCGGTCGGCAACATACACGTCGCCGTGGCGATCTACCGTCACACCCGCAGGTCGATTGAACTCGCCGATATCTTCGCCGCTCGATCCGACCGTCCAGATGTGCTCGCCGTCTGCGTCGAATTTCTGCAGCCGGTCATTGCGCCAGTCGGATACGTAGATCGATCCGTCGTGTGGATCGATACCTACACCCCACGGATAGTTAAACTGTCCGTCGTCGCTGCCGAACTCGCCAAATCCGCTTATGTACCCACCCGATGACGTGAATTTCTGCACCCGATGATTCTGCGCGTCCACCACCAGCATGTTGCCGTCGTTGTCCCATGCTATCCCGGAAGGTCGATTGAGCTGGCCGGGGTCGCTTCCATGCGTCCCCCAAGTATCAAGTAACTCACCGTCCGAAGGTCGCCAAACAGTTATCGTGTGGTTGCCTTCATCCGAGACGTAGACGTTCTCATCGGCATCACGAATCATCTGAACCGGCCAGACAAAATCCGAACCAAAGATATCCAGATCGTCGTCGTCCCAGTTGATGCGCCGAATCTGGCCACCTTGACCATCGGTGCGGTTCAAAACGTATAACCGGTCTTCGTTGCCGATCACTATGTCCATCGGGTACGTCGTAACTCGACGCATGCCTAGAGTCGTGTAGAACGGGAAGCCAGCGCGCAATAGCGCATGAGGCCTGCCATTCGTTCCGTTCATGGAGCCATTGCCGTTTTCACTCACGGTCAAACCCTCCCAGTGTGTCTTCACTTGCTGTTGAAATACCCGATCAGACCAACGTCTTCTCGTACGGCTGGAGCTGCTCGAAACTGCCGCCTACGATCGGGACCGGGTCTAGTCCAAACCACTGCTCAAGGATCGTGCCGTACATCCCTCGGAAGTCGTAGGTGTGACGCAAGTCCTCGTCGTTCAACCAGTTTGGCCGATCAAGTGGCGGGTATTCGGAGTAAAGCCCTCCCTTGACGTGTTCGCCAATGAGGAACGCTCCGCCGCCAGAGCCATGGTCAGTACCAGAGCCGTTGTCCTTGATGCGACGCCCGAACTCTGTGAAGACCAAGATCGTCACCTCTTCCGCGGCGTCGTGATCCCGGAGGTCCTGCAAGAAGTCGCGGATCGCCTCTGACAGCTCGCCGATCAACTTGTTGTGGGCCGGCATCTCCTGCGCGTGGTGGTCGTAACCCAAGTGGTTCGTGTAGAAAATCCGCGTACCCAGGTCTGCGGTATGCACCCGCACGACGTCGCGCAGCGCCTGTGCAATCGGGTTGTCCGCATACTCGACATTCGACTTATACATCCCCGGAGCTACCGCGAGCATGTCAGCACCCTTAAGCACATCCCGACCGGTCTGCCCCAGATAGTCCATCACCAGGCCAGAACCGACCGCGGGCGTGTACATCCTCTTAAAGATCTCAAGGTTCTCGTCACGTTCATTCGCAACTTCGATGCTAGACATCAACCCATAGTTGTCGAGATCACCGATCGAGGTCGCGGTCACATTCGGCGCCGCCAAGGCTCGAGGCAATCCCCTACCAAAATTCACCGCCGTTACCGGGTTCTCACTATTCGGGTCGAACTCTCGGATGACCTTTGCCAGCCAACCTTCGGTCGCAATGGTGTCCGGTTCGCACGTGTGCCAGATGTCCATCGCACGGAAGTGAGAACGGCTCGAGTTTGCGTAACCGATCCCTTGAACGATCGCTACCTTGCCCTCGTCCCATATCTCCTTCAGCGCCGTTGCACGCGGGTGGAAGCCAACTTTGTCGGTGATCGGAATCACCTGGTCCTCAGGGATACCGACGAGCGGCCGCACGTCGTAATACATGCCCTCGGTGTACGGAACCACCGTGTTCATGAAGTCGTTGCCGCCAGACAGCTGGATAACCACCAACACGGGATCCTTTTGCTTCCCGTTCGTCCCGTTGCCGTTGCCGTTCAGTGCCATTTCAGTTGCTCCGATTTTTTGTTTTTACCCGATGACCTCCCCCTTATATAGGGAGGCCGTTTTTCTTTCGCCCTTACAGGGGGAGCCTCCTTCTTCCCTCCCCCTTCAGGGGGAGATTCAGAGGGGGCACTCGCCTACTCAAACTGGAACTCGCGCGTCGAAACCGCGAGGGTAATCATCCTCAATACTCGATCCGTACTCTTTTCCTCTTGGCTTTCGGAATCGAACGCCAAGTCGCCTTCTTCATAGGCGTGAGCGACAAGCGCCTCGCGCGTCGCTTCATCAACCTGCAAACGGCAAAGATGCTCAAGAATCGTGTCCACGAACTTCTCTGGCGTCCGAGGGTCATCCAATTCCCGCAACGACTCCAAGATGTTCTGAACGCCCGGCTTCGACGCATCCGCCAACGTGGTGATCGCAAAGTTCACGCGTTCAGTCAGCGTGCCCCCGTCGATCCACTCCTTACCGGTGTGCCAACCTTCGACGGACGGCGGGTCCATCAGCGTTTGGCCCATTGCTACGAGCGTGCCTTGGAAACTCTCCAAGCCGACGTCGACTTCGCGGTAGTCGCCTGAGATTTTAACGACGTTAGCCACGAACTCGGTCGGCGACTTGACGCGCTTCATGCGTGCGTTCTTGAAAAACTCCGACTTCAACATCGTGCTCACGACGTGACCAATATCTGCGTCCGACTCCATCCACGCATCGACCAGCGTCTGGATCGCGTCTGGGTCTTGCGGTGGTTGAATACTCCATGCCGGAACCTGAGGTTCGTCGGCGACGAAGAACGTGTACAGATGACGCGCTATGAAACGGGCCGTGGCCTCCTGACGCGCGATGATGTCAATGATGTCCTCGCCGTTGAAGTTGCCCTTGTGACCAAGAAACTCTTTTTCGCCCTCATCGTGGTCATCCTCGCGATACACAAACTCGGCTTCGAAGTGACCAAACGGATAGAGCGGCAAGGGTTGCGTAAACGTCCAACCAGTGAACGCTCGAGCCGCATTCTTGATGTCATCCTCGGTGTAGTTTCCGATTCCCATCGAAAACAATTCCAAGATCTCACGACCATAGTTCTCGTTGATCGCAGCTCCGTGATTCTCGTTGTTGTCGAGCCAGAAGATCATCGCCGGGTCTCTCGAAAGTTCCAGCAGAATCGTCCTGAAGTTGCCCAATCCGTTGTCCCGGAGCATCTGGATGTGATTGACCATGCTGGGCGTGTGCTCGCTCTTGGTCCATCCGGTCGCCAAGATGCCATGCCAGAACAGCGCCATCTTCTCCTCCAACGGACGCTCGGTGTTGACCATCCTAAACAGCCACCTACCATTCCACACCGCGCCGTTGTCTTTGTTCGCGGCTAGGTGGGGGTAGAAGCGCCCCAACAAGTCGTCTTCGACTTGAGAAAACCGCTCGGGATGGACGAGATCATCGATGATTTCGTCGTACGACTTCCCAGCGTAGTGCTCAATCTCTGCTCTGTCAGCCCCGAAACCTGCTCGCCGAAGCAAGTGTGCGACCAGGTCCAAGTCGGTCTTGGTCTGCGCAAGTACCATGTCTCTTCCTCTTGGATTTCCGATTACATATGGATAGTCAGCACTTTAACAGCGAATCTTAACGAACGTGATGTTGCAAAGCAAATTACGCTACGAAATCACGTCCAAATTGACCGTGCATGAACGGTAGAGATGCAACACCGTCACAATGGTTCGCAGGCCCGCCGATCCGATCGATGACCAAACGTATCCGCCCTCAACTCGCGCTCTGGTTTACGTAAATCGTCTTTGTCTCCGTGAAGAACTCGATCGCAGCCTTGCCCTGTTCACGCGATCCGCTGCTCGACGACTTCATGCCACCGAACGGAACCTGCGGCTCGACGCCGGCCGTTTCGCCATTGACCTTCACGATACCCGCCTCGATCCGGTCTGCAAACTGCATCGCTGCATTCAAATTACGCGTGAATATACCCGCGCTGAGACCATAGCGAACGTCGTTTGCGATCCCGATGGCGTCGTCGATATCCGCGGCCGGGATAATTCCGAGCACTGGACCGAATATCTCTTCGCACGCAACGAAGTCGTTCGGTGAAACCTTCGACAACACCGTCGGCTCCACATACGTCCCACCGTCGTACGATCCTCCGGACGGCACCCCGCCGCCCGTCAGCACGTTTCCACCATCGCTAACGCCACGCTCCACCGAAGCAACGATGTTCTGCCGCGACGCCTCATCGATCACCGGTACGACCACCGAATCGGCGTCGGCACCCGGACCAATCGCCAGCGCCTCCGTCTTCTCAACCACCAAATTCGTGAAATCCTCAATCACGTTACCAATCACGATCGCCCGCGAAGTAGCCGTGCACTTCTGCCCCGAGTACTTCATCGCACCATCGACCGTAACTTGGGCGGCCTGTTCCAGATCCGCATCCGGCATCACGATCACCGGGTTCTTGCCACCCATCTCCAGTTGGAACTTCACACCCCGGCTCGCCGCAGACGCCGCGATCCCCATGCCAATCGGCGTCGAACCTGTGAACGAGACCGCAGCCACGCCATCTGAACCAACTAGCGCGTCTCCAACAGCACCACCGGAACCCGTCACCAGGTTAAAAACTCCCGGAGGCAGACCGACCGCTTCCCACATCTCAGCGATCAAAACCCCGAGATACGGAGTTGCCGATGCCGGCTTCAACACGATCGTATTCCCGTAAACCAACGCCGGAGCCATCTTCCAGATCGGTATCGCCAGCGGGAAGTTCCATGGAGTTATCAGCGACACAACGCCAGTCGGAACCCGTTTCGTGTAGAGCAAGATGTTCGGATCAACCGAAGGCACAACATCGCCGACCGGGTTCGATCCCTCGACACCGAAATACTGCAACAGCGCCACCGCGCGACCAACCTCACCACGAGCCTCGACTATCGCCTTCCCACACTCTCGAGTGATCGCTTGGGCATATCGTTCAGTATTCTGATTCAAATAGTCCGCCGCCGCCAAAAGGTGCCCACCCCGCGCCAACGCCGACATCGAACCCCAAACCCTTAAGGCATCCGCCGCCGCTCCAACCGCACCCTCCGCATCAGCTGCATTCGATGCCTGAAAATCGCCGACCACATCATTCAAGTCAGCCGGATTAATGCTCTGCGATATCTTGCCAGTCGAAGCCGGAATCCATTGCCCGCCTACGTAGTTGAGATTCAAGTTGCGTCCTGCCATTAAGTGGTCTCCTGTTTTGGTGAATCGATCGAGAACTCGATCAGTTAATTCAAGTAGGTACAGATTTCGCTCACCGGTTTGCGCTCCGCTTCCGGTATCGACATCGGATATCCGATGAAAAACGCGCCGACCACCGCCCAATCTGCCTCGGCTCCCACCGCTTTGTGGACTTCTTCGTTTTTGCAGACTCGCCCTGTCGACCACCCAACCGCTAGCCCAATCGCGTGCGCCATCAGCAACATGTTCTGGGCGGCGCAACACGTCGCGGCCAAATTCTCTTCCGTTATCTCGTCATTAGAACCCGGCACCGAATACACAAGCATCAGTATCGGCGTCTCAAGGACCTCATCACGAGCTTCTGCCGAACTCTTCGCGCGTCTTTCGGGATTGGGATTCTTGACGTAGTTCCAAGTCCATTCATACACAAGATCCGCGACCTTCGCACGCGCATCCCCATCCTTCTCAAGTACCACGAACCGCCATGGCTCGGTGTGCCGATGATTCGGTGCCCAACTCGCCGCTTCGACGATCTGATCCAACATCCCGCGCGGAACCGGACGATCTTCAAACTCGCGTATGCTGCGGCGCGTTCGCATCAAATCCATCACCGCATCCGCGACGTCTTTGGAAATAGAATGTGGTAGTCCTATGACGGGTCTCCTTTGATCGATTCTCTTGCCTTCGGTTATCGACCCGCATATCAAGCGATTGTATGCCAATCCACAAACTAATCGCCCAACCGACAATGAGCCGCTACGCCAGAGCACGCAAGGTACACGCCAACACCGTCGAGGGACGCCGCGCGGTTTTGGAAGCATTGCGGGCAGAACGCAACATCGAACGACTGTTGATCGCCGATGGCATCGACGTCGGCAACCAGATGCAGGAGATATTCTCGCTCGCGGAATCCGCCGACATTACCGTTGAGCGTCTCCATCGACGGGAAATCGATCGCCAATCTCAAACCAAAAAAAGCCAAGGCGTCATCGCGGTCCTACCCGATACGCGCTACGTCAACGTTGAAGACATCATCTTTGAAGCCGACAGTAGATCGCAAACACCTCTTATCGTCGTATTAGACGGCATTGTCGATCCTCACAACCTCGGTGCTATCGCGCGTACATTGGACGCGGCAGGAGGTCATGGCATCATCATCCCGCAACGTCGAGCCGCGGGCATCAGTCCCGGCGCAATCCGAGCCTCGGCCGGGGCACTCATGCACACGCTCGTCTCCCGCGTCGTCAACATCCATCGCACCATCGATTACCTCAATACCCTCGGCCTGCAAACCCTCGCGTTAGCCGCCGATGCCGACACTGACTACACCCAAGCCGACTTGAAAATCCCCACCGCGATCGTAGTTGGATCGGAGGAAAGAGGCGTCTCCCGCCTGTCGCTCGAATACTGCACCGCATCGATGTCGATACCCATGCACGGCCAACTCGCCTCGTTGAATGCATCAGTGAGCGCAGGAATCGCGCTCTACGAGGCGGTTCGGCAACGGTCCAGCATCTAAACGATGCCGTCCATCACCTACCCCATCAACCCGCGACGTAAGTCGTGGATCGTAACGGCCCTGTTCGCCGTAATCGCACTCGGAACTGTGGCGGTTTTCGCTTTCGATTCAAGCGCCAGCGCCCAATCGCCTTCGAATGGCCTGGTGATTCAGTCACTCACCATCAACCAGTCAGGTGAATCCGCCCGCGCCATCACTTACGAGGCACAAGTAACCATCGCCAATTCCAGCGAAACTGATTTCTCCGGATTACAAAGGGTCGATTACCAAATCGACGATGGCGACACGCAACTCGCATACATCGTCACCTCGTTGCTGAGCGCACAAACCATAACCTTCACCTTCAGATTCGGGTTGACGCCAGGAGAGCACACCGTTCGATTGGAGGTCGGCGATTCCGCAAGAGTACCCACGATCACGGTGGCCGGTGCCGATATCGAAGTCGACATTGTCGATTACCGATTCAAACCCGGACGATCCGTCGAGTTTGACCTCGATATCGCCAACCACGGCGACCTCATCGCAGAAGAAATTGCGTTGAACAGCATGTGGCGCAACACGGATGGTGATGTGTCAGGCGAACAAATTTACACCGAAAACATCCCGGACCTCAAACCCAGCCAACACACCACCGCTACCGTTACGATTCAACTCCAACCGGGCTCGTATGATTTCCAATTCGCCGCCGCCACCACAACCATCGAAGGCGATTCTGGAAACAACTCTGCACAACTAACGCTGGATGTTGAATTCGCCGATCTTCGCACCAACGTGGTCGCTACCGAGGTCCTGGGTTGGAATGGCGACGGCGAAGCCCTCCTGTCAACAACGGTCGAAGTGACGAACGAAGGGGTCGACAACACCAGCACCTTCTACATCGGAATCGCCTGCGACGGTGAATCTGAAGACAGCTGCTCCACCTCTAGCCAATCAGGCGGAGTCCTAGTGGGAGAATCCGTTCAGACCGAGATGCGACTCTGGTTGCCAGTCGGGGACACGCCCACGCGCATCTTCGCCGTTGAGAACGAAGACACGTTCCGTTGGGGGAATCTCAACGCCATCGACCACACCTTCGTGGTGCCAGACGCGCCCGAGCTGGTCTGGACCTTGAGTAAGACAACGTCACCAGAAATCGCCCGCTACTGGAGCGACGGGTCCGCTAACGTGGACCTGAATCTGACCTTCATCAACAACGGCACCAACGAATCCCAAACCGTGGTCATCACATGTTCTCAGGACGACGTCACTGTTGACGATTGCGGTGCCGAACTTACCGTCGAATTGGAACCGGATGTCTATCCAACACTGATCTCTGAAACGCTGAAACTACCACGCGGAGATATCAACCTCGCGATCAGCTATGGTGCGGCTGAGCCGGGAACCACATCGATCAATGTCCCGAAACGAATTACTGGGGTTGAGCGAGATGTTTGGAGCTGCTTCAGCGATACGTCAAACATCGTCGACGACTCCGAACAAGATGACGCCGAAGAAGACGAAAACGACCAAGGCATCGGATGCTCCGGTTGGGATCGCGAACACGTCACCAAGTGGCCCATCGATGAAGCCATCAAATTGTGGTCATTCGGCGATGCGCACTATCTGAAGATTCTCGACGAAGTGGTCGAAGATGTCGCATCGTTCCTGAATATGGAGATCGAACGCGTAGCTACGCAGAGCGAAGCACAGCTGAAGGTCCATACCGGCGTGCCGAGGGAAAACGCAGAATCGACCGGTCTGGACTGCATAGAATTCGCCGGATGTGCGAGGACATGGGTTGACGACGATGGACGAATAACAGCCAGCACCATCTCCATTTGGTCGAACCGTTTCCAAGACGAAAAACAACGAGACGCGGCGATCCGATCGACTACCCTCCACGAGTTGCTGCACTCGTTGACGAATATCAAGCATCGCCATCACGACCGCACCAGCGTCATGAGCTACGAAGCACTCAACTACTCAACAATCGACGGCATGGACATCGGCCTTTTCGAACTTCACGCGCATCCGCTGGTCCAACCAGGTATGTCTTTCGAAGAAGTCCTCGATCTGATCGTCTTCACCGACGAACTCGTTGACCCACCTGAACCGGTGGAACTCTCAGCACCCGCGCTGCTCCGTCGCGCCCACGCCACATTGATGGACGCCAAATCCTTCAGCTTCGAAGTTAAGGGCGGTTGGCCCGGATGTTCCGGGAATGACGGCTTCGGATGGGCGAAACTCGAGTCGGCTAATCTGATTGCGCACGCAGCAACCTGGCGGCATTTCCACGATGGTAACGATCGCTACTACTACATCGGTAACCCGGACGATTGGGGCGCAAGCGAGTGGTGGCTGAGACGAGGACGAAATTGGAGCGATGTCGAGGTCCAGAAGGTAACGGACGCTACGACCTTCAGAGGAGGTTTCTCCTCGCTGCTACAGATCCTTTCCGACATCAATATCTACGCGAGCGATTCCGATTACACCGTCACGTCTCGGGCGCCAAACCGTGTCGAAATCGAAGTCAATATCGATCAACCCAACCCGCGTTGGAGCCGAGGATTAAACCTCGAAATCAACATCGCATTGCACCCGGAAAATTTCCAGATCTTGGATTACGAGATGACGTGGAAATTCAATCCCAGAAACCGAAGAAGCTGCGACACCTACGCCATCGAAGCCCGTTCGCCGCAGTACAACATCGACTTCACATTCCCCGATGCGATACGGGAAGATTCGCAGATCCTAGCACCCGTGACACTACCAGACGAACCCGACACCCAAATCGAAGTCACGATCGTCAATTGACGACGGACTAATCCCGTCAACACCCCCACTTAGACGCCACGAATTCGTCTCTGTTTGACCGAGACCGTCGTCAAACCCTTCCCCTATACGCCGACGGAGAGCTGTGCACAACCCTTCCCCTAGTTGCCCAAGGGGTGCTGTGCATAACTTCCGTCATTCCGGCGAAAGCCGGAATCCAGAGGGGCCGGGCAACGGGGAGGCGCACATTCTGACCGTTAATCCGTCGTAAGTGAGGTTGTGCACAGCACCCCAAGGGGGAATTAAAGGGGGTTTAGACCAGGCGTCAGTCGCCTAATTCTCGCAGTCGGGATGCCCGTCTTCCCAACGGCCAAACGGAATGTCGAACTGTCCGCCTTGGTTGATCTTCGACATCCGCTTGCGGCAATCCATCCACATGTCGTGCCACTTGACCGGGTCCCTGAGCTCTGAGTCAGGATTCGACCTGCTCCTCGCCACAAATTCCGGGAACGCAACGCGGCCGGAGTGTGCACCAGTGTTGTGGTAACGAAGGTCGAACGACCAGCGCATGTTCTCGCTCAAGTTCGCCAACGATCCGTGAACCGTCCGCTTGTGCATGAAGATCACGTCCCCACGCTCCGTCGGCAACGGCGTCGCGGCTCGGTACGGGAAAAGCTTTTCAGGAATCTGCCGACCCTGCACCATCGTCGTGTTGTGCGCATAGCTATCGCAATGCGTCAACAGATCGCCTCGGTGCGTACCTGGAACCACGTTCAACGGGCCCGACTCCACCGGCGTGTCCGTCAGTGAGAACCAAACCGTAACCATGTTGGTCTCATCCGCCTCCGGCACGACAACACCATGGTCCTGGTGCCAAAGCGTGGCACCGATTAGCGGCTGCCCCTGCTCTGTCTTCGGCAGGTACTTCTCCGGCGGCTTGATACGAACATGCTGCACCGGGTTCGATGAGATCTCCGGCCCGATCAGCTGCTCGAGGACATCAAGCAGATTCTCATTGACAAACGCGTTGAAGACCGCCGGACCGAACCAGCAAGGGGTGTCTTCCTTGACGTCTTGGAAAGGTAGTGAGAAGTCAAAATACTGCGCGTGTTGTCGGCCCGTTTCTTGATAAATCTTCAAGATGCGTGCGTCGAACGGCAATGCCTTGTACTCAGACGCTATCTCACCGTCTTCGTAGAGATCACGCGCCAGATCGTCGAGGACACCTTCGTACTCCTCGATGATCGGGTCGAGCACCGTCGCTGGGTCAAGAACGCCCTTGACCTTTACGAAACCTTGCTCCTGAAAATCGCTCACGACGGATTTCGTCGCAACAGCCATCTCAATCCTCCATATCTGGATTCATGTCATTTAATGCCAACTGATTTTACACGCATTCAACACTCCAAAGCACACACCAGAACGCGTAATTTCCTGCGACATCAATCCTTCATCGTCCCCCTCAAAAACCCAAAATCCAACCTCACGCTCACATCCAACCCTCCGGCCCACCATATTGGCCAATCACAACCCGTAAGGGCGACCCTTGTGGTCGCCCCCGCGTCAGCAACACCGAACGCCCAGCCAGAAGACCAAGCCCAGGCTTTCCCCCGTTAACGGGGGAAATGTCCGAAGGACAAAGGGGGCCCAGACAACCTAAAACTCCACCCTGATACTCGCCGCCTAGTGCCCTCGCGTCAGCAACACCGAACGTCCAGCCAGAAGACCAAGCCAGGCTTTCCCCCGTTCACGGGGGAAATGTCCGAAGGACAAAGGGGGCCCAAACAACCTAAAACTCCACCCTGATACACGCCACCTCATGCCGCTTCGTCAATGAACCAGTGCTCCGCATCTGAGGCACAACCTCCGCACAATCGGCAATCGCAATCGGACACCGCGTCCTGAACACGCAACCCGAAGGCGGATTCGCCGGACTCGGAATATCGCCCGTCAACACGATCCGTTCACGATTCCGTTCCAATACCGGATCCGGCATCGGCGCCGCCGACAGCAACGCCTGCGTGTACGGATGCAACGGATTGTCGTAGATCTCATCACCATCCGCAATCTCAACGATCTTGCCGAGATACATCACCGCCGTACGATGCGCCGTATGCCTCACCACCGACAAATCGTGCGCCACGAACACATACGCCAAATCATGCTCGTCCTGCAAATCCTCCAGCAAGTTGATCACCTGCGCCTGTATCGAAACGTCCAAAGCCGACACCGGCTCATCCAGCAACACCAACTGCGGATTCGCCGCCAACGCTCGAGCGATCGCGATCCGCTGACGCTGTCCACCCGAAAACTGATGCGGATACCTACTCGCAACCCCCGGATGCATCCCCACCATCTGAAACAACTCCGCAACACGCTCTCGATACTCATTCCTCGATTCGAATACGTGATGAGCCCGCAATGGCTCACCGACGATATTCCCCGCCCGCATCCGCGGATTCAACGACCCATAAGGGTCCTGAAACACCATGCTCATATTCCTCCGCGCACCCCGCAATACCTCCGAGTTTGCACCCACAAGCTCATCCCCTTGAAAAACCACACTCCCCGAAGTCGGCCTCTGCAACTGGATCACCGCCCGCACCACCGTAGTCTTACCCGAACCACTCTCCCCCACGACCCCCAACGTCTCACCCGGATTCACATGAAACGACACCCCATTCACCGCCCGAATGTGCCCAACAGTCTGCTGCAGAATGAACCCCCGAGTAATCGGAAAGTGCACATTCAAATCCCGCACCGAAAGCAACGGAACCGCACTCAAATTAACCGCCGCAATCTCACCCACCGACGCCATAGCCCCAACAGCATCCCGCGGCGAAGCAACCGCAGTGGCGGACGTGGTCGAAGGCACAATTGTTGGTTGAATCGATGAGCTCATGCTATTTTCGTCAAGAAATACGGTTGGTATCGGTTACCGAGTCTATTTCGATATCGCGTTACGTTTAAAAGTTCATCTAGCATCTGTTTTGCTACGCAGATGCCAACGATTTGCTCGAAACTCCGATCATCTCGACCGCATCCATACGTAGAGATTCGATGGAACGCTAGCCGGAAGACCAAGGACTGGTTCAAGCGTCCGATCAGCCTTCATACGAACGCCCTACTCCCACTTTATTTGCACCGAATCGCCGGATACTCCGCTTAACTCAAGGATTTTGCGAAGCATATCCAACTTGTCCTCAGAGCTGGAATGTACCTCCATAATCAATCCGTTGGGCAATTCCCTGGCACTTTTAAAAACATTGCCATTCTCGTGAATCGGTGCCGACGCGATCACGTACTTTGCTCCGCGAGGCGTGGATTTTATCGGGCAATGGTTTACGCTGAGGCGGTTACTTCGGATCAACCAAGCAGCTACCTCAACGAATGCATCAGTGAAGTTTTTCGTGTCGAATTCTTTGCTCTCCAATCGATATTTGGCAGCGCGTTTGTGGGCCGGTGAAAAGGTTTTGTCGGCGACCGAATGCCAGCCTTCACCGATTTGGTTGACGCCCATTTGATCGTTCGACTGCGTTCGATCGGCTGGTCGCTGTCTGCCAGCATTCGAATCCCTGATCTCCCCTGGATGTGAAGTCGGAGATTGAAAGTCCGGAAGAGACTTGATCACAGGTTCGTTAGCCTCGGTTGGTGCTGAACTCGTTCCCAAATTCGTCCGCCACATCGTCAATGATTTCAAGGCAATCACGTGAGATTCGAAGCCCGCGACGCTCAATTCCATAATGATCCGTTCTTCAATCGCCCCGCGTTCGAACACCGAATACATTTTCCACTCGTCACCATTCGTAACCACCATGAACTCAATCCCTGCGGTATTGGCATAATTCATGACCTGCATCGTGTTGTCGTCAACAAGTTGATGCCCTAATCGTTTCGCCTCAATTACTGCAACAGGTTGTGCGGCGACCAACAGCGCATAATCAGCCCGCCGACCACGCACGTCATACTCAAGTTCAACCTGATCTGGATCGCTCACATCCCAACCCAACGCCGCTAACAGCGGATCAATCAACACCTGCCGCGTCCGCGTTTCGTTCGCAGCCAACGAGCTCCTGTGATCAATGATCCGTTGCTTGATCGTCTCGATAGTCGCCGCTAACTCATCTAGTGCCATTGAATTTGTGTCCGTTCGTGCCAGTCACATGCTTGAATTGGATTGTAAACACACCTATGACGATGGGGATACAACCTCACCCCACCCTCTCCCACTCCCAACACGCCGCAACGTGACCCTCACCCACCTCCTCCATCCAAGGATCCTCAGCCGAACACCGCTCAACCGCATAATCGCAACGCGGATTGAATGCGCAACCAGGCGGTATCCGCGTCGGATCGGGCACATCGCCCGGTATCTGCGTCAACTTCCCTGTGTCCCGACGCGCATCCAATCGTGGCACCGAACCCAACAATCCCAAGGTATACGGATGCTTCGGGTTCCCATACAACTCTCCCGACGGCGCCATCTCCCGTATCTTCCCCGCATACATCACACACACCCGATCCGCATACCTCGCGACGACTCCGAGATTGTGCGTGATCATCAACAACGCCGTCCCAAACTGCTCGGTCAGATCCTTCATCAACTCCAAGATCTGCGCCTGTATCGTCACATCCAACGCCGTCGTCGCCTCGTCGGCAATCAACAAACGCGGGTTGCAACTCAACGCAATCGCGATCATGATCCGTTGCCGTTGCCCTCCGCTCATCATGTGCGGATAATCTCGTATCCGAGCCGAAGGATCCGGGATACCCACCATGTCCAGAAGCTCCGACGCCCGTGACGCGGCCTGGCGTCGCGTCATCCCGAGATGCTCCTGCAACGGCTCAACTAGCTGCCGCTCAATCGACAAGACCGGGTTGAGCGACGACAACGGCTCCTGAAAGATGATCCCGATCTTCGACCCGCGCACGTGCCGCATCTCCCGCACGTCGAGCCGCAACAAATCAGTGCCTTCGAAAACAACCTGCCCGCCAACTATCCGCCCGGGCGGGTCTGGCACCAGCCTTACGATTGACAGCGCCGCAACGCTCTTGCCACATCCCGATTCGCCCACCAACCCAACCGTCTCGCCCTCATCAATGTGCAGGTCTACACCGTCAACGGCACGCACCACACCATAGTCGGTATGAAACTGCGTCTCGAGGTTCTTGACCTCCAAGAGATGTCGGGATGACGCGGCAAAGGACATGGACTCGATCCTATCGGTCTGATCTATCAGCTTCAACGCACCTCAAAGGTGCACAATTAATGCAATCTTACCCAAGCGGACGCACCGCAATTGGGTGCTGTGCACAACCCTCCCCCTTGATGCCCAAGGGGGAATTAAAGGGGGTTTAGACTTGGCGTTGCGCTTTGCACTCCGTTGCCCGGCCCCTCTGGATTCCGGCTTTCGCCGGAATGACGGTGGATATGCACAGCACCCAATTGAACACTTCCAACCCAGATAACCTGCTTCACGTTGGCGTAGCCCAATCAACGATCACGCCTCCGATCGGCTTCACCATCTCCGGCCCCGAATTTGACGATCGTCCCGCACTCGGCATCAACGACGACCTATCCGCCAGATGTGTTGTCTTTAAGTCCTACGGACAATCATCGGCCCTCGTTTCACTCGACGTTTGGGGAATCTCAACCTCGTTGCGCAAAAACCTCTCTTCTGCCATCTCCCAAACCACCAACATCCCGCAAACCAACATCATCATCACGAGCACCGCAAATGGAAATTCGCCACCATTGTGGCGCGACGAGGCAGACCAACCACCCGAATACGTCAACTACGTCAACTACCTACCCGACGTCGTAGCCGGCGCAGCACTCGAAGCATCGCACACCTTGGAACCCGCAGCAGTCGGCACCGTCTCAGCCATCCTCCCCAACCTAAGCTGCTTCACCAATCCCAATCAACCCGAAAATCTAGAAACCGAACGCGAATCCCTCCAACTAACCGTCATCCAATCATCGGATGACAACATCAAATGCATCATCTACAACTTCGCGTGCCCGGCAACCATCGTCGGCAACACCCAACAATGGACCGCCGACTACCCCGGCGTCGCATCCGCCGCGCTTGAACAAGCAGGCGTAGACGCCGCCATCTTCCTTCAAGGCGCCTCGGCAGACATCCGTCCCTTCGATTGGTGGGACGGCAACACCAAACCATCCCACTCAGAACGAACCTGGCCCGATGCCCAAGCCTTCGGAATCCTCTTGGCAACACAAGCCATCCGAGCCGCTCCTAACGCCATCACACGTCGCAACGCCCCAATCAAGACCGCCCAATCCCACGACGGTAACGCAACCGCCCTAAGAATCGGCGAAGCCACCATAATCGCAACCAATCAACCCCAACCGATACATTACTCCGCCAACCTCCGAACCGCGCTCCCCAACACCAAGCTACTCGTCAACGCGAATTCGTCGGTCCGTGACTCCCTAACCTCCGCCACCGAACGCACGACGACCCTAGCAACCGCCATCGAATTGGCCAACCAGATCGCCGTTTAGCCACATCCAACCATCTCGGCCGAACCGTCCATTCAAAGGCGGAATATATCCTTGAATCTAGGCTCCTTCCCAGGTCGTCTAATGGTAGGACCGGGGACTTTGAATCCTCTAATCCAGGTTCGAATCCTGGCCTGGGAGCCACTCAATTTCCGATCAGCGCCAACAAATCCAGATCTCGTAATGGTTGAGCTTGCGGCCGATGGGGGGCGGGGAAGGTGAAAGACAGTGCCGCTTCGAGCGACCCCGGTGTCACCGAGACCACGGGCGTGAAGTCTCGGCCGGGTACATGGGCGTCGCGGTGAAAGTGGGCGTCACGGTCGGGGTTTGGGTCGCTGACATCGGCACGTCGTCCGTTGAGATTTCGTCCGATCTGCAAACGAGAACAGTGGATGCGTCGGATGCAGAGTACCGGACGCGCAACTCTGCCCGCCACAGCCTATCATACGAGCTGTTGGGGACCTCGTCATCGTCCAGCTGTTGGTAAAACTGCGTCGTGGTGATCGGGAGTAATGTCGCCGAAGCCAGGGTTGACCATACATTGGTGCCCGCTTGAGATCGTTGAATTGTGATAATGGCGCTCGCATAGGAGAGATAGCCGTAACTCGAGATCAACGGATCCCACTCCGCCGAAACATAGGCTGGCTGCTCGTCGAAATCCAGTCCGAACGTCAGATTCGGATACTCGGACTGCCCGGCGGCCCTGGGCGCGACGATCATCGTCAAGCATCAGGCGAGAACCACCACGTCCGCCGCCGAGATTCTGACGTCGAGGATCGTCTGTCCATTCTAAACGAGCAGTTTCAGGCAATACGGATGAAGCCGGAGGCGTTCGCGACCACCGCGAGCCCGACCGCGGCCGCGTATACCCACCAGCGCGGGTTGCGTTTGAAGAGCAGGCCCAGAAGCCACACCCAGATCGTCGTGAAACCGACGAAGATCCAGAGCTGCAAGCTGCCGGCAGGGAAGCGTCCGAACAGCGTCGATGAGGCGATGGTGGCGATGATCAGCGATACGGTACCGAGGACCAAGCTTCCAAGCAAGATCCCTGGAACTGCGTATTTTCCTGCGTCGGGATGCATCTCAGGTCCTCACAAATTAAACGGGGCGTGTGCCATTTTAAGCGCACGCCCCGTTCTCGTTCCATTCGGCTATCTCCCGATAATCAGTTCTCTGCCGCCAATCGGCGCCGCTCCTCTTCGCTCTTACGAATCTCCGCCTCTTCGTCGTAGATCGAAGCGCGCAATGCCTCGTCCGTAGCCAAGCTCCAAGGAGTATCCACAACCCAGTGGTTAGGCTCCTTCTCCACCAAAGGCGGACGCACCTGCGCCCACTCGTTGGAATGATCCACCTCGATCGGCGTCCGCGTCATAAACACGTCGCCCGGTGGCGGGTCGATCGGCGAAACCACCTCACCCGGAAGAATGATCTCATCTCGAGTGATGTCCGGGTGCGACGGCAATGCCGCAGATATCAACGCATTCGTGTAAAGGTGAAGCGGGTTGTTGAAGATCGCTTCCGTGTCGCCCATCTCCTGAACAACGCCGAGATACATGACCGCCATCTCGTGACACATATACCGCACCGTCGCCAAGTTGTGCGCAACCAATAGATACGCCAAACCGTGCTCGTTCTGCAGGTCAACCAAAAGGTTCATGATCTGCGCACGAATCGAAACGTCAAGCGCCGACACCGGCTCGTCCAAGCAGATCAGCTTAGGATTCAATGCCAGCGCCCGAGCAATACCGATGCGTTGCCTCTGACCACCCGAGAACTCGTGCGGATACAGGTTCATCTGATACGGATTCAATCCAACCTCTACGAGCAGATCGCCCACTCGGTCTCGAATCTGCTGCCGCGACATCGTGGTCGCAATCTCGAGCGGCTCACCAACAATCGCCTGCACTCGCATCCGAGGGTTCAACGACGACCAAGGGTCTTGGAACACCGCTTGAACCGAGCGCCTAAACTCACGCCGACCGGCACGTGTCATGTCCGCGACATCTTCGCCTTGCCAGTAAATATTGCCCTCGGTCGGCTCTTCCAACCCCAAAATCACCTTCAACGTCGTCGTCTTCCCACAACCCGATTCGCCCACGAGGCCAAACGTCTGGCTCTCCCGAACGTCGAAGTTGACGTCGTCAATCGCCTTGAGCCAGCTTCGCTGACCGATCCCAAGGAAGCGTCCCCCAACGTCAAACCACTTCCGCAGACCACGAACTTGCAATATCGAGTCCGATGGATTTGATGCACCCGGAGCATCCGGGATCACCGTTGGGGTCATTGTGTTACTAGCCATCTGTGAAGTTCCTATTCAACCGTTGTGTCCGATCGTACGTTCCGTCCGTCATTCCGACGGATGCCGGAATCATCCGTACGAAACCAAATGCTTGTATTTGTCGAAATCTGCCACCGAAGACCGCGTTAGCTGGACCATGTGCCCTGGTGAAACCTCCACCAGTTCCGGCCGAATCAACGCGTCCTCCTCTTCAAAGTCCAACGGGGACCGCGGAGCGAACGCGTCGCCCTCCGGAAGGTTGTACAGCAACGGCGGTTGACCCTCGATCTGAGGCAATCGACCCGTCTTTTCCTCGAGCTTTGGCACCGAGGTGATCAATGCCTTCGTGTACTCGTGCAGCGGTTCGTTGAAGATCGTTCGAACATCGGCAGTCTCAACGATACGGCCCGCGTACATCACCGCCACACGGTCGCACATCTTGGCCACAATCCCGAAGTCGTGAGTGATGAAGATGATACCCACTCCAGCCTCACGCTGAATCTGACGCAACAGCCTAAGATAGGCCGCCTGAATCGTCACATCCAGTGACGTCGTCGGCTCGTCCGCGATGATCACGTCCGGGCTCGTCGAAATCCCGATCGCTCCGACAACACGCTGGCGCATGCCTCCGGACAATTGGTGCGGATAGTCCTTCGCTCGAGTCTCCGGAGCCGGGATTCGAACTTTTCGAAGAGCATCAACAATCGAATCCCAAAGATCCTTGCCACGAAGTTTCTGGTGAATCCGAATCGCCTCGCCAACCTGATTCTCAACCGTGAAAACCGGGTTCAGTGCCGTCATCGGGTCCTGCAAAATCATCGAAACTTCACCACCACGCACCTGCGTCATCTCGCGCTCTGAAAGATCCAACAAGTTGCGACCGTTCAAAACCACCTCACCACCAACTATGTGACCCGGGGGTGAAGGCACAAGCCGCATGATCGAAAGCGCGGTCACCGATTTGCCCGATCCGGACTCGCCCACAACACCTAACGTCTCGCCTCGGCGAACGCTGTAGCTCACACCGTCAACGGCCTTGACCGTGCCCCAGCGCGTCGCGAAGTGCGTCTGCAAATCATTCACATCCAACACAATCTCGGACGACGCAGCCGACGGGCCAAAGCCATCAGCATCGACCTCCGCCGCGTCTTCGAGCATGTGCTCGCGCTCTTGGGCTGCAGCAGTTGTCATCTCTGCCATATTTAACTCTCCCTAACTTTCGGTAGATGCTCGTCGGGGTTCTTCAGGATGAAACGCTCGTCGCGATGTCGAAACACCTGCGTTGCGGTCATATATCTTGCACACGTCAAGCCGACGCGACTAATCGGTTCGCGCGGCGCGTGTGTATGCACAATATCAGATAATTTCCTTTGGTGCAAAAATCCGCCCAAGACTCGACCTAAAGTTCGCCCGATTGACGCTCTAAGGGTGCTGTGCAAAACCACCGTCATTCCGGCGAAAGCCGGCGCTTCAGCGGACGGAACGTCCATCCAGAGGGGCCGGGCAACGGGGAAGCGACATTGATCTGCGCTCAAAACTGTCCCACCAACCGTTACGCACCCCCCTACGCGACACCCAGCTCACGACTCACCGTAGCCAACGAGCGATCGACGGCGTCGACTATGTAATCGATCTCGTCCTTGTCAACCATCAGCGGCGGACACAGCGCGATCGTGTCACCCGCCCGGAACGTAACCAACCCATTCTCAAACAACAGCTTCGGCATTCGCTTCGCCAAACCCGCACTCGCCGGGAACGCCGTCTTGTTCTCCCGATCCTGAACCAACTCAACCGCTGCCAAGGGCCCCAATCCACCACGCACATCTCCGACAATCTTATGGTCCCGCAAACGCTGCAACTCGTCATACAGGTAATCGCCCATCCGACGGCTATTGCCAACTAGATCTTCTTCCTCGAACACATCCAAATTCGCCAATGCCGCCGCAGTGCTCACCGGATGCCCGCCGAATGTCACCAAGTGCCTAAACGTTTCGTCCGCACCACCGTGGAACGCATCCGCAATCTTCTTCGACGCGATCGCCGCACCCAACGGCGAGTAGCCACTCGTCAGCGACTTCGCCACCGTCGTGATATCTGGCACCACATCCCAATTCATCGGCGCAAAATACTCGCCAGTCCGTCCGAATCCCGTGATCACTTCGTCAGCAATCAGCACCACATCATACTGATCCGCAATCTCCCGCAAGCGCTGCCAATACTCCGCCGGCGGTATATGAATACCTGCCGCCGCTGAGATCGGCTCCGCAATCATCGCCGCAACCGACTCCGGTCCATTGTGCTTGATCGCAACTTCGAACTCATTCGCGCAGCGAATCGCCACATCAACCGGGTCTCCGTCAAACGGCAACCGATATGAATCCCAGTTCGTCACATGAATCACGCCCGGCATCTCCGGGCCGCAAGGGTCCGCCGCTGGACTTCGACCAAGACTCACCGCCATCGCCGTCGCACCGTGATAAGAATATCGGCGCGAAATAACCTTGAACGCCCCAGCCTTGCCATTTAGCGCCTGGTACTTCTTCGCCATCTTCACCGCCGTCTCGACCGCCTCCGAACCACCCGACACGAAAAAGGTTCGCGCGTCCTTGTCGTGATACAACGACGCGATCCGACCTGCCAATTCGATCTGGGTTGGCGTCGCCGAATTCGCCGGCGGCGTCTCAATCGCCATCAACTGCTCGTACATCGCATCTGCAATCTGTCGCCGGCCATATCCCGCCGCCTTGTACCAAAGACCGCCCAACGCGTCCAGCAATCGATTACCCTCGATGTCCTCGACCCACGCGCCCTCGCCCTTGATGAAAATCTTGAGCTGTCCCCGCCAATCCTCAACCTGCTGCGCGTGCATGAAAAGATGCTCGCTAGCGATGCTCTGCAACTCCTCGATACGCTCGCCGGTGATCGGTGCTTTGGTCATCGTTGCCATCGAGGTAAACCTCCAAATTCCGCGGGTGCCTTCTGACAATCGCCCAAGTTAGAATCCATTCTAATTCCGAACGAACTAGAACACCTAGTCGTAACTCTCCACCGCAAGGTATAATGACGCGTGGAATGTGCTATTTGACTGAGCGGTCTCGAACCGCAGAGTGTTCTTGTATCAGCCCCGTGCCGGGGTTAGATGCACCTTCCAACGCGTAAAGCTCGTCCAAAACCGCGCTACGCCGCCCGCATGCCCCTGCAAATCACGCCGCAGGGGTATTTTTTTGCCCCACAACATTAAACCCCCAGACACCAAGCTGCAACCCATACCAAAGCTGAGAGACTTCAACTTGACACTCGCAAAACACGAGATCGAATCCTATGAAACGATCGAGATCGATTTTGAGAAAACCCGCGTCCTAGACCGCTTCTCGGACCAAGAGCTCGCCGAAGTCAACCAACAGCTCGAAGAGGCTCACCCGTCAGACATCCTCCAATGGGTCGACGATACCTTCGGCGATCGCGCCATCCAAATGTCCTCGTTCGCCGTCGACGGGATGGCCATCTTCGACATGTACTGGAAGGTCAACCCCAAAGCCCGACTCGCCACACTCGACACCATGCGACTCTTCGAAGAGACCTACGATCTCATGGACCGCATCGCCCGCCGCTACAACACCGAAGTGGAAGTCCACTACCCCGACATTCGTGAAGTCGGACGCATGATCCGCCAACACGGCATGAACCTCTTCTACAAAGGCGTCAACAACCGCAAACTCTGCTGCGAAATCCGCAAGGTCAACCCCCTCAATAAAGCCCTGAGCGAAGCCGACGCCTGGATCACCGGACTCCGCCGCGACCAAGGCATGAAGCGCTCTGAAATCCAGATCGTCGAAAAAGACCTCGCCCACGACGCATACAAAATCAACCCCGTCGCCAACTGGACCGCCGAGCAAATCCGCCAATACGCCCTCGACAACAAAGTCCCCTACAACATCCTCCACGACAAAGGCTACCCCTCAATCGGCTGCGCCCCCTGCACCCGAGCCGTCAAACCCGGCGAAGATGAACGCTCCGGCCGCTGGTGGTGGGAATCCGACCCCGACGCCAAAGAATGCGGCATCCACACTGTATCCCCCAGCGATTGAGGTCGTCGCCAGTTCAATACATGATGAGGTGAGTCGGGACCAACCGTTGCTCTACCGGGTCGACCGCCAGAGCCAAACCTTCCAAAGTGTAAGCACCCAATAACGCGGGACCTTCATCCTCCCCAAAAATCACCAAAGTCGTCACATCCTCTCCATTGACACTCGCCCTTGCCTCACCGTAGTCCATCTCGATCCTTCGCCCGTCGGCCAACAAAAACCTGCGCTTGCCCCGCCGCTCAACCCCTATCTCATTCAACAGGTTAGTTGGCAACGTCGTATACGCAGCACCGGTGTCAACCGTCGCATCAATCTCCCGGGACCGCTCACCATCCATACTGGATATCCGCAACGGCCAGTTGAATGTACCCATATTCGAAACCTCTCTAAACCATCTACTGATGCGATTCTAATCCACCACCCAATCTATCCTCATAGGCCTCCACCCCGCCGCAAAAGCATCCTCCGAATTGGCTACCTGGCCGTCCGCCAATCCGCTCTCCACATCATCTGAAACCGCATTCTCAGCTGGTTTATCTTGGATCTTCGGAACTGATCGAGTTCGTAACGTTGGTTGAGTGCGCTGATGTTCGAGTTGGATCGATCTTAAGGGTATGATCCAGAGTTTGCCCCCCTTTGGTGGACCTGACAGGACTCGAACCTGTGGCACACGGTTTGGAAAACGTATAGTCCGTGTAAGGATCCGGACGGACAGGGCGTTGGCAAATGGTTAATGGTTTCAATTCACGGCGATATCTGCTCCATGTAGAGTAGTCCGAGTCTCTCCGGTTGTCTTGATCGTTACTACAGCATTAACGCATTCGTCGGTGTTGGCGCTGTAGCCAGTGCAGACGAGTGAGAATTCGCCGGGACAGCAAATTGAGCGCGAGGAACGTCATGTCTCGACTCCTACGGTTCAACTTCAACTCTGGCTAGTTCCAGGGGCAAGTTCTGTACATGGCGCATCAATGTGATGAAGACGATAATTTCGCGGCGATTCGCCAATTGGGAACGCCCATCATCGGTGCCGTCTACGTTATGCGCGCTGGGCTCAATCGGGCTTGAATGTAGTACTCTAGGTCAGGAGTTGATTGGCCTCGCCAAGATGTCGTTCAATCACGCATTGCCATTCTTCATCTTGTGATCGGTCGATCTGCCACGTCGTTTGGGAGATGACGAACCATCGGACTATCCAGAGTCGATGCCAAAAGTACGCCCAACGCTCAGGTTCCATCGATGCTCGTTCCAACTTGGACTCGGCTGCCCCACCAGCCGTAACGTAGGCGTCGATCATCTCGCGCAGGGCCGCAAAGTCGGGCTTTTCGGTCGTCCAGAACCACCCCGCTAGATCTATTAGACCTGGCCCGATGAAAGGGTGCCCCCAGTCGACGAGCGCAGTCTTCCGCGTGCCGATGTGCAAACTGGTCGGATTGAACTCGTTGTGGCACAGCCCGAAAGGAGCCGTATCAGCGTTTCTACTGAGTTCCGACGCTCGTTTCACGAGGCCTATGATCGTGGGTTGTATTCGGTCCAGATCGAGCCAACGGCCATGCGAATCTAGCGTCTTGATTCCCGCCTCGATGTCGCTAGGGAGTTGGCAGAGGGCATCGCCCCCCAGCACAGGGAGGCCTGTCGGTGGAATAGCGGCGTGAACTCTAACGGCCACATTGGCGCCTTCTTCCATGGTGGCATTACGGCGTGAAGGCCCAAGGTCTTCCATTACGATCGTTACGGTATCGCAGTTTGACCAAACGAGTTGCAATTCAGTTAACGGGATACCTGAACCCTCGAGTGCCGCCTGAACGCGGCCATCGTCCTTCATGGGGGATCGAGACCTTTTGACGATGATGCTTCGTCCGTCGTTAAGGTGGACCCGCTCCACTCGAGATAACGCCCAATCCCAAATTACTTCGCGGCTTGAAAAATCGAATCCAGGCCATCTGCGCTGGATCAACCAAGTCAAGCGGCTGTTATCAATTGTCGGCAGGTTGGCCATGGCAACCATCTTTGCAAACGCGCTCGGGTCGACAGATACCCCATCTGTAGTCTTTATGTGGCGTATGGAGTCATTCGCAACCGCCACTCGATACGCGGTCGGATCCGATCTATTGCAATTCTCAACCGGAGCGGATCACTTCGGGGGTTTCTTGCGCCGTCCACTCGTCAAAGAACGTCAGATATGGACGATGTCTTAGCTGAAGAAAATCCGAAACGAAATCTTGGCTTAAGAGGGTTCCGCTGATTCTTTGAAACACATAGACTGGTGGATCTTGCTTTCGAAACTTTACGGGACTGACTGAATTTCCGGTTGTGTTTCCTGCTTGATTTCATATCGAGTCAGAGGATGACGAAGTCAGGCCCCACTTGATTGTCTCTAGTTCACCGTTATACGAATAAGCTGACTATACCTGATTGTCCCTACTTCGATTAAGTCTCAACCCGACTTGGGCACATCGAAAACCATCACTGTCAACATCAGTTCTCTAGCAGTATCGTATAGGTGCCCAAAGTGGTAACGGAAACCGGTTTCCGCCTCCTCAACCGTGGCACCTTCAGTTATCAACTTAGGCAACAAAGGCGAAGTAACCGTATACCCGCCCTCAGGTTGAGAGGATAGAACTAAAGGGATTCTCGCACTCACCTAATCACGCTTTCTTGCGACCAATTGCCACATGTCGACGCATTTCACAGTCATCAACTGCTTGAATCATAGCCCGACCAATCACCCTATGGCCGTTCCCAGTCCGTATCATCGCCGTCGACCTCGATAGATATCCATAAAGTCGTCCACACTCAACCCCGAGTGTCGGATCAGCTTTCTCAACGTACCTTTAGCTAATTTCCGTCGAAACGGCACCGACAGCATCGCACTCCGTTCGTTGCATAGGATACGATGACTTCCCGTCGCATGGTCAAATCGGTACCCTAATACGGCCGACTACTCTCTCGAAGTCCCGCGAAGATATCACGGGTAGTCGTTCAGCCAACCGACGCAACCACCTCGGTCTCGATTACACGCACCTTCGCACCGTGTTCAGCCCGCGCATGTTTGGCCATTGACGCCAAATAACCGCCTATAGCGTCGGCAATGTTGTCAAAGGCCTCCTCTTCCGTTGAGCCATCAGACACGCAACCAGGCAAATCCGTACATTCCGCGATGTACCGACCGTCTTCGTCGATCTCAATCTCGATGTTGAACCGCATCGACTTACTTGATGGAGCCTCAGACATACGCATTCCTCCAAACGTGCCGCTACGCGCCTCAAATAATCCGCATCTGCGGACCCACGTCTAATCTGCCAATGGCCAATCGCGACCGTTGTCTTGGTTTTAACCGAATTCCCTCGCGCAGTCAACAGCCCTGGCCTCGCTCCCCCTCTCACCTTGAGAGGGGGCAAAGCAACAAAACCAACCTAACTAGCCACTCCATGGCTCCCATCCGCAAACTCAATCACCGCCTTACGAGCGTCATCGTCCCGCATCTGCACCGGAGGCGACTTCATGAAGTACGCCGACGCCGGCTCTATCGCTCCTGCAACTCCCTTGTCCAGCGCAATCTTCGCCGAACGAATCGCATCAATCGCAACACCCGCAGAGTTCGGGCTGTCCTCAACCTCCAGCTTCAACTCCACATTCAGCGGCACATCGCCCCAAGATGTTCCCTCTAGCCGGATGTAAGCCCACTTCCGATCCTCCAACCACGGAACGTGGTCGCTGGGACCGATGTGAACATCATCCGTCGGCAACTCCTTCTCCAGCTGCGACTGAACCGACTGCGTCTTCGAGATCTTCTTCGTCACCAGCCGCGCACGCTCCAGCATGTTGTAGAAGTCCGTGTTTCCGCCGAAGTTCAACTGATACGTGCGGTCCAGCCGAACACCCCGATCCTCGAACAACCTCGCCAACACCCGGTGGATGATCGTCGCTCCAACCTGCGACTTGATGTCGTCACCAACAACCGGCACGCCCTTGTCCTCAAACCGCTTCTGCCAATACGCCTCTTTCGCGATAAACACCGGAATGCAGTTCACGAATGCGCAACCCGCCGCCAAAACCTGCTCCACATACCACTTCGTCGCCTGCTCCGAACCCACCGGCAAATAGTTGATCACAACATCCACCTCGCGGTCCCGAAGTATCCCAACGATGTCCGCCGTCGATCCCGGAGCCTTCTCCACCACATCCTCCAAATACTCCCCGATCCCATCATGCGTCATCCCGCGGTCAACCGTGATCCCTGCACGCGGAACATCGTGGAACTGCAATGCATTGTTCGTCTTCGCAAAAATCGCTTCGTTTATGTCTACGCCGACCTTCTCCTTGTCAACGTCGAACGCCGCCACAACATTGACATCGCCAATCGTGTAACCGCCCAGAACGTTGTGCATCACACCCGGCACCGCCGACGAGTTCTCATCGACCTCGCCATATTTGTGAACACCTTGAATCAGCGATGAGGCACAATTCCCCAGACCGATGACTGCAACATTAATTCGACCCACAGGGGTTCTCCTTTCAACCGGTCTCGCCGGAACCATCGGCTCCAATGAACGAGATCGGGATCCTTGCCCGGAACTTTCAACGGAACTCTCAGCAGAACCAGACGCCGACGAGGCCGCTCCTTCATCGACTACCGCGCTCGCCAGCGGACGGTTAGACCCCGGTGCCAGCGCTGCCTGCAGCGCCTCCTCCGATACGATCCAACTCCTCCCCAGCCGACTCGCCGGTATAAGCCCCTCACGAAGCCACTTGTAGACCGTCTTGCTGCTGACATCCAAACGCTCAGCAACATCACGCACCTTCAAATTGGCCATGCTCAAAGCTCCTTCCTAAAACTTCCCAACGCGGCGGTTCCACATTCTTCCATTATTTTCTAACAATTTCCCTCAAAGTGCAACTAATGCTCGCCATATCGGGATGAATGAGAAACGAACAACCGAAACGAGTTCCCAGATGATCCCGAAAACCACCACCGCAGCAACAACCCTCGACGTTCCCCTACCTCCGCCGTAGGGGCAACCCTTGTGGTTGCCCTACCGCCACCGCAGCGATTCCTTGCACTCCGTCGCCCGCCCCCTCTGGATTCCGACAAAAGCCAACGCTTCCGCGGACGGAACGTCCATCCAGAGGGGTTGGGGGCAGCCATTCGGGATGCTGCGGTCAATTGCGATGTTGGTGGTTTGGGTGGTAGGGGCGGTTCGCGAACCGCCCCTACGGGTGTGATGTGGTTGCCCGTGCGGGTTGGCGGTTATGGTGGTGGAATTGATTGCCCAGAATTGTCGTAGGGGCGACCCTTGTGGTCGCCCTGGGTGGGGCATCGGGTGTCAGATGAGCCGCAAATGAAATACACGGAGGTGTGGTGTGCGAGGGCAACCACAAAGGTTGCCCCTACGGCTGGGCCCCCTTTGTCCTTCGCACGCAGGGGATGCACGAGATTCACCGCAGCAACCCCACATCCACAAAACTATCCTCTCCCATAACAACGCCACCGCAGCAAATATGCCAGAAACCACTACAACCGTCCCCTCTCCCGCTCGGCGGGAGAGGGCTAGGGTGAGGGCAACCGGGCGGCCAAGGGGCGCGGACCACCCCAACACACAACCCCAGCCATCACCGCAACACCCTCCTCCCGCAACACCCATCCTTAAATTCCTTCCCAATCCTTAACATCCTAGTTCAATCCGCCACTTGACAACCGTTACATCCGTAGTATTATTAAAAGTGAATTCAAATGACATCGCCGCCCTGACGAGTGCGGACACCAATCTAGCCGAAAGACCGAAGGGACATAGCGTCAGATCGTGGAAACGCAAGGAACACAAAACGGGGACACGGGGTCCTGCAAAGGTAACCCGGACCCGTCCGCGCGCAGAAACGACCAGCAGCGACGCCCCTCGCCCAATCTTGAGACGGGCGCAAGGTCTAGCGGTTCCGTTCGAAGCGATCGAAGTAACAAGTTCTGGTCGCCGGGGACTAATGCACCCCCGGCAACACGAGCCAGCAAGACATTCATGACCTCCCCCAAGACGGCAAGTACCTGTCCCCCCTCCTCCAGGAGGAAGGGAAGTACCTGTCCCCCCTCCTTCAGGAGGGGGTTAGGGGGAGGCCACCAATGTCAAGCCAAGGGCCAGATAAACGGTCGTGGATTCGGCAGATGTCGGGCCCCACTCGCTGCGGGGCCGCGGCTACGGCACGAGGATGTGCAAAACTACCCGATGATCGGCGACGCGACTCAACAGATTGGTCGCCGAGAGGGCCCGCGGACTGGCGACGCGGGCAGTGACCGGACGAGGGAAGTCGGCAGTCCAACATCTCGCAGCAAAGCGGCGATGTCCCACCGAGCAACGCTTCCAAAATCGAAGCAAGCTCCAAAAACCATACCCGTTCCCTTTCTCTGAAAAGGAACCATAACCAACCACCCCCGCTCGCGCGGGCAACGTCCGAAAAGACGAGGGAGGCAAAACCCATTCAATTAAACGCGCCAAAAGAACAAGAATCCTTGAAATCATTCCAAATCGTTCGCATCCTAGTTCTAACCCTCCAATCAAACGCGCCAAAACCGCAAAAAGACTTGGTATGATGTACCAACAGGTACCGTATTTCTAAAACGCGGTCAACGTTCGCGGTAGCTGACCCACCAATGCGAATCGCTCAGATCTCCCCATACGACCTCTCCTACCATGGCGGCGTAGTCGCCCACATGGCGAGCCTCAGCAAAGAGCTTGCGCGCCGAGGCAACGAAGTCGTGCTGTTCGCACCCCGGTCCCGACCACAGACCGCGCCCGATGTCAGCGACCTCCAAGTCGTCCCCCTTGGCGGCAGCGTTCCGTTCGCCGCCGGTGGTTCAGTTTCCCGCATCTCTATGAGCGTCAAAGCGGCGCGGCAGATGCAAAGAGTGCTGACCGCAGAACGATTCGACATCGTCCACATCCACGAGCCGCTGATGCCCTTCTTGGCAACAACGGCAAGCTGGTTCTCTCCTTGGCCCACCGTCGGTACCTTCCACGCATACAGCGAGAACATTCACCCCGGATATCTCGCCGGAAAACCATTCTTCACCTTGGTCGCTGACAAACTCCACGGCCGCATCGCAGTCTCGAAGGCCGCAAAGGCATACGCCGACAAGTATTTTCCTGACAACTACACCATCATCCCCAACGGCATCGACGTTCCGAAGTTCGAACAGCCAAGCCCCAGACCGAGCGAGTTCAGAGACGACGCCATCAACATCGTATTTGTCGGAAGAGTCGGCGAGAAACGCAAAGGTCTGCGATACCTTCTGGGCGCCTACAGCACCCTCCGATGGCGATATCCCAACCTTCGGCTCATTGTTGTCGGAGCCGGGGTCCCAGACCGCGAATCGTACCGGATGATGGGCGAACGCGGCATCGACGATGTCATCTTTGCCGGGCCGGTAACCGACACGGAGCTACCCGGCTACTACCAGCACGCCGACATATTCTGCGCGCCCAATACCGGACAAGAGAGTTTTGGACTCGTGCTCATCGAGGCCATGGCGTCCGGCGCTCCAATCGTAGCTTCCCGTATTCTCGGCTTTGAAGGCGTCGCCGACCACGAACAAGACGCCCTACTATTCGACGTTGGTGACGAATACGCTATCGCCAAAGCGATCCGTAGACTGATCGAAGAACCGGACCTCCGACAACGCCTTGTCGAAAACGGACGCGCAAAAGTCCAACGTTTCGGGTGGGCACGCGTTGCGGACGACGTGATCGATTACTACCACCAGGTCGCAGCGAACGCACAGGTGCCGTACGCCACCTACGAGCAGCGAGCCAGCAGTGGCTGAAACCGAGAGCGGACTTCAAAAGCTCCGCAGATCCGCCCGCGCCGCGATCGCGCGATGGTTTGAGGAGCCTGTATCCAGCGCCCTTGTAGCCGTCGGATTCAACGCCAACGCCGCAACCATCGCGGGCTTTTTCATCGCCGTAGTTGCCGCCGGATTCGCCGCCACCGGCCAATTCCTCATCGCCGGCCTCGTCAGCATACCCGCCGCCCTATTCGACATGATCGACGGCGCTATCGCCCGCCGCACCAACAAAGTCTCCGACCGCGGCGCACTGCTAGATTCCACGTTCGACCGTCTCTCCGAAGCCGCCCTCCTCCTAGGATTACTCATCTACTACTCATCGGCTAACACCTTCCGTCAGGACGCCATCATCCTCGCGTTCGTCGCATTCGTCGGCTCCATTATGGTCAGCTACATCCGCGCACGAGCCGAAGGCCTAGGCTACCAAGGCACCTCCGGATTCCTCACCCGACCTGAACGCGTCGTCATCATGACCGTCGCACTGATCATCGGCCAACCCATCTGGGGCCTATGGATACTCGCCATCGGCACCCCCCTAAGCGCCTTCTACCGCTTCTGGGCCGAGTGGCGCAACGCCGACTAACTTACCCTTATAGATACGTCGCAATACGTCCAACCACACCGCGCAGGCGTAACTACTAAAGTAACGCCGTTCGCACCAACTACCTTGAGCAATGAATAGGGCAGCCCAACTCACCGTCATCACCGTCGCCATCGCGCTAATCGCGACCCTCGTCGCATTCAACAGCGATCAACCGACGACCGCCCAAAACACCGAAGAAAACCACCCGGTGCGATTCCTCGACGGCGGCCTCGAGAGCAACTTCCCCGAGAGCATTCGATTCTTCACCAGCTTCGAAAGCGACATCGAGATTGACGACGTCAGAGTCAGGTTTACGACCGGGCCAATTACCACCGGACAATACGACTACCTAGACATCGACGAACGTTCCGAATCCCTCTTCGATGGCGAACTTCTATGGCGAGTAAACACCTCCGCTCGTTATTTGCCACCCGGAACCACCGTCGATTTCGTATTCGAAGCCATCGATGAAGACGGCAACGAATACCTGTCCGAGCAATACAGTCAAATGGTCTTCGACGCCAGATTCGAATGGGAAGTCGTCAGTCGCGGCCCGATTCACGTCTACTACCACGGCCCCGTGCAAGTCCGCGCCGAACGCCTCGCCGAAGCCGCGCAGGAATCCATGGAAATGATGGGTCCCATCACCGGCAGCGAGATCGAAACCCCCATCGTCGTCACCCTCTACAACAACAACGCCGAGATGATCGGTGCCGTCAGCGCCCGAAGCGCCACCATCAGCCGAGAACTCATCACCGAAGGGCAAGCATTCTTCGATCACAGCGTCGTCCTCGTCCTCTCCGGCAGCCGAGACATCGGCACCCTCACTCACGAACTCACCCACATCCTCGTCGGGAGAGCCGCCGGCGGCAGCACCGCTCTCGTCCCACTGTGGTTGAACGAAGGCCTCGCCGAATTCGGCAACCTAGACAAAGGCCTCTCATACGTCTATTTCCTCGATTGGGCCGTCGATACCCAAAGACTCATTCCATTCACTAGACTCCAATCCTTCCCCGGCGATCCGAACCTCGTAATCGTCTCCTACGGTCAAAGTCGCGACTTCGTCGAATACCTAATCGAAACCTACGGTGCCGACAAGATTGCCGAAACCCTCGCCTCGATTGGCGAAGGACGCAGTGGAGACATCGCCATTCGCAACATCTACGGCAAGACCGTCCAACAACTCGACAACGAATGGCGAGACAAAATCGGCGCCGACCCATACGTCCCACCGACTCCAACGCCAACGCCAGAAGCCGAGGCCACCGAAACGTCAGGATACAAACTCCTCACGCTGACCCCGGTAGAAGGCGGAATCGCCGTTGGTGAAGCCGGAACTGAACCCACACCAGAACCGACCATCACTCCAGTACCGCCCACGCCCACTGCGATCGCGACCGAAGCGCCCGAAGTTTTGGTCAAAGCGACCGTCGAACCGACGGAACAACCCGCGCCAGAAGAGGATCCTCCAACCGATGAGCCAACGAGCTCCGGCGGCCTCTGCAACTCAAACGGCAACGGACCACTAGAAGCATCCGCTCTGCTTATCGCAGGCCTACTGGCAAGCGTCTTCGTATTCCGCCGAAACCGCGTGTAACCGAACCGCTACCAACCAAGCGCAGACCCATCCTTCCGCGGCTCCGTTCCAGCGCAAAGCACTCCCGTTTCCGCATCCCGCGATACAACCTGCCCTCCGCCAAACCCAACGCGATCGTAGGCCCGCTGAACCAATACATTGTGCCCACGATTCCTCAACGCTGAAACGACCGAGGCATCCAGGTCTTCCTCGACCTTCACGCTCTTGTCGCCCTGCACGTCGATGCTGAACCGCAAAGCGTCCAACGCCTTCTGCGAGTCCATGCCGAAATCGACCATATTCGAAATGACCTGAAGATGACCTTGCGGCTGTTGGAAACCACCCATCACACCAAACGACAACCACATCTCATCGTCACGCGTAGCCATCGCCGGAATAATGGTCTGATAAGGTCGCTTCCGACCTTCCAGATAGTTCGGGTGATCAGGATCAAACGAGAACAGCGAACCGCGGTTCTGCAACGCAATCCCGGTGCCCGGAACCACCAGCCCAGATCCGAACCCCGCAAACAGACTATTAATCAACGAGCACGCGTTACCGTCACCGTCAACCGCCGTGCAGTAGATCGTGTCTCCACCACCCATCGGATCTCCATATGAAACATTCGGATTCGCCTGCATCGAGTCGATACTCGATCGCCGTCGGTCGCCATACTCCTTAGTCAGCAACGGGCCGATCGGCACCTCAGCAACTCGCGGGTCCGCCACGTACTGCAAAGCATCCTCGTATCCCAAACGCATCGATTCGATCAAATGATGGTATGTATCCACCGATTGGCTTCCCATACCTCCAATGTCAAACCCTTCGGCGATATTCAACGCCATCAGGGCCGCTATCCCCTGGCCGTTCGGTGGGCACTCCCAGACCTCAACTCCACGGTAGCTCGTGTGTATCGCCTCGTCCCAATCCGAGTGATGCGACCTCAAATCCTCCTCCGTCAACCAACCACCCTCTTGCTGCACATACGTCGCGATCTTCTTCCCGATATCTCCCTTGTAGTAAGCCTCGCTACCACCCTCAGCTATCACCTGCAACGTTCCACCCAGTTCCGGCAATGCGGCCACCTCTCCGCATTTGGGCGCACGCCCACCAATCGGCAACATCTCAACACCGGATGGCCGGTGCCTCAGCTTCTCCTCGCATCCCTTCCAACCGTTCGCGATCACCTCTGAAACCGGATATCCGTTCAACGCATATTCGATAGCAGGCTTGAGCACCTCCGCTAGCGTCATGCGGCCATAGTGCGCCAACGCTGTCTCCCAACCGTGCACCGTGCCCGGCACACTCACCGAAAACGCACAACCATCCAACAGATTCGGTATCGAATCGAAACCGGCCTTGCGCACATCATCCGGGTTCGCCGCTGCTCCTGAGCGGCCACTCCCGTTCAGAGCAACAACCTTCCCCTCGTCTTTATTCCAAATCAGCGCGAACATGTCACCGCCGATACCAGTCGAGCCAGGTTCAACCACATTCAACGCCGCAGCCATTGCCACTGCCGCATCGACTGCGTTACCACCGTCGAGCATGATACGAAGCCCTGCTTGAGCCGCCAACGGTTGGCTAGTGGCAACCGCGCCGTTACGCGCCATCACCGCCGATCGACGCGACTGGAAATATGAGGATGAGTAGGGATCGATCTTTGGCACGGGGCACCTGCTAACAAATGGGCGGAAATGCATTCGCCTTACATGTTAGCAAGCAAGTCGCATCGTCATCCCGCCTGATGTCCAAGCCGGTATACGACTTCAATGAAACCAATACTTCAGCGCACCGCGTCAAGATTGGTCGGCGATTCACCCCGCCGATTCGCCAGCGTCCGCGGCATTAGGTCATGCTTCGTGTCGTGACCCAGATGGAACCGACGAAGCTCATCGATCATTTCTCCGAAGAACGAGATGCCAGTTCCGTCTGTCGTGCTCGCGATATGGGGCGTCAGGAACACATTCCACAATTCTCGGATCGGCGAATCGGTCGGCACAGGTTCAGGATCGAACACGTCCAAACACGCGTAGATGTCGTTCTTGCGCAACCGCTCGATCAAAGCGTCCGACTGAACCACCTGGCCCCGCGACACGTTGACGAATACGCCCCCGGACCGAATCCAACCCAACTCCTTCGCCCCCAACATGCCCTCCGTCGCCGGCGTGTGCGGTACCAGACATACAACGACATCCGGCATGCTCATCACGTTCTCCAACGATGTCATCGTGAAGTTCATTGCCGAAGCCAACTCCCTGGGCAAATAAGGGTCGTGCAGCAAGATATCCACGCGGAAAGGCTCCAAAAGCTCGATCAATCGACGAGCGATGTTGCCGCCGCCGATTAATCCAACCGTTCGACCGGTCAAATCACCCATCATCTGGAAGTCCGGCTCAAATGCGCGCTGATATCCGGTACCCCATTCTTGATCAGTGATGAGTCTTCGATAGTGCGCTCCGACCTTCTTCAATCCCATCATCATCATCGCCAGCGCCCACTCCGACACCGGCAAACTCGACGCATGAGTGGTATCCACCGCCTTCACGCCCCGATCAGCACACGCCTCCACATCGATCCGTTGCGCGAAGCGATCCCCCTCAAGCTCACCGACCAACCTCAAAGAAGGTGCGGCATCCAAGATATCGCCCGTCACACGCGGCGACCCATGGCAAACAATCATGGCATCAACACTTGACGCGAAATCTTTGAATTCAGCGATCACCTCATGCGAAGATTCCGGCGCCGAATACCAGTCAGACGATTCATTGAACTCCCGAATTTCGAACGCCGCGAATTCTTTGAGAAGGTTAACCTCATGATCCTTGATACCCCGCTCAACATAGCCCGGGTTGCACGCCAACCCCACCTTCAACTTGTCACCCATTGAACCGACCTCCGATCAACGCGCGCGCGGATTCAGGATATCGTTGAGCGCGTCACCTAATATGTTCCAGCAGAATATCATCAGCCAAACCACCACAATCGGTGACAGCAACTGCTCCGGGTGGCTCCTCAAAGTCTCGACCGCCGCACTGCCCGTTCGTGCGGTCACGTCACCAATCATTACCCCCAAACTTGGTCGCGGCGGCTGGACCCCGATACCGAAGAAACTGGCTACGACCTCCCCGAGAGCGACGGCACCCATTCCAAAACTGACGCTCACGATCAATGGTGTGATCACGTTGGGCAAGATATGCCGCAACAGGATCGTCGGAGTGCCCACTCCCATCGACCGTGCCGCGTCGACATAAGGCGCATCGCGAATTGCGAGCGTCTGCCCTCGTATCAGGCGCATGGCACCAAACCAGGAAAGCGGTAGAAAGGCCAAACCCAAAACAATGTAATCGACGGCACCGGACGAATTGACGCCGGATATGAACGTATTGTCCTCAACCCAGTAGCCGAACTCTTTGATCCTAGGTCGCACGGTCGCGGCGATGATCAACACCAAAAGGAAATCGGGGACGACCGCGACCACCTCTCCCGTTCGCATGGTGATGATGTCCGCGATCCCTCGCAAGTACCCTGCCGCCATCCCCAATGCCAAGCCAAGGAAAACGCTGGCCGTCAAAATCGTGATTACGGTGAGTATGATCGTCGTCTGAATCCCCCAAACGACCCGCGTGAAAATGTCCCGGCCCAGACGATCAGTGCCCAACCAGTTTTCGGCATCTGGTCCCGCTTGCGTTTTGGCGAGATTGGTCTCAGAGTAATCGTGTGTAGCGACAACCGGGGCAAAAATGCCGATCGTGTAAAGGAACAGAAGCACGCAGACTGCAATTAAAGCCAACTTCCGCTTCCGCAACTCGGTCCAAGCGTGTCTTACGAAACTGTCAGACGCGTCTACCTCAAGTAACTGCGAAGGTTCGGGGTGTGCAGACGCCGTAGTTCCAGTCTGATTCATTTCACGCTCGCAACCTTATCCTCGGATCGATTAGCGAGTACATGATGTCCGCGACCAAGTTCGCAATTGCGAGCATTGTCGCACCGAGCAACGTCAAAGTCGTCAGTACCGGGTAGTCGCGTTGGAAAACCGCCTCTAAGGCCAACCGTGACACCCCTGGAATTCCGTAAATCAACTCCACGATCAGCGAACCGCCGAACAACCCAGCCAGGGAAAACCCCAAGATCGTTACTATCGGCAATAGTGCGTTACGGGCGATATGTCTACGGTTGACCGTCATGTGTCCCATGCCTTTGCCATGAGCCGTTCGCACATATTCCTGACCCAACACATCCAGGGTAGACGCCCTCATGTAGCGCATGAAGACGAATGCGCCCGGCACGCCAATCGTGAACGCCGGCAATATCGCATGCGTCGAGAACATGCCAGACCATCCCGAAACTGGAATCCAATCAAGCCACAGCGCGAATACCAAGATCAAGAACGGTGCGGTAAAGAACACCGGCAATGCGTAGACAAGCAGCATGAAAGTCGTCATCGCAGGGTCTTTCCAAGTCCCTTGACGCATTGCTGCCCAGAACCCGAGTGGCAACCCGATGAGGAGAGTCACCACGTACGAAACGATATTCAATTCCAACGACACGAGCAGTTTCGGTCCCAAGAGTTCGATGACATCGCGCCCGCGGTAACGGTAACTCTCGCCGAAATCGCCTTTCAGTGCATTTGCGGCATAGCGTGTGTACTGAACTAAGAACGGGTCATCAAGGCCAAGCCGATCGCGGATCCGCGCTATCGCTTCTGGATCCGCGCGCTGACCCGCCATCAATTCGGCCGGATCACCTGGTGCCACGGAACCGAGTGAGAAAATGAACAACCCGGCAACGAACAACAATACGGGCGTCCAAAGCAGTCGTCGGGAAATGTAGATCAGCATTGCGCTTCAAATGCTAGCATTCAGCGCCGCTTCTCTCAACGACAGCATCGGACGCCCGTACAGCACTGCATCTGATCGACTAGAAATCGATCTCCTTCTCGATCCATACGTCCTTCAGGTAGTAACTGCCAAGTGGCGAGATACGGAATCCATTGACCCGGCGATTGACCAGTATCTTGCCCTCCGTGCCCCACCACATCGGCACCCACACAGCATCGTTGACGATTATCTGCTCCGCCTGCTGGTATAGCTGAACTCGTCGCGCTGGGTCAGGCTCTGTGGTCGCCTCATCGAGCAATGCGTCCACCTCAGCGTTCGAATACTGAGTCTGGTTGATGGAGCTGTCACTACGGAACAACACGTCTACGAAGGTATGAGGATCCGGGTAATCGGGACTCCATGCCAATGAGAAGACTTGGAGCCGGTAGTTGTCGATTTCCTGCAAGAACGTCGCCCATTCAACTTCTTGGAACTCGACCTCTACGCCAAGTGTTCGCGCCCACATGTCTGCGACCGCGAGAAGGTAAGTGGGTGGTGAGCCTCCGGTTCCTGGAGTTGTGAATACGATGCGAGGAAGTGATTCAGGGTCCGCATACTTCGACATCGCCAGTTCTTCCTGGGCTTTGTCGGCATCGAACCTCAATCCTTCAAGGTCGGGATTGAATCCGACGAAACCTGGCGGTATCGGACCGTACGCTGGTTTCGCTCGATTATTTAGTACCGCCTCCGCAATAAGTTCCTTATCGACCGCGTAGTTAAGGGCCCTTCGGAAGTGGACATCGTCGAACGGCGCTTGCTCGACGTTGAATCCGATGTAATACGTAACAAACTCGGCCGGTACATCGACAACCTCTTGCGAGATCTCTTCGTTCGGGTCCGTTACCCGTTCGTAGGAGGCCGCCGGAATCCCCGTGACGTGTATCTCATCGTTTTCATACATGGCCATCGCAGAACCACCCGCGAGGATGAAGTGCACCTCATCCAAGAACGCAGGCGTATCCCAGTATTTGTCGTTGCGAGCAAGAATCATGCTTACGCCAATTTCGTACGATTTCAATACGAACGGACCAGACCCGATCGGCGCGTCAGTCCAGGTCTCACCCCCAGATTCGACGTTGTCACGATTGACCACGAAGGTAACTGGGTAGGTCAATTTGGCGATGAAATACGGTTTGGGACTATCGATCTCGACTTCCAACGTGAGATCGTCGATCACCGTGATCCCTTCCGCAGACGTAGCATTACCGTCGACTATGTCATTGATCCCGACGATGTCACCGAGAAATTCCTTCACGATCGGTGAACCAGTTTCAGGCAACGCAGCCCGTTCCCACGACCACTTGAAATCGAATGCCGTTAACGGGCTACCATCGCTGAACACCAAGCCTTCGCGGAGCACGAAACGATAGACTGTCCCATCCGCACTAACGGTAAAGCTCTCGGCCAAATCCGTCACGATTGGATTATTCGGATCATCGGTCAGTCTCGTCAAACCACTGAACAATTGCAACGTAATGTCGTAGGAAGTGCTGTCTGTGGTCAAGGCTGGATCGAATGTAACCGGATCCGAACCCAGTAGACGGAAAACGCCACCCCTTCGCGCATCGAATTCGCGGTCATCGACATCCTCGGCCGCCTGCGACGCAGCCGTAGCCGTCTCTTCAGCGACAACGGTTGCTTGCTGCCCGGCGGACGCGGTAGCTTCCGCAACTGCCGTAGCGGTAGCTTCCGCGACTGCCGTAGATGTGGCGGCGGCGATGGCAGTCGCTGTCGGTGCAACGCCTGAACTGGTTCGCTGAACCTCCGGCGCCATCGTCGGGACCTGTGTAGCAGTGGGTTCCGGGACCGACGTGGCGGTCGGAGGCACGGGAGTTGGTTCGTCTGCACTGCAACCGATTGCAAACATCACCGCGACAACTAGTCCGGCAATCATCAATCTTCTTACGTATCTCATCGCTCTTTGCACTTTCTTCACTTCAGATCTTCAGACTCCCAACTTAGATACACGGTATCAAACGATGTTCCAAAAATGGGAAATTCTGATCGACTTCACGATAGGTTAGGTGAGTTAAGCGAACTCACCTAACCATCTTTTTGTTGACGGAGGTTCGTCTAGATCAACCGTCTATCCAGACGTGTTGATAAATCGGCACGGACAATGGCGGGAACATCAATCCTTCGATGTGCTGCTTCACCAGGACCTTGCCTTCCACGCCCCACCATAACGGCAACCAAGCTGCATCCTCAACGATGATCTCTTCCGCTTCTTGATACAACTCAATCCGGCGCACTGGATCGGCTTCAACGTTAGCCTCCTCCAACAATGCGTCGACATCGGGGTTTGAGTAGTTCGTGTTGTTGATCGAACTACCCGTCCTGAAAAGGACATCCACGAATGTGTGCGGATCGGGATAGTCGGCTTGCCAAGCCAGTGAGAACGCCTGGAGTCGATTTCGATGCAAGTCCTGCAAGAACGTCGCCCATTCGACTTGCTGTATCTCCACATCAACTTCCAATGTTCGACGCCACATGTCGGCAACAACCTCGGTCGTCAGACTGGGAGAGCCGCCGGTACCCGGCAGAGTAATCACGATGCGTGGCCTGGTATCCGGATCGGCATATTTCGACAATGCCAGCTCTTCCTTCGCCTTCTCCTCATCGAAACTCAAACCTTCAAGATCCGAGTTGAAGCCAACGAAACCGGGTGGTATCACGCCCGTCGCGGGTCGCACCAAGTCAGAGAAAACCGCCTCCGCGACCAGTTGTTTATCCACCGCGAAATTCAGTGCACGTCGGAAATGCACATCGTCGAACGGCGCCTCTTCCATGTTGAAGCCGATGTAACTAGTGCTGAATGACGGCGGTACCTCGATCACATCCTTGGAAATCTCCTCGGTAGGATCGGAAACCCGCTCCAAGTCTGCGAGGCCGATACCCGTGATGTCGATCTCGTCGTTCTCGTACATCGCCATTGCTGAACCACCGGCTAGCAAGAGGTGCACTTCATCAAGGTACGCGGCGTCACCCCAGTAGTTGGAGTTCTTCGACAAAACCATACGTTCACCGATGCTGTAGTCCTTCAATACGAACGGACCCGTTCCAACTAGGGAATCGGTCCAGTTTTCGCCACCGGACGTGACATTGTCGGCATTGACTACGAACGCAATGGGGTAGGTCAACTTGGCGATGAAATACGGTTTCGGCGCATCGATTGTGACCTGCAACGTGTGGTCATCAATCACCTCGATGCCGTCGGCCGTGGTGGCGTCGCCGTCGATGATCGCCTGCACCCCTACGATGTCGCCCAAAAACTCGTCGACGATCGGCGACTCGGTTTCCGGAGCTGCGGCCCGTTCCCACGACCATTTAAAATCCGAAGCAGTTACGGGCGAACCGTCGCTAAACTTCAGATCTTCTCTGAGGATGAACTTGTAGGTCTTCCCACCGTTGCTGACCGTGTAACTCTCAGCCAGGTCGGCTACGATCGGTTCGTCCGATTCTCCGGTCAGCTTCACCAGACCGCTGAACAATTCAATCACGATGCCGTACGAAGTACCGTCAGTCACAAGCGCGGGATCCAACGTCGGCGGATCTGACCACAGTCGCCGGAAGATCCCACCACTTCGCTCTTCATCGCCGGAACCCTCTGGTGTTTGAAGCAACTCGGGGGCAACTTTCGGCTGACCCGAACTCGGCGTTGGGCGTTCGGCCCGGGTTGGCGGGGGTGTCGAAACAACGGTCGGGACTTGCGTCGCAGTTGGTTCGGGTGCGGGTGGTTGCGTCGGTTCAGGTTCGGTCGTGCACGCTACGGCGAACAAGGCAACCGCGGCGATCAACGATACACCAAAGAAACGGGCTATCTTCATCTGCTATCTCCAGCTATCACTTCGATTTCTGACTGCCTAATTATTCTTACGAATCAGTTACTCACATTGGATTGCGAGTCTGCGATGTCGAATCAAATTAACGTGGAATATCCGGACATCATGGTTGCTTGCCATTCATACGGTCTTCAACCCTAGGGCGGTCATTCCTGTCAACACCACCGATTAGCCACCGGTCGAAGATTGAAGATACGCCTTCAAGAAACCACCGAGATCACCTTCCAACACGCCGCGAGCATCCGAAACTTCATAATCGGTCCGGTGATCCTTCACCATCTGGTAGGGATGCAAGACATAGCTGCGAACTTGGCGTCCGAACTCCGCCGAAACGTGATCGCCCTTGAGCTTCGCCTGTGCGGCCGCACGCTTTTGATTCTCGAGATCCGTGACTCGAGCGTGCAAAATCTTCATCGCAACTTGGCGGTTTTGGGCTTGCGAGCGCTCGTTTTGTACAGATACAACGATGCCAGTGGGTTCGTGCGTCAAGCGAACCGCGGTTGAGTTTTTTTGCACACTCTGACCGCCGTGTCCGCTCGCTCGAAACGCCTCCATCCGCACTTCCGCCGGGTCGATCTCAACTTCATCGGCCGCGGCGGGTTCAGGATATACCTCGACCAGTGAAAAACTCGTGTGGCGACGATTACCTGAATCGAATGGCGACAATCGGACTAAGCGATGAACTCCTCTTTCCGATTTGAGGTAACCGTAAGGGTGGTCACCGGAAACTCGCACCGCGGCAGACTTTATTCCTGCTTCCTCGCCCGGGGTAAAGTCGAGAACGTCCGCATCGTAGCCGGCCTGCTCGCTCCACCGCAGATACATCCGCAGCAACATCTCCGACCAATCTTGGGCGTCGACACCGCCAGCGCCTTGTTTCACCGAGATGATCGCTGGTCTCGCGTCGTGTTTCCCATTCAACTGCAATCGGAATTCTTGGTCTGCTAAATCGGCGCCCAAGCTCTCCGCATCGAGTCCGAGCTGGGCCAGCATCACGCCATCAGACTCGTCGTCCGCCAATTCGATAAGCTCCACCAAATCATCTGATCGTCGTTGGAGCGTTTCCCATGCCGTCACCTCATCTTTCAACGCGGTCAGAGACTGCATGCGACCTTGTGCCTTTTGGTGGTTTGACCAGAAACCGGGATCCAGAGTCTGCTTTTCCATGAGGGAGATCTGCGAACGCTTTTTGGCGAGGTCAAAGATGCCTCACGATCTGCGCGATGCGTCCGCGTAACTCTTGGGCGTTTGATTGGAGCTGTGGGTCCATGGCTGGATTCAAGTATATGAATGGATAGTTGGCGTAGGCCCAACAAACACGTACGCCCCTCGGATTCCCAAGGGGCGTAGCGTGCGCTTTCAGTCTTGCGACTTGAAGGTCAATCGCTTATGGTGCGATGTCGTGGCCTGACGTGTAGTAGACCCAGATACCACTGCCGATCATGATGCCTTCGTCGTTCTTGAGGACGTCCCACGTGTTGTTGATGTGGTCCCAAGTGTAGGCACGGGTGTAGTTGCCGAGGTACTCAGCCGCGGTAATGGGGTCGTTGTTGCCGTTGCGCAACGTCTCGCCTGCATCGTCTTGCGTCTGGTCGCCGTCGACGTCCACGACGCCTACGAAGTTCCAGCCTTCATCGGTCGGGATGTCCGACGGGTTCGGTTGACCGTCAGTTGCACGGTCGCCCTTGCCTGCGAGCTTCACGGCCTGCGTGATGAAGCCTTGTGAGTGGACCCAGTAGCCGTAGCGTGCTTCAACGTCGTTGAGGGTTGCTACCTCTTCGCTGGTCGTCCAGACACCGTCCACTCGTGTCGCCATGCGCCACGGGCTGACCGGCTCAGTTACGTTCCAACCGATGACCTGGTCGATAGCGGTGTTGGTGAACACTGCGTGCAGTGCACGGTCGACCGGGTTCGCCGGGAACGAGATCGAGTTCCAACCTGCGAGCAAGTCAAGAACGAACGGAGCCCGTTCCTTGACCTCGAAGCTGTAGGTGTGGTCGTCTTCATTGTTCGCCGCGTCGTTGGCCTCGACGTAGACCTCGTAGGTGCCGACAGCCAGAGGCTCGGGCCACCATACGAATTCGTTGTCTTCTATGGCCTGCAGGTCGGCAGTGTAGTCGGTGCCATCGACCTCGAACGTCGTCACATCAACGGTCGTGCCTTCGTCACCGAAGGCCAGCAGGACGAACGGTCGCGATTCAAAAACGTCTTCACCGTCGAACGGGACGAGTTCACTTTCGTCACCGTCATCCCAGGCTGCCTTGAGTTCGGTGTCGTAGTCGAAGTTGATGGTCGATGCCGAGTAGTTCAATACCTGGTCGGAATCTCGCATGTAGGAACTGCGGTCGCGGCCCCACACGATGACGGTCAGTGTGCCATTTTCGACTGCCTGGTCACCTGAGAGGTTGGACCAATCGTATTCCCAGTTATTGCCCGCGCGCCGGTGAGCGTTCGTTCGAGCGACATCGAAGTAAGTACTCGGAGAATTTGCTGCAACGGCGTCCTCCTCGTGGTCGGCACACATCGTGCGAACATCGGGGTCGTCCGCGAGCTCTGGAGCCGCGTTGTGCGTCTCTTCGTCCGGTGCGGCCATGTTGATGTCGTCGCTGGTAAACGCACCTGTGCGGTTCGAGGCGAACTTCGCCGGGCTAGTTCCATCCTCGTCGTTGTCCCAGAATAGGCCCGAACATACAACCGCGAATTGCGGTGCGCCTTGGATGGCCTCGTCAGCGGAGATTGCGATCTTCATCCCTGCCTTGGTCAACTCAGACGGACCTTCGCCATCAACGTCGTCGTTAAGGCCGGTGCCACCGCTCAGCGTCAACGAGAAGGTTGGCAAGATGCCGTCGTTCAACTCGATGCCGTCTAGGCGGCGGTCGGTCGACTCGTTGCCCGCGAGGTCGGCGATCGACTGTCCGTCCGCCAGATCAACGCTCGGCGTTGAGTCGGGAGCCAACTCTTCCTCGAGCAACAGGTAGACCTTCTTGCCGTCCACGGCTGCATCGATGACGGTTGCATCAGTTCCACCAGCCAATCCATCAAGTTTGACTTCGAAGGTACCGACACCGACTGTAGCCGGGTCTATGGGACCGTCGAACACGACCATAACGCCAGCGTTGTTCGTCGACTCGTCGCCGTCGGCATCAATGAAGAAACCGGTGGCGGACTGGTCGTCGTCGTATTTGGGGTCGACGTCGTCGAGGATGTAGGTGTGGCGTGAGTAGACACCGATCACGTTGTGCTTGATACCGTCGCCCTGCTTGTCGGTGCGGTCTTTGTAATCCGTTCCAAGGTCGTGGATGAAGGCCGGAGCGCTGGGGTCGGAGTCGGAGAAACCGATGTTACCGGCAACGTCCAACACGACTGCTTGGATGTCGATGACGTGGTTGTAACGGCCGTCGTCAGCGACGCCCGGCGGGAAGTCGATACGAACGATGTCGTCGAACTCACCAGCCACGGCACCGTCCTCGAAGTCCTCAGCTTCCGCGACCTTGTAGACATTTACATCGTTATCGTCTTCAGTCGCCTTGTAGATCTCTTTGCTGTAGATGATGCCGTAAGTGCCAGCACCACCAGAGAAGCCGGAGTACTGGGAGCGCAAAACAGCAGCAGGGTCTTCTTTCGGATCATCGCACACGCCATCAGGTACGTCATCGCCGTTCGCACTCACCCCGTCGACACAGATTTGACCGCGATCGTAGGTCTCAGTGTCTGCCTCCGGTACGCCTAGCACACCCAAATTCCAGACCGGCGTCGAGTCATCGTTGTCGTCAGGGGTGTTGTCGGCGTAGATCTTGAACGAATCCTCGCGGAGACCGGATCCGCCGCCATCACCGAACGTGCCGATCAACTCGGGGGAGTCGTCGGTGCTGGCGGTGCCGTCGATTGGCGAGTCGACCTGGATGGTCGGCGCGTCTTTGTCAATGATGATCGAGAGCGTGCGAGTGTCACCGTTCGAGTTCTTGTAGGTGATGGTTACGGGGCCACTCTCAACGCCGATGACCGCATATTCATTTTGACCTGGGCCAGTTGCGTCATCGGTACGCAGACCCCAGTTGTCTTTCGGTTCGCCTTCGTCACGGTCGGTTGCGGGATCGTCATCGACTGAACCATCGCCATCAGCATCGGTCAATCGAATGTAACCCTCGTAGATACCTGAGAACCGGTCGTCAGATTTCTCTTTCAGCCAGAGGTTCTGGGTCGGGCTGTTTCCATCAGAGCTAACTCGTAGAACCAAAGCGTCTTGGTTATCGGCCAACTCAGCATCTTCGTCATCGAAGAAAACGGGAGATACGTCCTTACCGTCGACCTCCTGATATTCCGATTTTTTGCGGCCGCCGACAATCTCTTCGTATTCGCTGGTTTCGTAGTAGATGTACTGGATATTGAGATCGATGTCGTCGATATCGGGATCGACTTCCCGATTCACACCTAGCGACGCTGAAATTCGCATCCACGGTGCGGTTGAGCCCTCGGCACCAGAGCCAAAGTCTTCGTCTAGTTTGATGTACTGGGACAAGTCCTCAAGACTACCGGCGGTACCGTCCTTAATCACGGTCCCAAACCAGTAAACGTCACCATCTGGCGCCATCGGGTGGTCTGCGCTGTTGTCACCAGTCAATTCGAATTGCGCCAGACCGGAGGTTGCAATTTCGCCGAGAGTTTCGTTGAGGTCGAGCCTGTTGAAATACGCAGCTGGTCCGTTGAGGCGAACTCGCCTTGCCGTTAAGGGGTTGCTGTCGTCATCCTCCGAAATCAACATGAACATTTCGGGCCCAACCGCGGCCTCAATCGCCGGTGTTAGCGTTGCTGCGAGTAACGTATCAGTCGGAGCGGAAGCCGCAACCGCGTAAATCTTCCCTGTGCGCTTGTCGCGATCTTTGTCCTCGATGCTGATCTTGATGAGGTCGGCGTTCTTGAGGATTGCACGCGGCTGATCGCCCGATGTCTTCGGGTCGATGGCATAAGTTGCGAAGACGCTGTCGGCTTCGGTGATCGAGTCCCGACCGGCGACGTTGTAGCCTTCGGCGGCGGTATCTTCTTCGTTACCATCGCCGTCGTCACAATCTCCGACACCGAACGCATCGGTATTGGTGGTGTAGCAGGTTCCGACGTTAAGCACGTCGATCGTTCCGGTAGCCGCTTCTACCGTTCCCGGTGAGCCGGCTCGCACCGCCACCACCGCAACGGCAAGTATCAGCACGGCCAGAGCCGTCAAGATTCTCGATGAAAGCTGCACAGCTGCAGTCCTCCTGTATCTATCTCTCTACCGGTTCGATACCCGACACGTAAACCACAACGTTACACACGCTGTTGTTAAAGCCGTCTTGCCCGGATGTTTCCATAGCACTCTCAAGACGCGCAACGAACCACACGTCCGTAGGCACGCCCTGAAAACTATATGATACCGAATATATGCCACCACGCGCGCCCTGTCAATCAAATTCTCCCAAACAGTTGTTATCGCCCTCACCCTAGCCCTCTCCCGCCCAGCGGGAGAGGGGACGGTTGTTGCCGGAAAGGGGCGCCGCGGTGGTAGGGGGACGGGGAGTGTGACGTGGAAGGTGGTGTTCGGGCGGTGCGTGGTCGGCCCCCGCCGCACCGGGCCCTCACCCTAGCCCTCTCCCGCCCAGCGGGAGAGGGGACGAGTGTTGAGGGTAAGGACAATCGCTGCGACGGAAGGGCAAGCTGATGCTGCGATGAAGGCTTGACGACGCCTGGCATTCGACATCGCAGAGGTACCGCAGACCACTGCCACGATCCCCTCTCCCGCTCGGCGGGAGAGGGCTAGGGTGAGGGCACGGGGACGGCGAGGGGTTCGCTCTCGGGACACCATCCTTCGCATCCTAGTTCAACAAAACGCCCCCCGTGTCTCCACGGGGGGCGTCTTACCGTTCATGGTGTCTCGATGTCCCTTACGGGGCGATGCCGCCTCCGTAGTAGACCCAGATACCTTGTCCTACTTCGAGCTCGTCGCCATCTTCGAGAATGTCGAACTTGCTTCGGACTGGATCCCATGTGTAGGCGCGCTTGTTGCTGCCTAGGTAGTCACCGGCTTCAACTATGATGTGGTCTCCGTCTTCATCGACGCCATTCGCCAATGGCTCACCGAAGTTGCCTTGCGTCTGGTCGCCATCTTGGTCGATGACACCGACGAAGTTCCAACCAGCGAGTGTCGGGATCGTCACTAGGTCTGGCGGCGTGATCTCGGGATCGGTACGGTTGATGCCGCCGATAAGTGCAACGCGTTGCGTTACGAAGCCCTGTGCGTGGACCCAATAGCCGTACTGGGCGTGGATCTTGTTGAGGGTCGCAAACTCTTCGTGCGTCGACCACTCGTCTTCCATCCGGGTAGCGATGCTCCACGGCTTCTCGGGATCGCTGGCGTCCCATCCGGCGACCATATCGATGACGCCTTCAGTGAACACGCTACCGATGGCATTGTCGATCGGATTCGCCGGGAACGAAACCGCGTTCCAACCGGCGATGAGCTTCAGGTTGAAGGCTTCACGCTCGGCGACCTCGAAGCTGTAGTCGAAGGTGTCCTCGTTGCCAGCGGCGTCGGTAGCATCAACTGACACTTCGTGTGTGCCGATGCCCAGCGACTCCGGCCAGTAGAGGAAGCGGTTGCCACCAATGCTGCTGATCTCCTCAACCGTGCCGTCAATTTCGAACTCGTCTATCGTGACGGTCACTTCGTCTTCGAATTCAAGCAACACGAAGGGTCGAGACTCAGTGACGATGGCGCCGTTTTCAGGCGTCGGCATCGGATCATCTATTTTGGTGTCGTACCGGAACTCAACGGTCGCTGCGCCCCAGTTGTAGGTGTCCGCTTGGGCCAGGTTGGTACCGATCCTCTTGGTGTCAAGGCTGGCGTAAGAATGTCGGTCGCGAGCGAATGCCACGACGGTGACATTACCGTTAGGCAGATCTCGGTTGCCGCCCGTCAGGTTAACCCACTCGTACTCCCAAGTGAGACCCGGTCGCGAGTAAGCCTGAAGTTGCTGCATGCTGACGGATTTATCGCCGCACGAGTATTCGTCACCGTATAGGTTCGGGGCTTCTTCAGTTCCAACGAAGCTGGCGCTTGAGATTGAAAGTGAACCACTCCGCTGAGCGGTCACGTCATCCAACTCTTTGTCGTTCTCCTCACCGCCATCGCTGTTCCATTCGATGATCGAACAGACCACTACGAGAGACGGCGTAGAGTTGATTTCCTCGTCTGACGTGATGCTGGCGGTGATGGCGTCTTTAGTCAAACCAGCGGGACCTTCACTGCCTTCGCCGGTGCCCGAGCCGCCACTCAAGGTGACGGTCAAGACCGGTGAGATACCGTCGTTAGTTTCGAACGGCTCTTGGGCCCCGCCAGTTAAGCGGTTGCCGGCCGGGTCGGAAACCCATTCGCCATCGGCGACGTCGACATACGGTTGAGCATCGGAGGCAAGTTCAGAATCTAAGAGCAGGTAGACGGCACGACCGTCAACTTCGACGTCTATGATGCCGACCTGATCTGAACCAGCTTCGTCTAGTGTCACCGAGAAGGTGTCGACTCCGATCGAATCGGCGTCCACCGCCTTGTCGAAGGCGATCAATATGCCCGAGCGGTTGGGTTGTGGCTCGTCGTCATCGTTCTCGCCGTAGAAACCGGTCACCGACTGCTCTTCAAAGATCACGGGATTGGTTTCGTCGAGGAAGAAGATGTGGCGGGCGTACCAACCGATCACGTTGTATCGACCGGTCTTAGGCTCTTCTTCGCCGAGATCGTTGATGAAGCCCGGTCCATCGGGGTCGCTGTCTGAGAAGCCGAGGTTACCGGCTAAGTCCGCGACAACCGCCTGGAAGTCGATGGTGTGGTTGTAACGTTCGATATCCTCGCCCAAGTCGAAATCGATGCGGACCGAATCGCCGAACGTACCGGCACTGTCACCGTCGTCGAAGTTGTCGCCTTCAACTAACTTTTTGTTCTGAACTTCCGCTTGCGCTTCGGTCTTGAAGACATCGGTGTGGTCGTAGACCGCGTATTGCGAACCGCCATCGGGGGTGTAACCGGTGTAGTCCTCTTGCGATTCCACAAGGCTACCATCGGTTGGCCCGTCAAGATCGGCGCTGGAAATCCCAAGATTGTCTAGCGCGTAAGTGCCGCCATCGTTGTCGCCACTCTCGTTTGCGTCATCCGTGTGGTCGACGTAGAGATGGAAAGTGTCCTCGCGGAGACCTGAGTCGCTGTCGGAGAATGTGCCGGAGAATTCAGGGGAGGTGTCCTGACCCTCGGACTCATGCGCCGGAGATTCGATATTGATCGCGGGCGGCACGGTGTCGATCTCGATGTCAAGCATCTGAATCGAACCGTCGGTGTCCTTGTAGGCAATCACGACCGGCCCGCTCTCGACGCCGATTACCGCGGCATCGTCTACATCGGTTCCACTAGCCGCATCGACGTTCAATCCCCAACCGTCGTCCCCTCCGCCGCCGTTCTCGTCGGTGAGTCGCAGGTAACCCTCGTATCGGCCACTGAAGCGCGAGGTCTCCCGCAGTCGCAGGAATTGACGACCGTCTCTGCCATCCGAACGGGCCTCTACAACGAGTTGGGTATCAGTGTCGTTCTGCTCTGACTTAGAGAAATCGGGCGCAAAGGGATCGGCTAGATCGCCTGGGTCGCCTGGGTCGTCACCCTCCGCGTATTTTGCAATCGTGTTACCCCCAATCAACGTCTCCCATTCACTGGTGTTGTAGACGATGTACATGAGAACGATCTCTTTGTCAGGCGCAAGAGATTGATGAATGGTCAACCACGGAGCAGCTTCCAGCGCTTCCTCGCCATCCGCGCCTGTTCCTCCAGAACCAACGTCCTCGTCTAGTGTCAGGGTCTTCAACTGACCGAATGGCGTCGTGATTGAATCGTCTGCCGCATTCCGAATGATCCCCCAGAACGTGACCGAAGAGTCGTCACCGGTATCCATCGGCAAGAAGTCCTCAGTTGCGCCTGAGTCTTTAATAATGGCGAGTACTGTCTCAACTGCGGGCGCAGTTATTTCGAATTCATCGGTGGCACGTGCTGTCGCGCTACCGGCCTGCCAAGACATCTGAGTGCTAGCAATGTCAGTAACCTCGCTGTGGGTCTTCTGGATGACCTGGAGGTATCCGCTTTCATCGATTTCTTCCGTTTCAGGATCGTCAGGGTTGTCGAACTTACAGGCATCGGTAAGAGGGGAGTCGGGACAGGCCGCGCCAGTATTTGCTGTAGCGGCATTACCAACCGGCAACAGAACCGGCGTTCGTTTGTCACGTCCAGAGTCCGAGATGCTTATCTTGATGAGGTTGGAGTTTGTCAAGACTGCACGAGGGCTGTCCGGCGCCGTCTTGGGATCGTGAGCGTAGGTCGCATAGACCGTGGCCACTTCACCGACCTCATCTCGGCCCGCAACGTCGTAATCCACTGGATTTCCGGTGACGTCGTCGACTTCACCACTGACACAGTCATCAGCGTCGAACACCTCATCATCCGTGGCGTAACAAGTTCCGACGTTGAGCACGTCGATCGTTCCGGTAGCCGCTTCTACCGTTCCCGGTGAGCCGGCTCGCACCGCCACCACCGCAACGGCAAGTATCAGCACGGCCAGAGCCGTCAAGATTCTCGATGAAAGCTGCACAGCTGCAGTCCTCCTGTATCTATCTCTCTACCGGTTCGATACCCGACACGTAGACTTTAGCGAATTCATCGCCCAAATCAAAGCGGTCTTGCCCGGATGTTTCCATAGCACTCTCAAGACGCGCAACGAACCACACGTCCGTAGGCACGCCCTGAAAACTATATGATACCGAATATATGCCACCACGCGCGCCCTGTCAATCAAATTCTCCCAAACAGTTGTTATTGCCCTCACCCTAGCCCTCTCCCGCTCAGCGGGAGAGGGGACCGTGGTCATGGGACAGGGTAACTGATGCGACGGAAACGGTGGGTGTTGCGGGGTAGATGCGGGGATGGTGGCGGTGTGATCTCGCGTGGTACGACGGCCCCTCGCCGCACCGGGCCCTCACCCTAGCCCTCTCCCGCCCAGCGGGAGAGGGGACGAGTGTTGCGGGTAAGGACAATCGCTGCGATGGAAGGGCAAGCTGATGCTCCGATGAAGGCTTGACGACGCCTGGCATTCGACATCGCAGAGGTACCGCAGACCACTGCCACGATCCCCTCTCCCGCTCGGCGGGAGAGGGCTAGGGTGAGGGCACAGGGACGGGCGGGGCGCCACCGCGCAACTTCACGAATCCACAACCCCCACAACAACCATCTTCCGTCACCGCAGCAATCACCCTCTCCCGCAACAACCGTCCCCTCTCCCGCTGGGCGGGAGAGGGCTAGGGTGAGGGCCCGGGGACGGGCCGGGGCATTTCGCAGCTCGCATCAATTCTTCCGAAATTGCGCTGAGAACGCCGTCGATATTCTCGAGTACATTCGGATTCCAAAACCGCATCACCCGGTATCCTCGTGCCTCCAACCATCGCGTTCGAACGAGATCATCAGCTTTCAATGTGTCAATTCCGTGCTGACCACCATCGATCTCTACGATCAGTTTTGCCTCATCACAGATGAAATCGACGATGTAATGTCCCATGGGCTTCTGCCGCCTGAATTTCGCACCACACAACCGACGATTCCGCAGCTCGCGCCAGAGCGTTCTTTCGGTCGGGGTCATGTTTCGACGCAGTCTTCGAGCGCGTACAACAATGTTTTCTTCCTCGTTCCGGATATTCATAGCTCCGACAGTGTATTGGATCCGACTAGTTTCAAATCAACTGCGTGGCGAAGACAACCAAAAAAACGCCCCCGTGTCTCCACGGGGGCGTTGTCATTCTGTGACCCCCTCCCATTGGGTGGGAGGGGGTCAACGTGCGGTTTCAAGCCGTCTTACGGGGCTACGGTGTCGCCGTCTGGGAAGAAGACCCAGATGCCTTGGCCGATCTCCATGCCGTCGTCACCGGCGAGCACGCGGTAGCCGTTGGCTATGGCGTCCCAGGTGTAGGCCTGGCGGAAACCTGGCATGTAGTCGTCGGCGGTCACGTCGGCATCTTCGCTGTCTTGCAGCGTTTCGCCGAAGTCGTCTTCAGTCTGGTCGCCGTCTTGGTCAACGACGCCGACGAAGTTCCAACCTGGCACTGTGATGATGCCAACCGGATCTGGGTTTTCACCAGACTCGCGGTCGAGCTGACCCTTCAGGTCGACGCTCTGTTCGACGAAGGCTGTCGAGTGGACCCAGTATCCGTAACGCACTACGACGTCGGTGAGCGGTGCGAAGTTCGCACTCGTCGTCCATACGCCGTCGATGCGGGAAGCGATGCTCCACGGACCGGTTGCGCTCAACGGGTTCCAACCGACCACACGGTCGACGGCTTCCTCAGTGAACACGGCGTCTAGCGCGGTGTCGACCGGGTTAGCCGGAACCGATATTGCGTTCCAACCAGCCGTAAGGTCGATCACGAACGGGTCGCGTGCGGTTACATCGAACTCAAACGATGTGCTGCCATCAGGTTCGTTGTCGGCCGCGTCGCGTGCATCGAACTCAACCTTGTGGGTACCGTATTCGAGCGCCTCGGGCCAGTAGAGGAAGCGGTTATCGCCAACACTGTCGAGTTCGCCGAGAACGTCCTCGCCATCCACTGTCAGTTCGGTGACGGTGACCGAGGTATTCTCGCCAGCGAAGTCGAGGTAGATGAACGGTCGCGGTTCCTTAACCTCAGAGTCGGATTCAGGCTGGACACTGCCACCGGAACCGTCTTCCTTCAACGGGCTGTTGAACTTGTTGTCGAGCGTGAACTCAACGGTCTGAGAACCGAAGTTAAAACAGTCCTCGTCAGCCAGCTCGTCGTCGACGTCGACGTCGCAAAAGTCGTCTTTGTGCTCAACGAACTTGTTGCGGTCGCTACCCCAAACTACGACGACGATCTTCCCATCGTTCAGGCGCCGGGTTGCAGATTCGGTGTTGCGCCAAGCGTAGACCCAGTTGTTACCGGGGCGAGCCAAGGACGAGGACGGACGGAACGTGTTCGGGTTTTCGTCGCCGCCACAGCTCAGCGTGCCTTCGCTACTCCTGTCGTCGTCGTAACCTGTGCGGTTGCCGACATAGTCGCTCAGTTTCTTGGTGTCTTCGCCAGATTCCCACTGGATGTTGTTGCAGACCACGGCCACCAAAGGTGATCCATTGATGTCCTCGTCGGACTCAATGGCGATATCTATCGCGCCGCTGGTCAGTTTGGACGGGCTTTCGGAGCCGACGCCGGTGCCGGATCCGCCGCTCAATACGACGGTGAAGACGGGCAGGATGCCGTCGTTGACCGTGAACTCTTGAGCGTCCCCTTCCTGCCATGTGAGCAGGTTGCCGGCCAAGTCTTCAATCTCGCGACCTTCCGAGACAGCGATCATCGGGGTGGCGTCGGAAGCCAACTCTTCGCCCAGTTTCAGGAAGACCAGCTTGCCGTCGACTTCGACGTCAACGACTTCGATTGCCGTCTCTTCATCGTGTTGCACGGTGAAAGTGCCGGTGTCGATCAACTCGCCATTCACCGAGTTATCGAAGACAACCATGATCGCCGAACGGTCTCTGACCGGTATGTCGTCGTCGTCGAGGCCGTAGAAGCCTGTGACCGAAGAGTCTTGCATGATGGACGGATCGATCTCGTCGATGTAGACAACGTGGCGCGAGAATACACCGAGGACGTTGTGCGTTTCACCCTCCGGGTCTCGGTCGCCTACTTTTTCTTCGCCTAGAGCGTTGATGAAGCGCGGAGCCGTAGGTTGGCTGTCTGAGAAGCCGACGTTACCCGCGAGGTCGCGAACGACGGCCTGGAAGTCGACGGCATTGTTGAAGCCTAAGAATTCGGTGTCGTCGGGCAGGTACTCATCGAAGTCGATCTCAATCTCGCCGTTGAATTCGCCGTCAGCCGCGCCATCGTCAAAGTCGTCCGCTTCGAGGGACTTCCATTTATCAGGCGGTCCAGTTTCATCTTCAACCCTGTAGATGTCTTCGTTATCGGTCAACGTGATTATGCCGTAGAGACCCATACTGTCGCCAAGATCATAGCCAGTGTAATCCTGCCGTCGACGCACTTGACCATCGGATTGAACGCCGGAATCTTCGTACATTACCGGAGTGACGTCACCCTCGTCGGGCTCGTTGTCAACATCCAACTGGAATGAGTTGGCCTGAAGACCGGAGTCGCTGTCGTTGAACGTACCGATGAAGGACGGCTTCTCGTCGTCGCTGCGACTCCCGTGGGCGGGCGAATCGACCGAGATGGTCGGCGGGGTGATGTCGATTTCGATCTGTAACGTCTTGTTGTCGCCGTTGGTGTCCTTGTAAGTGATAGTTACCGGGCCGTTGCCTACGCCGAGCACTGCCGTTTCGGTAGTGGCAGTTTCTTCGTAGTATTCGCCGTCGGCCTTAGCTCGACCCCAGTTGATTGCAGGATCGCCACCGTTACCGTCAGCATCGGTCAACCGCAACAGACCTTGGAAGACTCCGGTGAACCGCCCAGTCTCGATCAATGCCAACTGTTTGTTGTCATCGGCTGCGTCCTCATCCGATTCGGCGTATAGAACGAAAGCATCGTTGGGATCGTTGGGATCGTTGGGATCGCCCGAGGTTTCATCGCTCGTGCAGGCTGCCGTCGCGAACATGCGTTCTTGGCCTATTCCGGTTTTGAGGTGCGGATCGTCGACGCACAATTCGCCGCCGAGGATGAATTCAATTCCGCTGGTTTCGTAGTAGATAACTTGGAGTTGGACAGCGGCGGTAGCAGCGTTAGGGACGCTGATGTTCAGCGCCATAACGGGCGGCTCGTTAGGCTCACCAGGGATCACGTCTTCGTCAAGGACGATGTTTGCCCCAAGGTCCTTGAACGGACCGTAGCCGTTGAATTCATCGCCTGATCCCACGTTGATGTCGAGTCCATCGTCTACTCGACCGAAAAACTTCACCACGCCATCCGGCGCTATCGGCTTGAAATCGTCGGTCTCACCAGGTGACTCGCGTTCCCAGATGATCTCGTAGGTGCCAGAGTTGACGTAGGTCGTCGAGTCGTCCGATTCACCCAAGCCGCGACTACCGTCGAATTCGACTTGCTGCTCGATGGTCGGCAGCTCGTCCAAATCGTCTCCTTCGAGTCCGACAGATTCGCCAACGATTGCTTTTGCTTCAAAACCCTCGTTAATTTCAGTATTTTCGTCGTCATCCCGTCTTTGGAATATGATCTCCGTCCCACTAGCAGTCGTGAAATCCGTGACACCATCGCCTGGAGAGTCGGTATTAGCTGACAGATCCTGCGCGGTAGTAACCAGAACCGGGTCCCGGCGGTCACGTCCGGAGTCGGTGACGCTGATCTTAAGCAGGTCGCCGTCGGTGAGGATCGCACGTGGGGCCTCGGCGGCGGTGCTGGGGTCGTGAGCGTAGGTTGCGAAGAGAGTTTCGACCTCGATCAGATCCTCGAGTTCACCCTGTTGGTAGAACGCTGTCGTCTGGGTACAGTCCCCAAGTTCGAAGTCATCCGCGTTGGTGGTCGTGCACGTGCCGACGTTCAAAGCATCGATCGTTCCGGTAGCTGCGCTGACTTCATGTGTCTCACCGTTCGTGCCGACGACGACGCCGACGACGAATGCGAGCACGGCCAGTGCTGTCAAGATTCTCGCTGAAAGCTGCACGCTTCAGTCCTCCTGCTTACTTTCCCGGCACGATCGTGAACGAACCTTGTCGGCATTTGTGCCAAGCCAAGCCCGATACGCCCTCTGTCCGGATCTGTGCGATGTTTGCATAATACTTGCAAGCGCGCCAACGCGCAACGCGCGCGGCGTGCCATGAAAAGTATATGATACCCAAACTTCTGTGCGCGCGTAAACCTTCAATAAATCGTTTCGCCGATTTTAGCCGCCAAAAACGAGAACTAGGATGCGAAGGAGGGGGAAGGATGGGAAGGATGCGGTGTCGGGGGATTGGAATGCTGCGGTGACCGCGAGGTTGGTGGTAGGGGCGCATACCATACGTCATTCCCGCGCACGCGGGAATCCAGAGAAAAGCAAAGCACGCCATCTCCCTCCCCTTCGCACCGCGAAGGGGACGCGTGCAAGCGAAGCGCAGCACGCAGGGGATGCTCGCGCCTGTGAACTAGGATGTTCCAGGATTGTTAAGGATGGGAAGGATGCCCCCTGCCCCTGTGGATTCCGGCTTTCGCCGGAATGACGAAGAAGGACACGCGGGAACGACGGCGAGGCACGCGGCCAACATCAACGCAACAACCCCCTCCCACAACACCCTCATCCTTCCCATCCTTTCCAATCCTGCCCATCCTAGTTCAAAAGGCGCACCCCGGTTCCCCGAGGTGCGCCTTCGCTTGCGTGGTTGCCCGCCCCCTCTCCCGCTCGGCGGGAGAGGGTTGGGGTGAGGGCACATGTCTTACGGTGCGATGCCGTCTTCGTAGTAGACCCACACGCCAGCGCCGATTTCAATGCTGTCATCCTTAGCCAGGTTTTCGAACCGGCTGAAGGTCGGGTCCCAGGTGTACGCTCGAATGTAGTGGGAACCTAGGTACTCGCCTGCTTTAACTGGTACGTCGCCGCTCTTCAAACCGATGCCGAAGTGGCCCTCCGTCTGGTCGCCGTCTTGGTCGATCACGCCGACGAAGTTCCATCCGGGTTTCGTGTCGATGTCGACCGGTGTCCCTGGCGAGCCAGAGTCACCACGGCCAACTGGGCCCTGCAGCGCCACGGGTTGGTTCACGAACTTGTCGGACTTCACCCAGTAACCGTACTTCGATTGAACGTCGTTCAATGCGCCGTACTGCTGGTTCGATTCCCATACGCCGTCGCGTCGCGTTGCGATGCGCCAGCCTTGCGTGTCCCAACCGATAACGGTCGTGATCGCCGCGTCTGTGAAGACCGAACCGATAGCCGTGTCGATCGGGCTGGCGGGCACCGAGATGGCGTTCCAACCGGCCTGGAGCTCGATCACGAAGTCTCCACGCTCGACAACTTCGAATTCGTAGTCGAAGGCAACCTCGTTACCAGCTGCGTCAGATGCCTGGACCTCGACCTCGTGGTCGCCCTGCGAGAGGGTGTCGGGCCAGTAGACGAAGCGGTTCATGCTTGGCATTGTGAACTGGTCGGCGATCTCGACATTGTCAAGTTCGACCGAGTCAAGGGTCACCGTGGAGCCTTCAGTGAAATCGATCAGGATGAACGGTCGCGACTCTTTCGAGACCCCGCCGTCTTCCGGCTGCAAGTCACCGTTTTCCTCAGGCGACAATATCTCGTCGTCGAACGTGAACTCAGCCGATGCCGAACCCCAGTTCTGCATGCTGTAGCCTGATCGGTCACGGGCGAATGCCACCGCAGTAATCAATCCATTCTCCAGCTCTTGACTACCGCTCCGGTTCTGCCAGGTGTGATCCCAGTTCTCGCCCGGGCGGGACAGCGATGAAACGTCCAATCCCATCAGAGGGTAGTTGTCTTCGAAATCGTCACTGTCATCCTCGGCTTCGTAGCCGCAGGTGAATTCGTATGCAGGAGCGGAGCCAGTACTCGGCGACGTCATGTTCGGCTCTATTAGGTCGAGCGGCTTGCCGCTGAACGAACCGTTGAGGTTCGCCACGAAGTCGTCGATGTCGTGGCTGACTACGCCTGAAGCGTTTTCTTTCACTGTCGTTGAGTCTGAATCAGGTTCTCCGCCGGTATTCCAAGCCAAGCTGCTGCACACCACGATGATGCGCGGCGAGCCTTGCAATGCCTCGTCTGAGGACACGTGTACCGTCATCTTGTCTTTGGTCAGCTTCTCCGGACCTTCATCGCCGGTGCCGATGCCGGAACCGCCGCTCAACGTTACCGTGAGCCTCGGCGTGATACCGTCATTAGCTTCGAAAGCTTCCGCCACGCGGCCGACTTTGTCATTGCCTGCTAGGTCCTCGACTGTTTCGCCCACAGTGATGCCGACCTCCGGCGTGGCGTCAGACGCCAGTTCGGATGCAAGCTTCAAGAAGACGTAGTCCTTGGCTACGTCGACATCGACGATTTGCCCAGCCGTCCCATCGTCAAGCTCCACCGTGAATGTGCTTGTGCTGACTGTATCCGATGACAACGGGCCGTCGAAAGCGACCATGATGCCCGTGCGATCCGGGATCGCCTGATCGTCAGCGTTCAAGCCGTAGTAGCCGGTGGCCGTCGCATCTTCATTAATCTCAGGGTCTTTGTCATCGAGTTTGATGATGTGCGCCGAGTAGTAACCCAGAACGTTGTGCTTCAGACCATCGGGGTCGCGGTCGTCCGCTTCGTCCTCTCCCCAAGCGTTGATGAAGCGCGGGTTGGCACGGTCAGAGTCGGAGAAACCGATGTTGCCGGCCATGTCCAGCACGAACGCCTGGAAGTCGATCTCGAATTCCCTGTCACGCGTGTCGGCGTTGCCGCTGGCGTCTTGCAGGTTCAGGCGGACCGAATCGTCGAACGATCCTCGGATCGCACCGTCGTCGTGCTCTTCTGCTTCGATGTAGCAAGTTGCGTCTTCACAGGAATCGTCGCCCAAGGCGTAGAGGTCGCTTGCAGAAGTAACACCTACCGTCATATCCGTATCGCTGGCATAACCGGTGTATTCACCGATGTGCGTAACCTTGCCCATGCCATTCGAGCCAGAACCATCGACCTCGTTAGCGTCTGGAGCGCCAATTTCATTCAACGCAAAGTCGCTGTTCTTGCCGTCGTTGCCGTCAACGTCGTTATCGACCACCAGCCGGAACGACTTGTCAACGAGTCCGGAATCCGGGTCTTCAAAGCTACCAATAAAGTCTGGCGACCTATCGTTGCTGGAAGAACCGTTTGCCGGCGAGGTTATGTCGATCGAAGGTGCACGGTTGTCGATCTCGATGCGTAGCGTTTGCGTGTTGCCGTCAGTGTCGCGGTAGGTGATCGTCACCGGACCGCTCTCGACTCCGAGGACTACGGGGTTAGACTCCGTTACATCCTCGCTGTTGGAGCCGATTTCGAGTCCCCAGTTGTCACGCTCCACATTGTTTGTGTGAATTCGACCGTCACCGTCAGCGTCGGTCAGCCGCAAGAATCCTTGGTATACACCGTCGAAGCGGTCAGTCTCAGTCAACTGAAGGTTTACCGAGCGAGTATCGCCGTCGGCGCTCGCCTCGACTCTCAACGCCGTGTTGTCTGCCTTCTCGTCGTCTGTGTAGTCGACGTTGTTGGGTTCAGCTGTTGCCACGGCATCGGCACCGGGGTCCACTGCGTCCGTGTAACCGCATTGCCAGCTGTCTGCGGGCGGGGTGCCTACACGTTCGTTAGTCGGTGTCGAACCATCGGCGCATGTCCAATATTCCTCACCACCGTCCAAGTACTCCACATCGCTCGTCTCGTAGTAGATGGCGTAGATTTGTATGTTGCCGCTACTGGGCTTGCCGACGAGAATCCGCAACCAAGGTGCACTGTTGTCGTCGCCACCATTATTGCCCGCGCCTGCATCTTCGTCAACATCGATGATCGACGCTTTCAATTCTTGTAAATCGTCGGGCGCTAGGGTTCCGTCCGAATCAACGGTGCATACGGTACCTGAATCTACGCACCCGAAGAATCGGATGGTACCGCCGATGTCCATCGGGGCGTATTTACCATCTGAGCCGAGATTGAAGTTCAGCGTATGGACACCTGCCTTATCGATCGTCGTGGCGCTAGTTCCATTTAACCCTAGACGCACATTGTCTCTACCAGTCCCGTCAGCCGCAGTCTTCCAATCGAGTTCATTGCCGGAGGTTCGTTCTAGAAACCCGTTGATCGCAGCCAAGGCTGTGTAGGTATTAGCCGGTGTCGCATTATCCGTAGTATTTGGAGCGGTGACTCCAGTTCCCTCAATCAACACTCCAGAGCGCTTGTCGCGTCCAGCGTCGGCGATGCTGATCTGGATGAGGTCGGAGTCCATAAGGATGGCTCGTGGCTCATCCGACGCCGTCTTCGGGTCGTGGGCGTAGGTGGCGTAGAGCGTCGAGACTTCTACGTTCTCGTCCCGGATTTCCCATCCGTTCGCGCCGGATTGGACGAGATGACAATCGTCATCGAACACCGTCGCATCAGTGGTCAGGCATGTCCCCACGTTTAGGGCATCAATGCTGCCGGTAGCGGCATTAACCGTTGGCGGGCCTGTTCCTGCCGACTGCAAAATAAACAGCGCGCCGATTAGCGTAAAGAGTGCCAGCGCACCCAGCATCTTCGATTTCATGCTAATTCTCTCTCTCATGCGGATTTCACTCACTATCTTGTGGGTCACCGTATTTGTCGATAGAACCTCGCCTCAGGCTGACCTTCAGACGCAAGCGATCCCTCGCTCGCATACACAAAAGTTCGCCATTTGGCGTTCATGTTCCCGAATATACGAATCCAGACGAATCCGATTCAATGCACCACAACGCGTTTACCAACCGATTTCGCGAGAACTAGGATGTTCCAGGATGGGAGGATGGGGCGTTGGTGGGGGTGAAAAGGGTGGAGGGGAGAAAACAAACCTCCCCTTCGCCCCGCGAAGGGGACGCGTGCAAGCGAAGCGCCGCACGCAGGGGATGCGCGGGAGGAGAGAGGCCTACGGAGTGCGGGCTACGACTGCGCCGGTTGGTCCGTGGTACTCCAAGATAAGTCTACTCAGTAGCGTACGTCCGATTAGCGCACGGTATGGAGATCGGATGTGAACCGCCGCGAATTGTCCGTAAGCCGTGAGTCCCAAGTCGGGAACGGAGATTTGTGCCAGATAAAAATCGAACTCTCCGACACCGCCAACACCGCCCAACGCGCGCCTATCCGCGACCTTAGGTAACTTCAGATCCGTCGCCAATTCAACGTCAATGCAACAATCATCAGCCCCGGTGTCGATCAGAGCCAGCAACAATTCGGAGGAAATCTCCGCTACGCCGCCGCTTCGATATTCGGGGTCGAAGCCGATCTGGACCGACAACCTCGGCCCGGTCTGCACGAGTTCGAATGGATCACCGTCATAGCCGCAGTCGACTGAAGGCATCAATTCACTCGGAAAACGGACGGAACGTGTGAAATTTTTTCGCGCCCGACTTGCCGTATCAAGAACACATCTTCGCCGAACCTGTCCAATGCTTCGTCTGCGGCATCATCGAGAGACGGGTAGATTCCGACTAACGCGCGATCGTGGAAAAGCGCCCATTCGCCGTGGTGCTCCGCCTCCAAAACCTCGCGCATTCGATCAAATGCCGCTATTTCTAGGTCTAACTTATCCATGATTAGTACAGATTAACACCCAAACAACTGACACCCATCATTCCAAATCCCTTGGATGGACGTTCCGTCCGCCGAAGCACCCGCGTCCGCGGGAATGACGTCCGGTCCGGTTTCCCGCAAACAACCCGTCATTCCCGCCAGCCAACGTCATTCCCGCGGACGCGGGAATCCAGAGAACATAAAGCACGCCGTTTCCTACCACGACCACGCCACGTCAGTTCCTCACACTAAGTCCTCGTACAGGTCTCGCCAACTCGGATTCATCTGCTCGATAAGATCGAGCTTCCACTCCCTTCGCCAACGCTTGATGTTCTTCTCGCGTTGGATCGCATCCTCAATGTCTTCGTACTCCTCGTACCACACGAATTTGTGCACAGCGTATCGCTTCGTAAAACCATCGACCCAATCGTTCTTGTGCTCCCAAATGCGTTGCACAAGGTCGGATGTAACCCCGATGTAAAGCGTCCCATTTCGCTTGCTGGCGAGAATATAGACGTAGCTCAAACCCATGTCACTCAATGTAAAACCCACGACTCAAGTGTCGCGCGCAGACGCCGTCATTCCCGCGGACGCGGGAATCCAGGGAGCATAAAAACATCCGGTTCTCCCGACCAACGATGCACTCCGATCTCGCACCCGCGGCACCAACGGCGTGCTTTGTTTTTCCCTGGATTCCCGCGTCCGCGGGAATGACGTCGGCACCCCTCCCAATCCTTCGCATCCTAGTTCACACCCCTATGGCGCGATCCCGCCCCCATAAAACACCCAAACCCCGTCGCCGATCCTCATCGTGTCAGTTGGGCGGAGCGTATCGAAGCGGTTGAACGTGGCGTCCCAGGTGTAGGCTCGGATGAAGTTTGGTCCTAGGTAGTCGCTTGCTGTCACGGGGACGTCTTGGCTGTCGCGTAGGGAGATGCCGAAGTGGTCTTCGGTCTGGTCGCCGTCGTTGTCGACTACGCCGACGAAATTCCAGCCGACCAATGTCGGGATCTGGTAGAGGCTCGGGACGACGCCGTCGCTCCGCCGGATCGTGCCGCGCAGCGCAACGCGCTGCTGGACGAACGATTCCGATTTCACCCAGTAGCCGTAACGGGCACGCACGTCGGTAAGGGATCCGAACGTCTGGCTCGATTCCCAGACGCCGTCGCGGCGCACCGCAACGCGCCATCCTTCGGTATCCCATCCAATGACCGCCTGGATCGCCGGGTTCGTGAACACTGATTCGATGTTCGTATCTATTGGATCGGCCGGAACTGATATCGCGTTCCAACCGGTAACGAGGTCCAATACGAAGTCGCCGCGCTGCGTCGACACGAATTCCAGATCGAACTCCAAAGGGTTACCCGCGGCGTCGGTCGCTTCTACGACGATCTCATGCTCGCCGCGCGACATGCTGGACGGCCAGTAGACGAAACGGTTCGTCTCCCGGTTCGTAAAGTCGTCTTTGATCTCGACGCCGTCCAGAGTTGCGCTGTCGATGGTGACGGTGGTCGGCTCGTTGAATTCGATAAAGATGAAGGGACGCAGTTCGGTCGATGTCGAGTTGTCTTCTGGTTGAACTTCACCGCCGCCAGGTCGTAGCGGAGACACAAACTCGGTGTCCAAGGTGAAATCGGTCGATGCCGCGCCCCAGCTCTGTACGTACTGACCTTCTCGAACGTGCCGCGACCGGTCGCGCGCAAATGCCACGACCAGGAGCCGACCATTTTCGAGCGACGAGATTCCGCTGCGCGAGTTGCGCCACTCGATCTCCCAGTTCTCGCCCGGCCTCGAATTCATCGAGAACTCCGTCGGTTGGAAAGGGTCGCCCGGGTTGTCTCGGTCAGAGTTGTATCCACATGTGTAATCGGTACCGGAGACTTCTCGCGGCCTGCCGTTGAATGCGCCGTGGCGGTTCGCAATGAAATCGTCGATGTCGTACTCGATCGTGCGTCCGTTGACAGTCTCTTCCCAACTCAAACTTTCACACACCACTACGACGGTCGGCGTTCCCTGCAACGGTTCGTCCGATTCGACGTGGATGTTGATGATGTTGTTCGTCAGCCGATCCGGCCCTTCGCGGTCCTCTCCCCTGCCCGATCCGCCGCTCAACGTGACGGTTAATTGCGGAGAAATGCCGTCGTTCGCTTCGAATCGTTGCAGCTCCCGACCCGAAGTGATGTTGCCAGCGAAGTCGCGGATGCTCTCGCCGGCCGCGATGCCGACATACGGCGTCTCATCCGAATCGAGTTCGTCCGCCAACTTCAAGAAGACATATTGTTCGTCGACATCGACATCAACGACCTCGGCCTCAGATCCGTCGTCCAATTCGACGTAGAAGGTGCTTAATCCGATGGACGAAGGATTGATCGGACCATCGAACACGAGCATCACGCCGCGCCGGTCGGGTACCACCTGATCGTCGCGGTCCCGACCGTAATAGCCGGTAGCCGAACGAGTTGTGCTGACCTCCGGGTCCTTCTCATCTAGGCCGATGATGTGTGCGGAGAGATATCCAAATACATTAGGCGCGTAACGATCTTGGGGATCTTCCTCTCCAAGATCATTAATGAAATACGGGTCGTCCAGGTCGGCATCGGAGAACCCAACGTTGCCAGCCAGATCGACGACAAAGGCTTGGAAATCGACACCGAACTCCTGTTCATCGCCTCCAAGCCGCAAGCGCACCGAATCGTCGAAACGACCGAGACTGGCACCATCGTCGTAGCGATCAGCTTCGATGAAGCACCGGTCTTGATTGCGACTGCACGAGTCGTCTCCCAGGTCGAACAGTTGACGCGGGTCGATAACGCCGAACGGATCGTCGCTCGAGGTGCTGTAACCGACGTAGTCCTCTCGTCGTGACACGCTTCCGTTCGGGCCGCTTCCCCGGACATTGAATGTTGGTACGATGCCATCAAGCGCAAAGTTGGGTGAGGAATCCGCGTTGTTGTCCACGACCAATCGGAACGAGTCTCGAGCGAGACCGGAGTCGTTGTCTTCAAACGATCCGATGAAATCAGGCGAATGGTCATCGCTGGAAGATGCGTGCCGCGGGTGATCGATGTCGATGCGCGGCGGTTCGTAATCGATCGCGATGCGGAGCGTTCGTCGGCGTCCGCCTGAATCGCGATACTCGATAGTTACCGGGCCGCTCGCCACGCCAAGTACCGCCGCATCCGACTCACTACTGCCCTCCGCATCGCGCACGCGCGTGCCCCAGTTAGTACTTTGTGTATCGCTCGGGGAGAATCGTCCATCGCCATTGGTGTCGGTCAATCGTAGGTAGCCTTCGTATCGGCCGGTGAATAGACCGGTTTCCGTCAGATATAAGTTGACGGCATCCCGATCACCGTCGGATCTAGCAAGGATCAGCAGATCGTCGTTGCCGTCGATTTCATTGCTCGTGTATTGAACGTCAACACCGCCGTCCCGTTCGTCCGCTTCGCTGCTTCCGCATCTCCAAACATCGTTCCGCTCGCGTGTTGGATCGTCGCCATTGGTGCAGTAGTAATACGACCGATCGCCGACCATCTCTTCGCGCCCGCTGGTCTCGTAGTAGATGGCGTAGATCAAGATGTCTTTGTTATCCGGCGGGTTGGGGTTGACGGCAAACCAAGGAATGGCCGACGAGCTTGCGTTACCCCAAAACCCGTCTTCGTCAACTGGAATTGAGGATGTGACGTCGTGCAAGTGATCGAAAGTCTCCGGATTGGCATCGAGCGCAACACAGGTGGGTGATGCCGCGGATGATGCCACAATACAACCGAAGAACCGTATGTTGCCACCTGAGTCAATCGGCTTATAGCCGGAGGTGCTACCTTCGAAGGTAAGCGTTCCGGAGCCTGGTGTTTGGATAGCAGCAATACCGCTCGATTCGCTGACGATCAGCTGGGTATCCATCTCGAACCCGATATCTTCGTCGTCGTCGTCGATGAGATCGCGGTTGCGCAGCAGCCGTCTGATTTCCGCCAGATCGTCAGGGTCGGGGTCGTGACCCTTACCTTTTACCAGCACACCGGTCCGCTTGTCACGGTCGGGGTCGTAGACGCTGATCTTCAGGAGGTCGGTATCTTCGAGAATCGCCCGGGGTTCATCCCAACCCGTCTTGGGATCGTGGGCATACGTCGCGTAGAGGGTCCGCGCATCCTCTATTTCATCCCGGATATCCCAACCATCGGATCGATTGGACAAATGGCATGTATCGTCCTCGAATACTGAGGCATCCGTGGCCAGACACGTGCCGACGTTTAGAGCATCAATCACACCAGTTGCAGCGTCCGCACGTTGCACGCCGTATCCGCTCATCTGCACCCCAAAAATGCCGAACGCAATGGAGACGATCAGCGCAATTCCCAACAGGTTCCACTTTATGTACTTAGTGTTGTGCTGCGGAGTTCTCATCGGAGCTTATTCCAGATTGGTCGCATCTAAATCGAACCGCGTTCATACGCGTTCATAAAGATAAACGTTCTCGACGTGGATTTTGTTCCATCGAAAGAATCGAAGCGGTCTCGATCCGCTCCAATCGTAGCGATCAGGGACGACTGCGACCCTTATTTCTCGGTGATGCTCCGAAGGAACGACGCGTTGTCCTTTGATCGCGCAAGACGTTCCAAGATACGCTCGGTCGCCTCTGTCGGGTTCCCATTGGATGACTGCTGTTGCAGCAACGAGAGCATCCGGCGCAACAGCCAGACCTGTCGCAAAGTGTCCGGGCTCTGCAGCAACTCTTCGTGTCGGGTGCCGCTGCGCTCCATCGAGACAGCCGGATAGATCCTGCGATCCGACATCGTGCGGTCAAGGTGGAGTTCCATGTTCCCGGTGCCTTTGAACTCCTCGTAGATCAAGTCGTCCAATCGGCTGCCAGTCTCGACCAATGCGGTTGCGACGATCGTCAGACTGCCGCCCTCTTCGCAGTTCCGAGCCGCGCCGAAGAATTGCTTCGGCGGGTAGAGTGCCAACGGGTCCATTCCGCCCGACAACGTCTTACCGCTGCTCGGCAGCTTAACGTTGAAGGCGCGGGCCAGACGAGTCAAGCTGTCAAGTACCAACAACACGTCCTCGCCAGATTCCACGAGCCGTTTCGCACGGTCCAATGCCTGGTCCGACGTCTCACATTGATGCTCGACCTGCTCGTCGAAAGTCGAGGAGTAGACCTCGCCCTTAATCGACCGGCGCATGTCCGTTACTTCTTCGGGCCGCTCGCCGATCAAAGCGACGATGATGTGAATCGCCGGGTAGTTTTCGGCCACGGCGTGTGCGATGTCCTTCAAGATCACCGTCTTGCCAGCTTTGGGCGGCGCCACAATTAGTGCGCGCTGGCCCTTGCCGATCGGTGCAATGATGTCGATCACTCGGCTATTGAGCTTGTTCGGCAGCGTCTCAAGCGTCAGCTGCTTGTCCGGGTAGACGACGGTCAAATGCTCGAAACGCGGGCGGCGGCGCGCGAATTCAACGTCGCGGCCATTGACCAACTCCGGCCACAGCAACGGATTGTTGCCGCGTCCACGAGTGCGCTCGCCCTGTGACCGCACCGGACCGGCGATGAAATCGCCCTGTCGGAGACCGCTCTTGCGAATCAGTCCGTTGGGAACGTAGATGTCATCGTCGCTACTCCCGCCTCCAGGAGGCCGCAAAAAACCGTAACCCTTGTCATGAACATCCAGAATGCCGGCACCGATTGCGATGCCGGTCGATTCGGATTTCGCAAGGAGCACCTGTAGAGCAAGCTCGGTGCGACGTTCCGGAATATCTACCAGACCGATGCTCCGCGCCTCCACCATCAACTCAGCGTTGGTCATGGTTCCAAGATTGCCGAGGGCATCCGGACTCAATCGTTCTGATTGACGTGGAGCTGGTTTCGGGGCAATTGCAACTTGCCTCCGTTGTCCGTTCTGATCAACCGGAATCGACGTATCAATAGGGGTACGTGTCATTAAGCACCTTCGCGTTAGGACTCAGCGAATTACTAAAGTGAGGGATCGCTTCTGGGCGATTTGTCTCCGAGTGGAGCGGTTGCCAGCCCGCCAATCTTCCCCATCAACCATCAGTTACACACCACACCGCGCATGGCAATCCGCGTTCTGCGGAAAAGTCTATATGAAAAAACAACAGCGAGTCAAATCAGTCAGATGTCACGAATTCCAAATTTCCGGCCCGTTGCCACCGCCCCCCGTTGCCATCAACTGCCAACTGACATCGCGCCCGCGAAAAGTTGGTGTTGAGTGCCTTCTGGTTGGAACTGCCGAGCGTACTGCACGAAGAGATCGAACAGCGGATGCGGCTGTTCGGGACGAGACCTAAACTCCGGATGAAATTGACTGCCCAGCATGAACGGGTGATCGGATAACTCAGCGATCTCGACCAACGACAACTCCGGGTTCATTCCGCTGCTCTGAAGACCTAAACCCTCCAAACGCTCTCGATACGCGTTGTTGTACTCAAACCGATGGCGGTGCCGTTCGCTGATCTTCAACGTCCCGTTACTGATCTCACCGCCGTTCTTGGCCATCGCGTACGCTTCGTACGCCTTGGTGCCAGGAGTAAGAACGCAGGAATACTCGCCCAGACGCATCGTCCCGCCGATCTCGGTAACCTGCTTTTGCTCTTCCATCAGCGCAATCACCGGTTCCGACGCGGCCGCATCGAACTCCGTCGAATCCGCTTCTTCTATACCGGCGACGTGGCGAGCAAACTCGATGATCATCATCTGCAAACCTAGACACAGACCCAGATAAGGAATGCCGCCCTCACGCGCGTACCGCGCCGTCTGAATCATCCCCTCCGTCCCGCGCTTGTCGAAACCGCCCGGCACTACAATCCCCTGCGCCTTCGAAAGATAGCGATCTGCGCCATTCTCCTCGATCAACTCCGAAGGTGTCCATTCAAGATCGATGCGGACACCTTGGTTTAGTTCCGCGTGTCGCAACGCTTCAACTACCGACAGATAAGAATCCTGGAGGCTCGTATATTTGCCTACGATCGATATGGACACTCGCTCCATGTCGCTGTCGTAGACAAACGAACCCTCGCCGTTATTCGCCAAATTCGGAGTATCCGCCAACGCCTTCCATACCGGAGGCACCACCGGTTCCCGCCGCTCGAAACCGAGGCGATCCATGATCACCTCAGCCAGACCTTGGTTTTCCAACCAACCAGGAACCGCGTAAACATTGCCCAAAGTTGGCAGATAGATAATCGCGTCGCGCGGCACACCGCAATGGAGGCTGATCTTGTCCTTCAGGCTCTCCGCCTCTTCCTCCGAATCCGTCGGGTCGTTAAGACGACAGAGAATCGCATCCGGTTGAATACCCAACGCTCGTAGCGCGCGCACGCTATGTTGCGTCGGTTTCGTCTTCAACTCGTTTGTCGGCTTTAGCAAAGGAACGAACGTGAGGTGGATCGAAAACGAGTTTTGGCGCCCTTCCATATCCCGCATCCACCTAACCGCTTCGATGAACGCCTCCGCCTCCATGTCACCGACCGTGCCGCCGACCTCGACAATCACCACATCCGCGTCCTCGCTCTCCGCCAACTTGCTGATACGCCGGGCAACCGCACTCACCAGATGCGGCACCACCTGCACCGTCTCCCCCAAAAACTCCGAACCCAAACGTTCCTTGTCCAACAACTCGTTATAGATCTGCCCCGCGGTCACATTCGAAAGGATCGTGAAATCCTGGTTCAAGAAGCGTTCGTAATGCCCCAGGTCCAGATCCGTTTCGCTACCGTCCATGGTCACGAACACCTCGCCATGTTCGAGAGGCGACATCGTCCCTGGGTCGACGTTCAGATAAGGGTCGAGTTTGAGAATAGTGACCCGCAGCCCCCGATTCTTCAACATGCGCCCGATAGATGCACAGGCGATGCCCTTGCCTAGAGAGCTGGTTACGCCGCCCGTAACGAAGATGTATCGACGGCGCTTACTCAACGTAAAAAACGAGCGTTGTTGCGGAGGTTCGGCACATGAAAAGTGTACCCAAAATTCAGACCTTTAGTGAGCGTCTCAATCCGAAAACGCGCAGATTTGCTCACATATAGAATCTTCGTTTGTGACACCAATCCAAGTGCAAGCCCAAGTGCAATACAAATGAACTCCCCATTGCTGACGGAAGACGACGTCCGACACATCGCTCGCCTGGCCGCTCTACGCATCGATGATGCAGAGGTAGAGACCATGCGAAGCCAGTTGTCCAACATCCTCGCTCACTTTCAGACGCTGGCACAACTCGACACCCAAGGAGTGCCGCCAACCGGACACACCACCGACGCGCACTCTGTGATGCGTGACGACGAAGAAATGGCGGCCCTCGATCGCGAGCAGACTCTCGCAAATGCGCCATTCATAGACGGCGAATTCGTCCGCGTCAGGCCAGTAATCGAATAACCGTTGCTGCTGACGCTGACCGCCACCAGATTGCGTTTCCCACGATGACAGAAACCCTTCCAGAAACCCACGCGTCGGCGCGCGAGATGCGCGCCAAGTACGAATCCGGCCAAGCAACCGCCCGCGACACCGCGCTCGCACACCTGGAACGCATTCAAAAGGTCGACAAACACACGCACGTCTTCCTTACAGTACTGGACGAAAATCAAATCGTCGCCCAAGCCGACGCCGCAGACGAGATGATCCGAGCTGGCCAAGCCTCAGCCATGACTGGCATTCCGTTCCTGATCAAGGACAACATATCAACCGATGGTGTCCGCACCACCGCTGCCTCCAAGATCTTGGACGGATACGTCCCGCCATTCGATGCCACCGCAGTCTCACGGCTCAAGAAGGCTGGAGCAATCATCCTTGGCAAAGGCAACCTCGACGAATTCGCCATGGGTTCATCGAACGAAAACTCCGCATTCGGAGCGGTCATCAACCCTTGGGGCAATAACCGCGTGCCCGGCGGTTCCAGCGGTGGAGCCGCAGCGGCCGTCGCGGCAGGAGAAGCCGCAATCGCTCTCGGATCGGACACTGGCGGCAGCATCCGACAACCCGCATCACTTTGCGGCGTCGTCGGCTTCAAACCTACTTACGGGACAGTCAGTCGATACGGCCTCATCGCATTCGGCTCATCGCTCGACCAAATCGGACCCATCGCAAGAACCGTCGCCGACTGCGCCGACACCGCAAATGCGATTTCCGGCCGCGACCCATTCGACTCAACGTCACTAGAACTCGACCTAGATTTCACGGAATACCTGGATCGCGACATCGATGGGATGCGCATCGGTGTTCCTCGTGAATACCTCGTCGAAGGCATCGAACCCGGCGTACGATCCGCATTCGACGCCTCGATCGCCGTCCTCGAAAGTCTAGGCGCCGTTGTCGAAGCGACCAGCCTTCCGCTCACCGACCACGCCCTCGCCGTCTACTACATCATTGCCCCATCTGAAGCATCAGCAAACCTCTCCCGCTTCGACGGCGTCAAATACGGAATGTCGGTCGATGGCGAGCCCAACGCTCGCGAATCGATCGAAGCAACAAGGGGCGACGGATTTGGCCCAGAAGTGAAACGGCGCATACTCATCGGAACGTATGCACTCTCAGCCGGGTACTACGACGCCTACTACAAGAAAGCGCAGCAAGTCAGGACTCTCATCCGGCGAGAGTTCCAAGACTCATTCCAAAAGTTCGATGCTCTAATCATGCCGACTTCACCGACCGTAGCCTTCGAAATCGGCGAAAAAACGCAGGACCCGTTCCAGATGTATCTCAGCGACGTATGCACCATACCGGTCAACATCGCCGGATTGCCAGGAATATCGGTCCCTTGCGGCCTCTCCGAAGGTCTACCAGTAGGACTGCAAATCGTCGCCCCCCAATTGGGAGACCGCACCGCGTTGCAGATCGCGCATGCCTACGAGCAATCGGCAAATTGGAAGCTGACACCCCCAGAACTATGACAAAAACCGCCATTCTTGATTCGCCAATAGTCAAGTCCCTCCTCGTTCTCACAATGGCCGTTCTCGCTTTGGCGATCGCGTGCCTGTCCGAGGAAGACCCAACATCTTCAACGTCCGAGACCCTCGTGGCTGTCGACGAAATGCGGTGTCCCGCCCTCGAGGAGTCGCCACAACTTGGCGATGTCCCACAGGGCCCGCCTCCTGCTCTCCCAAACATCTTCAATGGAACCGCCTACGTTAACGGCGAGCCAGTGCCTGAAGGCGAACAGGTCTACGTTAAGTTGGTCACCTCGCGCTCTTGGCCCGTCGAAGTCGGTCAAAACGGGAAATTCCGCGACATCATCCACGGACCCGTCAGCGACAAAGACCAAGGCATCCCATTCGTCTTCTGCCTCGGCGACCCCGATGGCGTCGCTGTCAAAGCAGAAGAGATTATCGAATTCGATGGGAGCGAACCATTCAAAATCACCGATGTAGAACTCAATTTTCCTTTGCTGCCCAGTGAACTGGAATCCAACTGATGCTCCTCGAACTCGGCGGCGTCGCACCCCACGTCGACGAGACGGCGTTCGTAAGCGCACAGGCTACGCTGATCGGAGACGTGCGCGTCGGACCTCGATCAAGCGTCTGGCAAGGAGCCGTAATCCGAGCCGACAGTGGAACCATCACTATCGGTTCGGGATCAAACGTCCAAGACAACACCGTGATCCACGCCGACGACGATGCCACAATCGGCGACGACGTGACGATAGGTCATGGCGTCGTGTGCCACGGCAAGACGATCGGCGACGGCTGTCTGCTCGGCAACGGATCGGTTCTAAACGATGGCGTCGTTTTAGGAAAAGGATGCCTAGTTGCGGCGGGTTCCGTTATCCCTGAAAACGCCAATTTCGATGACAACCAATTGATCCGAGGCGTCCCCGGTAAAGCCATCGGAAGGTTACGTACCAGGCACCAACAGTTGCAGCAACGCGCCGCCCTGAGCTACGTCAACCGCATCGAACGCTACAAGCGGTCATCCTCTCCAGACAACCCCCTCTAACCGACCCGGAACTACATCCGCTCCGGCGCATTCATCCCCATGATGTTCAACGTGCCCTCAAGCACGATACGCGCCGCGTCAACCAACAACAACCTAGCCTTCGTCAACTCCGCATCAGCCGGTTCGCTCGAGATCACACGACACGCTTCGTAGAAACGTTGCAACTCACGCGCCACTTCGTACGCAAAATGCGGCATGTGATGTGGCTCCAACATCTCCGCCGACCGCGCAATTACATCTGGAAGCTCGTTCAACCGACGCATCAGCGCAAGTTCCTGGCTTGTCGTCAGCAACGAAACATCGCCATCCTCGAATTCAATACCCCGATCCTTCGCGGCACGAAGCACTGCGCAAAGCCGCGCATGCGCGTACTGCACATAAAACACCGGGTTCTCCGCTGTCTCAGCTTTAGCCAACTCAAGGTCGAACTCCATGTGTGTACCAGGTGTTCGCTCCAAGAAGATGAAGTGGCAGGCATCGGCACCCACCGCGTCCAACAATTCGTCTGCACCGATGAAATTGTCTTTACGCTTATTGAAACTGACCGTCTCATCGCCCTCTTTGAAATTGACCATCTGATTGATGATGATCGTCAGATTGTCGGATTCGACGCCCAGTGAATTGACCACCGCGTTCATTCTGGCAATGTGTCCATGGTGATCAGCGCCCCAAACGTTGATCACGCGGTCGAAACCTCGCTTCACGAATTTGTTGTAGTGGTATGCGATATCGGTTCCGAAATACGATGGCCCACGTTCCATCGAACGGATAATCACGCTGTCGCTCTCGAGACCCACCTTGGTGCCCAGGAACCACAACGCTCCTTCGCGCTCTGAGATGAATCCCCGGTCCTTCAGCAGTTCCAACGATTCGTTGAAATCTTCACCGTCGATCAACGATTTCTCGCTGAACCACTCGTCATACTCGATCCCCATCCTCGACAACGTGGCGCGAATGTTAGCCAATGTGCGATCCAATGCCGTTTTCCTGATGACGCCAATCGCTTCGTCCTCGCTCATCTCAACCACCGCGTCACCGTACTCGGCGTACAACTCAGCGCCCAACTTTGCGACGAATTCGCCCGGATAAGACTCCGCACCCAATTCAACATCTTTACCAGCTGCCTGCAGGAAACGAACATAGGCAGATTCCATATAAATACGCATCTGATTGCCCGCGTCGTTGACGTAGTACTCCCGCTGCACATCGAAACCCGCCGCATCCAAGATGTTCGCGATGCCGTTGCCGATCACCGCGCCCCGCACGTGCCCAATATGCAATGGTCCAGTCGGATTTACGCTCACGAACTCGACCTGGACCTTCTGACCCGCACCGATGTCGGAATGCGCGAACTTCACGCCCTGCTGGCGGATAACGTTAACCCGCGACCGGAGCCATTCGTCGTCCAATCGGAAATTGATAAATCCCGGGCCCGCGACGCTCACATCGCGGACCATCGAAGACCGCTCTACGGATTCCGCGATCTTGGCAGCGATCTCGCGCGGCGCCATTCGCATGCTCGAAGCCAAAGCCAGCGCAATGCTCGTGCTGTAGTCCCCGTGCTCCGCGTGTTTCGGACGCTCAACCGTCGGAGTTACCTCACCGATCTGCGGCAATGTATCTGCTGCAATAGCCGAATCGAGAGCCGAAACAACCATCTCCGCTATCTGTTTTTGGGGGTGCATACAATCCCAATCTGAAATCCGTACGCGCAAGCCGATATTCTCGACCGCACATGTATCCTGCTAACACACCAACTTCCGTACATATATAAGGATAAGAAAACGCGTTCGGTTGGCTCAGGTCAATCGATGCCATCTCCTCCCATGACCGAAACAAATTTACCCCCCAACGCAAGCCAACGCGCCGAAGACATCGCCAATGCTGGAGGTCGCGTCGGAATACCGATCTCTGAGGAACACGCAAAACTCGCCGCGCAGTGGGGCGACTCGCTCTATCAATCCGCCAACGTCGTACGCGCCATCGACTACCAAGCCCACGAACCCTCCAACGTGTTCAATCCCATCGGATCCAACGACGTTCCCCGCGAAAGGAACGACCGATGAGCAACGAGCGTACACTGTTGGCATTCGATTCGATCCACGAACTAGCCCCGAAAATCAAAGATGGATCGGTTTCGCCGGTCGATATCACCGAGATCGCGCTCGAACGCACGGCGGCCCTCAATCCTAAGTTGAACGCCTTTCTCGACATCTGGCATGATGAAGCGCTCGCGGCCGCGACCAAAGCCGAAAGAGATATTGCGGACGGTCGATACTTGGGTCCGATGCACGGCATCCCGATCGGTCTAAAAGACCTCGTCGATGTCGCCGGCAAAGTCACCACTGGCGGCTCGAAAGTCCTCCAATCCAACATCGCCAAGAACGACGCAACCGTCACTTACCGTTTGAAGCGCGCCGGCGCAACCTTTATCGGCAAGACCAACCTCGTCGAGTTCGCGTTCGGAGCTGCTGGCGTGAATCCCTACACCGGAGATGCCCGCAACCCGTGGGACACGGACAAGATCACCGGTGGCTCAAGCAGCGGATCCGGCGCTGGTGTCGCCGCCGGCATGGTCTACGGCGCACTCGGCTCCGACACCGGCGGAAGTATCCGGATGCCCGCATCGCTATGCGGCATCGCAGGTTTGAAACCTACATACGGACGTGTCCCCCGCACCGGCGTCCTCGACCTCTGCTGGAGTTGTGACCACGTCGGGCCGATGACCCGCCGAACCGCGGACTGCGCCCACATGCTCAACGCAATCGCCGGACACGACCCGCTCGACATCGCGTCATCCACGCGTCCGGTTCCCGACTTCGCGGCAGATCTCGATAAGGGTGTCGACGGATTGCGCATCGGAGTCCCCGAAAACTACTTCTTCGATCCCGACATCGTCGATCCCGAAATAGCCGCCGCAGTCAACACCGCCATCGAGTTGCTGGCCAACAACGGCGCCGAGATCGTTCCCGTGCCTATGGATTGGGTATCGAACGGCAGGTCGATCAATATGATCATCACCCTCGCCGAAGCCACCGCGGTCCACGAAAAAATGCTCGCCGACCACGCCGACGACTACACCCCGGCAGTCCGTAGCCGCATTCAATCCGCACTCGCAATGCCCGCCGTCGACTACGTCCGTGCCCAACGCGCCCGCCAAGCATTCTCCGTCGCCATGGCCGAGGCAACCAAAGACATCGACGTCCTCGCTACGCCAACGGTACCGGTCCGCACTCACACCATCGCAGAATGCACACCCGCGCCCGGCGAAGCCATCGCTGACAAAGGCGCCGAGATCCCGCTCTTCACATCCATCTTCGACGTCACTGGCGAACCATCAATCTCCGTAATGTGCGGATTCGATTCCTCCAACATGCCCATTGGACTAATGATCACCGGCCACGCCTTCGACGAAACAAACGTCGTACGCGTAGGCCACGCCTACGAAGAGCTATCCGGTTGGCACGCTCAAAGACCTCCGATCTCCTAACTTGTAGAGGCAAGTTTCAAACCTGCCCGCCGGCTCCGTGCCGCTGTACTGATGAGTAGTTCACCTCGCTACGAAGAAGTAACCTCTCCCACCACCATGCGTCCCCTCTCCCGCTTAGCGGGAGCGGGTTAGGGTGAGGGCACACCCATGCAAACCGAAAACGCATCCGCGCACAACACAAAACGCACCCGACACGATCGCCACATCAACCGACCGTCGATGCGTAAAGATCGCGGCTTCGCCTGCATCGGACTCGACCGACCAACAGACCCCGTCAACGTCGGCCATGCGCTCAGAGCCGCATTTTGTTTCGACGCACGTTTGGTCATCATCGGCGGCGAAACGCCAAGTATCCGACTCTCAAAACTAACCACCGATCCGATGCGGTCATACAAACACATCCCAGTCATCAAATCGAAAGACCTGCTCAAAGCAGTCCCTGAAGACACCACCGTTGTCGGTATCGAACTCTGTGACGACGCCTCAACTCTTGTGGAATTCAAACATCCTGAACGCGCCTGCTACGTCTTCGGTCCCGAAAACGGCGTCCTCTCCGACGAAATTCTCGACCGATGCGCACACAAGGTCATGATCCCGACGATGGCATCCCTAAACCTCGGTATGACCGTGAACATCGTCATGTATGACCGACTCGCCAAAGCGTGGCCAAAGCTGGTTGCGCGGCCCGCATGGATCGAAACTTCAAATGCGGACGTGGATGTCGGAACCAACCCGTGAATCTCCGCTATACGCCGCGCCGTTCGCGCATGGGTGATGTGCACAACCGCCGTCGTTCCGGTGAAAGCCGGAATCTAGAGGGGCGGAGCAATCGCTCCGAATAGTTATGCGAACAACACGCATGAAAGGCGTCTACTACGGCTGGTACATGCTCGCCGGCGCATCCCTGATGAATGCCTTTGGTGGCACCATCGTCTGGCAAGGCTTCGCCGTTTTCTTCATCCCGGTAGCCGAAACGCTCGGGATCACATATTGGCAGACCTCTCTCGCATTCGCACTCGCCCGCGCCGAAAACGGCGTCCTCGGACCAATCACCGGATGGGCACTCGACAAATTCGGGTACATGCCCCTCATCTTGGGCGGCACCGTCATCACCGGCATCGGCTACATCATCCTCTCGAAGGCGGAGACATATATCGCCTTCATGCTCATATATCTCTTCGTAATTTCCATCGGATCGTCCACCTCCTTCATGCAGGCTACTACCGCGGCCCTTAACACATGGTTTATTCGCTATCGCGGCCTCGTCATGTCCATCAACAGCGCCGCGTTTCGGGCTGGCGGCGCGATCATGATCCCGCTCATTTCCGTTGGCGTCATAAACCTCGGCTGGCAGACAACCTCTTGGATCATCGGTGCCGCCCTGATCGTCTTCGTCGCACCCTTGGGATTATTGTTCCGGCGATCGCCCGAAAGCATGGGCCTCAAACCCGATGGCGGTGTTTCCCTATTCCACATGCGACGGCGTCTCCGCAGAAACAACAGAGCCCAGAACCGGTCATCTGCAACTGAACAAGACGACTATTCGCAATCCTCCGGATCAAACGCGAACCGAGAACGCAATTTCACCACCAAGCAAGCCTTACGAACTCCATCGTTCTGGGTATTGGTGTTGGCAACCACATTGCGAATGTCGGTCCACGGCACCATCTTCCTCCACTTCATTCCAATCCTCGTCTGGCGCGGCGAAACCCAACAGACTTCCGCCAATCTCGTCGGCCTCATATCCCTATCCGCAGTACCAGTAATCCTCTTCACCGGCTACATCAGCGACCGCGTCGGGCGACCACTTTTGCTCACGTTCCTCTACAGCGCCTCCGCCGTCAGCTTGCTTCTCATGACGCTCGTAGAAGGTACCTGGCCGATCTTCATGGCAATGCTGCTCTTCACTGGCTCTGAAGCTGGCAGCTCCCTCAACTGGGCCATCATCGGCGACCTCTTCGGACGCGCCCGGTACGCCACAATCCGCGGCATGATGGCACCCATCTACAACCTCGCCCTCATCATCGCCCCCGTCGCCGCCGGCTACACCTTCGACCAACTCGGCACCTACCAACCGGTCCTTATAGCTGGCACCGTCCTCATGTTCATCGCTGCCCTCGTGTTTCTCGTTCTGCAACCAGCTGTGAGGCGGGCACGGCGACTCGGCTGATCGCAAGCTCACAGTCCACGAGCGTCATCCAAAAGAGAAAATCAACGCGCTGTCGCAGACGTTTTGATGCGGAGTAACCCGAAGAGAATGGTCGGGGCAACAGGATTTGAACCTGTGACCTCTTGACCCCCAGTCAAGTGCGCTACCAGGCTGCGCCATGCCCCGAAGCAGTACCACAAAGTCTATAAAAACGCACCGCAGCAACCTAACCGCCACTCCCGATAACTCGCACAACCAAACCAACCACACCTCCAACCATTTACCCCTACTCCAACAGACTGCAAGCAGGAGCCACCGACTGTCCCCCTCCCTCAGGAAGGGGCTAGGGGGAGGCCACAACAATTCCAACCCCTCCAACAGACAAACAGCGGGAGCAACCGGTTGTCCCCCTCCTTCAGGAGCGGGTTAGGGGAGGCCACAACAATCCCACTCCCTCCTACAGACAAACAGCGGGAGCCACCGGTTACCCCCCTCCTTCAGGAGGGGGATAGGGGGAGGCCACGAAAATCCCACACCCACACCCGGTCAAAACAAAACCATCCACCCAAACTGCCTCCCATCCCAAAATCCTGCCCATCCTTGTTCAGACAATCGAGAGCGTAGAATCGATGAGGAATGGCTGAGCAACAAAACTACCGGGCACCACGCGGCGTCGCTGACATCCTCCCAGACGATCAAACCGTCTGGAACGCGGTCAAGAAAACCGCCATCAACACCGCGCGCCAGTTCGGATACCAGCAGATTGATACCCCAGTCTTCGAAAACACCGGCCTATTCCGCCGCGGTGTAGGCAACGAAACCGACATCGTACAAAAAGAGATGTATTCCTTCGACGACCTCGGTGGCGAATCTCTAACTCTGCGACCCGAAGGCACCGCGCCCGTCTGCCGCTCATACATCGAGCACGGCATGCACAACCTCCCCCAACCAGTCCGCCTCTACTACATCGCTCCCATGTTCCGTTATGACCGACCGCAAGCCGGCCGGTATCGCCAACACCACCAGTTCGGGTGCGAAGCCATCGGAGACTCGTCGCCAACCATCGACGCCGAAATCATCGAGATCGGACTTCGATACATCACCGCGCTCGGCTTATCAGACGTCGCCGTCCGCATTAACTCCATCGGCGACTCAGAAACTCGCACCAGCTACAACGACGACCTTCGAAACCACTACGCAAAATACGCCAACGACCTGCCAAAAGTCGACCGCGACCGCCTCGAAAGGGCCCCGCTCAGACTCCTCGACTCCAAAGAACCCGCGACCCAAAAGCTCAGCGCCGACGCGCCGAAATCATTGGACTATCTCTCGGACGAAGCGCAAAATCATTGGGAAAACCTGTTAGTCCTGTTGGACGGTCTAAAGACTGCTTACCCCAACTTCAGCTACCGTACCGACCACACCTTAGTCCGCGGCCTGGACTACTACAACCGAACCGTCTTCGAGTTCGAACCATCCACCGAAGGCAGCCAAACCTCGCTCTTCGGCGGTGGAAGATACGATCCGCTCATCGGCATCCTCGGCGGCAACGAAACACCGGGCGTCGGCTTCGGCTCCGGCATCGAAAGAATCATCCTCGAAACTCAACGACAAGAATCACTTGATGTCGCCGAACCGCCTCGCAACGCCGTAATGGTCCACGTCGGCGACAACGCCACCATACGCGCTGCCCAACTCGCCGCCGAACTGCGCAACCACGGCATATCCGTCCTCATGGCACCCGCTGGCAAGTCCATGCGCGCACAGATGCGTTACGCAAACCGCGCCAACGCAAGCTACGCCATCATCATCGGCAACCGTGAAATCGAACAAGGCGTAGCAGCCGTAAAACCACTCCAATTCGACGGCGACCAAAAAACGCTCTCACTCAACTCCGCAACAATCGCAAACTTCATCGCCCCCTCCGAATAATGCCTGAATCCACAACCATTGAAAGCCGACTCCGAGCCAGCCTGCAAGCTGCCGCCGAAAGACAAACGGAACTCGAAACCCAGATGTCGCAACCGGACGTCGCCTCCGATCGCCTCAAGATGCAACGTCTCGGACGAGAATACTCACGCATCTCCGCGCTAGTCCGTCTCCGCGACGAATTCGACGCCGTCCTCGAAGAGATCGCCGACGCCCAAACCATCCTCGCCGAAGAAACCGACGACGAAATGCTCGAGATGGCAAGAGACATCACTAGAGATCAACAAACACGCCACGACGAACTAATCGATGAAATCCAAATCGCACTCATCCCGCGGGACGAAACGGATGACGCCGACGCCGTCCTCGAAATTCGCGCCGGCACTGGTGGCGACGAAGCCGGCCTCTTCGCAAACGAGCTCTACCGCATGTACCAACGCTTCGCCGAGCTTCACGGTTGGAAAACTTCCGTCCTTTCTCTGAACGACACCGGCATCGGAGGCCTAAAAGAGGTCGTCTTCGAGATTGAAGGCGAGGGAGCATATCCACGCCTAAAACACGAAAGCGGTACCCACCGCGTCCAACGCGTACCACAGACGGAGTCACAAGGGCGCATCCACACCTCTGCAGCAACCGTCGCCGTCCTGCCAAAAGCCGAGGACATCGACGTTCATATCGACGACAAGGATCTCAAGATCGACATCTTCCACGCCGGCGGACACGGCGGACAGAACGTTAACAAGGTCGCCACCGCCGTCCGCATCACCCACGAACCAACAGGCATCGTCGCCCAATGCCAGAACGAGCGCTCGCAGCTCCAAAACAAGATGCAGGCAATGGACATTCTCCGCGCCCGTCTCTGGGACATGGAATTGCGCCGCCGCGCATCCGAACAAGCCGCCAATCGAAAAGCGCAAGTCGGTTCCGGCGACCGCTCCGAGAAAATCCGCACCTACAACTTCCCGCAATCCCGGGTAACCGACCATCGCATCAACCTCACCAGCCACAATCTCCCGAAAATCCTCGACGGCGAGATCGACGAGTTCGTTGATGCGCTACAACAGGTCGAGCAGACTCGCAAGATCCAAGCCGCCTCCGCGACATAACTCAGCAATCCTATTGCCCCAGTTGCCCCAATTGCCAACTGTAGCGGAAGCGATCCGCACAACCACATCCAAACTCCTCGACGCCGGAATCATTCCCGACGACGCTCCCATCGAAGCGCGCACAATTCTCCGGCACGCATGCGGCCTAACCCAAGAGAAACTCCTTGCCAGTCACGCGGATCAACTGCCGGAATCCGCAATCCAAGAGCTTGATCGCCGCCTGCATCGTCGCATAACCCGCGAACCACTTGCCTACATCCTTGGCGAAAGAGAGTTCTATGGTCGAACGTTCAGAGTCGACCGACGCGTTCTGATACCAAGACCTGAAACCGAGACCCTAATCGAACTTTGCACCGAGTTCGTCGAACACCATAACGTCGCGCAACCCAAAATCTGCGACATCGGCACCGGATCCGGCATCATCGCCATCACCCTAGCCAAGCAACTCCCAAACGCCAACATCACCGCCACCGACAACAGTGTCGAAGCGCTCGAACTCGCCAAGACCAACGCTACCCATCACGGCGCCGATATCCATTTCCTCGTCGAAGATGCGACGCGAACCGTGACACGCGGCGACTTCGACATCATCGTCTCCAACCCCCCGTACATTCAAACGCACACCCTCGGCGACCTCCAACCCGAGGTGCGAGATTGGGAGCCAAGACAGGCCTTAGACGGCGGCACTGACGGTATGAACATCTTGCGTCCATTGATCCGCTCGTTATCCGAACTGTTACGCAATAGCGGCCCAACCGCCGCGTTCATAGAGATCGATCCGCCCGTGGTTGCATCCTGCCTCGGGACGGCTCGCCAATCACTGCCCGATGCCGAGATACGGATGCACCGCGACTTCGCCGGATTGGAACGCTTCCTCGTCATCCTCCGCGACTGATACGCCAAAACGATAAAATTCTCACGAACCACACAATGCTCGCAACCAACGAGCGAACCAATCGGAGCCCCCAGTGTCCGAAACCAAAACCCTGAATTCTCTCCTGCAACCAGCATCCGGATCCGATATCGCCGTCATCGCGCCCGACATCGGATCGTGGACATACGACGAACTCGATACCGAGGTCGACCGCCTCGCAGACATCTTGGCTGCCAACGGCGTCGGACCCGGCACCCCCGTCTCCATCGTTCTCATAAATGGATATGAATTCGTCGCGACGTTCCTCGCCGTCGCCCGCGCCGGCGCGATCGCCGCGCCGCTCAATCCCGCGTACACCACCGACGAATTCAACTTTTTCATGGAAGACGCTGGAGCAAAAGTCGCAATCCTACCCAACGAACCCCACCCTGCCCGTGGAGCCGCCGCAATCCTCGGCATCAAGACGATCGACGCTGATCTCACCTCCGCCAATGGTCACCTCCGAGTAACTCTCTCCGCAAACGGAGTCGAACTCACTTCGATGAGCGACGCTTTGTCCCCCGACGATGCCGACATCGCACTATTTCTTCACACCTCCGGCACTACCAGCCGACCCAAAGGCGTACCGCTCCGACATCTAAACCTGATGAAGTCAATCGACAACATCACAAACACCTACGCCTTGACTCCTGACGACACATCACTGATCGTAATGCCTTTATTCCATGTTCACGGACTCATCGGCGCGTGTCTGTCGACCCTAAACTCCGGCGGCACCGTCGTAGTCCCTCCGAGATTTTCCGCGAGCGCATTCTGGAAACAGCAATCAGAATCGGGATCTACTTGGTACTCCGCAGTGCCAACCATCCACCAAATTCTCCTAGCGCGCGCCGATGACGACGGCGCACCCCACGAATCCCTCCGCATCATCCGCTCCTGCTCCGCCGCCCTCGCTCCCACCGTGTTCGACGCTCTCGAAAGCCGCTTCGGCGCACCAGTTCTCGAAGCATACGGCATGACCGAGGCCTCACACCAGATGTCCAGCAGCCCATTGCCGCCGGGCTCACGCATCCCCGGCACCGTCGGTCAGGCCACCGGCGTCGAAGTCGCAATCATGGCCGACGAGAACACCGGCGAGTTGGCGGAAAACGACCAACGCGGCGAGGTCGTCATCAAAGGCGAAAACGTCATGTGGGGATACCACAACAACGAAGAGGCCAATGCCGACGCATTCGTAAACGGATGGTTCCGCACCGGTGATCAAGGGTTCCTCGACAACAACGGCTACCTTACGCTGACCGGCCGCTTAAAAGAACTCATCAATCGCGGAGGCGAAAAGATCTCACCGCTCGAAGTAGACGCAACTCTTTTGGAGCATCCCGCGGTCGCCGAAGCCGTATGCTTCGCGGCTCCTGACGAGATGTACGGCGAATGTGTCCAAGCCGCAGTAGTCCTACGCGACGATTGCGAACAACAAGACATCCAAGATTTCTGCCGCGAGCGATTAGCCGACTTCAAAGTCCCCGACGTCATCTACTTCGCCGGCGAGTTGCCCCGCACCGCAACCGGCAAGATCCAGCGCCGCCACGTCGCCACCGCATTTGTCGAAAACAAATGACTTCAATTAACCGACCAGCCAAGATAGGAAAATACTCGCCAAACCCAGGTACATCACGATCCCGCAGATGTCGGTAGCAGTCGTCACAATCACTGCCGACGCCATCGCCGGGTCGATGCGAATCAATCGCATGAACATCGGCACCAACACTCCAGCCAACCCTGCCAATATCAAGTTCATCACCAGCGACAACGTGACCAACAACGTCAACGCCCAATCGTCTTTCCAGAGGTGAACTAGCACACCAAGAATCCCGCCTACGGCTACGCTCTGAACTAGTGACAGGACTAACTCAAACAACAAAAGCTGCCAAACGTTCGACAACGAACGCTCTCCCAGCGCCATCGAACGGACGATGATAGTCACGGTCTGAGTTCCTGCGATCCCGGCCTGACCCATCACCACCGGCAAGAACGCCGCCAACAACGTCATCGCATCCAACGTCGGCTGGAACAAACTCAAAACAAACCCCGCCGACATCACCGTGAACAAGTTCAACACCAACCACGGCATTCGGTTGCGCATCGCTTCGCGGACGTTGTACCCAGTGGCGATGCTACCGCCCACACCGAATAGACGGAACATGTCCTCGGTGGCTTCCTGCTCCGCAATTTCCACCAAACTGTTCGACGTGATCACCCCCTGCAACTGACGCCGAGTGTTCGTAACCGGTATGCTCGGCAACCGATAACGTTGCATCAAACGCACCGCACTCTCCTGGTCCTCTGTCGCCGAGACTGATATCACGTCACGATTCATCACCTCGCTGATAGTCGCATTCGGAGGCGCGAACACCAGCTCCGATAACTCCATCCGGCCCACCAACGTGTCGTGCGCATCAACCGCGAACAACTCCCGCAACATCTCCGGATCCAACTCCATCTGACGCAACACACGCAGCGCGTGACGGACCGTCCAATACTCCCGCAACTTGCCAAACGACGGCGACATCAACCCGCCGGCATCGTCGTCATCGTGGATCAGCAGATCACCGATGATGTTGAGGTTCCGCATCCGAACCAGCGTCTGCGCAGCCTCGTCCCAGGCGATGCGGTGCAGCAGATCGGTCGCTACCTCGGGGGAAGTCTCGTCTAAAACCGTTGGACGTCTCGTCTCTGGAATCGCTTCGAACACCCGCGACCCTCGATCCACGTCAAGATAATCCAGCACATCCGCAATCGCCTCGTTCGACATGCAATGCAAAAGCTGCCGCAGATGGTCTTCCGAAAGTTCCGCCACCACCGCTGCCAAGTCCGCGTGGCGCAGCGGGTCCAATCTCTTGAGCGCAACCGAAACCCCGCCGACCTCCAGAAGATCGGTTACCTCAGAAAGTACGTCGCCTAGTTCCCAAGGCTCTGGAACTGTCATGGCCACAGCGTGAACTCAATCACTTGATTTTCGCTTTCCGGTTTGAAGATACCCTTGAGCGCGCGCCATACCTGTCAGCGCATTCACCGACCTCGAATCGCCAAATATCTTCGTCGTAGCTGATTGAATCGTACCGAATCCACGTCTAGTCATTCAACACTTCATGCAACTTCGGGAGGGATAACATTGAAAGATAGCCGCGGTCAAATCATCGCCGCGACTCAATGTGAAAGGCGTTGAATCATGCTTCTAGGTGTTGCCGGCTTTGTCAAAGGCGACTGGCTCAATGTCACTGAAGACCAAGTCAAAATGGTCGCTGATAACGGCTTCGTCTCCGCTCTTCTCACAATCTCTGACCCGACCGCGGGAGACGACCGCGACATTGAGAACATCAAAACGCTCTATGCCGCCCATGGCCTCAACATGCCGATGACCCGCGGGGCATATGGCGGCGGTCTGTGCAGCGACGATGACGACCAACGCAGATGGACCGTGAAATTCCTCGAAGACACCATCCGGCTCTCCGCAAAGATGTCCTGCCCCACCACCTACTTTCGTCCCGGAAGCCACAACCCTAATGGCGCGTGGTTGCCGCACCCCGATAACCGCTCGGAAGCAACCTTTGACAACCTAGTCGCCAGCGCGCAACAAGCATGCGCAGTCGCAGACTCCGAGGGAATCAAACTCGTTGTCGAGGCAGGCGTTGTGTGCCCCCTCTACACGCCGCGACGCGTGCGAGATTTTTTCGACGCCGTTGACATGCCGGCACTCGGCTTCAACGTCGATCCCGTAAACCTGGTTGGATCCCTCGAAATCGCATACGACACGACTTCGCTGATCAATGAATGCATCGACCTCATGGCCGACGAGATTGTTGGGTGCGACGCCAAAGACTTCACCATCGTCGACGCATTGTTGCCACATTTCGAGGAAGAAGTCATCGGTGCGCCCAACGCGCTCCTCGACAACGTAACTCTTCTCACCCGCCTTCAAGAAACCGCACCCGACATCACGGTTACCGTCGAACATTATCCCGACGAAAAGATACCCGCGGCGGCCGCGGGTATTCGAAAAGCTGCCCAAATTGCCGGGGTGATTTGGGACTGAAACTACCCCACGCGCGACTAGAATCGGTAGTAGTCATTTAGGAGTTGAAAATGCCTGCAGACCTAACCGGCAAGAGATGCATTGTTACCGGTGGCGCAACCGGGATCGGTCGAGCCTCCGCCATTCGCCTCGCTCAACTCGGCGCAGAAATCGCGATCTTCGACAATAACGAAGACGGCAACAACACGGCGATCGAGATCAACGACAACGGTGGCAGCTCGAGATTCTGGAGCTGCGACGTCCGTGATGAAGCAAATGTGTCAGGCACCGTAATCGCCGCCAAATCGTGGCTCGGTGACATCGATGTCCTTTGTCATTTCGCCGGTGTCCTCCAAGGTGCATCCATCCCGCTTGAAGGCTTCCCTGAAAAGACTTGGGACACGGTGCTCGATATCAACTTGCGGGGCACCTACCTCATCGCCAAATACGTCGTCACCGAGATGCTGAAGAAACCAGGCCCCAACCGCGGCACCATCATCCTCACCGCATCCGGCGCCGGAGTCAAAGGCGGGTCATCGTCGTATGCTTACGGTGCGAGCAAGGGCGGAGTTCATGGCTTCACAATGGTCATGCAACAATACCTCGAATCTCAAGGAATCCGCGTTAACGACTTCGCACCGGGTTCTGTCGAAACTCCGTTAAAAATCGCCCAACTTCGTTCCACCGGCGCAATTACTGAACAGCCAACTGCCGATGTTGAACAAGCCGTTGCGTCCCTTACGAACCCCAATGATGTCGCCGAGATTGTCGCGTTCATGGCTAGCGACGAAGCCAACGCTTTGCGTGGGATAGTATTTACCGCCTAACCATTGGCGATACATCTAACATTTTCGTTCACTGGGATTCGATGGTGGCAAATCAATCATCGCGCGATGTGGCTAAGGCATTTGCGCCCGGAAACATCTCCGGACTCTTCAAAATCATCGCCCACGACGATCCAAAGAAGATGCATTCGCTCGGCTGGGGTTTCACTGTCCGGGACGGCGTCAACGTCGAATTGTCACGTTCATCCGCCACCTCTACCCAGGTCTATTTCAACGGCAAACCCATTGAATTCCCAACCGTTGCCAGCGCACTTGCCGATGCGTCCAATGTCCCATTCGACGTTGCCATCAATTCGAACTTGCCACTGAGTAGCGGATTCGGTCTTAGCGGCGCCGCCACCTTCGCCTCCCTCATTGCCGCCAACGACCTGCTGGCTCTCGGCAAATCCAGAGACCAACTCGCCATGATTGCACACGTCGCAGAGGTCCGAAACCTTACCGGACTTGGCGACGTCTGCTCGCAGTACAACGGTGGATGTTTGGTGAAGACCGAGGTCGGACACCCGTTGGCAGCCACTTCAATCGACTTGCCGCCGACACCAGTCCACTGGCGCTACTTTGGGAAGATCAAGACTAGCGAGATACTCGCAGACCACGATAGACACCAACTCATAAACGACGCCGCCGGCCATGCATTGTCCGCAATCCAAAAAACGATCGACGACGGGTCGACCATCACTTTCGCTGAACTCATCACCCTGGGGTTGAGTTTTGCCACATCCAGCGGGCTGTTGATGGATGACCGCGTGCGAAACTCGATTTCTCAAGCTCGTTCCAATGGTGGCGTTGCAACCATGATCATGTTGGGAAACGCCGTCTTCAGCACCGCTCCCTTTCCCGGCAGCACCGAAACTATGCTGTCAAAAACCGCCGCGCATCTGATCGACGACTAGCCCGATTCGTTCATCACTTCTATCAACTTGTCATGTGCACGTGGCCATCCGGCCACCAATATCGGAATTTCATCGTTACAAGACCAATCGATTGGTTGACCTACGCCATCAGTAACCTTCGCACCGAGCATCATCGCCGCGAGCGATCCTGCAGCAACGTGCATCGGTTCGATCCGATAAAACACCACCGCAGCCATCCGACTGGTGGCCACGAGCAACATTGGATAGGCCGCGGACGAGAAGCTGTTCGCCTGGCGCACTTGAGTCAACCAATCCAGACCACCGGAATTCAAAAGTTCGCGCCACACCTCCTGTCCATCCACCTCGAGGCCAACCACGGCGTCGCCCAGATGCCGATCGCGATCAGTAGTCCGCAAGGGTTTGCCGTTCAACGTGACCCCAGCACCCACCTCCGCTGTCAACAAGGTTCCACTAGACGGCACGGCCAGAGCGGACAACACTAATTCTCCCTCGGTTCGCATCGCGATGTTCACGCCCCAGTGATTCATCCCGGTGCTGAACGGAACCGTTCCACACAAGGGATCGATTAGCCACTCGATCTTCCGCTCTGCGTCGACACCCGCGTCGCCCAAATCGACCGTGCTCTCTTCCGAAAGTATCTCGCCACCGCAACCCGAAACTCTGAGTGCGGACGCGATCGCTTGATCCGATTCGAGATCCGCCTCCGTCACCAATGCGCCAGGCGATTTTTCCCAACTCTGTAAGTTTTGAATCCCGGCATTGAACCGAGCCATCAAAACTTCGCTCGCCACATTCGCAGCCGCGACCGCCGCTTCCATGTGTTCCTTGTATGCGCTGAATGCCATAACATCGTCCAGTCAATTCATCAGAGTGTAGTACCATTTTCAATGAATATCGTCCCCGCCTCCAACTGGACGACTAGGAGTGGATCAGCCTCATGTTTGCGACCATCGGACACACTTTCGAACTGATGAAGATGAGTTGGAACGTCCTGATGATGGACCGCGAACTCATCCTCTTCCCCGTTCTATCCGGAATGGGTCTCCTCATCCTCGGATTCGCGGGTTTGGCGGTTGGGGTGGCTGACACCGGAAACTTGATCGGTTTCTTGGTGATGATCCTCATCGCATATTTCATTACCACCTTCTTCAACGCCGCACTCATCTCCGCCGCACTCGAAAGGCTTCGAGGTGGCGACCCAAACGTAATGTCCGGCCTAAGCCACGCCACCAAACACGTCCACCACATTTTCCTCTGGTCCGTAATCTCCGCAATCGTCGGAACCCTGTTCCGGGTCCTCAGATCCCAGACCGACAATTTCTTTGTTCAGATGATATACAGCATGATCGAAGGTGTTTGGGAGTTCATGACCTTCTTCGTGATCCCCGTCATGGTTTCGGAAAACGCCGGGCCCATCACCTCAATCAAACGGTCCGCAAGCATTATCCGGCAGACATGGGGACGCCAAATCACCGCCACCTTCGGTTTCTTCATCGTCTACGTCTTGGCCATCGTAGCCGCAGCTATACCGGCTATACTGCTCTTTTTGATTGTGCCGGTGGTCGGAATCATCGTCGGGATATTGCTCGTCGGACTTGCGTTCGCAACTGTGCAAGCATTGGAAGGCATCTTCAAAGCGGCGCTGTACGACTTCGCCGTCGGTGAGCAACCCGAAGGCTTCGACCTCCGCACGCTGCAAACCGCGTACCGCCCAGATTTCGCCAGGGCTTAATCTGCTTTGCACATTCGTGATCGTCTCGGTTGTCGATCCGATCTCGCCGCTTCGCTGATCCGCGCCCGATTAATATTCGTATTTATCGTTGCGCCTTGAGCACCATCAAGCCAAGATCGCCAATGCTCCGCAACAGTACAACACTCTCAACGATTCGAACCGGGTCCATCATCCTTGCTTTGGTCGTTGGCATCCTCGCCGGAACGCTAGCAACTCCGGTAGCCGCGCACGAGGGGCGTGACGTAGGCGATTACAACTTAGTCGTAGGTTTCCTGCGTGAACCTGCCTACGAAGGGCAACTCAACGGCGTCTCGTTGGTCGTCACCAAAACATCAACCGAGGATGCGATGGAAACAAATCGTATGCAAACCGAAGATGGTGACCACGAGATGACCTCAATGATGGAGACCGATGCCGTCGACGTGATCACTCATGGCGCAATATTTACCTCCCCACAATTCGGCTCGATGGAAAATTTTGAGTTCGAAGTCAACGAAGAACTGAGCGGAGTCGAAATCCCCTATCACGTGCATCCGGGCGACCAAGAGGGCATCATCGTAGTCTCATCGGACGCGTCGCATCAGGGCGAAGACCGGTCCGTCATGATCATGGACGATCATCTAATGCCTGCAAGGCTCGAAGCGAACATCGGCGACAACGTTGTTTGGATGAACCACGAGAGCCAAAACGCTGTCGTCATGAGCGGCCCTCTATCGTCGATGACCACCGAGATGACGACTATGATGAGCGACGAAACTCCATCCGTAACTGCTGAAGCCGCCACCACAAGAGATCGCGTCACTGGCTTGGCATCTACGTTAAAGGTCGAAGTCAACCATCTACCAACCGAAGCCGCCCGCGAGATGTCACTTACGGAGATGTTCGCCGATCCGGGCCACTATGTTGCTGAATTCGTCCCCACCGCGCCGGGCGATTACAGCATGAGATTCTTTGGCTCCATCGATGGCAATGCCATCGACGAAACTTTCTACTCTGGGCCGAACACGTTTGACACCGTGGTTGCATCCGACGCTATCCAATTCCCGGTCGTCTTGGAAAGCAATCGTGAGATCCAAAACGCGACCAAAGGCGCGATCGACGCGGTTCAACAGGTTGAAACAGACCTAGAAGCCACCGCATCAACGGCAAATACCGGAATCATCATTGGGATCATAGGGATTCTGATCGGCATCGTTGCGACTGGCACTAGCGCGTTCGCCATAACCGTTGCCAGAAGACGCAACTGACACCTTCCGCACCTGCGGGACTGACCACATGACTAAAATCCTGCTTCACGGTGCTGTCGGATATTGGGATGAAATCGGGACCGTTGTCGCCATCATCTCGTTCGTCATTCTCATGAGTTTCTTGGCGTGGTCCAATGGCAACAAACGACGCAAAGCGCAGCAGGAGCGCCGACGACGGCGACTGCGTCAACTCCGCTCCGAGAGCGCTAACGACGAGGAATGACCCTTGCCCATGATTTCCCGGCGGCGCAAGGTCCTCAAGCTGATCGTCATTTTTGCGTTCGTCGCCTGTTTCGCAACCATATTCATTAACCAGTCCGCGTCCGCACACGCCAACCTCCTCGAAGCATCGCCCAAACCTTCCGAAGAATTGGAAATCGCGCCGGAACGTGTGATCATTTGGTTCACAGAGCCCATAGAACCCGCGTTCAGTTCGATTTCGGTCTTGGCCACCTCCGGTGCAACCTTAACCGCCGGCGACACCGAGTTCGATCTCACCGAACCCTCCGCTATGTGGGTTCCCGTCGGTCCCCTCGAAAACGGCACGTACACCGTCGTATGGCGCAACGTCTCTACGGTCGATGGTCACAAAGTCGCTGGTTCTTTCCTCTTCGCAGTCGGCGAACCGATTGGCGCTGGAACACAGGTCGACATCGCGGAACAACCGCTGATTCAATCTCCCTTGGACCCGATCGTCCGCTGGATCATCTATGTCGGCATAGCCACATTCGCCGGCGGCCTCCTATTTGATCTCGTCATCGCCACTCGCGTAGCGCGCGCTGCAGACGATAGATCAACCCTGCTTTTCACGCAAATCGCGACCATCAGTTTCGGATTCATCGCCATCGCATCTGTGGTTGTCTTAGTACTCGCACAACTCGCACAGTTGGCACTCCAAACCGCGATCGCATTCGAAGTACCGATTCACGCCATCGGCCCCGACCAAATGGTCGACGTAATTACTGAAAGCGATTGGGGACGGTACTGGTCGTGGCGTATCACCGCCGCCGTCCTAGCGGGATTGGCATTGTTCGCAGCTATTCAACTCAGAAGAGATGATCCGTATACACGGAAGGCCGAAGACCTAGAAGAAATGTCTCTGATTACGGAGACTCCGATGGGCATCGGCGCAATCGCACTCGGCGCGATATACCTCCTGCTAGTCGCTCTCACCAGTCACAACGCCGCGACTCCCAACGACATTAGATGGTTCGCAATCGGGACAGATATTGTCCACGTGGTCGCAGCAACTATCTGGATCGGCGGGATCGCATATCTCCTCATGGCATCCGTCATCACTGCTCGTGTACCCGATTTACGCTCATCCTCGGGACATCTCGAGTTCGCCGCCCGTTTCGCACCGTGGGCAATCTTCGCTGTCATCGTCTTGGTCGCATCGGGCATCGTTTCATCCCTCATGCAGGTCACGATACCCGAGGCGCTCAACACCCCGTACGGCCGCGTACTTGGCGCCAAGATCATGCTCCTAATCGTGTTGATCGCATTGGCGATTCGCAACAACCGCTCCGTCGCAAAATCCTCGACTGACGACAAGGCAGCCACGACATCGTTTCGTCGGTTCGTCGCGCTCGAACTCGGAGTTGCCTTCGTAGTCCTCCTCGCAACAGCGGGCCTCGCCAGCCTCGAACCTGCTAGGCAATACGCCGAACGACAAGGCATCGGCGTCGCCCACGACATCAGGCACTCCGAAACCATCTCGGGCGCAGCTATCGCAGCAAAACTAGATCCCGGAAATACGGGCGCAAACACACTGACGGTCGACATCACCGACGACGACGGCTCACCGTTCCTGTTCGCAACCGAGGTTCGCGCTCGCATCAAATACCTCGACGACGAATTCGGAGAATACTTCACCCCGCTCATCGAACGATCGCTCGGACACTGGCGGCTCGACGACATCACCATCGGCATTGCGGGGGCATATCAGCTCGACGTCACCGTCGTCAGATCCGACTCCTTCGATTCCCACATCTCCACCCGCTTCTCAGCCACATCAACTACGTTCGCGTCGGACCTCATTCGGCCTTCCGTCAAATCGGCCATGGTCGCTTTCGGCGTCCTCATCGCCATCGCCGGTCTCGCTTATCTTGTCGCCACAGTGGTGATTGCAAAACCGGTAACGCTCAACATTCATCCCCACTACAGCGTCTCCGTCGTCGCAATCACCATCGGCATCTTCGCCATCATCAACGCATTCACCACCGGGATCGGGATTCCAGCCGAAAGCCAAGGCAACCCATTCCCACTGAACCGAGAATCCATCCAAACCGGCGAAGTTTCGTACACCACCACCTGCGCCACCTGCCACGGCGACACGGGCAAAGGCGACGGGCCCGCCGGCCTCCTCCTAAACCCGCCGCCAGCCGACTTGGCAGTCCACGTACCACTCCACTCCGACACCGAACTCTACGGCTTCATCGCCGACGGCATCGAAGGCACCCTGATGGTCGGCCAGCTGGGCAATCTAACAAACGACGAGATCTGGCACCTTGTCAACTACATCCGCACGATATCTGAGTAAGCGACTCGGAGATTATCCCGCTTGAGCCGCTCCCGAAGCGATCAATCCCTCAATCTCAGTTTCATTGAACCCCGACTCCGATAGAACCTCGCGCGTGTGCTGACCCATCAGCGGCGCCGGACTGTGTATCCGTCCCGGCGACCCGTACAACTTCGCCGCCAAACCGATATTTCGGATTGATCCGACCTTTGGATGCTCCAAAGTCACATCCATCCCGCGCGCCTGAACCTGCTCATCTGCCCATACCTGCTCCATGTCGTATATCGGCCCTGCGGGCACGCCTGACGAGTCCAGAACTTCGCACCACTCCCTCGTCGACCGCGTCTCGAATGTCTCCTCCAAATCTTTCTCCAACGCCTCTCGATTCATCAAGCGAACAGCATTGTCTGTATACCGCTCGTCCGCGAGCAGATCTTCTCGCCCCATCGCTTTACACAACCGCTCCCAATTCGATTGATTTGGAGCGCCGATCGTGATGTGACCGTCCGCCGTGCGCAACGCCTGGTACGGCGCCGACAAACGGTGTGCCGATCCCAACGGCGGCGGAACATTGCCTGTTGCGAAATAACTCGCCGACTCCCACACCGTGTACGCCAGGGCCGCCTCCATGATGCTGACCTCCAAATACTGCCCCTCGTCCGACTTCAACTTGTGGATGTACGCCGACAGTATCCCGTACGCCGAGTATAAACCGGCATTCAGATCCGCCATCGGGACGCCAACCTTTACCGGAGGCGATCCCGGAATCCCCGTGAAACTCATCACCCCGCTCATGCCCTGCGCGATCAGATCAAAACCCGCACGCTCCGCATACGGTCCCGTCCGACCAAATCCAGATATCGAGCAGTAGATGATACCCGGATTCAGCTCACGCACCGAGTCGTAATCCAGACCCAATCGGCCCATCACCCCGGCCCGGTAGTTCTCGACAATCACATCCGCATCGGCCAACATCCGACGCATCGCCGCAACGCCATCTGCGTGCTTGAAGTCCAAAACCACGCTGCGCTTGTTCCGGTTCATCGCCAGGAATGCAGCCGATTCCCCTTCTAAGAATGGCGGTCCCATCCGTCGAGTGTCATCACCGCCACTAGGCTTCTCGATCTTCACCACGTCCGCACCCATGTCCGCCAACAGCATCGAACAGTACGGACCCGCCAAGATCTGCGAACAGTCCAGTACCTTGATGCCGTCCAACGGCGTCGGCAACGAATCTACGTCCGGCAATTCCATCGCAATATATGCCCTGAGCTGATACGATCCGATATCCGCAGAACGCGCAGACTACGCCCCGGCCATCTGGTAGATCTTGCCTTCCGTCTTTATTGCTGGCGCATACACCATTCGTGCGCCGTGCATCTCCCGGAGCGTCTCTGCCCCTACGTATCCCATACAAACCTGCAAGGCCCCCACCAAATTCAACGTTCCGTCCGATGTCGACGACGGCCCGAACAACAGATCCTGTAGCGAATACTGGACGCCCAGATCGATGCGCGTGCCCCGCGGAAGTGAATCGTGCCAAGTCGCCATACCCCAGTGCATACCGCTTGCCGGCGCCTCTTCGGTCTTGGCGAAAGGACTCCCAATCATTACCGCGTCGGCACCACACGCCACCGATTTGCAAACGTCACCTCCGGTCCGAATCCCCCCATCCGTAACGATCGAAACATACCGCCCCGTCTCCTTGAAATACGCGTCCCGCGCAGCAACACACTCCATCGTCGCTGACACCTGCGGCACGCCGATCCCCAACACCTCCCGGCTCGTACACGCGGATCCCGGACCAACCCCAACCAAGATCCCATGCACTCCCTCTTCCGCCAACTCCTTAGTTACCGAATAAGTCACCGTGTTCCCGACGACCACCGGCACTCCAACATCCGCCACCAATTCTGCCAGCCGCAATCCTATCGGGCTGTTCTTCGATCGATGCCGTTTCGTGATAACCGTCCCCTGCACGACCACCATGTCCGCTCCGGCATCCGCAGCCAACGGTGCATGGCGCTTCGCCGTCTGCGGCACAAACGACACCGCCGCCTTTCCGCCACCTTCTTTGACCTCAACAACTCGTTGACCAACCAACCGAGGATCTATCGGTTTCGAATAGACCTTCTGCAACAACTCAGTTGCGTCGTCACGCGCAACCGCCGCAATATCTGCGTATATCTCATCCGTATCCTCGTAACGCGTATGCAGGCCATCCATGTTCATCACCGCAACACCACCGGCATCGGACATCTTCACCGCAAACTTTGTGTCCACCACGCTATCCATCGCCGACGCCATGAACGGAATATCGATACCAAAGCCGTCGAAACTCGTCGACACATCCGTCATGTCCGGGTTAACCGTCTCGTCTCCAGGCACGATCGCTACATCGTCGTAACCGTACGCCGGAGGGAGGACTTGCATTCCGATGGGTAACTGCATATCTTCAGAGACTCCTCTGTTGGTGACCTGTTCGCACACTATCTCCCTTGCCGTCCCTACGCTCCAACTCGCCCCGCGCGTCCAAAATTGAAGACGTCGTCGAACGCCTATCGAACCGAGTATGCCTGAAGCGATCCAAATCTAATGCGATACTGTGATTCAATTCATTATCGCAGAAAACGCCCCTCTCCGTGGCATCACCGACAACCGAATCCGAACGCCCATAATTGGCACGCGAAAACCCCAAGATCGGAATCATCGGCGCCGGCAAACTCGGTTCGTCTCTCGCCGCTACGCTACACGCTCACGACCAGAAAATCGCCATCTCCTCAAGACGCGCGGAGCGTCGAGATTGGTTGCGCGACGAGTTTCCCAACGCCGATGTCGTGGATGATTACACTCGGATTCCCGAGTATGCCAAGATCGTCTTCATCACTACGACCGACTCCGCCATCAAAGAAGTTTGCGAAAGAATTGATTGGGATCCCAACCATTGGGTCATCCACTGCTCCGGCGTTCTCACCCTCGACGTCCTTGAAACCGCTAAAGGTGCCGGCGCGTCCGTCGCCGGATTCCATCCCCTCCAAACCTTCCCGGTCGACGGCGCCCAAAACCTTTTCGAGGAAATCTCGTACGCCATTGACTGCCAAGACGATGATCTACATTCATGGCTACAAAACTTCGCCAGAAACCACAAAAGCCATACCTTCGCAATTGAAGGCGAAACCGCCCATGCCGCCTACCACGCATCCGCTGTACTGGCATGTGGACTCCTCGCCGGCCTCATCGGAATCTCCGCCGAACTTTGGGAATCGGCCGGCATCGAGCGCGATCGAGCTCTCAAAATGCTCTCTCCGATGCTCCAATCAACCATCGATGCCATCACCAGAGACGGACTTCCAGACGCCATATCCGGCCCGTACGTCCGCGGAGACCTTGCAACGATCCGCAAACATCTCCAAACCACCGCACAGATCAATCCTGACACTTCCCGCGCCTATGCCGCCCTCGCTCTAGCTCAATTCGACATCGCCAACGAAAAAGGCAACCTGAACACCAACACCATCAATGCCGTCAAACTCGCGCTCACCGAACACCTGAAGTCCCTATGACTGACTACGACCTCTCATTCACCATCCGCGAGATTCGCACCGCGCACCTCGCCTTCCCCGACACCCCCGGCTATTGGGAACAATACCGCCGCCAAAACGAAGCTCGTTCAGCGACACCGTCTCAGGCCAGGTACGAATTTAAACCGGGGTGGCAGACCGTCTACGCCACCATGGTCGAAACACCGCTCGTGCGCGTAGAACTCGCCGACCTCTACACTGGTTGGGGCGAATCCAATACCCCCGTCGCACCCGAAATAGTCTGCGTAATTCTCGACGCCGCCATCTCCGAGATGGTTGTCAATCGCGAATTCGCCAACCCAACCGCGCTCTGGGACTTTGTATACGATGCCCAACGCGGGCGTGGCGTCAACTCCGGTTATTGGATGGACGCTTTGGCCGCTCTTGACATCGCCATCTGGGACGCTCTGGGAAAACGCAACCATGCACCAGTCGCCGCGTTTCTCTCCGAAGACTACCGTGACAACATCCCCGTCTACCTATCCGGCCTCCGACGCGCTACGCTCGACCAACGCATCACACAAGCGAAATCCCTCGCCGACCAAGGCATCCAGGGCGCGAAAATCTTCCAATCCGGCGACATTCCAGCCGCTCTCGAAGAACTCGACGCCCTGATCCACGGCGCACCCGACATCCAAGATTGGATGGTCGATACGTTGTGGATGTGCAACCTCGACGACGCCATATCGGCGAAGCGGGAGTTCGGACTTCGCAATCTCCGCTTCTTCGAATGTCCGCTTCAACCGGAAGACCTTGCGGGTCATCGTTTACTGCATCCCGCTGAGGGAACTCCGATCGCAATCGGCGAACACTTCCGCACCACCTACCAACTCAACGATTGGCTGAACCCCGAACCCGTATTCGACGTCTACCAACCTGATATCGGGCGCACCAGCATCAGCGACTTCATCCGCCAACGCGACATCGCATCACGGTTTAACATCCCTACTACGCCACACATGGGTAACGGTGTATCGGTCTTCCAAGCCGCGACGCTCCAGTGCGCCGCCGTTGCGTCGCCTGAAATTCTTCAAGAGTTCCAGGGCGGTCTTTCCAACCTGTTGCAAGATTCTTCCGACACCGGATGGGAACTCGCCGATGGTGCATTCCAACTACCTGATCGCCCCGGAATCGGCGTCGCTATCGACGAATACGGCATCGAACCCTACATCGTTCCCAAACGGTGACGAAATAGGGTGACTCCCACACCCGGATTATTGCAATCTGAAATCACGCGCGTGCTTGCATTAATACAACGTTGCAGAATCCTAGGTTTCCCACCGCTCGCGGGGGAAATGTCCGCAGGACAAAGGGGGCACCGCAACTCGACGAACGCCTATTGACAAGTTCATACACCTCTCAACAGTGCGCGAACCGGCACAAAGCTCCTCCCAGCCGAACCTCAGCAGCGTCAACAGGCGCGGCGCAGATGATTTTTCCAACTCTTCGACCGCGGCTTCAATTGGTTGGTCGCACCCGAAGCGGTCGTCGACATCGGCGTACTCGCCCGCGTCGCCGCGCAGTCTTGGGTTGCTTATGATCTCACCGGCTCGAGCCCCTGGGTCGGCGCAGTCGCCGCTTTCCGCGCCATACCGACGTTCCTCAGCCCGGCAATCGCCGCCTACATCGGCAATCGCGTAAATCACCGAATACTGGTCGCCACGATAAGGGCATTCATCGGCATTCTCGCCATCATCCAAGCCATCCTGATCGGCACCGGCACTATGCGAACGTGGCACCAAGCGGTTCTCACACTGATTACCGGACTCGCTTTAGCCTTCGCATGGCCATCATTCGTCACATTCCTCAACGACATCGTCCACCCCCGCATGGCGACACGCGCAAACTCCGTGCTCGCGTTCTCCCACAATCTAGGCGAGCTGATCGGTCCAATCACCGTCGGAATCATCATCGCACTCGTCGGCGCAGACTGGTCATTTGTCTTCATCGCCATTCTCTACCTCGGCGGCGCCATTCTCATTCTTAACGTCCCAATGCCAGACCACGACTCAAGCGTCGGAAACTACCACCATCCATACATCTGGACGTTGAGGATCGGCCTTCACAACATCAGCCGTGCCCAACCGCTGCCATGGCTCATCGCCATCCTCATCACCACAAATCTCTTCGGACTCGCCGTCTTCCCCCTCATCCCCGAATATGCCATCGCAGTATTCGACAGCGGCGGACTCGGCTTCGGCCTGATGACCGGAGCATTGGGCGGCGGACTAGCGATCGGAGCGACCGCCGCAACCATCATCGACCTCCGCCGACACCAGCCTGATATGGGCGGCTGGCAGCATCGCCTTCGCATACTCACCCAATCTCGCAACAACGCTTCTCATCCTCTTCATCATGGGCTTCGCCAGCATCGTCTGGGGCAACGCCATACATAACGCAATCCGAGCCAACCACATCACAAGGTCCCATCCCAACATCATGAACCTCCACACCATCGTCATGGGACTGATCCCCATTGGTTGGACCATCGGCGGCACCATCGCCCACCTCACCACCAACGAAGCCGCCCTCATCACCTCCGCAATCGCCAGCATCATTGTCCCGATCAGTGCCTACATCGCATCGCCGGGGTTTCGGAGGAGGTAAAGAAAACCCGTCATTCCGGTGAAGGCCGGAATCCAGAGGTGCGGGGGGAGGCATGTCTCGGTTTCTCTAACCGGGAGTCGTGAACCGATTCAACACCTCAGTCTTGGCTCTGATCATTCCGTCTTCAACCACGATTAAATCCATCGCTCCCAAGCGATCGACATCTCTGTAAACAGTTCGCGGCCCCACATTCGAATAAAACCTGGCAGCCGGATGGCCTCCAGACAATAGGGCGTCCATGGCGACTCGTTCCTCGCCCAACTCCATCAAGAACATGTATTGCCGCTGACCAGCACTGGACATTATCCGCCCGCCGGATGACATCTTTTCTCGCGCGTGTTCTCGGAACGAAACGATTGTCAGCTGCGACATGCATTCCGAGTGAACCTGATCGAGCTCCGCAGCCAAACCACGTAATGCAAATCGCACGAATGGTGTGACGTCCGGATCGGATACGAACCGAACATGATCCAGCAGTCTTACGTACTCATCGCGATGTTGATAGTAGTAGTTCGCAAGCGAGTAGAAACCGCGAATGTTCACACCAGCTTTGTACAACAGAAAACTCTCAACCCCGCGCGACGTTCTGCCATTCCCGTCACCAAACGGGTGAATGCTAACCAGCAGGAAATGCGCCACCAAAGCCCGAACGACTGGATCTAACGAACCTCCACGATCATCCTCCAACCACCGGATGAACTCCGACATCATCCTCGGGACTTCAACGTGACTGGGCGGCTGGTACGTCGAGACTTGCACATCTTGGCTTCGATACATTCCGGGTGCGTTGTATTCGTACTCGACGCCGGAGGTCAAGATTCTGTGAAATCCACGAATGAGTTCCTCGGTAAGCCTGAGGTCCGGATCTTCTTGCAACGCATTCTCGACCACACCCATCAGTTCGTTGGCGTTTCTGACTTCACGCTCCTCCCGCCTCCTTGTCGCCGAAAGCACACGCGAACCCCCATCCGAGGCCAAGACATCCAGCACTTCCTCCTCGCTGAACTCAATGCCCTCGATCCCAGTCGTCCCGCGCACCGCTCTCACTATGTTAAGACGGTGCAGCTGCTCTTGAAGTGAAACTGGAATCGGTATCTCTCGGAGCATCCCAGACAACGAAGCAACCTTAGCCAAATCTTCAATCAACTCGCGGTGATCGATGTCGACCACCAAGCCGAAGTGCACGTCCCATGTCGGCAAATTCCACTCCCTATTTTCTATGACAGTGTCATTGACATTGTCACACAATCATCGTTCGGAATCAAATGTTTTTCAGTTTGCAATATGCCCATTTACCTCCGATTTCGTTGACATTTATTGTGACAATGTCAACGGTTTTGTCACTTGATTCGCTGTTCACACCAAACCGAATCAATGACTCTAGACATCGTCCTTTTACCCTGATTCCGGCCATGCACACAGGATTTGGCAGAAGGATGCTCGAACAGACGGTCACTCAGTTTCGATAATCTAGCTGAACAGCCTACCGACGCGCCGAATCGCATCTAACTTATCTCCGTGACCACCCAACCTGAATCGGGCGAGACGCGATCGCGTCGCCAACACCGCCACCCCCGTGTCCTCCGCGTCTTCGCCATCCCCGGCTTCGCACGCCTCCTAGCGTCGGAAGCACTGTTCGACATCGGTGCCGTCGCACGCACCGCCGCTCAGTCGTGGGTCATGTACGCCCTCACCGACTCCAACCTTTGGGTTGGAGTCGTCTCCGGAATGCGATCCATACCCATCCTCATCCTCCCCATCTTCGCCGGCGCAGTCGTCGACCGCTTCGACAAACGCAAGCTCCTCGCTTTCGTACGCGTTGCCCTGGCGATCGTCTCCATCGTCCAGGCCATTCTCATCGCCCTCGACATCATCGAGCCGTGGCACATGCTCGCTCTCGCTCTGGCCGCCGGAACCGTCGTCTCATTTGCCATGCCCGCATTCTGGGCCTACCTCGCCGACCTCATACCCGAACGTTCGCTGTCGAGAGCCACCGCGCTCGTCATGATGGGACAAAACGCCGGCGAGATGACCGGACCTGTCATCGTCGGATGGATCATCGCATCCGCCGGTGCCGACTGGGCATACGCAATAATCGCCGCCGTCTACCTCCTCGGTGCCATCTTCATCCTCAACGCTCCCAAAGGCAGGTTCGCCGCTCCCGATTCCGAAGATAAACCCGCCTACTACGAGAGCCTTAAACAGGGCATCGCCTACGCCCGCAAATCCCCCGTCCTACCGTGGCTGTTCGTCATGAACGCCTCCGTCAACATATTCGGCGTCGCAGTGTTTCCACTGATGCCCGAATACGCCACCAAGATACTCGACGTCGGACCCGTCGGGTTCGGCATCATGTCCGCCGCCCTAGGTATCGGACTCGCGATCGGAAGCGTCATCATCGCGATCTTTGGACTACCCCGACGCGTCATCTGGATCATCATCGTCTCGAGCTTCATTTGGGACTTCGCCATGATCGGCTTCGGCTTTTCCCGCTTCTACCCCCTCACCCTCGCGTTGCTATTCTTAATGGGCATCGCCGGCATGTTCTGGGTAAACGCCATCACTCACCTATTCCAACGCGAAGCCAAAGGCCCGATGCGAGGCCGAGTGATGTCCCTATACGCCATCGGCATGGGTCTGTTCCCCTTGGGCTGGACCTTCGGAGGCACCCTCTCAGCCCTAATCGGCAACGAAATGACCCTGATAGTCAGCGCAATCGGCGGCACACCCTTAGTACTGCTAGCAATGTTCCTAGCCCCCGGCCTACGTCGATCATGAACCCTCCCCTTCGCCCCACGAAGCGAATGCGACGTAGGGGCGGGATTCAAACCCGCCCTCGTACGCAGGGGATGCCCGAAATTCACCGCAACACCTCCTCCCCCAGTCCAACCCGTAGGAGTGCTGTGCACAACCTCACTTACGACGGATTCACGTTCAGTTCACTTGCGCGTCCCCGTTGCCCGGCCCCTCTGGATGGACGTTCCGTCCGCTGAAGCGCCGGCTTTCGCCGGAATGACGGTGGTTATGCACACCACTCGTAGGGGCGATCCCTTGTGGTCGCCCTACCGCCCAAGCCACCGCCTCATCTATCCTTCGCAATCCTTCGCATCATAGTTCAATCAACACATCCCCACGATCAACTCGTGCGTTAAACTGCGCACAGATTGACAAGCATCAGGAGCGAAGATGTCGTGTTGGAACAGTTTCACGTCCCAGAAGAGGACCAGGTATTCGTCGAGGCCGATCGCATGCGTGCCAGCACCGAGGCGCTTTTCATGCGTTGCGGTTTGGACGAAGCCGGTGCCAAAGCATGCACCGACGTCCTCATAACCAACGACCTCCGAGCCGTTGAGACTCACGGCGTATCAAACATGATGCGCAACTACGTCCAGTCTTACATGGCAGGTGCGCTCAATCCTCGACCACAACTCAAAACGGTTCGCCAGACCGCGACAACCGCGAATATCGACGCCGATGGCGCATTGGGCATTCACATCGGCGCCGAAATGATGCAGATCGCCATCGACAAGGCGAAGGAATACGGCACCGGCGCCGTCACTGCATTCGACTCTGGCCATCTAGGCGGGTGCGGATACTACGCCGCGCAGGCCGCCAAACAGGGAATGATCGGACTCTGCATGACCGGCGGCCATTTTGCCGGACCGCGTCGAACCGGAGGCATGGTTCCGACGTTCGGAGCCGAACCGCGTCTCGGTACCAACCCCATCGCCTGGGCTGCACCGGCCCGCTCTCAAGCTCCATTCCTCTTCGACATTGCATCGACGCAAATCGCCAACAACAAGATCGGACTAGCTCGTCGCATCGGAGTCGAGCTAGAGCCGGGATGGATCACCGATACGGACGGTTCGGCATACGAAGATCGGGTATTGCCGCCAGACGAATACTACCTCTTGCCGTTCGGAGGAACCCGCGAAAACGGTTCGCACAAAGGCTACGGCTACGGTGCAGTCTGTGCCATCATGTGTCAGACGTTGTCGGGGGCCGGACTGGCCGGGACTGGCACTGAATACACCGGTGGCTACCACTTCTTCGCCGCCTTCCAGATCGAAGCCTTCTGCGACCAAGACGACTTCCTCGACAACATGGACGAAGCCCTCGAACGCCTCGCCAACACACCACCCGCGCCGGGCCATGAACGCGTCTTATATCCAGGACTAATCGAGGGAGAGGAAACCGAGAAACGGCTCAATGAAGGGATCCCGTATCACCGCGAGGTTATAGATTGGTATCGTTCGATCGGCGCCGAGTTGGAAGTCGAGATCGAACTCCCTTAACGCAACCGAACGGCGAACAACCCGTCTAAGAAGGACCAACTACTAGATGCAACGAGAGTACGTGAATTTCGGCAAGGGCGGCGTCATGGTGACGCGCATGGCATTGGGTCTCGGTTTTAGAGGCCAAAACAATGCCGACGACGCGAAGCAAACAATCGCCGCCGCACTTGACGGTGGGTTGAATCTGATCGACTGCGCCAACATCTACGGTCTGGGCGACGACCGACGCAGAGCTGGTACATCGGAGGTCATCCTCGGCGAGGTGATGCAGGATCGCGGCAACCGCGACGACATCGTCATCACCTCCAAGGTATCGAGCCCCGTCGCCCCCGGCGTTAACGACCGTAACACTTCAAGGTGGCACATCATGAGGGAGGTCGAACGGTCCCTCAAAAGGTTGCAGACCGACCGCATCGACGTGTACCTCATCCACCACTTCGACGACACCGTCGCCTACGAAGAACGAACCCGAGCCTTGGAAGACCTCGTGCGCGACGGCAAGATCCGCTACACCGGTCTGTGCAACTACCAGGCTTGGCAGGTGGTAGAAACACTCCGCGTGCAGGATCGCATCAACGCCGGAAGTCTAATCGCGGTGCAGAACCCCTACAGCATGCTTAACCGGGAGCTCGAAGACGAAATGTTCCCGATGGTGCGAACCACCAGTCTCGGTATCATGGCATACAGCCCGTTGGGCGTGGGTCTACTATCCGGCGACTACGATCCAGACCGAATGCCCGACAACAGCCGTCTTTGGGGCAGTCGTCGTTCTCACGCCTTCGGTCGCACAATTCGAGGACGTGCCGCGGATGTCATCCGAACGAACGCCGAGGTCGCCAAACGCATCGGTGCAACGCCGGCGCAGGTCGCGCAGGCGTGGGTCCTTTCTCACCCCGAGATCACCATCTCAATCTCCGGTGCCGACACGGCCGGACAGATGCAAGACAATCTCGGGGCCTTGGAGGTCGTCATCCCCGAGGAGGACCTGACCAAACTAAACGAAGCCTCTTACCGACTGCGCATCACCCTTGATGGGGCAGGTTTCGAAGACGATCGATGAACGGCGGGGCGGGCGGTTGTGAAACGGTCAATAGGCGAGTGACGCTTATGGTTACGCGCTGGAGTAGAACCCTATGAAACGTGAATTCGTGAACTTTGGTAAGAGCGGCGTGAAGGTCACTCGCATGGCAATGGGTACGGCCTTCCGCAGTCAAAACGATGCTGACGAGGCTAAAAGGACCATTTCGACTGCCCTAGACGGCGGTCTCAATCTCATCGACTGCGCCAACGCCTACGGCTTCGGAGACGACCGAAGCAGAACTGGTACATCCGAGATCATCGTGGGAGAGTTGATGAAAGACCGCGGCGACCGGGACGACGTCGTCATCACATCCAAAGTTTCAAGTCGAATCGGTCCCGGCATCAACGATCAGCATACTTCGCGATGGCACATCATGCGAGAAGTTGAACGCTCGCTAGAACGCTTGCAGACAGACCGCATCGATGTTTTGCTGATCCATCACTTCGACGAATCCGTCGGCTATGAAGAGCGTACCCGTGCGCTGGAAGACCTCGTCCGCGACGGCAAGATCCGATACACCGGCCTGTGCAACTACCAAGCTTGGCAAGTCGTCCAGACACTCCGCGTTCAAGACCGCATCAACGCCGACAGCCTCATCACAATCCAAAATCCGTACAACCTGCTAAACCGCGAGCCAGAGGATGAGATGTTCCCAATGGTCCGCGCCACCGGCCTAGGCATCATGGCTTACAGTCCCCTCGGGGTTGGGCTCCTGTCAGGCGACTACTCTCCGGATCGTATGCCTGATCGCACACGGATCTGGGGAAGTCGACGTGCCCATGCCTTCGACCCCATCATGCGAGGGCGCGCAGCCGACGTGATCCGAACAAATGCCGAAGTTGCCGAGAAAATCGGAGCTACTCCCGCCCAGGTCGCCCAAGCATGGGTCCTAACGCACCCGGAGATCACCGTCTCAATCTCCGGTGCCGACACCGCGGAACAGATGGAAGACAACCTTGGGGCTTTGGAAATCGAAATTCCAGAAGAAGAACTTGCCAAACTCAACGAAGCTTCATATCGCTTACGCATCACCCTAGATGGCCCGGAATTCGGAGACGACGGATAACCGACCGGAACCATTGCCCCGGAGTTATAGGGGCGAGTAACGGAGCGTTGTGAGTGTCCGCGAATGTTACAATCGACATTTGCGACCTAAAGAACCATGCCTAAGCGAACCTACCAACCGAAAAAGCGCCGACGTGCGCGCGTCCACGGCTTCCGATCTCGGATGTCGTCCAAGGGCGGGCGAGCGGTTTTGGCGCGCCGACGAGCTCGAGGTCGCAAGCGCCTAACTGTTTGAGTTCGTCCCTTCGCTCGGCCAGCGCCGCATACGCGGCAACCCAAAAATGAAGACAGATGGGGCTCTCGAAGCATCGACGGTTGCGCCGTCGCGAAGAGTTCCGAAGAGTACTGAGAGACGGCAATCGGGCCCGAGACGCTCTGCTTTCAATTACTGCGGCTGATACCGGTGCCCCGGATTCCGAACCGCGTTACGGCTTCGCCATTCCCAAACGTGTCGGCGGCGCAGTGACGCGAAATCGCATCAAGCGACGGCTCCGGGCGATTGTCAACCAAACGGACCACCCTAGAGGATGGGACTACGTCATATATGCCTTCCCGGCAGCGTCGGATGCAACGTCCGAACGATTGGCGCAATCGGTGGAAACACTGGTGAAGCGCTTGAGTTCCGGCGGCCGCAATCGCCGCTCCGACCAACCTGCTCGAGGTCCGAGGTGAACGCGTGATCAAGAAAGCAGCGCTAATGCTCATCAAGGGCTACAAACTCGCGGTCTCCCCGTACCTGCCAAGTTCTTGCATTTATCAACCCACATGTTCGGACTACACCGCAGAAGCGATCCAAACTCACGGAGTGGTCAAAGGTTCATGGATGGGCATCAAACGGATCGCTCGTTGCAACCCGTTCTCAACCGGAGGACTGGATCTTGTGCCGAGCCCAGCGTCGGATGTTCACGAAAGCTCTATCTCGTCGACCAATGGTGCGGAGACCACAGGCCGATGAAGCGCGCAATCGGCGAGCGAATCCGACGACGCGGCACCGTCGCGCTTCTACTCCTGATTCTTAGCGTTACTTCATTGACTGCTTGTTTGAACGATCTCACACCACAAGGTCGTTGGTCGTCTCCGGTCGCAGACGACAATTTCATATACGTCGGCAACGTCGATGGCGTCCTGGTTCGGATCGACGCGGCGAGCCACGCGTATGACGTGAATTGGCTGTATCCGTTTGAACTCGATGGCGTCCGTAAAAAACCTAAGGGACTGGGCGCGATCTACGGTTCGCCGGTTATCCAAGATGGCACCGTCTACGCTTCGGGTTATACCTGCGCCGGCAGCGATTGCGACGGCGAGATATTTGGCGTCTCGACCGACAGCGGTGCTATCGCCTGGAACTCGGGCGGCTACCGCCTGCGGGCAAAATTAGTTGGCAAACTGACCTCGACGGATAACGGCCTCTTGCTACAGGGAACCGGGCCAGTTGACCGAGAACGAGATCCTCCAGGCTACCTCTACGCATTGAATGCCGACCCCATAGCCGGTCGCCGAGTTGCGTGGCGCACCCCATTGGACGGTGAAGTCTGGGGCGAGGTGGCGGTCGACAACGCCTCTAACACCGCTTACGTGGGCACGGACAAAGGGACGCTTTACGCAATTGACCTCACGGACGGAGACCTCAGTGACCGAGTGCGATGGACATATAAAGCGGAAGGCGCGATCGCCGGTCCCGTGTTGTTCCACGAAGGCGCGATATATTTCGGCGATCTATCGGGCCGGTTCTACCGCCTCAACCCACGGTCGCAAAGCCCAGATTGGCAGTTCGACGCCGGCGCATGGGTGTGGGCAAAAGCGATACCTGACAACATGAATGGCGCCATCTATGTCGCATCCCTAGGCGGCCACGTGCACGCCCTCAACATTTCAAACGGCAACCCGATCTGGCAGACGATAGTTGACGGGCAGATCGTCGGGGCTCCGCTACTCTTTGATCGAGTACGCAATGAATTCACTCAACGGGTCCTCGCTGTGCCATCTGGAGATGACGGAGTTCATGTGTTGAACGTCAACGACGGCCAAGTCGTCGGCGCATTTCCGACGGACAGCGCGGTCAAATCTGCGCCAGTTCTACTCAATGGTTTTGTCTATGTACATACGCTCGACGGAGAACTCAAGTGGTTCTCGCCAAGTGATCAGACGTTGCAGGGATGCGTCGTCTTGAAGGATGGTGGTCGATGCGGCTGATCATCTTTGAAATCAGATCCCAAGCTGATGGAGGCAATTCCTGATGGAATTCCTCGGTCTACTTTGGGATCAGGGCATCATGCGCCCCATGATCAACTCGCTTGCGCTGTTGTATCACTACTTCTTTTTGAATTACGGATTGAGCATCATCGTATTCACCGTCATCGTGCGGTTGTTGATGATACCGCTCACAATTCGTCAGACCCGCCAGATGAAGAAGCTGCAAGTATTGCAGCCCCGGATGAAGGCGATACAAGAAAAATATAAGGACAAGAAAGATCCTGACAGTCGCCGAGCGCAATCGAGTGAATCGATGGCTCTCTACCGAGAGGCCGGCGTCAATCCGATCGGTTGCTTGGGGCCGATGGTTATCCAGATGCCTATCTGGATCGGTTTCTATCGCGCAATTATCCGCACGATGCCGACGACCCCTGAAGGCATGGCAAATCTGTCCGCCTCGTTCTACGCGTGGAACCCTGCCAGCGCAGACGTCCCGTTCAGTCGGTTATTCCTCGGCATCGACCTAGCAGACACCGTGTCGCAGGTCTATTTGCCGCTCAACTTTTTGCTGCCGGTGCTCGTGGGCGCCTCGATGTTCATCACTACCAAGATGACATCAACTGTGGCGGTTGACGAGCGGCAGCAATCCCAACAGCGGATTATGCAATGGATGATGCCAGTGATGATCGGCGTCTTCACCTACCAGTTCCCAGCAGGCCTGGGCATTTACATATTGCTATCGAACATCGTCGGCGTAGTAATCCAATACTTCGTTGGCGGAAAGCAGCCGATCGAGCTGTTCGGAAAACTCTACCTCGGCACGGCAGAGACGCGAGCACAGGCGATAGCAATCAAAACTGACCTCGCGGAGAAAAACCAAAACGACGATTTGGACGATGAGGAGATAACAGATGACGATACGACGGGTATTCACCGGCAAGAACGTACAAGAGGCAACCGCCGTCGCGCTCGAAACACTCGACGCCGAGCTCGAAGACGTCGACATTAGAGTGCTAAATCCGGGCCGGGCCGGAATCTTCGGCCTCGGCGGCGCTCTCGCGGAGATCGAAGTCGCCAAACTGTCGGACGTATTGGCCGAAGAAGCGCGGGAGGTCGAGGAACGCCAGCAACAGATGGATGAGGCGACAGGGGTCTCGGAACCGGAACCGGAACGCACCCGACCACAACGGCAAGCGCGACAGACCGAACGTCGGCAGCGTCAAACACGTCCAAGACGTCAAGAGCGAAATACACAAAGTGACGACCAAGACAGCGAAGCTCCGCGACAACGTCGCGAGCGACCGCAACCTCGGCGAAATCGTCAAGCTTCAGCCAACCGCCAACGTTCTCAACGCAGACCGAATCAGCGAGAACGTCAACCACGGCGACAAGAAATTGAATCTCGCGGTAGTGCGGGCAACGCCGAAGATCCCGCGCCCACGGTGACCCAACGCCAACGAAGGCCTGAACCTCAGGCAGAACCGATCCAGGACCGCGCCGAGCTCGAGACCGTTACGGGCGAAATATTGTCCTACCTCATATCCGCTATGAACGTGGATGTAGAAGCATACGTTTTGGACGAATTGCGCGATGGTTCGGTTGTGTTCGAAATTGAAGGTGCAGACAGTGGATTACTCATTGGCCGCCGCGGGGAGACCCTGCGCGACGTGCAGTTCATCGTGAGAATGCTAGTAAACCGGCGTATCGAACAACGCGCCAATATCATCATCGACGTTGAACGATACCAGCTGCGCAGAACTCAAAAACTGCATACCATCGCAGAAAGTGCCGCTCGTTCTGCATCGCGTGGAAGAGCGAAATCGCTCGACCCAATGACTCCGGAAGAGCGGCGCATCGTCCATATCGCTTTGTCGGACAACCAGCAGGTGGTAACCGAGAGCGAAGGACAGGGCACGGAACGTCACGTCGTGGTAAAACCACGGTAGATCGCGTCGATTCAACACGATTCTGCGATTTGCGTCCGTCGATAGGCATGCTGACGAACGCGTCCGGAATTGCACATTGAACCGATTCGTTCATTGAATGCCCGTATGTCGACGATTCACGAACCAAGTTTCGTATTTTCAACGCATCCCGCCACAAAGCATAGCCGCACTGCGATCCAATCTCGCCGATAAGTCGAGAAATACAATTAAAGGTTGCGAAATACGAAAACGCACAGTAGGAGGGACCATGGTCTCAAAGAGATTTGTACTCGCGGCTTTGGCCGGATTAGTCGCAATCGCCGCGTTCGCATGTACCACGGAAAAAATCGTCGAGGTCACTGTAGAACGTGAAGTGGTTCGAACGGTTCAGGTGGAAGTTCCCGTGGAAGTCGAAAGGGAAGTCGTTCGAGAGGTCGAAGTCGAAGTTCCCGTCGAAATCGAGGTCGAAAAGGAAGTCATCCGCGAAGTAGCGGTTGAAGTTCCCGTCGAAGTCGAAAAGGAAGTCATCCGCGAAGTCGAGGTTGAAGTTCCCGTCGAAGTCGAAAAGGAAGTCATCCGAGAAGTCGAGGTTGAAGTTCCGGTCGAGGTCGAAAAGGAAGTCATCCGAGAAGTCGAGGTTGAGGTCGAAAAGGAAGTGGTACGCGAGGTACAGGTCGAAGTCACCCGAACCGTCGTCGAGATCGCTACCGCGACGCCGATCCCGACCGCAACTCCGTTGCCGATCGTCGCGATCGAACCCGCACCGCAACCCAACCACGAGTACGGTGAAATCAGAGTCGCCGTCTTCAACATCGCACCAGGCGTTGGCCTAGGCAGCGCCCAGGCGCCAGTCGAAGCGATGCAGTACTGGGGTGTTGGTGAAGGACTATTCGCAGTTAATGACGACGGCCGAACCGTCGGCAAGCTAGCCCTCGATTGGGAACTAGCTTCTGACCTCTCCATGGCCACCATCAACCTCCGCGAGGATGTCGTCTTCCACGACGGCTTCGGCGGCTTCACTGCCGACGATGTTGTCTTCACGATGAACGACTCCAACGCAAACACCAACCCGACCAGCATCCACGGTCAGGCCGGCGATTTTGCCGCCATATTCGACGAGACCGTCAAGGTCGACGATTACACGGTGCAGTTCAACTTCACTGAGGGTGGTTTCGACCCCCGCTGGAACGGTAACTTCCTGAACGAGCAGGCACAGGGAACCGCATTCTTCTCAAAGGCCGCCCACGACCTGAACGGCGTCGATTGGCTACGTGAGAACATCGTCTCCACCGGCCCCTTCGAAGTCGTCGAGTGGGTCCAGGATGACCGAGCGGTCCTCACAGCCGTCGATTACGACCACTGGTTCGCTACTCCCGAGATTCAGACACTCCGTTTCACCGAGGTCCCCGAACCTTCAACCCGAGTAGCCTTCCTCCGCACCGGCGATGTTGACATCGCCGACGCTGTTCCGCTAAAGGACATTCGCCCGTTGGTGGAGAGCGGATTCAAGGCTGAGAGCATTACTCGCTCCGGCCGTGTGCACCAAGTCATCTTCTCCGGTAACTACTGGGAAGAGAATCACGCCCGCACCGGGGAGCCGCTCAACCGCACAGGTTCTGGTTACTGCGTCCACGACCTCCCGTGGGTCGGATGCAACATCCCTGGCAAGCAGCCAGGCGACATGGAAGAAGCACGTGACGTCCGATGGGCGTTGGCCAAGGCCATCGACCGCGAACTCCTCGTCGAGACGATTCTCGACGGCTTTGGAACCGTCGGCTCGATCGAGTACGTCGACACGACCGCCAGCTACTTCAAAGACGAGTGGTTGATACCGTACAACCCGGATGAGGCCCTCGACCACATGGCCAACACCGCATGGCCCACCGCCAAGTTCCCGATCGGCATCTGGACTGGTGGCGAACTCGGCGGCTCCAGCGGTACTAACGCTGAGTTGAACGATGCCATCGCCGGAATGTGGAAAGAACTCTGGCCCGAGATGGATCTGCAGGTCTTCAAGTCTGCGTACTCCATCATCCGCCCGAGCTTGGTTGGCCGGACCAACACGATCCCGTACGCGGGTGACTGTGACGAAGGTTCCACCGCCATTCCGTTCGACTGGCCGCACGGTCTCACCGAGACCAGCTTCACTCGCGGCGGATTCGGTTGTGGTATCGAGATCCCCGCGATCGCTGACACCTTCAAGGCCGTGGCGATCGAAGGCGATCCCGTCGAGCGCATCCGCTTGAACACCGAACTGGTCGACTACCTTTACGACCAGATGATCTTCGCCGGCACCGTCCAGGTCCCGGTTTTGACGGTCTACAACCCCAACTCCATCGCGGAGTGGGTCGGTACGTCGTCTGCGTTCGCTGGCTCCAACGAGTTCGAGAACATCAAACTCGTCCAGCGCTAGTGTGAAGTTCGCTCCTAGGCCGAGGCGATGTTAAGTCGCCTCGGCCTTGAGCCTTCACCACCCAGCGTCACATATCATCGTCTAGTGACGCGTCCCCACTTGTGGGGCCGTTTGTGTCTTCGATGACGGACGCAAAACCACATGCGGAAATTCCTCGCACAACGCTTTGTCTTTGCAATCATGTCGCTCGTTGCAGCGACACTCATAGTTTTCGTCCTATCCCGCATGGCAGGCGATCCACTGCTCCTCTACGCCAAGCCCGGCGGCTACGGCATGAGCGAAGAGCAGATCGCCGCACTCTCCGAGAAACTCGGCCTCGATAGACCTCTGATCGTTCAATACTTCATCTGGCTTGGAAGAGTCGTCACTGGCGACTTCGGCGTGACCCTCCTAGCCGAACGCGACGTTCGGACAGTCGTTTTCGAAAAACTTGGAGCCACGATCCAACTCGGCATCGCCGCATTCATTCTCGCCACACTCATTGGAATACCTCTCGGCGTGGTATCGGCGATAGCCCGCGGAACCGTGTGGGACTACTTCGGGCGAACATTCGCACTCTTGGGTCAGGCCACCCCCGCCTTCTTCATGGGCATCGTCGGCATCTTGATCTTCGCCGTAACCCTTGACTGGCTCCCGCCGGGAGGCCGACCGGTCGATCAACCGTTCTGGCCACACCAAGTCGAAGCATTGGCCTTGCCAATGATCACGCTCGGATTGCTGCCGGCCGCCAGCTATCTGCGACTCACCCGCTCCTCGATGCTAGAGGTCCTTGACTCAGAGTTCGTCAAACTTGCACGCGCCAAAGGCGTCAACGTCAACTCCGTCATCTGGAAACACGCCTTCCGAAACGCTCTGATACCTCCGATCACCGTCTCTGCGTTGATATTGATTGGCTTCCTTGAGGGGTCTGTAATAGTCGAATCGGTCTTCGCATGGCCTGGTGTCGGCAGATTGGCAGTCGACTCGATCCACAATAACGACTTCCCGCTTTTGACGGGTGTCATCTTCATGTTCGCCATCCTCTACGTCGCCGGCAGCTTCCTGGCCGACATGCTCTACCTGTTCGTCGACCCCCGGATCAGATACGACTAACCAATGGCTACCGACGCCGCAAACACCGCAGCAGCATCGCAATCGCCGACAAGTTCGGACGAACGCGGTTTCGTCAGCAAAGTCGGGTACGTTCTCCGCCGTTGGCCACTGCTTCCGATAGTTATCGTCTCAGGACTCATTTTCATGGCCGTCTCCGCACCTTGGCTCGCTCCCTTTGGACAAGACGAGCAGAATCTCAGGGCGCGCCAAGCCCCACCGATCTGGTACACCCAGTTCTACGAAGAAAATGAGCGCGTCACGGACCGTTTCATTCTCGGTGCCGACCACTTGGGCCGTGACATCCTGACCCGCATCATGTACGGCGCACGCATCTCGCTCGCTGTCGCCGCCATCTCTCTCGTCGTCGGGGTTGCCGTAGGCGCATCCCTTGGCATGGTCTCAGGCTTCTACGGGAAACTCTTCGACGAGCTCATGATGCGCCTCGTCGATGTCTGGAATGCGCTTCCGTTCCTCCTTATCGCCATCCTCGCCGCCATCGTTTTCGGCCAGAGCGTTTCCGTGTTGCTAGTCCTCCTCATACTCGCTACCTGGGCTGGCGTGGTCCGAAACGTGCGCGCCGAAGTCTTGACCCTTAAGACGCGGGACTATGTCGCGTACTCCCGAGTGGCTGGCGGTTCTGACTTGCGGATCATGTGGCGACACCTCATGCCGGGCCTTGTCAACACCGTCGTCGTTCTCATCACACTACGCGTCGGCGGCCTTATCCTGACGGAGGCTGGTTTATCCTTCCTTGGGGCTGGTGTACCGTCCAATATCCCGACATGGGGCAACATGGTTTCTGATGCACGTCAGTACCTCAACACCGCTTGGTGGATGGCGGTATTTCCGGGGCTGGCGATTTTGCTGATCGTGATGTCGGTCAACTTCATCGGCGATTGGTTGCGCGACCGCTGGGATCCTCGGCTCCGCCAACTGTAAAGCTACGGCGCGACGGTTCAGCCTGCCATGTTACCGCGTGCATCGAGAATATTCGCCAACTTGCGACGCCAGGTACTGCGCTTTGGTACGATTTAGGTTTCGAATTTCTTCATTTACCGATGGCGGCGTATCGGCACACGTCTGTACATCGCCTTGGGTTTCGCGGATCGTCTAGAAATGTGAAGTGATATGTCGTGCACAACCCGCGACACTCTGACATTCAGATGGGAGTTATCCGCACGGTTTCGCAAATGTCTGCTTAGTACGCAATTTTGCCCAAAGATTCTCTCTGATGTTGCTTCAACTTGGATGCCGACTGGTCAATGGTCGACAAAGACCTCGACCGCCACTACGCTGAGCACGAGCGCAAGATGGCGAGTACCAACGATATGGCGACATTCAACCACCGACGATGAACCCGGACTCTTAGGCAACGCTTGAACCATTAGATATAGTTACCCAAAATTCCCTGTTCCCGGAAAGTCGGCACCCCATGTCAATCCCGTGAGGTTTGTGAACTTTTGCATCGTTTGCGTTGATAGCCCGGGCGGGAGTTGATGACACAAGCGGCGTTCCAACCGCAGGGTTCTCAGCGATGTCAGGTCGGCGAAAACACCGGCTTAGAGCGTACTGAGGTTCGCCACCGACAAGTCTAGGAAGGTAAATGCCGTACTTTCAAAAAAATCCTGCGGGTAACCCGTCTTCAAGGCGGCTAGTTGGATTGTTGAACGAGGTTAATCCTGACAAATCACCTGATTCGACCCCGTAACTTGCGATCCCATCTGAACATCGTCATCGCAAAAACACGCGCGCATTTAAAACCATGCGGATCGATTGCACGGGAAACCTCGTTTCAACGAGATTAATCTTCGGCAGGTGCCCGAAATTCTAGGAAATAGCGAAGATCAGAAACCCCATCCGTCGATTCATTCAACAGACGTTTCGATGGTTCATCAACCGTTGATTGCGGCCGTGATTACCGCATGAAAGACACCGTGCTACCCACCTGAGTCCATGGACAATCCCTAGTCGTCCTCGCCATCGTCGTCGTCATCAGCAACCAACGCGCCACCCACGGCTGCACCAGATCGTTGGGTCGGAAGGGTCACCAAGAACTCGGTGTATTCGCCAAGCTCGGTTTCCACATCCAAGGTGCCGCCATGACTCCGGATGATGTCCATCGAGAGCGAGAGTCCCAAACCGGTACCGCGGTTGGTCGCCTTCGTCGTGAAGAAGGGGTTGAATATCTTTTCAACGACATCATCGGGCATTCCGGTACCGTTGTCACGGAATCGGATCTCGACGTGATCGTCAACGGAACGCGTGCTGATGGACAGACCAGGCATGTAATCCATTGAGGTTTCGGGTGCTTGTTCACGGAGCATGTCGCGTTTGTCTTCTGTTGCATGCCACGCGTTGGTTACGAGATTCAAGAATACCCGCCCTAAGTCTTGCGAAATCGCCTGGATTGACGGCACGTCGGGATCAAAATCTGACTTGATCTCTAAATTCATGTCCGGATCGGTCGCGCGGCCGCTGTGATACGCAAGTTGCGTGAACTCATCGATGAGACTGTTGAGATCAGTTTCCTGAAGGTCGGTAGATTCACGTCCCATGGCTAACATGCCGTGCACGATGCGATTCGCGCGTTCGCCGTGGTTTTTGATGCGAACTAGGTTGGCGGTCAAGTCCCCCGTGATCTCTTCGATGTAATCCTTGTCTTCTTGGTCGATCTCTTCGGCCGACTCTTCTAGGATCTCTTTGAGTTCCTCCAATAATTCCTCGGATGCCTCGGAGAAGTTGTTCACAAAATTGAGCGGATTCCTGATTTCGTGGGCGACACCTGCGGTCAACTCACCGAGCGCGGCCAACTTGCCTTGCGCAATGATCTGACTTTGAGCGTCTTGAAGGTCGTTCAACACTCGTTCGAGCTGATCGTTCTTGCCCTGTAATTCGTTGGCAAGTTGTTCAACCAAATTCAAGCGTTGCACCTCAAGCGCGTGTTGGCGGAACACTTCCAACGCATCCGCCATCTCCGCCACCTCGTCGCGCCCACCGATCTCGACCTTCGATTCGAGGTCACCATCGGCCATCCGGAGCATGCGATTAGAAAGTGTTTGGATGCGTCGCAACAGCACCTTGCCCACGAACAACCAAGTGATCAGAAACGCGCCCACGACGCTGAGCACACTGATCGCTATCAGGAATGCACGGCCTTGCCATATCGATTGTTCAGCGACGTCCGTTTCGATGCTTACGGTGGTCTCGGCAGATTTGACTAAGTTGTCAACTTCTTCGACGAGCAGCACAGCAACCTGTCGATTCAGTTCCAAGAGTTCATGTTGGCGGTCGGCGAGATCGTGTTGGCGGGCCAGCAGTTCGAAACCACTGTCATCACCGAGCGCAACTTCGAATAGCCGATCAAATATGAATGTCAAAACCTGCGCGTATTCGGTGCTTCGCAGCACCGAGAGACTACGTTCAATACGACTCCGAGCTGCCTCAGCCCGTTCCCTTAAAGGCTCGATGAACGCTGCATCGGAGACGGTAAAAGCGCTGGCCAACAATTGGGTTGCGTTGTTAGCAGCCGACTGTAGATCAGCTACGTTTCGGTAGCGATAAAACTCAGTCTCCGAAAAATGTTCGCTTTGCGACGCAGGTGCGCGACCGAGGTCACTGTACCCAGTCATCGTATAGAAAAGCTGATCATCGATAGCCGGGATCAAAATATCATCCAGTCTTTGCTGCAAGAGCGACAGTTCGATGCTGATGGCCGTGGTTCGATCGCCTAGATCCAAAAGTTCTTGTTTGTCGACTTTAATTTGCTCGACACTTTGGGTGAGTTGGTCAGCGTACTGTCTGATGCGGGCCAATCTCTGCCCTCCATCACCCGCAGCCGCCAGCGAGTCGAGTTGTTGTTCGAATAGCGCTGCAGTGGCGTCAATCTCAGTCACAACCTGGTTGAATTCCGCGGTCGTGACCGCGGCAGTCAAACGAGGAGCCGCCGCCGCCAGCACACCCGAATATTGAGCGATACCGAACGATGCGACCATCTCCGGTACGCTCTCCTCTCGGACTCGATTGTTGGCATGCCCGATCGCGTTAAATGAAAGCCATGCCACAAGGCTAGCACTGAGTGTCAAAGCTACCGCCGCCCCGATACCCACGTACATCTGCGCAGACAGGCGGAAACGTCCTTCGAGCAGTCCTCTGGCTTGAGCAATCAATGTTATCGTTCGACCATTGTCTCAATCGGATGGTATTCTCCGTCTTCGCCGATGACGGTCAAGAATACTTCGTTAGAACCTTGGCTGTCATTCTCGCCGAAACGCAGTGGAAACCCGCCGAGATCAATAATCTGGTCATTGCGCAGATTCTTCAAGAAGCACGATCTCGTGATGTCGCTGCCACAACCCTCGACAACTTCGATAACAAATCTTCCTGCAATGTACCCCTCCAACGAAACGAATCCAGGTTCGTCTCCCGGCGCGTGTAATCGGAGAGCGTTCAGATAGTCCGCAACGATGGGCACCGACGAGTCCGTAGGAAAGGGAACCACCTGCGTGACGTACACGCCTTTGCCTTGCTCCCCCAACTCCCTCGCCAAGGCGTTGCTGCCAACGAATGACACGGTCATGAATTCCGGATTGAAGCCGGTGTGGCGAGCCCAAGAGACCAAATGCGCTACCGGTTCATATGCACCGATCATGATCACTGCTTCTGGTTCGCCCTGCCTTAGGTCCAATAGTGCGGTCTTGATGGCCTTGGTATTGCGCGGGTAGATTCCGATGGCGACTGGTTCCGTTCCCAAATCGGCCAATGCGATCCGCACGCCTTGATAACCGGCTCGTCCAAATGAATCATCTTGATACATCACGGCGATACGAGTTATGCCTAGGTCGGTTATTAGACGATTCACCATCTCGGCCGTCTCTTGGTAGTACGAAGCGCGAACGTTCAAGATATGTTCGTAACTTGGACTTCGCAAGAACTCGGCACCCGTGAATGGCGCAACATACGGAACTCCTTCTGCGGCAGCAACTGGCACCGCAGACCTCGAAGTCGGAGTGCCAACGGCCCCGACGAGCGCGAAAACTTTGTCTTCCTGGATCAGTGCCGACGTGTTCGCGATTGCCGCTTCTGGTTCGTACGCGTCGTCGCGAAATGCCAACTCAAGCATACGACCATGCACGCCACCCGCCTCGTTTGCTTCATTGAACGCCACCAAGATGCCCGTTCGCATGCCCACACCCAGATCGGACGCCGGGCCGGTGAAAGCCGCTGATTGACCGAACAATATTCTTCCGTCTGAAACGCCGTTACGTTGATTGGCGTCCGTTGAAACAGGGTTCGAAGCCAAATCGTCGGCAACTAATTGCTGCACGATGCCACCCGAATCGGTCGGGGAACTAGTGGCCTCGTGCGAGTTCGAACAACTTAGAAATGCGATGAAGCAGACAATTGCAATCGCCGCTCGTAACGCGGCCAACCCTGAAAAAGCGATAACAGGGCGACGGACTCTCAACCCGTCCTCCGTTTAACGAGGGTCAGACAGTTCTTGTCGTCAACGCGGCGATAGTGCATTTCATCTGAAAACGTGTGCGCCAAATGCACACCCCATCCGCCGATTTCGCTGTTCTCTATCGAAGTAATTTGCGTTGGCGTCGCTACGTCTTTCGTCGGATCGAACGCCCGCCCATTGTCTGAGATTTCAATTTTTATGAAATCGATGTCCGATTCAATCTCGACTCTGATTGGTTGGGTACCGTCGACTTCACCGTGGTTAATGACATTGATGCAAAGTTCTTCGACGATCAGCTCGATTTGATAGGTCAGGTCCGGCGTCCACTCCCCCTGCTCGGAAATCGACCCAATAGTTGTCTGGATTGCCTCGAGTTCGCCGATTTCGGGCAAAAATTCGACTGTAGTTCGTACGCTCATGGGCGGGGTGATTACGCGTGTCTAAAGACCAAGCACGCCTGATCGTCGGATTGCGGTTCGTCGCCAGCGAATTCATTGACCGCATCAAACACCATCGCACTGGCCTCTTGGGCGTTCATCGGTTGCCTATCTTGGAATACCTGTCGCAGCCGATCCATGCCAAAGAGTTCGCCCTCAGCGTTAAACGCTTCAGTTATCCCATCGGTGTATAGGATCACCGTGTCGCCGGATTCGAGCTTAACCATGGATTCTCGATACTCCAGCCCGGGTAGGATTCCTAGTGCGGTGCCGCCTGTGGGACCTATGATCGTGGTCCGTCCGTCTGGATGGACTACTATCGGCTCATTATGACCACCGTTGGCATAGCGAAATTCCGAGTTTTGGGGATCGTAGATCGCGTAGAAAAGCGTCACGAACATCGAGGCTTCGTTTTCGGCGTCAAGCAGGTCATTAACTTCCGCTAGCGCCTCGCCGGGGTTTTCGAACCTTTGCCCCGCACCTTTCAATAACATCCGGCTCGACATCATAAACAGAGCAGCCGGCATTCCTTTGTCCGAAACGTCGGCGATCGCTAGCCCGATCTTGCCGCCCCTCAAAATCTGAACATCAAAGAAGTCGCCGCCGACGTTGCGCGCCGGCTGCATCGATCCGTAGATTTCGTACTGATCGCTTATTGGAAAACTTGCCGGCAGAACGGATTGTTGAATGTTATTTGCGACGTCAAGTTCGTTTTGCAACGCTACCAATTTGTCTCTCGACTGTAAGGCGTCACGCCACTCGTCGAGATGTTGCAGCGTACGTTGGATCGTCAGTCTCAGGTCTTGGAAATCAAGCGGCTTCGTCACGAAATCGAACGCGCCGCGGTTCATCGCAGTTCGGATATTCTCCATGTCGCCGTATGCGGAAATGATGATGGCGCGAATGTCCGGCGTAACTTCTTGGATCTGTTGCAACAGCGTCAAACCGTCCATGCGAGGCATGTTGATATCCGACACGACCAAGTCGATCTCTTTGTCGGCCATCAGCATCTCGAGGGCTTCGACTCCGTCATGAGCAAAGACAAACTCGTACTCGCCTCTTCGGATGTTCCGACGCATCCGTTGGAGTATAAGCGGTTCGAGATCTGGTTCGTCGTCTACGACCAGGATTTTTTTTGTGGTGTTCCGCATCGCGACTAGGTAGCTTTCTCCGAACTGCGATTCGAGGAATTATCGAGGCAGGTCATGCCCGGTTGCGGTTCGCGTCGGCCGGAAAGACGGTCACCTTACGGCGTCGATTGCTTCGTCGCGAGTAGATTCGATGGGAATTATGTTGTCAAATCCGCTAATCGAGAAGATCTCCCGGATTGGGTCGGATAACGAACACACGGCGAATTTGCCACCTTGCCGGTTGATCGACTTAACAACCAACAGAATCGCCCGTAGGCCGGCACTGCTGATGTAGGTCAGAGTCTCAGCATCGAACACGACCGAACGATCCTCTTGATCGATCGCTTCCTCCAGACCAACTTGAAAATCCCGCGCGTTCGTGCCATCCACTCGATTTTCGCTGGGCATTACTATCAGTGCATTGCCCACTCGTTCTGTGTTAATTTCCATCGGTTCAACACCCCCTTAGGCCTAGGGTAATTCAGATTTAACCGTTCCGCATCGTTCGCACTTCCGCGAGCGTACATTCTATAGCCGCGCAACCACTGGAGTCAGGGGCATCGATCATGCATCTCGATCGTATCTGCCAACAAAACTGTCCGCGGTTCGAGGAGGACGGGGCATTCTTGCCATCGAGATCGATTCGGGCAAAACGATACCGCCTGAAAAGATCAGCTTCATCGCGTCCTCAACTGTGATATCGGTTTCAACAACGTCGTCTTCCAAAACAAATGCCATGTTACCCGATGTCGGGTTCGGAACTGTGGGGACATAAACGGAAACCAGATCTTCTTCGCTACCCGGAGCCCTAGCCCGCCCGGTGACGAAACCCATTGCCACCATCCCGTCACGTGGCCACTCGATGAATACGACACGGCTGAAGTTCGCAGAAGAACCTACGGAAGCCATCGCTTGTTGAGTAACGCCATACAGGGTCTTAACCACCGGGATGAAGTTCATCACTCTGCTGACTAAAGTCAACATACCGCGACCCAACTTCGAAAGGGCTAGCAGGCCGATCAGGTAGAAAATGAAACCTAGCACCACTAATCCGATACCAGTAAAATCCCAAGGCTTGCCTTCGATGAACGGTAGGCTTCTGAAAAATTCGTCGGTCGCGTTGATGAGGTAAACCACGACGATTATTGTCACCAAAAGCGGAACCAATTCGAGCAATCCGGACAAAACCCGGCTTTGGACGTGGCTTTCAACCCTTCTCAAGACGTTAGGGCGACTCTCCTCTTCCGAGTCGAATTCAAGTCTTGGATCCGCGTCCAAAGGAACACTCCCTCGTGAGTTCTTGGTTGATCTCGTATGGTATTTGGCTCGGAACCTAGTTTACACCAATGACGTTGGTCGTCGCTAGGTTCAAACTGACATCGCATTTGCATTTGCTGAGCGAACCCGGAGGCACTGATTGCCAAATTGAGATTCAGCAAAAATCAAGTGAAAATAATGTGAATTCTCAACCTCTTTTTCCGTCCTTCTACAGAGTGTGGGCGTAGCGCAACCTCGTGTATGACAAGCTCGTTGGTCTAAATCTTGCGCAATCACGGTACAACCTCGAGCGGGTTTCGGCCGTTGACGAGACGACATCCAAGAATGGGTCTGGTTACCCATGTGTTGTCAGCCTTATCGGGATGACGTATCACTAGTCAAAAGTTGAAAATCGGAATAGGGTTATTTTGAACATCGATATACGAACTACCTGAGTTTGGACTGACCCGATCGTGTCAACCGGTAATTCAGACACCAAGAATTAGCCAAGCGAAACGGCCACGTCTGCGACGCCGATCATCATCTACCGCAATGAAGCGATCACGCGTCGCGGGCAACGGGAATCGATCGACGGACTAATGCGCGTCACCGCTCCGCATGAGTGGTTTACTCAATCGGGGCTTCTCCTCGCGGTCATCGCCTCAATCGGCTGGGCGACGTTAGGCGAGATCCAACGCGGCATATCCACCGACTGTGTGCTTTTGTACCCCGGAAATCGCAACGCAATCACATCCGGAATGAACGGAAGAGTGGCCCAGATCTTCGTCCAAGTAGGTCCTGTGGTCGAATTCGACCAACCTGTGGCTCGTTTGAGTTCCCACGAACTCGATCGTAAGGTTCGTATCGCCCAGGCAAGAGTTGAAGCGCTCGGGGACGTCGCTGATCCGGTCGAAAGTCATGAACTCCGGTTAGCTCGCACCGATCTTCGCGAACTCGCCGCAATCAAATCTGAGGGACAGTTGATCGTGAGCAATGTAGCTGGTGAAGTGATGGCCCAAGAGCTATTTGTTGGGCGAGCTATCGAACCAAACGACGTCGTCTCTATCGTCAGGACAGCTGATCCAGGCATGATCTAAGCTGTGGCATTGGTCTCTTCGGAAAACGCGCGAAGAAATGAACTTGGAATGGAGGCCCGCGTCGGCACATCTTCGGCAATCACCACTGGCGACGATGTCGTCGTAGCTGACGTCGTTGAGATTGCGAACACGCCGGTCCATCCGCCCGATTGGCTTAACGATCTCGGTCTCAGCAGCCGACACCAGATGCATCTCGTCAAATTGGTGCTGCGCGACCAACTCGGCGCTCAAATTGCCGACGGCTCTACGTGTAACGCCAGGATCATTTATGAACGGGGTTCACCAATGAGCGTTATTCTCCCTTAGACCACAGCGGAATTGAACTTTGATATGTTTCGGAATTTGATACGCCGCGTATTCAATTTGCCGCTGCGGACGCCGCTCTTTCCCCAGCTTGAAATCTCAGAGCGCGGAGCGGCATGCTTAGGTGCGATTCTCGGTTACTGCGGCCGGTGGGTTTCAACTGAAGAATTGAGGTCGGCGTGCGGCGTTAGTCGCGACGGTTCCAACGCCGCCGACATCGTAGCCGCCGGAAGGCGACACGGATTGAAGATCGATGGATGGCGCAACTCGGTCGCGAGCCTAAAACAGATAAAATTTCCCGCCATTCTCATATAGGAGTTCAATCATTTCGTCGTGTTGGAGCACATCCAATCTGGCAGGTATTACTTGAATGATCCGGCCAACGGCAGACGAATCGTCGACGAAGAAACATTCCGACAAAGTTACACCGGCGTCGCGTTGACGGTGGAGCCCGGGCCGCAATTCACCGCCGGTGGATCGCCACCTGGCATCTTCCGAAACACTGGCCGTGGTTACGCGACGTCAAGGCGCCCCCTCGTTTAAGTCGCCATTTGCGGGTTGCTGCTGGCGATACCGGGACTAGCGGTGCCGCTAATGTTGAGTGCGTTCGTCGACAGCCGCAACAAATCGGTCGACGATGAACGTACCATGCACTGATTCGCACCGCGCCGCAAAGGCTCCAACTGGTCGAAATCGAACAAAATTCGAGTCGCAAAACTCGTCAACGCCGGATTGATGATGCCGCGCGGGACCGCCAAGGTCAATGCGGCCAAGATTGATGGCACTTGGAACGCTCTCGACGCTGTCGAAAACCTCGAAATCCCGTCCGAATTAGAACTAAGGTTCGCCGAACATCCCGGCTCTGCTCGGAATTTCGAGGCGTTCCCTCGGTGGGTAAAACGATCCACCTTAGAGTGGATTCCGACCGCCAAACGTGAAACGACTCGAGCCCGACGGATCGACGAGACGGCACGCCTAGCACAAAAAAACAACGTCCAATACAGTTTCGATGACGATGCCGGGTGCGACCGTATCGCCGATCAGTCAGCTTCCTTCAGACATTCTTCCAACAATTCGAATGCCGCGTCGACGAACACCCACATGTTGGCCTCTCGGTCTGAATCCCCAGTTTCCAGCGTGATCGATCTCTCAACCGGTCCCGAAACCGCGACGCAGGTGTGACCCGCAGCATCGCCGTAACGGTTGCCGGTCGGGCTGCTCGCACCCGTCTCGGCGAGGCCCCATGTTGTGCCCAACGCTTTTCGCACCGCCCGTGCGTTGAGTGCAGCGTACTCCTCCGTTGATGACCTGATACCCGTTAAAGCATCATCTGGCACACCCAGGAAGGCCTTGTGTGAGGTCCGCGTGTACGTCACCGCACCACCAATGAAATACGCCGAAGCTCCGGGCACCGCCAAAAGACACGCCGAAATCAATCCCCCGCCTGAAGACTCGGAGACGCCGATGGTATGGCCTTTCGCTTTCAACAATTCCGCAACGGCTTGTGCTCGATTACCCATTTCATTCATCGGACTAACTCCATCTGCAAGATTTATTGAGTTCGTTTGTAAGTTAAACATAATCGCGTCTTTTGTCGCAAAGATCGATAGGGGATGCGCGGGTCTGGATGCGTTTGAAATGCAATCCTGATTTGACTCAAATGGTGGTAAGGTGTGTGGTAAGTTGGTTGGAAATGGTCGTTTTGAGTATGTGAACGGTGCTAATCCGTCAAGCGCGCCGACTATCGGCGAGGAGACAGGCATGAACGATGACTATCCGGTACGATACAGCGTCGACTACGGAGACGGCAAGCGCAATCGATTGACATCGTTTTTTAGGTTGATCTTAATCATCCCAATCGGCCTCGTTGCCGCGCTGATCGCCGACACTAACAGCTACTTTTTCTTTCCAGTTGAGGACGCTGGTCTAAGCACGGTCACGATTCCCTCATTAATGTTTGGGGTGTTGTTGATGATTCTCTTCCGCAAAAAGTACCCGCGTTGGGTCTTCAACTTCGCGCTCGAGGCGAATCGGTTTGGCGCTAGAGTCGGAGCGTATTTGGTCCTGCTCGTGGACGAATATCCTTCGACCGATGAGGAGCAGTCGGTGCATCTCGAGATAGCCTATCCCGATGCAGAAGCGGATCTGCAGAGATGGATGCCGATAATCAAGTGGTTGCTGGCAATCCCTCACTACATATGTCTAATCGTTTTGGGCATCATATCGTTGTTCGTCGTGATCATTGCTTGGTTTGCGATTCTGTTTACCGGCAAATATCCGACTTGGATGTTCAACTTCGTTGTTGGCGTATCGCGTTGGGGATATCGCGTACTTGCCTACGCATTTCTGCTCACGACAGATCGATATCCACCATTCCGCCTCAGCCCGTAAGGCGTCCGAGCATTTCCGGATTGGGCACTTCCACTGCGCTCCAACTCGGAGCGCGTGTGGATAGCGCTGCGCAAGCGGACGCGTATACTGCCGCCCCCTTCGCGTCGCCGGTCGCAGCATAGCGGATCAACATCGCAGCCGCAAAAACATCGCCCGCACCTGTCGTGTCCGTACCGGAACCTTCGACCATCCCCGCAAAAGACGGCACCGACACCGGTTCGCGCTGCTCATCCGTATACAAATCAGCCCCATCCTCCCCTTTCGTCACGACCAAAAAACGCGACGACTCACGCCATTCTCCCAACGATCCGCGCTTAACCTCCAACTCCGAAATCACGCAGATGTCCCACCCGGCACTCATCCCTGCCGGTGGCGATTTCGACACCTCAACTAACGACGGCAACGGCTCGGTCCATGACCGCAACCAACCCTGCGGAACTACGCACGTTGCTCGCGCCTCGAACCAACTCAGACAATCCACCGGCAATTCCTGAGTCAGCGGGCCGACGAAGAGCATGTCAGGACTGCGCCACGCCTCCGGTATGTCTCCGACCGAAATGTCGCCTCCCCTGCGATGCAGCACCTGCACACGGTCTCCGCGCGCGTCGTAACGATTCTCGAAAGTGGACGTGTCGTCGGAAGGAATCCGTACACACCGGGCAGACGCATCAACGATGTCCGCGATTGGATAGTCATCCGCGCACGAGGTCACTACCGCCGCGCTGACGCCGAAACTACTCGCAGTCGCAGACGCGAATGCCACCGCACCGCCCGCACTGCGCTCATCAAGGGCGCCCGGCAAAACATCCCACGTCACGTGCCCAATCGCCACTAGATCCGGCGCGTTCATAACTGTCGCAGCTTAGGATCCCATCGGTCGCGCAGCCAGTCGCCAATAAAGTTCAGCGACAACACCAGCAGGAATATCGCGATCCCCGGCATCGTCGAGATCCACCACGCGGTATCGATGAAGCTACGTCCGTCCGAGATCATGTTGCCCCATGTTGGCGTTGGTTGCGGAATGCCAACTCCTAGATTCGACAAAACTGATTCGAAAGCCAACCACCTTTTTTCGTCTTCGCTTGAACGATTGAGTGCTTGGGCACTCAATTCTGCGGTTGGTTGCGATCGGTTGGATCCATCACCCCAAAAAACATGATCAGAGTTGTTCATGGAAACAATTGTGCATTCCCGCCGTCGCGATGCGGTAGTGTTTAGAAAAGCGTCGCGCGATCTATAGGGCGTAGAGGCGTTTGCATTGAGTATCTGTGTATCGCTTAAGTTATGGACGACATTCAACACGTGTTGCATCGTACAAGTTAGGTGAGATCGCATGCGGGAAGCGCGTCAACCACAGCGGCACAAGAAGATGTGGGAACTGTTAACCTTTGGTGAGAAAGAAACCAACTGGCGGAATAGTGCGTACAAGAAGGAAGACAGTGTCATTAGCGTTTGTTGGGCGTGGCCATCGTCTGACAGCAGCAATTAATTGGGCTGTTGTCGTTCTATGCGTGGCGGGAGGGGGCGCAATTGCCGTAGGGCTCATTCCGAGCGGCGGGATTGAAGAAGCTTCGGCCGCGGTTGAATGCGGTTACGTGTACAACGAAGAGACCTGGACTGAAGAGTGGGTTTGTGTTTGGGTTCCCGATCCGACTGCCACGCCAGCACCGACGTCCACGCCAGTCCCTCCGACTGCCACGACTGCGCCGACGTCGACAACGGCCCCTCCGACGTCCACGCCGGTCCCTCCGACTGCCACGACTGCGCCGACGTCGACGCCCCGTCCAACTAACACGCCCCGACCGACCAGTACCTCGCCCCCGACGAACACGCCCACTCCGACCGCGACGCCTGCATGTCATTACGAGTACAACGAAACGACAGGTTTCGAAGAATGGGTTTGCCCGTGGGATCCCACGTGGACGCCCACGCCCGCTCCCACCAGCACGCCTTCTCCGACCGCCACGAACACGCCCACGCCCACCAGCACGCCTTCTCCAACTGCGACGAACACGCCCACTCCCACCAGCACGCCTTCTCCAGCCCCGACGAACACGCCCACTCCCACCAGCACGCCTGCATGTCATTACGAGTACAACGAAACGACAGGTTTCGAAGAATGGGTTTGCCCGTGGGATCCCACGTGGACGCCCACGCCCGCTCCCACCAGCACGCCTTCTCCGACCGCCACGAACACCCCAACCGCGACCGGCACGCCTGTGGGATCGGTATGCTACAGCCCCGACACCCCCGACGGGGAGAGCTACTGCCACACCTACACGCCCACGCCCACCAGCACGCCTTCTCCGACCGCCACGAACACCCCAACCGCGACCGGCACGCCTGTGGGATCGGTATGCTACAGCCCCGACACCCCCGACGGGGAGAGCTACTGCCACACCTACACGCCCACGCCCACCAGCACGCCTTCTCCGACCGCCACGAACACCCCAACCGCGACCGGCACGCCTGTGGGATCGGTATGCTACAGCCCCGACACCCCCGACGGGGAGAGCTACTGCCACACCTACACGCCCACGCCCACCAGCACGCCTTCTCCGACCGCCACGAACACCCCAACCGCGACGCCCACGCCTGTGGGATCGGTATGTTACAGCCCCGACACCCCCGACGGGGAGAGCTACTGCCACACCTACACGCCCACGCCCACCAGCACGCCTGTGGGATCGGTATGCTACAGCCCCGACACCCCCGACGGGGAGAGCTACTGCCACACCTACACGCCCACGCCCACCAGCACGCCTTCTCCGACCGCCACGAACACCCCAACCGCGACCGGCACGCCTGTGGGATCGGTATGCTACAGCCCCGACACCCCCGACGGGGAGAGCTACTGCCACACCTACACGCCCACGCCCACTGCGACGCAAACCCCGACTCCCACCAGCACGCCTTCTCCGACCGCCACGAACACCCCAACCGCGACGCCCACGCCCACTGCGACGCAAACCCCGACTCCCACCAGCACGCCTTCTCCGACCGCCACGAACACCCCAACCGCGACGCCCACGCCCACTGCGACGCAAACCCCGACTCCCACCAGCACGCCTTCTCCAACTGCGACGAACACCCCAACCGCGACGCCCACGCCCACTGCGACGAACACCCAAACCGCGAGGGCCGAGGCCGAAGACCCGGTAGTGGGGATTTTTGAAGATTCAGAATGTGCTGGCAAGGACCCGAAACTATGTGTCAGCTTTAATGATCTTGTGTTCTCGAATATGAATGACATCGTGGAAGTATCCGTGTCGTTCGACTTCTTCGCTAAAAGCGACGTAGTTTTCGAGGTGAGATCATATTGCAGGTATGGCAATTTTGCGGATAGTGACAGCGAAATCAAGCTCGACGGTCATGCCGCGGTCGATGCCTCATCGCCTGATTGTCGGTACTACGACGAAGACGGCAATCGGTTGAAGGCCATAGGCGTGGCCCTTGTTTTGAACCCCGATGCAACACCTCCGACAAGACTTTTCTCCTTCGAAGAATTAGTGCCAGCACCTACTCCGGCGGTCACACCCACACCTGGACCATGGGTCCAGAAATCGATCTCTCGTACCGTCTACGAAGGTGCTCAAGCGTATTCTATAGACCATTGTCGCGACGAAGGTGTCTTCGAATACGAGCTCAACTACAGTGTTAGCACTGGGATGCTCGACGCCGTCAGGCTCGATTCATTAGTGATTACTGGTCGTGCTTCTGGGACATACTGGGACGATATCGGGATATTTTCTCCAGAAGATTTGGCAAAAATAAAACATGGTTTCAGGGTTACACACCTCTCCGTTAACCATGAGAACGCGAATATCCCAGCCGTTTCGCTCGAATTAGTAGGTGGAGGCGGTTGTTGGCCTAACGGTAAAGATGGCCAATGGTCGGAGGAATTGTACGATGTAGCATTCAAATACGTAGAAAAGAATATCATACCCGGTCTCGAAGAACATATGATTCCGTCCATTTGGAACGAATTAGATGAATTAGCGGAAAAGTGGCATAAGATTAAATCATCACCTAAATGGAACCAACAGATCATCACCTTCGCTGACCCAATTATAGAATTAGGTGATGACAAAGACATCCGAATTGAATTCACTTATACAACGTATGCGAACCCTGCCATAAAGCCGGGAGTGACTGTTTTGGAAGCCAGACAGAGATTTTGGGAAAGCAAACAAGGTGCATTAGAACTTAGCGACTTGAGTTGGTATGAGGCGGAATTATTGTTGGCACTAGCGGAAAGTTCCGTGTTGATCGATATAACCGGTGCATATAGTAAAATCGTGAATATTGAAGTGAAAGTTGATTGAGATTTCTGATTATGCGACTTGATTGTATTTGTCCCAATTACTCCATACAGAACGTCTGAGAAACTAAACAATCGGCTCGTCTGAACCTCGAAGTGCCGATTAGGTCGTCGCCATTTGGTCACAGCCACTTTTCTTGAGTTCGCCGAAAGAAGCGTCAGTGAGATGCGCCGGACAATCGTTCCTTCCTGTTCTTTTCCACCGCGTATCATAAACACGTAACCCAATCCCAAATTCTGCCCAACATGAGCACCGTCTTCTACCAGAAGTGGCGACCAACTCGCTTCAGCGACGTCGTCGGATAAGACCATATCACCGACACCCTCCGCCGCGCCGTACTTACCGACCGCGTCGCCCGCGCATACCTTTTCACCGGACCTCGCGGCGTTGGCAAAAGCTCTCAACGCTGAACTCGACTAACGCGGCGTCTCGGTCCCGGATTCGGAGAACGCAATCGCCATCGACGAAGGGCGATTCATGGACCTCATCGAGATCGACGCCGCTTCGAACCGAGGCGTCGGTGGTACCGCCATTCTTCACGCGTAAGTGCCGGGTCGCCCACATCGTGGATAAGGTGTCCTCTGGGCTATTCTCGATGCCCTCAACGTAGCCCTATGCCACTGGACGGGAGGAGGCGGGGGCGGCTAGGTATCTGATAGGTTCATTTGGCAATTAGTATTGAGTTCATTACCGCGTTTGCTGGCGTGGTACGAGAGCCGAGGTGGCGAAACGGTAGACGCGCTACGTTCAGGGCGTAGTGTCCGCAAGGACGTGCGGGTTCGACTCCCGCCCTCGGCACCAATGTTCGTGACTGGTGGTTTCGCCGAGCCGCGGTGATAACCTTTATATGCACGCCGCGCGCTTGTAGCTCAGCGGATAGAGCGCAGCCCTGCGAAGGCTGAGGTCGTGGGTTCAAATCCCGCCAAGCGCGCCATTTCTTTTGTTTCCGTGACGGTCCATCATCGCCTAATTTCCGGCCAGATATATAATCTGAACGCATCAGAGTTGGGCGGTTAGCTCAGTTGGCTAGAGCGCGTCGTTGACATCGACGAGGTCGGAGGTTCGAATCCTCCATCGCCCACCAAATGTAACGAACTATCAGGTTCATCAATTGATTGACAGGTACACAACGCGCATCGCTAGTGAGGGCGACCTTCGACGGCGCCGTACCCTCACTATGATGGCGCGGGCTGGTTAAATCTCTCCCGGCCCCGCGCCTAATCCCACGATCTCTTGGCGGCGGGGACCCAATTGTCTACTCGAAGTATCCGTGCCTCGTCGGTTATGTTGCTTCGCGTTCTCCCGTCGCCTCAATATTCGACTCCGCACAGGTAAGCGACATGGCAGACAGCGAACTACAAGAACAATCTAGTAACCACCCGAGCCCAGTGGATTCCCGCGTTCGCGGGAATGACGGTGGGAGACGGACGCGGTTTCGGGACATGAGCCCGGAGGAACAATCAGAATATCGTGATATATTGCGGCACTCGGCAGCTCACGTGTTGGCCGAGGCGGTGTTGAAGCTGTTTCCAGAGGCGAAGTTGACTATCGGGCCGCCGATTCGGGACGGTTTTTACTACGACTTCGATGTGGCGCGCCCGTTCACACCCGAGGACCTCGAGGCAATCGAGGTGGAGATGCGTGCGTCGATAAGGGCGAACACTCCGTTCGTGGAGCGGGAGGTCTCGCGGGATGAGGCGCGGGTGTTGGTGGCGGACAATCGGTACAAGCAGGAGATCATCGACGGGATACCGGAGGATGAACAGGTTACGTTCACGAGCCATTCAAATGGAGCGTTCGACGACCTTTGTCGTGGTGGTCACGTCGAATCTACTGGACGAATATCTGCGTTCAAGCTGTTGTCGGCGGCGGGAGCGTATTGGCGCGGTAGCGAAGCGAATCCGATGCTGCAGCGGATTTACGGCACCGCTTGGGAGTCGCGCGACAAGCAGAAGGTGTACCTAAAGCAGCGCGAGCAAGCGCAGCAGCGGGACCATCGTCGGTTGGGCGCTCAAATGGGTCTGTTCTTCTTTGATCAGGTGGCGCCAGCAAACCCGTTTTTCCGTCCGAAGGGTGCGTTTGTTTACAACAAACTTTTCGAGTACGTACGCGGTCTATACGACAGGTACGGATACGACGAGGTGATAACACCTCAGCTGTTTAAGACGGACTTGTTCAAGACTTCCGGTCACTACGACAACTACCTCGAGCACATGTACATGCTCGAGATCGATGAGCAGGAGTATGGCATGAAGCCAATGAACTGCCCGTCGCACGCGGTGTTGTACTCGAAGTCGTTGCACTCGTATCGGGAACTGCCGATTCGTTATGCCGATTTTGGGCGATTGCATCGATACGAGCTGTCGGGAGTAACGCAAGGATTGACGCGGGTCCGATCGTTCTCGCAAGACGATGCACACATTTTCTGTACCGAGGATCAGATCGCCGATGAGGTCAACGGCTTCATCGACATGTTGAATGAGAGCTACGAAGTTTTCGGGTTTGTTTCGACGCGTTTCGTGTTGTCTTTGCGTCCCGAGAAACGGGTGGGTTCGGATGCTCAGTGGGACCGCGCGGAGTCGGCGCTCGAGTCGGTTCTGAAGAATCGCGGTGGAGAGTTCGAGACCGCCGAGGGTGAAGGTGCGTTTTACGGTCCGAAGATCGACATGTTCGTTCCGGACGCCCTAGGTCGCGAGTGGCAATTGGGTACAGTGCAGATCGACTTCAACCAACCGGAACGATTTGACCTCGAGTACGTGAATTCGGAGAGCGAGCGCGAGCGGCCGGTTATGATCCACCGCGCGATGTTGGGCTCCCTGGAGCGATTCATCGGAGTCTTGATAGAGCACTTGGGCGGCAATTTGCCGTTGTGGTTAGCTCCGACGCAGGCGATGATGGTGCCGATCGCCGATCGGCACAACGACTACGCGTATGCAGTCGCGGATCGGATGCGAAAAGCGGGCTTGCGGGTCGAGGTCAACGACGCGAGCGAACGGATGAACTCGAAGATTCGTAACGCGCAGCTGATGAAGATCAACTACATGTTGGTTGTCGGTGACCGGGAGATCGAAGCGAATTCTGCAGCGTTGCGGACGCGGTCGGGAGACAACCTTGGCGCGATCGGCATTGATGAGATCATTGGCAAACTCGGCGACGAAGTTGCGAGCTTGGCGCTGTGAAAAATCCTTACCTAGTGATAAACGGCTGAAACGCGGTTCAAGGAATCTCTGTAGAGGTCGTATTCGGTTTGTCTCGTGGAGCCGAATATGCGTGCACCACGCGCAATATAACGTTCGTATTCTGTGCGGTTCGCAGGCATCACCGGTGGCTCGACTGCCAGGCCGCGGGCTATCGCGGCATCAACGACGCTGTTGATCGCGGCGAGGACTTCGGGGTGTTCCCATTGGCCGGGGTGCCCCATTTTGGCGGATAGATCGCCTGGACCGAAGACTGCGCCGTCGATCCCTTCGACGTCCATCATGGCTCCTGCGTTCTTAACGCCGAGGGGGGATTCGATCTTTGGCAGTATTAGAGTTGCGTTATTGGCTTCTCGGCAATAATGGGCAACGTCTGAACTGTCGTATCCGGCGTTGGCACCCATGGCTAGGCCGCGTTCGCCTTCGGGCGCGTATTTGACCCACCGAACCAGGTCTCCCATCTGTTCGGGCGTCTCGGCGTGGGAGAGGATGATACCCATTGCACCGGCGTCGAGGACGCGTGACACGAGTGCGCGTTCGGGGGCGATAACGGTTACGACGGGTGCCATACCGTTGTCGCGGACGAGGGTAAGGAAGAGGGAAAGCCGACCATCGTCGTTAATGGCGTGTTCGGCGTCAACCATCAACATGTCGGAACCGGCGTTGGCGGCGATCTTCACGATGGAAGGGGTGAGCGCCTCGAAGATATTTACTCCGAATATTGGTTCATCGGCCTTTAATTTTTGCTTGGCGCGATTGGCCATAAGTGGTTGTTCTGGTGACATGGGTGTTTATTCCAGTCCGAGAAGGGACAGTGAATCGCGGTTAATGATGGCTTCGATTTCGCTTTCGGGGATTGGCGGGAGGTTGTGTTCTTTGGCGAATCGTGGGATTGCTCGTAGGCCGTCCATCGTTTCTTGGGGCGTCCACAGGGTCCAGTCTGATCCGAAGAGCATTTTATGCGTGGCGGAGAATTCGTGGAAGACGCGCATGGCTCGCCAGGCCATCCATGGTCGCGACGGCATGCCGGATATGTCGGTGAAGACGTTGGGGTGTTTGCGGACGACGGCCATGCAATCTTCGTACCACGGGTGCGATGTGTGGGCGAGGACCATTTTGAGGCGAGGGAAGGCGATGGCGACTTCGTCCATCACCAAAGGGTGGGCGTATCTGAGGACGGCGTCGGAGGAAGCTGACATTCCGTTGTGAAATACGATGGGCAGCCCGTCTGATTGAAGACGGTCAAAAAGGCGGAACGCGGCATCGCTCAACGGATCGACCGCTTGGTAGCTAAGCGCAAGTTTTATGCCTCGACAACCCAATTCGCCGACCGCGCGGTCGTATTCTTTGTCGATATCGGGTTGATCTGGATGCAACGACATGAACGGGATGAACTTATTAGGGTTTACCGCCGCGACCCGCGCCGCGATGTCGTTATGGTTCAGGTCATCGTCCCAACCTGCGTTCCAATCAGTTAGGGGATGTTCGTCGCCGCCTGGTCGAGGAGCTATCCCGAAAACGAGCGCCTTATCGACCGGCTCCATGGCCACGGAGTATTCGCCCAGCGATCCGGCGAGTTTGACGCCCGTCCCGATAAGTGGGTTTGTGATCACGTCTTTCTCTGGCACGTCACGTTCGTGCGTCGGGTTGTGTGAATGGACGTCAACAATCAACGCTTTGCTCCTAAGATTTTGATCGGAAGTTTAATAGGGTAGACTGTATGTTGCAGGAAGTGATTGTCGACTCTTCTAGGATCACGTTGAACGAGAATGCTAAAGGCCCGTTTGGCGGAATCGAGAATCTGATTTATTGATACGTTGTCCTGTTATGTCTCCGGCAACGAAATACAGCATTGCAAGCCCAGCAAGCGTGCGTCCCCACAGGAATTCCGAGATGTTGCAAAAAGGTAAAGGCTGATGACACTCTCAACAGACGCCGTGGCAAGTGAACAGCTGAGTCTGCCCGAGGAACTTATCCTTATGCTCCTCAACGAAGAGAGCGGATATTTCCGGCAAATTCCTGGTTGGGATTTAAACTGCGCCGTTGTAGGCGCCGTACTCGCTGAATTATCGCTCCAATCTCGTATCGATACCGATATGGAGTCCTTGTTCCTTATCGACGAAACCGAGACGGGCAGCCCTGTGCTGGACCCTATTCTGAAGGAAATCGCAGCGGAACCGGCCCAGTACAACGCCCAGTATTGGATCGAGCGGCTCGCATCTCGCGCGGATTCAATCATTGATTTGATCTTAGGGCGGTTGGTCGATGTAGAGATTCTCGATTACCACGAAGGCGACTACTGGACGCTGTCCAATCGAGTCTGGCAGTCAGAGATGTTCGGCGACTCCCATGAGGGCACCTCAGTTCAATTCGTGAAGGCGCGTATCGCCAACGTGGTCTTCAACAACGAGATCCCCGACCCGAGGGACATCATCATTATTTCTCTGGTTAATACTTGCGATGTCATGCGCCACATATTCCAACTCGACGAAGAGTCGGAGGAGCGGATCGAGCAAATCTGCAGGATGGACTTGATCGCCCGGGCGATCAGCGACGCGGTCGCGCACAACATGGTCGGGCCGGCGCTTCGTCGTCCCTCGCTATCTACGCCGATTCCAGTCGTGCCGATTCGGGAAATCCTGCGCAATCCACACATTCGCGATGGCAACCTTAATGCGTTGTTCGCGGGACTCGCAGAAAATCACGGCCCAGTTTTTCAGATCCGCCCGCCGTTTCAGAAGCGTCCTATCACCGTTTTGGCAGGCGTCGAGACAAATTACTGGGCACATCGGCACGGACGAAACTACCTTAGAGCACGAGACTACTTGGAAGACTTCGAAAAGGTTTACGGTGCGTCTGGAATACTGCCCGCGCTAGATGGCGCCGACCATTTCCGCTACCGAAAGTCGATGAGCTCTGCCTACTCGCGATCGAGATTGGAAAGTCATCTGGGACTCGTATACCATCACGGCCGCAACTTCATGTCCGATTGGGTAGTTGGAGACTCTTTGCCCGCAGTCCGGATGTGCCGAATGATGATCAACGCACAAAACTCACCGATCATGATCAGCGTCGATTCGCAGGACCTCATCGACGATCTCGTTGAATACAAAACTCGAGCACTGACTACGCACGTGTTGAAAGTATTGCCGAAGTTTATGCTGAACACACCCGGCATGAAACGCCGTAAGAAGGGAATCTTCGAACTATTGAACCGAGTCCAGAGTGTCCACACACCTGCTCAACGCTCTGGATGTCCTCGTGATCTTGCTGATGACCTATTGAGTTTGCACGCGAGCGATCCGCAGTTTGTGCCGGAATCTAACCTCATGTTCGCTCTATCCGCGCCGCTCATCGCCAGCGTGTACCTCGGCGATGCTCTTGGCTTCTGCATTTACGCCATGGCATCACAGCCAGAGATTTACAGTCGCATACGCCGTGAAGCAGATGTCTTGTTTGCCGACGGCGATCCGGATCGCGACGCCTACACTCCGGAAGCGATCGACGTAACTCGCCGCTTCATCATGGAGACTTTCCGACTTTACTCGATCGTTCCGATGTCGCTTCGAACGGTTATGAATACGTGTTCGGTCGAGGGACACGAACTACCGGAAGGTACACAGGTACACATCGCTCAGGCCGCTGCCCACTATATGAAGAGTGCCTTCCCCGATCCCTGGAAATTCGATATCGACCGTTATCTACCTCCGCGCAACGAGCATCACAGTTCCGGGTATGCACCGTTCGGGCTGGGTACTCACACATGCCTCGGTTCTAGGCAGATGGAACTGCAACTGGCCATCAACCTGCTGATGATCGCGCACTACTTCACGCTCGAAGTGCCTGCGAACTACAAACTAAAGATCGATCCGTTCCCATCGCTCTCTGTGAGCAAAAAGCTCAAGTTCCTAGTCTCAGAGCAGCGGCGCGACATAAACGTCTAATGCACCACGGAATCGCCCGAGAGTCTGGGCAGTAAAAGGTCTAAAGGGGCTTGCGAGCCAGGAAACAGTACAAAGGCGTGAACACCCCGGTCTTGCCGCCATCCACATAGGCGTTGGCGGTACGGTCCATCAGCTTCACTACGTCCGCAGATCCTTTAGGAAACATCCCGACCACCTCGGCCAGCCTAGACGTTCCCATCATTACTTGGCGGCCCAGCGGAATTCTGCGTAGCGCGTTGCCCAGCGTATCGCCTCGGCCCTCCATGGGCTGATACCACGGCGTGGTCGGACTTTTGTCGTCGACGGCCCGATCCATTGCCTCGATGATCTCAAATCCCGCCGTTTCGAGGTCCCGGTTCACCTCGTCGGTAGTCGCGATGTCCTTGAGCGCGATGCCGCGCATCAATTCCCGTTTGATTTCAAGGTGTCGGTTGTTGTCGGGATCGAACTTGTCCGTCATGCACATTTCCTGACCCCAGAAGAGTGCTCCGGGTTTTAGCACGCGGAATATCTCGGCGAATGCTCCCGCCTTGTCTGGAGCATGGCACGTCGATTCGATCGCGTACCCTCGGTCGAATGTGTCGTCTGCGATGGCGCCCATGTCCATGAAACTGCACGCGAGGAATTCGACCATGTGGTCGATCCCTGCCTCTGCGATCAAAGATTTCGCTTGTTGCAACTGGACTTCACTGCTATTTATTCCGACTACGCTAACGTCGGCCTCCTGGACGACGCGGCGCATCGGGCCGCCGATGCCGCAACCGACATCGATTACCGTCATCCCATTGCGCAACGCCAGCTGGTCAATCATCAGCCGCTGGTGCCGGACCTGGGAGTCCTCCAGGCTCTCGCGTCGCGAAAGCGGTGCGAAGTGGAGTGATTCGCTCCATCCGAACACCATGAAGTCGTTACAAAGGTTGTAGTATTCCCTCACGGTTTCGGCGTGGTCGTAGCCATTCGTGCCTGCGTCCTCAACGCGTGCCCTATCCATCCATCCATCGAAGTGATTCACCCGACTGCGGACATTCGACCCACGGTATGCGGCCTTCAGGCCATCGGATAGTTTGCGGAGTTGCATCAGCACATTTCCTACGCGGAATCCTTTTCCTGTTCGTACTCCTGATGGATGCCCTCAATCGCGACATCCAGCTCCTCCCACTCCCGCTCAACCATAGAACGTAGCCGCATGTTCTGGTACGCGCCCCACACCACCATTGCGGGCAGCACCACAAATACTGAAACCATCAACGAATAGACGATCGTGATTGTAGCGGTGATGCCAAACTGCTGGGACGCTAGCAGCGGCGAGGCTATCAGCACTCCAAAACCCAACGCTGTCGTCAGTGCGGAACCCAGCAATGCCGATCCAGTTGTCATGAGGGTACGGATAGCCGCTCTCTCCGGGTCGCGTGAACGAGAGAATTCCTCTCGGTAGCGATGAATCACATGGATGGTGTAGTCCACTCCGATCCCGATCGAGAGCGCGGTGATGATCGAGGTGATCAGTGAGTAAGGAATACTCAGCAACGCCATCGTGCCCAATACGCAGATAAGCACGAGGACGATTGGCCCGACCGCGATGATTCCCAGCATAGGCTGCCGCAACGTGACCCAGAAGAATATGGAGAGGATGCTCAGAGCCATGGCAATGGTGGTGCCGATCGCCTCTGTCTGTCGGTCTGTTATTTGGTTCTGCACCGCGACCGCGATGATCTGGTCGGAAGTCGCGGTAATAGCGCTGTCGTCGCCCAACCAGAGCGCTTCGATCTCCTCTTGCATCATTCCCGTTTGTCCGGGATCGCCCGGGTTGGTCGGGAACTGGAGCAGAATCGTATCGATGCCGTCCGGATCGTCGATCAAAAAACGCGCCAATTCCGGTTCTCTCGCTACGAGCTCATCGATCAAATCCTGCATCAGATCCGGATCGAGTGCCACTCCGGCGGTAGCTTCCCGGAAGATGGCCGCGAGCTCCGGATCGTACTTGTCGCCGGGTTCTCCAGAGTCTTCGATCCAGTCAAGCATGTGAAGATGGTACGAAGTCTGAATCGGTCCCGCCGCCGCACCGGGTCGGCGGTGTTCATCCTCAAACGCGGTCGAGAGATCGTTGAGATTCAGCAACGTGCGTATCTCGGTCAGTTCCGCTTTCACCAAAAGACTGGCGACCTCCGTCGAACCGCCGACCGCCGAGTCGAGGGTATCCATATCCTCCAGAACACTCCCTCCGCGGGGAAGGATGTCACGGACGCTGAATTCGGACTTCAGCCCGGTAGCAGCGAATCCTAGCCCAGTCGTCGCCGCGATCACAGCGAGGAGGAATGGGACCGGCCACCGCGTGACGCTTCTTCCCAGTAGCTCCGCAATCGGTGTGATTCCCGGCAACGCGTTCGAGATTGGCCTGGGCGGCGTCAATTTGTCGCGCGCCTCACGCCGACGGTCAATTATCGCTCGGCCAGCGGGTATCAACGTCAGCATCACTATCAGGCTTAAGCCCACACCCAGTCCTGCGACGATGCCGAAGTCGCCGATCACTCCAATCGGAGAGAATAGGGTCGCCAAAAAGCTTACGATCGTAGTTACCGCCGCCAACGTCAACGGAATGGTGACATGACGGAGTCCAGTCTGGACCGCTTGCACGACCGGCAAGCCTTCAAGTCGCTGTTCGCGGTAGTGTGAGATGGCCTGGATCGCGTAGTCTACCGTCAGGCTGATGACGATCACCGGGATCATTGCCGTGAGCGAACTCGGAGGGCCTATCAGACTAAGCCCGTTCGGGCCGAGCCAACCCTCTGCACCAACGATCCACGTTATCGAGACGATGAGTCCAATCAGGGTCAGCAGCATATCTGATACAGTGCGGGTGAATAGGAGGAGGAGCAAAGCGATCAGAAGCAACGCCAGCCCGATCAACGGCGCCATGCCCGACTCTGTGGCCTGCTTGTACTCATCCTCGACTATCGTCGACGATAGGCTGCTAACTCTTAGCGGCCCTTCATGCTCATCAGCCAACTCGTGAATCCAACGTTCAGCATCTTGGATTCGTTCTTCACCGGTGTCACTAAGGCGGATGTTGGCGATCGCGACCTGCGTGCCGTCCTGATCGATCCCGGTCAGCGCATCGATCGCACCCGCAATCTCAGGAAGGCCAAGCGCAGCGGCAATCACCGCCTGATTGATCCCATCCAACCCTTGCGCCTGCGCCAGACCTCCAATAATCGATGAAGGAGCGACCACCGCGCCGACAGGCACTAGTAACTCGCTGACTCTCGGGTCGCTGACGATTTCACCGATCAAAGCATCCATCTGGGCAAGACCATCGGGCGTGATTGCATCTCCGCGGAACAGCAAGGTAACGATGCTGATCTCGCCGGAATCCCCGAAAAGCTCTTCTATTTCCCGCGTCACATCAGCGATGGCGTGATCCGGAGGAAGGAATGCCACATTTGCGCCCTCAGTCGGCGGCGCGCGCAACGTAGTCCCACTGGCCAGCGCAACAGTGACGATAAGGAGAACGACGAGCGTGACATACGGCCGGACCGTGATCAACCGGCTTAGCTTGTCTAGAATGTTGCCAAGAACGTTCATCCAGGCCAGCCTTTCCAATGGTTGAAGTCGCAAGATGCGACGCTTGCTAGCGCGAGGTGTTCCGAGGTCATCGTACACTGGCTCATTGACTCTCGCCGTCGCCGCAATGAACTCATAGCGCTGGTCGCCGCGCGCACCTCAACATTGCGGTCATTTCGGACGTGCCGGGTGCGATTCGGCAGTAATGCTTGAATCGGGATAGAACTGGGCGCAGTAGGCTCTAAATGGCATGATCTCGCCGTCGGAACGGCAAAGGCGCGGGCGAGATTGGTATCGTAAGCGGCTCCAGATAACAACATCCTGTTGAACATCGCTACGCTGTTGCATGGCCATAAACTTGTTCATGATGGGTGCGCGCATCCTTGTAGGAAGGAACCCCAAACCTACAACCCAGCGCTTCGGTTTCCGTATCTCGCGCACCTGCGAGGCCAAAGTCATGTCGATGAGTGTGCCATCGACTGGTGTCGCCAAAACCCACAAGCGCAAGTCCATCCCGATGGACTTTTCGCGGATTACCACGAGTGAATATCCAAGACCAGCTACAGTCGTGTCGGCGGTAATGTCAAATCTCAGCGTCGCGATCCGTGCGATGTGCCGATTAGTTGTAAATTTGAATCGGCTTGTGAGAAGGTGACCGTCCACTGACAATGCCTCGGCTCGCCCGGCATTATCGTAGCCGTGGACGTAATTCAGGTGTCCCAAATCCACCGAGTTCTCAGTTGTATCTTGGGGGTGGCCGGGAAAACGAGTGGTGCTTACCTCGAGGTCGGACCACCCATCTTGCTCCGGCACGCCGGCAGGCAAAGCCCATTGTGGCGCTCGCCCATTGATACCCCACCAGGCGAAGATGAGGCCCGCTATATCTCGTGTTTCGAAGACTCGTAGTCTCGCCGTTCGAGGCGGATCGGCATACGGTGTGGCAACGCATTGCCCGGTCACGTCGAACTCGAAACCATGGAAGGGACAGACGATTCGGCCATCAGATACGCATCCACCGCCGTCACTGCCGAGATAAGCACCCATATGAGGGCAATACGCTTCAGCTACACATACGCCCCCGTCTTGGTCGCACCACGCGATGATGTCGACTCCCATCCACGTTTTCTGGATGAGTTTGTCTTTGGTTAGTTGCCGTCGAGTTGCTACGAAATACCAACCCTCGGGAAAGGGAGTAGGCTCTGGGTAAATCGTCGTGCTCCGACTTTGGGTCGACATGGCGCTCCAGTCCTCGATACGGTTCGCACAATTCGCGAAATGACTATCCCTAAGTCAGTTTGATCACCGGTTTAACGAATGAAGACTGTGTCATCATCCGCACAGCAACGGTAGAACCGCTGCCTGTATTTAGATATTTTACGTTTTCGGTCGTCCGGCATTCGATCGAGTCGAGTCGTAAGAAATACACAATGATCACTGGCTAAGGAAAACGGACTAGCGAACCGAACGCGGCTGCACGATACTGGAGAGATTGAGGAAACAGCTCAGCGAAGTTGCGATCAACTTGTGTGAGACTGATTTGTATGGCAATGGGCGAGAGCGACACCAAACGGCGGCGCATTGCGATCGTCGGAGGCGGCATTGCGGGATTAGGTGCCGCATGGGCGTTGGACAACCACCGAGACCGATTCGACTTTCGGCTGTTCGAAGCTCAAGATCGAATCGGTGGAAATGCGGTAACCGCTGACATGCCGCAGGATGACGGCAGTTCGATTCCATTTGATATTTCAGTAACCGCGTTGATCCCGTCGGTATATCAGCACGTGCAGTTGTTGATGCAACGTTTCGGTATCGATACGATAGATACCAAGTTCAGCTACAGCGTGAAGTACCAAGGCAGTACGTACGCTCACGATTTCGACTCCGACATAAGGCAACAACTACAACCTGAAATCGCAAAATTCCAACGAGTTTTGAAACGGCTACATTCGTTCGGCCGGCTGACGCGCTCCCGGTCGAGGTTGGTTAACGCTGTTAATCCGTTCAACTACATCAGCATGGGGACGATCCTCAATCTGGGCGGTTTCTCGGGTGATTTCAGGTACAAAATCCTCAAACCGATGTTTGTGAACTTCTTGATGGCGACCAACGTGTTCGACATGCCTGCGTCTTTATTCGCTAGGTACCTCGAGTTTTTCGACATTGAGGTTGCCACATCGATGAACACTTGGGACCAGGGAACTCGACGAATTTACGAAAATCTCACTGCCGAATTCACGGACAAAATCCACCTGAACCGGCCGGTACGAAAGGTGTACCGCCATTCAACTCATGTCGTGGTCGAGGACGCAAACGGTGTGAACGAGACGTTCGACGACGTGATTTTCGCGTGCAACGCGAACCAGACGTTGATGATTCTCGACAAGCCCTCGTTTTGGGAGCAGTACATACTCTCGTCGATACGATACGAGAGCGAACTCCACAATCACACTGTTGTGCACTCAGACTCGTCGATCCTGCCGGTCAACGAAACTCGGCCCTTGGAGACTCGTAGCAACCACATCGAACAATATGGTGCGAGACCGGACAATTACGAAATCACGTACATCATGCACAACCAGCAGCCGTGGGCTGGCCGGTCCGACAAGCCCTGTCTCGTGACCTACAACCCGATCAGCAGGATCGATGAATCTAAGGTCATCCAAAAACGGTGGTTCCAGCACATTGTGCATGACGTCCGGCACGTTGCCCTGCTGATCCATCTGTTCCGCTTCATCCAAGGCAGGCGACGCACTTGGCATTGTGGCGCCCACACGTTGATCAACAGCCAGGAAACGTGTTTCATAACCGGACTCGCCGCCGCAAGACAGATCGGCGCGGACTATCCATTCCACGATCCCGAAGCAACTCGGATATTCAATTACTACGGAAGCATCTTGTATGGTTGGCGCTTCAGGAAAGCGAAAAACTGACATACGTTGGCCCCGCAAGACCGGGAGTGGATTTCGGATTACTGAATCGGGTTTTGCATGTGTTGATCAATTGATCGCACCGGATTACTGCTCTGTCTCATGAACGGCGGTCGGCGAAACGATTTCGAGCAGTCGGATGGCTTTTTGGCTGCGCGTGTCGATGCTCTAAAATAGGTTGAAACGTATCGGAAGTGTTTGACGTTGCAGCGATCCTTTTCACGGCATCGAAATCGCCACCGGCATCCCCTAATAGTTCAACAGCATCGGACGAGACATCAATGGCCCAGGACAGTGAAATCAAGCTCAACCGCGGATTGCGAGAGATATATTTCGACCGCACAGAGACGACCTTCATCGACGGTAGCAACGGTGTGCTTGAGTACCGGGGCTATAGCATTCACGATCTGGCAGAACATTCAAATTTCGAAGAGACGTCCTATTTGCTGCTGCATGGCGAATTGCCGAAACAGGAACATCTGAATGCGTTCGACGAAGAGCTGCGCAGTCAGAGAGAGTTGCCGGAACAAATATTTCCGATAATCGAAGCCGTCAAGGACTCGCACCCGATGGATGTGCTCAGGACGGCGGTCTCGGCGTTGTCGGCCTTCGACCCGGATAAAGAGGCGGAGTGGGACGATGTGGAAGCGACGTTCCGCAAGGGAATCCGGATGACAGCCCAAGTGCCCACAATAGTTGCGGCACACTACAATATCCGACGCGGCAACGATCCGGTGGGTCCTAACTCGGATTTGAACCACGCGGCGAACTTCCTCTACATGCTCGACGGCGAACTGCCATCAGACGATGCCGCCCAATTAATGGACAAGGATTTGGTGCTGCACGCTGATCACGGATCGAACGCGAGCGCGTTCGCGGCGCGGGTGGTTGCCGGCACAAAAGCCGAGGCGTATAGCACTGTTTCGGCCGCTATCGGCGCGCTGTCTGGTCCTTCGCACGGAGGAGCGGCCGAGAACGTGATGCAGATGGCGCGCGAGATAGGAAGTCCAGAAAATGCCGCGGGTTACGTTAGAGACCTGTTGAGGTCTAGGACTCCAGTTATGGGATTCGGGCACCGGGTATACAAGTCGGAGGACCCCCGTGCGCGGCACTTGCGCGAGGGAGTTCGGCGGTTGAGCCAGGAGAAGGGCGAACCGGAGTGGTACAACATCTTGGAAGCGGTTGTCGAGGCGATGTCGCCGTATGCCCGAAGAGGCGTCCATGTTAATGTGGACTTTTTCGCGGGCGTCATTTACTACCTGAACGGCATCCCGCAGGACCTGTTCGTACCGATATTCGCCATCGGCAGAGTTCCGGGTTGGATCATTCAAGTCGTTGAACAGTATCGTCGAAACATCCTTATTCGGCCGCTGTTGAAGTACACGGGCGGACGAGAGCGCGAGTACATCCCGATTTCTGACCGCGGCTAATCAGAGCCTTCCATGCCGGACGAACACACACCGGCGCGCCAGATCGTTGAATCAGAGATTCGCGCGAATGGTCCGATCACATTCGCCCGTTTCATGGAGATCGCGCTCTACGGAGTGCACGGTTACTACGCTTCGTCGGTCAGCGCCGGAGCGGACTATGCGACGTCACCACAGATGCATCCCGCATTTGGCGCTTTAATTGCGGGGTACCTTCTCAATGCTTGGGAGACTCTAGGCGAGCCAGGAACGTTCGATGTTGTGGAGTTGGGCGCGGGTGATGGCGGGTTGGCACAGGACGTTCAAGATGCGGTCGCAAGAGTACGAGAATCAAATGATCGGCGAGCACAATTCAGCGAAGCGCTAAGATACCACGCGTTTGATATCCGTCCCCGGGGATGGGTGCGGGATGTTGGCGAATTGCGGCGCTTAAATCCAGTTGTCGGATGTGTGATCAGCAACGAGTTGCTGGATGCATTTCCCGCGCACGTCTTTACCGTACGAAATCGCAAGGTCCTCGAGTGTTACGTCGGTTTTGGCGACACCGGCGAGTTGGCATTCGTTGAAGGCGATGCGTCCACTAACGAGATTGTGGACCGTGTGAGCGAATACACCTCGATTTTGCCGGAAGGTTATCGTGGCGAGGTGAATCTCGGGATCGGTGAGTGGGCGAGCACCGTCGCGGGTTTGCTGAAAAGTGGATACGTGTTGACGATTGACTACGGACACGAACGCAACGCGTTGTATCACCCAGCTAGGTATGAGGGTTCTTTAAGGTGTTATCGAGAGCATGTGTTGGGGCAGAATCCGTTTCGGGATGTCGGCCTGCAGGACATGACGGTGCATGTAGATTTCACCGCGGTTGATGAAGTTTTGGATGCAGTTGGTTTTGAGCGGAAAACGGAGTTGAAATCGCAACGAGACTTTCTGTTTGATCTGGGGATAGGGGAGTATTTGCGCCGGGTTAGGGAGGCGTTAGTGTCAAGGCAACATGAGATGGATGTGGTCCTCCAGAATCGCGAATTGCAGTCTCTGAATTCGCTCGTCGACACGCGGGGACTTGGGAATTTCAGAGTCGCTCAACACCGTCGTGGTGCGCCAGAGATTGACCTCGCCGGATTGGAAACGGCGCCTGTCTATGGGGATCCATTGTCACGGCCTCGCCACCTAAGTTCCATCCCGTACGATTGATATGAGGCGATCGAGAACCTAAGGGAAACAGCGGATGCTAAGTATGGCAATGAGGACACCGTTATATAAAACTCACGTCGCGAGCGGCGCACGTATGGTGCCGTTCGGGGGATGGGACATGCCGGTTCAGTATCCGAGCGGGATCATTCACGAGGTCCGGCAGGTTCGGAACGATGTTGGCATGTTCGACGTTTCTCACATGGCGAGGTTGGAGTTCACGGGTGCGGACGCAGGTCGGTTCTTGGACACGGTGCTGAGTTTGCGGGCGTCTCGGCTTGAGCATGGCTTAGGCCGGTATCACGTCATATGCAACCAAGATGGAGGGATTATCGACGACGCGATCGTCTACAACCTTGCGGAGAACCGATTCCTACTGGTGGTGAACGCCGGTAACGCCGACACCGATCGAGCGTGGCTAACGTCTCAGATGAATGCGTTTGCCGCGGAAGGACACGTTGACGTCGAACTCGTCGACCGTTCTCTAGACATCGCGATGATTGCGGTTCAAGGTCCCAATGCGGTGTCGATGTTGGATGAATTGACGGGTGACGAGGCGGGATCGACAACTAGGTTTCACGCGGGTGAAGCGACGCTCGACGGTGAGCGCATCCTGATGGTTCGAACCGGATACACCGGTGAAGACGGATTCGAGATCATGTTCGACAGCGCGCACGCGCCGCGAATCTGGAATCTTTTGATCGATTCTGGCACGACGGAATGTGGATTGGGGGCTCGAGACGTATTGAGATTAGAGGCCGGGCTTATGCTCCATGGTTCAGATATGACGGTCGAGAACAATCCGTACGAAGCGGGGTTGAGATGGACGGTGCGACCTAATCGTACGGAATATATCGCTGGTGAAGCCCTGCGCAAGATCCGCGACGAGGGTACGCCGAGGCGGATCGCGGGATTCGTGATGCGCTCTCGCGGGATCGCGAGGCATGGGCACTCTATTTGCGTTAACGGAGACGAGGTCGGTGTCGTTACCTCGGGTACGCACTCTCCTACCTTGGGAGTGGCCATCGCCATGGGATATATCGACATCGCACAATCCGAAATCGGAACCGTAGTTCAGATCGACGTTCGCGGTCGAATGGTTGACGCAGAAATCGTCAAGTTGCCGTTCTATCGAAGAGACAGGACAATCAAACCTACAGCGCTACGGGCACGTACTCGACGCTGAGCCGTCCCCAGAGTTTTCGCTTCGCGACATGATGCCATACATCGTCCAGATGCAAGCTCATAGATCTGGGTTCACTGAGGAATTGCGAGATCACGACTTCCCGCACATGAATTTGTTAGAGTCAATGCGGTTATCGACACAGGTACCAACGGAGGCAAACTGCGTTGTATCCAGATGATTTGAAATACTCGTCCGAACATGAATGGGCGCGCGTCGGAAATGGCGACGTCGTCGAGGTCGGAATCACCAACTTTGCACAGGACACTCTTGGCGATGTTGTGTTTGTCGAATTGCCCGAGATTGGCTCGAAGGTGGATCAGTTCGACAAGTTTGGAGAGATCGAATCGGTGAAGGCCGTGAGCGACCTGTTCTCGCCGGTCAGCGGTACCGTTACCGCGGTCAACGAAGAGTTGGAGCAATCGCCCGAACTCGTCAACTCGGATCCTTATGGCGACGGTTGGATCATGGAGGTCCAGCTCGACGATCCATCGGAGCTGGACGAGTTGATGGATTCCGAAACCTACCAAGGAACGTTGGAGTAGTCTTTGACGAGCAACGCCGACTCTCCCCATCCCTTCATTCCAAATACGCCGTCTGAACGCGCGCAGATGTTGGCGACGATCGGCGTTGACGATTTCGACGCCCTAATCACCGACATCCCGGAGCAACATCGCAATTCGTCGCTCCAACTACCGAATGCGGCATCGGAGTTAGAGGTCGCCACCCGCATGCAGGCCTTGGCAGCTTTGAACCAAGATGCCGGCACTCGACCTTCTTTTTTGGGCGCCGGCGCGTACCGTCACTTCATTCCATCCACCGTGGGCGCGATATTGCAGCGCGGCGAGTTCGTCACTTCTTATACCCCATATCAACCCGAAGCGGCGCAAGGAGTGTTGCAAAGCGGATTCGAGTTTCAGTCCGCGGTTGCTCAGATCTTCGGCATGGAAGTCGCCAATGCCGGGATGTATGACGGTCCGACGGCGTTTGCGGAGGCCGGGTTAATGGCGGCCAGGGTTAGTCGGCGCAATCGAATTTTGATTCTGGACACGGCCGACAAACGACTCTTTGAAGTTGCTGAAGCTTACGCCCGTTACCAGCAGGTCGAGATTGAAGCGATCAGTCGCGAGTCCGTGTTGAACGGAGACGTTCCCGACGATGCGGCATGTATCGCATTCCAATCACCGAATTTCTTGGGTCGGATCGAAGATGTTCAGGCGTTGACAGATGCCGCCCACGCGGCGGGAGCGTTGTCGGTGATGCACACGTACCCTACGGCCCTTGGGATGTTCAAGTCGCCCGGAGAGTTTGATGTAGACATCGCCACTGGCGAGGGCCAACCGCTAGGTGTGCCCCTGACGTTTGGCGGCGCGTACGTCGGTCTGTTCACCGCTAAACAGCGCTTCATTCGGCAGTTGCCCGGCCGAATCATTGGCCGGACATCAGACACTTTAGGTCGCACCGGCTACACACTGACGTTACAGACACGGGAACAACACATTCGGCGAGAGCGAGCTACCTCTAACATCTGCACGAGCACGCAGCTCATCGGGTTGATGGTCGCGGTCTATTGCGCGACTATGGGGCCGAGCGGCCTGCGTAAGGTTGCAGAGTTGTCGTACCACAAGGCGCACTATCTGGCGAACGCAATCGACGCACTGCCCGGGTGGAACGTAATTCGAGAATCTGATCCCCCCTCCCCCTCTCAGGGGCAGATTCAAAGAGGGGGTCCCAGTCCGGACACATTCTTTAACGAATTTGCCGTCGAGTGTCCGATCGCACCCAGCGATGTGAATCGTTTGCTCGCAGGACGAGGCATTATCGGGGGGCTTGATGTGTCAGATGTTGTGCCCTACGGGATCCTTCTCTGTGTGACTGAGATGAACAGTCGGCAAGACATTGATCGTCTAGTGGACGCGCTTTCCGGGATCGGGAATGGAGGTGTCGCGTGAGTGAAGGCGTAGTTCCCAACGCAAGCGTTGCCGACATGCATGATCGACGTTTGTTGATGGATCGCTCCGTTAGCGGACGGCGAGCGATCGAGATGCCGGCCGCGGATGTTCCGTTGGCGGAGATGCCGAACGACGATCTCTTGCGCGATGCGGATGATTTGCAGCTGCCGGAGATGTCGCAACTCGATGTCATCCGCTACTTTACCTTGCTGAGTCGGCTGAACTTCTCGATCGACACCAACTTCTATCCGCTCGGGTCTTGCACGATGAAATACAACCCGAAGCTTAACGATCAGGTGGCATCGCTTGGAGGGTTTGCGAACATTCACCCACTGCAAACCGACGACAGCGTGCAGGGCGCGCTAGAGGTGATGTTCGAACTGCAGGAGTGGCTCGGCGAGGCAACGGCGTTGCCGGGCGTTGGATTGGCACCATTGGCTGGTGCGCAGGGTGAATACGCGGGTCTGTTAATTGCTCGCGCGGCCCTTGAGATGCGTGGCGAATCGCATCGGAAGGTGGCCTTGATCCCGGACTCGGCCCATGGCACCAACCCGGCTTCGGCGGCGATGGCAGGGATGGATGTGGTCACCATTAAGACCGACGAATTCGGAAATGTGGATGTTGAAGACCTGCGGGCGAAGGCGGACGAGAACGCGTGCGTCTTCATGCTGACAATTCCAAGCACCTTGGGATTGTTCGAGCCGAATATCATCGAAATCAATAACATCATCCACGACGCCGGAGGCCTAGTCTACGCCGACGGCGCCAACCTGAACGCCCTGCTCGGACTAGTAAAGCTCGGAGATCTGGGCGTCGACATCTGTCACTCAAACCTCCACAAAACCTTTTCGACGCCCCACGGCGGCGGCGGCCCCGGTGCGGGGCCGGTCATGGTGACCGAAGAGCTCGCTTCCTTCCTCCCCGAACCAGTTGTCGTCAAGAGCGACGGCGATGTCCCCTCTCCCGCTCGGCGGGAGAGGGCTAGGGTGAGGGCACAGCAATACCATCTCACACGCCCCGACAACAGCATCGGGAAGATCAACGGCTTCCACGGCTCGTTCTCCATCCTCGTCCGTGCATACACCTACATGCAATCGCTAGGTGGTGACGGTCTGCGCGCGGTATCCGAGAATGCATTGATCAACGCGAACTACATTCAAGCGCGGCTCCGCGACAGATTCGATCTTGCAGTGGATCGTCTGTGTATGCACGAAACGGTATTGAGTGGCAAACGACAGGCCGACCGCGGCGTTCCGGCCCTCAGTATCGCCAAACGACTCCTCGACTACGGCATCCACGCGCCGACCATGTACTTCCCCTTGATCGTCCCTGAGGCGCTCATGGTCGAACCCACTGAAACCGAATCTAAGGAGACGCTCGATCGTTTCGTAGCTGTGATGCAAGCCATCGACGACGAGATCGATAGCGATCCGGATTCGGTCAATCACGCGCCTCACACATTACCCAATACACGGTTGGATGAGGCAACGGCGGCGAGGAGGCCGGTGTTGAGGTGGCAGGCTGAAACGGACTGATCCGTACGGGTGGTATATTTTGGCACACAGTCCTGTTTCAACGGCAACCGTTGACTGGATAAATCGTTTTACCTTGAACTGAATATCTAATTCGCGCCTGATCGGCGACCAACGGAGGACAGAATGTACGTAGGCACACAAGTCGCGCCAAGACACGACGAAGACCTCAGGCAGTGGGCGCAACTCGGCGTTGTCAACATCTGCGCCGACCCGCGCGAGGGCAATGCCCACACCTGGAAGCAGGACGATCTTGCGCAGTGGCGGGAGCACGTCAACTCGTTCGGCATCGAGTTGGACATGATCCAGTTGCCTCTGTCGTCGACGCCGATAGAAACGGCCGAGGCGCCGAGCATCATGTTGGGTGTCGATCCCGACCGTGATCGCGAGATTGAGGTCGTCAACACCCTGATCGAAAACTGTGCCGCGGTGGGCATCCCAGCAGTCAAATACAACATGAATTTGATTGGCATTCCGCGCTCCGAACGAGAACCCGGAAGAGGCGGCTCCAGCAACTCAACGATGCGATTTGACAAGATCGCTGACGATAACGCTCCGGGCATCGCCGGTAATGTCTCCGAAGACGAGTTCTGGGAGCGCATCGACTATTTCCTCGAACGCGTGGTCCCAGTCGCCACAGACAACAAGGTACGGCTCGCCTGCCACCCCCACGACCCCTACACACCTCCGGGATTCCGCGGCGTCACCCGAGTTTTGGGTTCGCCCGCTGGCCTGAAGAAGTTTGTGAACATGCACGAAAGCCCGTACCACGGCCTCAACTTCTGCCAAGGCACCGTCACCGAGATGCTCGACGATCCGGGCGAGGAGATCTTCGACATTATCCGCTACTTCGGTTCGCGAGAAAAGATCTTCAACGTTCACTTCCGAAACATCAGGGGCCACAAACTCGACTTCATGGAAGTCTTCCCCGACGAGGGCAGCATCAACATGTACGAGTGCGCCAAGGTCTACCAAGAGGTCGGTTACAAATACATGCTGATGCCCGACCACGTTCCGCACATCGCCGGGGGCGACCCACAAGGAACGGCGTTCGCTTTCGTTTACGGCTACATAACCGCGCTATTGCAGGCGTTAGGTGAGCCGCGCAAACAACCTTGGGTCACCAAAGGTCCATAGCCAAAGATTTCCCCCGCTCGCGGGGGAAATGTCCGAAGGACAACGGGGCCCGACGGAGGCATTAAAACGATGACCCGTCATGCCAGGACAAGCCGGAATCCAAACCCGCGTAACGCTTCAATCACCACATGACTATCGATGACGAATACACGATTGCAATCGTCTTCGCAATCGTAACCGTTGTGATTGCCGCGATTCTTCAAATCGCCTTGAAAATCGCCAAGAACCGCTTGGCCCCCGCGCCTAGCGAAGGCAATCCAACAGTCAAATACCTCATTGTCAACGCGGTCGACGGCCCCGCGGTCTTGATTGTTTTGCTGGCCGGCGCGACCTACGCCAGTTCATTGGCAATCGATCATTGGCACACTGGACGCGACATCGATGCCGACCTCGCCCTGTTAACACGCCGAGCCGGCTCCGTAGCCGTGGTCGCAGTCGCTGCGCACCTAATTTCCCGTATCGGCTCATTGCTGCTCGGTTGGTACGCCGCAAACGTCGCCGCAACAACTTCCTCTCACATCGACGATCAGTTGGTTCCGTCCTTCCAGCGCATGCTCCCGATCCTGGTCTACTCACTGGCGATTCTCTGGGCGCTCGCGATTTTCGAGATCCAAATCAGCCCCTTGCTCGCCACCTTGGGCATCGGCGGAATCGCCATCGCTCTTGCCGCACAACCAACGCTTTCCAACTACTTCGCCGGGACATACGTTATCTCGGAAGGCGAGATCCACATCGGCGACTTCATCGAGATCGAAGGCGGTCCGTCTGGATACGTCGAGGATATCTCTTGGCGCAGCACGAAAGTAAGGTCGTTCTTCAACAACCTAATCATCATCCCAAACTCGATGATGGCCGAGAACATGATCACGAACTATTCACGACCGGCACCAGCAATAAACGTTATCGTTAACTGCGGCGTCAGTTATTCATCCGACCTCCAACAGGTCCAAGACATCGCGGTCACTGCCGCCCGCGAGTTGGCCGTTGAGTCTGAATACGCCGTGACCGACAGCGAACCGAGCTTTGGATTCGACACGTTTGGCGATTCGAACATCGACTTCTGGGTCTTCATACAAGCCACCGACCGTGTCGGCGCATGGTATCTAAAGAGCGATCTGATAAAGCTGATTCATCGACGCTTCAACGATGCCGGCATCGCCATCAACTACCCGATCCGGCACTTGGTTGTGGATGATGTGCCGGAGGAAGAGGAAGGTGCAGATCGCGAACCGACGCCACCAGAACAGATCGTGGAGTTTGTGCGGAATGGTTAACGGCAACCTCAACTGTACTGGCCTTTGGTTCCATTCGTCGGAGGGGAAACATTCAGATTAGATTTCGTCTATGTAAATTCCATTGGCGTGACCTTCTTGACAGGTTTGGCGAACGAGTAGAGCGACGAAATCAAGGCGATCGATTCCAAGATTAATTCCACGTTGAACACCGCCCAAAAAGGCGTAGCTGCCTACCTCCTGATCGCATTCGGATTGGCGTGGCTACTCTGGGAGATGACGCTAATGATCGGCCCGTCAGCCGATGAACCCCTGTTTCAACTCGCCATCCTTCCCGGTGCAATCGCACCTGCAATTGCAGCCATCGTCGTCAGACGATGGGTCACTCGCGAGGGATTTGCGGACGCAGGACTTAGGTTGAACCGACATCGGTGGCGCTACTACCTCACCGCATTATGTTTGCCTCTCCTGGTAGTCTCGGTGATCGTGCTATTAGCAGTGACTTTGGGGATTAGCGACCCGGATTTTTCCCTTGGCCGAGCTCTGTGGCAACTGGGACCTCCGGGCACAGTAGCCCCGCCCCTTCCTGACGGCATTTTCGGCTTGGTAGCCATCCAGTCCTTGATCACCGCGATAGTGGCAACGCCAATCCTTTTGGGCGAAGAATTCGGATGGCGCGGTTATCTCCAGGTTCGATTGTTGGGTGATCGACCCCTTCTTGCCGCCATTTCGACAGGCATCATATGGTCGCTGTGGCACCTCCCCTTAAACTTGCGCGGCTACAACTTTCCTGACCATCCTGTGTTCGGGGTGCTTGTCTTCACGGTGAGCGCCATCATGCTGTCCATAATATTCGGCTGGTTGCGCACGAAGACCAGTAGCATCTGGTCCGCGAGCCTCGGACATTCTGCAACCAACGCAATCGGCGGAAGCCTGACATTGTTGCTGTTTATCGGTGCCCCGAATTGGATCTTCGTCAGCTACGTCGGCATCTTAGGATGGATTCCGTTAGGCATCCTATGCGTTTGGATCATGATGACGAGGCAACTTAACGGCGAAGTCTTGAAAAGCAGCAGCGCCAGTAGGTTTTGCAGCTGAGGCTCACCCGTTAGCGGACAACCACTCCGCCAACGGCCCGGCCTCCCGTACCCTCGATGCCACGTTGACATCGAGTCGCTCCAAATGCTGTTCCAATGTCAATTGACCTGTCGGCACGCTGTGCGTTTCGAAAAACTCTTTCACATCAGCGGTCTGCTCGGGTTTGGAAAGGGCTTGGATGCCGCTGACCATCCTGACGATGCTGTTGTCCGGATACATCTCGAGCATTTCGTCCCAGTGGGATTTGATGAATTTCCATGCCGTGAACCCGTGGTGGCGGTTGAACATCGCACCGCCTGCTAGGTATGGCGCATCTTGCGAACGGACCTCGCCGTTTAAGCACATCTCCAACGTGTTCTGGAACTCGCCATCGCCCGGGAAGGATGCGAGCAGGCTCATGTAGCGTCGCTCTTCTTGAGGTGTAGCAGGGTCCTTGAATCGACCGAGGAAGACTTCGTAGTCATCGGCTGATCCCAAAATCGCAACGGCATTGGCAGACGCTGACGCCATGTTGGGCTCTATCGCCTCACCCGCGAGGTAACCGTCGTGCATTGCGCGCAGTTTCGCCAATGCATCTGCGTTGCGCGCCGTGATTCCCAGCGAACGGGCGAGTACTCCGCGCAACTCGAGGTCGCGAGGTGAATCGTCGTCGCGCGGTTCCCAGCCTAAACGCGCCAGGCCGGCAGTATAGAGGGCTGCAAGCCGCGAACGCATGAGAGCCTTCGCAGCGTCGTCTTCGACGATGCGTTCAAGACTCCCCAAGTTGCGCGTCAGCAAAGTCCATACATCTAGGTCGTCCTCGTTCGAATATTGTTCAGCTAGACGAACGTAATCGATTGCGGACGAGTTGCCGGCCGCCATAGCCGCCCACTGGTCGTCGGCTAGGCTGTAGCGCTCGATCGCCTCCATGTCGCCCATCGCGTCGCGCAGGGACGTCATCAGATCGGGCGAATAGTTGACGCGGTAGAAGCCGTTACTGCCGCTGTTCGCGTTTACCCAACGCACACCTTCCAACTCGGCGATCTCGACATCATCCTCGCTCATCAGCATCTTCATGCTGCCGATATTGCCACCGGCGTCGGCGTATCTGATACCCATCGGTATCGGCCACACCGTTTCGTCAGCCCGTTCGGGCTTTTTGTAGAAGAAGCGGTTCTGAGTGAGAATCGTCTTGTTACACCCGTCGCATTGCTTTGCGTTCACGATCGGATATCCGCGTTGGTATATCCACGCGTCCATCGTGCTGCGTACTGGTTCTCCAGTGACTTCTTCGAGCGCGTCCCAGAGGTCTGAGGTTTCAGTATTGCCGTACTGGTGCTTCTTCAGATAGTGGCGTATGCCGTCGCGGAAACGATCCGGCCCGAGGTGCTGCTCAAGCATCCGCAACACCGATCCGCCCTTTTCGTAAGTGAGCAGGTCGAACATGCCGTCGGCGTCGGCGGGCGACTTGACCTCGTATTCAATCGGTCGCGTTTTCTGCAACGAATCAACGTCGAATGCGGCTGATCTCTCGAGACTGAACTGGTCCCAGCGTCGCCATTCCGGATTGAACGCGTCGGTGCACATCGCCGCCATGAAGGTCGCGAACGCCTCGTTGAGCCAGATACCGTTCCACCACTCCATCGTCACGAGGTCGCCAAACCACATGTGGGCGAGTTCGTGAGCGATGACGTCGGCGATTCTAAGGAGTTCTGGTTGGGTAGCCCGTTCGGTATCGACCAAGAGGATGACCTCTCGGAACGTGACGCAACCTAAATTCTCCATCGCGCCGAATGCGAAGTCGGGGACGGCGACGAGGTCGAGCTTTTCGCCGGGGTACGGAATGCCGTAGTAATCGATGAAGTACTTCAGCGAGAAGGCACCGGATTCGAGCGCGAAGGGAGTGAGGTGGCCTTTGCCGATGGGATGGATGATGCGGAGCGGTACGCCGTCGACATCGACTGGATCGGTCGCTTCGAAGGGGCCGACGATAAATGCCACCAAGTAGGTGGACATCTTTATCGTGGTGCCGAACTTGACGGTTCGCTCGGAGCCGTCGTCAGATACGACCTCGGAAATGATCGGACCGTTGGACGCGGCGAAGAGGTCGGCGGGCACCGTCAGGGCGACTTCGAACGAGGCCTTCATCGCTGGCTCATCGAAGCATGGGAATGCCTGCCGGGCATCGGTGCTCTCGAACTGTGTTGTAGCTATCTTGCGCTCAGTTCCCGACTCGTCGGTGAACGTTGAGATGTAAAAACCCGCGAGTTTGCGGTTGAGGATTCCGTCGAAATCGATCGCTAAACGGTACGTCCCGGGTGCGGCGTCGCTAGCAAGTTGAAGCGTAACCCGTTCCAACTCCTCGTCATACGTGAAGTCGGACGCTTCGATCGTGCCGGAATCGCCAACTAAACGGGCCGATTTGACCTCGATCTCTTTGGTATTGAGAACGATCTCTGAAACCGCTTCGGTCACCTCCAACGAGATGTCGACTTCGCCCGAAAACGTTTCGGCATCTAAGTCTGGCCGAATATGAAGGTTGTAGTGACTCGGGGTTACCGAGGTTGGGAGTCGGTAGGGGTTGGATTGGGTTTTGGTGGTGACGGCGTCAGACATGCGGATTCCTGGGTTTGACGATTCAAATGGCGCGCTTTGCGTGCGGCCCAATATCTGAATCTAACAATGATTGGGCGACAAGCCGGCGCTTCAACGGACGGAACGTCCTAAGCGAAACGTAGGGGCAGGTTTCAAACCTGCCCCTACCGGCGACCGGGGGAGGATTGTACACAGCACCCGAAAGGGGCATTGACGGTTTGTTTAGATCGTCTCTAGCGTATCCTCGGCTTCGCGGGCCTCTACCTCGCCGAACTTGGCTGCCGCAATCTCGCGTAGTTGGGCGAAGTCGTTTTGGATGCCTCTGAGCAAGATCCCGACGTCGCTGGAATGGAGCACGAAACGGACGCCGAGTTCGATGGCTTTGCCTGATGTTTCGATCGTCTGCTGGTGCACCATCGTCGGAACGCCGTGTTTGTTGCCCGTGTCAACGATGTTCTTGAGGACGTCTAGGTAAATCGGGTTATCGACTTCATCGGGAATGCCCAGTGATGTCGTGAGGTCGTTGGGACCAACGAAGATCCCGTCGATCTCGGCGCAATCAAGTAGCTCGTCCAATCGATTCGCCGCCGGTTCGGACTCGATCCCCATGATGAAGATGTGGTCCTTGTGCCGGTTGTGGAGATACTCTCGCGTCTTTTCGCTGGGCAACTCACCTGTCAAACCGGCGCGCTCGAAATACTCTCCTTTAAGCGGATGGAGCCGCACCTTGTTGGCGCATGCCCGTACCTCTTCAACTGTCTCGCAGTAGGGCACGAGGACGCCGTCTGCTCCGGCGTCTAACGCAATAGCGACGTAACTATCGTCGGTGTTTGGTGTTCGGATTATGCAGGTGACGCCAGCACTCTTGATGCTAGTGACGATCTCGGCGATACGAGCGCGGCTACGCGAGGTGTGCTCCCAGTCGATGATGATGTAGTCGAGCGTCGATCCGGCGTATACCCTCGACCATCGCAACCCTTCGATTGCGGCGATCATGAATCCGAATACGGGTTTACCCGCCTTGAGTGTGGCTTTGAGTTGTGCCGGTTCCATCGGTTTTTTTACTCCATGTCCAGAACCACTTCGCGCCCAGTGCGCGCAGATTCTTCGGTTGCTTCTAATACCTTTAACACGTTTAGACCGTGAACCTGCGGTATCGGTGTGTCGTCGTCGCCGCGTTCCAACGATTCGATGAACTCGGTGAACTCGTCTAACAGGCTGTCGCGTTCGGGCACGTCTTCCTTGCGCCAACTGCCATTGCTGGTGTCGGCGATGTAGAGGGCTGGTTTGTCCCCTCCACCATAAGGCAATCGAAATCGTGCCATGCCGTTGGTGAAGAACCAGTCGCCACCATACTCGGTAGCGCCGTGGTCCCAAGCGATGCGGCTCACACAAGCCACAATGCCGCTCTTCCAGCGGATGAAATACATGCCGGTGTCGTCGGCATTGATCTTGGGATGCTCGGAGCTGGGGTGGGTGAACTGTCCCTGTTGCGCAGATACCGTTGCAACGTCGTAGCCGATGATCCACAGCAGCCGATCGATCTGATGCGTGCCGTCCATCTGCCCCATTCCGCCGCCGCGTTCTCGATCAAGCATCCATTCAGGTCGGTTGTACGGCCCGTACGGCTTGTGCCATACGTCGTATGCCATCAGCACAGTTCCAAGATCGCCGCTATCGACGACGCCTTTCATGGCCCGAACCGCCGGATAGTAGCGCTGAGTATGCGCCGTCATCAACTTGACGCCGTTCTCGCGTGCTGCATCCAACATCTCTTCAGCCTGCGATGCCCATACCGCGGTAGGTTTCTCCATGTAGATGTGCTTGCCAGCGGCGGCGGCATCGAGTGCTGCTTGGTAGTGCAACCAGTGCGGAAGGGTACCGACGATGACGTCTACATCGTCGCGTGCCAGAGCGTCGCGGTAGTCGGCAACGAAATCAACGTCCGGATGTCGGTCCTGCCAAGAAGCCGCGACGTCCTCTCTCGGCTCGGCAACGACCTTCACCTCGGCGCCGGGGGTTTTCTTCGCGACATCGATATAGTTGCCGCCGATCCGACCGGTGCCTAGTACTGCAACTCCAAAAGACATATGGCGTGATCCTGCTTTCTAACCCGTTCTACGAATCAGGTTTCGACTCTAACAGCGAGATGCGAAGGTAATGATACTCTGATTAATCCTCCATCAAATCAGAATCGATCCCCATTCATACACAAGCGCAGGATCGGGTTTCATCGATGCAAGATCACCAACAGACCAGAAAATACGAACGCATTAGACATCTGCTTTTATCTAATCGGCAAGAGCATCCTGACGGATTTTGGTCCTGGATGTCCGATCTAAACGGTCAACCCGCAGACAAGAAAAGCGCGAACAAGTTTTTGCTGGCCTGTATCTTGGACTACCAGATGCGGTATCAGATCGTCTGGGAAAATGCCAAACGGTTTGTGGAGGATGACCTCGGTGATCCTGAGCACCTTTGGGAGACAATCACAAGTGTGCCGCGATCCGAATGGGAGTCTGAAGCTAGTTGGAGGAAACATTCGCTGCATCGATTCCCTGACGGTCATAACAGGGTTTGGCGAATCGGATCTCGGATAGTCAGTGACTATCAAGGAGACGCGCGAAACGTCTGGGATGGCCAGTGCCCAGATGTCGTCGTGAAACGGCTTGAGCGAGTGGGAGCCGGTCCACAAATATCACGAGTGACCGTAGGAGGACTTATCGATACCGGCCAGATCACTGGCGAAAGTTCTCTCAAGGCCGATCTTCACACTACTAAGGTCCTAGGCAGGGTATTCACAGGCGAGAAGGTTTCGCCGGATCATGCGCACCAAATAGCAGAATCAGTGCTTCCGGGCGACACTTGGCAACTCGATTTCCCCCTCTTTCAACTCGGCCTAAATGTCTGTAAAACTCGCGATCCGCGCTGCGGCGAGTGCTACCTCCGCGATGAGTGTCGTTACGCTGTAGCCCGTTAGCCTTCGTTACCGGATACCAAGCATCCCACGCAACTCCACAACACTCCCGATCTCCATGTCTGGCGCGGGCGCATCGTCTGGATATTCGTCGGTGACACGGATCCAGGCTGTTTTCATTCCGACACCGGCTGCCCCTGTGATGTCGGTGTATGGGTTGTCTCCGACGAAGAGGATTTCGGATGGTTGGATATCGTCGATTCCTTCGAAGGAGAGTTTCAGGCGGCGGGTCGCTTCGTGATAGATGCGAGGGTCTGGTTTGTCGGCTCCAAAGAGGCGAGAGACTATTGCGAACGGGACGACGTCCGCGTAGCCGCTGTGTTCGAGCTTGATGATTTGGAATTTCTTGCCGTTCGTCACCACCGCCCACGGGAAACGAGCTTCGTTCAACTCCTTGACGAACTCTATCGCGCCTGCGATCGGCTTAGCTTGGCGGCCCATAGAGTTGAAAAACCAAGCTTCAAACTCGACAGGGTTCAAATCGATCTCCGACCATCGCTCCATGATCCGTACGGCGGCAGCCTGCCCGTCGATCGTGCCGTGGGGCGACAGCGACCAGAAGAAATCAATCGCCCCGTCCCAACCCATTGTCGAGTTGATCGCCTTTTGCGTGTCGTAGAACTCCCGAAAAGTCGCCTCGAATGCGCTGGTCCGATCCAGTAGGGTGTCATCTAGATCGAACAGCGCAGCCCGGATACAGTTCAATCGGGGTTTTTCCATCTCAGGTTCTCAGACTTGGTTTTGCTTCGGGATTCTCTCGTCCCCTCTCCCGCTCGCCATCAACCCTCCCCCTCCCAGGGGGAGATTAAGAGGGGGTCACCGGTGAGGGCAACCGGGCGGCTCCCCTCTCCCGCTCGGCGGGAGAGGGCTAGGGTGAGGGCAACCGTCAATTTGAAATGGGCGCTAACAGCAGAATCTCGACGGTCACCTCATCTTCGACGACGAAGATTTGGCTCACGGGAGCTTCCATCCCGAAATCCGCCCACACGAAATTGGCCGTCCCGAGGATGACCAAATCGCTGCCATTGTCGAGACGTGCGGTGATGTCGAATTCTAGGTCGGCATCGGTACCGTTGACGTTGACAGTTCCAGTCAATTTGGTTTTGTGTTCCGCGCCGCTATCCAAGAACGGAGCCGGAACATCTCCTAGATCGGAAAAGTGAACTGTGGCTACGCGCTGATTAGGGAACATGCGCTCACGGACGTACCGGTCGCGACGTGATTGATCGCTCACCAGCGTATGCAGGTCGATCTCGACGGATGCGCTGTTCGAACTGAAATCAACTACCCCGCTGAGCGTCTCGGTCTCAAGTGACACGACTACGTCTGCGCCTCGCAGGGTTTCGTCGACTTTGAACAATCCCTTCGAACCCGCACCTATGGTGAAGGTTTGTGCCGCGGATGATCCCATACCCGCTACCTTCGACGTTGGATCGATGTCCAAGTCGATCGAATCGCCAGCACTGACGAAGTTTCCGGTCGATGTGACCTGCCCGCCTTCGATCTTCCAGATCTCGATCGTGTTCAACACATCGCCGTTTTCGTCCATCTCCTGCTCGCCCGCGGCGCCAACGTAGTCGATGTCCTTGCCTTCGCTGATTAGTTGCAAAGCTTTGGCGAGATCGCCAGGGCCAACTTGTTCGCCCGGAGCATTCGCCACCCTTCGCATCGCTGCCTTGATATCGTCGCCATCTTCCGAACCGGCCTCGGCGATTGCCAGCGCAAGGATCGCCGCGGCGTCGAACGCCTCGGAGATGAAGATGCTCGACGGATCACCGCCAAGTTTGGAAGCGTAAAGCTCCTGGAATGCGTTCTGCGAAGGGGTACCTGGTGAGCCGGGTGCGGTGCCGTAGTTGCCTTCGAAGTTATCTGCGCCGACGGTATCGAACATCTCTTGGTTCTTCGTTCCGTCCACGAACATGAACTCGTCGAAGAACTGGCCTTCAACCGCCTCGCGCAGATATACGCCCGCGGTTTCGGGGTATGACATCGCCATCAGAACCGTTGCTCCGCCCTGCGAAGCCTGACGCAATTCCGAGGTGTAGCTTGCTTGTCCGCCTTCGATCGGTACGGATGCCGACACCGTTCCACCCAGACTCTCAAACGTCTCCGCGAACACTGTCGAGAGACCCTCGCCATAGGCATTGTTGATGTACATCGTCGCCACGTTATCGTAGCCGAGTTCGTTGGCCACTTGCGCAAGTATGACTCCTTGAAACGCGTCCGATACCGTGGTGCGGAATACGAGGTCGTTGTCATCCAAACTCGAGAGAGCCGGTGAAGTCGACGCAGGTGAAACGAGCACCGCCCCATTCGGGATCGTCACCGATTCCGCAACCGCCAACGACACTCCAGACGACAGCGAGCCCACAATCGCCTCAACGCCGTCCACATTCACCAACGCGCTCGCCGCGTCAGTCGCAATCTGCGGACTGGTGCCGCTGTCTCGATGGATCATCTCGATCTGCCTACCATCGATGCCGCCCGCTTCGTTGATCAGCACCGCCGCAAGATCGGTAGCAAGAACGATAGGAGGACCGAATACTGCCAGATCACCGGTGGCGTCGATCAACGTGCCGATCTTGATCGGGTCGCCGCTCGGCGCCATCGTCGTTGGAGCAGCCGTGATGTCAATTGAGTCACCTGGTCTGGCGAAGATACCGGTCGAGGTTACTTGTCCACCGTCGATCTTCCAGACTTCGATGGTGTTTTGGACATCTCCGTTTTCGTCGAAGTCCTGATCGCCAGCCGCACCGACATAGTCGATGTCCTTGCCTTCGTTGATAAGTTGCAACGCCTTGGCGAGATCACCGGGTCCGACCTTTTCGCCCGGCGCGTTAGCTATGTCGCGCATCGCCGCTTTGATGTCATCGCCATCTTCGGAACCTGCCTCGGCGATAGCTAGAGCGAGGATGACCGCGGCATCAAAGGCTTCGGAGACAAAAAGGCTCGATGGGTCACCGTCCAGCTTGGAAGAATAGAGGTCTTTGAAGGTCTCTTGAGTTGGAGTGCCGGGTGCGCCCGGAGCTGTGCCGTAGTTGCCCTCAAAGCTGTCGGCGCCGAGGTTGTCAATCATCTCCTGATTCTTAGTGCCGTCGACGAACATGAAGTCGTCGAAATACTGACCCTCAACAGCCTCGCGCAAGTAGACGCCTGCGGTTTCGGGGTATGACAGTGCCAATAGGACTTCGGCACCGCCTTGCGAAGCTTGGCGTAGCTCGGATGCGTAGCTTGCCTGACCACCTTCGATGGGAACTGCTGCGGAGACCGTCCCTCCTTGGCTTTCGAAGTTTTCTTGGAAGACGTTCGAAAGTCCCTCACCGTAAGCATTGTTGATGTACAGCGTGGCGACGTTCTCGTATCCGAGTTGGTTCGCGAGTTGAGCCGCGATCACGCCCTGCAGGGCGTCGGAGACGGTCGTTCGGAACACCGTATCGTTGTCATCAAGATTCGTGATCGCTGGCGAAGTAGACGCGGGAGATACAAGAACCGCGCCGTTAGGTATAGTCACGGATTCGGCAACTGCCAGAGTGACGCCGGAGGAGAGGGAGCCGACGATGGCTTCCACGCCATCGACGTTTACGAGCGCACTAGCGGCGTCGGTAGCGATCTGAGGGCTTGTGCCGCTGTCGCGATGCACCATCTCGATGGGGCGCCCATCGATACCGCCGGCTTCGTTTATCAGCAACGCCGCGAGATCTGTGGCGAGAACAATCGGTGGACCGAATGCAGCAAGATCGCCGGTGACATCGATGAGCGTACCTATCCTTATCGGCTCGCCCGCTGGTTCCACCACCACTTCTGGCGTGGGTTCAGGCGCCTCAGTAGGCGGCACCGGAGTTGCGGTAGGCGCAACTGGGGCCGGAGACGGTGTTGGTTCTTCGGCGCTGCATGAAACTACTGCGACGCTGACGCTCAAAGCGGCTATCAGCAACAGCACAAACACTCCAGACATTCGAGCGGCGGCGTAGGTTTTCAGTACTTGCATTTCGTGCATCCGTCTAGTTCCTTTCATCGATGATCGAGCTTGTTCGTATCATCTTCATATCAACTGCTTTCGCAGTACTCCTTTACAGCATCCATATCTTTAACCAGGCCCATTCTGATTACTAACTTCAAGACCGGCACGAAGATCCTTGACTTGAACGTGTAGGGCGCAGCATCCATCACCAGCGTCAACTCGGTCGCGCCATCGACAGGCCTCACTGTGAATACCGAATCCCATATCGTTCCGCCTTCGTCGGATACTAGCCTCACTCGCTCATTCTCCACGTACTCCGTAACTTCCAAGACAGTGGATGCTTCTCGACCCATCATCAAACGTGTCTCACGGAAACGCGAGCCGACGCCCTTCCTGACATCAGAAATAAACTCGACATCGACGATGTGAGGGATCGCCTTGGAGTAGTTGTCGATTTCGGATACCGTGCGGAACACGAAATCTACAGGCGAATCGATCGTTCTACGGACAGTGGTTCTGGACATTCAATCTTCTCAGGCGGAGTCACGCTCCGATGGAGTTCAATCCATATTCCAGATTCTATCGACAGCCAACTGAACGGACCAATAACGGTTCACCGAATTGACGAGAGATCGATCTCATCACCCGGCAACGCGTAGATTTCCGTGTCCAGAATTGTGTTGTCCTTGACCGTCCAGACTCGCATCCAGCTAACGACGTTCCCATTTTCATCAAAGTCGACGTTCCCGGAGGCGCCGATATAATCGACATCCTCACCGTCGCGCACCAACTCCAAAGCCTTCGCAATATCAGTCGGCCCTACAATCTCGCCTGGAGGATTGGCGACTGATCGCAACTCGTTCCTTACTGCCACCGGATCATCGCTTCCAGCCTTCTCTATAGCCAATGCCAGAACTGCAGCCGCGTCGAACGCCTCCGTAATCAACGACGCCGAAGGGTTCCCGTCTGTGCGCTCCTCGTACATTCGCCTAAACGCCTCGACGCCGGGCGACGCGGGCGCGCCAGGCGATACGCCGAAATCTCCCTCGAAGTAGTTTCCCCCAATCGCATCAAACATCGTCTGGCTCCGTGTCACGTCGACAAACATGTAGTCGTCGTAAAACTCTCCCTCGGCCGCTTCGCGCAGCAAGATCTGACCGGAGTCCGGATAGGCGATCGTAACCAATACCTCCGGCGACCCCTGAGTCGAGTCGCGCAACTCCGACACGTAGCTCGCTTGCCCTAATTCGTGTGAAACCGCAGCCGTTACCGTCCCACCCATACCCTCAAACGCCTCAATGAACGAATCGTTCAGGCTCGCACCGTAAGCATTGTTAACATACGTCGTCGATACCCGCTGGTAACCCGCCGCTACTGCCAACTCGGCTAGAACTTGGCTCTTGACTGCGTCGTTGACACGCGTCCTAAACACCATGTCGTTGTCGGCCAAAGCCGTGATCGCATTCGATGATGATGCTGGCGAAATATGTAGCACCTTTCCAGGAACGGTCACCGACTCCGCAATCGCGATCGTCACGCCGGAAGATACTGCGCCCATCACGATCTTGACGCCGTCGACATTCACAAGGCCACTCGCCGCGTCGGTGCCTACTTGCTCACTCGTACCACTGTCCCGATGGATCGCCGAAATCTCTCCGCCGTTGACTCCACCTGCCTCGTTCACCAACTCGAAAGCGAGGTCAATCGCCTCCTGCATCCCTGGCCCAAGTGTGGAAAGGTCTCCGCTTACCGGCAACACTGTGCCGACCGTCGTGTCGCCACCATCAGATTCTTCAGATGTGCACGAGTATCCGAACACCAATGACAGAATCGAGATAACCGCCGCAACGCCGATCAAAGACGCCCTCCCGAGAACGGTCTTGCGTAGATGTGACATCACATTTCCCGGATTCCTTTAACTTCCGTATTTCACGGCGTTTACTCTGAAATCGACTCCGATTTACCGCACCGACGATAAATCGATGTCATCGCCCGGAAATGCATATATGTCCGTGTCGACGATTTGGTTTTCTTCGACCTTCCAAACTCGCATGCCGCTCACAACGTCGCCGTTTTCATCGAAATCGATGTCCCCAGCCGCGCCCACATAGTTGATGTCCGTGCCTTCGCGTACGAGTTCTAACGCTCTCGCGATTTCACCGGGCCCGACAATCTCGCCGGGCGGATTAGCCACCGGACGCAATGCGTCCCGCACCGCAACCGGGTCGTCGGTACCCGCCTTCTCAATCGCTAACGCAATTACGATCGCACCATCGAACGCTTCCGCAATCAATTGTTGATTGGGATCGCCGCCCGTGCGTTCCTCGTAAATCCGCCTGAAATCGTCGACCGCTGTCGACTGAGGATTGCCTGGTGATACACCGAAATCGCCTTCAAAATGATTTCCGCCAATTGCATCGAACATCGTCTGATTCTTCGTCACGTCGACAAACATGAACTCGTCATAGATTCCGCTTTCAGCCGCTTCCCGAAGCAAAGTTTGACCCGAGTCCGGGTACGCGATAGTCACTAACACTTCCGGTTCGTCCTTTGCCGCATCTCGGAGTTCGGAGATGTACGAAGCCTGTCCCAACTCATGCGCCACCGCTGCGGTGACCTCGCCACCCGCGCGTTCGAAATTCTCCACAAACGATTCGTTCAAACTCGCTCCGTAGGCGTTGTTTATGTAGGTCGTCGAGACTCGCTTGTAACCCAACGCCTCGGCCAAACTTGAGAGCGCTTGACTTTTGACGAAATCGTTGACGCGGGTCCGAAACACCATGTCGTTGTCCGCAAGCGCCGTAATCGCTTTCGAGGATGACCCAACCGAAAGATGCAACACGCCAGCGGGAATAGTAACCGACTCCGCAATGGCGATCGTCACACCGGAGGAATGTGCGGCAATCAAGATATTGACCCCGTCGACGTTGACCAATCCGCTTGCCGAATCCGTACCGATTTGTTCGTTGGTGCCCGAATCGCGGTGAATCGCCGAAATCTGACCACCGTTCACTCCACCAGCCTCATTCACCAACTCAAAGGCAAGATCCATCGCTCTTTGGGCGGAAGGGCCAAACGCCGATAGATCTCCGCTAACCGGCATCACCGTGCCAACCTGCACGTCGGCACTCCCCGCTTCACCAGCTTCTTCCGAACCGCACGAACTCAATGCCAAAGCAATCGCGGCACAAACCGCGAGGAATACAGCCTTGTGGGAACCTCTCGACTTTAAAAGTAGATGACTTCGCAAATGCCCACCCCCAGTAGTACCGAGACTACGTATCTCTAGATTTCAAAATTCGCGCTTCTCGACGAGACGCGCAGCCGCAATCGGCGACGCAATTAACTCGATTTTGGTGGCGGTGGCAACGAGAGACTCGGTGCCTCGGTGAATCCGAACTCGTTGACCGTTAACAAATATCCCACAACCAGGATCACCAAAGGCAACACCAACGCGATCACCAGCGACACGTTCTGGGCCTTCCATCGCTCAAAAACGGGCGTCAATAAGCTCGCAAAAATCGTCACGATGGCGCCGAGCGGAACAATGTAACGAATTGCTCCCGTTATGTCAGCGCCGTACTCGATCGCTGCGGCAGCTCCGACAGTTAGCAACAGCAGCACGGTCAACACGATATTGAACCTCCGAGAACGGCTTTGGACATCGCCATTGATTCGCGCCCATATCATCCCGACGATGATCGCACCAATAAACGAAACGACTGCGACACTCCCCGCATTCGCGATTAAGTCGTCAGGCGAGGTGAGCGGAGCATTGACGAAAATCGCAACCGCGCCACCGATCAACGTCGCGACAAACGCCGGCAATCGATCTTGGATGTGTGCCCGCGGTCCGGATGGTAATTCCTGAGATTCGCTTTCCATGAGTGTTCGTTTCTCTGCGCCAGAACTCGCTAAGGCTTGACCATTCCGCCGTCGGCCCGGCGAACGGTGTCCCACGCGCCACCAAACTCACGATCCTTAAACGGGAACTTAACAGCCATCTCTTCGTCGATGTCGATACCGAGTCCAGGCTTGCCGTTCGGCCACATCATACCGTCGTGCACCTCAGGAAAACCGGGGAACATTTCTCGCGTCCGCTCTCCAGGAATCGCGTACTCCTGGATGCCGAAGTTGTAGCAGTTGATATCGAGCATCAGGTTCGCAGCGTGGCCAACCGGAGAGGTGTCGCCGGGTCCGTGCCAAGCCGTTCGAACGCTGAACAACTCACCCATCGCTGCAAATTTCTTGCCCGGCGTGATCCCGCCGATCTGCGACATGTGCATGCGCAAAAAGTCGACCAAGCGATCCTTGATCATCGGGATGATCTCGTGCGGACTGTTCCAAAGCTCGCCCATCGCGATCGGCGTGGCGCACTGTTGACGCACCATCCGGAAATACTCGTTGTCTTCCGGACTGAACAGGTCTTCAAGGAAGAAGAGCTGATACTTCTCGACCTCTTTAGCGAACCAAACCCCGAGAATCGGCGGTATGCGCTCGTGAACATCGTGAAGGATCTCGACTCCGTAACCGAATCGATCGCGGATGTGTTCGAAGAGATCCAATGCACCTCTAATGTATGGTTTCGGCTCGAAAACGCCGCCAGGGTGCGCATAAAGCTTGTTGGGATCGTAATCCCTCAACCAGGATGTGACGGGAATCGGTCCTTGTGATACGTCGCCCGCAACAATCGAACCGTCGCCCGACGCGCCGTGAGAACCATACGACGAATATCCTTGCGTGGCAACTTGGACGCGGATGTGATGGAAACCGTTTTCCATGTGCGCCGCCATCCGATCCGCCGTCTCCTCCTTAGTGCCACCGCTCGCGTGAACGTAAACTGGGGCCGCTTCGCGTGCCCTACCGCCTAGCAAGTCGTAAACCGGCATTCCCGCCATCTTCCCCTTGATGTCCCAGAGGGCTTGGTCAACACCCGACAACGCATTGTTCAACACCGGCCCGTTCCGCCAGTAAGACGAAACATACGAAGACTGCCAGATGTCCTCGATATCGGCTACATTCTTGCCCATGAGGAACGGACGGAGGTAGTCATCGACGGCGGCCTTGACGGTGGATGGTCGTTGCGTAAATGTTGCGCATCCGACGCCGTAGAGGCCAGGTTCCGAAGTTTCGATCTTCACGATCACCAGTCGAATGTTGTCCGGCTCGGTCATGATCACTCGGATATCGCGAATCGTGACGTTGTCTGCAGCGGTCATGTTGCCTCCTTAGTGAAAGTTAATGATACGTGTCCTCTTCGCCCCAATCCAACCATCACCCGACGCACATGCCTTCATTTCTCGTTAACATGCGAACAGGCACTACCGGCAACTGAAGGAGTAGTTCGATGAAGGCTATGACTTGGCACGGCGGAAACCACTTCACACTCGACGAAGTCCCAGATCCTGAGTTAAAACCGGGTTTCGTGCTCGTCGAGATCGACACGACTGGCATTTGCGGAACCGATGTCCACATCACCCAGGGCCTGTTTCCTTCGGAACCTCCAACCATCCTCGGTCACGAGGGCACCGGCATCATCGTCGAGGTCGGAGAAGGCGTCTCAAAAGAACGCATCGGTCAACGCGTAGTCTTGAACCACAGCGCTCACTGCTTCGAATGCTGGAACTGCCGGAACTGGAACGTCTCTCGCTGCCAGGTTGCTCCCATCTCCTCAAATGGCCTCTTCGCTCAATACGTTGCTCTACATTCCCGCACCGCTCTTCAACTGCCGGGAAGCCTAGATATCGAGACCGCGGCCATGACTGAGCCGGCCGCTTGCTGCCTCTCCGGCGTGGAGATGCTCGACATCCCATACCGCGCCACTGGTCTAGTCATCGGCGCCGGCATTATGGGACTCTTCACGGCCGCCTTCATGAAGACTCACGGCGTTGAGACGCTCGTCGTATCCGAGCCGGTAAAGGTTCGCCGCGAAATGGCTAAGCAGTTCGGTGCCGAGATCCTCCATGATCCCAACGACGTTCCGCTTGAGGAAGTGATGGCCCAAGTAACCGATGAAGGCCGAGGATTCAGCGTTACTGCCGAGGCTGTCGGAAAACCAGAACTCATCGCCGCCTGCGTCAACGTGACGAAACCGCGCGGCCAGACCCTCATGATCGGAGTCTGCCCTGAAGGTTCGCCGCTCCCCGTCGACCTCTACGACATGCACTTCCGCGAGATAAAGCTCGTCGGAGCCTTTGGACGCGGAAACGTATTCCACCGCGTCCCTGGCGAACTCGACAAACTCAACCTCGAAAACGTGATCTCCGGCCGCTATCCCCTAGCCGATCTTCCCGATGCCATCACCGCCTCCGCCGAAGGCCTTGGTGTCAAATTCGCCATCAAACCAAACGCATAACCGCGAAATCTTGGGAGATCCAATATGAAGGCGATGACTTGGCAAGGCGGTAACCGGTTCACTCATGATGATGTGCCGGATCCAGTTGCGGAGCCGGGTTTCGTGGTGGTCAAGATGGACACGACTGGCATCTGCGGGACGGATGTGCACGCCACGCAGGGACTCTTCCCGTGGTACCCGCCGCAGATTATGGGTCACGAAGGCTCTGGCGTGATCGTTGATGTCGGCGAGGGAGTCGCCAAGGACCGGATAGGTCAGCGAGTGGCGGTGAACCGCAAGGCGCAATGCTACGAGTGTTGGAGCTGCCGGAACTGGAACACCTTCCGCTGCGAGGTCGCTCCGGAATCCCCGGACGGAATGTACGCAGAGTACATCGGCCTCGACGCCCGGGCCGCTATCGCGCTACCGGGCGATCTCGATATCGAGACTGCCGCGTTGACTGAACCCGCGTCGTGCTGTCTGGCCGGAGTCGAGACGCTCGACATCCCTTACCGCGCAACGGGCTTGGTCATCGGTGCCGGCGTCATGGGTCTCTTCACCGCCGCATTCATGAAGTCGCACGGGGTCGAGACCCTGGTGGTGTCGGAACCGGTGACGGTGCGACGCGAGATTGCGACGCAGTTCGGGGCCGACATCCTGCACGATCCCCGCGACGTCCCGCTGTCTGAGGTCATCGCTGATGTAACCGACGAAGGTCGCGGCTTCGATGTGACCGCCGAAGCGGTCGGCAAGCCGGAACTCGTGGCCGCTTGCATCAACGCCACCAAACCCCGAGGTCAGACGCTGATGATCGGCGTCAGCCCGGAGGGATCCACGCTGCCGATCGATCTATACGACATGCATTTCCGCGAGATCAATTTGATGGGTTCCATGGGACGGGGGGACGTGTTCCATCGGGTACCGAACGAGTTGACGAAGCTCAATCTTGAAAATGTGATCTCCGGCCGCTACCCACTCGCCGAACTTCCCGACGCCATAACTGCCTCGGCGGAAGGTCTGGGTGTCAAGTTCGTAATCAAACCAAACGGTTAGACCTCAACGTTCAAGGAACTCGACATGAAGGCACAGACCTGGCACGGCGGCGCACATTTTACTCTCGACGACATCCCGGATCCCAAACCGTCCCCCGATTACGTAGTGGTAGCAATCGACACCACCGGTATCTGCGGCACCGACGTGCATGTAACTCAAGGCCTGTTTCCAAAAGACCCGCCGCAGATTTTGGGCCACGAAAGTTCCGGCATCATCGTCGAAGTCGGCGATGGGGTCTCCAAAGATCGTATCGGTCAGCGCGTTTGCGTCAACCATCCGGCGAGCTGCTACGAGTGCTGGTATTGCCGAAACTGGAGCTTATGCCGGTGCGAAAACCAGCCAATGATTTCCAACGGCTATTTCGCGCAATACGCCGCCGTCGCATCGCGGTCTGCCGTTGAGATTCCGGAGACGCTCGATTTGGAGACCGCCGCTCTGACCGAACCGGCTGCGTGTTGCCTATCGGGTGTTGAAATGCTTGACATCCCGTACCGCGCTACCGGCCTCGTCATCGGCGCTGGCATCATGGGGCTATTCACCGCTGTTTTTTTGAAATCCCACGGCGTCGAAACGCTAGTCGTTTCGGAACCGGTCAAGATCAGACGCGAAATGGCCAAGCAATTCGGAGCCGACATCCTACACGACCCCAACGATGTACCTCTTTCGGAGGTTGTCGCCGACGTCACAGACAACGGACGCGGGTTTAGCGTCACCGCCGAAGCTGTCGGCAAGCCCGAACTCGTCGCCGCCTGCGTCAACTCCACAAAACCCCGCGGCCAGACCCTCATGATCGGCGTCAGCCCGGAAGGATCACCACTCCCCGTCGACCTCTACGACATGCACTACCGAGAAATTAAACTCATCGGAGCTTTCCGCCAAGGCGACGTCACCCACCGCGTCCCAAGAGAACTCGCAAAACTAAACCTCGAAAACGTGATCTCCGGCTGCTACCCTCTAGCCGATTTACCCGAAGCGATCACCGCATCCGCCAAAGGCTTAGGCATCAAATTCGCCATCAAACCCAACCGCTAGTTTTGTGCGTCGCGCGTCAACTCCATCATGCGATTCACGAAACGGTGCACACGCAAACGATCGAGAACGAATTCGTAGTCTTCCATCATGCCGTTGTAGAAGTTCGAGTGGAAGTATCTAGCAATAGAAAATCCGTCTGCGAGTGATGGCTCTTGGTATTCGGTTGCGAACTGCTCAACCGCCTGTACCATCGAACGGTGGGTCTTCGCCTCCATGCCCCGTCGCTTCATCTCGGCAATCACGACGTGTGACGCCGCACACCACAGCTTTTCGGATGCTTGGAGAATGTCGCCCGCGTCAAACTCTCGGTCAGCATCTTCGAGGAACTTCTGGGCGGTCTCGATGTGTTCCGTCGTCAGCATGTGTTTTCAAGTCCCATTGAACGATTCGATTTATAGGGGCAATCCTAACAGCCACCGTCGTTTTACCGCCCATAAAGCTCCGTTCCACGATGGAACGCGAACCAGCCAAACCAGAACGAAACATTCGAAGGAACAATCTCCAACACGGTCGACTCGGCCTCGGCGTCAGTCAGCCTCTCTCGGCTAACATCCCATTCCTTGCCGTTGTTGTCTAAAACCTTGTCAGGAAACCCGGCCTCAGGCGCGTCATCGGGCAATCGGAATTCCAGACCATCCCGATTTTCAAAAATGTGAGCGTCAGAAGACGTTGCCGAAGCAATGACCACGACCTCGATGTCGCCAATTCTGTCGTGAATGATTCGCTCCTGGCGCAGCAGCCCGATCGGATACGCCTTTTCAACACCGTTCAGGTTCACACCCAACACCTCTGCTTTAGGCGCCAACACGTCATCCCGGTATGCGATGGGGAACATCGTCTCAGGGTCGGCGCGGTATGCGAAGTAAATCGAGCTATCGTCGTCTTCGTGCGTATACGACCGCGCGGTGTAAAGTGCACCTTCACGCGTGATCACGGTGGTATCGGGATGCTCCGCGCGCCAATCTCCCCAAGTGGTTCTTGCGGTTGGGAAGTATCCGAGCTCAATTCCACTCCCGGCTAGTTCACCGATAATCGGGGTACCAGTGAATTGATGCCACAAAGAACGCGTCGCCCGGTCATACATCACCTTGTTGCTGCGGAAGAGCAATCCGGACGTTCCGAACGTCGTTGGCTCCCCGTTGATGTAGGCTCGATACCCGATCGCGCTGTTGCAAAGCGTTCACCACGTGAGCGATAACGGCTCACCTCCCAGAACATCATTCACCAACTCATGTGCATTCACGATTCGCAACGGATACGCCCGGTGCTCACCGTTTATCGAAACACCGATCACACGCTCGTCATCCTCCAAATATTCTGCTCCTTCATCGTCGACATTGGCATGTGCCGGATTCTCGAGCGGAGGTATGCCGTCAGGGATGACTCCGCCCCACTCGACCTCCGTCAAATCGACGTCCGATTGGCCACTCAAGGCCGGGGACAGAAACGCACCGAACCGCCCGTCGATCTGCCGCAGATAGTTGATCTTCCACTCGCCGTATTCAGACGGCACAGGGTACTCGTCGCTATGTCTTCCAATCCATTCCGACCACGCCTTCCAGTCATCACCGAAAGCTGTTTGCCCCGTCAATTCCACTAGAGTCACTATCGCAGCTGTGATAATGTCGCGCGAAAAATAATTCCGAAGCGACTCTATGATCACGCGAACCTGCGACGTGTCCTTCTCCTCCCGAATCCTCTCAAGCGCGTCCAAGGTCCGAGTGTTCAACGGCCCGAAGCCCGGAGAGAGGTCGAATCCCGCGAATACCAGGTACATCATCGTGTTCGAGTCGTAGGGCACCGGCGTCCGCGTCGGCGGCACATTCGGATCCGTTTCAGCTGTGGTCTCCGTAGAAGTAATGATCGTAAACACATCGGCCAGAGCCGGGGTCGGACTTGCTACGTTGACTGTAGAGCTCCGATCCGCCACCCAAGACATCGACACGAGCAAAACCACCGCCAATACCGCCAACGCTCCAAAAAGCGCAACGACTGACACGATGTTTTTGCTGTTCATCTCACGAGTGCCTTGCTAGCTCGGCCGACATTGGGATAAATCCCAACTGCGACAGCCCCCGTGAGAGCTGCGCCTACCGCCGCCTCTTCCCGAACCATGCCGATCGAAATCGATCCACCAAACGCCTCTTCCAAACACTGTCGTAGAGCCGCATTAAGGCGCAATCCATTACCTGAACCGACGAATCTTTCTCTGGTTCCGGCTCCCAGTTCAATCGCGCTTCGATACGACTTGGCGAGCTCTGACGCCATCGAACGGAATACCGCCAAAGCCATCGAAGCAGGCGTGAAATTGCCCGGCGTTATGCCAGTGAACGTACCCCGAGCATCCGGTCGTTCGCGTGATCCTGTGAAGAGTGCAGATGAAGTCATAGCGTCAGTAGATTGATCGGATAAAACCGCTTCAGCAAGTACCGCGAGTCTCTCGTAAACCCTGTCTTCATCTACGTCGTCAACGTCGAACACGGTTTGTGCTGTCCGCATGAAAAAGTCCTTCAACGCACGAAACGTCCGTCCACCAACCACACCGACACCTGCCAATAGAAAACCGCTCTCAACATGCGGACGGATCTCCAACCATCCGTGATCGATCGAACCATCGCTGGGATCCCGCTTTAGGGACGACAGATCCCCAAGGAACACCGTCGCTTGCCCGCCCGTCCCGATGTTGATCGCCACCGTGTCGTCCGCATCGTCGACCGCACCGACAAACGCACATTGATGATCGCCAGATGGGACGGATACAGGCGTCCCTGGCCGTATGCCAGTCAGACCACTAAATTCGTCCGTCAACCCACCGATAACGCTGCACGAATCCACGATCTCCGGAAACAATCCACGGCCGATTTCAAGTTCACCGATCAACTCATCATTCCAGTCGCGCTTGGGAACATTGAGAACGCCCCAACCAGCTGCGTCGGTCGCATCAGTCACCGGCCGCTTGGAGCCAACTAACTTGTGCGCCAGGAATTCTGGCGCAGTGATAGCCGCCTCGGCGTTAGAATGCATCATGCCCATGTAGTCCAACCAAAACAACGTCGGGGCCGTGTATCCAGTTACGATCGGACATCCCGCATCTCTGAACGACGGCAATCCCGCACCTCTCCGTGTCGCTCCGCCCTTCGATGCCATCAAACCCAAGAAATCACCACCATCGCCGTCAACCACGTCTTTGCATCGCTGGTCCTGCCAAGCGATAAACGGCCCAATCGGCGAACCATCACCATCCAACAGTTGGCAACCCTGCTGCTGTCCGGTAACCCCGATCGCGACCACGTCCACAAGATCCAATCCCGAACGCAGCTCGTCAACGGTTCGGACGACGCACGCGACCATCGCTTCGATATCCCACTCCGATCTGCCAATGACTCGATCGTGTGTCGACGTAGTCTCGGCATCGTTGGGCGCAGAAAGTGAGGCAACCATCTCGGCTGGGCCATCATCGACACGAACCGCAACGACCGTCACCGAAGTTGAACCAAGATCTATGCCTAACGCCACGCGCATGGGCATAGTTTATGTACTGAACGCGTCAAGGGACGATGCAGGACACAAAGCACAACCTACCGATGTGATTTACCGGTAACGAGGTCAAACGGGTGAAATTCTACCCGTAGTTGCAGCCGATGCCCTTGTAGCCAATCTCGACTTCACCGTCAGCGGTGACGAGAACAGGAGTAATGCGGTCACCGCCCGAAAGCCGCTCGACCTCGTCCCACATTTGCGGTTGCTTAGATACATCGATCTCTTCGTAATCGATGCCCTTGGTTACCAGTTCCGACTTGAGCATGTCGCAGTACCCGCAGGTTGGATGGGTATAGACGACTGCCTTGTCGCGGGTTGGTTCTTTGGTTGGCATGGTTCGGATTATACCCGTTGAATCCAGTCGCTAAGTTCCGCGCCTCAACCTTAGAGCATTCAAAGACACGGACAATGACGAGAGCGCCATTGCCGCGGCAGCAGCGACTGGGCTGAGGAAGCCGCTTTCGCTGATGATCATTCGGAGATATTCGGGCGGCGGCGAATCTGCGAATACCGGATGCAGCACTCCCGCTGCGATTGGAATCAGAACCACGTTATACGCGAACGCCCAGAAAAGATTTTGCCGGATCACTCGCACCGTTGCCCGGCTTATCGAAATCAGACGCGGTACTGCGGTCGGTTCATTGTTGACCAACGTCACATCTGCCGACTCGATTGCGATGTCGGAACCGCTCGCCATCGCGACTCCTACATGCGCGGCCGCAAGTGCCGGCCCGTCGTTGATGCCGTCGCCGATCATTGCCACTTTGCGGTCTTGATTAGATAGTGCGCTCACCCGAGTAGCTTTTTCGATTGGCGAAACTTGGGCTTCAACGTGTTCGATGCCAACAGCTTCCGCGACGACCTTCGCGACCTCCGCTCGGTCTCCAGTGATGAGATGCGACTCAACGCCCATTTCGCGCAGCGATTCGACGGCTGACATCGCATCGTCGCGTATGGCGTCCTGCAATCCGATCGCGGCGACCGGCTGACCATCGATCGAGATCGTCACCGGTGTTTGGGCGCTCGCTTCTATCCGCTCGACAGCGTTGAAGATCTCGCTGTCTGCATCGAGTGAGATCGCTGACGGATTCATCACGGCGACGACTAGATCATCGACCAACGCGTACACGCCCTGACCAGTGATCGATTGGAATCCTTCAGATTCGGGGATTTCGAGGCTCCGGTTGCGCGCTTCGCTGACGATCGCCGTTGCTACCGGGTGCTCGGAATAGACCTCAACCGCGGCAACAACGCTCAAAACCTCGTCTTTGGAAAGAGCGGAAGTAGAGTCGACGTGGATCGAGACCACTCGGGGTTTCCCCGCAGTTAGAGTTCCGGTCTTGTCAAACGCCACCGCGTCAACGTTTGCGGCTCGTTCCAGAGTCGTGGCGTCCTTGATCAATATCCCATGCTCTGCGGCGCGACCGATGCCGGCTACCACCGCCGTTGGTGTCGCCAATCCCAGCGCGCATGGACATGCGATCACAAAAACCGTTACTGAGATCAACAACGCGTTCGGTAATGACGGGTCCGGCGCCACCACGAGCCAAAATAGGAACGACGCCAAACCTGCTACGAGGACGGCGGGCACAAACCTCGCCGTCACCCGGTCAACAAATCGTTCGATAGGTGCACGAGTCGCTTGGGCCCGCTCTACTTGGCGAATGATTTGGGCGAGAAGCGTGCGCTCACCGATAGTTGCGACTTTGGCCTTGCAAGCGGTCGCGATGTTCAACGTCCCAGCAAAAATCGCGTCACCCCGTTTCTTCGTCACGGGCATGCTCTCGCCGGTGAGCATCGACTCGTCGATCTCGGCGGCGCCTTCAATCATTCTGGCATCTGTCGGTACGCGTTCGCCCGGACGGACCACAACCGTATCTCCAACCTCAATATCTCCGATGTCAACCTCCACCACGCCGTTCGCACGTTCCACAAGGGCTGTCCGCGGTTGCAATTCGATCAGCATCCGAACCGCCTCACTTGCTCGCAATCGAGTCCTTCCCTCCAACCACCGCCCCAACGAAACCAACCCGATGATCGCCGCAGGTACTTCGAAATATGTTCCGATGTGATGTTCCGGGACGACGAAGCTGGCGGCATCCGACCATAAAGTTGAATCCCCGAGTATCAGCTGAGATACCGTCACCAGAGCACTGTACGCGAACGCAACCGAAGTGCCGACAACAACCAACGTGTTCATGTTGGATGTTTTGCGCTTTGCAGCCGCCCACGCCGACCTGTAGAAAGGAGCGGCGACTCGCAGCTGGATCGGAGTGGCGACCACCAAGAATAGCAGATTCAGCGCATAAGCCGGAACATCGGGCGCAAACATAGACCGCGCCATCGTCGCGATCATGATCGATAACATCGCCGCGATGCTCACGATCGCACCGTTTCGAACCGCCACAAGCTCTGATCGTTGCGCTTCGAACCTAGATTCGTGGCCGCTTCCCAACGCATCATCTGCCACATCCGCCGACCTCGCCGACACATCGATGCCGTAACCTGCGTCGCTCACTGCTGCAGAGATGGCACCGAACATCTCGCCGCCACTTTCCAAAGTGTCCGCGTTCGCGTCCGAGAAGTTGATGTTAGCGGAATTGGTCGCCAACGACACGTCGGCGGAATCGACGCCTGGAACCGACGCTATCGCCTCGGTAACGTGCGAAACGCACGCGGCGCACGTCATTCCGCGGATGTAAATGGTCTTTGAAACCATCGCACGCGCCCCCTGGTCATGATGATCGGGCTGCTATGTATAGCGGTCTCGATAGTTTAAGGTTAATCTGCCAACGCTCAATCCAACGGAGAATCCATGGCACAAAGCGAATCTTCGTCTGGCTTGCCGCGCCGCCAAATATTGATCACGATGGCGTGCGCAATGACCGGACTGTTTCTCGCCGCTCTCGACCAAACCGTGGTCGGCACGGCGATGCCACGCATTATCGCGGACCTCGGCGGTTTCGATCGATACACGTGGGTGACGACGGCCTACCTAGTCGCATCAACCATCACTGTCCCGATCGTCGGTCGGCTGTCCGACATCTTTGGTCGTAAGTGGTTCTATCTCGTTGGATTGATCATCTTCATGATCGGCTCATTCGCCGCAGGCACCGCGACCTCGATGAACCAACTGATCGCTTTCCGAGCGTTTCAAGGTTTGGGCGGGGGCGTGCTCATGTCACTAGTTTTCGTTATTGTGGGTGACCTTTATGCGCCCGCGGAACGCGGAAAAATCCAAGGCGTTATCGCCGCGGTTTTCGGCATGTCATCCGTCATCGGACCGACCCTCGGTGGTTTAATCACCGACACCCTTTCGTGGAACTGGATCTTCTACATCAACCTCCCGATCAGCATCCCGTTGATCATCGCGATGACGCGTTTCTTCCCGCGTATCGAACCGCAACCAATGGATCGAACCATTGATGTTCTCGGTGTAATCACGCTCATCGCGACTGTCGTGCCGCTGATGCTCGCGCTCTCGATAGCCGGCGATTCAGGTTGGACATCGTCCCAGGTAATCATCCTCTTCGCCGTTGCGGCGACCGCTGTCGCAGCCTTCATATTCGTGGAGATGCGGACGCCCAACCCGATAATGCCGCTTCACATATATACGAATCCGGTCCTGGCGGTCACCATTCTTGCGACCTTTGTGACCGGGTTCGGTATGTTCGGAGCCATCATTTTCATCCCGCTATTCTTCCAAGGCGTGCTCGGAGCGTCCGCCACCAGCAGCGGCAGTTTCCTGACGCCGATGATGCTAGGAACCGTGATCGGAGCATCCATATCCGGGCAGGTCATCTCGCGGCTTGGCAGTTATCGTTGGCCTGGTCTCTTCGGTGTCACGATGATGTCGATCGGTCTATTCCTGTTGTCCACCACATCGGAAGCAACGACTTACCCCATCGCGATTTCATTCATCGTATTGCTCGGATTCGGACTCGGTTTCACCTTCCCCGCGTTCACCATCGCGGCACAGAATGCGGTCGAACACCGCTTTTTGGGCATTGCCACATCAACCGTGCAGTTCTACCGAACCATCGGAGGGGCATTAGGGCTGGCGCTATTGGGATCACTAATGGCGAATCGGTTCCGCGCCAATCTGAGCGATTCATTGCCACCCGAGGTCCGGGAAGCCATCAGCGGCGATGAGATTGCCGAATTGGCCAACAACCCGGCAGCAATGGTGAACCCGGAAGTATTGAACGGAATCGTAGCCAATTTGGGGTTAGCGGATGGTGCCACAAGCGCAATGCTCGATGGGTTGCGCACAGCTTTGGCTTCGTCGCTTTCAAGCGTTTTCCTTGCTACCTTCTTTATCTTGGTGACCGCCATCGCTATCGTCCTGTTCCTCCGCGACGTGCCGTTGCGGAGCGCTTCAGGACGTGGTGGACCCCCGCCTGCGGCAGGCGAATAACGAATTTCGATATTGTTCGCTGCCCCTCAAGACCGATTTGGGAAATTCGCTCCAAAACTGCACGTAAACCCACTAGACAAGCGCCGCACACACGTTTAGCATTAAGATAGTGCACGTAATCCGCGGCCACGCCTTAAACAGGCTTTCCATAGCGCACCCGCGGCTGGAAAAACTCTCCAGCTGGGTGGGGCGCGTTTTCGCGCGAAACGGACACAGCCGTAATCCGTCACCTGTGCAGAACCCCAGCATTATCGACTAGGCCGAACCGTCGTTGCTGATTCTCAGACCTGCACTCAAGGAGAACTGAATGGTCATTTCACATGCGTTGACCGCTGGCGGCAAGAGCCGCGCATACCGCACCTTTGGCGAAACTAACGTGCCGACGGATATGCCGGACTTAATCCAGGTCCAAAAAGATTCTTTCGATTGGTTGCTCGGCGACGGACTCCACCAACTCTTCGAAGAGATTTCGCCTATCACCGACTACTCGTCGGACAATCCCAAGTACGAAATGAGTCTGACCGAGCACGAGATCGGCGAACCTGAGTTTTCCGAAGAAGAGTGCCGCGAACGCGAAATCACCTACAGCGTGCCTCTTCACGTCACGATCGAGTTGAAAATCAACGAGACCGACGAGATCAAAGAGCAGACGATCTTCTTCGGCGACATGCCCAAGATGACTGAGAACGGCACCTTCATCATCAACGGCGCCGAACGCGTCGTAATCTCGCAACTCGTCCGTTCACCGGGCGCGTACTATTCGCAAGACGAAGACCCCGCCACTGGTAATCGACTATGCAGCGTCAAGCTGATCCCGTACCGCGGTGCATGGGTCGAACTCGAAACCAGCAACCGAGACATACTTTTCGCGAAAGTCGATCGCAAGCGCAAGCTGCCGGTTACCACGCTGCTGCGCGCGATCGCCGCGGTTGAAGACGGTTCCGAGCACGACCAAGAATCACCCCTCAATCTCGACTCGCTCGAGGCGATGCGTGAAATCTTCGGCGATCCGGCCGAAGGCGACGAAGATGCCGAAGTGCGTGACTTCATTCGGTCGACGTGGGAATCCGATGCCGACGCTAAGGACGAAGACGACGCGCTGAAAGAGTTCCACAAGCGAATGCGACCGGGCGAACCAGCCACCGTGGATGGTGCCAAGCGTCTCGTCTCTCAGATGTTCTTCGACTCGCGCCGATACGATCTCGGAGATGTCGGGAGATACAAGCTAAACCGGCGCATCGACGTCGACGTTGAACTCACTCGCCGAACCCTCACCAAGCGCGACTTTGTCAACATCATCAAGCGCATGATCAAAGTCAACGAGGGCACAGCAGTACCAGACGACATTGACCATCTCGGCAACCGTCGCGTCCGAACTGTTGGCGAATTGATCCAGAACCAGATTCGCGTTGGTCTTGTTCGAATGGAGCGAGTCGTGCGCGAACGCATGACGACCCATCCGGGCGAAACCACCCCCGCAGCGTTGATCAACATTCGACCAGTCGGAGCCGCAGTCAAGGAGTTCTTCGGCGGATCACAACTGTCCCAGTTCATGGACCAGACCAACCCGCTGTCTGAATTGACTCACAAGCGACGCCTCTCCGCCCTTGGCCCAGGTGGCTTAACGCGTGATCGAGCCGGCTTTGACGTACGTGACGTACACCACTCTCACTACGGCCGAATCTGCCCGATTGAGACTCCCGAAGGACCGAACATCGGTCTTCTCGGCTCTCTCGCAACCTACGCCAAAGTGAACGCATTCGGATTCGTCGAAACGCCGTACCGAAAAGTTCGAACTTCAATATCGAATCGGTCCGATGACTTGATCGGACGCATGCTTACGCAAGACGTCCGAGAAAAAAGCCGCAAGACTATCGTTGCCAATGCGGAGACCGTTGTCGACGAAAACCTCGCCAAACGCCTGCGCAGGCTTGGCGAACAGCAAATCGAAGTCCGACCCTTCATCTCATTGAACGCCGAAGACGTCGAATACCTTTCCGCCGATCAAGAAGAGGAAGTATTGATTGGCGAACCCACCACGCCCGTCGATGCTGTCGGCCAACTCGAAGGTAGCGTCCGTTGCCGAACCGGTGGTGAGCAGTACGTCAAGGCGCGCCCTGAAGACGTCGACTATATCGACGTTTCACCGTCTCAAATCGTGAGCGTCTCCGCCGGTCTTATCCCATTCCTTGAACACGATGACGCCACGCGCGCCCTGATGGGTTCAAACATGCAGCGCCAAGGCGTACCACTGATTCGACCGGAAGCCCCGATCGTCGGCACCGGCATCGAATCCCGCGCCGCACTCGACAGCGGTCAGGTAGTTCGATCTTCTATCGACGGCATCGTTGTCTCGGTCACCAGCGACAAGATAGTGATCGCCGACGATCAAGGCGATACGCGCGCCTACCCGCTCATCAGATACGAGCGCTCAAACCAGAGCACCTGCATCAATCAGCACCCCATCGTCACCAAAGGACAACGCGTCAACGCCGGACAGGCCATCGCCGATAGCTCCTCGACCGAAGGCGGGCGCCTCGCGTTGGGTCAAAACGTCTTGGTCGGCTTCATGAGCTGGGGCGGCGGCAACTATGAGGATGCGATCATCCTCAGCGAGGACCTCGTCAAAGACGACCGCTTTACCTCCACGCACATCCAGAAACACCAGGTAGAAGCCCGCGAAACCCAACTTGGACCAGAAGAAATCACCCGCGATATTGCCAACGTCGGCGAGACCAATTTGGCAAACCTCGACGAAGAAGGCATTGTCATCCCAGGAACTTGGGTCGGCCCTGGCGACATCCTCGTCGGAAAGGTCACACCCAAGGGCGAGACCGAACTCACCGCCGAGGAGAAGCTCCTCCGAGCCATCTTCGGTGAAAAGGCACGCGACACCAAAGACACCAGCCTCCGAGTGCCCCATGGCGAAAAAGGCAAAGTTATCAAAGTCCGCGTCAGCAAGAAGGAAAACGGTGCCGAGCTGCCTCCAGGCGTCTCGATGATGGTCCGAGTCTGGGTTGCACACACTCGCAAGATCATGCAAGGCGACAAAATGGCCGGCAGACACGGCAACAAAGGTGTCGTCGCCATGATCTTGCCCCGCGAGGACATGCCACATTTACCGGACGGAACTCCGCTTGACATCGTCCTCAACCCAATCGGTGTACCGTCGCGCATGAATCTTGGTCAGCTACTCGAAACACACCTCGGATGGGCAGCACGAGAACTCGACTTCTCGGCAATCACTCCGGTTTTCGACAGTGCAACTGAAGTCGCAATCGAAGACGAGTTGGCGAGGGCATGGTTTGTTTCCGCGTCCGAAGCCCGCAACCACCGCGACATCACTGACCGATCGATCGATCAGGAGAGAATCCGACAGTGGCTCCAAGAGCGCGGGTACGACTACGACGAACTCAGCAGTCACGACATTAATGACGCTGGGAAGGCCAGCGAAGCGTGCATGCGGCTCTGGCTCTCCGAAATCGCTGGGCAAGACACGACCGCGTTAGACCGCAACGAACTATTGGCCGTTGCGCGCCGCCTCGATCGCGAAAGCGGTAACGCCGCGCCAATCCTCGGCAAGCAGACTCTCATCGACGGACGCACTGGTGAGAGATTCGACCAACCAGTCACCGTCGGCAACATCTACATGATGAAGCTGATCCACCTGGCGGAAGACAAAATGCACGCTCGATCCACCGGACCTTACTCGTTGATCACGCAACAACCTCTGGGCGGCAAGGCGCAGTTCGGGGGCCAGCGATTCGGCGAAATGGAGGTCTGGGCGCTCGAAGCATATTCCGCGCCACACACCTTGCAGGAAGTGCTGACCATAAAATCCGACGACGTCAAAGGACGAGTGTTGGCATACGAGGCCATCGTCAAGGGCCAGTCGGTCGTTTCTGCCGACGTTCCCGAATCGTTCAACGTTTTGATTCATGAGCTTCAAGGGCTTGGACTAGACATCTCGATGATCGGCGACGCCAACTTTGAGACTGGAGCCGGCGACGAAGCCGACGAAGTGATCGAAGAAACTCCGTTCCAAGAAGATCAAGACTTCGTCCCGATTGGTGGTGACGTCATGGACATCGGAGCGGAACTGCCGCCGCCGGTGTTGGAGTTCGATGTCGACTTCAGCGAAGACGATGATCAAAGCTCGGAGTCGTCAGACGAAGGGGAAGCCGACGACGACTCGGCCGAAACCGACGAATAGTCACAAGACGGGTTCGCACACCGCGTGCGTCCCCGCGCTCACACCTGCGACCAAACAACGTCCCACTCGCGACCAAACGAGGTAAAACGGAATGGCATTTACACCCTTACAGCAAACCGCTCCTAGTCCCGAAAGCGACTTTCGTGCGATCAAAATCGCGATCGCTTCGCCTCAGGTCATCAGGAAATGGTCGTGGGGCGAAGTCAAAAAAGCCGAAACCATTAACTACCGGACGCTACGTCCGGAACGCGATGGGCTTTTCTGCGAACGGATTTTCGGTCCGACGCGGGATTTCGAGTGCTACTGCGGGAAATACAAACGTCAGCGCGACATGCGCATGCGACGCGAGGGATTCGTCTGCGACCAGTGCAAAGTTGAAGTCACTCGCACCTCTGTTCGACGCGAGCGCATGGGACACATCAACCTAGCCGCACCAGTCGCACACATCTGGTTTTCCAAGGGAACACCGTCACGGATGAGCATCATCCTAGACATCACCCCCAGAAACCTCGAGAGAGTGCTTTACTTCTCCTGTTACATCATCACCAAAGTCGATGAAGACGCCCGACTCCTTGCGATCACCGAGTTGATGGATTACCGCGAGCAGGAACTCGCGCGCATCGAAGAGGAGCGCACGCAGTTCGCCGCCACCGAACGAAACGAAGACTTCCTGGCTCAACTGATCGACCAAATCCGAAACATTCATATCTCGTTGGGTGAAGACCCAGACGCGATTCCAAGTGCGCCCGAAGGCTCTTCCATGGAAGACGTGGTCGAAACCGCGCTCGCGCACTGGAAGATCGTCTTCGAACAAGATGTCGCGCGGAAAATCGATCAAGCGGAAAGTCTGCAGATCAAGACCGAGTTGAACGAGGCCGAATACCGCGAGCTCAAGGACCGATTCGGCAATGTCTTTGAAGCCGGAATGGGCGCCGACGCGATTCTCGAACTGCTCCAAAACCTCGAACTCGACGAGATTCACCAGGAACTCAACGAAATTATCCGCAACACGTCCGGTCAACGCCGAGCCAAAGCGGTCAAACGTTTGAGCGTGGTCGAAGCATTTCGAACCAGCGGCAATAAACCCGAGTGGATGATCCTGACCGTACTACCGGTACTACCTCCTGAATTGCACCCGATGGTGCAGCTCGACGGCGGCCGATTCGCGACTAGCGACCTTAACGATCTGTACCGTCGCGTCATTAACCGCAACAACCGGCTGAGCCACCTTCTCAAACTCTCCGCGCCAGACATCATCGTCCGTAACGAACGCCGAATGCTGCAAGAAGCCGTCGATGCACTCATCGACAACGGTCGACGCGGTCGAGCAATCATGGGGCGGCACAACCACAAACTCAAGTCCCTCACCGACCTGTTGCGCGGCAAGCAAGGCCGCTTCCGACAGAACCTGCTAGGAAAACGGGTCGACTACAGTGGGCGCGCCGTCATCATCTCCGGACCACAACTCAAGCTGGACGAGTGCGGCATCCCCAAGGAAATGGCCCTCGAACTTTTCAAGCCGTTCGTCATGAACCGCCTGATCGCATTGGGTCACGCACACAACATCAAAACCGCGAAGCGCCGCGCCGAACAAGCCGACGCAGAAGTCTGGGACACACTCGAAAAGGTAGTTGATGGACACCCAGTGCTCCTGAACCGCGCACCAACGCTCCACCGTTTGGGGATCCAGGCCTTCTACCCGAAACTCGTCGAAGGTAAAGCCATACAGCTCCACCCGCTGGTCTGTACCGCCTTTAACGCTGATTTCGATGGCGACCAGATGGCCGTCCACGTACCGCTTTCGCCAGGTGCCATCAATGAAGCGAAGACGCTCATGCTCAGCACGAGCAACATGCTCGCACCGCGATCCGGCTCACCTATCGTATCGCCGACGCTCGACATGCTGCTCGGCCTGTACTACATGACCGGGCCAGTGATGGACACCGCGGTACCGGTTCCGACCGACGTTATCGCCACCGAGTTCGCGCTCAACAACGGCTCCAAGTCTGAAAACGGTCACGCCGGCGTGCGATATTTTGGCAGCTTGCAGGAAGCTCTCTTTGCTCAAGAGACCAACGAGATCGGGCTCCGCGACCGCATCCGAGTCCGCGTGTCAGGCGGCACTCCAGTCTGGACTGAATCGACTGCGACAACTCCGTTCATCGTCGGCGAACCTCACGACTGGATTGAAACCACCGTCGGACGGATCATCTTCAACGAGATTCTTCCGGATTCGATGGGGTTCCATAACTACGTCATGAAGGAAGATGAGCTCGATGCCGTCGTGCATCGCTGTTACAGCGAACTCGGCAACGCCGGCACCGCTATCGTCCTCGATGAGATGAAACGTCTCGGATTCGAGTACGCGACCCGTTCGGGCACCACCATCGCGATCAAAGACGCCGTTCCGCCCCCAGAGAAGGCCGGACTTATCGAAGATGGTCGAGCTCAAGTCGCCGAACTTCAGAGGATGTACGACGAAGGCGTCATTACCGATGAAGAGAAGTACACCGCGACCATCGAGACGTGGAACGAGACGTCCGATCTGGTTACCGATGCCGTAAAATCGCATCTTCCTGAGTACAACGGCGTATTCGCTATGTCCGACTCGGGCGCGAAAGGTAACTTAGCTCAGATCAAGCAGATGGCCGGCATGCGCGGCCTCATGTCGAACCCGCGCGGGCGCATCATCGACGTCCCGATCGAAGCCAGCTTCGCAGAAGGCCTATCCGTCCACGAGTTCTTTGCATCGACCCACGGTTCGCGCAAGGCACTAGCCGACACCGCCCTCAAGACCGCCGAAGCCGGATATCTGACCCGACGTATGGCTGACGCTGCTCAGAACGTCATCATCAACGAACGCGATTGTGGGTCCCCGATCGGCATGACCGTCTCCGCTGAGGCGTCAAGAGCGCTCAACCTACCGTTCGAGGAACGCATCTTCAGCCGGTACGCCGTACAAGATGTAGTCGATCCCGAGACCGGCGAAGTCATCGCAACTCAGGACACGCTCATCGACATTGATCTGGCACGCCGCATCGTCGATTCCGGACTCGAGGAGCTCGAAGTCCGATCACCGGTCGGTTGCATGCTCGAGCGTGGTATCTGCGGGCGCTGCTATGGCAGCATGCTTGCCGACAACCGCCCGTCGATCATCGGCGAAGCAGTCGGGATCGTCGCTGCACAATCGATCGGCGAACCTGGTACGCAGCTGACCATGCGTAACTTCCACACCGGCGGTATTGCAAGCGACCGCGACATTACGACAGGACTACCCCGCGTCCAAGAGCTGTTTGAAGCGCGCAACCCGAAGGCACCAGCCATCCTCTCGGAAATCCCCGGTATTATCAGCTTCCGCGAAACCCAAGGGAACATCGTTATCGCGGTCGAGAACGTCGAAACGTTCCACTCCGACGTCGAGATCCCTGCTGGATATCGACCAAACGTTGAAGTCGGCGATTGGGTTGATGCCGGGTCCAACCTCTTGACACTCACCGCGGCGGGTCGCCGAGACGCAATGGGCGACGACGGCGCACTCGCTTTGCCGGAAGAGTTGGTGTCCGAGGTTTCTGGCGAGGTCGAGAGTATCGACGACACCGCGATTCGCATATTCTGGCTCGAGACCGACGAGCGTGAATACATGCCACAGAGCAACGCCGAAATCTTGGTCTCGGAAGGCCAGGAGATCGAACCCGGAACGCAGCTCACCGACGGAACTCAGAACCCGCACGACATCCTACGCATCAGCGGCATCGAAGCCGTCCAACGCTACCTCGTCGAAGAGGCTCAACGCGTCTACCGTTCGCAAGGTGTCAAAGTGCACGACAAACACTTCGAGGTCGTCGTGCGACAGATGCTCCAAAAGGTCAAGATTGAAAGCACCGGCGATTCGAAACTTCTCATTGATGAAGTCGTCGACCGATCACAGTACCTCCAAGCCAACGAGGAAGTCCGTGAGCAAAACGGCGATCCCGCAACCGCAATGCCCGTCCTTCTCGGCATCAGTCGAGTGTCGCTGATGTCGCAAAGCTTCTTGGCGAAGGCCTCGTTCCAAGAAACCGAGCGCGTCCTTACCGATGCCGCTCTACAGGGCAGCGTCGACCGGCTGACCGGCCTCAAAGAGAACGTCATCATCGGCCGCATGATACCGGCACGCCTTGACCGTTCAGTTGAAGGCCGCGAACTCCTCGGACTGCCGGACCCCGAAGAAGTCCTACCGGAACCCGTTACCCAAGGTTGGGAAGAGGCGCTTGCAGCTATCGCCAGCGACGATGTTGCTGCCTCTCTCGCCGCGTTCAACGTCGACAGCCAATCCCCAAACGTCTCGATCGGATTCTCCGGCGACGACGGTCAAAATGCTTCGGAACCCGACTACTCCAACCTCGCCAGCACATTCTTCGGCGGCATCGAAACTCCCGAAGAACCCGTCATCTCGTTTGATGACGATGGCGACAGCGAGTAGCTAAATCCGAAACTTCATGACTGTCAGTTGTCTAGCTGGAACCTGAGCAGACAAGACACATAATCCCCTCTCCCGCTCGCCGGGAGAGGGAGATGGCGAGGTCCGCCATGCCAAACGAATCCGACCGCCCCAATGTCATCGTCTTCATGACCGACGACCAAGGCTACGGCGATCTGTCGTGCATGGGCGCTACCGATTTCCGCACCCCCAACCTCGATAACCTCGCCGCAAATGGTGTCCGATTCACCGACTGGTACTCCAACAGCCCGGTCTGCAGCCCCTCACGAGCCGCTCTCCTAACCGGCCGCTACCCCGGCAACGCCGGCGTCCGCGCCATCCTGCAAGGGCACCGCACCGCATCTGGTCTGCCCAACTCGACACCAACCATCTCGTCGCTCCTCAAAGACCGCGGCTACCAGACATCCATGGTCGGAAAATGGCACCTCGGCTTAACCGATGAGTGCCGACCGCATAGCCACGGCTTCGACTACTGGTTCGGATTCCTCGCCGGTTGCATCGACTTCTACTCCCACATCTACTACTGGGGCGCTAACCGCCCCGGCCCCGGTATCAATCCCACACACGACCTCTGGGAGAACAACGAAGAGGTTTGGCACGACAGCGAATACTTCACCGAACTCATCGCTGAAAAAGCCATCGAACGTTTACGCGCCATGGTCGCCGAGAAGCGTGAATCCGGCCAACCGTTCCTCCTCTACGCCCCCTTCAACGCGCCGCACTACCCTATGCACGCGCCCGAGAAATACACCTCCCGCTTCGCCCACCTTCCCTGGGATCGACGCATCATGGCCGCAATGATCTCCGCCATCGACGACGCCATCGGCGCCATCATGAACGAACTCACCCGCCTCGGCGAAGCCGAAGACACCTTCACCTTCTTCGTCTCCGACAACGGCCCGTCCCGCGAGACCCGCAACTGGCTAGACGGAACCCTCGACCCATACTACGGAGGCACCTCCGGCGGACTCAAAGGCCACAAATTCAGCCTCTTCGACGGCGGCATCCGCATGCCCGCAATCGCCCACTACCCCGCACGAATCCCCGGAGGACAAGTCGTGTCCACCCCTTGTGCATCCATGGACATCGTCCCCACAGCCCTTCACGCCGCCGACGGAACCGCGCCAACTCCCGACACCGGCGAGTTCGACGGCACCAGCATCCTAGACCTCCTATCCAACGGCACCGACCTCCCCGAACGCGACCTCTACTGGGAACTAGACGGCCAAACCGCCATCCGCCGAGGCAACCACAAACTAGTCATCGACGGTGTCCTAGTAGAAGAAGACCAACCCCAAACCCACATCCACCTAGCCGACCTCTCAAACGACATCTCCGAGAGCCATAATTTGGCCGATCAGGCACCGAGATTGGCATCCGAACTTGAGAAGGCGGCGCTGGACTGGCGAGCTGGGATTCAGGAGCGTTGGGATCGCGATTACGCGCATCTTGGGCATGGGATTGTTACTTACGCCGATTTTCCGGTGGGGTAAATCGCCGAATCTTTGGAGCAGGCATCGGCTTTGCCTACATTGGAAAACCTGCGCAGTTCCGCCTAGGATTCAAGTAATTGCAGTGCTTTCGAGGGGTCCGAATCCCACTCTAACGACAACATCAACTGTCCCATGAGACCTTCACGTTGATCCGAATCTAGACCCAGTTCGGCTGCCGCTGCGTTGGCAGCAAATGTGCCAGCGGTGATTTCGCCCGCCCATTCACGATCAACCGAAGCAGCGTTGTTATAGAACCAACTCAATAGGAATTCTGTGACCTGATCTTTGGACAACGCACGAATCTCGCCGATTGCATCTTTGAACGCGTTAACGGTCCTATCCCGCATATTAGCGAGATGTTCGTGATGATCGACTTCGCCTTTGATGATCGACAGTCCCGAGTACGAAGTTAGGGCCAAGTTCGCAGCGATGACATGTGTCGACAAGTGTTGTGTCATGGGTGGCGGCAGTTGCTCATCGAATTCGTTGGAGTCGTTGTCAGGCCAGAGTTTGGAATTGAGGTGGCGCCGCGCCAATAGTTTCACGGATTTGCCGTTCATCAGTGGGACCAACAGTGGGGATTCTCCAAGCGACTCGCAACCTTTGACCGTTGGTAGGAGCTTTTCGACTGTCGTCCCCCAATCGGCAAGAGTTTCAAGTTCGACAGCAACCGCGAAATTGGATAGTTTGCTGGTCAATGGATCACCATCGTACCAGTAGACTTGCAACGGCAATCCTAGGGATACGAACGCATCGGTCACTTCTTGGCGACGTTTTTCAATGCGTCGTCGCGTCTTTGCCCGTGAAAACTCTGCCGCACGAGTTAGGGCACGTAAACGCGGCCCTGCTTTAGCAACTTTTGACATTTCCGCTAATGAATCCGGATTCGACGACAACTCGATGATCATCGCGTCGAGATCTGAAAGAAGTTTGGAAAGTTCGTCAAGTTCCGCTTCCGGGCAATCGCGTCCAATTAAAAACCATGGTTCCAGTCTGATGGCTGGTATATCTTTCCCAATCAGCGTCTGATTTACAAACACCGACAGAGCCCGATAGCCGTTTGGCCGCGACAATCGGGGCAACGCATTGCCGCAGATATCCCAGATCAAGGCTGACAAGGGATCACCGACCTCTATTTTGGATTCACCAGCTAGTGGATCGGGACCAATCCCGGGAGCAATGTCAATGGCCGCCTGCTGTAGCTTCAGTCGGCGTCTTTCCAAGCGTGTCCACTCGGACGTTGAGAAATCGCGCCGTGCGAACAATAAACCGAAATCTTCGACGAGGCTAACGCATTTCGGAAGTAACTGCGAAAACCTCACCATACGTTTTGTTTCGTTAGTTCCAAAATGAAGATGTGCCAAGCTTATGCGTTCACGGTTCGTTCGAGTGATAAGAGGGTGGTTATCATACTTTCTAAGCAAACCAGATGCGGTGTGGTCATGACCGTCAATCTCAAGTTTGTGCCCACCGGGTAACACCGCTTGAACATTCACCTTGGTGATATTCGGCAAGGTTCGGAGCAACAACTGGCCGATCTTTATCGACCTGTCTCTTGGGTCACCCTGATCGACGTCGGAAACGTGCAAAAACCTCGCGTAACCTACGCGTTCATTTTCGTCGTCCAGTAGCTTCAACTCTGTGATCCAAGGGTCTTCAGATCGGAATTTCTGAAACACGTAATCGGGACCGCCGACTGCCTCCACGATCTCGTTCGCCAATTCCTCTGACACCTCCGACGCCATCGCTACGCAGTCCGCGAAGTCAGGAAGTGCACTCCTTCGCAACGTGTCGAGAAACTCAGTGTTGGCCCTGACGCATGAAACCATCTCGTGCCAATCAATGCCTGTTCGGATCAGCGAACGTAATAGTCGGCTTATATGTTCGATTTCCCTAATGTTGACCAACATAGATGCGATTTTGGGAACGCCGATTTCGTTTATTAAAGCTTCACGGAAATCAGAATCCATGCCGCCCGCAACCATTTCAGCCACGGATTCCCGGATTTCGGGAGCTGAAATTTCAGGAGGGTCGATATCGCCTACGGCGAATAAATAAACCAGCGGTATATATGCAGGAGCGACGTTGTGGCGACGCACGATCTCCAACCAACGTGCAGACTGGTTCCAAAAATCGAATAGTTCCAACCCTTTAAGGGAAGCTTCCAGATTCTCCGCGTTGTCATCGCTTAACTGCTTCAGTTCTCCAATAATCAAGTTGGACAGATCAGGGCGGTCTTTGACAACCTCGAACACGAACCTTGTGAGCGACGTGCCAAGCAAAATCCTCAAAACGTTCAAAACAGTCGAGTCAAGTTTCGGAGGTGGAGTATCATGGATCGCGTTCACGATTGCTGTTGAACGGATTTGATGAACACCCTTGAGTGCCCCATCAACTTCGATCAACAGATGTTCTTGATTCAAGCGACTTAAAGCGGATCGGATTTCCCATGCACTAATCCCTAACGATTGCCGTAAAGCTTCGATTTCTACGCTCGCGGACCACCTGTCTGCAACCGCCACCCGAGCCAACACCTCGAGTTCATGAACTCTGTTTTCGTTAATCCGTTTGTTGATCTGATCCGCGATTACGTCGCTGAGACGCTTGCCTTGGGTCAATAGGTGCGTGAACTCCAGCGTCAAGCCGTTGCATTTCTCAAACGCTTCTCTCCAATGCGCCTCCGATGTTTTTCCGCGTCTGATCAGACCGTTGTAGACCGTCTCGGCCGACTGCTCGTTGAGAGACACTTGCACCGTAGTGAAATCAGCCACGTCGCCGAGAACAAACATGTCTTCGCTGCGAACGCTGCCTACCAAATGGACTCCTGGCATGTCCGCGAGCGCAGCCTGCAATCTAGACCACCCCAACATCTCCGAGTTCCCTACCCCGTCGACGAGGATACCCACAGGCGCACCGGGCGAAGCTTCGTGCGCTTTGAGAAGTCTCACTATTTGAGACACGTCGTCGCTTGATACGCGGTTTACCTTGAACCACAGCACCCCGGGCAGCGCGAGTGGCAGGGTCCAAAGTACGGCTGATTTTCCTATTCCTGACGGGCCTTCGAGCAATGTCGTTTTACCGTCTTCCAATCCTTTCAACACCTCGGTAACGAGATCTGGTCTAGGCACAACTAGGTCCGCGCCGACGTGACCGAGCTGCGTAGATACGCCTTCGTAATACGCATCGCCCGCTTCGGAAGGCGTCAAATCAATCGCGCTGCATATACCGGTCGACAGAGCGTATTCGATCGAATCAAGGTCGATTAGTTCGGCTGATGAATTGATCCCGTTGACCAGCATAGTTCGATCGACGCCGAATCTATTTTGATATTCAACCTCGGCGTTTTTGTCTGCGGCTGCTGCGATCGTCGATTGGAGGTCTCTCGCAATCCAAGCGATTGCTGCTCCGGGTAACTCCCGAATGCTCCTGATCTCCGACTTTGTTTCCGACACTAACCAATCCCATGGAACCACTAGAATTGACGCATTTCCAATCAATTCTTCGAACACCTCAGTAGAGTGATCGCCTCGGTCGATTCGATGTTGAATCAACTTTCCAAGTTCGCCGAACTCGTCAATTAGAGAATTCAGGGGAATTTCGGTACCATAAACATCTGAATCAATATCCCATCCTTTGATGCCTTTTTCCAAGACGACGACTAGTCGGGCGTCAGATGGGAGTTTTGTCAACGCATCGGCGATATGACCGCTTGCTTCGCTGGCCGAAAATGGGCCGCGCTTGGCTTGACGCGATTTGACCTCATAGCGGACTTTGTCTGGCCCTTCGAGGTGGAGGTCGGCGAATCCTTCGGGAATCAGCCGATCCGTTACCAATTTCCCAGTAGCAATTTGAGAAGCCAACCACGCACCGACAACATGCTGGAAATCGAATCCGCGAACCGCTCGAGAACCTGAGCGTGAGAGATGCCAAGCTTCTTCGTTAGTCGGTTCTGGTCGAGCGCCGGCTAACGAAGACGGAGCTTGTTCAACGTCGTTTTCGCTAGATTTTGCGACCAATGCTTGTCGCGCATTAGCAAACGGTCGACGACCTTGCCTTCGCCTCGATTTGCGTTTTCTCGCCACATTTCGATTCTACGAGGCTGTTGCCGAGTTCCATTTTCGAGACGGTTGCGATCATCCGGTGGCATCCGTTCGCCACATGCGCAAATGGTCTCGACGGAGGTACGCCTCCCGTGCCCCTCACCACCCCTCAACCCCATATCGCTCCATCGCCTCCATACTCACCTCAACCCCCAACCCCGGCTTCCCACTCACCCGCACATACTGCCCGTCAAACTCAATCGGCTCCTCCAGCATCGCCTGATACATGGGAATGAACGAGATCGCATGCTCCAGCCGGTAGAAGTTGACCGTCGACATGCAGACGTGGGCGCCGGCCACGATCTGTATCGATCCCATCGCGTTGTGCGGACTTATCGGGATGTAGTAGGCCTCCGCCATCGAGGCGATCTTCTTGATCTCGCTGATGCCGCCTGTCCACACGATGTCTGGCATGATGTAGTTGGCGAGATTCTTTCGGAAGACTGGCAGGAAGTCCCAACGGGTGTACAGCCGCTCGCCGACGCAGATGTTTGGCACTGTGTTCTGACGCACCGTCTCTAATGCGTCCCAACTCTCCTGCGGCAACGGCTCCTCGAACCACTCGATGTTCGACTGCTCGTGCAACGTGTTGGCGAGCCGGATCGCGGTCGGAACGTTGAAGTTGCCGTGTGCATCGATCAATATCTCCGGTTTCGGGCCTACCGCCTCACGCACCGCTCGCACGATGTCGTAACCCAGTTGCTCGCCCGCGTGTGAGATGACACCGTCCGTGAACTTGGTGTGGACCGGCACCATCTCATTGAACGGGTCCAGCTTCATCGCCTCGTGGCCATCCGCCACCACCTTCTTAGCCGCTTCGTAGTAGTCCTCCGGTGTCGTCGCGCCGGTGAACCACCCATTCGCGTACAGCCGCACTTCATCCCTGAACTTCCCGCCCAGCAGCTCGTACACCGGCACTCCCAACGCCTTTCCCTTGATGTCCCACAACGCAATATCGATCCCGCTGATCGCCGTCGACGCAAACCCACGCGAACTCATGTACGTGTACCGACGGAACAACCGGTGCCACAACGGCTCGATATTCGTCGGATCCTCACCTACCAGCACCTCCTTCATCGACAACACCGCACGAGCCGTCAGGAAACTCCCACCGCCCGGATAGTTCGTGCACTCGCCCCAACCGTGAATCCCTTCATCCGTATCGATCCTCACAAACGTCCACTGCCGCTCGTTCGGCCCGCCATATCCATGACCCGGGGGCGTCACCACATAGGCATTGACATCGGTAATCTTCATTTCGCAACTCCTGCGTTCATGTTACGCGCAACAAAACCCTCCCCCTTGATGATCCAAAGGGAAATTAAGGGTGTTTAGAACCACAATGTGAATGAGGGAGGATGGTGGTATCTCGGTGATTCCGTAGGGGCAACCCTTGTGGTTGCCCAGTGCTCTTAACGATGACGTGATGTTGTTTCACTGGAGGGCAACCACAAGGGTTGCCCCGACGCCCCAAATCCTTCGCATCCTAGTTCAATTAACCGGTTTCGTAGCAAACAACGACGCCACCGCCGCCAAGATACCCACGAATCCAGCAACGAAGAAAAACGGCAAGTAGCTCTCGCCACCCACAAAATCGAATATGAGGCCCGGGATGAGCACACCCACCGCCTGCCCCAATGTCGTGAACGGCTCCGTGATACCCCGTATCGTGCCTAACGCTGACCGCCCGAAATAGTCCGCATACGCTACCGGAGGCACCACCAGCATCCCGCCAAGCCCGAAGCCGAAGAACGCCGAGAACGCCAGTGCCTCGATCGTCGTGTCCGTCAGCGTGAACAGGAACGCACCGACCGCCAAGTTCAGCGCGACTGCCACCATCACGAATCGCGCCGACACGCGCTCAACGATCCGCCCCCAAACCAAACTGCTAATTCCGAGAAAGATCGCGTTGAGACTTATACTCACACCCGCTGTGACAGCATCTAATCCCTGATCTCGAAAAAAGGCTGCGGCGTGAGTGTTGGAGCCAGCGTGCATGAAGAACATCATGCCCGTCGCCAGCGCCAGAAGCCACAACGCCGGCGTCCGCATCGCATCCCTCGACGTCCAGTTCGGCTCCTCGACACTCGCCGACTTACCGCCATTCGCCTCCACCTCCGCATCCGTCTCATCCTCAACATCGCCATCAGGCTGTAACCCCAGCTCCTCCGGCTGCTCCGATATCAACAACGCCACTGGCAGCAGTGCCACCACAAACACCACGACGCTCAAAACGAACCAGGCATCCCGCCATCCGCTCTGGGCGATCACAATCGACGCGATCAGCGGAAAAAGCACCATCCCCGCCGAGTGTGACAACCCCAAGATCCCGTTCGTCCGCCCCCGCATCCGAATGAACCAGCGCGACACAACAACCGACGTCCCGATCTGCACCGGACTCGCAAAGATCACTCGCCCCGTCCCGTATGCGATGTAGAAAACCCACGGTATCGTCGCACCCATCACTGTCAGACTCACATCCGACCACCGCAACACGAACGTCGAGATGCACAACACCACAACGCTCCCCGTCAAAACCGCCCGAGCGCCATACCGGTCGATCATCCGACCAATGATCGGCGATGTAAACGTCGCCACCAACCCACCAGCCGCCGCCGCACCCGCGATTAACGTCCGACTCCAGCCCAGCTCCTCCGACAGCGGATATATGAAGACCGAAATCGTTAGACTAGCCGCCGCATTCCGCACGAAGTTCGCAGACCCCGCGGCGCCCAGAATCCACCACCCGTAGAAGAACGGCGACCGATCTGCCAGCTTTTGACGCATCACGGACCACCAAACCCTCCCCCTTGATGTCCAAGGGGGAATTGAAGGGGGTTCACACGAGCAACAACTGCCACGCCTAAACCGGCGGCGAATCCGGATGACGATACTTCTCGATCGCATCCATACTCACATCAACACCCAATCCCGGCTTGCCCGAAACCTTGACATACTGCCCGTGGAAATCGATCGGCTCCTCCAGCATCGCGTTGTATGCGGGTATCGACGCCATCGAGTGCTCCAAACGATAGAAGTTGACTGTCGACATGCTCACATGCGCCCCCGCCACAATCTGCAACGATCCCATCGCATTATGCGGACTTATCGGAATGTAGTATGTTTCGGCCATCGTCGCGATCTTCCGGATCTCACTAATCCCACCAGTCCACACGATGTCCGGCATGATGTAGTCCGCCAAGTTCCGATGGAATACCGGCAGGAAATCCCACCGCGTGAACAACCGCTCGCCCACGCAGATGTTCGGCTCCGTGTGCGCCCGAACCGTCGCCAAGCCGTCGAATCCCTCCGGCGGCAAAGGCTCCTCGAACCATTCGATCCGACTCTGCTCGTAAAGGTTGTTCGCCAACCGGATCGCCGCCGGCACGTTGTAATGCCCGTGCGCATCGATCAATATCTCGAACTGTGGACCAACCGCCTCGCGTGTCGCCCGCACGATGTCATACCCAAGCTCTTCACCGTCGTGCGAAATCTGGCCCGTCTGATACGCCGTGTGATACGGACGCATCTCCAAAAACGGGTCCAGCTTCAACGCCTCGTGACCAGACTCGGCAACCTTCTTCGCCGCCTCGCCATACTCCTCAGGCGTCGAACACCCGGCGAACCAACCATTTGCATACAACCGCACCTCATCCCGGAACTTACCACCGAGCAGCTCGTAGATCGGTACCCCCATCGCCTTCCCTTTGATGTCCCACAGCGCAATGTCGATCCCGCTGATCGCCGTCGTCGGCAATCCCCGAGAACCCATATACGTGTAACGCCGATACAGCTTCTGCCAAAGAGGTTCGATATTCATCGGATCCTCGCCCACCAATGCCTCCTTCATCGCCAACACCGCCTGCGCCGTCAAGAAACTACCATGACGCGGACTACTCGTCGCTTCTCCCCAACCCGAAATCCCCTCATCCGTGTCGATCCGCACAAACGTCCACTCCCGGTCCATCGTGCTCCCGAAAGCCGGCATCTGAGGCTCAACAACCCATGCCTTTACATCCGTAATCTTCATCAGTGACTCCCTGCAGTTTCAACCACCGACCACTAACCCAGCGCCGCGCATCAAGTCTACACCTCGACCAACCAACATCTATCACAGCCCATGATCAAAAATTCCACCACCCTAGTTCAAAAAACAATAGGTGGTATTTTGTTGTATAGGGACACATGCCAGCGAAATGGGCTGAGCGGGACCCACAATCTAGATTCACCATCATGACCACGAAATCAAACCTGAACAGAGACGATGTTCTTGACCTTCTTCGGAAACACAAACCTGTTCTGAACGACCGTTTCGGCGTAACAGAGATTTCTCTGTTCGGGTCGTTTGCCCGCGATGAGGCGACCGAGGACAGCGACGTTGATGTGATAGTGGAATTTGAAGAAACCCCAACTTGGCATGCCTTCTACGGTGCTAAGCGGTACATTGAAGGCGTCTTCGGGCGCTCCGTAGACATTGCACGTTTGGGCAGTATCCGCAAGGAGATCCGACACTACGTACAACGAGACTTGACCAAAGTTTGATACCGATATGCGAGACCGTGATTGGAAAATGTTCGTCGCTGACATGGTCGGATTTTGCGAAAATGTCATCAAATACACCGAAGACCGCGACTTCGAACTATTCGTCAACAACCGTCCAATCTACGAGGCCACGATGTGGAATTTACGGCTAATCGGCGAGGCAGCTACCAACGTTCCAACATCAGTGCGGGATGCGAATTCGCGAATCGAATGGCAAGACATCATAGGCTTACGTCACCACTTGACTCACGCCTACCTAACCATCGACGACGAGATTATCTGGAAAACGATCCAAACTGACATCCCACAACTCTTGACTGAACTCAACAAGTTGTTGATGTCCATTGGCGATTAAGAGGCGCAGAAACGACGCGACGCGGCACGTCCCTCTGACCATACCCCCAACGTCACCGTCGACTTCTGCTTAACCTTTCACCACACCTACCCCAACCCCACCTCAAACACTCGCTCGTACCGCGTCGGCCGGTTGTAGTGCAGAATACTCTGCATCAATACCATCGATCGTACCGGCACCACGATCTCATCCCATCGTTCCCTCGAAGCCCGCGCCTCCAACCAACGCTGACCAATTGCCGCCAACACTCGCTTTTGAGTCCCGCTGCGCACACGGCCCACCGTCACATGAGGCGAAAACTCACGTCTCTCCTCAGGAAAACCGCGCTTAACCATCGCACCATCCAATCGCGCCGCCAAACTCGACATCCTTCTTAAATCACCATCCATACCCGTCCACAACACCCGCGGAGTGCGTTCCCCCGGAAAACACCCATTCGCACCCAACAACAACTCCAATCTCGCAGAATCCGCCGCAACCTCCTCGAGTTCTAATTTCAGATCTGCTAGGTCATCCTGATGCACATCACCCAAAAACTTCAGCGTCACGTGCATATTCTCCGGCGCGGTCCATCGAACCGCATCGTACGCCACCGCACCGCGTGACGGCCGCCGCCTCTGCATTCCGTCATACGACACCTCGCGCATCGACCTCGACATGCCATCCAACACCCTGATCGCCCGCCTCGGCAACGTCACCGCCACGAATAACCGCAGATAAAGAGACTCCGACTCGAAATCCCCTTCCCTTTCTCCCCCTGGCAACAACACCGGCTCAACGTCGAGCCGTATCACCCCACGCCGCGAACGCTGAACCTCTTCCGTTGTTTCGTCTATAGTATCCACACCATTATCCTAGCCCACACAACTATTAACATTTGACCATGTTCTCTGATGCCTCAAACCCCGATATCTGGTGGACCCCCACCGACCTCCAGTTCCAAGAGATCCACGCCCGCGGCGGCACCGATTGGACCACCATCATCCTCTCCGACGCCGACGGCGTCGCGGGACAAGGCGAGATCACTTCGACCCAACTCTCCAATAGTGTCGCCGCCGTAACTGCACGCTTGGCCAATCGGCTCCGAGGACAACGCATCGCCTCCGACGACCACGTGATGCAGATCCTAGGCATCGATCCAAAGGAGCTAGAGCAAGACCAAAGACTCGCGACGGCCGTTAGCGGACTCCGTTGCGCTGTCGCCGACGCCCTCGCCCAGCGTGCCTATATGCCGCTCGCGCAATACCTCAGATATACACACCAACACGACGGCGACCTCCCCGACAAAGTCCAACTCTACGGAAACATAAACCGTTCTCTACTTCCCGACGACCAAGGCCCCGTCGACCGCGGACCCGACGACTTCGCCGAAATGGCCGTCGAAGCAGTAAACAACGGTTTCACGACGATCAAATGCGCTCCCTTCGACGAGTGCCGAGCGCCATTCGAAACCACCGGACTCCCCCACTGCGCCGAAGCTGGACTCGATCGCGTCCAGGCCATCCGCCAAGCCGTCGGTCCCGACATCACCATTTTCGTCGACTGCCACTCGCGGTTCGACCTCGACTCCGCTCTCGCCCTAGAACCCGAACTCCGAGCCGCGGGAGGCCAATGGTTCGAAGAACCCGTAGACCCCATCGAGCATTCCGACGACCTCCGCACGGTCCACGAACACGCAGTCCTACCGGTCGCCGGTGCAGAACACGGCTACGGTGTAGACCTCTTCAAGCGACTCCTCAACGAGGACATCCTCGACATCGTCATGCCCGACGTGAAATTCTGCGGCGGCCCCGTCGAGGCCTACCGCATCGGCGTCGAACTCGAGCCGGCATACCCCGGGTCAGTCTCCATGCACTGCCCATCCGGACCTCTCTCACTCCTCGCCAGCGCACATGCCACCATCGCCTTCGAAAACGTCCTCCCACTCGAACACGCCGTCTACGAAATCGACTGGCGACACACCATCCTTGAACCATACGAACGCGTAGAAAACGGACACCTCATCCTCCCCGAAGGCCCCGGCCTAGGCGCACGAGTAGACCCTGTGGCAGTAGCTGTCAAAGGCAAATCCTGGACCGAGTAAGCACGCCGTCATTCTTCCGAGCACCCACCGTCATTCCCGCGCACGCGGGAACCCAGAAAACACACCATGGCTACCGAAATTCTAGCCTCTGACATCCTCCCACCGCGCACTGTATCCAGTCGCGGCATGAAGGGCATGCTAGACCGCTTAGAAACCGACTCCACTGGTAAGTACATCTTCAAACTCATTCCTCCTCGAGCTCTCCAAGCATCCCTCTTTCGAGAGCATCCAAACCCATCCCAAGTCACTGCGCCGACATCGCAGAATAACCGAATTCCGCCAACCCCGATCCCCTCTCCCGCTGGGCGGGAGAGGGCTAGGGTGAGGGCACAAGACTGGTCTTGGCTACCCGCCTCTGCACGAAATTCCCCTTCAGGTTTGGCTTTCTTATACACCAAAACCCCGGAATTCACCTACATCCCCCAATTGGCCATCGCACCGCCGTTTCCCATCGTTCACGAGACCGAAACCACCGACCGCGAAACCCTACTCCAGTCCATCGATCCACCCCTCCACGTCGCCATCATCCTCATCCGCTACGGCTACGTAGCCATCGCCATCGCCCACGACAAAACCCTGGTCCTCACCAAGACAGAGACCCGCTTCGTCCCAAACAAACACCGCGCCGGAGGCCAGTCCGCCAATCGTTTCAAACGCTCCCGCGAAAAATGGGCCAGAGAATTCTTCGACAAGTCCGCACGGCTGGCGGAGGAACGTTTTGGGGGGTATCAGCATCGTATCGACTGGTTGATATTTGGAGGTGATCGGCATGTTATCAACGGGTTTTTGGAACGAGCGAAGTTGCCCGATGGATTGGAAGGGCGCATCCTAGGACGTCGTCTGAATACACTGCGACCCAATCGGAATGGGTTGAAGAACGCGGTTAGGCAGGCTTGGTCATCCACCATCTATGAACTCGCCGAACGGACCAAACCCGAAATCACTCTCCCATCGTTAAAATCAGCGTAATCCGCGGTTCAGACAAAAGGCACTCTCCATGAAAATCACGGCCATAAACTCGCATATTGGATTTGGACCCCGCTACCCGTGGGTCTTCATAACCATCGACACCGACGAAGGACTCACCGGACTCGGCCAGGCCCAGGGCGGCATCGCTGCCCACATGATCCACGCAGCCATCCCACACCTCTCTGACTTCCTAGTCGGCGAAGACTCCTCTCGCATCGACTACATCTGGACCCGACTCTTCTCCGACCTCAACAGCACCGGCAACCGAGGCTTCGGTTCTGCCCTGATCTCCGCCGTCGACATCGCCCTTTGGGACCTCAAAGGCAAGCGCCTCGGACTTCCAATCTACGAGCTCATCGGCGGCAAGTTCCGAGACGACCTGCGACTCTACTCCAACGGCTGGTTCAACCGAGGACCGACCCCCGAGGGTTACGCTCAGGCCGCATTCGAGACCATCGCCGAGGGACACACCGCTCTCAAGATGGACCCCTTCTTCGAGTTCGACGACGTCTCGCCGCTCCAGCACGGACACAACATCTCGCCTACAGGACTGCGCAAGGGCGTCGAGATCACCCGCGCCGTCCGCAACGCCGTCGGACCCGACATCGAAATCCTCATCGATCTGCACGGACGCTACGACGTCGCAGCCGCCGTCCGCGTCGGCAAGGCACTCGGAGAGTTCGACATCGGCTGGCTCGAAGAGCCCGTCCCGCCCGAAAATCACGACGCACTCGCACTCGTCAAAGACCAAGTCCCCATGCCCATCTGCGTCGGCGAAAGGCTCGTCACCCGCTGGGACTTCCGACCCATCCTAGACCGCCAACTCGCCAACTACATCATGCCCGACATCGTCCGCTGCGGAGGCATCTCCGAGATGCGCAAAATCGCCACGATGGCCGAGGCCTACTACATCCCAGTCTCCCCCCACGACGCCACCGGCCCCATAACAATGGCCGCCGGCGCCCAAGTAATGATGTCCACCCCCAACTTCTACCGACTAGAAATCGCCTACTCCGAACTCCCCTACTACAACGCCGCCCTAACACCGCCGTTGGATGTCCGCAACGGCTTCTACCACGTCCCAGATGCGCCTGGCCTGGGGCACACCCTAAACCCGGAGTATGTGGCGGCGGGGCCAGACAAATCCCTCATCGACTAGGGTTGTCCTCTCGCGAGATATTCTTCCGAAGGAAAACGGGAAGCCTCTTGCCGCAGAGTCAACCAATTCTCAAAGGTTGTTCCGGTTAAACTTGATTTCACTCTGGTTGAAGCTAGACAATGGCTTTTATGCTGGGCGATTTCTCACGATGCCGATAAACCTCACATCGGACGATTCACCTCGTTACATCGCCCTTTTGGAAGGATCGACTGTAGCCGGGTTTTTCAGTAAAACGGTCGTTGGATCTTCTTCTGACAAGCAAGAAATGCAGGCACCAAAAATCAATCCACAATCGATCCATAAACGGTCACAATCCAAAGACCGTATTCACATGACAACTTACCTCCAGGTGGAGGATCTTTCGGTCCGCCCCGAGGAGCTTAGGAGTCAGTGACCATGGCCCGTGCCGATTTGCTCAAACAGCTTTTTAAGGCCTTTCGAGATAGCGACAGAGATTCATTCATGGAAGTCGCACATTTCATCGTGGACGAGGAACGCAAGAAACACCACGTCATATTGGCCAACGAACTCCGTCGCATATTAGATAACCACGTGGTCCCGACTCAATCAAGGATGATGGATCGCTTCCATCCGCCACCCATGGACCACGACAAGCGATCTCCCCTGCTGGAAATCAGAAATCCAGATCGTTTCCTCCACGATCTAATCATTGACTCAACCAACGACGATCTGATTTTGAGCGTGATCCGTGAATTTCGGCAATGGGATGTACTTGAATCCAACGGATTGCGGCCGAATCACAAATTGTTGTTTTGCGGACCACCTGGTTGCGGCAAGACGGTAACGGCTGAGGCGATCGCGACGGAACTAGGTTTGCCAATGGTGTACGTTCGGTTTGATTCAGTGGTGTCTTCGTTGCTCGGCGAAACTGCGTCAAACCTCCGAAGAGTCTTTGACTACATTGGTCAGGACACTTGGGTCGTTTTATTTGATGAATTCGACGCTATTGGCAGGTCTCGAGATGACGTCACAGAACACGGTGAAATAAAGAGGGTTGTTAGTTCGTTCCTACAGATGCTTGATAATTTCGATGGTCGGTCTCTAATAATTGCTGCGACGAATTTTGAACAATCACTCGATCCAGCGCTCTGGCGAAGGTTTGACGAAGTAGTTCGTTTTGAACGCCCCACCGTTCATCAAATCGAAAAATTAATGCAAGCGAGGCTCCGTTACATCGCAAACAGACGCGTGTCGATCAAAAAATACGCATCGCAGTTGGAAGGTTCAACGTTTGCCGATGTCGAACGAATTTGCTTGGCAGTGCTCAAGATTTGCGCTTTGGACGGCAAAAAACGATTCAGCGTTAATGACCTCGCCACCGCCATACGGAAACACAAGGTTAGAAGACGCGCTATGTCGCGATCCAACTCCGGCGCAATGCCAAAAGTCGACTCGGCTTGATTCGTCATGATGTTTAATTTCGAACGTATGGAACCTCTTCCTCATGTACCCGTGCAACGCGAGCCGGAACAGGAGCGAATAAGACCGCCTAGAATGAATTTTTTCCCCAGCGTAACGCCTCGAGTTAATCGCCGAAGCCACGCGGCTCAGATGAGAGACCAGACAGTAGATTCAGTCGCTGAACTGACGCAGATTCGGACTTCTCTAGGCTTAGACCCAAGCAATTTCTTGGTGTTGCGTTTGGAAACGCTCGATGTGAACCAAAGGGAGGCATTGAATCGATTTGGTGCTCAGATAGTCGAGGAGCTTCGCGAGTACCGCGATAACAAAACGGTTTACAGATTGTTGGTCCAGTTTCCCGATGAAGATTCGCTCAATCAATTCACATCCGAACGTGATGAATACGCGGAAGAAAACGCGGATACAACGTTTTTGCCGCCTGGCGTGCGTAGAGACCTTTTTGATGCCCTTGACAGCGTTTCCACAGTTACGCCAGACGAACGCACCGGTAACCGGCTTCGTCATGAAGGCGCCCCCATGCAAGAGCCGTTTTATCTCGACGTCGACCTCTGGGAGCCTGGGTCTACCCAGCGTTACACAGTATTGATCAACGAGTTCCGGAGATTGGTGGAATCTCGTGGCGGCAACGTTGTTAAGGATCCCTTGCGGATCCCAAGTTTAATACTGGTTAAAGTCCAATCGAACAACCAATTGTTGCGGGAACTTTTGCAGTTGGACATTGTTTCGTTGGTTGATCTTCCTCCAAAACCGCCTCCCGAGGATGCGTTCGAGCTACAAACGCCGATCCAACCTCCAACTGAATTGCCACAAATGCAGGCAAATGGTCCTCGGGTTTGCGTCATAGATTCCGGTGCGTTGACTGGTCACCCGTTACTTCGCGGCGTTGTGATTGCACAAGAAGATTTCGACTCTGGTGAACACACCCCGATTGATTTGAATGGCCACGGAACACAAGTCGCAGGATTGGTCGCCTATCGTGACATCGCTAGACACATGCTTTCGAACAATTGGTATCCTGCCGTTGGCATTTACTCCGCAAAAGTTCTGCGCAACGATCCGAATCCATTTGATCCATCGGATGTAAGCGCCGTTTTCCCGGATGACCAAAGAGTAGAGGACCAACTACGGCGAGCCATCGAATATTTCCATACTGAGCATGGTTGCCGAGTGTTTAACTTGTCCCTCGGTCATGGTTACAGAATTTACGAAGGAGGACGACAATTAGCGTGGGCTGAATTGTTGGACGATTTGGTTCGATCATTGGACATCGTCGTAGTGGTAGCCTCGGGCAACGTAACACATCCCGATATCCCCGCCGCCTCAAACACCTACGAATTCCAAAAAAGAGTTACCGAATCGATACGGGATCCAGGACACCGATTGATTGATCCGTCTACCGCAGCTCTTTGTGTAACCGTTGGCTCGATCGCACGCCGCGACGACCCTACTACGTTTTACACCGGTAATCCGGTGGCAGGTTCACGTCGCGGTTGGCCTTCCCCCTTTACGAGGCGCGGGCCAGGAGTAGCGGGTGCTGTGAAGCCTGAACTCGTAGCTCACGGCGGCAACTATGCCGTCGATTCAGTTGGTTCCAGCACGATCTGGCGGAAAAAAGACCGAAATCTGGGCGAACCAACATTGAACCTAGATTTCCAATCGGGGCGACTGCTCACAGCCACAAATGGTACGAGTTTCTCGGCAGCGCGAATTGCACACGTCGCTGCATTGATGGAACATAGCTTGCAAGATCAACTTGGCGGACCTCCTAGCCAGAATTTGGTTAGGGCGTTGTTGATAAATTCATCGCGAAATGAACCCGAAACGGAACTTGCTTTGGGTAATCGGCAGTCCGACATTTTGGATGCTGCGGGATATGGTCAACCAAATGAAGAATACTGTTGGTCATCGCGCAATCGCGTCACACTTTTCGCCGAAGATACAGTAGGCCATCGGATTTTCCACGTGTATTCGCTCGTCGTGCCAGCGGAATTTTCGAGAACGAGGGGTAAGCGATCTATTTCGGTTTCATTGGCGTATAACCCGCCTACAAGGTTAAGTCGGCGCGATTACATAGCGAACGCGATGTGGTTAGAAATATTCGGCGGGTTAACGACGCAACAAGTGATCGATTTCCGATCCACTTACCGTGGCCAAGGTGATGCGCCCGAAGCAGATCCGCATAACAAACTGACTTTCAAACCTGGCGCCGGAACGATTAAGATGTCGACTGTTCAGAAAAGGGCATGGCACTCGAATCAAGGAACTATGTTTCTCAATCGTTCAATGCCGAATGGGGATTGCACGTTGCACATATTTGTAGGGTGTCAACGAAGATTCTCCCATCCTTTGGCTGAAGACGGGCAAAGATACGCGCTAGTCGTTACCCTCGAACACGAGAACCATCAGGTCGACGTTTATCAATCGGTGCAGGCAAGAGTTAGAACTCGGACCGCCGTCCGGATTACGCAATGATTTTTGGTTGCACACCGTTGGCGTCGCCCGCGAATTCTTCGATATCTAAGTCAATCGTTTCCATAAAACGCCCCCACCTCCCCTCATCCGGCCTCTCCACCCGCCGCGGCGGCACCACGATCCGCTACCCCCCTTCCCACAACCCAAACGCATCATCAAACTCGTGCCCAGCCCCAATCAACCAGTTGAACGCCGCAAGGCGGGCACATCCCCCCCTTCCCTCAACTCCCCCTACACAATCACCGAAAAAACCAACTCCTCCATCGAATCCCCGACAACAAACACAGGCCACATCACCGCGTATCTGCCCGGCATTATCCCGTGCAGATAGACCAACGGAAGCCGGCTCACCATCAAACCTCGCAGCCCCACGTTGTCCGTGTGGTGCGGGTCTTTGCCCCGATAACGGTATCGCAGGAGATTGTCCGAGCCAAACGTGTTCGAATAGGAGCTTCTCGCTGCACTCCGTATCGACAAAGGCAACATCATCTTCGACGGCGTGAATATCCCTTGCGGACCCATCAACGGCACTTGACGACCGTCAAACTCAAACCCATCTTTCAACGCCCCCTCCGACACCAACCCGCCGCCGGCAACTTCGTGCGCAAGCCAATCAAACGCGGCATACCTAATCCGCTGATCAAGAACCCAATCGAACTCCAAAATCGTCCATCCTTCCGTTACCAACGACGTTCAGTCCAACATCCCAAAAACCTAACACCAAATCCCGAAAGTCCCCTCTTTCCCATAAATCTCAGTTCAGACCCCTTCCAAAAACGCCCCCCACCTCTCCCCCAACCTCCCTCATCCGGCCGCTCCATCCGCCGACTAGGCACCACGATCCGCTGCTCCTTCAATCCCAATCGACTAGCCTGCGACTCCTGATGCCTACGCACACCGAAATTCCTGTCCCTTCGTAGCTGCCGTAGCCAACACCCGCACCTCATCTCCCACTTTCTCCTCCGCAACACGAAGATCGTACTGTGATTGCAGTTTCAACCAGAACTGCCGGTCGTTTCCGAACGAGTGGCCGAACCGCTGAGCAGAATCCCTTGTTACCGACCGCTTGCCCGAAATGATTTGGCTGACCCGTTTGGCGGGTACGTGGATCTGACGCGCAAACTCGGTTGGGGTGACGCCGAATTCTGCGAGTTCATCCTTCAAGATCTATCCTGGGTGTACCGCTCGTTTGAACCTTGCTCATTGTCCTCGGTTCAGTGATGGCCGACGGTCTGGGCAGTTGACGGTTCTGCGTCAGTTTGGGGGTTTTGTTTTTCTCTGGGTTCCCGCGTCCGCGGGAATGACGGGCGGGAGTGGCGCTTAGTTTCGGTTTGGGATGGCGTGTGGCCCCCTTTGTCCTTCGGACATTTCCCCCGCTAGCGGGGGCAACCCTACTGCCCGTCCACGTCGTTTCGGGCTGCGTGTGCGCGCTGTTTCGGGCATCCCCCTGCGTTCGCTTCCCCCTTCGCTTTGCGAAGGGGGGTTAGGGGTTTTTGGGGCGGGTTCGATATTTGGCGTATTGGTCGGCGTGCATGAATTCTTGGATGTCGATTTGTTGGCCGTTTAGGTGGTTGGAGGTGTTGGCGGCTAGGACGGCGGCTAGGGAGTTCAGGGAGGAGCGGTAGGTGTTGCGGGTTAGGGTTTCGTCGTTGTCGATGATGGATTCTAGGAAGGTTTTGGCTAGTTGGTAGGTGTTGGGGATGGCCATTCCGTCGTAGCCGGGGTCTTCGCAGATTACGTGTCGGGTGTCTTCGATGCCGGGGCGCAGGGCGGGTGTCCAGTCGTCGCCGGGGTAGTGGTAGTCGACGACGCGGTTGCCTTCGAATTTGATGGTGCCGTGCTCCCAGATGACGCAGTCGAAGCGTCCGTTGTAGTAGGAGCGGGCGGGTTTGGTGAAGACGAGGGTTCCGATGGCGCCTTTTTTGAAGCCGTAGGTGACGTTGTAGTAGATGGGGTTGTCGCCTTCTGTGGCCCAGAGGTTTTCGGGCCGCTCGACGTAGGAGGCGCGGACCCACTCGACGTCGTCGTCGGACCAGTAGCGCATGATGTCGGTCTGGTGGATGCCGGCCTCGACCATTGAGGTGCCGGACCAGGCGCGGTTGGCGGTCCAGATTCGGTTAACCGGACCTCCGGCCTCCTCGGTGTGGGTGTGCTTGACGCCGTGGCCCTCGACTGCGCCTTCGGCGACCATCATCATGGCAGCGGTCCACTTGTCGGCGAGGTGGTCACGGATGGCCTTGTACGCCGGGTGGAAGCGCATCTGGAAGCCGACGGTGTTGGGGATGCCAGCGTTGTCGATGGCCTCGGCCTGCGACAGTGCTTCGTCGAAGAATAGGGTTTGGGGCTTTTCGGCGAATACTGCGATACCGGCCTCGGCGGCGCGTTCGATCTCGCCGCGGTGCTGATTGGGCGGCATGGCGAACCAGATGACATCGACCTCGCCAGATGCGATCATGTCGTCGGCGGTCGAGAAGAGTGACATGCCGCGGTCGTCGTAGTTGGGCTCGTACTGCTTGATCTTGTCAGGGTTCAGGTTGTCGGCGAAGGGATCGGCCAACGCCGCGAAGGTGCCGATCTCCTCGGATTGGAGCCTGACCAGTTGTTGCAGATGGTTGAGTCCGCGCTGTCCCACGCCGACAAGTCCGACACGCAGTTGCTTCGCCAATTTTCTTTCCGCCTTCCTAGTTTGAAATCAGCAATGCAACTATACATCGCCACCGCCATCTTTCGATTTTTCGCCACCGAGGTGCAACGAACTCCACATGCTCGGTTAATCTACTACATTAGTGCAATGAACGCCACGCAAAGATGACAACACCAGAATTCGAAAATACCGAAGAATCCCGTTCATCGATCTGGACGGTGTTAAACGTCGACCTGTTCAAGTTCTTCGTTGTATACGCACTCATCTACGGATGTGGTTCCGCTGTCTTGGTATGGTTAAATCTAAAACGCAGCGCGGCTCCGCACGATGTCGCTTCAGATATCATTACGGGTGTATCGTTAATTGGGGTTGGCATTGCGCCAACGCTGGCGCTGGTGTTGATAGAAACATGGAGGTTCTCAATGATTTTCTCTCGTGGAATGGCTCTTCGCCTTGAGGAAAAAGAGGAGCGACTTCGAGAAGAGGGGCGCGCTGAGGTTCGAAAGGAGCTTGACCGAATCAGGTCGGAGGCCTACGAGGCGGGTGTTCGCGACACTTTGGCGAAGGTGACGAAGAACGGTAACGACTCTTCGACCGACGAATCGAATTGAGCGATCTATCGCCCGACGGAAGGTGGGTCGGGTAACGCGACTAGAAATGTATCGCTTCGCCGGTTACGGTGGCGGCGGCTTCTTTTACTACTTCTGACATGGTGGGGTGCGAATGTGTGACGCGGTGAAGTTCTTCGCTGGTGCCTTCTAGGTATCGCAACATGCCGACTTCGGCGATTAGTTCGGTGGCTTCGCTGCCGATGATGTGGGCTCCGACGACTTCGCCAGTCTCGTTGTCGACGATGATTTTGGCGAAACCGCTGGGGTCGCCGACGGCTACGGACTTGCCGGCGACTTGGAATGGGACTTTGCCGACGCTGTAGTCGAGTCCTTGATCTTTGGCTTCGCCTTCGGTGATGCCGAGCGATGCGATCTGCGGGTGGCAGTAGGTGCAGCGCGGCATGGCGAGGTAGTCCTCGATCGGCTCCGGGTCGTGGCCGGCGATGGTCTCGGCGGCGACGATGCCTTGGTCGAACGCGACGTGTGCGAGCGGGAGTTTGCCGGTGACATCGCCGACGCCGTAGACACCGGTGACGTTGGTGCGCATGTGCCCGTCGACTTCGATGAAGCCGGGGCCGTAGGTCTCGACGCCGACGTTAGTCAGACCGACGTCGTCGGAGTTGGGTTGAACACCGACGCCTAGGAGGACTTTGTCGCAGGTGAAGGTCTGGGTTTCGCCGTCCTCGCCGACTGTGTAGCTGAGGGTGACGGAGCCGTCGTCGTTCTTTTCGACGCCCTTGACCATGGAGCCGGCGTTGATTTTGATGCCTTGTCGCTTGAACTGGCGCTCAAGTTCGGCGGAGACCTCTTCGTCTTCTTTCGGGACGATGCGCGGGAGCAGTTCGAAGAGCATGACTTCGACGCCGTATGCGTTGAAGTAGTAGGCGAATTCGCAGCCGATGGCGGAAGCGCCGACGATGGCGATCGCCTTTGGCTGCTCTCTCAGCTCGAGTGCTTCGCGGGAGGTGATTATTGATTCGCCGTCGATTTCGAGGCCGGGTAGCGAACGGGCGCGGGCGCCGGTGGCGATGATGATGTTCTGGGCGGTAACCCACTCGTCGCCGTCGATCTGGACGCGGGAGGACGACATCAATCGGCCGGTGCCGTTGATGACCGTGATGTTGTTCTTCCGCATCAGGTAGCCGATCCCGCGGGTGAGTGTGTTGGAGACCCGGCGTGAGCGGTCGACGGCCTTCGACATGTCGAAGCGGACGTTGTCGAACTCGATGCCCCAATCGCTGGCATGCTTCATCTCGTTGACGAGTTCGGCGTTCTTGAGGAGCGATTTGGAAGGGATGCATCCCCAGTTCAGGCAGACGCCGCCCAATCCGCCGATACCGGTGCCGTCGTCCTTCTCAACAATGGCGACGCTGAGCCCGAGTTGGGCGGCTCGGATAGCGGCGTGATAACCCCCGGGGCCGGCGCCGATTACGACTAAATCAAAGACGGTAGGAGAGTTGGACATGTGGGGATTCTCTCAACACGAAAGAGGTTGTTACAAGCACAAGATTCGAGTCTATAAACAATGATCCCCTCTTCGTTTTGTCCCCTCTCCTTGAGGTTGATGTACATAACCCTCCCCCTTGATCCGCAAGGGGGAATTAAAGGGGGTTTAGACTCGGCGTTTCGCTGTGCACTCCATTGCCCTGCTCCTCTGGATTCCGGCTTTCGCCGGAATGACGGTGCTTCTTTCTGAGAGAGGGCTAGGTTGAGGGGCCCCCATCAATCCGAAACATCTCGTAGAGCCCCCGCAGAAAGGCGGCGGCGATTGCACCGGCTGCGGTGAAGAACGTCAGGCCGATGGTGAATATGATGACGTAGGGCAGCCAGTGGCCGGGGCAGTCGAACAAGGTGGAGCAGACCCACCACGAGGTTGCGACGTAGCCGACGAACACGACGATACCGACCATAAAGCCGATGATTGCGCCGATCTTTGCGTAACGTTTCATGGCTTGAGATTGTAGATGCGATAGAGTCGGATTCATCCTTTTTAGTCGCACCGTAGAGACCACTGACATGCAATCCGCAACTGCTTCCCCAAGCTCGAAAATTAGCTCCACCGAACTCCGGCAAGCTGCGCTTGATCACGTATTCATCGGCATGAACAACCACGCCATGCTCGGCGAGGAAGGCGGCCCGATGATCGTCGAGCGCGGCGAGGGCATCTATGTGTGGGACGTGGACGGCAATCGCTACATCGATGGCATCTCGGGGATGTATTTCCGCAACACGGGACATGGTCGCGAGGAGATAGCCAAGGCGATCTACGAGCAGATCTCTAATCTGAGCGCCAATGTGTATGCGAGCGTCACACCGGCGGCGGTTGAGTTGGCGACCGAAATCGCGAACCTGACGCCGGGGAATCTGTCGAGGACTTTCTTCTGTCAGGGCGGTTCCGAGGCGAATGAATCGGCGTTGAAGCTGGCTCAGGCCTACCACATGCGGATGGGCGACAAGGGGCGGTACAAGGTGATTTCGCGGCGGGGGTCGTATCACGGTGCGACGTATGGGACGATGTGGCTGGGCGAGCATCCAGGATTTCCACGCACCGACTACCAACCGAAGCCTTCGAGCGCGGTGCATGTTCCGGCTCCGCACTTCTATCGGTGTGAATTCAATTCGAAGACGCCTGAGGAGTGCGGAGAGCTTGCCGCACTCGCCATCGAGAAGGCGATTATCAGCGAGGGGCCCGACTCGATTTCGGCCGTCATCGGTGAGCCGGTTACGCAGCCGCAAGGCGGTGTCGTGCCGCCGGAGAACTACTGGCCCATGGTGCGCGAGATCTGCGACCGCTACGGCGTCATCCTCATCTTTGACGAGGTCATCACTGGCTTCGGACGTCTCGGCGAATGGTTCGGGGCTGAGATCGTGAATACGCAGCCGGACATCATCTCGTTTGCGAAGGGGATTACCAGTGGATACTTCCCCCTCGGCGGCTGCGTCGCCGACCGCCGCATCGGCGACGCGTTCGCGGGCGGGCCGGATAAGACTTGGAGCCACATGTACACCTACTCCGCGCATCCGGGCGGAGTCGCGGCGGGTCTCAAGAACCTCGAGATCATCAAGCGAGAAAATCTGGTCCAAAACGCTCGTGAGCGAGGTGTCCAGCTATCCGACCGATTGGCCGACATGATGGAACGGCACGAGATCATCGGCGACGCAAGGGGCATGGGGTTGGTGCAGGGCTTGGAGCTTGTGGCCGACCGCGAAACCAAGCAGTCATTCCCGGCAGAAGTAGGAATCGGCGGACGATTTACCGATGCGTTGAAACGCCGCGGGGTTTGGATACGCGTTGGCGGCTACATCTTACCGGTATCGCCGCCGCTGTCGATCACGGCGCAGGAGTTGGACGATCTTTGCGATGCGGTTGAGGATGCGATTGTGGAGGTGTCGGCTGGGTTGGGGGAGTAACATCTCTGGCGCTGGCCTGGAGTTTCCGCACCCGCCGGTGATGTGAAAGGGTCTCTGAATTCACGCGTCCGCGAATAACGCCGACGGACAGAGAAATCAATCTGTTAGCTAATACATCAACCCATCCGAACACACGATCCGCAAAACCTGCACATCATCCTGCCGCGCCACCAAATACGCCTCGGCCGGCAGCTTCACGTCGCCGCGCGCCGCACCCAAACCCTCGCTGAAATTGAACGTGCTATTAAAGTCAAGAATCCCCACGAAATGTTGCCTGATCTGCTCCAGTCGGTCCGCCGTTGACCCAGCATCGAAAACCTCGTCGATTTTTTCATCGACCTCGCGGGCATCCTGTGGGTTAATGATGGGCATAGCTACACATTCCTATCCGCGCAACATCCCGATTATAGAGACCACTACCCACCCCAGTCGCCTAACCAAACCAACGCAGTCCCTCCCGAGATACAGAGGCGTTCCGAGCGAGGGGGCCGAAGGTGGAGTGTTGCCGTCGCGTCTAGGTTTCGGAGGGCCGATCGCCACCCCAATCCCAAAGTTCTTGCGCGAAGGCGAAGGTTTGGGGCATTCCTCCGGAGTGGATGAAGACTATGGGTATGTCGGGGTCGAGATTGCCGGCGCGGATTTCGCCGATTAGGGCCGACATGGATTTACCGGTGTAGTTGGGGTCGAGGATGATGCCTTCGGTTTTGGCGACGAGGTGGATGGCTTCGAATACGCCGTCGTGAGGGACGCCGTAGTCGGTGCCGGAGTAGCCGGTGATGGTGTCGAGGTCGTTGGATTCGAGGGCGGTATCTAGTCCTAGGAGGTCGGCGACGCGTTGGGAGCGGTCGATGTATGTGGCTTCGTAGGATTCGGGTTGGGTGTGGGAGTATGCGGTGGCGGATGCTGCCCAGTTTTTGCCGGTGTTGCGGGCGTAGAGGCGGAGTCCAGCGATGGAGCGTCCGACGAGGCCCCACATGCGGAGGGGGGCGTCGGCCCCCCTTTGTCCTTCGGACATTTCCCCCGCGAGCAGGGGCAACCCTGGATCTTTGCCGCTCTGGGTTACGGGTTTCGATGGGATGACGTGTCGTTGCGCTCCCGGTGCCGCCATCGCCTTCGGCCCTTCCCCCAGAGGGGGATGGGAAGCGATTTGGGCGTCTAGTTCGATGCCGGTTTCGAGGAAGCCGATCATGCCGGCGATGTCGGAGAAGTCGTTGTCGGAGAGGATGGTGGCGTTTCGCCCGCTGTCGTTCTCTTCGGAGACCAGTTTTTCGGCGACGGAGCGGGAGTATTCGCCTGGCACTCGGTGGATCTCGGCGCCGGTGAGGTGACCGATGAGGAGATTGCCGACGACGGGAGCGTCGACCATGTCTACGGCGACCATGTGGCACTTCATGTTCATCTTGGCGCAGGACGCGGCGACGAATCGGGCTTGGTTGGAGTGGTAGTGGTTGATGTTGACGATGGTGTCGAAGCCGCGTTCGATTAGGTGGGCAAAGAGGAACTCCATGTGTCGGGCTTTGTTGCCGCCGAATGCGAAGCCGGTGGCATCGTCGCGCTTGATGAAGATGCGCGGGACAGCGGTGGCGTCGGAATCCATCGACTCGGCGATTGCGGCGCGCAGCCGGGGAGCTTCTTCAAGCGGTGTGCAGAGGCGCGCCAGCTTGAGGCGGGGGAGTTCGGCGATGCGATCGAGAATTGCTTGGTTGTTCATTTGGGTGCCCTCACCCCCGGATCGAGTCCGGGGCAGGCTCTAGCCCTCTCGCCGAGCGGGAGTAGGGGCGGTTGTTTTGTGGTTTCAATGATTGGCAGTGATTAGGTGTCCGGCTGATTTGGCCTCTCCCTAACCCCCTTCTGAAGCAGGGGGAGACAAATCTGGTGGTCGGTGGCCTCTCCCTAACCCCCCTTCTGAAGCAGGGGGAGACAGTTCTTGTCGTCGGTGGCGGCCCCCTAGCCCCCTCCTGAAGGATCGGGAAGCCAACCGCCTTCTCTGGGGCCGTAGTCGATGGGCATTACTTGGCCGGCGCGGATGCACGATACGGGTTCGAGGGCGAGATTTCCGATGTTGATGTTGCCGTCGCCGTCGATAAACTCCCATTCGCCTTCGTGGACTCGCAGGATGGTGAGATCGGCATGGGTGCCGGGTGCCATGCAGCCCAGCATACGCTCCATGCCCCCATCGCCTTGGCCCCCCTCTGAATCTCCCCCTAAAAGGGGGAGGGATTGCGCTCGCGGGGGAAAGGTTGAATTGAGAACCGCGGCGGGGTTTCGAGTCGCCATTACAAGGGCGTCTTCGAGGCTGATGCCGAGCGACATGACTTTCCCGATGGAGTCGATCTGCGAGAAGGCGGTGCCGGCGTAGCGGCTCGTGAGTGTTACGTCGGAGCTTATGGTGTCAGGGATTAGTCCGCCGTCGAGGACGCGTTTGGCGGCGTCGAAGGAGAAGTTCCGGCCGCCGACGCCGATGTCGAACTTTACGCCTCGTCTGCGAGCATCGAGCGCTTCGCGAAGGAGGGTGCGGCCTCTTTCGCGTTTAAACCCCTCTGAATCTCCCCCTGAGAGGGGGAGGGGTTGCGCTTGCGGGGGAAGGGAAGACAGCAGACCGCCCCGAGCACCGGTGAAGGAGTGTGTGACGATGTCGCCGGGTTCTAGGATCTCGGCGAGAATTTTCGGCGCGGCGGCGAGGGCTTGGTCCGAATCACCGGTCGTGTCGCCCATGTGGACCATGAGACGAACACCGGCGTCGTTCGCGATGGCCTTCGCGGCTTTGGGCAGATCGATGCCGAGCTCGGCGATACCGGGCGAGACCATCCTGGCCTTGACACCGATTATGACGTCTTTGCGAGATTGGATCGTTGCCACCGCGGCGTCATGTTCGATATCGAGCGCGGAGGTCACTTCGGGAATGCGGTTGACGCCCAGCGATCCAACGTTGAGGAGGGCGAGGACTCGGGTTTTTACGCTGGGGATGACGTGATTGACCAAGCCGCCGATATTGGCGATGCCGCAAGATCCGGCGTCGACCACGGTCGTGACGCCCGAGTGGACACCGGCGGTGTCTGCGTCCTGCATCATGTCCTCGACATACGGGGAAGAGCGACGAAGCCCGCCGGCGACGTGAGTATGCAGATCGATGATGCCGGGAGTCACGATGAGGCCGGTCGCGTCGATGGTGCGCGACGCGACGTAGTTGTCGGGCACGTCTTCGATGGCGATGATCTGGTCGCTTTTGATCGCGACATCGCCTAGATTCAACTCCGAAGTGTTGGTATTTAGAAGCGATCCGCCGTTGATACGCAGATCGCAGTTGACCGTTTCGGTCATCTTTTCCTCTGAAGGGCGAACCTTAGCAAAACTCGTTGAGCGCGACATCCGGATGCTTCCGCTTTGCCCCTCTGGATCCCGGCTTTTGCCGGAATGACGGGAGGTGTGAAGCGCCCAAGATTGGCAGAAAGTCTATCAGGCTGAGGTACGTCGGCCGCTCGTATCGAACGAGTTGGGCCGATTAAAACGGATCGGTCCGCGGATGCTCGTGCGCGGCGAAGTAGATGCCTTCGAGGGATGCAGGCGGGCCTTCTGGGTCCTCAGATTGACCGAAGGCGAGGTAGTGAGGCGGATCGCCGTCGATCACCAAGTAGGCGCTGAGTGAGGGTGAGAGCGGATTGTGACCACCGAACCACTCGACTACTGGGCCATCGGTGAGTTGAACTGGTCCGTGTCGCGTTGGCCGTCTGACGGCGTCGAGGCTGACTTCCGAGGCACCGGGTGGGCCGATACCCCAGGTCACAACGCCTTCGTAGTCGGCGGGGATTACGAACCGCCAACGGGGCAGCAGTCCCGACCAAGGAGCCACTTCGATGGCGGCACGGCCAGGGACATTCTCAAACGGGTGGTGGACTAGCCACCTGAATCGCGATTGGGGTTCATCAGACGATGGCGGGCCGTGCGAGTGAAGGTGTTCGTTGCTGTGGTCGATCAGGCCGTCGTTAGGGCCTTGAGGTGGGCCGCCGTGGGAATGTTGGCGGCCGTGTGAGGAATCGTTGTGACGTCCGAGCATCAGCCCGCGAGAGCTTTGTTCAAGCGTTTAGCCAACCGGCTTTTCTTTCGAGACGATTGGTTGCGGTGGATGACGCCTTTGCGCGTGGCGATGTCCAACGCGCTGATGGCTTCTCGGAGACTCTTGACCGTCGTCTCGTCTGACGGCGAACCGTCGATCGCGGTGCGCGCTGCGGTAACACGCGTACGCACATACGATCGCACGGATCGGTTGCGCGCCGCTCGGCGACGCTGCACGCGCATTGACTTGGCTGCGGGCATTTTACGTTCCCCCTGGGGACCTTTCCAGTAACGGATATATCGGTGTGAACCGCATTGGCGGTTCCGACTCATTCGATTTTACAAGAGACGGTGATGCGGGGTTCTACTATGACGTGAATGATTTGGAATGATGGGGGCATCGGGGGTGTCGGGTGAGCGCGCCCGTTGACCGCCCGGTTGCCCTCAACCTAGGAACCCCTCTGTATCTCTCCTTGGGAAGGGAAGGGATATAGCTCGCGGGAGAGGGGATGGTTTTTGTGGGAGAGGATTGTTGCGGTGAATTTCGGGCATCCCCTGCGTGCTTTGCACGCGTCCCCTTCGCTGCGCGAAGGGGAGGAATATGGCGTGGTTTGTTTTTCTCCGGGTTCCCGCGGACGCGGGAGTGACGGGGGTGGATTCAGCTGCTTGGTTCAGTTAGTGCGCCTTACCGATGAGACGCCTCGTACAGCCTCGAGGCGGGTGAACAATCTCGCCAACTGCTCCAATCCGGTAGTGTAGACGGTGAAGTCGATCCTGGTGCTCCCCTTGCCGATGTCCTCACCTGAGGCCATATTGTGGAGGTTCATTTTTTCGTCGCGTATCACGCCGGAGAGGTCGTGTATCAATCCCATCCGGTCCGAACCTTCTACGCGCAATCTCGCGGGGTACGACCCATCGATGTGTCCCCAAGCCACTTCTACCAAGCGGTCTGGGTCGGTGGTATTGCGCAGGTTTCGACAGTTCGTCCGATGTGCCGTCACGCCGCGCCCGCGCGTTAAGTAACCAGCGATGTCATCGCCGTAGACCGGGGTGCAACATTGGGGGAAGTTGACTTGTACGCCGGGTAAACCCATAACCACGACACCTTTGGCGAGGTCGTTGCCTTTGATTTTTGCGGCGGCGCGCTCGCCCTCGATCAATTGCGCTTCGAGCAGGTTTTCGGGGCGTTTTTCGTCGATGACCTTGATGACGGTTCGAACAATCACGGAAGGTTGCTGATGCGTCTTGCCGAGGTCGGCGACCAATTGATCCGTCGAGGAGTACCCCATCAGTTCGGCAACTTCGTCGGATCCGACTTCATGGCCCATTCGATTGAGTTGGTCTAGGGCTCGCTTTAGCTGCTGTCGCCCTTGGTGCATGTTGGTTTCGCGGGCTTGGCGGCTGAACCACTGCCGCACCTTAGCACGTGCGCTGTTGGTCACGATGTAGCGTTTGTCAGAATCTTGCCAATCTAGGCTTGGGCCGCGTGGCGCTCGAGCTTTGCGAATCTCGATCACGTCACCGAGTTCCAGTGCGGTATTTAGCGGTACCAACTTGCCGTTTACAACCGCGCCGACGGTACTGTGTCCCAGATCGGTGTGAATTCGGTACGCGAAGTCTAGAGGAGTCGCACCGGATGGAAGCTCGATAACGTCGCCGGCTGGTGTGAAGACTTGGATCCGATCGTTGCTCAGTATCTCTTGGTCGACAGAATCGATGAATTCGTCGGAGTCTCCTTCCATGTCTACGAGCGTGACCATGTCTTTGAGCCAAGTCATGGTGCGGTCTGACGAATCAACTTTGCCGTCGTTGTTACCGCCTTGCTTGTATGCCCAATGTGCGGCAAAGCCCTGTTCTGCGATTTCGTGCATTTCAAAGGACCGGATTTGCACTTCGAGCGGCGTGTTTTCTGGTCCCCGCACCGTGGTGTGCAGCGACTGATAACCGTTAGATTTTGGTTTCGAAATGTAATCGTCGAAGGTTCCTTCGACCATCGGCCAGAGGCCGTGCACAACTCCCAATGCGTGATAGCAGTCGCCGGCGTTGTCGGTGATGACGCGCAACGCGATGAGGTCATGGATTTCGTCGAAGGTCCTGCCCAGTTCTTCGTAGCGTTTCTTTTTGCGGGCGATGCTGAAGAGATGCTTGGCTCGACCGCTTATCGATGCATTGATGCCGGCGTTTTCGATTATTGCTTCCTTCAACCGCGCCACAGCGAGCGATGTGTACTCCTCCCGCTCACGGCGTTTCCGCTTCACCAACCCCGAGATCGTTCGGTACTCGCGGTGGTCAAGGTAGTAGAACGCGCTGTCTTCGAGTCGCCACTTCCAATCGTTCATCCCCAACCGGTCAGCGAGGGGCGCGTATATGTCCATCGTCTCGCGCGCGATTCGTTCCTGCTGCTCCTCGGACACGTAGCGCAGCGTCTCGATGTTGTGCATTCGATCGGCGAGTTTTATCAGCAACACTCTCCGGTCCTCGCCCGCCGTGATCAGCATTTTGCGGAGGCTCTCGATGCGTCGTTGCTCACGATCTGCCCCATGGCGACCAGCGCGACGTCGGAAGGAACCGCTGTCGATCGCGTTCAATTCGATTTGTTTAAGTTTCGTAACGCCATCGACAAGCACGGCGACGCCGTTACCGAATTCCTTGCGAATGTCTTCTACTTCGATGCCGCAATCCTCGACCGTGTCGTGGAGAAGACCTGCAACGATCAGGTCAGCAGGAAGACGCAATTGAGCGAGACGCAACGAAACACTGATGGGATGGACGATGTAGGGTTCGCCGGATTTGCGTGTCTGTCCCTCGTGGGCCAGGAAAGCGTACTCGTAGGACGCTTTTACGAACTCGAGGTCATCTGGTCCAAGGTATGACTCGACCTCTTGCATTAGCTCGGTGAGCGAGCGTTGATACCCGTTCCGGTTCGACGGCTTCGTCGATTTAGTGGTCTGAGAAACGAGTGTCGGAGTAGTTGCCATATGGGACATCGTCGGCCGTGCCCCAATCGTACGTCGTGGGCGAACGACCATCTCGTGTGTTTCAGTTTACACGGCTCGCGTACGGACGCGAAATATCTCTCGATGCGGTATTTTCGGATACGCTGATTGAGCACCAGATTTCCTATTCGTACCTTCAAGATTTATATTTCTTAGAAGTGTCAATGTCGACCTGCCACAATCGAATCATGTATCGCGCATTCATCAGTTCCTTAATCGTTGCCATCGGTGCGCTCGCCGCGACAAGTTTCGTCGTCGCCATAGTTGGCGGAACGATCGAGGCGACGGACCCATCGCCAGTGAACCCGCCCGGTCCGATCCCGGCGATCCTGTCCGACTCGGAAGGAAGTAAGTTCGAGGTATTCACCCCGGAACAAGGCGGATCGGTTTTCGGCGATGATTTTTCGTTCGTCGCCGTGCCCGGCGATGTCCCTAGCGCGGTGATTGTCGGCATTCAAATGACCAAAGGCGGACCGGCATCCAACGCCGGATTCACACATCATCGATACACTCTCGGCGGCGCGCTTTACACAATCGATGCCGTCGATGAAAATGGCAATACACCTTCATCTGACAAAAATGGGCGCTTTGCGTTCCGCAATCCGCCCGTTGCATGTGTTCCGATTCCGGGCGATTTCCTAACCAACATCGTGAGCGCCAGACTGATTGCTACCGACCCAGAGGGTTCCACGCAGACGGTTTTGAATTCGGGATCGCGCATTGATGGCGGCAATCCGACGATTTGCGGTTATGTCGGTTCAGTTCCCGCTACGGTGGCGGTCGGAATGGAGGGCTCACCTGACCCGGTGCCGCCATCTCCTGTAGTCGTGGTTCAGTTCGTCGAACTACCAGTCACGGGCGGCGCCACTCTATCCGCGGGCCACATCGCTGTGTTGCTCACTATCGGCGTTGCGGTTTTGGTTTTTGCGTTCGCGGTGGTTAGGACGCGACGAAAGAACGATCTTTAGGCGGATATCCGCTAGCGCGCAGACTCGAACGAATCCGTCGCCTCAGCAATTGCCTCACCGATCCCGCCGATATGGTCGGTAACGTCGGCGATTTCTCTCCGGAGATCTTCAACATCTTGTCGCACTAACTGGATCTCTCGATTCAGTCTTTCAGTTTCGGTTGCAAATCGCGAAATCTCCATTCGCAAACGACGCAATTCGCCTGCGAACTCGCCTGCATCCTCAATCGTTTCGGCCACTTCGGCGATCAAATCGTCATATACCTTCAACGCCTCTTGGTTCCGATCCAATGCTTGCGCTACCGCCTCGTTAACGTCGAGCCGGTTTGTATCTACATCCAAGAGGACCTGGTCATATAGTTCGAGCGCCCGATCGTTTTTGTCCATCGCACGGTCCAATTGATCTTGAGCCCGGAGCACCTGCTCCCTTAGTCGCGCACCATCTTCGTTGACAACTCCATAAAGGCGTATGGCGAAGAACATTGCGGACCCGATCGCGACAACGATCGCAATGAATAACAACCATCCGCAGCCTAACAGCAACCACGTTCGCTTTTCGCGAGATTGCTTGCGTTCATTCATTAAGCCCCTCTAGGTGCTATTCCCGCCAAGTGAGGAGATCCGATAATTCGTCGAGAATCGCGTCGAGTTCCTCGCCGTCGTAACGGTCAAATGGTTTCGAGCCGGGTTGACGCGTGGTCGGCGTCCTTATGATGCCTCGACGCCAGAATGCCTGTTTATAGGTTGTAACGCCGAAGAAGAATTCGAAGTTCAATGACGGTAACAGTCGATTAAACATCATGCGCGCATCTGAACTCACGACCTGTTGTCCGTTCTCGTCGACGCCGCCAGCCTCGAGCGCATTCCATAGAGCAACGTGAGCCTCGGTTATGTGTCCAGCCGGCATGGTGCCGGCACCGCCACGACGGTACTCGCCGAGCAGATACCTACCACCCATGCCGCCCATGATCGACTCGACCTTGTCGCCACACGCCTCGATGATGGTGGTCATGACGTTTCCGGGAACAAGGCTCTCTTCTTTAAGCAAGCGAGCACTAGGTATTTCTTCGATGATTTGAATGATGGTCGGGGTCGGTATCGTGGGTCCGGTGGGCGGTTTGTTGTTTTGCAACCACACCGGTAATCCGGTGTTTTCGGCGAGTGCTGCAAAGAGGTCGAACGTCTCTTGACCACCTCCCATTCCGTTGCACGGCATGGCCATAATCGAATCGGCGCCGCATTCGACCGCGACGCGTGCGCGTTCCAAACAGTGTTCAACCGAAATGCCGCTCGCGCCGGCGACCACCGGGATGGCTCCACCCACCGTGGCTACGCCCACGCGTAGGACCTCGTCACGTTCTTGATCCGTCAACCTCGGCCCTTCGCTCGCGTTAACCGGCATCACGATCCCGTGTGCACCGGCTTCGACGCAATACGCGACGCATCGACGCAACGACTCGTAGTCGACACTGCCGTCCTCGTTGAAGGGCGTAACGGGTATCGAGAACACTCCGCGATTCTTCGTCTTTTCGTTTTTACTGAGACCTTGCGCCATCACATGCTCCGCGTCGGTTAGAAATAGCCTCTGGGTATTGTAGCCGCGAGTCGAACGTGCGACCCGTTGGGCAACGTTCGATTGGAAAGCCAATCATTGATTGCACAGCGGCGCCATTAATCGCAGCGAGGTCGAGTTTCGTGACTCGGTTCACGCGGATTACCATGTTGTAATCAATTCCAGATATTCAGGCAAAGAAGATCCATATGAAATTGCGCAGTACGACTGATTTGCACGAGGCTACAGTTTCGTTCGATGACCGGAAAATCAACTACGTCGAGGGGCCAGGCGCTGGACCTCCGTTGCTGTTCATCCACGGAATCAGCGGACGCTGGCAAGATTGGGACAGCGTCGTAGACGAGTTCGCCGGTGATTGGCATATCTACGCGGTGGATCTGCGCGGACACGGTAAGTCTTCCTGGGTCGAGAATGGTTACCATTGGCGCAACTACGCTCTGGACCAAGTCGAGTTTGTGGAAAGCGTCATCCTACAACCGGCGTTCGTGGTCGGTCACTCGCTGGGTGGCGTCACCGCGCTCGGGCTCACTTCTGAACGCCCAGATCTGGTGCGCGCCGTGGTCTATGAAGACCCGCCTCTTTTCGTGCACCAAAGGTGGGAAGGAAACGAATTCCGCAACAGTTTCACCGCAACGTTGAAGGTGCTGGAGACCAGTCCTGACTTTGAAACTCTAGTCGCACACGTCAAGGAATCGAACCCAGTACTCGAAGATGATCGGTGCCGCGATCGCGCCGAAAAGCTGATGGCCATGGACCCGGATGTCTTCCGATCAACCTTGAGCGGCCGCTCCAGAGCCGACTGGCGGTCCGAAGACCTGCTTCAGGGCGCCAAATCGCCCGGGCTTCTGCTCCAGGCCGAACCAACGCTTGGTGCTGCGCTTTTTGATGACGAGGCCACTAAAGCCTTGGGTTTCCTGCCGGATGCCGAGCTCGAAAAATGGGACGACAGCGGACATGGCATGCACAGCTCCTTCCCCGAGCGTTTCTCCGAACGCGTTCTGAGATTCTTCAACCCATATCGAAACGGGCGAAATTGAAGAGTTCCCAGAATCCGCCCACAACCCGACTAACGGATATCCTTATCTCCGCTAAGGAAAATTGTCTCGGCACTAGGCAAACAAAGGAGGTTAAGAGCGCTTTGACCCAAAATGAACAGAATGGCAGCTACGGCCTCTCAGGGATTGGGGCACGGTTAGGCGATTCGGTCCCGTATCTCATCGTTTTTACAGCGAGCGCTTGCACCCTTATATTGGAGATCGTCGCCGGCCGAATTCTCGCTCCAGTCATCGGGGTCTCGCTCTACACCTGGACGAGCATTATCGGCGTTGTGCTTGCCGGTATCAGTGTCGGCAACTACATCGGCGGTCTCATCGCAGATAGATTTCCAGCGCGGTCGACACTCGGCGCCATTTTGTTGGCTTCGAGCATATTGACCCTGATAATTTTGCCGCTAATCTCAATCGTGGGCGAGTTGGTCGCCGACATGCCGTTAGTGCCACGCATTGTGACGTTAACCGCGGTACTGTTCCTGCCAGTTAGCGTGATTTTGGGAATGGTGACGCCCGTCGTCATCAAACTGCAACTACAAGAGCTTTCAAGAACGGGCGACATCGTTGGCAGGTTCTACGCGATCTCCACCGCGGGATCGATCCTGGGGGTATTCCTCACAGGATTCTTCCTCATCCAATGGATCGGTACGCGCCCGATAGTGTTGGGCGTCGCTGTCGTGTTACTTGCGATGGCGGTACTGTTCGGCGACCTCTGGAAACTACGCGCCAAAGTCCTCAACATCTTGCCCGTCTCGGTCGCGGTCGTGGTTACTTTCGTTGCGTTCGTCTACGACGACGGGTTCGAATGGGTCAATTCGGGATGCGACGAGGAGAGCAACTACTTCTGCATCAAAGTTCGAGAGCGCACAATCCAAGACCAGACGGTTCGGACGCTGACTCTAGACCAACTTCTGCACAGTTACGTCGCCAAGGAAGACCCGACATTCCTCGTCTACGGATATGAGAAGATCACGGCCGACTTCGTCGCGCTCCAAGACTATCGGAACGATGCACCGAAAGTTCTTTTCATCGGCGGTGGCGGGTATACCATGCCGCGACTGATCGAGCATCGGTACCCTGATTGGCATGTTGAGGTCATCGAGATCGATCCCGTCGTGACCAGAATTGCGCACGAGTACCTCTGGCTGCCCTTGAACACCAAGATCGTTTCGTATCACGAAGACGCCCGGATGAAGGCCCGAGATTTCTCCAATGGCACCTACGACATGGTTGTCGGCGACGCGTTCAACGACTTCTCGGTGCCGTATCAACTCACGACGCACGAGTTCAATCAACAGGTCAAAGAACTGCTCAACCCTAACGGAATTTACGTTGTCAATATCGTGGACAACATCGATATCGGACAGTTTCTGCGTGCATACGTCAATACCATGCAGCACACATTCGAATACGTGTACGTGCTTCGCGACGACGAACTGTGGGGACAAGACGAACGGAACAATGTCACCTACGTGGTCGTCGGGACAATGCAACCGATTACAGCAAAGGATCTCGAAGAGGCGAATGCGGCGGTCGGGTGGCATGAGCCGATTTCCAGCTTCATGCCTGGCGATTTTTATGACCAATGGTTCAACAAAAAAGAACCGGTCATGCTCACCGACGGATTTGTTCCGGTCGATCAACTGCTCGCGCCAGTATTCCTCAAGAGCCGGTAGTCGGCTTCGAGATTAAACCGATCTACGCGTCCGTGCCAAAAATCACGCCCAACGCGTCATCGGTCTTGCCGAACATCACTGTTTCCTCATCGGGGGACGCATGATCGTAACCGAGCAAGTGCAAAGTCCCATGGATCGCGAGCATCGCTAACTCCCGTTCGAACGACACGCCTTTCTCGAGTGCCTGACGAATTGTCTGCGGTATCGAAATTGCGATGTCGCCAAGGTATTCATTCGATTCATCGTCCTCAAACGCTGGAAACCCACTGTTTGATTCGCTCTCGAACGAGAGCACGTCGGTCACGTAATCCTCACCAGCGAACTCCTGGTTGAGCTCGTGCAACCGAGCGTCGCCGGTCAATAGGACCGTCACCGAAACCACTCGTTGGCCCAAGAATCCTTCACGGATAAGAATTTCGCCGACCGCTTTTTCTACGACTTCTGTGCTTGCGGTCGAAACCTGCGCCGCACCTTCATCAATCTCAACTTCAACTTGATTGTCTGGCATCGAATTGCCCTCAGTTGATGAGTCTGGAAACCGCTTCCCGCAATCTTCGCAATGTGCTCAAGAGTGGTGAATACTTTGCATCGATATCCGCCAAATCTGAAGCTACTGCTGTCGCTTCCGCGATCCCGTTGCGGATTTCGGGTGCTGATGAATGGTCCAGCTCCGCCCCACATGGAGCAATCTCCGCGTACATCTTCGCCTGCATCAAGTTTGGAGTAAGTCGCTCGGAGATGATTTCAGACTGTGAAGCATCGCCCCGGGCGACGGAAGTCAACGCCAACTCCTCAGCCGTTTGGATCGCCTCGGCGATGGCAAAAGTCAACTCTTCGGCAGTCGCCGGTTCATCTCTAGACAAAGCGTAACGGTCTCCCACCCCGATCGGTTCTCCCCCCCCCCCCCCCGCAGGGGGCAGCTCAGTCTTCAAACCACGCAGAGTCGAATGCCAAGGACATCGGGGCCCACCAATCATCGGCTTTGGCCTCAGGCACCTTCTGCTGATAGGTCATCATGAGATCGTTCCACTCATCGGCCCGTTTCGACGACGTGTAACTTTGGAAATCGCGACGCGGATCGAAATCGTCCGGCGCCGTGCAATACATGAACAGATGATTTCCGCTTCGGAATATCTCCATTCGTTCAATCCCGATGCCCTTTAGCGCTTCTAGCACCTCCGGCCAGACGTTACGATGGTACTCCTCGTATTCGGCGATGATCTTTGGATCGTCTTTCAGGTCGAGAACTTGGGCGAAAGATTTCATGAGGCGTTCCGTTGGTTTAAGAGTTCGGGGACGAACGCATTGCTCGCTCGTCGACCACTTCGGTAGCTTTCCCAATTCTCCATCCGGGCAGTGTAACACCGCGTGCGCCGTTAACGGAATCGCACAACGTTGTCGATCACTCGGTGAGTTCCGGTAATTGGATTCCGACGATGGTACCGTCTTGCGTCCCTGCAAACAGCATGTCGCCAGCGACCGCCGGGCTGGACTTGCACAGTCTGCAAGGCGTGTCGCCGCCCCAAAGATCCAACTTGTACCTAGTCCTGCCACGTTCCAGATCGATCATGTAAAGGACACCGAAGTGGTCGATAATGAAGACGAATGCACCTGCAATCACCGGCCCTCCAATCACGGTGGCGTCGATGTTTCCCTGCTTGTCGGTGAACTCTCTCCAGAGCAGTTCGGGCGTTTCGTAGAGATCGTTGTCACGTTTCCGTTCCGCTTCGTCACGGTCGGGATTCAGCGCATAAACCGCACCTGATCGGTCAGAGGCTATAACAACGTCTTCGGTGGCGGCAATATCGCCCCGGACCGGCCTCTGGGCAATGTAAACCCACCTGATTCGATTGCCTGTGTACTGGATAATTTCGTGAGCGTCGTTGGCGAAATAGATGTCCGCCCCGGCTCGGACTACTGAGGCCCGGATGGGTTTAGGGTCGTCATCTCCGCCGGAATCGAAATGCGGCATCTTGTCGCCTCGAAAGCCAGCGGTCCCATTTCTCAATCCCGTGCTGATCGTGACTCCGTGCACCGAGCCGTCATCGTTGCCAATATAAAACGCATCGTTATACGCGATCCCACTTTCCCTGAACTGCCCCTGCAGCTCCCTCGACGTAGGTTTCGGATACACCCACAAGACCTCGCCCTCGGTATCGCTGACTGGATCGGCGTCGAAAGCGTATATCCGCCCGTCTGTTGAAGGCGCGATCAAAACATTCCCGTAGATCGTTGGGCGAACATCGAAGCTACTCACATCCTCTGGGTTGTATTCCCATCGCTTGCTCCCGTCTTCAACGTCAAGAGCCAACACGCCTTCGCTTGCGGTACCGAAGAATACGATCGAACCGTCATCGCTCAATACTGCGCCGGTCGTGACGTCAGAATGCACATTGCGCGACCAACGCTCTTCGCCGGTGGAAGCAAACAACGCGTAGAACTTGTTGTCTTTGGAACCGACGTAAACGATACCTTCGTGCACCGTGATATCCGGCACGATAGAGCGGACCGGGCCCGTGCCAGTCGATTCGGTTTGGAACGTCCAACTGACCGTCAAGTCCGCGACCGGCTCAGGCGTTGGAGTAGGCGTGTTGGTAGGCGTCGCGGTTGGGAGTGGTGTCGCGGTGGGCAACGGGGTTGGCGTCGCGGTAGGTACCGCAGTCGGGGTCGGGGTTGACGTTGCAGTCGGTTCCGGCATCGCGGTGGGTTCCGGAGTCGGTGTGAGTGTCGGATTCGGTGTTGGCGACGCCTCCTCAGGGCTCTCAGTTGGTGTCGGCGATGCGGTATCTGTCGGTATCGCTGTCGCCGTATTCGTCGGTGTTGGCGTATCGGTTGGGATCGACGTGGGTGTCAACGTCGGCGTCGGTTCAGGTGTAGCCGTCGGCGCTGGCGTGGAGGTTGGAGTAGGTGTAAACGTCGCGGTGGGTTTTGGAACCGGCGTGTCAGTTGGAACCGGCGTGTGCGTCGGGCTTGGCGTAAACGTACTCGTCACCGTAAACGTTGCCGTATGCGTCACCATCGGAGGGCGTCGCGTTTCTGCGTCTGGAGGGCTCGGCGATTCAGTCGGTTTGGCCGAATCTGGTTCTTCTGTGGGTTTACCTTGTTCTGAATCGGAACATGCAACCGCCAATGCAAACGCGCCGCTCAGCGCAATCGCAACGGCCAAAATTGCGACGCGACCGACCAGACTGCTGTTCTTGCGCAAAGCCATCATCATTACAGGTTAACGATTTCCCATACGCCGTTTCCATAACATGGGTTTCCATCAACTCGATACGCAGATCGAATCGGCTTACCGGAACTTTCCGATATAGTCATGTTTGTCAAAGCAGTGAAACGCTCACTCCAACTGCCAGAGGCAGAAGAATGCTAAAACCGGAGGTCAGCCAATCATGAAACGCGTCGGATTCCTTATGAAGATCAATCCTGCAAATTTGGATGAATACACGGAACATCACGCGAACGTGTGGCCGGATATGCTGGCCGCACTCCGCCGACACGGTTGGCGGAACTACAGTATCTTCGCGCGGGACGATGGGACGCTGTTCGGCTACGTCGAAGTCCCGGATTCGTTCGAGAAAGCGCTCGAAGGGATGGCAGAAGAGGAGGTCAATGATCGGTGGCAGGAGTTCATGGCGCCATACTTCGAGATCCCTGAAGGGTCCCATCCAGACGAAAACATGGTCGTGCTGACGGAAGTTTTTCATACCGACTGAAACACAACGAACCGGAGAGGAATAATGGCGCTCCCCACATTCATCGACACCCACCACCATCTCTGGGACCTCGAAAACAACCCCTACCCGTGGCTAACTGAAGGCATCGATCACTTCGTTGGTGATTACTCGATCTTTCGCCGCACGTACCTGATTTCGCACCTTCATGAAGACGCGAAGGGCCTGCCTCTCGTCAAGTCGGTACACGTCCAAGCCGAGTGGGATCACGAATCGGATCCGGTGGGTGAAACCGCCTGGTTACAAAGCGTGGCCGATTCCGATGCTTCGCGTGGAATGCCGCACGCCGTCATCGGATTTGCGGATCTGTCCAACCCGGATGCGCCCGACCTAATAGCTCGCCACGCCGAATACCCTAATTGGCGCGGCATACGTCACATGCTCAACTGGGCCGAAGATCCCAAGTGGCAATTTACTGACCGCAACGACCTGATGACCGATACCGACTGGCTACGGGGTTACCGCGCGTTGGCCGACCATGGCGGTTCATTCGATCTCCAAGTGTGGCCTTGGCAACTGGCAGACGCCGCCGACCTCGCAAACCGCGTTCCTGACGTGCCGATTGTTCTCGACCACACCGGCATGCCGAGGGATTGGGACGATGCCGGCGTTGAAGTCTGGCGCGACGGCATGAAAGCGCTCGCAAACACCGACAACGTCTCGGTCAAGATATCCGCGCTAGGCATGTTTGCCGGCGAGTTCACCGCTGACCGGATCCGTCAATTCGTCCTTGACACCATCGACATCTTTGGTGTCGAGAAATGCATGTTCGCTTCCAACTACCCTGTCGACATGTTATTCAGCTCATATGCGGCGATCTGGGAGGCCTACGATGAAATTACTTCCGATTTTTCGGGATCCGACCGCGACAAGCTTTTCAAGTCGAACGCCGAGCGTTATTACCGGATTTGATTCCGAGTGTGACCTCAAATAGATAATGTGTATTGGCAACGAAACCGATTTCGCCACCAACAAGGAGATATAGACCGATGACAATCGCGCATTTGCGAACTTACACCATCAACAAAGGCATGATGGATTCTTGGCTCAAGCTGTTCGACGAAACACTCATCGACGTCATGGACGGTTTCGGCATGAAGGCCGAGACCGTTTGGGTCAACGAAGAGGAATCGCAGTTCATCTGGATCCGATCGTATGGAGAAACAATGGATGAGCTCGAGGAGAAGGAAGCTGCGTTCTACGGATCCGAGTGGTGGGAAAAGAACATGCCGCTTGTCCGCGGTCACCTAGCCCACCGCGACATCCAAGTCATCAAATCAGTGGACTAAACTTCGCCGACACTGGTCAGCAAAATTTCCGCCGAGGCAACATCGGCGCGCACCACACAATTCGAACTACTCGGGGCGCAAGCTAGCGTCTCCCGAACCTATATCGTTTTGGTCGCACCGATCCTGAACATTCTTGGCTGGCGCGTGAGTCATCCCGAGTTCTGGTTCATTCCAGCCACACGCGACGACGCCGATGCCCGCATGGTTCACGCCCTGAGGTCCGACGCGGTGCCAGATCGAACCTTGGCAGTGATCGAAACCCGAGCACTCGGCGCGGACATCGTTGACGGCATCGAATTCCATCTGCAACGGTGCATTGACACGGGCGTCGCGATTTTCGCCATCACCGATGGACGATACTGGCACCTCTATCCGATCTCGGAAGGAGTAACCCCCGGCAAACCCACAACAGTTTGCGATCTATTCAGTGGAAAACCGTCTGATGTCGAAGCAATGACGATGCTGGAGTGTAAGACACCGGCATTCGTGCACAATCCCTCCAAGTGATATGAAACACTCGAAATGACCGATCTCACTAAATGCAAAGCGTTGACCTTCGATCTGTTTGGCACCGTCCTGGACCTCGGCGGTAGTTTAACGCCCTTCATCGCCGAATTCATCCGCGGGCGTGACGCCCCTGATTCACCAACGGGCCGCGTCGACGCTGGTGCATTCTGGGCAGAACTACGGCACCGCCAACGCATCGAGCAGTACCAAGACTCACTCGTCGAACTCGGCCACACCGGTTATCTTGAGACCGCTCAGAAAGCGTTCGTATACGTCGCCAAACTCAACAACCTCCCGCCGACACCCAACGAAGTCGACGCATTCATGCAGGGTTGGCAACACCTCTCCCCATTTCCAGATTGCCTTCCCGCACTCGAGCGCATGAAATCGTCTTACAAACTCGTCGCGCTCTCCAATGGAAACCCATGGTTCCTCGACCACTTAGTCGAAAACCGCATCAAATTCGAGTTCGACGACATCATCTCTGTTGAGGTTGCCGGTGCCTTCAAACCTCATCCGGGCGTCTACCGCAGCGCGGCTAGGAAGTCAAAAATGGAGCCTAGTGAACTCATTATGGTCTCCTCCAATTCCTTTGACGTTATGGGGGCTCGAACCTGCGGCCTCCGCGGCATATACGTCAACCGCTATAATCTCCCATTTGAAGACACCGACGCCCAGTACGAACCGGACTTGACCGTAGATGATTTTGCCGCGATGGCGGATCATCTGCTGGCAAAATGAACCCCAAGGGGGAAACCAACGTTAGCAAATGCCTAATCTGCCCGACACCATACAAGTAGGTATGAAAAACGAGCGCCATTGGGTCGTCGCCGATTACATGCTTTACGCGCCCGGCGGCGATCCGGCCCGAAACACGCTGTCCAGCCCATCCATGATTAACGAGATGGAAACCACCGCGATGTTGAGTATCGATCACCTGCTCCCTGACGACGGCTTTACGGTCGGCTTTCACGTCGACATCAAACACGTTGCACCAGCAACCCCAGGTTCGCGTGTAAAGACTACCGCCGAACTCCTCGAAATAAACGAAACCCGCTTCCATTTCCATGTCGAAGCCCGCGATTTAGACACCGACAACCTCATCGGTATCGGTACGCATCGCCGTGCCGCCATTTTCCCGTAAGGACGGCTGGCTCAGATTCGATTTGGGCCGGTAGATCCGGCGTCACCGGTCCACCGCGGTTCGCGTTCCAGATCAGACGGCGAGACGGTCCCGGACAAACGTTCGTTTTCGAACACTAGCAACATATCTATCCCGCGCCTAGCCAACAGCTGACGTGCCAAAGAAAGATCCGAATCCGGATCGATCACGTACGTAGAAACTTGTCGCGCAACGTCGGCAACCGTCAATCCGATCCCTTGATTCTGACTTAAACCGAGCGAAGTTACATCCTGTAACGAGATCACGCCCGTAATCCGACCGCCATCTACCACTGGAATCGGCGTCATCGGATGCAGTGATATTACGTTCCGGACCGCAGCGTCCAACGGTGTCGAAGCGTTTAAGGCGGTCGGTACGCCCGACATGACCTCCCGCACGGGTATCCCGACCTCTCGTTCGCGTCCCCGATTTCGACTCGCTCGTCGGGTCTCTGCGGTTGATGCCGGCAGAATGAACATCGCGATTATGAAAAACCACAACCCACTGGTCAGATCGTTGCTCCTGATGATCAGAACGATTCCCGCCGCAATCATGCCAATTGCCAAAACCTGGCCCGCTCTGCCAGCCACACGCGTCGAAAAACTGCGATTGCCGGTTGCTCCCCACAATACGGACTGCAATACGCGACCGCCGTCGAGCGGCAACCCGGGCAACATGTTGAACACTGCGAGCGCAATGTTCTGCAGTCCGACGTAAAACAGTATCCCCTGCAACAAAGCGGTTGTGCCGGTCGCTAGCGAATCGCGATAAACGAAATACAGTAGCGACGCTACGATGCCGATCGCCAAAGACATTACCGGTCCAGCCGCGGCGATCAGAAAATCGTGGAATGCTCGCGATCTCGACTCCCCAATGAGACTTACGCCGCCGAAAATCATCAACGTAATGGACATAACCGAGTAGCCAAGACGCTTGGCCGTCAGAGAGTGTGCCAGTTCGTGCGCCAAAACCGACAGAAAGAGGCAAATCGTCACCGTGCCGGCGACGACCCACTCTTGCGCCGGAGTCAGCCTGATTGAAATGAACGGCAATCCCCCGGAGGCGATCAGCATAGTTATCAATACAAACCCGATCAGCCACGACCAGTGGACCCGGATCGGGATGTCAAAGAGTTTGCCGATGCGCATGTGTCAAAACACTCCAAACCACATTGCTTCTCAACGGTAAAAGGAACCCGCGCCACTCACACGTCTAAAGATACGACGTATCGCCCTTTTGATATCTGTCAATCTCATGAAATCATCTCACATCGACGCCTATAACCCACATTTCCGACGATTCTCTGACCCGTCAAAATGTAATCTAACGAATGAAACAATGGTTGACTCTTTCGACACCACAATCGCAGCCGCCGTACGCGCCGGAGTCCGCTTCGATGACGCATCGCAGCCAACCGCGCATCGCATCCGACAGAACGATGAATTCGAACTCAACTTCGTCGATTGGGGCGACGAAACCAACGCCAAACCCGCCCTCATATTCATCCACGGGTTTCTCCAACAAGCAAGGACATGGGACTTCACATGCCTCGCACTCCGGTCCCGATTCCGTTGCATCTCACTCGATCTCCGAGGCCACGGCGACAGCGGTCGCCCCTTCGAACCCGACTACACAACTCATCATTACCTCTCCGACCTCCGAAGATTGATCGACCACCTTTCCGAAGAATATGGCATCGACAGATTCGGCCTCTGCGGTCTTTCCCTCGGCGGCACCCTCTCGTACCTCTACGCCTCAGAGAACCCAAACTCCGTCCACGCAATCGTCGTCGTCGACGTCGCGCCTGAAATGAACCGCGAAGCCCGAAGAGGCATCCGCCGCTACATTGAAGCCCTCCCCAAAGACGGGCCATTCGACGCCTTGGTCGATAAAGTCGCCAAATTGAGTCCCATGCGCAACCGAGACGCCGTCCGAGGATCACTCTTGCGAGCCACAATCGTTTCCCCCGACGGTACCTGGGATTGGAAGAACGATCAGCGCCTCTTCGATTACCACCGACCCAGTTTCAACTCCGACGACTACTGGGCCGCCCTCGAAAAAGTAACCATACCTTCGCTATTCGTCATCGGACAAAACTCGAAACTCGTCACGCCCGAAACCGTTCGCCGCATGATCGAAACCGTTCCCGGAAGCTCCGCCACCTACGTCACCAAAGCCAGCCATCGCGTTCCCGGAGACAACCCCATCGGTTTCATCAAAGCCATCTCTCCTTTCCTCGACAGATACGTCCCCAAATCCGATGTCGGGAGGCATCGCAACGTTAAACTGGCACCGACCTAAGATCTTCTTCGGATGGTGGATCGTGCTCGGAAGCGGTTCGGTCCAGTTCTACACGTCCGCCGTCTTCTGGCGCGGTTTCCAAGCTTTCGTCGAACCCGTACTGCGGACATATACCGGATGGGGCTCCGGAGTCTTCGGTGTCGCCATGGCTATACAACGCGCCGAAAGTTCGTTCATCACCCCATTCGTCGGTGCCGCGGTTGACAGATTCGGACCGAGACCAGTGCTGATATTCGGCGCTTTCGTTACCGGATGCGGTTTCATTCTGCTAAGCCAGATGCAGGAGCTATGGCACTTCTACGCCGCAATGCTCGTACTCGGCATCGGACTCTCTTTCGGCGAATTCATCGTCTTCGTCACGACGATCGTCAACTGGTTCGTCCGCAATCGATCACGCGCCCTAGCCGCCTTCATGACCTTCTCAGCAACCGGCGCCATCGCGCTGCCCCTCCTGGTCTGGGCAATCGATTCCTTTGGCTGGAGGACCATACTGTTCTGCGTCGGCATCGGTTTCTGGATCGTCGCAACCCCCGCCGTCCTGATCCTCCGACGGAGACCCGAAGACTACGGCATGGAGCCCGATGGCGAAACCGAAACCGTCGTTGCCGACTCAAACCTTTCGCTCCAGCGACAAAACCAAGCGCCCAAGTCTCAACCCGAAGTCTCAATCGGAATCCGTGACGTCCTGCGGCTGCGCGCCTTCTGGCAGATCGTCATCGCCGTCAGCATTGGCGAAGTCGTAGCGATGACAAATCTCTTCCACCTGCCGGCTCTAATCGAATACGAACTCGAACTCTGGCTTGCATCCGTCGCCGCCGGAGCCGTCGCCATTGGCGACATCATCGGACGCATCACCATCGGGATCATCGGCGACCGATACCGCGCAAAAACTCTCCTCGCCATCGCCCTGTCCTTCCAAGCAGTAGGCGTCGGCTCCCTCGCCCTTATCAACTCCGAATTCCTAGGCATCTCATGGGGACTCTTCCCAGTGCCCTTCTACGTCTTCTGCTCCGGTTTCGGATTCGGGGCATCGATACCCCTCCGACTCCTAATCCTCGCCGAATATTTCGGAAGACGGAGCTACGGCACCCTCGTCGGAACGGCCAGCTCGTTCAGCTCAATATGCGTCACCTGCGGCCTACTCTTCGTCGGCTTCATGTCCGACTTCACCGACTCCTACCGCCCCGGCTACACCATCCTCTCCCTCCTGCTACTCCCCACCATCCCCCTGACACTCACCCTCCAATCCCCCAGACGCGTCGCCGCACTAGTTCGCCAAACCGCCCGCTCTCGCATGAGACGATTGGCTTTGGGGCAGTGAAATCTATCCGATAACTGTGTGTTATCCCACAATCACACCCCATTTCCCCTCCGAATCGCACCCGAATCCAAGATTTCCAACTCCCCAGCGCGATATCCTGACTAATCCATCAGGGGCATAAACCCATGCACGACCGCGCCCCGGAATTCGTAATCCAAAAGATCATCGGGAGCCATCGCGTCGCTTAAAAAACGCCCATCCAACATCTTCTACGGTTGGTGGATCGTTCTCGGCGGCGGTCTTACGCAGTTCTACGCGTCCGCAGTTTTCTGGCGCGGCTTCCAGGCATTCGTAGACCCCATCCTCAACACCACCGGATGGAGCCACGGCGTATTCGCCGCCGCCGTCTCTATTCAACGCGGAGAAAGCGGACTCATCTCACCCTTCGTCGGCGTGATGCTCGACAAATTCGGACCAAAGCCCGTGATGATCTTCGGAGTCATCGTCACCGGCGTCGGATTCATTCTCATGAGCCAGATGCAGACCCTCTGGCATTTCTACGGTGCAGTGCTCCTACTCGCACTCGGCATGTCGTTCGGTACCTTCATCGTCTTCGTCGCAACCGTCGGAAACTGGTTTGTCCGGCGCCGTGCCAAGGCATTCTCGACACTCATGACCTTCTCCGCTGTTGGCGCGGTCGCGCTACCGTTACTTGTCTGGACAATCGACACGTACGGCTGGCGACCGGTATTGTTCGGCGTCGGCGTCGGATTCTGGATCATCGGCATTCCGGTCTCGTTGATGATGCGGCGCCGACCAGAAGACTACGGGCAACTACCTGACGGCGATGCCGAGCTGCGAGTCGCTGACGGAACCGGAGGCATGCGCCGACCGGTTCGCGAAATCTCCATCGGCGTCCGTGAAGTGCTCCGGCTCCGTGCCTTCTGGCAGATCTCCATAGCTGTCAGCGTCGGACAACTCGTCAGTTCAACCAACCTCTTCCACTTGCCGGCTCTCATCGATTACGAAATCGGCGCATGGCTTGCTGCAACCGCCGCCGGGGCCGTCGCCGTCGGCGACGTTCTAGGTCGCGTCAGCATCGGATTCATTGGCGACCGATTCGACAAGAAGATCCTCCTGACTCTCTCATTCCTAATCCAGATGCTAGGCGTCGGCGCGCTCGCACTCATAAATCACACCTTCCTCGGCATCGAATGGGGCCTAATCCCGCTACCCATATTCGTCCTCGGATTTGGACTCGGATTTGGCGCCTCCATACCGCTCCGACTTGCCATCCTCGCCGACTACTTCGGGCGCCGCAGCTACGGATCCGTCGTCGGCATCGCAAGCTCCGTCAGCGCCATCTTCGGCACCGCCGGACCTCTATTCGTCGGACTCATGTACGATTTCACCGATTCGTACCGACCCGCATACGCCATCATGGCCATCATGATGCTCATCGCGATACCCCTCACCTTGACTTTGGAATCCCGGACCAGAGTAGCCGCAAAGGTCCGACAGGCTGCGCACAACCGAGTACGCCGCTTGGCGGTCCGACGGACTGGTTAGCTTCAAATCGCCTGAGTCACCCGTTCGCCGATATACCCTGCTGTTAAGATGATTTTTCGGATTTCATCTAACAATCAAACTCAAATCAGGGACAACGTCAGCTAATGCCGGGCAACATAATTCTTCCGCAATGGGGTATGGGAATGAACGAGGGGCAAGTCGTCCGATGGCTCAAGTCCGTCGGTGACCCGGTCGTCAAAGGCGAACCCCTCGTCGAGATCGAATCGACCAAGGTCAGCGCAGAAGTAGAAGCCACCGCCGATGGCACCCTCGGTCGCATCATCGTCGAAGAGGGCAAGACGGTCCCGGTCGGCACTATCCTCGGATTGCTACTCGAATCTGGAGAATCACCCAGCGACCTACCCGCCGAAGAGGCACCACGCGAACGCGCATCGCGCTCATCCCGACCTTCTCGTCAAGGCGTAACCGCTAGGCGCGGAAGGGGCGGGCCAGTAGTCACACCTCGAGCAAGGCGCCTCGCACGTGAACTAAACGTCGATCTAGACACCATCGGATCGGGAACCGGCCCCAGCGGCAGAGTCACCGAAGACGATGTCCGAGCCGCGGCAGAAGGCGGAACCACAACCTCCGACGTCGGCATGGAACCGAGTCGCACCATTCCGCTCACCGGCATCCGAGGCGTCATCGCCCGCCGCATGTCCGAAAGCGCATCCGCCGCCCTCGTCACCCTAAACACTACCAGCGACGTCACCGACGCCGTCGGCATACAACGCCAACTAACCCGCGAGTGGCGCCGATCTCGAGTGCGACCCCAGTACCAAGACCTCGCGATAGCAGCCACGGTCAAGGCCCTCAAAGACCATCCTCTCGCAAACGCACACATCACCGATAAAGAAGTCCAACTCTTCGACACGATCAACCTCGGCTTCGCGCTGGCTGTCCCAGACGGCTTGCTTGTCCCGGTGATACGAGACGCCGAGTCGAAGTCTCCACTCGAACTTGCGTTGGCAGTCCGCGATCTCGTCCGAAAGTCGAAGGCGAATGAACTGCGCGTCGCCGAACTTTCCGGCAGCACCTTCTCGCTGACCAACCTGGCATCCTACGACGTCGAAAACTTCACCCCGCTCATCAACCCACCAGAAGTCGGCATCCTTGGAGTCGGCCGCGTGATCCAACAACCCACCGTCAACAAATCCGGCGACATCGAAGTCCGCTCCATCGGCTACTTTTCGTTGACATTCGACCACCGAGCCTGGGACGGCGCACCTGCCGCCGAGTTTTTGCAGGCGGTGGTGAAGAATATGGGGTCACCGGAGTGGATGGCGGAAGGCTAGGGGCGTTGTGAGCGCTCCCACGACGCTAAACACTCGACGATTAGTGTTGAGGCCCTTCATGATCGAAGACGTCAACGATGTCCTCGACTACGCCTCCGACACCGAATGGTCGAGATTCTTGCCAGTTGCGAGCCCATACACGGTCAGGGATGCTGAAGATTTCGTGACTCGTCAGATTTTGAAGAACTGTGATGACAGACCTAGGTTCGCGATTGAGTTCGACGGCGTGGTTGTTGGCAGCGTTAAGCTGGCAATTGAAAAAGCGCTTTCGATCGCCTCGTTGCGTTACTCGATAGCCCGTCCGTGCTGGAACCGTGGATTGATGACCGAGGCCGTGACGGCTGTCGTGGATTGGGGGTTCGAAGAGTTCGGATTGCTGAAGGTCTGTTCTCGGATGGATGTCGAAAATGTAGGTTCGTGGCGCGTGATGGAGAAGATCGGTATGACGCGCGAAGGGACGTTGCGAATTCAAGGAGCCAACTCAGGGGTGCCTCAGGAATGTCACGTCTACGGCATTTCGCGCTCGGAGTGGAAAGCCCCCAATGGCTGATATGAAATCAATCTCCAAAGCGACTCAGAACCAGAATGAGGACAGAGATTCGCTGGATGACGGAAGGCTGACGTCTCGATGACCGCGCCCACAACCCTCCACACTCAACGTCTGCTCCTGCGGCCGTTCGGGTTCAACGACGTGGAAGATGTGCTCGCATACGCCAGCAGCTCCGAGTTTTCACGCTTCCTGCCTCTGCCAATCCCGTACACGAAAACGGACACGGAGGAGTTCGTCGCACGAAACGTTTTGCGAAACCTAAGCGAAACGCCGAGTTTTGCCATTGAATACCAAGGCAACGTAGTCGGAGCCGTCGACTTGAACATTGAGACCCCTATCTCAGTGGCTTCGTTGCACTACGGTTTGTCACCGACGCACTGGAATCAAGGCTTCATGACTGAGGCGGCACAGGCGGTCCTAAATTGGGGATTCGAGGAATTTGGATTGGAAAAGGTCTACTCCTGGGCAGACGTCGAGAACTTCGGTTCATGGCGCGTGATGGAGAAGATCGGCATGACCCGGGAAGGCACCCTGCGGAGCCAGGGGGTAAACCGAGGGGTGCGTCAGGACTACCACTACTACGGCATTCTGCGGCGCGAGTGGCAAGCCATCATCGGCTGATATAGAGTCAATTGCCAACGCGACTCAGAACCATACAAGAGGACGATAAATTGCAAGCAGAAAACATCCGAGATTGGCTCTGCGGACCCATGGTCGCAGTCGCAACTCCGTTCAATGAAGACTACTCTTTAGACCTAGACGCCCTGCAGACCAACATCCGCTACATGGTCGAAAACGGCGTCCACACCAGTCAAGGCACGCTTCTCGTAGGCGGCGCTGGCGGTGAACATCCCACGATGAACGTGGACGAGCGCAAAGCCGTAATGACCGCGGCGATGGAAGCCGCCGACGGTGAAGCACCGGTTCTGAGCAGCGTCCAACACACCGACTATCGGGTCATCCTCGAACTCGCCAACCACGCCCATGAAACCGGACTAGGCGGAGTCCAAGTTGGACCAACCTACTACTACGAACCGACAGAGGGCGATGCCTACCGACTCTTCGAGCTCATAGCCAACGAGTCCGACGTCTCGATCATGATCTACCACACTTGGTGGGAAGGTCTGACCATGAGCATGAGCCTCTTGAGTGACCTTGCCGACATCGAGACCGTCCGGGCCCTCAAGTGGTCATCGCCCAACGAAGCGCATTACCGACAAGGCCTGTCCGCTCTCGCCGACCGGCTCGTCTGCATCGACAACTCCGGTCAGCAGATCTTCAGCCACATCATGGGGGCACGTGGATTCATCACCCACCTCAGCGGCTTCTGGCCCGAGTACCCCGCAGAAATCTGGAACCTGCTCGAACAACGTGACTACGAAGCGGCACGACAGAGGCTCGCCGACTTCAAGTGGAGATGGACAGAGTGGCGCGCCAAAGTAGCCGCCATGACCGGAGGCGAAGGACCGTTCATCAAAGCCGCCATGGAGGCTGTCGGACTCAAGGCAGGCCCCCCTCGCCCACCCTCGGTCCGAGCATCGCAACTTCTCCGTGACGAATTAGAAGTCTTCCTAACCGAGTGTGGAGTGCCGCGTTTGACGACACGACACACCGGTGCAATCGCCGCCGGTTAACTCAACCGCCGTCCAACTCGCATGAACTTTCGATCCTAACGCCCACTGGGCGTTAGGATCGCTTATCCGGATTCGGCACATGCTAGGATTCAATACGTAACGCCGAGGTTTTTGGCATCTTTGGAGCAAACGTGCTCGCTACAGAACATATCGCAACCGCCCAGCAATTCCTCAGCGACGCCGACCGCGAATATGAAGCTGGCGATATTCTCCAAGCCTCTGAAAAGCTTTGGGGTGCTGCGTCACATGTCGTTATTGCTGAGATGAAGAGCCGGGGAATCGAATCGCGAACTCATCGATCACTGGTCGAAGGGGTTGAGATGCTTGCCGAAGAGTTCCAAACTCCTGCTCTCGCGGATTGGTTCGTTGCGGCTCAGAGACTTCATTCCAACTTTTACAACGGTGATTTAGACGATTGGAACTTCGATCTACATCGGAGAAGGGTGCACCGATTCGTCAACAGCATGATTGAATTGACGAGTTAGGCGCGGCCTTCAGTCGAGGTTTCTGACCTCGACTACATCATCGCCGATGTCATCAGCTGGCTCGAAACCTAACACCTTCCCGTAGAAGTACAACTCCGCCTCCTGGGCTCGAATGATATTGGCGGCTTGACGGAACCCGTGTTGCTCGCCGGGGAATCCGATGTAAGCGTAGGGAAGACCCTTAGATTCGAGCGCGTCGACCATGATCTCCGCCTGCGATGGCGGCACGATCTCGTCCTCAAGGCCCTGCAAGATGATCATCGGGGTGGCGAGTTGATCCATGAAGTTGATCGCTGAGCGGTCGTGATACCGTTGCGCCTCCTCCGGATACGGACCAACGAGCGATTCGAGGTATCGAGACTCGAACTTGTGGGTATCGCCGATGAAAACCATCAGGTCCGCGATGCCGTAAAGCGCAGCGCCGGCGGCGAAGAAATCGTGGAACGTGAGCGCATTGATCGTGGTGTAGCCGCCCGCCGATCCTCCGCGGATGATCACTCGATCCTTGTCGACCAGTCCTTGATCGATCAAATGTTGCGCCGCGGCGATGCAGTCATCGGTGTCGTAGATGCCCCATTTGCCCTTGAGGGCGTCGCGATACACCTTGCCGTACCCGGAAGAACCGCGATAGTTGACGTCGACAACCGCGAACCCCCGGCTAGTCCAGTAATGCGTTGATAGATCCAACCCCGTCCCGGATGCACTTGTCGGCCCACCGTGGCAGATAGTTACCAGCGGGGGCAACTCGCCGTCGGGCGCCGCGAAATCTTGATTTGTTGGCTCGTAGTAGTACGCATGCGCTGCACCGTTTTCGGTCGTCGGAAAAACCACGTGTTGCGGCGAAGAGAGATAACCAGGTTCAACGTCAACTTCGCTCGGCGAGTATACCGTTTCGCACTTCTCGGTTGCCAATTCAAGACGGACGACCGCCGGTTCTCGCGTCGGCGAAGCGCCAATGAAAAGTATCGACTCGCCGTCAGGACTAGCTGTCACGAAAGACACTTCGCTAAACGGGATTTTGATCGCTTGGGTCGAATTGGCTCCCGGATCGATCAGCACGATTGAACCGGAGGTAACCCCACCCTTGCCAAGCGCGATTCTTCCATCCTTAAGATGCGCGTACGAGGAAAAACCGAACTGCCAATCAGGACGACCGTGATCACTTTCCTCATCGAGGAGATTAGCCATCTCGCCATCCCGCCACACATAAATGTTCCACCATCCAGTTCGATCGGTCACGAAATGGAGCAGACCGTTGGTGCCCCAACTCGGCTGTACGATACTCTCCCCGGTTCCGCCGACCAATTCTGCCGTGGTGCTGACGGATGCGTCATTGCTGTCGAACGAACCTGACATCAACGAGTTCCCATCCCAAGGCATATTCGGATGGTCCCACTCAGTCCATGCGATACCGTCATGATCGGAACACTCTCTGGGAGCGCAGTAAAAGTCGCGGCCTGACGCAACCACCTTCACTGCACCAGACCCAGTATGAACCGCAACTATCTCGTTAACTGCCTCCTGACCGTCGTCAGTATGGGTCTCTCTCACGCACAGCAAATACTGGCCATTGCCAGTTATTGTCAGATCGGCGAATCTCGCCCCTCGCGGCACCGGTGGTTCCGCAGTCAAGGCCTCCGGAACCTGGCCATCACGCTGAACGTAAATCCCCTGGTCCGACCAGTTCGTGAAGTAGACCGTGCGGTCCCTAACCGCGTATGATCCCCCGCCGTACTCGTGCACCGCGTTTCGCGAGTTGAAATCTGGCGGCGTCAGGTCTGTCTTCTGACCGTCCGGTGAAAGCCGCATGATTACTTGCCGTCCACCTTCTTTTGGTCGACCATCCAACCAATAGATATCGTTCCCGTCGCACCTGATTTCTGACAACCGACGTTTACCGCCGCTGATCAGCATTTCGGCAGCGATTGGAGATTTCCAAGATCCGTAAGGTGCGATGGTTGTCATGGCAAGTTATTTCTGTTGAATCGTCGTGGCAGTATCGTCAAATCTAGGATAACGCGCCTTCACACGGCGTCCTGCACCGTCCACGCAGGCGATGCCAAGGGCAAACCGATCGTCATGCCATCCGCTCGACGTTGACAGTGACGACATCTACGCCGTGATATTTCTGATGCCGGACCGAAGTTGCGTAATGCCGCAACAACCTGAACGAGATCTCCCGATCGTCCGCGATGTCTGGCGTCTCGCCCAAGTACGACAACTGATCCTCGAGATTCTCGGTTTCGGAAGCTGCGACAAACTCCAACTCGATTTCTCGCCCCGACGAATGAGCTGCCACCACCAGCCGCCTGGATGCGTCACTTTCAGATGCGTCATTCGGGTCATCCAAAAGATTCGTCAACGTCTCTTCACCAACAAGAACGATGCGATTCTGGCTTGTTTCATCCCAACTAGCGGATGAAGCGAAACCACGCAAGAAATCGGTGAGTTGCGGTAGCGAGTCTGGTTCCAGCGCCACCCTCAGACGCTTCCGTCTGGGCGCTGTGGCCTCCATAAATAGCATGGCGATAATGGCCACCAATGAACCTGAAGTCATGCCGTTGCCGAGCAACACCCCTAAGAATCCGTCGCCAAGCAACTCTGGGAATATCCACTGGTTTTGAAAGCCTACTCCCACCCAAAACGCGAGACCGACGATCAGAGCCTTGCGGTAGTCCAACCCGTCTTGAATAACGATCCTCATTCCCTGCAAAAAGAGCAAGGCAATGAGCACCATAATGTACGCCCCCGCGACAGGAGCCGGAATCGCGATGATCACAGCAGCGACTTTTGGAAAGAACGCCAGCACAAGAAACGCGACGCCGATCACAACGCCGACCCGTCTGGCAGCCACTCCGGTCACTTCCGCAAGAGAGATGCTTGTCGAATACGTCGTGTTCGGCAAGGTGCCGAGTATTCCGGATAACAGGTTGCCGACTCCATCCGTATTCAATGCGCCTTGTACCACTCGGAAATCCGTGGCGCGCGGCTCGCGCTGAGACACTCTCTGTATCGCCACGCCATCGCCGATCGTCTCGATCGCGCCGATGATCGTCACGATCACGAAAGCGGGCAATAAGGCCCAGAACTCGACCCCTGGGGTTACATCTATGCCGGGCCATGATTGGAACGGCACGCCGATCCACTGGGCATCGATCACCGTTTGAATGTCGTAAAGGCCGAACGGCACCCCGACGATACAACCGACGGCCACTCCAATGATCGGCGACCATAACCGAAGCGAAGAAGGACCCCGAAGAACTAGAACAGTAACCGTTATCAACGTGGCAAGAACCGCCAACGGGGCCGCGATGTCAGACGTGTCCTCAGGCACGTCTTCGAACGAGTTGAACAATATCGGCGCTACCGTTGCCGCGATCAACATGATCACCGTACCCGCCACAGTAGGGGTAAAAATCCTCCTGAGCAACGACAACCGCGCCGCGAGGAAAAACTGGATGATTGAGGAAACGATGATCAAACTCGCCATTGTCGCGGGGCCAGCATTCACCAACGCCGCGACGCACACTGCTATAAACGCCGCCGACGTGCCCATGATCAGAACGTATCCCGATCCGATTTTTCCCACGCGCACAACCTGCAAAATGGTTGTCAACCCGCTGATTATCATCGCCGCGAATACGCCCCACGTCATATAGGCCTCTGACACGTCCGCTATCCGCGCGACGATCACGACGGTCAATACGACCGGTGTGACGATTAATACGGTGGCTTGTATTCCTGCACCGATTGACACCAACGGCGGCGGGACTTCATTCGGCTCGTACCGAACATGCGAATTTGTTCTCGCCATGGTCTTCCTTTACTACTCTTCAGCTGGTATTACTGGGAGGATCAACCGTGAGGGCATATCATCGGTGTGATAAATGGTCTGATGCGCAACTCTCAACTCAGTGTCCGACCAGTAGTCTTTACCCGTGTTGTGATTGCGATCGAAATTCGGAAAATCTGAGCTCGTTACGTAGAGACGGATGCTTTGGCCCTTCAAGAACCGGCAACCGATTGGGTTCAATTTGATGTCGTATTCGTACGGCACACCGGGTTCCGTAAAGGCAACGCGATCATAGCCATCTCGATACCGCGATCGCATGATGCCGTAGGTGAGATTCATGCAGAGCCCATCTTCGTGCACGATGGCCAGCTTGACTGCGAAATCGGTCTCGGGGGCATCAGTCGCCGCCCAAAGTTTGAGGCGGAGGGGACCAATGACGTCGAGGTCCTCGGGCATGGGTTCCGTCTCGTATACGAGGATGTCTTGCCGATGGTCGTTGGGCGCTTGGTCGATGGGGATGGACTGGGAGTTCTGGTGCATCAGCGACATGACCGGGTCACGAGGGTCGTAATCGAACTCGTCAGAAGCAGCACCGGGCTGTTGGTCGAACGCTAGCCGGCCGTCGCAAGCGGCGGTGTTAGCCGCGCCGAATGACGAGAGATAGAGGTCGGTGAACTGGGTTTCCGGGAGCGGCCAAGCGTCGGCGCCAACCCACTCGTTTCGGTTAAGGACGAAGAGTTGGACCGGCTTCTCGTCAGACATGCCGTTGTCGTTCCCCTTGAGGGCGTAGTCGTACCAACGAACGATGAGGTCGGCGTAGGTAGTCTCGGCGTCCGGGCCGTAGTCGATGGGTCCAACGTTTCCGGTGTAGTTTGTGGCGTCGTGTCCCCATGGACCGACGATGAGACGGTGCTGATCGTGTAGATTTGGATCGCCGTCGGTGATAAGTCCTTCGTAGTTGTCGATCGTTCCGATGAGGCGGTCCCACCATCCGGTGATCTGCATAACCGGAACTTCAACCTTTGAATGCGCCTCGTCGAAGCGCATGAAGTCTTGATTTGTGTTGCGTAGGAAGGTCTGATACTGCTCAGTCAAGCCGGCAAAGACGTGCTCGGGAATTTCTGAAAGCGGCAACCACCAGATGTATTTCGAGCGCTCCACGGCGTTCCACCGGAACGAGGCTTCTATAGGATCGGTGGGCCCGTCGGTGCGCCCCTCGCGACGTCGAACATCGGCCGCCATCATGTACGTCCATTCGAGGCGGCGACCAGTCTCCCAGACACCAAAGGTGATGTCCAGCATATTCATCGAGATGCCGGATGCGAGCGCCGCCGCTAGACTCGGCGGATTGGAGTGGAGGGCCATCCAGATTGCCCATGAGGCATTGGAGTGACCCCAACTTCCGACTCGGCCGTCGGATTGGGGCAGTTTGGCGGCCCATTCGATGGTGTCGTAGCCGTCTTCAATGTCGGCGGTCTCGTGCTTGTCTCGCCACATCCAGAAGTATTCGCCATCGGAGGCGTAACGTCCCCGCATGTCCTGGACAACGACCGTGTAACCTCCCTTGGCTATATCGGTTGCGTGCTCTTGGTAGCGAGGAGTGAGCTTGTTGTACGGCGTTCGGCAGACTAGGACGGGTTGGGGTCCAGAGTCCAGTTGATAGTAGATATCGCCGCGCAGGATCGTTCCGTCGCGGGTGGTGCATTCTTGATCGCGTTGAACCTCAATCTTCAAGCTAGACATTCAGCAAATGATACGGGATTTCAATAGCGATCGCACTGCATACGTCATGTTCAGTTGACATGACAGATTGTGGCGCCGAATTAGCTCCAACACTGGACCATTTGACTCCCCGACAACCCCAAACGTACACTAGATCGCGTAAGCACCTGAGAAGCTAAAGGCAACGAACGGGATTAGTAGGTTCGTCCAACGCCATCCAAAGAGAGCCGGTATGATCCGCTGAAAGTCCGGCATGGCGACGCGATACTGAATTGGACCCGGGAGCCGCTGAGGGGAACCGTCGGAAGACGTATTATCCGCAGCCGGGGTTGGATACGTTAAACATCCAGAATTGAGTTGCGGCGTGTAGGTCTTGGTTGTCACCGGGACGACAGTAAGCGCCGAAACAGGGTGGCACCGCGAGCCACGCTCGTCCCTGTCCCATGCAAACCAAACATGTGGGATGGGGATTTTCGTTTGTTGGCGAATTACCTATCCCATGGAGCCAACACTGGTCATGACACAAACCGCAACCGAATCACAACCCAAGACGCGTCGACACTTCGATGTCGCGCCCGGTGCCAAGCCGAGAATCCTTACCGGCATTCGTCCCACTGGCGCGCTCCACTTGGGACACTACGTCGGAGCCTTGAAGAACTGGCTCGACCTTCAAAACGAGTATGAGTGCTATTTCCTCATTGCCGACTACCAGGCCCTGGGCGATCATTTCCACGACATCGACCTCATACGGGAGTCGGTACTCGACGTAACCCTCGACTGGCTTGCCGTCGGCCTAGATCCCGAAAAGTCGTCTTTCGTGGTCCAGAGCTATGTCCCCGAACACACCGAACTCACGATGCTCCTTTCGTTCGTGACGCCGTTGGGCATGCTTGAACGAAACCCTACCCTGAAATCCGAGATCGACAGCTTGCCGGTCGAGCGCCGAACGGTCGGGTTCTACAACTATCCAATGAGCCAAGTCGCAGACATCCTGCTTCCGCGCGCACACCTCGTCCCGGTCGGCGAAGACCAAGCACCCCACATCGAAATGACGCGCGAGGTGGCACGTAAATTCAATCGCATGTTCACCAAGGTATTCCCCGAACCCGCTACCCTCATCGGCGATGTTGGCAGGCTCGTCGGTACCGATGGCAACGCAAAGATGAGTAAATCCAGGGGCAACGCCATCATGCTCAGCGACGACGCCGACACCGTCAACCGCAAGGTGCGCAGCATGTTCACCGATCCGAACCGGATCCGCGCCGATATCCCGGGCCGAGTCGAAGGAAACCCCGTATTCGAATACCACGACGCCTTCAACCCGAATACGCAACAGATCGAAGACTTCAAAGACCGGTACCGCAAGGGAACGGTCGGCGATGTCGAGGTCAAAACCGCACTCGCCCAGGCACTCAACGACTTCCTAGACCCGATCCGTGATCGCCGAGAGCATTACAAGAACGACATGCCGTACGTCGAAGACGTGTTGATGCAAGGCGTCAGGAGAGGGCGTAGCATCGCCGCGCAAACCATGCAGAGAGTTCGCGACGCCATGCGAATCAGCTCCTACACATCGTCATGGTCGTAGCCGGAGCTGCTTTGCGGTTTCGGCCCAATCAGTGAAAGCGATGCATTAGCGAATGGACACGACCAAAGATGAATGACGACATGTACACACCGGATTTCGAGACCTTCGAGCGCTTGGCGGGCGAAGGCTACAACATCATCCCGGTATATCGAGAAATATCAGCTGACCTGGAAACGCCAGTTTCGGCCTTCATTAAAATCGCCCGCGGAAACAACTCCTTCCTCTTCGAAAGCGTGGAGGGTGGCGAGAACGTCGCCCGATACTCGTTCCTCGGAACCGAACCTGCCGAAGTGATACGAACCGGCGCAGGAACCGGACTCGGAAACGTCGACCCATTGAACGTGTTGAAGGATCGGCTAGGGCACATCCGTTATCCCGAAGTCGACGGTCTGCCTAAATTCGACGGCGGCGCGGTTGGCTACGTCGCATACGATGCCATCAAATACTTCGAACCACGCGTTCCCGAGATTTCTGATGAAGCATCCGGCATGGACGTTCCCGAAGCCGTCTTCCTGCTCACGGACTCGATGCTGATATTCGACCACGTTCGCCAGAGCATCATCGTCGTTGCCCACGTCGCAATTTCGAGCGACACCGATCCGCAAAACGCTTATGACGCCGCGGCGCAACGCATCGAAGAGTTGATCAATCGCCTTTCCGGACCCTTGCCAGACTCCGCCATGCGTCGCGCGGGGACACCCGCACATTCGAGTTCCCGTGCGAACGACGCCGATATCGATTACGACTTCATTGGGTCAGCGGCAACGATGCCCGCCGGATGGTACACCGACGGTTCCGACGAAGCAATTGGTCATCGCTACGTCCCAAACATGTCGAGAGAAAACTATCGACAGATGGTCGAAGCCTGCAAAACGGCGATCTACGACGGCGAGATCATTCAGGTGGTGGTATCGCAGCGCCTAACCCGCCGCACCGCGGTCGAGCCGTTCGACCTCTACCGTTCGCTTCGAGCCATCAATCCCTCGCCGTACATGTTCTACCTCGATCTCGATGGTTTCCAGATTATTGGTGCCTCTCCCGAACTGCTCGTCCAATCGGTAGATGGTCAGGTTGCCGTCCACCCGATCGCCGGTTCGCGACCGCGCGGAACGACTCCCGAGGAAGACGAAGCGCTGGCCACCGAACTGCTCGCCGACGAAAAGGAGATCGCTGAGCACGTCATGTTGCTTGACCTCGGTCGTAATGATGTCGGACGCATCAGTCGACCAGGTTCCGTGCGAGTCACCCAGCAGCTCGAAATCGAACGCTACTCGCACATCATGCACATCGTCTCGCACGTCGAGGGCATCCTTGACGACGGATACGACATCTACGATGTGCTGCGCGCCGGATTCCCCGCCGGCACCGTCTCCGGCGCCCCTAAGATCCGCGCCATGGAGATCATCGCCGAGTACGAACCCGACAAGCGAGGACCCTACTCAGGTGCTGTCGGTTACTTCTCCTACTCCGGCAACATGGACACCGCGATATCGCTCCGTACGATGACCCTACGCGACGGCGTGGCCTACCTCCAAGCAGGCGGCGGAATTGTCGCCGACTCCGATCCACAGACCGAATACGAAGAGACCCTGCATAAGATGGGCGCGCTCATGCATGCCATCGACCATGCCGAGTCCGTAATGGAGGCATGAACCATGCTCCTTCTAATCGACAACTACGACAGTTTCACTTACAACCTGTTCCAATACCTCTCCGAGTTGGGTGCCGACGTAAAGGTCATCCGTAACGACAAAGCCAACGTCGAAGAACTCGCCGACATGGAACCCGAGCGTCTCGTCGTCTCACCGGGACCCTCTCACCCTCGCAACGCCGGCATATCCATCGACGCCATCAGACACTTCGCGGGGAAAATCCCTGTCTTAGGTGTATGCCTCGGCCACCAAGCCATCGGCGAAGCGTTCGGCGGCATCGTCGACCACGCTGGCGAACTCAAACACGGCAAGACCTCGATGATCGAGCACGACGGACAAGGCGTCTTTAAGGATTTGCCCAACCCGTTCGAAGCCGTCCGCTACCACTCGTTGGCAGTTCAGCCGGACGCCGTGCCACCTGGCTTCGAGGTAACCGCGCGGTCGGCAGAGAGCGGAGTAATCATGGGGATGCGACACCCAGAGATGCCGCTGGAGGGGGTGCAGTTCCACCCTGAGTCGATACTGACGCGTTCGGGGAAGGATTTGTTGGGGAACTTTTTGGGGATGGGGGATTAGTCAATGAACTCGCATCAACATCCGACTGTCATGCCGGGTCCGCAAACCACGAACGACCGCGTGTATGTGTTCTTGGACGAATCCGGCAATTTGGATTTCAGTCCGGGTGGGACACGCTATTTCGTGTTAACCAGTGTCAGCATGAAGCGCCCCTTTCATATGAGCAGCGCGTTGGAAAGCTACAAATACGATTGCATCGAACGCGGGCTGGAAGAGGAGAGGTTCCATTGCGCTGAGGACAATGGTTCGGTTCGTCACCAAGTGTTCGACATTATCGGGAGTGGACTTCAAGGTGTCGAGATCCACAGTTTGATTGTCGAGAAATCAAAGACCGGCCCTGCGCTTAGGTCGGACAATCGTTTTTACCCGGAGATGCTCGGCTACTTGCTGAGATACGTGCTCAATGGCTCGTTTCACAGACAAGCTAGGGAAACAGTTGTTATAACCGACACCATCCCATTGAATCGTCAACGACGAGCGATCGAAAAAGCGGTGAAGACCACACTTGGGAGCATGTTGCCGTCTGGCGCCCGATACCGCATATTTCACCACGATTCCCGATCTCATTACGGGTTACAGATCGCGGATTATTGTTGCTGGGCGATCTACCGCAAATGGGCACGAGGTGACGACCGACACTATGCGACCATCGCCAACGCAGTGCTGAGCGAATTCGACATATTCCGAACAGGAACGACTCTTTACTACTAGCCCGTAATAAAAACGACCCCCTCGACTACTCCGTTTCCGGAGAGAGCCCCTTGGGCTCTTGTCATCGAGGGGGTACCTTTGAGTGATATGATATCATATCCTTTCGAATTTTGGAACGTTGATCAATCACTCGACGCAGCCTTTTTGACCGTTACCTAGTTCAGAATCAGACTAGCGACCTCCCCAACTACTCCGCATTGACGGAGAGCGCACCTTTGGCACGTTTGTGATCGGAGAGGAATCTTCGATTCGAGTCTAAGCCTAAACATCGCAGGTCGTTATTTGTCCGCAAACAACAAACACGCGCGGATATCTTCGGATTCGAGCAACGGATACTCTCGCAGAATCGTCTCTTCGCTATCGCCGGCCGCGAGCCAACCTAAAACATGTTCAACCGCAATCCGCATGTCTCGGACTATCGGTTTGCCGCCGAATATCTCTGGCCTGAACGTTATTCTGTTTAAAAGTTCTTGTTCTTGATCCACCAGATTCCTCCACTGCGTCCGATTTTACGCCATCCCAACCATAAGCCCCCTGCGATGCCGCAGCAACCTAGCACTCGAGTAAGCGAACCAACCCCGTCGTTCATAACATCATTAAGACCGACATCGATTGACCGATCAATCCAACAACCAACCATGAACATCCAACAAGGCATCCAAGCCGCCGTCGACAACATCGACCTCTCACAATCCGATGCCGCCGATGTGATGGCGCAAATCATGGGCGGCGAGGCTACCGAAGCCCAGTTCGGTTCCTTCGTTACCGCACTCCGCATGAAGGGCGAGACCCCTGAAGAAATCGCGGGCATGGCGTCGGTGATGCGAGACGTCTCCCTGCATGTGAGCCCTGGTGTCGATACCGTCGATACGTGCGGGACGGGTGGCAGCGGCAAGGAATGGTTCAACATCTCCACCGCCGCGGCGTTAGTGGTGGCTGGCGCTGGTGTGCATGTGGCCAAACACGGTAACCGCGCCATGTCAGGCTCAACCGGCAGCGCCGACGTTTTGGAAGCTCTGGGTGTCAACATCTTGCTCGCACCTGAAGGCGTGTTTCGATGCGTCAATGAAGCCGGTATCGGCTTCATGTTCGCCCAAGCCTTCCACCCGGCGATGCGCTTCGCCGGACCACTCCGACCCCAGATCGGCATCCGAACCGTCTTCAACATCCTCGGACCGTTGACGAATCCTGCCGGGGCTACCCGCCAGGTAATCGGTGTCGCTGATCGTGCAACTTCGGAGAAAATTGCGCAGGCACTCCAACTGCTTGGAACCGACTACGCATTGGTGGTCCACGCCGAATCGGGTGCCGACGAGGTCGACATCGAGGACCACACCCTGATGTTCCAGGTAACACCTGACATCCTCAAACGTCGCCGCACCCGCCCCGCCGACTTTGGCTTGCCCGAAGGTAGTCGCGACCACCTAGTCGCAGAATCGGTCGACCATAGCGCCGAAATAATCCGAACCGTCTTTGCCGGCACAGGAGGCGAGCACAACGCACCACCGAGCCCCGAACGGTCCCGCTACAACGTAGTCGCCATCAACGCCGCGGTCGCGCTCCTAGCGGCTGGAAAAGCCGAAAGCTTCAACGACGCCGCCCTAATGGCGAAAGACAGCATCGACAGCGGAGCGGCAGCGGCTAGACTCGCCGCGCTGGTGAAGGTCAGCAGCGGCTTGATTTAAACGTGCCTCGACGGTGATGCCTGTGGGCGGCACCAATCGCCAAATCCCCGCGCGCACGGCGCGCCGCGCAGGTCAGGTGTAACATTGCCGCTAACCGTCTACCGCGTTCGACGCGAAATCAGGGATATCGGTCGGACACAAGCCACCCATGGAACTCGCCAAAGCTAGAGCGACGCGCGATCGATATCTGACCGCGCTTCACTATCGCGACTTCCGATGGATAATGCTCGGGAGCCTCGGTGGTCAATCCGCATACTGGGCATTGATCATCGCACGAGGAGTACTCGTGCTCGAGATGACCGATTCGGCTGGTTGGGTCGGCGTCGCAACTTTCGCGGCTATGGTGCCGAGGTTCGTGATGCCGCCTTTCGCTGGCTACCTCGCCGACCGCTTCGACCGGCGCTCCGTCTTGGCCATCGCGTACGTGTTGCAAACACTGAACGTGCTGCTGCTTGCAGGTCTCGCCTTCGCCGACCTCTTGGGCGTTGGGATCCTTATCGGGCTCTCTCTACTCAATGGCACTTTCCGTGCGTTCCAGATGACAGCCACTCAGGCGTTGGTACCCAACCTCGTTTCCAAGAAGCACCTTCTCAACGCGATCGCCCTGAACCAGATGTCGCTCCAAGGCGCACGTCTGGTTGGCCCCGCATTGATCGCTCCCGCATTGATCTTCGGGGGAACCAGCGCCGCGTTCCTCGCATGTGCGGTCCTCTATGTCGTCAGCATCGCCAGCATCCTCGCCGTCCGCACCCGTTCAACGGGCGCTCTCACCAAAGGCGCAGGGATGTTAACCAGCATCGTCGAAGCGGCTTCCTACGCCTGGGCAGACAGGAGGCTCCGAGTCATATTCATCCTCATCGCCCTCCACTGCGCGATGACCATGTCGTTCGAGACGATCCTGCCGGTGCTGTCACAGCAAGTATTGGGCGAGCCCGAGCACGCGAACAACCTGATGATGGCCGTTGGTGCCGGAGCCCTCGTCGGCGTGTTCGCCATTAGCGGCATCCGCAACTCGCAGAGCCGGGGTATCATCCTGCTCGTCGCAGGCGCCTTGAGCGGGGCATCGATGATCGTGCTCGCATCCGCGACGAATCTCGCTTCGGCGCTCGTCGGAGCCGCCGCAATGGGGGGCACGCAGGCCGCATTCATGGCGATTGCAGGGGCCATGGTGCAGGCGCTAGCACCAGACGAAATGCGCGGACGAATAACTGGATTCAGTCACATCATCATCGGCGGGACCATGGCCGTCCTCAACCTCGTAAACGGCTTCGCAGCAGACGCGATCGGCGTATCCAACCTCCTCTGGATCCTCGGCCTAGGCTTCACCGCAATCGTTGTCGCCAGCCTCGCACTTGGTAGCCTCAGAGGCATCTACCGCGGCGCAGTTGAAGCACCCGCAGCGGCAGCTTAGCATACTCCGAAACGTGTTACGGAGCGCCGAGGTTAATCGAGAAGAACACGGCAGGTACGCAATCCGCCGTGGTACTTGGGTTACTCAATCTTCAGAACGGACTCGCAATTGACAACACGCATTATCGACAAAGGGTGGGCAAAAGAGTTGTCCGACGCGTTAGCGGCTGACTCTAGTCACGTTCGGATCATATCGCCATTCATCAAATCAGCTGCCATTGATGCATTCATTGAACGCAAACCAAACAAACTCCAGGTTATTACGCGATTCAAGCTAAAGGACTTCGCTGCAGGAGTAAGCGACATCGCCGCGTTGAACAAAATCCTCCGAGCCAAGGCGCACGTCCGCGGCATTAAGGACCTCCACGCCAAGCTCTACGTTTTCGGAACAACGAGGGCAATAGTAACCTCGGCGAACCTAACGCATGCTGGCTTGCATCGGAATTTGGAATTCGGTGTTGTTTCCGATGATTTTGAATTTGTCCGCGCATGTCGGGATTACTTCGACTGTTTGTGGATCAAGGCGTGCGCAGAATTTCGGATCAGCGAATGGGTTGCAAAGATTGACGAATATGGGCGGCGTGGCGGCCGACCTAATGACGCAATGGATCTCGGCGATTACGGGGCCGATATCGGACTCGACTCATCACCTCACGCCAGCATGCCACCAATTTTCGAACCGGGCGACCAAACCTTCGTCAAATTCTTAGGAAGGAGCACTACGCAACATCGTGCGGAACTCTCCGACAAGATATTGGACGTCATCAAATCGAGAGATTGCCATTGGGTGTTGCGACAGTCCGCTAGGCCTAGGCAAGTCCGCGAAGGTGCGGTTATGTTCATCGGTTATTTCACACGAGACGCCGACATCCGAGTTTTCGGGCGCGCTACTGCCATCGAGCACGTGCCTGGTAAGGATGACGAGAACCCAGAGGATTTGGAAGATAACGATTGGCGGATCGATTACCCTTACCGAACTCGTGTCCGCAACGCTGAATTCTTGGCTGGGACGTTGGCGAACGGCATCTCACTCAATGAGTTGATGACAGCGAACGGTCATAATTCGTTCGCATCAACCAAACGCAACTATGAAAGAGGCACAGGAAACCGAGATCCTCGTCGCGCTTACCTTCAACAAGCCCGTGTAGAACTCGCACCCGAAGGTCACGCTTGGCTTGAAAATCACCTCAACGAGGCTTTCGTAACCTACGGCAAGGTGCTTCAGCACGAATTAGACGCGATTGGCTGGCCAGACGAGACTTAGTCGTCCGACCTGATCGTCGAAGGAGCTTTCTCACCTGCGATGGTTTCGGCGCATCACGGCAGCAACAGAGTGTGCATCGCGCTTTTCACTCCTGTTTAACATTGAGTCATCACCTAAACTCGCTACCAACCAAGCGATGACGACCAACAACCATTCCAACCTTTCGATACTTGACCGCATCGTCGCGGCCAAGCGGAAACGCATCGCCGACGACAAGATCGTTTCCTCGCCGGGCGCGATGTTCTCCGCTGCCGCAGACGCCAACCAAGCCCAACCGCCGCTGGCTTTCGACCGGGCGATATCCGCGCCCTCAGCGATCTCCGTCATCGCCGAGATGAAACGATCGTCGCCCTCCGCCGGCGTCATGGACACCACCCTTGATCCTGCGAAGAGAGCAGAAACATACTGCCGTGCAGGAGCCGCAGCAATTTCCGTACTTACCGAGCAGGATTTCTTCCAGGGCACGATCTCGGACCTTCAATCCGTCGCAACCATCGCCCATCAACACAATGTCGCGGTCCTCGAAAAAGACTTCGTCGTAGACGACTATCAGATTTACCAAGCCCGCGCCGCGGGAGCGGACACCATCCTCTTGATCATCGCCAACCTCGACCCCGGCCAATACGCCGATCTTTACACCGTCTCCAAAGGCCTCGGCATGGAACCATTGGTAGAGGTATTCGACGAACACGAACTTGAGATAGCCCTGACCGCCGCCGAACCAAGAATCGTCGGCGTCAACAACCGCAATCTGAAGACCCTCACCACCTCGCTAGACGTCTTCCCAAGACTCGCCAAGCGGATACCAGATGACGTTGTTAAGGTAGCCGAGAGCGGGATGCGAAGCGCCGACGATGTCAAACGCATGGCCGATGCCGGGGCCAAAGCCGTCCTAGTGGGCGAATCGCTGATGAACGCAGACGGCGATCCGACAGAATTGATCTCCCAAATGGCCGCAATCACGGTATGACCTACCAACCCAAAGTGAAGATCTGCGGTATCCGCGACGGCGATTCCGCCATGGAAGCGGTCAACGCAGGTGCCGATTTCTTCGGCGTAGTGCTCGTCGAAGGGGTCCGACGGCAGTTGACCCGTTTTCAGGCGCAGGAGGTGGTCCGCGACTACCGAATTCGCGCACGAGACCACCGCGTCAAGCGGTTACGGCAGAAGGCGACACAGGTCGTCGGGCTCTTCAGAAACCAAGATGCTCGATGGGTCAACAAAACCACCCAGCAAGTCGATCTCGACTACGTGCAACTCAACGGTGAAGAAGACGAAGCCTACATGCGCGCAATGTGGAAACCCATCATCCGACAGCTCCGCATCAAACCCGAGATGTCCCGTGACGAACTCAGCGACATCGTCGACCATCACCTGTCTCAAGACCGCATCGTTCTCCTCGATAAATACGACGAAGCCCAGCCCGGCGGCACCGGCAAGACATTCGACTGGACCATCGCCGAAGAAATCGCCAACCGCGAAGGCGTGATGCTCGCCGGAGGACTCACACCCGAAACAGTCCAATCCGCCGTCAAACAGCTAACCCCGTGGGCCGTCGATGTTTCGACCGGCGTCGAGACCGACGGCATCAAAGATCACCGAAAAATCCGCACCTTCATCCAAAACGCCAAACTTCCCCAGCCCTGACGCATCACCGTCATGCGATTAAACGCGTCAGACCCGCACAGCCCTCTACGCTATCCTTACCAACAAAAACTCCCGCAACCATGATCCCCCTAATCACCCGACACACCGACGACATCGCCGAAATCTGTCGACGACACCACGTAAAGCGGCTTGACCTTTTCGGCTCCGCCGCAGTCGGAGACTTCAACCCACAAACCAGCGACATCGACTTCCTCGTCGACTTCGGCGACGCTCCCCCAAAACCTTGGTACGGCAACCATATCGACCTGAAAGAAGACCTCGAGAGTCTATTCAAGCGCAGCGTCGATGTCATTGACGATGCCGCCATCAAAAACCCCTACGTCCGAAAATCCGTCGACGAAACCCGTGAGCAGATCTATGCGGCGTGACCCTAGATCCTTCCTTTGGGACATCCAACAATCAGCCCACGCGAGCCAAGGGTTCATCGCCGACAAAACCTTCGAAGATTACGAACAGAACAGGATACTTCGATCAGCCGTAGAACGCGAATTACCGATCATCGGCGAAGCCACAAACCGACTCAGACACCTCGACGAGCACCTCGCAAGCCAAATCACAAACCACCAGAGAATCATTTCCCTCCGAAACATAATCGCGCACCGATACGACGACGTTAGAAACGACCTCATCTGGGCCACCATCAAAAACAACCTCCCAACTCTCCTCATCGAAGTAACAGACCTCCTCGAACAGCGCTGAACCTCCTCCTCTCTAAGAGGGGGAATACAAGGGGGTGCCCCCGTCATTCAGGCAAAGGCCGGAACCCAAAACGACGTACGAGCGGCGTTGTCCCTTCCCTCTCCGAGGTGGTATACAAGCGGGTGCCGCCCACCAAATAACAATCACTAAATCTTCCCAATCCTTAAATCCTGCCCATTTTGGTTCAGTCAACCCCCAGTGCTAGACTCGCAAGCGCTATCCACAACCCGACAACACCATCCCGGAGAACCAGCATTGAAAGTAGCTCAAATCGGCACAAAACATGGTCACGCGGCTGGCGTTTACCAAGTGATGCTGGAACATCCGGGCGTGGAGGTGGTCGGCTGTTACGAACCCGATGCCGAGCGTCAGGCATTTTGCGCTGAGTCGGGCGATTGGGATGATGCCGTGTGGTTCGATTCGATCGACGAAATTTTGGACAACCCTGAGATCGTCGCCGTTGCTTCCGAAGGCGCTAACCGGGAAAGCCTCGCACACTCAGAAGCCATCGTCCGTGCCGGAAAACATTGCTTCTACGACAAGCCAGCCGGAGATGATTACCATCGCTTTATGCGCATCATCGAAGATGCCAAAGCACAAGACCTACAAGTGACGCTCGGTTACATGTTCCGCAAACACGACGGCTTCGAGCGCATGGCGAACTGGGTGAGATCCGGTTTTTTGGGCCACGTCTTCCAGGTGCGAGCACACATGTCTACTTGGCTGCCTGAGCGATCGACTGGTGGGCAGTACACGGACCGAAAAGGGTTGTCGTACCACCGTGGCGGTGTTCTATTCGATCTCGGAGGGCACGTGCTCGACCAGATCGTATGGATGATGGGCAGACCAGAACGCGTCACTTCTTATCTTCAAAACGCAACATCGGAAACCCGCGACTTCATGGACAACACGCTCGGGGTTCTCGAATACTCGAATGCATTGGTGACTGTGGATATCGCGGCGATGGAACCGCGACCGATGGCACGACGTTTCGAGGTCTACGGCACGGAGGGTTCGGCGATCATGGAGCCGTTCGAACCTGCGGAGCAGCTCCGATTGTGCATGGCCGAATCGAAAGGTGGATACGACGAGGGAGTGACGATGCTTGACCTCGAGGATCGCAGGCGATATGTTGATACTTTCGCGGCATTCGTGGAGACGATCAAGGACGGGGCGCCGCCACTACGAAGTCGGGAACACGAGCTATTGGTCCAAGAGACGTTGATGCGTTGCACTGGCGGGTTGGCGGGATGATTATTTCTTTAATCGTTTCGATTGCTCGGTGAAATTGCTGTTGTGAGCAAAAGACAAAAAGGCACAAAAACAAGATCTTTTGGCACTGGTTCACGCGAAAACCACGATGCCAGTGCTTACTATGGTCGCCAACTAATGCCGACGGATATCGACGCTGAAATCGACCCTATCCCCAAACCCGAAAGCTCACTCCCCACAGAAGCAAAAAATCGCATCTTCCTAAAAAGCAGTGAGCAGATGGACGATTTACCAGACCGCTGTGTACATCTGATGGTGACATCGCCTCCTTACAACGTGGGCAAAGACTATGATCAAGATTTGTCAATGGATGAATATCTGGGGCTTTTGGAACGCGTCATGGGCGAAACTTACAGGGTTCTAGTGGATGGTGGCCGCGCCTGCGTCAACGTCGCAAATATCGGAAGACGACCGTATATCCCGTTACATGCCTATGTGATCCAGATCGCGGCCAGAATCGGATACTTCATGCGTGGTGAGATCATTTGGGACAAAGGCATGAGCGGGGTTTCGACGGCTTGGGGAAGTTGGATGTCTCCTTCGAACCCAACCCTCCGAGACACGCATGAGTACATCCTGATCTTTCAGAAGCCCCCTTTTGGTCGTAAACGATTAGAAGGGCGAGACCCGACCATCAACCGGGAAGCGTTTCTTGAACACACGAAGAGCCAATGGAGCATGGCTCCAGCGTCGGCAAAACGCGCCCAACATCCGGCGCCATTTCCTGTGGAACTGCCAAGACGGTTGATTGATCTCTACACATTTTCCGATGAAGTGGTGCTAGATCCATTCATGGGCACAGGCGCGACGGCGACCGCTGCGATAGAAAGTGGAAGGACCTATGTAGGTTACGAAATTGACAAAATGTACGTTGAGGTTGCGGAATCGCGTCTCAAAACCATCGCGAGGCCCCTGTCAACATGAATCCTGTGATTGTCAGGTTATTCCATGATCACCAAGCGGTGGAAGATTTGAGGGCAGGGTTGCCGTATGCGTTTGAGTTAGCGGAAATGGAAGCTCAACGGATTGGTGCTGACTCGAACGGCATGGCTAGAATCAGGACCGGTCAAGAAGTCGGTATTCATCGAGAACGCGTAATCCACGGATTCCTGATAAGCAAGCTCGGAGAATTGGATGTCAGGTTACCACGCCCCGGAGATTCGCAGACAGACGTTGTTGTGGGTGAGGGTCCCTTGGAAATCAAAACTGTCACTCGTAGTGGGCTTGTCACAGCGAAATGGACTGCCGATACTGCTTCTGCTAGGAACGTGATCGAAGAATTCGAGTTTCATTCAGATATGTTGTTGATTCGGATCTGGTGGGGCGAAGATCGAAGAAGTGTGTTTTATGTGCCTCTCGAAGTGTTACGAGAGACGCGAGAAATAATGCCGAACTTTCTGCGCAGCCAGACTGGTACCAACAATCGGGGTGTAAAGTTCACGCACGAGTTCATGGAAGCCGTAGAAGACGATTATCGAACGACTGCAGTCGATATCCCTTGGAACCGTAGCGGCGAGGATTTACCACCCCCTGTTGTTCGATACACGAATTTTTGGCTGAACCGGGATTATCGACCTGAACGCCGTCGATGATTTTGCGGATTGCCAATCTTTGAGCAGTCAACAAAATGTCTGAAAACGACATCATCGCCGTTATCGTGTCCGCGCTTGTTTCGTATCTATTGGGTTCGTTGCCGTTCGCCGTGCTCGTCGCGCGAACTGCGGGGGTGGATATCTTCCAGATCGGCACCGGCAACCCTGGAGCATCGAACGTCTACCGCAAAATCAGTCGCAAGCATGGCGCGGTGGTGTTCGGATTGGACATCGCCAAGGGTGCTGTGGCGGTGGTGGCAGCGATGCTGATGGGTTGCCCTGACCTGTTCTTGCCGGCAGTAGCAGTGTTCGCGATTGTGGGTCATTGGATGCCGGTTTTTATGCGATTCAAGGGTGGTGCAGGATTGGCGACCGGGGTCGGCATCGGTGTGGCGTTGATTGGAGTATGGGGATTGGTGGCGGCGGTGGCCGGGCTAGCGGTATTGCCGATCATCAAGGACGGCCCAAGATCAGCGGCGGTGACGTTGGCAGTGGCGGTAGTGGTAGCGTTTTTGACGGGCCCGAACTGGATCGCTCTCGGCGGGATGGTGTTGATATTGGCGATGCTGGTGGCGCGATTGTTTCTGGTGGAGTATCCGAAAGATCGGCGGGGCGAACGCCCTGAGCCGCATGTCTGGAATCGGCGTTGATGATTCGCCAAGTTGTATATTGGATTGGTGTTGCAGGTAGCGGCGCACGACCGTATGGAGACCCGAAAGATGACGACGAGTCAGGAATATAAGGATTTAGAGGCCAAGTACTACATGCAGGTAGTGCGACGGATGCCGCCAGTGTTGGTGCGGGGCGAAGGCTCTCGTGTTTTCGACAACGACGGGAAGTCTTATCTTGATTTCACCGCGGGTTGGGCGGTGCTCAACATGGGTCATTCGCATCCGGCTGTGACTAAAGCCGTTAGTGAACAGGCCGGCCAGATAATGCAAATGTCGAACCTGTTCTACACGACGCCGCAGCTGCCTTTGGCGCAGTTCATCGTCGAAAATTCGGACGTCGACCGCGTTTTCTTCTGCAACTCAGGGGCGGAGGCGAACGAAGGGGCATCCAAGTTGGCGCGCAAGTACGGTCGTACCCAGTTGGGCGGAGCTTACGAGATCGTAACGGCTCTCGACTCGTTCCACGGGCGGACGCAAGCGATGATGGCAGCTACTGGTCAACCTCACTACCAAGACAATTGGACGCCGTTGATGCCCGGTTTCGTCAACGTTCCGTACAACGATTTTGACGCCATCGTCGAAGCATACGTCCAAGGCAAGACGTGCGCCGTTCTTCTGGAACCCGTCCAAGGTGAGGGCGGTGTGAACGTTCCGGATGATGGGTACCTTCGCCGGGTCCAAGATTTCTGCAAAGAGAACAATATCCTCTTCATGCTCGACGAGGTGCAGACCGGAATGGGTCGGCTGGGGACGGTGTTTGGTTACCAACGCTTCGAGGGCGTGGAACCCGATGTGATGGCGCTTGGTAAAGCGGTCGGTTCAGGTGCTCCGCTCGGAGCGTTCGCGTGCAAAGAGTTCTGCTCGGTGTTGGAGCCGGGGGATCACGGCTCGACATTTGGCGGCAATGCGCTCACCACGGCTGCGGGTGCAGCTGGCGCGAAGGCTTTGTTGGATGAAGACGGCCCCGGGCAGGCGATGCGGAATGGCGAGTACCTTATGGGCAAGCTGAATGCGCTACGCGAGGAACATCCGATCATTACCGAGGTCCGAGGGATGGGCATGCTCGTGGGCGTGGAGATGTCAGAAGAGATTTCTGGTGCGCTCGTGGCCGAGTGTCTAGATCGAGGATTGCTACTCAACGCGGTTCGCCCGAACATGTTGCGCTTCATGCCACCACTCAATGCGAGCAGAGAAGAGATCGATGAAGCCATCCGGATATTGGCTGCTGCGCTCGGCGAAGTGAGTTAATCGTCCTCACCGTTCAAGAACTCACTATTTCTGGTTCGTTCGTTCGTCCCACCTCGAGATTCGCCGCGTGCGAGATCAGAAGCCTTCGACGCGTTCCGCACCAGATATACGTGCTTCAGTTAGATCGGGAGTGACGCGTGCCGACGTTCTCTCTAATGCTGGGGTGGTGTTCTCTCAATGCGTAGAAACCCCGTTTGCTTGGCCTCACGAACCTCTCGTCCCGGTTCATAATCGCATTGAGGGCCGCCGCCGGCGATTTTGCCGGCAGGTTCCCGCCACGTTGCACGACTTCATCAGCCAGAAGTCTGTAGTGCATCTCGCGCCCATCACTCTCACGCAGGATTTCGATCGCGACATCCTTGGCCCCCACGGCGTAGGGATGAGACCTGGCGCGATCTTGCAATGGTTCCCCATCGTCGATTGCCAAGAGTGAGCGTAAAGCAAGAACCTCCGCGTTGATTTGGGCGCGCTCCGCGTCGAGATCGCGGATACTTTCTTCGGCTTCCCTCAACGCAGCCTCCAACTTCGCGAGTTGGTCTTCGGCTTGTTGACGAAATCCTGTGGCCAAATGGCTCTTCGTCATGATAAGAACCCCTTCATGCACGCCTAAACAGCCGTGGCATCTAGAGCTTATAGTGAGGTTAGTCTATCGTAAAGTTGAATCCGTTGTGGCTTACTTCAATCCAACCCGAATCGTTAACGTGTTTTGCGCCATGAACCGCAGCCCGTTGACACGAAACCTACATCGGATTCCGCGATCGTAACTTCGATTCTCCCTTTGCCACCGCCGGTATCGATGATGCTATTTGCAGTGTGGCCGAAACTAGATACTCGGTACCATCTGCAAACCGGAACTGGCTTGCCTCCTTTGAATGCTTGTGTTGGCACGTCTGCGATATACGTCCCCATTGTGACTTCGACATTAGCAATGTAACTGCCATCATCAAACGATTCGAACGGACCAAGTCTTAACGCCGTATCAATGCTGCGCCACGTGCCGCAACCGTAGGTCACGAATCCTTCGTCTTGGGGCTCAATCGTTACGATCCAACGGGCATCCGAAGATCCACTTGTGATCACATCAGACTCGGTCCCGCCGAAACGTCGAACCCGGCTCCATCTGCATCCGCCGTTCGTGCGGGGTGATGCGATGTAGGTTCCCGGCTCGATATGTAATCCAACCATGTACGAGCCGCTGCTGAACCTCGTAGGGCGTTCAGTTGGTTCAACAATTTCGCTCGAATCCCACAACGACCATTCGCCACAGCCGACTGATGCGAAGCCAACATCACTTTCTGCAATATCGACTATTTTGATCCCTGAGGCGATCGTCTCCACGATAACGCCGTCTGTCCAAGTGAAATCGTTTAATCGCCGCCATCTGCAGTTTGGATGATCGGTATCTGCTGACACATATCGGCCAGCGGCTATGTCAATTCCAACTCGAAAAGTTCCATCGCTGAACCTCGTCAGCAAGTTCGCATCGCCTTTTTCGGGCGTAAACAGTGCGTTTTGCTGTGCATAGTCGGCTGACAGTTTCCTCCACGTACCGCATCCGAATGACCGGAATCCCGCGTCGGATTCGCGAATTGTTGCGATCGCTTGGCCTTTGCTGGAGTAGATATTGATGCGATTGAAAAAGTCGCCGTCGAAACCGATCATCCTACTCCAGTAGCAAGTCTCTCCTTCGGTGGCTTGGGCGATGTACGTTCCGGCCACGATATCGCGATGAACTATGTATGTCCCGTCGTCAAATGTCGCTTCTTGAGTACCTTTGCGGCCAAAATCGTCATCCGCGATTATCTCCCACGTGCCGCATCCGTCGGAGTAGAAGCCGGTATCAAAGTCCCTAATGGTGGTCACAGAACGGCCAACCGTGGACTCGGACTCGGTCAGAGCATCAATTTCGCCGCTGAAACTTGCCAAGCGACTCCAAAAACATGTCGATCCAGTAGGCACATCGGCAGCGTAGGTACCGGGCGCAATCTCGGCGTCAACGATCCAGGTACCGTGGTCGAAACTGTCCTGAACTTCCGCATTCGATCCAGGCACAAGAGGTATCCATTCGCCGCAACCAAAGGCCTTGAAGACGGCGTCGGTCTCTCTGATCTCAGCGATGTTCTTGCCGACCGGGTTCCGCACCGCGACGTGGTCTGCTGCGGTGCCGGCGTATCCGCTTAGTCGTCGCCAGGTGCATCTACCAGATACTGGACCGGGGGATTCATAAACACCCGGCGAAATATGAACATTGACGACGTGCTCGCCGTCGCCGAATACGCGAGTAGCGATGTCTTGCGATAGGTTGTCTACCGACGTCCAGTCTTGACAATCGATAGAGCGAAATCCGATCGCGTCGGAAGGAATCTCGGTCACACCTCGGAGCAGACCATTGCCCGATGCGACTATGTCGGAGGGTCGTCCCGCAAAACCGCTCAATAGGAACCATCGGCACGAGCGCCCTTCGATCGCATCGGCAACGTACGCACCGGGTTGGATGTCGATACCAATAGCAAACGTTCCACGGCCGATGGTTTCGGAGGGATCGGCTGTGAGGTCAACGCTCGAGATCGGTTGCCACATGCCGCATCCTTCACTGAAAAAGCCAGTGTCTGTTGGAAGTATCGTCACTATCTGTCGCCCTTTCGAGACGTATCCTCCCGTGTTGTCGGGCGAACGGTCTCCAAAGGGCGCGGTCCGGAACCAGTTGCAGAGGCCTTCGCCTGCGTCGGCAATGTAGTCGCCGGATGCGATCTCGATGTCGACGAGGTACGAGCCGTCGTAGAACCGGGTCGCGGGTTCCGTTGGCGGTTCGAATTCGCGCAGCTGCCATGTGCCGCATCGTATGGAGTAGAAGCCGACGTTTTCATTCGTGATCTCGACGATTGGTTTTCCGGTTTTCCACCATGTGAGGAGCTGGTTGGGATCGGCGTGGTGAGTGAAGTCGTTGACGGTGAACCAAAGGCATCGACCGTTATTTGAGTTTGCGGTATAGATACCGGGAGCGATGTCCACGTCGATATGGTAGGTCCCTTGGCCAAACTGTGTTGCACGAGGTTTCTCAGTGGTTGAGCTGTGCTCGCGCCAATCGCCGCAGTTGGTAGTTTCTATGGTGCTGTCATCAACGGTCAGCGTGATGATTGCGCGATTGATGAATGTGGGGTTCCGCGTGCGGTCGTTGTTGTCGGTGATGCTGACCAGGCAGATGCCATCTTGGGTGTTGGTCACATAGGTTCCGGCGGCGACGTCGGTGCCGACTTGGTGGACACCGTCGGAAAAGCTGGGGGTGACGGTGTCGGCGTATGCGACTTTGTCGAACGCGATTAGGGTTGCGATCGCGGTGATGGTGGCGATCAAGAGGGCTGATGTTGCGCGGTATTGCACAACATCGAATGGTAACGTTTGTCGCGTTTTACCGTTTGGATGGGCGATGGCTAGCGAGCGTCGCGCATCGTTTGGCGTTTCATTTGAGTACGTGCCGGGAGGCTGTAGATGTCGATAAAACCAACCGCGGCGGCGTGGTCGAACTCGTCTTCGGTGGAGTAGGTGGCCAGTTCGAAGTCGTAGAGGGAATGGGGTGAACGGCGGCCGGTTACGGTCGAGGAACCTCTGTAAAGTTTGACGCGAACATCGCCGGAGGTGTAGCGCATGGCGGAGCTGACGAATGCGTCGAGGTTTTCTCGGAGGGCGGTGTACCAGCGGCCATCGTAGACGAGGTCGGCGTAGATTGGTGCGAGTTGAGCTTTTACACGTTGTTGGTCGCGGGCGAGAGTCGCAGTCTCAAGTGCGGCGAGGGCTTGGTAGAGGACGACGGCGGCGGGGGTTTCGTAGACTTCCCGCGACTTGATACCGACGAGGCGGTTTTCGAGGTGGTCAACGCGCCCGACGCCGTGTGATCCGGCGAGGAGGTTTAGTTGGTCGATGAGTTCGACGAGTCCCATTTCGTTGCCGTTGAGGGCGGTCGGCACGCCCTTATCGAAGGAGATTTCGACCTCTTCGGCTTGATCCGGTGTTTGATCTGGTGCTTGGGTCCAGGAGAAGGCGTCTTCGGGTGCAGAGAACCAAGTGTCTTCGAGGTCCTCGCCTTCGATCGCGAGACCCCACATGTTGCGGTCGATGGAGTATACGCGTTGGTCGTCTCCGACTTCGCGGAGTTCGAGACCGGCGCGGGCGGCGAACTCTTTCTCTTCGTCGCGGGTCATCTCCCACTCGCGAGCGGGTGCGATGATGCGGAGGGGTTCGCCGTGTGCGGCGAGGGTCTTGATGCCGGCGTCGAAGCGGACTTGATCATTGCCTTTGCCAGTGCAACCGTGAGCGACGGCGACGGCTCCGACTTGCCGTGCGGCTTCGACGAGTTTCTTGGCCATAAGGGGGCGGCCAAATGCGGTGGAGAGTGCGTAAACCGATTCGTACATGGCGCCGGCTTTTAGGCCGGGGACGATGAAGTCGCGGGCGAACTCGTCTTTGACGTCCCAGACGAGGGATTCGATGGCACCAGCGGAGGCGGCGCGCTCTCGGACCCCTTCGAGCTCAGGTCCGCCACCGATGTCGACGGTGAGGGTTACGACATCGAGGTTGTAGTTTTCACGGATCCAGACGATGGAGATGGTGGAGTCCATTCCGCCGGAATAGGCGAGTACACACTTGTCTCTGGCCATTTGGTGATCGGTTCCCTATTGGTCTGTTGAATGTGGATTGGTTCAACCTTCAATCGTAAAACTGTCGGGTTTGAGTGGTTTGAGTTGGGTGCGCGCGTATGTGCGCCCTCCGGTTAAGCAAGGGGCTTGCGACGCGTTTGTATTTCAAGCGCCTGAACGGTTGGTGACGAAAGGCGAATGAGTGTCTGAACCGCAGATTGCGCTGATGGGTGATGATTGTGTTTGACGTGCGGGAGAGGGGTGTTGCGGTGAATTTCGAGCGTCCCCTGCGTGCTCTGCACGCGTCCCCTTCGCTTCGCGAAGGGGTTCAGTGCATAACCTCACTTACGACGGATTCACGGTCAGATCACGTGCGCCTCACCGTTGCCCGGCCCCTCTGGATTCCGGCTTTCGCCGGAATGACGGAGGTTATGCACAGCACCCAAAGGGGAGGGAGTGTTATTCAGGTTTCTGGATTCGTCGTACCAGCGGCTGTGGTGCTAGATTGCGCCTTCCATTTGCAGGAGACGTTGTTTTAGGGGTAGGCCGATGGTGCCGCCGAATCCGTTTAGATGACCGTTGGTGGCGATTACCCGGTGGCAGGGGATGATAATGGGGATCGGGTTGGTGGCCATTGCTCTGCCGGCGGCACGGGCCGAGTTGGTGTTACCGGATGCTTTTTGGGCGAGCCAAGCGTAGGTCCGGGTTTGGCCTCGAGGAATTTCGCGGCATGCGGTCCGGGCGCGCGAGGTGTACGGCGTCCAAGCTGTATCGTCAATGGGGATGTCAGCTAGTCGGACGTCTTCGCCGTTGCAATAGCGGCTTAGGAGATTTTTCGTTTCGGTCAAGAGTCCGAGTTGGTGATCGGAACTTTGATCGAATACTTTGGACGGGTCGAATTTGGTGTCTGTGGGTTCGATGCTTTGGAGGGCGGATTCGGGGGTTGGTTCGGGAAGAGATGTTCGGACAATGCCGCGGTGATTGGCGGCGATTGCGATCCAGCCGAGGTCGGTTTGGAAGATCTCTGTTGCAATGGAGTTTGGGTTCATGATGTAAAACGGTATTGTTCTTCGGGTTCGTCAGCGGCGTAAGGCGGAGTCATGCCGAACATGCTGAGCAGTCGGTGTCGGAGCATCGCGCGGGCTAGGCTGCGCCATGCGTCGCCTAGGTTGGGGCCCGTGGGAGAGGATTCGATTTTGGCGGTGTCAATCGGGTCGGCTGGAGACGTGCCTATGTTTTCGGAGTTTTCGACGCTCGGAGTATCGTCGACGGATTCGGATTCGATTGGTGCAGGCATTGGTGGGCCGTAGACGGTCTTTTCGAAGGCATCCGTAATCGATCTTGCGTCGCCGTAGCGGCCAGTCATGGCTCCGATCTGGTTGGCGAACTCGCGCACTGATGCTTGGGAAGGTCTGCGGTATCCGAGGATAGATGCGACGCGGATGAATTGTGTGTAGGCTCGGACGGCTTCGGGTTGGCCTCTAAGGTTCCAACGCCAAGCGACGAGGATAAGGATGAGGATCGCTATCGTGGCGGCGGCGGATGCGCTGGGGACGATGGGAATGTCGAAGAAGGAATCGTTCCCGGCGGAGTTGGTGAATTGACCACGGGCTCGCAGTTCTTGTTCGAGGAGGGCGAGGTCGTCAAGGTCTTCCAGGTATTCGAGGTAGTCGGGATCGAACTCTGCCGAGCTTGGAAGTTCGGGCGGGATGCCGGTGGTCGGCGAGGTCGGAACGAGAATGTTTCGGGGGGCTGCTGGTCTTCCGGGCGTGACTTCGATGTCGATCCAACCGAAAGGAGGAGCGAAAATCTGGGTCCAACCGTGCCGATTTCGGTCGCGGATGAGAAACTGGCCTTGTTCGGGGATGTATTCACCAATGCTCCATCCGGCGATCATGCGTGCGGGGACTCCGACATGCCGGAGCATGACGGTGGCCGTAGATCCGAAGTATTGGCTGTAACCCTTACGCTTGGATTGGTCGCAACTTGGAAAATCTGCAGGACACGGTTCGTGGAGGGTTTTGAATAGGAAATAGTAGACGGCGTCATCGCGCGGTCCGGGGCCTTCGATCTCGAGCGAATAGACCTGCTGTTGGAGCCATTTCTTGATGGCGATGGTCTTCTCCCACGACGTGACAGCGCCAGCATCGTCGACGATTTCTCTGGCGAGTGCGCCGACCTCGATGGGTATGGATTCTGGGAGCTGCAGGTATCGGTCGGTGATCCAACCTGGGTAGTCTTCGGACGATGCGGCAAGTTCCGCATTCTCGGCGGTGGAGATGTAGGTGGTTACGTTGTATCGTTGGTTTTCTTCAAGGATCTTGTCGAACGTGACGGTATTCTGCTCGGTTGGACCTCGGCGTACGAGCCGCATCGTATCGGCGTTAGTGCCGTCGGGTTCGGCAAAGACTCGGTAGCTGAAAGATTGCCAGTCGATGCCGGAGCGCCGTAGGTCCATATCTTTGATGTTTTCGGCGGTGATGCGGAAGCGGGTGGATTCCTGTTGTCGGGTCGATCCGAGGGGATCTAGATCAGGGATAGCCAACGACTTGAGATTTTCGGGGGAGATAACGATTTCAAGCCTTCTCGGTCCGGCGCCATCGTTCAATTCTGCAGCAATGTTGAGTATCTGGGTTGAGACTCGAATGCCGACCGTTTCTGGCGTTGAGTCGAAACCGTTGAGCATCTCGTCGAGGGATTCGTCGGAGACGGCAAATGTGATTTCGACGAAATCACCGGCCCTGTTCAGGGCAATGTCTTCGAGAGAGCTGGCGGTGATGGTGTAGGTGATTTGTTCGTCGACATTGATAACCGGGTCGACGCCGGATTGCATCTGGCGAATAACGGAGTTGACCTCGTCAGCGGTCATGACGGGTTGCGTGTTTAGGGTGAAGGGCGGCCTATCGTTTGCGCTGTCCGGTGGCGAGTATATTGGCGAGTCCTCGGCGAGTTTCATCAGTCGTTCGCGCAACCTGAAGGCGAAATCGCGCAGATCTTCGGGTATAACGGCGAGTGTAGCCGGGCTGCCAGCTAGGGGGATGTCCCAGGTCAGGGGTTCCAAGACTTCGATTTCGGCTTTGTAATCGAGTGCGTATACGGCGGCGGCGGGAATCACGAGATCGGTCTTGCCGAGTGGTTCAACGGCGATATCAATTCTGGCGCGGTCGGTGACACCGTTTTCGATGGGGTTGACGAGAAGTTTGGTGCCGGAGTTGGCAGGTAGTGCGACGCTGGGTGCGGTGAGCCAACCTTGGGATGTGTATTCCTGATAAACGCGCGCCGGGTGTAGCTTGGCGTATCGTGAACGTATCCACATCACGGGATCGTCGGTGAGTTGGATGCCGCCTTGGAAGGGCAATATGGAGTTGGGTGAGTAGATGAGATCGTCGTCGCCGCTTGGAATCCCGGCTAGGAGTCGTTCGGCAGTATCTCGGAACTGGGTGATGGGATCGAGGAATATCGTGTTCCATCGGTCGCTGAGCGGTTCTGATCTTGGTAGAGCGAGCGGCAACAATGCAGCGATGATCATGACGACGAAACCGAGGATCAGTCCGTCTCGAGCGGCGATCCACCGTGCTTCACGAGGAAAGGTGAGGCCGGATTCTCGCCATTGATTGATCCGGCCGACGGCAACGAGATGCGCAAACTGTGCGACGGCGCCGAACATGAATAGATAAAAGGTCTGTTCGTGTTCTCCGATGCGGTGGCTTAAGTTTGTCAACAGCGCCAGACCGAGCATCAGTGCGGGTATCCACGGGCTGTGAAATCGGAATGTGAGGGCGGTGACGATGTAGCTAAGTACCCATGCAAATGTCATCATTAGCATCGCGAATGGGATCTGGTCTGCGCTGACACCGCCGTTGATCGCGATATCGATCCAGATTCCGAAGCGGTCCCAAGCGTCGACTGATCGAGCGATAGGATTGCCGCCCTCGGCGTTAAGCGAGCCTTGCCAGAAGACGACGACAATTCCGGCGAGGAGGAACAGGGCGAATTTCGATGCGAGAACGAGGTTCGATTGGTGGCCGCGGATGCGCGATGCGAAAAATGCGATACCGGCGGCCAGGATCGCGGTTGGTGCGATGTTCGGTAAGTCTCCCCAATCTGCTAGCTGGACGGACCATGCGACCATCGTAAGCATCCAAGTCAGGAGGCCGAGTGCGATCCAATCATTGGCGGGTATATCGGCGAGTAAGGCGCGCCGCATCAGGCGTCGACGCAATAAGCGACGCGTTCGTGCTGAACGGTTCGAGCGGCCGAAGATGTTGCCGAGTTCTGCGGTAGCGGTAGTCACGAAACGTCAGACGGAGGTTTGAAATTGGTTGCGGTTGTTGGGATGGGTTGGGTTTGGACGGTTCCGGGTTGACCAGCGCCGCTGGCGTATAGTGCGGATATGCGTGCCGCAGCCGCGTCGGCGTCGGCGGTGGTACCCAATGCGTCGGTGATATCGTCGCCTTTGGATATGCGGTATGTGGTGATGCCGGCGGTGGAGAGGCGCGGGATGGCCGTTTCGTTTGAATCGCCACCGAAGGACTGTCGATCGAGGACGATGCAGATGACTTGGATTCCACGTCTGCGGAGCACGCCAAGGGCATCGATCCAGTCGCCTTCGTCGGCGGCGGTAACGATGACGACGGTTGAGCTGACGAAGAGTTCGCGGTCGAGGACAGCGAGGATTTCCATGATTTGAACATTGCCGGTGGGTTTTGATGCGGCGATGTGGCGGAGGATGTTCTCTCGGTGCGAACCGGTATGGTCGGGGGTGGCGAGCAGCGAATTGCTACCGTGGGCCACGTATCCGACTTCCGTAAAGACTCGGGTGTACTTGTCGATGATCGAGGCGACGACGGTTGCGCCGTATTCGTCTGTGGAGTCCTCGCCGGTTCCGGCCTGGGATTCGATGTGCTGATCGAAAATCACCCACATCTCCCCTGCCGAGCCCTGATCGAACTGCTTGACCATGAGTTCGCCGGTCCTGGCGGTGGTCAACCAGTGGATCCGGCCAATGGGGTCGCCGTCGGCGTATTCGCGGACCGATGCGACGTCGGTCGAGAGTACGTTCATGCGTTGGCGACGGGAATGGCCATCGGCCAGCAGGACGCGGGAGACCGCGATATCGGGGATGGGTAATACTCGCGGATATACGAGAACCTTGTCGATGCCTTCGAACTGGATGTCGCGAGGAAAGAGGTTGAATGGGTCGGAAGCTCGGATAACCAAGGGACCGAGATCGTACTCCCCGCGTTGCGTGAGCGCCGCTGCCATCTCGACGCGTTTGAAGGTGACCATGAGGCCGAAGTTGGTGACCTCGCGGAATTGGACGTTCGGCAGTGTGGTTTTGTCTTCGACCTCAACCCATGCCTTGGGCGCGCCGTTGGAGTTTTGGATGATGATACGTTCGCTCAGCACGTCACCGACTGAGAATGGTCCGGTCGGACGACTGACGCTAGCCCGCATGTTAAATGCGCCGACTCGTGACCAGACCCACGAGATAATAACCAGTATCACTAACAGATAAGCGAGGCGCATCGCGAGGTCGAAACCGGTGGAGACACTGTTTAAGACCATCATGCCGATGAGGACGATGATGCCGATCAGCACCCGGTAACTAACCAGGCTGCTCCAGATCGTGCGTAATAAACTGCGACCTTCGACTCGGGTCGCGATACCTCTTCCGATCTTTGGGAGCGTTCCTTGCACGGTTGGTATTTGCTTCTTATCGGCTCTAGATTTGTGCGCTACGCGGTCACTGCGGCAGCTATGCGGCCGCCGGCGGCACCGGGCACGCTGATTTGATCTAGCGCCTCGTTGACGATTGTGCTCTGGTTGATGCCTCGCATTCGAGCCGACGGCGACAGGAGAACGCGGTGAGACATGACGGGAACGGCGATGGCCTTCACGTCGTCGGGTATTACGTAGTCACGGCCCTGCAACATTGCGAATGCCTTCGCGCCCTTCATCAGATTGATGCTGGCGCGTGGCGAGACGCCGAGCGTTGTATCCGGGTGGCTTCTGGTTGCGTTGGCAATCTCGACGATGTACTGCTTGATGAGCTCGTCGATGTAGATGGAATCGGCGTATTGCTGAAGAGCGACGACATCTGCGGGGGTGCAACTTGATTGCAACATGTCGATAGGATCGGTCGCTTCCCGGCCATCCATGATCGAGACTTCTTCGCGCGGATCTGGATATCCAAGCGAAATGCGCATGAAGAATCGGTCAAGTTGCGCTTCTGGCAGCGGGAAGGTCCCTTCGTATTCGATCGGGTTCTGGGTCGCGATGACGGTGAAGGGATTGGGAAGCGGGTGGGTTACGCCTTCTACGGTCACCTGCTGTTCGCCCATCGCCTCGAGCAATGCGGACTGCGTCTTTGGCGTGGCACGGTTGATTTCGTCCGCCAAAACGACTTGTGCCATTACCGGGCCGGGTCGGTACTCAAACTGGCCGATCTGTTGGTTGTACACCGATGCGCCTGTTACGTCGCTGGGTAGCAGATCGGGGGTAAACTGCAGTCGTTTGAAATCGCATCCGGTAGTGATGGCGAGGGAGCGCGCCAGCATCGTCTTGCCGACTCCCGGGACGTCTTCGACGAGAGTGTGGCCGCGACTGAGCAAAGCAACCACGCCGAGTCGAATAGCGTCATCCTTGCCGATGATCACGCGTCCGACGTTAGCGACGATGCGCTCGATGGTCTCGGCGTGTTCACGGTTGACGGTGGATTCGGCGACGATAGCTGACGATGTAGTCAAGTTAAGGGTCCTTTCGATGTCCGGAGGGTGCGATTACGGGTTTGATGTTGGGTTTTCTATCGGACCCGAGAGTTATCTGTTAGTTCAATCGTAGACTGCGCCAAATATAGCATCAACCCTAAAATCACACCCCGCGAGGTTGTCTTCTGACAGATTGCGGACACGAACTCAGAGACGCGAAACACAATTCGACATGACGGAATACGCATCTGGAATCGGATCGGTTTCTAATGTTGAATATCTTAGGCGCGAGGATAGGCGTCTCTATCTCGGCGACAACCTTGAGGTGATGCGGGGGATGGAGGCTGGGACGGTCGATCTGGTTTATCTGGATCCACCATTCAATTCGAATAAAAGCTACAAGATAGTGTTTCGTGGGCCTTCGGTGTTGAAGGCAGAGGCACATCTCCCGGCGTTCGAAGATATTTGGGTTTGGGATGATGCATCGGAATCGTTGTACGAGGAGACGGTACAGGAGCATCGTGGCACAGGGATCGCCGAGTCGATTTCCGGGTTATTCAAGGTGATTGGACGAGATCGATTGATGGCGTATCTGGTGAACATGACCCCTCGTCTCGTCGAGGTAAGTCGCCTGCTCAAGCCTTCCGGTAGCGTCTATATGCATTGCGATCCGACGGCTAGCCACTATCTGAAGGTGATCATGGATGCCATATTCGGACGTGAAAATTTCCGGAATGAGATTGTTTGGGGGTATCGTGGCGGTGGTGTGCCGCGGCGTGATTTCGCCCGGAAGCACGATGTGATACTACGTTTCTCCAAGAGCGGGGAGTATCGCTTCAATCCACAGTACACCGAGTATTCGGAGGCTTCGAAAAACCTCGTAGCGTCGCGAGGCGGTGTGAGCATCGATGCCCGCGAACGCGACCTCGATCGCGGTGCACATATGCCCGATTGGTGGACGGACATCAACTCGTTGCAGACTTGGTCTCCGGAGCGAACCGGATATCCGACGCAAAAACCTCTGCGATTGCTTGAGCGCATAATCCGGTCTTCAAGCAACGAAGGCGATTTGGTTCTGGACCCTTTCTGCGGTTGCGGAACGACGATGGTCGCAGCGGAACGACTTCAGCGGTCTTGGGTTGGTATCGACGTCGAGCCGATGGCGTTGAGCGTTTTGCGCGATCGTTTCCGTCGGGGCGAATTGAACGATGATTTTCAGGTCAAAGGGCTGTTGTCGACAAAACCCACCGATGTCGCCGCTTGGCGTGAGTTTGCAGATAGCGATCCGTTGAGATTCGAACGCGCGGTGATCAGTCAGATTCCGAACTGCGTCCCGTGGCGCAACCTACACGACATCGGCGAAGGGATCGACGGCATCGTTTCGTTTACGGGCGCTCTTAGCGGGTCTTACCACGTGATCGTCAAGGTTGTGGGTGAATTTACGATTGACAAGTCGATATTAGCCGTCTTAAAACGGATATTGGATCAGAGAAGCGAGGATGGCGTGGTAGCGGGAGTGCTAATTGCGCCGGGCTACGTTAACGGAGAGATTTTGCGCGAAGCCGAAGAATTCGGAATGGTTGAGATCGAGGATCGAGTCCTGCCGCGACTGAGTGTTTTGTCGCTGGACGAGCTGTTCCGACGTATCGAGAAGAATTCGGCTCTGTTTCCGTTGGAATGAGTGGTGGGTTAACGCGGTGCGGCGGAATTGCCTAGGAGTTGTTTGAGTAGTTCCATGTGTTCGTCGGGAAGGGTTGGGTTTTCGAAGGCGGCGACGTTTTCTTCTAGGTGTTTGATGTTGGATGTTCCGGTGATGACGGTTGAGATTCCGGGATGATCGGCGGCGAATTTGTAGCCGGCAGCGATGATGGAGGGGGCGTCTTGGGTGATCAGCCAATCTAAGCCGTTGCGGAGTTTTGGATGGTCGACGTCGATATCGCCTTCTTCGCGCCAGTTTTGTAGGAGTTGCTCGTATTCGTGCTGTCTGGTGAGGGTGAAGCGGACCGGTGCCATGTTTAGGATGGCGACGCCGTGTTTCTGAGCGAACGGGAGGATTTCTTTGGCGGCGTATTGGTTGAGGATGCCGTATTTGAGCATGATTGTGTCCCAGACGTCAGGATGCTCTTCGAGAGCGGTTTGCGGCACGGTGTGTTTCGAGTCATCGGTCATCATCTCGGAGAAGCCGATAAGTCGGACTTTGCCTTGCTCTTTGAGGTTCTGCAGGGCCGGTACGTAACGCTCGGTGAGTTCGAAGTAGTTCTCCGGGCGGATGCCGTGGATCTGCATGATGTCGATGACGTCGGTGCTGAAGCGGCGCAAGCTTCGCTCTACGGACGAGACGACTGAATCGGTGTCGGGCAAGTTGCCGTCGGGCGTCTTCCAGGTCCACTTTGTGGCGATGAGGAAGGAGTCGCGCGGGACGCCGTTTAGAGCTTGCCCGAGTTGTTCCTCGCTGTCGCCATAGTTGGCCGCGGTGTCGAACATGTTGATACCGAGGTCTAGAACTCGGTCAATGAGGTCGCGGCGCTGACTCGCGTTTAGGCCGGCCGCTTTGCCGAACTGGCTAGGTCCGCCTCCACCGTAGGAGGCGATGGAGACGGGGATGCCTGATTTTCCGAGGGTGCGGTAGAGCATGCAGAAACGTCGGATTCCCTAGTCGTAGACCATGATGGCGCGGCCTAGGATTTCGCCGTTTTGGAGGTCGTCGCAGGCCTCGTTTATCTGGTCTAGCGTGTAGCGTCGGGTGACGAGCTTGTCGAGGGGGAATTTGCCTTCGTGGTGCCAGCGGAGGAACTGATCGAAATCCTTTTTGGGGTAGGTTGCGCCCAAGGAGCCTCGGTACTGCTTCTGGTGGTACATAAATTGACCGGGGTCGACGGTCATTTGCGGTGCTGGCATTCCGATGAGGACTGCCATTCCGCCGTGGTTGTCGGCGCCGGGACCACCGCCGCGGACGGTCGGTAGGATCTGTTCGCTGGTGATCTGGAGGCCGATAGCGTCAAAGGCGTAGTCGGTGCCGCCGCCGGTGATCTCGTGGATCGCCTCGATCGGGTCGGTTTCCATGGCGTTGACGGTGTGCGTCGCGCCCATCTCTTTGGCGTATTCGAGCTTGGAGTCTTCGATGTCGACGGCGATTAGGGGGTACGCCTCGAGTATGCTGGCCATGATGAGGGCGGAGGTTCCAACACCGCCGATGCCGTAGATGGCTACGGAGTCTCCGGGTCGGACGCGCGCGGTGTTCAGGACCGCGCCGGCGCCGGTGAGGACGGCGCATCCGACGATGGACGAGATGTCTTTGGGGTTGTCATCGTCGATCGGGACGACGTATCCGCCCCATACAAGGGCGTCTTCGCCCCAAGTGTAGGTAGCGCCGTTGAGGGGTTCTTCGCGGTAGGTTGCGCCGCTGAGTTCGGGAGTCCATCGCCCTTGGATCGGGTCTTTGGGAACCCAGGTCACGATCGCGAGATCGCCCTCCTTGACATGGGAGACGTCGGCGCCTACAGAGATGACCGTTCCGGTACCTTCGTGCCCTAGGAGGGATGGCGTCGGAGTTTGCGGGTTGTGCATCTGGTGGAGCTGCGAGTGGCAGACACCGCTAGAGTGCAGTTTGACGTGAACTTGATCGGCGCGTGGATCCGGGAGTTCGATTTCGTCGACCGCCAAGGGCTTGCCGTGTTCGACGTGGATTGCTGCCTTGCTTCTCATGTTGATGAGCTCCTAGCGAGGAATCGGGATGTGTTTGGTATAGGACCCGTAATCGTTACTGCCAACATGATATGCGTTGAGGCGAATTACCGAAGGCATTTCTAGGCAGAGTCTCTTGGTTTCGTTTGTTACTGTCCGGCGGTTAGATCTAGAGTGACTTCGCAGGCTTGAAGGGCGCCGAGCAGTGGCGACAAAGCCATGATGTTTAGCGTTTGAGCTTGTTGCTCTTCGGTGATTGTGAAGAACGCCATGAGCTGTTCGACGCCGGATTGTTCGATGACGCAGGCCGCATCATCTCGTGAGATCTGCGCCACGATCGGTGCGAATCTTTCAGGCATCACACCGCAATGGGACAGGGGTTCGGCCGCGTCGAGCAGATCGAGTATGTGATCGGGCATGGCGCCCTCTCCAGTGATGAGCGCTTCAATTGCAGCGAAGACTTTGACGACGGTCGCCGCGTCCGCGTGCTCTTCGATGCATGCGGCGTCGTGCGCGGATAAACCGGCGGGACTGATTTCATCGATCGAGTCAGCCGCGGGCTCTTCTGGGGCTTCGGTTGGCTCGGGAGTCGCGGTCGGCGGCACTGGCGTTGCGGTTGGCGGCACAGGAATCGGCGTGGGTGGTACGGGTGTCGGTGTCGGAGGTACCGGAGTGGCAGTCGGCGGTACTGGGGTCGCGGTAGGAGGTACCGGGGTCGACGTTGGTTCAGGAGAGGAACATGCGGTCAAGACGATTGTCATCGTTGCAACGAGCACCGCCAGGACGACACTGATACGAACTATTTTGGCTTTGGTTGTCGGATTCATGTCACATCCTCGTACTGTTGTATCGACGTCAACCAGATGATCCGAGCAAGTGTTGCCGGAGAGTGCCGAACGCGTACATCGCCGCCCGCCTGCGGTCGGGCGCACCACTGCCGGCCGACCTCGCATGACGTGTCTCGGTCTTTTCGGCGTCGCAGATCACGATGTAGGTGTCGCCGCGCCCGAGGTTGACTGCGCTGCTTTCCGTTTCGGCCGATTCGGGAATGCCGTGGACCGCGACGCCAATCGACGCACCAGAGTGTTCCCGGATTGCGCGTGCTAGTGCGATCGCACGTTTTTCGCCGACGATCTCGTTACCGTTCTGGGTGCCTATCAAACGATCACCCGGCAAGTCGGTGTTTGCGACGATGGCTTCAAGGAACCTATCGCCGGCCGCGGTCCTCATGGAATCCGAGACGGCACCTGCGCTGAGGTCTTCGTAAACAGCGACCGTTGCTTCGCGTTCCCGCAACATGGCGCCGATAACGCTCTCAATCGTTTCGTCGTCGACACCGAAAATATGGTCGCCTAGGAGCTCGCGGACTTGGTGCTCCATTGGTTGTATAAGTTCTATCGCTGCATCAATCGTGGCGGCGCGGGCTGCGATCCGGACATCGACCTGACCAGGACGTGCGAGTACGCCAACCGTTGGGTTGGATGATTCGGCGATGAGATGTCCGATCTCGTGATCGACTGCGCTTTCGCCGAGATCGGCAACTTTGAGGACTCGGTAGTGGATCGTCTCTCCGAGATCGTACTTCTTTTGCAGATATGGAATTATCTCGTTGGTCATGAGCCACTTCATCTCGAACGGGACGCCGGGAAGGCTGATGATGGTGCCTTTGTCGGATTCAACCATGAATGCGGGAGCAGTGCCGTTGGGGTTGCGGATCACGGTGGCGCCGTCGGGGATCTGGGCTTGACGCTCGTTGTTTTTGGTAAGGATGAATCCGCGGTTCTGGAATCGCTCATGGAGTTCGATTAGGGAAGCAGGGTCAGTAACGACGTCGACGTCGAAGACATCTGCGACGGCTTCTCGGGTCAGATCGTCTTGTGTCGGTCCGATACCGCCTCCCGTGATCACTACATCTGCGCGCTGAAGTGCGATGCGCAGTACCTCCGTCATGCGGTTCAGGTTGTCACCTACGCACGACTTGTAGTAGACGTTTGCGCCGTTTTCTGCTAGTCGCTGCGAGATCCACGCCGAGTTGGTGTCGACGATCTGGCCCAACAAAAGTTCCGAGCCGATGGAGACGATTTCAACGTTTACTGACATGTGACTGCTGAGTCGCTTGCTTGAGATGCCGTGCCGATGTCCATTATGCACCAATGAGCGCAGGTGCCACGAAACACGCGTAGTCTGGTTTTTGGATTTTCAGCGCAAGAGTTGACAAACGTTCTAACAAGATATATGTTCTAAATAGAACACCGTTTCCATAGAGATAGGACAGATTGGATGACAACACAGATTTTGGAACGCAATTTGCTTAAGGCGCCGCGACGTCGGCATGATCCACATGAACTGGACATCGTGGTGCAGGGGGGCGATGCGGCGACGCTTGAGCGGTTGCCGGTAGATTTCGACATTGACGCTGAGTTGCGGATGCTCACCCAGGGATCGATCGAATTCATCGACGATCGTGAAGTCCTCGGTCAGCGAATCATGCAATCCGCGGCATCGCAGGAATTCGGCTCGTTCGCCGTCAAGTGCCGATCAGTATCGCATGCGACCGACTTTTCGACTCCGATGCGGAGCTTGTTGCTGACGCTTTCCTCAGCATTCGGCGGAATGAGCGCCACTATCTCACCATCGTTGAATTTGCACACTTGGCCGGCTATGGACATGTTGGTCGCGGCGCTCGCAAAATCAGGCGCTGACGAGCTTTGGCAACCGATTGGTGAACGTAGCATCAGCGTGGGCGCGGCACGGCACATTTTCGTCAGCGTAGACAATCCTGTCTGCGACCATGCGACCAATGTCTTTCCGAGCTTGCTAGTCGAGATCGTAGGCGCGCATCTGATCGATCCGGAGTGGTTCGACCGAGTCGTTGCTCCGCGGTGTCGTGACGAGGCGTTGACCTTTGTTTACTACGGACAGTCTGGATTTGATGGATCGTTATTCGAACGTGCATGGCAGGACTGCCAAGTCAGAGGAATCGTATGAGAGATGCGTGCGGCCAGTTACGAGCAGATCAATCAGACAAATACGAGCCAGAGCAGAAAACGCAAACGTTTGGCCAACTCCTACAGCACCGACAAAGGCCTACCAGAGAACTGCGACTACACCGACACCGGTTGCGACTTGGCGCCGTCGTGCCTAGAGTGTCCGCTAGCGCTCTGCAAATACGACGACCCGAATTGGGGTCGCCGCAACCGGACGACCATGCGGGATCAAGAGATCGTACGACTGCGCGGGCAAGGCTTGAAGGTTTCGCAGATAGCTAAGATCGTCAAGACTAGCGAACGGACAGTGTACCGCGTTGCTCTGCGCGAAGGAATTCACGTACCGGTGACAACTCAGAGGCGTCGCAGATCAAACAGGGGCCGGGAACGGCCGCCTACTGTGCAAGTCGCCGATTGGCATCAGTACCGCATGCCAGAAGCCGCGGCTGGCTGAGGCGCGTGACATCCGCGGTTGTTGCGACGCCAAATTCCGCGTAACTACCGGGCGTGTGAAAATCGAAACTCGGAGATCAGGATCTTCCGTTGATTTTGTTCTACCCCGCGACGCGAGACCATTGCAATACTCGGTCATTCCGGCGAAAGCCGGAATCCAGAGGGGCGGTGCAATCGGGGCCCGGTCGCCAAAACGGTCGCTTCGTCACCCCGATCACGGGTTTGGCGATGGTCTCGCGACGCGGGTTCCGTCTGATCAGATCCGAAGCGATTGGTACGACCATTATCGGCAAGCAGCTTGAAATTCGGTCGTATCCGTTGAACCTAAACATCGCGGAAGCGCATAGAATTCACGGCATCGATTCTTCGATGTCAGCCAAGGACATTTGCCGTGAAGTACGACGTGGTGATCGTGGGCGCCGGTTCAGCCGGTTGCGTATTGGCTTCCAGGTTGTCGGAGGACCGCAACCGTAACGTCTTGCTCCTCGAGGCGGGACCCGATTATCCGGATGTCAACTCGATGCCGGACCAAATCAAGTACGGCGTTCAAGCCTGGTACGAGTCGTACGACATCGATGAGCACACATGGGGCTATAAGGCACTGGCGACGCCGTTGCAGGAACCGTTCAAACTTCCACGCGGCAAGGTGGTAGGCGGATCGAGCGCCATCAACGGACAGATTTGGTTCCGCGGCATCCCGGAGGATTACGACGACTGGGCGGCCGAGGGCAACGAAGGTTGGGGGTATCTCGACGTTCTCCCCTATTTTCGGAAGATCGAGACGGATCTCGACTTTCCGGGCGACGACTTTCACGGCTCTGATGGCCCGATACCGGTGCGTCGCTACAAAGAGGACGAGTTGTTCGCAAGCCCGAAGGCGTTTATAGATGCGTGCCAAGCGGCGGGATATCCGTTCACGCATGATCACAACCACCCGGAGTCGACTGGTGTCGGTTACTTGGTTGTGAATCGCATCAACGATATACGCATGAGCACTGCGGTAACGTATCTGCAAATGGCGCGGGACCGGATGAATCTCACTGTGCGATCAGACGTGCTGGTTCACCGAGTTTTGATCGAGAAGGGTAGAGCCGTCGGAGTCGAGGTCGAATCGGGTGGTGAGACCTATCGTGTGGAATCGGAACTCACGATTTTGAGCGGAGGAGCCATCAATTCGCCACAACTATTGATGCTCTCGGGCGTCGGGCCTGCCGGCCACTTGTCGGAAAACGGCATCTCAGTGATCGCTGATGTTCCAGGTGTCGGGCAGAACCTTCGAGACCATATCGCGGTTTTCGTCAAGTGCGAGAGCGATCTTGAGGAACCAGTTCCCGAGCGTCCAGCGCCGCTCCAGATCGGGATGCGTTACACGACGCCGGGTTCGCCCTACCGCAACGACATGCACATGCGTCCGATATCGATAAGAACCGAGCACGTACCGGCAGATTTCGATCCCTCGATAGCCAAAACCCCGACTGGTTTCAGCATCGCGTTGCAGAAGGCGGTCGGTAAGGGCGAGCTTCGTTTGGCGACAACAGATCCGCATGATCAACCGATCCTCGACTATCGCTACCTAAGCGAGCCGTTCGACATGGAGCGGATGCGGGGCGCGGTGCGACTCAGTGCGGAGCTAACGGAGATGCCCGAGTACGCACCCGCGATGATGCGAAGGGTAGATCCTACCGACGATGTGTTGTTCGATGATGAGGCTCTCAACAAATGGCTGCTTTCAAATGTGCGGACGCAGCACCACTCGTCAGGAACTTGCAAGATGGGGCCGTCGTCCGATCCGATGGCGGTAGTGTCGCCGGAGTGCGAGATGCATGCGGTTGACGGGTTGATGGTCGTGGACGCGTCGGTGATGCCGGACGTGATTCGGGCAAATACGAACGCCACGACGATCATGATTGCGGAGAAGGTGGCGGCGGGGATGTGATTTGGCGGAGATTTTCAGGTGGGAGTCAATCCCACAGCCATTCGAGCTCCGTGAAGGCGAGGTTGCGCTCGAAGTTGGCAATGTTGTCGTTGACGTCCAAGATCAAACATCGATCGTTGCCGCCGTTTTTGATGCCGCGCAAGCCTCGCCCGATCATCTGGAAATTGAGATTGGGGCTGTATACGGGTCTGGCGACGATGATGGCTCGGGTTTTGGGCGCGTCGAATCCCTCGCGGAATACTCCATAGTTCACAAGAACATTCAAGTCTCCTGCTCTGAATTGCTCTACCACCTGACGACGCGTGTACCGATCAGTACCGCCAGATACGGCCCGTGCCGATATGCCATCGGCGTTCAGTATCGCGGCTAACGTTTGCGCATGTTCGACGGATGTCGCGAATATGAGTGTTGGCCATGTTTCAGGTTGGGAGGCGATGTGTTCCTTGTATGCGTCGATGATTCGTTCGGTGCGTTCGGCATCGCGGGCGATGCGGATTTCCGTTTTCGTCGATAGCCACGGAGTTTCCATAGCCTGTGCACGTTCTTCTTCGGACAAAGCGAATTCGCTTCCCTCGATCTCCATATGGGTAGCACGTGCCAATACCTGCATCTCCTGAAGTTCCCGCATAACCTTGTCGGCGTCGTCAGACAAAAAGGCACCGCGATCGAGTCGGTTTTGCCCGTACCGATTCGCGAGCCAGCGTGTCTCAGTTTCGCTGTAACCTCGATACGGAGTGGCAGTTAAACCAAGTAACAACGGCTCTTTTTCTCCGCTCCTAACGCGGAATCCCAGTTCCTCCATAACGGATGTGAATGTTGGAGCTATCGATCGATGCGCTTCGTCAAACACAATAAGGCGGAAATCACGCAAGAAATCGTAATCGGAATTTCCGCGACTGAACTTACTGGAAAGCGTTTGAACTGAAGCGACCACTACGTGTCTGTCAGCGGCTGCCATAGGCGGTGGTTGCCCTTGCCACATTCGCGAAATCCTTAACATTTGGTCGCGCGGACCCATTGCACGCCACACTTCTTGCCAAGCTTGAACAGCTTGTTCGCAGAGTTCGTCCCGATCGGCTACCCAAAGGACACCGCCGCTGAACCCATCTTCAGTGATGGCACTGACGATCCCTTCGACCGCAACGCGGGTTTTCCCGGAACCTGTCGGAAGACTGATCATCGCCCGTCGTTCCCCGAATATACCGTCGGAACTGCGCAACGTTTGACGCAGCTTTTCGACCACGATGCGTTGATAGCTATGTAACGGCGGTAGTTCGATCGGCCCGGGCACTTCCAAGAATGGATCGCGCCGCACACTGCGTTCCCCAGCCCACTCAGGTGAGAAACCGAGCGATGTCCCGAATTGGATCGCGGGGCGTGAACCGGCCCATTGCTTCGGCGGATCGAGACGCGCGAGTGCGTGTCGATACTCCTTCAACGAGTTGGTGTGATACGTCGAGATGGCAGCACCCGCAACCTCTTTCCCTGGAAATCGTCTTCCATTGCGACTGTAGTATGTCGTCAACGCGTCAGGCAATCCTTCGAGCAACTCATCTCCCCCGACAGCCAGCAGCAGCTTCGACTCGGCATCGGGTTGTTCCCGTACTGCTTCGCGAGCAGCTCGAATTTCCTCGGGAGTGGGTTGGTTTAGGATGCCGAACCGCTCGCCATCGTCAAGCAAGATACTGAGTTCGTCAGTGATCGCATCCAGTTCGTCTTCACGGTCCATGTGAACGACGATGATGTCGTCGCCACGTTTGACATGATGCCACCCAAGGTCGTCACCGTACTCGTCATGAATTGCTTCACAGTGGATGATGTTGCACCCGCGATGTTCTTTTTCGAGGTGCTGAGACAACCCTGGCCAAGCTTCGGTAATTCGTACAGCGGGACCGGCGTTGATCGCGTATATGAGCTGCCTCACGGGCGCATCCTGCAAGTCAAAGAATTCCTTGATCCACTCGACATTCGGATGATCAAGCAGGAACTTCTGGGCTTCGCGGCTCTTAGGTGTTTCACCGAGTGCGTCTGTAAATGGGACGGTGCCAGTCGATGTTCGGATGCGACCATGTTCCACGAGAGCAGGAATTGCCAGTTGGGGTACGGGCATCGCACCGTATTGACGCTGCGTGTCATGCCTGATTTCCCACAGCGAGAAAGTCGATTTATGAGAAATCAACACCTCGGTAAATCTAGTTTTGCCTTCTTCTGACAAGAGCGAAAAGACGTGAATAGGACCTACTCCGTTGGTGCTATTGAAATCGACCTTCATCAGTTGAGGTCTTTGTCCAGTGTTTTTGTATCCGTGATCTTGGAATTCGTCGCTGTAATTTCTGAGATGATTCCTGTAACTGGGCTCCCCAAGCAAGTTCCAATCATCAAGAGGCCGATCCGCTATTCTCAGGGATTCAATCAACACTATGTCGTGCGAATGAAAGCCAGTGTCCACTGCAATGATTCCATCTCGGCTGTTATCACCAGGCACGACTGCGCCGGGCAAAAGGACTGAATGAGCAGGTTTCCAGATCCCAGCGACGGTTTTTAAGGATAGGTTGGCTCGCCATCCAGAACGATTGACTATCATCCTTGCAGCGGTGTCAACATCAATGCTCCTGGATAGCTCCCAAAATGCGTCCCATTGATCGTCACTGACCTTTCGTGATTGGAACGAGTATTCCGGTATTGTTCTGTTCAGTAGTGATTCGAATCGGGTTTCAAAGGATGCCTCCTGTACGCCAAGTTCCAGGAGTTTCCGGCGGATTGATGGGTCGTTCGCCAACTCGACGTGAACCGGCAAACGTCCCGGCCAATCTGTGCCTTCCTCAGAGGGCAGATATAGTCTCCCACTCGGAGAAACGAAGTCTCCGTCCTGCGTTAGGATGATTTTGCCGTATCCTCGAAGTTCACGCTGAACTTCGAAACGAGGCAAATCCACCGCAATCTGTATCGCCGCTTTGGAGGCTTTCATCGCTTCGTCGTCCGCGGTGCCGTCAACTAGGACTTCCAACCACTCGGCAACTGACGCCCTTGGCGCTCCCAAACCACCTTGATTCACCGGTAGACCGTTGTTGTCACATAGCCGTTCGACAGTACCAATTCTTTCCCTGGTACGCAGCGCCGACGGATGTATCCAGTGTGGCGAGTGGCGGTTGTTGGCTACCCACGATTGATACACGTCTCGCAACTTGGTGTTATCCCGAAGATTAGGTGGGTAACTGATCGTGCCGGGGCGACTCAACTCGCCGAGCAAATCGGGCAATACTGGTTCCTTATTGAGGTGCTGAAACACTAGCGTCCTCAGACGGTCGGCGTAGTGATTATCCCCCGTTTCGATCCGTCGGGGCAGTGCATCGAGATGTCGAGAAGGGTCATCAGCGTGTGAAAGTATGACGATATTTTCAGCAATTAACTGTGCTACCAGCTCAATCAATTCGTCGTTATACGGACCTTCAAGTAAATCGTGCCGATCCTCGTTCGTCTTCCACCGCGTATTTACAATCCCCGCTACAAGACAACTTTGGGTGGTGGGAAAATATGCCCAGAAATCGCCGGGTTGGTTCATTCGCTCAATCGGCACCGCCCAATACACATCAATCTCGTCGTCTGCGTCTATATCAGTCTGGTAGTCCTCACGAGCGGTGTCAGACAAAGCAGCCCGCGTGGAAAACACCCTCCACCTGCTCTCGCTGTTGGTCGCTTCTGAACCTGTGGTCTCGAGTAGTGTTTCTCCGCCGCGATTTCTAGTCGAGTGTTCTTCGCGCCATCCGTCGCAATCGTCTTTCAACCCAAGGCGGCTCACTCCCGCCATAAAGAACAGACATTCAGGTTCGAACTCGTTCAATTGAGGTTTGATCCGCGCGTACGCGTCGGATTTCAGGGGCAGACGCACGATGTTCGTCGCCCACGACATCAAATCGCGAAGCACGTTTTCAGTGTCAGCACATTCGATTGGATTAATCGGCTCTGGCAACCGCAATACGGGGCATGGACGTTCCCCGGGTATTCGATCACGGATCTTTCTCTCAGCGCGGGATCGATCAAAGACAAAACTGCCAGAACGACTAAAGAACTCTGGCGCATCGCTGATAGCGAGGACCGACTTGAATCCTAAACCGAATTGTCCAATGAATTCTGTCCCATGTTTGGAAGATAGGTGAGAACGCATCAGCGATCGCACTCCTCCTTCGGTGATCGGCGCCCCTTCATCGGCACAATAAAGATAATCGTCCGTTAATCGAACTTCGATCCTGCCACCTATGCGCTTCAATGCGTCCGCGCTGTTTTGCACAAGTTCTACCAGCTGCCGGCGAGAGTAACCACCGCGGAAGGAAAATCTCTCTGCTTGTGCGTCTTCATCTATGCCATCCGGATCGGCGACGTAAGCGTTGAGGATTTTCGCCGTCTCTTCAGTGATGTATCGGCCGATGTCGCCACCTTTTCCTTCCCAATCCAGTGGGTTAAAAACAGACCGCGGCTCGGGCACGAAGATTGTGGGAGCGCCATTTACCGATTGATGATTTTGAGCCGATTCGCGGATTCTCACAGCAGTCATAGAGTTCTGTGCTTGTCGCGCAGCTTTGCGCCTTCGTTTGCTCTTCTTCTTGCTCCGTTTAGCCATGATCGAGTATGACCGCTCGCTTATCCGTACTCTTGCTTCGATAGATTCCTTAAACCTTACCCTCGTCCGTCTGGTTGAGGAGGATTCGTAAGTCGACGAGCATTGTCGGAATGTCGGTTTTGATGGTGTCCCAGACGATGTCTACGTCGATGGCTTCGTATGCATGAGTGATGCGATTGCGCATTGCGATGATTTCGCTCCACGGAAATTCCGGGTTCGTGTTTCGGACTTCTTTGGGAATATGGGTAGCCGCCTCTCCGATTATGCGAAGGTCCCACAACGTCGCCTTATACGTCCGTTCGTCGCTGACAAATTCTTCGACGTTCATGCCATCGGTGAATGCCAAAACCGATTCACCGCTTGCGATCATGTCCGAGATAAACGACCGCCATCCCCGCTCAGGCCTCTCTCCATCAGACATTGATCAAATCACGCTCAACGTAGGGGTGAATCTCTTTACGCAGCTCGTGCATTCGTGCCAAGTCTACCGAACGGCCGAAAACATCTTCCAGATAGATCTGCGCCCCAAAGTACGACCTGAAGGTCGGTTTCACGCCAAACTTCACGACAACGTCGATGTCGCTGTCATCGTTGGCTTCGTCGCGGGCGAAGGATCCGTACAGCGAAATTTCAGACACGCCGAAACGCTCCTTCATGATCGGCTTGTGTTCACGAAGGAGACCCAGAACGTCGTCTCTGTTGAGTTTTGAGGTCATTGCAACGCACGTCGGTGAATTCGGGGGCATGGTGCGATTTTAACGTTGTGTTCAGCACTTAATTCTGAACAATATGCACCTTTACCGCCCCGGTAGTCTTGTCGAACGCGGTGTCGAAGGCTGGTGCGATTTCCTCTAGGCCGTAGCGGTGTTTGACGGTGTCGCGGTAGGGGTGGTTGCCGGAGGATAGGATGCGGATGGCGACTTCGTAGTCGTGGATGCCGTCGATGATGCCGTAGCAGTTGGAGGAGATGATCTTAATCTCTCGCAACATCGGGTCGAAGAGGTCAACCTCCATCGGCACCTTGATGCCGCCGAGGTAGACCATGGTGCCTTGGTTGCGAGTGGCGTTCATCGCCTCGTGGAACGAGATGGTCTGATGTCCGCCGACGGATTCGACAACTACGTCTGCACCTACGCCGTCGGTCAGTTCGCGAACGCGATCGGTAAGCTCACCGGGTTCGGCACCGGTTACGACGTCGGCACCCATTTTGGCGGCGAGTTCTGCCTGTTGCGGATATTTCGCGGAGGCGATTACTTTGCTTGCGCCGAAGGCGTGCGCGCTGGCGATCGAAGAGAGTCCGATGGGAGCGGAGCCGACGACCGCGACAACATCGCCGGGCTTCATACCGGCGTAGCGGAGTCCGTGGACGGATACGGCCATCGGTTCGACGAGTGCGCCGTCGGTCCAGTCCATGTCGTCTTCCAGCTTGAAGAGGCCGAGGGGGCGGCGCGTCATATACTCGGCGAATCCGCCACCTGAATCTTCGACGAAGTTGAGGCAGTGGCGATACTGACCGTAGTTGCAGTAACGACAGTCAAAGCAAGCGCGTCCGGAGCACACCGTGTCGATAGCGACTCGGTCGCCGACTTGCAGGTTGTGGTTGCCTGCGGGGAGTTCGACGATTTCGCCGGTCACTTCGTGACCAGATGGTACGTCTTGTGCTTCCTCTCGACGAGCGGTCATGTGGAGGTCTGAGCCACAGATGCCCGTCTGCCTAACGCGGATCAGTGCCGCGCCATCGAACATCTCGGGCATGGGTGCATCCTGCGTGGTGTAGGTGCGGGTTCCGTCATCGAGAGCTGCGCGCATCGTGTTTGCCATTGTCGTCGCCTCGTTGTTTGAGCTATGATTGCTGTGATTTTGGATGATTGCCATGATACTTGGGCGGTGGTTGTCTGAACCCGGATTTGAAGGATTGAAAGGATTTAGGGATGGGTGATGGGTGATGGGTGATGGGCCCCCTTTGTCCTTCGGACATTTCCCCCGCTCGGCGGGGGAAACCTGATGGGTTTCCGCCTGCGCGGGAACGACGGGAGGTGCGTCGGGAATAGCGGGGGTTGTAGGCGTATCCTTTGATGTCATGAAGATCACTAATGTGAAGATGTCGGTTCTTGAGATGGATGGGGAGGATCGGTATTTCGATCTGATCAAGTTGGAGGGGCAACGTCGGGAGCGCTGGTTGCATCACACGGTACCAGCGCGCAGCAAACCTCGGTACGAGTATGTGTTGCATGTCGAGACGGATGAGGGTGTAGTCGGGGTCTGCACCACTCCAGGTGATGGTCACACGGGTTTGCATCCGGCGGATGTGCCGCAGTTGCAGGCGTTGGTCGTTGGCGAAGACCCGTTGAAGCGGGAGTATTTGTATCAGAAGCTGCATCAGGGGACACGGTGGGTGTACCGGTCGCCGAGTTGGTTCGGCGGATTCGACAACTGTCTGTGGGACATCGCCGGGAAGGTCGCGGGGTTGCCCGTCTATTCGTTGCTCGGCAAGGTGAGAGATGAGGTCCATGCCTACTACAACACTCGTGGAGCAACGATCGATGAGGCGGTTGAGGACGCGCAAAGGGCGTTGGATCTGGGATTTGTGGCAGTCAAGGACCACTTCTACCACCCCGTAGAGGAAAACATCCGATGGTTGACGGCGATACGGGAGGCGGTTGGCGATGAAATCGATTGCATGCACGATCCGGTTGCGATCTACACGTTCGAGGAGGCGTTGAAGGTCGGGCGTGCGTTGGAAGATCTAGACTATCGCTGGTTCGAGGAGCCGTTGCCGGAGCGGAGCCACAATCTCTTGGTTCGATTGGCTTCGACGCTGAACATTCCGATCATGGCGACCGAAACGTTTATGTACGACACGGATCTGTGTGCGCAGTATCTGATTTCGGGTGCGACCGACTTGGTCCGACCGAACGCTCGGCACGGCACGACGAATTTGATGAAGTTGGCGCATCTCGCTGAGTTGCATGGGACGAATGTGGAGTTGAACGGGCCGGGCGGTTTGTACGGGTTGGTTCATGCGCATCTGTTGTGCTCCATTCAGAACACTTCGTACTACGAGTTCTTCCCTGGTGGCCATCTCGATCTGGATGGCGAGCAGATCGGGCTGTTGAATCCGGTTGTGCCGATCGACGGCAAGCTGAGTCCGCCGGATGCACCAGGTTGGGGTGCGGAGTGGGATTGGAAACAGTTTGAGAAGCGGACGGTTGAGGTGGTTGAGTGAGTCGGGATGTGGAGGTCAGGGAGTTTGTCGAAGCGCTTGCTGAATCCGAGACGCCAGTTGATCGGAGCGTCAATGTCTACCGAAATGCTGTTCGATGCGCCAATCTGATACGTTGGTTCAGCACATTTGAGGATACGTCTCAGTCGGCGATTTTTGTAGGTGAAGCACCCGGGCGTGACGGTGGCGCGATCACGGGCATACCGTTCGTTTCGCCGGATGTGTTGACGTCTGCAAACGATCCTTGGGGTGATTTCGGATGCGAGTCTCGGTATGAACTGCCGGTCGGGCAAGATGCGAATCATCGTGAGCGTACGGCGACAAGGTTTTGGAAGCACCTTCCGTCGTATTTTTCGGATTTGCCGCGTCCCTTGACATGGAATATCTATCCATTTTGGCCGTTTGCAGTCGGGAAAGGTGGCAAGCGAATCAATCGAGCACCGACTAAGCACGAGATTGCGTTTGGTTCTGAATGGCTCGTGCGAACCATCGATATGTATCCGGACGCTCAGGTGGTGGCGGTTGGAGTCAAAGCGCAAGATACCCTTGAATCGGTTGGTATTGATGCGCCACTGGTGCCTCATCCTTCCCGCGGGAGCGACGAGAAGTTGATCAATCGACTCCAAAGCGTCGCAGAGGCGTTGCGAACATGATGACGGGGCGTTATCACTTGTGGTAAAATGAAACTAACTTCCCCCTGATCTTCGAAGATGGGGCACAGACCGCCACCTCGGTGGCGGTCTAGATTTTTGTTAGGCAGTGATGCAATGCGCACGAATGTCTACATCGACGGTTTCAATCTGTACTACGGTGCGCTGAAGGGAACATCCTATAAGTGGCTGGACCCGAGACGATTGGCTGCCGAATTGTTGCCCAGACACGAGATTGGGAAGGTTTGCTACTGTACTGCTCGACTTGAAGATGAACGAGGCAATTCCGGACCGCGTCGCAGACAAAACATCTATCTTCGAGCACTTCGGACGTTGCCGAATCTTGAGATTGTGTTTGGAACATTCCGAAAACGCACGAAGCGCCGCCCTTTGGTTGAACAGATAGAGGGATTGCCTTCGATCGTGACCATCGCCGAGTGGGAAGAGAAGAAGACAGATGTCAATCTGACCACCGAGATGATATTCGACGGGTTCAAGAGAGACTACGACCAAGCATTGGTGATATCGAATGATACCGACCTCGTTCGACCGATTGGGCGTGTGAGGGATGAATTGGATATCCCGGTGGTGGTTGCCAACCCGTTCCCAGTGATACGAACGCCGAGAGAGATCTACCGGGCCGCTAGCCGTGTGGTACGTGTTCGCGATTCTCATCTAAGTGCTAGTCAATTGCCCGATGAGATGTTAGATTCCCAAGGCAGGAAGATCAGGAAACCTGCGAGGTGGTAGCACGGCTTCACCAGTGTCGTATCTCTCGTTGACAGGTCGGTTTCGCAGCTGGAACCATCTAAAATCCAAACTGTGATGTCAAAAGATAGCGATCGACCAACTCGCGATCCCAAACGGTACGAGCGGACGAAGCTGTGGATTGGGTTGGCCAATCTGGCCGTTTATATCTTTGCCCTTGCGATCATACTCGTCACGGGCGCGTCGGCGTCGATACGAGACACAATCTCAGACGAAATCACTGGCATCGTGGTTTTGGGAGCGATTGCTTACATCATCTTCGCTTCGGTCGTGCTGGAAGTACTGACTTTACCGTTGGGGTATTTTTCGGGGCATGTTCTGGAACGTCGATACGCACTCACTCGCCGATCGGTAGGCGGATGGACCTTGGACTGGTTTAAGGGATTGGCGGTGCAGACGGTGATGTTGGCCGTTTTTGTTGCTTGTCTGTACGCGCTCCTCGCCGCCGATCCTCAATACTGGTGGGTTTGGGCGTCGTTGCTGTTCTCGGCCATATCCGTGTTCATCGCGGCTGTCGCACCCGTCGTTCTGATGCCGATCTTCTTCAAGTTCGAACCGCTGCCCGATGGGGAGTTGAAGGATCGTCTGATGCGACGTTCCAAACAGTTGGGGACGTTCGTGCAGGGGGCGTACGTGTGGAAATTGGGCGATAAGACGGTGAAGGCGAATGCCGCTCTGGCCGGTTGGGGGAGGACGCGGCGGATCATCATTTCGGACACATTGATCGAGAGTCATGATCCGGATGAGATCGAGGTGATCATCGCCCACGAGCTCGGTCACCACGTCAACGGCGACATATGGCGAGGCATCGCCGTTCAGGTGGTAGTCATCTTCGTGTCGATGTGGGTGATCGATCTGGCGCTGGGAGCTTGGTCCGGTGCGTTTGGATTGAATGGAACGTTGCACGACTACGCGAATCTGCCCCTCCTCGCGTTGATCACGACATTCGTCGGCGTCATCGCCCTCCCGCTGATCAACACCTACTCCCGACGCCGAGAGACCGCGGCGGACGACTTCGCAATCGACACCACCCACATGCGCGCGGAGTTCATTAGCGCGATGGAGAAGCTGGCGAAGCAGAATTTATCGAATGCCGAACCGCATCCGCTGATCGAGACAGTATTGCACAGCCATCCGAGCGTCAGCCGGAGGATTGCTCGGGCGAAGGGATAGGGTTCGGGCACCCCTGCATCTCGCTATGCTCGCCGCGTCCTCCTCGCTTCACGAAGGGGTTCTGTGCTTAACTGCTGCCGGTCAGATTAGAGCGCGAATCTACGGCGCTTCCCCATTGCCCTTCCCCTCTGGATTCCGGCTTTCGCCGGAATGACGGACATCGTGCACACCTCCCGAAGTGGAAGTTAACTCACCAGACGGAGTAGCCGCCGTCTACTGGGATGGAGGTGCCGGTGACAAAGTCAGAGGCGTTTGAGGCTAGGAAGACGGCGGTGCCGGCGAGGTCGGCAGGAATGCCCCAACGATCGGCGGGCGTGCGATCTTGGACGAGTTGATAGCGTTCGGGGAAGAGTTCCTTGAACTGGTTGGTCATCTCGGTGACGATCCAGCCGGGCAGGATGGCGTTGGCTTGGACGTTGTGTCGGGCCCATGCGACGGCGCAGGATTTCGTGTACTGCACCACTCCGCCTTTCGAAGCGGCGTATGCGGAGGCGTATGCGGTGCCGAAGATGGACATCATGGAGCCGATGTTGATGTATTTTCCGGCGCCCTTGTCTCGCATGTGGTCGAAGGTGAGGGAGGAGACGTTGTGCATGGAGGTGAGGTTGGTGTCGATGACGTAACGCCAGTCCTCGTCGGAGAGGTTCTGGGGCTCGTCGGAGCGCTTGTTGGTGCCGGCGTTGTTGACGATGATGTCCCAACCGCCGAAAGTGGACATCGTCTCATCGAGCGCCGCTTGGATAGATGCTCGGTCGGTGACATCGCAGGATAGGGCGAGGACCTGTGAGGATTCGCCACCCGCAGCTTGGGTGAGGGTTTCGACCGCGGCATCGAGTTTGTCGGCGTTTCGCGCGGCGATCGCTACGTTGGCACCGTGCTCGATGAAGCCCTGGGCGATGCCCAGGCCGATGCCACCGTTACCGCCAGTTATGAAGGCGGTTTTGTTTGAGAGGTCGAAGGGGGAGTCGTGGAGGGAGTGGTGGGACATGGGGTTGGGGTTGTGTTGGTAGTTGTAATTGCGTGGTTAAGGATATATGGCATGATCACTGCCAACTTGGCCATTGTATTCGGAGCTTTCAGTCTTGACTCGCCAGGTAGCCGAGCTTGCCTGTTGGTCAAGAACCATGCCAGAGCCATTTGAATGCGAGATCGCGGACCAGGAGCGTGGCATGTGCCAACACATTCGTCGCGTGGATTAAGTCAGTTTCGGCGCGGGTAGTGGGAGATACCTGTTCTTATTCTGCAAACACTCTAAACATCAAGCCCCATCGGTCGGACCATGAGGCGGTAGGGGACGCTGCTTCGAGGATTCGGCTAGTATCTTCATCCTCATCCAGATGCCGAAAATGACCGATACGGTTGCTACTAGCAATACCGAACAAATCTTGGAGCCTTCAAGCACGAAATTCCCGTTTACCCATAGCAAAAAAGCAAATTCGGACACTAGGATCATCGCAAGGAAGCCCATCAGAATTCCGACCATCATTGGCACCGCGTTGATTCTTGACAGCGCGAAAACAAACGGCGCTGACAAAAAGAACGCGACGATTGGAAACGCTACTGCAAGATCTGGGGTAACTAGCTCAGTGGCATTCGAAAGATCCGAAAAAGCCATGAGGCCTAGGACCGCCGGTACTGATGGGATCAACGCGGCCAGCATTATCAATACGTCTCTACATCGGATTTCAGACGCCCTATGAACAAAACCTGCACATATGGCCAACGGTATCAAAGCCATGAGCAGCAATCCAAAAGACCCAGCGTCGCCTCTCGATTGAATCATCGAAATTATCCCAAACGTCAATAGCGCGATGGAGCCTGCGCCAAACAATGTCAGGGATATCGCTCCGGCAACCCCGACATCGAAGTTGAAAGACCGCGTGACTAGGACGAGGGTGAATATCATGAAAGATGCCGCTAACCCAGCTGAAACAACGAGCAATTCATCGATATCTAATAGCGTAGAGACGCGCGATGAAATCGAGTAGTCCAGCGGTTTAAGTTCTCCGACCGCCCTTCGCTCCCATCTTCCGCCCGGGGTCCCAACAACGACACCTTGAAGCCCCATTGCCAATATGACGTTCCCGGTTCGTTCGTCGTAGAAGATCGAGTAAGGAGCGATCGAAACTTTTCTTCCTTCCAAGTGGCGAGTAGAGGCGCGTAAAGCGATCGAATCGCGCCGTTTGCTCTTGACGATGCTCGAAAAGACGACCTCTGTCTTGCCTTCATGGGAAAGCGTCACGTTCGTGTCCTCGATCCTAAAGGTGCCTCGGGACGTCTCTACTCTGCGCACAGCTTCGCGAAACGAATAGCCCGAACCACCGTGATAACGAATTTCCCCGTCGGCATTAGTCGTGATGGCATAGATTCCCTGAACGGTAGGTGGATAAGTAGTTGCGACTGAAGCGACGGACGCAAGTGCGGCAACCAGTAGTCCAAGTCTCATTCGTGTTGCAACGCTGTCGATTTTGGCGCTCCGCCATACCCAGATCGCGGTGGCCATTCCCAAGGGGATGACGATCGAGTCAGTTGGATCGAACGGCGAACCGCCCGGAGTGCCCCTCAGGAGTGAGAAGCCGCCCATCACCACGTCTCGAAGAGGTTCAAACGTGTTGTAGGCGGCGTATAGAAGCGGGAGCCCGATGTAGGCGATGACCCATGCGGCGCGTTGGGCAGTTGGGTTGCGTCGTGCGAAGAAGGTGAGTGGTAGGGCTAGGAGCGGCGGCGAGAAGATGACCCAAGCGAGGTCGCTAAGTTTACCGGTCCACCACGAGCCGTGCCACAGCGACTTGAAGACGAGGTCGTTGACTAGCAGGGTGGCGAGCGCCAACAGCGTCGCCACATGGGTTAGAGCGGCTTCGGCGCGGGCGGTGGGGTGCGATGATGGCGCGTAGTCGCAGTTTGTCGTCACTCGAGACAATCTGCCGCGAATGTTACTAGTTAGCAATGAGAAACGAATGCATGGCGTCCTTCAGGCCAGTTGGAATTCTTCGCGTGAGACTTGGACCGGGTCGGGCAACTCTTCTCCCTGTTCCAGCATGGCTTGGATGTGCATCGATCCCGCCTCAACGATAAGACGCCTGACTTCGTCTGTGGATTCGGCGGCGGCGATACACCCAGGTAGTTCCAAGATGTATGCGCTGCAGTTTGTGGGACCCTCTTCGATCACCACGGTATATGTTCGCGACATCGGATTCTCCTGACTTCAGCGTAAGCCCATTTGTTTGAGGATACTCGCCCAGGTACGAGGATGGAGATCCTCTTTTGGGTGTCCCGCTATCGTTACTACTCCGGGTTTCGAAGGATGTGTGTATTGTCGATGACTGCCTCTGGTGCGATTCAACCGCCAACCTTCTTCTCTAGCCAATCGGATCGCGTCTCGAACTTTGGGCGGCATGATTCCAGCTTAATTCGATCCTAGTTATCCATGCTGCAAGGGCGACCACAAGGGGCACCCCTACGATTTCGGCTTACCCGTTCACATCACACCCGACAAACGTCCGCCCTGCCAATTGACATGCTTCGAGGACGCTGAAACTCCCCGCAGCGGGGTCTAGGACTGGATCATCGGGAGCGGTCACCGCTTCGATCAAGGCCTGCTGGAGTGCTACTGGTTTTGGGTGGACGCCCTTTGACGACGGTGCTTTTTCTGTCCAGACATCCGGGATGTCGTGGCGGGTCCAGATGCCTTTGGCTCGTTTGGGGGCTTTTTGGAGGACGATGAGGTATTCGGCGGTGCGGCGGGTGCGGTAGCCCATGCCGATGCGGCCTTTGTTCCAAGTGATGAGATCTACGGTTTCGAGGGTTGTGCCTTCGATCCACTCGTCGATGCCAGAGCAGAGGTGGAACTTGTCGATCCAGAGGAATAGGTGTCCGCTGGGGCCGAGGACGCGGTCGATGGCTCGGATGAATTCCGCGATGGTTTCCGATGACATCTGGGGTAGAGCCGAGCGTTGCTTGCCGCGGAGGACGCCTTCGTTGCCGTAGCTGAGTTTATCGAGAACGCCTCGGTACTGGGGGTCGAAGAAGGTTGCGGCGATGGAGGCATCGGGCAGTTCGGCGAGGAAGTCTAGGCCGTCCATCGCGACGCGAGTGTCGCGGGGAATCGATGGGGGGAGTTCGTTTTGGACGATGCTGCCGGTTCGTTCGTTGGAGTAGACGGTCATGTTCGAAAGTCTAGACGCAAGGTGTCGCGGTGTGTCGTCTATAATCGCAGTCGCCAGTTGACCAAGGTTATGTGGAACGGGTGGTACTCGAGTATCACTCACTTTCTAGAACACAGTAAGGAGATTGAGTTGCAGCAGTCCGCCTCTCTTGCAAGGCCCGATTGGGTATCTGAGACGATGTTTCCGTTTCAGAGCAATTTTTTCACAACGCCATCAGGACACCAGATGCATTATGTCGACGAGGGGAAGGGTGAGCCGATAGTTTTCTTGCATGGCAATCCATCATGGTCGTTCGAGTTTCGGCATCTGATAAACGGACTGAGTTCAGATTTCAGATGTGTTGCCCCGGATCACATCGGGTTTGGTTTGTCTGGCCGCAGTCAATCGAGCACAGACCATCATCCCGACGCTCATGCTAAGTCAGTTGAGGCACTGTTGTTGAGGTTGGACCTTCGCGATATCACGTTGTACATGTCTGATTGGGGTGGCCCTATCGGGTTAGATTTTGCGCGGCGTCATCCGGATCGAGTTAAGCGGATCGTGGTCGCGAATACTTGGAGTTGGCCGGTGAACGACGACATGCATTTCAGACGGTTCAGCTTCATGATGAGGAGTTGGGTCGGTCAATTGCTGATCAAGAGGTTCAACTGCTTCGTCAACAAGGTGGTTCCCAAGGCGGTGGGCGATCCAGGAATCTTGACGCCGGAAGTTATGGACCACTACCGGTACGCGCAGCCGGACTGGGGTGCGCGAGCGGCGTGTGCGGCTTTGCCCGGACATATCATCCGGGCGAGCGACTGGCTAGGTTCGATCTGGAACGATCGCGCGGCTTTTGCTGAGAAACCGGCTTTGGTCTTGTGGGGTTTGAAAGATATCGCGTTCCGTGCCAAGGAGTTGGAAAAGTGGAAATCTTCGTTGGCGAACGTCGAGGTGCGTGAGTTTGAAGATTGCGGGCATTTCCTAGCTGAAGAGGCGCCGGAACGGATATTACCCGAACTTCGAGAGTTGCTAGCGAAAAGCTAGCTACTGCAACGGATAAGTAGGCTCGATGCCGCTGACATCAAACCCAGCTTCGTCAAGCAAGAGGCGGATGACTTGCTCCGTCTCTTCATACTTCCCTTCGCCGAAGTGGCGGAAGCGGAGGTTGCCTTCGGGATCGAAGATGTATTTGGCGGGCCAGTAGCGGTTGGTGAAGTAGCGCCAGGTGGAGTAGTCGTTGTCCTGGACCACGAGCCAGCCGATGTCGTTCTCTTCGACGGCGGCGCTAAGTCTGTATATCCTCTTCTCGAAATCGAATTCGGGAGTGTGCACTCCTAGGATGGTGAGCCCGGCGTTAGCGTAGCTCTCATGCCATGCCCTCAAGGCCGGCCACGTGTTCTTACAGTTGTATCAAGTATAGGTCCAGAAATCGACCACCACCACTCTCCCGCTGTCGCGGATCTCGGCAATCGTGGTCGGCTCTCCGTTTAACCACTCCTGCGTGTTCTTAAGTTCGTAATCGGTTCGGTCGTCAACTGGGGGATACTGATCCATGGCGATGCCGGGCAGGATCTTCTTGGCCCAATACGGGGATTCGGTCGCGGTCGGTGCGATTGTTGCGGTCGGTGCTTGCGCCGCGGTTGGTGGAGGCGCGGTAGTTGCGGTCGATGCAGGCACCGTGGTCGCGGCGACTTGTGCAATCTCGCCGCCGTCACCTTCTTCGGCTCCACAGCTGACCAACGCAAGACCAATCACCATCACTGCTGCGATCAGCAGGTAGGAGCGAAACGTTATCTGGCGGTTGCGCAACAAAGTTAAACTCGCATACATCTCGCAAGACCAGGATCGAGGATCAATCCGTAAATGTCAACGATACCATCTTCTGACCAACCTATCGTCGTAGCTCCGACACCCACGCCGTTCCGAGACGACGCCGATCAATCGCTCGATTTCGACGCCCTAGAACGTAACGTCGGGCGTTGGCTCGACACCCCGCTCTCCGGCTTCGTAGTCGTAACCGCCAACGGCGAGGAGACGATGCTCAGCGAAGCGGAACGATTGCAAACCGTCGAGACTGTGTCCGCCGCCCACGATGGTCAGAAATTCGTCATCGCCGGCGTCGACGAACGCTCCACCATCGAAACCCTGCGACTATCCGAGAACTACGCAAGAGCGGGAGCCGACTTCATCCGGATGCGGATACCGCGGAACATGTCTGCCGCGGACCTGGTCACGTACTACAGCTACGTGACCTCGCGCTGCCCGCTCCCCGTGGTGGTGATACATCAGACCTTCGCCCGTGGCGGCGACCCGGCCGCACCGCCGTCGGTCATAGCCGAGCTCTGCGGTATGGACAACGTCTTCGCCTACATCACCGACCACTCGATCCTCTTCGAGCAGCAGGTGATACCGAACATTCCGGATGGCGTGAGGAAGTGGAATTGCAGCGGCGCGCTCCTCGCGTTTGGCACTATGATCGGCTGCGATGGCGCGTGCATGCTCCTCGGCAACATCGCACCCGCGCTCTGCATGGATATCGTCAGCGCCGGGTTCCGAGGCGACTACAAGACCGCGGTCGAGTTGCAACGGATCGCATCCAAGCTCAACGTTATCGTGATGAACACCATCGGCGCACCCAAGACGGCCCTTTCAATGCTCGGCTACGAGTACGGTGACCCCAGACGACCTACGGCGCCAGTGTCCGACGAATCCAAAGCCGCCATCGAGGCGGTCTTGCGAGAGACGGGGTTGTTGCATTAGTACATACATCATCAATTGAGCAGATCAACCTAGCAACTCGGCCGTAAAACAGGTATCATAAGTAGCAGGAATATTGAATGGATTCGAGATAAGACGATGTATCAGCCGCAGTTCGACAGCGAGAAGTTCCGCGAGTTGATGTTGTACGTCGCGGATCAAAGCCGGGACGATCCCTGGTTCGGTGCCGTCAAGCTCAACAAGATCTTGTACTACTGCGATTTTCAGGCTTTCGCTTGGTTGCAGAAACCGATTACTGGGGCGACGTACACCAGATTGCGGGAAGGTCCTGCTCCACGCCAATTGATGCGCGAACGACAAGCGTTGTTGGACGAAGGTTTGGCGACTATCGAAACACAGATGGTGTTTAGGTATACCCAACAGCGCCTAGTTCCGACCCGACGCGGTTGCGAACTGGGAAACCACTTCCTGGACATCGAGAGGGAAGTCATCGACGAAGTATTGGAATTCCTCAAACCGTTGACGGCTAAAGAGGTGTCGGATTTGTCGCATGACGAGGTGGGGTGGATATTGGCCCAGGATCGCGAACGCATTCCATACGAAACCGCTTGGCTCCCGCCGATCAGCGATGTGGACGCACAGATGATGGCTGAAGGCGGCGCGGCATCCATGAACGTGCAGACGTCATAAAGGTTCCTCCCTTCAGTTGTCACCGAAGAATCTTTACGGCGAGGATTGGCAACCGCCCAAACAGCCGATAGTTAATCTGAGCCCCGATGCTTGGGCGAAATTGCAAGAGGTCGGTTTCACCGATTGGTTGGCGCACGATACCAAGGATAGCGTTAACGGTATTCTGAAGTGGTTGTGTGAGCGCGCGCTCCAACAGGCTGAACACGACGGCACACCCGCGTTTTACGACCTCGATGACAATTTGAACTTCACGTTCGCATTCCGCGATCCTTCTACTCGTGCGATGAGTTGGTGGAAGGTGACTTTCGAGTTGCTCGACGAACGTGCTTCCTACTTTGACGTCAAACGCGTCGAGCGAATGGATTGATCAGATTTCATCCAAGTAGTTTGGTGCGGGGGCGAATCATCTAGAATCGATGAGTCGTCGCGACCCGAATCCGAACCGCACCGAATGAACCTCCACGAGTACCAGGCCAAGCAACTTTTCAAAGACTACGGCATCCCCGTATTGCCTTGGCGCATCGTGGAAACTGTTGACGAAGCGGAAACCGCAGCCAACGAACTCGGCTGCCCGGTGATCGTCAAAGCCCAAGTCCATGCGGGTGGTAGAGGCAAAGCTGGCGGCGTGAAGTTCGCGGCCACCGCCGAAGACGCGGTCCAGTACGCCTCCGACATGTTGGGCACTCGGATGGCCACCAACCAGACCGGCCCGAAGGGTGTCCCGATCGACAAGGTGATGATCACGCCGGCCGCCGATATCGCCCACGAATACTACGTCTCAATCGTTATGGACGGCGACGAGGGCGCGCCTGCCATCATCGCCACTCGCGAGGGCGGCGTCGAGATCGAACAGGTAGCCGAGGAGCAGCCCGAAAAGATCGTTCGTATCATCGGCGACCCATTGCTTGGCCTCCTCCCGTACAAAGCCCGCGACGCCGCGTTGGCTCTCGGCTTCCCTCCGCCGCTAATCCGACCCGCGACCGCACTCATCTCCAACGCCTACCAGCTCTTCATCGACAACGACTGCTCGCTGGTCGAAATCAATCCGCTCATTGAGAGCGAAGACGGCAAGATCATCGCCCTCGACGCCAAAGTCGGTATCGAAGACGACGCCCTCTTCCGCCATCCCGGACTCCGCGATCTCCACGATCCGGCCCAGATGGACCCCCTCGAACGCGAAGCCTCCGAATTCGACCTCGCCTACGTAAAGCTCGAAGGCGGACGCGTCGGATGCATGGTCAATGGCGCCGGCCTCGCCATGGCCACCATGGACATCACGAAGTGGGCGGGCGCAGAACCGGCGAACTTCCTCGACATCGGCGGATCTGCCGACCTCGAACGCATCGAGCACGCCTTCAAGATCATCGTCTCCGATCCCGACGTCGAGATCATCCTGGTCAACCTATTCGCCGGCATCGCCCGCTCCGACGTCGTGGCCACCGGCATCATCAACGCCTCCAAAGAAGTCGGCTCCAAAAAGCCAGTCGTCGCCGCCATGCGCGGCACCAACGCCGAAGAAGGGCTCCAACTGCTCGACGAATCGGACATCGACGTCACGCCAGCCCCCGACATGGCCAGCGCCGCCGAAATTCTCCGAGACAAACTCGCCACGATGAGCAGGAGCACCTAACGATCCCCTCTGGCCCCGTCAGGGAGGGCGAATGCCAGTATCTCCTTTCCCCGTCGGAGAGGGCAAAAGTCAAATCTCCTTTCCCCCGAGGGAGAGGACAAAAGTCAAATCCCCTCTCCCCTCGGGAGAGGGTTAGGGAGAGGGAGAACCCAACAAACAATGCCAGTCCTAGTCGAAGACCCATGCCGCCTACTCGTGCAGGGATTGGGCCGTGACGGCTCGTTCCAAGCCCAGCGAATCGTCGAATACGGTACCAACATGGTCGCCGCCGTCCATCCCAACCGATCCGGCACCAAGTTCATGGACGAAGTCCCCTACTTCGAGACGGCTCGCGAAGCCATCGCCGCCACCGGAGCCAACACCGGACTCGTCTTCGTACCCGCTCCCTTCGCCATGGACGCCATACTCGAACAAGCCGACGCCGGACTGTCATTGATAGTGTGTATCACAGAGGGCGTCCCTGTCCACGACATGATGAAGGCCAAAGCATACCTCGACCGCACCAACTCCCGACTCCTCGGACCAAACTGCCCCGGCCTGATACACCCCGGCCAACGCATCAAACTCGGCATCATCCCCGGCGCAGCCGTCTCCCCCGGCAACGTCGGCGTCGTCTCACGCTCCGGAACGCTGACCTACGAAGCCGTCGCCCAACTCGGCGCCGTCGGCATGGGACAATCCACCTGCGTCGGCATCGGCGGAGACCCCATTCCCGGAACCAACTTCATCGATGTCCTAACTGAGTTCCAAGACGACGACGAAACCGAAGCCATCGTCATGATCGGCGAGATCGGCGGCACCCGCGAACAAGCCGCGGCCGAGTTCATAAAGCACAACGTCACCAAACCCGTAGTCGCCTCCATCGCCGGCCAAACCGCACCACCCGGCAAACGCATGGGCCACGCCGGAGCCATTATCACCGGCAAAGCAGGACTAGCCTCCGAAAAGAACAAAGCGTTGGAAGCCGCCGGCGCCACCGTCGTCGAATCCCCCGCCTACATAGGCGAAGCGATGAAGAACATCCTCGGATAACCCGCGCCCCCTCCCCTTCGCAAAGCGAAGGGGACGCGTGCGAAGCACGCAGGGGATGCCCGAAATTCAACGCAACAACCCTCCAAACCACAACCCTACCCTCTCCGCAAACCAATTCCCTCCCCTCTGCCACAAGAACCGTCCCCTCTCTCGCTCGGCGGGAGAGGGCTAGGGTGAGGGCACCGGGCGGCCAAGGGGCAGCCTACCAGCCAAGCAAACCTCCCCCTTGATGCCCAAGGGGGAATTAAAGGGCGTTCACCAACAACCCTCCCCCTTCAGGGGGAAATTCAGAGGGGGCCCCGTAGTATCGTAAAACCCATGGAACCCCGCATCAGCATCATCACCCTAGGCGTCAACGACCTCCCCAGAGCCGTGAAATTTTGCCGCGACGGACTCGGACTGCCCCTATTCGACGAAAACACCGAATCAATCGCCTTCTTCCAGACCGCAGGCACCTGGCTAGCCCTATATCCACGAGAAGCACTAGCCGACGACATCGGCATCGACGCCAAAGGCAGCGGCTTTTCCGGCGTCACTCTAGCCCACAACGTCCGCACCCGCGAAGAGGTAGACACCCTCTTGGACGTCGCAGTCACCGCAGGAGCAACCCTAGTCAAACCCGCCCAAGACACCTTCTGGGGCGGCTACTCCGGCTACTTCTCCGACCCCGAAGAATACCTCTGGGAAGTCGCCTGGAACCCCCACTTTTGGATCGAATAGCCGCGCGTTTCAAACCCGCCCTCGCACACGGAGACCCTTGCGAAACCGGTGATCAAGATGTCGCCGCGACCGTTTCAGCGACCTGGTCCCGAACGCACCGCCCCTCTGGATTCCCGCGTGCGCGGGAATGACGGAGCTTTGCAAAGGCCTCACGCGGGGATGGCGCCGACTCCGTCGCTCGCCCGCTCCTATTAAACCACCGCGGTTTCTCTGTAGAGGTGGCAGGAAACAACCCGATTGGGCGCGGTTTGATAGAGTGGTGCCGCTTCTTTGCAGATCTCCATGGCGTGCGGGCAGCGGTCGGCGAATTGGCAGCCAGCGTACTCCGCGTTCATCGTATCGTCGGCACCGTCGGTCGTTGGCGAGACCACCTCCAGGCCCTGCTGCCATTTCTGGTCGGGATCGGGCATCGGAATCGAGCCGATCAAGAGTTGCGTGTATGGGTGCTCAGGTTCTTCGACGACCGGAACCACGTCCCCTTGTTCCGCAACGACTCCGCGATACAGGACCACGATCTTCTCGCTTATCTCGTAAGCAGTGGTCAGATCGTGGGTGATGTAGATGATCGAGATACCGAACTCGGCGTTGAGCTGTCGCAAATTTTCAAGGATGGTGGCTCGGAGGGATGCGTCAACCATCGAAACCGGCTCGTCAGCGACTATGAGCTTGGGATTGAGTAAGAGGGCACGGGCAACCATGACCCGTTGACGCTGTCCTCCGCTTAGCTGGTGAGGGTATCGCCCGAGCGTGTCCCGGGGGTTAAGACCGACTTGCCGCAAGGTAGTCTCAATGATCTCCACGGCTTCGTCGCGTGACGAGGCGAGACCAGCTTTGCGGACGGGAAGATGGAGCGCGTGGTCGACTTTGTAGAAAGGGTTGTAGACCTCGAAAGGGTCTTGGAAGATTACCTGGACGTCGCGCCTGAACTGTCGACGCTCGGCGCGTGAGAGCCGGGCAACGGCCTTGCCTCGATAGAGAACTTCACCGGTGGTTGGCGGTATGATACCGAGTATCAAGCGAGCAATGGTTGTCTTTCCACTCCCGCTTTCGCCTACCAACGCGGTGATCGCGGGTTCGTCTTCGTCGATCGATATCGAGAAATCGCGGAGCGCCACCGTCTTGCGGCTGAACCATCCAGTGCCGAAGATTTTGCTCGTGTTCTTGAGTTCGATTAGCGATGACATCACGTATCAATAAAGAAGGCAGGCCGCCTGTTGCTCACCTTGGTTCGCCGCATGATCGTCGTTGACGACCTTGAGCAACGGTTCTTCCGACGGGCAGATTTCCATCGCTTGGGGACACCGCGGATGAAACGGGCATCCACTGGGTAGCGCGTATAACGATGGCGCAGTGCCGGGTATTCCGCGCAGGTCGCCACGCTTGCGGTCTTTGCGTTCGAGCGAAGGCAGACTGTCTATCAGCATTTGCGTATAAGGATGCTTAGGCTCCCTAAGGAGCTGCCTGAGCGTCCCAGTCTCCACCAATTTTCCCGCATACATGACGCCCAGCGTGTCGACGAACTGCGCCATCAAGCCGATGTCGTGTCCAATCAGCAGTATCGCGGCCCCGAGTTCGTCTTGGAGTTCGGCGAGAGTTTCCATGATCTGGCGTTGGACGACAACGTCGAGTGCGGAAGTGGGTTCGTCGGCGATGATGACTTTCGGTCCCATCGAGATCGCGATCGCGATTGTGACGCGCTGCTTCATGCCCCCGCTGAGTTCGTGCGGGTACATGTCACCAACCTGCCGATTTAACCCGACTTTATCGAGAAGTTCCGTCACCAGTTCGCGGTATTGAGATGCCGAGTGTTGGGCGTCGTGGTCTCTCAAACCGTCGATGATCTGATTCTTCACCTTGGCGACCGGATTGAGAGAGTTCATCGCGCCCTGTGGGACAAGAGCGATCTGCGACAGTTTCGCGGTGCGCATCTCCTCCTCGCTTAGCGAGAGCAAATCGATGCCGTCGATTACCGCGGAGCCTTTGGTGATGCACCCAGGCGGTTTGATCAACCGCATCAACGCGAGTGCGGTGGTCGTTTTGCCCGATCCCGATTCTCCGACGAGCCCCATGCGTTTACCGGGCAAGATGGAGAAGCTAACACCGTCGGCTGCTTTGATCTCACCGCTCGAAGTGAAGTATGAGACGCCGAGGTCGTTGACGTCGAGTGCGACGCTGTGTCCCGTGTTTGCGTGGGTTTCGGCACTCATCCCTGCCTCCGCAAACGCGGGTTCGCCAACGGGTCGAGACCGGCAGTTATGAGATACAGGCTACCGAAGACGAGAGCAAGCGCGAGTACCGGCGGGGTCCACCACCACCAGATCCCACGGAAAGGCGCGGAGTAGAAGAGCGCCCAATAAATCGTGTTGCCGAGGGTCGGCTGATTTTGAGGTCCGAGCCCAAGTGCGTCCATCCCGATGGTCGTGAGCATCGCCGTGGCGACCGCGGTCGCGAGGCTTGCGGCGAGGAAAGGCAACAGATTAGGGAGCATCTCGAGAAAGATGACTTCAAGGGTGTTGGCGCCGGATATCTGAGCGACCGAGATGTAAGCACGTTCGCGCATGGACAGGACCTGCGCGCGGATGGTTCTGAGGGGCCACATCCAAACAAATGCCGAGATTATGAGGGCTTGCTGAGTGACATCGATCGAAGATTTCAGGGTCACGGCGACGACGACGAGGATCATCAAGACGGGTACGGTGATGAGCATGTCGGCGAAGCTCTTGAAGAAGTTGTCGACGATCCCGCCGTAAAATCCACCGATGAATCCGAGCACGGTACCGATGGTCATTCCGATCAATGCCGCGAGGAATCCAACATAGATAGTCAAAGGTGTGCCCAGCATCGTTACGGCCCAAACGTCTCGACCTTGACTGTCAGTGCCCAAAACCGAGAATGCGCTTCGGTCTTCGCCTTTAACGCGGTACTCGACAGTCTGTCCGGGACTCAGATCGATCTCCACGGTACCGGCGCGCGCCAACTCAGGATCTACGAATTGAGAGCCGACGATGCCGAAAAGAACCATGAATGCGAGCAGGAAGAGGCCGGCCCACAGCGTCGGATAGGCTCTCATCCAGCGGAACGGCGCGAGGAGCGAGCGCACGAAACCGCTACCCTCTTGATGCTCGATGGTAGTGTCGAGCATCGAACCTTGGGATTCTGGCTGGGCGGTGGTCATCCTGTAGTCAGCTTCTTGGCGCGTAGGTGATACGCGGGTCAAGGCGGGGATAGATCAAGTCGAGAATCAATGTCGCAAGAGCTATTGAGAGGATTACGAGGTAAACGATCCCATACAACAATGTGTAGTCGAAGTTGCGGATCGATTGCAGTAACATCGTGCCTATGCCGGGGTATCCAAAGACGACTTCAACGAGGATGACACCCGAGACGACGTGGCCGAGCGTGAGAGCGAAGGAAGTAATCTGAGGAAGCATGGCATTTCGAACGCCGTACCAGGCAAATAGTCGCCAGCTTTTCGCGCCTTTGGCCTCTGCGAGCAACATGTAGTCCTCACCTTGTGTCGTTACCATCATGCCCCTCATCCCGATTGCGGAGAAACCGATGCTGACGAGGATGATGGAGAGCGCGGGGAGGATTGCGTGTTTGGCCGCGTCCAAATAGAAATCGAAGTCCCAACCCGGAGATGAACCCACGGTGTATCCACCGCCTAACGGAAACCACTCGAGTTGGAAGGCAAAGAAGTGGATAAGCGCGATGCCGACGAGGTAGTAGGGGATGGCAGAAAGGGCCATTATCGGCGGGAAGAGTAGCTTGAACGCCCTCGATGCTCCTGGCCAAGCGACAAGCGCGCCTAAAGCCATGCCAAGAAACATATAGATAAGTGAAGACATGGTGACTAGCACGAGCGTCCAAGGCAATGCTTGTGAAATTACTGAACGGACTTGCGTCGGGAAAAACGCGATGGAAAATCCGAAGTCGAAACGCGCGAAGTTCCAGATATAGCGTACGTATTGTTCCAAGAGCGGCTTGTCCAACCCGAAACGCTTCTCAAAGTGCTTGATCATCGCTTCGGTGTTCCCGCTTGTAACCGCACCACGCGATGCGAGTTGACTCATGCGCTCTTCGATGGGGTTGACGTCGGCGATGCGCGGCAAGATGAAGTTAAAGGTAGCGGCTCCCCAGATAACAAGGAAGAAGACCCCGATGCGTCTTAGTAAGTATTCCGCAGTCATAGTGGTTGATACGTCGTCTCTCGCGCGTTTACGTTCGCGATGTGTTAAATTGCGTTAGCAATGGTATCCGAAGCCCGTTCCGATCGCATCATTGCGACCCTCGAACAATGGATTGGCAACAGACTAGCACAACCAAAAGGCATTGGATTCAAATATTGAAGAGAAGGAAGATATCGAGACATGTATAGACGTTTGAATTCAACGACGCGAACGGCTTGGCTGTTCCGCTTGTTGGCACTTTCGCTGGTCGTCACGACTGTGATGGTCGCCGCTGTTGCGTGCAGCGAAGAGGAGCCGACGGCGACGCCCGTTCCGCCAACCGCGACACCGGTACCGCCGACGGCAACCACGGCTCCTGAGCCTGAACCAGAGCATGAAGATGCGATGGATGGTGATGGGATGATGATGAAAGAGCCCGCGCCGTTGATCGACCCCGATTCGGTGTCGCGTGAGAAGACTCTGATAGTCATGAGCGGTGGTCAAGACGGTCGATACCCGGACTGGGAAAACTTCAACAACTACGTCCCTGGTGGCGTGGGAGGTTGGCACACCGGACCGTTGCAGACGATGAGCGAGCCGCTGATCATGTTCAACCTGCTGACTGGTGAGCACGAGATGTGGTTGGCCGAGTCGATGGACATCAGCGATGACTTCCGAGAGGTGACACTCACGATCCGCGACGGTGTCTACTGGAGCGACGGCATGCCGTTCTCTGCGGACGACGTTGCATTCACCTTCGCATTGGTGCAGGAAAACCAAGACTCGATGGTTCATACGGCCGAGATCCACCTCCTCGATTCTGTCGAGGTGATCGACGGCAACAAGGTGCACTTCACGCTGAAAGAGCCTTCACCGAGCTGGTGGGTCAACACGCTGACCAGCAACCACGGCCTGTCTGAACACATCCTCCCGAAGCACATCTGGGAAGGCCAAAACGCGCAAGAATTCACGTTCTATGACCCGGCGCAAGGATGGCCAATTTCGACCGGACCGTTCGCGTTAGCCTCCGCCTCGCCGGAGCAGAAAGTCTTCGTGCGTCGCGACGATTGGTGGGCCGTGGAAGCGGGATTCAAAGATTTGCCGGCGATCGAGAAGGTCGTTTACATACCGCAACGAGACGAAACGGCCCGGGCCCAGATGATCATTCGCAACGAGATTGACGCCATGAGCATGGTTCCAGTCGACACGCTGCTCGACGTGTTCGAGCAGAACGCGAGCGTCGTCAGCTGGAGCAAGCAGGAACCGCCCTACGGATACCTCGACTGGTGTCCAATCGGTCTGTTCGTCAACAATGCTGGCGACAGCCCCGTGGCCCAGAGCAAGGACATCCGATGGGCGCTCAACTACGCTCTGAACCGCGAGACGTTGGTCAGCAACGCCGAGCGCGGTGCCGGAACCGTGGCCTTCCACATGGTCACTCCATACGCATGGTTCGATCCATTCGAAGAAGTGTTGCAACCGATATACGAGAAGCACACTCTCGACACCCAAGATCACTACGACCTGGTCGACGAACGCATGGCTGCGGCTGGCTACGCCAAGAACAGCGACGACATGTGGGAGAAGGACGGCGACGTGATCGAGATGAGTATCGGCTTCCCATCTTGGCTCGCTCGTTACGGCGTTCACATCGTTAAGCAGTTGGAAGACGCGGGCTTCGCAGCTGAGATGGACCAGAGTCCGGGCACCGGTGAAGCGTTCGGCCGCGGTGAACGCGACTACCAGTTCGGCTGCAAGGGACCGTCTGGTGTGTTAGGTGCGGACCCGTACTACATGCTCTCGCTCTACTCGTCAGCGACGTTCCGCGATATCGGCGAGCCGCCCGTAAACCCATGGGCCACGGCGCGCTGGCGCAACGCGGATTTCGACGAAATCGTAACTGAGATGTCGAAGATACCGGCCACGGATCCGCAGACGATGGATCTGTTCGCGGACGCGATGGAGATCTGGTACGAAGAACTGCCAGATATCTACGTTTCGCAGCTCATAATCCGCCACCTTGGCAGCGAGAACTACTGGGAAGGTTGGCCGTCATTCGACGACAACTACGGCGTGTTGCACCCATGGCAGCAGGAATTCCTTAAGATCGTGACGCGGTTAGAGGCGAAATAACCAGCTTAACATCGGGCGAAACGGCGAGGGATATTCATTGTCCCTCGCCGCTTTAGTTTAGGCGGGCCGTGGTTTAGGTTCCTGCTTTCGCAGGAATGACAGTTGTGGACATGAATGACGTATCCTGTCACAAACCAGCAGGAGTCTCCCGATGAACGACCATGAACGATATCTGTTCGACCTTAAGGGCTATCTCGCCGTGCCCAATGCGCTGACCCAGGAACAGGTCGCCAAACTTAACAGCGTCCTTGACAAGCACATCGCCGCCGAGTGCCCGCCAGATATGCGCACGCATAGGTTCGGTCCGGTGCTCGAATGGGGGAAGGATTATCGCGATCTGATCGACAACCCGGGGATTACTCCTTACCTATCCGAACTGCTGGGCGACGGTTTTCGGCTCGACCACGTCTACCTCGACGTGATCAGGTCGGGCAAGGGACCGATAGGCACTCGGCTCCATGGCGGAGCCATCCCGTTTAATCCCACGCACTACTTCCGCTTCGAGGGCGACCAGATGCACAACGGCCTCTCGGTGGTGGCCTACAACCTGAAGGACGTGGGGCCCATGGACGGCGGTTTTGGCTGCGTGCCGGGCTCGCACAAGAGCAACTATTCCTTCCCAGAGGAGTGGAAGGAGATGGAGGAACCCGGTCCGTTAGTCGAGCGGGTCACCGGCCCGGCGGGGACCGCGATCATATTCACCGAAGCCCTCACGCATGGCACGCTGCCATGGGCGGGCGCCGACGAACGGCGGACGATCTTCTTCAAATACAGCCCCCACTCAGTCTCATGGTCGGCGCAATACTTCGACGCTGACGACTACCCGGGGCTCACTGAGGCCCAGCGCGGCATCTTAGAGGGACCGAATGCACGGTATCGGGGCAGACATTAAGCATTGGGTGATGGCGGTATCGTTCGCCCGGAGAAAAAATAAACGAAATAGAAAAAGCCGCCATCTAGGAATCATCACCACTGCCTGGCCCTCGTGATTTCTGACTCCAAGCGGCACCCATGGCCGCGCCGACGGCGATTCCTACTGCCAACCCAACGGCCACGTTACCAATCGCCACGCCGATTGCTACGCCAATCCCAGCGCCAAGAGCGATGCCGACGCCAATCTTGGAGGTGTCCGGTTGTCGTTTCATCTCGTAGCTCCCCTCTTTGCGTCCATTCCTTGTGGCATGACCGCCGCCGAGTATTGTACGAGGGTAGAACGCGCAAGTCGGCTTGGGTGTCGTGTTTCAGGTTCAACATGCGCTTAATGCTTCCCGCTTGGCAGCGACGATGATCATCCGACGCGTGTCAACCGAGTAAGCCTCCCCACCAAACCCGCCGTAGACGTGTTCAAGCTTAAGTCCCGCGGCAGAAAGCATCTTAGTCAGTTCCGTCAACGAGTAAAGCCGCATGTGCAGATCCGACAGCTCGCGCCGTGATCCGTCGGGACGTATTTCCGTGTAAGTTAGGTGGTTGGTGCTGGTATGGAGGTCAAGTTGACGCCGTTCGAGAACTATCCGACCATCGTCGTGTCGATGCCAATCGGTTTCCTCGTTGTTGATAATCACCCACTCCCGGTTGAGGAGGTCCATCAATAGTTTGCCGCCGGGCTTGAGGCATTTGGCGATTTGATGGAGAACTTGCTGGTCGTCTTCTTCGGTTTCGAGGTAGCCGAACGATGAGAACATGTTGATCACAGCATCGAATTTGCCGTGGAACTCTTCGGGTAGCCGCCGCATGTCGGCTTGCTGGAGGGTTAGGCCCCCTTTGCCTTCGGCATTTCCCCGGCGAGCGGGGGCAAACCCTATCTGTGCGGCATTCGATCGAGCGATCGCCAGCATCTCTTCACTCAAGTCGACGCCGGTGACGTTCAATCCTGTTTTGGCTAGCGCGACACTGTGACGGCCTTGACCACAGCAGAGGTCCAAGACGTTGTGATGAGGTTCGAGACCCAGGGCGTGGATGGCGAATTGGGCTTCTAGGTCGGTGCGGTCTTGTTGGAGGGTATGGCCGTAGATGCGGAGGTAGTCGCCTTTGAAGAATTGGACGTACCAGGGGGTTTTGGATTTGGGTGTCATTGGGGCCCTCACCCTAACCCTCTCCCACCGAGCGGGAGAGGGGATTTGCTGTTGGCGGTTTGGCGTAGAGGGTGTTGTCGGGTATTCCGGCATCGATGAACGCTTCGTGGCGTTCGCGGCACTTGTTGCAATCGGCACAGTGCACGATTGCGGTTTGGTTTTCTGTCTGGCGGCGGTCCTCCCCCTGCCCCCTCCTGGAGGAGGGGGTGTTATAAATCGGATTGGCACATGTGAGGGTCAGATGCAATGGTAGCGACGATGCGTTGGCGGCTAGGATGTCTTCTTTGTGGAGGTGACGCATGGGAGCCTCGACGATCAGTTCGTGGTCGAGGCCCATGCCGTTCGATTCGCCGATCGACCGGAAGAACTCTGGTGTGGCATCGGGGAATGGGTTGCCGGCGAGGGAGCCGATGACGATGCGGTGGACGTCGTTGAGTGAACACCAAATCGCGGCGAGGGTGATCAGGATGATGTTGCGACCGGGAATGTACACGGTCTCGTCGGGAGCGTCGTATTCGGGGACGGTTTCGCCAGACATCGTCCAATGGGATTGACCGTAGAGTGCTTTGACCGGAAGTACGAGCGTGGTTACGGGTTTTATGTTGGGGTTGTCTAAGGCTTGGATGAAGCTGTCCAGCATTCGTTTCTCCGCCCATTCCCAAGAGATGCCGGTCTCGACGTAGATTGGATATGCAACGCCGCGTTCAGCGACGTTCGCGAGGAGCACGCAACTGTCCATACCGCCACTCGCTAGGACCGCGTTGGGTGGGTTCACGACAGGCGTCCGTTCGTGTCAGCCCGGTACGTGGCGTAGGAGTTGGCTGTCTCCCAGAGGCGAATCTCGGCGATCTGGAGTTGTTCGGAGGAGGTCATTTCGTGGATGTGGGCAGCTAGGTTCTCGGCCGTGGGGTTACAGTCGATGACGTAGTGGGCTTCACCGAGTTCGGAGAGGACGGCGACTAGGGGATCTTCGCGGTGGAGGATCATCCGGTGGTCGAGGTTTTCGTCGATCCAGGTTTTGACAATGTCTTTGACGTCGGAGAAATCAACGACCATCCCTCGGTAATCGGTCTCCTCAGTCTGAATATCTACTTCGACGCGTCCGTTGTGGCCATGGAGATGTCGGCACTCGCCCTCGTAGTTAAGGAGGCGGTGCCCGTAACTGAAGTCGATGGTAGTCGTTACCTTGTAGGTCATCGATTAGACACCTCGTATATGCCGGCCGGAGTCGACGCGGATAATCTCGCCAGTTATGGACGAAGTCTGCAAGAGGGTGGCGATGATTTCGGCGATGTCGTTGACGGAGGACTCTTGCTGAAGCGGTGCCTTTGCTGCGATAGCTCGGTTCCAATCGACGGGTGTGATTTCGGGCGGGCGCATCGTCGGACCGGGTGCCACGGCGTTGACGCGCACGCCGAAGGGCGCGACCTCTGTGGCGAGACATCTGGTCATGAAGTGGATGGCTGCCTTTGCTGTGAGGTAAGGGAGGTAATCGTTGTACGGTGTCTCTTCGGCTGCCCAATCTCCGAAGAAGATGATGTGCCCGCGGTTGGGACCGGGATTTCGGCGCATATTTCGCGCCGCCTCTACCCCGACGAGGTAAGACCCTTTCGCAGTGGCCATGGCGCGATCCCAAGCGGCGCCATCGAGCGAGTCGAAGGGTGCATAGGGATAGTCAGAGGCCAGGTTGACGACGTAGTCGATACCGCCGAGGGCTCCGATGGTCTCCTTTACCGCGCTGTTAGCCTGAAGCTCATCGCTGAGGTCGGCTTGGATGAGTGCGGTATCGACGGATGAGATGGAATCGGCGAGTTGCTGCGCCTCGTTTGCGCTGCTACGGTATGCGATCGCGAGATTGATGCCATCTTGGGCCAGCCGGTGTGCGACAACTTGCCCGACGCGCTTGGCACCGATGATTAGAGCCGCTTTGGGTCTGTCGGTTTGGTTCGTATCTGGCATGTCATGTAGTGGCGGAGGGGACAGGATTCGAACCTGCGGTCACCGTGAAGTGACACTGGTTTTCAAAACCAGCGCATTAAACCGCTCTGCCACCCCTCCGCGGGGTTTTAGCGGGAACTTGATGATTCGATTCTATCGCTGTGCATTACGAGTTGAATTGGATTGCTGACTCGGTGGCTGGTCTGCCCTACATCCCTCTTAGTCATTCGGATTGCTAGAATCTGAGCACCGGAACACTTAGCATCCCAATCCTGCCAATTGACCCCCAACCACAATCCCGCTTCCGTCGCCGAAACTCGCGCCGCGGAGCTGCGCGCGACACTCAACTGCGCTAACCACGAATATTACGTGCTCAGTCAACCTTCGCTGACCGATCACGAATACGACGAATTCCTCCGCGAACTCAAAGATCTCGAAGACCAAAATCCCGATCTCAAAACTTCGGATTCCCCCACCCTCCGCGTCGGCGCACCGCCGTCTCAACAGTTCGAAGCGGTTCAACACCCGGTTCCGATGCTCAGCCTGAGTAACGTAACGAGCGAGGAGACGTTCAACGCATGGTACCAACGCGCCCTCGATTACCTCGAACTCGATTCCGCCGACATCACTCTTGAATTAAAGATAGATGGGCTGGCCGTCGCTATCACCTACGTCGACGGAATTCTGAACCAAGCCGCCACCCGCGGTGACGGCACACAAGGTGAGAACATCACCGACAACATTCGAACGATCCGGGCCGTACCGCTCATCCTCGAAGGCGATGATGTCCCCGGCACCGTCGAACTCCGAGGTGAAGTCTTCTATCCCATCTCAGCGTTTGATCGGCTAAACGAAGAACGCGAAGCCGCCGGGCTTCCGCAATATGTAAACCCTCGCAACTCCGCCTCCGGTTCTCTTCGCCAACTCGACTCCTCGGAAACGGCGAAACGCCCGCTCGACATGTTCTTCTACTCCATCGGTTACGCGGAGAATGGCGAGACCCCTTCGTCGCAATACGAATGCCTCCAGACCATCAAGCGGTGGGGTTGCAAAACCAACGATTGGGCTCGCCGAGTTGGCACTGCCGATGAAGCGCTCGCCGCAATCCAAGAAGCCGCTGAAATCCGAGCCGATCTCGATTTTGGCATTGACGGCGTGGTCATCAAAATCGACGACATCGGCCTACAGAATCGGCTTGGAAACGTCGGGCGCGACCCCCGTTGGGCCACCGCGTACAAATTCCCCGCCGAGCAAGCCGTTACCAACCTCCTCGAGATCCGCACCAACGTAGGCCGCACAGGCAACATCAATCCCTACGCGGTCCTCGAACCCGTTGTTGTCGGAGGCGTCACCGTATCGCAAGCAACCCTCCACAACGAAGAAGACATCAACCGCAAAGACATCCGCGCCGGCGACCGCGTCATCGTCCAACGGGCCGGGGATGTCATCCCACAGATTGTCGGGCCGGCACTCGATAACAAACGCGCGCCGGGGTCCGAACCTTACCGCATCGACCCTGAATGTCCGGCGTGCGGTGAACCGGTCGCACGCGACGAAGAGCAAGCCGACATTCGCTGTATCAACTCCACCTGCCCGGCTCAGTTCGAACGCCTCCTCGAACACTTCGCATCACGCGGCGCGATGGATATCGAAGGCCTCGGCGAAAAGCTAGCTAAAGAACTAGCTCGACAGAACCTCGTCTCAAACATCGCTGAGATCTACGCGTTGCGAGAACGCAAAGACGACCTACTCGCGATGGAGCGAATGGGCGAGAAACGTGCCCAAAACCTACTCGACGCCATCGAAACCTCCAAGTCGCAACCGCTCTCGAGGCTCGTCTTCGCGCTCGGCATCATCGGCGTCGGCTCCGAGATCGCCGAAACCCTCGCCCGTGAACTCCGAACTCTACCCGCCCTTCTCAATACCGACGAAGAAAAACTCACCGAGATCGAAGGCATTGGCCCCATCCTCGCGAAGTCGGTTCGAGATTGGTCGCAGAACGAAGCCAACATTCGCCTCGTCCAACAGCTCCAAGACCACGGTCTCACTATCGAAGACGATTCGCCCGAGCCGGTTGCTGACCACCCGATCAAAGGGAAAACATTCGTAATCACCGGCAGACTCGACGGATTCTCCCGAACCGAAGCCGCCAACGCCGTCAAAGCCCTCGGGGCGAAATCTGTCGGCAGCGTCTCCAAAAAGACCGACTACCTAGTCGCCGGTGCCGACGCCGGATCCAAACTCGAACGGGCTGTTCGGCTTGAAGTCGCCGTCCTCAACGAAGATCAATTCAAAGAAATTCTGGATGGCAAACTGCCTGACCCTGCTGAGACTACCGCAGATGCACCGGCACCGCTCCTATGACTCGCAGATCCAACCCCTTCGAGCGCTTCGCAAGCCTTTTCGGGGACCCCAAATCCCGCGCTCCCCAAATCGACAATAAGCCGACGAAGAAACTTATCAACCCCTGGATAATCCTCGCCATCGGCAACCCTGGCCCGGAATACCTCGACACCCGCCATAACGTTGGATGGCGGGCGGTCGACATTCTCCGCGAACGCCTAAACGCCAAACTTCAAGACGAAGGCCCGTCTCGCATCGCCCATATCGAGATTGATAGTCAACCGGCCATCATCGCCTATCCCAAGACATACGTCAATCGATCCGGAATAGCCGCCAGAGCCCTGATCCGGCACTATGAGACCGACATCAATCGGCTCATCGTCATCACCGACGACATCAACCTCCAACCAGGTCGCATCCGCGTTCGACGTGGAGGCGGAGACGGCGGGCACAATGGCCTAAAATCCATCATCGACACGCTTCACGACAAAGCCTTCCCCCGCATCCGCATCGGCGTCGGCAAACCCACTAACGGAGACGATCAAATCGACCACGTCCTAGGTCGTCCCTCCGAAGAGGATTTGACCGCCATCAAAACCGCGATCAACCGAGCAAACCAAGCAACCGAAACCATCATCAAACGCGGCGTCGAAGAAGCGATGAACGAGTTCAATTCGGGTGGTGGATAGTTCATTCACCAGAAGAGCGCCAACAGGTGCCGAGGTTGGATAATGTAAAGTAGAGTATCCCGAAATGATGCAATCGCGGCGGTGCACCATGGCAGTAAAAACCAAAAAATCTCAATCCCAAGAAACACCTTCGGAGCGGTTTGAGAAGGCCGCGCAGAGAGTTTTCGCTCGGCAACGTCGAGCAGATCAGCGGCGCGCTTCGCGTGAGACTACGGCCGCTACCAACGCTAGTCGATAGTCTCTTCACCTACCTCCGGCACGTTCGCCAATACGCGCCCCGCTGCATCAATCTCTTTAGGATCGAACTGTTCGACAAATCCTGTCATGCTCTACTCTCAAAATAAACTCCAAAACCATTAACAAGATTCAATCCTATCAACCCCCATCCGCCCCCAAAGCACCTCCGGCAATACAACGCTTCCGTCCGCCTGCAACCCGTTCTCCAACACCGCGATAAACGTCCGCGGCATGCCCAAAGCCGAGCCATTCAAGGTGTGTGGGAACCGCGTACCGCTTCTTACCTTGGGTCGATAACGCGTATTATTCCGTCGCGCTTGGAAATCGGTGCAGGTAGACAGCGAACTGATCTCAAGCCACTCCTGAGCCCCAGGTGACCAAACCTCGATGTCGTACGTCTTTGCCGATTGGAAAGCGATGTCGCCCGCGCAGAGCTTCAGCAACCGCGTCGTAAACCCCAACCGCCGACATAGCTCCAGCGAAATCTCGATCATCTCTTCCAACGCCTCTACCGATTCGTCAGGCTCCACAAACCGGAACATCTCCACCTTCTCGAACTGCTTCACGCGTTTCATCCCGCGAACATCCCGGCCCGCCGCCGCATGCTCCTTCCGAAAACAAGGCGTGTGCGCGCAATATTTCAGCGGCAACTCACCATCTATGATGTTGCCCTGATGAATCGCGTTCAGCGATACCTCTGACGTCGGTATCATCCACAAACCGGCATCTTCGTCCCGATACAGGTCATCGGCAAATTTGGGCAGATTCCCGGTCCCGACCAACGCCTCCTCGCGCACCAGGTACGGCGGATTCGTCTCCTCATACCCAAACTCATCAACCAGCGTATCCAGCAGCCAACCGACGATCGCTCGATGCAGCCTCGCCCCCGGCCCTCGCAACATGTAAAACCGGCTGCCCGAGATGTTTGCAGCACTTTCCATGTCGATTATGCCGAGCCGTTCGCCCACATCCCAGTGCGGCGTGTCCCATTCACGCGCAGGAGGTGGTTCAACCTCGCTAACAATCTCGTTGAAAGTCTCGTCCAATCCATCGGGCACGTCTTCAAGCGGCAAGTTAGGCAAACCCAGCATCAAAGACCGCAAATCGGCTTCCACCGTCCGAGCTTCATCCTCAAGAGCAGATATCCGGTCACCTGTCGCCCGCATCTGCTGAATCTCATCATCTGTCGGACGTCGCTTCTCCTCGCCTATTTGCCGTGAAACCTCGTTGCGAAAATGGCGTGCCGAGTCCGTTTGTTGGATTAACGACCGTCGTCGCTCGTCCAACTCGATAATCGCGTCGATCGGCGCATCATCTTCGCCGCGTTTCGCGAGACCAGCGCGGACGGCATCCGTGTCGTTCACTATCTTGCGTAGATCCAACATCGCTTCAAGCCCTCAAGATCTCAACTGCGGAAACAGCGTCACTTCTCGTATCGAACTCTCGCCGGTCACAAGCATCGCCAATCGGTCTATCCCGATTCCAAGGCCACCTGTTGGCGGCATACCGTGTTCCACCGCAAGTAAAAACGATTCGTCTAACCGATCCGCTTCAACGTCATCGAACTCGTCCCTTTGCCGTTCCTGTTGTTCAAACCGTTCGCGCTGGTCGACCGGGTCGTTCAACTCAGTGAACGCGTTGGCCAACTCACGACCTAACACGAACGCTTCGAAGCGCTCCACGATATCTTCATGCCCCGGCTTTTTCTTCGCCAACGGCGACATGGCCAATGGGTAATCTACCAAAAAGGTAGGCGCAACCAATGTCGGTTCGAGCGATGCGGATATCACCTTGTCCAACAACTGCTGCCAGGTCGAATTCGGTTCGACGTGCATCCCGCGCTCGTGCATGGTGGAGGCCAAAGCTTCACGATTCGAACACTCGCGGAAATCGATGCCCGAGGCGTCAATGATCGCTTGCCTCAAATCGATCCGAGGCCAGGGCGGTGCCAAGTCAATCGTCGCACCGTCCTCACCTTCCGGGGCAGGGACCACAGTATCACCGTTCACCTCCATTGCCACGAACGCAACCAAGTCCTCCGTCATCCGCATCACATCGTTGTAATCGGCGTACGCCTCGTAGCTTTCCATCGTCGTGAACTCGGGATTGTGATCCGCATCGATACCTTCATTGCGGAATATCTTGCCGACTTCAAATACCTTGTCCAACCCGCCCACGACTAACTGCTTTAGATACAACTCCGTGGCGATGCGCAAGAACAAATCCCGTCCCAACGCGTTGTGGTGTGTTTCGAATGGCTCAGCGAAACCACCGGCTGCGATCGGCACCAATATCGGAGTTTCGACCTCAATGAATCCACGGCTCTCCATAAATCGGCGGACCGCAGAAGCGACCTGCGAGCGTGCACGAGCGTTTTGAACGGCGCGTTCGTTCGACAAAAGATCGAGGTACCGCTGTCGAACGCGCGTCTCGGCATCCTGTAAACCGTGCCACTTCTCGGGCAATGGTCGCATCGATTTTGAGATGATCCCGAAAGATTGGGCTTCCACCGAAATCTGTCCCCGTCGAGTCCGTATCACGGGCCCCGAAACGGACACGAAGTCTCCGATGTCCAGTAGTTCGAGCAACCCGAAATCGTCAGCGAGCACATCGGCCCGCGCCTGAACTTGGATTTGACCGCTGCCATCGCGCACGTCTAAGAACGACATCTTGCCCATCCCGCGCCGCGCCATCACTCGACCGGCAACCGTCACTGCATCGGTGCGGGCTGGAGTTGAGCTCTCATCGCCCTCCATCGTGGCTTCATGTGCTTCAAAAAGTTCGACGGCCTCGGCGAGTGAGTGACTTCTCTTTACGCGCGCCGGAAAAGGGTCTATCCCCAATTCGCGCAACCGCTCGATTTTCCGTAGTCGGTCGAGTATCAGACGTGAATTCCCGACGGTGTCACCAGTTTCAGGTGAGGTACCCGAATTTTCCGAAGTCTGGTTCAATTTCGATCTTTCATCTGTCCAACCGAGCGCATAGCCAATGGAATCAATCTTACAGATGCTGCGCGGCTCTCAACCGGCTGGCAGAAACGCCACTAATCGCACCGCGCATCATTGAAAGGCACATCACCCGATTCCGCATAATCGTAAGCAACGCATTTACATACAGTGAATCCGCGACCGCAATACCGCGCTTGCTATGCGCACAAGGAGTGAAACACCGCAACAGGAATATACGAAGAGCGAGATTCGGATTAAGGCCGACATCATCGAGGACCCGATCAGCGATCATCTCGATGTTGGGTCCCAATGGCGCACTTGGTTTGGCAGTTCTTGAACTCTATGCTGGAACTGGCTCAGTAGGTTTCGATCTGCTGGAACACGGCGCCGATATTGTCGACTTCGTAGAGTTCGATCACAGAAGAAACGCGGAAATAAAGAGCGAGATCCAAAATAGGGGTGTCAGTGAAAAAGCTTCGACACACCGAGCCGACGCCGTCAAAGTCTTTGCCAAATTGAGCGGCAGAAGATACGACCTAGTCTTCGCAGACCCGCCATACGAACTTAATCCTTGGGAAGAACTCTTAACCGGACTCCAGTCACACAACCTACTCAAACCCAACGCTTGGATCATCGCAGAACACGCCACACGCAAACCACTACCCGACAGAATATCCGGAGCAATTGCAGTTAACCGAAGAAGATACGGCGACTCAACAATCACCGTCTACCGATTTTCCGATCTCGAAGATAACCAAACATGAGCACAGTGACAGCCTTGTACCCCGGCACCTTTGATCCGGTGACGAACGGACACACCGATGTCGTGCGCCGCGCCGCCGCGCTGTTTGATCTGCTCATCGTCGCAATCTACGAAGGATCTCAAAAGAGCGTCACTTTCACGGTCCAAGAACGCGTCGATATGTTCCAAGAAGCCATCGACAAATCTGCAAACGTCGAGGTCATGACATTCAGTGGACTGACTGTGGATTTTGCGCGCCAAACAGGTGCTAAGGCGATCGTTCGGGGGCTTAGAATCACAAGTGACTTTGAATATGAGGGTGCCATGGCACTCATGAACCGTCACCTCGACGACGACATCGAAACAGTATGCCTCTTCTCGTCAATCGAGAACCAATACGTCAGCTCGTCGCGCGTCAAAGAGATCGCGGCTCTAGGCGGAGAAATCTCTGGCCTGGTTCCGCCCAACGTTGTCGCACCAACCAACATGAAACTGGCACCCGTACCCAACTAGCTACCGAAACTAACGATTTCTAAGCAACCACAATCAGTGCAGTCGGACAACCGAACTGAAGCACAAGGAGAACAAAATGGCCCTTGAAACCCGCGTTAGCTTTAACTCAGAAAGCAGCGAATTCGTTTCGGCTCAGCCAGTAATCTACGAATTGCTTTCTCGAATAGCCAATTCAGTCGAGGACAACCGCGTGCGTGCCACCGGACGCAGTCTCGTTCGGTCAGATGAAACTTTGGGTCTCATCGAGGAACTTAAGCGAGAACTGCCCAAGGTCACATCGCTTTCCGACCAGATCGTAACCAAGCGCGATCAAATGCTCAGCGATGCAGAAGACTTCATGCAGACTGCCAGAAACGACGCCATGAGCGAGGCGGAGCAACTCCGGCAGCGCGCCGAAGAGGAGCGCGACATCATTCTCGCCCAAGCCCGCAAGAAGGCAATGGAGACGATCGACCAGACGTCGGTAGTCAACGCCTCCAAGGAAGAGGCCAAACGCATCATCAACGAAGCTGGCGAAGAGGCGGAAAAGCTACTCATCAGAGCCAAACGCGAAGCCAACACAATCGTCGAGAACGCGGACGAACGTTCACATCGTCAGACCAATGAGACCGACGAGTACTCCCGGCGTATGTTAATGAGGCTAGAAGAGCGCCTTTCGCAGACACTGATGCAGGTCCGGCAAGGGATCGACATGGTCAACGAGAGCATGGAAGACCGCAAACAGAAACAGGCGCAGAACATGACCATCCAAGCGTCCAAATTCAATCCGCACAACAACTACTCGCGTTAATGTGCGAGCCGTCCAACGAGCCGACATCTCCGCATCTAACCTCCCCTCTCCCGGAGCCGGGACAGGCGAGGTTTAGTGACAGAACTCACATCAGTTTGACCGAACCTCAATGAAATGAGGATCGTTGCGTCTGACGCGCGAACTCCGATAGCTAACTGTCGTCACCAGTTGAGCTTGCCCACATGCCCTGGGCGATGATCACGAGCCACGACACCCCGACAACGCCGAAGTAGGTAGTGTGCCAGATGAGCGGCGTCGGGCGCGCTGCGGTAACAACGTTCGCGAACGTGAATACCACAAAGATCAGGGCGCTAACGAAGAGTCCGAACAGGATCCATGGTTGACGTGCGGCCGGACCGGATCGCATGATGAACTGAATCAGTGCCCAGGTGAAGACTAAGCCCAACAGCAGTTCGACCACGCCGGTGAAGTAGAACGCGAAGTCTCCGAGTCCCGTTCCCCAACCCATCTTGTCGAGTGTTCCCGCGAAGGGGTTCATCTCGCCTTTCTCGGCGAATTTCACACCGATGTGAACCCCTGGTATCAGCTTCGCCAACCCGTTCGCAAGCCAGAACAGCATCCAAAAGATCACAGTGATTAGCTCGAGCGAGCCCAATCGAACCATGTAACTCTTCATTCCATCCATCGCGGTGCCTCCTTGAGCAACGGTTTTGGAGACGTTTGGTGCGCGCAGTTTACCACCTTTGTTAAATCTCGGTTTAATTGACCGGCTCTCGAGAACGTACAACTTTTTTGAATCTCAGACCGTCGCGATCGAAGTCTCCCTGAGCCGTTGCAGGATCCGTTGCGCTTGATTCCCACAACCCGCGGAACACTTTTTCAATCGCGTCGCCAGCCCCGAACCGTGACGCTCCTTACCGCCGAGGCATAATCGGTCCCGTCCGATCGCGAGCGCATCGGTACGTTCGACAGTATCTCGATATTCACGAATCCCGACCGTTCCATTCGACCTAGATAGCGTGAAAACAGATCAGCCCCGCCGACACAAGACACCCATTCCTCAGCCGACGATCGAATTTCGTCCGGCAATTCTTCGGTCACAACCATGTCCGATACCACGAAGCGCCCACCGGGTTTCAAGATGCGAAAGATCTCATCGAATACGCGATCTTTGTCCTGAGAGAGGGCGATGACACAATTCGAGATTACGAGATCAATAGTGGCGTCTTGCTGAGGGATAGCTTCGATTTTTCCGAGCTTGAAAACGACGTTGTGCGCTTCGAGTTTTGCGGCGTTTTGGCGTGCGAGATCAACCATGGCGTGTGTCATGTCTACGCCTATGACGTGACCTGAGACACCCACGCGCTCTGCTGCCAAGAAGCAGTCGATGCCGCCGCCGCTGCCCAAGTCCATGACCGTTTCGCCCGGTTTTGCGTCCGATAATCCGATCGGGTTCCCGCACCCGGCCGATGCCGCCATCGCCTCCGGGGTTAAGGCCTCGAGGTCATCGGAATCGTATAGGATGCCCGCGACCACTGCCGAAGGTGCGTCCTCGCCACAACACCCTGAGCCAACTTCGTCGGCACAGCATCCAGACGCGGCCACACCGCGTTCCGCAACCTGTGTGTAGCGGTTCTGCACCGCCTTCTCCAACGAACCAGCGTCGAATTCCTCACGACTGTAGACTTCACCGAGCTTGGTCAATGCGTAGGTTCTCCTCGTTTGGTGGATATGAATCCATCATACGCCGATGCGCGTAATGCTTTTGGGCGGCCTCGCCTAAAAGGTGGCATCTGCGTTACCATTCCCACACAGCGTCGAAGGCGACGCGTGCAACACTCGAAGGAGATCCAACTGATGGGTAACGAAACCCCACTGAAAGAACGCATCCAGCGCGGAGATATCGTAATCGGCGTTGGAACGGGGATGGACGTAACGAAATCGCAACTCGAAGACATCCTCAGCAAAGACGACTACGGCTTCGTATCCACCGACAGCCAACACAGTCCATTCTCCGAGCACAAGCTTGTCGAGTTCTGCTACCTCGCCGATGAAGTTGGCATCCCCGTCCACTTCCGCATCAAGCACACTAGGTTCGCATTCCAAGTCGGAAACCTCGCCGATCTCGGACCCGCAATCATCGAAGTTCCGTTGGTAGAAGACCCAGCGGTGGTCCGCGAAGCCCTCGAATGGTTCTACTTCCCGCCCGAGGGTCGACGAAGTTTCGTTGGCGGTCCGAGATGGGGTGCTGAACTCGGGCACGACCGAACTGGCTACGCCGAGTGGTGGAACACCCACGGAATGCTCATGATCCAGATCGAGACGCTCCACGCGATCGAAAACATCTCGACCCTCTCACTGCCCGGAGTAGATATGTTCTCGTGGGGTCCTGCAGACCTCGAGTTCGACCGCGAGATGCACCCGCATCACCCGCTCAAGACCGACGACGACTGCATCGAGCACGTGATGGCGCAGCTGGCCTCGGAAAAACCGCGCATGTGCTACCGCTCTTACGACCCCAACCTGCGCAACAAATATCTCGACCTGGGCGTAACCGTCCTCATGGAAACGGCGAAATAACTGAGCTCAGTTCAACACACTCCAAGGAGAAACCCAATGGGTAACGACACCCCACTCAAAGAACGCATCCGCCGCGGCGACGTCGTCATCGGCGTCAGCATGCCTATCGGTACCACCAAGTCGGAGGCCGAAGACATCCTCGGCAAAGACGACTATGGCTTCATCACCTGCGACAGCCAGCACAGCCCCTTCTCGGAGCACAGGCTGGTCGAGCATTGCAACATGGCCGACGAACTCGGCATCGCCGTCCACTTCCGCATGAAGCACCCTGAACTCGCATTCCTAATCGGTAACATTGCCGACCTCGGTCCCGCCTTCATCGAGATCCCTCTCGTCGAAAATCCGGCGACCGTGCGGGAAGCTCTGGAGTGGTTCTACTTCCCGCCCGAAGGACGCCGAAGCTGGGTAGGCGGCTCCCGATGGGGCGCCGAACTCGGACACGACCGCCCTGGTTACGCCAAGTGGTGGAATGAAAACGGCATCCTCTGCTTACAGATCGAGACGCTCAACGCCATCGAGAACATAAACACCCTCGCCATGCCGGGCGTCGACTTGTTCTCGTGGGGCCCCGCTGACCTCGAATTCGACCGCGAGATGCACCCGCACCACCCGCTCAAAACCGATGACGACTGCCTGAAGCACGTCATGGACCAGGTCAACGACAACCCCGTCCGCATGAGCTACCGCTCCGGCGATCCCGACCTCCGCAACAAATACATCGACATGGGCGTAACCGTCTTGATGGAACGCGCACAGTAAATCTACAGCCTCAACCGGCGCAAAACCATACCAACCAACCGCATCACCACAGTCATCACAACCTGAAAGATGACTGTGCGCAAGATCTGTCGTACAAGCAACCCAACCATGGTTGCCATCAGTGTATCCGACGTTACGCGCTCATCACATGCGCGTGCAGATGAAACACCTCCTGCCCTGCGCCGCGTCCCTGGTTGAACTGCACGCGATACCCCGAACCCGTAATGTCGTTCGCCGATGCCACTTTACCAACTCCCACCAATATCCGTCCGAGCATACCCACCTCCGCTTCGTCGCTCTCGTGCAACCTGTCGAAATGGACCTTCGGCACTACCAGCACATGCACCCGAGCCTTCGGATTGATGTCGTTGAAAGCTAGAACATGGTCGTCTTCGTAGACCTTGCTGCTGGGGATATCACCACCGATGATCTTGCAAAAGATACAGTCGTCAGACATATTCGGGCCTTTTAGGTTCCAGTCTTCGCTGGAATGACGGTTAAAGCGTTCGGCCAAGGATCTCGATGTGCGAATCCGAATCTCCAAAATCGGCTCGCCACGAAAGCACTCGCCGAGTGTAGAGATGCAGATCGTGTTCCCAAGTGAACCCGATCGCTCCATGCGACTGATGCGCCTTCCACACGATGTCGTGCATCAATGTATTCGCCGTCCACTTCGCCTGAGACACAGCCCTCGAAGCTGAAGCACTGTCGATATCAGCGCTCAGAGCCCAAGCCGCCCGATTAACCAGGTGCTGCGCAGATTTCACCTTCGTTGCCATATCAGCCATGTAATGCTGTATCACTTGGAACGCACCAATCGGCCGACCGAACTGTCGTCGGTCTTTCACATACTCGATCGTGCGATCCGTGACTGCGCTGCCCGCACCAACCATCTGCGTCGCCCGAGCCGCGGCTCCGTACAACATCATCTGACCGACCACATCGGCCCCACCACCAGCTTCGCCTAATACCGCAGCTGCCGGAACCACGACCTCGTTCAACTCGATATCGCAAGCCGGTGCTCCAGACGCCATCTTCACCCTATTGACATTGACCGTTCCCTCAGCGGACTTCACTGGCACCGCGAACACCGTCACGCCAGCGTCAGTCTCGGCCGGCATCAACACAAGGTCGGCAGAGTTCCCGTACGGAACAAACCTGCTCGTACCGCTCAGCACCCAACCATTCGATGTCTCCGAAGCCCGAACACCCATCGCGCCCGGATCGGTCGATCCATCCATCCCGACCAACGAAGGAACCACAACCATCTCGCCCGTCGCGATTGTCGGCAACCATTCCCGCTTTTGGGAATCTGAGCCAAAGTTTCCGATCGCCGAGGCAGAAACAACGGCCGATTCAACCAGAGGCCCTGGTGCTAAGGCGGCGCCCCATTCGGCCAACAACACGGCCATATCCGACATATCCATGCCGGAACCGCCGTGCTCCTCTGACACAATCAATCCCAGCCATCCCAGCTCGCCAATCTCACGCCAAAAATCATCGGTATATCCGCGCTCATCCGTCGCCATCGCCCGCACGAAGTCAGACGGCGAACGATCCGACAAATATTCCGCCGCGCTGCTCCGGATCAGTTCCTGCGTTTCGTTAAGCCCAAAGTCCATGGTTTAGCGCTCTCGTCCTTCGCCTCTGGTTCCCGGCATTTGTGAACCCCATTTATGAAACCACTGGGGCCGGAATGGCGCCAGAGTGTCCGTGTTCAGCGTCGGGGCAACTCAAGCCCACGATACGCGATGATGTTTTTCTGTATCTCGTTTGTTCCGGCCAAGATCGGGCCCGATGTTTGGTACATCCTCATCTTGAATATCCGGCCGGCGAGGTCTTCATGTTCGTCAGGGTCATCAATGAGGCCGGGCAATCCGAGTAACTCAACACCGAAATCGAGTACCGCGGTGTTCACTTCCGTAGCCGCGATCTTGCACATGCTGGCCTCGGTCGACGGCGGATGTCCGAGGGACTGGAGCCATGCAACCTCGTAGGTGATGTAACGGGCCATCTCGATCTCGGCTTCCAACTCAGCCAACCGGCGCCTGACCTTCATGTCGTCGATCATCAATGAACCGTCAAAGCGTCGAGTCGTTGCGGCGTAGTCGCGGATCTCTTCCCATGACCTCTGCGCCCACGACACATAGTCGATGTTCCCCCGCTCAAAGTTGAGCAGATTCATCGCGACGTTCCAACCATCGTTGAGTTCGCCGACGAGATTCTCAAGCGGAACGCGCACATCGTCGAACATAACTTGATTAAAGCTGTGTGCACCGGCGATGTTGACGATGGGATTGACTTGCACACCCGGCGACTTCATGTCCAGGAGCAAGAAACTGATACCAGCATGTCGTTCCGCATCGCGATCAGTGCGAACCAACATGAACATCATGTCCGCACGGTGCGCCATCGAGGTCCAGATTTTTGAGCCGTTAATGACGAACTCGTCGCCTCGAAGTTCCGCGAAGGTTTGCAACGACGCCAAGTCGGACCCGGTGTTCGGCTCCGAATACCCCTGACACCATTGGATCCCGCCTTGGGCAATGTCCGATAAGTATTTGCGCTTCTGCTCATCAGTCCCGAACACCATCAACGTCGGTCCCAACATCCGCGTGCCGAAGCGATCGTTGCCCGGTGCGCGGCGGTACGACATCTCCTCGGCGAAGAGGAGGCTGATCATTGGTGACGCCTCTTGCCCGCCGTACTCCTTCGGCCACGTCATGGTGAGCCAGCCGCGCTCGGCGAGCTTGCGTCGCATGCGGCAGTACAGATCCCAACCCTCATCGCTCGATTCGTCATTCGGACCAATCCAACCATCGGGGAGTTCTTGGTCAAGGAACTCTTTTAGTTCCTCACGAAATGCGATCTCTTCTTCGTTAAATTCAAACCACATGACGTATTAACTTAGTCTGCGGTTACCGCCAAGCTGGTGATGGTCTTAATGATGCCGCCGACTTGGTGCATCTTGGTGCTGACGATCCCGCCGATGTCGACGAGATTGTCCGCCTCGACCACTGCGATGATGTCGAATGGACCGGTGACCATGTCGACGGCCATCATCTGGTCTATCTTTCGCAACTGCTCTGCGACCTGATGAGTGCTGCCGACGGACGTCTCAATCAAAATGTATGCTCGGGTCTTCATTTCTTTGGGGGACCTCCTGCTGAGGGGTGTTTTGTATTGCATATGCTAATGTGCGAAACGCATATTGGCTACATATCAACCGACTCGATGTCGAAATCAGAAATCAAGGACTGCATCGAGGGTAGACCAATCGCTCACCGGCCCTACCGTCGACAACACAAACTTGCCGGCGTCGACCACGTCGAGAGCGACGGACTGGACATCTTCAAGCGTTACGGCATCTAGAGTCTTGATGCGCGAATCCAGTGTTTCGATACTCCCTCGCAATAGTTCCTGCGCAGCCAAATCGTGGCCAACCGCTCTGCTTTCCTCCATTCCCAAGATCATCCGGCCTTTCGCCAACTCTCGCGCATCGTGCAGTTCTTCCTCCGTTATGCCGTTCCGAATCTTCACGAGTTCGTCGACGATGACCTGCATCACTTCGACCGCTTTCGGAGGTTCGACGCCGGTGTGAATGTCAACCACTCCACAGTCCGACAACGTGTGCATAGAACTGCCAATGCCGTACGCCAAGCCGCGCTTCTCCCTTACCTCCTCGAAAAGTCGGCTACTCATACTCCCACCCAACACGACGGTCATGATGCGCAGGGCCGCACGGCGTGGATCGTTCATGCTAACGCCCTTGAAGGCCATCGACATATGCATCTGCTCAAGATCCCGCTGGCTGCAACTGATACTCGGACCGGCGAGATTGTCGTCGTGCGGGAACATCTCCCTCGGTTCGCCATCCGGCAGATCTGACAACAATGCATCGATCTGATCAACAACTTCGTCGTGCTCCACGTTCCCGGCAACCGCGACGACTAGATTACGTCCGACGTACTGTTCGCGGTGATAGTCAATCATCACCGAGCGGGGAATCGCCTCGACGCTTTCAATCGTGCCGGCCACATCTCGCCCAAGCGGTTGGTTGGGCCACAGTGCCGCATCGAGCAGCATCCCGGCGAGGGCACCCGGCGAGTCGTGAGAGGCTCTGATCTCTTCCAACACCACATGCTTCTCTTGGGCGATGTCGTCATCCCGGAACAACGGCTCTTTGATGATGTCTGCGAGGACTTCGACCCCGCCGCGATAGTGAGGCGATGCCATTCGGCACCAATATCCGGTGCATTCACGATCCGTAAATGCGTTGATGGCACCACCGACTCTCTCGACCGAGCCGCTAATATCCCTCGGGCGCGGCCTACTCGGCGTCCCCTTGAAGAGCATGTGCTCGAAGAGGTGCGAAACGCCAGCCTCATCGTCCGTCTCATAGCGACTTCCCGCGCCCACCAAGAAGACCACACTGACGGCCTTCGTATGCGTCATTTGACTGGTAACTACTCGGATTCCGTTGTCCAGAACAGATCGTCGGTAAGGAGTATTAGTTTCGAGTTCGGTAGCTGAGGCGTGCAAGAACGACGGCATTGGTTTCACAAATCAGTTTCTTCGCGGTTGAAAACTAAGAGTAGCACTCACGCTGTCAAAACCAATGTCGCTCCGTTGTCAGACTCTCGGCAAATCCACCTCGTCGCCTGTCGCAGCTTGCCAGATCCTTATCCGGGCTGCCATGTCGCGAATCCGGTCGCGGTGTTCCGGATCGTCGTACAGGTTGTTCAACTCATGCGGATCCGTGTTTAGGTCGTACAGCTCGCATTGATCCGCTGGACAGAGATTTAGTTTCCAGCGATCGGGAGTGATCACCGTCCGCCAGTGCATCGAGGCCATGCGATTAATCTCTGGCGTCCCCAAGTTGCGATCGCCCATTCCGTTCCACTGCACGAATACGTCGTTGCCGCTCAAGTCCGCATCGCCATTCAACACCGGCGCCAAGCTTTTGCCTTGCATCTCCCAACCGTTCGAGCCATTTGAGACCGCCAGTGCGAAGCCGTCGCCCAACAATCCATCGCTCGTCTCTTCTGTACGCGACTCGCTCAGGTCGAGCAACGTGGGTACCAGGTCGACAAGCGAAACCGAGCCACTGATCCTTTGTGACTCGCCAGCCTTATCGGGTTCGGACCCGGGCACACGAATGAGCAGCGGGACGCGGGACGCCTCTTCATACATCGAGCGTTTCTCCAGCATCCCGTGATCACCAGCCATTTCGCCGTGTTCGCTCGTGAATACGATCACCGTATTGTCAAGCTGCCCAGTTTCGCGCAGCGCATCAAGCATCTTGCCCACCTGCCGATCCACCAACGTGACGTTGGCGAAGTACTGCGCGCGCAGTCGGCGCCAACCGTCTTCAGCCGTCAAATCGTGATAGTCGTCGATACCCAGCGGGTTTAATTGGCCAGACATGTAGTAGTCTGCGCGCAGTCGGTTGAGCAGAGAACCGTCGTCAGGTCGTTTCAAGAACGCCGGGCCGACCGATATATCTTCTGGATCGTAGAGATCATTGAGCGGCCCGGTATAAGGCGGGTGCGGTTCGAAGAACGAGACGTAGAGCATGAACGGCATGTCGCTGCCCCCTTTACTTTTCCCCCAATCTTTGGGGGAAACACAATGGGGGTAATTCCGGATGAAGTCCGCGGCACTGTCACCCAAGAAATATGCCTGCGTCTGCTCTTCAGTGAGATCCGCAGTGGCAAACCAGTTTTCGTACGACCGATTAATACCCGGCGGCTCGATACCGTGCTTCCTGAGATGATCGTTGTAATGCGCCTCAACGTTTCGATGCTCCCGCTTGGTGGCCCGAACCCGGTGGAAATCTTCCACACTTATCCACTCGTCGAAGCCATGTTGCTGGATCATGTCGTTGCCAAGGTGCCACTTGCCAAAATAGGCGCAGTAGTAGTCCTCGCTGATACGTTCGGCGATGGTCGGGCAGTCGGCAGGCAACGGGATGTTGTTGCGATGGAGACCGACGGCGTGCGGATACAGACCAGTCATAATTGATGCCCGACTCGGCGTGCATACCGGTTGGGTTACGTAGGCGTTATCGAATACAAACGATTGGTCGGCGATGCTGTCGAGATTTGGAGTTTCGATCCAGTCGTTGCCGTAACAGGCCAGCGAATCTTGGCGTTGCTGGTCGGTGAGGATGACGAGGATGTTTGGCCGGTCGGAGGAGTTGGGAGTAGTTGTCATGTGGCTTTGCGAGTGCTAAGGGCCCCAGAGGGGACACCAAAGGTCGATTAACGTAGGATTTAGCTTACTACTTTCGATCAACACCCCAGTCGGGCTCAACGCCTTCATTCATGCCTGAAGAACCGACATCTGCACAACCAATCGACGCCGCAAGTGTGCGTCGCGCACGAAACCCGCGCCGTGAAGAACGTCCGTGGGGATCGTACGAGGTGTTGACTCGTGGCCCGGGTTTTCAGGTGAAGCGGTTGAGCGTCAAGCCCGAGTGCCGGCTCTCGTATCAATGGCACCGGCACCGGTCCGAGACTTGGACAGTGGCGCGCGGGATTGCCAAGGTGACGATCAACGGCGAAGACCAGATGCTCGGCCCATCACAATCGATCTACGTTCCACGCACCCACAAGCACCGGATCGAGAATCCCTCGTCGGTTGAGCCGCTGGAGATTATCGAGGTTCAGACGGGGGATTACTTGGGCGAGGATGACATCGTTCGGGAGGCGGATGATTTCGGGCGGGCGTGAACCGCGGCTCGGCACATGACGCCAATCTGCCTCGCTCAACGGTAGACTCGCTCGCATGACCGAGCGCAACAATCATCCGGTAGCCCCTCCCGCCTCCGACGAAGGCACGCGTCGTTCGATGATGTCCAACCGCCGCACGGACACGAAGCCCGAGATCGCCTTCCGAAGTATGTTGCACCGTTCCGGACTCCGATTTCGAAAAGATCGCTACGTAAAACTCGAAACTCGAGGCGTCAAAGTCGACGTCGTGTTCCCGACGCAACGCGTCGCGGTCTTCATCGATGGATGCTTTTGGCACCGCTGTCCCGAGCACGGAACGATGCCAACACGCAACTACGAATATTGGCTGGCGAAATTCCGAAGGAACATGGACCGGGACGCGGCTAACAATGAAAATCTGCGACGTATCGGTTGGCGCGTGTTGAGGGTTTGGGAGCACGAAGTGAAAGACGATGAACTCGCGCAATACGCGGTGGACAGGGTCAAAACTGCGGTTCGACTGGTTGCGAGATCGTAATCCGTACTAGCAGAAATCGCCGAAGATATAGAATTTGCAGGCGTTCTCAACGCGCCTGCGGACCTCGCAACACCCGAAAACCCCGATGCCTACCGACCTCAATGAACACCAGATCGTTGCGATCCTCGAGTCCGCCTATTCCGGCGCAGTCTACGACGCGATGCGGGAGCTTGGCCTCGATGCCGGCATCTTGCCCAACGACATTCGCCCAGTCGATCCGACAACCGTGGTGGTTGGAAAGGTATGGACCTGCAGCGGTGGAATGGTTGATGGGTTGTCGCAAGATGATTCGTTGCTCTCGTGGACAGGTATGCTCAGCGCCGCCCCTTCAGGCTCAGTGGTCGTCTGCCAACCCAACGACTCGACGATTGCACACATGGGAGAGTTGTCTGCCGAGACTCTCAAATTCCGTGGCGTCAAAGGCTACGTAGTTGACGGCGGCAACCGCGACACTGATTTCATCCTCAAACTCGGGTTCCCAGTATTCTGCCGATACCTTACGCCGTCAGATATCGTTGCTCGTTGGCAGGTTCAATCCATGGGCGAACCGATAAAGATCGGCGATGTTCGGATTCAAACCGACGATTTCATCCTTGGCGACCGCGACGGAGTGGTTGTCATACCGGCATCGGCGGCATCCAACGTAGCAAATCTCGTCCACGAAGTGATGAACACCGAGAACCAGCTTCGCAACATGATCTTGAATGGAATGGATCCGCAGGAAGCGTATATCAAGTTTCAGCGGTTCTAAAGATGAGCGAGCCGGTACAAGAATCACCGAACTTCACCGAAAGCCTCAGAGCGCCCGGGTGGATGTTCGCATTCCTTGGCCTGATGCTAGGTGTCACCTCCGGCGTACTGACCGCCGTTGGCATCCGAAGCCTCGGCGACGATCCATTGGTTTCGGGTCCCGAAGCGATGATCTTCTACATCAGCTTCGCCATCGCCATTCTCGGAATCGTGTACGTCATGCTAGGTTCGACCCTCATGCAAACGACTGTGACGCCAGAAGGAGTAACCGTGGGTCTGGGCATATTTGGGACGCACCGCAATTTTGTATGGACCGATATCACCGCGATACGCGCGACCAACCACAACATCGCCCGCCACGGCGGACGCGGTAACCCATTCGCTCCATCCTCGCGAAAATCATGGACGATGTACGGGATTCGGAGCGGAGTCGAGTTGGAGATCGCGGATGGGAGCAGTAGTCACATCGTGTTTGTTTCGAGTCTGCGTGGGGATGAGTTGGTCAAGGTTGGCGAAGCGTACTCGCAAGCCTGAAAACGATTGGGCATCACCGCGGAACTCAATCCGCCCCACTGCTATCATCACACCCAATCGACGTCGATCCGCGCATCTTGATGGAGCTACACGCCCATGACCACCTCGACTCTCGCCGCAGTTATCTACAAGCAGGGCGAACCTGCAATCGTCGAATCTTTGGAGCTTGATGACCCGGGACCGGGAGAGGTTATGGTCAATATCGGCGGCACCGGCGTCTGCCACAGCGACCACAATGTCTACTCCGGATACAGACACACCGACGCATTGCCGGCCATATTAGGTCACGAGGGTGCTGGCATCGTCGAAAAGATCGGCGCGGATGTTCATGGGCTTGAACCGGGCGACAAAGTGGTGTTCGCTATTCGCCCGATGTGCGGACGTTGCAAATACTGCTCAACTGGACGTTGGAACCTTTGCGATCCGATCTCGTCGCACTCGCCAACCGCACAGTTCCGCAAAAACGGCGCTCAGTACCACGCCGGATTGGCAACATTCGCGGAGCACACCGTGGTTTGGGAGAACAATGTCGTTAAAGTCGATCCCGACGTCCCGCTCGATCGCGCCGCGCTCGTCGGATGTGCAGTAATCACCGGCGTCGGCGCAGTCGTCAATCGGGCCAAAATCGAAACTGGATCGACCGTGGCCGTTTGGGGTTGTGGCGGCGTGGGTCTCAACGTAATTCAAGGCGCGCACCTCTCCGGGGCATTGAGGATCATCGCCGTCGACACCAATCCCTCCAAGTTCCAATACGCCACGAAGATGGGCGCCACCGACACCGTCGACGCATCCAATGACGATGCCGTAGAGGCGATCCGAGATCTTACTGACGGAGGTGTTGACTACGCGTTTGAGGTAATCGGACAGCCCGCGACCCTGCGACAAGCGTTAGAAGCTACCTGTGACGGCGGGACGGCGGTTCTTGTCGGCGCGGCCCCGGACGGCGGCGAGGTCATGATCCCGATGCGCCATCTGTTTCTCGACCGTGCTTTAATCGGATGCAGTGCCGGTACCGGAAGTCCTAGGCACGATTTCCAGTGGCTGATCGCTCTGTATCAGCAGGGTCGGTTGAACCTCGACGACTTAGTTACGCGGACGCGTCCGTTGACGGAGGTTAACGAGGCATTTAGGGATATGGAGGCCGGTGCGGTCGCGCGGACAGTGTTGGTGCCCTGAGCACCCAACCGCTCGAATCAATCACCGCTCGCGCTGACCTGGCTCTGAAAACCGGTGCGGATGTGAGAATTGTCGCAGTAGGGCTTGGTGTTGGAGATACCGCATCGGCAGAGCCGAACTTTTCCGTGTTGCTTGAACTCGCCACCTTCAGAATCGCGCAACTCGAAATCTCCGACCACCTGTAAGGCGTCGTTATTCCAGACGTATATGCGGGTTGGTTCGGTCACGATTTATGCCCTGCAAGCGTCGCTGAAACCGGCTAGGTTGTGTGATCCGTCGCAGAACGGCTTTTCCTCAGACTGCCCGCAACGGCACAGGTATGCCTCGCCTTGAACGGGAAACTCGTTGCCATCCGCATCGGAGACGACGAAATTGCCGCTGACCCAATACGGTCCGTTGTCGGATGTTGTCACTGTGGTGTCTGCCATCTAATTACTCTCCCGCTCTGGAGCGTTTTTGGCGCTGGAATGTTCTTGTAACCGCATTGTAACGCGTATCATTCCATGAGACTATTGTCCCGCCATTCTCGTTGGAGGGATCTTGGATCGGTAGGGGCAGGTTTCAAATCTGGCCTATGGCGTTCCGGCATTCAAGGAAATGACTTGGTTTGGCGCGATACGACCGCGAATATCCCCTCTCCCGCTCGGCGGGAGAGGGTTAGGGTGAGGGCACTATGAAAATCACTGAAATCAAAACCTTCCTGATGTCCGGAGGCGGCAGCCGCAATTGGTGCTTCGTTAAGGTCTACACCGATGCGGGGATTTATGGAGTTGGCGAGGGTTCAGGTTGGCCGCGTGTGGTCCAGACGGGGGTGGAGGATCTGGCCAACATCGTCGTGGGTGAGGATCCGACCGATATCGAGCGACTGCATCAGCAAATGATCGTGGCGATCATGGGCCATGGAATGACGGGAACGCCAGGGTCTGGCGCGATCAACGCGATCGACATGGCCCTCTGGGACATCAAAGGCAAAGTGTTGAACACGCCAGTATGGAACCTGATCGGCGGAAGGGTTCGCAAACGGATACGCACGTATGCTCATGCCGGAACGCCAGAACGCGCGCTCGAGATGCGCGACCGCGGGATCACCGGCGTGAAGACCGGCGGAGTTTATCGGACGGTCGAACGAGTCGAAGCTATCCGGCACGCGGTGGGCGATGAGATGGACATTATGGTCGACGCTCATGGTCCGCCGTGGTTCACTGCCAAAGACGCCATCATCGTCGGCAAAGGGTTGGAGCCCTACAATCTGCTGTTCTACGAAGACCCGGTGCCGCCGGAAAACACTGAGGCGATGCGGCGGGTTCAGGAAAATGTCGATATTCCGATTGCAGCCGGGGAGCGACATTCTTATCTCTGGGGAGTCCGCGAAATCATCGAGGACGAGATCGTAGATGTTGTGCAACCAGATTCCGGTCGAATCGGCGGTATCACGCAGTTGAAGAAGATCGCAGCGTTGGCAGAGGCGCACTACATCAACGTTGCTCCGCACTCAGGGACGTTGGGCCCGGTGGCCGAATATGCCGCGATTCACATCTTGGCGGCAATTCCGAACGCGTTGATACTGGAGCGCTTGGAGGACGATGTGCCGCAGCGGTACGAGGTGATCCTGCCGCATCTGCCGACGGTTGATGGCTACATCACGGTGCCTGAAAAGCCAGGCTTAGGTGTTGATTTCGACGAGGATGTCGTGGCGGCGAACCCGCCCGAACCGAACGTACGAACCGGTCCAGATCCGTCGAGTGGACACTACGAGTTTGGCACCGACGAGGAATATGTCTACTACCAGCAGCGGTACCGCCGAGGACGGGAATTGCCGCGTCTTAAGTGAGGTGGGCGTCGCGTTTGCGCACCAAGGTGATGCCATCTCGAATGGTGAGCATCACGTTGTTGACCCGGTCGTCGCTTTGGATGATTTCGTTCATCGACTGAACCGCACGAGTCGATGCCGCACGCGGGTTGTCATCGGCTACGGGCTCCAGAACTCGACCGCCTTGGAAGACGTTATCAATGACGATAATTCCGCGGGGCGAGAGTAGGTTTAGGGACTTTTCGTAGTAGACCGGATAGTTGTCTTTATCGGCGTCGATGAAGACGACATCGAAACCGGCTTCGAGAGTATCGAGGGTTTCGGCTGCGGGCCCTAGAATGAGTTGGATTTTGCTTCCGGCTGGGTGCTTTGCCCAGTGTTTGCGGGCGATGCTTGTGAATTCATCGCTGACGTCGAGGGTGATGAGTTCACCGTCTTCGGGGAGAGCGGTGGCCATCATCAGTGCACTGTAACCGACGAATGTTCCGATTTCAAGAACGCGTTTGGCTCCCGAGATGGTTACGAGGGTATTGAGAAAGTACCCAACGGTGCGGCCCGACATCATGCCAGCGGAGGGAGTTGTCTGCGCATCATTGGCGATGGCGTCGAAAATGCTGTCGGGGATCGTAGTGTGGATCTCGGCGTAGTCGGCGATTTCCGCTTTTGATGGGCTTTGCATGGTTGGTCTTTCTTCCGTGATCGTTGGTCCGGATGCAGTAGATGGAATAGTAACGCCTCCGTTTAACTCGAACACGGCATGTCGAGTCTGCTCAGATACACATCGCCTCGATTTTGTTTATGGTTGATAGATGCAAATCGATGAGCGCCGGAGTTGGTGCGAGCGAAGAATATTGATGGAGCGAGGATAGGATAGATGTCCCTCAAAGTTGTGGTTGCCTGTGAGACTTTCGTTGATGTCAAAGGCATCATCGAGTCGGCCGGCGATATTGAAGTGGAACTACTTGACCCGTTCGAAGAGACGGAACCGTATATCGAGGCGATGAAGGATGCCGATGGTGCTCTCGTCGCGACATGGCCGCTGACGGGTCGGGATGTTTTGGAGGCCTGTTCCAAGTTAAAGGTCGTTAGCCGCATGGGAGTCGGCGTGGACTCGATCGACCTCGATGCCGCGACTGAGCTGGGCGTGCTGGCCTGCAATGTGCCGGGCGTTAACACGGTTGAGGTTGCGGATCACGCGATGGCGATGATGCTATCGATACTGCGCCGCATCCCGGAAACCGTTGCGGCGACGCGCGAAGGGAAGTGGTCAGACGATCCGGCATTGATGCGCGAATACCAAGAGACGGTCGACCGCGTTGGTGGAAAGACGGTCGGGATTCTCGGATTCGGCAACATCGGAAGGGCGTTTGCTCAGCGAGTCTCCGGCTTCGGCCCCAAGCGCATAATTTCGTTCGATCCATACGGTTACCAATCGTCCGCCGACCTCTACGGCGTGCAACTGGTCGACCTCGATGAACTCTGGGCAGAGTCAGACATTATCACTATCCATGCCCCACACACAGAGGCGACAAACCACATCATCAACGCGGAATCGTTGGCGAAGATGAAGTCGACTGCGATCCTCATCAACTGCGCCCGCGGAAAGTTGGTCGACCAAGTAGCGCTTCATGCCGCGCTGCGCGATGGGCAGATCGCATTCGCCGGAATCGACGTGACGGAGGTCGAGCCAGTGGCATCAGAGGATCCGATACTGACGTTGCCGAACTGCTTTGTTACTCCTCACTTGGCCGGTTACTCGCCCACGTTCTTGGAGGAGTGCGGGCAGAAGCAGGCAGAGAACGTGAGCTTTGCACTGACGGGACGTGCGCCACATGGTCTGGCGAACCCGGATGTCATTAAGACGATCGCTGTTCAGCGCTCCGGCGACGGCGGCCGATGGGCGGGGATCCCGGACTTTTCGACGGGGTTGCCGTTCTAAACAACCCGAGCATCAACGCAACTCAATCACCCCAAAACCGTCATCATCACCACCCGGTTCGTGTTTGTGCCGCGTCGGTTGTTGGTGACGCCCCAAGTGTTTGAGGTCTTCGTAAAGTCTTGCTGGTTTACGAGGACCCCGATTACTTCGACGGGAAGTTGGGCATCTCGAATTGCTGCGTAAACTAGGTCTTCAAGTTTGATGGTTGAGTTGCGGACCTCGCCGACTTCGTAGCAGATCGTACCGCCGGGTTTGACGACTCGGCAAAGCTCTCGCAAAGTTTCGGCGGTGAAACGTTGCCAATTTTCGGGGTTTTGCAGGATTGCGATTGGTTGCGCGTCAATGTCTATGTCGGCGAACCACGCCCGAACGTGGTTGTCGGACCGGTAGTCGACGGTGTCAAGGAACGGAGGCGATGTCACAATCAAATCGACCGAAGCTGTTTTGATCTCTGGCGTGGATGTCGAGTCGCCGCAGATCAGATCAAATTGGGTGTAGTTTAGTCCCCCATGACGGAGCAAAGATCGACTCTTCCGCAATATCAATTCTTTGACGTCACGTTCAGAGGGAGTCTGTCCGCGCTTTTCGTTGATGCGCGACTGGCTTTCGATTGATGCCGCTTGATTTGGGGGTAGCGTGTAAACGGAAAAGAAACCGGGGGAGTGTCCGGTCAATCGACTCATCGCCACCAACCGGATCCAGTCATCGACAGAATCAAACGTGCCTGTTGTATCGCGTTCGCTTAACCAAGATCGGAGTGCGACGATTTGTCGGAGCGTCGCGGGGTGAAAGAAGACAGCGAATCGCTCATCGGATTCCGTTGGCTCTACGGCACCCCATGGCACTTCTCGCAACCGGGTTTCGATTTCGCGCAGTTCGGGGGTGTTGAGCCGCGGCCGCGTCATCATGATCGAAATAGGATTCGCGTCGTTACCGACTGCATGTCGATTCATGAGGGCCGCCTGAATCGGTGTCGTGCCTCGTCCCATGAATGGGTCGTATACGACGCCCTCGGGATCGGTCAGTCGGGCGATGAAAAACTCGGGGAGTTGTGGTTTGAAGCATGCTCGGTAGCTGATTTCGTGCAAAGCGTGACCGGCCCGCTGTGCATGCGTCCAGAACTCGTTGACGTAATAGACGAGTGGAAGCGCGTCGGAAGATGAAGTAACTTCGACGACTTCGGTTTTATTTCCAAAGTCGTCGAAGTTGGTCAACCCGTCGACGAAGTTGTCGACGCGGCTGCGATGTTCCAGACTGATCACTCCGCGAGATTGTAAGTAACGACCGGGCGATCAGTACGGGGGCAGTGCAGACCTGCTACCTGCTGTATCCGGTGCTGGATGCGGTTTCGACATTGTCGACCAATGAATTCAACACGAATTCGAAGTCCTGGTACGCGGCGGATTAGACGGACGACGAAGGTTCGTCGGGTTCTTCAATTTCGGTTTCTGGCACCGCCATCACACTCGCCATGCGGCGCCGCCGACGGATCCAGAAACGGATCGCGAAGTAGATGCCCGCACCGAGGATCAGCCAGATCGGCGAGGTCGTCGCGATCCAGATCGCCGCCGTGCCTGCAAAGGTGAAGAACGCGACCAGAACGTTGAGTCCTTGTGTGGCGGTGTCTCCGGGTTCGAATTCGGACGAGTTCACTGTTGGCGATGCCGTGACGTATATGTCGATGAAATGCGTTTCGCGCACTTCGCCGGCATCGCTGTCGCCCCATATCTCGAACTTGACGAGGTACGAATCGGGCCTAAACCGGTCGAATGCATGATCGATCTCGACGCGAGTCACGTCGGTACCGATCGGCTCTTCGGTGATCTTCGAACCGTCACGGAAGTCCCACCGGTGCATCAAGTTCCGTACCGTCTCCGGATGGTTGAAGGTCGCGGTGAATCTGACCGTTTGGTTCTCTTCTATGGTGTGTTGAGAGGCCGACAGGTATGCTTCGATCTGTGGCAGTTCCGAGACATGTGCCCACAGCTGGTCACCGCCTTCGGAAACACCTCTGTCAGACGATGCTTTGACTTTTACCGTCACTACGTATGGCGAGAACGCGTCATTGGTGTAGGTATGGACGACCGGCGCGCTCAAGTAGCTCGACGCGTCCTGAGTCTTTAACGCCGAATGGACCGTCTGAGACCCGGTTCCGTCGCCGAAATCCCAAGTGATCTCGAAACGATCGTATCCTTCGGGCGGAATGAAGCGCGCGGTGTACTGCCGTTGCACGTTCGTACCGACGCCGATGTCTTCTCCAGCGTCTACTTCAACCGCTATGGGAGCGACGTTGACCCAGAACTTGTCTCTCCCGTGTGCCACGCCTTGGTCAGAAGACGCATTGACGTTGACCGACACGACGTACGGTGAGAACCTGTCGGTATCGTAAGCGTGAACTACAGGGACGCTAAGGTAACCTTGGTTGTCTCGAGTACGCAGCGCTGATCGCACGATCTTCTGTCCGGAAGCGTTGCCGAAGTCCCAGGTGATCCTGAAGTTATCGTAACCCTCCGGCGGATTGAACCGCGCAGTGTACTGGTTCTGTTCGTGGACACCGACATCGATATCGCCACCCGCATCGACGTTGAACGAGACCGGCGCGACGTGCGCCCAGATTTTGTCTTCACCTTGTGCCACGCCGTTTTCCGAGTACGCCTTGATGTTGACCGTTACGACATAGGGGGAGAAGCCGTCGCTGCTGTAGCTGTGAACTACCGGCACGCTCAACAACCCTTCTTCGTTTTGGGTCCTGAGGGCAGACTTGGCGGAACTAGGTGGTGATCCGTCGCCGAAATCCCAGACGATCTCGTACGTGTCGTACCCTTCTGGCGGATTGAAACGCGCAGTGTATTGTCGCTGGGTCGATAGCCCCACGCGGATGTCTGGGCCAGCATCAACCTGCATCGGGATTGGCGAGAGGTTTACGGTTACCTCCAATTTGGAGAAGTTCGCGGATTGACTGATGAACCGCAATCGTCCGTCAATGCTTTCGAGTTCGGTCTGCCAACTGGTTATCTCCTTTTGCACTTCCAACAGTTCTTCGACGCTGTCGTACTCGGCGGTTTTCAGTAGCTCCGTCAAAGCGTTAACGGTTTCTTGAACCGTCGTTTGTCGGGCAGTGAGATCGATGAACTCTTCGGTGAAGTCCGCGCTCGTTGAATTGACTTTTTCAACCTTCGCCACGGAATTTGAGATCTCGTCGATGACGGCATCTAAGATTTCAGCGGGCACTCGGATCGTGATGCTGTACGAACCTCGATCATTGGCGGTGCTGTCGACGATCCAACCTCCGCGGTCATTGGCAAGATCGCCGATTGCGTCGATGGTTGCGCTCGGGTCATCGGATTGCACCGTCATTTCTGCATTTCGGACGATCACTCGTGCCTGTGGTTGGAACGAGATTTCGTCGCTTTGCGCAGTACCTTCTGAGCCGGATTGGGATTCAACCGATTCGTTTGGGGCTGGCGCCGCGGAACTAGCCGGTTGGACCACACTCTCGCCAGCGACCTCAACCTCCTTCAAGACCTCAACAACGCTCTCGACTTCGACCTCCCTCATGACTTCAATTTCGCGCTCGACCACGACGGTCTGGACTACGATTTCGCTTGAAACCATCACCTCTTTTTCAACTACTACGGTCTGAATTATTGTTTCACCTTTAACTTCGCGCTCAACCATAAAAGCATCGTTACTCGGTTCCCCATCGCTAGAGCCGCCGCAATTGACAACCATCAATGCTGCGAACATAAAGCTGAATAGGCTGAGGAAGATTTTCGGTCGCTGAGCGACCATGTCTATTGCGTATGTCATGATGAGTTCTCCTTCGTGTGGATTGGGTTCATATAGGAGTTGACGCTGGGGGATGCTATTTTGTTCCCGCTGAAACGCAGTTTTTCTGAACCTGTTGCGTGTCCAATAACGAAGACGCCCTCGCGCTATGGAACGAGGGCGTCTTCTTCGCTTCTCACCGTCAGACTCGCGACGATGAGCGATATCGAAGGCAATGAGCCTTCAGAGGTCTGCTGATTACCTGCTGTAACCGGTGCGTGGAACTGGTTGGACGCTTCCGACCAGCGAGTCGAGCACGAACTCGAAGTCGTTATAGGCGTCGGTGCCCGAGATCGGGGAGCCTAGCGATCGAAGCCGCGCTTGGAGGTAGGAGAGATCGTTGTGGATCGATCCGGGGTGGTCGCTGCCGTATTCGTGCCGGCCGCTGTAGCGATCAGCTGCAAGCGCGACGATGGCACCGAAGTCGGTTGTCGAATCGCGGTTTGACAGGGCGGCCTCGATCTCGCGGTGTTGGCGATTTCCTTCACCCGTGTTGGGGGTGACCCAACGGACCTCGACATTGCCGAGTGTTTCGTTTCCGTTTCGAAGCACGTACGGGTCGACCAGCTCTAGCTCGAAGAAGACCGTAGTTGCGGCACCAGCAGGAAGCTCGGCGAACTTCTTCTCCGCACGAGTGAACGACTCGTCAGAGGTGACGCGGTTTTCGTATCCGATCATTCGCCAGCTACGAACATGCTCCTCGTCCCAGACAACTTGGGCGCGTGTCTGGTCGGCAAATGGCACGGACAGAGCGTGCCAGTTATCGCGGTCGAAGAGCATGCGTCCCTCGTCAGGCGAACTGAGGTACCGGTACCAACCGTTCCCATGTTGGGCGAGTTGTTCGAGGAGGACATCGTTGTAGTTGTTGATGCCGACACCGATGGTGATCAGTCGGATCGGGTTGGCTGGGTTGTCGTCGCGGGCCGATTCGAGGATCGCGAACGGGTTGGTCGCGTCGACGTTGGCCACGCCGTCAGACATGAGGATCACGTAGTTATACGCGTTAGGTCGCTGCCTGCGCATCTCGTCTGCCAGTTGCACACCCTGGTTCAACCCGGCTTGAACATTGGTTCCTCCACCGGGGTAGAGGTCTCGAATGGAGTTGCGGAGCGCCGTGCTTCCGGGGTCGTCGTCTTCTACGGTCAAGCCGCGCTTCACGTTGTTGTCGAAGTGAACGATCGACATTCGATCATCTCGACCTAGGCTCGTCCGGATGGTCTCGGCGGCTGCGCGCGCAATCTCGACCCGATTTCCGTCGGACATCGAGCCGGAGCCGTCGAGGACGAGTGTCACGTTCAACGGGAGGTCGACTACGATATCTGGCGCTTGGAACGCGACGCGAGCTAAGTGGAGGCCGTTGTCCAGCGGATGGGCCATGATGTCGGTCTGTATGTTGAAGGAATCGTCGTGACGAGGCATCTCGTAGCCGTAATTGAACGCGTTGATCCACTCTTCCGCACGGACGGATGCTGGGTCTACCTCGTATCCAGCGCGCGTCCAGTTGAGGGCGAGTTGGAACGAAGTGCGATCGGTGTCGAGGCTGAAGGTCGATGTGTCGTCCTGAGACGTTAGAGCGAAGTTGCTGCGGGTTGTGTTCTGGAACGTAATCGCGCCGGGTTGGAAGGATTGGCTTGGCGAACTCGGCGGCGATGTCTTGACGACGGGTGTCGGTGCGCTATGCGATGCCGCGGTTGCTCCTGGCGCGGCGGTCATGGCTTCGGCTTCTACGATTTTCTCGACCTCAACCTCCAAGACTACTTCCTTGACGATTTCCTTTTCGACAATCACAGTTGCTACCGGCGGTTGAGGTGCCGTAGCAGCCGCGGCTTCTCCCGCAGGGCGCGCGGTGGGAACGGGCATGCCCGGTGCTCCGGGTGGTCCGGGTGCCCCCGGCGCTCCGGGCGCTCCGGGCGATCCCTTTTCGACCAATGTTTCCCCGGCAACCTCGACCCTTTTTTCCACGATGACCGTCTGAACCACCGTTTCACCCGGCACAGACACTTCCTTTTCGACGATTACGGTTTGGAGCACCGGTTGTCCGGGCACTGATTTTTCGACCACTACCGTTTGCACCACGGTTTCGTTTCCGCCACACGCGATCGTCGCGGCGACGACCGTGGCGGCGATCACGAGTGCGATGGCCGTCATCGGTTTAGTTACGAGAGTCTTGAGTTGCTCTGTTTTGTTGATCATCATTGCTGTTCTCCGTGACGTTGTTTTGGGTCACTGAAGAACAGACGACGGTGGGTGAGTATTTGTTCCCGCAGAACTCGAAATCGTCAAAAATAAAAAGGCTCGGGACCGATTGCGGTCCCGAGCCCTGTTAGTTTTTGTGCAGGAAACCTATGCTGGTGTCCTAGCATCATCGGTATCACCGGCATCCGGCTCATCGTCCGTTGATGAAGGCACAAACACCGCACGCGCAACGTTACGTTGCCGACGAATGATAAAGCGGACGATGAAGAAGATGATTACGCCCAGAATGATCCAGATCGGCGACGTGATGGCGAGCCAGATGCCGGCGGTTCCAGCAAAGGTGAAGACACTGATGAGGACGTTTACGGCGTTTGTTGCGGTATTGCCGGGGGCGAAATCGGATGATTCGATCTCTGGCCCCGGATAGACGTAAACGTGGGCATAGTGCGTCTCTTCAACCTCGCCGGCATCGCTGTCGCCACGGATCTCGAAGACGATCTGGTATGACTCTGGACGGTGCCGATTGAAGATGTGCTCGATTTCGATGCCGGTTTCGCCGGCGTCAACCGTTCCTTCGACGACGGGAGAACCGTCTCGGAAGTCCCAGGAGTATCGAAGGTTGCGCAGGGTGTCAGGATGGTTGAACGATGCGGTGAGTGTCGCCGGTTGACCTTGCTCAACATCTCGCTCCGACGTTGTCACGAATGCGTCTATGCGGGGCAGTTCGGAGACATTGGCCCAGAGTTGGTCTTCGCCTTCTGCCAATCCGCGATCTGAAAAGGCTCGGATCGTTGCGGTTACTACATGAGGTGAGAATTCGTCCGATGTGTAAGTGTGGCGAACGGGGACGCTAAGGAGTCCGTCTTCTCCTTGGGTTCGGAGGCCGGATCGCACGGTTTGTGGTTCGGACCCGTCGCCGAAGTCCCAGGTGACCTCGAAGCGGTCGTAACCGCCTGGTGGGAAGAAGCGAGCGGTGTACTTCCGTCCGACGCCGATACCGACGTGGGCGTCTTCACCAACGTCTACCCGCATGGGAATAGGCGATCGGTTGACGGTGACGGAGAGCCTCGAATAGGCTGCAGATTCGTTGATGAAGGCGAGGCGACCGTCGATAATCTCTAGTTCTGATTGCCAGTTGGTAATTTCTCGCTGCACCTCGAGAAGCTCTTGTACGGTGTCGTAGTTCTCGTTACGTAGCAGTTCGGTAAGCGCGGCGACAGTTTCTTGGACCGTGGATCGCCTAGCACCGAGGTCGATGTATTCCTCGGTGAAATCGGTGGAGTCGGAGCTGACGGATAAAACCTTGGCGACGTTAGCGGTAATTTGTTCGATGACTGCGTCGAGCGTTTCGGAGGGGATTCGGATCGTGATGTAGTAGAAACCTCCCTCGTCGATGGTGTTGATGTTGACGACCCACCCGCCGCGCGCGACGGCGAGGTCGCTGATTGCGTCGATAGTTGCCGCGGGGTCGTTCGATTCGACCCTCATGTCGGCGTTGCGGACGATGATGCGGTTTGCGGGCTGGAGAGAGATGTCGACGTTTTGAGCGAGTTGCTCCTCGGACATCTCCATTTCCATCGCCCCCGCCGCCATTTCAGCAGGGCGGGCCTCCACGACTTTCTCGACGGCCACTTCTTTTTCGATGACTACCGTCTCTGCCGCCACTTCTACTACCTTCTCGACGGCGACGGTAGCAACGGCGAAATTGTCGCCGGAATCGTCTCGGGCGGAGAGCCCTAGAGTTTCGTGGAGTTCGCCTGGGGCCCCGAGAAACCCATCAGATTCGCTTGATCCGCCACATCCGAATGCGAATGCGAGGGTAGTTGCTAGGGCGATGAGAATTGTTATTCGTAGAGTGGACATGATTTTGCCTTTGGCTTGTTGCTCACCATTATCTAGACGTTGGTTGGCCGAGATAAGTTCCATGATGCGGATTTATCCTTCATATAAGTTGCGGCGCAGGCACCGCTCACGATAAGGCTTCGGAAGGTGAAACTGATGGCTGAAGGTAACGGCAAGAAAAAGGTTCTCATCACTGGCGGCGCCGGGTTGATCGGCGGCGTCCTCATAGACCGTCTCGACGATCGCTACGAACTCTCGTCATTGGATCTGAGGGAAGCAGACGGCGTGCCGTCCCATGTGGCGTCGTTGGACGACCTCGACGCCATGCAACCCGCGTTCGCCGGAGTTGATGCCGTCGTCCATCTGGCGGCCGACCGAGCAGCCTACGCCGAGTGGGATTCGGTGCTGTCGAACAATCTTGTCGGGACCTACAACGTCTTCGAGGCCAGCCGGCGCGAAGGCGTCAAGCGAGTGATCTTCGCATCGTCCAACCACGCGACCGGAGGCAACTACCTCGATGAACCTTGGAGCCTCGTCGGTTCAGGACAGTTCGACAAACTGGAAGCTGGCGCTTATCCCTTGGTCGGTGAGGACACCATGATCCGGCCAGACGGCTTCTACGGCGTCTCAAAAGCGTTCGGCGAAGCCATCGGCAGCTACTATAACGACTACCACGGCGTCTCCTCCATCCACCTCCGCATCGGCTGGGTAATCTCCACCGACGACCCAACCTTCTCACCTTTCGCCCTCTCCCTATGGCTCAGCCACCGCGACGCGGCGCAGATAGTTCAGCGTTCCATCGACGCATCCGAAACCCTCCGCTACGGCATCTACTACGCCACCTCCGACAACAAGTGGAAAATCTTCGACATCACACGCGCCAAAACCGAACTAGGCTACACCCCCGAAGACGCCTCCGGCGACCACTACATCGAAGCACCACCACCAGTTAGGGACAGGTAGTTCGCCTGGCGTTTAGATCGGATAACGCGATCTGGTTGGCGATCTAATCGATGCTCTCTAACCGTTCGATCAATAGACGTACATCTATCGCGTACCCGCGAATGTCGGCTTCATTCATCCAGTTCTCGTAGAAATTGGTGTGCAACGCGTCGGCGTGTAAAAACCATCCGCGAATTCTTCGATCGTTAGTCGCTTCCGTCAACCGATTCACGACACCATAAGCGTGGGCATGCGTCTTATGTTCCCAGCCGTTGCGTTGGGCTACGGATTTCATCGCTTGCGCCGCGGCTCCCCAGAGTTTCTCGGATGCTTGGCGTAGGTCTCCAGCTTCCAGTTCCAACAAGGTTTGATCGTAAAGCTGGTGAGCGGCGGTTCGGTATTCTTCGGCGGTTGTCATGGCGAACGGTATTTACTCCAAAAGAACTGAAATCCTCAATTGACCGACATTTTACCGCCAAGATCGATAATTCCATCGAGTTGGCACCCAATCCGAGCCTCACCTCGTATCGCTCTTGTCTGGCACTAAACCTGAGACCTGTGTCTCCAAACGCCGCAGGCTGTCTTGGGTGGCACGTAATTCCTTCAACAATTCTTCACGAGAGACCGGAGGCTGCAGCTCGCGGAGTCTCTCCTCCTTGGCCCGATCTAGGTTGTTAATTACGACGGCGATGAAGAGGTTAACGACTACGAAGGTGCCGACGATTACAAAGCTGACGAAATATATCCAAGCGTATGGATGCGTCTCCATCGCCGCGGCGTTGACTTCGACCCAGCCTTCGAGGGTGATGATCTCGAATAGAGTGAGGACGGCTAGCCCAATGTTGCCCCATTTTTCGGGGTGGCTTTCCTGGAATAGCTGGATGCCGACGATGGCGTAGATGTACACAATGATGCTCATCAACATCATGACGTGGCCGACACTAGGGATTGACCTGACGAGTGCGGCGACGATCAGTCGGAGGTCCTCGATGGTCGAGATCAGGCGGAGGACGCGGAGGAGACGGCCGAGGCGTGCGATCAGGGCGAACGTGCCAGTTGCCGGGACCAACGAGAAGACGATGACGGTAAAGTCGAAGATGTTCCAACCGTCTTTGAAGTAGTCGAGTGAACGGGGCCAAAGGGCGATCATCTTCAACATGGCTTCGATGATGAAAATCGCGAGGATGATGCGGTTCCCGAGCGTGAGAAGGCCGTCATACTCTTCGGCGATTGCCGGTTCGGTCCTGAGGCCGAGGATCGCCGCGCTCAAGAGTATGAGGCCGATGATGAAGTACTCAAAGTACGAGTTTGCCACTACTCTTTGGGCGTTCTTCGTCAACGAGTCCATCAGTTAGATGCTCCTCCTTCAAGTTCTTTACACAACCCTCCCCCTTGATGCCCTAGAGGGAATTCAAAGGGGATTAGACGTGGCGATTCCGTTGCTTTTGACCTAGCTTTTGGCGTCCGCAGCGGACCTTACAAAACCTCGTGGGATTACGTGGCCGTGACCGCGCATTGTGAAGATTCCGTCGCCTCCCATGCCGGGGAAATACCAACTGCCCTTGGGACCCGGAGGCCACGCACCGGCACCAGCGCGTTCGGCCCATTCGGCGTACTGTGCGGCCAGTTCAGAAACGCGGTCAGCATCGCCACTGGCCAAGTCGTCGAGCTCGGTCCGGTCCTGCTCCAAGTTATAGAGTTCCCACGGTTTGCCGTGTTCACGGACTAGTTTCCAATCGCCCACACGTACAGCTTGATTGCCTTCGTGCTCCCACGCCAAAGGTCGTTGCTTGGACCAGTTTTCGTTGCCTTCCAAGACAGGGCGGAAGCTCTCGCCTTCGTGCGGGGTGATTTCATAACCGCGGAACTCGGTTGGGTATGAACCTTCGCCGAGGTCGATACATAGTGCGTTGAGGTCCATGAGCTGGACCGGGGTGTGCGAAATCTTGCCCGGTCGCCCGTGCGCGGCGATGCCGGCGGGCCAGTTGATGACGAGCGGGGTTGCGATGCCACCTTCGTGCGTCCATCGTTTGAAGCGCCGGAACGGTGTGTTGCTGACGTTCGCCCACTGGGTGTCGTAGCTCATGTATGTGTCGTCGCCGCCGGGTATGATGTCCGAGGTGTTGCCGACGCGGACTTCCCGACCATCGCGGGTGAGGGGCAACACGCGGGATTCGTCGGCGCCGGAGTTGTCACGGTCTTCGCACAAGAACTCGGCACATCCGCCGTTGTCGGAAAGGAAGATGACGACGGTATCGCGCTCGACGCCGTTTGATTTCAGGGCGTCGCAGATCTGGCCGATACCCTGGTCCATGCGCTCGACCTGTGCGGAGTAGACGGCCATGCGCATGTCCTCCCACTCTTTGTCAGTGGCGTCCTTCCATGCCTCCACGGTCTCATCACGCGGCGATATCTCCCACTTCTCATCCAGCATCCCCATCGCCTTCAAGCGTTCGTGCCGAGCTGTGCGGGTTTCATCCCAACCGTCGGAGTATTTACCGCGGTAGTTCTCGATGTTCTCTTCGAGCGCCTGCAACGGCCAATGAGGCGAGGTATAGGCAACGTGCAAGAAAAACGGACGTTCATCGTTTTGGACATCGTCGACCATCCTTACCGCGTGATCGGTGATCATGTCGGTCAGGTAGTCGGTGCCCGACGCCTCGACCGCGGTCCGGTCGATGAAGAAACGCGTGTGATTAAAGTAGCCGTTGCCCCCCTCGAAATAAAACATCTGCTCGAAGCCGCGCTGCAACTGAGGGTGCCCTTCCGCCTCGCGTTCGGGATCTGCGCCGCAGTGCCACTTGCCAGAGATGCCGGTGCGGTAGCCGGCATCACGAAGCACTTCGGCGACAGTGACGCATCGGTTGTTGAGATATCCCTGGTAGGACGGCTCGCCCTCGATATTGTTGCCCATGTGGCCGACGCCCGTTTGATGGGGGTTCAGACCGGTGAGAAGTGACGCCCGCGACGGACAGCAACGCGCGGTGTTATACATCTGCGAGAATCGCATTCCCTCTCCCGCCAACCGATCGAGATTCGGCGTCGAAATCTCGCCGCCGTAACATCCGATATCGGAGTATCCCATATCGTCGGCGAGGATCAGGATGATGTTGGGGCGGCGCGGCGCGTTTTCCGTGGGCATGGACTTTCCTGTGTGTGTTGAATTTCTAGTCAGACGTGTACAGCATCAATCAGAATAAACGGATTCCGCCAAACACGGAAATGACGTTACCGCGTTCGCCCGTGTGGTATCAATATTTGCAACGAACCAACGGGAGGCAGTCACGATGATGAGAATCGGTACCCGCATTAGTCCAGATTGGCTGGATCGCCCAGAGGACTTGCGGTTTTTGACGCAAATCGGCGTAGATGCCGTTGATATAACCATGGACATGGTGCCGGGATACGTCGAGTCAGGCGGCGCGGTGACTCGGGAAGGCATGGCAATGGTAGTCGACAAGCTAGGCGAAGCCGGCCTGGTCATCGAACGCGCGAACTGCCTGCGGCAATACTTCGACGAAGCATATATTGGCGGCCCCAACGCTGAGCAAGAAACTCGCAACGGCTGCATCAACGCCGAGATTTGTGGCGAGTTCAACATCCCCGTATTGGGCGTGCAGCCTTACGGGCCTGCTGGCAGCAACCCCAATTTGCCTCAATTGAACCGTTGGGTAGAAGGCCGGGGTGGTTACCAGCACCTAAAGTTTGAGTTGGCGGACGCAATTTCGCAAGCAACGCGCGCCGACGCACCCGACCGCGAAGAACTATGGCAACGGCACATAACTCACTACACCGCGATATGCGAGGTAGCTGAAGGCGCCGGTGTTAAGGTTGCTACCCACGGCGCCGATCCTCCAGTCCCTTCGCTCCATGGCTATCCACAACTGATCCACAGCTTTGAGTCGTACGACCGCCTCTTCAGTGAAGTCCCGTCGCCCGCTAACGGCGTCACATTCTGCGTCGGCACCCGATACGAGTCTGGCCAAAACATCTTCGAAGGCATCCGACATTTCGGCGAGCAGAACCGCCTCTTCCACGTTCACTTCCGCAACGTGCGGGGAACGATCCCGGAGAATCAAGGCTACGAAGAGGTGATACCCGATTCCGGCGACCTGAACATGTACGAAGTCGCCAAGGCCCTACACGACGTGGGCTACGAAGGCTGCATCGACTACGACCACATCATGCGCTTGACGACTGATGGACCCGCAGGCCGCGAATACATCGCGTATTGCGTGGGGCATATGCGCGGGATAATTCAGTCGTTGGAAGCGACGGCTAAGTTGGTGTGATGGTGTGGATTCCGGCCTACGCCGGAATGACGTATCTCAGTCGAAAAACGGCGGGAACCACTCGCGCCTCAAATTGAGTCCAAACCCCGGCGCATCACTGGGTTTCAACTTGCCATCGAAAGGTGCTACCGTCCCCGGCAACCGATCCTTCTCGTGAAGCGGAACGCCCGGTTCGGTCATCACCGGCCCGCTGCACTCGATCATGGGCACTGCTGTGAGTCCATAGCAGGCGTGTTGACCGTACGCCGTGCCTCCGCTGCCGTGCGGTATGACCGATAGCCCAGCCGATTCGGCGACGTGGCAGATCTTGATTAACGGCGTTAGGCCGCCGCACCAGATGATGTCGGGCTGGAGGATGTCGACGAGTCCCTCTTTTGCCGCGTGGAAGAATGGATAGATGCCATACCAGTGTTCGCCAGTGGCCATCGTCTGCCATGGCACACGTTCACGGAACCGCTCATATTCGTCCAAAGTGTCGGGCAAGAACGCATCCTCAAGCCATTTGAGGTTGTATGGTCGTAACCGTTCAGCAGTGCGGACCGCCGTCTCGACGTCTAGCCCCATCCAGAAATCGAGCATCAACTCGGCGTCCGGACCGACCAGCTCTCGCGCCTCGGCGATCTCCTCTTCCAGTCGGTTGATGCCTTCAATGCCATCCGGCGGACCGTACGGACTGAAACGTTTGAAGTTCTTAAAGCCCAGCTCCTTCTGCCACCATGTGTCGTTGCCCGTCGAGTAGAGCGGTTTGAGAATCTCAGTGCTCCCACCCAATAGGCTGTAGACGGGCTGCTCAAGCGCCTTGCCCTTCGCATCCCAGAGCGCGAGGTCAACGGCGGCGATCGCATATGCCACCAACGCGTTGGTGCCGAAACCGGAAGTGACCCGGATCATCAGATCGTAGAGCGTCTCCGTCGACATCACATCCCGTCCCTCAATCGCCGGCGCGAGATAGTCCTCGATGATCGACGCGGTCGTCCGACCGTGGTCGGTGAAACCGAAACCCCAAGTTCCGTCTTCAAGCGTCACAACGCAACCGACATCGCGGTCACCTCCCGGCACCCGGCGGGCGAATTCGAAATCGGGGTCCTTCGTGTATCGACGCAACGGTGTCGCCTGCGCGTTCATACTGCTGCGCGATGGACCCACGCGGGGTACCGTCATCGGTTTGAGCCTCGGGTAACCAACCTTGGTGGCTTCTACGGAGACTATTTTCATGTTTTCACCTCGTCGCCCATATCCTACCAAGCGATCCGTCATTCCAGCGCAGTCAGGAATCCAGCGCGTTGGCGACTAAACCGTACTCGAAGGACAATCCGTCGACAAAGGACACTCTCCACAAAGCGGCCTTCGGGCCTTGCATATCTGCCGTCCGTGCGTGATCAACTGCATGTGCAACTGAAACCTTAGTTTCGGCGGAACCTTGCCTTCCATGATCTCGTGCGCGGCGTCTGCCGTCGTTTTTTCACCGATCAATCCAAGACGTCTAGAAACGCGATGGATATGCGTATCGACAGGAAACGCCGGCATACCAAGAGCGAACGACATGACGACTGCCGCGGTTTTGGGACCGACGCCGGGCAGCAACATCAGCCATTGTCGGGCATCGTCTAACTCGTAATCTCGGAGGAAGTCGATCTCCAGCGCTCCATGGCGTTCCAGTATCGCCGCGAGGATGTCCTTGATCCGCTTCGATTTCTGGTTCGACATGCCGCCATGGAAAATGGCTTTGGCAACGTCGTCTTGGTCCGCCACCATGACTTCTTCCCACGAAGGTATTGCAATGCGCAGTTGATCAAACGCGCGCCCCGCGTTCAGGTCAGAGGTATGCTGCGTCAAGACGGTGAATATCAACTCATCAAGAGCGTTGTATCGGGGTTCCTGCACGAATCGACCATAATTCGCGCTCAGTCCGTCAACGATTCGTTCCGGTGATAATCGGCTTTTCGTCACTGATGAAGCTTGACCGGGTTGATATTCAGGACGAAATCGGCATCGTACTCGAAGCCGGATCCATCGTTCTAGGCTTTAATGGGAGTTGACGCTCGACGCGATGGAAGCCAATGAATCCCGGCTGACCGATGGCGGTGCGATCTCAAGACTGCGGAGGGCCGTCTCGATAAAATCGGCCGTCGTTTTCTCGGCGCGTTCAACTCCCCCATTGTGGCGGATCAGATCCATTAGTTCGTCGAGCGCAGTTTCACGCTCACGTTCCGGCAATCCGAAAAACGATTCAATCGCCAACGCGCATTCGGGAATCTCCGACGCGTATATCGCCGGCAACGTCAATTTGCCGCTCAATATGTCTTGATTCGCCGGTTTGCCAAGTTCGTCGGTGGTCGATTCGTAGTCGAGAACGTCGTCCCGCACTTGGTACGCCATGCCCAAGTTGTAGCCGTATTCCCGCAATGCAACGACCGAATCCTCGTTCGCTCCACCGAGAACCGCGCCGCTCTCCGCGGAAGTCGAGAATAGCGACGCCGTCTTGTCGTAGATACGGGCGAAATATTCATCGACGGTAACCGGCAGGTTCCAGTTGCTAACCATTTCGTGCAGCTCGCCACGGGCTAACTCGGCAATAGTCTCGGCGAAGCGACGGATTAGGCGAACTGAACCCGTATCGCAGACGAATTTCGCGGACGTAGCGAAAACGTAGTCGCCCAACAGCACCGCAAAGTTGTTGCCCCATAGAAATCCCGCCGTCGCTTTGCCCCGCCGTACATCGGCATCATCGACCGTGTCGTCATGTATCAACGCGGCGACGTGCAGCAACTCGACCGCGACCGCCATGCTGATCACCTTCTCGTCCGGCGCCACGCCCCACAATTTCGACGCGAGCAACGTCATCGCCGGCCGCATCTTTTTGCCCGGTGTCTCCATAACGTGCGCCAACCGTTGATCTAGCGTATCGAGGGCATCGATCCCCGCTGGACATCGTTCGATCTCTTCGATGCTCAACTGAGTGATAACTTCAACGACTCGATCGAGATCTGCTGAAATGGGAGCGAAAATGTCCTGTTGGGCTGTGGTTTGAACAGTTGTCATGGCGTTTCGGTCATTGGATTCGCGCGGTCAAGGGTCCCATAGAATCTGGATCTGCTTCGTTAGTTATCAGATTGTTGCGCAAGAAGACGCTCATGTTCCTGTTCGACGATTTCCGGGTCCAGTTTTCGAAACAGCGGTTTCGGACTCGGCAACGACGAGCCCGGTTCGACGACTCGTTTCTGCCAACCGTCGGTTGCCGTTGCCCCGTCAAACCCTAGCAGATCGTGCATCTTGTCGCATGAAAACGGGATGAAGGGATAGAACACCGTCCGCAACGTCGAGATTACGTTGAGCGCCGTCCAGAGCGTCTTCGCCGCCTTGTCAGATTCCGATTTAACGGTGCGCCAAGGTTCCTCGGCATCCAGATAGCGATTCCCCACTCGCGCCAACTCCATAGCTTCGTACAACGCGCGCCTGAAATGGCGCGTCTCGATTGAATTGGCTACATCATCCAGCGTTTGCTCGCACGCGTCCAACACCGATTGGTCCTGCGGTGCCAACTCGCCGGGAACCGGGACTTTGTGATCAAAATTGCGAGTAGTTATCGTCAAGGTTCGATGCACAAAGTTGCCGAGGGTTGCGACCAACACGTTGTTGTTTGCCGCCAGGTAGCCCTCCCAAGTGAAGTCCGAATCGGAGGATTCCGGCATTATCGATGCCAAGTAGTAACGGAGCGGATCGACATCGTAGCGCTCGAGGTAGTCGGGAAGCCAGACCGCCCAGTTGCGGCTGCTGGAGAAGCCTTGACCGTCGAGGTTTAGATATTCGTTGGCGACCACGTCTGTCGGGAGGTTGAGGCCCCCGTAACCCATCAACATTGCCGGCCACAACACCGTATGGAATGGAATGTTGTCCTTCCCTTGGAAGTAGTACGACTCGGCATCAGGATCGTGCCAAAACTCTTTCCAATCATCCTCACGACCCGATTCGATAGCCCAAGCCTTCGTTGCCGAGAAGTATCCAATCACCGCCTCGAACCAGACATAGATCCGCTTCTTGTCGTAGCCTTCGAACGGGATTGGAACACCCCACTCGATGTCGCGCGTCATCGCTCGATCATGAAGACCTTCGTTTAGAAACCCGAGCGTCTGGTTCCGCACGTTCGGACGCCAATCGTTCTTGGTCCGAACCCACTTCTCTAGTTGCTCTTGAAACGCGCTCAACTTAATCATCAAGTGCGTCGTCTCTCGGAATACCGGCGTTGAACCGTCGCGGATGCTGCGGATATTTATCAAGTCCGAAGGATCGAGCGTCCTGCCGCAACCGTCGCATTGATCGCCGCGGGCACCATCAAAGCCGCACGCCGGGCAGATTCCTTCAACGAAACGATCCGACAGAAACCGATCCTCGGTCTCCGAATACGGCATCAGTTGGGTGTCTTCGTAGATAAAGCCGTGCTTGTCAAGCGTCAGCATCACGTCTTGAGCGACCTCTTCGTGGATCTTCGTGTGCGTGTGCGTGTAGAGGTCGTAAGCGAACCCCATCCGTTGCATGCAGTCCGACCAGACGTCGTGATATCGGAACGCGATGTCTTCTGGTTTCACACCTTCATCAACCGCTCGCAAAGCCGTGGGCGTGCCATGCATGTCGCTACCAGAAACCATAGCGACGCGATTGCCGGCGAGGCGGTGGTAGCGGGCGAAGATGTCGGCAGGGACGTTCATCCCAGCGATATGCCCGAGATGCGGTTCGCTATTGACGTAGGGCCAGGCTACGCAGACGAGGATGTTTCTTGACAAGCTAAGAGACTCGCTTCAAGCCGCTTGCGCTCGGCGCTTGGCCTTGTGGCCATTGGGGTACGGGAAAGCACCGCGGCACTCCCACTAGATTCTACTTCGCAATCTCCGAAGCCTTCCCACTTTGTGCGTCACGGATCGCGATGCAACGCTTGGTAGACCTGACGCTTCGGCAACCCCGTTTTCTCCGCGACCGCCGCAACCAGATCTCTCCTTGAGCCGTGCGCCTCCGCCATTTCGTCAGCCGCCGCCAATATACGCCGTTCCGCATCTTCGACGTCTTCGGATTCGGAAGTCTTGTTGGTCCGTTCAAGCGGCGCAACCACGATGACGAACTCGCCACGAGGTGAGGCGAAATACTCAAGCGCTTCAGCCGCGGTCCCGCGCCATGTCTCCTCATGCAACTTTGTCATCTCTCGGCACACAACCAATCCGCGATCGCCCAACGCTGTCGCCATATCGGCGAGCGCGTTAAGCAATCGATGCGGCGACTCGAACAAAACCGCAGCCATCGGCTGTTCTGCGATTTGTGCCAAGAGTCGACGACGTTTCCCGCTGCCAGCGGGTAGAAATCCGTATGACACGTATTGGTCGGCGTAGTATCCGCTGACCGACAATGCGGCCATGATCGACGACGCACCCGGCAACGGAACGACGCTGTGACCACGCTCGATAGCCGCCGCAACGATCGCTTGCCCAGGGTCGTTAACACCCGGCGTCCCGGCATCGGATACCAGTGCCACATCTCCCTCCCCTAGGTACGCGATTATCTTTTTGACTTCTCTAGCCGATGACCGACGATGGAAACTCAACACTCTCGGCTCGGCGTCGATGTGCGCTAATATCCGCCGCGTCACTCGCGTGTCCTCCGCCACGAGCACCGGTACTTCGCGCAGGACTCGCACTGCACGCAGGGTGAGGTCGTCGAGGTTGCCGATCGGCGTGGCTGTTATGAACAGGGTCGACATATGAGTTGGAGTCTAGTATCGTCGAAAAACGACGGCACCCATATACCCATATCAGTGATATGGTTAGCCATATGAAGACGACATTCAACATTAACGATACGTTGATGCAGCAGCTGCGCTTGGAGGCGGCACGGCGTGGGATCACCATGACTGCAATCGTGGAATCCGGCATCAGACACATGATTGCCAACGGTGAAGAAAAACCGAACGAGGTTCGGGATGAACCCTTTGAATTGCCGTCCTGGCCAATGGGCACCGCTCGCGTGGATATTGCGAACCGGGACGAACTGTACCGGCTTTTTGACGAAGAAGAATCGTGGTCGTAGACACCAACATTCTGGTTTACGCTGTCAACCAGAATTCCGATTATTACTTAGCTTGCAGGAGAATAATCGATCAACGCTTAAATGCCCCTGATCCAACCTTCCTGACGTGGGGCATTTGCTACGAGTTTCTCCGGGTCACTACGCATCGTGGGCCATTTCCCCATCGGATTAGCGCCGTCGACGCTTCAAGATTCCTCGCCGACTTACTTTCGCAACCCGGCTTTTCGGTATTGTCAGCGACCGATCGGCACTTAGATTTGTTGTCGTTAACACTGACCGAGTTCCCTGAATTCAGCGGCAACCTTATGCACGATGTTCACACTGCGGTTCTGATGCGCGAGCACGGCATCAGCCAAATCTGCACCCGCGACGCCGATTTCTACCGCTTTCCGTTCTTGACGGTGGTTGATCCGTTGCGGGAGTAGGTTGCTCCGATTTTGAATTTTCCGTTTATCCTCGTTTCGCCGATAGTCATGGGCAGATTCCCGAACTGTGGACGTAGTACCAAATTCCTTCTCCTATTACAACCGAATCGTTCGTAGTTAACTTGCGGTACTTCGCTTCAATCGTGTCCCACGCATAGACGCGTGCAAAGTATTTGCCCAAGTACTCGCCGACGTTAATTACACCGTTGCCGTCATCTCTCAATGGTTTGCCGAAGTGATTTTGTGTTTGAACACCATCGACCTCGGTGACACCGACAAAAAACCAACCCCAACTTGAACCACACCCCCCATGGTTGTAACTGATCAAAGGTTGGCTCCCTTGGGTGAGCGCAATCGGTTGTTCGATGAACTTGGACGATTTAACCCAGTAACCCGAACCGACTTGGATCTCGGTGATTCCGCGTGCGAATTGCCAAGGTTTCCATGCGTCCTCATCCCGGATAGACATGGCCCACGGATTCTCGGGTTGATGCGGGTCCCACGAGATCACGGCTTCGATTGCCGGATCGGTGAAGACATTCTCGATCTTCGGATCGATTGGATCGGCTGGCACAGACACCGCGTTCCAACCGGCGACCAACGGCATTACGAAGTCGCCGCGCTGTGTCGTCGCGAATTCAAAATCAACACTAATTTCATTTCCGGCCGCATCGACAACGTCGACTTCAACATCGTGTTCGCCTTGGTTCATGCTCAATGGCCAATAGACAAACTTGTTGCCATCGACGACTTCAAACGCGTCCAAGACGTTCGCGCCGTCAAATTCCGCTGATGCCAGATCGACATTGGTCTCTTCAGGGAATTCCAGCAGAACGAATGGACGCTTTTCCCGGACCACGGATCCGTCAGGAGGGTGCACGCGCACTCCTTCGGCGGAAAGACTCGCATCGAACGATGTGTCCAATCCAAACCCAGCAGTCGCCGTCGACCAATTTGATACCGTCTCGCCGAATCGTTCGTATCCAGATCGATCTTTGGCGTATGCAACCACTACGAGGCGTCCATCTCGAAGACCCGTCGTCGGGCCCAATGGGTTTTGCCACGTAAATTCCCAGGTCTCGCCCGGGCGCGAATTGGCGATGTCTTGCGTCAATTCGAACGGATCGTCTTCCCCATCGCCGACCGCGTCGTACCCGCAGGTGTAGTTGGTTTCGGTAGGCTCACCTGGAGCGCGCGGATGAGGTCCGCGACGATTCGCAATGAAGTCATCGATATCCCGTTCGATCTTTCTCGAACCATCCATCTCGACCCACCTCAATCCCGCACATACAACGACAATCCTTGGGGCGCCTTGCAGTGGTTCGTCAGAGACGAGATGAACGTCGATCGAGCCATTAGTCAAACTGTCGGGTCCTTCGTCACCCGTGCCGGTACCCGAACCACCGCTCAACGTAACGGTCAGCCGGGGCGCAATGCCGTCCTTGATCTTCACGAAACCCAGCTTCCGTTTGTTGGTCGAATTGCCGGCCAAGTCCTCGATTTCTTCTCCCTCTGCGATGGCCACTATCGGCGTCGCATCGGAAGCCAACTCGTCTTCAAGCCTCATGAACACGTAGGCGCCGTCGACTCGGGTTTCAATGACCTCGGCGAATGAACCGTCGTTGAGCGAAACTTCGAATGTATTGACCGAAACAGTCTCGGGCGCAATCGATCCATCAAAAACGAGCATGATGCCGTGACGATCAACAATCGGAAGTCCGTCGTCGTCCAGCCCGAAATAGCCAGTCACGGAGCTGTGGCGATGATTGTCGGCAGCGGCCGACGATATCAGGGTTGCGATACCGATCACGGTAACCAATAGAACCGCAGCGAAAGTGGTTCCACCAACCATGGATTTAGTGCGTTTTGACATCATCTCCTGCATGCCCCCAGGAAATGAACTACGGTCAATGGCCGGCTATCGTTTCGCCAAGAGCGCGTCGATCGCCAATTCGTGCTGCTCGTCGGCATGATACGAAGACCTTACCAACGGCCCAGATGCGACGTGCTTGAAACCCATCTCCATGCCGATGCGGGCAAACTCCCCGAACTCGCTGGGATGGTAGAAGCGTATCAATGGATGATGGCGCTCGGAAGGCCGCAGGTATTGACCAATTGTCAGAAGGTCGCAGTCAACGTCACGTAGATCGCGCATCGTTTGATGGATCTCGTCCTTCGTCTCACCCAGCCCAACCATCATGCCCGACTTGGTCGGCATACTAGGATCGATTTCTTTGACACGACGTATCAGTTCCAGCGATAGATCGTAGTCGCCTTTAGGTCGGACTTTGCTGAAGATTCGACGCGGCGCTTCGATGTTGTGGTTCAAGACCTGCGGACCGGCATCCACAACCTTCTTCAACGCGTCTCGATCGCCCCCGAAGTCGGGTATCAAGACCTCCACCTTGCACTCCGGCGACAAACGATGGATCTGCGATATCGTCATCGAAAATATCGACGAGCCAAAGTCGGGCAGGTCATCTCGGTCCACCGAAGTCACCACGGTGTACATCAAGTCCATGGCCCGCACCGTCCGCGCCAATCGGAACGGCTCTACCCAATCAACGTTCTGCTCACCCGGCCATCCGGTCTTGACGTTGCAGTATGAACATGCCCGCGTGCACGTATCGCCCAAAATCATGAAGGTCGCGGTCCGTCGCTCCCAACAATCCCCGATGTTCGGGCATGCCGCCTCTTCGCAGACCGTGTGCAGCGCCGATCCGCGGAATCGCTTCTTGAGGTCCGTATAGTTTTCGCCGCCCGGCGCACGCACCTTGAACCACTCCGGCAACCGCCGCCGAACGCGCGGCTTTGCACCGTTCTGCAAATCGTTACGAGGCATGATCGTTAGATCTTTGAGGTCTAACGTCAAATCAAACGTCCAATCACGCGGTGATGAGCCACCAGATACATAGCTTCAGGGTATCAAAACCCGCGGTTGTATATTGAGACTCGACCCTCGTAGGCCGGGCGGGCTAGGCGTGGTGACTGATTGGCGGCAAGTGGACTCTGGCGGGTCTCCATCTAATTCAAAATGGCCAAACGTAAGAACCGGAAACGATATCAAGGCCCCGATTTCACGACTCATCTAGGCCTCGGAGTCGGCGAAACATTGACCCTTGATGCTGGCGAATTCGACGAACGCGGCCTCGCGACCGCGAACTACCAAGGCGCGCCCGTAACCATCTCCGGCGCCATCCCCGGAGAATCGGTCACCGCCAGCATCTTGAAAGTCTACCGAGACCGCATCGCCACCCTCGTCGAAAGTGTCGACGCCTCATCCGAACACCGCGTCACGCCCAAATGTCGATACTTCGGAGCGTGCTCCGGCTGCCAATGGCAACACATCAGCTACGACCGACAACTCGAAATCAAACGCTCCCTCGTTGAATCAGCGTTGGCTCCGTATGAAACGTTGAACGGGATTCAGGTCGATGAGACAATGCCTTCGCCCACCCAATTCCGATATCGCAACCACGCCCGATTCACCGTGGGGCGTCGCGAGGAAAACGGATTCGCCGGCTACATGAACACCGACAGCAGGCGTTTCGTCCGTATCGACGAGTGCATGATAATGGATGACCGCATCAACGAAACGCTCTCACAACTGCAAGGTCGGCTTCAACGCATGACGCAGTTCTCGATTCGCGTGGGTGCTAATACCGGCGACACGATTGTCCAACCCCTTCTCCCGGCCGAAATCCAAGACGTTCCATCGGGACGACAAAAGTACGTTGAAAAGGTGAACGGAGTCGAGTTTCAGGTGGCAGCGTCTTCCTTTTTCCAAGTGAATACCGCCCAGTTGCCCGCGATCGTTGAGGAAATCGTCGGAATGCTGGAACTCGATGGCAACGACACACTCGTCGATCTATATTGCGGCGTCGGAACCTTCGCTCGTCTCCTTTCGCCGTATGTGAAGAGGGTGATCGGCATCGAAGAATCGGCGTCTGCGGTTGAAGACGCCCGTTTCAATTGCTCCGACGTGGCTAACGTCGAGTTCATCAAGGCAAAGGCCGAACAAGCCGCGGCAGATCTCTCGGCGTCAGGCCTCAAGATCGACTCGGCAATTGTCGACCCGCCGAGAAAAGGTTGTCATCCAGAAGCGTTGGACGCCCTCAAAACCCTGTCGCCCCGGCGAATCATGATGGTCTCGTGCAACCCGATCACTATGGCTCGTGATCTCGATGCGCTCTGCCAAAGCGGGTTTAAACTGGTATCAGTCCGTCCGGTCGACATGTTTCCGCAGACCAAACATGTCGAAACGCTCGCCCAACTGGAGTCGTAGTCCCCAAAACGACGCCCAAATACGGACGAAATAAAACGGACGCTTACACCCAAGTCGCCATGTCAACAACCCCAAAATCCGATCTCTTGCATCCGTCGAAATCGGCTACGGGGCAACATCTCCGGTTCATCTTGGCTTCCGGTTCGCAACGTCGTCGCGACATCATGGGCCTTGCTGGATTGACCTTCATCGTGCAGAACGGTCCCGGCGGCGAGGCGGAGATCAGTCCCAACGATGAACCAGATGCCAGACAACTCACCGTTCGTAACGCTGAGATTAAGATTAAAGCCGCCATCGCGGCGAACCGCGACCGCGTGCCGTGGAACGTCGTGATTATCGCTGCCGACACCATTGTCGCCATTAATGGTCATCCGCTTGGCAAACCGACCGACGAATCGGAGGCCAAGGCGATGCTTCGCGAGCTGCGAGGACGCCAACACGACGTCATCACATCCGTCGCCATGAGCTACGCTCCTCTAAGGCAACGTGGCGAAGTGCTCACCCACTCGGTCGTCTCACAGGTGAAGATGCGCGACTACGGAGATAACGAGATCGATCGCTACATCGCGACTGAAGTCCCGTTCGATCGTGCCGGTGCATACGGCGTCCAAGACTCCCAGTTCAACCCGGCACGTTCGGTGCACGGCTGCTACCTAAACGTCGTCGGACTACCCCTTTGCGCCGTCCGCGGCATGCTACCACCCGACGCCTGCACCTTTGCTCACGCCCACGTGTACACCACCTGCGCCGCACACGAGCGTGGAAATACGTCGTGAATCTCTTCGGTATCGGCGGCCTCGAACTGATCGTCGTCTTTCTCATCGCGCTGTTGGTAGTCGGTCCGGTCAGGCTGGTCGAAGGCGCCCGTTTGGCACGGAAATACATGACCGAGCTACGCCGCCAGCGCGAGGAACTGACGCAGATGGTCGAAGAAGCGGTCGACATGGAGGGCATCCGTGAACGGCTCGACCAAGACGGCATCCTCGACGACGTCCGCGACCTCTCCTCGGAACTCAACGAGATACGGGAGGACGCCCGCAACATCACCACCGACGCCGCGGATTTCAAATCGTTGGCTCGATCCGTCGTCAGGCCGACCGGCTATTCACGAAATGCGCCGAGCCCTAAGACTCCCGGATCCGAGACCGAGCAATCACCGAGCGAAGACTCAACCGAAACCTCATCAGGAGCATCGGATTCCAATTCAATCGAGACTTCGACTCAGCGACCTGAGGCCGCGTCGTGAACGATCGTCCCGCTCAGTTGATGTCTCATTTCGCCGAACTTAAGAAGCGGCTATACGTCGCCGCAGCTGCGATTCTGATCTCCACCATCCTCGCGTTCGCTTTTTATAAACCGATCCAGGATTTTGTGCAACGGCCTGCAATTGTGGCCTTAGAATCCGTCCGCCCGGACGACCCGGCGCGTCTTGTGCAACTCGACATCACCGAGGGTTGGACCGTTACAGCAAAGGTCTCGGTGCTCGTCGGATTCGCCGCCGCGTTCCCGATCGTCCTCTATCAAGTGATCGCGTTCGTCCGTCCGGGATTAAAGGGCAACGAACGGCGCACTCTCTACCTGCTGATTCCCGGCGGAACTATCTTATTCGTCGCCGGCGCCGCGTTCGCTTACTACGTAGCCATTCCGCCAACGATCAAATTTCTTCTCCATTTCGGCGGCGAGATCGCCTTGGTGACTCCGAGACTGTCGTCCTACGTAAGCTTGGTCTCAACACTGATGATCTGGATGGGTTTGATCTTCGAGATTCCAATCGCGATGTACGTGTTAGCCAAATTGGGGATATTGAGACCGCAAGGGCTGTCGAAACAACGCCGATGGGTCATCCTATTCGCCTTCGTCATCGCCGCGATCGTCACGCCAACCGTCGACCCCTTCACTCAAGCCCTCGTAGCTGGACCGATAATCGTACTTTTCGAACTCGGCCTGCTCTTGACCAAACTTGCGGTGCGCGCGCCGAAATCCGAAAATGCAGCGGATCGAGAGGTCGCCGACACCGGAGGTTAGTCGGTCTTCTTAACGTCCGCGGTTTCGGTCTCTTCTTCGTCAGCCGTCTCGGCGTTATCTTTGTTGCCGATGGTGCCGCGGAACTCTTTGATTGCGGTTCCGATTCCTCGTCCGACTTCGGGCAGTCTGCCCGCGCCGAAGATGATGAGCACCACGACGACGATCAGGAATATCTCAAGTGGGCCGATGCCTCTACCAAACATGTCGGTTTGAACCTCGCCGTACGGCGGTCTGTGGCGGGATGTTCGCTGTCAATGACAGAACATCATGCTTGATTGTAACCGACGCGCTAAATCGCACGCTCCTAACCTCGCTGCGACCGCAAACCGCCGTGGCAGTTATGGCATAACGTCAATTTCGTTGGTTCGTGGCGTTATCAGTAACGCCTCACGACGCCGATGACCTTTCCTTCGATGCTGACGTCGTTGGACTTCTCGATCCTTGCGGGATAGCTGCTGTTCTCAGGCTGGAGAGTAACGGTAGGGCCGTTGGGGTAATAGCGCTTGACCGTGTGCATGTCGGCCTCTTCGCTCGTTACTCGGGCCACTACCATGTCGCCGCGTTTGGCGCGGTTAGTCTTCTCCATGATGATGATGTCGTTCTCGATAATGCCCGCGTCGACCATCGAATCGCCCCGGACCTCGAGCGCGAAGGGATCGCGCACGGTTCCAACGAGCCAGTCCGGGAAGTCGATCGTGTCGAACTCACTGACCTGATCCCACTCTACCGATTCAGGCATGACCATGGTCGGGCCTTCGGGCGCAGTCGCAGTCACCGTACCCACGATCGGGATACCGGACTTAACGTTCAACGACCGCGCGTTGCTGTCTCCGCTCAGTTGCCCCAGCTCGATCATGGGCTTGACGTGATAGTTCACGTTAGAGGCGGAACTGATGCCCACCGCTTGGGCGATCTCACGTAGATTCGGCCCATAAAGGTTCTCGCGCCGGTAGTCCCGAATGAACTCCCAGATTCTGCGACGAACTTCGCGGGTCTTGGCTCTGGGCTTTGGCATGGTTGGGTTGTCCTTCCATTTTCTTGGTTTTTCGTATGCTACTGTTGTTATATATCGCACATTTGTGTAATGTTGTCAAGTGTTTTTCAGCGATTTTTCGAGATTCCGCCCCGATTCTGCGTGCCGAGTTCACGTACCGTCCCTCCGATGCATCTAATGCACGACGAGTCGAAACCGCATTGCGATAAAATCGATAATATTCGAGTCGTCCCAAGATTGGCGCGGCATTCACCCCGCACGGAGTAGCGTTGATGGCTACGGCATCCGACATTCCACCCAAAACTTCATCCATCAACCCGCAGCAAAGCTTCGACGACCTCGACGATTCCGTCAACTCCTCGGATGGCAAGTACGATCACGGAGCGATTGAACCGCGCATCCGCCAGCTCTGGAACGAAGCCGATGTCTACCGTTGGGACCCCGACGACACCGACCGTCCGAAGTGGTTCGTGCAGTCGATGTTCCCCTATCCATCCGGCGACCTCCACATCGGCCACTGGTTCGCGTTTAGCGGCGGCGACGCCGCGGCTCGATTCAAACGGATGGAGGGGTACAACGTCCTGCATCCCCAAGGCTTCGACGCCTTCGGCCTTCCCGCTGAGAACGCAGCTATCCGCGGCAAGGTTCACCCCAAGATCTGGACCTACGGCAACATCGCCAACATGCGCCGTCAGTTCGAGCTCATGGGCAACTCCTACGATTGGTCCCGTCAGATCATCACGTGCGATCCCGAATACTACAAGTGGAACCAATACTTCTTCCTGAAGTTTCTGGAGAAAGGGCTCGCATACCGGTCCGACGGAGCCGTCAACTGGTGCCCCGCGGACCAAACGACTCTCGCCAACGAACAGGTCAAAGACGGCAAGTGCGAACGCTGCGAGGCGATCGTCGTCAAGCGCAACATGCCCCAGTGGTACTTCGCCATCACCAAATACGCCGACGAGATGCTCGACATGTCCGGGATCGAGTGGCCCGACAAAGTCCTCGTCAGTCAAGAGAACTGGATCGGCCGATCCGAAGGCGTCAACATCCGCTTCGACATCTCCGAATACAACCTTGAAACGAAGTCGATCGCAACCTTCACCACCCGTATCGACACGATCTTTGGCGTCACGTTCGTCGTTCTCTCCCCCGAGCACGCCCTGGTCTCGGAGTTGACCCAACCTGAATACAAAGCAACGGTCGAAGGATACGTCGCCGCCGCGGCGCGTGAGACCGAGATCGAACGGACCTCTGCGGTGCGTGAAAAGACCGGCGTTCCCACCGGCTCATATTGCATTAACCCGCTCAACGGTGAACGCGTTCCGATACTAGTTGGCGACTACGTGCTCGCGACCTACGGGACCGGAGCCGTTATGGGCGTACCGGCGCACGACGAGCGCGACTTCGAATTCGCCAAGAAGTATGACCTCCCGATCCGAGTGGTCGTCGCACCCGACGGATGGGACGGCGAAGATCTCGACGCGGCCTACATCGCCCCCGGCGTCCAAGTTAACTCCGGCGAGTTCGACGGCCTCCCGAGCGAACAAGGCAAAGAAGCCATCGCCGACGAAATCGAAAACAACGCATGGGGCGAACGGGTCGTCACCTATCACCTCCGCGACTGGTTGATTTCGCGCCAACGCTATTGGGGTACCCCGATCCCGATCATCTACTGTGACGACTGCGGCGCCGTCCCCGTCCCGTACGAAGACCTTCCCGTCGAGTTGCCGTCCGACGCCGAGTTCCAACCCTCCGGTCGCTCACCACTCATCGAACACGAGGAGTTCCTCAACGCCCCGTGTCCCACCTGCGGCGACCCCGGAAAGCGCGAGACCGACACCATGGACACCTTCATGGACTCGTCCTGGTACCACATGCGCTACCTCAGCCCCCAAGACGGCGAAAACCCGTTCGATAGCGAAGTCGCCAACGATTGGGCGCCTGTCGATCAATACACCGGCGGCATGGAACACGCGGTCATGCACCTGCTTTACGCTCGGTTCTTCAACCGCGCGCTGCGCGACACCGGGTTCGTCAAATTCTCCGAGCCGTACATCCACCTATTCAGTCACGGGGTAATGACAACCATCGACGGCAGAATTTCGAAACGTTCCAACCCGGTCACGCCGGACCCGCTGGTGCGTAAGTACGGAGCCGACACCCTTCGCTGTTACCTGATGTTCCTCGGCCCTTGGGATAAGGGCGGCACTTGGAACGATTCGGGAATCAACGGCATTCGACGTTGGTTACACCGAGTCTGGGACATCGGTACGCGCGATCCAAACGAGTTGGGCGGCAACGACCAAACCGCAGAGCTGGCTCTAGACGTGGCTTCGAACGCTTTGACCAAGCGCGTAATCGAAGATATGCGTGCCTACAAATACAACACCGCAATCGCCGCATTGATGACCTACGTCAACCAGCTGAACGACGCTTGGGACAACGGTGGTGTCTCCGCGGATCTATGGCGCGCAAGCATCCAGCGCCTGATCCTGCACCTCGCGCCGCTCGCCCCCCACATCGCCGAAGAGCTCTGGCTCCGCAACGGTTGGGAGTTCTCCGTCCATCAGCACCTGCTGCCCGAATGGGACGAGTCGAAACTCACTGTCGACACCGTCAAGATCGTGGTTCAAGTGAATGGACGGGTGCGCGACACTATTACGGTTCCAACCGATGCCGGCGAGAAGGAAATTGAACTCGCGGCCTTGGCCGCCCCGGGCGCCGTCCGTCACACGCAAGACAAAATGGTGCGCCGCACCATATACGTCCCCGGTCGCCTCTTTAACGTCGTCGTAAGCTGACGCACCCGCTCAATTGTTCGAGTGCCCATTCCCGTTCCGGCGCTCGTTGAGGTCGTCGTTGTGAAAGACGCCGCGCTCTTCACCTTGAAACGCGTGCACCGCCACCTCGATCCCATCCACGCCGACTAGTTGGTTCATCTCTTGAATGAACCGATTGACGATTTCTCGCAGTTCTTCTTCGGTCAGGTTCTCACGGACGATCAGGGTCGCGTGAACCATCCCTTGCGGAAAGTGGACATCTAGACGTCCGACATCGCGATCTTCAGCGTCCACTACGAAATACGACTCCGAATGCGGAGTCCGGACCTCTCGTTGAAGCGTGTAGGTCGTCATGTTCCCCAGCCTGAATCTCTCTGGCGATCCATCAGGGTGGATCGTACCGTTGTGCAATCTGCCATCGTTGGATCGATCACTCTCGCACGTGGCCGTCGCCGGTGACTACCCACTTGTACGACATGATCTCACGGATGCCCATCGGACCGCGTGCATGCAGCTTGTTGGTCGAGATCGCAACCTCCGCGCCAAGCCCAAACTCGCCACCATCGTTGAAACGCGTCGATGCGTTCGCGAAGACCGCCGCCGCATCCACTTCGTTCAGGAACCGCTCGACCACCTCACTATCCTCGGCGATCACCGCCTCCGAGTGACCCGAACCATAATCGCGGATGTGAGCAAGCGCCTCTTCGAAGTCCTGAACAACCTTCACGGAAAGTATCAGCGCCAAAAACTCGGTGCCGAAATCTTCCTCGCTCGCCGGCATAACCTTCAAGGTTCGGCGTTTCGGACCGAGCAGCGACCAAGCTCGGTTGTCGGCCCGGATCTCGACTCCGGCATCGGCAAACCTACCTGACAAGCCATCGAGCACCTCTTTGGCAACGCTCTCGTGAACCAGCATGGTATCGAGGGCGTTGCAGACGGTGTGCCGCTGGGCCTTGGCGTTGAAGACCACGTCTACCGCCTTGCCCAGGTCCGCTGAGCGATCTACGTACGCGTGGCAAACCCCGATCCCACCGGTAACCGCCGGCATCTTGGCCTTCTCAGCCACCATGTGCACTAACTCGGCACTCCCGCGCGGGACCAAAAGATCTATGCAGTCCTCCATCTCCAGCATCTCTCCCACCAGCGCACGATCAGTCGATTCAACAAACTGCACCGCATCCTTTGGCAAACCAGCAGCTACTACCGCCGCGCGCACCAACGACGCCAAGGACGAGTTGGTGCGAATCGCCTCCTTGCCGCCGCGCAAGATGACCGCGTTCCCGGCCTTCAGACACAACGCCGCGATGTCGATCGTCACATTGGGACGGCTCTCGTAGATCACACCTATCACGCCCAACGGCACCCGCACCCGCTTCAATGACATTCCGTTGTACGCCGTCCGATCTTCTAACACCTCGCCGACCGGGTCCTCCAGATCCGCAATATTCACCACCGCCTTCGCCATGTCTTCGATGCTGGCCTCATTCAACAGCATCCGCTCGGCCACGTGCTCATCCAACCCATCAGCTCTCGCCGCCGTGAGATCTGCGCCGTTCGCCGCCAATACCTCGTCACTTTTCTCAATCAACAACGATGCCAACTTCCGCAACGCCGCGTCCCGTTGCTCAGCGGTGCATCGCCCGAGCTCCGACGCGGCCGATCGCGCGGCCTCGCCCATCGACCGCATGCTCACGTCCTCCGCCTGATCGGTCGGCATCGAACCGTCGGACGACGTACTGGCGACGGATTGGGCGGTTTCGATTACGACCATTGCTATTCCTTATCTTCTGCTACCGCGTTTGGAACTGAGTCTCGAACATCGCTGGACCCGAGCACGCCGAACGCCCCGAGCACCATATTGTTTCGGTGGACGATCTCTCGACCAAAATAAGAGTCCAAGATGTCGGAGAGCATCCCCGATTTTTTACCCATCACCAACCGCGTATCCGATGCCGAGTAGTTGCTGATACCCCAAGCAACATTCGCCCCCGACAACGTCCTAACGCTAATGATATCCCCGCGCACGAAATCCCCTTCCACGTCCGTAACACCCACGGGCAACAGGCTGTTCCCTTGCTTGGTCAACGCGCTCACCGCCCCATCGTCGATCGTCACCGCCCCTTTAGCCTCAGTGCCGCCCGTGAGCAACCACCGTTTCCGACTCTCCGCAGGTGGCACCAATGAATGAAATCGCGTCCCGATCTTCTCTCCATCCAATACCCTCTCGACGACTCTTTCTATGTGTCCGTCCGCGATTACCACGTCAACCCCAGACAGCGTAGCCACCTCAGCCGCCTCGAGCTTGCTCCGCATCCCCCCGCTCCCGCGATCATCGCTCGGACCGCCCGCAAAGCCGCGGATTTCGTCGGTGATCTCGTAGACGTCTGGTATCAACTTCGCATCCGGGTCATTGTGCGGGTCCGCCGTGTGCAGACCATCCATCTCCCCCAACAAAACCAACAGATCGGCATCCAAAACGTTGGCCAACATCGCCGACAGTCGGTCATTGTCGCCGTAGGTCACACCGACGATCTCCTCCACCGCGACGACATCGTTCTCATTGACTATCGGCACGATCCCGGCCTCGAGCAGCGTCTCCATCGTGCCCCGCACATTCAGATAACCCTCTCGCTGGTTCAACACGGTGCGCGACAACAACGTCTGCGCCACATCGATCCCGAGCGCTCCGAAGAGATTCTTGTAAAGCGCAATGACATCCACTTGTCCGATCGCCGCCGCGGCCTGCCGAGCCGTGACGTTTCGTCTGCGCAGCCGCGCCCGACTCTGGGGACTGAGCTTGATCAGCGTGTCCATTCCAGCACCGACCGCACCCGAAGACGCGATAACCACCTCCAAACCCGACCTGTGCGCCGCCGCTATCTGCCCCACTAAATCCGTGATCGTCTCAACGTCCAACTCCCCAGAATCCCTCGTGACGATATTCGTCCCCAACTTGAAAACGGCACGTTCGATCGCGCCCGAATCTCGATGTGTTGGAGTGGGAACGCGCGTCATAAAGGTGATTATAGTGTTGTCAACCTTCGCCCAAAACAAAGCACGCCATCCCCCTCCCCGCCGCCCCTCTGGATTCCGGCTTTTGCCGGAATGACGTGGAGGTTGGCGCGGGAATGACGGCAGTCGACCTCAACCCCCCATCCTCAAAATCCTTCCCCATCCTTCGCATCCTAGTTCAAAACGACTATTCCCCTTCTGGGCATCAAGCAGCATTAATCCGCGGCGGTTAGAATCGACTCCAATCAGAACACCCGCAACCCCATTGCGGGTTTTAGCGCGTTTTCACTTACTGAATGCCGTCGACAACACAACCATTCCTCGCAACCCTCACCGACCGCCTCATCGGAACGGCCCAATTTGACGCGATCGGCAGTTCCCTGTCAAATCCACGCGCCAACGTTCCCACCGTATGCCCCGAGCCGGCAAACCCGCTCCTTATCGCCGCCGTTTGGCGCAAGCTCCAAGTCCCGACCCTCGTCATCACCCCAAATCCCGACTCCGCACAGCGCATCGTCGACCAACTTCCAACCTGGACCGGAACTCCTGATATCGACGAGGACGGCTCCCCGATCCACCACTTCATCGAAACCGGCGGCATCCCTTTCGAACGTTACGAACCCGACCGCGGCACCGCACATCGACGCATCGTCGCCCTTGACGCATTGCGCAACTATTCAATATCCGAGAGTCAGCCGCCACTCGTAGTCGCCTCCGTCCAAGCCGTCGCAGAGCGTACCGCCGAACCTCAGGTCTTTGACGAAACCTTCCGCGAGATCAAGATCGGCGACCGCATCGATATCGCTGAGACCATGCGCCACTTGACGCGCGCCGGATACGAAGTCCAACCAACCGTCGAACAACCCGGAACCGCCTCCCGTCGCGGCGGCATCATCGACATCTTCCCGGTCGGCGCAAACGACCCGATTCGCATCGAATTCTTCGACGATGAAGTCGATACCATGCGCCTATTTGACGTCGAAACTCAGCGTTCGTTCGACGATGTCGAAAAGATACACATCATTCCCGCCCGCGAAGAGTTACCTACCTTCGTCGAAACCCAAGCCATCCGCGACTCCATCGCCAGCCTCAACACCGACAACATCGACTTCACTCGTCTATCTGCCCACCGATTGTCGGACGAGCTGAACCTCGTCGCCGAAGGAGCGCTCGACAACGAACTCGCCTTCTACGCCGGCTTCTTCAATCGCGGCTCCATCTTCCGATACCTGCCAAATAACTGCGTCGTGATCGCCCTGCGTCCTCGCATGATCGCCGACGCCGCAACCGGAATCGATCGACGCCTCGACGAGACTCGCCGCGTGAAAGAGCGTCGCGCCGAAGTCCCGATCAACTTCCCGATCCCGCACATCCAATGGCCCGATCTGGCGCAGAACGTCGAGGCCGTAGGTCACCGGCTCGAGATCGATCCATTCGGTATCGATTCGCGCGACATCGGAAACAAACGACCGTTACCGATCAAACATCAACTCTTACCCAATCACATCGACCCGACGGCACTCGACCCGATCGAAACCGACGAATCGGGTGAAACACCAGTCGACGTCGTATTAGACGACCCAACATCGGCGCTCAAACGGGCTATCGAAGACGGCGCCGACCAAGTCATCGCAATCACCAGCCACCCCGCCCGTCTCTACGAACTAGCCCAAGAAGCCAATATCCAGACTCGCTACGAAACTCAACAGGGGACCGCAACCAACAAAGTCCCCTCTCCCGCCGGGCGGGAGAGGGCTAAGGTGAGGGCCAAATCTCCGGTCGTCATCGCCGAAGGCTATGCCACGTCCGGCTTCCAAATGGAGTTCGACGGCGGCGAAACCGCATGCATTCTCACCGACGCCGAGATCTTCGGCATCCGGCGACAACGTAGGCGCACCCACCGCCGGGCCGCACGGCGTGGACCACAACTAGAACAGCTCCAACCCGGCGTCTACATCGTCCACGTTGACCATGGAATCGCCAAGTTCCTCGGCACTGAAACCAAAGAACCTGACGGACGCGAACATCTGGTACTGCAGTACGCCAAAGATGATCGTGTCTATGTTCCTACCGAGCACATCGACCGCATCCAGATCTACCAAGGCGGCGGCGAAACCGCACCCCGTCTGTCCAAACTCGGCACCTCCGAGTGGCGTTCCGCGCGTCGCCGCGCCAAGCAAGCCACCGAGATTGTTGCTAACGAACTCCTCGGCATCTACGCCGCGCGAATGTTGGCCAACGGCATCCAGGTAGAACCGGACGCTCCCTGGCAACACGTCCTCGAAGCCAGTTTCCCCTTCGAAGAGACCCCCGACCAGCTGACCGCGCTCCAGGCCGTCAAGACGGACATGGAGAGCGACAAGTCGATGGACCGCATCATCTGCGGCGACGTCGGATTCGGCAAGACGGAGATCGCACTGCGAAGCGCCTTCAAGGCCGTTCAAAACGGTCGGCAAGCCGCCGTGCTAGTACCGACCACGCTTCTCGCCCAGCAGCACTATGACACCTTCCGGGAACGCCTCGCGCCTTTCCCGGTTGCCATCGATGTCATCTCACGTTTCCGTTCGCGCGAAGACCAGCAGGACATCCTAGAAAGACTGGCCGAAGGCAAGATCGACATCATCATCGGCACTCACCGCCTCATTCAACGCGACATCGCCTTCAACGACCTTGGCCTGGTGGTCATCGACGAGGAACAGAAATTCGGCGTCAAACACAAAGAGCACATGAAGAGGCTTCGCGCGGCCGTCGATGTGTTGACCCTGTCCGCCACGCCCATTCCGCGCACCCTTTACATGTCCATCGCCGGTATCCGCGACATGAGCAACATGGAGACCGCGCCCGACGAGCGACTACCCGTTCGCACCTTTGTCTCTGAATCGAGCGACGACCTGATCCGAGAAGCCATTCTGCGCGAACTCGACCGCGGCGGCCAAGTCTTCTTCCTCCACAACCGAGTCAAAAGCATCGAACGCGTTTCGCGCCGTCTGCGAGAACTCGTGCCCGAAGCCTCATTCACCATCGGCCACGGTCAGATGCCCGAAGGACAGCTCGAGGAAGTGATCACCGCATTCGATCGCCGGGAATACGACGTCCTCATCTGCACCACCATCATCGAAGCGGGTATCGACATGCCCAATGTAAACACCCTCATCGTCGACGACGCGGACCGTTTCGGCCTCGCCCAGTTGCACCACATCAGAGGCCGAGTAGGGCGCGGCGCGAAACAGGGATTCGCCTACCTCCTCGTCCAACCGAATAAATCACTCACCGAGGAGGCCGACGCCCGTCTCAACACCATCCTCGCCGCCACCGAACTCGGCTCCGGCTTCAAGATCGCCATGCGCGACCTCGAGATCCGCGGTATGGGCAACGTCATCGGCGCCGAACAGAGCGGACACGTCGCCGCCATCGGACTGCATCTCTATACCCAGCTCTTATCTCAATCCGTCGAAGAACTCAGGCGCAAATTGGAGCAATCACCCAACGGCAAACCCACTGATACCGAAACCCGCAACGGCCAGTCTACACATTCCCCTTCGACGGGAAGTGCCGGACATTCCCTCCCTTCCCCCTCTGGGGGAAGTGCCGAAGGCGATGGGGACAATCCCAACGGCCACGCGCCGAAAATCAACGGTGTTGCCGATCCCGATTGGCAGCCGCCGAGCATGATCCGCGCCGACATCAAACTGGGCATCGACGATAACGTGCCCCCGGAATACATCGAAAACCTCGCCCAACGTCTCTCGTTCCACCAAAGGCTGTCTTGGGTCAGCAACCAAGACGAGATCGAAGAATTGCGGGACGAACTGCGCGACCGGTATGGCCCAATCCCTGAAAGCGTCGAAGGCCTGCTCGAGACTGCCCGCATCCGCTTGCTCGCCGAAGAAGCCGACTGCGCCTCCGTCCGCACCAGCGAAGATCGCGCCCGCATCGTGATGAATTCACCCGCCGGCGGAGCCAAACCCCAACTCCAACGACTCCTCGGACCTCAAGTCCGCGTTGGCAATACCCAGATCATCGTCGAAGCCGGCAAAGGCGTCGACACCCAAGAGTTCGTCCAAGAAATCGCCGCCGTCCTCGAAACCATCCGCAACTTCAAACAGCGGGTAATGGCGTTGATCGCCGCTTCATAACTAGCTCGCGTCGTCATCGCCGCTGGTGTAAAGTGTTGATGCCGCACGCACACGATACCCCTTGCGTGTATCGAATCCGCCGACTCGGAGCCATATATGAACGTCATCTGGATCACCGCCGACACCTTCCGACGAGATCAGGTCGGAGCTTACGGAAACGACGTCATTCACACACCCGTCCTCGACGCCCTCGCAGCCCGCGGGACCCGATTCGACAACCACTACGCCTGCGGCTTCCCTACGATGCCGACGCGCGCCGACCACCATACGGGTCAGTGGACCATGTCATTCATGGGATGGGATGCGCTGCCCGACGACACGATTACCCTTTCGCAGATCCTTGGTGACCAAGGCGTCCATACCGCAGCCGTCATCGATACGCCCTTCTACACCCGCGGCGGAATGAACTATGACCGCGGCTTTCAGTCCTACTTCGCAATCCTCGGACAAGAAGGCTCCGGCACGCGCGCCGCACAGATCGGCCACCACGAGTCTCGAGATGTCGTAGCAGATTGGCGCAAAGAGGCCGACCGTTGCGCGGCACGTACGATGACCCAAGCCGGCGACTGGCTCGAAAAACACTACAAAGAGGAGTTCTTCCTCTACATCGACACCTGGGACCCGCATGAGCCTTGGGATCCGCCCGCATACTACGCCGAACTCTATCAACCCGACTACGACGGAAGCATAATCCAACCTCCATACGCCTACTGGCACGAGACCGACCACCTCACGGAACGCGACCTCGAGACCGCCTTCGCCTGCTACCGCGGCGAGATCACCATGGTCGACACCTGGATCGGATACCTCCTCCGCAAAGTCCAGAACATGGGCATCCAAGACGACACCGCGATCATCTTCACCACCGACCACGGTTTCTACTTCGGCGAACATGGCGGATACCTCGGAAAGATGCACTTCGGACGCCGCCCGAACGGACAACGCTACTTCCACGGCGATCCAGATTCCATCTGGGACTTCTCGCCTCTCTACGAAGAACTCGTCCACATCCCGCTACTGATCCACGTCCCCGGAGTTGCGCCCGGTTCTTATGACGGATTCTCCGCCGCCCTCGACGTCATGCCCACGGTCCTAGAAATCATGGGGCGCGAAATCCCGTCGCACGTCCAAGGCCAATCGCTCCTATCTGGAATGCGCGATGCCAAGCACCCATCCGCCCGCGACTTTGCCATCTCCACAATCCCCTTCGCCAACACCGACGACACCATACGCTCCGTCGACAACGTCGAACGAAGCATGTCCGCGTCTCAAGTCACCACCGTGACCAGCGGCGACTACTCCTTCCTCTACTCCATGGATCCCGGTCGCTCGCAACTCTTCCACCTGCCCACCGACCCCGGCCAACAAACCAATATCATCAGCGCCAACATGGACACCGCGAAGGATATCCACCAACTACTAATCAAGTTCATGCGCGACACCAACGTGCCGCAACGCCTCATCGATACGCGGTTGGAGTTGAAGATGTGACATTCCTGGTTTGAAGTAACTTAGTGCAAGGTGTTTCTGGATTGCACCGATGTGTAAACGGACACTCACGCGGTTTGCACCACCGTTGACAGCATCTAGCGCCTTGAATCTCGCCGGGTCGATCCGAAGACTACAATCATTATTAACCCCTCGGTTGGAGTATTCGCCATGGTTAACGTGTTTGCACTAGAACCGGAAAACCTACCCAAGACACCTCGACTTCCCCTGCCCGGACCTGAAGTAGGTACTGTGCCATTGGTCCAACTGGAAGACGGCTCAGTTCGTTTTGCCGGCACCAGAGTGTCGTTCGACAGTATCGTCTATCTGCACAAACAAGGCCGAACGACGGAACAGATCAACGCTTCGTTCGACCTCGTCAGCATCGAAGACATTGAAAAAGCGATCGCGTATTATGAATCTGAACGCTTCGCGGTCAACGAGTACCTAGAGGCGAGCGAGCGAATTGGTGAAGCGTGGCGTGAGCTTAGCGAAGCTCGCAGTCGCTCGTCTGAATGGAAAGCCCATCTCGAACAATCACGGGCTCTTCGGAAACAACCGGTGTAATGCGGCTGCTGTTCGACGAAGGACTTAACAATGATTTGGTGCGAGGACTGGTAGCTAGAGACCCAGAACTTGATGTCGTGCGCGCCCAAGACTTCATTCAAGGATTTCCCGATGATTATGTTCTGGAGTGGGCGTTCTACAATCAACGGGTGCTCTTGACTCATGACATCACATCGATGCCGAGACACTGCCAAACCCGATGGAACAACCGGCAGTCCATCGCCGGCATAGTCTTCGTCGAGCAGATCATATCGATAGGTCCCGCGATAGAACAAATTCTGACTCTGTTAAGCGATACCGAGCAATTCGATTGGATCGATCGCACAGAGTACGTTACCAGAGGGAGCGTATCAGCAGCCTAAAGCCCGTTCCGCATTTGGTTGTCCACATCATCAACGAATCGTCAAGGTAAAAACCTCCGTCTGATGCCCTCAACCAACACTCACCGCCCGTTCGCCACATCTTGGATCGACCACGTCGAAGTCATCAACGCCCTCGGTGACACAATCCTAGCTAGCGGTTGGAAACCCACCGCCATCCTCGGTATCTCCCGCGGTGGCCTCATCCCCGCGGCGATGCTCTCTTACACGTTCGATGTTCGCCTCATCCAAGCCGTTCGCGTCCAACACTATGACGACCAAAATAACCGCCTCGAATCTGGACCCCAGTTCGTCGAAGGGCCGCAGCCGTTTAAATCTTTCGATGTCTACACCGAACGTCTGCTCATCGTCGACGACATCATCGACACGGGTGAAACACTCAAACTCGTACGCGCGGACGCCCATGACCACGCCGACGAGGTCAAGGTCGCTGCCCTCTACGTCCGATCCGACCAGAAACACTCGGCCGACTGGTACTGGAAGGTCGAAGATGAATGGATAGTGTTTCCGTGGGCGCCAGAAGGTTGATCATCCGCTTCGGACCTGAAGCATCGTCATCCGTGGATGTTCAAAGCGGATGCGGCCGCCTCACACAGGAATAACACGTAAGTGAGAGCGTTCGATTTCCGAAACCAACCGTTCGATGCCGCGGTCAAAAGTAGCCAGTTCTCCGTCTCGTTGCATTGCCGCGGCCAGCAGTACGGCGTCCGTAACCTGACGGTAACCTTGCAGACGGGCACCGATTGAATCCGGTAGGTGCAGGATCGACTCGCCCAGAGGCCAGAAAACATGGGACCCCAACCGGGTGAGCCGATTTAAGACTGTGATGGCGTCGAGGGGGGTGACGCTATGCTGCACCACGGCTGCATTGCAAGAAACACGCACGAATCCCGCCTCTGTCAATAGGCACGTCGCCCAGCCATCCTCCCGACGATCCTCGAACCACGCTCTAGCGGCGGCGTGGTGCACGTGGTTAGGCCAAGCAAGGGCGATCAGGACGTTAACGTCAAGTAACACGGTCACGGCCAGTCGTCCAAAGACCGGTATACATCCTCGCTCGTGATCGGTTCCGCATCCGCTGCAACAGGAAAAGTCGTACCGTCACCATCAATCGGTATGTTGGGCGGACTCCTGAAGCCGCGCCGCGCTAGCTCCGACAAGGCACCGCCAAGGCTGCTCCCCGACTGCTCTGCCAATGCCCGAGCCACAGCCAATACGTCATCGTCAATCGTTACCGTGGTACGCATATCAGCATCATAGCATCAAATCATCATGAAGTTCAATGGCGACTGTCCCTTTGTTCGAGCAAGCATAATAGACCTTCAGCGCAACAACCGAATGAAACCCTTGAAGATCACCAACATTCGTCTCCGACACCTCTCCGGAACCATGGAGGTCGACGGACCATTCTTCGAAGACCGTCTCCTACAACCGACCGACATCTACGAGGAGTTCAGGGAGAACCGCAGGCAGATTGGCAATCGTGGAACGCAAGTCGACGACAAGATCTTCAACGTCGAACAGACCTTCGTCCAGATCGACACCGACGAAGGCGTTAGCGGCATCTGCGCCGGTGGCTTTGCGGGCATGAATTGGCATGTTTGGCAACTCAAAGACCTCCTCATCGGACGCGACCCTCTCGCCACTGAGTTCCTCTGGGACATCATGCACCGTACGTCTGTCCACGGTAGGCAAGGCGAACCGATGATGGCAATATCTGCGATCGACAACGCCTTGTGGGACCTCAAAGGCAAATGGCTCGGCAAGCCCGTCTACATGCTCATCGGCGGTCCCTGCCGAAAGACTATGCCCGCATACGCCTCGATGCTCGGACACAACGTCACCGACATGGGACTGGTCCGCGAGCGCGCAACCATGGCCAAAGAGCAAGGCTTCACCGCTCAGAAATGGTTCTTCCGGCACGGCCCGATGTCCGGTCACGAAGGCCTCGTGAAAAACATCGAGATGGTCAAAACCCTCCGTGAAACCGTCGGACCAGAGATCGACATCATGCTCGACTGCTGGCAGTCCATGGACGTCAACTACGTCGTCAAACTCGCCTCCGCCATTGAGGAGTACCAGCCCCGCTGGATCGAAGAAGTCGCCATGCCCGACCGCATCGACTCCTATCGCAAGATCCGAGACAAGGTGAACATCCCCGTCTCCGGTGCCGAGCACGAATACACCCGCTGGGGCTTCAAACGCTTCATGGACGCCGAAGCCCTCGACATCATCCAGCCCGATCTCAACTGGGCCGGCGGCCTCTCCGAAGTCCTCAAAATCTCGGCCATGGCCACCGCTTACGACCTCATCACCATCGCTCACCAAGGAGTCACCCCCGTCGGCATGGCCTGGTCCGCATCCCAGTCACCCATCCACACCCCTTACGTCGAGATGCTCCTAAAACACGCCGCACTGGCTTACCACTTCGACAAGAACAGCGGGCCGATACTAGACAATGGCAACCTAACCGTCTCCGACGAACCCGGCTTTGGTTACGAAATCGACGATCACAAGGTCGAGGAAGAGACGGAGATCAGGTTCTGAGGTGCGGTTTTGCGACGGCATTCAGGCCAGTTATGCGGAGTTTACAGAGTTTATCGAAAAAACCTAATCTTCCTAAACTTCATATAATCTGTCCCTGTGGATCCAACGCGAAATCCGTACGCACCAGGTGCTGGCACACAACCACCCGAGTTAGTAGGGAGGGATGAGATTCGCGAACGGGCGCGGATCGCCTTAGAGCGTCAAAGGATTGGCAATTCGAGTCGAAACATCTTATTGATTGGCTTGAGAGGTGTCGGCAAAACTGTGCTTCTTGACCGTATTCAACAAGATTCGGAAGCAAAGGGGGTTTTGGCGCTCGCAATCGAAGCCCCCGAAACGCGATCATTGCCCTCTCTTATCGCACCACAATTGCGAACCGCGCTACTGAAGCTTTCCAATTCTCAGAAATCTAATGTGAGGCGGTATTCCGAGCGCGGTCTCAAGGCACTTGCCGGTTTCGCGAATGCACTGAAACTCAAATACCAAGACATTGAGCTCAGTTTCGACTTCGAACCCGAACCAGGTTTAGCGGATAACGGGATTCTTGAGGATGACTTGCTCGTACTACTTGATGCAGCAGGGATCGCAACCAAGGCTGACGATAGCTGCTTGGCGCTATTCATCGACGAGTTGCAGTACGTCAAAAACGACGAACTCGCGGCACTGTTGGGCGCATTGCACCGCATGGCGCAACGCAGATTGCCAGTGATACTGATTGGCGCAGGATTGCCGCAGGTCCGAGGGTTGGTCGGCAGAGCTAAATCATACGCCGAGAGAATGTTCGAGTTTCAGACCATCGATGCCCTTACAGATGAAAACGCTAGATTCGCGATTGCCAAGCCAGCCTCTGACCAAGGGGTGAAAATCCATACTGATGCACTCGACAACATCGTTGCTAGAACGCAGGGTTACCCCTATTTTTTGCAAGTTTGGGGTAACAATACTTGGAACGTTGCCGAACGTTCGCCGATAACTCACAGTGATGTCGAAATCGCGTCAACACGAGCAATATCCGATCTTGACAGTAGCTTTTTCATGATTCGGTTTGATCGGCTGACTCCGAATGAGAAGGCATACTTACGTGGAATGGCGAGCCTAGGCCCAGGTCCGCACCGTTCCGGAGATATCGCTCAGAAAATAGGTCGCAACGTGACTGCAATGGCACCGATTCGATCGCAATTGATCAACAAAGGAATGATATGGAGCCCCGCCCATGGAGACACCGCGTTCACGGTGCCCATGTTTGACGAGTTCATGATCAGAATCATGCCCGAAATCCCGAATTGACCCGTACGTGTCGTAGCTCCACCGAATCGTAAATCGCCGATGGATTTACACTAGATTTCCCGAAACCGTTAGCATCGATCTGCTCAAACCCGAGCTGCCGAAACAGGGAATGCCCGCAATATACTTGCGAAAAGACGACTGTTAGACCCGATCCGCATACCCTTTCCCATGACTCTGACTCCCCCCATCCAACGCGATGTACCCGATGAACTGGGACGTTTCGGCAAGTACGGCGGCAAATTCGTACCCGAAACGCTAATGGCCGCGCTTGATCAGCTCGAAGACGCTTACCTCGCAGCGCGCGGAGACGAGTCTTTCTGGCAAGAACTCTCTAACCTTCTCACCGACTACGTCGGTCGCCCGACGCCGCTCTACCACGCCGCCAACCTGAGCCATAAACTCGGCGGCGTGCAGATCTGGCTCAAGCGAGAAGACCTTGCACATACCGGCGCACACAAGATCAACAACGCCATGGGCCAAATTCTCTTGGCCAAACGGCTGGGCAAAAAGCGCATCATCGCCGAAACCGGCGCCGGCCAACATGGCGTCGCCACCGCCACCGCCTGCGCCATGATGGGTCTCGAATGCGTCGTCTACATGGGCGAGGAAGACATTCACCGACAAGCCCCGAACGTCTACCGGATGAAGCTCCTCGGAGCATCCGTCGAAACCGTATTCTCCGGCAGCCGGACTTTGAAAGACGCAATCAATGAAGCCATCCGAGACTGGGTAACCAACGTCGAAACAACCCACTACCTCATCGGCAGCGCCGTCGGCCCGCATCCGTACCCCATGCTCGTCCGCGATTTCCAGAACGTGATCGGCAAAGAGGCCCGCACTCAGTGTCTGGCGCAGATCGGACGCCTGCCCGACTACGCCGTCGCTTGCGTCGGCGGCGGCTCGAACGCCATCGGTTTATTCAGCGGATTCGTAGACGATGAATCGGTCGGACTCATCGGCGTTGAAGCCGGAGGTGACGGTGTCGACACCGACCGCCACTCCGCAACGATCACCAAAGGTCGGCCGGGCATCTTACACGGTGCCATGTCCTATCTCCTGCAAGACGAATGGGGGCAGGTTTCAGAGGCACACTCGGTATCCGCCGGCCTCGACTACCCCGGCGTCGGCCCAGAACACTCCTACTTCCGCGACATCGAACGGGCGAAATACGTTGCCGTTGACGACGAACCGGCGCTCGACGGCTTCGACCTCCTCTGCCTGACCGAAGGCATCATCCCGGCGCTCGAACCCTCCCACGCCATCGCTTACATCAAAGAGTGGGCGCCAACCCTCGACCCATCCACCATCATCGTCATGCTCCTCAGCGGCCGCGGCGACAAAGACCTGGAAACCGTGGCCACGCAACGCGGGCTGGAAATTTGATCGCAGGCACCTAGCCGATTAGCAGATCAAACGACACATCACCACCTTCAACGGCCTCGAAACACACGTTTGCGCCTTCGATTAGCTGCATACCCACCAACGGTACATCGCCAGCTGCCAACACCGGGCAACGGTGCCATTCATTTGCAAACCTCACCTGACCTGCGTGCACACTCATGCGCACATCGCTGGCATCTCCCAATATCACCGTCCGTTCGGTAACCAATGGCAATCCAAGTTCCGCTACATTTTCGGGCGGCAACGACACTGCACCATTGAAACCAGTGTCAAGAAACGCGTTGAACGATTTTGAACGGCCCGTTGACCAGCGAATATCAATCTCCAAAGTTGCGGCTAAACCATCTCCGACGGAGCGTACCGTTCCTATCTTCATTTGATGGTCTGTGAAAGGCGGAAACTCAGTCGACCAGTGTTTATGTTTGGATGGCGGATAAGGACCAGATTCGATGAATGCGTCTGATCCCACAGCGTAAACATGACATCCTCTGTATCACCGATCTCCCACTCCTTCGTCTCCGCGTCGATTACGATGTACCGGCCATCATCTTCCGAGGTCAACTCAGGTTTGATATCGGATCCGTAAAACTCCAACGCCTTGCTCCATTTTTCGCTTGATTCGATCTTGGTATTGATCATCAGATCCCTCTATCTCAGCGATTCGGCGCTGATTTCGATTCTACCCATGTCCTCTCCGAGGTTCCTAGGCGAACCGTCATACACTTCCCGACGACTTTTCGGATCGGCCGACCGCCAAAACCGCTCCCTCTTCAAGAACCGAAAGTCCGCGAGCACTCCAGCAGTTATCGGATCCGTATCACCTTCGTGTCCGCAATCTTGTCATGCCATCCCCGGTTTTCTTTGTCGAATAGAACCCACAGAAATCCGAGTGGCACCACTAGAGGCAGAGCAGAGATCAACTTCCCTATCGACTCGCGCAATATTCCTCTGCTAAAACCAATATCGGTACCATCCGCGCGTACGATCTTGATCCCTCCGAAAATCTTGCCCGGCGATTGACCGCGCATCGCAACCAGCAACGAAACGGCTAAAGAGTACACGGGCACGAACATGATCGAAACAACGATTACCAGCTGCAAGTCGGCTGAAGTGGCCACGGCCAAAACGACCACTAACAGAAACCAAACCGACGCACCGACGACAGCATCCACAAGCAATGCGCTCGCGCGATCCCAAAAGGATGCCATTTGATCATCGCCATCGATCGGATTCCGCCGAAACTTTCGAGACCTTACTTGGTGCCGCGGCTACAGAACACCGACGCGGCTCGGATTGACAATCATTTCATCAAACCTTCACCACATAGGTGCTGGCGATCTTGTCGTGCCACCCCTGACGCTTGCCGTCAAACAGGATCCAGATGTACCCGAGAAGGAGGATGATTGCCGAGACGATTTTCCCGAGGACTTCACGCAGCAACGCGGTGCCGAATCCGATCGGCGTGCCGTCCATCTTGACGATCTTTATGCCGATGGCTATCTTGCCAGGCGATTGACCGCGCGTAGCCACCATGATCAGCACGATGATCCAGTAGGTGATTCCAAAGACCGAATTCATGGTCTGTCCTTCGCCACCCATAGCCGAGCCAATCGCGAAGCCAACGATCCCGACGATTATCGATATCAAGAAATCTACTAGGAACGCCCCGAACCGCTGACCCGCCGACGCTATCTCCAATGCCGACGTCCCTTCCGGAACGTCATCCGAAACCACGTTGTAATCCATCATGTCCTCCCGATAACAGACCAATCTTTTCCAAGCGTACCATCACCCCCTCCGCGGCGCCCGCGTCAAAACGATCAGCAACGCCGCCCCGCTCATCAATCCGACTCCGACCCACCATGCCGGATCGTAGGACCCCGTCCAATCGCGCACATACCCCGCCGCCGGGGCACCGATCCCGCCGATCACCAGATTGATCGGATTGGCCAGTCCACGTATCCCGCCGACGCTCCCACGTCCAAAATAGTCCGCCCAGATGAAATTGTTCAAAAACATCATCCCGCCAATCCCCATGCCGAAGATCCACATCGACACGAACATGATCGGCAGATTCGTGGCGTAGATGGTCAAGACGCTTGCTCCGGCCAACATAGAAAACCCGAACGCGCCCAAGAACCGCGCCGGAATCCACCTCACCAGCATCCCGAACAAGAACGTAGACGCCCCTGCCGCGACCGCATCGAATGCTGTTGCGAACGATATCAACGTCGGATCCATTCCGCGATCCATGAACGCGGCTATCCGGTGCAACGCCACCGTACCCGTCGCCATCTGCACCATCGAGAACACGATCACTAAGCGCCATAACGTTGTCGTTCGAACCGCCTCTCGGACCGTCCATGACACCTCCTCAACAACCCGTTGCTGAAGGCTCGAATCATCGTGGGATTTCTCAGGCTCGCCACCATCCGGCAACATCCCCAAATCCTCAGGTTGTCGCCGAATGAAGATCGCCCCCAACGGGACAATCACGCAGATACCGATAATCGCCAAAACGATCCACGCTCCACGCCAACCGATCCCGTTGATCAATACCTGCGTCAACGGAATAAACAACAGCGCTCCCACCGGTATGCCGAGCCCCACGAACGCGACCGCCTTACCCCGGTTCCTCACAAACCATTTCAACACCGGCACGGTCGTCACCAACGCCCCCGGTCCACTCATTCCCACCAGACCCATAACGATGAAGAGCACCACCAGATGCCATGCGGACGTCACATACGCCATCCCGATCAACGCGGCTCCAGTCGCCAGCGCCGCAACCGGCAGCATCACCCGAGAGCCATATCGGTCTATCAACCACCCAATCAACGGACTTGTCGCCGAACTAGCTCCCATCCTCGCTGTCTGCGCCCAACCGAACGCCGCACGACCAATCCCAAGCTCATCTCCCATCGGCTTGATGAACAAACCGAAATTCAGCGATCCCATCCCCATGCTCACGGCCCCGGTAATCGCCATCACCACGACGATTACCCATCCGTAAAAATAACTGGGCCGCCCCTCTTCGTCACGTGTGATCAACCGCATCATGCCAAACTACCACAACGCATCGCCCCTTTCGTGCCACGAAAGGGGCGCGAGCGAAGCGAGCGGGGCATGCTTCGCTATGGACGAGGATTCACGCCAAGTCCCAATTGAGACGCCGATCACTCAAGAACTCCAAATCCACATCACCATCCAGAACCACGTCTAACGTCAACCTAGCCCCGTAGACCAACTGTAATCCGACCATCGCATCATCTCCCGAATCCATGATCGGAACTTCCCGCCACTCGCCCGCGAAATACACTCGGCCAGAGAAAACCGCGCTATCATGCTCCGTCCCATCCGCGAGCACCGTAATACGATCACTGAGGAACCGCAGATCTAACAGCTCAACATCCCGCCGACTAATCGACAATGCACCGTCGAATCCGGTATCAAGCAACGCGTCAAAAGATTTCTTCGTGCCGCGCGGTCCGGCAACGACTATCGGTACACGAGGCCATAGAGAATGGATCTCGCCAGCTATCCCGCCGATCTTCAATCTCGCTAACCTTTGCCAGCCCAACCCATCCTGTTCACCCACATCCTAGGGTGAACCAATAAGAACGGATATTTCGCATCGGTTTTTTGCTTCAAGAGCTTTATCGCATCCTCACCATCCGAAATCGCCCATTCTCCACTCTCGGTGTCAATGGCGATGTACCGGCCATGATCCTCATCCGTTAGTTGAGGCTTGATTTTTTCGTGATAGATCGCACGCGCGCGCCTGCCGTTCTCGTTGGTCTCTTCTTGAGTCCGCAACTCAAAACCCTCCTCAATCCATCTATACGAATACTTATCCTCAATCTTATCGTCTACCCGACAACCCATCCCATCTATCCTCTGCATCCATGCAAATCTCCCACCGTGCTAACATCACCACAGCCAAACACATATTCACCCCCTCCTTCAGGAGGGGGCAGGGGGAGGACCGCCCCAAGGCGGAACGAAAAAGGCGGAAAAACAATGCCCAACAAAACCACAATCGCAAAAGTCGAATCAATGCTCATCGGTGGTGCCGACGGCTCGCTTGGCGGCCATCACATCGTCCGCATCACCACCGATGACGGCACCTACGGCGTCGGGCAGTCGTCCTGCTGGGCGTACATGGAGGCGGCGGACGCCATCGCCAAGAAGTGCGGCGATTACCTGATCGGCAAAGACCCCTCTCGCATCGAGCACCACTGGCAATACATGTACCGTATGGGACCATTCCGAGGGTCAGCGCTCTCGGGTGCCATCAGCGCGGTAGACATCGCACTGTGGGACATCAAGGGAAAGCGTCACCAAGCCCCGGTATGGGACCTCCTAGGCGGCAATACCCGCGACAAGATCCGTCTGCATTTGCTCATGGGGCCGAGGCAACAAACCGAATTGCCGTTTCCTCACGACCGAGGAAAGCAAGCACACGGTCTATTTGAGGCGGCGAAAGCATCAGCCGAAGAAGGGTGGACGGCGATCAAGACCGACCCGCTACCCAATGGCTTCGAGAGCATGACGCTTGAGCGATTAATCTCAGACACGGTCGACAACGTTGCGGCGATGCGTGAAGGAGCCGGCAAGGACGTCGATATCATCCTCGAGATTCATCGCAAGCTCACGCCGATGAATGCAATCGCTCTGGCGCAGGAGCTTGAGCAGTTCCACCCGCTGTTCTACGAGGACCCGATACAGATCGACAGCATGATCCTCCAAGGCGCCATCGCGCACCGCACCGCATTGCCGGTGGCAAACGGCGAACGCATCCATAACGTCTGGGAGTTCCGCGACCTGCTAGAAGGCGGAGGTTCCCAATACGTTCGCCCAGATATGGGCCTCGGCGGCGGCATAACGCACGTCAAGAAGATTGCTGCGCTCGCAGAGTCCTACCACGCCGGACTCGCGACACACAACTTCCTCGGGCCGATAACGACCAACGCGGCCATCCAGGTTGATGCATCGATACCCAACTTCGTTACTCAGGAGTATTCGCTTAGGGACGAACATCCCGCAAACGCTGTGTTTGTCAACAGCTACAAGCGCGAAGGCGGTTACATGAAGCTCTCAGAGGCCCCCGGCATCGGCCTTGAGATCGACGAAGATCTTTTGGAAGTGGCCAAAACCACCTACGAAACACGCGATCTGAACATGATCCCGATGCGAACCGACGGTTCAGTGGGCTACTCCGTATAGTCGCGCTCCACTGAACATCACCGCACAGCCCCTCTGGATGGACGTTCCGTCCGCTGAAGCGCCGGCTGTCGCCGGAATGACGGGGTTGTGCAATGGTCTCGATGCCCAAAGGGGACCGGTCCTACCCTCCCCATTGATGCCCAAGGGGGAATTATAGGGGGTTTAGACGATCGGAAGGCGTCATTCCCCGGTTCCGAGCGATTCGGTGTGGCGGGATGAATAGGCGTCGGCGAACGTATCTCGTAATTGATCACTGACCGCGTCGAGACGCGCGATCGCGGCCGGCGGGATATTGCAGCTGATGTCCGATGTGCAACTACCGGCGAATTCGATTTGGATGTCGTGAAGATCGTTGCAGGCGTTCGCGATCCCATCGGTGTATTTGCCGGCGGGGAATTGGCTCAAGTTGGTTTGGTGACAAGGGCCGAGCTTGAATGAGATCCGCCGCCATTCATATTCCGTCTCGGCATTCTTCATCTGATCTATGTTGCGCTGGAGGTACGGGTATACGTAGCTCGGCGTGGCGACTTCGAGGAACTGGACGAACGTGCCTTGTCGGATGCGTACGATGCCTTCTTTTGCACCGGAGTAGAAGCCAGGTGCGATGATGGCCAAGGGAATCGCTGCCGCGACGATCGCCATGATGAAGAACGTGAGAAGCGAAGGATTCCGGATCTGTCTTCGGAGGCGCGCGAACCAACCGTCGGCGTCACCATAGTCGATGGCTCCGATGCGTGTGAGCTTGCCGCGTCGCGCGGCCGGCGTTTCGAATTCTTTTTGGTCGCGAATGGCCAACGGCGGGATAGGAGTTCGGACGATGGTGACGGGCATCAAGTTTCGACGCCCTGAGGAATATAACGATTCTACACCTGAGGCCGCGCCTGACTGAATGACTGACTGTGTAAGGATGACTCGAGGGCGCTTCAGCTACGTCCCCGGTACTCCCAGTCGCGGATCCATTCTGTGGGGATATCCATTCCGAAGCCGGGGGCGTCGGACGGAGTGATGAATCCATCTTTGGCGGTCGCCATACCTGGGATGCGATTGAGTTCTGCGAGTGGAATGCCTGGCGGCGTGCCGATCCAACACTCGGCGATTGGCGATTCGGGTGCTGCCATGGCTACGTGTTGTCCCCAAGGCGACACGGCACCGCCGTGCGGAATCATGGCGATGCTAGCGGTTTCGGCGATGTTGTAGATCTTCATCGTTTCGGTCACGCCGCCGCTCCAACCGATGTCGGGCTGGATGATGTCGATCGCTCGCCGTTCGATGAGTTGGGCAAACGCGTGACGGCCCCGGTGGTCTTCGCCGGTTGCAAGCGGTATCCAGGTGATGCTGCGTTTGAGTTCCGCGTGACCCTCAATGTCGTGAGGAGGCAGCGGTTCCTCGAGCCAGCGCAGATTGTAGGGTCGCAGCCGTTCGGCGAGCCTTAGAGTGAACTCGACGTTGAACGACATGACCGGGTTGATCATCAACTCAGCGTTGTCGCCCACGATCTCTCGGGATTTGGCGACATGCTCTTCGATGAGTCGAAGACCTTCATCTCCTTGGGAATAGTGTGCTGGATTAGTGATCTTGAAACGCGTGAAGCCAAGTTCTTGGAACCAATCAAGGTCGTCTCCGGTGGCGTAGAGGGGAACACGTTCGCGGACGGGACCGCCGAGAATCTCATAGACGGGACGGCCGAGAAGTTTGCCTTTAAGGTCCCAAAGCGCAATGTCCACTCCAGCCAATGCGGTTGCGACGATTCCGGCGAGTCCATGTCTGTGTCCGCCTCGGTTGACTAGGTCATTCATCAGCTCGATGGCCATGCAGTTCTGGCCTTCGAGAACGGGCGCGATAACGTGGTCGATGTACGACGCGACCGGCTGTCCGAAGGAGCACTTCCCGAGTCCGAACGTCCCGTCCTCGGCAATGGCCTGTACCCATACTTCGGACAGGCCAACATTGCCGGGCATGTCTTGTGGTTTACGCGAGAATTGGGTGTAGAAGTTGATGGGCATCGCACGTGGCGAGCTCTCTGGCCACGGTGCCCGGCGAGCGGGTGTTTTTGGTTGTGGTACTGGGAGGTCCACATGGACAGCGCGCAGGGTCTTTAGCTTCATCGTTTGGTCCTTTAGGTGCCGAATTGCGGCTAGTTCTGGTCGTCTGATTCTTGAGAACCGTCGTGCTTTTGGCTTTGGGACACAGCTAACTTGTACGAAAATAACCGACTTGTCCGGTCGCCCACGCCTTGATGAGGTGGTGAGCAATCGCGATGGGTCCGGGAACACGTAGTTGTTCGTTTTTCTCAGCCAGCGCGAGACGGACTTCCTCTCGGTCCCACCACCTCACATCGGTCATCTCAAAGTCGTCGATATCGATGTCGGTGGTCAGTGCCTCGGAGTGGCTGCCGATCATCAGCGAGGACGGAAATGGCCACGGTTGAGTCGAGTGATATTGCACGCGACCGACCCGGATTCCCGCCTCTTCCATCACCTCTCTGCGGACCGCTTCCTCCATCGATTCGCCTTGGTCCATAAAGCCTGCCAGAGCAGAGTACATCCTCATCGCACTGAGACGCCCGGCGGACTGTCCGAGAAGGCATCTATCGCCATTAGTTACAACGGTTATGACCACCGGATCAGTGCGCGGAAAATGTTCTGCTTTGCAGGCTGTGCACTGACGCATCAAGCCGCCCCGACGCATCGCAGTCGCCTCGCCACATCGCGCGCAGTAGCCGTGCGTCGCGTGCCAGCCAAGGTTGGCGCGCGCTTGGGCAATGATACCCGTTTCTTCACCGGAGATGAGCACAGCCGATTCGCGCGCGTCGCAGATTTCCAGACCGAGCTCCGCAGTCTTCGCATTCGAAATATCGTCCGATCCTTGCCGCGCACCGCCGTTAAGGCTCCACGCAACCAACGGGTCGCCGTCGGAATTGACACCAAGCAGCGTGGTGTGTTTCGGCTCAACGTCAACGATCCCTTGTGCAGATTCATAGCTAAGCCAACCCAGCTTGGCCGAACTGTCGTCAACGATAGAAATCAACGGATCGAGCCCGGCGAGTATGAGAACTCGGGCGCTGGCAGATCGCATGAGGTCATTGATTTTCGTTTCGTCGCGCCGGAGCGCGTCGCCTCGGTCGATGGAGTTGCCGGCGAATGTGTGAGGCGTTTCTCTTCGGTTCAAGATCGGTACACCGTTGAAGATTCTTGGTAGATTTGCAAACATCACTTTACCCGCGTTCGTATGTGGATACAACGGCTCGATAATTGAAAGTGATCTGATGATTCGAATTTCTCGAAACCCCATTCTGCGATCGGCGATCGGCGCAGTAGCAGCGATCAGCGCCGTGTTGGCGATCGCATGCACGTCGGATGCGGTACCTACGGCGATGGCAATAGTTCCGACGAAGGATCCGACAACAGTCCCGACCGCCACTCTGATTGCCCCGACCGCGCCCGTGGACACGCCAGTGCCGCCAACACCAGTTCCAACGGCAACGGCGGCGGCGGCAACGGCCGGTCCAACGGTTGCGCCGACCGCGACGATTGCGAATTCAATCCGGGAAGTTTCTATCGTCAATGCCGATGACTTCGAGTCGCTCATTAGTAAGGCGTACGAATTGACCATCATGTTGGCCGAAGAAATGAGTCCTCGGCAAAGCGCCACAGAAGAGGAACTTCGAGGCGCCATGTTCCTCTCGAACGAGATGGCAGATTTCGGATACATGGTTGAGATTCAGGATTTCGAGGTTACCGAAGCCACTTCCAGCGGATCGCTTGAGGTGCTGACCCGATCTGGCGGCAGCGAGCCGAGCGTTTCCTTTTCTAGGCGAGATGGCGATACACCGCGAATCTTCTTCCTACCGTTCGAACCATTCAAGATCGGTCAGACACAGGGTGAGATGGTGTTCGCTGGTCTTGGCGACGGCGACGATTTCGAAGGAGTTGACGTTAACGGCAAGATCGTCCTGATGGAAAGAGGGACGCTGACGTTCGAAGATAAAGAGACGAATGCCGCCGACCGCGGTGCAATCGGGGTGGTAGTTTTCAACAACGAACCAAGGTTCTATTTCGGCGGAAGATTGGCGGAGGAACCAGAAATCTTCGCCGGTGGAATCACGCAAGCCGACGGAAGGAGGCTCCGAGATGCATTGGACGACGGCAACAATGTGACCGCGGAACTCTTGGTCTACCCGACCGGCAACGGACCATCACGCAACGTGATCGCGGAGCTTAACAACGAGATTGCAGATGACCCCGTAGTCGTGATCGGTGCACATTACGACACCACGCCTTGGTCGCCGGGCGCGAACGACAACGGTAGCGGCATGGCAGCCGCCTTGATCGTGGCGGAGGAACTGGCGGACGAAGAGTTACCCTTCGATTTGCGCTTCATCTTTTTCGGTTCGGAAGAGACCGGGCTGCACGGCAGCAACTACTACGCAGGAGAGTTGTTACAGACGGAGGTTGATCGGATCTTGGCGATGGTGAACTTGGATGTAGTGGCGACGGGAGAATTAGAGGTTTTTGGGGATGAGACGCTAACTGGCTATGCGAAGAGTGTTGCAGAGGGGTACGGCGTAGCTCTGGCGGTGGCAGAGCCGTTTGAATGGGGGGCATCAGATTACGCGGGGTTTGATGAACGGGGGGTGCCGTTCATCATGTTTTATGCGGACGAGTTGGACTACATCAACCATCCTTCTGACACGGTGGAACACGTTGATGCGGAACCGTTAGGTGGGACTGTTTTGACGGTGTTGGGTCTCGTTGCGCAGTTGGCGGATAGTATCGAGGAATGAGCTCCTTCACACCAGACGGCGCACGCGACCGCTTGATCATCCGCGATCTCGAATTGCTGTGCGTAATTGGGGCCGAGGATTGGGAGCACCTGATGCCGCAGCGGGTGGTAGTGGATATCGAGCTGAAGGGGGATTTTTCGGCGGCAGCGAATTCGGATAGTTTGGCGGATGCGGTGGATTATCGGGAGGTCTGTACCAGTGCGATTGAGGTAGCGGAGGATGGAGTGTATCGGCTGTTGGAGGTTTTGGCGGATCGGGTTGCGCGGGCGGTTCTGGGAGTCAATGAGTGTATTGCGGAGGTCACCGTCGGGGTCTTTAAGCCGCTGGCTTTGGCGGGATTTGGGGAAGCGAAGGCGCGGGTGGAGGTGACACGGGGGCGGTAGGTTTCGCCATTGGTTGGGAACGAAACGAGAGGCGCAGGGTAGAGTTCTTTTGTTGATGGTTTTCAGCAGGTATAGAGTTCCGCGCTGACATTCACGGATATAGCGTAGGTGATATATTATGGTTGCCAAAGATTGGACGGTGGAGACGCTGAATTCGACCGTTGATCGTGAGATCGGGGCGTTGCCGGCTGACATGCGCATTCGGCTTCAACGATTCAGGGGGCTTGTTGAGGAGTTCGGGTTCGATGGTGTACCGCCGAATTCCTTGCGTAAGCTTCGGGGCCCACTGTGGGAGTTCCGCATCACCGGCCGAGATGGGATTTCACGTGCGCTATATGTCACCGCCCATAACAGACGCGTAGTAATCGTTCGTGTGTTCGTCAAAAAGACCCGACGCACACCTACAAGGGAGATTGAATTGGCACTTAGACGTGCTAGGGAGGTTTCAAGATGACTAAACTCTCTGATCTGCACAAAGAGTGGATGAAAGATCCTGAGTACCGTGAGGAGTGCGAAGCTTCGCAACCCGCGTTTGATCTGATGCGTGCGCTCCTGCGAGCTCGCCTTAGTTCTGGACTCACTCAGACAGAGGTAGCCGAACGGATTGGAACAACCCAGTCAGCGATCGCACGGCTCGAAGGTTGGTCGTCGAATCCTTCGGTGAACACTTTGCGTAAGTACGCTGAGGCGACGGGCACACGCTTGAAGATCAGTTTTGAGCCCATCGAAGTAGAGGCGGCTGAATCCGAATCGGCGGCGATCCAACCCGAAAAGAGCGAGATCCAACAACCGGAAACTGAATTGGCAGCGGCGCTGGATTGATCAGGCTGCCGGGCGAATACCCACGCCGCTCGCCGTATAATCCACCGCAGACTATCAACAACCCAGCGCGAGGCAACTCCAACCCATGAAAATCCTCCTAGTCGGCGGTTCCGGACACGTCGGCACCTTCATCACACCATACCTCCGCGAAGTCCACGATCTCCGCGTTCTCGATCTCGCTCCGCCGCGCCACGACGGTATTGAGTTCGTCAAGGGCTCTGTGACCGATACTGGCGCCATCAAAGAGGCCGTCGACGGAGTCGACACGTTCATCTGGCTCGTTATGCAGAGCCCCCAAGGAGGGTCAGTGACGGACCAAGACGAGAAGGTCATTCGCGAAAACTACACCGTCAACAATATGGGCCTTCATCTTTTCCTCTGGACCGGCTTCAACAACGGCCTTCGCAACGGCGTCTACACAAGCACCATGAGCGTCCATTTCCGGTACCGCGACTGGTACCAGTCGGAGGACGAAATACCGCTCGACACCCCCAGCGCCTACGGACTGTCAAAAGGCTTCGGCGAACTCATCTGTCGTTACTTCGCCCGCCACTTCGACATGAACCTCGCCGCCTTGCGTATTACTGGCCCCCGTACCCGCGAGCAGTGGATCGACTACCGAAGCGCACAGCACGAAGTAGACCCGAGCGGCGCGAGGCCTCTCCTAGTCACCGACGAAGAGGACTTGGCGAACGCCTACATGGCCGCCGCCGAGTTCGTGCAGATCGGACATGGATCGTTCGAGCCTTTCTTCATCGCCGGCGACGAAGACCAGGTCGAGCACAATCTCACAAAAGCCGAGCGGGTCTTGGGTTGGAAACCTCGGACGCATCTCAAGATCGAGGTGCCCAAGGTGCACGGTGCGTGACGCGCCTGCATAGGTGGAGGTGGCAATGCACACACCTGACGCGCTCGAAGCATCCTTCATCTTCTTCCCGCAACCGCAGCTGCGCGGTGACCCGTCGCATGTCGGCCTCCAACACGAAGACGTTTGGCTTAATACTGACGACGGAAACAAGACGCACGCGTGGTTCATCCGAGGCGAGGGGAGCGAAGACCCGACATGTAATCGCATCGTGATGCTTATCACGCACGGCAACGGCGGAAACATCAGCGTCCGACTCGACCAATACCGCGAATTCGTGACGAGATTCCGAAACATCGACATTTTCGCCTTGGAATATCGCGGCTATGGATTGAGCGAAGGCAGTCCGAGCGAAGAGGGCATCGCTTTGGACGCGCTCGCAGCGCGTCGCTGGATCGACGAGCGCATCCGAGAGGTTTACCAAGTGAACCCGACACTCGTCTACTTCGGACGCAGTCTCGGTGGTGCCGTCGCGACCCGACTCGCGGCAACCGAACCTCCGGATGCTTTGATTTTGGAGTGCCCGATATCTTCGATCCCCGATCTCGCCAAGACAATGACGCCATGGCGATTTCTCCCGGTCGAAAAGTTCATCCATAACCGCTTCGACGCGGTGTCTCACGCTCGAGACGTGCGATGTCCATTACTAGTCATGCACTCTGAATTCGACGAAATCGTGCCGATCGAGTCCGGGAAAAAGGTCTTCGAGGCTGCTTCTGGACCAAAGCGGTTCTACGTGATCAAGGGCGCGCCGCACAATGGGGCGGATTACTACGACCCAGAAGGGTATTACGCGGCGATGGGGGGATTTTTCGCCGAATTTGACCTCATGGAGGCCAACACTACTTGAATCTATTAACGAGGATGACTTAGGCTAATGTTCGGTACGTATTGTTTGGTATGATTCGAATATTCGGAATTCAAAGCGAGGGCAACATGCGCATCTCTGAGCGTGGCCAGATAACGATCCCCAAGTATCTGCGTGAGCGATTTGGGATGCATCACAACGTTGAGGTTGAAGTAACGCCGACCGAACGAGGGCTGCTGATCCAAAAACGCATTGGCACGCAGCACCCAGTAGATCGAGTCGCCGGAATTCTGGACGGAGCTGACTTCGACATCGATGAATATATCGAGGAAATCAGGGGACGTTGATCACGGCGATCGACACAAACGTCCTGCTGGATCTTTTTCTGACGAAATCGCCTAATCATTCACAGTCGCGAGATTGGCTCAGAACAGCCTATGAACAAGGCGCGATGGTGGCTTGCGACATCGTGTACGCCGAGTTGGTTCCTCATTTTGCGGACCGCTCATCGTTAGACGATGCCCTTCGAGAGATCGGCGTCGCGCTCTCGTCATTAGATTCCTCGATTGCTTATGAGGCAGGATTGCGTTGGAAGTTGTATCGCGCTGCGGGAGGACCGCGGGAGCGCGTATTGACCGATTTCCTGATCGGCGCTCACGCACTGGCATCTGCGGATGCTTTCCTCACACGCGACCGCGGATTCTTTTCCACGTATTTTCCTGAATTGGAACGCCCCGCGGTCTCGTAACACCTTCCAGAAATTACTCCCACCTAAACGCCTTAACCGCCAGCACGAATGCGATCGCCGCCCAAACTAACAGCCCCAACAGCGACGCTCCTTGAACAACCAACGTCTCTCCGCTATTGACCATCGCTCGCATCGCGTCCGCAAGGAAGGTAAGCGGAAGCCATCTTGCGATGGCGACTACCCAGTCGGGGATGACGGAGTGCGGGATGAAGACGCCGGATAGGAACATCATCGGCAACGTGATTATGTTTGCTAGCGGCGCGGCCGTGTTCTCTGTCTTAGCGATGCCAGAGACAGCTAGTCCGAGCGCTGCGAATCCGAACCCGCCGAGGATGATCAGTGGAATAACTTCGAGCCAGAACATCGCGTAGCCGGGCGAGACTTCGACGCCGGATACGAAGATGCCGACGAGCAGGAGGACGTATGTCTGCATGATGAGCAGCAACATTCGAGTGAAGAGCAAGCCCGCGAGGTAGTGTCTGGGATTGATTGGCGTAGCGTGTAGCCTCTTCAAGACGCCTTGGTTGCGGAGTCTTACAAGGGTGAAGACAAGTCCGAAGAGGGCGCTCTGCATTATGGAAAGCGAGACGATGCCGGGGACGACAAATCCTTTGTAGCCCTGGCCACGTCCGGCGACTTCGGTGAGCGACACCGTGGCCCAGTTTTCGACTCGGTATTCGGGTGGGACATCAGCGACAGTCTTGAAGACGCCGTCCAAAACTTGCGCCAAGATGGTGCGCGCTGCCTCCGCTTCTTGCGCGCTTCTGCCGTCATACGTCAGATCGATCACAGAAGTCGAGCCAGGTTCGCCGAAACCTTCCGGGATCACCATCACTCCAGTGATATCCCCTTCGAGGATGTCGGCCCGCAAAGTGTCTTCGGCCTCGGATTCGGGGACATTGAAGAGAGGCTCGCCATCGAACTCGCCTTTCAACACCGAGACCAATACCTTGGATGCATTGTTATTCGCGTTGTCTACGATGCCTATTTCGGGCGGTTCGAATCCGCCGAAGTTGAAGAGACCGAAGACAACCATCATCACGGTCGGGAACGCGAGCGTCCAGAATAGCGCCGCGCGGTCGCGCAAGAACATTTTCAACTCGGCAATTATGAACGCTTGGTAAATTTGCATGGTCGTCGTTATAGCCCCTCATCCCGCTGGAATCCCGCCGGTGCGGGAATGACGGTGATTTGGCGGTCTGCTACTCAACTAGACTCCGTCCCGTCAGATCGATAAAAACGTCTTCCAAAGTCAGTACACCATCCTTGCGCACCGATTCAGCACCCCGCGAATTCAGTTCATCGATAAGCACTTGCGGCGTGTCGTTAGCAACGATATTCCCGTTGTCAATCACCGCCACCCGGTCGCACAACACCTCCGCCTCCTCCATGTAATGCGTCGTTAGCATGATCGCCATGCCTTCGGAGCGCAGGCCGTCAATGAGATCCCACATGTTTCGCCGTGCCTGCGGGTCAAGGCCGGTCGTCGGTTCGTCGAGAAACATCGCCACCGGATCGTTCACTAGCGCAACCGCGATCGACAAACGCTGCTTCTGTCCACCAGAAAGGTGTTTGTATTGAGACTTCGCCCGATTAGCAAGATCCACCTTGGCGAGCACCTCCTCAGCGTCGACGTCGGAGTCGTACAGAGTGGCGAAGAGCTGCACCGTCTCACGCAGGTTCAAGTTGTCGAAAAACGCGTTCTGTTGCAGCTGGACTCCGATCATCGCCTTGACGCGCTTCGAGTTCTTGGTCACGTCCAAACCGTTGATGTACGCCTCGCCGCTGTCAAGGTCGCGCAAGCCCTCGAGAATCTCAACCGTCGTCGTCTTACCCGCGCCATTAGGTCCTAACATCCCGAAGATCTCGCCCTGATGAACCGCGAACGAGATACCGTCAACCGCGATCAGGTCATCGTAACTCTTGCGGAGGTCTCGGACCTGGATGACGATGTCGTTGGAATGCGACGGAGTATCGGATTGGGTCGACAATTGATCCCCAGATGCCACTAGGCATCGACCTTGCGAACAACGTCACCGACGCGAATCTTGCCAGGCCGAATTACCTTGGCATTCGCTCCGCGCCGCCGCTGTCGCATAGCCACCTCTCCGCTCACGAATCTCAACGCATCATTTCCAAAACGCGACGCGAACTTCACGCAACCCGTGTGCGGCGCCGCAGTTAGTTCGAGTACCGCCGTGCCGATGCTGAGCCGCGCTCCTGGAGGTAAGTTGTCGTGACTCAAGTCGATATCGACGAAAAGCTGATCGCCGGCCAGCTGCCACCGCGCCTCCTCACCCGCCACAGCATCGATCACGCGCGTGTTGATCAGTGTCAATTGTGCTTCCGGGTTGGCAGACCCATCCGCGGTGCTGCTGCTCCCTCGATCCAACCAGTTGTCACCAACCAATCCGCACTCCGCATCGATCTCGCCAGATTCATCCAACTCCCTTTCTCCCACGTCCGGTCGCGTCGAGATCATCTTGAGTCGCCCCTCGTCGGCGGGCGACGCCATAATGTGTTGGAGCGCCGATTCCAACTCCTGCAAAGTCGAATGCTTAACCATAAGCAAAGTGTAAACTCATGGGTTGAATATCGGAACCATCTTCTGCTCCGCCGCGAGGAGTCGGCAAGAACGATTCCGAACCGACAACAAGGAGTCCAGGTAAATGTCTGCCAAACGGGTTAACAGAGCTGTTGAACTGCTCTCACAAGACCAGCCGATCTACTACACCGGCGGCCACACGGGTGCGATTCTCACGCACGAACAGGGGATGAAAGATGCCCGCACTTGGGCCGACTACATCAACGTGGGCATGGAGCACGGTCCATTCGACCTCGGCGGTTTGCAGAACTACATGGAAGGCCTGGTCGCCGGTGGCCCCACGAACAGCGGCCACCGCACCCCAACCGTCATCGTCGAAGCCCCTGTCGACGGCTCGACCGAAGACACCATCCGTTACAACGCATGGCAGTTCCGACAGATTCTCGCACGCGGCGTCCACGGCATCCTCCTCTGCCAGGCAGAGACACCAGACGCTGTCCGTGCATTTGTCGAGTCATGCCGCTATCCACGCGCAGCAAACGGCGTAGGATACGGACTCAACCGCGGCACGCGAGGCGTCGGTTCGGAACCCGGCGCGGCTCAGATATGGGGACTCGACAACCCGGAATACATCGCCAAGGCCGACCCTTACCCGCTCAATCCCGACGGCGAGTTGATGCTAGGTATCAAAGTCGAATCAGTCCGCGGCGTCACCAACATCGAGACCATGCTCGCAGTGCCCGGACTCACCTTTGCCGAATGCGGCCCCGGTGACCTCCACATGTCTTACGGCGTCGACCGCGGCGCACCGAATACGCCGTTCGACCCCCGCGTGCAAGAAGCCAGCGAGCGAGTCCAGAAGGCTTGTGAAGAGAATGGTGTAGCGTTCCTTGGCGGCGGTTCCGCCGAGACCATCGCCGACCGCCTCGACAGCGGCGTCCGGGTAGTTTCCGGCGCCAACCCAGACATCGCCGCAATCGGCAGAGCACACACGAAACGGACAATGCCGGTGTAATGCTCCCGACTGTCGTCGATACATTCGCAGACGCGGTATCCGACGTACCGGCCGGTGCGACGGTGATGATTGGCGGATTCGGCGGCTCCGGCGGACAGCCGACCCGTCTGATGCTCGCCCTCGCCGATCACGCTCCACAGAAAATAACCATCATCGGAAACGTAGCCGGCATCTCCAAGACCACCGGCTACGGTTGGCCGCCGCACCTCGAACCGATCGATCAAGGCATATTCTTCGAACTCGGACTCGCCGATCGGATAATCTGCTCCTTCCCGATACCCGGACAGACTCGCCCACTCTGCGAAATCGAAAAGGCATGGCGCGAAGGCCGCGCCGAAGTCATCGTAGTCCCCCAAGGCACCCTCGCCGAACGCATCCGCGCTGGCGGTGCCGGCATATCGGCCTTCTACACCCCCACCGGCGTCGGAACTCCCGTCCAAGAAGGCAAAGAGGTGCGTGAATTCGACGGACGACCCCACCTGCTCGAACACGCGCTCAGAGCCGACTTCGCTCTCATACGCGCCAAGCGATCCGACACCTTCGGAAACCTCGAGTACATCGGTACATCGCGCGCATTCAACCCGGTGATGGCACCCGCCGCAGACATCACCATCGCCGAGGTGGACGAGATCGTCGAACCGGGCGGAATCGATCCTGAGCGTGTCGGCACACCTGGCGTCTACGTCAACCGGATAGCCAGGCGAGAGCCAAACGACCCGCTACCCTAACGTTCAATCGACTTGCGGTTTCACGCGCCCGTCCCTCCGCCCGACGACGATCAGAAACGTTGGCGCGATCCGAGTGTCATCCAACCCGGGCCATTCGGCGATCGCTTCATCGGTGGCATTCGGCTCGATAAAATCCTCGATGACGAATCCGGCGTTGATCACCCATCTCATCCAGGATTGGAGAGTGTAGCTGTTGCCGGTAGTTTGGAAGGGGTATTTGTAGCGCTCGCTGATCCAGTTGAAGACTATCGGCGATTCATCGAAGTAGTCTCCTATCTCGAGCCCGATTTTGTTGCCGTCGGCATCACGGACCCATTCACGAGTCTTAGTATCAGTTACTGGATGGGTGTTGGTGAAGACGAACCGTCCGCGGTCTTGGAGGACGCGGTGGGCGCCGCGTATGACGCGTCCCGGGTCGGGCATGTCGACTAAAGAGACGCAGGCGGTCACCAGGTCGAATGATGCTTCAGGTAGGTTGTAGATTACCGATGCCGCGTCGCCCTCGATGTATTCGATACCTAGTCTTTCTTGCTCTTCAAGTCGACGAGCGTGGACGAGTTGGTTGGGCGAGATATCGACACCTATGACTTTCGTCGCACCCTTTTCGGCCATCTGGCGGCTAAAGTAGCCGATGCCGCATCCGAGATCCAGGACTTCCAGACCCTCTACGTTGCCGCAAGCATCGACCATAGCAGGGCCAAAACAGTTCAACCGGTAGTAATCGAGACCGCGTTCTTGGGCATCTGCGTAGGCATTTGATGCAACGTCCCATTCGCGTCGAACGGAGTTCAAATCAAAGCGTGACGCCTGTTCTCTCGTCTGATTTTTCTTGGTCATGACGATGCAGTGAATAGTTGTTTTGGTGACCGCACGATACGTAGTATCATCTGATACAGACACTGGTTATCACACACAATGGTTTTCTTTGTGTGCGGGAGAATTGAACAATGAATGACATCGTCAGAAGGATACGTTTCGGTTTAATCATGCGGTTTTGGCTTTTGGGAGTCATTTCCGCTGCAATCTTGACATCGGCTGTCGCCTGCAGTGAAGATCCGGAGCCGACGTCTACCCCGCTACCTGAGCCTACAGCAACTACCGCTCCGCAACAAGCGGCGGCAACTACAGCACCGGTAGCTACCACCGCGCCTGAGCAGCCGACGGCAACCGCCGTTCCGCCTACGGCAACGCCCGAACCGGAAGTGGAAGTAATAGACGCCGAACCCTTGGACATCGTAGCCACAAGCAACATCGTTGGCGAGTGGGTTTCCATCGTTGGTGGGGATCGTGTCGACGTGCTCAACCTTGTACCACGTGGCGTAGATCCGCACGGCTACCAGCCGGGTGCACGTGACATCGCTCGGGTGGCGGATGCTGAGATCGTCTTCGCCGTTGGTCTGTCGCTGGAGCAGCAGTGGCTGGAGGATCTGATTGATAATGCGGCCGCCGATCACGAAGTTGTGATCGAACTTGGGCAGCGAATCGATCCGTTGGAGTTCTCTTTTGAAGTTGAAGATGATCATGGCGAAGAGGGCATGGAGGAAGAAGGCGAAGACCACGGAGACGAGGACGCAGATGAAGTCGAGGGTAGAGATCATGGCGACGAAGACGGAGATGCCGACGAGGATGGGGGCGAAGGTCACGGCGACGAGGACGAGGACGCCGATGGTGATGGTGATGAAGGCGAAGAGCATCACGGCGACGAAGACGAAGATGCCGACGGGGATGAGGGCGAAGGCCACGGCGACGAGGACGAGGACGCTGATGGGGATGAAGGCGAAGAGCATCACGGCGATGAAGATGAAGAAGGTGAAGACCACGGCGACGAGGAAGAAGAGGAAGAAGATGAGGACCATGCCGAAGACGAGGTCGAGCGCCACCACGAAGACGACGGGCACGGACACGGCGCATTGGATCCGCACTTCTGGTTCGACCCTGAGCGCGTGATCATCGCAGTGCGGCAGATCGCAAAAGAGTTAAGGGAAATAGACCCGGACTCCACCGACTACTACAACGCGAATCGCGACGAGTACATAGCCAAGCTCGAAGAACTCGACGGTTGGATCACGGACGGCGTCTCAACCATCGACGATCACGACCGGATCATGGTGACGACGCACGACGCGTTCGGGTACTTTGCCGCCCGGTTCGGATTCGAGATCGCTGGGGTGATAATCCCCGGCGGCGGCACCGAATTGGAGCGTTCACCTCAACAGTTGGCAGAGCTTGTCCATGAAGTGGAGGAAGCAGGCGCATCTGTCGTCTTCGCCGAGGCGCAACTCAGTGATCGACTTGCGAACACCTTAGCGCGTGAGGCAGGGATCAGATTCGTCGGCGGATTGCATGTAGGCTCTCTCGGGGCTGACGGCAGCGGTGCCGAGAACTACCTTGACTTGATGCGGAGCAATGTTGGTATCATCGTTGGAGCGTTGGCCGAATAAATGCGAATAGATGACACATTCCCAGCACCAGGACCACAACCCTGAGCTAGAGACCCACACGTCTCCGCTCCCGGCGGTCGATGCTCATAGCACGAGCGTCACGTATGGCGAGAACACCGTTCTCAACGATGTGACGTTCGCTGTGCCGTCTGGAGCGTTTGTAGGTATTGTGGGCCCAAACGGTGCAGGCAAATCCACGTTGCTCAAGACGTTGGTAGGGATAATCGAGCCGTCGGCAGGATCGGTGCACATCTACGGCATCAACCCTTCGCGGTCGCGCGGCCTCGTAGGCTATGTCCCGCAGTCCGAGTCTGTGAACTGGGTCTTCCCGGTTACGGTGTGGGACGTGGTGATGATGGGTCGGACACCGAGTCTTGGTGCTTTCCGGTATGAAACGAGAGACGACAAGCACGCAGTAATGGATGCATTGCATCGTGTGGGATTGCTACACCGTAAGGATGATATGATCCACTCGCTGTCAGGTGGACAGCGGCAACGCGTGTTTGTGGCGCGGGCATTGGCACAAGACGCTCGGGTGTTGTTGCTCGACGAGGCCTTCGGCGGCGTTGATGTCGGTTCGCAGTACGAGTTGGTGGCGGTCTTGAGGCAGTTATGCGAGGAAGGTCAGACGATCTTGCTGACTACCCACGACTTGGCGAATATGGCGCGGCGATTGGATATGGTGCTGTGTCTCAACGGACATCTTTGCGCCTGGGGACCGCCGGATGAGGTGTTTACGCCCGACGTGCTGGAGGAGTTGTACGGCCCACACGTGGTATCCGCTGGAAGCTCTTACACCATCTGAATTGGCAGATTGGTTAAGCTTCCATGGATGTGATCTCCTACATCATTGAACCGTTCCAATACGGTTTCTTACTGCGTGCGCTCGCGGTGGCGGTGATCATCAGCATCACCTGTCCTTTGGTCGGAGTATTCGTGATCACCCGTGGATACGGCTTCATGGGCGACGCGATGGCGCACTCGATATTCCCAGGCATGGCGCTAGCCCTGATCGCCGGTCTGAGCCCTTGGTTCGGGATGCTGCCGGCGGCCCTTGTGTTCGCTTTCCTTATCGGCTTTCTCATCCGCAAGACTGGCATTGAAGCGGACGCCGCTATCGGGATCCTGTTCGCCAGCCTTTTCGCTCTCGGTATCGTGATGATCTCGATTTGGGGATCCAATGTCAATGTAAACCTTGAAGACATCCTCCTGGGTCAGATCTTGGCGGTAACCGAGAGTGACATTCTGGTGACGCTAGGCGTGACGATTCTGACCCTCGTCATATTCGCGGGTTACTTCAAGGAACTGGTCTTCGTGAGTTTCGATCCGGTGGGCGCCGAAGTTGCTGGAATCCGAGTGGCGTGGATTGACTACCTTCTGCTCGCGCTGATCTCGGTAGTGGTGGTAGTAACAATCCAGGCGGTAGGCGTGATCCTGGTATTGGCGATGCTGATCGCGCCGGCGGCGGCGGCATCCTTGGCGGCGAACAAGATCTTCCACATCATCGGATACGGGATACTGTTCGCACTGATCGCATCGATTGCCGGCCTCTACACTTCTTACTACGGCAACCTACCATCCGGCGCTTCGATAGCGCTGGCTTCAGGCATCATCTTCGCCATCGTAGCAATAGTCAGACGGCGAATTTCTTGACGCGCCTAGCGAGGGCGCCGTTGCCTGACCATCGTAACCATCGAAACCCCAGCGACGACGGCCGATGCTCCGATTATCAGTAGCAGCAACATCACATCGCTATCAGGCGATCGCCCGCCGGTAGATGGCAGCTCAGACGGCATTAGCTCGTCGACCGGTTCTGCGACGGGGAGCTCGAGTTCAATCAAGTTAGGAAGGACTTCTTCGAACTCCTCGATTGGAGGGATAGGTTCCAGCGGATTGCCGTCAATGTACAGATAACGGAGACTGTCCGCGAACTTCGCCAAAACAGCGGGATCGAATGTGGAGAGTTGGTTGTTGGACAGGTGCAGATCCGATAACACCTCCCATTCTTCAAACCACGAAACGTCAATCTCTGTGATCCGATTGTCCGAAAATTCGATGCTGACGAAGTCACTTTCACCCGAGGTTCTCGCCACGTTGGTCAAGATAGACCCCGCGGCTGTCGGGTCAATGGAGGTATTGTCGAGCTCAATGAACCACCATTCCGATTTCGGCAATCGAGAAAAAGCTGCCCCCAACTGGTCCTGGACATCGGGATCGTTCCAACTACTGAGATCGTTTTCAGAAAAATCGACCCGCCGTAAGCCACGCACTGCGTTTTCGAGTATCGCAATCGCAGTGTCGCCGTTGATGCCAGTATCGGATAGGCGCAGGGTGACGAGGTTCTCGTTCTTTTTGATCGCGTCAACCATCGCGTCGCGGTCTACGTCGTTCCAATCGCTCAAGTCGTTGGATGATAGGTCGATGCCGTCCAGAGTGGCCGATGATCGGTTGGCAAGGAAATCGATCACCGATTCACTGGTTGCCCCGGTATCGGGCATCGAGATCCACTCGAGTTCGGTGAAGTCATCGCGGATCTTCGCCACATCGTCAGAGGTCAACGATATGCTGTCTACCCAAAGATCGGTGATGCCATCCTCTGGTTTGCAACCCGGCGTAGAAGGTTGCGGCAAGACATCCAAAATCTCGTAATCGATACCGTCAATCGTCGCGCTTGGCACTCCGTCGAACTCGTTGCCAGCAATCCCGACGATCCGAAGCGAACAAGGCGGTGCAACGAACAGGTCTTCAGGCAATGCCGTCAGCATGTTGCCATCAAAGTCGACCCACCTCAGGTTGGTCAAGTCCGAAAGGTCCAAGCCGCTGACATCTGAAAGATGGTTGTGGAAGAAAGTCAGATCCTTCAACCCGGTCAAGCCTTTGACTAGGTTGTCGGGCACCTCGGTCAACTGATTCCTGTCAAGGTGGAGAATTTCCAGCGAATCGATTCCTTGGAAGATGTCGGCAGGTAGGCGATTGATGTTGTTGTCGTGTAGGAAGAGTTCCCGCAGCTGGTCCAATCCTCTGAATGTTCCGCTCGGCAATGTCTCTAGCGCGTTACCGTGCAGGTGCAGGTGCGTGATGTTTTCCAGATGCCGGAAAACACCATTAGGCAATGAAACGATTTCATTGTCATTCAAGTAGAGACGACGCAGGTTGTGAAGTCCGGCAAACGCGTCGGAGCCCATCTTGGTGATGCCGCTACCTTCCAGATAAAGCCACTGCAGATTGCCGAGTCCGCTAAAGGCACCACTCTCAAGCGTGCCCGTTGACTCGTTGCGGAAGTGCAAAGCGCGCAAGTTAGGCATTCCAGCCAGGACACCGTGCGACAGGTTTTTGACGCCGCCAGTGTGCAGGTCGAGGACCCCCAACCGTTCCAAGCCTGAAAACACGCCTATCGGCAAGGAGGAGATGCGGTTCCCGTATACCCTAAGCGTCTCCAAGTTGTCGAGACCGCGAAAAATGTCCCGCGGCATTGCCTTGATGTTGTTGCCGTGCAACTGCAACGTCTTGGCATTCGCGAGCCCATCGAACGCACCGCTATGGATCGTAGTGAGAGAAGGGCTTTTGACTTCCAAAGTCTCCAAGTTGCCCAAACCCGCAAAGGTGTCGGACCTCAGGAGCACGAGATCGCGTCCGGTGACCTCCAACGATGTCAGCGATGTCAGTCCGGCGAAATCACCGGATTGGAGCACCGGAGGAGAAATGCTGAGAGGACCTTCGATCGAACCCAGCTCGTCTTCCGTGATATCGGCGCAAGTCGCTGCGGCGCGGGAGTTCTGGACTTCCGCGACTACGGCGTCGGCAACCTCTTCCGTCCGATCGCATACCCCTGTAGTCTGGGCAACGACGTTTTCGGCGAGAGGCCTCGTAACGCCCGATCCCAGTCCAATGATCAGCAGCAATACCGTTATCAACCCTAAGTAGACGTTGTATCTGCTGGAGAGCGGTGTTATTGACATTAGGTTTCAGTTTCTGTTTGTGTTTGAGTCGCCAGAATTCGATACATTATCCATTTTGTCTTGGCCTCTTATGATACAACATCTTAATTGTGTTGCTGCTTGGCACGATTCTAAATCACGGTATTTGGTTGAACAAGAAATCCGCTTACTGGGCTTGTTGTAGAGAAATTGCCGGTGGTTTTATGGCATATTGCGAACGAACATGTAATATTAACTTAAGTTCGCTGAAACTATAGGTTTTAGGTATTCGGCGGCAACGGAACGCTTCGCACTGTCGAAGCAAGTGAAATAGACCCGAGGAGAAAAAATGGCTGCACATACCCATGAGACGCATGAATGTGATGGGCACGAGCACCACGTCGGCGAGCACACGCACGACATGCACGAGTGCGACGACCACGAGCATCACGCCGATGAAGCGGGGCATGTTCACGACATGCACGAGTGCGACGACCACGAGCACCACGCCGGCGAGCACATGCACGACGACCACGAGTGCGACGATCACGAGCACCACGCATAACTTCGATCTAAGTTAGGTGACCTGCCAGAGCATCGAGTCCGGCAGGTCATCTAGCGCCAAGAACACGAAGCAGAAGGGCACCTAGATGGTGCCTTTTTTGTTGAATTGACGCGTTCCGATTAACCGTTCGGACCCGAGCTTCCGCCAGCCCCAAGTTGTGTGGTTAAAAACTCTGCCGCGCTCTGGCTAGCAAGTAGCTGACCAGATGATTTTCGGTGCAACCCGATAATGTCTGTTCGATCTGCACCGTGAGGTGGTGAATCCGATGATCGTCTCTAGCGATATCCCTGATATGCCGCAACAACGAATCTGTGTCCTCTTTGCTCAACTCCGGGTCGACCAGAACGTGAGCCGTCATCGATTCGTAGCCCGACGCGATCGTCCAAACGTGGACGTCATGAACAAGAGTGACACCCGGCAGATCCTCCAATTCGCCGCACAACCGCTCAACGTCAATGTGCTTCGGAACGCCTTCCAATAACACCACAAACACCTTCTTGGCCAGGCCCCAGCTACTCCAAAGTATCAGCACGCCAATTAGAACGCTAAGGATCGGGTCGATCAACACCCAATCAGTCGTAATGATCACGATTCCCGATATCACAACCCCGACCGAACCCATCAAGTCGCCCATCACGTGCCAAAATGCGCCCTCGACGTTCAGACTGTGCTCGGAATTCCGGTGCAATATCCACGCCGCAGCTATGTTGACGATCAGTCCCAACGTACCTATGACCAACATCAATGGCCCGTCGATGTGGGCCTCTTCGATCCCGCGGAATCGGTGATATGCCTCAAAGAAGATCCACGCCACGATAATCCATAGCGACAACGCATTGATTAACGCCGCAAGGACCTCGGCGCGCCGAAATCCATATGTCCGCGATGCGTCTTCAACACGATCGCCGACCCACAAAGCGAGCAACGCGAGCGCGATCGCCATGGCGTCAGTAACCATGTGACCGGCGTCAGCCAATAGCGCAAGGCTTCCCGACAAGATACCGCCGATCAACTCGGCGATCATAAATCCGCCGATCAATATGAGCGAGATTACTAAGCTGCGCCGACCCGCTTCACGGAAGTCGTGGTCGTGGTCATGGTCGTGCCCGTCGTGCCCGTGATCGTCATGGCCGTGACCGTCGTGTCCGTGTGAATCATCTGAGTGGTCGTGATAATGGTCGGAGTGGTCGTGATCGTCGTGGACATGACCGTGAGAATGATCGGAATGGTCGTGATCATGTTCACGGTGGTCGTGTGAACCGTGCGAGTGACTCGAATCGTCGTGAGAATGACCAGATTGACCATGCTCACTGTGAACATTGTGCTGAACGGCTTCTTCGTCCGGCTCTTTCGTTGAATGTGTATGCACTATTAGTCGCGCTCAGTTTAACCTAGTGCGGAAATGTCAATCTTTCGCCGAACCGATCGTCTCTTCATTGGATAAACATCCAGATTGGAACTATCGACAATATATCGGTATTTTATGTGTTGTTTCGGATTGGTGTGCGTATTGAATCGTATTCCATTGAAATGTTTGCGTTCATTCGCCGCTTTCAGCTACACACCGAGGACAAATGTCGTACACCTCGATGCGATGATTGATTATCTCGCCCATCACACCCCGAACCGATCCGCTTAGCGCATCGATCGCATTCTCGATTGCCTCGGCGTTGAAGTAGCGGACAGCGGTGCAGACCGTGCATACGGCATGGTGATGATGCGCCGGCATCGTTGACGCTCCGGTTTCCAAATCCAAGTCCGCGGATACGCTGTACGCCATCTCGTCGCCCGGCATCACTACCTTGCAAATGATGTCGGCATCCTGAAGTATTTTGAGCGTGCGATACACAGTGGCGCGGCCAATGTGCGAGAGTTGGCCGCAGATATCTTCGGCCGTAAAAGTGCGAGGAACGTTCGAGATGCACTCGATAATCTCACGCCGCGGAGCCGTAACCCGAGCGTTTCTATTGACTAACGCCGTAACAATCGATTCTGGCGTTCTCGGCATGAACTAGTCCTCCAAGGTGACCCGAACCGCGTCGACGATCTTCTCCGAAGACGGGTACACCAGCCGCTCCAGAACCGGAGTGTAAGGAATGTGAACCTGTTCCGCGGCCACTTTCATGATCGGGGCCTGAAGATCCCAGAATCCCTCCTGTGAGACGATGGATGCGATCTCAGACGCCGCGCTGCATACCTTGTGCGCCGGATCCGCGATCACCAGACGACCAGTCTTCGCGACCGACTCCAAGATCGTCGATTTGTCCAAAGGCACCAGCGTGCGGGGATCGATCACCTCAACTGAGACGCCATCTTCCTCCAACTCCTCGGCCGCCCTCAGAGCCATCGGAACCGCTCCTGCAATTGCGACTACCGTTACATCTGAACCAGACCGCGGAACATCCGCAACTCCGAACGGCACCAATGCCGCATCGCCCTCCTGAACCTCGCCCGTCGCGCCTCCCAGAGTGCCGTCCTCGAAGACGATGCACGGGTCGTTGTCACGAATCGCGGTCTTCAGCAGTCCCTTGGCATCGCGCGGCGTTGCCGGAACGAGAATTTTGAACCCCGGCATGTTCATGAACATCGGGTAAGAACGATCCGAGTGGTGAGCCGCCGAACCTCCGCCATAGAACATCGTCGCTCGATACACAACCGGCAAAGTTGCCTGACCGCCAAACATGTATCGCATCTTGGCCGCTTGGCTGACGAGCTGGTCCATCGCAACCCACATGAAACTGGTCAACGTCTCAACAATCGGGCGCATACCCACTAATGAAGCCCCGATAGCTGCGCCAAAGAACCCGTTTTCGGAGAGCGGTGTGTCCAGAACGCGATTCTCCCCATATTTGTCAAGTAGACCCGCCGTCGCGCCGTAAACGGAACGTCGGATGTCTTCACCCATGATGAACACGCTCTGGTCGCGGTCCATCTCCTCCATGATCGCCTGGTTGATCGCTTCTACATAGATTGCTGTGGATGCCATTTTGATGCTGGTCTCTATCGCTAACGTGACTGTTCGGTAGTTGATTGGTCCCGAATTCCCTACGCTTTAATAAGGAGCGTTGCAGGTCGATCAGGGTAGCGGAATCGGGTCCGCCCACATGTCGTCATAAAGTTCTTCGGGTTCCGGATACGGGCTGTTGCGAGCGAATTCTACCGCTTCATCAACCTCGTCCGCCTTCGCTTTTGATATCGCGTCGCACTCTTCCCTTGTAAGAATACCCTGCGTAGTGAGAGTGTGTTCTAAAACGTCTATCGGGTCCCGCTCGCGCCACTCGTCGATCTGGCCTTGGGTTCGGTACTCGCCCCGTCGCACCCGACCTAAACCTAGCGAATGCTCCTCGTAGCGATAAGTAAGCGCTTCGATCAACGTCGGCCCTTCGCCGGCTCGACCTCTTGCCACCGCCTCGCGCGTCGCCTCATACATCGCAACCGCGTCCTGTCCATCGACCAAGATACCGGGCATGTTGTACGCGGCCGCGCGGTCAGAAATATGCTCCACCGATACCGAGTCGTGATACGAAGTGGTCACCGCGAACTGGTTGTTCTCGCAAAGGAAAATGACGGGAAGGCTCCACAGCGCGGCGAGGTTCATCGATTCGTGACACGCTCCCTGATTCGAAGCGCCATCCCCGAAGAACACCATTGAGACAAAGTCTTCGCCCTGGATCTTCGCCGCCAACGCGGCTCCCGTGGCCACCGGAACAGAAGAAGCGACAATCCCCGATTCGCCCAAGATGCCGATCGAGAAGTCCGCTAAGTGCATCGAACCGCCCTTACCCTTGCAGTAGCCGTCAACGCGTCCGTAAAGCTCCGCCATCGCGCGCTTGACGCTACCCCCCTTTGCAAGCGGGTGCCCGTGCGAGCGGTGGTTGCCCGCGATGTAGTCGGTGTCCTCGAGTGCTGCACATGCGCCCACCGCCACCGCTTCCTCGCCAATGTAAGGATGTGCCGCACCGGTGAACTCGCCCGCAGAATGCACCTCCATGACGCGCACTTCGAAATGGCGTATCAACCACATCCGCTCCAGCATCTGCACCAATTTTTCCTTGCTAACGTTCTCCAACTCAACTGCTCCCCTGATTTAAGTGATATTCGACATCACATTCAAGATACGCGCGCGTCTCGCGTCGCCAATATGTTATTCGATAATCGCGCAAACAGGAGAACCTTTTCGATGAACCAGTGCTGTGTCGGTCACGATTCTCGGCTCGACAAGCGATACAGCATGGTCGATTCCATCGGCATTGACCACAATGCGCCGGGAAGGCATCAGTGAAGTTGTCACCACCGATCGCGACTTCGTCCAAGAAGGCTTCCTCAATTTGATGGGTCGAACCGCCTAACTCACGCCCATCTTTGCTCGCACATTAGAATCGCGGCATGATTGATGAGGCCAACATCGAAGCTCGAGCTGGCAACGGTGGCAGAGGCATGGCGATGTTTCTGCGGGAGGCATTGCGGCCGTTGGGTGGACCAGCTGGTGGTAATGGCGGTAACGGCGGATCGGTCGCCCTTGTCGCCGATCCCTCGCTCAACACGCTGCTCAAGTTCCGCTGGCGACGACATTTCATCGCCGGTAACGGCGGACACGGCGCACGCAACAAACGGCACGGCGCCAACGGAGATCATGTCGATGTCACCGTGCCCGTCGGCACCGAAGTGTGGCAAATCGGCGAACGTTCGGGTGAACCCGAGACATTCCTGGGTGATCTGGTGCGACCCGGACAACGCCTCGAGGTGGCGATCGGCGGCCGAGGCGGTCAGGGGAACGCGGCATTCGTCACATCGGTTAATCGCGAACCGCTGCTCGCCGAAGCTGGTGAAGAGGGCGAGACCGTTAAACTCCGATTGAATTTGAAGATCCTCGCCGATGTCGGTCTCGTCGGTATGCCAAACGCCGGAAAGTCAAGCCTCCTAACCGCCATCAGCGCCGCGCGTCCTAAGATCGCCGACTACCCCTTCACCACTCTCGAACCAGTTCTCGGCATCGTGGAACATGGTATCGACGCATTCGCCGCGGTCGACATCCCCGGGTTGATCGAGGGCGCTTCTGAAGGTATCGGTCTTGGCCACGAGTTCTTAAAGCACATGCAACGCACGCGGCTTCTGGTCCATATCGTCGACGGCAGCGAAGGCGAGCCGGGCGAACGGATTCGCACTATCAACCACGAGTTGGATGCCTTCGACGCGCGCTTGGCTCAAACCCCGCAGATCATCGTCGTGAACAAACTTGACCTTGAGGAAGTCGAATTGTTGCGCGATGAAATCGAAGTCGAAGTTCGTGCCGCAGTAGGCGAAGATACACCGATCTACTTCATCTCAGCCGCGACGCGGCTAGGTATCGATGAACTCGTCGCGGCAGTTTCCTACCGCTTGGCCGATATTCGCAAAGCGCAAATCAGATCTTCCGAGGCGGTCGTTAGTCCAAACCATCTAGAAGACGACGATCCCCTAGAAAACGAGAATTTGCCTGTATTCCGGACCCGCGGCGGCAACCCAAAGATGGTCGTGCGCGCTGGAGCCAATTCATTCCGAATCGTTCATGACCGCGCTGTGAGACTCGCCCTCGGCTCAAATCTCGACAACTGGGACGCGCTCGTCCAGTATCACCAACGTCTCGAGCGCATGAACGTCACTAATGCCCTGCGACGCGCCGGCGCGAAGGAAGGGGATGTCATATTGGTCGGCGAATGGGAGTTCGAGTGGCATTGAACAAGCCCACCGACAGGCCTCGCATAGTGGTCTTTGGCGGCACGTTCGACCCGGTTCACAACGGACACATAGCCATCGCGCGATGCCTGCGCGACGAACTCGGTGCCCAAGTCCTGATGGTCCCCGCTGCAAAACCATGGCTCCGAGACCGCCCACCGGTAGCATCGCCCACAGAACGCTTGCGGATGGTTGAATTGGCCACCGCAGGCGAAACTAGGATCGAGGTGTCGGATGTCGACGCCGTCCGCGCGGGCACTACCTATTCGCTCGACACAATTCGCGACCTACGGCAAACCCACGGTGACGAATTCGATTACATCCTTGCTGTTGGGTCCGACGCGGCGGCGAATCTGTATCGCTGGCACCGCTACAACGAACTAGCTCAATCCTGCACGTTCGCAGTCATCCAACGACCCGGAACGACCCTTGATCGCAAACTGTCATTGCCCGCGGATACGATCTCGATTGCCGGTCCAATGATCGATGTCAGCGCCTCGAAAATCAGAAAGTCTTACGCCGCGGGCGACATTGCCGCGGCAAGAAATCTCGTACCAGATTTAACACACAGATTTATCATCGAAAAGAGACTCTACCGATGCGATACGACGAAGCCATAACCCACTCCGAGATCCTTTTGAGACGCGCGCTCATGCTGGACGCGCTACGCTACGGCGAGTTCAAGTTAACGTCTGGTGCCACCTCCAGCTACTACTTTGACGGCCGTTTGCTGACTACCGACGGCGAGAGCGTTGAGATCATCACCGACCTCTTCGTGGACATCTTGATGCGTCGCAACATTCATCGCTTTGGCGGGCCTGCCGTCGCAGCGGTACCCATCATCGGAGCCATCGCCCTATCAGCTTTTGCCAAACAATTCGATCTCAAAGGCTACTTCGTCCGTCCCGATCAGAAGCAACACGGAATGGGCAAGCAGCTTGAAGGTCACATCTCACCAGGCGACCGTGTCGCAATTTGGGACGACACCATCTCCACCGGAGGATCGCTGCTCAACGCCGTCGATGCCGTCGCCGCCTTGCCGGCAGAAATCCAAATCGCATGCTGCATTCTCGACCGCAAACAGGGCGGAAGCGACCACCTTAAAGAACGTTCCATACCGCTCTTCAACATCCTTGCAAGCAACGCAGATGGCCATGTCGTAGTCGACAAAGAATCGTTGGCGAACTGGTTTGAATAGCTGGACCTTGAAGGCGAAGGCCGATCCCGGGCCTCAACGAGCCCGGTCAATCGAAGCCGTCACCGCCGGGTTTCTGCTCATGTTATCCGCCATCGCCGCGGCCGCCATGGTTTGGACGCGCCTTCAGGCAGACATCGACCAACCAACCTTCGAAGAGACGCTAGCGGCGATCGATCAGAACACGCTCTGGTACACGTGGCACGGCATGGCACGAACATTTTTCGGTGCACTGCTCATCGCCGCGGCTGGATTTATCAAACCCGCCATGCTTCTAGCTCGAGGCTGGCAGCTGCGACTGTCTGGCGTCCTTCTCAGCCTCGGTGGTATCGCAATGATCATCTCGGGAGTCCTAGTGATTTTCATCGCCGGCGTCCATTGGGTCGACATCTACAACCTAGAGAGCTTTGATCATTACCGCGAGATCGCCGGAAGAATCGGCAACACCCTTATCGGATTGGCCATCGTCTTGTTGTCCGTCGTGCAATGGCGGCTAGGTGGTTTCATGAAACCGGTAGGCTTACTCGCGCCATTTGTGGGTATCGGAATGATCCTCGTTTGGGTAGACGCTGCCACAATATTCCACCGCGTCTCCGGCACCGGATTCCTAGTCTGGTTGCTCGCCACGGCGTTAGTCCTGATCGCGGGAGCGTTCGGTTCGCGGCGAACAAAGCCAGTCATTGGCACGGACGACAGCATCCACAAGCTTCGGATCTAAGTTCGCGACTAATTGTCAACACCCTCGCGACTTCCACGCGAGAAACTGTCAACTAACCGCGAGATTCCAATTCGCGAACACATCACTACCACTTTGGCAAATTAGTCCGTCAAGATTTCAACAACTTCTCGATACGTTGTCAACATCCCTACAACCCGAAATCAGAACCGATCTCCGTTCAGCGACTGGCGTCCGAAACAATACCTTGACGTTTTCAACGTGCTTGTTGTGATTGTTATCTAAACATTCAATCTAGAAGTACATCTTCTGTACAACTAAACATCCAGATTCCTAACCTCAAGCGCATTCGCCCGGATGAAGTCGCGCCGCGGACCGACTTCTTCACCCATCAAGGTTCGGAAGATATCGTCAGCGCTTATCGCGTCCTCTGCAGTTACCTTTAGCATCAGACGGTAATCCGGGTTCATCGTGGTGTCCCAAAGCTGATCTGGGTTCATCTCACCCAAACCCTTGTAACGTTGGATATTGATGCCGCTGGTGTCCGAGTTGTCTTCCAACGCCTCGGGAAGCTCCTCCCAACTGAAACCATCACCGATGACCGTGCCCGTCTTCTTGAGCACGAATCGTTCCGCGGCGATGAAATCTGCAACCCGAGGGTAGATCCGTTTCGCACGGCGGATCGCCGGGTTGTTGTATACATCCTCCGTCAGTTCGTAATCGTTGATCTGGAACGTTATCGGCGTGTTGTCTTCCTCTTCATCGTCAATCGGTTCTTCATTCACTTCCCTAGTGAACGACGTTCCCGTCTCATCGACGCTGACGTTGAAGAGATTGACCTGGAACGCACTGTCCTCGCTGAAAAGGTCGTCGTCATCGTCGAGGCCAGCAATGATCTCTGAAGAGCGATCCTTCTTGAACGATAGGTTCTGCCACTCTGCGTCTCGAATCAAGTCGAAAAAGACGTCGTCGGGGATGCCAAGCGCCCGCGCGATATCGAACGCCTCGCGGAACTCCCGGAGCTGCGTAACCGTGCTGCCAAGTTGCTTGCCCTTCACCGCGATTTTTTCGTCGTCATCCTCGGCTTCAATCGCGAGGCCGTTAAAGGCGCGTTCAGCCATCCAGGTGTCAAGTTCACTATCGGCATAGAGCCAGTTGCTGCGCCGGCCCTTCGATGCCTTGTAGAGCGGTGGTTGGGCGATGTAGAGGTAACCCTCGTCGATCAAATCCCGCATGTGGCGGAAGAAGAAAGTGAGGAGGAGCGTACGAATGTGGGCGCCGTCGATGTCGGCATCGGTCATGATGATGATGCGGTGGTAACGGAGCTTTTCCGAGTCGAAATCCTCACCCATGCCCGCGCCAATCGCCGTGATCAGCGCCGAAATCTCTTCGTGCGCAAACATCCGCTCTGGCCTGGCCTTCTCGACGTTAAGGATCTTACCTTTCAGTGGCAGGATCGCTTGGAACTGACGATCGCGGCCTTGTTTGGCAGACCCGCCCGCCGATTCGCCCTCGACGATGTAGAGCTCCGATCGAGAGGGATCCTTCTCGGAACAGTCAGCAAGCTTGCCAGGCAGCGATCCGCCGTCCATCGCGTTCTTTCGGATGATGAGGTCACGAGCCTTCTTGGCGGCCTCACGGGCGCGTGCCGCGGTTGAAGCCTTATCGATGATGATCCGAGCTTCGTCAGGATGATCCTCAAGGAACTCGCTTAGGTGACGTCCGACTAGCGTTTCAACGGCTGGCCTAACCTCGGGATTTCCTAGCCGTCCCTTCGTCTGACCTTCGAACTGCGGATCCTTCACCTTCACGCTGATCACCGACATCAACCCTTCTCGCACGTCCTCTCCCGAGAGCGTCGCCACGCCGTCCTTGCCAATGTTCAAGAGGTTGTTCTTCTTTGCGTAGTCGTTGAGGACGCGGGTGAGTGCCGAGCGGAAACCGGTCACGTGCGTCCCACCGTCGCCTGTACGGATCACGTTGGCAAACGACAAGCAGTTCTCCACGAACGACTGGTTGTATTGGAACGCGACCTCTACCGAGACCTCGTCCGTCGTCCCCGCGGCAAAGATCACACTGTCATGAATCCCACCGCGCCTGCGGTTGAAAGTCCGCACGAAACTCCGAACGCCGCCATCGAAACGGAACGTGACATCATTGTGCGGCCAGTTCGTCTCCTCATGCCAATCGCTCCGAAGCCGGATCGCGAGGCCTTGGTTAAGATACGCCATCTCGCGCAACCGCCCGGATACCGCATCCCAGTCATACTCAACCGACGGAAACACATTGCTGTCCGGCAACCAGGTAACCATCGTGCCGTTTCCTGGGAGGTCCGACGATGTTTGCCGTCGCTGCGACATGTCGTTAACCGTGATACCCCTCTCAAAGCGTTGTGAATAGACGTAACCGTCGCGCCGCACCTCCACAACGGTCCACTCCGAAAGAGCGTTAACCACTGACGCTCCAACGCCGTGCAACCCACCAGATACTTGATAACCCTTGCCGCCGAACTTCCCGCCCGCGTGTAACGTCGTCATCACCGTCTCTAGCGCCGACTTGCCCGTCTTGTCATGCGTGTCGACAGGTATCCCTCTACCATCGTCAATGACCGTTACCGACCCGTCCTCGTGGATATGAATATCAACAGTCGTGGCAAAGCCCGCCATCGCCTCGTCAACGCTGTTGTCGACGATCTCACGGACGAGGTGGAAGACGCCTTCGGGACCAGTGGTTCCGATGTACATCCCAGGACGCTTGCGGACGGCCTCCAGGCCCTCCATCACCGTGATGTCTTCAGCGTTGTATTCGGACGAGCCGGTGTGTCCGTTGCCGTCCGTTGCGATGGTGGTTTCAGTAGTCATAGTTCTCCACTTAGGAAGCTAGGAGGCGCCCTAGCACCAAACTCTCGCAGCGCTTGCCAAACAGTCTGCTCTGATTCACCAAGGCGTCGCCACACTCGTGATGGCGCGCGCTCGCGCGTATACGCGCGCGTAACTGTAAGGTGGCGTATTGATCGATAACATAATCCTATCAGCACAGCGCACGCATGTCTCGATTCTCGATGCAATCAAACCTGAATCGAGCCGAATTTTCCCAACATCCGGGATTGCGCGTGTAATCGGCGGCTCAAACGCGCCGCCACCGAGGTTAGACACTGATGCAGGTTAGAGCGGAATGCGTCGCCCTATATTGCGTCGCCCTATGAGGCGGCGAGGCGTTCGTCGTCCTCTGCGACCAACTCACGCAATATGGCGTCCCACGCCTCTGCCTGCTCATACACCGGCAAGTCACTCATCGCCTCCACGACCGATTGTGCTGCTACCTGCACGGCTTCTTCTTCGGTGACTCCTAAGTCCGGAGCTGCCGCACGTGCCTGGCCGATAACCGCCTTAGGTATATCTACATCGGTGTAACCCGATTCGATCGTCCCTGCCACCGCACCTCTCGCCGCGCCCGCCAGAACCTCCAGGGGATCTCCCGCAACCTCGCTCGTCGCTGTTATCGCCGTCCTAATCGCAGCGTGAACCTGCCTCGTCGTCCCCGTGCCCGCATCAGCTATCGCCTTGACCGCTCCGTGCGTCACCCCGAACGCAATCTGCGCGCCCTGCGACCGTGCCCCTCGCACGCTCCTCGATGCTGATCTGACCGACACCCTCACATGGCGTCGCACATTCCTCAACGTCTCGCCACCCGCGGTCGTGGCATCGATCAACGACTTCGTCGCAGCAGATATCTGATACGCCGTAACACCAAACGCGATGTCCAACCCGGACACCCTAGGCACGTACCGCATGCCAGCGATAGGGAACTGAGCAACGTAGCTCATCCCGCGGACCGAGTTGAGCGCTCGAAGATTCTCTCGCGTCTGCGTCTGCAACTCGTCCAGCAGTGTCTCTGTGTCCGTTTCGCCCTCTTCTCGAATCCTCGCCAACAACGGGATCGTGATGAACCCCAGCAGGAACGCCACTGCGAACAAGAAGTCGAACCCGGTCAACGAGAACGCTGGGATGTCCGCCACTCGAGAAGGATCGATCCACTGCACCGCGATCCTGAAACTCCGTATCTCGAAGAAGTCCGCAAACGCACCGCCGATCAAAGGCGCAATCCCAGCACCAAGGTTCAACGCAAGCGATGCCGCCGCCATATACGACGTCGATTGGTCCACTGGCGACATCTTCAACCTCAGCGAAGTGACCGAGATATTCACCCCCGCAATCGCAACCCCCAACAAGAGGTGCAAGAAGACCAAGATCGGTATCGTTCCGCCGTGCCGGTCCGGGAGCGTCGTGAATGTCCAAGCGATGATCACCAAGAAGTACAGCGACGAAGATATAGACAGTATCACCTTGCTCCCGTAACGATCCGCCCAGTTTCCCCACACCTGATAGAAGATGATGCTGCTCACCTGACTCAGGACTGCCAACCCGACGACCAGCGAAAGCGGGAACTCCAACCGCTCGAGCATGTACACCGCGAAAAACGGCACCGCTAGGTGAATCACGAAATACCACACGAACTGGTAGACGATGAACTTGCGGAACTCCAAATCCATGATCGGCCCCGCCAAAGTCCGCAGCATGCCACCGACCGAATTCGTGCCAAGCGTCTTCATCCGAGGTTCGGGAATGCGAGCCATGAACCCAACCGATCCGAGACCGAGTATCAACGCCCCGAATATGAACGCTATCGAATACCCGAATGCCTCTTCGCCCGGAGCTGCAAATCCCTTCCACCAGTCCACGAATATCGCCGCTCCGAGGCCAGTGATAATTGCCGCCACCGTCGCGATCTTCATTCGTCGTCCGAAAATTTCTCCCGCATGGTCCACCGGAATGATGTCACGCAACCAACCGTTCCAACCCGTCACCACAAACGCCGTCGCAACGCCGCGAATTCCCACGAAGACCAGCAATAAAATCACCGCCCCCTGATGCGGAACATCGATGAACAGCGGTATCAGCGCGACCGGTAACCAAGTCAAATAAGCGATCGCATACGTCAAGATTACGATCGCCTTCCGCATCTGCAACCGCTCGATCACCACCACGGCGAGAATCTGCAGTGCCTGCGCGGCAAACGGAATAGCCGTCAGGATGCCGATGTGGAAGTTCGAAGCGCCGATCAGCAGCGCGAAAGCCGAGATGAACCCACCCGACACAAACCCCTCAGCGCCCGCAGCAGCGAACACCTGTCTGTTCATCGCCGAGTAGCCACGCTCCCGGTCAGCATCCGTCAGACTGCCCTGCGGCTTGAGAAAATTCAGCAATCTCTAGTAACTCCACCCAGAAGAGACGATCAGGTGCAGTTACTTGATTCTAAAAATCCTGTGCGAATTAAACGTCGTTCCCAACAACGAAAATGTCAGTCGAGAACGTCACCCTCGACTAACCCGGGGCCCAAATACTCAAAGACCCGACTATTCAAACGCCGCCGGATCGACCACCGCGCCCTTGCCAAGCGCTGTGTTGATCAACTCCACGAGCCTTTTCGCCGACTCCGGGGTGAGCTCTACCGCGATCCGCGGACCGAGCTTCTGCGACGAATCCACGAAATCGATGTTCAGCGCATGCTCCAGAGTCATTTCAGACGGATGGTCATACGACACCGTCACCTGATTCACCTGCATCCAACCCGGCGTTCCCTTGCCGCAACCTGTAACCGCCGTCTTTTCAGCAATCATCGTGCACATATTCTGTTCTCCCCTAAATTGTTGGACCAAGATGTCGGACCAAACCTTATCCGAGATGTTTGGGCAGAAACTCGAAAATCTTCTGCCAACCGTCCACCGCCTGCTCTTGGCGGTAGGGCGCCCGGTCGTAGTAGAAGAAACCGTGACCCGCACCCGCATACATGTGAAACTCGTACGATTTCCCATGCTCCTTCAGCGCCGCCTCATGGATCGCCACCTGTTCGGGCGACGGACTCTGGTCATCCTCACCGAACAAACCGAGAACTGGACATGAAAGATCAGCCGTGTAATCGATCGGAGCTACAGGACTGTTTGCCGTCAACTCAGAATCATCCATCACAACTCGTCCGCCCCAGCAATCAACGACCGCGTCGAACCCTTCGACTCTCGAGGCCGCCAACATCACGTGCCGTCCGCCAGAGCAGGTCCCGAACGCACCGACCTTCCCATTCGAACTCGGCAATGACCTCAAAAAGCGCATCGAAGCCGCAAGATCGCCGACCGCCTGGTCATCAGGTATCCCGCCCTCAGAACGCGCTTGGGCCGCAACATCCTCCGGTGAAGCATGACCGATCCGGTGATTCAAGTCCGGCGAAATCGTCGCATACCCATGATGCGCAAACTTCCGCGCACACTCCCGATACCACTCGTCCCAACCCGGCATGTGATGCGCTAAAACCATCCCCGGATGCGGCCCGGGACCTAGCGGACGCGCAAAATACGCATTGATAGCGGCACCGTCATCAGTCCGAACGGTGACCGTCTCCGCAATCATCCCCTCATACATATCCGTCGTATACACGAAAAACCTCCATTCATTCAACTCCGGCGCAACGCCTTCGATAATACGCCAAACTACCGGGCCTCAGGCGAAAGCCGGAATCGAGAGGAGCAGGGCGGGAAGCCAGCACCCCAAAACATTCCTCCTCCTTCAGATGAGGCTCGAAACACCCTCCCTCCTTCGGGAGGGGCTCAAATCATTCCCCTCCTTCGGGAGGGGCTCAAAACATTCCCCCTCCTTCGGGAGGGGGTTAGGGTGAGGTCAACTCGGCACCTCGCACTCACGCCCCCATCTCCAAAACCACATCCCTCACCACACATTCAGTGTTATATTCGCATCATCATGACTGAGAACGTATCCCAAAACGGAGCCGACGAAAGCGGCACCTACCAAAAAGGACCGCTCGAAGGAATCAAAGTCATCGAGTTCGGCAACTTCGTCGCCGGCCCATTCGCCGGACAGATCCTCGCCGACATGGGCGCCGAAGTCATCAAGATCGAACCCCCGAACGGCGACCCATGGCGAGCCACACAGCCATTCGCGCCCGGCGAAAGTCGCACCTTCCTGCCCCTCAACCGCGGCGTCAAGAGTGTCACGTTGAACCTGAAGGACGACAAAGGCCAAAAAGCCCTCGCGAAGATCGTCAAGATGTCCGACGGCGTCATCTCGAACAACCGGCCCGACACCGCCAAAGCCCTCGGCATCGACTACGACTCCCTCTCGGCCATAAACCCCGCCATCATCTACGTCGACATCACCGCGTACGGAATGAAAGGCCCCCTCGGGGGCGCGCCCGGCTTTGACCTCGTGATGCAAGGATTCACCGGAGCCGTCACCTCCGAAGGCAAGATCAACCCTGGTGGTCAGCCCGAGGTCGTCTGGTCATCCTCCTACATCGACCTCTCATCCGCCTACTGTGCCGCCGCGGGCATTCTTGCCGGGATCATCGGACGTGGCGACGGCGGCAAAGGACAAAAGGTCGAGACAAGCCTCATGATGAACGCACTGGCCATGCAGTGCATGAGGCTCATCCATATGCTCGACGCGCCGACACCATCCATGACTTGGTATCAAGAGCGATACCCGAAACTAGTCGCCGAGGGCAAGAATTACCAAGAGATCCAGCACGATTACCAATCCGTCGTCCGCCCTGCGATCTACCGTTGCTACTACCGCGCCTACCGTACTAAAGACGGAGGCATGTGCCTCGGCACCCTCGACTGGGCCGCACGAGCACGATTGTTGAATCATCTGAACCTCGAAGACCCCCGAGTCACCGACCCCGACTACGACATCAACACCCCCGAGGCCGAACAACTCGCAGAAGACATGGTCAAAACCTTCGAAGACATCTTCGATTCCAAGACCACTGCCGAATGGGTTGAAGAATTAAACGCCAAAGATATCCCCTGCGGCCCCATCCGCTTCAACGAAGACCTCGTCTGGGACGAACAAGCCGTCGCCAACAACTACATCATCGAACTCGAACACCACACCGGCCACCGCTACCGCACCTCCGGCCCCATCCTAAACTTCACCGCCGGCATGCCCGAAATGAAGGCGTCGCCAGCCCTGGGCCAACACAACCGGGAAATCCTCAAAGAAGCCGGCCTAACCGAGGAAGAGATCTCTGCGGTTGTCGGATAAACGCGGCTGAGCAACCGCGCCAATTCTTCGTTTCTGACAGCGTGTTCCGGATTCGTTCGGGAAACACACTACCGCGGTCGACGACTGAGTCGGTTCAACAGAATCGCCGCGCTCGCTTCGCCACCGACGCCAACTCCCTCGGCTTTACAACCTCTCGTTGCGAAAATTCCGAATCAGTCTATCCTAGTGCTAAACGCCAACCAATCTAACTTGACCTCAACGACCACACCTCTCGCCGACCAGCCGAGGCTTTCAATCGCGGACCCGCAAGCGTCCCAGCCGATCTCGAACAGTCGCAAGAACGCACTCCTTCCCGGAGATACCGCGGCCCACGACTGGTACCGCTTCGTTCTGTCTTTTCCTCCTCATCTGGTGCGTGAATACGTTGACCGGTTGGGCGTTACGACAGATGAAGTAATGCTCGACCCGTTCTGCGGAACTGGCACAACGTTGGTCGAGTGCAAAAAACTGGGAATCCCAAGCATCGGTGTAGAAGCGTTGCCGAGTTCGGCGTTCGTCTCCAACACCAAACTGGAATGGTCAACCGACGGCGACGCGTTGATGGATAGTGCGAGTCGCATTGCGTCGGACGTTCAGCGAGGGCTTGTGAACGAAGGGATCGCGGATGAGCCCTCCAACGAAGGTGTCGATCTCTTCGAATTACGGCAATTGCCGTCCGACGCAGCGAAGTTAATGTTCAAAGATGCCATCAGCCCTTTGCCGCTGCACAAAACGCTCGTGTTGCGCGATGAATTGGAGCGTCAATGGTCCGAGGAGTATTCGAATCATCAGATGTTGGCATTGGCATCGGCATTGGTAGGCGATATCTCGAATCTCAAATTCGGCCCAGAGGTAGGCCTGGGCAAGGTGAAACAGGACGCCGCGGTGGTGTCTGCTTGGCTGGATCGCGTCGCAAAGATTGCGTCGGATTTGAACGTGTTGCCTGACTCCGAAGTGGCAGCCAAGGTCAAGTGCGGCGATTCCAGGCAAATCAATGAGGTTTTACCTCCTAAATCCGTCGATGCCGTCATTACTTCGCCGCCTTACCCGAACGAAAAGGACTATACGCGAACGGTCCGCATCGAATCCGTGATTCTAGGTTTCTTCGAAGACCGAATGGCTCTCAGATCGACAAAAAAGCAGCTCCTCCGTTCGAACTCAAGAACCGTCTACAAGGACGATGCGGACGACGATTGGTTGCCCGCGAATTCACCGGTTCTCGAACTCGCTAACCGCATTGAAAACCGCCGAATCGAGCTTGGCAAAACATCCGGCTTCGAAAAACAATACGCGAACGTCGTAAGGTTGTATTTCGGAGGAATGGCCCGCCACCTTAAATCGCTGACCTCTGTTTTGAAACCCGGTGCCAGACTCGCCTACGTCGTCGGCGATCAAGCATCGTTCTTCCGGATCATGATCCGAACTGGCCAACTCTTGGCACAGATCGCAGAAGAATGCGGCTATTCCGTCGAGGGGATTGATCTATTCCGCACCCGACTCGCTACAGCAACTCGAGAGCAGTTGAGAGAAGAAGTCCTGCTGTTGAGATGGCCAGGATGACAACCAGCGGAAACGCATACTCGGAAATCATCGAGGAGATATTCAGCTCCAAATATCGCCCCGGTGACACTTCAGTGCCATTCGAACGGCGTGAAATCGAAGAGACCGCGCGTCGTCTCAACATCAATGTCCCGAGGAATCTTGGCGACCTCGTCTATTCGATCCGATATCGGATGGCATTGCCCGATTCGATCGTCAATACCGCCGCACCAGATCGCGAGTGGGCAATCCTACCCGCCGGAAGATCGGTCTACGAGTTTCGACAGGTCAGGTTCAGCGAAATCAAACCGAACGACCAACTGGCCCGCACCGAGATACCCGATACAACGCCCGGGGCGATTTCGCTCTACGCATTGAGCGACGAGCAAGCAATACTTGCCACGGTCCGATACAACCGACTAATCGACGTGTTCACCAGTTTGACGTACTACTCGTTGCAGAACCACCTACGAACGTCGATCCCAGTCTGGAATCCGATAAATCAACGGCACGAATCGACACAGGTTGAAACCGACGAATTGTACGTTGGTTTGGACAAAAACGGGCAACATTACGCGATTCCAGTGGAAGCCAAAAGCGGCAGCGATTCCCTGAACATCGTTCAGATTTGGCAAAACGCACAGGTATGCCGCTCCAAATTGGAGGGATTGCCGATACGATGCGTGGCGATACAGGCGATTTCCGATTCCATATTGGCTTTGATCGAGCTTGAGGCACGTGATATCGAAAACATCGCCATCGTCGAAGAGAAGCACTATCAGCTAGTCGTTCCGGACAACGATTAACGTAGCCCCAAGCCGAAAATGCCCCAAATCTACCTAGCAACCCCCATCACCAGCGTCCCCGAAGCGCGGCGCCAAACTATCGTCCGCTGGTGCCACTGGTACATCCAAAACCATCTCCCCGATAGAGAAGTCTTCTGCCCGGCCATCGAATACGACCAACGCTGGGCGAATGGCCCGCGTCAGACCGAAGCGGACCTCCTCGCCATCCGAGACCGCAGCTGGCAAATGCTCGACGACAGCGACGAACTCCACGTCCTCCACCCCGACCTCTCGACCAACGCCGCAATTGAATTTGGATACGCAATGGGACGAAAACTCGAGAAAATCGTCGTCATCTCCTTCGCCGAGTGGCGCGGAAAATCGCTTAGAGATTACACCCTCAAACTGTTAATGCACAATCCCGACGTCCATTTCGTCTCATACTCCCTTGATGAACTCGGATTGGCATCGCCGGACGCCGCCAAATCTTACCGATAACCCGGCCCCCGACCCCGCACCCAAGCATGCGCCCGGGCAACCTCCTCATCCAACTCGACTCCCCATCCCGGCTTCGTCGGCACATCCAGCAACCCGCCGTCGTGGAACGTCAACGGCCCTCCCGTTAAATCGTCCTTCCACGGAACATCGTCAATGTCGATCTCACAGATCCTAACGTTGGGCAGGGTGGCGCAGAGGTTGATCCCTTGCATCGTCGCCAAGTGCGAGTAGTAGTTGTGCGGCGCCACGTTGATCTCGTGCGATTCCGCCAGCATCCCCACATCCCTCCCACGGGCAAATCCTTGCCACGGCACATCGATCATCGCGATATCCATCGCCCGAGCCGCGAAATACGGACGGTAGTCGCGGATCGTGAACAGGTTCTCACCCGATGTGATGGGACAACTGGTGCTGTCTTTCACCTCCTTCAACCCATCCACCTCGTACATATCGATCTCCACCCACATCATGTCGAACTGCTCCAACACGGCGCAGATCTGCTTCGCCGCCTGGGGTTTGACGTTGAAGTTAAGGTCCAGCGCAATCTCAACATCCGGACCCACGGCCTCCTTGAACGTCCCGATGTACTTCTCAACATGCCTCAACAACCCCGGCTTGATCGTCTGATCCGGAGAATCGGTCCCAAATCCGTACCCGTAACCATGCGTGTTGTCATCGAAAAAGATGATGTTCGTCTTGAGCGCCTTGAAGCCACGTTCCTTGACCTCGTGACCCAAATCGGTCACCGCTTGAAACGAGTCCATCGGCGGCGCCCCGATGAGTTCATGATTACGCGAGCGAGAGGAACCGCAGTGCGACCAGTAGACCTGCTGGCGCTCCCGCGTCGGCCCACCGAAAAGACTGTGGACGGGCACGCCCATCGCCTTGCCCTTGATGTCCCACAACGCGAGTTCGACACCCGCGATCGCCCGCGCCGCGATGCCACCGGGTGCCTGTCGAGACATGCGATACATGTCCCAGTACCGCGCTTCGACCGCTAAGGGGTCTTGACCCAGCAGTATCGGCTCGTAATCTGACACCGTGCCGACGACTCCGTATGGGTTGCGGCCATCTGACATTTCGCCGTATCCGGTGATGCCTTCGTCAGTGCGCACCGCGCAGAATTGCCAAGGCCGCCAGCCAGCATCCACGACGAACGTCTCAATATCGGTAATCTTCACGGTTCAACTCCCAATTTTCGAACCTGCCATGCCGCGTTAAATTCGGCTGAGTCGTAGACTATCTCAGGCTATGGTTTGTGGCAATCGAACCATCGGCGATAATGAAGCGTAGATAGGTTAGTGCACTCCAACACCCATTAATCGAACGGACTAATACTTCTAAATGGTCGCCGATCCTTCCACTTCCGATTACACCGATCTGGTTACAACGAACGGTTACGAACCTGCAATGTTCGATCCGGGGGTGACGCTCAACCGCGCCACCAAGGCTCGGATCGCCGACGGAATCAACGAGATTCTCAAGGCGATCGGCTCGGAAAACCTCGACCCACAAGGTACCGAGCGTACCCCCCTGCGCGTCGCCGAGATGTTCGACGAGTTGCTCAACGGCTACTCGATCGACCCAGACCAGCTTCTGAACGGAGCCCTATTCGATGTCGAATACGACCAGATGGTGGTCGTCAAATCGATTGAGTACTACAGCCTCTGCGAGCATCACCTGCTACCGTTCTACGGCTATGCGCACGTCGGATATCTTCCCGACAAAAAGGTAGTCGGTCTCTCCAAGATCCCTCGCATCGTGGACATGTTCGCGCGTCGGCTACAGGTTCAGGAACGAATGACACAGGAGATCGCGAGCTTCCTCGACACCTTGATCGAACCAAGAGGCGTTGGCGTGGTGGTAGAAGGCACTCACATGTGCACAGTGATGCGAGGGGTGCGAAAGCAAGACCCCCGCATGGTGACCAGCGCCGTGATGGGATCGTTGCGAAACAATGCCGCCACACGCGACGAGTTCATGGAACACCTTCGCAACACGTCGCTCTAACCCCCGTTGATCCCCCTCGAGCATCAAGGGGAGGGCACAACATCGACCCCTACTGCAGCGGCGAGAAGCTCATCGGCAACAGCAGCTTGTTCGCCTGCGTAACCGGGCCGATGCCGCCGGGCGGTGGCCAAACTCCTTTGGCTCGCGTTTCCGCGCGGATTTCGGCGCGCTGGTCGTAACTCTCGTACGCCCACATGTGGATCCAGGTGTTCAGAGCTCCGAGTTCGGAATACCATGCCCCGACCAACGGCGAGTACTTTTCTCGTTTCTCGATGTGCTCGCCCCAGATCTCGATCACTTTCGGTATGTCCCCCGGGGCATAGGTGTAAATCCGCATCTCGTAAACCGGCCCCAGTTTGGCTCGGCCTCGATTTTCCATGAAGGGCGCAGGAAGGAAAATCTCGGATCGCATCGTGTTGATGATGTCTGCGTTGCTCGGCGGCCAAACCCCGTCCTCGGCGGTTTGAGCACGAATCCGCCTGCGATGCTCCAAGTCTTCGTACGGCCACACATGGACCACCTCGTTTACCGGCCCAACTTCAGTCGTCCAGAACCCGAATAGCTGCGAGTAGTTCTGCCGGCCTTCTTTAATCTTCTCCGCAGTTCGTTCCTCGAAAAGCGGCACGTTCCTCGGCTTTAGGTCATAGGTCCTGAATTCGTAGATCATCGTAGGTTCCTTGGTTGTCTAGACTGTGACAGCACGAAGGCTAACATGGTAGCGAGTTACCGCGTGCATGACCTTTCTGGCTTCCGGAGGTGGCCGGATTGACGGCGTTGCGCAAAACCTTTCAAAAAACACAAGAATCGGATGAAAATCAAAGGCTCAACAGCACTAGTCACTGGCGCATCCAAGCGAATCGGACGCGCCCTGGCTTTGTCATTGGCGCAGAACGGATGCAACGTCGCAATCCACTACAACAGCTCCGAACGCGAGGCATATGAAACCCGCGACCTCGCCCGTGCCCTCGGCGTGAGGAGCGAGATCGTTGGTGCTGATCTGTCTAGCGCCGACGAATGCGTGAACCTGTGGTGTCGAACCATGGAGTTGTTTGGTGACGTGCCCAGTGTTGTGATCAACAACGCGTCTCATTTCGATCAGGTCGGCATCGAGAAATTGGCTCCTGGCGAATTCGACCAAGCCATGGCAGTGAATGTCCGCGCTCCGTTGCTGTTGGCCCAAGCCATGGCGCACGATCTGCCGGACAGCTCCGCCGGCAAGATCGTCAACATCAACGATCGCCGCAAGGTCTACCGCTCACGAGTCGCCTACTCGATCACCAACTCCGCCCTTACCGGCCTCACCAAAACCCTCGCCGTAAGCCTCGCGCCGCGCATTCAAGTCAACGAACTACGACTTGGCGTCATACTTCCACTGTCCGATGGCGAACCTAATGGCCCAAGAAGGTACGACGACCGCACGTTAGGACCGGCCGGCCGGATGGGCACTGTCGAAGAGGTCTGCCAAGCCGTCATCAGCATCATCGGCAACGACTACATCAACGGCTCATCGTTGAACCTAGACGGCGGACTGAGCGCAATCGATGGATCGTAGATCGGCGGGATTCGCAATCGGAATTGCTAGAACGGCGGATTACATGTAGTATTGCGCTCGCGCGGGCTTTTTTGTGTATCCCATCGTCCGCCAAGTACGAGTTTGGCTGCAATGCGCAAAACATTGATCACGATAGACGGCCACATCGGCTCCGGTGCCTTTGATGTTGGCAGGAAGATCGCCCGGATGTTCGGGTGGAGGTATTTTGATCGCGTCCGATTGCGGACTGTGGAAGGCGGTACCGATGCAGACGCGCCAAATCCGGCGCCGAACGCCGAATTCTCCGAACGGTTGTGGACGTGGGTCGAAAGGGCCGCCTCGTACTTCGCGGTAGGCGCAGCCGGCGACGACCCGATGCTTCAAGGAGCGGCTGACCTTCACATACCGCTGACCTGGGACCGGAACGGTCCATCAGCGCAAAGCCCGATCGACAACTCCTACGACCTCAGCGATCTGGCCAAGGGCGGAAATGCGGTCATCGTCCACCGCGCCGGCGCGGTTGAACTGGCAGATCAAGACGAAGTGGCGCGTGTCGGAATCTTCGCCAACTGGGACGACCGGGTGACACGCGTGATGCGGCGGGAGGGACTGACCAATGTCGCCGAGGCGGAACGCATTATCTTGGAACGCCAAAACGCGCAGCGAGAATACTTCGACAAATTGCATCAAGCCGACCCTGAAGACCCGATGATTTACGACTTCGTCATCAACACGTCCGACAAAAACATCGATATCGTAACCATAGAACTGTCGCGTTATCTGAAGGCGGAACGCGAACGCGCAAAGGTCTAAGATACTCGGTGTCTGGCCGTTGGATTGGCCCGCGTCAATCCTTCTGTAATACCGTTCGAGGAAGTGCCCTGGGAGTGAATGTGGATAGGTGGAAATGAGTCAAGTACCAGATGGCGATGTCCGAAGTTTGATGCATGCGCCAGCGATCACGGCGCACCGCTACGATACGGTTTCGGATGTTGCGAAGCTGATGATCGAACACAATATCGGTTCGGTGGTCGTGGTAGACGACGCCGGTAAATTCTGCGGGTTGGTGACCGAACAGATGTTTATGCCCACAGAAGACCTGATCCCCTTCATGCGCGGAACCGCAACGCGCCTCATGGGGGCAAGCGTCGGTAGCGACCATTCAACCGCGTACTACGACGCGATCGACAAGGTCCGTTCGAAGAGCGTCGAAGAGGTCATGAAATCCGATCCCCCATGTGTAACCCCCGACGCCACCATCGACGTCGTGATCGAGCTAATCGCAACCACCGGCGAGAACCACATCACCGTCGTCGCTGACGGCATCCCCATAGGAATGATCGCACGCCACGACCTCTTGCGAATGTTCATAGCAAGCGAATTTAACCCCGACTAACTCCCCCTAGGCTCAAAACGGAGGAACCAAACCTCCCCTTCGCTAGGCGAAGGGGACGCGTGCAAGCGAAGCGCCGCACGCAGGGGGATGCACGAAATTCAACGCAACCATCTTAAACGCCCTTTAATTCCCTCTTGCGCAACAAGTGAGAACGTCGTGAAATAAACCCACGCCGGGCCACTCAAACCTTCGATCGCGGCAACAACCCCTGCATCATCATCTCTTCCGCCTGGCTCAGGTCTTTGTGACTGTCCACCGATATCCAATTGGCGTTCGAACGTATCGCTCGCATCCGTCCTTCATCGACTATCTGAGGAAAAGTCGTGTCTTCGTGGTCCCCGACATCCGGTAAAAGTCCCTCGATGCCGCGCTCGAGAACGTAGATTCCGCCGTTGATCCAAAAAGGTAGCTCCGTCTTCTCCGCGAAGCTGGTAACAACGTCATCGTCGGAAACCAACACCACGCCGAACTGACTGACATAAGGTATCAGCGTGATGGCGGCCAATGCTCGATTGACGCGCCTTGTCTCAATAAGCGGTGCCAGCGATTGATCTGTCAACACATCGCCGTTCACAACCACGACGTCTTCAACGTCTTCCGGCACGACTCCCAATCCCTGTTTGACGGCCCCGCCTCTCCCAAGGGGTTGGTCTTCGGGCGAGTAATGCGCCCGGAAACCGTACCGCGAACCGTCCCCGAAATGTTCCTCGACCTGCTCTGCCCGATAGCCCGTCAGGAACACGATGTCGGTAACACCGTTCGCGCAAAGCCAACTCGCCTGATGCTGGAGCAACGGAGCACCGTTTACCGGCACCATCGGTTTGCAGATGTTGTCCGTTAGCGGCTTCAACCGCTCGCCACGACCACCAGCGATCGTTAATGCCCACATTGAACGTACCCCCGGGCGTGCCCGTTCAATTGGAGTTCAACCACTCCCAACAAGCATCGATATCCTCTTCGGTCATGGGCTCTTGCACCACGATCGAGGGCGATGCCGGTTTGTCGTTCGTGCCGTCGCCCATCCATGACGGCCACACCGCGATGCCCGCGCCTAGCTCCTCACGAGTTATCTCAACATCGGAAGGACGCCACCGAACCTTGCACTTATCCAGCCACCCGGTCAACGTCTCCGGGCTCTGCTGCGTGCGCCAAGCGATTATCACGGCACCAAGTGCACACATCTCGCCGTGTATCCAGTACTTGTCGTTGGCAATTTCGACAACGAAGCAGAACGCGTGGTCGGCGCCCGGAGCACGGTCGTCTTTGACCAATGCATCGTCGCGTGCTTGCACTGCCGACATAATCACCTTCACCGATTCCGGCGTCAACTTGCCATCTTCGTCGAGTGATGCCGGAAAATCGGTCACGATCTGGTCGTACAGCGCTATCGATCTCGCTGTCTTCGATTCATCTACCGGATCAGTCTTCCCAATTTCCGCGGTGTGCCGCCACTCCGAAAGTCCCGCATATCCACACAGAACATCGCCCAATCCCGCCGTGTTCAATCGCTCCGGTGCCCGCAGCACGACATCGTAGTCGACCAAAACGTACTCACAGTTCACCACCACGAGCTGCCCGACAATCTGCCGTCCGTCCCAGTCCGCAACGAAGCCATGAATGATGGCACCCGTCGAGACCACAGTCGGAACTTGGACAAGCGGCTTGCCCTTGCGGTGCGCTACCAGCTTCGCATGGTCCAACGCCCGCCCAGCTCCGAGGCCGACAACTAGATTAATATCGTCTGGCAGCGAGTCGGACACTTCGATCAAGTGAGTGCGGTCGAGCCACTCGTTGATGCCGATACCTGCCGGCTCGTGATCCAGCTCGTCCTTAGTCGCCGCCCATGCTGAGGGAGTTGTGACCACCACATATCGCCCCCATTTCGCGGAGTCGGATTTGAGCAATCCGTGCCCAAATCGAATGTCATAATCTCGTGCTAGCTTAGCTTCAACCATCGCAATCCCTCACTGTCCAGATACGGTCGCGCGTGAATAAGGTTACTCTAAACTCCACCAACGAATTCGATTTCGATGCCCAACCCAAAGCGAAGCCCCTGGACCAACTGCTCGATAGCAGGCATGCTCGGTTTCTTCTTGATGACCGGCAGAAGGAATCAACGAACATCAACATCCGCATCGCGCTCCAAGAGCGTAACCGAAAACGTCGCGAGCAACGATCTTAACAATTCACGCGAGATTCAATTTCATAATCGACTTCAACAAGACCGTGGCAACACCACCGAGGAACAAACCGGTAGATATATGCCTTCAAACACCGACAATGACGATACCGAGGCGAACGACAACCCGTTGAGACAGATATCTGTCCGACAGTGGATCATCGCCGCGGCCGTCCTCATCGCCGTCCCTGTTGTCGCTTATCTCGGCACCTTCTATTTCTACCCCTACGTCCAAGACCGGATCGAAGGCGAATCGCCCATCACTCGCGTACTCACCGAATACGGAGTCGATGAAGAAGCCGAAACACAACTCTTGACCATCCGACGCGGGGATCTCGTCAACTCGGTCGCCGTCAACGGGACCCTCGAATACGCCAACCGCGAGCGCCTGTCGTTCGCGACAGCAGGAACCGTCGATACGATCGACATCGAAATCGGCGACTTCCTGACCGAGGGCGAAATCCTGATGTCGCTCAACGATGAGGCTGTTGTCGCTGCTCAGCAACAGTTGCAGAACGCAAGCGTCGCGCTCCAAGACGCCGAAACAGCGCTCGAGGATTTGGTCAATCCCGATCAAAAGACGATCAGCGACGCGACGCTGAAGGTTGCGAAAGCGCAGCAAGATTCCGCCACCGCCGAAGATGCCTTGGCGAAACTGATCGATCCTCCCGCAACAGAACTCGCCGAAGCCGAACTCGCCGTCGCCGAGGCAATCGCCGACCTCGAAGCCGCCCAAGATAAACTTGCCGACCTCCTCTCGCCATCCGACTTAGACGTGGGTAACGCGCAGCTCGCAGTCGCAGAAGCCGAAAAGACGTTGGCAGACCTCACCGCCGAGTTGGAAGACCTGACGGCGCAACAAAGCGCGGCGATTAGCGCGGCAGAAATCGCCGTTGGCGAGGCCACAAATATCCGCGATGATGCACTCGAAGCGTACGAGGACACGCTGAATATCGACGAAAACGCGGTCAATCAAGCACAACTAGATCTCGAAAATGCGAAATTGGCCGTGATCGAGGCCGATGCCGCGGTCGTCGATGCGGAGAACGCATTGCTGGTGGCAAACGCGAACGTTGGAAATGACATCACCAGCAAAAAATTGGAAATCTCCAAAGTCGAAGCCGAACTCGCGGCCGCGACCCTGGCTCTCACCGAAACGCAAGAGGCCTTGTCGGACGCCCAAAAACCGTTCGACGAGGAAGTGGTCGCTGACCTTAACGCGCAGATCGCCGAAGCAGAAGACGATGTTGTTGTGGCGGAAAACCAACTGGCTCGACTCGCGATCGAGACCGGTGCCGACGTCCGAAAACTGGAATCCGAGCTTTACGACGCTCGGGTCACTTACAAAAACGTCTTCGCCAAATGGCTCGGCATGGACATCTCCAAATACCAATGGGAATACTCCCCGGATCAGATCTTCGCCGATGTCGGAAAGCCACTAGACGAGATCATGGATCCCGCCACCGTCTCCGAGGGATTGGGACAGCGAACGACGGCATCCTCGGGTTGGGTCGAAGACGATCCCGCAACTCCGTGGGATGAAGCCGTAGTGGCTACGTGGACCGAGTTCTTTCTGTCTGAACTTCGATTCGACTGCACCGAGGCCGAGAACGGCATCAATTCAACATGCGTCAATCTCGAATTTAAGGACGCATGGGACGACCTCCTGCTGAAATCCGAAGCGCATCAGACCGCTAAGCTCGCAGATTCCCAACAACTCGACAGCGCCGAAGACGCAGTGGCGTCTGCAGAACAGGCTTTGGAAGACCTCGAGGAACAGCTCGAGGACGAGATGACCGCCACAGATGACGAAATCATCAACGACCTGTTCGCCAAGCAGGAAGTCGCCTACTACACGCAAGTCGACGTAGCAAACAGTCTGGAACTGCTTTACGAAGAGTTGGAACGCGTCGAGCAGGAATCGAAAGTCGGCGTCGCAGAGGCTGCTCAATCACTGGCAGTCGCAATCGAATCGGCGAAGGTCGCGCACGGCAACCTGATTGATGCCGAGGAAACTCTCGCCGACCTGCAAGCCGGGCCGGACGATGTAACCATCTCAATCGCCTACTTCCAAGCAACCAAAGCCGAAGCCGATCTCGCTGAAGCGATCAGAGAGTTGGACAATCTCCGAAACCTCGAGTCACCAGACAACATCGTCATGCATCAGCGAATCTACGCCGCCAACGCTGACCTCGTCGACAAATCGCGTGCTCTGCAAACCCTTTTGGATGGCGATGAAGTCGCAATCGCTCTCGCCCAGACCGAAGTCGCCGCAACCGAAGAAGACCTAAACGACAAACTCGCCGCACTGCAAGACCTGGTCTCACCAGACGAAGTCGACATCGAACTCGCCCGCCAGGAACTCGCGGTTGCGAGAGCTGAACTAACCGTTGCATTCCAAGAGCACACAGACCTCGTCAACCCCGATCCGGCTACCGTCGCACTCCGCCGCGCCGAAGTCGCTTCCGCACGCGAAGAACTCGGTACCGCACGCGCCGCGACCGAAGGAACGCAGATCATCGCACCTTTCGATGGCGTTGTCGCGGATCTACAGGTCGAAGAAGGCCAATCCGTCAACAAAGACGCCGTCGCAGTCGTCATGGCCGACCCTTCGATCGTCGAAATCTCCGGCACCGTCGACGAGGTCGATGTCTTATTCCTCCAAGTTGGCGACCCCGCATCCATCGAACTCGAAGCCCTCGGCGACGAGGCTTTAGCAGGTCGCATCAGCGACATCGCGGCCTTCGGCGAATCCGAACAAGGCGTCGTTACCTACCCCGTAACCATCCAAACCGAACAACCATCCGGCACGCAACTCCCCGAAGGCCTCAGCGCCGTCGCCGAAGTCGTCATCCGTGAGCAGACCAACAAACTCCTCGTCCCCATCCAAGCACTATTCGGCTCGGTAAACGAACCCCTCCTCCTCGTCTCAACCGACGACGACACGCTCGAACCCCGCAACGTAGCCCTCGGCATCTCCGACGACTTCTGGACCGTCATAGAAGACGGCGTTTCGGAAGGCGAAACCATCCTCATGACCGTCGTCGGTGCCGACACCAGCCAATTCGGCGGATTCGGTGCCGTCCGAGCAATCGCTGGCGGTGGCCCCCCACGGCGATAGACGTTCAACGACATGCGAAGCACCTCCAACCCTGACCAACCCGTAATCCGCATCCGCGATGTCACCAAGATCTACGAAATGGGCGCCGGAACAATCCAAGTCCGAGCCCTCGATGGCGTCTCAATCGACATCCACGACGGCGAATACGTCGCCATCATGGGCGTCTCCGGTTCCGGCAAATCCACCCTCATGAACATCATCGGATGCCTCGACGTACCCAGCGAAGGCACCTACCACATCGACGGTCAAGCAGTCGAGGCAATGTCCAACGACCGCCTCGCCGACATCCGCAGCCGAAAAGTCGGCTTCGTATTCCAAACCCACAACCTCCTCCCACGTCTCACCGCACTCGCCAACGTCGAACTCCCCATGATGTACGGCCACTGGCCCAACCGTCGTGACCGCGCCGAAAACGCCCTGACCCTCGTCGGCCTCGGCGACCGCACCCACCATCGACCAACCGAACTCTCCGGCGGTCAACAGCAACGCGTCGGCATCGCCCGCGCCCTCGTCAAAGAACCCTCAGTCCTCCTCGCCGACGAACCCACCGGAAACCTCGACACCTCGAACACTGCCGAAATCCTCAACATCATCTCCGACCTCAACCACGAAAACGGCATCACCGTCATCGTCGTCACACACGAACGAGACGTGGCTGCCCGCGCCGACCGCGTAATCACCCTCAGCGATGGCCAAGTAATCAGCGACGAAATCAGGGTTTCCCCCGCTCGCGGGGGAAATGTCCGGGGCCTGCCCCGTACACCGTTACGGGGGACAAAGGGGGTTAAGCCAACGCAACCCAACTTCGCAGAGAACGACTCTCCTCTACCGCCTAAACCCTCCCCTCCCCCTTCAAGGGGGAGATTAAGCGGGGGTCCAAGGTGAGGGCCCAACAGTGTCCCCCCAAGACATAATCCGAACCTCGATCTACTCGCTCACCGCGAATCGTCTCCGCGCCGCGCTTGCCCTACTCGGCATCGTCCTCGGCGTCTGCTCCGTCATCACACTGATGTCCATCGGACGCGGCTCCACCGACCGCATCACCGAACTAATCCAAGGACTAGGAAGCAACCTCCTAACTGTCATCCCAAGCGGCGAACCGCTGACTCTGGCCGACGTCGAATCGCTTCGCGACCCCCTTTACACCCCGTCCATCAAAGCCGTAGCACCCGAAATCGGCACATTCGGCGTCATCCACATCAACAACAACACAACCCAAGCATCCATCACGGGCGTCACGCCCGAGTACCTCAACGTACGAAACCTCGACATGGCAACCGGCACCTTCATCGGAGCACCACACGTCGAATCCCGAGCCGAAATCGTAGTCCTCGGGGCGCAAGTCTCCGAGGACCTCTTCGGAAATCAAGACCCCACAGGAGCAGAGGTCCGGATTAACGGCAGACAGTTCCGCGTTGTCGGCGTCCTCGCAGCCCAAAGCGGCTTCGGGTCTCTCGACAGCCAAGCCCTCATCCCCATCACCACCGCCTACTACCGCCTCTCCGGACAGCGAATCCCCGGTGGCGACATCAGCGTCGACCAAATCTCCGTCCAAGCCCGAGACGTCGAACTCGTAGACCAAGCCATCGAAGAGATCGAGACCGTCCTCCGTCTCAGTCACCGCATCACCGAAGCCGACGACTTCACCGTCTTCAACCAGCAAGAGATCCTCGACACCTTCGACGAAGCCAACCAGACCCTCGTCGTTTTCCTCGGCGCCGTCGCCGGCATCTCCCTCCTCGTCGGCGGCATCGGAATCATGAACATCATGCTCGTCTCCGTTACCGAGCGCACCCGCGAAATCGGCATCCGGCAGGCCATGGGCGCAAAAAGACGCGACATCGTCGCTCAGTTCGTGACCGAAGCAGTGTTCCTCACATTCGGCGGCGGAATCATCGGCGTCATCGTCGGCATCTCTCTCGCAACCGCCATTGACGGACGCTTCCTCATCGGCACCGAGTGGTCCACACGAGTCACCAGCGACATCCCCATCATCGCGCTTATCGTATCCATCGCCGTCGGCCTCTTCTTCGGCATCTACCCGGCCGTCCGCGCCGCACGCCTCAATCCCATCGAAGCACTCCGATACGAATAACCGCCGACCCAAACCTCAACATCGAATATGAAATGGTGACCACCACATGAATAGCCCGTTCGCAATCCTCATAGCCGCCGTCGCGATCGTCGGCATCGTCATCGGCGTCGCGGCAATCCTCCTCTTGAGCCCGTCCGACCAGGATGAAGAGACGATACCGGCCGCATCGAGAAGTGAATTGCCCACGCCGAGCACCCGTCCCGCTTCCGAGCAATCAAGACCTGAACGCGAAACCGCACCGTCCGAGACGGGCGAGTCCGCTGCCGACGAGCCTACCGGCCTCGACGACGGCACCGAAAGCACCGAACCCGTTGTAGTTGAAGTTGTGGTTGACGAGGCACCCGACCAAGGCGGCCAGCGCGGCTTCGGTGGTGGCGGCGGACCCGGCGGTGGAAACTTCCAAGCGATCCAAGAAGCCATGGCTAGCAACCCCGAACTAGCCGAACTCTTCCAAAAAGCCCAATCCGGCAGCATCACCCAAGAAGAGCAGACGCGCATGAGAGAACTCATGCAAGAACTCTTAGCGGAATCCGGAATCGAAATTCCTGGCGGCGGACAGGGCGGCGGTGGTTTCGGCACGTCCCCGACACAAGGAACCATCACCTACATCTTCGGCTCCATCATCACCGTCCAAGACCCCGAAGACACCGAACAGACCACCGACGTAGAAGTAGGCGAAGACACCAACATCACCATCGTCAACAGCCTCAGTGTCTCCGATCTCTCAACCGGCACAAATGTAGTTGGCGCAGTCAGGCGCGGCGAAGGCGGCAAGATCTTCATCGTCAGCTTAAACCTTGTTCCGCAAAACCCGGGGGCCGGTGCCGGAGGTTTCGGGGGATTTGGTTTTGGCATCGGCGGTGGAGACACCACGGTATCTCAGGTCCAAGGCACCGTCACGGAGGTCAACGGCGATACGGTTCACGTCGAAACCACCCAAGGCACCCTCAGACTAACCGCCAACGACGAATCCGTAATCGTTTCCACTACCACAGGCGCACTGACCAACCTAACCGAAGGCATGGGTGTAATCGCCATCGGCCCCCTCGAAGAAGGCGAAATCCAAGCACGCAACATCATTGCCGGCTCCCAAGAACTCATCACCCAACAGCCCGGCAACCTCCGCGGTGCCGGACGGAGAGGGCAGGGACAATAGCATCTGATTTCACAAAGCAACGAAGTTCACCGCATTTCTAGAGCGGATCAATGGTGTACTATTGTCAGCAGAACTGATACGCCGGTATCATATTTACAATGACAATCGCAGAACACACACACGAAGAACTCGCAACCAAAGAAGATGTTGCGGATTACAAGGTAGCCATATCCGATGTCATCCTTAACCTGGCTAACAGCCAGATTCAGGCGAATGAACGGATGAACAGCTTCGAAGCCGAATTTCGCGAAATTCGCACCATCCTCGCGGAACTCATCGAATCCAACCGGGAGATGACCGAATCCAACCGTCGTGTCATCGGGTTCCAAACACCTGAAGACGAATAATCTCAAGCAGATATTTTCGCTGATACCCTGCAGAACCTTTGCGTAATCCGAGGTTTTCTCCCGCTTAAAGGAACCGAAAACCAATGGGACACTTGGGGATCACACTCGCCGCGGAAACCGTGCCCCGGGTTGAGACGCTTCCGCTAAACGGAAATTAGTGCACAACCATTGACATTCCAGCGGAGGCCGCATAATGGAGGGGTAGGGCGTGGAGAAGCACTCCACGAACCTCGGGCGGAAAACCCACCGCCGTTATTTCGCACAAATCCAACAACAGGCTTTTGATGCTGGACCAAGTGCAAGGCCGCATCATGACTATCATTCAAAATCATTTGCAACATAGTTCCCATGCCCGAACTACCCGAAGTTGAATCTATCCGACGCTACCTCGTCGCCGCCAACGTCCAAGGCACCATAATCCAACGCGTCGAAATCGGCTGGTCCGACTGTATCGCCGCGCCGGCCGCCGACATCGAGACCTTCGCCAATATCGTCTCTAAAACCCAGATCGGCCCCCTCGACCGCCGCGGGAAATATCTCGTATCACCGCTCATCGACGCCAAACAATCCCAGTCTCACCTCGTGCTCCACATGGGAATGACCGGCTCCCTCCACATCCGAGATTCCGACGACGACCCGGTCCGATACCGCCGAGCCGCCTTCTACCTCGACGACGACCGGCGCATCGAACTCAACGACTCCCGAAGATGGGCCCGACTGTGGGCCGTCGACGACCCCATAACCGCCTATCCCAAACTTGGCCCCGAACCGTGGGACCTTACACCCAACCGATTCGCTCAAAACATCCGCGCCAAACGCTCCCGCATCAAGCCTACCCTGCTTGACCAGACCATCCTCGCTGGCGTCGGCAACATCTACGCCGACGAAGCCCTCCACCGCACCCGCATCTCACCCCTCCGCCGCTGCAACCGCATCAGCCTCGCCCGACTCTACCAACTCCACGCCAACATCCTCACCACCCTTAACCGCGCCCTAAACCACATCACAACCCACCTCAGCCCCGACGGTAGCCCCTACGTCGTCGATGCCCTCGACGCCCGAATGCGCATCCCACGAACCCCAGACTCCGCGTGCCCGACCTGCAACAACCCAACAACCGCTCGCCGAATCTCCGGCCGAACCGCCTACTACTGCCAAAACTGCCAGCACTGAACCTGAAAGCGTAGCGGAATGCTTGCGGCAACCCGGGATATGAGAGCAGCAAACTGTTGCGCCATATCTCGCGTAAAATCCACACTTGCCCATTCTCATAGGTTCGACCGCCGTCACTTCGGCGGCCGTCGTTGAACCCTAGCCAAAGAAGCGGCAAGAAAGGAGATGCCGGATTGGACATCCACGAGACGCTGTTCTCCATCGGACTGCTCATAATCGGCGCTAAGCTCCTTGAAGGCATCAAAGTCAACGACATCATCGACCCTGCCGGAACCTACCCCGACCAATCCCTCACCGTCAGAGCCTTCACCGAACAGTGGCTCCTCCCCCACCAGCACGACTACGTAATCGTCGACCGCGCCAACAACCACCAACTCGCCGGCATCGTATCCCTCAGCATGCTCCGCTACCTCCCCCGACACGAATGGGACACCACCACCCTCACCCAAACCCTCCGCCACAACACCCCAACCGCCACCACCGAAGACTACGTAGAAGACGCCCTCCAAACCATGACCGAAAACTCCATCACCATCCTCCCAGTAATCGACCCCGAAACAAACCAATTCATCGGCTCCATAGCCTCCCACGAAGTCCTAAAGATGGTCGTCGAAGAAGCCCAGGGGCACTAACTACCTGTCCCTCCACCTCTCCCAGGGGGAATTAATGGGGGTGCTGCCCGGCGGCTCTAATCGTCAAACCAACGGAATCCGGAAACCGAGCCCACGCCCACCCAACCGTAGGGGCGACCCTTGTGGTCGCCCTTCGCTTTAGCACCAGAGGGTGCGTCCGCCCCATCTCCCTCCCCCTCTCTGAGGGGGAACACAAGGGGGTGCCGCCCGAGTCACTAAACTCCCCCAATACCCCTTGCGAAATCCTACGAATTAGAACTCACAAGCCATGATTCCCCTAATCTCACGACACTCCGACCAACTCGCCGAAATCTGACGACGTCACTAGGGCAAGCGCCTCGAAGTCTTCGGCGGCGGCGCCGTCGGCGATTTCAACCCCGAAACCAGCGACATCGACTTCCTAGTCGAAACTCAACTTTTGCCGCCCGGCAAACACGCCGACGCCTACTTTGGCATCCTCAACGACCCCCAATCAATCTTCGGTCACTCAATCGACCTGGTTGAAGCAAAAGCAATCGAAAACCCATACTTCCGAGAATCGGTCGATCAGACGCGCCAACCAGTATATGGACACTGAAATCAAAACCTACCTCGCCGACATCAAACTGCCCACCTCCCTCCCCCTCTCTGAGGGGGAATACAAGGGGGTGCTGCCCACCGAGGCGGGAAAAACCCCAGATAACCACAATCCCCAACAACAACCTCGCTACGTCATTCCCGCGAAAGCAGAGAACGCTTTTGGCAGACTCCACCACTCGATCAGAGCGCGGCTGGGGTCCCATTCGAACCCGCAAACCTGTAAATGTCCTCCACACCCCGTTCCTGAAAGTCAGATAGAACCGGATACTGGGTATCCGCATTCTTCGTCAGATACAACTGCTCACGCCTACCCAACTCGCCCATCGATTCATGGACCACCAAACTGAAGAACGGTAGTCGCGCCTTCTGAAACTCGAGCAATGCTATAGCAACATTCTTCGCTTTTTCGTTGCCAGGAACACCGAAGAGATAAAAATCCCGATGATTGTGCGACAGAGACCAGTCCACGCTGATCGGATAGTCATCGATCGGCAAGCTATCCTTAACCGGATTGAACTGCCCTAGTTCCTCGTCGACATAAGAACCAAGATCTTCGTAAAACGCACTGCGAACCGACTCGCGGCTCCAGTAGCGCATATTGCAGACCTTCTGCGCGCAACCCGCAAACTGCAAAACCGATTCGTAGAGCTTGTCTAACGGCGTATCCAGAAATAGGTTGCCATCATCATTGCTGACACCGTTGTTGATAATGATGCTCTCGAAAATCCGTTGCCTCGTCGGTGTACCAACGTCGAAACTGTAGGAGAGGCGCATCAAAGTCAATCCGAAATCACAGACGCGGACGTAACCGTCACCCTTCGGACTATCCTGCAGGTAGACCTCCACCATGTCACCGTCCTCGTGCATGATCGGCGCGATCAGCTGGAAGTTACCCGGACGACGTTCGTAAAGGTCAAACGCATCCGTTCCACGCCGTTGCAAACGCTCTAGGATGTTGCCGCTATTCATCGAACATTCTCGACTGCATCAGCCCGGGGAAATGCTTGTTTATATTCGCATCGTCGCTCACGCCGATATCTCCCCAAAACACTCTAAGGGCAGATTCGTAGGTGCTGTATCTGCTCGTGATTTCTCGATGACTCTCTTGTGGTTGATAGCTGCCAGACGCGATCTCCGCTTCGGTAATGCGATGGATGTGAGGCACAGCATAATGGCCGTCAAGGCTAATGCTCGACTCGCCATGAGGGCCGTTGTAGCGTACGAGAGTTAACGTTGCCATCGTCGGATCGCCGCTAACACGATGCCGCAGGCCAATGGAGAAATTCTCGATGAAATTGGTGTTCTGGCGGATGAAAACCCGGAACTCGCATCGATCATCCTCTAAGCTTACCAACTCAAGATCGCATCGGCGGTTACCACTCTCTTCAAGATACCCGGACGCGGGAGTCTTCTTCACGATCCTCTTAGGCCGACTGATCAAGTCGGCTATCTCCGAATCCGTCAACATACCCGCAAATTCTACCCACCAAGCCGCAACACATCCAACACGGCACGCCGCGTCTACCCTCAGTTCCGCTACGCCACAAACGACGCCCCCTAGCCGGAGACGTAAGTGGGCATGTGGAGCGAGACGCAAACGAACCGGTAGAGACGGGTCTGTGACACGCCCGCCCCCTTCGTCGAAGACGTAAGGGGACGCGAAGCGAAGCAAGCGGGGGATGCCCAAGGCGGCGGGGTTCAGTACACCAAACAACTCAACCACCAATTCCGGAAAAATTGATCAGAAACGCGGCAATCTACCACCGCCGCTCGACAATCAACTACTTGAACCTAGCAAAAAGAGATTGAAAGTTTGACTGGAAGAAACGACGACAACCACGCAAACCAGATGAATCCCGACAACGATGCATTCTTGCAAAGCCGCGGAGAAGATGAACGCCCCAACGATCGGGAATAAGTATCTGACCCGGCAAACGCCGACGCAGGCACCCGTTCCGATGGCGGCCCATTGTTCGTCGACGGCTACTAAAAACAGACCAACGTTTCACCTGCGGCACCAATTGCCGGTGTAGCAAGATCTATTTCACGCCTCTTTCGCCCGACCAATGAGACACGATCAAGTCCCCAAACCGCACCACCATTCAATAGTTTCATCAACCTTCTGTCTGATAGATCATGTTCGATCATTATTTACAAAGTTGGCGAACTCCATGATGTTGGCGAACACATGCAAGAACACAGGCAGAAGCAAAAACATAACGGACGGAATGGTTACCAAATCTCCGATCAGAACTCCATCGTTATCATTTGATTTCCCTAACATCCAGGCTCCTAAGAAAATCCAGAAAGGATAAAGAATAGAAATGGCATAGCGTATTCTCTTAGGCTTTTCAGATATACGACCAGAAAGTGCGTAAACAGCTCCAAACATTACGAATCCAAATACGATTAATGGTGACAGAACCAACACCCATCCCTGATCGACTAAATAGTCATAAAACGGGTTCGCGATCCATTGCAATAAAACCCATAGCAACAAGGGGATAGCTAATGACAAGGGGATAGCTAATGACATAAATACTACGAACTCATGTTTCGTGATAGGACCAGCGTGTCTCTTTGCAGTCAGATCACGCTTCATAATTTCTTCTTCATCAAATAAAGTCGCTAATTCCGCGTTGCATAATGCTATTTTGAATTCACTGTCAAAAGACCCGTTGTTTACCAAAAATGCTTTCTTGTGAGTCAAAAGCGCTATACGCTTCGTTATGTAGTCATATCGCTTTTCGTTCATCTGGAGGCTGGATCCTTACATCGTATGATTGCTTCTCTATCGAGGATTGTAGACTGAACATCATCGCTCAATCCGATTGCCCCCTATCCCCGCAACAACTCCCCCACAACCCCCTCCACCCGCTGCCCTTCCGCCGACTCCTGCAACCACCTCCGAATCTCCCGACGCGCAATTGTAACCGTCAACCTCGGATACCGCTGCCGCAAATTCTCCAACTCACGCTCAACACCAATTGCCGCACGCCGACCCGCATCCGCTTTACCCGCATGCAACGAATCACCACCATCAAACTCCGGTATCGGTAACAACTCCCACACAACCTCCACACCTCCCGACGCGCAAAACCACAATAATCATCTTCCATAATCCCCACGCCCAGACCACCACCTCCCATCTTCATCCCCCCAACAACCCAGCGAACCCCACCCGATCCGCCGGGTCCGTACTCCGAGAATCCAATTCGTCGCAAATCGCCTCAATGAATTGCACCCGCCAGTCCTCGCCAAGCAAGCTGAACGTCGCGCGCACCAAATCATTGATCGAGATCTGATGCACGTTGCTTCCCGAAGCAAATTCATTATTGATTCTCGTTTCGATTGCTTCTCTGTCAGCAGACGCAATGCCCGGGCTGGCAAAAAGGATGTTCTCTACTCCACTCGACCTCGCCTTCAAGATGGTTGCTCCCAACTCGACATACGTGAGATCGTGACCTTTGACCTCCACTGCCAACGCCAACTCTTCATCCGTGCCGAAACACAACACATCCCCAGGCGCACCGCTAGCCGTATCAGCCTCATTCAATCCTTGACTTTCAACTCTGGTGAAGATCGAAAACGCTTCGCCTAGAGTCCGCATTAACGCCGTCGCCACTATCATCGGCCTCAAACCGCCATCCGAAACCTCCAAATATCGGTCCAATAGACTGCAGAGCTGGCCCAAACTGATCCGGCGCGGCACTGGATAGGTCACGCTCTGTGCTCTCAATCTTCTAGCAATCGATTTCAGGCACCTCACCAGAGTCGCCTCAACTGTTGACCGACGACCATCCGACTGCAATGCCGACAAAAACTCCACTAGCGCGTCCCACTGCCCGCGGTAGCTAAGGCTTAATGAATCCATTCCCTCATCCAACCGAGGACGACGCAACGGGTTATTGACGTATGGGTCTGAGCTCGTGCCCAATACGTTATGGTTCCGGCGAACCCACGGCACAACTACCCGGGTGCAAAAACTCCTCGGGTCCCAACGTCCATCCGTCGTAGCTGATTCCTGATTACCCCGTTGCAAGCACAAAAGATCCCGATTAGCGTCGGTGAACTTACCAAGCAACTGCGTAAAGAATGCGTACCGAATGCTGACGAGCGATGATCCTACAAATCTGTCAATGTCTTCATCGGGTTCGCTTTCGAACGACGAAAGGGTCTGCTCCCACATGGAATCCAGCCAATCATTCAGCTCTGCGTCGTTCATGTCAGCGGTTCGAAATTGATCCACAGCGATTCTTGGCGGGGTTTGCGCACCGAGTGCGCGGTCCGCACCGGAGCGTCTATCCTGGTCCAATCTGCGAACAGACGATCGTACAACTCCGTGCGATAACCGGAAAGAACCGCACGCCCGCGGATCGACGACAATACATCCGCAAGGGCGATATGCTCTGCATCGCTCATTTCATGTTCGTATGCGGTTGTATCGCCGCGAGAAGAGTGGACGTACGGAGGATCCAGATAAAACACCGTTTCCGCCGTGTCATACCGTCTGATCACCTCCAGAGCCGGTGCATTTTCGATCTGTACCCGTAACAGCCGCTCCGTAATCTCGGCTAAACCGTCAACTGAACCAAGCCACCTCGAAACTGCCCCCGACATGCCTGCTCGCGTAGTAAGCACGCAATGCGCCCACCGCCCCTCGCTGCTCTTCTGCGCAAGTCCAGTTCGCGTCTGACGTGCTCGGACGAAGAAGCGCCGTGCTCGTTCGAGTTCAGTCAAACCAGGCTCATACTGACACGCACGCACCAGTTCTTCTCGCGAAAACGGGGTGAGACCGACCTGCCGAATCAGTTCGTCACCGGCATCCCTCAGCGTTTTGAAAAAGTTGGCCAACTCAGAATCTATGTCGTTGTATGTCTCCACAAGCGCCGGTGGCCGATTTATCAACACCGCGGCTGAACCTCCGAATACGTCGCAGAAATGCTTCGCATCCGTTGGGATATTGGGCAAAATAAAGTCCAGATGGCTGAATTTGCCACCGTACCATCCGAAAGCGATCATCTTTTTTTTGCGCCCATTCCTGCGCGCCGCTACCCGACGACCCGTCCCGCTTGAATTCACCTGCGGTGCCAAGTTACTCATCCATTCTGCTCCTGCCATGCAATCTAATCACAATCGCCCTTACACGCGGACCATTCCGACTCGCACTCCCAGATGTCTCCATCAACTAGTTTTTGATTCTGATCCAGCGTCATCTCTAGGTTCCCTCAAATGTACCATCGTCGCGATCGCATCCGTCACTCATTTGGCAAACCCAGTTCCTCCAGTCAGCTTTCTCTTTAGAATCGCAGATCAATGTTCCCCAGACAAGTTCGTTTCGAAGCCTAACCAAACCCCAAAACACACCTCAAAACCACGTCATGTAACCCACCACCCTCGCTGACCCAACACCCAAACCCCCTCCCCCAACAACCTACATCACCCACCCAACCCCACCGTCCATTATCCCGCAAACCCCCGCCAAAGCACCGACGCCAAACAACAAATCCCCTTCTCCCGCTCGGCGGGAGAGGGCTAGGGTGAGGGCCAAGGGCGGCCAAGGGGCCCGGCAAAACCACCACCCCCCATCACCGCATCACCCCAAAAAAACCATCACCCCATCAGAACCCATCCGCGATAATCCCCGTAATCCGCGGTTCAGACCACTTGACAACCAATACATTCGTGCTAATATAAGAACTGTTAACAACAAACATCGCCGCGCCGACGGGTGCGGATACGACCTCAACTAGACCCTGCCCTGAGATCCAGCCCAAGACCGTGAACGCAACACCACAAGAACTAAACAGTCGAAGACTGACCTCGGCATCCTTGAGCAAACAAGATGCAACTTCGAGAGGGACCGTTAGAAGCGAATGCTGCAACAAGGTCCAGTCGCGTCGCCACAAGCAGGCGCCGCAACACGAGCCAGACAAAAGTACCCCAGTACGGACGACCCTTCCTTTTTCCCCTCCCCCTCCCAGGGGGAGATTAAGAGGGGGTCCACCGCCGGTACCTGCGTCCAAGGGCTGGGCGAACGTTCGTGAATCCGGCAGACGTCGGCCCTCGACAACCAACGGGGCGCGGCTACAGCACCAGCTCGGGACTAACCGAGCGATGGAGATCGGCATTGCTCAAGCGGCCGGACTCCGGGCCCACGGCCTGGCAACGTGGGCAGACGCTGGAACTAAAGGACGGGCCCACGTCCAATCCCCGCAAGCGCGGCGATGAAAAACCATTCGCTCGTCCCTGTTAAAAGGGACAACGACCGAGAACCACTAGGGTTGCCCCCGCTCGCGGGGGAAATGTCCGAAGGACAAAGGGGGCACACCGACCCTCACACCCAAAACCTGCAACACCCCCGCAGGCCATACCAAAACATCCTCCTCCCCTTCGCTCCGCGAAGGGGACGCGTGCGAAGCACGCAGGGGATGCTCGAAATCGCACCCAACCCCCATCCCCTCCATCCCCTCCATCCATGTAAATTCCCCCCACCCATATAATCGCAACCACTACCGAAACATCCTCAACCCGCCAATCCGCCCATGACAACCCCAACCACCACCCGCGAACCCCTCATCCTCGTCGTCGACGGCCACTCGATGGTCTTTCGAGCATGGTTCGCGCTCTCGCGTGGCGGCGGCCTCACCAACAGCGCCGGTCAGCAGACCCACGGCGCATACGGCTTCCTCCGAAATCTCATCGCAACCATCCGCGAATACAGCCCGACCCACATCGCCGTAACTTTCGACACCCGAGCGCCAACCTTCCGCGACGAACTATTCGACGAATATAAGGCCCAACGGCCTCCTATCGATCCCGAACTCCACGAGCAAATCCCTATGGTCGAGAGCGTTCTCGCCGCCATGAAGGTCCCGGTCTTCGCGATTGACGGCTTTGAAGCCGACGATGTCGTCGGAACCATCGTCCGCAAAGCCGAGGACGCAGGTATCCGCTCCTTGATCCTCACCGGCGACGCCGACCAGCTACAACTCGTCAACGACGACACCAACCTCCTCATGTACTCCGGCTTCGGCGACACCCGGGTCTACGACATCGAGGGTGTGCGCGACCGCTACGACGGCCTCGGCCCCGAGTTCGTCGCCGAGATTAAGGCGCTCGAAGGCGATCCGTCCGACAACATCCCCGGCATTCCCAAGATCGGACCCAAGGCCGCTCGAACCGTCCTCAACCGCTTCGGTCATTTCGACGCGCTCTACGCCAATCTCGACGCCGTCGGTGAGATCCCATCAAAGGAACTCCGCGGCTCCAAGGGCATCATGACGCGCCTCCGCGACGGCGAAAAGATCGCCTACGACGGACTCAAACTCACAACCATTGTCACCGATGTGCCGATCGACATCGACTTCAACGAATGCCGCATCGGCGGCTACGACCGCACCGAAGTCGTGGGAGCACTCACCGGCCTCGGCTTCGGCGACACCATCGTCCGCAGCATACCTTCAGCCGAAGACGCCGAACGAGGCGTATTCCCTCTGCCAACAACGGGCCGTGCGCAGGGCGATCTCTTCAGCGACGCCGACACTACCGTCGCAGCTAAATCGAACGCCAAAATCGCAAGTTCCGACGGACCTCTCGGCAACTACGCCATCGTCACCACCGACGCCGAGCTGCAAGACCTGGTGACGCGCTTCGGCAACGCCGACGGCTTCGCTTATGACACCGAGACCAACGGCACGCGCGCGATGCAGGACGCGATGGTCGGAATGTCGTTCTCGAACGCCGAGGGCGAAGCCTGCTACGTACCCGTCGGTCATCGTTCCGGCGAACAAATCGACCGCACCCGCGCGCTCGAGATCGTCGCCCCGCTCTTCGCCGATGCCAAAGTTCCCAAAGCCGCGCACAACGCGAACTTCGACATGATGGTCCTGCAACAGGCCGGCATCGACATCAACAACGCCAACTTCGACACCATGATCGCCGCATCTCTTTGCGGTCACAATCGATACGGACTCAAAGACCTCGCGCTCGAGCTCTTCCGATCCGAGATGACACCGATAACCGATCTCATCGGGACCGGGCGCAAGCAGATAACCATGTCCGAAGTCGACATCGAGTTGGCCGGTCCCTACGCCGCGGCCGACGCCGATTTCACATATCGACTATGGCGACATTTCGACGGCGAACTCGACGGTCACAACGCTCGCGGAGCCTTCGAAAACATCGAGATGCCCCTCCTTCCAGTCATCGTCGAGATGCAGCGCACCGGAATGGTGGTCGAGACCGATGTCCTCAAGAAATTCTCCGCTGCCCTCGGCGAGGAGATCGCTCAAATCAAACAGGCCGCAAACGCCCTTTTAGGCGGTCGAGAATTCAACATCGCATCCAACCGGCAGATCGGTACCATCCTCATCGACGAGTGGAACGCGCCGCCGACCCGCAAACTAAAGACCGGCTGGTCAATGAACGCCGACGCCCTCGACCGCATGAGGAACACCTCCGGTCTCGACGACCGCGTCTACCAGCTCATCGACGCAGTTCTCAAATACCGCGAACTCGCAAAGTTGAAGTCCACCTACGCCGACGCGCTCCCCAAGATGGTCAACCCGGCCACTGGACGCGTCCACAGCACCTTCAACCAAGCTGGTTCCGCCACCGGACGACTCGCATCGAACGATCCCAACGTCCAGAACATCCCCGTCCGGACACCTCTCGGTCGAAGAGTCCGCGACGCCTTTACAACCATCTACGAATCGGGCTGGCAGATCCTCTCGGCCGACTATTCCCAAATCGAACTCCGCATCCTCGCCCACATGTCCCGGGAACCCGGCCTCCTCGATTCCTTCCGCAACGGCGAAGACATCCACGACGCTACTGCGCGGGCCATGTACGACGTCCAAGACGTTACCAGCGATCAGCGGCGCATCGCCAAGATTCTCAACTTCGGAGTCATCTACGGCCTCGGACCCCAAGGTGTCGCGCGCCAGACTGACCTCACACAGCAACAAGGTCGTGAATTCATCGATCTCTACTTTGGCCGGTATCCCGGCATCCGCGACTTCATCGAACACCAAAAGCAGGTCGCAAAGATGCGCGGCTATGCCGAGACGTTGAAGGGCAGACGTCGCTACCTCCCCGACCTCCGCTCCGCCAACCAAGGCTACCGGGCCGCCGCCGAACGCGTCGCCGTGAATATGCCCATCCAAGGAACCGCCGCCGACGTAATCAAGATCGCAATGATCAACATCGCCGATGAACTCCACCGCCGGGGCCTCGAATCCCGGATGACCGCCCAAGTTCACGACGAACTCATCTTCGAAGTGGCCCCCGGCGAACTCGAAGAGATTACGTCATTGGCGCACGACATGATGCCCGCCGCAATGTCTCTGGAAGTCCCCCTCTTAGTAGACACCAAGACCGGCATCCGTTGGGGCGAACTCGAGTGACGACCGGCCACGTCTTCATCGCCACCACCCTCGACGGCTTTATCGCTCGAAAAGACCACGCCATCGACTGGCTCGAAAACCAAGGCACAACCACCGAAGAGCACGGCTACACCCAGTTCGTAGACTCGGTCGACGGAATCGTATTCGGCCGCAAAACCTACGAAGTCGTCCTCAACCTGATCTCCGACGACGACTGGCCCTACCCGAAACCCGTGATCGTTCTCTCGAGAACCCTCACCAACTCCGACATCCCCCGGCACCTTACCGACAAAGTCACAATCACCGACCAAACACCCTCCGACCTCATCGCAACCCTCAACCAAAAAGGCTGGAACCGCGCCTACATCGATGGCGGCATCACCATCCAATCCTTCCTCAACGAAGGCCTGATCGATGACCTAATCATCACCACCCTCCCAGTCCTAATCGGCCAAGGCATCCCCCTATTCGGCAACACCACCAAAGACATCCACCTCAAACTAATCAGCACAACCCAATACCCCTCAGGCCTAGCCCAAACCCACTACCGCGTATTGACCGAACCTGAATCACAAGGCTGCTTGTAAACCTAAAATTCCGCCACCGACCCAACCGGCAACCCCAAATCCAACCGAACCGCCGCCGAAATCCTATTCAGTCTCTTCCCGTTCAACTCTTCCATCTGCATCGTGTCCGTAATGATCGCAACGCAGACGCCGTATTCCGGGTCGCCCCAAGCGATCGAAGTCGCCATTCCGCCGTGCCCGAAGGTCATCGATCCAATCGGCGCTGCGAATCGGTTCGGCTGCTCGTCAGACATCCAAACGCCCTGGCCAACGCGGTTCTTCGACATGTCTTCTATGTTGTAAGCCGAGGCATGAGTAGCGAAGACATTCGCCGCCGCCTCTTCGCTGAGCCAAACCTCACCGTCGATCGTAGATCCACCGCTGCAAACCGCCGAGTACAACCTCACCAGATCGCTCGCAGTCGTCACACACGACGCCCCGGGCGACAAGATCTGGTTGTCGAGCAACCAATCCATCTTCTTGGGCATGTCGCGACCGTAGTACCCCATCGGCGTGATCAAAGGTTGCACGCGTCGCCGCGCCTCACGGTCTTCCTCACCAATCACAAAGCTCGTGTCAGCGAGTCCCAGCGGAGACCTAACCTCGCGCTCAAACAAATCGACAAACGGATTTCCGCTAGCCCGAGCCGCGATCTCCGCCACCAAAAGCCCGAACGTGATGGAGTGGTAGTGGATCACCTCGCCCGGCTCATACTCCAAATCCATCGAAGCCAATATGTCACTCATCCGACCCCAATCGCCCCAGTCCACGTCGCCGCGGCCAAAATCGCGTGGCAACCCGGCGGTGTGTGTCAGAACATGCCGCAAAGTCACTTTGCCCTTGCCGCGTTGTGCAAATTCCGGCCAGTAGGTAGCCACCGGCGCATCGATCTCCAAAACACCAGCATCCAACAACCGCCAAACCGCCGCCGCCGCCATCGGTTTGCCTGATGAAAAGGCGCGGAACAACGGTTGCGGTGTTGGTGTAACTCCACTACCCGACTGCGCGCTCAAATACTCCAGCAATACCTCACCATCCGCGTAGACGGCGACCGAGGCCGTGTTGTGCAATCCTTTCTCAAGTTGCGCTTCAAGCTCCGCGAATAGCTCCGGCAAATCCGCGTCCGGTACCTCTAACCCATCGTCCTCAACCGGCACTTCTTCGATCTCAACAACCGCCGCAACATCCATCTCGACCGCGGCCGGAACAGGTTCATTGACGACCTCGACAACCTCCTCCACGACTACATCCGCGACCGCAGCCACCACCTTCGTCTCGTCTTCCGGCCTGTCCTCAGCTGGGGCCCGACCGGCAAACAAAGCTGCGGCCTGGTCGGCGATAGATTCGGCTACGTTGCCAAGTTGCTCCTCGTCCAACTCGACCAGTGGCGGTGCCGCTTCGTCTTCGCGTACAGCATCAAAGCTGACCGCTTCCTCCTGCTCGGCCAGCATCTTCCGATACTCAACGATCTGGCGTTCGAGAAGATCGAGCGTTGCCCGGATATCCGAGATGCCGTCTACCGGAGACGCAACGTCGGTTCGCCGCGAGGCTGTGACTTCCGGCGCATCCTCGACTGCATCATTCGGCGGTTCGTCACCAATTTCAGATCGGGTTGGTTCTTCGTCGGCAGAGCGAATATCGTCGATCGACAATGTTTTGGCTTTGTAGCTGTTAGCTTGCCGGTTGGTTGCGGACGTTGAACGTCTCTTGAAGCTTGTTCATGCCTTCCAACCAGCTTGTCTGTGTCTCTTCGGACCACTTAGGGTCGAAATCCGGGTACTTTTCAAGCACCCTAATAGCCAATTCTCGCATCGTGATAGTTGCCGCGTCGACTCTGGCCGACTCGGGTGCGGAAGATTGACCGTTATCTTCCGTTGTCGGTTGTCGTGTTCCGCTCTTGGAAGATCGTGCATTGGAACGCGACCTCGGGTTGGCTTTGCGGTTCGATTTCAAATACGGTGATAGCGGGATTCCGGCGTGCCGAGCGGCGTGGATAAAGAATGTTTCGCACTTTACGAGCATCGAATCGGTGCATCCGAACTCTCGCATCGCCTCGCGGAACTGCGCCTTTGTGGCGCGTTCCAAATCCAATCTGAACACCGGAAGATAGTAGCTTCTCAGAATCTGTTCCAGAACTTTGTGATGCTGTTCACCTTCGGTTCTGGCAAGCACCTTCAACACTTCGCTTGGGTTACCTTCAGCATCGATGAGTTTTAGGGAGCGAAGCGCGCTGTTTATCTGGGATGTCGCAGTTCCGGAGAATCTGGAATCGAATACGGAACGGTCGATTCTGTCGGGCATGCTGATAGCGAGAGATTCCAGAAAAGTTCGGAATGTCCGATAGGCGACGTAGGGTGGGTTGAGATTAGGTTCGGTAACCATGATTCCAAACTGAGATCAGCACCTGAACACTTCGTTACCGAGAGTATATGGCAGGTGTTTTCCAGATGCAACCTGAATTTCGGAATATGATGTTTCCCTTTCGGAAACACGTAGGACAGTTTCTTTTCTATTGGTCGCTTGGAATACAGAATCTGACGTATTCACGATGCCAAAAGTAGCCTTCGGGCTTAGCGGACAGGCTTCTGAGATGCGAATTGCGATAGAAAACATCCTCCCCGATCCACAGCGACCGGTCTACGACAAGACCCATCGCGCATGGGCGCGTCGCCGTCGGCAACGTCGTATGCCGGTGGTCCTCGCCGAGAAGGGGAAGTTCTACCTCCTCTGCGGACACAACACCGTCGACGCCGCACAACGGGCCGGGGAAGAATTGGTCGAATGTATCGTTCGCCAAGGCGTCACTGACGAGGAACGCCGAGAGCTGCGGCTCACTGACGAATACTTCTCGTCCCTGCTGCCGCCGATCAAGATGGCCGAGTCGTTCATCAACTACCGCGAACAGTTCCACGTAACCCAACAGGAACTCGCGCGGCGGACGGGCATTACTGCAGGAACCGTCCATCACTACGAGAGCCTCCGCAAAACTCTTTCACCGAAATTGCAGGAGCATGTAGACCGCGGCGAGTTGACGTTCAAAGAGGCCCGCTGCATCGCTGATCTCGACGGCCATGATCGCCAAGAGGAGTTGGCTCAACCATTTATTGACTCGCGGCTGAGCAGCGTACATGTCGAGGAACTGGTGGCAAAAGCAAAAGCCGAACCGTCCTTAACTTCCACCGATTTGATAGCTAAGTTTGTGGTCGACGAACCGCCAACACTAAAGAAGGTGGTGGAAACACCACCAGTGGAGGTGGCGCGCAATGGCCAGGCGGCGATACATGCCGAACGGCTCAACGGGACTTACGAGAACGACTTCGAGGGGATGCAGGAAGACGCATTCATGCTGGCCGGGAGCCTCGAAAAGCTTGCAAGCTCGGAAATCCCTGAATACCGTCGGCTGCGCCTCGTCAGTACGTTGCGCATCCTGTCGAGCCGACTCAACAACGCGTTGGATCACCTCAATCGGTACAAGACAAATGGTGTGGCCCGAAACCATAACGGCAGTCGAAAACAATTCGCTCAAACCGCTAAAGCACGTTGACCCGACGTCGGGCTCTCAAGCCCTAACGGCCAGACCCTTATCTAACCCATAGAAGAATCGAACCAATTCGGTCGGGCGAGACCGCGAGAGGCGAGGGAAATATAATCGTAAACACTGTTGACCGATTCAAATACTCGGCCAAATCAGACGAATCCCACAATATGTCGACGGCCGGGCGTCCATTCGGCACGGCGCGCCCAACAAAATGCCGTTGAAACCGCCGAAACGTGTTCTGATTTAATCGGAACACAATTCGAGCACAAGGTCGGGGTGCTTTCTTAGCCTCCTTAAGCACCCCGAACCTGGTCATGGGAACCCGAAATTCATCCCGCCTTGCGATGCACTGGCATTCATTCTAGCGAGGCCCATTCAGCCCGATCTTCCTCCACGCGGCAAATCAACGGGAACTTTCGGCGGATGGTATAGCATTGCTTCAATCGCTGACAAATGCACGACTGAACTGCGCCAGCGAACGATGCGACGAATGCGAATGCCTAGGTGATGCAGAACCATGCTTGAACGTTTTCATGTCCCTGAAGATGAAGCGGTCCGGGTCATGCCCGACCGGATGCGGGAAGCGACGAATGCGGTATTCCTAAAGATGGGATTGTCCGCATCGGATGCGGAGCTGTCGACAGACGTCCTAATGTACGCAGACCTGAACGGTGTCGACACCCACGGCGTATCCAACATGCTCCGCATGTACGTTCAGGGCTACCAAGCCGGCAACATCAACCCCAATCCCGAGATGAGGATCATGCGGGAGAGCAGCGTTACCGCCTCGTTCGACGGTGATGGTGGACTCGGTCTGCACCAAGCTCCTCGGGTCATGGACATCGTCGTCGAAAAGGCGAAAGAGCATGGGATGGCCGCGGCGACGCTGATGAACTCCGGTCACCTCGGCGCAGCTGGTTATCACGCCGTGAGGGCGATCGACCACGACATGATCGGCGTCTGCATGACTGGCGGTGGTGGGTTCGCGATGCTCCCCACCTTTGGCGCGGAACCGAGGTTCGGCACCAACCCGCTTGCTTGGGCGGTGCCAGCGCGCAAAGAGCCGTATTTCATCTTCGACGCCGCAACCACGCAGGTCGCCGGCAACAAGATAAGGCTTTTGCAGCGGATGGACGCACCGATTCTGCCCGGTTGGTTGGCACGCGAGGACGGTTCCCCGATCATGGAGGAAGAGCCGGTGCCAGAGGAGGACATCCGAGGCGAGCGACGGCACTGGTACATGTTGCCATTCGGCGGCACCCGCGAAAACGGCTCGCACAAAGGCTACGCGCTGTCATGCATCGTCGATATCATGACGAGCACCCTGTCCGGGAATGGTCCCGGATTCATCACCGAGAGTGGTGGACACTTCTTCTCCGCGTACCGCATCGACGCCTTCACCGACCTCGACAAATTCCTCGACGACATGGACGCTTTCTTAGGCGGATTGGCTGCGACGCCTCCCGCCCCGGGACACGACCGCGTCATCTACCCGGGACAGATCGAGAGCGAAGAACGCGCCGACCGCTCCACGAACGGTATCCCCTATCACCCAGAGGTTCTGGAATGGTTCGACTCGATCAATGCCGAGTTGGAGCTGAACCTGCAGTTGCCCTAGGTTGGTTCCAAACGGTTGGTCCGAAATTCGGCGGACCACAACAGAGTGGCCCGAATTAGCTTCGTCCTAAATCTGAACGTTCGAAAAAGGGATGTCCGAAAACGATACGAACTCGGTGCCAACGGCGGTTGAACTGGCGCAACGCCTAATACGTTTCAACACCTCAAATCCTCCCGGTCAAGAGCTTGAGTGCGCTCGCTGGTTGAAGGCGCTCCTCGACGAGCATCAGATCGAAAATCAAATGCTGCACCCGCCAGGGTTGCCGGAGCGAGCCAATGTAGTCGCCCGCGTTCCCGGTCGTGGCGAAGCGCCGCCGCTCCTGCTGCAAGGACACATCGACGTCGTCGGTGTGCACGGTCAGCGGTGGAGCCACGATCCCTTCGCCGCTGAGATCGCTGGGGGTTGTATCTGGGGCCGGGGCGCGGTCGACATGAAGGGCGGATTGACGATGATGCTTCACGCCCTCCTTAGAGCCAGATATTCACAGAATCCGCCGCCGGGCGATATCATTTTCGCGGCGTTGGCCGACGAGGAGCTAGGCGGACAACACGGCGCCGCATTTCTGGTGCGAGAACACCCACAACTATTCGATGGGGTCAACCACGCCTTTGGTGAACTGGGTGGATTCACGGTGCACGTGCGCGGGCATCGCTTCTACCCGATCATGGTCGCCGAGAAGCACATCTGTCGCATTCGCGTTACCTTCCTCGGTCAAGGTGGGCACGGGTCACAAATCCATCGTGACACCGCCATGAGCCGCGCCGCGCGCGCGCTCCGGCGCATGGAGAATCGTCACCCGCCGTTCCGCATCGTCGAAGCCACCCGCGCCATGCTCGTTGCGATGGGCGAAGAGTTGTCAATGACTGACGGTCTGGCGTTGCGGATGGCGATGAGGCCCAACACGGCCGGCGTGGCCTTGGCCATGATGGGTGACGAGATTGCGAGGATGCTCGAGCCCATGTTCAGAGACACCATCACGCCGACCATCATCGAAGGTGGTCGACAAGAAAATGCCGTCCCCTCTGAAGTCCAGATGCTTCTCGATTGCCGGCTTTTGCCGGGATCGACGCAGTCCGACATCGTGCGTCAGGTGATGTCCATCGTCGGAGAGAACGCCGAGATACAGGTCGAGCGTTACGAAGACGGCCCGCCGACCGTAGATATGACGTTGCTGCCGTACCTCTCCAACCTGCTGGAATCTGCTGACCCGGGCTCCAAGGCGATCCCCTACATGGTTGCCGGCGGCACCGACGCAAAGTGGTTCCACGAACTCGGCATCGACACCTACGGCTTCACGCCCATGCGCCTGCCGTCCGATCTCGACTTTATGGCGATGTTCCACGGCCCTGACGAGCGCATCCCCATCGACGCACTGAACTTCGGCGCCGCGACAATGTACGAGGCGATCAACGGGTACCGGGGCTAGCCGCGGACCTACAAACTCCGCCGTGCCGCTTCGACTGTAGCGTCAATATCCTCGTCGCCGTGAGCCAGCGACACGAACCAGGCCTCGAATGGTGACGGTGGCAGATAGACACCGTTCGCTAACATCGCGTGGAAGAAACTACTGAACATCTCGCGATCGTTCTTCGATGCGCTGTCCATGTCGGTCACCTTCTCAACACCAAAGAAGACAGTCAACATCCCGCAAACTCGGTTGATGGTAACGGGCACCTCCGACTCCGCGAAAACGTCCCGCAGACCATCTGCCAATCGTTCGGTCTTACGCGCCAAATCTTCATAGATGCCTGGCTTCGCCAATTCCCGCATCGTCGCGGCACCCGCGGCCATTGCGACCGGGTTGCCGGACAGCGTGCCGGCCTGGTACATCGCCCCGAGCGGCGCAACGTGCAACATCAGCTCCTTGCTGCCGCCATACGCCCCCACCGGAAATCCGCCACCAATCGTCTTCCCGAGGCACGTGATGTCTGGATCGACACCGTAGATTTCCTGCGCGCCGCCGTGCGCGGCCCGGAAACCAGAAATCACCTCATCGAAAATCAACAGGCAACCATCTTCGCCGGTGATCCGTCGCAGTCCTTGTATAAAGTCGGTGTCGCCGGGGACGACACCCATGTTGCCGCCAATCGGCTCGATGATCACGCACGCGACGCGTTCGGGGTACGCCGCGAAGATCTTCTCGACTGCGGCGAGATCGTTGTATGGAGCGACCAAGGTATCGGCCGCGAGTTTCGAATTGACGCCCGCTGAGTCGGCGATTCCTTGGGAAGCCAGACCGGATCCGGCGCGGACTAGCAACGCATCGTCGTGCCCGTGGTAGCCGCCGTCGAACTTGAGGATCATATCGCGACCGGTTGCGGCCCTCGCCAATCGCATAGCAGACATCGAAGCCTCGGTGCCAGAGTTGACGAACCGCACCATCTCGATAGAAGGCACAGCGTCGACGATCAACTTTGCGGCCTCGACCTCATACTCCGTCGGCGCGCCAAACGAGGCTCCCGATCGCGTAGCCGCCTGCGCAGCCTCCACCACCGCAGGATGCGAATGTCCTAGTATCAACGGACCCCACGAGCAGACGTAGTCGAGATAGCTATTGCCGTCGACATCGGTGATTTTGGACCCGCTGCCGGAGGTGAAGAACAGCGGATCGCCTCCTACCGAACCCCAAGCCCGAGCCGGACTGTTTACACCGCCAGGGATTACCTCAGTGGCGGCTTCGTAGAGACGTTGGGAGTTGGTCGTTTGCATGCCAACAACCCATAGTAGCGCATGCGGGTATCGCAAACCGCCGCTATGGTATTAATGCGTTAGCCGCGACCAAGCAGAGTCCAGACCTTGCTACTCAGAAGCCGGGATTGGATCGAACGGGTTATGGAGCGAGTTAGCGCGTTCGCCGCTTGATCATCTCTATCGGATCTGCGAGGATGCGCTTGACCATCGAGCGGGTCATCGCATCGAGCGCGTCGCGGGTGACATCGTCCAGCGTCTCGATCTTGGACAACGTTCTCTGCAACTCGCTGGCGCGTATCCTCTCGGCACTTTCACCAAGATCACGAAGGAGCGGTTGGAGTTCGATGTCGTCGATGAACTCGGCGGCGGCGTCAGCTACTATGACTTCCGCTTTCTTACTCGCGGTCGCGATCGACTTCTGGTGCTCGGCCTGCAACCGCTCCAAGTCTGAAAGCGTGAAGAGCTTGACGCCGGGCAGATCCGCAACGGCAGGGTCGACATCGCGGGGAAGGCCGAGGTCCAAGATGTGGAGATTGGTCGAACGAGCGCGAATGCCAGCCTCAATTTCGGATTTGAGAATGATGTTTTGACTAGCACCTGTGCACGTGATTACGATATCTACGTCAGCGATCTCTCCAGGCACATTCGCAAGCGGGATGGCGACGGCGCCCATGTCTTCGGCGAGCCCCGCCGAGCGAGCGCGTGAACGGCTTGCGATGCGCATATCTGTGATGCCTGCTCGTGTAAGCGACATGGCGGTGATGCGACCGGTCTCGCCAGCACCTACCAACAGTGCCGATTTGCCTGCTAAATCGCCGATCTCGCTTTCGAGAAGTTTGACGCCAAACGACGGAACGGAGACTTGAGACCAACCGATTCCCGAATCCTTGCGGGCTTGGCGCCCGGTCCGGAACGCAACGTGGAACATTCTCGAGAGCGCGGGATCGGCGGGTCTGCTCACTGCGGACAGTGCTTGGAAGGAACGCGACACTTGACCGGCGACTTGGTGATCTCCTTGGACCAGAGAATCGAGACCAGTGACGACGCGAAACAAATGATGAACGGCGTTGTAGCCGGTTTTGGCGTATACAAACGGTGACACATCCGAATCGTCTGGGGAGGATGTGGCTGATCGGTTGCGCGAACCGAGCAGGGAGAGGTAAGTGGCCATCTCCTCGATCGTGGAACCCGCGTTATTGGTGACCGCGTAGATCTCGGTTCGGTTACAGGTTGAGAGAATCGTCGCCGAATCCTCTCGATTCAACCGAGAGGAGAGTTCTTCGATGCGCGACGGCAGCTCGTCTTCGGAAATCGCAACCCGTTCAAGGATGCGCAACGGCGCGTTTTTGTGGCTAACGCCTGTAAGTACGAAGTTCAACCCGTGTGAATCTCAGACCGATCAATACGACTAACTTTTCATTATCCATTAGTCAACACATCCACGTCTAAGGCACAAGCTGCGCAACCTTGGCGGTACAATCAAAGCGAACGGTAATCACTGGCGGAAATTGATGATGGCTGACGAGATTCTTCCTCCCGATAAACGCGGATATGTAGACGCGAGCATATTGGTAACCACCGATTGGCTTGCCGAACACATCAACGACTCGAACGTTGTTGTGGTCGACACTGACGATCCGATCGAATACGCCGCGGGTCACATACCGGGTGCATCTAATCCACCCGACAACTACTACAAAACCTCGCTCGATGACCGCACGCACATCCAAGGACCCGAGCAGTTCGCAAAAACGATGGAATCACTCGGCATCGGCGACGATTCGCTCGTGGTGGCCTACGACCGGACTGGCGGGCTTTACGCGCTGCGTCTAATGTGGGCGCTTCACTACTACCGACACACCAACGTCAAGATGCTCGACGGGGGATTTCAGAAGTGGGAATCCGAAGGACGAGAAACGAGCGTCGACGGAGTCGCCGCGGATGCGAACGCATCCGCGACCTTCACGGCGTGTGAACCGGATCCCTCAACGTATGCCGGGATCGACGATGTCCTCAACGCCATCGGAGCCGAGGACTCGACATTGCTCGACGTCAGGACCGACGGTGAGTGGGAAGGCACGAACAAGCGCGGCGGCAAGCGCGGCGGGCACGTGCCCGGGGCAGTGCACCTTGAGTGGGTCAACTTCCACACTGGCGGGGACGTTCCAACTCTGAAGACTGCGGATGAAATCCGCGCGCTGTTGACCGATCGCGGCGTATCGACCGATAACAACGTCATCACCTATTGCCAAGGCGGGATCCGAGCCGCGCAGGCGTATTGGGTGCTGAAGCTTGTGGGCGCGGCGAACGTTCGCAACTACGATGCTTCGTGGCGGGAGTGGGGCAATAACGACAACGTACCGATTGAGGACGAGACTTAGCTCCGAAATAGCACCGAGAGACTGGCTGCGTCGTATTGCTATATGTCAACATCGATGGTCCGGCTATAAGGGCGCGGACTGGACTGAAGCTCTGGTGAAAGATGCGGAGCACGAAAGGGTGGATTGAAAAGATGAGTTTTATGGGGAAGAGGATCTTGGGACTGGAGTTTCGTCCCATCTTGATTGGAATCGTCGTCTTATCCCTCGCCGCGGCGTTGGTTTGGGGCGCATGCGGCAGCGATGAACCGGAAATCGCCGATACTCCTACGAGTGTGCCGGTAGTCGAACCGACTCCAGTACCGCCTACCGAAACGCCACCGGAACCTACAGAGGAGCCCACCACGGCGCCGGTTGCCAGAACGGAACCGCCTCCGTTGTTCGACAAAGACGTCCGCGGCATCGATGCATGGATCAACAGCGAACCAACGACGATCGCCGAGTTGACCGGGCAAGGCAAAGTGGTATTGGTCGATTTTTGGACCTACACATGCGTCAACTGCCTCCGGACCTTCCCGTTCCTGCGCGAATGGCAGGAGAAATACTCGGACAACGGTCTCGTTATCTTGGGCGTGCATTCTCCAGAATTCGACTTCGAAAAAGAGCTTGAGAACGTGCAGCGATCGGTCGACGAAGAAGGTATCGAGTGGCCCGTCGCTCTCGACAACGATATGAAGACGTGGCGGTCCTTTAACAATCGCTACTGGCCTGCCAAATACCTCGTCGGCATCGACGGCGAGATCCACTACGAGCATTTTGGCGAGGGTGCCTATCGAGAAACCGAACTCGAGATTCGCAAGGTCCTAGAGGACGCCGGTTACGACGTGAGCGCGATCCCGATCGGGGAGGTCGAAAACGTCCAGCGAGACTCAACCGCTCGAACCGTGACCCGCGAGCTCTACGGCGGATACGAACGAAACTACAGCGTCTACGGCCTGTACGCCGCCCAAGACGAGTACTACGTCAAACCCGATGTCGAGATCGAATACGTGGACCGATACGCCGAGAACAGCAACTACCCGCCGCAGAAATGGGTCGTGAGCGGCCTCTGGCGTAACGAACGAGAGGCGATCGTCCATGCCCGCGAAACCGACGACCTAAGCGACTACCTTGCATTCCGTTTCGAAGGGCGTAGCGCCAATGTTGTTATCGACCCGCCGGAGCCCGGTGATTTCAAGGTCTACGTTGAGATCGATGATCAACCACTCTCCGAGGTTCAAGCAGGCGACGACATCCAGTTCGATGAGGAGGGACGCTCCTACTTCGATGTGTCGGGAGGACGCATGTACAAGATCGTGGAGACACCGGAGTACGGCTCCCACATCCTGAAGCTGAGCAGCGATTCATCGAACTTCGCCATCTTTGCCTTCACCTTCGGCATCTATGAGGGCGGATTCTGATGCATGGGTCTTCCATCGTCGAATCAACCCGGCACCTGGTCGGCCACAAATTACTGTGGCCGACCTTAGCGCTCGCTTTGGTTGCGCTCGTTTCTGCGTGTTCGAGCGCCGACCCAACTGTTACCACGGAGCCGACCTCCGAACCCACCACGCCACCGACCGTCGCAATCGTCCCGTCGTCAACCCCGGTTACCCAGGTCGAACCGACCGGCGGGTTGCAAGAACCGGAGCAAGAGTGGGTTGTCCGCACCGCCGATGAAGAGATCGACGCCATCTTGGCAACGCCCGATTTAGGCCCCGGAACGCGCCGATTCGCGATGGTGCTGACCGACAAATCTGGCATCGTCGCTTTTCCCGTCGTGCAGGTCGCGTCCTACCGCTATCCCGACGGCGAAGATTCGCTCGACAACCGCGAAGGCCCAGTCGAAACCTCCCGCGCTCGTTACTTTCCGTTCCCATACGGCACACGAGGTATCCACGTAACCGAGTTGACTTTCGACGAAATCGGAACCTGGGGAGTCGAGGCCAGCGTTCCCCGTCCAGACGGAAGCGTCGCAACCGTTGAAATCATCACCGAAGTCCACGAACGAACCATGTCGGTGGACGTCGGCGAGGTCCCGCCGCTGAGCGTTTCGCGAACCCTCGACGACGTGTATCACGTCTCCGAATTGACCACCGGATCGAGTCGCGATGAAAGTCTCTACCAGATCTCCGTCGCGGACGCACTCCAAAACGGCAAGCCGACGGTCATCGTGTTCGCCAGTCCGGCATTCTGCACTAACGCAGTGTGCGGGCCGCAAGTCGAAGTGCTCAGCAACCTGAGTCGGTCGTACCCCGGACAAGCCAACTACGTCCATATCGATCTATTCACCAACCCGCAGGAGATCCAGGGCGATCTCTCTCGTGCCATGCCGACACCGCTCCTGTCCGAATGGGGACTCGTCTCGCAAGAATGGACCTTCGTAATGGGCGGCGATGGGAAAGTCATCGGCCGATTTGAAAACTTCGTGCCTCAAGACGAGTTGGAGCCGGTTCTGGTTTCAATATTCGACGCAGAAGGCGTTCAATCATCGGCCGCACCGACCGCGGTACAACCGACGGCGACACCAGAGATACCGCCGTCCGAAGCTGCAACTGGACCTCAATTCCAGATCACCGGAGCAACGCTCTGGCGGGCGGTCTTCGACAAGTTCAACGAAACGGAGCAACAGTGTATCCGAAACGAACTTGGCGAAGAGCAAATGGCGTTCGTCCTCGGACAGCGCGTCGCCGCGGCAGGCGAACCGAGTGAATGGGAAGATTCGCTCTTCGGTTGTCTCGAAGCCGATACGGTGAGGGCCATGTTCGAATCGACCACTTTGGGCGCACTCGGCGATCAACTGTCTGATGCTGGCGTAACGTGCATCAAAGATCTAATCGCCGAATCCGACGTAAAGGCTGTCATCGCTGGAGAACGTCCAGATGCGGCCCCCGAAACCATCGCTGTCGCAGGTGAGTATTTCGCCGGGATGATGGCATGTTCTCTCGCCGACCAAGTCGGCAGTTCAGGTGTCTTGAACCAGAGCGAACAGTGCATCGCAGATCTGTTCGAGGCGACCGACTTCGCCCAGATATACCTCGGCGGTCGACCAGACGCCAGTCCCGAGGAAGCGCTACAGTTCCAAGGATTCATGGGCGCGTTGTTGAATTGCTTCTCCGATTTCCCGTTGCCTGAACCCCAATAGTCACTAGGCCGAACCGCGATCGTGACGCTCTAGAGGCGAATCCGTTAGCATGACTTCATACCGCGGTTTCACTTTCCGTTAGATTTTCGTGTTTCGGTCGATGTCTATTGCCGATGTTGAATCAACAACAAGTCAGAGACCCCATCAAGGTCCGCTCATTGTTTGTCCCACTGGATGGAACTGAGTGGCATGAACGCGCTATCTCTTATGGGCTGCTCCTCAGCGAGTGGTTCGGATCAAAGTTGGACCTCTTCTTCTCATTAGCGGATGTACCCCCGCTAACTAGGCACGGCGAATGGCGCCAACGCGCCCACCTTTCGCTCCATGCCGGTGAAGATGGGCGCAACCTCGGCGAATCCTTCATCAACAATGGCGCCATCCACGAATTCGGCAGAATTCTCGCCATCGACTATCTGAACGAGATCACCAACCGTTTGGGGCACCTCAATGTCGAGATCGAAACTGACCTCAGTGCCGGAAGCCCGGCACACATCCTTTCATATAAGGCTCAGCAAGCCGATGATTCCATGATTGTGATGTACGCACGGCCGCAACATCGTTTGCGCCGTTACATCCGTAAAAAGATGGCCGAGGAATTGCTGCGAGTAACCACCGTCCCGATCTTGATGATCAACGATGATCCGGATGTCGAATTACGAGATACTCAATTGGAGCCCACATCTGTCGTTGTTCCGCTCCGCGTCGAGCGGTCGATGAAGGCCTGTCTTCCATACGCCGTCGCCATCGCGCAAAAAGCGGGCGTCGGAATACGAATTTACGAGAGCAACCTCGACTACCGCCGGAATCGCAAGCAATTCGACCAAGCCCGCAATTACACCTTCGAGTATCTCGACAAAATCGGCATCGAATACTCGATCAGATCAGTCAGGTTGGGCACTACCGACACCCTTGCTGTCGCGCACCGACATTCGCGATTTTCATGGATCGTCATGGGTTCACGAATGCGCCGTGGCTTAACCAAGAGGTTCCTGCCTTCTGTCGCAGACAACATCCGACGTGAAGTGTCCTGCCCGGTCCTCGTCGTGCCCCAGGCTGAAACCATTCCAAAACGGCAAGCGGAGCTGAATACGTGGTTGGTCGATTGGCTCGCACACCAAGATTCGTCGCCTATTCACGATTCGCGCATGTCAAGCCACACCCAACGCCGAACCCTGGCCCAGCGATTCTCATCGCTCTACACTTACGACGAATCCGGCTCAGAGAAGTAACCGCGTCGCGAACGGAGGTTCGCAGTTGGCACCTAACCTCCAGCCCCAACTTCGCCGGTATTCTCCGCCTTCGAACGCATCAGATACGAACCCAACGCACCAATTGTGGATCCGAACCAGGCGTACGGCACGATCGCGATTCCCACAACTGCCCAAAACCATGTCGGCGCTCCCAGCAACCTTTCCGCGTTGCCCAACTGCCAGTAAGTAACGATAATTACCGCTGGAACCAGCATCAACACACCGACGATTAACCCGAACCATACGATCTTCATTTCATCCGCTTTGGCGATCCCACCGCCCACGAACCCGGCGACGAACGGGCTGACGGGTATGGCGATGAAATGGACGCCGGGGATTGGAATCGCCACCAGCATGATGGCGAATGCGACTAAAACGCCTTTGAGCATGATGAAGCGTAGGAGATGGTTGGTTGCAAGTTACGTCAGGCAAGTATATTTTCGGTGAGATTACAGATGGTATGATTTCCGATTACTTATCGGTCTGCATCCGCGGATAGGCAGGCGGGATTGACAATCACACATCCATCTACTGACATCCTCATACTGGGATCAGGTGCGTCTGGCGCGGCGGTTGCTTGGAGGCTCTCGAAATCCGGTTTCAATGTTGTGTGTCTCGAACAAGGGCGCTGGATCAAACCGGAAGAGTTCCCGAACGAACACGCCGATTGGGAGATACAGGCGCGCACCAACTGGGCATTCGATCCAAATGTGCGCGCCCTCGACGTCGATTACCCGTTAAACGTCGATGAATCGCCCATCGATCCCTTGATGTTCAACGCGGTCGGCGGCAGCACCATCCACTGGACCGCCCACACTCCGCGCTTCCACCCTTCTGACTTTCGCGTCAAGACCCTCGACGGCGTCGCCGACGATTGGCCGCTTTCCTACGACGAATTGGAGCCGTATTATGACGCCTACGACGCGTTGATGGGCTGCTCCGGCATCAACGGCGACCCGGCGAACCCTCGGCGAAAAGAACGGCCGATGCCGCCGATACCGATCGGGCAGGACGGCGAACGAATGGCGAGAGCCTTCGACCGCCTTGGATGGCACTGGTGGCCGTCAGACAGCTACGTCAATTCCGTCCCTTACCGGGGACGCCAAGCGTGCAACAACTGCGGCAACACCGGCCTCGGATGTTCAAGGGGCGCCAAGGGCCAGACCGACGTCGCCATCTGGCCTGAAGCCATCGCTAACGGCGTCGAGCTGCGCACCGAATCCCGGGTCTTCCGCGTCGAAACCGATGCCGAAGGCAAAGCCACCGGCGCGAGCTACTACGATGCGGACGGCGAAGAGAACTTCCAGCCCGCGAACGCCGTGGTGCTCGCCATGAATGGCATTGGTTCTCCCCGCATCATGCTCAATTCAACGTCCGGCGCGTACCCAAATGGCCTGTGTAACTCCAGCGGGTTACTCGGCAAAAACCTCATGTTCCATCCTTACGCAATGGTCAGCGGCCTGTTCGACGATGGCTTGCAGACATACAAGGGCCCGTTGGCCAACATGATTTTGTGCCAGGAGTTTTACGAGACCAACCCGTCTAAGGACTTCGTTCGCGGCTACACATATCAATTAGCTAGAAGTTCCGGGCCGATTTCGACTGCATGCGGCTACATGTTCGGTCGAGTGCCTTGGGGTGCAGACCATCACGCCGAGTTCAAACGACGCTTTGGCGACGTCACGGTACTAGGCGTCATCGGCGAAGACCTGCCGGAAGAGCACAATCGAATCGAACTCGACCCCAAGCTGACCGACTCGAACGGAATACCCTCGCCGAAAGTGTTCTACACCCTGAGCGATAATTCCCGACGACAGCTCGACGACGCGGTCGAGAACGCGGAAACCGCGTTAAGGGAAGCTGGAGCCGCCCACGTGCTCGCCACCCGGTTGCTGAAGGCCGCTGGATGGCACCTTATGGGTACCGCGCGCATGGGCGACGACCCGACTACATCAGTTGTCGACCGCTGGGGACAAACCCACGACGCAGACAACATCTTCGTTGTCGATGGTTCGGTTTTTGTCACCTGCGCCGCAGTCAACCCGACGCCAACCATCGGCGCATTGGCGCTCCGGACCGCCGACTACATCGACCGCGAACGCGCGGATCTGAAATCCTGATTGCGGGTGCTTAGCCATGGCCGAGACCGATATGAATCTGACAGACGGTGAATTCTTGCTGCTTGCTTCGGTAATGGACATCATCGTCCCGCCAGTCGACGAACTTCCGGGTGCCGGAGAGATGGGTTTGGCTAAAGAGGCCGAGGAACTGGCAGCTCGGATTCCCGCATATGGGGAAGCTCTCCACCGAATATTAGAAGCTCTGTCTCTCGAACCATCGGTCAGGGTCGAAGGCGGTTTCCCGGCCCTTGACGAAGAGCAACGGATGTCCGCGATCGAATTCTTGGAAGCCAACATGCCCAAGTACTTCGACAAGTTCGTCGACCTCATATACATCGTCTACTACAGCGATGAGCGGGTTCACGAGCGCATCGGATGGCGAAGCGGCCCGTTGCAGCCGCTCGGATGGGAGTTGCCGGCCTGGGACCCGGCGATACTCGACAAGGTCTCGAAACGCGAACCGTTTTGGCGCAAAGTATGACATCAAAAGTGTGACATCCCCTGATGTGGATGTGCGTCTTCCGCGATAACATCAATCTTCATCGAAACCCACCGAATCTGTTGGATGGTCCATGCCCAAGCTTCAACGCCTCTTGTACATCAACAGCGAAAGTACGCATCCCCAATCAGCCGCTCTATCGGCGGCCGCATATGAACCGGTGGCGGGGTCCGTTACGCAGATCGATCCGACGAGCGACGGTCTGCCTTACGAATCTGTCCACGCCGCAATAATCGACGGGTGGCGCCTCATTCAGGCGCCGGACGTATGGGCCGGCATCGGAAGCGACGAGGCTGGAGAGGTGATCGGATTCCAGTTCATCTTAGAGAAGATCGAGGATTTCACCGCCTGATCGGTTCCTCCGCTTCAACACCCACAACAAGGCACCAGATATGACGACTGCAGCGATAACAACCGACCACCGCCTGACCGACGACGAGATGGCATCGTTCGTAATCCGCGGTTACCACGTAGTCCAACCCGACCTCCGCGCCGGGATCAATCAAGAGATCTACGACGCATTAGAGGCGCTCCCATCAAATCCCGGCGATGCAGTCCTCGAAGAAATCCCTCAACTCAACGATGTCTGGGATGCCCCCGAAGTTGTCGGCAGTCTGACCAGCCTGCTTGGTCCTGGCTACGAGATGTTCCCTCATCGCCACTGCCACCGCAACGCTCCCGGAACGCCGAGCCAGCAGATACATCAGGACAATCTGATGGACCTCAACATCGAAGGCGGCCAAATCCGAATGCCCGACCGCGTCGACCTCGTACTCGCGATGTACTACCCGCAAGACGTCGCCCGCAACATGGGTCCAACCTGCATCCTGCCCGGCACCCACGTCCTGCAAGCCTTGCCTGAGCGCATGGCTTCGCAAGGCAATTTTCGCGATCAATACATCGCCTCAGTCCCCGCCGGCAGCGTCGTGATACTCCACTACGACATCTGGCACGCCGGAACCGCCAATACGAGCGAAACGGTCCGCTACATGCTCAAATTCTTGTTCCAACGCAAGAGCAACCCGACCGTCCCGTCTTGGAACCACGACCCGACAGGCAATTCTGCGATCCGAACCCGCCTCGAGTCCGAAAACCCGATGTCGATGCAACGAGCACTATCGGCCAAACAGAAGCACTTCCGCACCCGCATGTGGAACCGCCTAGCCGGAGACCAATCCCTCGACCTTTCCTACCGCGACAAATGGGCAGGGGATTGGCCGAGATAAATTACATTTGCTCTAATAACGTCGACAGAGTTCGCCACCTTGGAACGAAAGGCGAGTAGTACCTGTTGCCACCATCCAACTCCCCCTCATCCTCCATCCGCGGCTCTGAACTAGCCAGCGACTTCACTGTCTCTCTAGATATTGATCGCCGCATGTACCGCGAGGACATCGCGGGATCGATCGCTCATGCTGAAATGCTCGCGAAGCAGGGCATCGTCTCCGGCGCAGATGCGAACGACATCATCGACGGATTGCAACAGATCCGCGAAGAGATCGAATCTGGCCAATTCAACTGGAAACCCGAACTCGAAGATATCCATATCAATGTTGAAGCCCGTCTCTACGAGTTGATCGGAGACGTTGCCGGACGGCTGCACACCGCGCGCTCCCGCAACGATCAAGTAGCCACAGACGCCCGTCTATACGTTAAACGCGTCTCCGCTGGGTGTCGTGCCGCATGCCGACAGCTACAACGCGCGCTTCTCGACCGCGCCGAAGAGAATATCGATACGATCATTCCCGGTTATACCCATCTGCAGCGTGCGCAACCTGTTTCGTTCGGGCATGTTCTGCTGGCCTACGTTGAGATGTTTGGGCGCGACGCCGAATCTTTTTCCAATGCGCACGACGCTTCCGATGTGCTTCCCCTCGGCAGTGGCGCCCTCGCTGGCACCACTTACGCCCTCGACCGGGAATTCGTCGCCGAACGTCTGGGGTTCTCGCGCATCAGCACTAACTCGATGGACGCCGTCTCTGACCGCGACTTCATCCTCGACTTCATCTTCGCGGCGGCCAAGACCATGACTCACCTCTCCCGCCTCTGCGAAGACATCGTCATCTGGTCCTCTGAAGAGTTCGGCTTCATCCGGCTCAGCGATGCCTATTCCTCCGGTTCCAGCATGATGCCCCAGAAGCGTAACCCAGATTACGCCGAACTGATCCGCGGCAAATCAGGTCGCGTCTACGGGTCGCTAGTCGCGGTGTTAACCACACTCAAGGGCCTCCCGATGACCTACAACCGCGACCTCCAAGAAGACAAGCCCCCGATGATGGATGCGGCCGACACGGTTGCCGCGTCGCTAGCGGCAGCGACGGGCATGGTTGGCGAGATGTCAATCAACCGCAATCGCATGGAAGCGGCATCTCAAGGCCAAGAAATCCTGGCCACAGACTACGCCGACTACCTTGTTCGCGAACATGACCTACCCTTCCGCGAAGCCTATGTGAAGGTAGCCGCCCACACCCGAGGCGAACCGACCGGCGACATCGACCTCCCCAACATCTCAGCAACCGAGTCCCTCGCCGCCCGCGACATCCCCGGCGGCACAGCCCCAAATCGCGTCCGCGAAGCCATTATGCGCGCCTACGGCGAGTTGGGAGCGGCGAAATTGGCTGGCGAGTGGTAATTTTCCTTCATGTCTTCGTTTTGCCTGCGCCCAAGTAGACGAACGCAGTCCATGTTGTACATACCCAACAACAACTCGCAAGAACGTCCGGAACAACCGCGTATTCGTATAGTTAAACATAGGCACATGCTCCTGAATCGCGCAACACTTCCGATTACGGCACTCCCCGATTGTTTAACGCCATAGCAGCCAGCGTCGCATCTTGGCGCGGCATTGCAATCCTCATCGTCGCTTGGATCATCATCGCCGGCGTCATCCAGACCGTCTCTCCCAGCATCGAAGACGTTTCAACCAGCGAACAATCCGAGTTCTTGCCCAACGGCACCGAGGCGCTAGAAGCCCTCGAACTTGAAAGCGAAAAGTTCCCTGCTTTCGAAGGCCTGCCCGCCATTCTGATCTATCGGAATCCGTCAGGTATATCTGATCAGGACATAGCCCTCGTAGCCGAGATCGACGCGCTCATCCGCAACGACAAGAAGCACGAAAACATCGCGCTAGTAATCTCCGATTTCGGTCAATCAGATTTCGGTGGAAACGCGCTGACGCCCGAACAATCCGCACCGGAGACGGCGCGAGAACCCGCGATCTCTCCCGACGGGACTGCGATCACCATCACCGTCGTCATCGCCGGTTCACCAGCTAGTGAAGAATTCGCGGCCACCGTCGATTGGCTGCGTTCGCTCGACGAGGACCTCATGGTTGAACTCCCCGCCACGGTCCAAGTCACCGGACCCGCCGGCATCCTCGCCGACGCTATCGTTGTGTTCCAGAGCTTCGACTTCCGCGTCAGCGCCATCACCATCGTCCTAGTACTCGTCATACTGCTCGTAATCTACCGCTCACCATTGCTCGCCCTGCTGCCCGTCGTCACCGTCGGCGTGGCATTGACCGTCGCCCAATCCATCGCCGCACTCCTCGCCGACAACTTCGACCTCGCCCTTAACGGACAAGTTACGGCGATAATGGCCGTGCTCATGTTCGGCTCCGGAACCGACTACACCCTGTTCATCGTCTCGCGCTACCGCGAAGAGCTTCCGTTGCACGACAGTAAATTCGCCGCCATCGCGGCTACCATGCGCGCCGTCGGTCCATCCATTGCCGGCAGCGCCGGCACCACCATCGTAGCCATGATGGCCCTCGCCCTTGCCCTATCCGGAAGCTTGAAGACCATGGGGCCGATGCTCGCTATGGCCATCGCCGTAATGCTCGTCGCAGCCTTGACGCTGATCCCCGCCGTCCTTGTCGCCATGGGCCGCGTCGCATTCTGGCCCATCAAAACGATTGAACCGAGTGACAAAGAGACCGGCATCTGGTACCGCGTTGGAATGTTGGTTTCAAAACGACCTGGAATGCTCCTCTCGGTTACCGCCGTCGTTATGATCGTCCTAACGTTCGGACTCTTCGAATTCAAACCACGTTTCAGCTTTGTCGAAGGCTTCCCGGACAGCGCGGAGTCGAAGGTCGGCTTTGAAACCCTCAAGTCCGCCTATCCGCCTGGTGAGCTTGCACCCACTACTGTGTACGTCTCTAAAGAAGGTGAGTCGGTCCTAGAACACCTGCAGGCCATCGAGGACCTCTCCGCAACGCTAGTCGCCGATCCCGCGGTCAACAACGTGACGTCCATCACCCGCCCACTCGGTGAGCCGCTGCCGGTCGATATCGCCGAGGTCCAGCCGCTCGTCGCCATGATGCCCGACGACCCTGGCGAGATCGCCCAACTCATGGCTCTCCTGCCGCCCGAACAAGCGCAACTAGCAGGCACGTTCCTCGCCGGACAGAGACTGCTCTCCACCGATCGCACGACGACGAAATTGGAAGTCGTCCTCAACGACGATCCATACGACACCGCCGCGATGGACGCCGTTCAACGATTACGAGAAACCGCCCGGGATAGCGTCGCCACCTCATCGTTAAGTGGCGCTACGGCGTTAATCGGCGGCGAATCGGCGACCAACCTCGACAGCCGAACCACGACTATCCGGGACTTCCGCGTCATCGCGCCGATCGTTGTCATCGCCATTTGGGTCATACTCGCCCTCCTCCTCGGCAGCATCGTCGCACCCACCTACCTCGTCATCAGCGTCATCCTCAGTTTCGCCGGCGCCCTCGGAGTGTCCATACTCATATTCGAAAACGTCTTCGGGCACGACGGCATGGCCTTCGACTCCATATCCTTCATCTTCGTATTCCTCATCGCCCTCGGCGCCGACTACAACATCTACATCATGTCCCGCGTTCGCGAAGAGACCCGCAACCGAGGCTTGGTCGAAGGCACTCGCTACGCCATCACCCGCACCGGAGGCGTCATCACATCCGCCGGAATCATCCTTGCCGGAACCTTCTCAGTGCTCACCACATTCCCCCTTCTCGACATCTTCCAACTCGGCTTCACCGTAATGCTCGGCATTCTCATCGACACCTTCGTCGTCCGGGCCATCATGGTCCCCGCCATCGTCATGAAACTGGGCGAACTCAACTGGTGGCCATCAAAGACGCCGCGGGCGAGCCATTCGAGTTCAGTAGTCGGTCCGGACGCGCCGCTCTGAAGTCAATGGTTTGAGATTGGTCGACCAGTTCGACCTAGCGAGTTTGGGTCGATCCCCACAACTTCACTCCGCCAGCAACATCCGACCGCGCTTGTTGAGCGTCCGAATCTCACGTGCCGAGAGCTTGATCTTCCGCTCCTGACCATTCACCAACACCCGCCGCGACTGCAGGTTCGGCTTGAACTGACGCTTCGTCGCATTCAAGGCGTGGCTCCGATTGTTGCCGAACTGAGGTTTCGGCCGCGGACCTAGCTTCAAGGCGGCTCGGATCTGCTCTTCGGACATATACGTGGACATGGCGCGTTTCTTCGATTTCGTGGCTTTGGCAGGTTCCGCCAATCGATTGCACGCGACGCCGCAATCGGAGCGGTTAACAACGAATAGGATAACATCGCGGAGAGTTCGGAAGCACCTTTCGAGCCATCGCCAAGCACCGAGCCGCCTACATTCTGGGACCCTTAGATGCCAATGGCCTCCACGACAAGCAACGGTTACCTCCTACGTGATCTCGCCAAAGCCGCTCTAGCCGCAATCGCCACCAATCAGAACCAGCTCAACGCTCTAAACGTCTTCCCCGTCCCCGATGGCGATACCGGCACCAACATGGTGCTGACGATGCGCGGCATCGCATCCGACATGGAGACCACCGCCACCGCTCACGTCCCAGCAACCGCCACGGCGATGGCCCGCGCCGCGTTGCTCTCGTCCCGAGGCAACAGCGGACTCATCATGGCCCAACTATTCCGCGGACTCCGCGACGCCATGACCGATGTCGCCGAGATCAATGGCGAGAATTTTGCCCACGGCCTGACCTTAGCCGCCGAGATGGCCTACGGCGCGGTGCCAAACCCGGTCGAAGGCACCATGTTGACCGTCATCCGTGAAGCAGCCGAGGCCGCAGTCAAAGTCGCTGAGCAAGGCGCCGACGTCAACGATGTAGTCGAAACGGCCGCGAAACAAGCCCTCGACACCACCGAGCGCACACCGGAAATGCTCGCCGTCCTCAAAGAGGCTGGTGTCGTCGATGCCGGCGGGTTCGGGCTCTCAATCATGTTCATCGGTATGTCCCAATACCTCCAAGGTGAAGGCGACGGCTCTGTCTCTGTCACTGCCCCTGGCATCGAAAATCTCGTCGGCGAAAGCGGCGTCATTGTCGACACTTCCTCTCTCGACATCGCCGAGGAAGAGGCCTGGGGATACTGCACCAACATCGCTATCGAAGGCACCGCAATCAACATCCCTCAACTATCCGATGAGTTCAACAAAATCGGACGCTCAACCGTCATCGCCGGCGACGAGACCATCGCCAAGATCCACGTTCACATGGAAGACCCCGGCGAAGCCGTCAGCCTTGCCGTCCAAAACGGCGCCCTCACCCTCAACGTCAGTATCCAGAACATGGACGCCCAGACCACCGAGTGGGCCGAGAATCGACGTGCCGACGCCGCAATCGCCGAGCAACCCATCGAGCCCGTCGACATCGCCATCGTGGCAGTAGTTGCCGGTGACGGCATGGCCAATTTCTTCCGACAAGCCGGCATGGGTGCCACCTTTATCGTCGAGGGCGGCGACACCCTCAACCCTAGCGTTCAAGACCTCCTCGAAGCCGTCGACGCCGCACCCTCCGACCAAGTTATCCTCCTCCCCAACAACAAGAACATCATCGGCGCCGCCGAACAGGCATCCGAACTCACCGAAAAATCGTCCACGGTAATCGCCACCCGATCAATGCAAGAAGGCATCGCAGCCATGAGCGCCTTCGACCCGGACGCCGACCTCGACGAAAACGCCGAGGAAATGGCCGACATGCTCGAAGGCCTCCACGTCGGCTCCGTGTTTCGAGCGTCGCGCGACGCCACCATGGGCGGCGTTCACGTCCAGCAAGGCCAATTCATGGTCATCGTCGACGGCGAGACGGTAACCGCCTCCGACGACGAACTCTCAATGCTGATCGCCGGTGTCAACACCGTCGTGCACCACGGGGCACTAGTCGCCGTGTACGTCGGCGTAGAGATCTCCGCCGACACCGCCCGCGCTGCCGAAACCCGCCTGACTCAAGAACTGACCGACTACCACCGAGTAGACATCCAATTCATCCGCGGCAACCAACCTCACTACGCCTACCTGTTCGCGGTTGAGTAGGGCGACGCGTCGCCGAACGTCTTGTCGCTCACTTACGCGCCTCAAAATGTTTTGACAATCATTTTTCAGCAAAAGTGATCGTCAACGTAACTCGCTGCCAGTTCAGTCCACCAGATGCGCGTTCAGATACTCCCGGTCCATCTCGATGCCGATCCCTGGGCGGGCCGGGTCGAGGTGTATTTTGTCACCGCGGATATCTAGCGGGACGTCCATCAGGCAGTCGTATGCGTGCAGGTCCGCGCGTGATGTTTCCACCCGGTAGCAGTTGGGCACGGTGATCATCACCTGCGCACCGGCGATCACGTTGATCGGACCGCTCGCATCGTGCGGTGATACGGGTATGTAGTACGACTCCGCTTGGATGCAGATCTTCTTTAGCTCGGATATCCCGCCCGTCCACGTGATGTCAGGCATGATGAAGTCTGCTAGCCCCTGCTCTAGGATTGGCACGAACTCCCACCGCGTGTGAATCCGTTCGCCTACGCAGATCGGCACGTTGGTCGCGTCCCGAACCTGCTTCAATGCCGTGTTCGATTCCACCCCTACCGGTTCCTCGAACCAGAAGATGTCGTACGGTTCGAGCGCCTTCGCCAGCCGAATCGCCGTTGGAACATCGAACCGAGCGTGGTTGTCGATCAAGATCTCGATATCCGGACCCACGGCTTCACGCGCTGCCGCGATCCGCTCCACACCAAGATTCTCAGCCTCAGCGGTTAGCCGGCCCGACATGTAGCCGTCGATCTCGTCTGAATGATGCGGATGCCAAGGGTCCGTCTTGATCGACGTCTGACCGGTGGCCACGATCGCTTGGCAGTGCTGCGCCAGCTCCTCCGGCGTGGCACCGTCTTGCGGATGGCAGTAAACATCGACCGCATCACGAACCGGGCCGCCTAGCAACTCATACACCGGCACCCCCAGCACCTTCCCGCGGATGTCCCACAAAGCGATATCGATACCCGAGATCACACTCGTCGTTGCGCCCCTCGAACCCATATACGTGAAGTGCCGGAAGACCTTGTGCCAGATTTTCTCGATATTCTTCGGGTCATCACCCTTCAGCAGTTCCGACACCCGAGAAATTAGTGACGCTACGCCCCGGTTCGCCTGATCCCGAGTGCAAGTAATCTCGCCCCATCCCGTAACTCCCTCGTCCGTATCCACCGACACGAAGAGATACTCCCGATTTCGCACCTCGCTGCCACTGTCATGAGCGGTCGGCAGGAACGGCGCTGGCGCCGAGATCAAATATGGCGTTATCTTAGTTATCTTCACTGCTCGATCTCCCTCAAGATGGCGTCGATTATCTGCGACATGTTGTCGAAATCACGTGCTCCGCGGAACTGCAAACGGACTTCCTCGCCATTCTTGTCGACATACGCGAGAAAGATAGTTGGAGTGGATTGTACGCCCATCGCCTCGCCCCGCGCCCGGTCGATCTGCCACGTCGCATTGTGCCGACCCGACACCAGACACTCGTTCATCGCCGTCGCATCCAGATCCAGTTCCGGCACCAACTCCCCAAACAGCGACTCCGAAATCTCATCCTGACGCTCGTAGACCGCATCCACGTATGCCCCGAAATGCTCCGCCCCTTGCTCGCCTGCGCACTCGGAATATTCGGCCCCGATCGCCGACTCCTGAGACAGGATCGGAAAGTGGAAATATATCGACCTCACCAGCCCATCGGCGATATACGTCTCACGCATCTGGGCAACCGTCCCGCGGTGCCAACTACCGCAGTGCGGTCAGACGAAGTCCGAGAATTCGAACATCGTGATCGGCGCATCGGGATCCCCTAACGAGTTGTAGCCCCGATTGGGCACATTCACGTTGGCCTGCTTCTCAACGACCTGTTCCGCGACCTCATCCGTCACCACAGCGGTCGCCGTCGGCACGCGTGTCGAAGTTGGGACCGCCGTGGCCGCCTCGACAACTGTCTGAGAATCTGGCGGCACCACCAGCTCCGCCGTCAGAGAACTGCCACCGGGCCCGCCTTCATTCTGAACCCCGCAGCCAACCAAAACAACCGCGCCCAACAGCACCAAGCCAACGACGGTCACGGAACGGAACAACATTCGATGAATTCTACTTTGCCGACGGCTAAAGCCGTTCAACCCCATGCACCTTTCGACCGTGGACACCATCACAAAACGCCCGTTATTCCACCACGTATGCCCGGCACCTCCCCGGGCCCTCACCCTAACCCTCTCCCGCCCAGCGGGAGAGGGGACACGTTGTTGCTTGAGAAGTAACTGCGGTGATGTTTGGGGGGGGGGCGGTGTGCCGTGTTTTTCTGGGTTCCCGCGTCCGCGGGAATGACAAGGTAGCCCGTGGTTTTGGGCTGTTCTGGGAATGGGTATGTTGGTATGGCCTGCGGGGGTGTTGCAGGTTTTTTTGTGGGAGGTTGGTATACCCCCTTTGTCCTTCGGACATTTCCCCCGCGAGCGGGGGAAACCCTAGTGGTTCTTCGGACAGTTCCACCGCCTAGCGGAGGACGTCCGAATGGGTTTTTCATCGCCGCGCTTGCGGGGATTGGACGTGGGCCCGTCCTTTAATTCCAGCGTCTGCCCACGTTGCCAGACCGTGGGCCCGGAGTTCGGCCGCTTGAGCTGTGCCGCTCTCCATCGCTCGGTTAGTCCCGAGCTGGTGCTGTAGCCGCGCCCTGTTTGTTTTCGAGGGCCGACGTCTGCCGGATTCACGAACGTTCGCCCAGCCCTTGGACAAAGGTGCCGCCGGTGGACCCCCTCTTAATCTCCCCCTGAGAGGGGGAGGGAGAAAGGGTGCGTTCCGTTTTGCGCGGGCGACCACGAGGGTCACCCCTACGGGGGTACTTTTGTCTGGCTCGTGTTGCGGCGCCTGCCATGGGCGACGCGACTGGACCTTGTAGCAGCGTTCGTTTCTAACGGTCCCTCCCGACGTTGCATCTTGTTTGCTCAAGGATGCCGAGATCAGTCGTCGACTGTGTTGCTCTTGCGTTGTTGCGTTCACGGTCTTGGGCTTGGTCTCGGGTTTTTGTCGGCAGGGTCTAGTTGAGGTCGTATCCGCACCCGTCGGCGCGGCGATGTTTGTTGTTAACAGTTCTTATATTAGCACGATTGTATCGGTTGTCAAGTGGGGTTTGAGCTAGGATGGGGAGGAATTGGAAGGATTTTTAGGATGGTTGTGCTTGGTGTGGGGTTCGTAGGCGGGGGTGTGTCGGGATTGGTCGGCGGCTTCGTGTGAGGTGGCGAGGTGTCGGGAGTGATGCATCCTAGTTTTCTAATACGACGCGACCGGACCCATCACAATGACCGTCGGCGCTCAGCTCATAGTCTCCAACACCAACTCCTACCCACTAGCAATCGCCTATTCTGAACTCCCCTACTACAGTATCGCATTGACATCGCCGCCTAACGTCCACGACGGCTTTTACCAAGTCTCATTCCGCCCAGGCCTAGCCTAGGTCACGAAGTAAACCCCGATTACGTTGCGACGAGGCCGGACAGGTCCCTCATCGAATAGGATTCCCGCTCAAGAGGGAATGTCCAGAGGATTATGGTGCCTACGCTATCCTGAAACCGAACTCGCCCCAACATAGGTACCACAACATCATTAACCGGTCGTGCCATTTATCTATAATCAAAGGCTTATGGATGACGCAATAAACAACCATTCCGACCAGCACACGTTGGTACTGATGAGCGGAGGAATAGATTCGTCCGCAGCGGCATCTCTTTACGTCACGGAGAGTCGCGACGTATCTGGAGTATTCGTTGACTATGGGCAGCCGGCAGCCGAGAGTGAATGGGCTGCCGTTCGTCAAATTGCTGAATTTTTGGGCGTTGACCTGCGTCGTATCGAGTTAGGCTTTGAGCTAGATTCGAGGAGGGGTGAGATTTTTGGCCGCAACGCGATTTTGGCCCTGATTGCCGCTGGCACGACGAACCATAGACCTTTGAGTGTGGCCATGGGTATCCACGCTTTGTCAGAATACTATGACACTACCTTGCTTTTCATGCAACACATTCAGCGCATTTTGGATGGTTACTCTGGTGGAGATGTCAAAGTAGAGGCGCCATTTGTTACAAACACCAAAGCAGAAGTCATAGAAATCGCCAGAAACAATGGATTGCCGTTTCAGTTGACGTACAGTTGCGAGCGACAAAGCGCTCCTCAATGCGGAGACTGTGGTTCATGCGGTGACCGGATCGCTAATAGTGTCGATTGAGATGCGCCAGGCTCAGACGCGGAGAGTCGCCGGACTGGGCATCGCAACACCCATGATCGTTCCTTCTTTTTCCAGTCGACGATTCCCCGATGTAGCAATGATCCACGCCGCAGTTTCACACAACCTATACGGCGTATCACTCGTTAGTGCGCCGGACGTAGCAAACGGATTCCTTCCCGCCGAGGCGTTGTTGGCGACTAACGTGGTCGTGCTTGACAGTGGAGGGTATGAAACCAACAATGTCTATCCCACTCAAGAATTGTGTTCTTGCGATAACCAATGGTCATTAGAACGGTACCGGACCTCGGTTGCGGACATTCAAGAATTGGCCAACGTTGTCGCGGTTAGCTTTGACCGCTATTCCGGTCTTGAATCGCAGATTGAAGGCGCTTCAGAAGACATGTCGATCGCCCAGACGGCGTCCTTCGATTTCTTGATCAAACCTCGTTCGGGGCAACAGATAGTTAACATCGCCGAGTTGTCGCGCCATGTGATGCAACTCAGCCAATTCCCAGTAATCGGTGTGACCGCGCGCGAAATCGGTTATTCGTTCTTGAATCGCTGTAGATCGATCGTTACTTTGAGAACCATCCTTGACGAATCTCAATTAGCAATCCCGATACATGTATTCGGCGCGATCCGCCCGTTTGAAGTCCTGACCTATTTTCTATGCGGCGCAGACATTTTCGATGGCCTTGATTGGTTGAGGTTTGAATTCAGGCCTGGCAACGACATCCCTCTCGACTCTATTGCTTGGGAACATATGCAGTGGATTCAACCAGACGAGGCATTGAGGTGGAACTCGTGGTCTAACAATCTGAACTTCCTGTATCGACTACAACAAGCCATCCGAGAATACGCGACAGGCGGAGACTTTGATGATTTGACTGATGAATTTCCTGATGCCATCGGTGCAGCGCGGATCGCACACTTGGCAGGTGCCCAAACCCAATAGGAGGATAGATTTATGTGCGGCGGTTCGGGCCGACCGGATTATTGGCGGCGATCTGTTCCACCAACTGTGGATGTTAACTCACACCTTCGAGACAAACTCCGCGATTTCAATGACCGAGACACGGAGGCGATCCAAAGGCACTTGAGAGGATTGCGCCAAGCTCTTGAGCGCGACGTCGAAGACGTTATACGTCCACTGTTTGGCGGGTCGATCAGTAGGAACACATACGTTGACGGGTTGAGTGACGTCGACGTTCTTATGGTAATTAACGATTCAACCCTAGTGGGGCAGTCTCCCCAACAGGCTATCCAACGCATGGCTGAATTGATTCGACAAAGGATGCCTAGCTCTGACGTATCGACTGGCCGAATGGCAGTGACAATCAGATACTCGGACGGAATCGAGATGCAAATCCTTCCAGCGATCCGGACACATTCAGGTATTAGGGTTCCTGAGGCCCAGAACAACCGGTGGAGTAATGTTGTACACCCTGAGCGATTTGCCCGAAAACTCACGCAAGTCAACGGAGCAAACGGTGGTCAGGTAGTGCCTACCATCAAGTTGATCAAAGCTGTACTAAATCGTGCGACCCAAAGCGATCGGGGTCGACTCCACGGGTATCATATCGAGTCGCTTGCGATCGAAGCATTTAAGGACTATCGCGGTTCTCACGACCTAACGAGTATGCTCAGCAGGTTTTTCACCATGGCACCTAACTTGGTGCAAAGACCAATTACCGATCCAACCGGGCAATCGAGGCAGGTGGATACATATTTAGGACCGCAGGGCAGCGTTGAACGCCAAAGGGCGTCAGCGAACCTCCGGCAAGTGAAGCGCAATCTCGACGCTTGCAGAACCACGCGAGATCTGGATAATCTATTCGACATCGGTTAGCGATTTCACGATTCCAATGAAGGGGAAATTTGTACTAATCTCGGGAAGTGCTAACGCCGCATGTCCGCAACTGAAATTGGAAACTGCGATCGGTTTTGTGCGCTGCTTTACGCGAGAAGTTCTCACCAGGGGTGGTGGCGTGGTTGTGTTGGGTGCCGACGAACGAGCTACGCAAAACGAACTTTGCGTTCCTCGGATATTCGATTGGGTCGCACTCCGCGAAGTTGAGAATTACGCATCATCGACCACGAATCCAAATCGTCGATTAGCAAGGATTGTGATGTCAGATGATGCTAGAGAAAAAAGACTGACTAACCAAAACTTGGAAACTCTCAGGAACCTCGAACAGCGGGAAGTGGTGTCGGTCTACTACATACCGCGTCAAGAATTCACGGGTGGCGCGTACCGCTCCGAACAAATAGCCGCGGCGGATGCGATGCTGGCTATTGGAGGAGGCAAGGGTACATATTCTTTAGGATCCGAGGTGACGGACTTGAAGATGCCAGTGTTGCCATTAGATTTGCAGATAGGTTCTTTAGGTGAGGACGGGGAAGGCGCGTTGGCACTTCACAGAGAGATGATGGATAATCCAAGCCGTTTCTTTCCGAACTCTCACAATGACGTCATCAATAAATTAAGCCTCGTTAGTCTCAATTCAGGTATCAACGACGTTGAGAATGCCGCTAGAGCTGCGTCGGATTTAATCTACGCTGAACTCGGATTCCAATCTCCGAAACCGGCTGAAAATTCGGACGGCAAGGCACACGACGCCTTACGTTGGTTTAAAGACCGACGAAATCTCCTGGTCATGTTCCGATTTTTCGAACGAATCCGGGACCATTTCTCTTCGTCCGGTTAGCTAATTCACACCTCACCAAAACCGTGCCTCCCCCTCCCCCGATCCGACCTCTCCACCCGCCGCGACGGAACTACAATCCGTTGCCCCTCAAGCCCCTGCAACCCACGCCGCAACATCGAACCATCCACCACCGAAATATCCCTCCGCACGCGGATCACGTAGCTCGGATGGACTCCTAGCTTAAACCGGTCAAACGCCGCGTGGTGCAGCCGAAATAACAACATCTCGGTGTTCACCGCCCCTCCCAAAACACTGCGCCCACCTAACCGCTAAACTACCCCAACCGAGCGCGTCGCTCAAAGGTCCGGTGCCCGCCGCGTATCACACAATCTCAATTAGCAAACACCAAGGACTTCGGCATGAACTACTGGATCTTCAAAATCTCAGATCAGGACCAATACCCAGATCAACACTTTCAAACGTACGCGTTCGACAGCCGGCATTCCAAGCTCGTCCAAGACGGCGACAGTTTCGTGTACCTGGATAAACGTCTGGGGCGTTACGGATTCATCGGTCACGGCGACATCGCTAAGGTATTCGGAAAGGGCGAAAATCAACCTAAATTCGCGCAAGAAACGGACTATGTCGCCACTCTTGAGATCTGCGTCGAATATTCTCAACCGCTCAGCATCAAAGGGTCAACGATTGAGGGCAGAAGCAACCGAACCAAACTTGGTTTATTCGACCTAAATGCCATCGGATGGTCTCGATCAATCGTGCGACTTGATCCCCCGATGTTTGAACGGATCGTCGATCTAGCTTACGGACTTCGATGCGTCACCGTCGACCTGCCAACGGAAGAAGATTACACAGTTCCCGACGCATGGTCAACGGTTCGTCGGAGGCACAACACGGAGCGTTTCAAAAACGCCGTTTTGGAGAGGCAGCACTACACCTGCACAATATGCGGAACCACGCTCCGAGAAGCCTTGGATGTGGCCCACGTTAGCAGCTATGCTGCCGATATCGAGAATCGGGCTAACCCGGCCAACGGGATCGTGCTTTGTGCGTTCTGCCATCGAGCTTTCGACGGCGGTGTTTTCCGAATCCTAGAAGACGGCAACGTGATAACGGCTCCGAATGTCCACATCGACGACGTGACGGACACGCACCTTAAAAACCTCGCCGCTAAAGACCGACTAAAGCTTCTTGGTGGTGTAGACAAAGAACTGCTGCGCCTTAGAAATTGACGTAATTTCGATCTATCCCACGTAGCTGCTCTTCCAAGTACGAATTCGGAATATTTCAAACAACATTTCTCAGGCATCCCGATGCACAGGTATCGCGTAGTCTGGATGTACGCCTAGGAGCAGTCGGTCGAATGCCGCGTGGTGCAGCCGGCACAACGACATTCTCATAGACAGGCATGAACTCAATTACCGGATCATTTCCATCAACCTTTTTGACTCCTACTGCGCCATCGACGCGGTAGCCAACCCCCGCACCTCATCCCCCACCTTCTCCTCCGCAACACGAAGATCGTACTGCGACTGAAGATTCAACCAGAACTGCGGCTCCATCCCGAACCAGTGGCCGAACCGTAGAGCAGAATCCCCGGTCACAGAACGCTTACCCGCAACGATCTGGCTCACCCGGTTCGCAGGCACGTCGATCTGACGCGCAAACTCGGTCGGCGTGACGCCGAATTCTGCGAGTTCGTCCTTCAATATCTCTCCCGGGTGTACCGCTCTTCTGAACATGGTCCAATCTCCTCGGACTAGTGATAGTCCACGATCTCGACATCCGACGGTCCCGTTGCACCCTGGCTCCAGGTGAAGCAGACCCGCCACTGACGATTGATCCTGATCGAGTACTGACCCGCCCGCGACCCTCTCAGAGATTCCAGTCGATTGCTGGGCAGCGCTCGTAGCGTGTCCAGAGAAGGTGCCGCATTCAAGATCGAAAGCCGCCTCTCAGCCTGCTGCTCGATGCCTTGAAACGTGCCGACGAACTCTCCAGAGGCAAAACGCCGGGTCTGACGATCACGATAACTCAGTATCACGCGACACAAGAATATCCGTCGTGACGATGTACGTCAAGCGTACATCGTCACGGTCATCAACGAACGTCTCCCCCTAACCAACACTAAATCCCCAGAATCCCTCATCAAAAAAACCTAGTTTAGACAACTCACCCCAAAAACCGCTCCCACCGCTCCTCCAACCGCCCCTCATCCGGCCGCTCCACCCGCCCCGTTGCCCTACCCCTCTGGATGGACGTTCCGTCCGCTGAAGCGCCGGCTTTCGCCGGAATGACGGTTTGCTGGCGGGAGTGACGGTTTATGTGCGGGGCAACGATGTTGTTTGAACTAGGATGGGTAGGATTTTTGAGGATGGGAAGGATGGGGGTGTTGTGTTGGTTGGGTGCTGCGGTGAATTTCGAGCATCCCCTGCGTCGCTGCGCTCCGCGTCCCATTCGGGTGCTGTGCACAACCCTCCCCCTTGATGCCCAAGGGGGACTTAAAGGGGGTTTAGACTTGGTGTTTCGCTTTGGACGCCGTTGCCCCGCCCCTCTGGATTCCGGCTTTCGCCGGAATGACGGTGGTTGCGCACAGAACCCCTTCGCCGGGCGAAGGGGAGGGAGGCGGTGTGCTTTGTTTTTCTCTGGTTTCCTGCGTGCGCGGGGATGACGGCAGAGACCCCCTGTGATACCTTGCGCTAATGCCCCCCGTCTCTCGTGGACCTGCTCTCGACCCTTACCTTTTCTATGCTGGTCGCTTCACGCGTGATGCTGCACGGTGGATGATGGCGGTGCTTGCGGTCATCTATCTCGCACATATCGGGATTGCCAACACTCAGATCGGCATTATCTTCGGTGCGAGCCTCGCTGGGGGGTTCTTGCTCTCGGTCGTGGTTATGCTCACGAGTCGGGCTGTTCCAACTCGCGTGTGGGCCATCGTCCAGATGCTGATCACGGGTCTCGCGGGGATCGTCCTTATCTACTCCAGCGACCTTTGGTTGCTCATTATTGGTGGCTTTTTTGGTTCCTACGCCGCGAGCGGTGCGCACTTGGGGGGCATGTCGCAGCTGGAACAGACCGGCATTGCCGCCGTGATTCCGCAGGAGGGTCGCACCAAGGCGTACTCGATACTTACGATGTCGTCGGCTGCCGGGCGCGCTACGGGTGCGCTTTTCGCGGGACTCTCGACGCTGCTCATCAACAACCTCGAGTGGGATCCCACGGACGCGTATCAGACACTCCTGTGGGTGTACGTGGCAATCCACCTCTTCGCAACGCTCGTATATGCGCTGCTGTCTCCGGCTCGGCGAGATTCAGACCAGTCGGCGACCGATGTCCCCGTACCACCCCGTGCATCCCCCAGCGTCTCGCTGCGCTCGACGCGTTCCCCTTGGGAAAGCGAAGAGGGGGTATGTTCGTCCTCGCTTGATGTCCAAGGGAGAGCTGAAGGCGGTTCAGACCAGCCAACGGTCTCCTCGCCCGCTCGGCGGGAGAGGGTTAGGGTGAGGGCAAGCTCCCCCATCGCCAACCCGTTTAAGGCCAAGGCTCGGCGTCCCATCCTCACGATCTCCAGCCTGTTTGCCATCGACTCTTTCGCCGGGGGCATGATCTTCGAATCGTTTCTCAGCTTCTGGCTCTTCACTCAGTTCGGAATGTCCGCCGCCGCGATTGGAGGGCTGCTGATCGCTTCGCAGGCACTTAATATGGTTTCGCTGGCTCTCGCCCCATGGGTCGCTCGCCGCATCGGGCTGCTCAACACGTTAGTCTTCACGCAGGTCGTCAGCAATGTCATGCTTTTGTTGTTCGCCTTCGCGCCGACCGTCATCATCGCCGTCGTTCTATGGCTCTTACGCTCGCTCTTTGACGAGATGGATGTCCCGACGCGCCAGGCGTACATGATGGGCATCACTGAATCCGACGAGCACGCGATTATGGCCGGCTCGGCGAATCTGGGACGGGGGCTAGGACGTATTCCGAGCGCTACCGTTACCGGCTGGCTTTGGGCGGGGGCTCTGACCGTCACGCCGTGGGTCGCCTCTGGCACCATCAAGATCGCCTACGACATCGCCATTTGGCTGGCGTTTCGCCGGGTGCAAATCCCATCACCGGAACCGGAAAAATAAAATCTCCAAAATGCAAGTTGTAGCTCTTTACCGCCATCCCATAAAATCCTTCCCCGCCGAGCACTGCGACGCCATCGAGATCACGGCGGATGGTCGCGTGGTCGGAGACCGTGTCTTAGGCTTCCGTTTCGATGATGCCGGGCCTCCTAACGATGTCGAATGGCGACGCAAGACTTGGTTCGCATCTCTTCAGCACTCGCCCGAACTGGCCCTTCTGCGTTGCGGGTACGACTCATCTTCACGTCGCATCTGGATCCGCCTGCCCGATAGGTCCGAAGTCATCGAGGGCAGCATCGACGAACCCGGTGACCGTCTCCGCATCGAGCACCTTTTCAACGATTGGTACGCGGAAATTGACGGCACTCCATCCGCCCTCGGCCGGCGCAAACTTCCGCTGCGCCTCGTAGGCGACGGCACCAACGGCCGCTTCCACGACACGTCCGCGGGTTTGACCACGCTCCACTCACGCGAGAGTCTGGCCGATCTCGCCAAAGCTGCGGAGGTTGGCGACATCTCCGAACTCCGCTTTCGCTCCAACATCGCGATTCAAGGCTGCACGCCATGGCAAGAACTGAGCTGGCCCGGCAGCAACATCCAGATTGGCGCAATGCAGTTCCGAGTTCGAAAAACCGTTACCCGCTGCCTAGCCACGCACGTCGAACCCCAATCCGGGCAACGCGACATCGACATCATGGGTACCTTGACGCGCATCATCGGCCAAACCGAGCCGCAATTCGCCGTCTCGCTAGTCGCCAAAACTCCCGGCACCATCCACATCGGGGATGGGGTTAGGATCATTTGAAGCCGTGGTTAACCCAACCGACCACTATCGAAATGCGTCCGCAGGTCCGGGTTCGCCACGATGTAGTCCTTGGTGTGCATCACTATGTTCTCTTGCAGCTGGATCGACATCCCACCATCGACTGGCAATACGACACCAGTGATGAATGAGGCGTCCGGCGAACAGAGGAAAGCGATCGCATTCGCGATATCCGCCGGGACTCCGGTGCGCCTCACTGGGTAGTGCCGCTCGAACAGTCCGAACCCGGCGTCGTTACCTAGCTCTGCCCACATCGCCTCGCCGCGCTCCGTCACGATGTGCCCCGGCGCAATCGCGTTCACTGTGATCCCCAACGGTCCGAAATCCACCGCCATCTGCCGCGTCAGACCAACTACGGCCGCCTTTCCAGCCTCATAAACCAATGCCCGTGGCGCCTGTAACAGCCCATGCACTGAAGAGATATTCACGATCCGTCCGACTTCCATCTTCGGAGGGTTCCCATGCCTGCGACCCGCACCCTTCCACTCCGGGATTTCGAATGTGTCTGGTGTTCCCGATTCCTCCATCGCCGGGATGCCGTACTTGGCACCCAAGAATTGTGCGCCAACCAGCAGGTCCATGCCCGACCGCCAGGCATCGGGTTCGACATCGACCGCCGAACCGTCGCTGCCGGCACCCCCGCCGTAAGCGTTCTGGATTAAGATGTCCAACCGCCCGTACTCATCAACGCACCGCGCAACCATAGCCTTGGCAACATCTTCTTGAGCCACGTCGCCGATCATGTACGACGCGGAACCACCGGCGTCGTTGATCCGCTGCGCGTTGCGCTGGGCGGCCTCCTCGACGATATCGACGATCAATATGCTGGCACCGTCGTCCGCCAAGCGTCGCGCTGTCCCTCCGCCGATACCTTGTGCGCCTCCAGTGACGATTCCCGCCCGCCCGGCAAGTGGTTTGTGATGTGACATTAGCTCTGAAATTTCCTTGGTCTTGAACAGCTTGATGCGCATATCTTACATCCAACCATACCCCTGCCATGCGGTATCGTTGTAATCAGATGCCACGCGTCAATCCCATCTCCAGCCGCGCCGTTTTCCTCCGCAGCACGTTATTGCTGACGGTCATGGCCATTACGCTTCTCGCCGCGACTTCAACCCTCGCGCAACCACTGACTCTCACCTCCGGACCGTTCGAAATCGTCGCCGACGAATCCGTCGGCAACTATCGGGTAATCGTTCACCAATCCCCTGAAAGGGTCATCATCGGCGCTCTTGCATACGCCGTCCAAGTCCATGATCGGGAAACCAATGACAATGTGGGCGATGCAATCGTAAAGATCTACGCAACGCCTTCCGAGCACGGCACGCGACAAGTGGCGCCCGCCCTCAACTCGCCCGCCGACCGCGAGTACTACGTCGGCAGACTCGAGATCGAAGAAAAAGGCGTCTGGGCGATCGATGTTGTTGTCGAGCATCCGGAATACGGCGAAGCGACTCTTACTCTCGCCACCGAAGTGTTCGAGCGCTCCAGGGGGGGCGACAACCTAGTTCTCGGCACTATCCTGTGGGTCTTTGTCTCCATTGCCTTCGTTGCCATCGCCTTCTACCTAGTCAGAAAATCAAAACGGGCGCGAATCGAGCTTGAGCGCGTTCGCAACCGACCTCAGCAACCCGACGCCTAAACAGAGGAATCGATCAATGTCTCAAATCACCAACGTACGGATTCGACACGTCTTCGGCTCCTTCGAGACCGAGGGCGAGTTCTGGGAAGACCGTCTCGTCATGCCGCTCGACGTTTATGAGGAGTTTCGCGTGTCCAAGCGGCGCGCCAACGTGGTCACTGAGCAGGGCCAACCCAACCGGATGGATCACGACGCGTATTTCATTCAGATCGAGACCGACGATGGCGCGATCGGTATCGGCGGCCCGGTCGAAGAGACTGTGGCCTATTTGGTCGATAAGCAACTCGCCCCGCTCCTCCTAAACCGCGATCCGCTGGCCACCGAGTTCCTTTGGGACATCATGCACCGTTCGCAGGTTCACGGACGGCACGGACAAGCCATGATGGCGATATCCGTCGTGGACTGCGCGCTCTGGGATCTGAAGGGCAGAGCCCTCGATGTGCCCGTCTACACTCTGCTTGGCGGGCCGACCCGCGACAAAGTACCGGCTTACGCCTCCATGCTTGGCTTCAATGTCACCGACATGGGACTGGTAAGAGAACGCGCAGCATGGGCAAAGTCACTCGGTTACACCGCGCAGAAGTGGTTCTTCCGTCACGGTCCAATGTCTGGCCATGACGGCTTCGAGGCCAACGTCGCGATGGTCGAAACCCTCCGAGATGAACTCGGCGACGGTTACGACATCATGCTCGATTGCTGGCAGGCGATGGACGTCAACTACGTGCTGAAACTCGCCGGAGCCATCGAAGACTGCGAACCGCGCTGGCTCGAAGAGGTCGCCATGCCTGATCGCATCGACTCTTACCGCAAGATCCGCGAGAGAACCAACATCCCGATCTCTGGGGCGGAGCATGAATACACCCGCTGGGGTTTCAAGCGCTTCATCGATGCCGAAGCCCTCGATATCCTGCAACCCGACATCTACTGGGCCGGCGGAATCTCGGAAACCCTCAAGATCATGGCCCTCGCCACCGCCGCCGACCTCATCACCATCCCCCACGGCCACTCCTCACCTTCCGGCATCCACGTCTCAGTAACCCAATCACCCATCCACACCCCTTACCAAGAGTTCCTCATCAAGTGGAACCGCATCCACCAACACTTCCTGGCCGATCCGATCAACCCTGTCGATGGCCACATCGCAATCCCAACCGGACCCGGCATCGGTATGGACTTGGACAGCGACAAAATCGAGCGAGAAGAGGAGCCGGGTTGGTAGAAGAACACTTGACACCTGTAACGTTACAGGTTACATTTTGAGTAATGATCGTCAGTTTTCGTAACCGGGGACTTGAGCGGTTTTACGACCACGGTGATCGGAGACGCCTGAATCCGAACCACATCAATCGGATCAAGGCGATCCTTTCACTACTTGACATGGCTCGCGAACCGACGGAACTGGATGTGAGCGGACTTTATTTGCACCGACTCCGCGGTGCTCGATACGACACGTGGTCGGTCCGAGTTTCGGCGAATTGGCGTATCACCTTTCGATTCGAAGGTAGCGACGTATCCGACGTCGACCTAGTGGATTACCACTGAGGAGTAGCGAAAATGCCGATGAAAGACCCTCCGCACCCCGGCGAAACAGTTCGGACGTTGTGCCTCGAACCAACGAATCTCACGATCACTGATGCGGCGAAGAAATTGGGCGTTAGCCGCAAGCATTTCTCAGATTTAGTCAACTGCAAAACCGGTATCTCCCCCGAGATGGCAATCCGAATATCCAAAGTCTTCGGCGGTAGTCCGCGAGTGTGGTACATGGCTCAAGCAACCTACGATTTGGCCCAAGCAATGGAACGCGCGGACGAGATCCAGCTTGAACCGTTGTGGCCACCCGAGGAAGCGGAGGAGCAAGTGGCGGCTTGATGCGGCTCCGACGCCAGGATGATTGGGTCTCCCGGATTAACCCCCAAACCTCTCAATCACCAAACAGGCGTTCTGCCCGCCAAAACCAAAGCTGTTCGACAACGTCACGTCGACCTTTGTGTCCCGCGCCACGTTCGGAATGTAGTCCAGATCGCAGTCGGGGTCGGGGGTGTCTAGGTTGATGGTTGGGTGCAGTACTTGGTCGCGGATGCTTAGCATGCATGCCAATGCCTCCATCGAGCCAGAGGCTCCCAAGGAGTGCCCGGTCATGGATTTGGTGCTGCTGACGGGAGTGTTGTAGGCGTGGTCGCCAAATGCCCGTTTGATTGCCAGGGTCTCTGACTTGTCGTTCAATGGCGTCGAAGTTCCGTGCGCGTTGATGTAGTCGATATCGTCGATATTCCGCTCCGCGTCCGCCAGCGCCAACTTGATCGCTAGCGCGGCACCCTTGCCCTCGTCGTGCGGTTGGACCAGATGAAATGCATCCGAAGAGACGCCCCAACCGGTCACCTCAGCGTAAATCTCTGCCCCGCGTGCCTTGGCATGCGCCAGACTCTCCATGACGAACATCGCCGACCCTTCCGCGGGTACAAAGCCGTCGCGATCGGCATCAAATGGCCGTGACGCCTCAGACGGAGGGCAATCCCGCGTCGACAAGGCGTGAATCGTGGAGAACCCACCCATGCCGAGTTCGCAGATTCCCGCCTCCGAACCACCCGTCAAAATCACGTCGGCCGCGCCGCGTCGTATCACCTCTGCCGCTTCGCCGATCGCCTGCGTGCTCGCCGCGCACGCGGTGACGCAGGTATTCGTGTAGCCGAGCAACCCAAACACGCGGCTAACGTTTGCCGAGCACATATTGACCAACATGACCGGGATGTAGAAGGGGCTGATCCTCAACGCGCCGCGTTTAGCCTTCAATGTGGCCTGTTCATCCGTCTCCGGCAATCCGCCAGCACCACATCCGATCAACACTCCTACCCGTTCGCGATCTTCAGATTCGAGATCCAGGCCCGCGTTCTTTATCGCCTGGTCCGACGCGTGCAATGCGAACTGCGAGAAACGACCCATCCGGCGCGCTTCGCGGCGATTTATCAATCCGCCTTCGGTCGGATCGAATTCCTGGACCTCTCCCGACACCTTGCAAGGAAACGGCGAAGGATCGATGACCGTCATCGGCCTGGCACCCGATACGCCGTTCTTAAGATTCGTCCAGAACTCTTCCGGTGACTTCCCAACGCACGTCATCGCACCCATTCCGGTAATCACTGCTCTGCGTTCGTCTGGGTATCTGCTCATCGGATCCTTTCGCACTCCTTAGTTACGCGATTTTACTTCCAATCTGCCTGACCGTCTCGTCGTCGGCCTCGTACGCCAACATGTACGGCTGCTTCAAGTCCTCATAAATCTCCGGTACGATCCCCAAAAGATGCTCGCGGGCTTCCGCCGCCACGAATAGAGAACCGGTCACGACTATCAATCTAATTTCTGGGTTTTTACGCGCCAAGCGTCGTGCTTCGTCTAATGCTTCGCCAACGTGTTGGAGCGTCGTACTCTCCAATCCATGTGCGCGCGCCGTATCCGCCAACCGTGCTGCTGGCGATGATTTGGGATGCCGAGACTGGGTCGCAATCGTGTAGGACGCCGATTCTGCCAGTTCCTTAGCCATCTCCTCGAATTCGTGACCTTCGGTGGCTCCCATAATCAATACGTACGGTGCGCTCGGACCCGAATGCGATCCGACGGCGAGATCGTTGCCCACCGCACCGTTGACTCGCTCGTTGCCGTATCTGACTCCGATTCTGGAGATGGTGTCTCGTAAGGCTTTCAACGATGCGTTATTGTGGGCGCCATCCAAGATAACTGGCGGCCATCCTTCAACCTCCAACACCTCGGTTCGACACGGCCAATCTACATTTTCGATACCCCATATCGCCGTGTTGACATCGAATTCGTGCCCTTGCCGGTAGAGCACATTCAAGGTTGTCGCCGCCGTTCGTGCGTTGTCAATCTGATGCATCCCTAAAAGCGGACTTCGTATCTTTACGTCTATCAGACCCGGATCGGGAGGGATTCTCAGTGCGGATTCGGAAACCATGGCCTCTGGTGCCCGCCAACGCTTCAGCACGAACTCTTGGCGCAGATCACCACTCACTCGATCCTCATCGGCCGATGCCGCGGTCGTGGCGCAGGCACTCACCAGTTCCGAACCTACTTCATCCGCACGCCCCCGTATGACCCGCCAAACCGCGGCGTGGTTCTTCGCCACCACCGTGGGCCTGCCCGATTTGATAATCCCCGCCTTCTCTCGTGCGATCTGCGATACGGTGTCACCCAAAATCCGTACGTGATCGAGACTGATCGAAGTGATAACCGCCACCTCGGGAACAACGACGTTAGTTGAGTCCAATCTCCCGCCCAGCCCGGTCTCAATCACCGCGAAGTCGGCACCGATGCTGCGAAAATGCACAAACGCCATCGCCGTCAGCATCTCGAACACGCTCACCACGCCCAGGTCGCCCTGCTTTTCGATCGCCGCGGCCATGGGCCACAACTCGTCGACTAAGTCGGCGAACTCCGATTTCGATACATTCGACCCGTCGACCCGAATTCGCTCCGTAAAACTGTGCAGATGCGGCGACGTGAAGAGACCGGTTCGGAGTCCCGAGGCCGTCAACCCCGCCGCGATCATCGCGCACGTGCTCCCCTTTCCCTTCGAACCCGCGATATGAATCACCGGTGTCGCAAGGTGCGGGTCTCCCAGCATCTCCATCAACCGCTCAACCCGGCGCAAATGCCAGTCCGGCGGTTGATTGGCCCGCGACTTCCGCTCGAAATCAGCCAACGAGAGAAGCTGGTTAACAGCATCCATGTATCGCACAAGTTCCGGGGTCGATTTGGCGGTCATGAAGGTAAGGGTAACGTTTGGCCGCCGATGCGCGATTGATACGATGAAGATATCTGCACATGGAAACCAATCGATGGTCCCCAACCGAGACCATCCTCGACACATTCGCAAATATATGAGTTACCAAGCCCAAATTGAAGATGCATTAGCCGGCAACAACGCCGATTACAGCGAAATTCGCATTGAGGAGTCCGATTCGACACGCCTCACCTATCGCGGCCGCTCCCTTGACGACGTCAACATGACGAGCGGAAAGGGCGGCGCGGTCCGGGTGTGTGTCAGTGGATCGTGGGGCTTCGCCAGCTTCAACGAACTCTCCGACCTCAAATCTCGAGTCCGGGATGCCGTAGACCAAGCGCGTAGCCTAGCGTCCGGCAACAAAGACGAATCGACGATGCTCGCGGAGGTTGAACCGCATGTCGATATCGTCGATCCCGTCATCGTCAAAGATCCCCGCGAGATCACCCTCAAAGAAAAGACCAAGCTAGCCGACCACTACAACGAGATCGTCTGGAACCAACCCGGCATCGTCAGCTCAGACATCATCTACGGCGACAGCTCCCAGAAAATCGCGTTTGGCAACTCCGACGGGACCTATGTCGAGCAGGAACGCGTCCACGTCATCAGCCGAATTTCAGCCCAAGCAAGAGACGGTTCAGACGTCCAACAGGCGGGTTTCAGCATCGGAGCGCTCGGCGACTACGGCGTTTTCGAAGGTCTTGACGACGATGTCGCAGAAGCCGCCAAACGGGCCGTTGATCTCCTCGACGCCAAACCTCTCACGGGCGGTCAACGCACGGTAATCCTTGACCCCGTTCTCGCCGGCGTCTTCGTCCACGAGGCGTTCGGGCACTTATCTGAAGCCGACAACGTCTACGAAAACGACAAACTAAAAGAGTTGATGTACTTGGGACGGAAGTTCGGCGGAGCCCATCTCAACTTCACCGACGGCGCCGGTCAACCCGGCATGCGCGGCAGCTACAAATACGACGATGAAGGTACGTCGGCATCCTTGACCCCGCTTGTCCGCGACGGCGTGTTGGTCGGGCGACTGCACTCCCGAGAGACCGCGGCCAAGACCGGCGAAGCTCCGACCGGCAATGCCCGCGCCATCAACTACCGATTCCCGCCGATCGTACGTATGACCAACACCTTCATTGAAAACGGCGAAGCAACATTCGACGACCTCCTTGAGGGCGTCGAAGATGGGGTATACGTCAAGAACTGGTATGGCGGCATGACCCAGCATGAGATGTTCACCTTTTCGTCTGGCGAGGCCTACATGATCCGTAATGGCGAGGTCCAAGAGGCCGTACGACCAGTCATGCTCTCCGGCAACCTATTCGAAACCCTCGAAAACGTCGATGCGGTTGCGAACGATCGCGGCTTCAACCAGGGCGGAGGTTGCGGAAAAGGTGGCCAGATGCCGCTCCCCGTGGGCACCGGCAGTCCGCACATCCGAATTCGTAACTGCCTAATCTCCGGAGCATGACGCGGTACATATCCCCAATCACGACGCTATCCCTATTCAGTTCTCCCAGGAGTCCATCGCTTGACCAACCACTACGAACGCCTACTCGACCTAGCCTCAGCCGCCCACGGAAACGTTGAGGTATTCGGTGTCGAATCCTCGCGTCGACACGTCGAGTTCGAGGCGAACCGACCCAAAAACATCGGGCAAAGGCAGTCGTCAGGAATCGCGCTCCGCATTATCAACAAAGACGGTCGCATTGGCTTCTCTTCGACGTCCGACGCCGAAAAGATCGACGAACTAGTCGATCGCACCGGGGCGCTAGCCGATTACGGGGCAGAAGCGAAGTTCCAATTCCCGAAGAAATCAGACTACCCCGAAGTCGACTCGGTCGACGACTCGGCCGCTGCAGTGACCGACGACGAGATGCTCGATTTCGGTCGTTCCGCCATTGACGCCATACTCTCCGAATTTCCCGAAGCGTTGTGCTCGGCGGACTTCAGCAAGGGCGATGGTAAACAGCGGCTCATCAACTCCAACGGCGTCGACGCTCAACATCACCACACTACTTGCAGCTTCTACGTCGGGGTCGAACTCATCCGCGGCACCGACATGCTCAGCGTATGGGACGGAACCGTCTCAACCAGCCCCGTCAATGAAACCAACGTCGACACTATCGTAGGAAGGCTCCTAACCAAACTGCGAAACTCCCAGAACATTGTCGACGCACCGAGCGGCAAAGACCTACCGGTTCTCTTCTCTCCGGTTGGTTTTAACGGGACGTTCTTACCGCCGCTCCTCTCGGGATTCAACGGGAAAAACGTCGCCACCGGCTCCTCTCCGCTCATCGATCGTTGGGGCGAAAAGATGCTCGACGAGCGGATAACCATCACCGACAACCCGCTTCAACCGATGACTCCGGTAACCCGACCGATGGACGACGAAGGCATTCCGTCTCGTCGCCTCGACCTCGTGCGAAACGGTTCCATCGGCGAACCCTTCCTCGACCTGCAAACCGCTGGCGAGATCGGCCAGGTATCCACCGGCTGCGGAATGCGCGGCGTAACTACGACACCCTCGCCCAGCCTTTCCTTCATCATGATGGACGGCGGCGATGTGCCTAACGGTGCAATGTTCGATGGGATCGAGCAGGGCATTCTCGTTGAGCAGCTTCTCGGAGCCGGGCAGGGCAACGAACTCGGCGGCGATTTCCGAGCCAACCTTTCCCTCGGCTTCCTCATTGAAAACGGCGAGATCGTCGGACGAGTCAAAGACACCATGATCTCCGGCAACGTATATGAAGCATTGAATCAAGTAGAGGCGATCAGCCAGAGGCCGGAACTCGTTTGGGGCACGCGAAAACTACCTTGGGTCCGCACGCGCGGTGTTGAAGTAGCCACTTCTTCGTAGCCCGACACATCCGCAAATGACCACCGATAACCAACCATCGTCCGAAAGCGGAGCCTCAGAGGTGCTCCGAGAACTTTCCGGTGTCGACGATGTGCAAGCGCGCTCGGTCGTCAATATGTGGCGGGAGTGGCAGATCACGGAGGTCCTCGACACCATAACGGAACTTCAACGCGCCGCTGAGACCGATCGGTCGCTTGAATTCGATTCCCTGTTCCGCGCCGCAACTTCGTTTCCGGCGCCGGAAGTCCGGTTGGAGAGCGTACGCGCCCTCTCCGAAGGTGGGAGCTTCAAAATCGCGCAATCCCTCATCGCCGTGCTCGAAAGAGATGAAGTATCAGAAATCCGCGCCGCCGCCGCGCAATCCCTTCACGGATTCTCCGATCCGGCCCAGTCGCGCAATGTCTCAAAAAGCGCCATAGCCCGTATCTCGAACTCACTGCGCAACGCCATACACGTTGATGAGCCCATGGTTCGAGGCAAATCACTCATAGCCCTCGCGGCTCTGCACGACGATGAGGCCGCTGCTCTTATTGATACGATGTTCGATGAAGCCATCGGCGACGGTCAGTTTATGGCCGATGTGCTAACGGCAATGGGCGAAACCAACGACCGGTCGTGGCTCCCGACCATCGAAGACGCCTTCTTTAGCAACGATGCCACGGTCCGTATCGCCGCCGTTCTCGCCTATGGCAAGATCGTGAGCGACGACGACGTGGAAAGCCTCTCTGAACCCTTCGACGACCACGTCTTAGAGGTCCAGATAGCAACTGTCAAAGCCCTGCAAAACATCGGAAGCGGGCGGGCCCGCGAGATGCTTAAACTTGCGGCGGAAGACAGCACCGAACCGGCAGTCCAAGAGACCGCTCAGGCGGCACTTGATTTCCTAAAGGCTGAAGACGACCTGGTCTACGCCATCTCGCCAACCATGGTCGAACGCGGGCTCTTCGGCGTCCCGACGGCAGGACAAACGCCGACACGCGACATGTCTCGATACGATGCACCCACCGAGGAAGGGTGGGCAAACGTCGATCCCGAAGGCGAAGAACGCGACGCGGCTGAGGTCCCGGACGACATCGGCGAAGACTACGAAGACTACCTCGAATCCGACGAGTTCTTCAGAGACTCCAACACCAACTGATCGACGACCCCTCCAGATCGCACGAGTTTCGATACCGATGGTTCCGGCGCCAAAAATCTCAGCATCCCTGCTCTCAGCTGATTTCGGTTACTTGGCCGACTCCATCGGAGCAGCTGAAGAAGCCGGCGTCGACGAGTTCCACTTCGACGTGATGGACGGACACTTCGTCCCCAACCTGACGTTCGGACCTCCGATCCTCGAAGCGGTGAAGCGTCACGCAACACTCCCGATCGACGTTCACATGATGGACCGCTCACCCGAGCATCTCATCCAGCCGTTGGCGGAAGCGGGCGGCGATATCATCACCGTTCATATCGAGGGTGTAGCCGACGTGGATCAAACCATCGATGTCATACTCGAAGCTGGTGCTGCCCCCGCCGTCGCTATCCGTCCACGGACGCCCGTGTCATCGCTCTGGTCGGTTGCCGACCGTATCAGGCGGGTTTTGGTGATGACCGTCGAACCCGGGCTTGGAGGTCAGGACTTCCTCCCGGACACGCTTCCAAAGATCAGCGAGGCGCTCACAATGATGCAGACCGCCCATCCCGACAACCAGATCGAAATCGCGGTAGACGGCGGCATCAAGTCCCAAACCATCGGCCCCACGCTCGAAGCTGGGGCAACAACCTTCATCTCCGGCTCCGGGATTTTTTCGAATCCCGAAGGCGTTCAGAAAGGCGTAGCCGATCTCCGCGAAAAGCTCGCAGGCGCCAATCGGGAATAGCCCTCGCAACCACCCGCGAAGTAGACTCTACCGACATGACCACCGCGCAAGATTATCGTGCCATTTCAGCCGACCTATTCGAGCAGGCCAACATCGAACTCGAAGCCGGCGACCTCATCCAGGCTTCCGAAAAGTTCTGGGGCGCCGCCGCGCACTCCCTAAAGTCAATCGCAGAAGACCGCGGCTGGGAACACAAATCTCACGCCCACTTCTACCGCATCATCCGAAATCTTGCCAACGAAACTGATGACAAGCAGCTCATCTACCTCTTCAGCGCCGCCGACTCCCTCCACTCCAACTTCTACGAAAACTGGATGCAAGAAGACGAAATCCGACACTTCTCCACCCAAGTCTCCCAACTTATTGCCCGCCTCGCCAACATCAACGCCGCTTAATATCTCACCCTGCCTTCCCACTACTTCAGGAGGGGCTAGAGGGAGGATCGTTGCCAGGCGCAGGGGGTTCATACACCCCTCACAGGTTCTATTAGCATCTTCCCCGTCATACCCGCGCAGGCGGGAATCCAAGCGTCAATCAAACTTCCTCAAGACAGTACTTAAACGCTGGTCGATCTTTTTGAGTTCGAACAAGCATTTGTCTAGTTGCTCAGGCTGCATTGCCTCTAGATCGTTCAGCATTTTGCGTTCATTTATTACTCTCCTAAATCGTTTGAATTGAGTGAGCAATTCATTGTCGACTCCTCGATCGACCGCGCTTAATACCGCCCGATCAAGAGTGTTAGTTTCAGACAAGAATATCCTGATACTCCGGTCACCACCTCTGGCTACTTTGGCGACCTTGTCGCGCACTTCGATTGCCAACGAGATTTCTCCGGATTTCACAGCACCGACGAATCTTTCATCAAACTTCGGATGATCAGATCTCGCTTTCTTGATTGGCCGAGATTTCAGATATTCTTCGTAATAACTCCACCGGTCGACATTGTTATCTTTGTGTTCAACCATGAAACGGTAAACCGCGATCAAATTGCGAACTTTCACTCGAGTCAATCCCAACTCGCTCGCAACAGCAGTTTCAGATGACTTCTGGTTTTCAACCCGACGGTACAGATAACCCGCTTGCTCATACGGTTGCCAATCCTGGCGTCCGATAATGTGATACTGACCCAACAAAGCAAACACCAAGTTATCTGAGATGTCAGCTGGCAACAACATAACCTTCACAGTTCCCCACTTGATTGGATTTGGCTTAGCCAACAATCTGTAGGCTGCAAGCCTGCTGTTGCCTTCAAGAACCATTAGGTCGCCATCCCGGACAATCAAAGGATCGGTCAGGCCACCTGTCGCTCGGATCGATTGAACTAACTGTTTGACGTGGTCCAGTTTTGTCAATCGTGCTTCAATTTCCGATTGGGGAGGAATAACTTCATCAGCGCGAATTATTGAATAAATGCGCGGATTTTCAGGAAAAAATCGCAGATCCTGTTGCGGCATAGTGCCTCGAACTACTTGAACTTCTTGGCCGCCTATAGTCAGCGTATCTTGTATCCATTTCGATGTCATCTTGGCTTTGTTCCCCAGTCGCGCGTTTCCATGCCTAGTGCTCGTTTAAGTAAATCGCCGAAGTCATAAGACATCTCGGTATCGAACTCGGACGACGAGATGTCTCCTTGCACACGCATAGCGGCTGTCTGTTTTGCGCCCAATAGCGCATCTATCCATTCATCGATAGAATCTCTCATTTGGAGGATGTATATGTAACACGTTTTGGTCTGCGAAATTCTATGGATGCGATCTTGAGATTGCAGATAATCATCAAGACTGAAATTCCGGTCGTAGTAGATCGCGTGATTTGCGACGGTCAATGTCAAGCCCTCTTTTGCGGCTCCGGGAGTGGCGATCAAAAATTCGCGAGAATCTTCTTCCAAAAACCTTCGAACAGACAGATTACGAGACTCGATATTCATTTCACCGTGAATCCGAACAGGGTTATACATTTTCAGCACATCGGCTAGCCAATCAACATTTGCAATAAAAGATGTCCAAATGATCGCTTTCTCGCGGTTCCGATGGATCGAATCTACGACATCCATCAATTCAGCTATTTTGCCTGGTTCAGTCGCATATTGCTGATCCACCATCTTTGGATTTGAAGCCACTTGCACTAAGCGAGTCAACCTCTTCAGGATGGGTTCTGCGTCGTCTAGAGTCAACGCTCCATCTCGTACGACTACGGTTTGCAGACCATCTCGAACTTCTCGATACAAGTCCAATTGTCTCGCTTCCCAGTCCGTCTCGATTGACAAGTACTCTTTGGTAGGGAGGATGATGACCCCGCTATCCTTGGTCTCTCTAACTACAAATTCAGATATTCGCGATTGGATCCATTCCAAGCCGTCTCGTAGTGCGACTTGACGTGATCGATTCCCGGCAAGCTTGTTAGTCAAATCGATATCTCGTTTGAACTCCTCGTAATCCTCGCCTAACGCAGCACCGCCGTCCAAGAATGCGATTTGCGACCAAATGTCGTGTGGACGATTTGCGACCGGCGTACCAGTCATGATGATTCGGCGCGCGAAACCCGATCTTAGCTCAAGAAACACTTTGGTCAAAGCAGCTAACGGATTCTTGATTTTTGTCGATTCATCAAGCACCACCGCTACACTTCGCGTTCGGAGAAACAATCCGAACCGATCCTTTTCACTACGAACTGCCTCGTAGTGAGTTAACATCAAACGACTAGGCCCATTAAACACATAAAAATTCGCACCGCGGTTACTGCCGATCACAACCGGTTTGAGAAACGTGTGGAACTGGATCTCACGTTGCCAATTTTCGATCAAATGTTTCTTTGTTACCACTAATACGGTGTCGATACTGCAATGTCCCAACCAATACGTGATCAAATCTGCCGCAATCTTGGTCTTGCCAAGGCCTTGCTCATGGAATACTGCGGCATATTCTAAGTCGCGAATCGCGTTAAAGGCTTCGAGTTGGTACGAAAACGCGTCATGTTTCGGCTTCAATAGAACGTTATCGCGCGGCCCTATGCGTCGTAACATAGCATTCCCTCAGACCGGTAGCTGTTCTAGTACGATCGTTGTTACTAATTTCATGTCGTGTCGCTTTTTTAACATGTGAACCAAAGACTCAGCATTTCGTTGAAAGACCCACGGAACGGCCAAAACGAAGATCGAATCTGGAAATCTGTCACAATAGCTCATAAACGACGTTAACTGAGCTAGAGTATGCAAGTTTTCGAAATCTTGGATGCTTTTTGCTTCACCCAAAATCACTGCCGTACTGCCTAGTTGATTTGCAAACAAGTCCGGCCTGAATCCACCTATGTCTGGTGTTCGTCCTGAATGGCGCGAAACTGCACTGTCAACCAATAGCCGTGACGTGTCACCATTGAAATACGCGTTGCGAACAAATTCGATCATAGCCTTGACCAGTCGTTTGTGTTGGTAGGTTTCGGGCATGTCGGTTAATCGGATGACGCGATGTCTGTGCAGAGTTGATTCAGATTGTCACGCGCTTCGGTTAGTGCAAGGACCTCGTCGGTGCCCAGATCGGACCGCAAACGTTGTAGTTCGCCGTAACTGAGCGTCAAGACGCGGCGCGAAACTTCGTTAGCCAACGCATCAAAAGGAGCGTCTTGCAATGCCGCGTCTGGTGACGGCATGTCTAACACTTTCTGCGCCTCACTTGCACCGCTTTCGAAGAAAATTTGGGTGCTACGAGCATCGCGCAGAATCCGGGGTAAAAGTCGAACCGTGTTTAGCGGATAAATGAGCCGGTCTTTCACCCAAGAAGCAAAATCAGCCTTCGTGTATCCGGTCTCTAACAAGGTTGACTGTACTCGGGATCTCTGAAGCTCGACGAAGGCACTGAATCGAGACGCATCGAACGCTTCGTCATCATCCAACAACGGTCGATAGTTTTCCTCCATGTCTTCATACGCTGCTACTAAGTTACGCGCTTCGCTCTCTCTGCCGCCGCAAAAATCGACAATTTGCCCCCACAAAAGGTGTTGAGAATTGCGAAGAAGGTGCAAGTATTTCGCTTTCGAATACGGGTCCCACTCTCGTGGCCCAACTAAATGTGCTTGAAGTCGTATTGCGTCAACGCTGGTTTGATCGAGGTCGCTGTAAAGCAAGGTTGGAATGGTATCCCAATCACCCGGTTCCCCTCGCCTACCGAACTCTTGGAATATCAGCGTACGCGTGTTCCCTTCAATGACCACGTACTCATTTGAAGTCGAATTCACGATGATCGGATGGATTATCCCGCCGTTTGTTCTAATTGATTCCCTTAGGCTGTGGAATGTAGTACCTGTCGCTCGGTTGTCTTCCCCAGCAGCAGCTCCCAACGCTAAGCTCATCTGCTCGGACGTTATTTCACCCTCGTACATTTCCAACCATTGGGCTATCCGTGGATTTCTTCGGTCAAGTTTCAGTTCCGATACGGGCAATCGTTGATAGGTGAAATCACTCTCAGTGACCATGTGGTTCCTCTCTTAGTTCTAATGGACAGTTCTAGACAATACACCAACTGGTAAAGACCGAGTGCTTTGTCCGTTTCTCGAAAATGACTCTCCCAGCACAGAGCGCCAAAGACCGTTGATCCATTTCCGGTTCGGATGGCAGTTAGGACAAACGAATCCGACGTACTGCCCTGCATAGTCCTGTAATGCAAACGCTCGTTCGCCTGGTTCGCGCTCCGCACCACAGCTTTCGCACGTGATGGAATAAGCGAGGGTTGCTGGATCGTTGAGTAATTCCCGGAATGCGGCCCTGTCGCGTGTCAATCCCGTTGTAAGAGATTCGATGGTTCCGGCAACGTTTCTGGGGGCGCGTCTTCGTTTGTCGCTTGGGTGCGACCTCAAACTGAATGCTTCTTCGAACGATCTAGCCGCCTTCAACTTCTTGATAAGTCCCTCGTAAGGCGGAAACGCTCCACCGAAACCCAATACCCTTCGCGCTTTCGCCACCATCTCGAGCCTCTGAGGCGTCCAGTGCGGAGAAATGTATTTGTTTTTCACAAGAGAGTTCAACGGTTCGTATCGCATCGGGTAAGAAACTACACCCCAGTCCAAAAGATCGATTACTCGGCTCAAAAAATCGTCCGGGCTGTCCATGAAGTTGTACAGAGTGTAAACGTGCATCCTCCGGCGATTGAACCCAGCGGTTTCGAGAGCGGGGATGGCTCGCATCAACGCGTTGCGCTCACTTGGAATGTCGTATGCCATCCTAACGGGTTCTATGCGAAGCTGGCGCAACTTCTCGGCGACACCTTGATCGATCAGGCGTGCGTCTAAACCTTGGTTAAAGTCAACCTTGACATTCAACTCACGAAGCTCATCGACAATGTCTCGCCAGTTGGGCACGCCCAGAACGTTGTTGTCCCAAAGCGTTACTTCGCGATGTCCCGGTTTTACGAGGTCAGTTATGCTCTGGGCGGGTCCCCAAACCTTACCTTCCAACTTCGGGACTGCGCAAAAAGCACACTTTCGTATGCAGCCGCGGGTCCCAAACATGATGCTCGATTCCCAATCCGGCACCAACGAGTAATCCGGCATGAAGCGTTCAACCGATTGCAACAGACCGACGTGCACGTTATCAACGTCAGCCAACCCCGCATGTTCAGGCATCAGCGTGGCGTAAATGCCCCCTAGAGCGATTTCCGCGTCTGGGTACAGCGTTCGATAAAACGCTGCTGCCTCATGTACTGGCTTCCACGAATAAGTGAAAAGGCTAGTGATGTAAATCTTCGCGGGAGCATGTTCAGCCTCGCGAAGTGTGTCATGGAACTCAACGTCGTCACCACGATGCTTGTGAAAGCTCGAGATTTTCAGGAGACCCAAGGCGGGGTATCGAGTGTAATAGCGCGGTTGGACGAGCAGGACCTGGATGGTGAACCCCGATTTGACTAACGGCTACTAACCATGCAAATTGATAGCATCCAGATCATTTTAGCGCGTTCGCAGACTATGATGCATCCACCAAAACGACGTTCGGTTGCTCACCACCGAATCCCTATGCCGCGACTGACAAACGCGCACTGATGCCGACACCCGCCACATCCCCGCACATAAACCCCGACTCCGACGTCAGCGTAGGTTCCTTTTTCAACCCATCCCCCGCATCATGTTCTGCAGCGCGCGTTCGCCGCCGGGGCCGCTGATGCGTTTCATCATCTTCTGCATTTGGCGATACTGGCCTAGCAATTGGTTGACTTGCGATGGCGAGGTGCCGGAGCCGGTGGCTACTCTGCGACGTCGTGAACCGTTGAGCAGTCTTGGATTCGAGCGTTCTTGCGGCGTCATCGACAGGATGATGGCCTCGACTTGGGACATCCGCTTTTCGTCGACGTTTTGCAGACTGCGGCCGCCCATTAATCCACCGAGACCAGGTATCATCCCCAAAACATCCGACAATGGACCCATTCGACGGATCGACCGGAACTGCTCGAGCATGTCGTTTAGGTCGAACTCGTTCCGCCGCAACCGCTGCTCCAGCCGCTTCGCATCGTCCTCATCGATCTCCCGCTGTGCCTTCTCGATGAGTGTCGTGACATCGCCCATCCCCAATATCCGCTGCGCCATCCGCTCCGGGTGAAACTCCTCCAACTGCTCCGGACGCTCGCCGACGCCGACGAACTTGACGGGCAGGCCCGTAACCGACTTCATCGAAAGCGCCGCACCGCCGCGGGCATCGCCATCCATCTTGGTGAGCAGCATCCCCGTCAATCCGATGCGACGATTGAACTCCGATCCCGAATTCACCGCATCCTGACCGGTCATCGCGTCCACGACCAAGAACGTCTCGATCGGGTCCACGGTCGACTTGACCTTCTCCAACTCGCCCATCAACTCGTCGTCGATCGCCAACCGACCTGCCGTGTCCAGTATTAACCACCGCGTTCCATGCTGTTTCGCCCGAGCCACCGCGTTTTTCGCCACCTTTAATGGAGTCGACTTGCGTGCGTCCTCGTTATAGACCGGCACGTTGATCTGTTTGCCCAGCGTCACCAACTGCTCTACCGCCGCCGGGCGTTGTAGGTCGCAGGCCGCGATCATGACGTTCTGCTTGCGTTCGCGCCGGATGTGCAACGCCAACTTCGCCGCCGCCGTCGTCTTACCCGCGCCTTGGAGACCGACCAGCATGATTACGCTCGGCGGCGTCTCTCCGCGCTGCAATGCAGCACTTTCTCCACCAAGCACCTCCACCAAGTTGTCCTGAACTATCTTTACGACGGTCTGACCCGGCGTCAAAGATCGCACAACCTGTTCACCCTGTGCCTCTTCCCGTATCTTCGAGACGAAGCTGCGAGCGACCTTGAAATCGACATCCGCCTCCAGCAACGCCATGCGGACCTGCCGCAGGGCCGCCTCGATATCCTGCTCGGTCAACCGACCCTTGCCGGTCAGCGTCCCCAGGGCAGAAGTAAGCCGTTCTGATAGCGTCTCAAACATCAAATTTCCTGACCGAAACTAACCGAGACCGGCGTGCGGTCCCAACCCGAGAAGATATCGCTCGCCAGCTGTTGCATCACTCGGCTGATGTTCGAAAACGTCGCGATGCCTACCGGCTCACCTTCGGCGTTCACCACCGGCAACCTCGATATCTGACGTTGTGACATAACCCGCGCGGCCTCCACGACATCGGTATCGGGTCGGGCCGTGTGAACGGGACTGCTCATGTACAACAGGATCGGACACATCTCCGGGTCCTCGCCCGCGCCCACGCATCCAACCGCAACGTCCCAACTTGTGATAATCCCCTCAACCATGCCCTTGCGGACCACTACCAGCGACCCGACATCGTTCGACCGCATCCGCTTAGCCGCATCCGCCACGCTCAGTTCCGACGTTATCGTCAGCACCGGTGCAGTCATTATCTCTTCTAAGCGCATCGCTTCACTCTACGTACCGAAACTCACGTTCTGATGAGGAACATTTATCATGCATCATTGGGGATCGCGCGACAACTCACCGATCGTCAGCGCATCCGCAAACATCAATTCTAGACCCACAAACACCAACCCAAACCGCCAATGTCCATAGTACTCATGATCTCACTGGTGTTGCTGTCCGTAATCGCCATCGGAGTTGCGGTCGCGAACATCGATCCTATCTGATTCGATACCGGCAACCGAAATGCCGAAAATCAACGCCAACATCCAGTTCATGTTCAATGAATATGAACTCCTCGACCGCTACGATGCCGCAGCGAGAGCTGGTTTCAAAGGCGTGGAGATTCAAGCGCCTTACTCCGAACCGACGGAGGCCATCCAAGAGCGGCTCGAGCGCAACAACCTCAAGCACGTAATCATCAACCTCCCGGTTACGGACCCCGAAACTGGCCTCGGCAACCTACCGCTCCAACCCGACAAGGTCGGCATCTACCAAGAGCGCGTAGCACTCGGTGTCGAATACGCAGCCGCACTCGGATGCATCGGCGTCAACACCGGAATCGGGCCGCGACCCGAAGGAACCGACCCCGAAATCGCGTACCGAACCTATATCGACAACCTTCGCTACGCCGCCGACGAGTTGGCCAAAGTCGGTGTCCACGCACTAATCGAACCGATCAACACTCAAGACCAACCCGGCTTCCTCATCTCCACCTCGGCCCAAGGCATGCAGGCCATCGCCGACGCCAACCACCCAAACGTCTTCCTCCAGTACGACTTCTACCACATGCAGATCATGGAAGGCCGCCTCGTCGAGACCTTCGCCGAACTCCTCCCCAGCATCAAACACGTCCAATTCGCTGATAACCCAGGCCGCAACGAACCCGGCACCGGCGAAATCCACTACCCCTTCATCTTCCAAAAGCTAGACGAACTCGGCTACACCGGCTGGGCCGGCGCCGAATACAACCCATCCGGCAGAACGGAAGACTCGCTGGATTGGTTTAGGCGGCTTTAGCATTCCAGTTCGGGCCTTGTCTTGCTTTGCCACAATACGGCTTCTCGGCGAAAACTAGCACCCCGCGGCACGGCAAAGCCGAGGTGTGCCGCCCCTCCGGGTCCTTTGCACAACTCTTATCCATGCTTGTACCAGACGAAATGCACGACGCGTCCCCGTTTGCAGGAACACTAGATTCCGGCTTTCGCCGGAATGATGATGGTCGTGCGCAGCTCCCCTCGAAAGCGACGGCAGCGAGCGGAGCTTGGCAGGAACGGAACGCTAGAATCTCGCCGCAACCCAAACAAACCGCGGCCGGCGAACCGCCAGAGCATTGGCACGACCACTCACCAACCACTTCCTCCTAAGCCTCCGTACAAACCGCGATTTACAAATCCGATTTACCATTTCCCCTCATGACCGACCCGATTATCACTTTCGACGATCGAGACTTGGTTCTTGAAGCCGAGAACATGAGCGTCCGCTACGGCTCCACTCTCGCGGTGGAAGACGTATCGATCCAGATACCCCGCAATGCCATCGTGTCGCTTATCGGGCCCTCCGGATGCGGCAAAAGCACCGTGTTGCGTTGCTTCAACCGCATGAACGAATTGATCCCCGACACGCATGTTACCGGTAGCATCAAGTATCAAGGGGTCAATGTCTATGGTGCGGACGTCGATCCGACCGACATCCGCTTTCGCATCGGGATGGTCTTCCAGCGTCCGAACCCGTTCCCGAAGAGCATCTACGACAACGTCGCCTTTGGCCCCCGCGTCAACGGTCTGACCGACGACCTCGATCGCGTCGTCGAAGAATCTCTCCGCCGCGCCGCGATCTGGGACGAAGTCAAAGATCGCTTGGACGATAGCGGTCTCGGCATCTCCGGAGGGCAGCAACAACGCCTATGCATCGCACGCGCGCTCGCCGTAAACCCCGATGTCGTCCTCATGGACGAGCCGGCTTCCGCGCTCGATCCCATCTCAACCCAAGCGATCGAGGACCTGATTCGCGAGCTTTCACAGGAAGTGACGATCGTCATTGTCACGCACAATATGCAGCAGGCAACGCGCATCTCGGACTACTCGGCCGTGATGATGGTCGGCGAGGATCGCGTTGGGCATCTTATAGAGTACGGCACCAACGGGCAGGTCTTCGGCAATCCTGTCGATCCCCGGACCGAAGCGTACGTAACCGGCCGAATCGGCTGAGAAAGAAGGGGCAGCTTAGTATGCCCAACGAACAACTTGACTACAGCCTCGCACATTTGGAAGCAGAGATCGTCCTCCTCGGCGGATTGGTCGAAAACGCCATCTTCAAGACCATTCGCGCACTACGCAACCGCGATTTGGAACTCTCGAGGGAGGTCATCGAAGAGGATGACCGTATCGATGATCTCGAGACGAAGATCCAGAACGAATGCGTAGAGCAGATCCGACGCCAAGCGCCCCTAGCTGCGGACCTCCGCCGCATCATCGGTATGATGTTCATCGCCAACGAGCTCGAACGTATGGGCGATTACGCGGAAGGCATCGCCAAAGTGTCCATCAACATGGGCCACGAAGCGCCCCTCAAGGAGCTGGAAGACATCCCGAAGATGGCCGATCTCGCGGTTTCGATGATGAAGCGTAGCATTGATGCCATGACCACCTCGGACCGTGACGAGTCTGCACGCATCGCCCTTGAGATCGAAAACGACGACGACGAGGTCGATCGGCTCTACGAGAAGGTGCAGAGCGACATCTTTACATTGGTTGAAGGCGACCGCGAGCGCGCCGTGCGAGGCACCTACCTCATGTGGGCTGCTCACAATGTTGAGCGAGTCGCCGACCGCGCAACCAACATCGCCGAGCGCGCTATCTTCATGTCAACCGGCGTAATCGTCAGCGGCAACGCCGATGCCCAGGCGGCCGTCCTAGGGTAGATCGTGCATCGCCGGCATGTCGACGGCGACCGTCGCCCAACCAAAGTCGGTGCCTCGCATCCCGCGGCCAGTTAACGGCGAGTAGAACTCCCTGAAGTCGCGACTCGCCATCTCGATCGACTTCGTCTCGATCTCATGCGCGACGCTATCGAATCCGTGCCGCCGCAGTCCCCGAGACAGCAGCCAATTCAAATTCATGCACACCGGCCCTCGCCAGATCGTCGACTCGCCTTCGGCATCGAACGTCGGTTCCGAAGCCGAGACGCTCGGAACCGGGTAGGGAGTCCAAAACTCATCTTCGTTGGTTAAGTGCCGTTCAACCACCTCTTTGACCTTGTCACTATCTTGTCCGCCGATAATGAGAGGGAAGATCGAACCGACCGCCAGCGTATAGTCCGGAATCTTCTCCGCACCGCGCAGATAGATCCATCTGCTGAGCGAATCATCCCAGCATTGCTCATTCAACGCCTCGGTCGTCTTGTTCCGCATCTCCCGCGCCGACCTGGATTCCTCCTCTTGATCCAGCAAATCATGCATCGTCGCAATCGCATCCCACCCGTCCGCGTACACCGCATTCATGAAAGGCTCGATCATCACGAACCGATCCTTCTCCCTCAGATGTTGAAAACTGTGTCCCTTGCCAAACAACGCGTTGTGCCAGTCCAACACCCAATTCTTCCAAAGCAAGTGCCGTCTGGCAGGTCGTTGCAAACCCAACTCGGCGTCGTAAGCGGGTGAGTTGTCAAGGCCACATTCATATGGAGAAATGACCCCGATCAACCCGTCCCGATCAAGGTCCCGCTCTCGGCTCAACCATTCGTAATAACGCCTGACCTTTGGTAAAAGATCGCTCAGATACTCGACATCGCCCGACTCCTCGGCGATGCGGAGCAGTGCGTGAGCCAAAACCGGAGGTTGAATCATGCCCGAATGTCGACGTCGCCACTCACCCGGGCTGCTCTGACCAGTGACCGCGTTGGCAAGCGATCCCCATCGTCCCCAAAAAGTCATGTGACCAATGAACCCGTCCTCCCGCTGGGGTATCAGCAATGTGTCCAGCTCCGCCATTGCCAACTCCACGTCCAACGTCGACAACGCGATCGTGTGGAAACAGGAATCCCAGAACCATTGCCATTCGTAACGGCCTATTGACGGCATTACATAGGTGTAACGCCGTCGATAGTACGGATCGATGCCGGTACGCACATTTTGCAGCAACTGGGTCAAGGCGCGCGACCGGAGATCTTCGTGGTTCATGGGTATCGAGATTAATAGATGCAATGCGGGTATACCGTCGCGATAACATCACACCTATGATCAAAACCGACAGCAATGCCGACCTCACCGCTGCCGTGGATATCGGCGGCACCCAGATCCGCGCCGCTCTCGTGGATCGAGACGGAACCATTCTTAACGAGACCCGCAGCGATACCACACCCGAACGCGGTATCGAAGACACCGCCGCTCGACTCGCGGAATTGATTCACAGAGCCACCGCCGAAGCCGACGGCGTGGTTGGTCTCGCCGTCTCCACCGCCGGGCCGTTAAACCCAGAGTCCGGCACCTACGACCACCCGCCGAACCTGACCGGATGGCACGGCAAAACAATGAAGCCCGACCTCGAGCGCCTGACCTCGTTGCCGACAACCATCGGACACGATGCCACTTTGGCGGCCCTAGCTGAAACCGAGTTCGGACCCTTCAAAAACTCACAGAACCTCGTATACGTCACCATCAGCACCGGAATCGGGGGCGGGATCGTCTCCAACGGGCAGATGGTTACCGGGTCCACCGGTCAAGCCGGCGAGCTCGGACACATCACCGTGCGCTCCGATCGCAATGCGCTAAGCTGCGCCGTCGGTTGCCATGGCTGCTTCGAAGGCAATGCTTCCGGTCCTAATATCGGCAAAATGGCGCGCCAAGCTGCAAAAAACGATCCTAAGTCAGCGGCCAAAATGATTGAACTGGCCGACGGAGATATCGACGACATCGACGCTCGCATCGCGTTTCAAGCAGCCGGTCAGGGCGACCCAGTTGCGGAACAGGTCGTGCGACAGGTCATCGAGAACGTCGGACGTGGCTTAGCCAGCATCCTCGCCGTGCTTGATCCAGACGGCATCATTGTGGGTGGCGGCGTGGTTCACAGTTTGGAAAACCGATGGGACGAAGTCATCGACGCGGTCAGAACCTACGGCCTCCCCCGATACGAAACCCGCGGCGTCCCGGTATCCGTAACCCAACTTGGCGACGACGTCAGCCTCATCGGTGCGTCGGTTCTCTCATTCAACCGTTTCGGCCAGCATTGAGGAACTCCGAGATCGTCGAACTAAGGCACCAAATATAATCGAAATGAGCGTCGGGGAGTGGCGCAGCTTGGTAGCGCGCTTCGTTCGGGACGAAGAGGTCCCGGGTTCAAATCCCGGCTCCCCGACCAACTCTTTTTTGGCGGCGTGAACCGCTTAGTTCACCTGCTCGAAGGCATATCGTATCTCAAGACGTCGTAATCATCATCGTCTGGTGGTTGAGATGGCGGACCGTCGTCATCATCGTCGGCGTGGGGATCGATTTCGACATCGTCTTCGTCATGCACGGGTTCCGGCGGGTCTTGTTGGTTCGGCTGAGAAATGCGAGCACGATAGATCATCGCACCGGCACCTATCGCACCGGCCAAGAGTGCCATGACAACAATGGCTATGATCCAACCGGTTGCTGATGAATCGTCTTCTTCAACTGGTGGTTCAGTTAACGGAGTCGGCGTCGATGTTGCCGTTGGTACGACGGTCGGAACTGGTGTTGATGTGCTCGTGGGCAACGGCGTTCGCGTTGGCTCCGGCGTGTTGGTCGGCGTCGGCGTGTTGGTCGGCGTCGGCGTGTTGGTCGGTGTCGCAGTTGGCACCGGCGTGTCGGTTGGCACTGGTGTCGGCGTATCGGTCGCGGTCGGCGCTGGCGTCGGCGTGTCTGTGGGCACCGGTGTCGGCGTGTCCGTCGGTACCGGGGTATGAGTCGCGGTTGGCGTCGGCGTGTCCGTAGGTAAAGGTGTTTCGGTCGGCGGAAATACAACCGCGGTCGGCGACGCTGGAGGGACCGGCGTTGCGGTCGGTTCAGGTGTCGCAGTAGGTACGACCGGAACGGGTGTCGGTGTCGGCGTCACTGTCGGCGGAATTGGCGTTGCGGTGGGTTGCAGCGATTCTGGGAGTACCAAGAACAACAGGCCGTCGAATGTCGAAGCTCTTGCGCACACCTGAGCGGGCATGCCAGTTGCCAAGTCTGCGGCTCGCCGCTTTGGAGAGTTGAGCAGCTGTTGAACGCCATTGTCGAGCAACAGCATGATTTCGGTATCGTCTAGCAGGGACGGCGGGACACTGTCGGGCACTGGCAGACACAATTCGGCATGTGGCGTGAAGGCCAGACCGGCAATCGGTAACGCGTCCGCGGACACGTAATCTACCTCGTACCAGTTCCCAATGGTGTCGAACCGTCGCACGTTTGGTTGCAGAATAGTCGCCTCAGCGCCCTCGAAAAGTCGTACGCCGATCCAGTCGCGGACCGGTATCGAAAGTGGCGAAACTTCGAACGTTGCGCCAGCGGTTGCCGCAACGTTGTACTTGCCACCATCGTTGAACGTCGCTATTTGATAGCCATCGCCGCGGAACATAATTTCGTCAGGTGGACCTTCGCCGCCGGAGTATATTTCGACCTTTTGGGCTTCACCGATGACTCGCACGGGTATCCGTTTTCTGACTTCCACCGCGCCGCCGCCGGGAAGGGATTGAGTGATCGACACTCGCACCGCAAAATCGCCTACTAGATGTGGCGCGATGTAGACGGTGGAACGGGCATCGGGTCCATCGAGATCACCTATCGAAGCGGTCCAACGGATCGTGATGTCCTCTCTGTCTGCCAGCGAGTTGTCCAACGCGCCGTCGGTATTGAACATGTTGACACCGATCAAGGTGTCCTGACCTTTGCGGAGATTGATATACGGCAGATACGGAATCGCGTCACCGAGCAAAGCTCCTTCTCGCGGTGAGACTATCGGCAATATCGTTGGCAGTTCGCTCGAGGGGGTCACGATGGTTTCCGGTGACCATGGTCCGACTTGCCCGACCAAGTTGCGCGCTCGTATCCGGAATGCGTACTGCACGTCCGGGTCGTCCAGTTCGACGACGCGCGGGGACGACGCGTTCTGGTCTTTAGGCGTCAATCCGTAGCGTTCATCGGACCGGCGCCAGTCAAGATCGTGTTTGAAGTCTGAGAAATTGTCCCACAGAACCACAGCCTGCGTATGTCCGATCGCAACCGTCGGCGCCAAAGGCGTGTCTGCTGGAACGTCGACTTCGACCGCGTTGGTTACAGTGACGCGCACTGGAGTACGGGTTGAGAGGCCGCATAGGTCGGTTACCACCACGTTGAGTGTGTAAACTGCGACGGATTCGTAGTCCAGTTGATCTGTAGTCGCGATTTCACCGCTCGACTCGTTGATAACGAACGGCGCGTTCGCCGGTTCAGTCTCGGCGATTTCGAAACGTAACTGCGGGTAGGGATCGATATCGGTTGCGGAGACTGCGCCCACTCTGATGCCAGCTGCCTGCTCTTCGCGGACATTGAAGCTGTAACTGTCCAGGCGGAACGTCGGGGCGCTGTTCGCCCGGCTCTCGTCGATCGAAGGGACTACGACGTAATCGGACGACCATTTGGATTGCTCGCCCGTCTCTTTGTCAACCGCTCGCAGGTGGAACACCCACTCGACACCGTTCGCAAGGCCTTCGACAATTCGACGGTCCGAATCCACCATCTTGATGTTTCGTGAATCGACCTCGCTGTAGTTGGGATTCTCAAGTTGGCGCCACTGGATGTCGTAGGTCGCGGTGTTGATCTGATCCCAGACCAAAAAAGCCGTCCCATTGCCGCCACAAACCTGCGTCAGTTCAGGGGCCGGGGGGCCTTCGCGATCGGTGACCTCAATGGTCATCTCATGCCGGATCGATGCGCCACCCAAGTCCGTTGCCGCGACGATGATCTCATATTCCTCGGTCGTCTCGAAGTCCAACCGTTCGTAGACGTAGACCTCGCCAGTCTTCGCGTTCATCGCGAAGGGCCCGCGAACCGGACTCAAGATCTCGTAGTTGACGACGTCGTTGGTGTCGCCGCCGGTCGCTTGGAACGTCGCGATCGCGCCGAGGTAGGTCTGGTTTTCTTCCAGGGTGACGCTGTCGACGGTTGTCCGCCACGTGGGGGTATCGTTGCTGAATCCAGCAAGTGCGCGTGGTTCGGCGGTTTCGATTTCGGTCCAGCCACTGAAGATGTTGCTCGAGGCGGTGGATTCGTGATCCGCCATGCTTCGCATCTTCACCTCGTATTCGTTGTCGTTGGCGAGACCAGTGATCTCGTAACGGTAGACGCCGGGGTCCTGAACAAGATTCCAACTGCCGACCGATTCGGCGGAACGCCATTCCAGTTCGTAGGTGTGATTCGGAACCGGCCGCCACGACACATGCAACCTGCCGTTGCCGGGAACGACGACGAATTGTGATGGTGTTACCGAATGATCGGCACGTATCGTCGACGCGTCGCTGGACGCAAAATACAGCAGGCCTGCGTTGGCGGCTGCGAACGCGACGAATATGATCGTCGAAAGCGCAGTCCATCGTTTGATTCGCAGGCGCGCGGATGCACGCCAATTTGGACTAATCGATACGTGTTTCATCGGCCATCAAAGGTGATCCCGGCGGGTAGTTCAACTAGATGGCGTAAACATAGCAAAGTGCGATCGCAACAATCAGCGGTTTACGACGCGCCCTAAACGGCAATTCTGATACCCGTTAGGGACCGATTCTCAGATTTTCGTATCTGTCGTCATCCGGTTCGTCGTCGTCGGGCCCATCGGTTTCGCCCTCGCCGTCGTCCGCGGCTTCGATTCCGTTCTGAGGTTCCGTCGGTGCTCGATTCGTCGGGGTATTCGTGTTGTTTGAACGCCGCGATTGCGATTTGAGTACGACATACGCGCCGACTGCGGCACCGATGGCGAGGAACGCAAGAACCGCAACCACCAACAGTGGGTTCAGACCATCTTCTTCTTCGTCGACCGGTTCAACGGCCAGCTCTTCTTGCGGTTCGCTTGGTCCGTCTTCGGCGACTGTGGGTTGGGGCAACGTCAGCACTGGCGTATTCGTTGCGGGAACCGGAATAAGGGTAGGCACGCGTGTGGCCGTTGGCTCGGGCGTCGGCGTACCGGTTGGTTGGGCGGTAGCCGTCGGCATTTCCGTTGGCACTGCTGTGGGTGTCGGCGTGTCGGTCGGTGCGGGGGTTGCCGTTGGTGTCGGCGTGTTTGTGGCCGTCGGTTCAGGTGTCGCCGTCGGCTGCAGAGTCGACGTAGCGGTTGGCGTCGCCGTCGGTGTCGACGTTGCCGTTGGCGCGGCGGTCTCCACCGGTATGGGTGTCGATGTGCTGAGAACAACCACGGTCGTTGTATCTGGAGTCGCGGTCGGTGTGGGTGTTGGCGTGACACTCGCAGGGACAGGCGGTTCGGTCGGTGTCGGCGTCTCGGTAGGAGGAGCTGCGGTCGCAGTGGGCGTCACGGTTGGCGTGACAATGTCTTCATTGGCGATCACGAGGAACAGCTGACCGTCGAAGAGTGAGGAGTGGCCGCATACCAATGCCGGATCGTTGAATGTCGGATTGGGCGGGAATCGCACCGGCAGATTGAGGAGTGTCTGGACATTGCCGCGGGCGACTCTCATGAGGTTGATCGACTCGAGCTGCGATGTCCACTCTTCGGGCAGTGGCAGGCACAGGGCGGCGTTGTTGGTGAAGGACATGTTGATGATCGGGTCGCCATTCATCGTGACGAACTTTGCGGTGAAGATATCGCCGATCACGGTGTGTCCGGGGATCTGGTCCTGGATAGTTGCGGCTGGCGCTTCAGGATCGATGCGAATGCCGACCCACTCGAAACTTGGTATCGAATGTTCGCGCACCTTGAACAACGCTTTGGTGGCTTCGGGTGGCCGATACTCTTTCGGCTCGAAGTACGAGATTACGCCGTAGTCGATGCCAGCGATTTCGGCTTCCTTGGGCACGACATCACCGGTCCTGAATGGTTTGATCAGGTTGTTGTCGCCGAGCACGTGGACGACCATGTCGGCTTCGCGTTGGACCAGGCCGCCGGGCACCTGTTGCTTGACGGTGATCGATATGTTGTAGACGCCTTCTTTTTCGGGTGCGGAATACGTGGCAATGCGGGCGTTGTCATCGGAGAGGTCGCCGTCGTCGATCCGCCACTGAACGTGGAAGTCGGACCGATCGAACAATGAGTTGTCGAGTTCGCCGTCGATGCCGAAAATGTTGAAGCCCAAACGGGCGGACTGTCCGGCCCGGAGCGTGATTCCTGGTAGGAAGGTTTCGACGCCGCCGAGCAACTGACCTTGGCGCGGCACATCGACCCGCTCGACGCTCGGCGAGGGAACATCCGAATCGATCACGGTCTCTGCAGACCAGTCCCCGGCATCGCCGAGCTGATTAACGCGCCGCAGTCGGAACGCGTATTCGGCGTCCGGGTCCGAGAGATCGACGAGGCGGGGCATCGCCGCATCGGTGTCTCGAGGGCGGGGCAGGTATTGCTCGTCCAGCTTTCGCCAATCGAGGTCGTAGCGATCTACGTAGTTGGTTGGCCACAGAACGATGACCTGGTTGTGACGGGCGATTATGGCGGGAGCATTAGGAACGAGTGGCGCGGCGTCGATCGTTGGATCGTCGATCACGCTGATGGTCACGTCCGTGTAGTCACTCGAACGGCAGAGATCGGTGGCGGCGACAACTAACTCGTAGGTTGCCTGCGTCTCGAAGTCCAATCGGCCAGTGGTGGTGATGGAGCCCGTAAATGGATGGATCACGAAGGGTGCTTCCTCAGGTGTCGAGGAGAAAATCCGGTACCGTACGGAGTTGTGGCGGTCCGGGTCGTCGGCATTGACAAAGCCGACATGCACGCCCGGTGACTGCTCTTCGAGGACATCGAGAGTATAGGCCTCTTTCCTGAACTCGGGTCTTGTGTTGGCCACGCCGCCGACGTGAACGGCTTCTTGAGACGACCACTTGCTTTGTTCGCCCGTGACTTTGTCTATTGCCCGTACTTGGAAGACCCAAGTGCTGTCGTTAGGCAGGTTCAGCGCCGCGTCGATTGGGATATCGATCCACTGCGCGTCGCCTGATGACGGACCGGCCGATCGACGTTGCAGTTCGTAGTCGTATTTGTTGTTGTCGCGATTCCAAGAGACGGTTACGCCATCTGCGGCGGAACATACGCGATAGAAGTCCGGTGGTGGTGGCCCCGCGGCGTCGATGACCTCAATGCGAATGTCGCGCGTCACCTCTTCCCCGGCGAGGTCTGTGGCGCGGACGGTGAGCGTGTATTCCTCGTAGGTCTCGTAATCGAGCTTGTCGTAGAGGTAGATCTCGCCGTCGCGGACGTTTATGGCGAAGGGGAAGATGCTCGGTTTCGGGTATGGCGTCACAATCTCGTATCGGATCTCGTCATTGCGGTCTGGGTCGGCCGCTTCTACGGTCGCGATCGGGTTGTCGTAGTTTTGGTTCTCGACTATCGAAACGCTCCGTGGGACATCGGTCCATCGGGGAGGGCGGTTGGGATCGAGCGCGGCTTTGGGGGCCGCAACGTATCCGCCGGTCGAAGCACTTGCATCACCGTCGAGTACACCGCGCACCCGCACTTCGTAGCGAGTGCCATCATTGTTCAGGCTCCTGATGACGTGTTCGCCGGGGTCGACTGAGCCCCAATCTTCATCCGCCGGCCAGTTGAGGTCGGTACTCGACACGCGGTAAGCGAGTTGGTATTGGTGGTCAGGGCATGGTCGCCAGCTTACGTAGAGGCGGCTGTGACTCGGAACCACCACGAAGTCCTGGGGTACGACGGTGCGACCGGCCGGGCATTTAGAAGTTGGAGATCCGGGTAACGGCAGGCTCCAATCGCTCGTGTACGGATCGTCGCTGGGCAAGAGAACCGGGGCTGGGTTAGTGAAGACCGAACGTAGCTGGACGTCGTACTGCGCGCCGTTGGTCAGATCTTCGATTTCGTAAGATTCGCCCCGTCCCACATCGACATATCGGCCCCAATTACCGGCGACGCCGTCGTTGACCGATCGCCATCGGATGTGCGTCCTCATCCCGCTGCACCGATCCCACGAGACGAGGAGCCGTGAATCGCCCTGCAGCACGCGAACGTTGTAAGGAGTCTCGGGCAGGTCACCGCAGCGTTGCGGAGTGGCGAAGTAATCGTCGGTCCAGCTGCCGTCGTCGAAGATGTTGTCGCGGAAGTAAGTCGGTCGCAGTTGGACAACCACTCGGCGTCCGTTCGCTAATTCGGTGATGTCGTAATGACCCGTCGTACCCGCGGCGGTCGTTGTGGGCCAATTGAACGGGTTGGTCGGCGGTTCAGATAGCAGGCGCCAACGAATCTCGTAACGATGGTTTCGGCATGCCTCCCACTGGACCAAGATGCCGCCGTCGTGCTCATAGACTCGCACGTTGGACGGCGGGAACGGCTCGTCGGGGTCGCTCGATGGATCCTGACAAGCGGCGTTGTTTTGACCCAACACTGTATCGTCAACTTGGATGGAGATGACGACGATGCTTACCGCGAAGAGGCCCGAGACGATTGCCAGCGCGGCGATGGTTTTCATGAGTCCGTGAAGTTTCGCGGCAACATTGCTGCTGACGATGTCGGAATGGTCTGTTTTACGGCCTGAATGCATCGATGTGTCGAGGGCAGGATGCGCGACAGAATTCGCCGCGTCGTTATAACCGCGCCAAAGTGCCAACAGAGTTGGATTGCTAGCTTTGCCGATAACATAACAAAGCAAAACAGCCAAAATCTCTGGATTGGTATGCGATGAAACTGCTAATTGTGAGGCACGGTAAGGCTTACGATGCCGATCCGCGGCGTTGGCCTGATGATTCGAAACGACCTTTGACCGAGGCGGGGGCGAACCGCTTCGAGAAGTCGGTTCCGAGGATCAAGAAGCTGGCCCCGAAGCAGATCCGCGTCATCACGAGTCCGTACGTGAGAGCGATGCAGACGGCCAAGATATTATGCGACGTTGCGGGTTGGGACGAGCCGGAGATCGATGAACGCTTGTCGGCTCACCTCGGGCCGGACGATGCGCTCGACCTGCTGCAATCGTTGGATGTTGCGAGCAACTACGCGATTGTGGGTCACGATCCGACATTTTCGTATCTGCCGGGGTATTTGATCGGCGCGGATCGCTTGGGTGCGACGGTATTGAAGACGGGCGCGGTCGCGCGTGTCGACACGGGTATTGCTCCGCCGGTTCCGGGCAGCGGGACGTTGATTGGGTTGATGCAGCCGAAGATTTTGGCGGGTTAGAGCCGTAAAGCGATGGCGATGAGGGTTCCGACGATTGCGACGCCGGAGGTTGCCATCACGACGATTAGCGTGTTGAACTTCGATTCGAACTTGCTATCCAGGGCGTTGAACTTCGATTCAAATTTGCTGTCCATAGCGTTGAGCTGAACACTCAGCTCACCGAGGCGTTGGTCTACCTGTTCGTAGGTGCCTTCTAGTTTGCTTACGCGTTCGGGCATTGTCGTCATGGTTGAGATCCTGAACCGTTTCAAAATTGTTGAACTTACTGTTAGATTAGCACAAAGATTGCTTAAACTTCGTTTCTCGCTGATTCAATCGAGGATTTTGGCCGGTTAGATCCGAAACGCGATGGCGATGAGGGTTCCGACGATTGCGACGCCGGAGGTTGCCATGACTACGATTAGCGTGTTGAACTTCGATTCGAACTTGCTATCCATGGTGTCGAGCCGCGAGTTCATCTCGGTGCGAAGCGATTCGACCGAAATGGTGAGGTCGCCGAGGCGTTGGTCTACTTGTTCGTAGGCGCCTTCTAGTTTGCTTACGCGTTCGGGCATTGTCGTCATGGTTGAAATCCTGGAAAGTTCGGTAGAAGGTGTTTCATTGATTAGTAGATTAGCACAAAGATTGCTTGAATTGCTCTACGATGTGACGCGGCGCATGGGGAGGATGATGGCAAGGGCGGCGCCGAGGACGGCGATGGTTCCACAGTAGATGACGATGCCTTGAAAGTCGTTTGATTCGTAGATTATCCCGGCGACGATTGGTGACAGTGAACCGACGACGGAGCCGCCGGCGAAGATGAGGGCGGTGGCGGAGCCTTCAGAGCCGCGTTCGACTTGGTCCATGGTGGCGGCGGTGATGATGGGCATGACGGAGAAGAAGAAGAGTCCGAGGGAGGCGACGATGATGGTGAAGCCGATTCCGCGCTCTATAAATAAGAAGGCGAAGATCATGGCGGCCATCGATGCCATGGCGACGAAGATCACTGGCTTGCGTCCGACGCGGTCGGAGAGCCAGCCCATGGCGGGGGTGGAGGCGATTCCGGCGAGGGTTAGCAGGGCGACGTGCCAGCCGATGGTGAAGCCGGACATTTCGAGGGTCTCGGCCATGTAGAGGACGATGAAGGCTTGGAAGGAGGTGTGGATGGCGGCGCGGAAGGCGCCGAGGAAGACGAGTCCCAAGATTCGGACGTTGGTGACCAACCTTCGGGCGGACTGGAGGTACTCGGTGAGGTCGAGGTTGTGGGTGGCTTCAGCGCCGCCGGTCTTGAAGCGCCAGAGTACGGCGATGGCGGTGAGGAACATGGGAACAGAGACGCCGACGCCGACCCATCGCCAGTCGAAGCCGGCGAATTCGAAGCTGCCGATGGCGCCACCGAGGAGGAACCCGATGATGACGGGGCTGGTGGTGTTGCCGATCTGCGCGCCGGTGAGATGGGCGGCCATGGCGACGCCTCGACGCTCGGGATATCTGGCGGCGAGGGTTCCGAATGCGGGGGCGTGCCAGAGACTGGTGCCGAACCCGATGATGGCGACGGCGAATCCGATTAGCCATACCCATGGGCTGATGCCGATGAGGAAGTATCCGGTTCCGACCATCAACATGCTGATGGTGAGCAGCCAGGCGACGCGTTTTCGGTACATGTCGGCCAACATTCCGGCGGGGACGTTGGCGATGCCGGAGGCGATGGAGCTGATGGCGAAGATGGTGCCGTATGCGACGTCGCCGATGCCGAAGGTGGCGCGTATGGAGGGCATCATGAGGAGCAACGCGCCCTGTCCGAAGTGTTTGATGCCGTGTCCGGCCGAGAGGCCGTACATAAGCGTGGGCGACTTCTCGCCTTCGAAGACCGGTGCGGCTGATGTCGTGGTTGGAGGAGCTTCAGCCGGAGCCGGGCTTGTTGCAGACATGATGAAACGCAAGTTTAGCAAGGATGCGGGGTGGGGTGGGTGCCCCCCTTCGCGTCGCGAAGGGGGACGCGTCGAGCGCAGCGAGACGCAGGGGGATGCTCGGGTGGGGTGTGGGTGTTGGAGGGACCGGGCCCCATTTCCGCCCCGATGCCCTCACCCTAGCCCTCTCCCGCCGAGCGGGAGAGGGGACGGTTGTTGTGGTAGTGGGTTGTTGCGGTGATGGGGGGCATCTTGCCCATCGTCCCCGGGCATCCCCTGTGTGCGGCGCTTCGCTTGCACGCGTCCCCTTCGCGGGGCGAAGGGGAGGTTATTTTCCGCCCCCTTGATGTCCAAGGGGGAATTGAAGGGGGTTTGGGTGTTGCGTTGGATTTCGGGCATCCCCTGCGTGCGGCGCTTTGCTTGCACGCGTCCCCTTCGCGGGGCGAAGGGGAGGTTTGGGGGATTGGTGGATTTAAAGACGCTTTGGTCATGCGAGATCATCCAAGACGACGATGGGTAGGTCTTCTACGCGGTGAAAGTCGTCGTCATTGGTGACGAAGAGGGTGCAACCGGCGTGTAGAGCTGTTGCCGCGTGGAGCGCGTCTGGGGTCTTCAGGCCGGTCTTTGCACGAAGGAATGCGGCCCCTTCCCAAAGCGCGCGTGTCGTTGGGATCAAATTGACTTCGCTTGCATCGAACAGCGATCTGAAGAGCGTCTCGACAATCAAATCGGCATCGCGTAAAGGCTTAACTAAGGTCTCCAAAACCACCAATTCGCTGCTCACGATGACGAACCGTCCGGTCTGAGCCTGTCGCTACATGGGTTCAAGCAACGCTCGATAAGGTTCGATGCGCTCCACACTGTAGATGAAACCGCTGGTGTCGAGGTAGATGGGGCCGGTAGAGGGGAGAGTCAGCGTTCCCACGATGATCGTTCGCCCTTGAGGAAGGACTCCACGTCCTCGGCCGTCTTGAACAGACGGTGTCCCGGTGCTTCGTCGAGAATGTCGACTGCGGACTTACGGACTGATGCCGCGTCGTGCTGCACCACGACGTGAACTGATTCGCCTACCGGGAGGTCTCGATTGACGATTTCGATCTTGCCGCCCGGCATGACCGTAGTTTTGATGTGCAACGCCTTCTGCATGACTTGATTCACAGATTACATCGTTTGAACTAGGATTTGAAGGATTGGGAAGGAATTTAAGGATGGGTTGTTGTTTGAGGGGTTGTTGCGTTGAATTTCGGGCATCCCCTGCGTGCGGCGCTTTGCTTGCACGCGTCCCCTTCGCGGGGCGAAGGGGAGGTTTGGTTAGATGATCCACATCATTAGGGGGTTTTTGGGTTGGGGGGTGAAGGATAGCATTAGGGCGTCGGCTTTGTCGGGGCTTGGGTGGCCGCGGGATTTTAGGGATTGTTTGTCTTGTAGCTGCATTTGGCCTTTGCTGGTGAAGGTGTAGTTGAGGGTTGCGAGTTCGCTGATGAGTTCGGGATCGTCGTTGATGGCGATGTCACCGGTTTGGAAGCGTTCGCGGAGGTGGCTGAAGAACTCGGCTCTCAGGTTGAGGAAGTTTTTGGGTTCGCGGGCTCGGTGGCCGCCGTTGATGCCGATGGCTTCAAATTCGCGGAGTTCGCGAATGCGGTCGAGCACTCCGGCGCCGACGCCGACTTCGTCGACGTAGATTCTGGCGACGTTGTGCTTGCGGGCGAAGTCCAACGCGAACCCGGTGGTGGCCATGGTGTCGGCCGAAGGGAGAACCGCCATCTCGACTACCACCGGGCCGCGCCGCACGCATGCGACCGACCGATCGTTCCCGTAGCGTGCGATGTCCAGACCCATGATCGCCGGTTCCCCGTCGATGTCGAGGTCAGGAAAATGCCCGGGGTCGCGTGCGACGGCGGCTTCGATCAGGTCGAGCGGGATCAGCGTGTCGGTCAATTTCTTCGGGAACTCGCCGAGCACTCTTACCTGATACCTGGGGCTTTTTTCGCCCCACCGCTTTTTCGCGCGTGCCACCCATTGGGCAGTCATCAGTCCGTCGGGAACGGACTCACTATGGTCTGAATCTTCACCTCCATCTTGCAGTCCCGGCGTGTCGAACGCCGATATGTGTATGGTCTTCCAGAACGCTCTTTCCTTATGGAACGCGTCGTAGAAGACCCCGGAGAGCGAGTTTGGGTTACCGATGAGCAGCATCTTTGCGTGGCGTGAGGTCATCGACCCTTCGATGGCGTCGAAGATTTTCGCTTCGACGCCCGATGCCTCATCGACCACGAAGAGGATGTGCCCTTGGTGGAAACCTTGGAATCGCTCTTCAACGTTGGTCGAGAAACCGAAGGCGAACCTGCGCTCGGCGAGGTCGAGTCGGGTCGTGGTGATGCGTCCCCCGATCAACTCCGCGTTGTCGCGATGTACGGCCCTGATTTCTCTCCACAACATTTCGGACACTTGTCGCTCGGTCGGTGCCGTAGTGATGACCACGGCGTCGTCGTAACACATCAACCACCAAATCACGGCATGAGCCGCGATGTATGTCTTGCCGGATCCGTTGCAAGACCGCACCGCGACGTAGTCGTGATCCCTTAGCGCCTCCAAAATCCGCCTCTGCTTCTCCCATGGTGTTCCACCCAACCATTCCTTCACAAACCGAACGGGATCATCCCGCCACCCTGCTCGCTCCGCCTCTACAACCACTGACGCACCTCTCTCGGCACCGACTTCACTTCTTATGTCCTATATGTTCTAGGATATATCAGGTTTGGCGGTGATGCAAGTGGAATGTTTGAACTAGGATGCTAAAGATTGGGAAGGATTTTAAGGATGGGGTGCATGACCGTCGTCATTCCCGCGGACAGCCATCGTCATTCCGGCGGACGCCGGCGCTTCAGCGGACGGAACGTCCATCCAGCGGGGTTGGGGGTGTTGCGGGGCCCGCGCCCCTTGGCCGCCCGGTTGCCCTCACCCTAGCCCTCTCCCGCTGAGCGGGAGAGGGGATCGTTGTTGCGGTGCTGGGGGTGTTGCGTTGAATTTCGTGCATCCCCTGCGTGCGACGCTTCGCTTGCCCGCGTCCCCTTCGCGGGGCGGTTTTTTGAACTAGGATTTGAAGGATTGGTAAGGATTTCAAGGATGGGTTTTTGTGGGAGGGGGTTGTTGCGTTGATGTCATTCCCGCCTCCGCCTCCGTCGTTCACGTAAACAATCCGTCATTCCCGCGGACGCGGGAATCTAGGGGGGCGGTGGTGATCCTTCCCATCCTTCCCCATCCTTCGCATCCTAGTTCAAAATCACCCAGGCCCCATCCTTCGCATCCTTACAAATCCTTCCCATCCTAGTTCAGCTTCGTGCATCCCCTGCGTGCTGCGCTTCGCTTGCCTGCGTCCCTTTCGCGGGGCGGTTTTTTGAACTAGGATTTGAAGGATTGGTAAGGATTTTAAGGATGGGTTGTTGTGGGAGGGGGTTGTTGCGTTGATGTCATTCCCGCGGACGGAACGTCCATCCAGCGGGGTGGTGCGTGGGTTGTCGTGGGGCCGCGCCCTTTGCCGCCCGGTTTCCCTCACCCTAGCCCTCTCCCGCTGAGCGGGAGAGGGGATCGTTGTTGTGTTTTGGGTGATGGTGTTTTGGGTGTTGGGGTGTAAAATCTGGGGAATCCGGTATGGAAACGCATTGCGCGGATTGGTATAGACTGGTAAGATGTTGTGCGTGAGTCGTAACTGACACGTGTTTGTCTGTTTTGGCGCGCACGCGAACCGCTATGGTGAAAGACTGGCGAGATGTCAAGCTTGAAAAGGAAACACAACGTGATGAAATCCCCTACATCACTGATTAGGTTCAGGAACGCGGTGGGCGTGATGCTGGCATTGTCGGCAATCTTCGCCGTCGTCTTAAGCGGTGTAACGATTACGCAGGACCGCGCGCTCGGGCAGGAAACGGAAGTCAATGTCACTCTCAGCGTCACGACTGAAGATACCGCTAATGATTTCGTTGCGCCTACTATCAGCGAGGACGATACCAGTGACAACGATGCGTATATTAAGGTAACCCTAAGCGCGGCTCCAGGCGATGACGGACAGGGCAACGATTATTCGGTGACGATCCCGCTGTCGGTGTCTGACGTCAGTACCGCCGAAGCAGATGACTACACGCTCCCCGTTCCCTTCTCGGTCACGATTTCGGGCAGCGACCTAGAAGGGACCGTGACGGTCAGGGCGGAAGATGAGAGCACCGATGTTGCCGAGCCGTTGGAGACATTGATCGTAGAGGTGGGGTCGGAGATCACGAAGAGTCTTGGGAATCCGGCGAATTATGTTGTTGCCGGCGATCCCGTCACGATCAACTTCAGCGACGAGGATGACAACACCGATGCGACGGGAAGTGTCACGATCACGATCCCAGACGGTGACGATGCTGACGAAGACCCAGATACACCTGCCAATGGTTTGGTTGGACAAGAGCTAACCGCCGACATTTCCGCCATCGACGACCCAGACCACGACGATCCGGCAACTCCCCTTGATGAGGGCACAACGGTTAGCGCGGACTTCCCAGTGGGCTTCAGTTACCATTGGTACCGGGTCAATGGGACCAATGACACGGCTGCCTCCGTCCCCACTGATGACCCCGCTGATAAGTTGGTCGGGACTGGCAAAACGTACACTCCGGGCAACGGTGATGTAGGTGCGGTTCTCTATTTGATAGTCGTGTGGTCGGACAAGTATGGCAACGGCGATGCCACGCCTCAATATCTCGATACGTCCACTACGTTGGCAGCCACGGTCTACAACTTTGCCAAGCCGTTCATCATCGTGGGCGCGCTGGACGAAGATGACGAGCGAATTGAACCGGGCGTTGTTCTCACTCGCGACACGTCTGGAATGTCCAACGACGCCGGCAACCTGATCGATGATGACGGGAATGAGATCATCGTCGACGTGAACGGTCCTGATTGCGACCCGACTGATCTTACTTGCGATGAGGCTACCGACCCTAGCAATGACGACGCTCCAGTGCCGTTGGCTCAGGGTGCTGGCCGTAAAGTCACGTTCACGTGGTCACGCGCCTATGAAGATGAAGATTATCAATTAGACCCAGTAAGAAACCCAGACGACATCGCAGCACACATCGTTGAAGGACTCGTCGTTGAAGGACGCAGATACGTCGTTAGAGCAATCAGAGAATGTGCTACCGGTACCGGTGAAGGTGCCAGCGAACGGACCGGCGCAGAAGGAGAGCAATTTTCCTGCATTGGTACCACTTTGACCTTGAACGACGATGACGTTGGCGAGATCATCGTTCTGGTAGCGGAGTACGAAGCCCAAGGCGACGGCCATCCAGATGGCAGATTGGACCGCAATATTGAAAGCGAACCACTTGGTCGGGTCTACAGTCCGAATCCGGCGACCGGTATGCCCAGCATCTCGGGTGTCGCTCAAGTCGGATCGACTTTGACGGCGGACATAGGTTCCATCGCGGACGCTGATGGCTTGCCTGACGACGAGGAGGACATAACCTACACTTGGTTCTACGGCGATGACGAGGATTACAGCTCGGAAATCCACGAAGGTACGTCCTACGTCCTCGCACCAAGCGACGTCGGCGAGACGATCAAGGTTCGGGCGAGCTTTGTCGACGCGCTAAACGATCCCGAGATGAGAGTTAGTGGCCTGACGACCGAAGTCACGGGTTCTCCGGGCGAGATATCTCGCATCGAGGCTGCGATCCGAGGCGTGACCGTCTCGGCAGGCGACATCGTCACCCTGTCGGTAGACATCTACGGACTCCAAGACGCCAAGGACAACACCCTGGCTGCCACCTTCGATTGGACGCAGAAGAGCGGCGAGAACGAAGAGGATCTTGACGGTTCGAGCCGTGAGATTGACTACGAGGCACCATCCTCACCAGGCACCTACACCGTTACTGCCTCGCTTACCGACACGCAATGCGAACCCGGAACCACCGTCGCAGAAGAGCGTGAGGCGGCTTGCTCGGCCTCATTCACCATCCAAGTCCGACGCCCGTCGGCTCCGGTGGCTGACCCGGTCCCGCCGGTGAACCCGCCAGGCGAGATTCCCGGGCTTATCCCGGACGCGGACGGTAACCAGTATGAAGTGTTCACGCCGGTTGAGGGTGGCACGTTCGACGGTGGCGAGGGCTACTCGATCAACGTCCCATCCGGCGCAGTCCCGAACGGCGAGTACATCGGTATCCGAATGTCGGATGACGGTGCAGCATCGAACCTCGGCATGACGCACCAGCGATACACGCTCGGCGGCAACATGTACGGTGTGCATGCGGTCGACGCGTCAGGCGCGGCGATCAGCAGCTACGTCTTGGAAGACCCGGCGGAGGTCTGTGTACCGCTCCCGGCTTCCTTGCGGGCGAACATCTCCGGCCTGTCGTTGGCGGCGATCAACAGCGATGGCTCACTGACGGTCCTTGCGGCGCAGGTGCGTTTGGACGAATCTGGCGGCACGATGGTGTGCGGCAACCTGAGCAACCTCCCGGCCTCCGTGGCGGTAGGTGCGGCAGGTGCCCCGGACGCCATCCCGACGGCGACGCCGGTTCCCGAGCCGGAACTGCCTCCGACCGGTGGAACATCACCGGCCTCCGGCAGCCTGCTATGGGTACTGCTCCTCGGCGCAGCCGTGGTAGTAGCCTCCGGCACGTTCATCGTGATTGGCCGCAGGCAGAAGATGGTGCGAACTAAGTAAGGAATTGTGCCCTCACCCGGACCCTCTCCCGCCGAGCGGGAGAGGGGAAATGGGAGGGCACTCTCCCCCGAAGAGCGGGGGTAAACAACGAATGAGACGGCGCCCGTAGCGATACGGGCGCTGTTTTTTTGAACTAGGATTTGAAGGATGGGGAAGGATTTAAGGATGGGGTTTTGTGGGATGGTGTTGTTGCGTTGATGTCGGTTGGTCGGTCGATACGTCATTCCGGCGAAAGCCGGAATCCAGGGGAGGGGTGCCCCCCTTCGCTTCGCGAAGGGGGACGCGTTGAGCGTAGCGAAACGCAGGGGGATGCACGGGGATGTGGTGGGGAGTTCTGGTATTTGATTCGGGGGAGGTTGCCGACCCACCCCCCTTGGCCGCCCGGTTGCCCTCACCCTAGCCCTCTCCCGCCGAGCGGGAGAGGGGACGGTTGTTGTGTGAGGGGGTGCTGCTGCGATGGGGTTCGTGCATCCCCTGCGTGCTTCACACGCGTCGCCTTCGCTTCGCGAAGGGGAGGGTTGAACATCACCGCAGCATCCCAAACCGCCCCACCCATCCTTCCCATCCTTGGAAATCCTTCACATCATAGTTTGAAAGATGGGTAGGATTGAGGATGGTCGGAGGTTCCCCTAGCAAGGGTTAATTGCCCGTAGCCTCGAACTGCCGCATACGGACATCCTCCGACCTTTTGAGATACGCCGGAGCGGGTCTCTCGCGTTAGGATACATCACATAGATGGTCAGTTCAATGTGCCATTGGCCTCGCTGAGAGGGTTAGGGGCGATACGTCATTCCGGCGAAAGCCGGAATCCAGGGGAGGGGTTGCCCCCCCTTCGCTTTGCGAAGGGCGCGCGAGCAAGCGCAGCGATGCGAGCGGGGGATGCTCGGGGCGGAGGTGGGGGCATGCAGGTGTTTGGTTTGGTGAATGGAACTGGCCTTGGCCCCTTGGCCGCCCGGTTGCCCCCACCCCGGGACCCCCACTTCGCTTTGCGAAGGGGGACGCGTTGAGCGTAGCGAGACGCAGGGGGATGCACGGGGATGTGGTGGGGAGTTCTGGTATTTGATTCGGGGGAGGTTGCCGACCCACCCCCCTTGGCCGCCCGGTTGCCCTCACCCTAGCCCTCTCCCGCCGAGCGGGAGAGGGGACGGTTGTTGTTTTTCGGGGTGTTGCTTCGTTGAATTTCGTGCATCCCCTGCGTGCTTCGCACGCGTCCCCTTCGCTTCGCGAAGGGGAGGGTTGTTCCTCCCTCCCACATCGTCCTCTTTCTTGCTCGCCGCAATTCTGACCACCAACATCTCATCCTTCCCATCTTTCGGCATCCTTAGCATCCTAGTTCAAACCGCCCCTGCGTGCACAAAACCCTTTCCCTTGATGCCCAAGGGGGAATTCAAGGGGGTTTAGACTTGGTGTTTGGCCTTGGACGCCGTTGCCCCGCCCCTCTGGATTCCGGCTTTCGCCGGAATGACGGTGGTTGCGCACAGAACCCGGAGGGGAGGTTTGTCCTCCCTCCCACATCGTCCTCTTTCTTGCTCGCCGCAATTCTGACCACCAACATCTCATCCTTCCCATCTTTCGGCATCCTTAGCATCCTAGTTCAATCCGCCCCTGCGTGCACAATACCCTCCCCCTTGATGCCCAAGGGGGAATTAAAGGGGGTTTAGACTTGGTGTTTGGCCTTGGACGCCGTTGCCCCGCCCCTCTGGATTCCGGCTTTCGCCGGAATGACGATGGTTGCGCACAGAACCCGAAGGGGAGGTTTTTTCTCCCTCCCACATCGTCCTCTTTCTTGCTCGCCGCAATTCTGACCACCAACATCTCATCCTTCCCATCTTTCGGCATCCTTAGCATCCTAGTTCAAACCGCCCCTGCTCGCTTCGATGGGTTAACCTTCGTTCAGTTGATGGTTATCGTGTCGGAAAGGACTTGGTGATGCGTATTCCGTTGTTGGGGATTTCACATGAGACGAATACTTTTTCGAGTGTTCCGGCGGACTATGCCGCTTTCGAAGCGTCGGGAATTTTACGCGGGGAGGAGATTTTCGATAAGTTCCGGGATGCGAGTTATACGATTTCGGGTTACTTGCAGGCGGCGGAGGAGCTTGGGTTTGAGTTGGTGCCGTTGATGTATGCGGTGACGGGGCCGATCGGGACGATTACTAAGGATGCGTATGACCGTCTGACGGGGGAGATGTTCGGGATGTTGCGGGATGGTGGGCCTTGGGATGCGGTGTTGATTTCGAACCACGGCGCGGCGGTGAGCGAGGAGTTCCCGGATATGGATGGCGAGTTCTGCCGGGCGGTGCGAGAGATCGTCGGGCCGGATATGCGGGTTGGAGTGACGCTGGATATGCATGGAAATGTGTCGGAGCCGGTTGTGGAGCATACGGATGTGTGCGTGGTGTGGCGTACGAATCCGCATTTGGATCCGAAGGTTCGGGGTAGAAAGACAGCCGAGATGGTGGTGCGAGCGGCGAAGGGTGAGATCGATCCGGTGCAGTGGATCGAGATGCCGCCGATGTATGTGAATATCGTGAAGCAGTTCACGGGCGAGGACCCGATGCGGTCGTTCGTGTCGGACTGTGTGGCGGCGAATGAGACGCCGGGGATCCTGGATACGAGTGTTGCGGAGGGTTATCCGTATTCGGATGTGGAGGAGATGGGGATGGCGTGGGTCGCGATAGCAGATGGCGATTTGGAGTTGGCGAAGTCGGTGGCGAAGGGAATGGCGTCACGGGCTTGGGAGCGTCGGGCGGAGCTGAACGTGGAGGTGGCATCGATCTCGGAGGCGTTGGACATGGCGATTGCGGAGTATGTGGGTCCGCGCGATTTGGGCGATGCGGATGTGGTGGCGACTGATGGTACGGCGCTGTCGATGCCGGATGAGGATGCGCCGGCGCGGGAGGGTCCGATCGTGTTGATGGATGTCGGCGACAACATCGGCGGCGGTTCATCGGCCGATTCGACGCATATCTTGGCGCAGGTTGTGGAGCGTGGGATATCGGGCTTCTTGCAGACGCTGTACGACCCGGAGTCGGTGGATGCGTGCGTCGCGGCGGGCGTTGGTGCCACGGTGACGCTGGATGTCGGCGGGAAGACGGATGATATGCATGGTTCGCCGGTTCGGGTGACGGGCACGGTGCGGGCGATCACGGATGGTCAGTACGAGGAGCTGGGCGCTTCGCACGGCGGGTTCCGGTTCTACGATTCTGGGGTGAGCGTACGGGTGGATACGGATGGCGGGCAGACGTTGTTGTTGACGTCGGTGCGGGCCGGTAACACGGTGCGGGCGCAGATGTATCACATCGGTATAATTCCGGAGCGTTACCGGATCGTGGTGGCGAAGGGAGTGGTGTCGCCGCGTCCGGCGTATCAGCCGATAGCGGGGAAGGTGATCTTGGTGAACACGCCGGGGGTTACGACGGCGGATATGTCGACGTTCACGTATCACCATCGTCGGGTTCCGCTGTATCCGATGGAGCTGGATGCGGCGTATGGGGGTTGAGTGAAGCGCCAACCTTTGTGCACCGTCGCTCTGGTAATTCGCATCGATTAGCGATAAAATCGCGATATGCCTTGGGAAGTTGAAAAAACGGACCAATTCGAAGAGTGGTGGGACGAGTTGACAGAAAACCAACAAGAATCCATTTCTGCCATCGTGGATATATTGATGGAACAGGGCCCGAATTTGCCTTTTCCGTATTCTTCCGATGTGACAACTTCACGGCATGGTAATATGCGGGAACTTCGCGTTCAAAGCGGCGGAAGACCGATACGAACCTTTTACGCTTTTGATCCGCGACGAACCGCGATCTTGCTAATCGGGGGCGAAAAAACAGGAAACGATCGATTCTACGAGGAGTTCGTACCGGTTGCTGACCGGCTATACGACGTGTATCTAGACGAACTGCGCATGGAAGGATTAATAAGATGAGCGGTCACCGTCCATTCGACGAATTGACACAGGATTTCTCGCCTGAACGGCGCCAACGAGTTGAAGCATTAAAATCGGAAATGCTTGAAGACATGCGTGCCACTGAGGTCGTGCGCAGTAAGGAAATTACCCCCGGCCGCCGGAAAGAAATGACCGAAGTCAGAGTCGCAGCAGCTGATGCGAAAAAAGTCAAGCCGTAGCGGACGGTGGGTGGACGTTGTTGTCGACGTTCACGTATGAGCGTCGTCGGGTACCGCTGTATCCGATGGAGCTGGATGCGGAGTATGGGGGTTGATATTATTGGTCTTAAACTTAAACAAAGGTGTATGCGATGACTATGACAGCTGAAGAACTCAACGAGTTGCGAGAAAACACGATCGCCAGCAATCAGCAGACGATCGCCAGCCTGATGCAGCTACAGGCCCAGATGGTGAAGGTGAGTACCGAGCAGGTCTTGCGGCTGAACAACATCGAAACGATCTTGTCGTCGGTGCTTGAACGATTGGAACGATTGGAACAACTCAACCGCAACGCCATCGGTTTCGCCACTCGCGATAGCTGAAACCGAATTTCTGTGGCCGATCTCGAAGTAAAGAACGTACCGGATGAACTGCGCGAGCGTTTATTGCGGCAGGCGTACAAACGCGAGATGTCTTTGGATGACGTGATTGTGGCTGCACTGGAGCGCCAGATGAGGCGGATGGAGTTTGACGAGGAATTGGCCGAGAAGGGTTTGTTGAGTCTGTCCGTCACTCCCGCGGAGTTTCATGCCGTCGAAAGTTTGCGGCACAACGCGGATCGACGGCACAACGCGGATCGTTAGTTGGCAAAAACGGAGCGGAATCTCCTGACGAATGGCAACATTGCGAATAAAAAACGTCCCAGACGACCTACATGAGCGGCTGCAAAAACAGGCGCAGCGATACAAGACGTCGTTGGGTAATTTGGTCGTTGTGGCTTTGGAACGTGAGATAGTACAAATCGAGTTACACGAACGGATCGCGGCTCAGGAGCCGAGGGAATTCAAAGTTAGTCCTTCTGAGATGTTGGCTCGTGAGCGTGCTCAGCGAGATGCGATATTCTAGTTCTATGGCTGTTGGCGAGCATTTACAGAGGTTTCGAACATGGGCAATATTCAAGTAAAGAACATACCGGACGAACTGCAAGAGAGATTGCGGAAACAAGCACGACGATGCAAGACGTCGATCGACGCAGTTTTGTTGACCGCTCTGGAACGCGAGGCGCTACGACTCGAGTGGAACGAGAAACTGGATTCGTTGGAACCGCCAACACTTGATTTCAGTCCTTCTGATGTATTGGCTCAAGAACGGGCTCAACGCGACGCAGAGTTTTAGGTGCGAGGGTACGTTGTAGACGCGTCGGTCGCCGTTGAGTATTTGCTCAAATCCGACCTCGGTCGGGCGGTGACGAATGTGCTGGACCACAGTGCGTTGTCTGCTCCACAGATGATTGATATCGAGGTGTTGTCCGCATTTCGACGGTCTGTATTCCAACGAAAATTGTCAACGGATGACGCCTTGCGGGCACTTGATAGGCTATCGACTTGGAATGTCGAGCGCGTCTCTCATCGAGGATTGATACGGCTAACTTGGGCGTATATACGTAATGTCAGTGCGTACGATTCCGCATACTTGGCAACGGCCAAATTCTTAGGTCTCGAAGTATTGACCGCCGACAGCAAGCTGGCTCGGGCGCCGAACGTTGACGTTGCGGTGTACGACGTGCGTGATGTGAATGTTCTCTCATGGCTTGAGACGCGATAAAGGAGTCGTTCAGATGTCAAATCAACCACAAATCAACCCGTCTGATGCTCGGCCTAACGTGATTGTGATCATGGTCGATGATCTGGGTTTTTCAGATATCGGGTGTTACGGGGGTGAGATTAGCACGCCGAATTTGGATGCTTTGGGCTACGACGGGATCCGGTTTACGCAGATGTATAACGGTGCGCGGTGCTGTCCGTCGCGGGCGGCTCTGCTGACGGGGTTGAACGCGCATCAGGCAGGTATCGGGCAGATGACGGCTGATTTGGGTGTGCCGAGTTACCAAGGGTATTTGAGGGATGACTGTGTGACGATGGGCGAGGTGGCGAAGAGCGCGGGTTATCGGACTCTGATGTCGGGGAAGTGGCATGCAGGCGGTGGGTACGATCGTCGGTTGCGTGACCAATGGACGCCGGGCGATGCGAAGCACCCGTTGCCGACGCAGCGGGGTTTCGACCGGTATTTCGGTCTGCTGGAAGCGGCCGACTCGTATTGGAATCCGAAGGCGCTGATGTTGCAGGATCAGTTGATCGAGGTGGAGTCGGATGATTTTCATCTGACGGATGCGATTGCGGATCACGCGGCGTCGCAGATCGATGATGCGATGTCGGCCGGCGAGCCGTTTCTCCAGTACATCGCGTTCACCGCGCCGCACTGGCCGCTCCATGCTTGGGAGGACGACATCGTCAAGTACGAGGGCAAGTACATGCGGGGTTGGGACGAGATTCGGGCCGCACGGCATGAGGAGCAGAAGGGTCTGGGAATTGTCGATTCGAAGTGGCCGATCTCGCCTCGGGACGAGGATGCTCCGCCGTGGGAGGATGTCGAGAACAAGGAGTATGAGGACATTCGGATGGCGGTCTACTGCGCCATGATCGAGGAGGTGGACCGCGGCGTCGGGCGCGTGGTCGAGACGTTGAAGCGGCATGGTCAGTTCGAGAATACGATGATCATGTTCCTAACTGACAACGGCGGTTGTGCCGAGTTGTTCCAGGAGGACTCGGACTGGCCGGATCCGTCGCAGTGGGCGACGTCGTTGACGCTGGACGGACAGGAAGTGCGGGTTGGCGATATACCAGAGTTGAGGCCGGGTCCAGATACGACGTTCCAAGCCGTGGAGTTGCCGTGGGCGAATGTATCGAATGCGCCGTTCAGGTTGTTCAAGCGGTGGATACATGAGGGCGGTATCTCGACGCCTTTCATCGTGCACTGGCCGGCGAAGATTGCCGAGGGTTCGATAGTGGACAACGTTCCGATGCACATCACGGACATTGCGGCGACGGTTTACGATGCGATCGGTGCGACATATCCGACGGAGTATGGGGGCAACGAGATTACGCCATTGGAGGGGGAGTCGATAGTGCCGATATTGGACGGTAAGCAGTGGTCGCGGGAGAAGCCGGTTGCGGTTGAGCACGAAGGCAACCGGGGGATCCGGATCGGTGATTGGAAGCTGGTTGCGGAGTGGGATGGTCCTTGGGAGCTTTACAACATCCCGGAGGATCGGACGGAGCAGCATGATTACGCGTCGTCGGAACCCGAGCGTGTGGCGTCGATGATTCGTGAGTACGATGCTTGGGCAGAGCGATGCGGCGTGTTGCCGTGGCCGGTAAAGGAGGGGTTCTTGGCGAAACGGACGCTAGGCAAGCGTGATCACATATCGCAGCATCGCGGCGCGATCGGCGGTCGGACGTTTAGGTAGAGGGCGCGTTGTCTGGCGTTTGACTTTACATAACCGCGTCGGCGATCAAGACCGCGACGTTGATTACGAACGCGGCGAGGATTCCCGCGGCTAAATCGTCGAGCATGATGCCCCATCCGTTGGGGATGGCTTCGAGGCGTCGGATTCCGAGGGGCTTGGTGATGTCGAACAGTCGGAAGAGGAGGAAGGCGGCGAGGGTTGACCACAAGTTGACGTCGGTGAGAATGACGACGGCGGCGAGTTGACCGGCCACCTCGTCGATGACGACGCGGCTAGGGTCGGGGTCTTCTTCAGTCTTGACGCGTGCGGATGCGGCGACGCCGACGAGGAATATGGCGATGATGGCGGCGATTAGCCAAGGGCTGATCGCGGATTCGCCCCAAGTCAGCGCGGCGAAGATGGTGATGGTCACTGCGCTGGCTAAGGTAGCTTTGGCGAACGGCGTGAGATAGGCGACGCCTAACCCGGTGGCGAGGGTGACCGAGATGAGTTTCAAGATGCGTTGGGGCATGGCGGTGGGGAGTTGCGTGGGTTTCGAATCGGCATTTTCATCATATTTTGGCGAATCGTCGGCGATGTTTGGCGGAAGAAGGCTTGTGATTCGCATTATGGGATTGCCGAAATTGTGGATTATGTGTGAATTGGTTGACATGCGCGACGATTTCACTTAAATTGCGGGACACCGCCACGTAGTTTTGCGGATAGCAAGGCGCGCGTGTGGCGGCGAATCGCATTCAGTAGAGAGGTGTCCGATGAAGGCAATATCGGAATCAAGGACGAGGCGGCGACCGATTTGGTTTGGCATGGTGTTTTCACTGGCGGCGGTCTCATCGCTCGCGCTTTTCGCGTGTGGCGGCGAGACGATCGTTGAGGTGACTGTCCAGACCGAGATCATTCGCACCGTCGAGGTCGAAGTGCCGGTGGAGGTCGAGAGAGAAGTCATCCGAGAGGTCGAAGTTGAGGTTGTGAAGGAGGTCATCAAGGAAGTCGAGAAGGAAGTCCAGGTTGAGGTTGTGGTGACCGCGACTGCGGTGCTCCCGCCGACCGCGACTCCGGTTCCGGCCGCGACTGACGCTCCACCTTCACGTCAGGCAGCTGGCGAGTTGGTTTGGGCGATCGGTGACAGCCAGCGAAACTGGTCGGGTTTCAACGCGGGTAACCTCTGCTGCGCCGCAAAAGCGCTGAGCGTGGTTGAGACCTTGTTCAAGCCTGTCGGCACCAACATCGCCGACAATCTGTTGGCCGAGAGTTTCGAGTTCGATTCCGACTTGACGTACGTCGATGTCAAAGTGCGCCAAGGCGTTGAGTTCCACAAGGGATTCGGGCCGCTGACAGCTGAAGACGTCGCATGGTCAACGAACGACACGAACCCGAACTTGTCGAACGAGCTAGGCTCGGGCCAGACTAGCGTTACCGACGGATCTGGGACTTGGGCCGGGTTCCTAGGCTCGAACGCTAGCGAGGCGATCGACGCGGAGACGGTACGCATCCGTTGGGAGAACTTTGACCCCCGATGGGACACTTGGTTCTTCGGTCAAGACGGACTAGGTGCGGGCATCGTGAGCAAGAATGCTTTCACCGAGATGGGCAAAGACTGGAACAACGACAACATCGTTGGTACGGGTCCGTTTGAATTCACGAACTGGATTCGTGGCGACCGGACCGAGTACACGGCGTTGTCTTCGCACTGGCGCCAAGCGGCAGAGATCGCGAAAATAACTCGCATTTCGGTCCCGGACGAGAGCGTGCGTATCGTGATGTTGCAGAACGGTGAAGCGGACATCGCTGAAATCGGCACGAGCAACATTCCAACGGTCGAACGCTTCGGTATGGTTCGTAACGGTTCGGGAACTGCCCGCATGGTGACGGTGATGTTTGCCGGCAACCTGTGGGAGACGACCCACCCGACGACCGGTGAGGAGCTAGAGATCGTGACTTACACGCACGACCTACCGTGGCTGGGCAACCCCCACAGTCCGGACGACGGTAACAACCCGGCTGGCATGGATGACATGGAGCAGGCGCGATTGGTGCGCCAGGCTTTGGCCTTGGCGGTTGATCGTCAGCTGATCAACGAGGCCGTAATCGGCGGTGTCGGTTGGCCAGTCGAAATCCCCTACTTCGACATCAACCACCCGGATTGGGACGACGATCGCTGGGGCATTGGATACGACCCGGACATGGCTGAGGCCTTGCTCGACCAAGCCGGCTTCCCACGCGGCGGCGACGGAAATCGCTTCAAAATAGCGATGTTCGCGTGGCCTGTTGGTCACTTCTACGGTGACATCGGCGACGCCATCGCTCAGTTCTGGGAAGAGATCGGCGTAGACGTCGACGTTCTGCACTACGAATACACAGTGTTCCGCCCGACGCTGGTCGGTCGTTCAGCGACCCAGGCGTGGACCGACACTGGTCCGTTGGAGAACTTCGCAACTACCCCGTGGGACTTCCCACGCGGGATCCAGATGTCGGCAATCGCACGTGGCGGCAAGAGCCACGGCCTGGAATTCCCCGAGGCTACCGCCAACTACAAGGCGGTGTCTGCCGAACCTGACCGAGCGGCACGAATTGAGTTGAACAAGCAGTTTGCAGACTTCTTGCGGCACTGGTTGCCAGGTTTCGGAGTGGTTGCTGCGCCGAGTTTGATCGTTTACAACCCGAATTCGATCGGGTCTTGGGACATGGAGCCTGGTTTGCGTCAGGCGATCAACTCCCCAGAGAAGATCACACTCCCGTAGTCGGTCTCGGAACCGACAAGACTTGGCCCCTGATCTGCCCATTTGAGTCAGGTCAGGGGCCAAGTCGGTATCCTCCCGGTCGCGCTTTCGGCGTGACAGGTAGGATATGACGTTACCGCGGTCGCCGTTTAGGAGATCGAAAGTTCAAAGATGCGTAGGTATTTGGCCCGTCGTCTGCTTTTCGCAGTATTAACGCTGTGGGGTGTGACGATTCTGGTTTTTGGGCTTTCGAGGTTGGGACCTGACCCGCTGCTCGCCTATGTGCGTGACGACACATACGGGTTGTCGGCGGATACGGTTGCGGAACTCAAGGCGAAGTGGGGGTTGGACAAGCCAGTCTACATTCAGTATTTCGTGTGGCTTGGCAACATATTGCAAGGCGATATGGGAGAGAGTATTGCCACACAACGATCGGTGTGGTTGACGATCACGGAGGCGTTGCCGAACAGCCTTCAACTCGCGGCGGTGGCGTGGGTTTTGGGCACTGTGCCCGGGGTGTTGTTAGGGATAATCTCGGCTGTTAAGCGCGGCAGCATAATCGATTATTTCGGCCGGGCGATTGCGCTGATCGGGCAGGCTACACCCGCATTTTGGCTAGCGATCTTGTGCATTCTGTTGTTCGCCGGGTATTTGCAGTGGCTTCCCTCGGCGACGAAAGCTCCGGCGACGACGCCGTTGCTGACGCAGGCCAAGCACTTCGTTATGCCGGCCTTCGTGTTGGCTTTCGACCCTTGGGCGACATATCTGAGGCTTACTCGATCATCGATGCTCGAAGTGCTCGACTCGGAGTACGTGAAGCTGGCACGCGCTAAGGGTGCATCGGGTGGGATGGTGATCATGAGGCACGCGCTCCGGAACGCGTTGATTCAACCCATCACGGTATCGGCTCTAGTGTTGGCGGCGTTCATCACTGGGTCGGTGTTCGTGGAGACGGTGTTCGCGTGGCCAGGGATCGGCAGATTGGCGGTTCAAGGAGCGCTCGACAACGATGCCCCGATCGTAGCTGGGACCGCGCTGATATTCGGTAGCGGATACGTCGCACTCAATTTCGTCGCCGATATGCTCTACTTGGTGATTGATCCTAGGATCCGATACTCGTAATGAACACAACGAGTGAAATTCGCGCTACCGACAGTGCGCCGTTAGTGGTTTCGAGGGGTTACCTGTGGTACTCGCCGCTGGATTGGTGGCGTTTCTTGCGGCGCTGGCCAGTGGTGCCCGTAATGGTACTGGTGCTTGTCGTGTTGGGCGCAGTATTCGCCGATCAGATAAGTCCGCACGAACCAGACAAGGGCAATCTGCGGGCCCGTGACATTCCGCCGTTGTGGTTTGAAGGGAGCACCACCGAGCATCCATTGGGCACTAACAATCTCGGACAAGATATGTTGGTTCGTGTATTGGAAGGTGCGCGAGTTTCGTTGATTGTGGCCAGCGTAGCGGTGCTGTTCGGGCTGTTTGTCGGCACGATAACGGGTATGTTGGCGGGTTACTTCGGCGGATTGTTGGATGAGTTACTTATGCGGTTGGTAGACCTTTGGTCATCTTTGCCGTTGTTGATGATCGCGATCATTTGGGCGGTGAGTATCCAGCCAAGTCTCTGGTCCGTGACTTTGTTGTTGTCGATATTCTCTTGGTCTTCGGGGACCAGAAACATCCGAGGCGAGATACTATCGCTGAAGAATCGCGACTTCGTGATCGCGGCACGGACGATGGGCGCGAGCGATTTGAGGATTTTGTGGCGACACCTATTCCCACAGATCGTGCACATCGTGATCGTGGTTACGACATTGCGAACGGGTGCGTTGATCGTCGCCGAATCGGGGTTGTCGTTCTTGGGTGTCGGTTTGCCGGCGTCGGTGCCAAGCTGGGGGCTGTTGATAACTCAGGGTCGGGCGTTCTTGACGACGACGAACTGGTGGATGTCGATCGTTCCGGGGTTGTTCCTTTTCTTCACGGTGATGTCGCTAAACTTCTTGGGCGATTGGCTGCGCGACCGGTTGGATCCGCGGTTGCGGCAGATCGATTGAGGTCTCGGCAATCGGCCGAATCGTCGCTCCTGGGTCAATCTGCTGCAATCGGGCGGTGAGAACGTTCTTCTCCAGTGCGATAATTGGGTTTCATGGCATCTGTTGAAGATTTTTCCGCGCCCAACACCGGCATAACGGCGCGTCTGGCCGATGGCTTCTCGGTTGCGATTGAGGTTGAGACTTCGCGTGGGTTGGCGATGGAGGCAGGGGCTCGACATTCGGTGGAGTTGGCGACGGCGGCGGCGGATGGTGGTCGGGTAGACGCGGTGTGTTTTACGGACAATCCGGGAGGGAATCCGCACATTACGCCGGAGACGTTGGGACGCGAGTTGTTGGATCGGGATGTGGAGGTCGTGATTAATCTCTCGTGCAAGGACTACAACCGGAATTCACTTGAGGGCAGATTGTGGTCGCTTTCGAGTTTGGGATTCCGCAATGTCCTGTGTCTATCTGGCGACTATCCGGTATCGGGATTTGCAGGTCAGGCAAGGCCGGTGTTCGACACCGATTCGGTTGGGTTGTTGGAGATGATCCGTCGGATGAATGAGGGGTTGAAGGTGACGTTGCCAGGGAGACGAAGCTCGGAGACGGAGCTTGGTCGTACGGAGTTCAATCCTGGCGCCGCAGTGAACCCGTTCAAGTTGCATGAGGGCGAGTATCTGACGCAGCTCTACAAGATGGATTTCAAGATTCGAACGGGTGCCAGGTGGTTGGTTTCTCAGATCGGCTACGATGCTCGGAAGCATCACGAGTTGATCCGCTACCTGAATTGGAAGCACGGCGGGAGTGGCACGTTGCCGGCGGTTATGGGATCAATCTTCGTGTTGAGTGCGCCGGCGGCGAGGTTTTTCGGTCGATGGGGGATTCCCGGAGTTGCGGTCAATTCTGAATTGGTAGAGGAGGCCAATCGCGCGGCGAAGGCTAAAGACCGTGGGCGCGGTTTCTTCAACGAGTTGGCGGCGAAGCAGATCGCGGTTCTGCGCGGGACCGGTTACAACGGTGTGTACTTGAGCGGCAGACTGACTTACGAGCGGATCGAACGGATTCTGGATATTGCAGAAGGTATTCAGGGTGATCAGTGGAAGGATGCGGCGGCGGAGATCGGGTATTCCCAACCCGGCGAGTTCTATCTGTTCGAGCAAGGTGATAGTCCCAATACCGCGTCCGAGGAGATGAACCACGAGTACGCCGTGAGTCGCGGCAGGCCGGCTTCGTTGCTTAGGCGCGCTCTCCATCCGGATCTGCCCTACCGTATCGGGCGCTTCGGCAAACACTTCGTGTTTGACCACGATGCGCCGGCGTTTAATGCAAGCGCTTCGCTATATCGTCAGATCGAGAAGAGCAAGGTGGCGCAAAAAGCGGCGCATGCGGCGGAGCAGATGATGAAGGTGCCGCTCTACGGATGCAAGGACTGCGGTGATTGTTCCCTTCCCGATATCGGGGAGTTGTGCCCGGAATCGCAGTGTGTGAAGAATCAGCGCAACGGTCCCTGTGGGGGCACGCGTGCCGGCAAGTGCGAGATTCTGGATAAGGACTGCATCTACCTCCGGGCGTATAACACGCTCAAGTTGTACGGCGAGGAGGAGGAGATGCTGGAGCATCCGGTGGTTCTTACCGATTCATCGTTGCAGGACACGGCGTCATGGGCAAATACGTTTGCGAAGCGGGATCACTACGGCAAAGATTGATCAACGCCCCTGTCGCATTGCGAGATGTGTATGCACTGGAAGGTCGGGAGGATATCTCACCTGGTACCTTTCATTCCGACCTCAGCGCATGAGGGTCACGTAGCAGTCATGCGTCATCCCTCGGACGTTTCGCATAGTAATATCCGAATGTCTCGAGCCTGCTTTCCGCAGAGTAGAGAAGGAATCCACAATGCTCGTGTTCATTGATGAGAGCGGCCACCCGCACCCTAATGACCCAACGACGTGCCCTGTCTTGGCCGCCGTCTGTTTCCACGAGTCGGAATCCCGGAGCATTAGCCGACAGTTATTTGGGATCAAGCGTACGTTGCTCGGAGATGAAAGGGCCGACAAGGAACTGAAAGCTAACGAAATACTCAATAAGCGCACATTCAACCGAAGGCCCGAACTCCGAGAATTGGTGGAAGAGGTTTTTGACCAAATCCAGAACCTCGACATCACAATCTTCGCGGTCGTGATGGAAAGGCCAGAGACGGAAATCCCAAGAGACACGATCTATCTGCCGCGACAGTACCGTTTTATCCTACAGCGCGTTAACGCACTCTTGGACTTGCAGAAGTCAATGGCGTTTGTGTTGGTGGATGGCGACGGTAGCCAGTACGGGGGACTATCTGCGAAAATCGAGAGGTTTCTCAACAGATCCTACGAAGGCCAGTCCATGACCAATGTCGTGGATACACCGTACTTCGTCGATTCCAGGTACACGACGGGGATCCAATTCGCTGATTTGGCTGCCGGGGTCATCAGGCAGTATCACGAAGCCGAATTGTTCCGCAACCCTCATTCCTCTGATCCCTACCTCAGAGCCATAGCTCGGTACTACAGAATTATCGCGAGCAAATCGAGGGACTTAAACACGCCTGGAGGCTATCCCCTTTACGGTATCTACCGCATGGCCGAGCATCTTCACTACTTCGACCCCGAAGACGAAATGCCTAGCGGAGATCAACCCTAAAAAAACCAAAGTGCCAAGTGCGTGACCCTTCGAAAGAATCACCCGCCTGGCACTGGTTACAGTCTAATCTCTCTCTCGCTCTCTTGTCAACGTAGAAGTTATACAACAATGCTGACCTAGGTCGGACAAAACTTGGAGGTTCGCAACCATCATCATTCACATCACCATAAATCATGCTCATCTTTGCTCCATTTGACATCATCCGCGATATCCTGCTACCCACACTCAAAGCTTGAACGGACGGAAATCCGATGCAATTCGACCTGCTAATCATCAACGGCACAGTTTACGACGGCACTGGCGCGGCTGGAGTGAGGGCTGATGTCGGTATCGACGGCAAACGGGTGTCGGCCGTTGGCGACCTGTCCGCGGCTACGGCTACGCGGGTTATCAACGCGACTGGCTTGGCAGTGACGCCCGGATTCATTGATGTGCATTCTCATGCCGATGCAGCGTTGTTAAGGGATGGCCAGCATGCTTGCGGAATCCGTCAAGGCGTGACCACCGAGATCATTGCGCCAGACGGACTAACTCTGGCTCCGCTCTCGCACGACAACTATCTGATGTACATGCATTACTTGAGCGGCATCTTGGGTTACGCGCCGGAAGAGTTGGACATGTCGACGTATGCCACGGCGATGTCGAACTACCACAACAAGACTTCGTGCAACGTTGCCATGTTCCTCGGTCACGGCCCGGTACGGCTGGAGGCCATCGGAGGGATGAAGGACGAGCCGCTGGTGGGGGACGCATGGGATCGCGCCGAACGGATCATTCGCGAGAGTTTTGATCAGGGAGCCTGTGGCTTCGCAACTGGCCTGTCGTATTACCCGAACTCGTACTCTGACACCGAAGAACTCGTCAACATCATGAACGTCGTCAAGGAGTACGAGCGTCCGTTGTCGATTCACCTCCGAAATCACAACACAGATCGCGGTTTCGCGGGTGGCGGTGTCGAAGAGGCGATGGAGGTCGGGCGTCGGACGGGCGCGCAGATTCACCTTGAGCATTACCGCACACAGCCCGATTCGGCGGGCGAACTCGATGCACTGATGGAGCCGGTGGAGCGTGCCAAGGCCGATGGTGTTGATGTGACGCTGGAGACCTATCCCTACCCGGTCGGGTCTAGCTTCCCGCAGTCTTTCTTCCCCGGCTGGTTCCACGAAGGTGGCCCGGAGGCGATGTTGAAGCTTCTTGCCGACGGTGAAAGCCGAGAAGAAGTGATAGCCGGTATCCGAAGCGGCACGCGAGGCGGGTTGTCGGGCAACGTTTGGTCAAGCATTGGCTCTGCGGCCAACAAGGACATCGAAGGGATGTCTTTCAATGATGTAGCAGAGCAATGGGGTGTTTCGCTCGAAGAGATGATGTGTCGGGTGATGCTCGAGGAGGACCTGAACTGTGGTTTCCGAGGTGCACCTCCGGCCAGCACGCGCGTGTGGCAGCAGGTGGAGGCGGACATCATGGATTTGATGCAGCGGCCCGATTACATGGTCGGTTCTGACGCCATCCCAACGGGCGGCATGGTTCACCCGCGCGCCTATGGATGTTTCCCGCGGATGATCGGTCGTCTGCGACGGCGGCACAACATCCCGCTTGAACTGATGGTTCAGCGACTGTCGCAGAATGCTGCGTTACGCTTTGGGTTGAAGGATCGGGGAGAGATTGCGGTCGGTAAATTTGCAGACATCGTAGTCTTCGACTCCGAACGTATTACTGATAGAGCCACATTCGAAGATCCTGAGCAGTTCCCTGAGGGAATCCCGTTCGTCGTTGTCAATGGGCGCGTGGCTGTCGATCACGAACGTGTAACCGGGGTGCTAGCAGGCGAAGCAGTGTAGGAGACCAACCGTTGCGGATGCTTGACGCCGCATTTGATGTCTTGAGACGGGCTGGCGAGCCGCTATCGCCGGCGGAGATCGTGCGTCAGATCAAGTCGGCTCGGATGCAGATCGATGCCAACGAACCGATCGATGACGAATCTGTGAAGGTCGAACTCGAGCACATTGCCGAAGAAGGCGCCGAAACCGTAGGAATTGTGCGAACTCCATCAGGTCGGTTCACGCTACCCTCGATGCTCGATCGAACTCTGCGGACCGGAACGTCGATAGCGACTACGACGGCATCAACGATTAATCCGATCAGCATCGCTACTGCCATCGCGCGGTCGAATGTCGGTGCCATGTGGTCGCTCCAAGACGCGACCAAAGAAGTGTTGCAGCGCGCAAGGCGACCGTTGAGCGTCGATGAGATGACGACGTTGCTGCGCGCCGCAGGAGTTTTGAAGGGCACGAGGTCGAAGGATGAGGCGGAGGTTCGGACTCAGCTAATCCAGGACATGCTTCAACACGGCGGCGATTCGGCCTTCGTACGGGTCGGAAATAACACTTACGCGCTCAGATATCACTCGGCACCAGGCGTGTATGATAGCGATCCAGAAGAGCTGGAAGGCGATGCCTCAACGGCGACGGTCGACCAGTCGCCAGAAAATGGGCCGAAGTCGACCGAGCCTTTGTCCGTTGAACCGACGACGCTGCAACGTCAGAGCGGATTGACGCGAGCGGTTGCAGCGCCGGTAAGATTGGCGCGGAACATCGCCGAGGAGGCCTTGCCGAGTCAGGTAAACGAGGTCGATCAAGCGCTGCTGCGAAGCATACGGACCCTGAGCAACCAGCGATTTGAGCGCTTCACGGTGGTATTTCTTGCGAGCATCGGAATGACCGACGTCGTTGTCATCAACCGTTTGCGGCCCGGGGAACTCGATATCCACGCCAGCATGTCCGTCTCTGACGTTGTGGATGTGCATTTCTCGATTCAGGCGTTGAACTGGCACCGCGATATTCACGGCGGTGATGTTCAACTTCTGCGCGGCGGGATGCGCATCGGGGATCACGGATTGATGATCACCACCTCGGATTTCCAACGAGGTGCTTTAGAAGAGGCCAATCGGGAAGGGGCGATTCCGATCGCGACGGTGAACGGAGCGAGGTTGGCGGAGCTGGCGCGTGAGCGGGGGGCGGCGAAGGTGGTGGGTGCTTAATACCCCAGCGCCATGCCGTCTCTACGTGGGTCCGCCGCTCCCAGATACGTGCCGTGCGATGTGCGGTGGATGGCTTGGGCGCCCCCTACTGCGTTGGTGTAGGGGGGCAGGAGGTCGTAGGTGTGGCCCATGTTGCCGAGGGCGGCGAGTTGGTCGGGGTCGAAGCGAGATTCGAACATGAGGGCGCCGATGTCGTAGTAACGGAACCGGGGCGCTTCGATGGCTTCTTGAATGTTGAGTCCGCAGTCGAGGAACTGGTGGATCATCTGGATGGTGGTGTGGAGGATACCGTAGCTGCCGGGTGTGCCGATGGATGCGATGAAGGTGGCGCCGTCGTCGGAGAATATCTGCGACGGGGCGATGACGAAGTCGACGGCTCGTCCGCCACCGATGTCGTTGGGGCTACCTTGGTTGAGGTCGAACCATTTGCCCATGTTGTTGATGAAGATCCCAGTGCCTTTCGGTGCGATGCAGGATCCGAATCCGCCGCCGAGGGTCTGGGTGATGGTTACGACGTTGCCCCACTGGTCGGCGGTGGCGAAGTGGGTGGTCATCGGCGCTTGCGCGGCGGACGGCGGGTTCCATACTCCGGGCAATGATGCTTCGACTGCGGATCGATTCCATCGTTCGGGCGGAAAGCCTGAAAACTTGTCGATTGCGATGCCGGACCTGATTTCTTCGGCGTACTCTTTCGATATCAACCGGTCAAGCGGGATGTCTACGTCTTTGGGGTCGCCGGAGTAGTGGGTGCGATCATCGGCGGCTTTCAGCACGGCTTCGATCAGGAGGTGCTGGGTGGTTACGGATCCGGGTTCTAATTCGTAGCCTTCGAGGATGTTCAGAGTTTCGAGCATCTGGAACGCTGAGGAGTTGGGTTTCGGGACGCGTAGTTCATAGTCGCGGTAAGTGGTGGAAATCGGTTGTTCCCAACGTGGACGATAAGCGGCGAGTTCGTCGCGGTTGATGATGCCGCCGAGCGCTCGGTTTCCGGCGCACATCTCGTCGCCGAGTTTGCCGTCGTAGAACTCTTCGATGCCGCCGTCGACTACTCGTAGCATGCTTTCGGCGAGTTGCGGTTGGCGCAGCAAGGCACCGGCTTCGACGGCCGAGAACTCTAGTGGTGGTGAAGCGTCGGGTTCCGTGAGTTCTTGGATCTTGGAGAGGGAGTCGGCGATGGTTGTCGCGACCAGCGGTGTCATTGGGTAGCCGTTTTCGGCGAGGTCGATGGCGTATTCGAAGACTTGGGCACGGGAAAGCTTGCCGTATTGGTCGTGCATCGTGAGCCACCCACCGATGTTGCCGGGGACGAGCGTTGAGAGGGGGCCGTACTCCATGTCGTCACGGGTCATGCTCGACGGATCGATATCGTTCGGGGCGTGACCAGAGAAGTTGATGGTTCGAGTCACCCCCTTTAATTCCCCCTCAAGCGAGGGGGAGGTCGGAGAGATGTAGACCAGTCCGATGCCAACCCCGCCCATCCCGGACATGAATGGTTCGGCGACGTTGAGGCCTGCGGCGACTGCCACCGCGGCGTCGACGGCGTTGCCTCCGGCTTGGAGAGCCCGCAATCCGGCGACAGTGGCGTGTTGGGACGCGGAGGCTACCATGCCGCGTCTGCCTGTGGCTGGTGGTCGCGTCGAGTTGCCGTGAGGTGTGCTGCCGGTCTGTGCTGCCAATGCCATGTTGGGTTTCTCCTAAGCGAGGGGGCCCTCACCCTAACCCTCTCCCTCGAATTGGGAGAGGGCATCTGTTAGTTGAGAAGTGAAGCTAGATGTTTGCGTGAAGCGATCTTTTCATCTGGCGTTCCGTACGCCATCGAGTAGTGCCCGCGGTAACCGCTACTTTCAAGGCGATTGAGGCAGGACTTAAAGTCGATGTTGCCTTCGCCGGGGATCATGTGGGTTTCGTATTCGCCGGTGTTGTCGGCAAGGCGCACTTCTCCGAGGTAATCGATTCCAAACGCATCGATAAATCCGTCGATGCCCTCGGGGACTAGGTGTGCATGGTTAACGGTGAATGCCCAACCTAGTCTGCTTGGTGGGATTACGTCGAAGATCTTTTGGCATTCCTCCACGGTGTGTGCGAGGTATTTGATCTCGGCGTGCTCCGGTTCGGCGTTGTGATTTTCGAGTAGGATTCGCTGGCCCGTGTCGGCGGCGTAGTTTGCAGCTCGGTCAAGTCTCGCAATGGCTGCGTCCATCCTAGTTTCGGGATCGGAGCTGAAGTGATAGCCGGCGTGGACGATCGTCCATTTACACCCGAGGCGATTCGCGAGATCAATCGATGCGCGCATGTAGTTCTCGACGCCCCTTGAGACGTACGGGGAGTACTCTGCGACGTTGACGGCACTCAACGTATGAAGTCCGATGCTGATGCCTGTGGTTTCGCATCGGTCACGGAGCGCGGCTATGCGATCAGGTGACCATGTATCCATATGGTTTGGACCCGTATCAGCATTGAAGTCAACGTAATAAAAACCGTATTGCTCGGCGAAATTTAGAGCGTCTTCGAGTCGGGTTGAACCAGCGTCGTAACCGATCCGGTCGAATATTGCCATGGCGTGGGGAGGGTTCGGATTTAGGTGGATGGATGCCGTGATTCTATGTCGGTCACGCTAACTTCGCGACCCATGCATTTAGAACGTTAGAACGGTCCGCGCCGCTTCGCCGGCGGTCATGTCTGCGAACGCCTCGTTGATCTCGCCGAGGGGCCGATATCGCGTGATCATTTCGTCGAGTTTGAGAATGCCTTGTTTTTCCATCTCGAGCAACCAGAGGAAGTCCACGCGAGGTCGCCCGTCGCCGTGCCAGTTGCCGAGGATGGTTCTACCGCGGAGGAGTTCCCATCCGTCGACCGCCATCTCTGCGCCGGTGGGAAAGACGCCAACGAGAACGGTTGTGCCGAGAGGTCGGGTTGAGTTGAATGCTTGCTTCGCTATGGCGGGCAGACCAACGACTTCAAATGCGTAATCTGCGCCGCCGCTGGTGATTTCTTGGATACGAGCGACGGGATCTTCCTTCGATGCATTGACGAAGTGGGTTGCGCCCATCTCTTGAGCCTTTTCGAGTTTGAATTCGACTGTGTCGACTGCGATGATTTGGGCGGCGTTGGCGAGTCTGCCTCCCTGAACGACGCTGAGGCCCACTCCCCCACATCCGAAGACGGCCATGCTCGAGCCGGTGGGCACCTTGGCGCGGTTTACAACCGCCCCGACGCCGGTGATGATGCCGCATGAGATTAGACAAGCTGCCTCGAGATTCGTGTCATCTGGGACGAGAACGCATTTGTCTTCAAGCGCGATCGAGTACTCGGTGAAGGTCGGGGTTCGATGGTTAATGCGTTCGCCGTTCTTGTGGAATCTTGTAGTTCCATCAGGCATCGAGGCGCCGTAGGAGAAGTTGGTCTCGCAAAGCGAAGGATGCCCGTCGGTGCAGTTACGACAGCGTCCGCACATCGAATCAAGTGACAGTATCACCTTGTCTCCGGGCTTCAACCAGTCGACGCCGTCGCCGACTTCGGCAACCGTGCCGGCGCCCTCGTGTCCGAGGATCATCGGACTCACGAAGTTCTTGGTGTGCCCGTCGACGGAGTGGTAGTCGGAATGACAGACGCCTGCACCGACCATCTTGAGCAAAACCTCACCGCGTTTGGGTGGATCGATCTCAAGTCTCTCTACAGACACAGGTTGTCGTTGGGCTCGAAGGACGGCGGCTTGGGTGTTCATGATTGGTTGTAGCTTTGGTGGTTTCGATGGGTATGAATGTTAGCGTGTTGGATGGCGGATCGCGCTGTGTTGCTTGATTTACTGCCGCAACGAAGCGCGTACAATCGTTTACACAAGCGGTTTTGTCTAGGAGGAAGCATCATGCGACGGCGTCCAACGCACGAAGAGATGATGGAAATCGGGGACTTGGGAATGGCGATTTACGAACGAGATATAGATCAACACCTAACGGATGACGATCACGGAAAATTGATCGCTATCGATGTTGATACGGGGGAATGGGTGCTCGGGGCAGACGCTGTACGAGCGATGGACGCCAACAATCCAAATGCTAGGATCTTGAACATGGTTCACACTGTGGGTCCTACCATTGGTTTCGGTGGGTCATCTTTCTACACAAAACCCGAAGACACAGCGTTGGCGTCTGGCCGTTAAAGATTTGTGGTGCGCGTCGGGTCGGTAGAACTAATCCGTGGACGGTTGCGAGCAGTCGTCCGGGTTTATGTGGAGGGGCCAAATCTAGTGAGCTGGCTTTGCCACGCTACGGTCGACACGGGTTTCTCTGAACATATGACGCTCCCTGGCGACGTCATCGACTATTTGGGGTTGCAATCGGCAGGATTCACTGAAGCTCGAATGGCGAACGATCAGGTCCAACGTTTTGATCTTTTCCACGCAGTGGCCATTTTTGGCGGTCGCATTCAAAACATCTTGGTGCATCGGACCGAATCAGAATCGCTCATTGGAATGTCGTTGTTGCAAGGTCTTGTTCTGACGATGGATGCTCGTCAAGGGGGTACGGTGGGGGTCGAACCAGCTACGGGGCCTGTGCGATGACTTCTGATCCAGATCCAATTCAATCCTGTTGTGCTCCGATCCGTGGGGAGGAGCAATCATCCGATGCGTTGGAACGTGTCCAGTGTCCTTCTGCCGAACGATCAAATGGGCAAACGGTGAGTAAATGGGTCAGCTTGTCCGGCGACGAGTTCCGGATGGGGACGGATGATCGGCGGTTTCTGGCTGATGGTGAAGGGCCGATTCGGGAAGTGTCGGTGGATGGATTCGCTATCTCACCGAATCCGGTAACGAATGCCGAGTTCGATGGGTTCGTATCCGCGACCGGTTATGTGACGGACGCGGAACGTTTCGGGTGGTCGTTTGTGTTCAAGGATTTCGTTACGTCGGAGGTTGAACGTCGGGTTACTCAGGTGGTGCAGGGATCGGAGTGGTGGTGGCGCGTAGATGGTGCATATTGGCGGATGCCGGAAGGTCCGGGTTCGAATGTTGACGATCGGGCAGATCATCCGGTGACGCATGTCTCATGGCAAGACGCGTTGGCTTACTGCGAATGGGCCGGAACACGGTTGCCGACGGAGGCGGAGTGGGAGTATGCGTCGCGTGGTGGTTTGGATCAGGCGCGGTTCGTTTGGGGCGACGAGTTGGAACCGGAGGGTAGGCATATGTGCAATATCTGGCAAGGCGAGTTTCCGGGAAGGAACACCCTTGAGGATGGTTGGCATGGGACATCACCGGTGGGGAGTTTCGCGGCGAATGGTTATGGGCTCTACGATGTGGCGGGGAATGTATGGGAGTGGTGTTCGGACTGGTTTTCGGCATCGTTCCATCGCAATGCCAGACGGATCACCAGAGATAATCCGAAGGGGCCGCGAAACGGATCGGCGAAGGTCATTCGCGGTGGCTCTTATCTTTGTCACGACTCCTACTGCAATCGCTACAGAGTGGGCGCGCGGACGTCGAACACGCCCGACTCGAGTACCGGTAACTTGGGATTCAGGATCGTCACCGACTAATCGTCGGGTCTCGGCTGAGGATACCGCTGCACATCCCTCGTCATTCCCTTGGACGCGGCTGGAAAATCTCTTACCGGACGGTCACACTGGAGAGGTTCACATCTAGTTCAATGTCGATCCGGTTGGGGGCATCAGAGTAGTTAGAAGTCTCAAAGACGCCGTTTAGGCGGCGACCCATGAAAGTGTCGTCAGAATCGAATTCGCCCTTCTGCTCGTCGGTGCGTTTCCGCGTGTAGCCGGCGAGGTCTCGCGATATGTCAATGGATGAAAGAACCGAGTCTCTCCACAGCCGTACCGCAACTTCTGAAGACACGTGCAAATCGATGCTAGAGGCGTTGGCGGTGATGGGCGCTCGAACTTCGCCGGCATTGCCAGGCATTTCAATCGACACACTGGACGCGTTGGCATCCACACGCAGCACCGTGATTTTTGGGTCGGTCAAATCCAGTTCGACGGAGCTCGCGTTATTGGCGATGTATACCTCGATATCCGGCGCACGCGACAAGGACAAGCTCAAATCTGTAGGCCACGGGCAAGGTGGGACACTGTCGCCCCGTTCGATATCCAGATAGGCAGCCTGTCCTTCCCGATGGAATGATGTGGAAATATAGCCGCATGATGTCTTCGACACCCCTTCAAGGATGTTCGGAGAGCCGTCCGGTAGCGAGTCGATCGTTAGACTCCCGACACTGAAGTCGGCACTGACTTCGAGAAACGTAGTTTCACCGAGAGGCTCCGCAATCCTGCGAGTCACCGCCTCGTGTTCCGACTCGGCGTAGACTACCGCGCCCACGATCGAAACTGTGACCAGTGCGGCCGTGACGACTGTAGTGATCCAGGGAAAACGGCGTCCCAAGATCAGATTGGCGCCGATGATAACTAACAGCACCGGCCAGAAACGCCATAGCTCGAACCACAACTGCCACGCGATGATGTTCAACGTCTGTAAGAGCAGAACAATCCCGATGGCAACCAGAAAAAGGCCAAATAAAGGAGGCCCGCGTCTCCTTCGATCATCCATCCCGGTCACGCCCGCCGATTCTTCCAACGATGAATAACAGGCCTAAGACGATCAGGACTATTGGCCAGAATCGTCCCCAATCCCACCAACTGAAGACACCAAAGTTGACGCCGAGAAAAATCCCACCGATCACGATCAGCAGAAAACCTACCGCAACGCCAAACATTCCGCGTCGTTTCGCATGAACGCTTGTCGAGACCGCCCCAGAGGCAGTGGGCTCAGCTGAGTCGCCTTCTGCTGCGTCACAGTCGCCGCCGGCTATATCTCCATCACTGTTCGCTGGCGATGCACTGCGCGTCTCGAGTGGTCGTTCAGGCATGATGAATGTCAAAACGATGTAAGCCAGGATCGCGAGACCTCCACTAAAGATGCAGATTAGCACCCATCCGGCGCGGACTAGTACAGGGTCAATGTCGAGATACTCGGCCATCCCCCCGGAAACTCCGGTCACCATCCGGTCAGTCCTGCTCTTGTACAGTCGATCTGCCACAGCCTTCTCCGCACCCAAGTCCCTTGGCCAATGATTTGATGATAATACCAGTCGTCTTGTCGAATGCAACTGCTTCCCGGGCCCGGACATGCGATATCATCGCTACATCTGAACACTTGCCTTTCCTGAGGAGACTCAATCTATGCACTTGCTAGAAGTCTTGAACCCGGTGGCCCAGCAGCGGGGGTTGATGAATTCGTCGAAGATAAATGATCGTCCGGAGTCGCTCGACGGTCGGACTATCGGTCTAATCTGGAGCGGGACGCATGGCGGTGATGTCGCATTGAAGCGCGCTGGCGAGATGCTTCAGGAGCGGTTCAAGAATGTGCAGGTCAACTTCTACACGGGTGGCAACTATCCGGCGCCGCCGCCGATCGTGAAGCAAGCGGGAGAGGAGTGTGACGTCGTCATCGGCGCCACTGCCGACTGAGGGACTTGTGCGTCGTGGATGGTCCACGACATGATCCAGATCGAGAAGATGGGTAAGCCCGCGATTCCCATAGTCTCCGGTCGTTTTGAAGAGGATGCGATAGCCAGCTCGAGAGCGTTGGGCATGCCGGATTTGCAGTTCGTGATCGTGCCTCGCATCTATCGAAATCTTCCCATCGATGAGTGTGTCTCACAGACTGAGGCCGCGATCGACGACATCATAGATGTCTTGACGGTCGACAAGCAGCACGGTCGGGGTGAGCGTGATGATGTGGCGGATGTTCAACGGTTTGAGGGCGAGGACCGTTGGGACGCCATCCTGAAGATGAACGAGCAGTGGTTGATGCGGGATTGGGGCGACTCGTTCGTACTACACCCTCCGACGGTCGACGCGGTCAATGAGTTGATAGCCGGAACGGGTTTGGACGCGGATGAGTTGATCTGCGACATGCCTCCGGGTTTCGGGTTGGCGACAGTGGAGAAGATCGCGATCAACGCGGCCATGGCCGGTGCGAAACCGGAACACATGCCAGTGATTATTGCTGGCGTCAAGGCGCTTTCGCAGATGGGATCACACGGCGGGACATCGTTGCTGATGTCGACCAGTCCGCAGGCCCCTTTGCTGATCGTCAACGGTCCGATCGCCAAGGAGATCGGCATCAATGCGCGTTCGGCACTCGGTCCAGGTCGCGACAACGAAGTCAACATCACGATTGGCCGCGCATTTTCGCTCTGTCTTCGCAATATCGGCTACTGGTATCCCGGCCAGATGGACATGGATACTATTGGCACGACCCGCAAGTTCGTGCACTGCATCGCCGAGAACGAAGATATGAGTCCGTGGGAGCCCTTCCACGTGAACCAAGGATTCCGGGCGAGCGAAAGCACCGTCAGCGTGTTCATCACCAACGGTGAGTTAGACGTTCAGGACCAAGGCAACACCAAGGCCGAGGACTTGCTCAAAACGCTAGCCTACGGTTCGATCTTCGGAACTCGTGGCCTCGGAATGCATGGCGGCGGTCAGCGGCTCATCTTGATGCCGCCCGACGTGGCCGGGCCGGTGGGCGACCAAGGCTTCTCGAAGGATGATGCCCGCGGCTTCATCCACCTCAACGCCAATCACAGCTTGGGCAAGATGATCCAGTACACCCCGCTCAAGGGCGAGGCACGGATCAGCCCGATGTGGCGCTGGCTCGAAGACTTGACGGAGAAGGAGCGACTCGAGATTGAGGTCCCGGTCGTCGACAATCCCGAAAATTGGCACATCGTTGTCGTTGGTGCCGACCGCGCGAAGACTTGTGTGATGCCGACCGGGGATGGTGTGTCGACGATAGGCATCGATCAGTATCGACCTTAAGGACGACCTCTCCCTAACCCCCTCCTCAAGGAGGGGGAGGACACACGAATGAACCGCTACGTAGCATTCTTGCGCGGGTTGAATCTGGGTCGCCGTCGAATCAAGAACCCGGAGTTGTGCGCGGCTTTCGAAGATATCGGTTTCACAAATGTCGCGGCGTATTTGGCGAGCGGCAATGTCATCTTCGACGCTGATGATTCCGATAGAAAGTCGGTAGCGAGTTCGATCGAATCCGGGTTGCGGGAGTCGATTGGTTACGAGGTTCCGACATTCTTACGCGGTGCTGAGGAGGTCAGGGCGATCGCTGAATATGCGCCGTTTGCAGATGTCACGGAAGAACGCACCGGCAAGATGCAGGTTGCGATGGTTCGCGACGAGGTAGATGAGTCGGCGCGGGCTTCGGTGATGGAGTTGTCGAACGACGCCGATATGTTGGAGATGGTTGGACGCGAACTCTACTGGTGGCCGAAGGGAAATTTCTTGGATTCGGAGCTGGATCTGAAGGTTGTCGAAGGCGTCTTGGGGCCGGTGACGATTCGGACTAAGGGTACGGTTGAGCGTTTGACGAAGAAGTTCTTGTGACGTTGGTGCGGGATGGGAAGGTTTTTACGACGTGGAAATCATCCATGCACGTCTCAGTTCTTCGCTTATTAAAGCGAAAAGCGATATCGTTGAATAACATAAGGATGTCCGACATCTGGTTGAGTTGCAGTCGCTCTCAACCTCGCTGGAGTTGGAAGGTGGTCTGACGACTTCAGAAACAGCGTTGAGTTTGAGGGGTTGTTTTTCATAGCGGATCCGTTCCTTCGGACAGAATTCTTATGTACTCGTCGTACATGTATCGACGGTTGCGCCTGGAACCTGTGGTTTCTCGAGTTATGCCTAGTCGCGTCAATAGTTCCGTTGCTTGCGCGGCGGTTGGATACGAAACGTTAGTGATTTCGGAGATGCGGTTGATCGACAGAAAGGGAAGTTGAGCCAAGGCGTCGAGAACTCTCAAAGTCGAATTCGCACGTCGCCCCAGTTGTTCTACCTTTTGTTTATCGCGGATCAGCATTGAATTCAATCTTTGAGCCGTTTCGAACGCGTTGTCCGCAGAAATCCTGATGCCCTCCAAGAAAAACACAATCCAAGCTTCCCAATCGCCAGTCCTTCTAACGTGTGACAACAATTGGTAGTACCGTTCGCGGTTTTCCTTCAAGTACAGACTGGGGTAGAGTGATGGCCCAGTCAAAACACCGGATGCGGTCAGTATGAGGTTAATCATGAGCCGCCCAATTCTTCCGTTTCCGTCTTCGAAAGGGTGGATAGTCTCAAATTGAACATGGACCAAAGCCGCTCGCAACAATGGTGACCTCACCTGTTCCGGGTCCTGAATCAACGTGAACAAATCGTCCATGCAGGGTCGCACGTATTCCGGTGGCGGCGGAACGTAGACTATCTCACCACTGGGAACTCGCTGAATCGCACATTGTTCTGTTCGATACTCCCCTGCGTTCATGTCGCTACCACGTCCGGTAGCCAATAGAATGGCGTGTGCACCTTTGATCAACGGCTCATCGATGGTTTGACCAGACGCTAAACGTTCAAAACTATGCGTCGCTGCTCTGATGTAGTTGGACACATCAATCGCCGGATTCGGCTCGTCGACATCAGCTGCGTCTAGTTCTTGTCTGAATATGTCAGGCAACGTCGAATTGATCCCTTCGATCTGGGAAGAGAGCAGGGCCTCTTTACGTTGGTACGAGTAAACGAACAGCGATTCGTCGGGCAGCAGAACGGATACGGCGTTAAGTTTGCCTAAAGCGAGGTTACATTCGTCGATGAGCGTTTGAATTCGCGTCTCAATCTGCAACGGCGGTTGAGGGGGAAGCGGGGGAGGGAGGTATGGCCTTACCAACCGTCCCGCGAATTCGCCTATAAGGTAGCGGCCAGTTGAATCCCGTTCCATATCACCCTTTGGTGAAGATGAAGCATTCTGCTTCTTATTCAATGTAATCAGTGTTTGATTTAATAATATCACATGTCGCGGGAATCGTGTTGGCAGGTTGTCGAACGAAAACGGAATCAAAACGATGGATGCTGCCGTTGAATTCTGCCAGAAATCGAAAATGATCAAGTCAATTGCAGCTCCACTGGCGATCAGCGGTGATCTATGAGTAGGTTCGGCGCTTATTAAAGTTTTCGTGATAGGAGTGAATGTTATGCAATCAAAAAGCGTTTTGGTTTAATAGTCAGTTCCGATCACTCGGAAGACCGTGATGCTCAGTTGGAAATGGGCTCGTCGCTTCGCGGTTGGTCATCTAGGTAGAACGCCGCTTGACTGGCGCCAAATCCTTTCGAAGGGCGGATTCCCTAAATCGGACGCAATGAGCACGTACACATCCGGGTTGCTGAGTGATTTCCATCCATCAAAGCCGAATGTGCGATCCAACGAGTGCAGCACCAATGCCATCAAGTTGCCGTGTGTAACGACTAACGGCAGCGAGTGACCGGCCGCGATAATCTCATTCAGCGCGTCCCAGGCGCGAGCCAAGACTTCGCGTGCAGATTCTCCGCCGGGCGAGCGTAAGTCGAGGTCGGCGAAGGAGTCGCGGACCACTTCTTGCCAGTTTTCGAGGGGTTCGAAGGATAGGATTCGTTCGTTTAAGCTGGGGTCGGTGTGGACTGGCAAATCCGAAATGCTTGCGAATGGTTGGATGGATTTTTGGGCTCGTAGGTATTCGCTCGTAGTGATGTGATCAATGGGGTAGTCCGAGAGAAATTCGGCGAGGGTTTGGGCTTGTTGGACGCCTACGTTGGTTAGGGGCGCGTTCGGTTCTTGGCCGGTTGCTTGGCAATGGCGGACGAGTATCAGTTCGCGGGGGTGCATACTACGGAACTTCAAACACGGTCACGCCATGCGCCGAAATCGATTCGGTGCTCGGGTATTCGCCGCTACCTCTGTAGGTTACGTTCTCGATTCCGAGTTTCGCCATGTCCTCGATCGAAAACGTCCAGCCTTCAAATAGATGCATCGGCCACCATCCGGCATCGTAGTCAACACCTATGAACCCGTAGAGGAGAACATCCTCATTTATGCCGGTCCATTCGAGGAATTTACGTTCATGTTCGATGCCCGTTTCGACGCGCTCAATGATGTCGTCCAGCATCCCTTCTCGTTCTGCGTCACTCATTCCTCGACCGATAGCGTCTTCGATCGATAGGCCCAAAGTTCCGGCTTCGATCTCGAACTCCCGCGGTGATCCGTACCAACCCACGAGCGCTGCATCCTCAATGACCTTATTGTTCCCCGCGGTGAAAATATAGTTGGCGCACGCAGACATGCAGAGCTCATCGACCACCACATCGACGTCGTTATCGTAGATCCACAGGCCGATGAAAATCGCCTGAACCACTTCGCCGTATTCGGAATTGATCCGGATGGTAGAGATGTTTTCCTCTATTCCAACAATTGCGGAGCGAAATCGGCCAAATGCATCGGGGTTGAGGTACCCGTCGATGACAACGGTGTCGCCTTCAACGGTTATTTCGGCTGGAGGTGGTTCGACCCATGTTCCGGTTTCGGTGTCGAGATCCGGGTTTTGCGTTGGGGTTGGTGTGCTGCCTGGAGGTGGTGCGAGGGAGGGGAGTGGTGTCGGGATCTCAGCGGGAGGAAGGGTGTCCGTCGGGACTGTGAAGACCGCTACAAGGTGATGGTGGTTTTCTAGGGCATTTTCGCTCGGATATTGTCCCTCTCCTTCATAGGACACGTTGTCAACACCGAATTTCGCCATGTCTTCGATTGAGAAGGTCCAACCCCCGAAATGAGTATCGTCGCTGAAGTAGTAGTCGAATTGATCTGGCAAGAAGCCGTAAACCATCAGATACAGGTGGACGCCGATCGCGTCCAAGAATCGTTGTTCACCGCCATCGTCATCCGCGTCCATCTCCAGCATGGTTGCGACGAAATCCTCTTTGGTCTCGCCGGGCGGAAGTCCGCCCCACTCCTTCAGTTCTTCGTAGTTTCGGGCGTGAAGTTCGGCTAGTGTGATGCCGTGGCCGGCGGCGATGAATGGATCTTGTTGTTCTGAACCGTGCCAGCCGACGATGGCATTTTTTTCGATGATCTTGTTTTTGCCTGCGGTGAAGATGTAGTTGGCGCAGGATGAGAAACAGATTTCGTCAACGATGACGTCGATTTTGTGATCGAATACCCATTCGCCGATTTGCATTCCTTCATCCGTATTGCCGCCGGGTGAGTTAATGCGAATAGCGGTGATTTGGTCCTCTTTCCCGCGGACCGCAAACAAGAAGTCGCGATAAGTTTGCGATTCGATATCGCCGACGAATGAGATGATCGTTCCTTCGACTGTTATCGTCGCTGGATTCGGCTCGTAGTCGTACCAGATGACGCCATCTTCGTCGGGAGTCGTAGTTGGTTCGGGTGAAGGTGTCGCTGACAGCGTCGGTACGGGCGTCTCGGTGGGCGCGGGAGTTGATGTTGGCGATGGCGGCGGGGTTGGCGTGTTAGTCGATGTGGGGGTGTTGGTTGGAGCGATGGTAGGCGTGGGAATCGGTGTCGGGTCCGGGGTGGGTTGTGGAGTCGGTGTTGGGGCGGATTGGGTACATGCGACGGCCACGAGGAACGTACAGATACACAGAACAAGGAACTTGCGAGAAAAGATCATTATTTTTTCGGCCTTGAGTGAATTTACACGATAGGTCGTGACACCACTCGAGGCATACGAACCGGTTGGGCCAACGGTTTTAAGTTGGCAAATGTACTGCACGTCATCTCATTTTCGAGTCTGTTGACTAGAATCGTCGTTAGCGCTAATGCGAACGCGCTTTAAGTTAGCACGGGAGATTGAAAGATTGTCACAGGATCAAGCAGAATCATCTACCTACGCGATGGGTTACAGCGATGAGTTTACGCAGATATTGCACCGTCGGAATGCTGAAACTCACGCCGCACACCTTCTGCCGTATTTGAAATCCGGCTCGCGAGTGTTGGATCTCGGTTGCGGACCAGGTTCCATTTCAGTCGGTTTGGCAAGGGCGATTGAACCTGGGGAGTTGCATGGGATTGACATGGAGGAGTCGCAGATCATGGTGGCTCGCGCATCCGCGGCTGCTGGTGGGCACGACAACACGACGTTCCACGTTGGCGATGCGACTGCTCTCCCGTTCGAGGATGATTCCTTCGATGCTGTCCACACACACGCGGTCTTGATGCATATCCCGGACACCGAGGGCACGTTGAACGAGGTTAAGCGCGTGTTGAAGTCGGGTGGCGTACTGGCGAGTCGGGAGATGATTACCGATGCGTCGTTCGTGGGGCCAGAGGGCGCGGTGGATGAGACGGCTTGGCAGACATTCGCGAAATTGATCGGCGCGCGCGGGGGTCATCCCAATATGGGTAGGAACCTTAAGAACGTGTTCGTGAACAAAGGATTTAAGGATGTCCAAGCTGCCGGTTCGTTCGATCTTTTTGACAGTCCGGAAGATGTGGCATTTTTCCACGCGTTCGTGAATCAGTGGTTCTTGTCTGATGAGGTCGCAGGACCCGCTACGCAGTTCGGGTTGGCGACAGCGGAGCAGTTTGAGATGTGGCGTGCTGACATGGACCGTTGGGACGGTCATCCCGGTGCCATCGCGGCGATCGCGTTTGGCGAGGCGATCGGGTTCAAGCCTTAGTCTGCGACCAAGTGTCCCACCTACGGGTGTTGTGCACAACCTCACTTACGACGGATTTACGGTAAGAATTTGTGTACTTCCCGGTTGCCCAGCCCCTCTGGGTTCCGGCATTCGCCGGAAAGACGGTGGTTGCGCACAGCACCCTTACGTCGGTAGTAGCCCGTCTTGCGGTGTGGCCCACGGTAGTTTGGTGGTGAAGGCAAACTGCGGGGCACGTGGCATCCGCAGGTCGTGCACTGGCACGTCGATTATCACGGGAGCGTTTAATTCCAAGGCTTGCGGAATTAATGTTGCCAGTTCCAAGGGATGTTTTGCCCGCATGCCTACAGCACCAAACGACTCGGCAAAGCTGACGAAGTCCGGGTTGTGCAGGTCGGTGTCGTATGAGCCATTGAACACCTCATCCAAATCGCGTTCGACGTTGCCATATGAGTCGTTGTTGAAGATGACTGTCACGACGTTGATGCCGTACTTGACCGCGGTCGAGAGTTCAGACGCGTTAAACATGAATCCGCCGTCGCCAACCATGCAGATCACTGGTCGGTCGGGTTGACCGACTTTGACTCCGAGCGCGGTTGGGAATGAAAACCCGAGGTTGAAAGAGTAGCCAGAATCGATGTAGGTCTTGGGATGGTTGACTTTGTAGTGGGTCCGCGCGTACCAACCGAATTGAGTAACGTCCCAAACGATGAATGCGTCTTCGGGGATCGCTTCGTTGATCGCCTTGATGATTTCGTATGGTGGCTCTTTAAGCCGGATGTCGTAGTAGGCAATGAGATTTCGCGCCGCGGTTACCGCCTCCGCGGGAGAAGGACGTTCGCCCGCACCGGCTTCGATGAGATATGGGATTAGCGCTTCGATAGTCGCTTTTGCATCGCCGTGCAACGGGACGGTATTGGATTGGATACGAGTCAGATCGCCATCGTCAACGTTGATGTTGATTAGGGTCGACGCCTCCCCTGCGGGGTTGCCAAGAGAGAATCGTGCACCGATGCCGATCACGACATCGGCGGATTGCATGACCTCAAAGAGCTCGTTCATCGATGGTTGCTCGGCCATGGGGCTAAAGCATGAGCCGTATGAGAGCGGATGGTTGTCGGGGATAGTCCCCTTGCCGCTGTTCGAGGTTACGACGGGTATATTGGTCGCTTCGGCGAGTTTTACGAGTGCTTGTTCGGCATCGGAGACGGCGACACCGCCACCGGCGTAGATTAGGGGAAGTCGGGAATTGGCGATGATTTGGGCTGCTTCACGCAGTTGTTCGGGGCTTGGAACGATGCGGGAGATTCGAGCGGGTTCACGGAGGACCACTTCCTCGCGCTCGACTCCGGTTTCGGGTGGGACTTCGATGAGGACAGGTCTAGGTCGGCCGGTGCTCATCTGCCTGAATGCTTCGAAGATGGCGTCAGGGACTTCACGTGGCCTCATGACTCTCCGTTGCCATTTGGTTACGGGCTTCAACACGCTAGGTTGATCGGCTACTTCGTGGATACTCCCGATGTCCTTATCGATCTGCGCGCGTGGGATCTGTCCGGCAATCAATAGCACGGGCGAACAACCGGCAAAAGCATTAGCGAGACCTGAAGCGGCGTTGTAAACACCAACGCCGGGAACGACGAGTGCTACACCCGGCTTTCGCGCGGCGCGCGCGTATCCGTCGGCCATGTAGGTGGTGGCCTGTTCGTGCCGCGTCGATATCATCCGGATCCCAGGCTCGTCCCGCACCGCAGCAACGATACCGTATATCTGGACGCCCGGGATTCCGAAAACGACCTCAACCCCTTCTTTGACGAGTGATTTGACAAGCGCTTCGCCGCCGCTGAGTTTCAAATTGAGATCCTTCACCTAGAGCAAGGGTTCAATAGGCAACCAAAATTAGTCATCGTCTTCGGTGCCGCCATACCAGTCGATCCGTTGCGCTTCTGGCGCATCGACGTCGATGCTGAACTCTTCCATGGCATCCGGATTCGGTTCGATGCCTAGACCCGGGCGACCGTTGGGATGGATGTGCCCGTCCCGGACATCGAACATCGGGTCGATCAATTTCTCAAACATCGGGAACCAGTGGTGGACGCACTCTTCGCGGTAGAGGTTGGGCATCGTCATGCAAGTTTGGAAGCTCGCAGCGATCGCGATCGGTCCGAGGGCGTCATGGGGGCTGATGCGGACGTATGCGACTTCTGCCATGGCAGCGATGCGTCGGATCTCGCTGATGCCGCCGCACCATGCGATGTCCGGCATGATGTAGTCGACGAGGCGATCGTTCAAAATCTGCCAGTAGTCCCACCGAGTGAAGTGACGCTCGCCGATGCAGAGCGGGACGTTGACGTTTTCTCGGACGTGTTTGAGGGCGTTGTGGTTTTCGACGTGAATCGGCTCCTCTAACCACACGAGGTTGATGTGTTCCAACGCTCGGCAGGCCTCGATGGCGGAAGCGACGTCGAAACGTCCATGCGCGTCGACCATCAGTTCGTAATCGTCGCCAAAGGCCTCGCGTAGGCCGTCCATCCAGCGGACGGCTTGGTGGATTGCGGCAGGATCGAGCCGTTCGACCATGAAGGCACCACGGAACTTGCCGTATTGTCGGCGCGACGGAAACGGGTCGGTCTTGATCGCTTCAAAACCCATCTCCTTAGTGCGTCGAGCATCCTCCATCATCCCCGCGAGGTGGTCCTCGAAAGTATCTCCCTGTGATGTGTCGCTGACGTGCGTGTAGAGCGGCACCGACGCCCTAACCGGACCGCCGAGGAGGTCGTAGATTGGGCGGTCTAAGACCTTGCCTTTAATGTCCCACAAAGCGATGTCGATGGCACTGATCAGGTGCGAGACAAAGCCGCGCCCGTTGAGATCAGAGTACATGTGGAATATGCGCTGCCATATCTCTTCGATGTGCGAAGCATCGATGCCGATGACCCACGGTTTGACCGCCTCGATGCCTCGCACGAGTTGCGGGTTTGCGATGTAGTCGGTGCACTCTCCCCAACCGGTTACGCCCTCGTCGGTTTCGACGCTGACGAAGACCCACGGCATAGTGTCGGGCATCTTGACGACATGGGGTTTTACGTCTGTGATTTTCATGGTGTTGGGCGGCCTTTGGGGATGGGGATTGGTGATGGTGATGGGGGTAGTTTACGGGTACATTGAGGCGCGCGAATGGCTATGCTGTTTCACTTCAGCGAGTGGGCGAACTCAGAGCCTTGGCAGACAGATTGGTCTTCTCTCGGCAACCTCGAATCAAATTCGGCGGCATTATCTGCATCACGGTAACTCGCCTGCTACAATCTTACGGAATTGCACGGTTGTAGTATAATATGTCTAACATTTCGACAAGAAATTTCAGAAAATCAATATGACCACAGCACAATCACAGATCACCCGTTCCGTCCTCCGAGAAGAACTTGCAGACATGCGAGGTGAATTCAGTAGGCACTACGCCACGAAAGCCGATTTAGCGGAACTCGAGACGCGCCTCATTAGGTGGATGGTCGGTGCAATCGTAACTTCGACGTTGATCGGCGCAACTCTCGTAGCAACGATTGACCGGTTAATCGGGTAAGAGTTGAAAACCAATCTACCTAAAGTTCGCCTGCTACAGCGTGCCCTCGGCTATCAGCTTGCAACGATCTGCCAAAATCAATTTATCTGACGCAACCGCGGGTCTAGATAGTCGCGAAGCCAGTCGCCGATGAAGTTGAAGGCGAAGACGGTGAGGAATATGGCGGCGCCCGGCATTACGGGTACCCACCATGCGGTAGTGATGAACTCTCGACCGTCTGCGACCATGCTGCCCCATGCGGGTTGGGGTGCGGGTATTCCGACTCCGAGGTAGGAGAGCACGGATTCGGTGAGGATGAGAGAGCCGATCTGGAGGGTGGCGATGACGACGATGGTGTTGACCACGCCAGGGAGGATGTGTCGGAAGGCGATGCGAATTTCTGATGCCGAAGCAACGCGCGAGCTAGCTACGTAATCCATGTTCTTTAGTTGGAGGGTCAGGCCGCGGGTTTGTCGGGCGAAAATGGGCCAGGAAAAGATTGTGAGCAGGATCAGGACGAGTTCAAGGCTGGCGCCGAAGACGACGGCTGCGACGAGGGCGATCAGGAGGAATGGTGTGGCGTATACAAGGTCGACGATTCTCATGGCGATCTCGTCCCAAATGCCGCCGGCCATGCCTGATGCGATTCCAATTCCGCTTCCGATGACGCTGCCGCAGATTATGACGATGAACGCGACCGATAACGAAATGCGTGAGCCGTGGATGATGCGACTCAACAGGTCGCGCCCGATCTTGTCAGCACCGAGGACGTAGTCCCATGATCCCCCTTCGATCCATACCGGTGGCGCGGCGAGTTTGTCGAGTTCGCTTTCGAGCGGATGGTTGGGTGCGACCCACGGCGCGAAGATCGCCATTATAGCGAGGCCGACGGCGACGATAACTGGTAATACCGGATACCGTCGAATCCATTGGTACAACGTTCCAAGAACGGGCACTTGAGTGCCACGCCGATCGAACGTCGTGTCAGGCAATTGGGTATCACGAATCATAGATGCGGATCCTAGGATCGATGTACGCGTATAGAAGGTCTGCCATCAGGCTCGAGAACAGGAACATCGCGGCGAATATGACGGTTATGCCAGTAACCAACGGGAAGTCGTTGTTTTTTGTGGCATCGACGGCGAGTCTGCCAAGGCCTGGCCACGCAAACACTGTTTCCACGACGACGGTTCCGGTGAGGAAACTTGCGAATAACACAGCAGCGACAGTCAGCGGCGGTATCAAAGCGTTTTTCAATGCGTGCTTGATGATCACTGTTGAACCGGCGACGCCTTTGGCTCGGGCAAGTTTGATGTATTCGGAGTCCAGAACTTCGAGCAGTGATGAGCGCGTTAGCCGGGTCAGTGCCGCGGATCCGAGCCAAGCGAGCGTGGTGGCGGGCAAAACAAAGTTGGTCCAATCGCCGCGTCGGGATGTTGGTAGCCAGTCGAGATAGACCGCGAATACATAGATCATGATGAGCGCAAGCCAGAACGGCGGCGCCGCTTGGCCGATTAAAGCGAACGAACGTACCGCGATGTCGATGAGCGTTCCTCGTGTGACTGCCGAGATAGTGCCCAGCGCTATGCCAAGGACCACCGCCATCAAATACGAGATGCCCGAGAGTTGGATGGTGGCTGGAACCTTCTCGATGATGATTTTGAGGGAGTTCCGTTTGTGCCACAACGACTGCCCGAAGTCGCCTCGAACGGCGTTTCCAGCCCAGACTAGGTACTGGACGACCATGGGTTTATCGAGACCGAGTTCGCGACCTCTAGCATCCCAGACCTCTTGCGACCAGCGGGTCCCTTGGGTCATGTAAAGCAATCGCGGATCGCCAGTCAAACGTGACAGACCGAACACGATCATTGAGATGCCGATCATCACGGCGATCATGTAGAAGGCACGGCGTATTAGAAATCTAGCCACGGATCGCGTCCAATTGAAGGCTTGCACGGCGCGTGTCAAGCTACGCCGGTAAACCGAGTTTACGCCATTCGGCGGGTTCCGTTATTCGGTCAACGATTGACCCTGTAACCTTCACCCGCAAGGATGAGGGTTACAGGGTCAGGAGGTCATCGACCGTTTTGCTCACTCAGCGTCGGAGAGATCGATCGATTCCGGCCGGTTGGGTAGAACGTCTTGTGAGTTGTAGGGATCCCAAGCGGACACGGTCGGAGCGACGGCGAACAGGTTAGCGCTGTGCTGGAACATCGGAAGGAAGAGCATCTGATGCGACAGATAGTCTTGAACCTCAATGTTGTTTGCGATGCGCTGGTTCAGGGATTGTTCGGTGGCGTTGGAGAGACCGGTGTTGCACACGGACTGTTCCATCGTGAATCCGACGATGTGGCCGGCGGCGGCGCAGATGTATCTGGCCGACGTGGCGCCTGGTATCCAGTTGATCCCGTGCGTGAACGGAACGTTGATCGTCTTGTCCACAGTCTGTGGTCGACGCGCTGCGTACTCGGTTCGGTCGATTGTTACGTCGATACCAAGTTGGCTTCTCCACATTTCAGCGACTGCTTCCGCGGCGGCGATGGTTCCTGGTGAGAATGTGCTCGGCACCCAGATCTCCATTTCGAAGCCATCGGCGTAACCAGCTTCAGCCATGTACTGCTTAGCCATTGCGACGTCGTGAGGAATGTTCCACTCGTCTTTGTGCATCGGGTCGTCCGGCAGGATGTTTTGCCAAGCGTAGATTACGCGGCCGAGTCCGTCGAGGACGTTGGTGATGATCGACTCTCGGTCGACTGCCATCGCCATCGCCCATCGCACCTTGCGTGCGTTCTCCATCGAAGTCGGGTCGGCTGGGTCGCCGATCCAGGGGTATCCGTTAGCGAGACCCTCCTCCCAACCGGGACGGGGCATCTGACCGCCTTCACAGTCGGCGCACTCCGTGGACCAGTAGTTTCCGGCCATCTGGAATCCTTGCGGCCGTGCAATTCCGATCTCTTGGACCCACCCACCAATGTCATCAGCAACTTGGTTGATGACCTGCGGACTAAGTTCCCCGATGTCGATCTCTCCGGCGCGCAGGGCGGCCTCACGTGATGCGGCCTCGGGCATGTGAACCAATCTCACAGTTCCGACTGAAGGCTCGATTCCGGTCCAATGGTCTCGCACCGATTCCAGAACCACTTGGTCGTCTGCAACCCACTCAGTGGCCTGATATTTCCCGGTGCCGACGGCGGTTGTTCCGAAGCCTTCAGCGCCCAACTCGTCAAACGCCTTCTTGCTAACAATGACGATGCCGTTGAATCCGGCGTTGCCTTGCAGCCAAGCCCATGTCGGGTCGAAACCTCCAGGTACGATGTTCTGACGTACCGTGAGGTCGTCGATAACATCGAAACCGGCCTTCATTTCTGGCCCGATCTCCTCGGCTCCGTTGTTTACGGAGTCGGCGGCGAATGCCGAGTTGTATGTCCAAGCAACGTCTTCGGCGGTTAGGTCACCCCAATCGCCACCGTTGTTGTGCCAAGGGATGTCAGCACGGATTTTGAACGTGATGCTGTTGAAGTCGGATGCGACTTCCCACGACTCGGCAAGTCCGAGATCCGAAGGGGAGTATGCGGTATGATCTTGCGGCGGAGGCGTCGGCGGTGAGACGTGCGGAGCGCGCACGATGGTCTCGTAGATCGACAGGTCTTTGCCGATTCCGCCGGTTGCGCGAATGTCTCGACGCGGCTCTTGAATTAGCGGCGGAACTTCGCCGATCGCGATGGTTACCGTGCCTTCTGCCGCGGGTCCCGAATCGTCCGTGCAGGCGATTGCGGCGAATGCCGCGAGGGGTATCAGGAGGGTGCTCCCGAGAATCAATAAGAGTGTTCGGGGATCGTGGCGAAACATAGTTCGCATCACATGCCTCCTTTTATCGTGACGCATCGATGTCCATTGCGTGGCAGATTTCGACGCGTTTACCGTCTGTCAGTAACGAGCACAATAATGCCAGTGTTGCGAATGCCGAGATTCGCAGTGTGCGCTACCTGATTTGTTGCAACAGTTTACCCTACGATTTGGTGATGCGCGCGGCGAAAAATCCACGTTTTGCGTGGACTAGATTGAGGTACGGGGGTGATTGGGACACTCCCTGAGCGGTGAGCGCTGGATCCGGAACGACGGTTGGTTGAGCGATGTTTCGATCGGAGAGTGGTATCGAGTTACGACGGAGGGCGAACGCGTAGTTGCGATTTCGCTTCGTGATAACGGGTTGAGTGGTGCGCTGCCTTCTGAGATCGGCGGTCTTACGAGGTTTAGGGAGTTAAATGTCTCGGGTAACGTGTTGACCGGGAAGTTGCCGACCCAAATTGGGAATCTGACTGGTCTCGAATTGATTTCGCTGGACGTCAATTACCTTGCCGGTGAGATTCCGAGTTCTATCGGCAACTTGGCCAACCTTAGGATTCTGGGTTTGTCGGAAAACGATTTAAGGGGTTCCATCCCTTCACAAATCGGTAGTCTGACAGGACTGGTTCATCTCGACTTGAGCTACAACGATTTGGTGGGCGCGATTCCATTGGTGCTGGTCAACCTAAGGAATTTGATCTGGCTTGATTTTTCGAACAACGAGTTAAGCGGCGAGATATCGGCTGATCTTAGGGGTTTTTCGATGCTTGAGGGATTGTTGCTTGCGGGCAACCGACTTGTGGGCAGGATCTCTTCTGAATTCGGCGAGTTGCATCTGCAAAAGTTACGGATCGCCGGAAACAGTTTCGCCGGGTGCGTGCCTGAATCGTTCATGGATTCGGGTTTTCTAGTCGGTTTGACCAACGATTTGGCAGATTCGGGATTGCCTTATTGCAACAAGACTGATCGATACGCGTTGAAGTCGGTCTACGCCGCGGCGAGCGGCACGGAGTGGCTGAGCGACGAGTTCGTCGGCGATTGGTTCGCCGTCACAACCGATGGACAAGGTCGGATGATCCGATTGGAGCTAGGTTCAAACGGACTGGTTGATTCGATCTAACCAGCGATCAAGGGGTTGTAGAAGTTGCAGGTATTGGATCTTGGCGGCAATCGATCGCCTGGGCAGTTGCCATCTGAGATCGGGGAACTCGAGGAACTTACTGATCTGATACTGGCGAACAACACTTTTCACGGTCCGATACCACGTGAGATCGACTTACTATACGAACTGCGGTTGCTATCACTTTCGAGCAACGGCTTGACTGGCGAAATACCTGCCGAACTTGAGAAACTTGTATGGGATCGACGCGTTCGATCTTTCTCGCAATGATCTGGGCAGCACGATACCGCTGGGAATTGGCAACATGGAAAACCTAACGGAATTGAATCTTGGTCACAACGGTTTGACGGGCGAAATTCTTCAAGAAATCGGGTTTCTGGACAGTCTCGCATTGTTGGATATTTCGAACAATGATTTAAACGGCGAGTTGCCTGTGCGACTCGAGAGGTTGTACCTAGATGAGAACGAATTCACTGGGAGGATACCGCGTGGGATCGGGATGTTGGCGAATTGACGAGGCTTTTGGGTATCAGCCTAATAGGCAACAATCTTCGCGGGCGGATTCCGCAAGGGTTCACTGAGATGCCTAATCTCGAAGGATTGACGCTGCGGGGCAATCGCTTTACGGGTTGTATTCCGTCACGATCAATTCAGTTGCCGAGAAATGATCTCAGGGAACTCGGTCTGCCGAGATGCCGTAGTTGAATTTGGTTAGCTTCGGGTATTTGCAGTCTGAATCACGCGCCGTTGTCGGAGGGCTCGTTGATGACCGGCACGGTTCGCATGGCGCGGATGGTGGTTTCTACGGGTTGGGTTTCGGGTAGTTCTTTGGTGGTCTGGACGCCAAGTTCAGGGAAGCGTCGGGCTTGGGTTAGGACGCGGGATTCGAGGGAGCCGACGCCTCGGTTGTAACGGTTGACGGCGCGGTCGAGTGCGGTTCCGATGTCGGCGTAATGGGTGGCGAATACCTCTAGCCGGTCGTGGAGTTCGCGTCCCAATAGTCCGATCTGTATTGCCTCGTCGGTAAGTTTGCGCTCTTGCCAGCCCATGGCGACGGTTTTGAGGAGCGCGACGAGATTGGACTGTGACGAGATGACGACGTTCTGCCGATGCGCTTCTTCGATGAGATTTGGCCGTCGTTCGAGTGCCGTTGGCACGGCGTAATCGGGAACGACCATTACCACGTAATCGGCGGCCTTTGGCAGGTTGCTCCAATATTCTTTGCTCGCCAAATTGTTGACGTGGTCTTGAAAGTGACGGGCGAAGCGTTCGAGATGCGCGTTGCGTTGATTTTCGTCTTCCGTTTCGTGAGCGTCAACGTACGCGACGAGGGGCACCTTGGAATCTAGGATGATGTCGCGATCATGCGGCATGTGCACGATGAAATCGGTGCGGCCGCCCTTCATATCGGATGCTTGCGCTTGGTAGTGAATACCCTCTTGCAACCCTGAGAATTCCAAGATCCTCTCGACCTGCATCTCTCCCCACTGCCCGCGCCCTTGTGGTTTCGACAATGCAGTGGAGAGCGCGCGGGTTTGATCAGCGAGCGAACTTACCTGCTGTTTGAATGCGCCGGATGTGGTGGCCCACTCGCGGTCGAGTTTTTCGACTTTGTCGGATAGTGGTTTGAGCGTTTGCGTTGCACGTTCGATGAACTGTTTCTGCTGGTTGGCGAGGGTTTCGGACGACATGGTCTTGAAACGGTCGCCGAATAGTTTTTCGAGTTGGCCTCGCTCTTCCATCCGCTCGTCGGCATTTTTGAGTTCGGTATTCAGGTTCGAGACTTTGGCGGTTAGGGAGTTGACTTGGTCCGTCAGTTCTGCGGACTGTTTGCGGAGGTTCGAGTTGTCCGCGTTTTCCTTTTGCAGGGACGCAGACTTGGCTCCGAGTTCGGCTTTTAGCCCGGAGATTTCGGCCGTTAGGCTTTGAACTTGGGCTTGGAGGGTGTCGCGCCGGGTTTGGGTTGTTTTGAGTTCATCGGAGACTCGTTTTAGGAGCGCCGATTCGTTGGCGATTTCGGAGGTTAGTGTGGCGTTTTGGATCTCGAACTGGCGGGCCGTAACGAGTTGGCGCTTGGTGTCGTCCAGTTCGTTGTGCAGGGATGCTAGTTCGGACTCGGCTTTGGCTTTTTCTTCGGTTAATTGAATGAGGTCAGGAGAATCTTCGCTGGTCTCTCGGCCACTTAGACGGCCGTAAATTATGAACCCGGCCAATATGAATGAACCAACTATTGATGCGCCGATGATTGCCGCCGAGATGGTGATGCCTGCGTCCATGGTGGAAGATTGCCTTTCTGTGCCGCGGCGAGTCGGTGGAAAGAGGCGCGCTGCTAGCTATTCGCTGAGTGCGAGCATCCGATTCACGAACCGGTGAACCTTCTCGCGGTTGATTTCGAACTCGTAGTCTTCCATGAAGCCGTGATAGAAGTTGGCTTGCATTGCGCGAGCACCAGCAAACATGTCGGATAATCCAGGGTCTTCGCCGTCAACTGCGAATTCCTGAACCGCTAGGGTCATCGCGCGATGTCCGCTGGATTTCGTGCCGTGCCTGCGCATTTCGGCGATTACGACGTGCGAGGCAGCTCCCCAAAGCTTCTCTGATGCTTGGAGCATATCTCCAGATTCGTATTCGCGGTCGGCCTCGGCCAGAAAATGGTGTGCCGTTTCTAGGTGTTCAGTTGCTAACATCTTGATCTACGATGCGAGCATCGTTATTCGCTCGACGAATCGCCGAACGAGTTCTCGGTTTTCGGCATATTCGTAATCCTCCATAAATCCGTGGTAGAAGTTGGCGTGCAAAGCTCTCGCCGCGGCGAAACCTGGTCGCAATTCCATGTCGCCATGGTCTTCCGCAATCTGACGCACAGCCAAGATCATGGCTCGGTGTCCACTAGTTTTCATCTCGCGCCGTTGCATCTCTGCGATGACGACGTGCGATGCGGCGCCCCAGAGTTTTTCGGAAGCTTGAGGCATGTCGCCAGCTTCGAATTCGCGGTCAGCATCATTTAGGAATTGGCGCGCGGTTTCTACGCGTTCAGTTGCTAACATCTTGATTGAGTATTCTAACGTCAACGGATTCCCGCCTTCGCGGGAATGACGGATTGATGGTCGGAATGACGGGAGAAACACCATGATCGTCGATGTACATACCCACTTGCCGAGTCACCCGGATACTGTGCCGGAGGATGAGATGTTGACGGAGACGACGATGCGGTCGGGGGAGACGGTGCAGTTGACGAACAGCATCGACGACTACTACAACGACATGTCGCCGGTGGATAAGACGTTTATCTTCGGGATAGCTCCGCGGCCTTGGAAGCCGGAGGAGCGAGTGTTGCGTCAAGGCGGGTGGGACCCAACTCTCAACCACAACGACATCGCTTCGATCACTGCCACCCGCAACCCCGACAAAACGATACCGTTCATGTCGTTGCATCCGCTAGACCCGAACTGGGAGGATGAATACGACCGATGCGTTGGCGACTTAGGGTGCAAGGGAATCAAGTTGGGTCCAAATTATCAGGACTTCGATCCGACGTCGCCGGAGGCTTTCCGGTTGTTCGCCCGGTTGGAGCACGATGAGATCCCGATCATTTTCCATCAGGGGACGTCGCCGATGACGGAGGCGCCGTTGACGTATGCGCATCCTTTGACGACGGAGAGGGTGGCGATGGCGTTTCCGAAGTTGAAGGTGGTGTTGGCGCATCTGGCGCATCCATGGCAGGTTGATTGCATCTCGGTTGTGAGGAAGCACCCGAACGTGTGGTGCGACGTTTCGGCGCAGTTCTACCGTCCGTATTCGTTCTGGGAGGCGATGCTGAAGTTCCACGAGTGGGGCTCGACTGACCGGATATTATTCGCGTCGGACTGGCCGGTGACCCGCCCGCAAGACAACATAGACAGCTTGCGGGGCTTGAACAAGTTCGCGAAGGACCATCATCTGCCCGGTATACCGGAGAACGAGATCGAAGCGATCATCAATCGTGACGCGTTGGACATATTGGGGGTTGATTGAGGGAGTTGTGGCCTGAAGCTGGCACTCTCCCGTTGAGCGTGATGGGGCCAGTGGTTTGGTTTCACATCTTGGGGCGATCGGGAAAAGATGGAATAGAATACCTACGGTTCTAGGTTGTTAAGGAGGTCAATGATGGATTTTGAGTTTGCGGTGGATGGAGGTCAGTGGTTGGGAGTGGTGATCGGGTCGGTGTTGTACATGGTTCTGTCGATGATCTGGTACCTGCCGAAGGTTTTCGGGACGATTTGGATGAACGATGAGGGGTTGGACGAGGAGGTGTTGCGCGAAAATGCGTCTCCGGTTATGTACATCGTGACTTTTGCGATGGCTTTGGTTTCCAATATCTCGATAGCGCTGATCCTGGGCCATGTTGGCGGCGGATTGATGAATGGCCTCATCGTGGGGTTGATCCTAGGCGTGGGGATAGCCGGGATGGCGATAGGTCCGCACTACATGTTCGCATTGAAGAATCGTCTGGCCGTGATCCAGATGGCGCATGCCGCGTTGTTGATAACGGTATCGGGCGTCATTATCAGTGCGTTAACTTAGGCGATGTTATTTCGTTAGGGTCATTGCTCCAGGACTAGAAGGATCGTTTTCGTGCCGCCGTTCGTTAGCGAAAACCTCGAAGACTACGTCACCGCCCACACTTCGGCGCCGGACAGCGTGTTCGACGATATTGCCACCGATGTCAAGGCGACCGGAGGAGCAGCCGGCATGATGTCGGGTCTCACCGTGGGTTACTTTCTGAACACGCTGGTCACGATCAGCAACGCTAAGCGGGTGTTGGAGGTGGGGACGTTCGTCGGCTACAGCGCGTTGATGATGGCGTCTGCCCTGCCCGAAGATGGTGAAGTGATTACTTGCGACGTGAGCGAGGAGTTCACGAGTATCGCACGCAAACATTGGGCCAGGCATCCTGCTGGCAAGAAGATCGATCTTCGATTGGCTCCCGCCATTGAGACCTTGGATACGCTGTCGCCCCCGTTCGATTTGGTGTTCATCGATGCCGACAAGGTGAACTACTCGGTCTACTACGAGAAGGCGCTCGGACTATTAGCACCCCGCGGCGTCATTGTCGTCGACAACGTCCTATGGGGCGGCCGAGTCCTGGGGCCGGACGACCCCGAAAACGACGATGAACAAGGCGCGACGAAGTCGATCAAAACCCTGAACGAGATCGTTCAGGCCGATGATCGGGTCGTTAACGTAATGCTCACGGTTCGCGACGGGATGATGTTGATTCGCAAGCGGGACGCGCATTTGAGTTAGTGGACGACCTCCCCCTAACCCCCTCGCCTCCCCCTGGCCCCCTCCTGAAGGAGGGGGGAGAGAAGTGCGGGTACGCCTTGGCCAGCGGTCATCCGGATCGCAACATCGCAGATCGACGATAGTTTGGTCGGATTAGGGTTGATCTCGATCAGTTTGGCGTCGGGTTTTGATTCGGCGGCGCCATTGTGATTGCCTTTCGACCGATGCCGGGCGATCCATAGGAGGCCAGAGGCAGGTCTGACGGTCGCGGAGGTGCCAATGGCCACGACGCAGTCGGCGCGATCGATTTCGGCCTTAGCCGCGGCCATGACCTCAGGCACTATCGGTTCGCCGAACATGACGGCGTCGAACTTCACGGGTTCCCCGCAGTCTTCGCAGGGATCTGGCGCGAAGAGTGGCACGAAGTCGTTGAGATCGGTGCGTTTTGAACACCCGATGCAACGCAAACGAGATCGGTTGCCATGGATTTCGATTAGCGCTTCGCCCATTCCCGCCTTTAAGTCCAAGCCGTCGATATTCTGGGTGACGACGGATCTGATGTGTCCACGGTTGACGAGTTCGACGAGCGCGTAGTGACCGACGTGTGGTTTGGCGTTTCGAAGCGACTCGCGGAGTTCAAGAATGTGCTCGTCGATCTGAGCGTTAATCTGACGATCCCAGTAGGCCTCCGGATCGGCCTTGAACTGTCGATAGCCGTCCATCGATGGTGTGCCGTATTTCGTCCACAGGCCGTTGGTGCCTCGGAAGGGAGGGATGCCGCTTTCGACGGACATGCCGGCGCCGGTCATTGCGACGACGTGGTTGGATTTGGCTATTAGCTGGGCGGCCTGGTGGATCACGGACGCAATCGATACCTGTAACGAATCTGGCGTGGAACCCATACGTGTATGGTACGGCAACCTGCATAATCCCTACTCTATTGGGATCCGCCGCGCTGTCAGATCACAAGTGGAGATACGTTTGTGGCATTATTACCCAGTCTAAATTTATGTTATTGAATTATAATTGATACTGATGATGAATTTAGAAAGTGCATCATATGTTACTTGACGATGTACAAGCAGATGTTTCGTCACAACTTGAAGACCAGTCCAATTTGGGGGTGCAAATTACCCGGAAAAACGACGTACCGGAACAAGGGCCAACCAACAGAGGTGTTTGGTTCCAGATTCCCAACGTCACCGCGGTGTTTGCCGATTTAAAGGGTTCGACTGAACTGAGTTCGGATGAGTCACCGAAGATTTCGGCGTTCGCTTACACGTATTTCATTAGAGCGATGACGTTGATATTGGACCGCTTTTCAGTTGGTTACGTCGACATACATGGCGACGGCATATTCGGATTGTTCAGTGGTTCTGGATCCAGATTTAAAGCGGCGGCGGCGGCTATCACTATGAGATCGCTGGTAGAAAGCGAAGTCGCAGTCCAATTTGAGAAAGACACATCTACGGATTGGAAATTGACGGCCGGCATCGGGATCGATCATGGGACGTTGCTCGTGAGGCGATTGGGTCTAAGGGGAACAAAGGAGAACGAGGTTTGGGCCGGAAAACCCGTAAATGTCGCTTCAAAATTAAGTTCTGCAGCTGGTTCGAACCAAGTGGTGGTGTCTAACCGTGTATTCAACCAATACGAAAAATCATCCAAACTACGGCGCAGAGTGCTGATTAGGAGCTGCGGATGCGATGAGGAAGTAGAAGGCGACGGTCTTGACGCCGAGGTGGAGGACACGGTCGAGTTGTGGGAGCAAGAGGACGCCCCCGAAGGAATGGGTTTGGATTTCGACAAAATTCACATTTTGAGATCAAAATGGTGCAGCAAGCACGGTTCGGAATTTTGTGAGGCGTTAGTAACCGGTAAGCGTCCGGTGGCGTAGCATGGAAGAGCGACTGAAATCACATTACGAATCCTTCACCCGCGTGATCGGATTTACTCGGACCGCTGACCGGAAAGCCGCACCAGTTTTGGCGCTTCAAATCGCTCTCGCAGGAACATTGGCGGCAAGGTTGGAGAATTTGCAGCCAATTTTCGTATCCGACGAATGTGTTATCAGGATCCTGATTTGGTTGGCCTTAGGCATGTACTTGATCTGCGCGATCGCAGCGGTTGTCTTGGCCGCCTGGGTTTACATTCCGAGGAATCCACGTCTTGGAAAATCTCTGATTTACTTCGAGGACATCGCGTCTATGGACGCCACAACGTACCTCGCTCGAGCTAAAGGTATGAGCATCGACATGATTGAGGAACAGTTACTTGATCAGATTCATGTCGTGGCAAAGATAGCGAGCGCCAAAATGCGCAGCGTTCGTTGGGCGTTCCTGATGTCCGCGCCGTCTGGCATTCTCTGGTTGGCACTCATGGTTTGGGGTAGCGTCGAAGCCTCGGTAAAGTGATTATTTCGCTGATTCCCGCGAGTTGAAACTGTGACTGTTTCAAACTCGGCACACGTCTTGGAGAAGTTGTGCCGTCCGAACCTCTGGTCAACCCTCATCCGCCACCCGACCCAGGAACACGTCGGTAAGGATGTCGGTTGATAGTACGGTTTGGGGGGGTGCCGTCGTGGGCGATGCGGCCGTTGTTGAGGACGTATGCCCGATCCGCGATCTCTAGGATGCCTTTGATGTTGTGCTCGACGACCATGATGGTTGTGTTTAAGGTCTGGCTGATTTCGGAAACCTTTTCGAATACTTCTGAGACGATGATGGGTGCGAGACCTAATGTCGGTTCATCGAGAAGTAACACGTCGGGGCCGGCCATGAGTCCACGACCGATAGCGAGCATCTGCTGTTGCTCTCCGGACCTGGTGCTGGCGTAGTCGCTGCTTCTGGTTCGAAGGATCGTGAACAGGGCGAATATCGAGTCCAGTCGCCGTTGCTGTTCGCTCGGGTCGCTGACGTGGAGGCATCCCATCCGCAGGTTCTCTTCGATGGTGAGATGGGTGAAGACGCGTCGGCCTTGGGGGACGAACGCGACACCTTGCTTGACGATCTCGTGCGTCGCAACGTCTAAAGACCGCCCTCGAAGGAATACGGTGCCGCCGACTACTGGCGCGAGGCCCATAATGGCTTTGAGAACGGTGGATTTGCCGGCGCCGTTGGGACCCATAACAGCGACCAACTCGCCTTTTATTGCCGCCAACGATACTTCGTGGAGGCCGACGACCGCGCCGTAGTGCACTGAGATGTCAACCAGTTCCAAGAGGTTGGAGGCCTCCCCCTGGCCCCCTCCAGAAGGAGGGGAGATTTTCTCGGCGGCGGTGGATGTTGCGCGTATATGGTTCATGTTCTGGGCGGGGAGGCCTCCCCCTGGCCCCCTCCTGAAGGTATGGGGGTTGTTGAGGCCGAGTTCAAGTACCGAGGTACGCTCGGATCACTTCGGGCTGGTTTAGGATCTTGTCGACTTCGCCTGACATTAGGAACTTGCCGCTTTCAAGCACGATGATTTGGTCGGACAGTTCCCGGACAATGTCCGTATTGTGCGAGATGAAGACGACAGTTCGACCACTGGCGCGGAGTTCGCGCAGGAGGTCTTTCACCCTCTCGAGCATCTGTGGGAAGAGCCCGGCGAATGGCTCGTCAAGGATGTAGACCTGCACTTCTAGAGCCATCGCTCTTCCGATCTCGAGGAGCGTTCTTTGTCCGTAGGACAGATCTTCGGCCATCGAATCCCGTTTCTCCCACATCCCTACTTTCTTCAATATCTCTTCGGTTTTTTCCCGATGGTTAGCCCCCTTACGTCCATTTGATCGCTCAATCATGGATGCCCAGAGCTTGCGATTGGTTAACACGACCATCAAGTTGTCCCATACCGTCATCTGATCGAAGAGTCGGACTTCTTGGAAGGTTCGGGTGATGCCGTGTCCGGGGGTTTCGTAGGCGTGAATGACCTCGAAGGAGTTGGTCTCGATCTTCACGACGCCTTGGTCGTAGGGCAGGACGCCGGTAAGGAGGTTGACGAGTGTCGACTTGCCGGAACCATTGGGTCCGACGACGGTGGTGATACCAAATATTGGTATCGTCAGGGTGACGTTGTCCAACGCCTTTACCCCGCCGAACTGTTTGGTGAGGCCGATGGTTTGGATCCCGAAATATTCGCTGGGATCGATGTGGTGATGCGTCACAGCTTGTACCTCCCGGCCAATCCCTGGGGTCTGAAGAGCATTAGCAGCACCAATTGGACGCCCAACACCACTTGTCGCGCCTGCCCGACGAATTCGGACGGCAGGAAGGGGATGAATCGCATGCCCTCTTCGAGTAGCACGAAGGCCAATGCGCCGAGCAGCGAACCGCGAATCGAGGCCAGACCGCCGAGTATGACGATCGAAACTAACAGCATCGACTCGAGGAGGATGAAGGAGTTCGGGTCAACAAAAGTGGTGAAACTGCCGAACAACCCGCCTGCCAATCCGGCCATCATCGCCGATACGACCCAAATTGCGAGTTTGTAGAACGTGGTTCGATATCCGATGACCTGCGCGACCTGCTCGTCTTCACGAATCGCCTTCAAGACGCGGCCGAATGAAGACGAAACGAGGAACCAAGATATGCCGACAACGATGAGCAAAAATACGGCACAGGGAATCAAAAAATCGAGTTCGCCGCTGACCGCGATCGCAGGGCAAGGGTGATGTCAAGATTTGATGGGAAAGTTAGCACGACGCCCGCATAGGTACAAGCGCAGATAGCTAGGATGACTCCGCCAATCCGTAATATTTTTTCGCCGAAGAGGGAACGGAGTCGATAGTAGAACGAGGTATGCAATGCCCACAGGATCACCCCGGCGACTACGAGCGCTACGAGCACCGAAGCGAGCAGGTTGCTGCGGTTTGCCAAGTATGCGCGCGCGTTGGTCACTGCAATCGCATGATCGCCTTGCTGTTCTTGCGGCCTATTCCAACGGCGCGGGTCCCAAAACCTCGTAGCCCTGGTTGTCGCCGGTTCGTTCGCCAGTGGAAAGTCCTACGACTTCGCCATTCTCGTCAAAGCTGTTGTTACTGCCGATGGCGCCAGACCATGTTATGTCGTACAGGCAGTCTCTGAATCCATCGGCCTCTTGGTCGTCTTCAGTTTGTTTTAGACATTCCGCGGTGATGTAAACGTCGTCGTATGCCGATCCGACATACCAAGCCAAGGTGATGTAGTGGTACTTCTCCTTGAAGCTGCTAGTGACCTGTTGCGCTTTCGAGTTCCCGCAGCTGTTTGACGACGGTGCCGCCGGAGAATTCAGACTGGGCGGCGATGTGGATAGCGTCCGGATTGGCGGTGAGGAGCTTGGTCAGCTGTGTCCGAAAGTCGGTAACGTCGGAGGCGTAGCGCTCTTCACCAATAATCTGTCCGCCGCGTTTTTCGAACTGCGCGGCGGTGGTTCGCCTGACACCTTCGGCGTAGTCGGTAGATTCGGTGATCGTCGCGACGTTGCGGACACCGTCGGCCCACATCAAATTGCTGGTGTCGACACCTAACTGCGCGTCGCTCATGGACGCACTGAAGATGTAGTCTCCAGCGGTTGCAATGTCTGGGTTGGTGGTGAGGCCGGAGAATAGAATAACGCCATCCTCTTCGGCCAACGGTGCGGCTCCGAGCATCGCGCCGCTACACGATGTGCCCAGAATGATCTTTACGCCATCGACGTCGGTTAGCTTGTTGTATGCGGTGATGGCATCTTGCGCGCCGCATTTCGAATCTTCAACCACGAGTTCGATCATGCGTCCGTTAACACCACCGGCCGCGTTGATCTCTTCCACGGCGAGCTGCTTCGCTTGGTTGGCGACGGTCCCATAGGTTTCACCAGGACCAGTGAGGGTTTCATTTAGCCGATTCGATACGGATCGTCAGAGTCGGATTCACAACCGAGTCCGACTACGAAAGTGAAGGCAATCACCGTCAGTCCAATGCATGCGAGAAATTGTTTGCTCATCATGTCATTACTCCCTCTCGCGCGCTGATGGATTTGGGTAGATTCAATGTACGTTTTTCACCACTTAATTTGATACGACGTATATTTTTGCACCACCCAATTGTGGATCGTGGGCAACCAAATACGCGAAGTTGCGTTGATCGGATATTCGAAACATATCGAGGTGCGACCGGGATATGTACTGTCGAACCCGATTGAATTCAACGCATGTCGATCGGATAGACGATCACTTTGGCTCCCCGCACTGCCGTTACGGTGACCGGTGCGCCATCTGGGAGTTGCATCGCGTAAGTGCGGTTCCGCACGCGGAAAGTGTCGCCCGAAGGAAGACGTACGCTGAAGTCGGTGAAATCGCCGTGAAATTCGCGCGATTCGATGCGGGCCACGCATCGGCAATCGATGCCGCAAGCGGTAAATGGCTCAAGGGTCCAGCCGTCTTCTTCCTCACCGGTCGATTCGTGGCGGCGCAATCTGAGTTCGGAGGCGCGCATCAATGCCGACACCTCTTCGCCGTCTTTTAACTTGTATCCGTTGGCGGCAACGGCCGGAAACTCTCCTGCTTCGGTGAAGACTCTATCGCCACGGAATGTGCCATCAATGAACGATGACCTTCCGATAATTCTGGCTACATGGGGCGAGATTGGATGGGCGTAAACCTCTTCGGCGGTGCCGATCTGCGCGACGCGTCCTGACCGCATTACCGCGACGCGGTCTGAAGTCAGGAACGCCGTCTCACGATCGTGGGTCACTAAGATCGCCGTCTTCCCGGCTTGGTGGATGATCTCTTTCACCTGTCTTCGAAGCTGTACGACGAGGCTCGGATCGAGGTTGCTGAATGGTTCATCGAGGAGCACGGCGACCGAATCGGGCGCGATCGCCCGGGCGAGTGCCACTCGTTGTTGTTCGCCGCCGGAGAGACCGTGGACTCCGCGATCGGCGTATTCGGCGATGCCGCACATCTCCAAGATCTCGAGCGACCGTCTCCTCTTCTCCTGATCATCAGCATTTTTGATGCCGAATTGAACGTTTTGGGCGACCGTGAGATGGGGAAATAAGGCGTATGACTGAAAGACTAAGCCAAGCGCACGCTCGTGAGGCGGAATGTGAATGAATGGCGAACCGACCAATCGTCCACCGAGGCGGACGTAGCCGTTGATGACGCGCTCGAATCCGGCGATGACACGCAGGGCAGTCGTCTTTCCCACGCCGCTAGGTCCGAGGAGGCACACGATTTCGCCATCGTGCACTTCGAGGTTAAATCCGTTGAGGACTGGTGGTTCGTCAGGATGGTAACGAGTCTGTACCTGTTCGAGATGAATCGCGCCGGTACCGCGCGGGCGGTTAAGCTGCGCATGCATATGTGGAGGATCATTCGCCCCACTGATCCATTTTGGGCGCCGGAACATTTTCATCTATTCCAAATCCTATTACCGCGCGCCTGAGTGTTCACGCAAGACTAGCCAAGCGGTGGGAACGCCGGCGGCTGCTACCAATATCAACGATGACGCTGCCGTCTTGGTGAAGAACGCCTCTGATGATGCGGACCATATCGATGTGGCTAGGGTATCGAAACCCGTTGGTCCGAGGATGAGCGTCGCGGGTAGTTCCTTCATCGTGAGCAAAAACACCAGAGCCGCGCTGGCGAAGACACTCGGCATGAGAATCGGCAGGGTGATCCGGGTAAATGCTCGGAACTGTGTCTTACCGAGAGACTGCGCAGCTTCTTCGAGACTTGGATTGATCTGCAATAGGCCCGATCTCAGCGATCCGAGTGCGACAGGAAGGAAGAGGACCGCGTAGGCGAACACCAACAAAAGGAGGGTTTGGTATGCGAACAATGCGAAATTGACGGCGAAGAATACGAGCGAAAGAGCCACTACAACCCCCGGTAATCCGAATCCTATGTAGACTGCCTTGCCGAAAAGGTCGCTCAGCCAATTTCGATTGCGGACCGTAACGAATGCCACTGGCAATGCCAAGACGATGGTGGCTATGGCGGCTAGGGCCGATGCTTGCAACGAATTCCACAGCGGAACCAATATCGGCGAACCTTCAAGCCCTTTGGACAGTCCCCGGAGCAGCCATTCAACTAAAACGGCAACCGGCACGACTACGCCTGCGACGACGGGGAGCGCCGTAAACAGGATTGCCGGCACTGCCCACCAACCGAGATGTACTGCGCGCTGGGTACGACCGACATTGGCGGAGGCATCGTCGTACCGACGCCGTCCCCGGATCGATGATTCGACCAACAATAGAGCGACGGCAAACGCGACCAGTAGCATCGACATCGCGGCACCTGCGGTTCGGTCGATGGAGGTCTGGTAGTTGGTCATGATGGAGACGGTTAACGTGTTATGTCGCATCAATGCCACTCCGCCAAAGTCGCTGAGGGTGTAGAGCGCGGCGAGGATTGCTCCAGCGCCGATCGCCGGCATCAGCAGCGGCAACGTCACACGTCGGAATGCTCCGAGCACGGAGTAGCCCATGCTCCTTGACGCTTCCACCAATTCGGGGTTTAGTCCTGCAATCGCGGCTCGCACCGTGAGATAGACATAGGGATACGTCATTAGAACCAGCACCAGCGTCGCGCCGGGTAAACCGTAGATTGAGGGCAGCCGCTCGACTCCTATCGGTTCTAGAAGCTCTTGCAACGTGCCCTTGGGTCCGAACGCCTCGATCAGCGTCGTAGCCATTACGAAACTTGGGACTACCAACGGCAACGCCAAAGCGACCGAAAGCACGCGGCGAAACGGCATATCTGTTCGCATCGTCAACCAAGCCGCGGGGACAGCAACGATTAGCGAGACGATGGTGACGCTTAGGATGACGGTTACGGTCCGCCAAATGACGTTTATCGAGTTCCTGCGGGTTAAGAAATCTAGGGTGACTTCGCCACCTTCGATACCGCGGACGAAGAGATAAAAAACGGGTAGCATCGCGGCCAAGACGACGAATCCAGCCGCGATTGCTACCCAGACCGGGACTCCGCGCGCGCCGTTTGTAACGCCACGCCGGGACCTCGGTGCAGGTCGTTCAGCTACTTCCGCTGTAGAGCGGGTCACGGAAGTGCACCAACCTCCTGTAGTAGTTTTTGCGTGCCGGCCAGATCGTCAAGCAGACCCAGGTCGACATCGAATCGTTCGCTGATGTCACCGAGGTCCGGAAGGTGTTCCGACTGTTGCACGGCTGAGTTGAAGGGGTATTCGTGAGTCTGCGTCGCGAAGTACTGTTGAGCGGTCACGCCGAGGAGGAACTTCAAGAGTCGCTCGGCTTCTGGTTGTGCATCTGTCGAGGCCAAGATGCCCGCGCCCGCGGCCATCACGAGCGATCCGGCATCGCTTGCAGAGGTGTAGTGGTTGCGAGCGCCGAACCCTTCGCCCTCTTCAGCTAGGAAGCGGTGAAGGTAGTAATGATTGACGAATCCGACGTCGATCTCGCCGGCGCCGGCCGCCGCAACGGTCGGTGTGTTCTTCGCGTAGAAGACGGGTTCGTTAGCCATGATGCCCTCGAGCCACTCGCGGGTCTTTGCTTCGCCCCAATCCAGACGCATCGCCGTAACCATCACGTGAAAGGACCCGTTAGTTGGTGGTAAGCCGATGCGGCCCTTCCACATCGGGTCGGTGAAGTCCCAAATGGAATCCGGCAGCTCGCCCTCGGATATGTTCTCGGTGCTGTAAACAACGGTGCGTGCGCGCCCGGAGATGCCGACCCACTTGTGGTCGGGATCGCTGGCCCACGCGGCAGAACGGTTGTAGATGTCGTCCGGCAGCGTTAGGAATAGCGATTTCACCGCGCCCAATCCGCCCGGGTCTTGGGCAAAGAAAACGTCAGCGGGCGATCTGTCACCCTCTTCTAGCAAAGTTGCGGCCATCTCGCCAGTGCTGGCGTAGCGGACCTCGACCGGGATGCCGGTTAGTAGTTCGAACTCCTCAAGGATGGGGTCTACGAGCGACTGACTGCGTCCCGAATAGACCGTCAATGTATTCGGTTCGTTAGACGGTCTCTCAACCTCAACAATGACCTGTTTCTCTACGATTACCGGTTTCTCCACCTCAACGATCCGGTCTACCTCAACGACGACCGGAGTCGGTGCGGGGCTGGCGCTACACGCGAGAATGGCGAAACACATGGTCAACAGTGCGGCACTCATCGCAGCCACGCGTAATATTCTGCTCTTGGGTGCCGACGCATCGCGACGAAATGCGACCGGGCGGGATGATTGACGACTTATCATTGATGTTGTTTCCTCTGTTAATTTCAGTGTCAATGGTTCGGACTGGATCCCCGCTCGGATCGCCAACAAATAATTATTACCTATTGAGTCAGGTATTGCAACCCTGACATCGAAAATCCTCCAAGTTAGTCGTGCGGTCGCAACGAGATTCATGGCAACATCCAGCGTCAATCATTTAGCGTAGAAATTTAGTGGCGCGGTGTGCGCCCACCGACCTTCACGAGCTTTCATGCAACATGACGCAACCTGACGATCAAAACAATTCCGGCCTCCGCGTCTCGGGCTACGGGCCGCGGGTGCGGCAGACCTTGATCGCAGGGATCGCCATCGCAGTTATCGTTGTGGCGATAGTTCTCGCGGCGTTGTGGGCGAATAGCCGAGAGCCCGAAACGGGTGTCCAACCAACTCCGAGACCCACCCAGCCGCCGCAACCGTCGGCGACGGTGCCACCACCTGACACCGCTACTCCTGAACCCCCAGTTCCCGACACCTCTACGCCTGAACCGGTTAAAGATACCCCGACTCCGACCGCGGAAGCCAACCCAGAACCTGCGACCGCCACAGTTGCACCAGAGGTTACGAATACGCCGGTGGTTGACCGCGCGCCAACCCCGGAATCAGCGGCGACCTCCGTTCCGGCCGATACACCGACACCGATACCACCGGCTGCAACCGTCGCACCGACGGCAACCAATACGCCGACTCCCACATCGACCGCTGAACCGACGTCCACGCCGGAGCCCTCCCCGACGCCGACAGTAACGCCAACACCAGCGCCGATGGTTCCGACGAAGCTAGAGATCTACGCAAGGGGCGAACTCATCGATCAGGGTATCGACCAGAGCGACGTCAAGGTGCTCAGCGTCGAGGAACACATCTGGCCGGACCGAACTTTGGGTTGTGGTTCGTACGTGGGCAGCAATCCAGCACGGGCGGTAGAAGGATGGATACTCGTCCTTGGAAACGAGGAGACGACCTACACGTTCCATTTGGCGAGCAAGGACCACGAAAACAACGACACCCTGCCGGACGACATCATCGTCAACTGTACCGACGTTGAAAATCGTGTGCAAACCACCATCAATCCGGTCCATGAGTTGCGCCTCCACGAAGCGCGCCGCGTGGTGCTTTATCGTGAGGTCCCGGGCGGGGAAGCACAACCGGTCCAAGACATCCAAAATCGCGAACTGATCGACGTGATCATCAATGCAATCAACACCCCTATACCCATAGGCAACACCGGAACTTGCGAGACATCGTTTAGGTTGGATTTTTACGTCTTGCGAGGGATCGAATCTGTCAAGTTCTTCTGCCGCGATGACTGGTACCGCGTGGGCGGTGATCAAGAAATATGGGGCTGCACGCAAGGCGCGATCCGTCAAGAACTTTTGGATGCCGTCTCACCTTTCTTCGCGGCCCAACCCATACCTGCGCTCCCGACTTTCGCGCCAGAGGGTGACGTCTCAAACACCGTTGACGAACCGTTTGAGGGGTTGCCGTGTCAACTAGAAACCGCGAACTGAAGACGGGGAAACTGCCGGGGACATTACTGCAGGACCTCATCGAGGGGATTCCCATGTTGTCCGATGGGGCGGTCAGCGACCGCCGGTTGTTGGTGGGACCCGGTGTAGGGGAAGATGCGGCGCACATTCTCTTCGGCGAAAACACGCTCCTCGCGAAGACTGATCCGATCACTTTTGCCACGGACCGCATCGGATGGTACGCGGTCAACGTCAATGCCAACGACATTGCGGTCGCTGGCGGCACGCCGAAGTGGTTCCTCGCGACGCTGATGATGCCGCCGGGTTCAACGGAGGGTGAGGTCCGCGACATATTCGGTCAGATCGGCGAAGCGGCATCTCAGATCGGCGTACAATTGGCCGGTGGTCACACCGAGGTCACGCCCGCGGTTACTCAACCGTTGATTTGCGGTTTCATGCTCGGAGAAGCGCCGACAAGCCGCACCGTCTCCGCATCCGGTGCGCGCCCCGGCGATGGAGTAATTCTTACCAAGGGAATCGCAATCGAAGGGACCTCGATCCTCGCCAACGAGTGCCGCGATGAGCTTGTTCAGACTGGCATCTCGATGTCTGAAATCAATGCTGCTTCAGAGTTTCTGACGGATCCTGGCATATCGGTCTTGAAAGACGCACAGACGGTTGTAGCCGCCGGCGGCGTCACCGCAATGCACGACCCGACCGAAGGCGGGTTGGCGACGGCGCTGCAAGAGCTCGCGTTCGCATCAAACGTCGACATCGTCGTTGACGCCTCAGCGGTGAATGTGCTGTCGATCTGTCGAAAAATATGCGATGCCTTGGAGATCGACCCATGGGGATTGATTTCGTCGGGGGCGCTTTTGGCTACGGTTCAATCCGATAATCAAGACTCGGTGGTAGCTGCGTTACGGGTTGCGGGCATCGAAGCCAGCGTTATTGGAAGAATTGAAGCCGCTGGGATGGAGGCGAATGCACCCACGGTTCGCGTCCGAGATGAACTCGACTCCGTGCCCACGCCAATCGCGACATTCGAACGCGACGAGTTGGCACGACATTTCGATGCCGTAGCCAGTTGAGTTGCGCGTCGACCCGGATGCAACACCATTGCGGTATCCACCACTTGATTTAAGACGAACATCGATGATCAAACCCATAGACGTTTCGAATTTCGGAATCGCCGGTCGAAGGTGAAGCGCGAAACCATTACGCCGAGTAACGTGTTGTCAGGGACACCTGATGATTTGGCGCAGATTCATATATACGTTAGGACTGGTGTTGGTGATCAGCACCATCGCCTTTTCGTTGCTGGTTAACGCGGAAGGCATCAACGCCTGCGAATGCGATGAATCTACGTCCGCTGACGAACGTTTCAGCGAGGCGTCGGCGGTCTTCCTCGGCAGAGTGGTCAAGATTTATTTCGAAGACTGGCCCTTTGATATCGACTCGGCGTTGGTTCCGCCTGATGAACCGTTAACAGTCGAATTCAGAGTCCGTTCTGTGTGGAAGGGAGAGGTTTCGGAGATAATGTCCGTTTCAACGGCCAGATCAGAGCCATGTGGATACCCGTTCGGTATGCATGGAGATTACCTCGTCTATGCCGATGGCGAGCAGTGGGCGTTGGAGGTCTTGGCTTGTGGCGGTACCAAACGTTTCGATGAAGCGCAAGAAGATCTAATTTCGCTTGGTGAGGGGGATTCGCCGGTATCGTCAGAAAGAAGAGTCATCAAGCCGGCAACGCTAGATTGCTTTGCGAGCGCGCAATCCGCCCGCAATCAATTGATTTCGTGGCCGTTAGGATTAATCGCCGGCATTGCTTGGGTCGGGTTAAGGAAAAGGCGACGCCGACGGTAGCGCCGATCCTTACCGAACCACCGCGAAATCCATTTTGAAGGTACGTTTAAAGCGTGCGGCGAATCGCTTGGGGTCCCAGGCATTCAGCTCGGGTGCCCGGACTTCGAATCGGTCGCCGATGATATCCATCACGATTTGCGAATACCTATCGGCGCCAAGCCTTCGCTCCATCTCATCCGAGATTCGGAGAATGCTGGTGGCTCGTCGAACGATCGTTCGGTCCGACTTCTTGAGTTCCGGGCGGTATCGGGACATCGAGGCGGAATAGCTCCCGCCGAACCGAAGTGCGGCCGACATCAAACCGACATCGCGGTGGGAGAAACCGCCGATCTCGCCTTGTTCGATGATGTTAGAGGCGTGCAAGTAACGGTCGTAGTAGTTGACGCTGCGGCCGGTGTCGATGAGACGTGCGACGTGCGGGATCAGCTGCGTCATTTCTCCATCCAAATGGTCTAGCAGCAACGCGGCCATCTTTCTGGCGATCGCCGCCCGTCGGTCTGCGCGGAGTCGATCCCAAGTGTCGAATCTTGCACCCAGCGCGTATACGGAGCGTCGCCTGACCTCTTCGATCGACGGCAAATCCTCGATTACACCGGACATCGCCAGCCCTTCACGAATACCTCGGCCAGAAACGAGGATGGGCTTCTTGTTGAAGAACTTGGCGATTTCGGATGCCACGATGGCACCGCCGAGGATGCTGTCGACGCGCTCCGGGTTCAATCCGGGCATGTATGCCAAACTCGCTCTGTCCAATCCTCGCAATCCGTTGACGATTGTCTTCAACGAGCCGTATGGAACCACCGAGCCGTGGAGACGCCCAAACGAGTGGTCCCGGGTTTCGCGATCGATCTTGGTCAAGTTGCGAATCGTTCCGCCGGCACCAATCAAGGTGCCGTGTTCCGCTATCGGAGGCATACCGGACGCGCGCAACATCTTCTTCACGTGCCGCCTCAAACCCAGGATCGCGTCCCGTTCAGGTTGTTCCGAGTTCAGAAAATCGTCACTGACGCGCAGCGCGCCGAGATCTAAGGTGTATGCGTCCCTCAATGAGCGATGTTGAAAGAACGAGAACTCTACGCTACCACCACCGATGTCGAACAATACGCCGTCATGGGCAGGGAGGGTGAAGACCGCGCCAAGGAACCCGAATTCCGCTTCTTGTGCTCCTGAGATGACTTCAAGTTCAATGCCGGTGTCGTTCGTCACCTGACGAACGACCTCGTCGCGGTTCGTAGCGTCGCGCATTGCCGATGTGGCAACGGCGCGGATCGAATCGACTTTCGACGCTCTAGCTACGGTAGCGAAATCGTCGATGAGGCGCGACAGTTCGGAAATGGCAGAAGGCAACAATCGACCATCTTTCGTCTTGCGGCTCGCCAAACGTAGCAGAGCTTTAACTTCCGAAACAACCCGCAGATCGTAATCGGTTGTCAGTTGCAGAACCTCCATCCGGGTCGAGTTTGAGCCTACGTCGATGACTGCTACCTGATGTGAATCGTGATCGCCGTCGAATCGACCCCGATTCAACTCGTTGCTCGGAAATACCTGAAAGATGTCGGGACGCGTCTCTACCGTCATTGATGCCCCTCGACCGCGGGTGCTAGGTTGTGCCCTTTTAGAATGATTCTAGGGTGCCTTTCTTTTGCCCCTGTAGCTCAGAGGATAGAGCAACGGTTTCCTAAACCGTGTGCCACAGGTTCGAGTCCTGTCAGGGGCGCCACCTTCCGATCTCGCTTCAACCTCCACTCGCACCCACCTCATCAACCCGCGTCGTGCGGTTTGTGACCGACCGTTTCAAGGTCGTCGCCAAAAACGCTATCCCGCCAAAGGCGACGATGCTGAGCCAGGATATTGAGCGGTCCAAGACCGTCAATGTGAACGCATCGGTGTCGTTAAGTCCGACCAAAAGCAGCACTGTGATTAGAGCGGTTTCTACGAAACCCAATCCGCCCGGTACCGGGATCGTGGTCATGATCGCGTTGGCGAGCGCGGCGAACATGGCGATGCTTATCGCCATTTCCAGACCCATCGCCTGCGCCACGAAGTAGAACCGCAACACCTCCATCAGCCAACCCAGTACCCCCAGGGCGATCTGCAATGTCATTCCACCGCCTCGAAAGCTGTTCAGCGTTCCGTCTTGGAAATGCAGATATTGCCTTCCAAATCGCGCCGGCAGCCATCGGGCGACTCTTTCACCAGCCTTGCCCATCACGTAGAGAATGAGCAGAAGTGCGAGCACCAAACCAGATGCAACTGCCACGACAATTACCGCGACGTCGACGATTCTTCCGGAAGCGGCGAATCCATCGACCAGCAGGGCCCAGATGGCCGAGGTGACCACGAGCACCAAGACGACCACCATATCCTGCACTCTTTCCGCGAACACGGTGCCCAACGCTGTTGGCATGTCGCTCGACGTCCTATCGGCCAAAGCCCAACCTCGATACGCATCGCCGATGCGGAAGAACATGACTGAATTTACGAACCAACCGGTCAGGATCATCAACGACATGGTCGCGACATTTGGTGCTTCAGCTCGCTGAAGATCAGGATTTTGGGAACGATTGGTAACCGAGTTGAAGATCAATTGCCATCGCCACCCTCGGAACCAGAAACTCAGGTAATACAGCAACCCGGCCAAAATGAACAGCCACCAGTTGATCCCGGTCAGGTGCTCAACGAATTCATCCCACTCGAAATCTAAGACGCGCCAGAGCAGGAAGCCGATGATCGCCAATCCAAAGGCCGCGCTGAGAATGGTGGGTAGCGACAAGACTCGTCGGCGCATCGCCGCGATGCCGTAGGCCTGACCGTTGTTGTCGCGGTTCGAATTTCTGCGCAAGAGTCGCAAAGGTCCACACAATCGCGTCGATCAATCAGCCGACAGCGGTCGTTTCGCTGGGATCCCGGGTCGACGGGGGTAGCGATCTTTTGTCGGTTGCACCTTGAGCCAGTAAATGATGTGGTCCATCGGTGATGCCCCCGGATGCGCCACCGGTTGGATGATCGCGGGTGCCGCGCCCAATTCGTTGGCTGCGAACGAAGCGTCTTCGACCTCGCATTGGACCGCTCGCGGATCGTGGCCTTTGGGGAGAACTGCTACGCCACCCAGTTTGAGGAACGGCAACGTGAACTCTGCAAGCAACGGAAGCTTGGCGACGCCACGGGCAGTGACGAGATCGTAGTTTTCCCGATGTTCCTTTAACCGACCCGCATCCTCGGCGCGCGAATTCAATATCGTGACTCCTTCAATTCCCAGTTCCGAGACAACGTGACGCAAAAAGTCGCACTTCTTGCCGTTCGATTCCAGCAAAGTGACCTCGGTGCCAGGGAGAATGATCTTCAACGGCAGTCCCGGTATTCCCGCACCCGAACCAATGTCGATGATCCGTCGACCGTCGAACCATTCCGCTGTCGACACACTCCCGCCTGCCGGAACCGCAATTCTGAACGAACGAATGAAGAGTTGTTCGACAACGGCTTGGGGATCCTTTACAGCGGTCAGATTGATGCGACGCCCCCATTCGGTGAGCAGTTCGCGATAGCGCCGGAACCGCTCGATTTGGGTGTCGTCAACGTTCGCACCTATGGTACCAGCCGCCTCGACCAGTGACTTCATGCTATTGCTCGAATCTGGGCTCGAATCTGGGCTCCATGCAGGCGCAATTCGAACCTCCTGTGCTGGATGCGCGACTTAACATGATAACGACGGATCGCAGCAACGCCGCGGCTAACCAATACGAGGGAACGTAAACGACCATGAAGATACTAATCACCGGTGCCAGCGGATTGATCGGCTCAGTGCTCCGCACCCACCTCGGAGAAACTGGACGGTACACCATCTCAGGCGTAGATGCTCGCCCGCTCGCCGACGATTCTCTTGCAAACTTCACACTTGCCGATTGCTATGACTACGACGCAATGTCGCCGGCATTTGATGGCCAAGACGCAGTGATCCATCTAGCGGCTAATGCGCCAGTTCACACGCTATGGGACGACGTCCTTCGCAACAACATCGCATCGACTCACAACGTCTACGAAGCCGCCCGCGAACACGGTGTCAGACGCGTCGTATTTGCAAGTTCGAACCATGCGGTTGGGAACTTTGAGCTCGACGAACCCTACAAGAGCATCGGTCTTGGCGATTACTCCTTAATCGACAACGATCCCGCCAATATCCGGCAAGTCGACCACCGCGTGCCAATCCGTCCCGACAGTGACTACGGAGTGAGCAAGGTCTTTGGAGAGGCGACCGGTCGTTACTACAACGAACACTTCGGCCTCGAAGTCGCTTGCCTCCGCATCGGTAGCGTCGTGCCGGAAAATCGACCGACGAATATTCGTGCCTACGCGACGTGGTTGTCGCACCGCGACCTCGCTCACTTAGTCGACCGTTGCCTCGTCGCAGATCTGAGTTTCGATATCTTCTACGGCGTCTCTAACAACCACTGGCGATTCTGGGACATCGAACATGCCCGAGAGACTATCGGCTACGATCCGCAAGATAGTGGCGAGGGCTTTCGGTAGAGGTCACGAGGCGCTCAATTCTCGACGCCTTCGCAGTCGGGCAAATTGAGCTGGCGCAAGTCGGTGTGGAATAGTGGTTTCGGTAACTGGGGTAGGCAACCGGACAGGAAGTTGAATCTCAGGAAGAGGTCAGACAACTCAGTCAGGTTACCCAACTCTGCGGGGACCTGTCCGGTGAACGCGTTGGCGTCAAGATGGAGCGCCGTCAAAGAAACCAGTTCCCCTAACCAGATCGGTATCGTTCCGCCGAAATCATTGGTCCCGACATCGAACACACGCAACACAGCGAGATTACGCATCGCATCAGGTAATTCGCCTTCAAGCTGATTGTGGTTCAACCTAAGCTCGATCAGATTTTCCAGATCCCCGATTTCGGCGGGCAATTCGCCGGAGAGCAGGTTTGCGCTCAAATCGAGTTCGATGAGAGCGTCTAGGTTCCCGAATTCGGCCGGGACCTCACCGACCAGACGGTTGTTGGAGAGGATCATATTTGTCAGGTTAGTTAGACCGCCCAATGCCGACGGTAGGTTTCCACTTAAGCCGTTCCTGCTTAAGTTGAGCGTCGTCAATTTGTTCAGGTTCGACAACTCAGGCGGGATAGGACCGGTGAGATCATTGTTGTTGACTATCAGCGCCCTCAGGTTAGCCAAGTCGTTCAATTGAGAGGGAATTTCGCCAGTCAACGCATTCTCGCCGAGGTCCAAGATCATCAGATTGGTCAGATCGCGCAGTTCGGGCGGGATCTGACCTGACAGCCGGTTATCGCCCAGATTCAATTCCTCCAGCTCCGTCAAGGATGCAAGCTCTGTCGGGATCGGGCCTTCAAAATCGTTCGCGTTGAGATGTATCACCTGCAGGCCGGTCAGTTGCCCCAAGGATTTGGGTATCTTTGCTTCGATCGCGAGGTCGACCAACTTTAGCGCCGTTACGCGAGTGGGTGTTCCGCCGATTCCCACGCCGAGCCAGGTGTCGATCGGCTGCTCCGCCGACCAGTCGAGAATCTCGGTTCCATTGAGCGGTTCAATCAGTTGAAGCAACACTTCGCAATCGATGACGAGTTCCGGCGAGTAGACGGCAGCAGGCACGGCGATGCCGTTGGAACAGGGACCGTCTCCCGGGACTGAAGCGGGGCCACAAGCGATCAATCCCAACTCATCGAAATCATTCAATTCGACCCGGTCGAGGCCGATCGGAATGCAACCCGTCAGGTTGTTACCGTCTATGTGGAACGATTTGAGATTCGTCAATCCGGCCAGTTCCACGGGAATTTCGCCCGTCAACTGATTGTCTTCGAGGTTCAAAGTTTCTAGATTGACCAGTTCGCCGAAACTAGCTGGAATTTCGCCGGACAACTGGTTCGAACTTAGATCGAGATGTCGCAAAGGCGTGTTGTGGCCCAGCGACTCCGGAATCTCGCCGGACAGCTGGTTTCCGTCAAGCTGTAATGCCTCGATCGAAAGTAAGTCCCCCAAGGTCGAAGGTATAGCTCCGTTGAGTTGATTGGTGTGCAGCAAGATCTGTTTTGCGTTCGAGAGAAGTCCGAGTTCGAGCGGAATCTCTCCGAGCAGTTCGTTCTCCGAAAGATCCAAGACCACCAGATTGGAGAGCCGACTCAAATTCGGTGGAATCTCGCCCGTGATTTGGTTACCGGACATGGACAGCTCGGCCAGGGATTCGAGGAAACCGAGATCGCCAGGGATCTCACCGGTCAGATCGTTATCGCTCAGACACAGGCGCTCCAACTTGATCAGCTCGGCCAATTCGGCAGGCAACCTGCCCGAGAGGAGGTTTCCGCAGAGTTCTAATGCAGTCAACGCGTCGAGTTCGCCCACAACTGTCGGGATTTGTCCTGCGAGACCACGGTTGAGAAGCGATAGCTTGGTGACGCGGCTGGGCGACCCGCTTACCTCCACGCCTTCCCAATCGCGGATGGAGATTTCCACCGACCAATTCAACAGAACATTTCCCGCGAGTTCGTCGGCAGCCGAGAGCAGTGCTTGACAGTCCGAGACCAAGGCCGGGTTTTCCTCGGCATCGGGAACAGCGACGCCGTTCGCGCAGGGGATGATCGGTCCTTGATCCGTTTCGACATCTGGAGGATCAGGCTGAGCGGTAGGCGTCAGCGTCGCGGTCGGTTCCGGCGTCGCGGTTGATGTCGGTACGGTCGTCGCGGTCGGCTGCGGTGTCGCTGACGGAGTCGGCACCGTTGTTCCCGTTGGAACCGCCGTCGCGGTCGGTTCCGGTGTCGAAGTTGGCAGCGTAGTTGCGGTTGGGACCTGTGTCGCCGTGGGTTCGGGCGTGTTCGTTGGATTGGTAGTTGCTGTAGGCCTTGGGGTAGCCGTTGAGGTACTGGTGGCGATTGGCCTCGCGGTCGGTGTGGTCGCGAAGACCACATCCATTCTCGGTGTTGGGGTCGCAGTTTCGCTCGCGCAACCGATGATCGGAACCGCCACACCCACCACGACCATGGTGACGATCGCGGCATATGACTTCGCCGGTTTCCAATGTGAAGGGAGCATAATCTCTTATTCAGCGGTTTTGGTGGGCGGCCAATCGCTCGCGGCGAGTTTTGTGCGCTCAATGGAGCACCTGCCCGGTGTTATCCTAAAAGGGTTGTGCACGTCGCGCTTCTGCGACCACTTCCCCGCCCCGTTGGTGCAGCGGCCTAGCACGTCGGCCTTTCAAGCCGGAGATCACGGGTTCGAATCCCGTACGGGGTACCACATCCAGCATTTCCCTCAGATCGGCCCGGCGTCGTCACTCCCTTGCGTCGACTTCAATCATCGGGAAGTGCTTCGTCCCATTCCGCGTCCTCATCTGCCGCAGCTTGATTTTTCAACGATGTGTAGATCAGCCACAGCGGTATCAATACGATCGCGATCCCTAGAACCACGACGAACGTCCACGGACCCCAGCCAAGCAGATCGTGCAGCAGGTCGTTGATCCAAACGACCAGAGTCGGATCTACCGACTCGCTATGATGCATGTGCACCGATGCCGGCGAATCAATTTCTCTGACTGGTGCAATCATGCCTTGCGAGGCCGCGATTCTCCGGAGCGACTAACTTGCAGATGCCGCCGCTTGCGCGTACCTTACCGAATACTTGGTCTCTTTGATCGTCAGGATCACGATGCCGGCGATCAACAAGCAGATTGCGCCTCCGATGAATGCTGGATCGTAGGTTCCATATCGGTCGAACGTAAGGCCGAACAAAAGGACGGCGGCGCCTCCACCCATCTGGTGGGAAAAGTTGATGAGACCGCCGAGGGTGCCGACGTTTCTCACGCCGTAGACGTCGGCGGTTAAGCCCGTCGTCAAGGGCACCGTGGCGAGCCAAGATGCGCCTCCGATGATGGTGAAGGCCCACATTGCCATCTCGCCGGGGAAGATGACAAGGGTCGTGAATGCGACACCTCGCACTAAGTAGACGGCGGCGAGCAGAAAGTGACGTTGGAAGATGTCGGAAAGCAGGCCGATCAGCACGACACCTCCAGCGTTAATGCCCATCAATATCCCGAACGCCCACGCCGCATTCGCCTGCGAGACATCCTCGCTGATTGCCCAACGCACAAAGTGCGTCGAGATGCTCGCAGTGGTGATTCCGCAGACGAAGTAGCCGATTGACAGTTGCCACATCGGCCACGACTTGAAGGCTTCTGTCCATCCTTCGGAACCTAAAGGTCCTCCGCGCATCAAGGCCTGCGACCTTGATCGTTGGTCTGCAGACGCCTGAGCGCCTTTGGCCCGGGCTTCGCCGTCAGGCAACAGTCCCATGTCGTCGGGCTGGTTGCGAAGGACCAGTATGGAGGCTGGCAAGCCGAGCGCGAGTACGAGGATGCCGGAAACGACCCACGCCGTTTGCCAACTAGTGGCGAGCATTAGTTGGGTAAGAAATGGCACCATTACCAATCCGCCAAGCGAGCCACCGGCGGCCACAACGCTCATGGCTTTGCCCCGTTCGCGTTGGAACCAACGGGTGATGACCGCGCCCGAGGTGCCAGGTGAGACACCGCCGGCGAAGAATGAAATCACACCGCCGAAGAGTACCGCGAGCATCAACACGCTGTCGATGAAGGCCAGAAGCAGGTAAGAGATGCCCAACACGACCATGCTGACCACCACCACGACCTTGCCGCCATATTTGTCGACGATCATTCCTAAAATCGGCTGGGAAAAGCCGTTAATGATCCACCCGATCGCTGCCGCCACTGAAATCTGGCCGGTAGTTACGCCCCACTCCCGCTCCCAGTTGTCCACAAAGACCCCGAAACCATTGCGAGTACCCATCACCAAGAACATCCCAAAAAACATGGCGCCGACCACGTTCCACCCGTAGAAATGGTTACGGCGACGCACCCCTACCCGTGCTCGGCGAGTGAGGCGGTTGACATTGAGCAACGACATGATCTGGGGGGACCGGACTACAGGTCGCCGGGATGATGCAAGTCTAACCGCGAACTGGTCGTGATTCGCTGATGTAAGTGGAATGCGCGTGTGGCTAACGTCAGCTATGAAACGGGCATTGCATCCCAAGTTTGGCCTAGGAGTTGCCGACCGGTGCGCGACTTCTGTACGCCACCCCACTGTTTAAAGAAGAAAGGCACATCAGCTTCGTCGCATTGATTCTTGATGTTTACGACCCAGTCCTTGTGCATCGTCCTTGCACCCGGCCCAGATTCACCGCCCACGATCACCCAATGAATGCCGCTGAGATCGAAATCTCCAAGATCGTCCAGTAGTGGTTCGAGAGATAGGAAACGTATTTTGGCCGGTACATCGCGGAGCGCGTCGATGCGCCAAAGATAATCGGCGGATTCGACACTTGTGCCCATCCAAACGTTGTCGGGGACTTCATCTTCCGCGAAGCTGCTCACGTAATGAGCCATTGTCTTGGGGCGCTTGGTGAGTACTTGGAAGCGGTGTTGACCGGCCCGACGCATCACATCGAATACTCGCCAAATGAAATCGAAGGAAACTTGTGGATGGAAAAGATCGCTCATCGAGTTGACGAAGACGTGTTGAGGTTTGCGCCAACGCAACGGCCGATCCAACATGTGTTCGTGCATGGTTGGATCAAAACCGTTTCGGTAGTTCTTCACGCCCATCGCGTTTAAGCGCACCGACATGCGCGCTGCGTAGCAGTTGTCGCAACCCGGACTGATTTCATCGCAGCCGGTGACGGGGTTCCATGTGGTTTCGGTCCATTCAATCATTGATTTGGACATTTTTGTAGTACCTCAAAATGTGTTCCGCACCGCGTTTCGCGAGCGATCGAGCAGGTTTGGAGGGATTGCTTACAGCGAAATGCACTTCGAAGAGAGGTGATCCTTGCGAGCCCAACACGGCAAAGGTGTCTGAAACCTCTGAAAACACGGTCTTCAACCGTTCGCGATAAAGATACGATATCGCCGATGCATGAGCCCTGAATTCATAAGTTGGATTTGATTCGATTTCGTCCATATCGAACAACCTAAGATTTTTTGGGGCTTCAGGTGAGCGGTTTGCTTCATACCATTCGTTAAAACCAACGTCGTATAGCCGTTCCCAAGACTTGTCACCGAAAACTCGATCCAACGTAGATTCGAACTGATGCTTTCGCTTCCTTTCGTGGCGCAACGGCGTTGACCTCGTTAAGGCACTCAGCGGGAACAACAAAATGAGATCCAATGTCTGCGTTCGCGCTATCGCCTCAATCGAAACCCAAGAAACTTGAGACGCGAACGGATCCAAAAACACGACTCCACGTACATCGGGATTGTCGGACTTTCGAAGCATAGGACATAACTTAGATAAGAACACATCCGAGGAATCGCTGTCGTAGTTGACGGAACGATCCGGGTGAAGCGTCGAGACGATTTCTCGCAAGGTTGTGACGTTTTCTTCAGTTATGTCGTTGAAGTAGAACTCGTCGAAAGGACGGTTATCAATATTCAACGCCATTAACGGCGATCCATCGCGAATCTGAGGGTCTCCAGCGGATTGCCAATGACCGTTACCGCAAAACGGATCAACATAGGCGAGCTTGAAAGGGTTACTTGCGGATGGCGATGCTTTGAGGACTTGTGTGAAGAAGTCCAAATACAACCTCAAGATCTTCAATTTCTCGTCAGTGTGCTCGCCACCGAACTGTTGTGCCTGCAACGTCGACCTTCGTCCTTTCTGATACGCGTGTAACGATTAATAGTAGCACATAATTGGTAAATGCGCAATGGGATTCGCATCGAAGTCCACACTTGTAACCGTCACCGTAGAATCTAGAATCAAAATTAAAGTAACTTTCGTTAAATTCACCATTTCTCCACCCCAGATCCGAGAATATGACCATGAAACAAATCACCGATTGGATCAAATCCCACAAACCCTTGTCAGCAGCAATTGCAGCGGTAATCATCGTGCCCGTCTTAGCAGTCGCCTGGTGGCTCGGCTCGCCGCTCTTCATCGACGTGGTCGTTGATGAAGACTTTCCAGCGTTGGAAAATGCTGTGATCCCAGAGGGAATGTCCATGCCTGACGCTGATGCGACGATGGAGGCCGCGATGGATGCGCCGATGGAGGTCGAGGAAGAGATGATGGAGGCGATGGGCGCGATGCTTGCGCCAGAGGCGGTGAAGTCGGGTGAGTTCCGTGATGGCGATGCTTTTCACAAAGGCAGCGGAATGGCCACGATCTTTAACCTCGGTACCGACGGATACGTGTTGCGTTTTGAGGACTTCAACGTGATCAACGGGCCAGACCTGCGGGTGTTGCTGACTACGCATCCGGATCCGATGGGACGTGGTGACGTGCACGCGGACGACGTGACATATGTAGAACTAGACAAATTGAAGGGCAATATCGGAAACCAGAACTACCCGATTCCGGATGACGTTAGCGTGGACGACCACCACAGCGTAGTCATATACTGCAAACCGTTCCAAGTGGTATTCGCGGTAGCACCGCTGACGTTCAACTAATTCGCAAACTGGAAGTGAGCCGATGGGCAACAAATCCGCAGACGTCATCATCGTAGGTCTAGGTGCCCATGGCAGCGCATCGGCATGGCAACTCGCCAAACGCGGCACCGCCGTAATCGGGTTCGACGCCTTCACGCCTCCGCACTCCCTAGGTTCGAGCCACGGCGACACGCGTGTAATCCGTGAAGTTTACGCCGAGCATCCCGACTACGTCCCGATCGTGATGCGCGGTTACGAGATCTGGCGGGAGTTGGAAGCGGCCGCCGCCGATGACTTCCCGGAAACCGCGCGCGCAGGCGCTGGAGCGTTCGGTGAGCTGTTTCGAATGATCGGCGGCATCACAATGGGTCGGCCTGAGAGTGACGGCATCCGAGGGATGAAACGTTCTGCCGACGAGCATAATCTCGAGATCGAAATCCTCGATCCTTCGGAAATCCGAAAACGCTGGCCGCAGTTCGAACCGCGGGACAACATGATCGGCGCGTACGATTCGCGGTCCGGGGTGTTATTCCCTGAAAAGTGTGTGTCTGCACACCTCGATCAAGCGTCAAAGGAAGGCGCGGACATCCACTACAACGAGCCAGTGCGAAGCTGGCGCCCTGACGGCGATGGTGTGCGCGTGTTTACCGACCGCGGCGAGTACACCTCCGATCAAATCGTATTCTCGGCAGGGGCGTGGAATCCGGGTTTTGTATCCAAGTTAAATCTCCCATTTCGGTTGGAGCGGCAGGTACTTTTCTGGTTCCAACCTGCTGGCAGTCCGGAACTGTTCAGGCCCGAAAACAGTCCGAACCATTCGTGGGAATGGTCACCCGGCCAGAGTCTTTACTGCCAACCCGACTTTGGCGGTGGCGTCAAGACGGCTTTCCATCACGAAGGCGAGATGTTCGACGATCCGGAGGATCTAGACCGCACGGTGCGCGAATCGGATGAGCGATCGCTCCGAGATGCGATTTCAGACATAGTTCCACAATTGAACGGGCGCGTGTTGAGGTCCGCGGTCTGTATGTACACGGACACGCCGGACCGCCAATTCTTGTTGGACTGGCACCCCGGACACCGGAACGTCATAATTTGCAGTCCCTGTTCGGGACACGGCTTCAAGTTCGCATCGGTGATCGGCGAGATGGTGGCGGACATGGCGACCAAGGGCGACCACGGCTACGATGCGCCGCTTATCCAGATCGATCGTTTGCTTTCTGACGAATCGCAAACTGAATGTCCTGATGACTAATTGCTACCTCTAACTTAGAATCTATCGAGTGTGGGCAACTTTTAGTTGGTGGAACCAAATCGGGCGACGGACCGCCCCGAGGAAGAGAATGAACTCGAGACTTACTACAAGGCATCTTGGTGGAATATTGATGTTGGCGCTTCTCACGCTGGCATTGACGGTGGTCGCATGCGGCGGTGAGGAGGTCGTCGAAGAGGTCGAAGAAACGATTGAGTGGAGTTATTCTGGCGCAGGCGGACCTGAGAATTGGGCGTCGCTTTCCGCCGATAATGCGCGGTGTGGCGATGGCACCCAGCAATCCCCGATCGACATTACTGGTTACGAGCTGGGAAGTTCGCCTCCGATCTCGTTCTCCTACCGGAGAGAGGCCGAGGCCGTGACCAATGGCGGGCACCTCATATCGGTCAGATACCCGACCGGCAACCGCCTTGGCTTTGGCGAACGCACGTATCAGCTGGAATCGGTTCACGCGCACACTCCAAGCGAACATCGTATCGACGGCAAATCGTATCCGCTGGAGCTGCACTTGATACACAGCCAAACCTTCGGTGACGTGGCGGTAGTCGGGATGATGTTCGAAATAGGAGAGGCCAACCCGGTCCTTCAAGAGATGATCGAAAATGCTCCGGCGGAGATCGGCTCAACAGAGACTACCGGGATACTCAACGCCCGCAACCTCATGACGAAGGATCTCGGTTACTACTCGTACAAAGGCTCGACGACCACTCCGCCCTGTGCAGAACCTGTCGATTGGTTCATAATGCTCGAAATCGGCACGGTATCGCAAGCACAAGTTGACGCGCTGCAAAACTTAACCGGACCAAACAACCGGCCACTGCAACCCGACAACGGGCGAGCGATCGCCACCTCGGGCTCCCGTAGCGGGCCGTAAAGCTAAATCCTCCCTCGTGTTGTCCAAGCCGTGCGGTGCACTAACCTCCCCCTTGACGCCCAAGATGGTTCGTGCACCATCCTCCCCCTTGATGCCCAAGGGGGAACAAAAGGGGGTTTAGACATGCCATTTTGCATCGCACTCCGGCGCCCGCCCCTCTGGATTCCGGCTTTCGCCGGAATGACGGCAGGTGTGCAAAGCACCAAAGTGGGGACCGATAAGTGAACCCAAAAGCAAGACGTTCCTCACGCGTAGCCATTGTCGGCGGCGGAATCATCGGTTGCGCGACGGCTTATTGTTTGAGCCGGGTTGGCATTTCTGACGTCACGGTAATTGAGCGCGACGAAATCGCCTCGGGCGCCAGCGGATACTCGGCTGGCATCCTGACGCCGTATTCAGGTTCCAACGATCCGGGGTTGCTGGCGCTATCTGCTGCTTCGCTCGAGTTGCACGCGAGATTGGCGGACGAACTGCCTGAGATTACGGGCATCGATCATGGTTACGACCTCAAACCGTATCTGCGATGCGGATTTGAAGAGCCGGGCTTTGATGCCTCCCAACAGTTCATGGCGGATCGCATCGCTGAAGGGTTGCCTGCCGAATGGTTGAGTGGTTCCGAGGCGCGTGAAGTATGCGATTGGTTGAGCGACGACGTAGTTGGTGCCTGTGCCACATCCATCGAACCTACCGTCGATTCAAAGCTGTTAACACAATCGCTCCTCAAGGCGGCGCAGACCGATGGAGCCGAGACAAAGATTGGTAGCGCCGTCGGATTTTGTGGCCCAGAAGACGCCCCGAACGGTGTCAAGCTATCCGACGGCACCGTAGTCGAAGCGGACGCGATTGTCCTAGCGATGGGTCCGTGGACAAAAGAGGCTAACGATTGGCTGGGTTACGACATTCCCGTCGAACCGCAAAAAGGCGAGCTGCTGTACATGCACCGGCCTTCGGATGAAGCCGGAGACGCTGATCAAGGCAAACCGTCGGCCACGATGCACAACATGGACGAGGGTGGCGTGATTCTCACCCGTCGACTGTCCCGCACGGTGCTGGGAGCGACGAAAGAGGACGATAGAGGTTACGACCGCGAGATTTCGGAATACGCTTGGGAGTTCATCCTGCCGCGAGTCCAGCGATTGACCGATCGGATTACGAAGAACTCGGTAACTCATCACACCGCCTGCCTGCGCCCGATGCCCGCCGACGGCAAACCGTTTGTCGGCAAAGCACCGCGCCGGGACAACGTCTACATTGCATCAGGTCACTGGTCAGAAGGTGTTCACTACGCGCCGCTCACCGGCAAAGCGATCAGCGACCTTGTGGCCACCGGCGAGTCTTCTACCGATATCGGGGCGATCGATGCGGCCCGTTTGGACGACTTTCGCAGAAAATAAACACACGGGTCGGACGGTTAAATTACAAGCATCGCCCGCGAACGGTTCGGTCGGCGTCCCTGCCGGGAGTGCCAATCGCACCAATTGAACCTGCAGACGACGAATTAATTGGATCACGATAGAGATGACCCTCAATATCGCACTAGTCGGAGCAGGCGGCATGGGAATGCGCCATGCAACTGGTTACATCGAACTCCGGAAGTACTTTGACGATGTCAAGGTTGTCGCCGTGTGTGACCCGCACCTCGATTCCGCCGAAGCGGTGGCTCAGGTCATCTCCAACTCGACACCGGAATCTCCAAGACCATTTGCCGGGCTTGTAGAAGCAGCCGATGCTCCCGATATCTCGCTCGATGCCGTCGATATCGTAACCAGCACACCGGCGCATCACACGTTGGCGATTGAGGCTATGCGCTCGGGTTTACACGTGATGGTCGAGAAGCCGATGGGGTTGACTCTGACCGCTTGCCGTTTGATGCAGTCGGCTGAGAGAGCCACGAGTAAGGTGCTTTCAATCTCTGAGAACTTCCGGCGAGACCCTATGAACCGTTTAGCAAAGGCCCTGATCGATGCCGATGCCATCGGCAAACCTTATTTCGCGCTGGATTTCAGTATCGGCAGCGCCAATCGCGGCGTGATGCACAGCACCGTTTGGCGCGCCAAGAAGGCCCAAGCTGGTGGTGTTGTCTTAGACGCTGGTGTGCACAATGCAGACTTGCTGCTATATCTGATGGGTCCCGCCGAACGGGTTTTTGCTGAAACCGATGTCAACGACCGTCAACGCCTGCTACGCCCGATGTCTGACCAAGCGCCGGGTTTGGCCGCCATGTACGCGCATCGAAGAGAGCCTGATATTAATCCCCTCTCCTCCCGGGAGAGGGTTAGGGTGAGGGTCGGCGATACCATCGAACAGGATGCCGTTGATACTGCCTTCGCCTCGATTCGTTTCAAGTCGGGAGCTGTCGGGCAGTTGGTAATCACCGATGCGTCCCATGGTTACGATCTTGGCGATTCGGTCGTCGTCGGAAGCGAAGGCACGCTATACCGTCCGCCAAGCCGCAGAGGTTCGAGTCCACGAATCGTCTTGGGCCCAACAAGCACCAACAATCACACCATGATTGAGGGCGACGGATTGCTTAATCTGGTGCCCGAATTTGAACTCGACGAGATAACTGCGACGCTCTGGGACGGCGAGAACCGAATGGCGTCCTATGAGATGGATTTCAGGCAGATCGACGCCAAGATTATTGCGCTCGAATACATGGACTTGGCTCGGGCAGTCGCTGATGGCAGGTCGCCGGAGGTGGGCAGTGCTGAAGGGATGGCGGCGCTCGGCCTTGCTTACGGCGTGATGGAATCGGGTGAAGCTAACGAAGCGGTTCTTGTTGATGACGTTGTCGAAGGCAAAGTCCGACGTTTCCAAGAAGAGATCGATCTTGCCGCCGGTATCACCGAGTGCTGAGGCAGACCGGATTCGCCGTCTTCGGATACCGCGAGTACCGGCTCTTTTGGATCGCCGCGGCATTCTCAAACATCGGCATGTGGACGCTCGTCTATGGTCGGCTGTGGTTGATGCGGACGCTGTCTGATTCCGAGATCCTTCTCGGGTCGGTTACAGCGGCGACTATGGCGCCAGTGATGATCTTCTCGGTTTGGGGAGGCGTTGTCGCCGACACCGTAAACCGACTCAGATTGCTCCGCTTCACACGCCTCCTTTTCGCCGTCGCAGGTTTCGTGACGGCCGTTTTGATCGCCACCGACACCATCGAAGCATGGCACCTGTTGGCTATCTCGGCAGTGACCGGCGTGATGCTCGCATTCGACATCCCGACGCGCGGCGCAATGGTCGCATCGCTGGTGCCAAGAGAACAACTGCCCAGCGCCATCGCCCTTTACTCCGTCGTCTTCGGAGGTGCTGCGATTTTGGGTCCTTCGCTGTTCCACCCGCTCGTGTCGGCCGTTGGTATGGAGGGTTTATTTTTCATCGTTTCGGCGTCTTATGTTTTGACGGTCTTAACGCTGATGCGGATGGATCACACACCACACCAGGCGAGACCCGACGTAGATTCGACTGCTGACGGTTCGACCCGCCTCGTTGTTAAGGTGCGGGCGCGGGTCCGCGACATGGTTGACGGCGTCAAATATGTCCGGCGCGAGACGGCGATCGCTGTTTTAATCGTGTATGGGGTAGTGATTGGGATTGTTGCGACGCCGCTTGAAACGTTGTTGCCGGTGATTACTCAGGAGGTGTACCAGGGAGACACGGAGACCTATGGGAGGTTGTTGCTGGCGGTGGGAATCGGCGGATTGGTGGCGACGTTCACGATTACGTTTATAGGGTCGCGGGCGAAGCCACCGGTGTATCTGGCGATTGGTGGTGCTGCGGTCGGAGTTTGCTATTTGGTGTTCGGGGTTGTGGATGTATTCATGTTCGCGGTGGCGATTGCCGGCGTGGTCGGAGGGTTGACGGTGGTCAAGGGGACGATGAGCACCACTGTGGTTCAGACGTTGGTTTCGGATGAGTTCAGGGGACGTGTGATGAGTTTGATGAACTTCACATGGGGGGCGCAGGCTGCGGGAGCGTTGTTTATGGGGGCGTTGGCTCAGGTCTGGGGTGCGCCATTTGCTTTCGGAGTTGCCGGCGTTTTGGGGGTCGTGGCGACTATAGGGGTTTGGTTGGTGGCGTTGAGGAAGCTGTGAGGGGGATCATCGCCGACCGTCTACTGCGCGGACGTTTGCTATTCTCCCCTACGCCCGTCACAACCGCACTCCCGTCGGACGTCCTCACCCATCTCTCTGAAGCGACCGCCCAACCACTGCCTCCCCTGCTTCTTGCTTCAGAACCCGCGCCATGTCGAACTTTGAAGTGCTACCGACACGTCAGTCACCATCAGCAGTGACAATCGTTACGATGTTGGCCAATAGCCATGCGGATGCCGCAAACAACTGCAACCAATCCCCAGTGGATTCGACCCCGGAAGTCAGCATGCTACCGATCCAGCAAACGCTGGCCGTTGTTTGCCCGAGCCAAGTGACGCTCCGCGCCTTGGCTAGTCGGTTTCGACTTGGGCCTGACGCGACGGCTGGTTCGTCGTTTCGAGTTAACATACGCACTCTTCTCCACAGTTGGAAAGGTCATCGAGATACATGCCCCAGTCGCGGTATCCTTCCAGCGCTTCCGCCGGTAGCCCCAACGAGGTCGCAATTGCTTTGGCGACAACTGCGAATCGTTGTCGATACTTGAAAATAAAGCAGAAGACGTGATTGTCGTGGCGAACAGCTGGGCCACACAGAAATAGTCCGGGCACGATCGTCGATTCATCGTGTTCGCTCAGAAGCAGTGAGCCATCATCGCGTTGTTCAAACAAATCTGCGACTAACTTCTGACTCCCGTCGAATCCGCCTGCAAACAGCGGCGGCACGCGGGTTTCAAACCGCAGCCCCTCACCAGCCGTGACTTCATACGTGCCGTCTACGCAAGTGACCGATTCGACAGGACAATACGGATACAGTTCCACCTGTTTAAAAAACCGAGGGTCACGGATCCGGTCGTGTGTAAACGGGGAAAGCGCGATGCTGGGATCGGAGCTCTCTTCCATCCACGGGCGTTGTGTGTCGAACACCCGCACTCGTTTGCCGCGACACGCCAGGTGGTAGGCCGCGTCGACACCACTTTCGTAGCCACCTATAACGACGAAGTCGTCACCTTCAAGCTCTTCATAGCTGGGTATGGTCGCTGTGTGGCGACACAATTCGCTACCGTCAAACCCATTTAATCGCGGGTATTGGAACTCTCCGGCAGCCCAAATTACGTGTTTGGCTCGCAAGGTCCCATCGGCGGTATCGATGCGAAAGCCGTCGTCAACCTTGGCTACCTGCACCACGTCCGTGTTTTCGCGAACGGTTAACCCGAGGAATTTCGAGATTACCTGCAAATACGACGCGTACTCTTCACCCGTCGGATGCTCGACCTCCAAACTGTACGCGGGTGAAGTTTTGATCGCGACCGAGTTCAAATCGAGCATGCCAACTGAATTGGTAGGGAACGAAGGCGTGATGAAGCGAGTCTCGGCCGGCCATGAGGCGAACGATGCTCCGACCGTATGACGCTCGCAGACTACGTAGTTCTCGATACCGGCGTATCTGAGTGCCACCGCCACACCGACGCCCGCGGCACCGGCGCCGACGACCACTACGTCATAGACACCGTCACTCACCTCGGTCGTGTTCATACAGACTCCTTAAATCGAAACTCAAATCATCCACATTGCGAACCACTGCCGCATCCTTTGCTGATCGAGACCATGGCCGACAGGTTTTATGGATACATAGTATCATTTCCACTCTTTCGCCGAAATGCAGTGGAGTTATGGCACGATTCTTGCCACATGAGAGGGCATTGTTGCCAGAAGTGCGTCTGCCGTTGCACGAACGGCGAGCGGGTGGGGACTACATAATCCAGAAGGTAGGAAACGGACATCGACCGCAGGGAAGATCGAAATTGGATTGTAATGAGACTAGATATCGATCCGTTAAGCGATTTACGAGGACCGAAATACAGAGGAACGTCGATTCCTGCGAGTCGGGCCGAGGGGCGATGCAGGCGATTTCTCTAGCCGGGACGTCGAGACGCAAAGCGTGGGTTGGTCTTTCGGCGAACGTGGATCCTTTGACAGGCTGTACTCCGAACGATTCGCGCCCCGCTCTGCCGCACTAATGAGATGTGACTTTCTCAATCCGTTTTGCAGTCGCGTGTAATCTCGCTTAAACTCATATGCGAGAAAATCGGCGTTGTTCTGTTTTGAGTGTTCGACTCGGCGGGATGAGCTGTTAGGCAAAAAAGTCTAAAGGAGCGGGCTTTTGCATCCATTTGCATATGAGGCGCCCACAACTATCGACGCAGCAGTCGCATTGCTAGACAAGCATGGCGACCGAGCGCGCCCGATCGCAGGTGGGACTGACGTACTGGTCCAAGCAAGGGCCAACCGATGGGACCTCGACGCGATCGTCGATGTCAAGAACATCCCTGAATTGACGGAGATCAGCCACTACCCGGATGGGAGCGTCGCGATCGGCGCTGCGGTTCCGTGTTACCAGATCTACGAAGATCAGAAGATACGGGACAACTTCCCGGGCATTATCGACGCGGTCGAGATGATCGGCGGGATCCAGATCCAGTCGCGAGCGGCCTTGGGCGGCAACCTCTGCAACTCGTCTCCGAGTGCGGACGGCATCTGCCCATTGATCGCCTACAACGCCGTTTGCCACATCGCAGGGCCGGGCGGCGACGACAACCACCGCGATGTTGCGGTCGAAGATTTCTGTACCGGACCGGGCAGCAATGTTCTTGCGCGTGGTGAGATTTTGGTGAGCGTCGTTCTCCCTAACCCAGGCGACAACTTCGGCGCCGCCTACGAGCGATTCATTCCTCGCAATGAAATGGATATCGCCGTTGCCGGTGCTGGCGTATCTGTCAAACTCAACGCCGCCGGCGACAAGTTCGAGGCCGCACGCGTGGCCCTCGCCGCGGTCGCTCCGGTTCCGCTAGTCGTGCCGGCAGCTGAGGCCGCACTGGTCGGCAACTCGGTTAGCGATGACGTGATCGAGGCTGCCGCAAAGGCCGCCGGTGATGCTGCCAGTCCGATAGCGGACATGCGCGGCACGATCGACCAACGAAAGCATCTCTCTGCGGTCCTGACCCGAAGAATGATCAACCAAGCCGTAGCGCGAGCGAGAGGTTAAGTAGTAGATGACAACTCAGATAACTCCGGGACCATCCCGGGTACACGTTAGGACGACCATCAACGGTCAAGCGCACGAGTTTCTCGTGCCGCCATACATGAGCCTCCTTGACACTCTTCGAGAAATCGTCGGATTGACCGGCACCAAAGAGGGATGCTTGGACGGTAACTGCGGTGCGTGCACCGTGTCGCTAGACGGTCGCATCGTCGACTCGTGCCTCGTTCTTGGAGCCGAGATCAATGGCAAGTCCGTTGAAACCGTCGAAGGAATGGCTACTGCCAACGGACTGCACCCGTTGCAACAGGCGTTTTTGGAAGAGGCCGCGCTCCAGTGCGGTATCTGCACGCCTGGTTTCTTGGTGGCCGCGAAGGGCCTGCTGGATAACGAGCCGGCACCGGACGAGCACCGCATTCGACACTGGTTGGCAGGTAACCTCTGCCGCTGCACCGGGTACGACAAGATCGTGCGCGCAGTGCAAAAAGCCTCAGCCGAGATGGCGTAACAGTTTGGAATTAAGGCCGATGCGTTCGCGTGAGATCGCCAAAGCGTCGGCCTTTCAGCTAGGTAGTTGGACTTCAACATCTAGTCGATCAACAGTCGATCAACATTAGGGGGATCCGCCCATGGTCGCAACATTTGAACCTAAGAGCGAATACAAGGTAATCGGCACCCGACCGATCCGTCACGACGGGCTGGACAAAGTGACCGGCCGAGCCGTCTACGGCGCGGACATCAAGTTGCCGAGCATGATTTGGGGCGCGGTTCTGCGAAGTCCGCACGCCCATGCTCGCATCTTGTCGATCGACACCTCAGCCGCCGAGGCGATGGACGGTGTACACGCCGTCGTTACCAACGCTGACCTGCCGCAGGCTGAGAACGAGATGGTCGACCTCGGTGAAGGCGCGACAAATCTCAAGTGGGCCGTCGACAACATTCTTGCCAGCGACAAGGCGCTTTACGCCGGACACGCGGTTGCCGCCGTCGCGGCTGCAGACCGGTACACCGCTGAAGAAGCGGCAAGGGCCATCAAGGTCGATTACGAAGTTTTACGCGCAGCAACCAACGTCGACGACACGATCGCCGATGGCATGCCGGCGATCCTGGAAGAGTTCGTCGACTCCCCTGGCGCACAGGAGAGCGGTCACGCGAACCACGTCAAGGAGTTCACTCACGAGTTCGGAGACCCGGATGCCGCGATTGCCGGTGCCGACCACGTCGTCGAAGGTGAATTCAATCTTCAGATGGTGCACCAGGGCTATATCGAGCCGCACAACGCAACCGCGGTCTGGGACGAGAATGATCGCCTGAAGGTGTGGACAAGCACGCAAGGCGCATTCACCGTCAGGCAGCAAATCGCAGCGATCCTAAAAATCGACGAGTCGCGCGTCCGCGTGACGCCGCTTGAGATCGGTGGAGGATTCGGTGGCAAGATCCCGATCTACCTTGAACCGGTTGCGGCGGTGCTGTCTCGCAAAGCCGGTAATGTCCCGGTCAAACTAGTCATGGAACGCCGCTCGGTCTTCGAGGGAACGGGTCCTGCCGCGGGCGGCAAGATTCATCTCAAACTCGGCGCGACGAAAGACGGACAGTTGGTCGCCGCAGATTCGACTCTGCGCATGGAGGCCGGTGGATACCCTGGATCGCTCGTTGGCGCTTCCGGCATGTGCATCTACGCCTGCTACAACATTCCGAACATGCGCATCGTCGGCTACGACGTCTTGGTGAACAAACCCAAGGTCGCGGCATACCGCGCTCCTGGTTCGCCGCAGGTCGCATTCGCGATAGAGACATTGATCGATGATCTGTGCGAACAGGCCGGATTCGACAAGTGGCAGTTCCGACGCGACAACGCGGCAAAGGAAGGCACTCGCCGTGGTGATGGCCCCATTTTCCCTCGTATCGGTATGGAGGAAGTTCTCGACGCAGCCAAAGAGACCGACCACTTCAACTCCGATCTCGGCGATCCCGCGCCCGGCAACGTCCGAGGCCGAGGTTTTGCCAGTGGTTACTGGTTCAATGTCGGTCTGCAGTCGTCTGTGAATCTTTCGTTGAACAACGACGGTACGGTCGAGTTGGTGGAAGGCTCCACCGACATCGGCGGAACTCGCGCTTCGATCGCCATGCAGGCCGCGGAGACTCTCGGAATCACCGCCGAAGACGTCAACCCGACCGTTGTCGACACCGATACCGTTGGCTTCACCGCGGTGACGGGCGGCAGCCGTGTGACTTACGCCACGGGTTACGCCGCCTACAACGCCGCGATCGAGATGATCGACAAGCTGAAGGTTCGCGCCTCCATGCTTTGGAGCATCGACGCCGACGATGTTCAGTTTGAAGACGGTGTTTTCTCCTCGAAGTCCGACCCCGAACTCAGCATTGCTTTCAAAGATCTCGCCGGCAAACTCGGCGACACCGGCGGACCGGTGACATCGACCGGCAGCGTAGATCTCGAGGCTGCTGGTGGAGCATACGGCACGCACATCTGCGACGTCGAGATCGACCCCGAGACGGGGAAGACAGACGTGGTGCGCTACACCATCGTCCAAGACGCTGGCCGGGCGATTCACCCGTCCTACGTCGAAGGTCAGATGCAGGGCGGTGTCGCACAGGGCATCGGCTGGGCATTGAACGAGGAATACTACATGAGCGACGACGGCGTGATGTCGAACTCCTCATACCTCGATTACCGAATGCCGACCTCGCTCGATCTACCGAACATCGAGACGGTCATCGTCGAAGTGCCGAACCCGGTTCACCCCTACGGGGTCCGCGGCGTTGGCGAAGTCCCGATCGTGCCTCCGGTTCCGACCGTCGGCAACGCCATCAAAGACGCTATCGGAATTCGGCTTCGAGAGACCCCGATGAACGCCGGACGCATCGTCTCGGCGCTCGGATCGTAGTCGCCCGTCGACATACGTATGGAAAACTCCCCCGACATCTCGTCGGGGGAGTTTTGATTCTGGGGTCATCACGCAGTGCACAGCTGTACCGGTTCTTTGCACAACTACCGTCATTCCGGCGAAAGCCGGAATCCAGAGGGGATGGGCTACGGAGTGCAAAGCGAGGTGCCAGATCTAAACCCCCGTTTATCCCCCATTGGGCATCAAGGGGGAGGCTAACCCCATGCGAGAGGCGGATATTACACACTGTTGTATATCTGACACTGAGAGTGGAGTATCCATGACCGGCGCGACAAAGCACTGTTTCTTTGGCTTGATGGCGATCCTCTTGGTCACCGCGGCTTTCGTTCTCTCTGTCTCGGCGTGTGATCAGGCGATTGACGAGGCCGTTGTACCGGCCTCGTCAGTTACCGGGCATATACGCTCGCCAACGCTCATTCCGGAGTCCAGCCTCACGCAGGTACCCAGTAAAACTGTCGCACCGGCAAGCGCGACCTATTTGTCTCCAACCGCAGCATCCGTTCCGATACGTTCGTCAAAGGTCGCGTTTGAGCCTGCCCCAACGCAGACACCCGTAACTCTGGTTTCATCTGAGGGGAATGCTCCATCTGAAACGAGCGAGCGCATGCCTATGGCTACGCCGACGCCGACTTCTACTCCCACACCTACGCCAAAATCTACGCCAACGCCGACTCCTGCGGCTCATCCGACGCCTGATACTCGGCCGCCATCAACTTCGATACCTCAGCATTCGTACAGCGCGGAGCAGCTCGAGGAATGGTATGCATTGGCCCTGAAACCGTCACTACCTTGGATTTGGGGCTATCAAGTGAGGCACGATGAAGGCTTTGTCGGTCTATCCACAAGTTGCGAGAATAAAGTGGAGAATTCCCTACAAGCCCTTGCGGACCTGGGTATCCCGTCGGACGCGATAAGAATCGAAGTAATTAAACGCCCCAGGCACAGCATACTTCCGCCCCCTCCTCCCATATTCGAATGCATCCCTCCCGAGGTAGTTGACCCAGTTACCGGCGTCTCCGAACCGGGTTTTGGTGGCCTCTACGCAGAATATGAAGTTGCTACTATCTATCTGCTGGAACCGTTACAGGAGATTGGGGAAAGCCTCGTACACGACGAGTTGGGTGATGCAAGATTTGAAGAGCTTAGCGAGGTGCGAGTCCTAAAGGGTGAATACACGTGGGATCAGTTGCTCAAATGGCATCAATCAATTCAAACTCACAGATCAGAATCGATCAAAGACGGTACGGTTGACATCAATTGGGGGTGGGTGCTTCTCAATCCCAGGAACAATCGCATCACTATAAACGTACTCCCGCCTAAAGGCGCTTGGACTGAGGACAGCTGGTTCGTCGGAAGGATCGAAGAAGCGTTATTGACACTCGGCATCCCCCGCGAAGCCGTCATCTTCGTGAACGAATGGGAATGACCGGCATCTTCCCGACTGGGATTACGTATAATTGCGAATAAGGACACACTCCTTACGTATCGCATACGGATCTGAACGCCGACCCAAAACTCTCCCTTCGAATATCACGTATTCAGTTACAGTTGGTTTGATTCCAACTGCGATAATCCCCTAGATGTCCAACTCCCCACAAGCATCGGCCGCCGACAAAGGTTCGGAAGATTCGCTGATGTATCGCCCTCCCGAGCGTGATGAAGAGCCGGAAGTAACTTTCGGCGACATCATGCAGCGGATCAAAGAGGCGTTTTCGGGAGTTCCAGGTTTCGGCGACGACAATGATGGTCGTTCGCGAGACGACGAATCGAACGGAAGCGGCGGCGGTGCCGGTCGGCGGTCTGGCAGCGTGATCGTGCTCGCACTCATACCGGTAATCGCCATCATTTGGCTCGGAACCGGTGTCTACACCGTCGGCCCTGAAGAACAGGCCGCATTGCGGACCTTCGGGCGATTCGTGGCGATTGCCGACCAAGGTCTGCATTGGCACTGGCCCAGCCCGATTGGAACCCGCAACGTTGTGGCCGTAACCAACACCCGCCGACTCGAACTCGGTTTCCGAAGTACTCAGAACGGCTCCACAACGCCGGTTCAGATCGAATCGGAGATGATCACTGGCGATGAGAACATCGTTGATGTGCAAGTGGTTGTGCAGTATCGTATCGCCAATCTCGAATTTTTCCTGTTTGAGGTTGACGACCCCGGAGATCCGGACCGCGGTATCGCGCCCGGCAACCCTGACGGCGAGACTTTGCGCGACATCGCCGAAACCGCAGTGAGGCAGGTGGTTGGTGCCCGCAATATTGACGATGTGTTGACGACGGAGAAGGAACAGGTGCAGGCGAGCATCTTGGATAAGATGCGCGAACTCGCCAGCGACTACAACACCGGACTCGACGTGCTCCAGGTGCTGTTGCAGAACGTTAACCCGCCGGCCGAGGTTCAGGACGCGTTCGAAGACGTTGTGAGAGCGCGCGAAGACCGCGAGCGCGATATTAACTTGGCAGAGGCTTACGAGGCCTCACAGATCCCGGAAGCAACGGGTGCTGCCGCACAGATCGTGGAAGAAGCCGATGGTTTTAAGCGCGGTCGTGTCGAGCGCGCACGGGGTGAGGCGGAAGGTTTCGAAGCCATATTGGCGAGCTATGAGATTTCGCCACAAGTGACTCGCACACGACTCTACCTTGAAGCGATGGAACGCATCATGGCTGGCAAGTCCAAGATCGTGATCAACTCAGCTTCGAACGCGTTGCCGCTGCTACCGCTCGACAGCTTGGGCACCTTGTCCGGCAACTCTTTGTCCGGCACGACGACAGGCGGAGGACAGTAGCAATATGCCTCGCCTGATAATTTCCATAGTCGTCATCATCGTCGCGGCGTTCATCCTGATTCCGCAGGCGTTCTTCACCGTTGACGAGACACAGCTGGCCATCGTAACCCGTTTCGGCGCCTTCCAGCGCGACTACCGGAGCCCTGGCCTCTACGTTAAGCAGCCGTTCGTGGAGACGGTGGTGAAGATGGACAGTCGATTGCTGAGGGTCGATGCGCAACCGGCATCGTTGCTGACGTCTGATAAGCGGAACCTCGTTATCGACGCCTACGCGCGATACCGCATCATCGATCCTTTGAAGTTCTTCCAACGACTTCGCACGGAGAACGAGGCAGTGTCTCGCGTATCCGACATCGTAAACTCTCAACTCCGACGTGAAGTTGCACTTGACACGCAGTCTGAGGTGATTTCAGAGACCCGCGAACAGGTGATGGGCCGCATTGCCGAAGCCAGCAACCGGTCTGAAATCACACGCCAGCAAGCGATTGAGCTTTTCGGCGGTAATATGCGCGACCCGCGTTTGACGGTCATCATCACCGAGGAGACGGCCGAAGGGCTTGCGAGCCGCGGACGTCCGGCCACGATCGCGGAGTTGAATGCGTTGAACTCGGAAGAGCGCCCCGAAATCATCGGCACAGCCGCCGTTGCTTACTACCAACCGCTCGTCGACGAACTTGGCATCGAGATCGTTGATGTCCGGATGAAACGCGCCGATTTCCCGACTGAGATCGAGGCATCAGTCTTCGCCCGAATGAGAGCCGAGCGTGCCCGCATCGCCGAAGGTCTGCGTGCCGAAGGTACGCAGAGAGACCGCGAAATCCGAGCCGAAGTCGACCGCGACGTGCAGATCATCTTGGAGACGGCGAACGGAACCTCCGCAAGGCTACGTGGTGAGGCCGAGCAAGAGGCCATCACGATCCTGGCCGAAGCACTGGAGAAGGCGCCAGAGTTCTACGAATTCCGTCGCTCCCTAGAAGCCTACGAACGCATCATCGACGGTCAGTCGCTAATCGTTTTGGAGAGCGACTCGGATCTGTTCAAGTACCTGCAATCTTCCGGCGTGATCAACGAAGACGGGGAGTACGTGGGGCGGTAGGGAAAGCGTTGTTTGGTGGCGTGGCGACGGGCACCAAGATCATGATCCCGTTACTTAAGTTTCGGATGGCTATGGCGCCTTTCTCGTTTCCCTTGTGGAGTCAAGTGTCAATATCCGCCTGACGAACCAAAAGCGAACTAGATACAATCGCAATCACGCAGAACGCGCCGTTCTAATTCGCCAAACTATTGGGTTCCCGACCGACATGCATTGACCTCTTCGCTGGTTGCGGAGCCATGTCATTAGGTTTCAATCGGGCCGGTTTTCATACACTCGCCGCGATCGACATCGAACCTAAAGCGTTGGAAGTTTTGCGAGCAAATCTAACCGACGTCGAATTCACGTTTTGCGAGGATTTAACACAATTCAAACCCGTCGATTTCGCGAATCGTACTGGTATCTCATCCGTCGATGTAATCGTTGGTGGGCCTCCATGCCAAGGGTACAGCCAAGTAAGGCAACGCGACGGCTCGAATAACGGCGCTAGGTTGGTTCACGACAATCGGAGAACTCTTTACCGGGATTTTTTGGATTATGTCGAGTATTTTCGTCCTGCGATATTCCTGATGGAAAACGTGGTAGGCATGCGCAGCGCAGAGGGTGGTCGACATTACGACGACATGTTGGACGAGAGCCGGGAGATCGGGTACGAAGTGGAGGCCGGGATCGTGCAAGCTTCAGATTTTGGCGTTCCACAAAGTCGTCGCCGATTGTTATTGATTGGTGTAAGAAACGACGCATCTACGATCGCCCAAGATATCGGAAACGAAGTATTCAACCGCGGCCGCGGCCCATCCGAAATCGTCTCTTTGTGGGAGGCGATTGGCGATCTACCTCCTTTGGAGGCGGGTGACGGTCAGGACCCTACCCACTTCGACGACCAAAGACGAACAATTCATCGGAGTCAATATCCACAAAGTGAATTCAGTCGCAGGATCAAGGATAGCGACCGGTTGACAGCGCATGTATCGCGCCCGCATAACGACCGAGATCTCAGGGATTTTGCGAGACTTCGAGAAGGCGAAAACTCAAAACAAGCTTTGCAACGCGGAGTGGAAATGGAATTCCCTTACAATCGTGATGTGTTTACAGACAAATACACGCGTTTGGCCAAAGATCGCCCAAGCCGTTCGATTTTGGCCCACATGAGCAAAGACGGATTGATGTACATTCATCCTGACCAGGTGCGTTCTCTCACCCCGCGAGAGGCGGCACGGTTACAGACCTTCCCTGATAGTTTTCATTTCCCTGTGACCCGAACACATCAGTTCAGCTTGATCGGCAACGCAGTACCGCCACTGCTTGTTGAAAGCATCGCGAAATCCATAAAACACCGCCTACGAAACGCACCGGCAGGGTCAAATGTGGCGCTTCACTAAACACGAACCGAGCCAACCGATCCGAGATCCGATCGAGGGCGAGTTTTTCCAGGAAGAGGACGACGCTCGGACTGCGCGTCATCTCGTCAGGGAATCCATCCAGAATTCGTTAGACGCAAGGAATGGACAAGACCAGGTTAAGGTGCGTTTCACCTTTGGAGAACTGGCGGAGGTTCCGGCATTCAGACTCTACGCGGGTTTAAATGGCCATCTTGAGGCCGATGGCAACGGCCTGCAAAACCCGCCTGGTCCAGAAGACGGTGTGCGGTTTCTTGCGATCGAAGACTATGGCACGCAAGGTTTAACAGGTGACACTGAACAAGTCATTGATGCTGAATCCGACAAAGAGAATCGGTTCTTTTATTTTTGGCGAAACGTCGGTAGGACAGGCAAAGGAAAAGGCAATCTCGGAACTTGGGGCCTCGGCAAGACTGTGTTTCCAGCCTCTAGTCGCATTAATTCTTTCTTGGGATTGACGAACCGTTCAGGTGAACCAAAGATGCATCTGATGGGAATGACAGTGGTCAAGTCGCATCAGTTGAATGGTGCGCAGTATCAACCTTACGGTTATTACGCGAATTGGTCGGATAATATGCCGATGTCGATCACTGATCGTGAAGCGATAGAAGATTTCCGTCAGAATTTTCACATTGAGAGAAACGAGGGTCAACCAGGATTTTCTGTCGTGATACCGCATATCGTAGAAGAGTTCACGGTCGAGATGCTTCAACGCGAAGTTACTGAACACTTCTTTTGGCCGATTCTTAAGGGTGATTTGGCGGTCGAAATTCAAGAGGATGTATCGACATCTCCAGAGACTTTCATTGATCGAGAATACTTGGAGTCTGCAATTCGTCGAAACAATCGCAACCGTCTTGACCAGGAGCTTTCGGACACAATCGAACTTGGTTTGTGGGCATCTAGCAATCCTGAGCCACATGCTTATGCATTTCAACCGACAAAGGGACCAGCTGCTGACTGGAACAAAGTCAGGTGGGGCACAAACGGTATCGATGGTCTGATCAAATGTGTTGAACGCAACTTGCCTTTCGCAGTTCGGATAGGTGTGAAACTGAAAACGTCGGATGGGTTAGACCAGACCCATTTCGCGACGATGTACGGGAAGTCGGTTGGTTACAACGGCAGGAGGCATTCTTATTTTTGTCGTCAAGGCATCAGCGTATCCGATGCCTGCGCGACGAATCCTCCCCGTTTTGTGTGTTTGATCGTGGTCGACAGAGGCGAATTGGCCATCATGCTTAGCGCGTCTGAAAATCCGTCGCATACACGATTCGGGATGACTGATAGGTTACGGAACGATTACGCGTTCGGAATTTTCCAAACGATAAAGTTTTTGCAACTAGCCCCTCAAGCCATCGCTAGATTGATAAATCAAGCTGATCGAGAATCAGATCAGGGCCTTTTGTCTGACGTTTTTTGGAGAGTGGCAGACCGCCGCGAAATCAAACGAAAACCGAAGGACGTCAAAGGAGATGAAACGGGAACGGAGCAGCCGGATTCTCCGCCCCCGCCGAGAATTCAAGCGTACGAATTGCGACAGTCTGACGACGGTTTCGACGTATCCGACAACGTAAGTAGTGAAAATGATCTAGAACACATTGATATACGGGCCGGTTACGCATCCGCGTCCGGAGATGCGATCAAGAATCACTCCCAGTGGGATTTCGACTTTACTAACCCGACGCGATCAGAAATTTCTATCAACGGAGAGGGATGCAGATGGGAGTCCGAGGCGGCCAATCACATCAGACTGTTTGACGTACAACACGGTTTCAAGTTGCGCGTCAGCGGTTTCGACAACCGCCGCGATCTCGTTGTGACGGTTAGATCTAGGAAGGCATCTGTATAAATGCCACGTCCTTTCAACTACACCGGTCGCGAATTGATCAGTCGAAGCGATGTTCTCGTAAGATTGAACCAACAGGATAATCGTCCCGCGCAAATCGAGGTTTCAGTCGACGTCGCCAAGTATCGCTTTTCACGATTGGCAAACGCTGAAGTGATACTCGAGGCTTATATTGGCTCGACGGGCGAACGGCAACGCTTCAAGCTGAACGAGCCTTGGGTCAGAATGGCTGCCGAGAAGTTTACTCTAGGCGAAATCCGCGAAGCCGAACAATTGCGTTTCAACCTGAAGGTCGTAGAAAACGATGGTGATGGGAGATTGTTGGGGGCGTGTCGACAGATACGTTGGGTCGGTTTTGAAGATCTGATCGAGAATGCGGATGGACTTTTGGAGGTTGAGCCGCGAGATATCGGTGAATTGCTTTGGAAGATTGAGTTCCCGCTTGAGGGGAAACCGGTTTTGCTCTGGTCGAAGGAATTTTGGGGGCGACGAAACGAATTGGTACGAAACGCCGTTTTTCGCTCATCAGCCTTACCTGAAATATTGCGGCAGATATTGATGAAGGGACTGACCGACAGCAATTGGTCCGACGACGGAGTTTCGCATGACGCTTGGTTTGATGACTGGAAGAACTGGATGAACACCCAGAGAGGTCTCAGGGGTTTGCTAGATGCCGTCGACGATTTGGATGACGCCGAAACTCGAGAAAGATGGGTCGATGAAGTTGTAGAGCGTTTCGCCGCATCGACGAGGCTTCGACTTGGTCGTCGGTTGGCCGAATTTCTATCGAAAGAGAGTGGTTGATGATAGTGCGTAGTTTTTCTGCTCGTGGCGAACAACGTTTTGCAGCGTTTCTGGATGCGTATCAAGACGGCAACGTGCCCCAAGATGTCGCAATCGACATAGCGCTTAACAAATCATTAACGGAAACTGTTTCGCCGGAAGTCAGAATCGAGGTCCCAAAACTCGCCACAAAGAAAGTACTGGCCAGATCAGTGTGCGAAGCATTTGCCGCTGCAGGTTGGCAATCACTTCCGTCGCATGCAGATCCTCGAATGAGACGAATATGGACTTGGTTAGCCGCGATCTGTTTCGAGCGCATTCGGTCAAGGCGCGCGAATAGACGACTACAGGATTACAGTTTCTTTATAGCCGGTACCAATTGGAACCGCTTCTATCGTCATCGAGTAGCTGGCCCCGCGCGAAGTTATTGGTTGTTCATGAAACGACCCAAGGATGCCGAAATATTGTTGTACGGTCCGGCACATCAGCACTCCGATTTCGAAGAGCAGATCACTGGTCGGCAAGACCGGTACAGCAATACGTCGTTAGTATCAGCCGCGAACCGGTTGTACTGGGATTCCGACGCTGACAGGCCGAAACGAGGCGCGCAGACTCGCCAGCGTGCAGGGACACTGAGGCGTTTCTTGAACGTGATGGATCAGCTTGATCTGACATACGATCTGCACGGTGTTTCTGATGACCAGATTCTCAACCTTCTGCCACCCGAGTTTGACCGTTGGAAATCTTAGATTTTCTCAGATACTACGCCCCCACCTCCCCCATCACCCGCTCCGCCCTGCCGACGCCGCGCTCTTGTTGATAGCGCAGCATCGCGCCCGTCAACCTCAGTCCGGCCTTCACATCCCGGTCATCCACGCGCAGAGTTGCTAGCCGCGCCCAATCTGGGGTACGGGTTATGTGGCGGAGGAGTTTGATGGTGTTTTTGGGGGCGGGGACTATGGGGACGGTTTGGGGAGTGGATTGATCTTCTGAGTTGGGTTGGTAGGCGATGGGGTCGGGGGTTGCGGTGTTTTTGGCGATTTGGAGCTGGTCGGGGCGCATTATGAGGCCGCCTTCGGAGGGCGAGAACCAGTGGTCGCCTGGGGGGATTTCGGCGTTGGTGCGGACGCAGCGATGGAGTTGGGGTTGGAGGCCGACGGTGGTCAGGAGGGTGGTTTCGTGCCAGAGTCGGAGGAGGGGGAGGATGGGTTTTGCGGCCGTTTCGGTGTGCGTCAGGGTGTCGCGGAGGAGGGCGAAGAGATTGGCGTTGGCGGCGTTAGGTAGTGAAAAGCGTTCGCACATCTCGGCGAAGTGGGAGGCTAGCGAGAGTCGGTCAAGGTCGCGGCGAAGGCCGAGGTATGCGTTAACGGTCTCAACTTGGCTGAGGGTGTGGAGGTTGGATCGGCCCTCGGAGACGTGCGCAGTAATGTGTCGTAGAAGATCGACGTGTCCGCCGGTCCGAGAGGTCGTTCGTCGTGCGCCGCGCGCTACGCACGAGAGGAGGCCGAGGTTTGGAGTGAAGAGGATGACGATGCGATCGGCCTCTCCGAGGTCGCGGGCACGGACGACGATGCCTTCGGCGTTGAAGTATCGTCGTCGAGTTGGCGACATGGTAGTGAAATCACATGGATACGGTTTTAGTGACCGTTGTCAGATGAACCGTTCTCCAAGTATGGCGGCGGCTCGTGGAACGTTTCGCCGCGTCGTTCTGAAGCTTGCCGACGCCGGTCCCAATCCTTCATCTCCGCGCGCACCTGTGCCCGGACTTCTGCGCGGCCTTGCTCGCGGTTTCGTTCCTTCGCAGGTTCAACGAGATTCTGTCGTATCCATTCGCTCATTAACATGATGCTGCCCAGTAGTTCGACAAGTGTAAATGTGATGATCGCCGCCGCGATCCCGACCTGACCGGTACGGAGAATGATATCAAAGTACGCCTGTATCCAAATTTCGGGAGTTGCCGATGATATACCGTCGTACGTGGCGATGCCGGTACCGAGAACCACCTGAAGTGTGAATAGCAAGAAGTAGGGCGTCGACCAGCGCGGTCGAATCGCCCATATTGCTTCGCGGTTATCGTTTTCAGAAGGCCTTCTTTCGCCGTTCCACTTATTCAAGACTCGCTCGATTGAATCATTCATCCGTTCGGTGCTTTGTCAAGCATAACGTTAGTACGGATGTTCATTCGAGTCGAAATGGCGAAACTCTTCGAACTCCTATTGAAGGGAGTGTCACACCGATCCTCTCCCATCGGAGGAGAGGGGATGATGGCTTGCGGTGTCTCCGGGCATCCCCTGCGTTCGCTTCGCTCCGCGTCCCCTTCGCCCAGCGAAGTGGAGGTTGGTTAGCGGAGGCCGACGCTGCCATCTTCGCGGATGGGCGGCGGGATTTTGGCTGGATTGAAGGGGTGTAGGTTAGGGGCGTTGTCGTTGAAGGTTACGCCGAGGCCGGGTTTCTCAGGGAGGGTGAACCATCCATCGACTACCTCCATGGGGGCGTCGACCATATCTGACCGCGGCGGCTTATCCTCATCCACAGCCTCAAGCACGTCCCAAGATGGCGACGAAATCCCAAGTTGGACGCAGGCGGCGGTGGCGATGGGACCTTGGAAGTTATGGGGCGCGATGAGGATGTGGTGGGCCTCGGCGATGGCGGATATCTTTTTGACGCCCGTGATGCCGCCGGCAACTGCGATGTCGGGCTTGAAGAAGGAGCAGTTGGTCATCTGGGCGTACTCGCGGAACTCGTAGATCCCGGTGTTGCGCTCTCCAACGGCGAGGGGCAGGCGCATTTTGGTGGCGACTTCGGACATCGCAAGGACGCCGTCGGGAACTATGGGGTCCTCGATGAAGTAGGGGTTGAATGGCATCGCCTTCTCGCAGAAGACCACCGCTTCCGACGGTCGCATGTTGCGGTGTATCTCGATGCCGATGTCGAAGTCGTTGCCAACCGTCTCGCGCACGGCAGCGAGCATGTCGATGGCGTTGTCGACTAGGACGGGGTATTTGAGCAACTGGAACTCGCGCGGCATGGGCGTGAATTTCAAGGCGGAATAGCCGCGGTCGACGGCGATCTTGGCTCGCTCGGCGACTGCGGCGGGTGTTTCGCCGCCCACACCAAGGAAGATGCCGCGGATCTTCTGCCGAGCACGGCCGCCTAGGAGGTCCCAGACGGGTGCGTCGAGGCGCTTGCCTTTAATGTCCCACAGCGCCATGTCGATGCCCGAGATTGCGGCGGCGATACTGTTGCCGCGAAAACTGCCGTTGTAACGGTGCATGTAGTTAAAGATGTGCTCGGTGTCGCCCGGATCCATGCCGACAATCGCTTCGCCGAGAGCGTGGACGGTCTCTTCAGCAGCGCGGGGATACGCCCAGTAGCAGGATTCGCCGATGCCCTGAGTGCCATCATCCGTAGTGACGCGGACGACAAGGAAACGGTCGACCAAAAAAGTCTCGATCTGTTCGATTTTCATGGGTTCGGGCCCTCACCCTAACCCCTTCCCACAACCGGGAGAGGGGACGTATTCTTCGTTGCGATTATATGGGCGGTTGATCGGGTAATCCGCAGGAAACGGCGATTGACGAAATCACGAGGATTCGGCCCAGAGTTGGCATTGAGAACTAAGTAGACGCAGCGGTCAAAGTGCGATCTGCGTCCACACTTGTGGCTTTAACTTCGAGGTGTACGTCCTCTGTCAGTGCGGCATGTGACAGTATTGCGACGAGATTCGAGGCGCGCGGATTGCCTTCGGGGCCGAGCATGCGGATGAGGCTCTTTGGGTGGATGCCGATAACGTCTGCAACGGAATCGTAGCCAGCGGTGGACTTGATGTACAGCCTGAGTGCGGCTTTCCCTTCGTCGAGGTCTCCCGAGACTAACGCCTCGGCAGCGACTTCCAAGAGGCCTATCCGGAATTCGGAGTCGTTGTTTGCGCGCTCACGGATTGTGCCGTGGAAACTGGTGGTTGAAGGCATCAGTTGTTTTACTCTCGTTTCAGATCTCGATAGTGTCGCCATCTACTGCGTGCATCTCGGATGTCCCTTTGTTGGCGTCGCTTGTCGCCGCCGCCCAACAGGATGATCAGCGTGTCGCCGTCACGTCCGAAGTACACGCGATATCCGGGGCCGAATGACAGGCGTCGCTCCATAACGCCATCACCAACTGGTTTCACGTCTCCGAGATTTCCTTCGGACATTCGTTCAAGCACAACCGCGATGCGGGCAGCTGCGTTGTGGTCAAGTTGTCGAAACCAACGTCGAAATGGATTCCTTCCCTGATCGTCGTTGTATTCGCGAAGTTCGATCACCACTTGATGGTAACTTAAATGTTACTTACATGTTCGACTGATCCATGTAAGTTCAATACGACTACATTCAACCGCTACGCCGTAGTGAGAACTACGCGCCAATCTCCGCCCGCGACTCCAACGAGTGTGCCAGCGTTGCATCATCTGCATATTCAATATCAGTCCCTGACGGCAGACCTCTTGCTAGGCGGGTTACTTTGATGCCGGCGGGAGAGATGGCGCGTTGAAGATACATGGCGGTCGCTTCACCGTCGAGGTTGGTGTTGGTTGCGACGATCACTTCGGTTACCGTCTGATCGGCGGTGTTGGCTTGGAGGCGCTGGAGCAGCTCTTTGATCTTGAGGTCGGAAGCAGCGATGCCGGAGGTCGGTGAGATGGCGCCGTGAAGCACGTGATAAAGGCCGGTGTAGGCGCGCGTGCGCTCGAAGGCGGTGACATCGAGGGGTTCCTCGACGACGCAGATCGTGGACCGGTCACGGTTGGGGTCGGTGCAGATGTGGCAGGTGGTCGCCTCGGTGATGTCGGCGCAAGTCTCGCATAGCTTGATGCGCTGTTTGACGCCGGTGATCGCTTCCGAGAGCTCGGCGGCTTCGGCCTCGGGCATGCGTACGAGATGGTAGGCGAGACGTTGCGCGGATTTGGGTCCGATGCCGGGAAGTCGCCGAAAAGCTTCGATGACGCGGGCGACGGGCGCCGCAACGCCGCGGGGCGCATCGGTGCGAGGTGCTACGGGCGAAACCGGGCGTGGAGGGTCGGGTCGGAAGGCGGCCATCGGTAATCTGCGAACGTGCGAAACGCCCCGAATCGCTAGAAGCTGAGCCCGGGAATGTTGAGACCGCCGGTGATAGCCTTCATCTTCTCCGCGGCCAGTTCCTGCGACTGATCAATGGCCTGGTTCACCGCGGCGGCAACGAGGTCTTGGAGCATCTCGACATCTTCAGGGTCAACGACATCAGGATCGATCTCGATAGATTCGACACGAGAACCACCGACCACAACGGCCTTGACCGCGCCACCTCCGACCGACGCCTCAGTAGTGGCCTGAGCAATCTCCTCCTGCACCTCCTGGATCTTCTTCTGCATCTGCTGAGCTTGCTTAAGCATGTTGCGGTTCATCATGAGGTGAGGGGGCTCCGAGGTGTGGGTGGTGGCTACGGGTTTGATTTTACTCGCGGGGGTGATTGGTTGGTAGCGTGAGTGACCCGCGCCCCATCTGGGTTCCCCTCGGCGGCTACATCCTCCCGGTATCGCCGCCGCTGTCGATCACGTCGCCGGAGAAAGACGATCTCTGCGACGCGGTGGAGGATGCGATCATGGAACTGTTGACGGGCGTGGAGGAATAACGCCCCCTTCGCGCAGCGTGAGGGGGCGTGAGCAAGCGAAGCGAGCGGGGGATGCCCGGGGTGTTCGCACCAACGAATCTAAACCTCTGCGGAGCGCATTGGAAAAGCGACGACGGGGCGAGATTTGACGCTAGGATTGGGACGTGGTTACGACTCTTTCTAGGTTGACTCTCATCGGTATCACCACTAAAATGTAGTTAGTGTAGATGTGCTAGAAAGGATACAAATGAATTTCCTGTCCCTGATCTTCGATGAATTCCCGGAAAATCCAGTCGGGTTCGTATTCGGCATCGTGTTAATAATCGTGTTGACACCGATTGCCCTTGTCCAACTAGGCAAGTTGATCAGTATGCTTCTATCCCCATTATGACAACCAACGTATCTCAAACGGAAACGGAGGCTGACGTGATCGAAACAATTGATCGAGGTTACCGGATATTCGCCGACGATTGCCTTTCCGTCATCGAATCCGGGGTTATCGCGCCTCGGTCGGTCAACCTGATCTTCACATCGCCGCCGTATGCCGATCAGCGCAAGGACAACTACGGCGGAATCCATCCTGACGAATACGTGGAGTGGTTTCTGCCAAGAGCCAAAGCGTTTCAATCCGTGCTTGCACCGGATGGCTCTTTCGTTCTCAACGTCAAGGAAAAGGCGATCAATGGCGAGCGACACACGTATATCTTGGACCTTATCGTTGAGCTACGGAAACAGGGATGGCGATGGGTTGACGAATACATCTGGCACAAGAAGAACTGCTACCCCGGAAAATGGCCCAACAGATTCCGCGACGCTTGGGAACGGCTCTTGCACTTTACGCTTAACAAAAAGTTCAAGATGCGCCAAGAGGCAGTCATGGTGCCGATGGGCGAATGGAGGCAAGCGCGTCTTCGAAATCTGTCGGACACTGACCGGTCACGAGTTTTATCGAAGAACGATAACGGATTCGGCAAAAACGTGTCAAACTGGAGCGGTCGCAAAATGGCATATCCGACGAACGTCTTGCACATGGCAACCGAGTGCAACAACACGGGACATCCAGCCGCTTTTCCGACTCCGTTGCCGGAGTGGTTTATACGGCTGTTCTCAGACGAAGGCGACACCGTCCTAGACCCGTTCGCGGGTTCGGGCAGTACGCTGGTGGCGGCCCGCGATCTCCGTCGCAACGCGATCGGAATCGACACGAGTCCTGAGTATTGCGACGTGATCAGAAAGCGCATGTCGTGACAACCCATCCCGACTGGTGGGATGAAGCCAGACCAGAGATCGACGAGATTCTCTCCGTTTTCACGCAGGAACTGGCGGATCGACTCTCGGCACCCTCGCGCAACATCATTCGGAATAAGAACCCGTTTCTATTTCGGATGCGGACGAATGAAGATGCATCACAGTTTGCTGATACGGCGATAACAGCTTATCTGTCGTCAAGCGAGGAAACGAAATTCGGTAAGGTGCTTGAGAGGATCGCGGTTGTGACATGCCGAAAGGGAAGAAACGGCAGGGAATCCGGTATCACGAATGTCGACTTGGAGTACGACGAAGGGGCAACACGTACCGTAGTGCAAGTGAAATCGGGACCTCGTTGGGGTAACGCCGATGCGCGCCGAGCTTTGGCTCGGAGTTTCAACAGCACAAGCGCGGTACTCCGGCAGAACGGTTTGACACCGATTTGCGTCGAGGGAATCTGCTATGGAAAAAGCGGCATAAGAGATTTGGGAACTCACGTGAGAATCACTGGCGACGCGTTTTGGGAAGAAATCTCAGGTAGTCCCCGTACTGGATTGAGCATCATGCAGCTGATCGGCGAACACGCTGGCAACGGCCTTTATGAACGGAGAGCTGCCGCGAAGGTTGCGATGGTGCGGTACCTTCACGAATCGGAGATAGCGGTCAACGGCGAAATGCAATGGGATCGCCTTCTCGAATTGGTGATGGCTTAGAAATCGGATCGGGTGTCAGACATCATGGAAAACCGCAAAGTAACAATCGCGGTCACGATCAATCGAGAAACGTTCCAGCATTTGTTTCTAGTAGTGCAAAACAAATCTTTTGACGAAATGACCCATATCAAAACCAAATTCTTGCGAGACATCGACGAAGTAACTGGCAACGGTGACGGGGTGCCCACGAGTATGCTCGTATACGTGACGTTTCTCAGTGCCGCGATGCACGAAACACCCCTGCACGAAGATGGTTACACTACTCATTTCACATTTAACTCACCCCAACCATAATCGCCATTGTGGTCCGAATTGAACCAATTGTTCGATAACGACCAACCGGCTCAGTAGGCGATAAAAACGGCGCCTATCGCCGAGATCGCGGCGGGGACCGTCAGATATGGTTACCAGAGCCTACCGAAGTTCCAGGCAATGTTTCTCGCGCGTGCCGCAATGGAATCCAGGAACCAATCCCATTCCAAAACCCCAACCGGTTCGTTAAGCGTCCTTTCAGCCGAATTCCAATCGCAATCGCCCACCCACACCACGTCGACCACACGCTCGACCAACTAGCCATCAACATACCAGTCATACCCGGATTGCTCCGCACCACACGTTTCACCTCTACCGAAATTCGTATCCACCATCAACATCACAAACCCGATCACCATCACAACGAACCCCAACACGATCACCATGCCCCCGCCATCACCGCGCAACCCAAACAACACAACAACCATCCCCTCTCCCGCTCCGCGGGAGAGGGCTAGGGTGAGGGCAACAGGGCGGCCAAGGGGCCCGGCCATGACCAAAACCGCATTCATCGCACCACCCTAAACAACCATCACCCCATCCTTCAAAATCCTAGTTCACAACCCCAACTCCGCCCGAGCCTCCTCCACCGTCATAATCCCGTTTTTAACCAAACCACCCTCACGTTCCGCCTTTTCAGACTGCGACTCTTGCACCGCTTCAATTCCGCTCAAATCAAACCTGACTTCCAGATGCTCACCCGCGGTTTCGTAGCCCGGAACAAGACCGCTATTGAAACCATCCTCGAGCATCCGAAGTTCCGGAATCACAGTGTTACGCCACAAGAATTGCTCCATAACACTTATGTTTGACAGCGTCGCATCGTCATACTCGCTCAAGAAAACCTTCGGAACACCAAATGCCCTCGACACTTCATATTGGAATTCCTGCTCTACGGTCAGCGCGTTCATCCCTAGAAATCCTTCAGACAAGGTTTAACTGGTCGTTTGCAGGGGCGATCAACGATACGTGGTGTTGAATACGTCCTATTGCGGCGGCGTGGTGTCGACGCCGTCATACCCGCGTGCGCGGGAATGACGTCAGTTATGTCCGGGAATGACGTTAATGAAGTGCGGGAATGAAACATGGTACGCGGGCGCTTCCCTGTTGCCCTTCCCCTCTGGATTCCGGCGTTCGCCGGAATGACGGAGGTTGCGCACAGCACCCGAAGAGGAGAGCGAAAATTCTCAAATTTGTGCCAATTAGGGGTTGCGAAATAAGTGTTGGTGTTGCATCATAGTTAGTAGAACGTGTGTAACAGTTAGTGCTGCTTCGGATGGGGCGGCGTTGATGAGGAGATGTGGCAGGCATGGTATTGAGTTGTGATTTGGATGTCGGTGATGCCGGCGCGATGGGGCGACAGAGTGATGTGGATGAGGTTGTGGTTAAGTGGTTTGGCGCTGGTGTCTTGGATGCTAGCGTTGACGGTGTTGAGCTGACCTCGGAGGCCGATGGCGATGGTGTTGCGGTACGTGCCGTGAGCGATGATGCCAACGTGAAAGGTTCTCGGCGTTTGATCATCACGGCAGCGGTTGGAAGCGAGGATCGCAAGGGGGATTTGATCGATCCGAACGGATGGGAGCTTGAGGGGTATCGGAGGAACCCGGTGTTCCTTTGGGCGCATGATCGGTCGATGCCGCCGATCGGCAGGGCGAGTCGGGTCTGGGTCGAGGGTGAAGGGTTGAAGGCGTTGGTGGAGTTCGCGCCGACGGCGTTTGCGATGGAGATCGCAGACCTGTATGCGCGGGGCTTCATGCGCGGAGTGTCGGTGGGTTTCATTCCGTTGGAGACGGAGATGAGGGAGGCTTCGAATGGACGGCGTGGTTATTGGTACAAAAGTCAGGAATTGCTAGAGATCAGCGCGGTGCCTGTGCCCATGCACTCGAGCGCGCTGGCGTCTGGTGGTCCGGATCGAGAGGTGCGCGACGATGGCGAGTTTCTGGAGATGCGTGAGGGAATGCGGCGGTTATGGCGGGCGGTGTCCGGATTGGGCGAGTTGTGAGGCGCGGGCGGGGTTGCTCGGCGAATTGCGGCGGGGTGGCCCTCACCCTAACCCTCTCCCAGGGGGAGAGGGGAAAGATGGATTGCCCTCACCCTGGCCCTCTCCCAGGGGGTGCTGTGCATAACCACCGTCATTCCGGCGAAAGCCGGCGCTTCAGCGGACGGAACGTCCATCCAGAGGGGCCGGGCAACGGAGTGCAAAGCGAAACGCCAAGTCTAAACCCCCCTTAATTCCCCCTTGGACATCAAGGGGGAGGGTTGTGCATAGCACCCAGAGGGAGAGGGGATTGCAGAGTGTGACCTCTTCCTGACGATGAGGGGAAAAGTATTTGATCTCTCCTAGATGGAGAGGGTTGACAGACAAAAGGAGAATGGCTTAGATGCCTGAAACTACACAAGAGATGGAACTCCTGAGGAAGGAGTTGGCGGACGTTTCGACGTTTGTCAAGGAACGAGTCGAGCCGGTTCACGATGAGCGGGTTCGGTTAAGAAAGGCGATCGAGGCGCTGACTACGGAGCAGCAGGGTTATCGTCGAGATGCGTTGCTGGCCGGTGAACACGGTTCGGCAGGTAACACGGTCGTGAAGTCGGGTCCCTATGCGGGTTGCGATGAGTTGGACCTGGCGATCTTGCGGAGCGTGCAACGGGCGGCGGAGACGCAGCTGGGCGCCGAGTCGGTGCGTGAGTGGGACGTGCGTCTGAAGGCGGCGATGGACAGCGTGACGGCTGGTCGGGGCGATGAGATCGTGCCGACGGGCATGGCGTCGCGGTTGTGGGATGACGTGCATCAGGAGACGCGGGTGGCGAGTCTGTTCAATCGGATCGACATGCCGACGAATCCCTTCGATATCCCGTTGCAGTTGGGCGATGTGAACTGGTATCCGGGAACGGAGAACACGGCGACTACCGAGAGCACACCGAAGACGGCGAAGCAGACTTTGACGGCGTATGAGCTGGTTGCGGAGGTTCCGTGGTCGCTGACGCTGGACGAGGATGCGGTCTTCGCGGTGCTTCCTGAGGTGCGACGGACCTTGGTCCGGAACGCGGCGGAGGTTATCGACGACGTGTTACTGAATGCCGACCGAACAGCGGCGAACGGCATCAATGCGGACGGTGAGACGTTGGAGACGTCGACGGCAGGGAAGGCGCAATTTTTGATCGGTTTCGACGGGTTGATCCATCTTCCGCTAGTGGATAACACGGCTCAGGGCATCTCGCAACTTGAGGGAGTTACGAGCGGTGCATACCTCGGCCTGTTGAAGAAACTCGGCAAATACGGACTGAGCCAGACTGAGACGGTGTTCGTGACCGACGTGGCAACGTTCGTCCGCAGCTTGGGTTTGAACGCAGTTGAAACGGTAGACAAGCTAGGTCCGAAGGCGACGATCCTGACGGGTCAGTTGGCCTCGGTCTACGGTCACCCGCTGATCGTGAGCGGTCAGATGCGTCTTGCAGACGCGGACGGCAAGGTCACGAGCGGGGGGAACACGCAAGACCGCGGTCGACTGTTAGCGGTGAACACTGGTCAATGGCGCGTGGGCTTCCGTCGGAATCTGATGATCGAGACGGAGCGTGACATCCAGAAGCGTCAGAACGTGATGGTGGTGAGCATGCGCCTGGCCTTCGCAGAGCGGACGGGTAATCGTTCGAAAGCGGAGCACACGGCTTTGGTCTACAACATCACGATCTGAGTGTGTGCCCTCACCCTGGACCTCTCCCGGGAAACGAGGCCAGTGCAAAACTCCGTCATTCCGGCGAAAGCCGGAATCCAGAGGGGTCGGGCAATCAGGGCCTATCGCCTAAACGGTCGATTCGTGACCCCGATCGCGGGTTGTGCAATGGTCTTGTGAAACGAGCGGGGGGAATGGGGCGTGCCCAGTTCGTTGGAGCGAATGAACGTGTAGGGGCGGTTCGCGAACCGCCCTCGCACCGCCCCTCTGGATCCCGGCTTTCGCCGGAATGACGGTGGTTATGCACGCGTCCCCTTCGCGGAGCGAAGGGGAGGGTACTAAATTCAAAAAAGGAGAAATAAACAATGACGGATTCTGAAGCGCCGGTTGGGGTGCTTAATCTGTATGCGAAGCCGACGGAATTGAAGGGTCGGCTAGGGATTGCTGATACGAGTCACGACGCGGTGTTGTGGCATCTGCTTCACGTGGCGAGTCGAGTGGTCGACGGTCACTGTGGTCGCAACTTCTACGTCAGCTCGGCGTCAAAGCGGTTCGATGTGTCGGACAGATTGCGAGTGCATGTAGACGATCTGATCGAGGTTTCGCAGATGGTCGAAGACTGGGATGGCGATGGGGTTTACGAGCGGACTCGGCATCGGTCGGAACTGCTTCTGTATCCACTGGATACGAACCCGCGGTCGCCGCACGGGGTCCCGTTTCACACGGTGCGAGTGAGTCCGAAGCGGTCGAGATCGTGTTTTCCACTGGGTCGGGCCCGGGTTTCGGTTACGGGCCGGTGGGGATACCGGTCGCATGTCGTCTCGCTGGATGCATACACCGACGACAGTGGTTCGTCGGTAAGCAAAGCATCGAAGTCGGTCAAAGTTGACGATGCGCGGAACATCGATGCGGGCCACACAATCATCATCGACCACGAGCAGATGTTTGTCCGGCAGGTGGGCGCTTCAGTGTTGAACGTCGAGCGCGGTGTCAACGGAAGCATCGCGACAGAGCATCTAGATGGCTCGCTGATCAAAGCGTTGCAATTTCCGCCTGAGGTCGTTGAGGCCACGGTGCTGACTGCGGTGGATCGATGGCGTCGGCGGGACGGCGTGGCGAGAACGGACGATGTTGCGGCTGGCGCGTCGCGATCGCTCTACGACCCGTCGGGCGACGTGAAGCGGTTGCTGGCACCGTATCGAAAGGTGTCGATCTGAGATGTCAGGAACGGAGGTGTACGACATATGGATCCACGCGAAGTATTGCTGGAGATGGATCTTGAGGATCTGGCTGGGCGAGGCAGGTCGCACGTTCAGAAAAGGTCTTCGAGAGTTGATGACGAGCCAGAAGAGTCGGATCTTCTGGCGCAGGTGAAGCGACTGAGGTCGACGGTTGAGGGAGATCACGATGCGCGGTTGCGTGGCATCGAGATCAACATCCGTTGGCTGATGGTGCTGGTAGGCGGCGAGGTGTTGGCGATCGTGGGATTTGCGATCAGTTCAACGGCCGGTGTCTAGGAGGAGCTAAGGAGATGAAGCAGAGAGAACGAGAAGGTAACGGCGTGTTGAAACGGATCGGACGCGTCGTCGGTGCGCCTTTCGGACGTGGCCGTGCTGGTGATGAACCGGACGGCGTCGAGCGCCGCGGGTATTCCTCGCGCCGGGTCGTCGACCGGATCGGCATCCCGTTAGTCAGCCGGGATGATGTCGATTGGACGCCGGCGCGGTACGGGGAGTACTACGCGCAGTCGACGGCGGTTCATGCTGCGGTGCGAGTGTTGGCGGAGGCGGTGAGTCGACCTCCGTTGGAGGTCTGGCAACGACGGAGTCCGGGCACGGAGTTGGAGCTGGCTGGAGCCGGTCATCCGTTGCAGCGGTTGTTGGAGCGTCCTAATGCCGTTTGGGACGGCGGACAGTTGCTGCGAGTGACCGAGAGCCGGCTGGCGCTTTGGGGTTCGGCATATTTGGCGCTGGCTCGAGACGGCGACGGTGTGCCGTACGAGATGTGGCCGTTGCGACCCGACGAGGTGCACGTAGTTGGCAGCGAGGATGATCGCACCGTCCGTGGCTTCATCCATCAGACGGCGGACGGGCGTGTGGCCTATCTGCCTGAAGAGATGCTGTGGTACCGACGGTTCAATCCGATGCGCGGGCTGTCGGGATTCTCGTCGATGGCACCGGCGCGGGCGGCGGTCGATATGGGTGCGGAGGCGTTGCGGTTCAATCGTCGCTTCTACGTGCACTCGGCGATGCCGTCGGATGTGGTGATAACGGCGGACAATAATGCCAATCAGTACGAGATTGAACGATTGAAGGAGATCTGGGACGCGCGCCTGGTTGATCCCGATAAGGCGCACCGGCCGGTCGTGTTGAGCGGCGGAGTTGACATGAAGCGGTTGGGCTCGAACCAATCGGAGATGGAGTTCATCGCCGCGTTGCAGTGGTCGGTCGAGGAAGTATCACGGGCATTCGGAGTTCCTAAAGTCTTCCTGAGCGAGTTCGAGGATGCGACGCTGGCGAACGTGCGGACGATGGAACAGTTCCTGTGGCGCAACACCATCATCCCGGAGCTGAAGTCGCTCGAGGACGGCATCAACCATCGCCTAACGCCCTACTTCGCCAGCTTCCCGAACGAATTAAACGTCCGCTTCAACCTCTCGGACGTCGAAGCGGTGCAGGAGTCGCATTCGGACCGGGCGGACCGCCTAGCAACGCTCGTCGGCGCGGGAATCATGAGCGTGGAAGAGGCGCGACGGGAGTTGGGGGTTTGAGGGGCTAGCGACCAATCGGGGTTGTTCGGAGGCGACCCCGATTGTTGCCCGAAGTTGTCCAGAAACGCCGCGAAGGAATTCATTAAGTCCCAGATCGATGTAAGTGGTGGATTTATAATAGAAATTATGTTTCATTTCACGCACCGCTACGATAGGTCGGTCAAGGGTAACTAAATCCAGCGAGATTCCCGCGAACACGGTGACCAACGGGAGAGAATGATGACAAAACACGAAACCTACAGAATCAAAACTGAACGCCGTAGACTGTACCGAACTGCACGGAAACTGTTCCCAAGCGTCACTCGCGAACAAATCACGGAGCTGATGAATGCGACCGAAGGATTGATCGATATCGAAGATCTCTGTCAACGAATTACATGGCGTGACCCGTTCGGGATTGATCGTCACGTGAGAGTGGAGCTTAGCACGGGCGTGGACATCGCGAGCCTACATCTCGAACACGCAGCGCATAATAGGGACGGCGGCTACGCTTCGATGGCCGCGTACGCCAGCTATCTGTCCGCTGAGGAAGTCAGTAAGTGTCTGAGTTCGATCTTGACTGGACAATCCCGTGACTCCCAACGAGGGCATCGTCAAGGCCGAAAACTTTATGAGCAAATGAGCTTGGATCAAAACCGTGACATTTTGAAAGCTTTGGCTCCTTATTTGAATTCGACCCGCTATAACAGCGCATTGGCGAGTCTCAACGAGGTCTCGGTGATGATCGACTACTATGAGAAAGCGGAACAAGGTTTCGGCGTACATATGGACGCAGCTTTTTTGAGGTCTACTTCGGATGCGGTTTGGAGTTTCGGCGAATCGGTTATGGACATTCAAGTGGGCGAGCGGGAGTTAAAACACATCGTGGTCAAGTTGAAAAGCTTCAAGGCACCTGATGTCTTTACGCCGGAATTTGTGGTTAAGACTCAAGAGGCGATGCTTCGGTACGTTCGGATGATTACGGACCAGATGTATCTTTTGTTAGTGCTTGAACCTCATAAAAACGTTTCCCGCTATGTCGCGAATGGAATGAGCCCACTGAGCTACATGCCGACGCGCTCGACCGAAGCTATTGAAATCGGATTAGTGGAGTGCTTCGACGAGGTGTGGAGGTTGCAAAAACGATTTTTGGATGACCTCCGTTACATCGTCGACCAAGCGAGCGTGACGCGGTGAGGCGGCATGAGTTGTACTTAGAGATTGAAGAGTACGTAGCTGAGCAAGCGCTAGTCATACCCGTAGGAGTCGAGCCCACGACTGTTCATTGCCGTTCGCATCCATGGGTCCACGACCTAAAACCTCCCAAGTATCCCGGTAGCATATTCCACAAGGTCTGGCTCGATGAGACGGCTCCGAAACGGGAGTTACCGTTGCCATGACTAACGGAGGGACCGGAATGTTAGGTCAAGTCCACGAACACATCGTTAGGGAGTTGGGGGAGAGCAGCCGCACCGACACGATTTTCGTGTTGACTGCGATTGTGTTCAATCTGATTGTGCTGGCGGTGAATTCAGGGGTGTCGACGGAGGCGAAGTTGGAGGATGCGGATGCGAGTTACGACATCATATTGGGCGTGTTCATCGCGATGTCGGTCTTGCTGAATGCGGTGGCACTAGTGGCTCTGGTCATGGGGCGTCGGACGCGTCGGACGTTGCTCGCCGGATTGGTGGCGATGTATCGGGACAACGAGGTGGCGAAATATTACGATCCGTCGCTGATGTCAAACTACGGCGTCCGGTACCTGTTGTTCGCGGCGGTGATCGGGCTGTTGGGGCTGACGGCGATCGTGGTGCCGTTGATCATCCGGTTTACGGGGTAACCCGATTCGGATCGGGGTCATCCGATGAGTTCGAAACCTTCGGATTGGAAGTCGGAGTCGTAAGCGAACGCGGTGGTGGAGCCGTAGGTTTCCATCAGCACAAAGCTGACGCAATCGACGAGGCTGAGATTGCGGCGGCGGCGTTGCCCGAGCCGGTAGACGGCTCGTTCATGATCTTCTTGGGATACCCAATGGATCGTAGCGAGGTTGACGATTTCGGTGAGGAATTCCAATGCTGGTTCGATGCCCAACTTACGCTGCATGACGGCGGAAGACTCGAGTACGACGTAACTGTGCGTCCACAACGGCGTTGATTCGGATCGCAGATTGTTTAATGCGTCGAGAGCACGTTCGTGGGCTTCGTCTCTCGTGTCCGCAATTGCGACGATTGCAGACGTGTCCACCAAGATCATTCGAGGGCGGCCTCGGCGAAGATGTCGTCGTGATGGATCGAGGCGGAACGTGGGTCATCTGGTGATGACCTGCCCGACCCGATGAATTTGAAGTCTTTCAAAGTCAACTTGCGCCGAGGAGGGTTTTGGAGATACTGGTTGACGGCGTCTCGGACGAGCGCCGACATCGACCGGTTTTCGGAATGAGCTCTGTTTTTCAAAAGCCTATGGGTCGTCTCGTTCAGTTGGATTTGGGTGCGTACCATAGTCGCTTCCTAGTCACTGATGTAATGATGTAATGATAGCAGGGCAGGGTGTTCCCATTGCCACCAAGATCACTCGTTGTAGATCTCCGCGAGTGCATCGTCATGTCTCGTGGACAATGGACGGGGGCCGTTTGAGTCCGATCGTCCCGACCCGATGAATGTGAAGTCTTTCAATGTCAACTTGCGCCGAGGAGGGGTTTGGAGATACTGGTTGACGGCGTCTCGGACGAGCGCGGACATCGACCGGTTTTCGGAATGAGCTCTGTTTTTCAAAAGCCTATGGGTCGTCTCGTTCAGTTGGATTTGGGTGCGTATCATGGTCGCTTCCTTGTGACCGATGTGATGACGCCATGGTAACAAGGTAGGTGTTTTTGCATTGCCACTAATGGCTTCTCGCCTTTAGGTTCGCGGGTTCCTGAGTGAGGGTGCTGCACATTACTAACGTCATTCCGGCGAAAGCCGGCGCTTCAGCGGACGGAACGTCCATCCAGTTGGGTGGGGGGCGTGGGTGCCGCGCCCCTTGGCCGCCCGGTTGCCCTCACCCTAGCCCTCTCCCGCGGAGCGGGAGAGGGGATGGTTATTGCGGTTTGGGGGTTGTTGCTTTGAATTTCGGGCATCCCCTGCGTGCTTTGCACGCGTCCCCTTCGCGGGGCGAAGGGGTGCTGTGCACAACCCTCCCCCTTGATGCTCAAGGGGGAATTAAAGGGGGTTTAGATTCGGTGTTTCGCTTTGCACTCCATAGCCCGGCCCATCTGGATTCCGGCTTTCGCCGGAATGACGGTAGTTGTGCACAGCACCCGAAGGGGGAGCTAATTCCCGTCGATGCCGACGATGCGGCCACCTACGTTGCGGAGACGATTGACTGTGGGATTGGTGTCGATGGCATCGGGAATGCCGTAGGGTTGGGGAGTGTCGGCGAGTTGGTTTGATCGGTTTGGCGCGGACGGCCTAGGTTGGGTAAATTGGGTGGGTGTCGGAGCTGGTCGGGGTGCAGTTGGAGCCGGTGCACTGGTGGTGGGAGCAGGTGTGGACGTTGAACCGGCGGATGGTGAGGGGGATGACTGTTGGAGTTGGACGCGGATGTTTGAGCCGTAGACGCTTTGGAAGGCGGGGCGTAGTTTGGCTCTGGTTTCGTCGTTCATCCACATGTCGCGGAGGCGTTTGGTTGCACTGGCGTATTTGGGCTGGAGGATGAGGACGCCGTCGTCGTTCGGTCCGATGAAGTTGGCTTGTGCGAACGCGGTCCGGACAGGTCTCCCGGCGGCCTTTTCGATTTCGTCGAGGATTGGCGAGCCAGTGGCGACATCTGCCCCGGATTCCGTTCGTGGGGCCGAACGAGGCGCAGGTTGTCGGTTATGTTGTTGTGCTGTCGCCGGAGCACGGGCCGGTTGTCGGCGTGGTTGCTGTGCAGTCGCTGGAGTTGCGGCTGGTTGTGGCGAAGGGGGTGCGGCTATGGCTCTGAGGGCGGAGATTTCGAGGGACAATGGCGATGATGCTTCACCGAAGCGCTCGTTGTGCCCGAAGATGGTGATGGCGTGGAGCATCTGCTCGGAGGAGGCCTGCATGGCTTCGGCTTCGAGTTCGGGTGCGTCGCCCAGCTGTCCGTAAAGCGTGGTGATGCCGTGTTTCGCGAGGAGCGCACCGCGGAGCGCGGAGATGGTGCCGTCGCGCAGACCTCTGAGTTCGGCACCGCGCCCGGCTTCTTCTTCGATGATTTCAAGAGCGCGTTTCGTGTCTTGCGCGAGGACTGCGCTGGCGAGATTGCGGGCGGAGGATGTGTCACCTATTCCGAGTAGCTCGCGGGCTTGTTCTTGGGTGATTTCGCCAGTGCCGCATGAGACGGCAAGCTGTTCGAGGAGATTCTCGGCGTCGCGAAGGGATCCCCACGCGGATCGGGCGACGAGTTCCAGGACGCTAGGTTCGCATTCGATCCCCTCTTCGTCGCAGATGAGGATTAGACGTCCGATAACGTCGTCGGGAGTGAGACGTCGGAAGTCGAACCGTTGGCACCGGGAGATTATCGTCGCCGGGACGCGGTGGATGTCGGTCGTGGCGAGGATCATGACGACCTGCGGCGGCGGCTCTTCGAGGGTCTTCAACAAGGCGTTAAAGGCCTCGGTGGTAAGCATGTGGACTTCGTCGATGATGTAGACCTTGAACTGGCCGACGGTCGGACGTAGCAGCACTCGCTCGCGCAGGTCGCGGATGTCGCCGACACCCCGGTTCGAGGCGGCGTCTATCTCGATGAGGTCCATGTATCGTCCCTCGTCGATGGCGATCGCGGCATCGGTGTCGGGCAACGGATCGCCGTTTTGATCGAGTTCAGCGTTGATGGCTTTGGCTAGGATGCGCGCAGTGGAGGTCTTGCCGACGCCGCGCGGACCGGTGAAGAGGTATGCGTGGGCGACACGGTCAGACATCACGGCACGGCGCAGCGTGTCGGTGATGTGTTCCTGTCCGACGACGTCGCTGAAACGGGTAGGTCGCCACTTTCGATAAAAGACGGTGCTCATTGTGGGGTGAGAATAGGCAATCGGATTACGTATTCATGATATGCGTGCATCGGCGATTCGCGAGGGGCGTCCAGGGACAGGACGTGGCACGATGAAGGGTGGTGCGAACGCGGTGCAAAGCGAAACGCCAAGTCTAAACCCCCTTTAATTCCCCCTTGGGCATCAAGGGGGAGGGTTGTGGAAAGAACCTGTACCCCCTTGGGCATCAAGGGAGAGGGTTGTGGAAAGAACCTGTACCCCCTTGGGCATCGAGGGGGAGGGTTGTGGAAAGAACCTGTGCGCGGGATGATAGTGGATGTGCAATCCTCCCGAAGAGGATAGAGGATAATGGCGATATGCCGGAAGCACCTGACCTTTATGTTCTGCGAGAGTATCTTGAGCCGCGTATAAAAGGCGAGGTAATTGAGTCAGCCCGGGAGTTGCGGCCTTTGGTGGTTAGGAATTTGATTGGCGAGCCGCTGGTGGAGCATGTTCGCGGTCGGAAGATCGAGGGACTGGATCGCAAAGGCAAACTGTTGCTGATGTCGCTGTCTGGCGGTATTTCGATGGTGGTCAGTCCGATGCTGACAGGCGATCTGTCGTTGGTTGAAGCGAGCAAGAAGCCGTTGAAGTCGACTATTTTGACGATGAATTTAGGTGGCGGTATGCAGTTGAGATACTCGGATGCGAAGCGGATGGGTCAGATCTACTACGTTGGATCGGACAATGTTGGTGAGATAACGCGGGTCGCGGATCAGGGTCCGGATGTATTGGACGATCCGCTGAGCTTGGCGGATTTTCGTTTGGCGCTGAAACGTTTTCGAGGCGAGGTTAAAGGTGTTTTGACCCGTGGTGAATTGGTAGCGGGTATTGGCAACGCGTACGCTGATGAGGTGCTGTGGGCAGCCGGCATCTTTCCGTTTAGAAAGGTCTCGCGGTTCACCGTCGATGACGTAAACCGGTTGCACGAAGCGGTCTACAGTGTGCCAAGCCAAGCTGTCGCAACGTTGCGAGAGATTTTTGGTCAACGTCACCCACGGAAGGATCGGAAATTCCGAAGCGTTCATGGCAAACCGGGTTCGGATTGCCCGCGTTGTGGCTCGACGATTAGTTCGGTGAAATCTCGGCAACGAGACACGAACTTTTGCCGAAAATGTCAGCCCGGTAGCATGTTTGATTGAACGTGGATGGTGAATTGGACAGGGTTTGATTTTGTAGAATCTCGCGTAAAGCGAATTTGGGCTTGAAATCCAAGTTTTGGCTCGTCCAATCGCCTTGAATCGGAACAGGTTTGTTCGAACTTAACGACATCTCTCAATACAGCGGCATCCTGCGCGACATAGCGTTCGTTGTCGTCTGCGTAGTGGTGACGGTCGTAGCATTGGTAACCCTTGGTGCCGTGCGAAAGGCCGTGCAGCGATTGAACGAGGCGATGGACCGCGTTGACAACTTGATCGACTCGGTGGTTGCGGCTCGCGACGCGATTTCGGAGTTGCGAGATCGTGTGCGGAGCCGGGCTGGCATGGGTTCGCAGGAATCCGGCGGCGGCTTCAATGTAGTTTCGTGGCTGCTGTCACCGTTGGGCTCCGTGTTCAAACGTCGAATGCGCGAACGATCACGGGCACGTTCTGACGAACGATCCGGTGACTGAGGCGATACAAACCGGCGTGGATGAGATCCTCGTCGAAACCGAGATAAAAGAAATGGAGATTAATCATGGCAAACGGTGGAGATAGTTTTCTGGCAGGTGCGATCCTAGGTGGCATCGCGGGTTTCGCGGTCGGTATTTTGCTGGCACCGAAATCGGGCGCGGAGATGCGTGCTGACCTGATGGATCGCAGCGATGCCGCCCGTGAACAGATCTGGGACCGGACCGGCTCGGCTCGCGAGCAGTTCATGGACCGATCCGGTGCCGCACGCGATCAGATGGAAGAGTTGTTGGACTCCACGAGCCAGCGTCTCGAGGAGATACGCGCCGAGGCGGCGAATGTAGCTTCGACGCTTCGCCAACGCGTCAGCAGAAGCTCGTCGTCGGATGCTGACAGCATGCCGGTGATGGCCGAGTTCGAGTCGGCGCCGCAGTCCGAAGAACAAGACCGCGTCTAACAGTTAAGAAATCATGGTCGGCAGGTTCTGGTCGATGCGTCAGTCACGACGCATCGTCAGGAGCTTGCCGGTACCTGCATCAATAGGTTGGAAACGAAATGTCCAACGGAGAACGAGCACTCGTAGTGGTGCCATCTGACGACCCGGCTCAATGCGAAGGGTCGCCTCGTATGGCTGAGCTCAGTGCGGTTGCGGATGTAAAGATATTTCCGACTCGCTGCGACAGTTTCGACTTGCAGATAGAGCGCTCGCAAGGAGCGACGACGATCATCAACTCCCGGAGCTATCTCGAGTGGCGTTCGGAAATGTTTGACTTGTTGCCGGAGTTGCGATTCATCTCGGTCTGCGGCATCGGCACCGATTCCATCGATTTGGAGGCGGCTCGGGAGCGCGGCATCACGGTGTCGAATATCCCCGGCAAGACGGCGCCGGTGGTGGCCGAACATGCGTTCGGGTTGATGTTTGCGGCCGCGAAACGGGCAGCGTGGTATACGGAGATGACGCGGCAGGGTCATTGGGTGAAGCAGGATGGCGTGTTCCTGGGCGACAAAACGGTCGGAATCGTAGGCACCGGCAATATCGGTGCGGAGATGGCGCGGATCTGCAACGCGTTCGGGATGAACGTGATCGCGCATACCTTCAATCCGTCAGACGAGCGCGCAGAGAAGTTGGGAGTTAGGTTTGTGGGTCTTGACGAGCTTATGGCCACGTCAGATGTGATTACCATCCATACAAAACTGACGCCCGATTCGGAGAAGATGATCGGGGCCCATGAGATCGGTCTGATGAAACCGGAAGCGATACTGGTGAACGTGGCTCGTGGTCCCATCGTCGATGAGACGGCGTTGGTCGAGGCGCTGAATGCGGGTCGGATAAGCGGTGCGGCGTTGGATGTTTTCGAGAACGAGCCGCTACCCGAAGGTAGTCCGATCACAGAGTGTGAGCAGGTGATCTTGACGCCACACATCGCGGATATGACGCCGGAGGGTTTGGATCTGCTCAATCAGGGCGTTGTTGAGAACACATTGGCGTACTTAAATGGATCGCCGATTAACGTGGTCAACTGAATCCGAGGAGCCATTGAAGTGATTTCGATACGCGAACTGCATCAAGGAGACGCGGAGAGAGTATTGGCGTTGGATCAGGAGATCCGTGGGCCGGATCGATCGGCGACGTGGGACCAGTACGTGGGTCGCGTTTTGGAGATAATCGCGTTGGACTCGTTGGAGTACGCGCCTTGGGGATGCTTTGTGGCGGTCGATGAGGATCAAGGTGGCGAGATCGTAGCGTTCTTAATGTCCGAGCGCCAGACGGCGTCATATGGACTTCCGCCGGGCGTGCGGGTAGTTGCGATGGCGGTCCACCCGGATCATCGGCGGCAGGGCGTAGGATCGCGGCTGATCGAAGCGTTGACGCAGAAAGCCAAAGCCGATGGTTTGAACAACATGTTCTCGGTGCTGTTGGATGAAGACGAGCGTGATGCATCGTTCTTGGAGCGCAACGGCTTTTCCGGGGCGCATTTCAAGGTGTTCACGAAAGAGATATAGGCGTGGGGCACAACCCTAGCCATCCCCCGCAGGAGCGGAGTCAGAGTCTGGAAGCGGCGTTGGCATCGCATCCTAGGCGGCAATCGTTGCTGATCCGCGAGCGATTGGTTGAGGGGGTAAACAAGGGGATTACTTCTCAGCACGGTCTGATAGCCCACGGACGCGGGGAGGCCTTCGATTACCTGATCGGCGAACGGACGCGAGATTTTGCTGAGATTACGATACGCGCGGCCGTAGCGATGATGTTTAGGGCGGATCGTCCGGTGATTTCAGTTAACGGTAATGCGGCGGCATTGGTGCCCGGCGATCTGGTGAGGTTGTCAGAGGTAACGGGCGCACCATTGGAGATCAACCTCTTTCACCACAGCCGAGAGCGCATTGCCGCGATCGCGGCGCATTTGCGGGAATTCGGCGCGGTAGATGTGTTGGAACCAACCGCTGATGCGGTGATCGTCTCGCTGAGCAGCGATCGACGATATGTGAATCCTGACGGGATCGCTCGGGCTGACGTGGTGTTCGTGCCGCTCGAGGACGGCGACAGGTGCGGCGCGTTGCGCGCAGCTGGTAAGTCGGTGATCACGGTTGATCTTAATCCGATGTCACGCACCTCGCGCGACGCCTCGATAACCATCGTCGACAACGTGGTGCGCGCGGTTCCGCGCATGATCGCACGTGTCGCAGAGCTCGGTGGCGCCCTGGATGAGGCGACGTTACGGCGTGACATTGATAGCTACGCCCATGATTCGATATTGGTCAAAGCCGAGCACGCAATCCGTTCTGGCGCCTCCTAAAGCTGAGGCGAGAGCGACGCCATTGAGTTGAGATCTTCTGATTAACCTAGAATGTTGGCTGTTGCCCAGATGATGATGGGCGAAACTTCGGATATGCGTCGTCGTAACAACGGGCCAAGGATCGGGGACCAAGTGGTTCGCGTTCCCCGAGCGGCCCAAACAGCCTCAGTGGACGTTCCGGTAACACCGCGCTCAGTTTCAGTGCGTGGTATCGCGTCGCCGATGTCGCTGATCTACGGCTTCTTCATCATCGACCTGATCGGCACCGGTTTATTGTTGCTGCCCATATCGAGCAAGGCTCCGGGAATTGCAAACCCGTTGACGTGTCTATTCACCGCCACAACTTCGGTGACGGTAACTGGATTGGTCACGGTGGACACGCTTGAGCATTGGACGGTTTTCGGTCAGACCGTGATCCTGAGTTTGATATTCATCGGCGGATTGGGATTTATGACTGGTGCGGCGTTTCTAATCATCATCGTTGGTCAGGAACTCAGGTTGCAGAACCGATTGATTGTGCGTGAAGGACTCGGTTGGGGGGGGCTAGGCGGGATCACGACATTGGTGCGGAACATCGTTCTGTTCGCGGTGATCGCGCAGTTGATCGGCGTCGTTGTGCTTTGGGTGTACTGGACATTGATCCGAAATTTGTGGGAGGGATTCGATTTCTGGCACACGGTGTGGCTCGCGTTTTTCCACGGGATTTCGGCATTTAACAATGCCGGAATCGAAATTTTGCCAAACAACGTTGTAGGTGGCGACAGTTTGCAGGGATTCGCGGCGGACTATTTCACTTTGTTCGTATTCGCGTCGTTGATCTTAATCGGAGGAACCGGGTACGTGTTGTGGAGCGATGTTTGGCGGAACAAGAGTTTCCGTTGGTTACGGTTGGAGAGCAAGTTGATATTGATCGGAACCGCGGGACTGTTGTTGACGGGATTCATCACATTCGCGATCGGCGAGTGGAGCAATCCCGGGACATCTGGGGGCAGCAGCGTGGTGCAAAAGATCGCCGACGCCTTTTTTCACTCGTTTTCGGCGCGCACCGCCGGGTTCTCGATCATCGACTACGGCCAAGCGTCGAGCGCGACCGACACCGCGACGGAGGTGTTGATGTTCATCGGTGGGGTTTCGGGCACCACTGCCGGCGGCATCAAGGTAAACACGTTCATGGTGATGGTGGTCGCGGCGATCGCCACGATGTCCGGTCGAAACAGCATCAACATCTTCAGGAGTCACATTCGGTCGTCGACGGTTCAGCGCGCGTTGGTGCTGGGCGGTGTATCGGCGGCGATCGTGGCGATCATGGCATATGTGGCCTTGCAGCTGCAATCGGATCTGCCAACGAGGGACGTGTTGTTCCAAGTGGTTTCAGCTGCGGCGACGGTAGGATTGGACACCGGAATAACCTCGAAATTGAACGGGCCGACGCAAGGTTTGGTAATCTTCGCGATGTTCCTAGGCAGGTTTGGTCCGTTGTCGTTGGCGCTGTTGATGGCGGGTCGCCAGATTGAGCAGCGATATTCGCTCCCGACAGAAGAGGTTAGAATCGGTTGATCTCGAATTCTGAACTTCCAGACGATCAGATATCTGGAGACTTGAGATGGCACCTCAAAACATAGTCGTCGCCGGCATTGGACGATTCGGCGCACAATTGGCTACCGGTCTTTTTCAGCATGGGCACGACGTGCTTGCTATCGATAACGACCAATCGAGGATTCAAGACTTGATCGGGCGGGTGACGTATTCAGTTTCTGGCGATGCGACCGATGAGATTTTGATGCGGGATCTCGGGGTCGAGAATTTCGACGTGGCGATTGTTGCGATTGGCCGGAATGTCGAATCTAGCATCATGACCGCGGTGCTGCTACGTTCATTTGAAATTCCGATGGTCGTGGCGCGCGCTCGAAACCGCCTCCACGCGGAGACGTTGCAGCGTATCGGTTGCCAACGGGTGATCAATGCGGAGGAGGAGGCCGGGATGCGATTGGCCGAGACGCTGTTTTCACCGAACGTTGCCGACTACCTTTCGTTAGGCAGCGACCAAGGCATCAGCAGATTGCGTGTTCCCGAGCGCTTCGCAGGGATGACACTACGGGAAGCCGGGTTCACCGAGTTCAACGATCAAAGCCATCTATCCGTCATGGCGTTGATCAGGGATCAAAACGCGCGGATGATCCCCGACCTTGACGAGCGGGTGCGAACCGCGGACGAGATCGTAGTTTCGGGCGGCAAAGAGTTAGTTGACGGGTTGGCGGCATGAGCTATTCCCGCGTATTGTGTTTGGTCAGAGGCGATGATAGCGACACTGAAGTCATCGCGACCGCGGTGAATCTCTCGAATGGCAACCATCGGAGAATCCATTTCGTCTACGTCATAGTTGTTGATCGCAGGTACGCGTTAGATTCGCCAAATCTTGCGAATTACGCCGAAGGGGAGCGGGTCTTACTAAGGGCGGAACAAGCGTCCGGACTGCGGAACGAAACCCGGGGTTCGATTCTGCAGGCGCGTTCCATTGGTCAGGTGTTGGTGCGTGAGGCGTTGGATTTCGGTGCCGAAGCGTTGGTCTTATCGGCGCGCATCGTCTCGACGATGAACTCGAATAAGATCGATTCGGATTCTGAGTACCTGCTCGTGAATGCACCCTGTGCGTTAATTTTGGTCCGGGATGCGTTGGAGGAATATGATGCGTCGAACGGTCATCCGGACAGGTATCCGGAGAGCGTCTTTGTCCAGGGATCTTGAACGGGGTGGGTGCGTGATTTGGAACCGCGAGAGGTTGTCCTAACTTGAGAATTTGCACATGAGAGTTGTAATCGCAGGACATGATCGATTAGGTATCGTGACGGCCGACCTTCTCAGCGAGGCCGGCCATGACGTGTTGATCGTGGAAGAGGACGGAAGACGCATCCGTTCGTTTCCGAGCCACCTATTGGCGCGCCCGAACGTGGACGTGCTTGAAGCCAAACCGACGCAGGACGAAACAATGGTGGCGATGGACATTCGAGGTGCAGACCTATTCGTGGCGGCTCTTCGCACCCCGGCGGAAAATGGTTTGGCGGCGCTTAAGGCCAAGATCACGTACGGTGTCGACCAAGTTGTCGCCGTGGTGACGCACGAAGCATTAAGCACGATATACAAGCGATTCGGCATTCGAACGGTGAACCCGTACACGTTAGCGCTGTCTGATTTGCGTGACACGCTTAACATGGAAGTCGACGGCGATGGCCGGATTGGCTCGGTCACGCCGCGTTGATATCGCACGAATCGATGGACGGACTTCAATGTATGTCATGATCGTCGGATGCGGTGCATTGGGCACGCGCATCGCATATTCCCAGGTTCATGCTGGCAACGAGGTATTGATGCTCGACATCGATGAAAGTCGCGTTTCGATGATTCATAAGTCCCTAGGCAATGTGGCGATTCCCGGCGATGCGACTGAAGAGTTCACGTTGTACAACGCCGGAGTCGATCGGTGCGACGCGTTCATTGCGACGACTGGGGATGATGCGGTGAATTTGGCGTCGTGCCAGTTGGCGAAGTTTACGTTCGAAGTCAAAACCGTGGTGTCGATAGTGAACGATAGCACGGATACCAACCTGTTCCTTGCCGCGGGCGTGGACTCGATCGTAAGCCGGACGGACGTCGTCTTGGCGAACCTCGCCGGGACGCTGCTTGACCATCCGATGGCCGAGTTGATGACGCTCAACGATCGCAACGAGAAGTTAGTTTCGATGAGGATTCCCGCGACTGCCCAGTCGGTGGGCAATCGATTCCGGGATCTGGCACTGCCTTATGGAATCATCATCGCGTTGATCGTTTCGAGTGTTGGTTCGCCATTTATTCCGAACGAAGACACGGTGATTCTCGGTGGCGAGGAAGTGATTGCGTCTTGCCCGCATGAAGCGTTGGATGAGTTGGCGTACGTATTGACCGGACAGAGGTTCTCGTCGATTGTCACCTAAACGTATTTCTCACCTCGGTCCGGAGGGTACCTTCACCGACCAAGCGTGCCATGTCTACGCACCTGCGGATTGGGAGCGTGTCGCTTATCCAGAGATGCATCAAGTGGTGGGCGCGCTCGTCGACGGCGAAGTCGATGAAGCGATAGTGCCGATCGAGAACAGCGTCGGCGGCGCGGTGATCGACGTCGTGGACTTCTTGGTCGGGACTTCGAACGTCCAGATCAAGGGTGAATTGTTGTTGGGTATCGAGCAATGTTTGATCGCACATCCCGGCGTTGATCCATCTGAAATCAAGGTCGTCAGATCGAAGCCCGAAGCGCTGGCCCAATGCCGCAAGTACTTGGACACTCATCTCCCCGACGCCGTTCGAGTGGCCACCGCGAGCACGGTTGAGGCCGTGTACATGGTGAAGAGCGGGACGCGTGAGGTATCAGCTGTAGGCCCACACCGGGCGGCAGACTTGGCCGGGTTGCCGGTGATTAGATCCGGCATCCAAGACGGTCAAAACAACGTGACTAGGTTCGTGATGCTCGCTTCAAACGACCATGAACCGACCGGCGCCGACAAGACGAGTATCGCGTTCAGTTTCATGAATCGAGACACGCCGGGTCAGCTGTACAAGGCTTTGGAGCCGTTTGCGCGTCGGAACATCAACCTGACGAAGATCGAATCGCGACCCACGGGCGAAGAGCTCGGCAACTACGTATTCCTGTTGGACTTCATCGGGCACCGAATGGACCCTGAGATCGTTGAGACGTTAAACGGACTGCGAGAGGTGGCGCCGATGGTCAAGGTACTCGGCTCGTATCCGCTGTCCGCCAAAGTTCATTAAAGACGGCTTTCAGAGCCACCTTCTAACCCGGTTGCAGTACTGATCGTATGCAAAACCGAGTTTCCCCATAAGGTAGCGCTCTTCCCTCGGTATCGTGTACCAGTTGAAGACCACGAATGACGGGATGGTGGCTAGAATTATCGCGAGCGAGTTGGCGACACACCCGATCCCGAAAATCGCGATCAGCATCGCCAGATAAGCCGGATTTCGAGATGTAGCGTAGATTCCACCCGTGACGAGGTTCGCGGTTGGTTTGCCGACGTTAAAGCTCTCGCCTCGACGACGGAAGGCGAGGATCGAGACGGCGAACATGAGAACTGCGATCGCGAGAATGATGCCGCCGCTGATGTTGTTCCACGGTTCTTGCAGCGGTTCGAACGCCCACACTGTGTTGTGTACGATGCCGGCGAAGATGGTGCAGAGTGCGGGAATTACTGGTGGCAATCGGAGAAATCGTTTCATTGGTTCGTGATTTTGGATCCTGTGGTGCGCGGTTGTTATCGTGCGGTATGCTAAACGAATCTACCACCCGAATGTATCCAGAGAGAGTTGGGGATGTCCACAAACGACGCTGTAGCCTACCGTTCCCGTGTGAAATTGGAGAGGATTAAAGGTCCGTTCCGGATTGCGCACCTGCCGATCGACGGCCCGGTGAAGTTCGGCGTTCACTCCGAAGTCGCCGAGCACTACGGAGTCAGCCCGGACATCTCAGAGCCACACGCCACGACGTTGGACTACATCGTGGCCGCGACAAGCGGTTGAATGACGGGAACGTTTGGCGGCGCCCTTGAGGCGCGCGGTATCCCGGCTGGCGAAGGCTACCTCGAATCCGACACCATCGGAGAAATCGAGAAGGAAGGCAACGTCCTAGTCATCAAGCGCATCCACATCACCTACAAGTTGAAGATCGATCCGGAGTTGCTGGAGGAGAAGAGGGATGCGATCGATCGAGTGATGCGCGTGCACCCCAACTCATGCCCGGTCTATCGGAGCATTTCGGGAAGTATCGGGATTACGGCGGAGTTGGAGTTGGTTTGACGAGTCGAGTTGCGCTGAGGGCTTCCAAATCGTTGACACCTATTCGCGATCGGGATTACTCCGTGCCGCTTTGATGTGTTGCCGTCTACGTTCGGCGTCTGCACTTTATAGATCTTCCGATCACTCCGTCTGATTCTTAGAGATGCCTCGACTGATCTAAGAACCCATTAGGCGACGGAACGGATTTTCCCATTTCGGTGTCTCACGCCGCCTTTTCCTGTAATTCATGCTATACTTAGCATAGATGACAACAGGAAAGGCACTTCAGGTGTGGCATGAAGACGATGAAAACGATTGAGATCGATGCAGCTGTCTACGAGACACTATTAAGAAACATTCGAAGCTTTGAAGACAATCCAAATACCGTGCTGAGACGCATCCTCAGGCTCGATACTGACCGTGTTGAACGACACGACACGACGATTGGGCAGTCGGGAATTAGCAATGAGTTCGATTCGCCATTGGAGCCTTCGTTGGTCAATGGACAAAAGGCTGACAACCCAAGGCGGAGCAGAGCCCGAAGTGGCGAGATTTTGGGGATGGATGAGTATCACTTACCAATAATGCGAGCGCTGGATCGACTAGGAGGCCAGGCTTCCTCGCGGCAAGTATTGGAGGTCGTAGAAACACTGATGGGTGACGCATTGACGGGGAAAGACTTGGAAAAGCAAGAATCCGGTGAAATCCGGTGGCGCTACAGAGCTCAAATGTCTCGTTTGGCAATGGTGAAAGGAGGGTTATTGGACAGTGAAGCGCCGCACGGTACGTGGATTTTGACTGAGAAAGGCCGTAAACGTGCAAGACAAAACGACGCTATAAAGGAGGAATCAGAATTGTAACAAAAAACACAAAAAAGACATGAAAAATGATTAAGTTAACGGGATGTATCCGCAAAGAAAGTATGAAAAATATGTTTGAAAGAATTACAAAAGAAAAAGAGAATGAATTGTATGACGGGCGACGATATCTGCGCAAGAGACACGTCTTTCGTCGCACAAAATGTAACCTAGCTTTTGGGCGAAGTGAAGTTGCTCATGCACTCAAACGAGTGGTGCCAGCGATGCTCATGTTGCTGTTTTCGATGATCCCGGGAGCTGGTGTTGCAAGTGCAATCGAGACGATATGGCAAATGATTCTCAGTTTTATTACATGAAATGCAATGTGATTTAGCAGTGAACACAGCCACCGGCATCGCTCGGGTTGACGACGTTCCAATCTCGCCACCTACGTGGAGAGATGGGATTTTAGGTAAATCGTTAACTCACCTGCTGAATCAGCTCGATCCGAATGTCGCCAGGGGCGGCGATGAAGCCGATTTTGCGGCCGTCGGGAAGAGCTATCGGGCCTTCTTTGAGTTCGGCGCCGAGGGCCGTGAGGCGGGTGATGTCGGCGTCCATGTCGTCGGTGTCGAAGCCAAAGTGCTCGAGGCCGTAATGGGCGTTGGCGTCGGCTGGGCCGAGCGTCTCACCGGTGCGCTCGTTAGAGATGTTGATCGCAAGTCCACCTTCGGTTTGAGTGACGATGAAATGGTCGCCGAAGTCTCGGACCGTGTCAGACATGATTTGGACATTGAAGGCCTCGACGAACCAGTCGGCGGTCTTCTTGGGGTCGGATGACTTCAGGTGGATGTGGTTGACCAAGTATGGCATGTGCTTTTGCTCCGTTGATTTCTCGCGCAGTTTCCTAAGTTTACGCGAATTCGAAAACGCCCCGACGACGCGGAACGCGTCAGGCGATCAAGGATGGCTTTAACTGGCCTCGTCAACGAGTTCGATGAGGTCCCGGGCCCGTTTGTTGTCTTGCTGTCCTTTGGCGGCAATGCCCTCTTCGAACATCTGAAGGCAGAAGGGGCATGAGACGGCGACGGTGTCCGCGTCGGTCTCGAGAAAATGGTCGGTTCGGATGTGATTGACGCGAGTGCCCGATTCTTCCATCCACATCCGTCCACCACCAGCGCCGCAGCAGAAGCCGCGCGAGCGACATTGCGACATCTCGCTCAATTCAATACCGGCGACGGCGTTGGCGATGTTTCGAGGTTCGTCGTAAATGTCGTTGTGGCGACCTAGGTAGCAAGAGTCGTGGTAGGTCACGCTGCCACAACCACCGCCGCCGTTCGCACTCCGTTGAGTCACGGATTCCTTGTCTGACATCTTTAGCCGGCCTTCAGAGATGAGACGATCGACGAACTCTGTGTAGTGCAAAACCTCGACGTTCCAATCGGCCGCGAGGGACTCTGCGACTTGGGAGTATTCATTGCGCATGGTGTTGAAGCAGTGAGGGCATGTAGTCAAGATCGTCTTGATGCCGTAGCCGTTGACAGTTTCGATATTCTGCCCCGCGAGGATCTGAAACAGGTATTCGTTACCCATGCGACGTGCGGGGTCGCCAGTGCAAGTCTCTTGCGATGCGAGCACGGCGAAGTTGACGTTGGCTTTCTTCAGGACGGATGCCATGGCGCGAGTGACGCTGACGCCGCGTTCCACTAATGCGCCAGAACATCCGACCCAGAACAAGACATCCGGATTCGGATTTACGTCGATGGTAGGGACGTCGTCCATATCTTCGAGCCAAGATTCTCTGGTCAGCGAAGTGCCGCTCCAAGGATGGCCACGTTGCTCCATGGATTGCAGAGCCGACATCGCGGTATCGGGCGCTGATGCCTGTTCCAGCATCAGGTACCTCCGCATGTCGACGATGGAGTCAATGTGCGAGATTTCGACGGGGCAGGCCTCCACGCAGGCCGCGCAGGTTGTGCATGACCATAGGACCTCTTCACCGACCGCTTCGCTGACCATTGACGTCGATGGCGGCGGCGTCGCTTCGCCAAGCGCCACGGCTCCGAACACTTCCGGTGCACGCTGCTCCATGTAACCGCGCATGTCTTGGATGACTTTGCGGGGTGACAGCGGTTTGCCGGAGGCCCACGCCGGGCAGTTGTCTTGGCATCGACCGCAGTTGGTGCAGGCGTCATAGCTGAGCATCTGTTGCCACGTAAGGTCTTTGAGATCGGACGCGCCGAACGATTCTAGGGTTTCGAAGTCACCCATCGGTTTCAGCGCGCCGCGCGGTCGTAACGGCCGGAGATAGATGTTCAGGGATGAAACGATGATGTGAGACAGCTTGCTGAAGCTGATGGCGGCGTATGCAAGACCGATGGCGAAGATGGCCGCGTGGGTCCACCATAGGGCTTTGTGCGCTGAGATCATCGCGTCGGGCGACATCCCGATGGCATCGAACAGAATCGCGAATACCCATCCGACTGGCGACCAAAGCGCATCAGACGGAGCGTAAAGGTCGGAATTCGGGTTAAGCTCGGTTGCTCCAATACGCAGGCCTTCGAGCGCGAAACCGGTCACAACAAGCAAAAGAAGGTAAGCAAGGATCACCGAATCGTCGGCAAATGAGTTGATCCGATCAGGTTTGATGACGTAGCGGCGCCAGTACGCCATTGCGATTCCAATGAGCGCCAGCACACCCCCAAAGACGTCCCAAATGAAGCTGGTCTGAAGTCGGAAATACGCAGTAGGAAAGTTGAGGCCGAGGTATTCTTCGAAGTTGAACTCGATCGCAGCGATGGTGGTCGCCAGCAGAAGCACGGCAAATCCCCAGAAAATGGCGAAATGCATGATGCTGGCGTAGCGTTCTCGGCGCGGGTGAAACTTACCGTGTCCGCCGAATCCGAACGCACCGGTGCGGAGGAATTCCCTAACGCGTTCGCGGTGCGAACCTATCTCGTCGTAATCGGCGCCGAGTCGCCAGAACTGGATACGCCGGTACAGGCCGTAAGCGATAAATGCGATAGATATCGGAGCGATCAGGTAGACGATCGCGCCGAGGAGAGGGTATCCGATGTTCCAGAAATCGGTGCGTCCCGCGACTTCAAGCATTCTCGCAATGTTACGCGCGATGCGGTCGAGAATGCGTCAAGGTCGATCGACTGCGAAGTTACTCGGGGTCGGCAGCGCGGCCGATGTGGTACTCATTGGCACTGTCGAGTATGCGCTGCAAAAGCTCAAGCGATTCGACTCGTTGAGGGAACTCCGAGCCCCAATGCTCTTTGAGTTTGTCAACTACGGCGCTGAACTTCATCGGCTGGTTGCCGTTCACAATCAGGATGCGGAAAACTGCTTCCAGCACAGACATCGTTGGAGTGATGAACTGCACTTTCGCGGGACACGAGCGAGAAGCATTGTAGATGCTGGTCACGGTGGTGGTACCAGGGACTACGGGTTTACCTTCCGGATACCGCCTGCACAGACGGCACTCGCCGGACCAGCACAATCGTTGCCACACCTTGAAGAAGTAGGATTCGCCAGCATCCTCATGGGCTTGTTCGTTCACCGCGTAAAGAACGTCGGCAACGGGGTTGCTTACCGTGGTTTCTTGAGGGGTTTCGGTACCAGATGTCATTCGACCCGTCCAGATTCATCTTGAGCGGTTAACTAGCTATTAACTAATGTACCTTGCTTGTAGGATGAACGTCATAATCTCTATATCAATCGTCGATCGGCGCGCTTAACAGATCGTCGTCCGGCCAATCCAGCATCTCAACTTTTATTTCCGAGCCCGCGGCGATTGTTGCGACATCGTGCGGACAGATCGCTAATCCGCGGGCGTAGGCCATCGAATGCAATGCGCCGGAACTTTGATTGCCGGTCGATCGGGCGCGGAAGTTGCCGTTGTCGTCGCGATAGACCTCAACACGAGCATATACGCGTCGGCCGTCGTGGTTATGGACCGGGTCGTCGAGAATCGCGACAATCGAAGGCTTGGGCAACGCTTTTTTGCCGAGCATGACCCGGATGGCCGGACGACCAAATTGTTCGAACGCGACCATCGCGCTGACCGGGTTGCCAGGTAGTCCGAGATGGGGAACCTTGCGACCATCGGGAGCGTTCAATGCGCCGAAAGCCAAAGGCTTCGCTGGACGCATACGGACTGACCAGAGCGCAATTTCTCCGCCCTTTGCAAGGACGTCTTTGACAACGTCGTAATCGCCCTTGGATACTCCTGCCGAGGTCACAACCATGTCATATTTCACGGCTTCTTCTAGCAAATTTTCAAGAGATTCGATACTGTCGCGTGCGATGCCGACGATCTCTGCAACCGCTCCATATTTCTCCGACATCGATGCGATGCTGAAGGCGTTGGAATTGTAGATCTTGCCCGGACCGAGTTCGTCGCCTGGGTCCACCAACTCGTCGCCAGTGGAAACGATGGCGATGATCGGCCGTCGGATAGCTCGTACTGACGTTCTGCCTAAAGACGCCGCGACACCAATGACACCCGGCGTAAGCTCGGTGCCTTTGGTGACGACAGTGGCACCACGTTGGATGTCCTCACCCGCCGGCCTGATGTTTTCACCCGGTTCGGCGCAGAGGTTGACGCTGATCTCGGAAATGGTGTCGCTGATTTGCCGTCGGGCCTCTTCGTCGGTGTCTTCAAACGGGACGACCGCGTCCGCACCTTCAGGAACTGGAGCCCCGGTCATGATCCTCACCGCTGCGCCGGGTGAAACTGGTTTGGTAGGAACATCACCCGCTGCGATATAACCGTTGACTGGCAAACTAACGGGGTTGTATTTTGAAGCCGCAGTGATGTCAACAGAGCGAAGCGCATATCCGTCCATCGCGGAGTTGGCCAACGGCGGAATGTCGAAATCGGCGACTAGGTCTTCGTCAAGCGTAAGGCCCAGTGCTTCAAGGAGCGGGACATCTACCGACGCCAATGGCTGGAAGTACGAAAGGATGCGGTCGCGCGCATCTTCCACGCTGAGCATTTCGGCATCGTAGTGATGGCGATGGGGCCGTTCAACGGCGAACGAATGATGAGATTGTGTGGTCATTGAGTGGGGATTAACCCCGATCCTTCCCCTCGTGAGGGTGATGTGCCGAGCTTAGCTTCGAAGCGAAACTCCTAGCTCGTGTTCTAATCTTCGTACGATCTGTTCTTCTGCGCGCGCTACCTGATTTGAAGTCAGAGTTCGTGTGTCAGATTGGTACATGACACGGATGCCGATCGATTTCTGGCCTTCGTCCACACCGCCGCCTTCATATAAGTCGAACACCGATGCCGATTTGACGAGCCGGTTTTGTTGGCAGATCTGCAGGGCATCACCAACGCGGACACCGCTGTCGGCAACCAAAGCCAAGTCGCGTTGAGAGCCAGGATACCGAGGGTATGCGGTGTAGCTATCGGCGCGGGTCTTATCGCCAACGATTTCGCGGAGCGCTTCCATGTCAAGTTCGAACATGACCGCACCTGGGCTTTCGGCTTCAAACCGTTCCCACACCGCGGTGTCGACAATTCCGACGGTGCCGATTGGGGTCCCTTTCCGATCGGCGGTAACGACCTCCGCGGCCTTTCCTTGGGCGTAGGTTGTGTCTTCCAGAGGAATGAATCTGGCACCGATGCCGAGCGATTCCAGGACCTGTTCGATCGCGCCTTTTGCGTCGTAGAAGTCGAAATCGTTGTCGCCGCGGTCCCAGAGAGAATCGCCGCGTGGTCCGGTAAGGACACCCGTCAGTTGCTCGTTTTGTTGGGGAAGGAGAGCGTTGGGGTTTGTGTCAGAAGCGAACACCAATCCGGTTTCGAACAGTGCCACAGGTCCGCGCCAAGTTCGTGTGTTGCGAGCGGCGGACTCCAGAGTGGGGGCACGAAGTGATCGACGCAATGTTGCATGATGGCCGGAAACGGGATTCTCCAGTTTCACACCTTCGGAAACTCCGTCGAACGACGATCGCCTCGCCGGAGGCGGGGCTTTGTCCTCGAGTTCATCTGAGACTGCCGCGTATGTGAAGGTCTGACGCATGCCGTACGCGGTCAATGCGTCGACTACGCGGCGGCGGAATACGTGGGTTGCGCCCGGTTCCCAGCGCGGGACCCGTCCGGCGACCCCGGTGGCCGGTAGATCGTCGTAGCCGATGATGCGCGCCAGCTCTTCGACGAGGTCTTCAGGTATCGCGATATCGGGACGCCAATAGGGGATCGTAACGCGCCAACCGTCTGGCCCACCATCAGGCAACGGTTCAATCTCAAAACCTAGCGACTTGAGCGTCGTCTCGATCTGTTGGACCGGGTATTCCACTCCCATGACACGGACAATGTGGTCGTTCGTCAAGTCGACGTATTCTTGCTCAGATCCCTTGCCCGGCCACTCGTCGATCAGCCCCGGGGCGATCTCTCCACCGGCGACCTCTTGGATGATGCGGAGGCATCGTTTGATGCCGACTTCTGCAAGACCTGCTCGCAGTCCCTTTTCGAACCGCAACGTTGCCTCGCTTCGCATGCCCAATAGGCCGGCCGTACGCCGGTTGTTCTGCGGATTGAAGTTGGCCGATTCGAGGAAGATGTTGACGGTGGATTCAGTGATTTCGGAGTTTTCGCCGCCCATGATACCGGCCAAGCCGATGCCACCGTCAGGATCAGCGATGAGCAGCGATTCGCTGTCGAGTTTGCGGTCGACACCGTCGAGAGTGGTAAGGACTTCACCTTCAACTGCGCGGCGGACGATTACATGATGATCGGTTACTTTGTCGTAGTCAAAGGCGTGCAATGGTTGCCCTAGTTCGAACATCACGAAATTTGTGGCATCCACGACATTGTTGATTGGGCGTTCGCCGATGGCCTGAAGGCGCTCTTGAAGCCATCGAGGGGACGGCCCAACTTGGACCCGCCTGATGACGGCGCCAACATAGCGAGGAGAAAGATCGCCATCGGCGACGGTTACCGTAGCGAGTGTATCGACGTTGGGTCCGGTAGTCGGATAATCGAGCGATGGCATTCGGAGCGTCTCGCCGGTAAGTGCCGCGACATCGCGAGCTACTCCGACCACTCCGAGACAGTCTGGCCGATTCGGTGTCAACTCGATGTCTAGGACGGCATCTCCGATGACATCGCCGATGGGCGTGCCGATGGCTGCGTTTTCGGGTAGCACAAGTATGCCGTCGTGATTTTCCCCGATACCTAGTTCCTTCTCGGAACAGACCATGCCGGATGATTCGACACCCCGGATCTTCGATCGTCGCAGTCGGCGAGTCTTTCCTGGCTCTTCGCTGTAAGCATCAAATAACTCCGCGCCGATTGAAGCGTAAGCGATTTTTTGTCCCTTGGCGACGTTGGGTGCGCCGCAAACAACCTCGTGGACACCCTCTCCATCGTCGACGTGAACTAATGTGAGGCGATCCGCGTTGGGATGTGGGGCAACGTTGAGGACTTCGCCAACGACGACGTTATCGATGTGACGGAACCGTTCTATCGAGTCGACTTCATTGCCGGCCATAGTGAGGCGATGGGCGAGTTCGTCAACGTCGATGTTGATATCGACGTAACCGCGGAGCCATGAGAGGGGGACTTTCATCGGGAGGCGCTATCGGATCGATTAGAACTGGCTGAGGAAGCGCAGGTCGTTCGAGAAGAAATGTCGGATGTCTTCGATGTTGTAACGCAACATCGCGATGCGTTCGGGTCCCATGCCGAAAGCGAATCCGGTGTATTTGGCAGGATCGTATCCGACCCCTTCGAGCACTTTGGGGTGCACCATGCCTGCACCCATAATCTCGACCCATCGGCCGTCCCAATCCACGGACACATCGACCCCCGGCTCGACGAATGGAAAGTAATCACAACGGAAGCGGATCTTGCGCTGCGTGCCGAATATGCGACGAGCAAACTCGTAGAGCGTGCCTTTCAGGTCCGACATCGTCACACCCTCGTCTACCGCGAGCCCTTCGATCTGATGGAATTGCCACTCGTGCGTGGCGTCTGTCGCCTCATGACGGAAGCACAAGCCCGGCGAGACGATGCGCACTGGGGGTTCCTGCTTTTCCATCGTTCGAATCTGCATCGGGGACGTCTGGGTCCGCAGCAGGACGCGTTCATCAGAGTTGCGGTCGATCCATAAGGTGTCTTGAAGGTCACGTGCCGGATGATCGGCCGGAACGTTCAACATGTCGAAGTTGTACTTTTCGAGCTCTACAATTGGCCCTTCGACAGTCTGGAATCCCATGTCGTTGAAGACATCGAGGATTTCGCGCATCATCATCTCGGAAGGATGGAGGCCGCCGAGGTTGGATCGTCTTCCTGGCAAGGTGATGTCGATGGCGTCGGCAGGCGCGAAATCGAGTTTCGACTCCGAAATGTGTTGAGCCGCCTCATCGAATGCATTGCCGAGGCGGTTTTTGAGGCGATTAAGGTCGGCGCCAGCCTCGCGTCGGGCCTCGGGCGGCAAGGTACCAATGGAACGGAGTCGCGTTGAAAGGACTCCACGACGTCCGAGATACTCGATACGCCACTCTTCAATCTCAGATTCGGACTTCGCCGCGGCCAGCGAATCTAAGGCCGTGCGCTCCAACTCTTGCGTTGATGCGGGTGAAGCTTCCGGCATCAACGAACCTCCGGTCGAGTGATATTTGTTTCCGACATCATGAACGATTCAATCGCTGAGTTTGCTTAAGTTGAAAGTATAAACCTGTCGGAATCTCGGCAATGGTAAAAAGCGCACCAACGCCGTATCATGGGCGCATGAGCAACGAGAACACGATTCCCATAACCAAGGTATTAGTAACGGGCATGAGCGGTTTGATCGGCGGTGTCGCCGGCCGCGAGCTATCACAGCGGGGGTACGAGGTATCGGCGCTAAACCGTCAAGACGTTCCCGGCTACCCGACGACCCGTGCGAGTATCACCGATGCTGACGCGATCCGTCCCGCATTCGAAGGTGTCGACTGCGTAGTTCACATGGCGGCATATCTTGGCCCATCCGATGCGTCCCAACTCTCGGTCAACATCGAAGGCACCTACAACGTCTACGAAGCGGCAAAAGATGCCGGCGCAAAACGCTTCGTTTTCGGCAGTTCCGGTGCCACGCAGATGCGCTACGAGGTTGACGAGCCATTTCTGTCCATGATTGAAGCCCGTTACGACGATATCCCCGAGCCGACCCCGCGCGTCTATCACTCATCACCGCCGAGGCCAGGCAACATGTACGGTGTCGCCAAGCTGGCAGGAGAGGCGATGGGCCGCTACTACTCCGAGACACACGGGATCTCGGTTATATGCATCAGGCTGGGGCGCGTCACCGCGGAAAACGAACCCGATTCGCCGCGCAACGCCGCCGTCTATCTCAGCCATCGAGACGCCGCACAGATCGTCTGGCGATGTGTCGAAGCACCGGCCGAGGTCCGATACGACATTGTTTACGGGGTCTCCAACAACCGCACCCGCTTCAGAGACTTGGAACACACCACCAAGCTGATCGGCTACGTACCGCAAGACGGTTGGACGTGGTGATAGCGTTGACATTAACGGGCATTGAAACACAGGATGCACCAGCTATGACAACGAAAGCCACAGTTGAATTCGACAAAGACGTTGCTGATTTCCTCGATGAAGAATGTCGACGCCAAAACAAGCCCATCGGGCAGGTAGTTAACGAAGTCGTACGCCAGCAAATACCACCTGACGACGCAAGCGACAAACACCGCGAACCATACCGCGTCCAGCCGTTCAGTTTGAAGTTCAAACCGGAGTTTGAAGGCATGACTCCCAAGGAAATCCTCAACAAATTAGACGACGAGCACTACGCCAATAAGTTGGCACGCGATACCGAGGCGTACGACGCTCGGCAGGCAGCGGAATGATCGTACCGGACCTGAATCTGCTTTTATACGCACACCGAACACAAGACCCCAACCACATCGCCGCTAGAAACTGGTGGCAAGAATTGGTAGCCGGTTCTGAGGAGGTCCGGATACCGTGGGTAGTTGCGATCGGATTTATACGGTTGACCACTCATCCGAACTCTTCGTACGATCCATTGCCCATCGATGTGGCAGTTCAACGTGTGTCGGATTGGCTGAAAATTCCGCACATTGAAACAATCGAACCGGGAACGGGCCATCTGGTTCACCTTTCGCGCAATTTGGACGCAACAGGTGTTGGCGGAAATCTCGTGACTGATGCACACATCGCCGCAATTGCGTTGGAGAATGACGCCGAAGTCCACACCAACGACTTTGGCTTCCACCGCTTTCCCGGCCTCCGCCGGCACAATCCACTCCACACCGCTGCAACCTGAGCAAGGGACTTGGGTTTTCACGGATCTGTCGATATTGCGCTTTTCAGAGCAGTGCGCACGGTATTTAACCAGCCTTTTCTACCATTTCTCTGAAGGCGACGCCGAGTTGTGATTGCGTGGAATGTACAGTCTCGTGGTCATAGAATGTTATAGAAATCCATCCCATCGGGGATGATACCGCCATGGTGACTACCATCAAACTTGACAACGACGTTGCCGACTTCTTCCAAAAGAGAAGCGAGTCGCAGAATAGGTCGATCGATCAGGTTGCCAACGAATTTCTGCGAAGCGAGATCGAAGCTCGATCAAAACGCCAAGAGATAGAAGAACACTTCCGAGTTCGCACGTTTTCCAGCGACTACGCCCCGGGCGTCGATCGCACCAAACTGAATCAATTGAACGACCAATTTGAAGTCGACTCGTATATCGACAAACAACAGCAACCTTGATCATTCCTGACGTCAATTTACTGCTCTATTCGTATAACGACCGCGATCCTTCACACGAGCAAGCCCGCAAGTGGTGGTTCGAGTTGATCGCAGGTGAATCGCCCGTGGGGATCCCTTGGATTGTGGTCGCCGGGTTCGTGCGAATCTCGACCAATCCCAAGGTGTTCGTCGATCCGATGACACCCTCCGCAGCCCTCGCAACGGTCGTAGAGTGGTTGAAACACCCCCACGTAAGTCCGTTGAATCCGGCAGAGGAACACCTAACTCATTTCGTGCGAAACATCAACACCGCCGGGACCGCAGGGAACCTGGTCACCGACGCCCATATCGCCGCGATTGCCATTGAACACGACGCTGAGGTGCACTCTGCAGATACCGACTTCCGCCGCTTCCCCGGCCTCCGCTGGCACAACCCTCTCCAAACCGCTGCAACCTGAGCCACCTCCTAAACGATCCGCGTCCCAATCGGCACTCCCTCTGCACACTTGACCAATGCTCCGCGCACTCGCCCATCAATGATGTGCGCCGACTTAGTCCCACCTAGTGACTCGATACAGGCCTCCAGCTTCGGTATCATGCCACCGCCAGCAACGCCGCTATTGATTAGTTCAGTAGCTTGACGCTTGGTCATATGCGGCACGATCCGACCGCGCATGTCCAACACCCCTTCAACATCGGTCTGGAAAATCAACGCTTCGGCTTCTAAAGCGCGGGCCAAATGTCCGGCCGCAGTATCGGCATTGATGTTGAGAATCTGATCGCTCAAAGACGTGGCTTCCAAGTTGAGCGCGGCTGGCCCAACCACCGGAATTCGCCCTGCATCGACGATCACCTGAACCGGAACCGGATTCGTCGTTTCGATCCTCCCAACGTAACCCAATTCAGCGTCTTGAACGACGGCGCTGAACATACCGTCGGAGACCCCTGACACGCTGACCGCAGGTGCCCCGGCGCGGACAATCTCAGCCACCAGATTGGAGTTGACGAGGCCGGTGAGAACCGCAACCGCCACCTCGAGCGTCGCCAAGTCGGTCACCCGTAACCCGCGCACGAACTGCGAGCGAACGCCCTGCTTGGCCACCCATTCAGAAATCGTCTTACCGCCGCCGTGGACTACGACTGGCCGCATCCCACGCTTCCACAGCTCGACGACGTCATCGATCGTCGAGTCGCCTTCGCCTAGCGTCGAGCCGCCGATCTTGACTACGATGCAATCTTGGTCTGGCATCACGTGGTGTACGCCGAGTTGAAGACTACGTACTCCTCGGTCAGGTCACAGCCCCAAGCTTCGCCGAAGCCATCCCCGCAGTTCAAATTGGTTCGTAGCTCAACCTCAGGTTGGTCGAGAGCGGCGATGACACTCTGAGGGTTGTATGCGATGGCCTTGCCCTCGGCCACGATCTGAATACCGTTGACATAGATGTCGATCTGCGTTTCGACTAGCGGGATGCCGGTCTTGCCGACTGCCATCATTATCCGGCCCCAATTTGGGTCGCGACCGTAGACCGCGGTTCGGACGAGCAGTGATGCGGCCACCGAGCGCGCAGCTTTGCGGGCATCGGCGTCGGATTCGGCGCCCTCAACCACGGCAGTTATCAGATGTCGGGCCCCTTCACCATCGCGCGCTAATTCGATCGCGAGGTGGCGGTTCACCAATTCGACTGCGCTCGAGAACTTCGCCGAATCGTCGTCGCCGCCAGAAACACGAGGGCTGCCAGACGCGCCGTTGGCGAGAATCGCCACGGTGTCATTCGTGCTCTGATCGCCGTCGATATCGATCTGGTTGAAACTCAACGTGACGGCCTTGGACAGCGTCGACTGCAGGAAGGCTTGATCGACATCGGTGTCCGTCGAGATGAAGCAAAGCATGGTCGCCATGTTGGGATGAATCATCCCCGCGCCTTTGGCACAACCGCCGACCGTTACCGTCGATCCATCGCTGGCCTGGTACCGCACCGCGATCTGCTTGGCGTGGGTGTCGGTGGTCATTATCGCCTTTGCGAACTCCAAACCCGCTTCGTCGCCACTCCGAACATCTATCTGCGGCGTAAAGTCCCGGATTATATTCATCGGAAGCTCCACTCCGATGACACCCGTGGAGGCAACGAGAACTTCGTCGGCATCGACCCCGAGTTGGCCAGCCGCGATCGAAGCCACGTCCCGAGCGTCAACGAGTCCCTGTTCGCCGACCGAGCAATTGGCGCAACCGCTGTTAGCAATGACCGCGCGGGCGGAACCTCTAGCAACCACGTCTTTGGATACGGTGACCGAAGGCGAAACGACGCTGTTCTGAGTAAATGTGCCGGCGACGGTGCAATCTCGATCCGAGTAGAGCAACCCGAGGTCGTATTTGTCCTCGCCCGGTGTCTTAATTCCAGCGAACACACCACCGGCTTGGAAACCCTGTGCCGAGGCGACCCCGCCGCCTTCGACCATCGTCAAATCTTTATCGTTAGACATTGCTCACATCTCAACCGACGCAAAATGCGCGGTCGGCCTTGGATTGGTAACTCTTCAAAGGCTCGAATTGCCCATGAAATAGACTTTATAAGAGAGAAGCCATCGTCTGAATTGGCACTGTATTTTTCTGGTCGGGATCGTCGAAATGCTCCAAACTCACAACGCAGATGTTCTTGTTGCAGGTCAAGGTGCTGCCGCCTTCGCCGCCGCACTCTACGCCGCAAGATACCAACTGAGCACCGTCATCGCCTCGGAGTCGTTCGGCGGCGAAACCGCAATCGGTGGTCTGATCGAAAACTACCCCGGAACGCCCGACATCGACGGCTTCGATCTGATGCTGAAATTCAAAGAGCAGGTCGACAAGCTTGAGGTCCCCACAATCTCCCGCAACCTTGAAGCGGTCGAGCCGAATGGTGATCGTTTCGTCTGCACGCTTGAAGGCGGCGATATCGTTGACGCCGGATCCGTAATCCTCTGCGTCGGACGCGAACGCCGCACCCTCGGACTGCCCATGGAAGCCGAGTGGACCGGCAAAGGTGTTTCGTACTGCTCGACTTGCGATGCGCCCCTCTACCGCAACAAAGAGGCGGCAGCAGTCGTTGGTGGAGGCAACGCCGCAACCGAAGGCGCAATCCTACTCGCCCGATACGCCAAACACGTTTATCTCATCTACCGAGGCGAGGAACTCTGGAGACCGGAGCCGATACAGCTAAAAGTCCTGTCTCAGATCCCGAACATCCGCGTTCTGTTGAACACCAACGTCACTGAACTAATCGGAACCGACCTCGCGGGCTTGACCGGCATCCGCATCTCACGCCCGATGGACGACAACGAGAAGATCGAGATCCACGCAGAACAGACCGAACCGATGAACAAGTCCCGCGAAGACGACCACGGGAAAGACGTCATCGATCTCGATGGCATATTCATCGAGGCCGGTGCCGACCCGCGGCTCGAAATACCCAACATGCTCGGACTCGACATCAACGAGGAGACCGACGAAGTCCACGTCGACCGCGGCCAGCGCACCAGCATGCCCGGAATATACGCCGCCGGCGACCTCACCGACGGAACATCACTCAAGCAAACCGTTACCGCCGCATCCCAAGGCGCCATCGCGGCGCTCTCGGCCTATGGCTACGTCCTAGCCGGCGAGCACCACTACGAAGCCGCTTAGATGCACCGTCGCCGTCACCAAATGGAGAGACGAACATCGCTTCCCCTCTCCCGCTCGGCGGGAGAGGGTTAGGGTGAGGGCAAAACCATGAGAGCCCCCATCAGCACCACATCCGAGGAACGTCTGGTTACCGCACCAGACATCCCGCACGTCGAGCCTCAACTCGGCACCGTAGCCGTTCTCTACACCAAACCGGAAACCGTGCTCTCCGACTACGCCGACCTCATGGATTTGGCCGGGTACCAAGACTCCCTGACGCCGGACATCGAGACACTGCTCAAGGTCAACATTTCCTGGCAGCACTACTACCCGGCCTGTTCGACCGCCCCATGGCAGATCGAAGGCGTCGCCAACAAACTCCGCGCCGACGGGTTCGACGATTTAACCGCCGCACACAACGGCACCGTCGTCGTCGACCCCATCGAAGGCCGTATCAAGAACAAACACGCCGCGGTAGAAGATCGCCTAGACATTCCCCACGTCATCCTCGACGCCCCCGATATGCAGTGGGTGCGTTACCGACCCCAAGCCGAGATGCTCGTCCTAAACGACATCTACAAAGACGGCATCTACATCCCCGAGATGCTCCTCGGCACAAACATAGTCCAGCTCCCAACCGTCAAAACCCACGTCTTCACCCAGATGACCGGCGCAATGAAGAACGCCTTTGGTGGCCTCCTGCATCGCTACCGCCACTGGACACACGCCCAGATCCACGAAACATTAGTCGACCTCCTCCAGATCCAACGCGAGATCCACAGCGGCCTCTTCGCAGTCATGGATGGCACCTTCGCCGGCGATGGCCCCGGCCCCCGCGCCATGCGCATCCACAACAAAAACATCATCCTCGCCTCCGCCGACCAAGTGGCCATCGACGCCGTCGCCGCAAAACTCATGGGCTTCGACCCCATGTCCATACCCAAAATCCGCATCGCCCACGAAATGGGACTAGGCATCGGCAACCCAACCCAAATCGACCTCAAAGGCGACGACATCGCCAACGTCAAATGGGACTTCTCACCAAACGAAAACACCTTCGCCTCCCGCGGCCAGAAACTCATCTACTGGGGCCCGCTAAAACCATTGGAAGGCATGCTCCTACGCTCACCCATAACCCCCTGGGCCTTCGTCGCCTCCAACCTCTACCACAACGAATTCTGGCTCCGCTTCATCGGGCGAAAACGCGTATCAGACGCACTGAAGACGCCTTGGGGGGAGTTGTTCAAGCAGTACTGAATTTGTATTTATTGCTTCGAACCTACGCGACCTGAAACTTCTCCCGATATGCCACAAGTGGCTCAGAAATCGGTTCGCGATCTTCGATCAACATCCGCATATGCAACATCGCCGCTTCTACGATAGACCTCTTGACTTATCCTTCGATCTCAGCGGCGGCGAAACAACCTGGTATGTTACGGACGTAGCACCAGATCTCGTCGGATGTTCTTCGATTATGCGCGTAAATGTGCGAAGCATTTCGATCCCTGCTTCAACGGAATCGAGACTGTTCCGAATTCATGCACTCTGTTTCCGCAATTCGGAGATCACCTTATCGGTGAACTTAATGGCATCTTCAGCATTGGCAAACCACTGTGTCGTACCGACTTGATCGAATTGAACTGATATCGGTTCGTCGTATGAGGCCCAATACTGGGCATAGAAGCGCACCGGGTTGCCATCCACAGGGGACCTGATCTCCTTTTTCAGCACGAGATCACCGTACTGTTCCCATCCCGCGTCCTTGAAAGGGATCAGAAACTTTCGGCCTTCGGTCTTGGTTTTGTACTCATCGGCTAGGTAGCCGCGTAGTTGGGATGCAACTTCATCCGGAGTTTTGGTTGTCATCTTGATCCCCTCTATCTCGAGAACAAATGCGTCGCACCGATCACCACTCCGGCCATCGCGATAGAGTGGGCGAATATGATCGGAATCAACCACTTGAGAATGTCATTTTTCGCTGAGTAAACCTCAGAACGAGTATCGGCAATCGTTGAATTCACACCTGATATTCGCTCAGTTATTCTAAGTTCGCGATCAGCAAGTTCCGTGCGGACGTTAGCGACGTCTTCTTTGGTCGCCAAGCCGTCCGTCTCCATGGCAGTCAATTTTACGGTCCCCTTCACTGAAAATTAACACATACGAGCCATTATATGATCCCCTATCGGATTCCGTGACAAACCATGTCAGTATCGGACGGTCGCGTACAGACAGAGTAACATCTTGGTCGCATGATCGACTCTCTGTAGGTTGAGGATTAACGCGGAAGCGAATCTGATGCCTTCGTACACATCACTTTCTTCTAAGACTCGGACGCGGGCAACTTGTCCGATAACGTTGATTTACTAGCTAGGGGCGGTCGTCGATGATCTAACCAATTATCGGCCCATCAACCGTCACCGCGGATCACGAAGAGAACCGGCGATCCACGTAGGAACGATCCGCAGGTTGACCTGTCATTCTGAACGGAGCGCAGCGGAGTGAAGAATCTCCAGTGCAGAGCCCGTAGATTCCTCGTTACGCTCGGAATGACAGGGTCTACACTCGAAACCTCGTCGCTGAGTGTCAAGTGACCAAGCGTCAACTCGATTGACGCTAAAACGCATATGAGTTAATCTAAAGGGACAGGCGCTCAAGTATTTTCGGCTTGATCGCCGTCCGATTAAGTGGCCCCGTGGTGTAGTGGTCTAACACGCCTCCCTGTCAAGGAGGAGATCGGCAGTTCAAATCTGCTCGGGGTCGCCACTCTTCCCTCTATTCGACACCAAAGCTACAATTCGTAGCGTCGCGACTGACTCCACCCCGCATCGGACCTCATCTCATGAAACTCTTCGAAGCAGCATTCCCATTCGCCGATGACGTGCTCGCGTTGCCTGTCGCAGACATCGACAATGCCGCCGAATACTACGCCAAAGCCTTCGGCCTCGCCGAAATCGAACGACACTCCGATCCCGTCTCAACGCTCATCATGGAGCGAGACGGTACCCGCATCGGCTTCGCCGTCAATGGCGGCGACCCAACCCAAGATGGCGCTGCGATCCGAGTTACCGATGCCCAACGTGCCAAACACGAAGTCGAAGCTAACGGCGTCGAAACCGGCAACTGGCGAGTCGACGAACGCGACGGCAAAAAACTCCAAGTCTTCTTCGTAGTGGCCCCAGACGGTCTCTGCTTCTACTTCCACCAACCCATCGACTGATTGTCAATGCGCGGCAACGAACCTGCGTAATCGCTCATCCGCGACTGGGTGCTGTGCACAACCCTCCCCCTTGATGCCCAAGGGGGAATTAAAGGGGGTTTAGACTTGGTGTTTCGCTTTGGACGCCGTTGCCCCGCCCATCTGGATTCCGGCTTTCGCCGGAATGACGGTGGTTGCGCACAGCACCCGATCCGCGACCGTAATTCGTCGCGTCGCGTCCAGCGCAAACTCCTGTTCGCCATCCGGCGACGAGGATTCGCAATACCTCTGCTATTCTGACCGAAATACGCTGACAGACTGCCGATTAAACCTCCAGATAATGCCCATCAACGAAACCCAACTCAACGGACGCATCGCGACTCTGTTGGACCGCATGAATGCGCGTTGGAGCGCGTACGGCGAAACCCACGGCGCCTTCGAAGGAAACCAGCGACAACCTGACATCCTCGTCCATCAGCAAGGCCTTCGTCCCGTCATCATCGAGAACGAATACCTCCCCGCAAACACCGTTGAACCAGAAGCAATCTCAAGGTTGGGTGAAGACCTCGACACAGACATCGTCGACACCTCCGGCCAGATCAACGCCGTCGTCGCACTCCGCTCGCCGCACGACCTCCACGACTGCCGCAGCCACGACCAAGTCGACAACCTCCTAAGTGACGGCATCCAACTCGAATACGCCCTCTACACCGGCACATCACGCGACGAATACAACCGATTCCCCCAACAAGGATTCATCCCCGGCAACCTCAAAGACCTCGCCGCTTTCATCAGCTACGCCGCCGTCCCCGAAGACGCCATCCAAACCGCTATCGACACCCTCATCAGAGGCATCGGAGCATCCGCCACCATCCTCCGCGAAGCGTGCGAGGTGAGCGAAAGCACCAAAGAAGCCATCACTGACATCCTCAAGCAGGACTACAGCGATCAGACCCTGCGCATGGCCGCAACGATCATGATCAATGCGTTGGTTTATCAACTTAGTTTGTCCGGCAGACCCGGGATCCCCAACTACAACGACGCGATGTATCTAGGATCCCCCATTGCTCCGGAATTCCTGAGACAGTGGTACAAGGTTTTGGAAATCAACTATTGGTCGATCTTCAAAATCGCAGTCGATCTGCTGCACGGAATTTCCTCCATTGAGCATGCAAATCGCGCTTTGGGTGTGATGGTTCGTACCGCAGAGAGAATCCACAGCCTAGGCGTAGCCGAATCACAAGACCTCATTGGCACCGTATTCCAAGGCCTTATCGCAGACCGCAAATACCTCGCAACCTTCTACACCCGCCCCGAATCGGCCGCCCTCCTAGCCCAACTCGCAATCCCCGACGACGACACCTGGCACGACCCTGAACGCGTCAAAGACTTCAAAGTCGCCGACCATGCCTGCGGAACCGGCACACTCATCCACGCCGCATACCGACGCATAAACCAGCTTCACCTCCTATCCGTCGGAAAACCTGAAACACTCCACGCCCACATGATGCAGGAGGCTCTCACCGCCTGCGACGTCCTACCATCCGCTGTCCACCTGACAGCATCCATGCTCTCCTCGTCGCACCCCGCAGAGCGATACGACGACACACGCACCATAGTTGCCCAATACGGTGAAACGGATGACGGAGGCGTTTCGATCGGCTCGTTAGATCTTTTGGCACGAAACGGCGAGATACGACCATTGATTCCGATGCACAGTGGCGACGTAGTCACCGGTGTTGGCGACACTCAATCAGCTGATTCAGTTGATATGGCACCTTTCAACCAAGACGTTGTGATCATGAATCCACCGTTCACCAGAGCGGGTTCGGACTGGGAGGGCGATGCGCGTGCGTCAGATTACATCAAACATTTCAGGGGGCTCGGCATCGATCTTCAGACCCAGAAGAAGAAGTCTGCGTTGAAGAAAAGGCTCGTCCGGAAAACCTGCAATGATGGTCGCGCCGGCCTAGCAACGACTTTTATGGCACTCGCAGATCACATGGTAGCGAAAGATGGAACTGTGGCAATGGTTTTGCCGATGACCGCGTTGCAGGGCGCATCATGGGACAAATTCCGTGCACTCATTTTCCGCCATTACAGTGACGTTGTGGTTGTGTCGATTGCAGCTGCTAAACCAAGAGATCAATCGTTTTCGGCGGATACTGATATAGGTGAAATACTACTCATGTGTCGAAAAACCGAACGCCACCGCAATGGTCGAGGGACATTCATATCAATAAGAGAGAGACCTCGCAACGAGATGGAGGCGACTGAATTGGCAAATGCGATCGCCGACCTTACCAATCAACCCGGTTTGCGATCCTTGGAGGACGGTCCGTATGGTGGATCACCACTCTTGGTCGGAGAGGAAATGTGGGGTGGGGCGCTGAACGCTCCCATAGGACCAGAAGCATCGTGGCCTTTGGGAGGGATTTCAGATTATTCAGTGTCCCAAACAGCGTTCCAATTGGCCGCGGGTTATTTTTGGGGGCCGCGGATGTCTGAAGAAGAGAAAATCGAGTTGCCAATCACAATCGTCAAGCAGATTTGCGAATTGGGCATCTACCACATGAACATCGTGGGCAACGGCACGCAAGCAGCATTCCATAAACCAGTTTCGCCTCCCTCTCCAAATCCCACGTACCCGATGCTTTGGAACCATGACGCGGATCGCGAACTTCGTATGGAAGTTGACCCGGACAGCGAAGGACGCGTGATGCAAGGCAAAGAATCTCGTGCTCGAGCTATCTGGGAAGCCCGCAGTCATGCCCACTACAGAGCAGATTTCAGGTTCAATTCTGAACAACTAGGAATTGCTTATACAGCCACACAAACCATCGGTGGTACATCTTGGCCTAACGCCGCGTTTGGAGACCATGGTGCGGAAGTAGCTTTCACGCTTTGGGGAAATTCGACGTTGGGCATGCTTGGATATTGGTGGCAAGCCAGCCGACAAGCCGCTGGTCGAGGGAGGATGGCGAAATCCAATTTCGAACTGACTCCAACCCTAGACGTCACCAAACTCTCGGAACACCAACTCCAAACCGCCGAATCCATCTTTGAAGAGTTGAAGCACCTCGAATTCCTACCCGCAAATGAAGCCTACCGCGACGAAACCCGCAAACTACTAGACCGCCGCGTTCTCATCGACCTCCTAAACCTCCCCGAATCCATCCTCGAACCCCTAGACCTCCTTCGCCTAAAATGGTGCTCCGAACCCAGCGTCCACGGGGGTAAGGGGACCGCGCCCGACAGCTCGTGAAACGTAAATTGGGCGAGAATCGACTAGAGTGTTACGAGGTGTGAACGTCACGCCTCTAATCGCATTGCTCACCTCCACCGACCTCACCCATCGCCGGCCCGACAATAGCGCCTTATCCGGCGGTCCGTTAAAATCACTTTTCATAGTGTGATTTGCCGAACTACTGCATTTGGAATACCGTTTGTTCTACGTTCCCGCACTTCAAAATACAACGGCGACGACGCATTTGCGATAATGTTGCGATATCGGTACATAAAGCTGTAGACCAAAAAGCACTGTTTTGCCGCGGTCCCGTTTTCATCGCGTACCCAAGCTACAGATATACCAGCTTGCATTATCCGGTTTCGGTGCCGTCGCTTAGATTCGAGGTCCCGTGGCAACCACACCGCGAGGTTGCCGTGAGCTAGACCCATTTGATCGATCAAATCTCGGTCGGGAGTTCCTCTCGTCACCGGGTTGCATTGGAATCCAAACCGTCGCAGGCCATTTGCCATCTGGGCCGAAAGGCCCTCGTCAAAGTAGTACTGCGGTTCCACGCCAAGCATCACGTGGCAAAGGCAGGTTCTGTATCAGCGAGGGATTGTTCCCATCGGATGGCTGAAGAGACCTGAAGCCCGGTCAACTCATACCATTCCGCCAAAAACTCTTCCGTCTCACCGGAAACGTGCATGCCATAGATCATGGCCGTGGCTATGCGGGTACCTTTGATACAAGGCGCGCCGGAGTGAATCTCCGGGTCAATCAAGACGCCATCAAGCGGTTCCCAGTTGATCGCATTGCGTGTTTCGTCGAATTCCATGCCAGTCGCGTTGACTATTCTAGTCTCCAACAATCCCCGGAATGGCATTTGCCCGAATTCGTCTGCCGCGACCAATATTTCATCAATTTTCGTATACATATGGATCGGAACATCAACATCCTCAGTCCAAAACGTTTTATTGGCAAAAGGGAATCGGATGCCAGTTTCAGATCGTACGTATTCGTGTGCACGGACGATTCGGCGGATTTTTATGCCGTAGCTCAAGAGCAACGCAATCATGCGAGACGTAATCAAGTGCGGGAATTCGACGAAACTCTGATTGTGCTCGAACTCGTTTTTGTGGAGATCGAAGAAATCACGCCTACCCCAGCCAGAGATTTGCTGAGGTGACAGCGAAAGTGTGTAGCCACGTGCCGCCAAATCTGTAGCGCGCAAATATCTGGCAACGTCCTTCAAGTAGTAGATGCCTGACGGCCCTTCACCGTTGTCATCCAACTGGCGATCAATCCGTCCGTCCTCCACCGTTGCTCGCATCAGAACCTCCAGCTAACTCGACGCGAAGTCACGCAATTCACGGGTTTTACAAGTACCACTGATTATAGAGTGCGAGGTCGCTATCGGGAAACTACTACGTGAACAACCTATCCACCCTCAAAGGTAGCTGGATGCCTAGTTAACCCCCCCAACTCAACGAAGACTCCCGTATCATTCCCTCAAGAATGTAAGGAGTCCCCCCGAGGAAACCACCCAATGAAAATCACCGACCTCAAGTGCGCCATCATCGGCGACAACCCCATCGTCCGCATCACGACCGACGAGGGAATCGAAGGCCTCGGTCAAGCCGAATGGACCAAGCCCTATCTCAAACCCTTTGTTCTCTACTACCGAGATGCCATCCTTGGCCAAGACCCTACCGACGTCGAGCGTGTCATAAGCCGTATCCGCCGCCTAGGCAGCTTCAAGCCGTGGGGCGCTGCGGTAAGCGCTATCGAGGTTGCGTTGTGGGACATTGCCGGCAAGGCCGCTGGAGTGCCGGTATACAAGCTCCTCGGAGGCAAAGTTAGGGACAAGGTCCGCGTCTACAACGGCGGCATCCGCGTTCCTCTCAAAGGCAACGATCCCGAACACTACGCCGAAAACATGGCCGAGATGAAGGAGTTCAAAGAGGGCTTCTCCATCATCAAGCAGGGCATCTCGTTCCACTCCCAAATGGCTGCCGAAGTCCCTAACTATTTCTACGGCGAGCTGCCCAAATACGACGGCCCGCCGCGCGGCGGCGTACGTCCACCAGTTGGCGGACCGCTGACGGAGCAAGGCTTGAAACACACCATCGCCTGCGTCGAAGCCATGAAAGACGTCCTCGGCGACGAGGTCGGACTAGCCCTCGACTGCGGGCCAGGCATGACCGTCCACGACACCCTCCGCCTCGCCAAAGCCCTCGAACCCCTAAACGTAATGTGGCTCGAAGACACCATCACCGGCGACTACACCCCCTACGTCCTGCCCGAGCTCTTCCGCGAAGTGCAGATGCAGACCTCCACACCGATCCACACCGGCGAGCAGATCTACCTTCGCCAGAACTTCAAAGACCTCATCGAATCTAAGGCCGTCAGAGTCATTGGCCCCGACCCGCTCGACGTTGGCGGCATCGCCGAGCTCAAGTGGATCGCCGAGTTCGCCGACATGCACGGCATCATGATGGCGCCGCACGGCGTCGCCGACGGCATCATCGGAATCGCCGCGCACGTCCATCTCGCCGCAACACTCCCACGCAACTACATCGCCTTCGAGTACCCCGCCGGCAAACCCGAATGGTGGTACGACATCATGGACGGCCTACCCGACCCCATCGTCGAAAACAGCCACATCAAAGTCTGGGACACCCCCGGCCTAGGCGTCGAATTCAACGTGAAAGAAGCGAAGAAGCACCTTTCAGATGAGGATAAGGGCTTCTTCGACTAGGCGGAGCGAATCCCCTCTCCCTTGATGGGAGAGGGCTAGGGTGAGGGTGATGCCCCCTCCTCAGCCAATGCCCCTGCGACATTAACGCGGGTCTCTAATCGTTCTGAAACACCCGCTCGAGATGGCACATCGCATCTGATATCTTTGCGCGATCTTCCGCGCTCAGGGTAGCGATGCCAACGGCAAGGCGTTCGATCTGTGAGGCCACGGCTTCACTGAACGCGTCGCGGCCAACCTCCGTGGCTCGAACGTCCACGATGCGACGATCGCGACGCGACGGCTCGCGTTCAATGAATCCACTCTCATCCAGACCATCAAGCACCCTGGTGATCGTCGCTGGCGTAACCTGCTCCGCCTGTGCGATCTGTCCCCCGGTCGTCCCATCGCTCTCGATGATCATACGCATCGCAGACAATCGCGCAGCTGTTAGCCGCGTTGAGTGATAACTGGGGCGTATCACTCTATGCACAATCTCCATCAGAGCGATCAACCGATCTCCCAACTCATCAGGAGATGAACCACTTGCCTCTGTCGTCTCGTCGAAGATTGACACATTTACTTTATACTGCTAATATTTAGGATTGTCAAGTAAATTATGGTGCAAGGAGCCGGACATGAGTGATGAACTAACAATCAACTCGATCTATCAGGTAAGCATCAGCGCTGATGATCTAGACGCGGCCGTCGATTTCTATCGCGACAAGCTTGGAATGACGTTCATCGGGCAGTTCCCTCCCGGGTTGGCCATATTTAACTGCGACGGCGTGCATCTAATGCTGTCAGCAATTCCTGGCGAAGCGTCTACCGGGAGTAGCGTCATCTACTTCAACGTTCCGGACATCCAAGTCGGCTACGAAACTCTCAAAAAACGCGGTGTCGAATTTAGCAGCGAGCCCCATGTCATCCACTCGACGGACAACTACGAGCTTTGGATGGCGTTTTTCAAAGACCAGAATGGAAACACGATGGCTATCGCAGACGAACGCGGAGAGCTAGGCCCTTAAGGCACGTGTCCGTTAGGTCCAGTACCTTATGCGATCCGATCATCCAATGCGCCAATGCCATCGCACACTAGGACAAAGACTTCTTCGACTAGGAAGCGAATATTCGACGTCGCTTAAACCCTAGCGTCTTGGCGGTCGAATGGCCCGTCCCATTCCAATATCGATCTGTCCGCGGTCAACAACATGGCGCCCGAACATATTGCGGTCGCTACGATCAAACGATCCGCAGGGTCACCGTGCTGATAAGGCAACAACCCCGCTGTCAGTCCAATCTCGCCGTCAACCTCAATTTCGATCAAACCTCGATTAAGAAGATCCATCCGCCAGTCGGCTAATTCCTCGCTAAGGACATACCTACCCTTCTGAATCAGCATTCCCATCTCCCAGAACGAAATCGCAGACACGAATGCTTCGCGTGCAAGTAACGCTCTATCTAACGCATGACGCGCGCCCTCTCCCAGCCTAACATCCGCCGAACGGTACCATACAAGAGTATGAGTGTCGAGAAGTATCAGAACAAATCCTCGTCGGCTCTCTCCGGATTCGAATACCACTCCGGCGGCATCGGCGAGACGACGTCCCCCAAGATCTTGATCTTGCCCTTGTCGACTCCATACATCGACTTCGGGCGTTCAACGATCGGAACAACTCTGACCATTGGAACGCCGTGCTTCGTCACGGTAACCTGTTCGCCAGTCTCAGAAACCTCGTCAATAATCTTCAGACACTTTGCCTTGAATTCGGATGCCATGAATTCCCGCATCGTGCACCTCCCTAAGTAACAACAATTATGACTATGGTCATGACTATAGTCAATTAAACTTGGGGACCACTTTCAATTGACGCTCGCTACTCCATACCCCGCCAATACCGCCGACCTTCCCACCTAACCATCGTCCCCCAACCCGGCGGACTCAAATGGCTCCCCAAAACCGTAATCCCCTCATTCTCCGTACGATCTAGCACCTCGTGCCGAACCTTCATCGCCTCAGCCGGATCCGTGTCCAGCGCAAAAGGTAAGTCAGTGTCCGTAGCATGCATCGGGTTGATCAAGATATCGCCCACAAACAACGCCCGTTCCTTGCCCGACGCCAACATTAACGCCATGTGCCCCGGCGTATGCCCCGGCGTCGGAACCGCCGTCACCCCCGGCGCAAGCTCCGTCCGGCCATCCATCAGATCCAATACACCGATCTCTTCCAGCGGAATCACGCTCCGCTCGATCGGCTCCATACCAAATTCGCTGTCGTCACCAGGAACCGTGAAGTGATCCCAATCCGCTCGATGAACCGTGTACCGGGCGTTCGGAAATACCGGCACATCTTTCGTCGCCGGATCGATGTTCCAACCCACATGGTCTGCATGAAGATGCGACATGAATACCGTATCGATCTCGTCAGTCTTCACACCTTTGCGCACAAAATCATCCATCAGCTCCGCCGAAGTCTCGGAGCCCAACATCTTCCCATGCGGACCAAATCCGGTGTCCGCGATCACATTCTTTCCTCCAGAACCCATCACAAATACACCGAGATTCATTAGGAAGTGCTGACCCGAAAAACACTCTGGAAACATCTCGTAGTAGTGCGACCAATGCTCCAACGGAGTATCCGGAAACATCAACCTAGGGTCGAACTGCACACTCCCGTCGCTAAGCGACGTAACCCGAATATCCCCAACGTTCAGAACCGAATCTGCCACGAGTTCATAATCCTCTCCAGTAGCGCTTGCCTTGCCATCGCACGATCATCCCCCAGCCCGGTGGACTGAGATGGCTGCCCAAGACGATCATCTCATCGCGCTCAGCCGTATCCAACAGGTGGTGACGCGTCTTAATACCTTGCTCCTTGTCCGTGTCCGGCCAATACGTCAGCTCAGTATCCGTCGCATGCATCGGAGAACCCAGAACATCGCCGATCATCAACGCCCGCTCACGCCCTGACGAAATCAAGAGGCTCATATGCCCCGGAGTATGCCCCGGCGTGTGAATCGCCGTAATCCCCGGCGCCAGTTCAGTCTCGCCCTCCATCAGATCCAACACCCCCGCTTCATCCAATGGAATCGCGCTCCGCTTCACCGCATCGCCACGAAAATCCGCCAGAACCTCCTCAGAAGTAAAGTGCTCCCAATCCGCACGATGAACCCTATAACGAGCATTCTCAAACGTCGGTTTTGACAGATCTTCGGGCCGAGTGTTCCATCCCACATGGTCCCCATGCAGATGCGTCAGGAACACAGTGTCGACCTCATCCGTCCCGATCCCCTTACGTTCAAAATCATTCATCAAATCCGCCGGTGTATCCGCGCCCAGCATCTGACCATGCGGCCCGAACCCCGTATCGGCCACCAACGTCTTGCCCGCCGAACGCATCACAAACACACCCAGATTCAACAAGAAATACGGCCTGGAAAAATACTCCGGGAAGATGTCGTAATACTGCTCCCAATGCTCCAGAGGCGTTTCAGGAAACGTGATCCGAGGATCAAACACCACTCGCCCATCGCTCAGCGAGGTGATGGCAACATCACCAACATTCAAGACATCTTTTGACATTGCTACAGTTTAGCAACTGGGGCCGTAGCAACCCGCGTGCCTCGATCATGATCAGATCCCTGAACTAACCGCGCCGAGCGACAGTAATAATCTCCGGACTCGCGCTCGTCAACGACTGACGGTCCCAGTCCCCGTACTGCTCCTCAACCACCAAACCGGCACCGGCAAGGAAACCGCCGAGTTTCTCTTGGGAAAGAAACCTCAACGTGCTCCTGCTGACCTGTGGTCGATCCCAACTCGCGCTCGAGAACGTAGCTGTAAACGAGACAACATCCCGGATAACCGGGGTCGCGACTTGGTGCGCCATCGTCACCATGCTGCCATCATGTTCGACCGTCACCGCATTCTCCGGAACCCAGTCCTCCCACCCCCTCGCCCGCGGGTTCCGCGTCTCAAACACGAACCGCCCGCCAACCGTCAATGCCGAACGAATCGCCACCAGCGCGGCTCGGATCTCGTCATCATCGACCAGCACTTGAAACGCGTGACCAGTCATCACGATCAGTTCAAACTCCCGCTCCCAATCAACCGATGCAAGGTCGCCATTAACCCACTCCACATCTTCTTGATTGCGTGCCTGATCGAGCATCGCGTCAGCCGGGTCTAGACCGCAGAGCCGTCCTGTGTGCCCCGACCTCTTCGCCAAGCGTAGTAGCTCCCCAGTCCCGCAACCGACATCCAATACGCGGGGCGCAGACATCACCAATGGAAGGTAGAAACCGAAGTCTCGCCGCCCGACGCAGAAGGTGTCGTACAACTCCGCGAGCGTGGGCTCTGTAAATAGCCGATCGACCACCGTCGAGCCAGCCTTACTGCCCGGCGAGACAATCCGCGGAGTTCGCCACCGCCTCGTCGAATGCCGGGTTGACGGTGGCCAGTCCGGATGCGTACAGCGACTGGTCAACCTTGTCGAGAATGCACATCGCCGACGTGTCGGTAATCTCAGCACCGTCAGGAATGCCCGACAACTCGATCCCGCACGTTTGCGATCCGAAGAGCAGTGCTACGAAGTCGCCAGCCTTTGCTGAGTTACGCGAACCGATCTGAGTAAACGCCCGAACAGATGTCTGGGATGGCTGGTCGGCATTGTCGAGTTCTTCGAGCAGACACGACAGTTCAGTGTTTTCAACATTGCCAAGGCTCGTCGGCAAGTTGAGGAAATCGGTAGGCGTACCGCAATCGCTGAATGTTGAGGCGGCCTCAAAATGCTCCTCGTTCGTCGGTACCCAAATTCGATCGAGGAACACTTCGCCAAACCTAACCACGCCCAACTCGTCGACCGCACAACTAGCGGCATCTTCCGTCATCATGGAGCCGTCCTCCATCTGATGTCCCGCTTCGCCTTGTCGGCATTTGATGTCAGCAATCATGAACGGCGTGAAATTGGTGAAGAACGAATCCATGGCCGCGCTGTCGGTGGTGTCGGGCTGCACGACGGGCGCGAAATAGCTCGCAGCACCAAGCTCATCAACCATGCATTCTTGGACATCGATGAAAGTCTTGCCAGAGCCGATCGGAGTTCGGCCCGGTTGATTGGCGAACAAGGCCTTCTCGAACTCGTCTCGCTCCTCCTGGTCGAGGCAGAAATGAGCTGTGATCCACTGCTCGGAAACCTCGGTAGCGTCGAAGATGCCGAATAACGGTTTGAGGGTCGGATTTTCCAATGTTTCGCCGATGCATGACAAGGTGTCAGACGACAAGTCCGCACCAATGATGTTGATCCTACCGGCCGCGATATTGCGCGTCGTGGTGTCACTGAGGCACTCATCGAAATGCACGAGGAGGTTGGTCGGTGGTTGCGAGCCAACGGTGAAGACCTGCGCGAGGTGCTCGGGACCGCCGGCATAAGCCGTCATACACGTCACTTCTCCCACCGGGAGCGCTCGCAAAAAGCCCTCGACATCGTTCACATAGTCCACGAGGACGGGATCGAAACCCGCCGCGTCGGCGTCGAATTCTCGCGCCTCCACAGTCGCTTGGGCCAACAAATCGTCGGCTACCTGCGTCGCCGCAATATTTGCGGCTTCGGGATCGGTTCCGTTGATCAAGATGACGTCGAAAATCAAAGTCGCGTTGCCCGGAATTACCGGTGGCGATCCCGCCGCGCCGTATGCCAAATCCGGCGGTATCACGACCCGTCGTCTCTCGCCAACTTTCATCTGCGTAATCGTCATCTGCCAACCCGGTATCACCGCGTTGACTGGGAAAACGGCCGGCTCCGACCGCGTATACGAGCTGTCAAAAATGCACCCGTCGTCGAGCCAACCCGTGTACTGAACATCAACCTCCCACGTCAGCTTCGGCGTAGCGCCTTCGCCCTCCTTTAAGGTGACGAATTGCAGACCGTTGGCGTCCGTCGAGTAGTCGCTTTCAACGACCTCGTCAAATTGCGGCGCTTGAGTCGGATATGCGTTGTTCAAGCAGGTCGAGCCCCACTCGTCGAACGCCGTCGCAAGCACGTCATCTTTCGTTATCTCGCCGTTACTTGCCGACGTTTCGTTGGCCATATCGATCGTCGGCTCTGGCATCGCCGGCGGTGCCGTCGCTTCCGGCGTGGGAGCAATTGTCGGCGAAGGCAACGCGGCGGTCGGTTCTTCTTCACTGGAACAGCCTATGGTTAAAACCAAGATCGAGGAAAGAGCCAATGCGGCGACCACGAGGCCGAGACGGCCGGTGAGCAACAAATGAACGGGCAGTGAGAACCTTGAGGCGCGCGATAACTCGGTACTAGACAATTTGGGACGGCTCGGACATTGGGATCGATTGACGGACTGTGTAGCGGATCGAATCAGCGCCAAGCCGCGAACGCGCAGTCGCTCAATTCTACAAAATCCGCCTTTTACTACCTTTGGGATGCACGCGTCGGCGCGCCTACCCACATCACCCTTAAACCGGCGCCACGTAGTCCACGAACACCGGACTCGTCCAAGCCTTCTCCATATCCGACTGTGTCACTCGAACCCAATACGGATTGATACCAGGTTTCGGTGAATCGTCTATCACCGAAAACTCAACTCGCTGCGGTCCCGGCTCGGGCGCCATCTCAACCGCAACCGCGCGGTCCAGCTGACCCAGTTCGACGCGGCGCGGTCCCTCAGCCAGTGAACCGAGCTTCGTCGGTATCCGCACCCGGTCCGCCGCCGCAAACGTGATCCGACGCGCACCATCTTTACCGTGATCGCTATACTGCGAACTTGCAATCACATCACTCGTCAGCGCAACCTCGATGCCGGTCTCATCCGTCCCATCAATTTCAAGCAACAACCCACTCGTATACCCGCAACCCCAATACGACCAGCTCACACCCGAATCAGACGAATCCGTAATCTCCGACCTTGGGCTATCAAAACGAATCTTCTCGACATTCTTGATCGAACCACCAGATGTCGTAACCGAACCATCCCAAACGACGCCCGAATAACTCGTCTCACGACTCGCACCTTCCCACGTAACCCGGACACGATTCTCCGACCTCCCGGGCGACATCTCTTCGCAGTGAATCAATTCCAATCCGCGGAACAACTCCACCCGCTCCAACGGACCCGCGCCGAGGATCTTCACCGAGATTTCGGGTGATGCCGCCGTCGAGTACTCCGATCCCATCATATGACCATCTGCCGAGACAGCAGCCACGATCCGAACGCCAGATGTCGCATACACCCGCCGCGCCTTCATACCTGCTAATATCGCGTCTAGCTTCAACTCCGTCGCATATACGCCCGTCAACCCGGCCTTTTGATATCGCCTCAACTGATGACCCGGCTGATCATCGCCAGGCCGACCCGTATAGCAATCGCTTCCGCCGATGAAACCCATCTTGTAGTTTCGCTCGATCGACTCCCTCAGAAACCATTCGAACTGACCGTGCGTCGACGTGATCTCCAGTGCCGGCTCGATCGCTGGCTCGTGGTACTGGAGGTCCGCGGCAATCCCACCGACATGAGGCGTCACCACAACATCCGAATATCGGAACTCCGCATGCATCTCTCGTACGTGCGGCAGATCGGTCTCAAGATCCCAATCATCGATGTGATCGGCATGCGCCGAACGACGCAGCTCCTGATCGAACCGACGGAAATATACGTTATGATGGCCGCCCCGGTCCGTTGTCGCTGACCACTCGTATCCCGGCAACGGCACGAATCTACCCGGTTCGTAGTGTTCCCTCTCCGCCTTCTGCTGTACATCGTACGCACCCGTCGAGATCGCCGGATCATTGCGTTGAAAACCGGCGAAGTGTATGCCTGCCACATCCCTCGCATACTGGAAAAAGTCACCGATCTTATAAGGGTCCACCACCTGACCACCATGAGGGTCTCCCCAATAGAGGTGTAACTGCGACGGAGTCTCACTTGCGACGATTGGATTGCTCACACCCTCCAATCCCGCATCCGCATCGCGAGCCACAACCCGATGCTCACCCGTCTCGGTGATCCGACATCCGTCGATCCAGACCACACCCCCGCACTCATCGTCAAACTCAATCTCGTCGGCCCCAACCGCGATACCAGCACCACTAATCGAGACCATCCCGCGATACGCGTTCGCTGGATTACCCCAACGATCTTCCGCCTTGACACTGATCCGAAAATCCTCGCCCGCAGCCGCGTCCGAAGGCGCAACCACCACCAACCGCACTGCGTCACCTCCGACTACCGACAATTCAGGCCGCGCCGCGATCGGAACGAAATGCCCCGAACCATCAACATCGACCTCGATCCAGAAATACCGTCGAGGCTCAATAAACGTCTGACTGCGAGAACCCGGGCCGCCACCAGAAGAATCACCGAAAGTGACCATCACCTCTTCACCCTCAACCAGAGCTCGACCAGTATTCACCAAATTCACCGTCGTTAAATCCACAACCTGAGTCGCTATCTCTGCACCATCCGGTCCCCGAACACTCAAATAATCCGCACCACCCGCATCATGAACCTGCGGCAATCCCCAATCCGTGTCCGAATCCGTCCCGATCTGAACGATGCCACCACTGCCTAACCCGACAGCGCCCACGACGAAAACCAACCGACAACTCCCAAACTCCCCGGCAACCACATCCTCCACATCCAACAACCGAGCACCTCCGACATCCTCGCTTTCCCGCTCAGCCAACCCAATCGGATCCATCGACTCTGACATATTCAACTCTCCCTGGACGACGGCGCAAACGCGCACCATTCATCATCCAACACCCAGTATTATCACCCGAATTTGGCAACGCGGCGCGACGATCTCGCATGGCATGCCGCATGCGGGATAAAGGCCCCCTACTAAGGTGCCCCCAGCTCCCTAGACCATCACCTGTCCGCCATCACACTGAATAGTCTGGCCCGTAATGTTTCGCGCGTCTTCAGAAGCCAAGAACGCCGCCAGAGCCCCGATATCGGAAGGTGTCTGCGGGCGCCCAAGCGGAATAACCTCCGCCGCAGCCTCTTCAAATACATCCAAATGCGCGCGACCACTGACGTCCGGATCGCCCATCGCATCTCGCCGCTCCATCCACTCCTGGTGGAACGCCGTCCAAATCCGACCCGGAGCGATCGCATTCACATTGATGTTGTCGGTCGCGTATTCCCGAGCCAATGCCTGCGTGTAGGCGATAACTGCCATCTTCGTTGTGGCGTAGTATGCCGTCACATAACGAGCCGCCCTGGCCGCCACGGACGATATGTTGATGATCTTCCCGTACTGCTGCTCCCGCATCTGCGGGAGAATCGCTTCAGTGACGTCTGATAGCCCCTTCACATTCACTTTCCATGTGAACTCCCAATCGACATCTCTCCATTCGACTCCTGTCGATCCCGGAGCGCCCGATACGCCCGCGTTGTTCGCGAGAATGTCGATTCGTCCCGCCGATTCGTAAGCGATCGCCACGCCGTCGGAGATGCTTTGCTGATCAGTCACATCCATATGCACCGCATAGCCCTTTGAACCCAGCTCCTCAACCCGCGCAACTGCCGCCGCCGCGTTGTCGTCATTGAGGTCCGCAATGATGATGTCGGCGCCCTGTCCAGCCATTCGTTCCACGATGCCCAATCCCAATCCTTGTCCTCCACCAGTAACCAGTGCGGTGCGTCCCGTGAGATCAGCTAGCATGTTGCAATTGTTCCTTGTGCGATTGCCCCGTGAGGGCGTCGTATCCGATTGAGATGGTGCATAATTCTAGCACCGCGCATTCTCGCAATCCCGCAAAAGAAAACGGACGGAATACCAACGGAGATTCAAAGCCTTGTCACTGCCATCTGACCACGTCACAAACTACGAACCAGTGCCCGGCTGGGCCAAAGTCCCGCACGGCATTTGGATGCGCGAAGCGACCGCAGTGACCGTCGACTCCAACGATCGCGTCTACGTCTTCAACCGCGGCAACGTCCCCGTACTCGTCTTCGATCCTGACGGAAATCTAGTCGACATGTGGGGGACCGACGATCCCGAAGGTTCCGTCAGAACCACCGAGGACCCCTACGGTAACCGCCTCCAATTCTGGGACACTTGGTTCATGCGTGCCCACGGCATCTCCACCGACCATGAGGACAATCTCTGGCTTGTCGACGACGTCGGCAACAAGATCCGCAAATTCACCACCTCCGGCGAACTGTTATTGACCATCGGCACCGGTGAACCCGTGCCACGCGAAAGCGGCAAGATGTTCAATCGCCCCACCGACGCCGCGGTGATGCCAACCACTGGCGACGTTTTCATCTCCGACGGCTACGGCAACTCCCGCGTCCACCGCATAGACGCGAAAGGCAACCACATCCTGTCATGGGGAGAGTCCGGCACCGACAACGGCAAGTTCAATCTACCCCACAACATCGCAATTCTCGATGACGACCTCGTAATCGTCTGCGACCGCGAAAGTAACCGCGTCCAAGTCTTCACCACTGAAGGCGAATACGTCCGCCAGTGGCCAGCTCACAAGGCCTGCGCCATCGACGTCGTCGGCAAAGGCCCCAACGCCACCGTCTTCGTCGGCGAACAAGGACCCGCGCCCGTTCAACGCGGCGTCGCCAACATCGGCAACTGCGTCAGCATCTTTGACTGGGAAGGCAATCTGCTCGACCGATTCGGCAACCCCCACTTCGGCCAAGGCCCCGACCAGTTCCTCTGGCCCCACAGCGTGGCAGTCGACTCAAGAGGCGATGTCTACATCGCCGAAGTCTCATTCGTAGAGTGGGGTCGCCACCAGAACCCGCCCGTTGACAACCCGGCAAGTCTGCGGAAGTGGCGGCGCAAAACCTAAACGTAGAACACTAGGTCTACACGGTTGACGCGCTGGGGTCGAAACTAGGTATTTTGTATAGTGCGCTATCAAAATTGCATAGTTTTTCCGCCGCGAAACCATGCAGATTGAAAGTGTTACTTTCAATCTGCATGGTTCTCAAAGCTAATTAGCCCAATTAACCAATCGAACCACTTGAATCAACGGCGTCGAACGCGTTCAGTAATTTAGGTAGGCCATTCAATGTCGCGACCTCAGCATAGCTTCGCGATTGACCTCTGCTGCCGCCGTAGATCACAGCTTTGTCCTTGATGTCGGGGACCAGCTTTGCAACGCGACTGAGCCCGTCGAAGTAACTCGACGATATCGTCGCGCCTGACTTGACCTCTATCGCACTCAATCCGTAACCAGTCTCATACAGCAAGTCGCATTCCAATCCCTGCGCGTCTCTGTAGAAAGACAGATTGGCCCGCCGTCCCTGATTGAAACGATGTTTCAGAGTCTCCGCGACAACCGCGTTCTCAAACAAATATCCACGTAGAGGATGGGTCGCGATCTGACCGGCATGCTCGATCCCGATCAGGTAACTTGCCAAACCTACATCGTAGAAATACAGTTTTGGCGATCTGATGAGTCGCTTCCCAATGTTGGAGTGAAACGGTTGGAGCCGGTAAACGATGTAGCTCGTTTCCAACACATTGAGCCACTCCCTTGCCGTCGTGTGTGTCACTCCGGCATCCGACCCCAACGAAGAGAGATTCAACAACTGACCGACCCGACCCGCGCACAAGCGGACGAAACGGCGAAAATTCGAGAGATTGCGAATCTCGCTCAGTTGGCGGACATCGCGCTCGACGTAGGTCTCAAAGTAGTCGCCAAGTGTTTGTATCGGATCGAGCCCTTGATCGTGAATTCGAGGGTAGAAGCCCGTGTGGAGGACATCGTCAATCTCTCCGCTCGCCCCCGTTCGTCGTCTCTCAGCCAACGAAAACGGCAACAGACGCAGCAACGCCGTGCGTCCGGCAAGTGATTGGCTTACCGCTGCCGAAAGATTGAACTGTTCGCTGCCAGTGAGGATGAACAACCCGTTGCGCCCCGACTCGTCGCCTATCACCTGCAAATAAGAAAGAAGATCGGGGACACGTTGTATCTCGTCGATTATGGCGCCGTCGTTGAACTGTGCAAGGAACGCTCGCGGATCGGATTCCGCAAACTCGCGCACGTCCGGCGCCTCCATGTTGACGTACTCGAGGTTTGGAAACGCGGTTCGGCACAACGTCGTCTTGCCAGATTGGCGCGGCCCGGTGACTGTAACGAACGGGTATTGGTCGAACAGCGAGATTAAGTGGGCAGTGATGTCACGTCTGATCATGCCTCAGATTGTATCCGATGTTCATGCAGATTGAAAGTACTACTTTCAATCTGCACAGAATTAATGCCGTATCACCATGCAATTTGAAAGTGCTACTTTCAATTTGCATAGTTTTCAAACTGAAAATCTGCAATCACACCAGCCCGCACTCCCATCGCCCATCATCCCACACCCGCGTTAGTCGTTGTCAGTCGACCAATCCACATACCGCTCCAAAATCCCCCGCGCCTCCTCAACCCGATCCTCCGGAGCCATCAACCGAACCGGTAACATCGAAACTCCTAGAAAAGGTATGCCATCCGACTTCACTGAGCACGGGCAGCCTTCGTTACGAACCAGACCCGCCCACGTCTCAGCGGTCATCTGGTCCGGCGCAGTCGCGAACTCGACCCATCGGTCTCGCATGCTAATTGCTCGCGCCGACCTGCATCTCCACGTTGCGTTCGCCGACGATGTCAACGAGTTGTGAGTGCAGTTCTTGCGAAGGTTCGACGTTGAAGAAGGGAAAGTCCATCGAGACGGTCTTGCCGCCAATCGAGAGCTTGGCGAGTACCTTGCCGTCGCCCTTGTGCTCGCCCAAGGCGAGTAGCACTTCATGAATCAACTCGCGGGAAGGCGACGCATCACCGTCGCAGTCGAACAATATCGTTACTGCCGGTTCATCGGGTGAAGCGATGTTGGGAACTTCCATGTGACCACCATTGGTGTGCGTCGCGGCCGGCCGGCCGCGCGTTTCTTCATGATACGGAGCGCCATTCGCATTTCCATTCGCCGTTTGACCGTTGGTCGAACCGCCGGCGTGGCCGTTCGCTTGCGGTACAGCCTCATTGGCACCATTTCGTCCATTCGCCGCTTCCGGCGATGGGACGTATCCCTCTGCGCTCGTGACGTCGACAGACGCGGCACCGTTGAACATACGGATCGAACCGCGGACTGTTGCGTAGACGTCCTCGTGCCAAATGTTGAAGGTGCGGTCCAAGGTGTTCGACCACACGGTGAGATCGATTTCGTCGTCAAGGAGCGCCATCTTCGCGGCGATGAACGGACTTCCGTTGCGGGTGGTGCGACGGTCGATCGCAACGATCTTGCCGATGACCGTCACGCGGGACCCTTCCATGCTCAGCTTTTCGTGGTTCGCGTACACGATCGCGTTTGGAGCTTCGTGTTCGATAGCGGCGCGCTTTGCCGCTTCCTCCTGACTTTCGGTGATTACTAACCCGAACAGTTCCTTCTCCCACTCGCGCAATGTCTTCATGTCCACGCCGCCGTGCTCTTCCGGCGGATCGAACGCGATGCCGAGAAACGATTCGTTCGAATCGGAGCCACCGAACATCGAGTGTTGACCTGATGAACGAGCGGCGCCGGTCTTGCGCATATGCGCGACCAGTTGACCGGCCTGATCCAACAACTGTTGGCGCGGAGCCATCGCATCGAACGCGCCGGCTTTGACAAGACAGCTGAGGGAGGCTTCGGGAGGAGTATTCTCCGCTAGTCGGTCGCAGAATTCAGCGACGTCGGCGAACGGGCCGTTGCCGTCGCCATCGCGGATCTCGACAATTTCATTCACCGTTGCCGGGCCGATGCCTCGAATGGATGCTAGTCCGTAACGGACTGCGCCGTGCTCGCCGACGTTCTCGTCGACGGTGAACGAGGTCTTCGACACATTGATATCGGGCGGCAAAACTTCGATGCCGCGCTTCTTCGCTTCCGAAATGCACCTCTGGACGCGCTCCGGCGCACCGGCGAAGGAATCGAGCATCGCGACGAAGTACTCGATCGGGTAGTTGGCCTTGAAATAAGTCGTCCAGTAAGTGATGTACGCATACGAGACGGCGTGCGCCTTGTTAAACCCATATCCCGCGAACGGCAGGATGTAGGTGAATAGATCGCGCCCTTCCTGCTCAGAATGCCCCTTCTTGATCGCCCCATCTACAAATTTCCGCTCCTCTTCTCGCATGATCGCCGGCACCTTCTTACCCATCGCCTTCCGCAAAATGTCAGCCTCACCAAGCGTGTAACCAGCGAAATCCTGCGCGGTCAACATCACCTGATCCTGATAAACAATCACCCCGTAAGTGCTGTCCAGAAGATGCGCGATGCTCGGATGCGGATACTCGATAGGTTGCCGCCCATGTTTGCGAGCGATCAGACTATCGATGTGCTGCATCGGACCGGGGCGATACAGTGCAATCATGGCCGCCACATCTTCGATGGAAGTCGGCTTCAACTCCTTGATATAGCGCGTCATCCCGCCGCCCTCGAGCTGGAACGAACCGAACGTGTCGCCTTCCGCCATCAGATCGAACGTCGCCTTATCATCCAAAGGAACTTTGTAGATATCGATCTCTTCGCCGCGATTTTCGGCGATTATCTTGAGACAGCGGTCCAAGACCGCGAGGTTTGTCAAACCCAAGAAATCCCACTTGAGCAGCCCGGCGAATTCGATCTGGTACATCGAGAACTGAGTTGCTGCGAGACCGTTATCGTTGCTTTTCTGCGGACGTTGCAACGCCGTATAATTGACCAGCGGCTCGTCGGAGATGACCACCCCAGCCGCATGAGTACTGACGTTCCGCACGCGCCCTTCGACACCCATCGCCTTCTCGAGCACCTCGGCGGCCGTCACGTTCTGGCGAATCAGCTGCTGCAACTCCACGCTCTGCTCACGGAGCGATCCGAGGCTGAACTCCCGAGGTGGCGCCTCGTCTTCATCTTCGTTGGTCGACACCGGCGAGTGGTTGGCAACGATCCGAACCAGCTTGTTGCAAGCCTCATTGATCTCCGCGTTGTCGATCCCACCGTCTTCCATCACCCGCGCCGCATCCCGAATAGCAGCTCGCGCCTTCATCGTGCCGAACGTCGTTATCTGCGCAACCCGCTCCGGCCCGTATCTCTCGAGGCAGTATTGAATTACCTCGCCCCTGCGATCATCCGCAAACTCCATGTCGATGTCCGGCATCTCCCGACGCTCGACATTCAAGAACCGCTCGAAGAACAAGCCGTAGGGCAGCGGGTCGAAGTCGGTCACCTGCAAGCAATACAGCACCAAACTCGATGCCGCCGAGCCTCGCACCGTTGACAAAATCCCCTGCTGTTTCACAAACCGGAAGATGTCCCAGACCACGAGGAAATAGTCTGCGAAGTCCGTCTCCTCAATGATGTACAGCTCCTTTTCGAGCCGTTCCTTGACCGCCTCCGAAATCTCCCCGAACCGGTCCATCGCACCGTCGTAACAAGCCTTCCGCAGATACTGAGCCGACGACATCCCAACGGGCGTCGGATACTGCGGCAACTTCGTGCGCCGCTGAGTAAGCTCCAAATTGCACCGCTCCGCAATCGCCAGCGTGTTGCGAAGAGCTTCCGGATGCTCCGGGAAAACCTCAGCCATCTCCGCCGCCGATTTCACGTAGTAGCTCTGATCCTCCATCCGCAACCGGCGCGGATCCGCCAACTTGCTCCCAGTCACGATGCACGTCAGCGTGTCTTGATGCGGCGCATCCTCCGGATAGACATAGTGACAATCATTCGTCACCACCAACTCGATACCCATCTCGTCCGACAGTTGGCAGACAGCTTTGTTCACATCATCCTGCCCCGGCACCCCCTCGTGGTACATCAACTCCAAGTAATACCGGTCGCCGAACACTTCCTTGTACCAAGCAGCGGTCTCCCGCGCCGCCGTCAATTCGCCATTCGTCCGCAACACATCACGCGCCAGCTCGCCAGACATACACCCCGACAACACGATCACACCCTCGGAATACTCAGCCAACAAATCGCGGTCGACACGCGGCCGGTAGTAAAACCCCTCCAGATGCGCCTTGCTCGCAAGCTGAAGCAGATTGCGATAGCCAGTCAGATCCTCCGCCAGCAACGTGATGTGCGGCTGCGAACCGCCACTCGCACCCTCCGCCGCGGTCCGCTCGTGCCGCGACCCAAACGCAACATACCCCTCCATCCCAATGATCGGCTTGATACCCGCCGACTTCGCCGCCTTGTAGAAATCGATCGCCGCATACACATTCCCATGATCCGTCAGCGCCATCGCCGGCTGACCCAACTCCGCCGCTCGGTTCACCATGTCCTCGACATGACCGTACCCATCCAGAAGCGAATACTCGGAGTGATTGTGAAGATGTACGAACTCGTCCGACAACCTTGAACTCGACCCTTTCCATTGCCTAGGTTTGTAGCGCGACAAACTCAAACTCAACCGATTGATTCAGTATAGCCACGCCATCAATCTCGTGAGTGCGCAAAGTGAAAATCGACGCCAGCATATCCCCAAAAAACATGTAACCTAGCGTCAACGATTTTAGACATCGGATGGAACCGCCATGACACTGCCCACCCTAGAGCAACTCGAACAAGATCCATACGCCGCATTAGGCGTCCGGAAATTCATCAACGCAACCTGCCACCACACCGTCATGGGCGGCACCCTCATCCCCGATACAACCCTAAAGGCCATGCGCACCGCCGCCAACGACTTCGTCGACCTCAAAGAGCTGCAAAAAGCCGCCGGCAAGGTCATCTCCGAAATCACCCACGCCGACGACGGATACATCGTCTCAGGTTGCGCCGCCGGCCTAATGGTCTCCGCCGCCGCAATCATCACCGGCACCGACGAAGCCCTCATCGAGCAACTCCCATACGTCCAAGGCGGCCAAGTCCCCTGCGTCGCCAAACGCTTCGCCCGCGCCCAAAACTACAAAGGCGAAGAATACGTCAACCACGGATACGCCATGGCCGTCAAAACCGCCGGCGTCAAATTCGTCGAAATCGGAGAACCCGACCCCGACGGCCGTCCCACAAAAGTCGTAACCGCCGAAGAATACAACCAGGCATTCATCGACAACCCCGACGCCAAGATGGTCTACTGGGTCGGATACGCACCGCCCGAAGACATCGCGCTCGAAGACGTCATCGACATCGCCCACGCCCACGACGCACGAGTCATCATCGACGCCTCCAACTGCCTACCGCCCCGCGAAAACCTCTACCGCTTCATCGACATCGGCGCCGACGTCGTCTGCTTCAGCGGCGGCAAAGGAATCCAAGGACCTCAAGGCTCCGGCATCATCGCCGGCGACCAAGACCTCATCGACGCCATCGCCATGCAGTCCGCACCGTCTCACGGCATCGGCCGAGTCGCCAAAGTCTCCAAAGAAGAAGTCGTCGGACAAGTCGCATCCTTCATCTGGTGGGCCAACCAAGACGACGAAGAACGCCTCACCGAGCACCACCGCAAGACCGCCATGCTCCACACCGGCATCGCCGACCTCCCCATGGTCGCCGACACCTACATCGAGTTCCCTGACGAAGACAACCGACCCATGCCCAACGTCCACGTCAAAGTCGACCCCGCCACCGGCAAAGACGCCCAATGGCTAATCCAAGAACTCCGCAACGGCACCCCCGCAATCGCCACCACCGGCCACGCCACCAACCCCCAAATCGTAAAGATCGACGTCCGCATCTGCGAAGAACAAGAAATCGCCGAAATCTCAAGGCGCTTGAGCGAAATACTAGCCTAACCCCCCTTCGCTCCGCAAAGGGGGACGCGAAGCGAAGCGAACGCAGGGGGATGCCCGGAACCCAGCCATCCCCGCCGCCCCAACGCCAACCCACAACCACCGTCATCCCAGCGCAACCCCTCCTCCCCGATGTGAGACCGCACCCAAAAATCCCCCTCCTCCAGGAGGGGGCTAGGGGGAGGCCCATCCCGGCAACCGAGTTTCCAATCTGGCGGGTTTCAAACCCGCCCCCACAACCGCGTCAACCGCCGCGGCACGACCTCCCACGACCTCGCCATCCGCATCGATTTCGACGACTGTACCGTCAGTCAAACGCTCGCAGATCAGAACCTCAAGTCCCTTCTCGCTCGTGTCGGTGGTCACGTCGAATTCTCTACACCAGCGAACGGATTGATCACCTGAACACCGTCGTAGTCCTGCTCAGGGCTGAGGTCCTCGGAGTAGACGGCATCGCAACCCTGAGCGCGCGCCGCCGCCAGAATCGCCCCGTCCCAGTAGGAAATTCCGAAGCGATGGCTAGTCGACACCGCCTCGTGGAAAACGTCAAGCGTCACCGGCTGCACTCGCATACCTACGAGCCGCTCAATAAACCCCATCGCATCATCGTGCGGCAACCTTCCCATGCGGTTGGAGCGCGTCGCCTGATAGTAAAACTCCTGAAGCACCTGCACCGAAACCGCCAAGTCGTCCTCACTCATCAGTTGCAGAGCGACTTCGCGCTTCCCAGCCTCATTCGCCAAAGAGCTCACCGCATAGAGCAGTACATTGGTATCAACGAAGCGCATCTCGACCGTCTATCGCCTCGTCATACAGCTCCTCGCGGGTCAGATTTTCCCGCGGATCCAAACCCACCCCCCGCGCATCGAACCCCGCAAGAACCTCCCTCAACAACCTCGCACGTCGTTCCCCCACAGACTCATCGCCAACCCTAGTCCCATCTTTCGCCAAGTTCTGCAGATACCCCCGCACCAGCGCCGACAGCGACGTATCAAGCTCCGCAGCGCGCACGCGGGCCAGACGGTGCGTCTCTTCGTCAACTGATACAGTGATATTTCTCATGATCACAGCCTCACATATTCTGTGCTTCACAGTATAAACCCAAAACACCCACCGTCACCTCGGCGCAACCAACGGCACTCCAGCAAAAGTCGCAACCCAAACCTAGACCGGTGGTGCCCCCCCTTCGCAAAGCGAAGGGGGACGCGGAGCGAAGCGAACGCAGGGGGATGCCCGAAACCCAACCATCCCCGCCGACCCAACGTCATCCCGCATCCACCGTCATTCATTCTGGTGAAAGCTGGAACCCAGAGGGGCGAACTCATCTGCTCACCACTCTCATGCAGATACTTTTTGATCGTCCGGATAAATTAGAATGAAGGTCCTAATCGACTGTTGAACATCCAGTGTGCGGAAGATTGGAGATTGCCTATGGTTCTAGTTGGATACGACAGAAGACATCGCGAAAGTCGAGATTGGTACAGGAAGTTTTTCGATTCGCCAGCGCAATGCATGGTTGAACTAGGTGCACGATGCACCGAACCTACCATCAAGGGTCATGTGATCTCTGCTTCTAGACTGCGTTTGATCGCGGATAAACGTAACCGAGTTATGACATCGATTCTTGATTTACAAAAAAGGGCAGATCAAGAGCACATTTCAAGAATCAGAAGTACCGAGGAGCCAGCATTCAAATTTGATTCCCGTAATGTCGGCAATTACTCGTTCACTCGTCGTATGGCTTGTCAAAGACACGACAACGATCTGTTTCATACAATTGAAGATCAAGAAATCGATTGGTATAATCCGAGATCACTCGTTCTTATCAGTTACAGATCATTACTCGCTCAGATTTTCACAGAACGTTACAAAAAGTTCGTCGAAGATAGTATCCATTTCACGACTGGCATCGTGATGTCAAATCCGACTCGGGATCGAGAGTTGCATAAGGCTAAACGCGACTTGGAACGGATGATAAGCAACGAAGAATATGATGCTTGGGAATTTAAAGTGCTTCAGTTCGAAGTTCGGCCGGTAATTGCGGCTTCAGGAGTTATCTTGCGCGGATTCACATGGGATGAATATAAGAGTCTAGAAGTTGATATCGTTCTACCGTTTGACGGATCAAGCATGATACCTGTTCCTATAATCATTACAGTATACCCTGGATCGAATAAACAGTCCGCAATTATCGCGTATCCCAAATGGGCAGTGCGAATTGCGCACAAAATCGTCGATGCGCTAAATCAAAAAGATGTGTTTATGCGAGCTTCGATGCTTTCGCGATCTTTGATTGAAGAAACCGAGGCAATAATCGTGTCGAGCGATCTTTGGGATGCCTTTGGCGCGGATAAACAGCGAGCGATTCAAAACTACTTTGATATGTCAACACCTTGGTTCCCTGGAGCAGATACGAGACCGGACGTTGACCCGCGAATTTTCGATCTGTTTGGTTTTCACGAGAGAAAACAAAGTAGTTAACTGACTTCGAATCCCATCCACGCACCGCAACCTCTCGTACTCCAATCCTTGATCCTCTAAACCAACTCACAATCATCCCCCTCACAACCCCACGCCACAAACCACCGGCTCCGAAGCCAACAAAACCCTCAACCCCCGCAAATCCGGCAACCCAAGAATCTCCGACATCCCCTCATCCAAAGCCGTCCGAGCAGGGCAATCCGCCATTCCCGGCAACCGCTCAAACTCCGCATCCGCCAACTCATCGAACAGGTCAGACAACCCTTTGACCTGAGCCTTCGTCAATTGGCGAGGGTCGAGGATCGGCAATTTCCCAAGGTCGGCCTTTTTCATCGCTACCCAACCACCCTCAGTACTGGTGCGTTGTGCCAAGATCGTCGAAATACCCAGACTGGAGTTGATCCATAAAGTCAGTGCCTTTTCATACGACACATCTTCGACGTTTATTGACCACCACACGTTCGAAAGCACTTTTTCGGGAGCAAGCATGGCAATCATTCTGGTCGTGTTCAACCGTAAACGTTCGCTGATGAGGAATCGACTGGATTGTCGCCATAGATGTTGCCCATAACCTGAGCGTTGTCCACCTTTCGGCCGGGCTAACGGAGAAAGATAGGAATCGGTCTGGCAGATCAATGATTTTCGCTTTTCTGTATCGTGGCCTTTGACCATTGGATACGACGTTACTGATCGTGTCTCTTCAAACCCATCAACGAGTCGGCGACGATCCGGCCCAATCTCCCCAATCTCATCCAACCGACACATCGGCACTCTGCCAACTGCGGCCTCCCCCGGCACCCAAACCTCGCCTTCATCCAACAACCTTAACGCGCTCCGAACGACATCGGCGCGGGCGAACTGCACACCCATCCACTGTTTGCCCTTGAGTTTCGATTCCGGAATCGAAAACACCTCGCCTACATGTTCGCCATCAACCTCTAGTAGAGCGGTGCCAGCGTCCTCGATTTTCGCCGTCTGCGTCGTGTTGACTGCATCCGCCACAAGATGCGCATCCAACACTCCTTTCGGGTTCCGCCAAAGGTTGACGAAGGTAGTCCTATGCTTCACATCATCACCATTCGCCGGTCGTCGAGTCGCGACCAAGAGAGCCTCGGACAGATCCGTGCTGTCCGAAAAGTTCCAACGTTCGGGATCGTGCGACGTAACAACTATGTCCAAAGCGAAATCGCTCTCGATCAACGCCCGAGTTTGCGACCAAGACGGACCAGTGCAAACCGTTACTGGCAATACTAGGGCTAACCGTCCCTCGCCAGGACGTAGCTTGGGTGAGGCAGCTGCAACGAATGCAGCACCAAGACCGGCTGTCGATGACGCCTTCATCGACTTCAATCGCCGTGACAACTCGCTTTGAAGCTTGCGTCGTTCCGCTTGGGGCGTGCTACCGAACAATAGATTGCCACCAACCGACCGCGTGAATGGCGGATTCATTATCGCCAAGTCCAGATCGGGTAACGTCGCAGTTACCCCATCCTCAGCACCCCGTGTCCCGCCGCCAAACACCTGACCAGCATCACGCAGCGTCGTGCCGAAATCAGGATCGGACAACGCAAACTGTACTGCCGCTTCATCCGTGTTTAAGAACTCCAATGAGCCGAGGAGCGCTTGATCTCCGTTCACTCCCAAGGGCATGACGTAGAGATTCATGCGGTCGAATTGAATCGATGGATTTAACATCGCCAAACTTGTTGCCGCAAAATGCACCGCCGAAAGCTGAACGTCGTAGCCGTGCAAAGCCTGTTCCACCATCGCCTTGTGAAGCAGCGCAGCGTTTGTTCCGCCTGCCAATAGATGCTTGCGTTCAACCTCAGAAGCGACAGCCATCATTAGAGTGCCGGTGCCACACGCGAGGTCGGCGACGTTCAGCGACGCGGGAAATTCGTGATCGGCCCAGTCAACATCAGCGGGCCAATTGTGGAATACAAGTCTCGAGAGCATCGTTGCTGCTGGAACTGATGTGTAATAAGCGCCGGTAAACTTCGCGTCCGTCAACAACGTGTGAAACAAACGCCCGGACAAATCATGTCCTTCTAGATGACGAGTCTGTTCCACAACCTCCACCAACGGATCGAGAACGGACCTGTGGAAGGAGCGGGGTGCATAGGATAGCTTTTCGAGAATGATCAATGCCAGTTCAAAAACCGGAACGTAGTCGATTTCATCGCAGATGCTTTGCCAGGCGTCTCGCAATCCCGATAATTCTTCTTTCAATGCCTCGTTGATCGAGGTCACTTGATCATTTCCATGTGTAAGCCGATCTTGGAATGCGAGAGCATTGAAAAGCACCAAGCAGGCGATCCGCAATGCTGCGTCGCGTTCCTGTTCGTGATCAGATTGTGCGATCGCCTCCGCGATCAGGTACGCAACGCGTGCATGGCCTGAGACGTTTTACGCCGACCTTTCAAGTGCGTAGCCGACCACACTGGCAGCGGCATAAACTTGGTCCACCGCCTCGAGTTCTAAAGGCAATACACGCAAGTAATCGGCCAAATCGTCGACGTTGCCGCCACGTACGCGACGAGTCGACTCGACAACGCCTCGCGACCCGTACAACCACCATTCGAAGTCTGTCGCAGAAACTAGAGCATCTGGAATATCTCGCTCTTCACGCATCCAACTCGGATAGACCATGCCCATAATACCCACGGCATCCGGAAAACTAGCCAAGCGTGTCGCAAGTTGCGATTCCAAGAGGCTCGTCGAACCTTCGTACTTGCACTCCAAAACAATCTCGTAGCCCCCAATCAGGTCTACACGGACATCCGGTATTCCTTCGCGGCTACGTCGTTCAGCCCGTGCCGCGATACCCCGCTCCTTCAACATTTGGGCGAGATGAACATTCACCGCTTCTTCGCGGTTGGTTTCTCGTACGTTTCGCCTGGGCATGGTCGATTTACCAGCTCTCAAACTTGCTGGATTCAAATGATTCGTGGTACGTGCAAGGTACTGAACAGAGATTCTATTCCATGATGGCCACTTCCTAAATGCGAAATGGCGAACCGGACTTCGCCCCCAACCCTTCACCCGCGCCCAAGTCCAACAGTTCTCCCGAGATCGACAAGGCGTCTACTCCATCTGGGAACCTCCCGAATACGGCCAATCATCCGACACCTGCACCTACGTCGGCATGTCCACCAATGCATCCGACGCCGTCTCCTCGACCACATCAACGATGAAACAAACCCCGACCTCCGCTACCACCACCCTGACCCCCGCCACCAACAAGAGCAACACAGTCAAAGACTGACCTCGGCATCCTTGAACAAACAAGAAGCAACGTCGGGAGGGACCGTTAGAAGCGAATGCTGCTACAAGGTCCAGTCGCGTCGCCCATGGCAGGCGCCGCAACACTAGCCAGACAAAAGTACCCCCGTACGGGCAACCCACCCGGTCACCCCCGTAGGGGCGACCCACCCGGTCGCCCAAACACCCCGGCCGACCCCCGTACGGCCGACCCACCCGGTCGCCCAAACACCCCGGCCGACCCCCGTAGGGGCGACCCTCCCTTTTTCCCTCCCCCTCTCAGGGGGAGATTAAGAGGGGGTCCAATGGCGGTACCCACGTCCAAGGGCTGGGCGAACGTTCGTGAATCCGGCAGACGTCGGCCCTCGAAAACAAACAGGGCGCGGCTACAGCACCAGCTCGGGACTAACCGAGCGATGGAGATCGGCATTGCTCAAGCGGCCGGACTCCGGGCCCACGGCCTGGCAACGTGGGCAGACGCTGGAACTAAAGGACGGGCCCACGTCCAATCCCCGCAAGCGCGGCGATGAAAACAACCAAGGGTTGCCCCCGTTAACGGGGGAAATGTCCGAAGGACAAAGGGGGCATACCAACCCCCTACAAAAGCCTGCAACACCCCCGCAGGCCATACCAACGCACCCTCCTCCCCTCCGCTGCGCGAAGGAGTGCTGTGCACAACCCTCCCCCTTGATGCCCAAGGGGGAATTAAAGGGGGTTTAGACTTGGCGTTTCGCTTTGCACTGCGTTGCCCGGCCCCTCTGGATTCCGGCTTTCGCCGGAATGACGATGGTTGTGCAAATAACCCGAAGGGGACGCGTGCGAAGCACGCAGGGGATGCTCGAAAACGCACCCAACCCATCATTCCAATCATCAAAAATCATGGCAACCCAAACCCAAACCTCATAACCTATCATTCCAACCACACAAATTCACCATCCCACCACCACCCATGACCGCCTCAGATTTCAACCCCTACGACCACTACCAAGAACTCATGATCCCCATGCGCGACGGCATCCGCCTCGCCGCCGACGCACACTTCCCCGTCGACGAAGATGGCGAACCCATCACCGAGCCCGCACCAGTCCTCCTCGTCCGCACCTCCTACGACAAGTCCAAAGACGAATGGGACACCGTCCGCGACTACTACCCCCGCCACGGCTACGTCTTCGTCAACCAAGACCTCCGCTCGCGCTTCAAATCCGAAGGCGACGGCCGCTACTACCACACCTGCAACCCGTGGGAAGGCGAAGACGGATTCGACACCATCGAGTGGATCGCCAAGCAACCTTGGTGCAACGGCAAGATCGGCACCCTAGGAAGCTCCCACCGCGGCATCGTCCAGACCGTCGCCGCCCTCCACCGGCCCCCTCACCTCGTCGCCCAATGGGTCGAGCAGGCGCCCACCAACATCTACGCCCACGAAGCCCGAGAGGGCGGCGCGATGTGCTTCCACATGGCCGCGGCCATCCACAATCACGCCCTCGATTCCCACGAACTCCGCGACAACGAAGAAGGCGTCCTCGCAGTTGCCAAAACCTTCCAGAACATGCGTGAGTTTCTCTCCAACACCCCCTGGAAACGCGGCGAAACCGCACTTGCCCACGCACCTAGCCTCGAAGAAACCCTCTTCAACTACTACACCGCAGGCGATTACGACGAGTGGTGGGCAAACGAGAACAACGATCAGACGCCATACCTAGACCGCCACGCCGACATCCCCGTAATCCTCACCGGCGGCTGGTGGGACCCCTTCGCAGGCGGAACCGCCGACCTCTTCGTCGACCTAACCCGACGCAACAAGAACCTGACCCACATGGTCTTCGGTCCATGGGCCCACGGAACCCAACGCACCGATGCCACGCACGAAGGCGACGTCGATTTCGGACCCGACGCGCAATGGGGCTTCTCGAAATTCAACCCCATCCGTCGCCGATGGTTCGACCGCTGGCTCAAAGACGAACCCAACGGCGTCGAAGACGATCCCCCGATCCTCCTCTTCGTAATGGGCGGCGGCGACGGCACCAAAAACGCCGATGGACGCCTAAACCACGGAGGATACTGGCGATCCGAGCAAGAGTGGCCGCTTGCCCGCATGCAATCAACCAACTACTACCTCCACCAAGACGGCATACTGTCGACAGAAAAACCCGCCACAGATAACACCTCCATCACCTACACCTTCGACCCCGAAAACCCCGTCCCAACCCTCGGCGGAAACGTAGCCGGCTTCAGCGTCATCGACAAACCCGAAGAGGGCGGACCAACATTCGACGAGGCTCCGCCTCCCGGAGAACAAGCCGACACAATCCTCCAACACTCCTACTCCCTAGTCACGCCCGGTCCCATGCACCAACGCGAGCAACCAGGTCTGATGGCCTGTTCCGAACCCTATCCGCTACTCTCAGAACGCCCAGACGTCATCACCTTCCAGACCGAACCGCTGACCGAAGACCTAGAAATCACCGGCCCGATCGAGGTCAAGCTCTGGATCTCCTCCGATGCTCCCGACACCGACTTCACCGCCAAACTTCTAGACATCTACCCGCCCAACGACGACTACCCCGACGGCTACCACATGAACCTGTGCGACTCCATCCTCCGCACCCGTTACCGCAACTCATGGACCGAACCCGAGATGATGTCGCCCGGCCAAATCTACCCCATCACCATCCTCCTAACCCCCACAAGCAACCTCTTCAAAACCGGCCACCGAATCCGCGTCGACATCTCCAGCAGCAACTTCCCCCGCTTCGATATCAACCCCAACACCGGCGAACCCATGGGCCGCCACACCCAAACCAAACCCGCCCAAAACACGTTGCATCTAACCAAGTCACACCCTTCACACATCACCCTACCAATAATCCCCTAAAACCTCCCTCCCCTTCGCGCAGCGAAGGGGACGCGTGCCAAACGTCCGTCATTCCGGCGAAAGCCGGAATCCAGAGGGGCACGGCCGCACCTACGGTGGGATGCGTTCGCGATTCTCGCGGGAGATCGACCACGCAGATTTATCGTAGGGGCGGCCCTTGTGGTCGCCCTGGGCGCGGGGTCACGAGGCATTGGGCCACCACGGCGGTGCAGGGCAACCACAAGGGCCGCCCCTACGAAAACCGCGAAACCACACCCCCAACCATCCGCACAGCCTCCCTTCGAAGCACCCGATGCTCCCGCTTCCTCAAATCAAAATCATCCTCCAAAATCCCCTCAGCAACACCTCGTGCCCGGCTCAGCGATTCCAAGTCATCAAACCGCGCAAATCGCCAACCTGACCACCCACTCTGCACCTCCGCCAAGTTCCTCCCCGGCCCCCTCAACTCCAAATCCTTCTGCGCCAGATCGAAACCATCCGAACTATCTACCAACGCCTGCAACCGGGCCTGCGCAATCTCACCCTCCGCGTCCGAAACCAAGATGCACGAACCAGCGTGTTCACCACGCCCCACGCGCCCCCTGATCTGATGCAGCTGCGACATCCCGAAATGGTCCGCCGTCATGATCATCATCACCGTCGCATTCGGAATATCAACACCAACCTCGATCACCGGAGTCGCCACCAAAACATCGATCTCGAGACTCCGAAACGTCTCCATCACCGACTGCTTCTCCGACAAGCTCATCCGCCCATGAAGCAATCCAACCCTCAGGTCCGCAAACTCCTGCTTCGCTAGCCGTTCAAACTCCACGACCGCCGAAGCCCCCGCAACGTTCTCCGAAGGATCGATCAAGGGACACACCACGAACGCCTGCCGCCCCTGCCGCACTTCGCGTCTGATCTCCGCGTACCCCTCGGCAACATCGAACGGCGTCTGCGCCCACCGCGTTGCGATCGGATTCCTTCCCCGAGGCATCGCCCGCAGCGTAGACAGCTCCATCTCTCCGTACATCGTCATGTGCAAAGTACGCGGTATCGGCGTCGCCGACATCGCCAACATATGCGGGCGCGGCGTTCGATTCGTCAGCATCGCCCGTTGCTCAGTCCCGAACCGTTGCTGCTCGTCAACCACCACCAACGCCAACCGGTCAAAGTCCACCGCATCCTGCAACAGAGCATGCGTCCCAACAATCAGATCCACCTCACCATCCCGACACATCACCTGCATCGTCCGCTTATCACGCGGCGTCAAACTCCCAGTCAAAAGCCCAACCCGCAAATCGCGATCCCGACCCTCAACACGGTATGCCGGAGATTCATAGACCGAACCATACGCACTCAACCCTTCCCGACACCCGAGAAGGTCCAACAAGCTGATGAAATGCTGCTCCGCGAGCACCTCCGTCGGCGCCATCATCGCCGACTGCATCCCATTCGCGCCCGTCGCAGCCAGCATCGCCGCGATCGCCACCACCGTTTTCCCACTGCCTACTTCACCTTGCAGCAACCGCGCCATCGGATAACCCGAGACCAAGTCAGCAAGGATCGTGTCGATGCTCTCACGTTGGTCGGCGGTAAGTTCGAAACCCAGCGAACCCACAAAGTGAGCCACCAAATCGTGGTCGGGAATAACCTCGACCGCTTCGACCGAGTCGCGCCACCGAACCCGTCTGCGTATCGCCGCAATCTGGTTGTAAAGAAACTCGTCGAACGCCAACCGACGGATCGCCTGCCCGATCTGCGCATTCGCCGCCGGGCGATGCATAATCTCGATCGCGTCCGAAAGCCTGACAAGTCGATGCTCATTACGGATCGCATCCGGAAGCGGCTCCTCAACGAAACGCAACCCGCTATCGAGGCACTGCATCACACCATTGCGAACCGTCCGCTGGTTAACCCCGGCGCTCAGCGGATACACCGGCACCAACGCACCAGCATGGATGAATCCCCGCTGGTTCGAGCGCCCACCCCGCGTAACATCGTCATACTCCGGATTCTCCATCGTCGGACGCCCCCGATAGTCCCCCACCTTACCGCTAACCACGATCCGGTCGCCACTCTGCCAGCGTGTTGCCATATATGGCATGTTGAACCAAGTAATCCCCAATACCCCAGTCCCATCCTTGATCCGAACGCGTGCCGACCCGTTTCGCCCGCCGAACCGATGCGTTTCGGAACTCACTACATCTCCGACAATAGTCGCCTCTTCGCCAGCGACAAGATCGGCGACATTCGAGTGTTGCGAATAGTCGATCATCCGCAACGGGAAGTGCCACAACACGTCGCGCAACGTCACCAACCCAAGTGCTTCGAACGCGCGCTTTGCAGCCGAATGAAGGAACGGAAGCGACACAACCGGCGCATCAAGACTGTCCGGCGGTTTAACTGGCGGACGACTCGCGGCCTGCTGGGTCTTGGCCGGGGCAGGTTCAGCCTTGGCGCGAGCCGGCGTCGCCTTCTGCGGCGATGGCTTAGTCGCAACTGGCCGATCCGAAACTCGCCGGGAGCCGTGGAGACGCCGGTAGGCAGCCGCAGCCCAAGTCTCGCGTTCCTGCGGAGATAGTGCGGCGTAGCGCTGACCGTTCATCGGCGGCAACGTCCGTATCTGACCCGCGATCCGACTCAGATTCGGCCACATCTTGTCGAGACCGCCACCAACGACCGCGCTGTTGTTGAAGCCATACTTGGCCTCGAGTTTCAGGACGCTTACAAGAGTCTTGGTCTGGCGTTCAACGACCGGGTCGGGCATGTAGGAATGGTACGAAATTATCCCGGTCGGGGCAGGGTTCAAACCTGTCCCTACTCAATCACGCCCCCACAAAATCGACTAACTAACCGACCCTCACCAAGAAGCGGCGAGTCCGACGGTTCCCGTCCCCAAGTGTGAGCCAATCGCCGGGCCAATATTGGCCGTAATCGCCATGCCCCCCGGCGCCACATTTCCCTTTAAATCCTCGAGAACGGTGTTCGCCTCCGCTTCCGAGGAAGAATCCGTGTGCAATACCGCCAAATTCGTCAACGGAGCGTGGTCTTCGACAACCGCGGAGACCAGTTTTGACATCGCCCTACGATGCGATCGCGGCTTCGACAATACCTCTACTTCACCGTCCACAATCGACAACACCGGTCGAATGTTCAGAATATTCGCCATCAATGCCTGCGCACCCTTCAATCTCCCACCACGTTTGAGGTACTCGAGAGTGTCGGGCGTGCCGGCAAACTGAACTCTCGGAACCATGTTGCGAGCCGTGGACAGGGCATCGGTGAAGCTGCCACCATCATCGATCACCTTTTGCGCCGCCAATGCGATAAACCCCGTCGCCATCGAGGCGGTCCGGGAGTCGACGTGCTTGATCCGCTCGCCGCTCGGATCCGACTGCTCAGCACCAGCAACGGCAGAGGCATAAGTACCGCTGACGGCCGACGAAATATGAATTGAAACGATCTCGTCGTGCTCTGCAAGCAAATCGTCGTACACCGTCTTGAAATCCCCCGGCGACGGTTGCGACGTAGTAGGAAACACATCCTTGTCCCGTGCTAAACGAGCGTAAAAATCCTGGGTTGTGATACCCACGCCGTCTCTAAACTCCTCCTCGCCGAACCTCACGAACGCGGCTACGGTGGTGATGCCGGACTGTTCAACGAGTTGCGAAGGAATGTCGGCGGTGCTGTCGGTAACCACTGCGATGCTCACGAATTCTCTCCTTACGATTTACACGGCTGTCGACTACATGCTTGAAACTACGGTACACCATTTAACTTGGTCAAATGAGGCAGGGCATTGGGATGCTGTGCATAACCTCCGTCATTCCGGCGAAAGCCGGCGCTTCAGCGGACGGAACGTCCATCCAGAGGGGCCGGGCAACGGGTAGGCGCACGTGATGTGACCGTGAAGCCGTCGTAAGTGAGGTTGTGCACAGCACCCATTGGTGGGCGAAGATTTCGGGGAAATGAAGGATTATTGAGACCAATCTATTGTTGAATCGCCATCATGCCATCCATTCAAAACCTACCGCGGTGGTATAACCTGCGCCGGTTGCGGCGACGACGGGCGCGTCAAGGCCGTGGCTATCACGAGATCGTCAGGCATCGACGACAACGGCAGATGCGCCGTGGTCGCTTCAAACGCGGATGTCTGCGGCTCGCCTACCAGGTTCCGCTCGCCATCCTCGCCGCCCTCGGCTTCGTTGTCATCATCATGCACAGCGGCGATCGTCGAATCTTGACACCGGAAGAGATCGCCACCGCTGGTTTCGGTTACAACCTGACCTCGTTCGAGGTGCGCCACCTGCCTGCCAAGTGGCTACACCGATTAAACTCGGCGCTCCCGTGGGTCGAAATCGACGACGAGACGCGGATGGCCTACCTCGACCGGTACCCAGACCTGGCTCGTGAGCTGCGTTCCGCAAGGGACGACCTGAAGTCGGCACTCGCCCGCGGAGACGCAACCGCCATCTCCATCGCCGAATCCCACATCGATTCACTCATCGGCGAGCGCAACCGCATCCGTGACGCCGTCGAGGAACTGCTAGAGGCGGCGATCTCCACCGAACTCATCCGACTCGGACTCCATCAAGACGGCGAATTTATCTGGCCACCGGTCGACTTTCGGATCGACGACACCCCGCACGTCTTCGTCACATCGCCCCGGGACGAAATCCGGCGAAATTCCGTCCGGCTACTACGCCCCGACCTCACTGAGCAAGACAAGCAGCAGATCGAGGACCAAGTTTTCGAAACCGCAGACCTCTCATCGGTAGTGCTACCGACCGGCGGACTCGCCTCCTTCCCGAACCTCGTCCCATCCGACTACAGCCTACAATCCCTACTCGAAGTCTCCGCCCACGAATGGCTCCACGCCTATCTTCTGTTCCATCCCCTCGGCCGAGCCTACTGGTCAAACGGCGACATGACCTCCCTTAACGAGACACTGGCCAATCGCTTCGGCCAAGAAGTAGGGCGTACCGTCTACAACCGACTGACCGGCGAAGACGTCAATGTTCTGGAACCCCCGTACATTCCCGGACGCGACTCCGAAGAAGATGACAGCGACGAAAACGGGGCGCAAGCCCCCTTCGACCCCCGCGAATTCCTCCACGACACCAGACACGAGACCGAGCGGCTACTAAGCCAAGGCAAAATCGAAGAAGCCGAAACCTACATGGAAGACCGGCGCCAAACCCTAGTCGAAAACGGCCACAACATCCGCAAAATCAACCAAGCCTACTTCGCCTTCCACGGCACCTACGCCGACAGCCCATCCTCAACCAGCAACCTAGCCAACCAAATCTGGCAACTCCGCCAACAAACCCCCACCATCGGCACCCTAGTCAAACAACTACAAACCATCAACAACCACAACCAATTCCTCCAACTCCTAGACACCCAAAACATCGAACAGTAATCACCCTACCCGTGCCCCCACTCGGCCCCTTCAGCACGTATCCACAACCACCGTCATTTCCATTCCACACGTCATTCCCGCGGACGCGGGAATCCAGAGGGGACGCGGTGGATGTGCGGCAGGGTTGCCCCCGCTCGCGGGGGAAATGTCCGAAGGACAAAGGGGGCCGCGGAGCCCAGCAATCGCATCGAGGACGCGGGGCGGCCGGATTCCCTCGCCCGGAGGGGAAATACGGTAAGGTCACGGAGAACTCGCATCCGCTCTTGACAAAACAACCAATGTTCCAATATACTCTTAACCAAGGCAAGCGCAGGAGATGTAGAGGTCGTTCGTGAAGAGCGGCAGCCCGCAAGGGTGGGATCCTCGAAACCTGGGGCCTTAATTCAAGAAATCCTCCAAGTCCTCGATTTGGGGGATTTTTCTTTTCAGCGCCTCGTACTCCTCAGGCCAGAACTTCATCCCGTAGCTCAAAACCTTGCCCTCGTGCCGATAGAGCGTCTTCGCAACATGCCGGAAATACGCAGGTTCCGTCTCCCCATATCGGTTCGGCCTCAGCGCAAAATGCGTGCTTGTAGCCACCGCGTCCGCCACCTGCCCCCCAACCCTTACGATCTTCATACCCTCAGAAGGGACCTCCCCGCCAAACGTTCGCCTTCCCAACGAGATCTGAGACTGACGACGCTAACCTCAAGCTCTCACCACATCGAACTCGAAACAAACCCAGACTTCGTTGACCACTTCGGAGAAAGCGACCAATTCTGATCCTGACCGTCCTCCGGCCAGTTCTGTCAGCCTTGAAGTGTGCCGATGTAACATTGACGTTTTACAGACCATCAAACGTCCCTTAAACCATAGTGACGCCTAGTCGAAATATGCTGATCGCCGCTGCTGAACGGTATTTCGAATCCATTCGGAGAATTCGATCATCAGGCGGAGCAACTGACGAAGAATCGTATTACGGCGCGCTAGAAAATCTCTTCAACGATATTGGCTCAACGCTCGATCCCGTAGTTTTCAGTGTCAACGAATTACGGGACCAAGGTGCTGGCCACCCAGATTTCGGTTTGTTTTCTAGTAACCAACCTGATGAAACACCGATTTTTTACGCGGATCAAATCCCTGATCGGGGCGTTGTGGAAGTCAAGCCAATAGCCGAAGACGCGTGGTTGACAGCCGACAGCGGTCAGGTGAGTCGGTACTGGGGATTGTACCGTCAGGTTCTCGTCACCAACACTCGCGATTTTGTGCTTCTTGGCGAAGACGCAGCGGGACTCCCTACGCAACTGGAGAGTCTGAGACTCGCTGACACGCAACAAGATTTCGAATTAATGATCCAACATCCAAAGGGATTTGCAAATCGGATCGGATTGGTTCTCGGGGAATTCATATCCCGTTGTCTTTCGTTTCGAAAGACAATTACCGAGCCTAGTGAATTGGCTTGGCTGCTTGCCTCGTACGCTCGCGATGCTCTCGCTAGGGTAGAGAACTCGGACGATGGTGCGCATTTGACGGGGATCCGTTCAGCCTTGGAACAGTCACTCGGGGTCCGATTCGAAGGTGACGACGGACCAGCGTTTTTCCGAACCACACTAGTCCAGACGTTGTTTTACGGAGTTTTTTCAGCTTGGGTACTGTGGGCACGAGCAAACCCGTTTCAAGGACAAGCGAGTTTCGATTGGCACGTCGCAGTTTGGCATATGCGATCTCCAATTCTCGGTTCACTGTTTCAACAACTTTCGCAGCCTCAAAGGCTCCGTGACCTTGGTTTGGTTCACCTTTTGGATCTCGCCGGTGGAGCCCTAAATCGAGTCGATAGAAACGAATTTTTCGCCGAATTCGATCAAGGCCGCGCAGTTCAATATTTCTACGAACCGTTTCTGGAACAGTTTGACCCCGACCTCCGGAAGCAACTTGGCGTCTGGTACACACCGCCCGAAGTCGTACAGTACATGGTCGCACGCGTTGATTTGTCGCTCAAGCAAGATCTGGGCATCCACGATGGGCTCGCAGCCGACAATGTATATGTACTTGATCCCTGTTGCGGCACTGGTTCTTTCCTTGCCGAAGTTCTGCGCCGGATCGGCAGCAATGTATCAAAACAAGGGTTCGAGTCTCTGGTCGGATCACGAGTTCGACAAGCCGCCACTGATCGTATCTTCGGATTCGAAATTATGCCGGCACCGCTCGTAATTGCCAACCTTCAAATCGAACTTACCTTGCAGTCATTAGGCGGACCTCTTTCCGACGACGATGACAGACCGGGAATCTATTTGACTAACGCTTTAACAGGGTGGGAACCGACTTCCCAAAAACCTACTTCATTTCCGGAGCTCGAAGAGGAACGTGAGCGAGCCGATCGAGTAAAACAGGACGCACCCATTCTCGTCGTCATTGGAAATCCTCCCTATAACGGATTCGCGGGTTTGGCCATCCGCGAAGAACGTCAACTAACCGAAGCTTATCGCAAGACTGAAAATGTGCGTAAGCCTGAAGGTCAAGGATTAAATGACCTTTACATTCGGTTTTTCCGGGCAGCCGATAGAAGAATTGCCGAGAAAACGGGTCAAGGCGTGATCTGTCTGATCTCCAATTATTCTTGGTTGGACGGATTGTCATTTACGGGCATGAGAGAACATTACTTGGCGGTATTCGATGAAATCAGAATCGACAGTCTCAACGGCGATGTTCGAAAAGGCGGTAAAACGCCAAACGGTGAACCCGATCCCAGTATCTTCGCCGTTCGCAGCGACTCGGACGGCATCAGCGTCGGCACGGCCATCACTACCTTGGTCCGAAAACTGGATCATCGGCCAGCATCGACCATCCAATTCCGGAATTTATGGGGCGATTCAAAGCGAGCAGAATTGATTGCTACTCTAGAAAGCGACCCTTCGGACATCTACGAACACATCCAACCATCAGTCGCCATTGGTTTACCATTCAAACCGATAACTATCGCAGAGAGTTGGCTTGAATGGCCTAGTCTTCCCGAATTATTCCCGGTATCGTTTCCGGGGGTCAAAACCAGCCGTGATTCGTTTTTGATAGATATTGATTTGGAACGCCTAAAATCACGTGTGTTTGAATACTTCGACCCACAAATCACACATGATGAAATAGCCGAAAAATATCCCGCAGCGATTAAAAGCTTGTCAAAATCAGTTCCGGGACAAGGAAGGCAGATACGAGAGCAGCTGATATCGATGGGAGGGCCGGATACGGACGGGTTTATGAGATATACATACCGACCCTTCGACAATCAATGGATTTATTGGGACGATCGGGCCAAGTTTATCGGCCGGCCAAGAGCTGAATACAAAAGTCAGATCGATTTGAAAAACATTTGGATCGAGGCAAGAAAACATCAAACTCAAGAAGATTTTTCACGAGGCAGTGTTGTCCGTCACCTTGGCGATAATTTCGGTAACGGACTGTCCCATTTTTTCCCGCTGAAAATTGCACGTGATGGTTTAGAAAACGGTTGGAATTCTACTGAATGGTGTTCGAATATATCGTCGATTGCCCGAAGCTACGTCGACAAACTCGGATTGTCCGGAGATTCTCTTTTCTATCATGCGATCGCTGCTTTGCACGGGTCTGTGTATCGATTGAAATATCGGGATACCCTTCGGATCGATTGGCCTCGTATCCCTTTGCCTTCACGGCCAAATGCGAACGACATGATTGCTGCCACATACCTGGAAGCGTCATCAACATTCGGTCGCAAAATCGGAAGGGTATTGGATCCAGACACTCCTCTACCAGGCGTGACGGCCGGAACCGTTCAACCCATGTATGGGTGCATTGCCGTACCGATCACTATCCACGGTCGCGCGATGATGGGGCCTGATTTTGTCTTGTCATCGGGTTGGGGTCATTTTGGTGCGAACCAAAACACAATGCCGAGTCGCGGTAAGATCGTTGAACGTCGATATACTGATGGCGAACGCGCAAGTTTGGGAGTTGCGATATCGTACCTGGGTGACGAAACAATTGATGTCTACGTGAATGACCGGGCGCATTGGAGTAACGTCCCTACAGCAGTCTGGAATTACAAACTTGGCGGATACCAAGTATTGAAGAAATGGCTATCTTATCGAGACATCAAAGTGCTTGGACGAGCATTGAAGCCGGAGGAAATAAAATTCTTTTCAGAGATGGCGCGAAGGATTGCCGCTTTGCTCAAGTTGGCGGATGAATATACGCGGGTCGTCGAAAACGAATATGATGTTTAACAGATCGAGATAAATTAAATCCACTCTCCCATCATTCATCCCGCGCATCACATCGAGGTTGTCACCCTCGAAAATACTCCGATTTGGGATGTTGCAAACACCGGTTTGTGCTCTGGTCGTCGCCATGGTGTTCAGTGTATGTCGGGAATGAGATTGCTTCTATGGCGGTGGCAATCCTAGGCGCGTTGGTCCTGCCTACGCCCTCACCCGGCCCCTCTGGATGGTCGTTCCGTCCGCTGAAGCGCCGGCTTTCGCCGGAATGGCGGTGGTTGTGCACAGAACCAGGACGCGGGAACCCAGAGAAATCAAAACCCATCCTGCCCATCCTAGTTCAACCCAGTGCTAGACTCGCTATCGCAATAAAGCTCTCATCTTCAACGGAGACCCCGATGAAAATCACCGACATCAAAAACTACCCGGTATGGGTCGGACAACGCAACCAGATGCTCGTCAAGATCGAGACCGATGAAGGCATCTACGGTTGGGGCGAATCCGGTTTCTCAGGCCGTGAACTCGCCGTCAGCGGCATGGTCGACCACTTCCGGGAGTGGCTCATCGGACAGGACCCAATGCGACGCGGACGCATCTGGCAGGAAATGTACCGCGGGCAATACTTCGAAGGCGGACGCACCATCACCGGCGCAATGTCTGCCATCGATATCGCACTCCACGACATCGCCGGAAAGAAACTCGGCGTCCCCGTCTACCAACTTCTCGGCGGCAAGCAGCGAGACTGGATACCGACCTTCGCATCCGGTGGCGGCAACACAGCAGATGAGGTCGCCGAAATGGGCAAGGCCATCTGGGACCAAGGCTTCAAGGCTATGCGCCTGAACCTCCAAACCATCGGCGAAGTTAACGACCCAACCCTCTTCGAACCCCGCGAATCCATCGCCCCGACCGCCGAAGCCCTCATCAAAGCCCGCGAACTCCTCGGACTCGAACCCGTCGTCGGCATCGACTACCACCACCGACTCTCCGTCGCCGAGGCCGCATCCTTCCTCCAGATGATGCCCACCCACACCCTCGATTTCATCGAGGAACCAATCCGAGATGAGTCCCCCGAAGCCTACGAAGAGCTCCGCAAACTCACCGTCGTCCCCTTCGCCATCGGCGAAGAATTCGCCTCAAAATGGCAGTTCCTCCCATACATCGAGAAAGGCCTAACCAACTACGCCCGACTGGACATCTGCAACGTCGGCGGATTCACGGAAGCGATGAAGGTCGCCGGATGGGCCGAAGCGCACTACATCGACATGATGCCCCACAACCCCCTCGGTCCCATCTGCGTCGCCGCGACCTCCCACTTCGCAGCGGCCATCGCCAACTTCTCCTGGCTCGAGATCCGACACTCCGTAGGCGAACCCGACACCAACTTCTACCAGAGCGAAGTCTTCCCCGTCCAACCCACCATCGAACCTGGCCGCATCATCCTCGACGACGACGCACCCGGACTCGGCATCGAAGTCGACGAAGCATCCCTAACCGAACCCTTCAAGTTCTGGGAAGCTCCCCACCTCCACCGTCGGGATGGTTCGCACACGAATTGGTAACCAAATCGTCATTCCGGCTTCCCTCGTCATTCCGGCGAAAGCCGGCGCTTCAGCGGACGGAACGACCATCCAGCATCCCACCAACACGCTCCATCCGATGAAAATCACCAACATCAAGAACTACCCAGTTCGGATCGGTCATCGAAACCAGATGCTCGTGAAGGTCGAGACCGACGAGGGCATCTACGGATGGGGAGAATCCGGATTTTCGAGCCGTGAACTCGCCGTCAGCGGGATGGTCGATCACTTCCGTGAATTCCTGATCGGGCAAGATCCGATGCGGCGGGGTCGTATCTGGCAAGAGCTGTACCGGGGGCAATATTTCGAGGGTGGTCGCACGATCACGGGCGCAATCTCCGCTATCGACATCGCCCTCCACGACATCGTCGGCAAGAAACTCGGCGTCCCCGTTTACGAGCTTCTGGGCGGCAAGCAACGAGATTGGGTTCCCACCTTCGCCTCGGGCGGAGGTTCGACCAATGAAGAAGTCGTCGAGATGTGCAAAGCGATTTGGGACGAGGGATTCAAAGCCATGCGTCTGCTCCTTCAGACGACTGGCGACCCCAACCTCTTTGAGCCACGAGAATCCATTGCCGCTAACGCCGAGGCGCTCATCAAGGTTAGAGAAGCCGTGGGACTCGAACCAGTCATTGGTATCGACTACCACCACCGCTTGTCCGTTGCCGAGGCAGCATCGTTCTGCCAGATGTTGCCTGCCCACACTCTCGACTTCCTCGAAGAGCCGATCCGAGACGAGTCGCCCGAAGCCTACGAAGAGCTTCGAAAACTCACGGACGTGCCCTTCGCAATCGGTGAAGAATTCGCCTCCAAGTGGCAGTTCCTCCCTTACATCGAGCGCGGGCTCACCAACTACGCACGCCTCGACATCTGCAACGTCGGCGGATTCACCGAGGCCATGAAGGTCGCCGGATGGGCAGAGGCGCACTACATCGATTTCATGCCTCACAATCCCCTGGGACCCATCTGCGTCGCCGCAACCTCCCACTTCGCATCCGCCATCCCCAACTTCTCGTGGCTCGAGATCCGACACTCCGTCGGAGAACCCGACCTCAACTTCTACGACGACGAGGTTTTCCCCGTCCAACCAAAACTCGAACCCGGCAAAGTCATCCTCTCCGATGCCCCAGGCCTCGGCATTGAAGTCGATGAAGAATCCCTAACCGACCCCTTTGAATTCTGGGAACCCGCACACTTCCACCGACGAGACGGCTCCCACACGAACAGGTAACCAAACCGTCATTCCGGCGAAGGCCGGAATCCACGCCAAACAGACCATGCTCAACATTGGCTTCATCGGCGCCGGCAAGATCGCCGACCTCCACGCCCCTGGCTATCTTGCTAACCCCGATGCCCGCATCTACGCGGTCGCCGACAACGGACCTGGCGTCGCGGAATCCCGGGCCGCAGAGTGGGGTGCCGAAAAACCCTATACCGACTACCGCGCAATGCTCGACGACCCCAATGTCGACGCCGTCGAGATCCTCACGCCCCACTCCCTGCACGCCAAGATGGTCATCGACGCTTTGGATGCCGGTAAGCACGTCAGCCTACAGAAGCCGATGGCCATAACCCTCGATGAGTGCAACGCAATCGTCGAATCGGCCAACAAATCCGACAGATATTTTCGCGTCTTCGAAAACTTCGCTTACTACGATCCCATGGTCCGAGCAAAGCAGATGCTCGACGATGGCGTCATCGGCGAACCCATCTCAATGCGCGTGAAGACCATCATTGGAAACCGCAAGCACGGTTGGGACATCCCCGAAGCATCCATGGCTTGGCGCTTCGATCAATCCATAAACGGCGTCGGCAAGGCGATTCTCGACTACGGTTACCACATCTTCGCAATGGGCAGATGGTTCTTGGGCGAACCCGAACAGGTCTTCGCATGGATCCGCACCACCTACACCCCCGAAGGTTGGGAAAACGACTCACCTCTTCTCGTCTCTTGGTCATACGATGGCGGAAAGACACACGGCTCGTGGGAACAGCAGGCAACCAGCGAAATGGTCGTCCGCTCCGACTACTACTCCGGTGACGAGTGGTTCGAATTGAGCGGTACAAGAGGCGTCATCTGGGTTAACCGGTGCACAGCCAAGATGCTCTACGACACTCCGCCATTGACCTACTACGCCGACGGCGAGATGACCCGTGTCACCGAAAACGAGATCAACGCCGACTGGGGCAACTCCTTCGTCCAATGCGTCAACGCATTCGTCACTTGCATCCTCGAAGGTCGCCAACCCGACATGTCCGCCGAAGACTCCCGCGAAACCTACAAATTCGCCCGCGCCAGCCAATTAGCCGCCCGCGAAAACCGACCCGTATCCCCGAACGAAGTCACGCACTAGTTGGAGCCCAACGAAAACGAAACCGCCGGTAGGAGGTGTTGCCGGCGGCTTCGCGAGTTGAGGTTTGGTGGTCTGTCGGGGTTACGCGTCGATATCAGTCTGGGATGATTTATCGGAGTCTTTGTCGATTCCGTCGCCCGAATCGTGCCCCCTTCGACCCTTCCGGCCATGCCGTCCGCCGTGCTTGCCCCAATCACCGAAATCACCTTTGCTCGGCATCAGTTTGGCCACCGCATCCGGCCGCTCGTCGTACCAGCTCTGCAGAGAATCGGCATCATCCTGAGACAAAACCTCTTTCTCCACGAGTGAATCTAACGCTTCTTCCGATAGCACGTGAGCACCGAATCCTTTACCGAATCCGTGACCACCCCATCGACCGAATCGAGAACCGACGCTGTACTCAACATCTGGCTTGTCTTCAATCCAAACGGATATCGCGTCCGCCTCATCCTGCGTCAACGTACCATCCTCCACCAACTTGGCGAGATAGCTCTCCTGCCAGTCGTCACGCATCTCATCCTTGGCCTGCGTGAAGGCATCTTCGACCGTTTCGGTCTCTAGACCGAGTATCGAAGCCACACGCTCAGCGAAGGATTTGGAGCTTCCTGTCTCGTCAGTGTCCTGCGCCGCAATACCTGCGAACGCTCCCACCGCAGCAACGACCGCAACCGCGGAGCCAACGAAGATTATGCTCAATCTCTTTTTCATCGTTTCAGTTCCTGTTTCTAGTCGAGTTACTCGACTTCGGAGTTCTGCGACGGACGACTCTTTTCGTCCGTCATGAGTTCATTTGTAGGATTCAATATTCAACATCATCCCAAGAAATCTTGAAGATCGTGTCAAGATTGCATTCATCCGCTTCCCTCCCACCCTGAGTGTGCTTTGCACAACCCTCCCCCTTGATGCCCAAGGGGGAATTAAAGGGGGTTTAGACTCGACGTTTCGCTTTGGACGCCGTTGCCCGACCCCTCTGGATTCCGGCTTTCGCCGGAATGACGGTAGTTGTGCACAGCACCCTCTGAGCGGAAAGAGCGCCACCGCCAGCTATAGGCGAGCGTTTGTATCCCGCCCCTACCCGCAACACTGAAGCCGGGCGCGGCTGCATGTAGTCTTAACTTGAGAACTATCGACAGGGCCTCGCCGAAAGTAGGCACCTAGAAAATTCGAGGGCGTAAATGGCGGTTGAAATCGATCTTGCCGGCAAAAAGGGCGTCGTATTCGGCGTCGCCAACCAGCGCAGCATCGCATGGGCAATCTCGGAGCGCCTCATCGATGCCGGCGCCGAACTCGCATTCACGTATCTCAACGATCGTCTCTTGGGTCCCGTCACGAAGACGGTCTCGGCGCTCGATGACCCGCTGTTGATCGAGTGCGACGCGACCGACGACGGCGATGTTCAGTCCGTCTACGATCAGGTAGGCGAAAAATGGGGAAGAGTCGATTTCGTGGTCCACTCCGTAGCCTACGCCGATCGCGCCGACCTCGGCGGAGACTTTTCATCCACCGGTCGCCAAGGATTCCGCACCGCGCTCGAAACCAGCGCCTACACTCTCATGCCCGTCGTCTCACTCGCCGTTCCGCTCATGACCAACGGCGGAGCAGCATTGACAATGACCTTCGACGCGTCGCAACGCGTCTACCCCGGCTACAACATCATGGGCACCGCCAAAGCCGCGCTCGAAAACGAAGTTCGCCAACTAGCCGCCGAGTTCGGAGACCGCAACGTCCGCGTAAACGCCATCTCCGCCGGCCCACTCCCAACCCTCGCCGCCCGATCCATCCCCGGCTTCCGCGACATGACCGGCGCCCACCGCGACCGCTCACCGCTCAAACGCAACATCACCCACCGCGAAGTAGGCGATACCGCGCTCTTTTTGCTGAGCGATATGGCCAGCGGCATCACAGGCGCAGTGATACCGGTTGACGCGGGTTACGGCATTATCGCGCTCTAGAACTCATCAAGGGCACGCTTGCCAAGCCTTTCATCCCGCGAAAGGGGTTGTGCGATCGTCCTTCGCGATCCGCAATCAAACACGCAGCCATTGTCCAGACAAGGGTTCTCACGAATGAATATTCTCCATCTTGTCAATTTCTGAAATGTCGTGTGGCAATAATTAAACAAGGCCAAACTACCGCCGACGCTTCCGAATTGGACCGCCCAACAAAATCGACCATGACTACGCGTGCGCACCACTGGGAAAAGACCATCCTCGTCATCGAGGACGACGAATCTGTCTCTCAACTGGTACGGCTATATCTCGCACACGAAGGATTCCGCGCAGTTGCCGCTAAAGATGGCACCACCGGCCTGCAACTTGCACGCTCGGAAGAGCCGTCGCTGATACTGCTCGACCTCAATCTTCCCGGAATCGACGGCATCGAAATCTGCCGCTTGCTCAGAACCGAATCCGATGTGCCCATCATCATGGTCACGGCACGCGTCGATGAAGAGGAACGTCTCGACGGATTGAACATAGGCGCGGACGATTATGTGACCAAACCGTTCAGCCCCCGCGAACTGATGGCTCGAATTCGTGCCGTCATGCGACGAACTGTGAATGAAGAGGACGAGAAGCTCCGGCATAAGGGCGAATTGTCGATCGGTCAGTACCGAATCGACTTGGAAGCGCGCACCGTCTACATATCAGGCGTCGAGCTGACGCTTACTCCCACTGAGTATCGGTTGTTGGTCTATTTCATGAACGCTCATCGTCGTACCGTCAGTAGAGATCAGATCATTGAGAACGCTATCGGATACGTATTCGATGGGTTTGATCGCACGGTTGACACTCACATATCAAACCTCCGGCGGAAACTCGAAAAAGTGACCAAGGGCGAACGGCATTTAAAGACCGTCTACGGCGTGGGGTACCGCTTTGAAGCTGCCTGAATGGACTCATTCGATCCAGTTCCGATTGGTATTGGGATTCGCGGCCTTACTTGCAACTTGCCTATTCGCAGTCAGCGTATGGGCAACCTACAGTACACGAATCGCGATCAAGGAATATGGCGAAAACGTTGAGAGATTTGAAGAAGAAAAAGCGCGCAAACTCCTCCAAGAGGTATTCGACTACAGTGAAGACCTCGCCCAACTACAGAACTCGGTTCAACAGATAGGCCGGCTCATGGAACTGCGAGTCGCGGTCGTGGATCCAAACGGCTTTGTGGTCGCCGATTCGCACGAGTTCCCAACCAATTTCGAAGGCAAGTATCAGAAACAAGACGAGCGATTCGACAAGAAATTTGCACTGCGGACGATGCCAATCACTCTTGGGAAGGAATTTGTCGGCCAAGTCATTTTCTCCGAGCAGGGACGCAAAAATCGATTTCCTTTGAGGCTTTGGTTAGGTGCTAAAGACCAACTCCCTCCGTCTTCAAAGGACGTAACACAACCCTTAACAATCCCTGAGTCCAAATCCGTCGTTCTCGACGAATCAAAACGGTACGCAGAATCCCTCGCAGTCCAAGACCAATTTGAAGAGCATGCCGCCGACTCGGCCGACGCGGTTGTGATGATCAGCGATGCGGTCAACGAACTATCAGTGGAGCCGCAACTGAGCGCTTTGCAGAACGAGTTCCAGAAGTCGCTTCTCATCAGCGGCATCGCCGCCGGCATCGCCGGCATCCTCATAACCGCGTTCTTCACCCGACGCGCACTCGCACCCGTTCGAGACCTCACCGTTGCAGCACAGCGACTCGGAAAGGGCGACCTCGAGCACCGGGTACAGGCCAAACATCGCGGAGAGATCGGACAGCTAGCGACGACCTTCAACGCCATGGCTCTAGAACTCGAATCCGCGGAGACCCGCCGAAGACGTCTGACAGCCGACATCGCTCACGAACTGCGCACCCCGCTGACGAACATTAGAGGATACCTAGAAGCCATCAAAGACGGCGTTGTAGAGCCCGAAGACCAGACCATCGACACACTCCATCAGGAGACGCTGCATCTTTCAAGGCTCGTTGAAGATCTACGAATACTGGCTGTGGCCGACGCAGGCGCCCTGAAACTCGATAAACACGCCGACCGAGTCGAGACCGTGGTTCAGAATGTTGTACGAGCCTTCAAACCACGAGCGATCGAGTCCAGCATCGAAATCGTCTGCGAAATCCCCGAAGTCGTGCCGCTCGTGGACATCGACCGCACACGCATGACGCAAGTGGTCCACAACCTCGTGGAAAACGCCATCGCGCATTCGCCCGCCCGCGCCGAGGTCGGAGTTCGTATCGGTGTCACCGACGATGCGAAACACGTACGAATCAGCATCACCGATCAAGGCGACGGTATTCCGGACGAAGAGATCGACCACATATTCGACCAGTTCTACCGCGTTGACGCTTCCCGCGCCCGTTCAACCGGCGGTGCCGGACTCGGCCTGACCATCGCCAAGCGACTAGTCGAGGCTCACGACGGCCACATCAATGCGGACAGCGTTCCCAACCAAGGCTCCACATTCACCATCACAATACCTTCGTCTTCCTCACAACCCCATCCAGAGTGACGCCGCCCACACGTTCTCTTCCCAAAAGCCGTAATGGCAACCCTTATAGTTGCCCCACGGAGAAGATCAGTGCCGGTTGTAAGGCACGCCATCCAGCAGCCCGGCGTCGTACATCTCGTTCCACTCGTTGAGGAAAGTCGTGTTCCATTCGTCGGTGAATTTGGCTTGGAGCATCTCCTCGAAGATGGGCCAGAACACGATGATGCCGTCAGCGCCGTCGCGCAACGCGGCCTCTGCGGTCTCACTGGATCGCACCAGCGCGGCGGCGATGTACGGTCGGTTGGCCCAGTCGGCGAAGATTTCTCGGAGGTCGCGCACCAGCGCCGTCGGGTCACCGGAAACGTCGCGGTAGGGCTCGCAGAACGGTAGGATGTGATCGACCCCTGCCTGGGCGACCGCTACGGCGGCGTGAATTTGTGAACCCGAGTCGAGTGGTTGCTCCACGCTTGCAATACGTGTTCGCGGCTAGTCCGGGAACCCTGACCTGTCAGAGTCAGCCGCCGCGGCCGGGCATCGGCGTTGCAGTAGGTGTCGCCGTCGGAGAGGGCGCGGGCATGGGCGTTGCAGTAGGCGTCGCCGTCGGAGAGGGTTTTAGCGTCGGAGTTGCCGTAGGTGTCGGAGTATGAGCGGGGATCTCAGTCGGTGTGGGCGTGTACGTCGGACAAGGCGTGATCGTCGACGCGGACCCGCTGCCGGTGCCGGCCTTGCGTATGCGGAGCATCAGCTCGTCGTCGTCGTGCCATGGCTGAGCGCATGTAGCCCACTCGTGCGCGGCGGAAGTGTCGCGGGTACCGCCGAAGGCAAAGGTTGACGACACTTTGCCGTCGAGTTCGATGATGTCCAGCTCATATCCGTCCAGCGCGTTGTGCGGAGTCGTCCCCATCTTCACGATTCCCGGCGTGTAGTAGAGGTAGTCCAAGGTTACCGAGGTTTTGTCGGGAAGCGTGAACGAAGTCTTCGGGTTGTAGCGTACCCCGACGCTGTCGGACGGGTTTTTCAATTCAACCGGATCGAAAAAGGCCTCGTGGAGGGTGCCGGAAGGGGCGGTGACGGTTATTGTCCAAGGAGACATTTCATCTGGCCAGTAATCGCATGCGACAAAATGGTCTGCTCGGTCAAACAGGTTTAGCGAGTAAGTCCCCAACGGAAGCGGGCGGATTGTGGACGCGGTAACGTAAAAACCGTTAATCGAATCTTCATCTTCATCCGACACCGCGATCTCAAAGAGATGTTTGTCGCGACCTTCAAATTTGAATTCCAAGTAACCACCTCCCCAAATCTCCCCACCCATCAATTCGGTGCCCCGTTTTGCGCCAGAGGCGATGTCGAAAATAGTCGATCGGTGAGGCAGAACTCCGCTGGAATCCAATTCCGATTTCCTTCTAGTCCAAGTTTCGATGCCTTGTATGCACTCTTCATAATCTGCGACGCCCGCATTCGCTCTCAGCTCTCTTGCGATATCCGACATCATTTTTTTAACTTGCCTCAGGGAAACTGTCGGCGGAGTCTGATTGTTGGTGTCTGCTGTGTTTTGAGACACATCAGTTAGAAACAGTTTGTCGTCAGGAGCTGACGATCCGGAGGCATGCGAAGTTAGAAGCTCGGGAAGCCACGCCTTGTTCTTCTTGCTGTAGATCGTGAATTCGTCGGCGGAAGCACCGCCATACGGAGTCGTGAACATGTGGTAACCAGTATCCTCTACCCAATTTGTGTCTATATTCCGATCGTCAATAAGAAAAAGCAACGCATCGCGATCGTCATAAATTTTGTCGCGCGCCGCCAGCCATTTAGAAGCTGCCGCCTCTGCCCATTCTCGTTTTTCGTGCAGCAAAGGAGTGTAGCAACAGTCATATACGTAAACGACGATCTCGTCTTTTCCGCTTCCCTTGATGTAATCCTTGACGTCGAACGTGAACTTCAGCATCGACTCGTAAACTGACGGCCCAAGCTTGCCAGGACTCACACCCACAGCGGTCTCGACGGATTTCAGTGTTGAAAGGACGATCACGTCTGAGTACAATATGCGTTCTTTCAAGGTTGTAGGTCCTTCCCAAACAAATACAGAATCTGCTAATGGGAGTGGCGAGCGATCGTGAGGATCCGAATCGGTGGATGAATCCGGCGGAATGGCGTCTGGGCCAGGCAAAACGGCGTCTGACCCCGATATTGCCTCGTCGTGACTCGAATCTGACACGGTTTCAGTCGGGTGATCTTCAACGGCCCGCGTGTCCGCTTCTTCAGCAGCGACGCAAGATGTTGACGCCAAGAGGACCAACGCGAAACACGCAAAGCTACCAAACCAAGTGAAGAGAAGACTCACGAACGGTAGTTTTCGTTCTGTATTAGTGGTTTGCATAAATCGCTTCCATTGCGGAAATTTCATTTATGTTTAGTTGGGTTTCTTTGGCCCCTTGTCCCATTACCCTAGTTTCTAATCCGGCGCTGTGTCCGAGACCGGCCGTGTGTCCTAGCTCGTACATCAGGTGTCCTGGCAAATATCGATATGAATCACGTTCCACAAGATCCGTCAGGCTGGTCCAATAAAGTTCTAGCTGTTCAAGGTTTCTTCGCGTGAATATCGTTTGAGGACCCAGGTGCGGATGGTCCGAAGTCGTCCCTCTGGTCGCACGAGCACATCCCAAAATGTGATTTGGGTCACCAATTCCTCCCAAGCACTGTTTTTTGGTAACCGCTGGCGAGACGGTATGCAATGTGACGGGCTCTATGCCCTGCAACGTTTCGTCGCAACGCGCCGGATTGATCTTCCGAAATCCGACCCCGTAATACACCGTTTCCCAGCCGTCGACGGCGAATCCCAACGCCTTCGCGTAGTTTGGTCGAGTGGTTGGTTCGTCCGTTATCTGGCAAATCCGATAATTAATCTGTTTATCCTCTTGGTGCCAAGCCTCGGGTATGGGGAGGTTTACATTGGTCGGTATCGAAGTACCGTTGGGAGCTATGGCAGTCACAGTGAGCCTTGAAGACGGCTCTCCCAGACCGCATCTAACAAAATCCCAAGTGCCATTGTTGGATATCGACGCGGTCGTGTAGATGTGATATTCAGGGTCGGCCTCGAACAAATCCCAGTCGCAGTCAGCATCATCGGAGTCGCCGTTCTGCAGCCCTGTGCTCTTCGGGAACGATGCTTGAAACGCGTATCCCGTCGGATCAAAACCGCTTGGACCAGTCACTTTGAGTTGGACGGTTATGGAATCCAACACCTTCCATCCAAATTCGTAAAGATGGATCTGTTCCCCACCAACCGTATAAACGCCGCCATCGGAACGGGTCACTTTCAACTCGATCTCGACCTCTGAAGGTAACGTTGGCACAGGCGTATTCGTCGGTGTTGGCGTGTGGATAGGCGTGGGGGTGACAGTTGTATCTGTCATATATGTCCAAGAAGACCAATCGCCGCAGTCGGTCAAGTCAGAGTTGCGGCAACGCTGCGCCCGGACGCGGCAGCGATACGCGTAGCTGCCGGTGTTTTGAGGAACGTTGGTGAATCCAGCTGGTGGAGACGGCTCATAGCGCGACTTGTATGGGCTATATGTGCCGCCGGAACTGGTCTTGCGGTGAAGTTTGAAACTGTAGTGATGACTATTGATGGCGTCCCAGTCGCTTACAAGGTAGTAGGCCGTGACAGATGATGAACTGGTGCGCGACAAATCATAAATCGAAGGCGGTGGCGCTGGGCATTGCGCGTGACTCGGAGTCTCTTCGCAGTCCCATCTCGGTTGATGGGCACCCATCGGCGTGGGCGATGGCTAAGGAGTCGGCGTGTGTGTAGATCCGTCCTCATTAACTTGCCATTCATCAGCCTGGCCTTAGAGCGATGCGCAAGGTGCAACGCGACGAATTCACTCGATTCCTAACCCTATTCCGCTTGTACTGCAACAGTAAAGTCCGAAAATTTCGCAAATCGACAGATGTCTCTGCGAATCGCGGATCTTCACGGTTGCAACAGCTCGGGGATGTTGCCGTACCACTCAGTGCCGGCTATACGGCACGCCCTCTAACAGTCCAGCGTCGTACATCTCGTTCCACTCGTTGAGGAAAGTCGTGTTCCATTCGTCGGTGAATTTGGCTTGGAGCATCTCCTCGAAGATGGGCCAGAACACGATGATGCCGTCAGCGCCGTCGCGCAACGCGGCCTCTGCGGTGTCCTTGGAACGCACCAGCGCGGCGGTGATGTAAGGACGTTGCGCCCAGTCTGCGAAGATGTCACGGAGATCACGTACTAACGCCGTCGGATCTCCCGAAACATCGCGGTAAGGCTCGCAGAAGGGCAGTACGTGATCTACACCGGCTTGGGCGACGGCTACCGCTTGGTTGACGGTGAACACGGTGGTGCAGAACGTTTCGACGCCAGCCTTCTTCAACTCGGCGAATGCACCAAGAGCGTTGACGGTGCAAGGTATCTTCAGTATCACCTGATCGGACATCTTGGTGAAGACCTCGCCGACATCGAGCAGCTCCTGAGTCGAGTGACCGTCGATCTCGACCGCAACCTTCTTGTCGGTGATATCGAGGTAGCGCTGGATGACATCCGTCATCTGACCGTATTTCTTCACCATGTCGTTCAAAACGACGGTGTTGGTTACGATACCTGCGGCGCCACGGCTCATCCACGGTTTCAAATCCTCGGGGTCGCCAGCCAGCCAGACGGCAGGACTTGCCGCCGATGCACGGTTCATCTCCGCGGCTCCCATGGGCATAAATGCCGAATCCGCTGCGCCGTTGGTCGAAATTGCTGTCTGCTGCATGTCGTATCTCCAGAGGATTAGGGGTGAATCGTATCAATGTTCCGAACGCATGATTGAAGTTTAATTGCAAATTTCCAAGTCAGCGTCGCATCGTAAACTTCGACACAATCCAATCACAACTGGCCGGGAGATGTCATGAGCACCGACGCAACACACGCCCGAAAACTGTACGACGCCGCGGTCGTGATCGACGCGCTCAACGTTAGCAACTGGGACAGCGACGCAGTCTACGAAAGTCTCAACGCCGGCGGCGTAGCAGCTATCAACGCGACCCAGGCCACCTGGGAAGGCTATGAAGAAACGCTCGACCTCATCGCAAAGTGGTACGTGCGGTTGCGCGAGAGGTCCGACCAGATCCTGCTCGTCGAAACCGTCGATGACATCCATCGGGCGAAGCGTGAAGGTAAGACCGGCATCATCTTCGGATGGCAGAATACATCACCCATTGAAAATGATCTCGACCGATTGGCACTATTCCACAAACTGGGCGTTCGCATCATGCAGGTCACCTATCACGAACGTAATTTGCTTGGTGACGGGTGCATGGAGAGGCAGAACGGCGGTCTCACCAACTTTGGGATCGACGCCGTCCGCGAGATGAACCGTCTCGGCATCCTTCTCGATCTTTCGCACGTCGGCGTCGCGACCACACAAGAGAGCATCGAGGTTTCCGAGAAGCCGGTCGCCATCACGCACGCCAACGCCAAGTCGTACTTTGATCATCGTCGCAACAAGACCGAACAAGCGATCAAAACGATGGCCGACAAGGGCGGGGTCATAGGCGCAACCTGCATCCAAGGCTTCCTCCGCAACACCTACTCCTCAACCATCGACGACTATCTCGACGCCATCGACCACTTGGTCGACATGGTGGGTGTAGATCACGTGGGCATCGGAACGGACCACACCCAAGATCAACCCGAAGAGTTCTGGAAATACATCGGCGGTCAACAGGGCACCAAATACCCGTCAAGCTTCACCGGCCATAGCGGCATGCCATTGGCTTGGGAGGACCAGTACCCGGTGGGCCTGAAGACCCCAGACCAACTCCCAATCATGTCCGAATCGCTTCTGAACCGGGGCTATTCGGACGACGACGTGATCAAGATATTAGGCGGGAACTGGCTGCGGTTGTTTGGCGAGGTTTGGGAGGCGTGATGATGGTCGGAATCACTCTGGCAGCACGTAATGGGCGCCACGCCCCCTTCCTCTGACCTCGATCAACCCTTCTTCGCGCATTGCGCGAGTTAGTCTGACGACCTCGCTTCGTGAAATGCCGCTGATATGTCGGATGTCCGCATTTCTGATCACGCCATGTTCGGTGATGGCAGCGAGAACATGGTCGCGCAGCTCGGTCTCCGACCGAGGACCAACTCCTCCATTTCCGCGGTCATTCACCCAATGCGCAAGGTCATCCCTGAGTCGGTAGGTCGAGGCCGCACCTCTTCCATTAACGGAGAGATGACCTCGTTCTCGCAGAGAGACCAACCTTTGAGAAGCGGTGTTTTCAGGTAAGTTCAAGGCATCTGCTGCTGATCTGCGGTTGATGTGACCTCGGTCGATCAGGCTTCTCAATACGATCAAGTCGTCAAGGCTCAGTTCTTGCCCCTGAATCGCTTGCTCGTCGACGAACCGGACGAAATCGCGGTGTGTCGTCTTGTAGAGGACCAAACGAACGTACGATTCATTGGCATCGTACAGCGGGAACTCCTTGCCAAGCCGCAGTTGATCGCGGAATATTCGATCGACACCCAATCCGGCGCGATTCACGATCCCGAGGGATTGCAGAACGTCAGCCAGCAAGGGGTTACGGCGGACTGGAGCGTGCCGGATTACATTTTGTGGCGAAACTCCGCCGATGAATCCGCCCGGGCTTACGATCTCCAACCGGTTGGCAAAGAGATTCATGTGGGTTGATACACCAAGGAAATAGTCGCGGTGCACCAACGCGTTCAACAGCGCCTCTCTGATCACCCACCAACTGAAATCGGGAACGTCCAGTTGACGAAAACCGGAGGTTCCGATTATTTCAACCCGCGCGTTGGCATCTGCAAAGGAACGAACTTCCTCAAGGATCTCCAGTAGCGGAACGCGAAGATCGCGACGGTAGTCGTACTCAATCTCGTCTTTGAACCGCGCGATAGTTAGCTCGTGTTGAGGTGCCGTTCGTCTGATTGCCGATTTGTGCCCGACCAACAACACAGCAGCGAAGGTCACATCAGATCCAGCGGTCAACTCGAGTGCATCAAGTAACTCGACGTCGCCTAGAGCTTTGAGGCCACTGCCGGTATTTTCTTGGGCGATAAATCTCCGCAATCGATCCACTTGCAACGGATCGATGAGTTCCGAGAAGGCACCAGGAACGATCTCCGCTGTCGGGTCGTTGTTGCCGGACACGAATTTCATTCGAGCCAGATTCGAACCCGTCAATGGCTTCGTAGTCTTGCCAACTCGGATCTTGGCCACACCCTCAGTCGTCGTGTGTGGCGGGATACCGCGGGGGACTCGAATCATCAATAGACGCCCCTCGGGTTCACTTAGCTCTTCTATATCGACGAGAATCGGTGGGTCCGTGCCATCGTAAATGCTGTTTTTGATCCCCTGCGTATCAAGGCCGACAACGCCTACAATCGCATCGGCTCGAGAAGCCGCGTGGTCAGCGACTCCGAGGACGAGAGTGCCGCCATTTGCATTGGCGAATCCGACCACCGTTTCTCGAATCGCCCGCAATTGAGATCTGACCGCTTCGCGTCCACTTGCGTTCCCAGATTTGAACTCAAGCGTCTCAGATTCCAAAGCATCTGCCGGTTCGCCGTCAAGGCGGGATATCAGGCTGCGCAACGCATCAACGGTTAACATTGGAAATTACTCGGCATCTTATTGAACCTTCATTCATTTTAATGAATCAACATTCATTAATCAACGCATCTGGGCGCCGAAATAATGAACCTTCATTCATTTCAATGAGCCAGCGTTCATTTCCGAGTCTGTCGCTCGCCATGAACGAAAAATGATTCATCATTCATTCTTTTGATTCCAAGAATCATTCCCGCCCGACACAACCCCAAACCCAACAAAAAGAGACGCCCCAGACATGGTCCGGGGCGTCTGACGATTCTTGTGCTATCGACTATGCGTCGTAGCTAAGGAAGAACTCGTATGGGTGCGGTCGCAGGCGAACTGCGTCGACTTCGGTCTCGCGTTTGAAGTCGATGTAGGCTTCGAGCAGCTCCGAGGTGAAGACTCCGCCCTTGAGCAGGAACTCGTGGTCGGCTTCCAATGCGTCGAGCGCGTCTGCCAAGCTTCCCGGAACCTGGTTGAGCGTCGATGGGTCGACCTCGTACAGGTCCTCCTGCATCGGCTCTCCGGGGTCCGCTCCGGTGTCGATACCGTCGAGACCAGCCATGAGCATCGCCGAGAAGGCGAGGTACGGGTTGCAGGTCGGGTCCGGAGGTCGGAACTCGACGCGTTTGGCTTTCGGGGAGTTCGAGTACATGGGAATGCGCGCCGCCGCCGAGCGATTGCGTGCCGACAAAGCTAGGATCGTCGGTGCCTCGAAACCGGGGACCAGGCGCTTGTACGAATTGCTGCTTGGTGCGACCAACGCCATCAACGCCGGGCCGTGTTGCAGAAGGCCGCCGATGTAGGCCATCGCCGTCTCGCTCAACCCGACGTATCCATCTCCGGCGAACACAGGAACGCCGTCTTTCCAGATCGACTGGTGCGTGTGCATGCCGGTTCCGTTGTCTTCAAACAGCGGCTTGGGCATGAACGTCGCCGTCTTGCCGTATTTTGCGGCGGTGTTCTTCAGGCAGTACTTGTAGGCCATCACAAAGTCGGCGGCTTGTTTCAGAGGCGAAGCCTTCCAGTTGATCTCGCCTTGGCCAGCGGTCGCGACCTCGTGGTGATGTTTTTCGATCTCGATGCCGAATGCGGCCATGGCCTCGCAGGCGTCGTGCCGGATCAGGGTTTGGGTGTCCGACGGTGGAGCGGGGAAGTAACCGCCTTTGTGGCGAAGCTTGTGACCGAGGTTCGGACCTTCGCCCGACAAGTCCGTGGAGTTGCCGGTGTTCCAGATCGCCTCTTCAGAGTCGACTTCGTAGTGTGCCGAGTTTGACGCGCCACCGTAGGAGACGCTGTCAAATATGAAAAACTCAGCCTCGGGTCCCCAGACTGATGAGTCGCCATATCCGGTGGATTTCAAATACGCTTCGGCCTTTGCCGCAACGTGACGAGGACTGCGGTCGTATGATGCTCCCGTTACCGGGTCGCGGATATCGGCGACGATTGAAAGCGTGTTAGGGATGAACGGGTCGACCGCGGCGGTTGAAGGATCGGGGACCAGCAGCATGTCGGATTCGTCGATGGTCTGGAATCCTCGGATGCTTGAGCCGTCGAATCCGGTGCCTTCGGCGAACAGGTCTTCAGTGACCTCGTGCTTCGGGAAGGAAACGTGTTGCCAAGTGCCCGGGACGTCGGTGAAACGCAGGTCTAACCATTTCGCGCCCGAATCCTCCATCATCTTGATCACATCATCGGCGTTTGCCATCGTTTTCTTCTCTCCTGAACCTGATCGAATCTACTGGCGCGATTAAGCGTCAATTGAATTCAAGGTAAAAAATATATGTTTCATATTTGTTTCACCGTCCGCCTTCGACAAAGGCGAAGGGAGGCCGATGTGAATCGATTAACATTTGGCGAGTGTGGTCGCCAACCTGCACTCGTCATAGCAAAATCACTCCTACCGCCGCGAATTGAACCAACAACACCTACAAGCCGTCAAAATGGGCGCTGCCGCCGTTGACGACTGGCGAGCAGAGAATCCGGCTGAACGCCTCGACCTTTCCGGCGCGGATTTGGCTGGAATGAACTTTGCGGGTTGGAACTTGGCTAGAGTGATCCTGGACAACGCCGATCTTTCCGGAGCGTGTTTGCGAGGCGCCGACCTTTCAGAGGGGTGGGCGCGGCGGACTAAGTTCGTTGAGGCAGACCTCAGCAATGCAGCGTTGTTCCGTACCAGTTTGGCTGGAGCGGATCTGCGAGACGCCAACTTCAGCGACACGAACATGTATCGGTGCATCATGAGAGACGCGGTGATGAGCGACGGCACGTGCTTTGAAGGTGCATGGACCGCGAAGGTGATTTGGCCTGATACCAATAGATGAATAGAGCAGTTTTCAAACTGCAGGAGGAGCGAAACAGTGCAGACAGTTGATTTTGGAAAGACGGGCTACACGGTATCTAGGTTGGGTGCCGGATTGGCGGAGATCGGATCGGAGTTAGATTTTGACGACGTTGAGCAAGCGGGAAACGTCCTAAATAACGCGCTCGACTTGGGTATTAATTTCCTCGATACCGCGGCCTGCTACGGCATCTCGGAGGAGTTGATTGGTCGTACCGTCGCCAATCGGAGGGACGAATACGTCCTCGTAACCAAGGCGGGTCACGCTCGCGGCGATGGATTGAATGGCAGCGATTGGACTTACGAGACGGTACGCGATTCGATCGATCGAAGTCTTCGACGTCTGAATACGGACTACGTTGACCTCGTACAGCTTCACTCCTGTGGCATTCCGGACCTCGAAAAAGGCGACATCATTCGGGCGCTTGAGGACGCACGGGACGCGGGCAAGACGCGGATGATCGGCTACTCTGGTGACAACGAAGCCGCGCATTGGGCGGTCGATTCCGGGATATTCGCCACGTTGCAGACTAGCTTCAACGTCGTAGAACAGCGCGCATACTCGTCGGGGTTGCTTGAAAAGTGTGCCGAAAAAGGCATCGGTGTGATCGTCAAGCGCCCCATCGCCGGTGCGACATGGGGTATGGCGAAAGCCGGGATGGACAGTTCCCGCCGCGGTTATGACAACACCTACCTGCAGCGCTGCCGTGACGTCCAATCGGCGGGCGACGTTCCCGGCGAGCCCGAAGACCCGATCATTGCGGCGATGGGATTTACTCTGGCACACCCAGAGATCCACGTTGCGATTATCGGAACGAAAAGTCCTCGGCACATGGTTTCGAACATCGAGACTCTCGACGATGCGCTAGCTATTGATAGTGCATTCGTGGACGCCTTGCATGATCGCTTCGCCGCACTCGATGACGAATGGCGACAGCTCACATGAAGATCGAACGCATCGAGATTCACCCCCTAGTCGGCAAGCTCGATCAGCCGTTCGGCTGGTCCCAGCGTTGGACCGACGAACGGGCAACTCAAGTCGTCCGGATCATCGCAGATAACGGCGCGTACGGTTGGGGTGAGACCGGTGTTGGGCCCGATGCGTTGGCAGGTGCAGCCGCTTCGCTGATCGGGCAAAACCCCGAACGCATCGGTGCTATCTGGCAATCGATCATCAACCCGCGCTACCAAAGCGGTGGGTATGCAGGTCCAGCGTCCAACATCGCGAGTGCCATTGACATGGCGCTACATGACCTAGTTGGCCGTGCGCGCGGATTGCCCGTTTACCAGCTACTCGGTGGAAAAGTGCGCGACCGAATCTGCACCTACGCGACCGGTCTCTACTACGTGCCTTCCGATCTGGAAGACAAAACGTGGTCGGACTTTCTCGAGGAAGCAGAGGGCTACGTTGATCAAGGTTTTTCCGGGATGAAGATGAAGATTGGGGGATTGAAGCTGAAGGAAGACATTGACCGTGTTCACGCGTTGCGTCGTCAGGTCGGGGATGAAATTCGAATCATGGTCGACGCCAACGAGGCGTACGACCCGATGACCGCGATCCAGGCCGCGCATCGCATCGCCGACGCCGACGTGACGTGGTTCGAAGAGCCTTGCTCTTCACGGGCGGACGAGGACAATCTCTTGGTCACGAGCCGCTCGCCGGTCCCAACTTCCGGCGGTGAATCGGCGAGCACTCGTCGCGAAGTTGCTCGGCTACTCAAAAACCGCGTATTCGACATCATCCAACCCGAGATCGTAAACGTTGGCGGCATTTCGGAGTTGAAACTCTCGGCGTCCATGGCCGAGGCGTGCAATGTCCGGTTCGTGCCGCACTTCTGGAACACTGGCATCAGCTTCTCCGCCATTCTTCACACCCTCGCCACAGTCGCGCAGTCACCTCCCGCACATCCCAAAGAGCCGTACGTCAATGAGCCAGTGACCGAATTCGACCAGACGCCACACCCAGTGAGAGAATCGCTCACCGACCCGATCTTCAAGCAGACCGAAAGCCACGTTGCGGTCCCGGACAAACCCGGTCTTGGAATCGAAATCGACGAAAATGCCTTAAACCACTTCCGCCAAGGCGACGCGATCGTAGTTCAGTAGATCGCAACCAACGACATGAAAATCGAACGCATCGAACTCCATCAACTCGTCGGCAAGATCGACGCTCCATACAAGTCGTCAATGACGTGGAAGACGTCGCGCGGTACGTTGGCGGTTCGCGTAGTCGCCGATGACGGTACGTACGGTTGGGGGGAGACCAGTGTCGACGCCGCAGGATTTGCGGACGTTGCTCGAGGCGTGATCGGCATGAAGCCGGAGAACTTCGGGAGCATCGGGCAATCGATCGTCAACACGCGGTACCAAGGAGGTAGTTACGCGGGCATCGCGTCCAATGTCGCCAGCGCAGTTGACATGGCACTGTACGACTTGGTGGGCAAAGCACGCGGCCTTCCGGTCTACGAGCTTCTCGGCGGCAAAATCCGAGACAAGATTTGCACCTACGCCACGGGCCTCTTCTACACAGAAAACGATGTCAACGATCCCACATGGCGCGACCTGCTCGATGAGGCGCAAGCGCATGCCGAAGCGGGTTTTACCGGAATGAAGATGAAGATCGGCGGTCTCACTCTCGACGAAGATGTCGATCGTGTTCACGCCCTCCGGCGTCAGGTTGGTGACAACATCCGCATCATGGTCGACGCTAACGAGGCGTATGATCCTGCCACCGCGATAACGATGTCCCGCCGCATCGCCGACGCCAACGTTACTTGGTTCGAAGAACCCACCTCATCGCGGGCGTTGGACGACAACCTTCTCATCACTACCAAATCACCTGTTCCAACAGCTGGAGGGGAATCGGCGAGCACGCGTCGCGATGTCGCTCGTCTGCTGAGGGGTCGGATTTTCGACATGATCCAACCAGAGATAGTCAACGTTGGTGGCATCTCCGAATTGAAGCTATGCGCGGCTATGGCAGAGGCATTCAATGTGCAGTTCATTCCCCACTTCTTCAACACTCACATTAGTCTTGCCGCAATACTTCACGTCCTAGCGACGATCTCGCAGGCGCCGCCCGCGCATCCGAAGGAACCCTTCGTCAACGAACCCGTGACGGAGTTCGACCAGACGATTCACCCGGTTAGAGCGGCTCTCACCGAACCCTTCTTTACTCAAACCGATGGGTACATCACCGTTCCAGACGCGCCTGGTTTGGGCATCGAGATTAATGAAGACGCGTTGGATCACTTCAGAGTCGGGGATGTGGTTATCGTCGATTGACGAAAAATCGTCCCGTCCCCGGCGGGTGCTCTGCACAACTGCCGTCATTCCGGCGAAAGCCGGAATGACGGAGTATTGCAACGGTCTCGCGCGCAGGAGAGGCCCGGAGTGAGGGTGTCGACGCGTTAGCATTGACTTCATGGCCCTCGAAACCGCTGCACCAGTGCAGGCAAAGCCCATAATCCTCGACCTCTCACGTTCAGAACTTGAGCGTGAAGTCGTCGATGCTATGGGTCAATCGCGCTTCAGGGCGAAACAGATTTGGCAGGCGCTCCATCGCGAGTGCATCTTAGATTTCGAACAGATCACGACGCTACCAAAAGCATTCCGCGCTCAACTAGCGGAACGCTATATCGCCGACCCGATTGAAAAGGTTTACCACCTTACCTCTGCCGACGGATCGACCGATAAGGCATTGTTTCGCCTGCCCGATGGCGAATTAGTGGAGACAGTGTTGATGCGTTACGTGGCTGATAACCACCGTAAGGCTCGCAAGACTGTCTGTGTTTCCACCCAAGCTGGCTGCGCGTTGGGTTGCACATTTTGCGCTACCGGCCAGCAAGGATTCCGTCGGCAACTCACCACGGGCGAGATCGTCGCCCAAATCATCTTCATGCAACGCATCGCCCTTGCCGAAGACCGCGCCGAAGTTGAAGCCGGCGAGCGCGACCTGGGTAGCCTCCAAGGTGTAACCAACGTTGTGTTCATGGGCATGGGTGAGCCATTGGCGAACTACGACAACACCATGTCAGCGATCCGATCGATCAACGATGCAAACGGGTTAGCGATTGGCGCTCGGCACATCACTCTTTCCACGGTGGGTCTCGTTCCCCAGATATTGGAACTGGCCGGCGAGAATATCCAGATCAATCTGGCGGTATCGCTTCACGCCCCCGACGATGAGACCCGGTCGGAGACGATGCCCATCAACCGCCGCTATCCGATAGCGACTCTCTTATCCGCCTGTCGACGTTACGTCGAGATGACGGACCGGCGCATATTCTTCGAATATGTCCTCTTGTCAGGCCAAAACGACACCACCGCACACGCTCGCAAACTAGGTGAAAAGCTGTCCGGCATGCTATGCCACGTCAATCTCATCCCCGTAAACCCGACGGAAGATGGTCCCTATCAGCGGACAGGCCGCGACCAGGCCGACCGCTTCCAGAACGTGCTTAGACGTTACGGAGTGCCGTCCACTGTCCGAATCGAAAAAGGCATCGACATCGATGCGGGATGCGGACAGTTGCGGGCGCGGGTTTTGGACGAGGATGCTATTGGGTAGGGGCGGGTTTCCCCCGCTCCGCGGGGGAAATGTCCGAAGGACAAAGGGGGCCCGCTCGTAGGGGTGCTGTGCATAACGACCGTCATTCCGGCGCCCCCCCCGTCATTCCGGCGAAAGCCGGAATCCAGAGGGGCGGTGGGCAGCCGTTCGGGATGCTGCGGTGATCGTGAGGTTGGTGGTCTGGGTGGTAGGGGCAGGTTTCAAACCGCCCCTACGGTTGTACCCCCTTTGTCCTTCGGACATTTCCCCCGCGGAGCGGGGGCAACCCGGCCCTCCCCTTCGCAAAGCGAAGGGGACGCGTGCGAAGCACGCAGGGGATGCACGAAAATCACCGCAGCGACACCGACAACGACCGACAGCCCCAACACCTCCCCGAGCATCCCCCGCTCGCGCCCTCTTCCCAAAGCGAGGGGGGATGCCCCCGCCATTCCCACCGCCCCTCTGGATTCCGGCTTTCGCCGGAATGACGGGTTTTGCGGGAATGACGTAAGGCCTTTACTCCAACACCGCGATGGTGACGCCGTTGCCGCCCGCGTTTCGAGGTGCGGGTTGGAATGATTCGACGTGCGATTGGCGAGACAATATGTCGCGGATTGCTTGGCGCAAGGCGCCGGTGCCGTCGCCGTGGATGATGCGCACGCTGGTCAATCCCTGCATGAATGCGCGATCGATGAATTGCGGGATCATCGATTCGACCATGTGGACACGGGACCCGCGCACGTCTAGGTCTCCTGCTGCGTCGGCAAGGTGAGCGATCCTTGGCGGTCCTGAACTGTAAGACTGCGACCTGCCCGAAACCGGTGTGACTTCGGCGGATTTCACTAGGGTCATCATGTGAGGACGCGCCTGAAAACGCACATTGCCGGACATGATCACCGCACGGTTGGCCCGGTCTAATTCGACAATCTCGCCGGTGACGCCAAGACTTTCGACCCGGACGCTATCGCCGACGTTGAACTTAGGTGCGGTATCTGGAGCCGACTTTTTCTTTTTGCCCCGAGGTCGGCGCTTGGTAGTACGAGAGTCAGTTTCCGTATTCTCCATCCAATCGTCGTCGCCGATTTCGCGCCCGACGTCTGTGGCCGACCGGAATGCCTCCTGCCAGCTCTGCCCGCGCTCGGATTCCCTCATCAACCGACGAAGTTGGCGTCGAACTCGCTGTGCTTCTTGCTTCAACTGATCACGGGTTTCCTCAATCGATTTTTCGCGTTCTTCTTCGGCATGTTGCAGGTGTGCCGTCGCTTCGGCGCGCATCTTTTCTGCCTCAGACCGTTCGACAGCTACTTGCTCCTGGAGCACGCGGACGTGGTCTCGTTCCCGTTGCAGAGATTTCAACAGACTCTCGGTTTGAGAACGAAGCGGATCCAGCATCGTCTCGGCATGGTCGAGGACGGGTTGCTCTAGACCGAGTCGTTTCGCGACCTGCATGGCGTAACTCTGCCCGGGCAGATCCATGACGAGCCGGTAGTTCGGGAGCATCGTATCGGGGTCAAGTTCAACGGATGCGTTTGCAAGATTGTCGTGTGTAGCGGCGAACTCCGCGACTTGGCGGTGGTGTGTGGTGACGCATATCCATACGCCATTGCTGACCAAACAGCCGAGAATGGCGCGGGCGAGGGCGGAACCCTCTTCTGGGTCAGTCCCGGTCCCGAGTTCGTCGAGCAACACGAGCGAGTTGTCGGTCGCACGGTTGATGATTTTGATGACCCGTTCCATGTGAGATGAGAACGTCGACACCGACCGGTCGATGCTCTGCGCGTCGCCGATGTCAGCATAGATGCCGTCGAAAACCGGCAATACGGACCCTTCCCGCGCTGGTATCTGGATACCAGACTGATGCATGAGCGCCATGAGTCCGAGCGTCTTAATGGCAACCGTTTTTCCGCCGGTATTTGGTCCGGTAATGACAAGACCGCGACGCTTGGCGTCTAATCGAACTGATATCGGCACCGCTTCTTCACCGAGCAGCGGATGCCGCGCCTCGATCAACGAGAGACTCGTGTCGCCACCCGCCTCGGCATCAAAGCGGGTTGTTGGTCGAATACCGCCTATTTTTGACGACAAACGGCCTCTTCCGACGGCGGCGTCGAGGTTTGCGGCGGCTTGCAATGAAACCATGGCATCCTCGCCATGAACCGCTATCGCGCGTGAGAATTTTCGCAGAACGCGCTCTTCTTCCTTCTCTGCTTCGATTGCTGCCTGTCGCCACTCGTTCGTAGTGTTGACGACTTGAAAGGGCTCGATGAATACGGTCTGTCCGCTAGCCGAGACATCGTGGATGACGCCAGGCACCATTTGACGTTCGGACGACTTCACCTCGAGTACGAGACGATCACCGCGGGACGCGATCACGTTTGATTGCAGAGCCGCCCGATGATTGTCACGGGCAGTGAAACGCTCCATTGTCCGCATCGCGCGTTGATACGCGTTGCGTGACCGCTCGCGAAGTTGACCCAACCGCGGAGTGGCGCTGTCGAGAACGTCGCCCGAATCTGATAACGCTTCGACAATTGGCGATCTAACCGACCTGAGGTCTCGGATGTGTGATGCCATTTCAACGAGTAGCGGCAATTCCTGTTCGAGCATCATCACCGTCGAACGTGCGATCCACATCGATTGGAAAATACCGCAGAGCGTCAAGAGTTCGGACCCGTTGAGCATCCCTCCTAGCATCGCGCGACGGAGCGGGTCACGCGGGTCTCGCATGCCCGCCAAGCCGATGTCTCCCTTGCTGTTCAAGAGATGGACGGCCTCTTCCGTCTCATCTTGGAGACGCGCGACATCGTCCGGATGCCGCATTGGTCGCGACTCGCGAACGACCTCGCGCGACATGTAGAACCGCGCCTCGGCGGCGAGCATGTCCCGAACCCGGTCGAATTCCAGCAACCTTTCGGCTTCCAAAAGCATGGGTTCCACTACGTTCTCAGGTTGGGACCGTGATGCTTCAGATTCAGTTGTTCTAACCGATAATGTCATGCAACCCCAATTCTAGACCCGACGTATTTCGAAGCATCGCGGTCGGACAGGTAATTTCACATTGGAACTCGCGTCTCAACAGGCGACATCGGACCGGCATGACAGCCTTGAGCGCATTCGCGCGGCCGGGGATGAGTTGATGTCGCTGTCAAATCTGCGCTACGAAGGCCGGTACGTGTCGGCGGGTGAATTCGATCGCATTCATGTCATGGAGTTTGGAGACGGACCACCGGTGGTTTTGGTGCATGGTGCCGGTAGCGGGGGACCGGCTTGGCACCGTCAAATCGCGGCGCTTGCACGCGACCATCGAGTGATAGTTCCGGACGTGCCTATGTTTGGGATGTCCGACTTGCCTGATCGTATCTACGCTCCGCGAGCGCAGATCGCGGATGTGATACTGGGCGTGATGGATCAACTCGACGTTGAGGTTACCGACATCGCTGGACATTCGATGGGCGCTTTGGGGTCCTTGGGAGCCATGATGCGGGAGCCAAACCGCTTCAATCGCGCTGTCTTGTTGTCATCACCCGGTTTTGGCCGCGGACTGAATTGGCTCCTAAGGTTGGCCTCGCTATCTGCTTTGCGAAGGTTTGTGAGGTACGACTCGAGGCGAGACCGGCATTTCTTCTTCGACCGCTTCGAAGCGCAGAAATCCGGGCCTGCGATCGAGCGCGACTTATGGAAAGAGTTGCACTTTCAAGTCGGCAATCGCAACCTCGCTACCGAAATATTTCATCAGGGCTTACGCAGCTTTGCCACTTGGCGCGGTCAGCGCGATCTGCTCACTGGCGATGAGTTGAGCATCGTCACGGCGTTGACGCTATTGGTCTGGGGAGATTCAGATTTGATCATCCCGACGCGTCACAGCAGGCGCGCACTCGCAACAATCCCTGGAGTCCGGCTCGAGATCATCGAAAACTGCGGTCACATCGTCCAATTGGAGGCACCAGACCGGTTAACCGATCTGATGACAGATTGGTTCCGAGTCAACTGAATCGGTCGCCAACCGTAAATCCGTTCTCGCTCGCGGCCAACTTGGGGCCACGCCCGACACGAGTGCGTTTTATCTTGACGGAACCATTGCCGGTGGATATCGTCATCCCGGCATCTTCGATTTCGAGAATCGTGCCGGGTTGAGCGGGTTCATTCGCCGCCGAACCGGCGGAACTACCGAACACCCCGACCTGTGAGTCGTTCAGCGTTGACCAGGCGCCGGGCTGCGGATCGCAACCCCGGATCAGGTTGTGAACAGTCGATGTCTGCCGAGTCCAATCGATGTGCCCATCTACCGAGCCACACCAGCCTTCGTAAGTAGCCGCTGATTCTTCTTGCACAACGCGCGGCGCGGCCCCATCGGCTACGAGGTCGATCGACTCGATGATTGCTTCGATGCCCATCGGGAAAAGGTGATTGAAATATAGCGAACCTACGGAGTCGTCCGGGCCAATGTCCACGCGTTTCTGCATCAGGATCGGCCCTGTATCTAACCCCTCGTCCGGCCAGAATATCGATAGGCCGGTTTCAGTGTCGCCTTGGATGATGGCCCAGTTGATGGAGCTCGGTCCGCGATGGAGCGGGAGGAGTGAGGGATGGTATTGGATCGTGCCGCGGTTTGGCGCGTCCATGATTTCGTTGGGGACGATGTCGGTGACGTACGCCATGACGCAGAGATCGGCGTCGAGAGATCGGAAGACGTCGATGCATTTCTGGTCTCGCATCCGCTTGAACTGCCAGACGGGGATGTCACTGGCCTCGGCGGCAGTTGCGAGCGGTTCCCGTCGACGGCCTCCGTCAGGTGCGGCGAAAACACCGACAATGTCGTGCTCTTCGCGGTCTGCCAAAGCCTCGAGGACCGCCTTTCCGAATGCGGATTGACCGATCAGGGCGATTTTCATGTGACGACGCTTATCCTTGAAATCGTGTCAGCAACTAAATGTCGAGCGGTTGCGCTCAGTGTCTGAACCTACCACATCAACGGAATTCTTCGCGCGCGGATTGAAATCGGCGCAGCTTGGGCAGCCGGACGCGGCGGCGAGCGATTTTGAGGAAGCCGCGTGGCTCGACCCGGAGAACGCGACGATCCAGTTCAATCTTGGAACTGCCTATCTCAGCATGGGATTCTTCGAGCAAGCGGTAATCAGTCTGGATCGGGCGATAGATTTGGAGCCTGAAAACTCTGATGCATTGGGTAACCGTGCGGTTGCGAGAACCGCATTGGGGCAGGATGAACTAGCGGAAGTGGACATCACCAAGGCGATCGAACTTGGTGCGCCGCCAGACGGGATACACGCGGTTGTCGAATATGTGAAGCAGCGCCGAAGTCCGTCAGGATAGAATCAGGTTTTAATCCCAACCCAAATTCGTCAAAGACGAGAGAAGCGGAGATAAGCGATGTCTAAGACGCGTGTCGGCATCATCAACGTTACCGGATACGCCGGTTCCGAACTGGCGCGCATCCTGTACCGACATCCGGATGTGACGGTCGAGCAGGTAACCGGGCGAAGCGCGGCAGGTAAGCAGTTGAGCGAGGTCTACCCGCACCTTCTCGACGCCGACATGACGATCTCGCCAAATCTTGATTCATCGGTTGATTTCGTGTTCTCGGCGCTACCCCATGCGGCGAGTGCCGAAGCGTTGAGCGGCTTTATCGAGGACGACGTTAGGTGTGTTGACATCAGCGCCGACTTCAGATTGAAGGACGTGAATGTCTTCGAGACCTGGTACAAGACCGCGCACCCGTGTCCCCAGTACATCGAGAACGCCGTGTATGGAATGCCGGAACTACATCGTGAAGACGTCAAGCGCAGTCGATTGATCGCCAACCCCGGTTGTTATCCAACCGGCACGATCCTGGGACTCGCACCTGCGTTCAACGCCGACATCGTCGAAACCGACATCATCAGTGACTCGAAATCGGGCGTGTCTGGCGCCGGCCGCAAGGGCGACATTGCGTACAACTTCAACGAAGTCAACGACAACATGTCTGCCTATGGATTGAGCGGACATCGGCACATGCCCGAGATGGCGCAGGAGCTGAGCGCGCTCTCGAGTCACGGCGAAGTCAAAGTGACCTTCGTACCGCATTTGGCACCGATGACACGCGGGATATTGGGCACGCACTACGCGACCTTGAAACGCGAAGTCTCCCACGATGAAGCGACCGAGATTTACCGCGATTTCTACGCCGGCGAGCCGTTCGTGCGGGTCGTCGCGTCAGCTCCGTCAACCAAGGAGACTTGGGGCAGCAACCATGTCCTCATCAACGTCAACGTAGATGCCTACAGCGGTCGTCTGATCTTAATAACTGCGCTCGACAACTTGGTAAAAGGCGCAGCAGGTGCCGGCGTCCAGAACATGAACCTCATGCTGGGGCTGCCGGAAGCGACGGGATTGGAAACGCTGGCGGTTTATCCGTAGATACGACCATGCGACGATGGCGTCGCGCCCCTCAACAACATTGCTACGAGAATTTGGTCGCAGCGAAACCTATACAAGACATTCGGTTCAACGATGTTGCCGTTCATGGGGATCGACTGTCTGACAGGCCTACCGGCCAAACGTCCGGCAGTTCATCGTCCTCATCAGTGCAAGGACCTTTGGCAATTGCGTCAAGTATGTTCCGGGCCGTGGCGATAAGATCGTCGACTAAACCTGTTTCGAACTCTGCCACCTTGTACCCGTGGACGAATGCGTTGCGTAACTCCGCTGCATCATACAGACGAAAATAGTCTGCGCGCGAAATTGCGCCATGGTAGGCGGCTTGATCCAACAAGTGGGTCGCGGTGGTAATTCTTTCGTTTTTGACGCCGTAAAGAGCCAAGAGTTCACGAACTGCCGCTTCGCAGGCAACCCATGCAATCATGTAGGCGGTTTCATACGCATCCGAATGTCTCAATCTTTCGGCTTCTGTCAAGCGATCAACGATGTCGTCAAGATCAAACGATTTCGCGCTTGAAGGAGTTTGCATGGCTTCCGGTTCGCCAATCATGTGTAGATCGAAAGTCCACCCTGGTTGGGCATACACCAGCTTTGCCATCTCGACGATATGGTCGTTTCCTATCATCGACGACCGTGACTTCACCTCGATCACTTTTTTCTCGCCATTTTTCTCCACAACCAAATCTGGGACAAAACCACGCAAGAAGTCCAATCGAGGTTCGCGATAAACCTGGTAGCCTTTGCGGCGGTATTCCTCAGCTGTAAGTTCGACGCTGAGGCGTTCTGATTTTTCGGACAGCGTTTCGGGTGTCATCGATGGCTAAAATCCTTGAATAGGTGCTTCGGTCAACCGAATGTAAACGAATGGGGTGGACGCTGTGTAGCACCCCAACAACGTTGGCGACGGATTAGGCGAGGCCAGCTCCGACCCGAAAAACCTCTTACGGCAAATGATATCCGTTACTTGGTCATCGTCGTCGTACGCTAGGTTTTTCAATGCATCCAATATCGGCTTCAATACGTTATCGATGTCGGGGATGTTTTTGGTCGCCCTGTCGACGCAAAACAAGATTTCAACCGCCACGAAATTTCGAACGGTTGGGCTGTCGCCCCAGATCCGCAACGCCTCGCCTCGAAGGTATTGCTGAAATCTCCTGCGGTTTACGGCGGAACCCTGTAGAGAAACTGGCATCCCGTACACTACAAACTCCGAAGGTAACGACACGATGGAAATCCTATATTCCGGGTTACGAAAAAACGGCGATTAACGCAATTTTGTCTCTCAAATCCGCAACAAACACGAGATTATCAAGTCTCTTCTCGAACCGCCTTCTGCCATCTCACCAGCATGTGATGCCCGCCACGACGGCGTAATGCGTTGTTGATGACGGTGATGAGCTGGCGGTCGGTGATGATGTTGGATTTCTGTAGCAGCAACGCTTCCTCCTCCTTGGAATGGAGGAAGGTCTGAGCGAGTTCGGTGATGTCGCGACGCAACTCGACTTCTAAGCCGTGTTGCGCGGCGATTTCGTCAGGGGTTTCGGCACCCAATCTGAACAGGGCGCTTAACAGAAAGCGTCCACCCGGTTTGAGAACCCTGACGACTTCCTCAATGTCGTAGATGTCGGTCGAAACGACGAGATCGATGGAACTGTCTTCGAGCCCGGTGTTTTCCACAGGTGCCACGATGAAGTTGCACCGATCAGCGACACCCTCGATGCGTGCGAGGTCATTCGCCGTGGCGATCGCGTCTTTGTCAATATCGTTTCCAAAGACCGTGCAGTTAAAGAGCGAAGCCAACCAGCGAGCATTGCCGCCGACCGCGCAGGCGAGGTCGAGAATGACCGAGTCTTGGTCTGGCTCGACACCGTGCAGCCCGACCGTAAGTATGGTCTGATTGGCGCCGAGATGCATGAACTCGCCGAACAGTAGGCTGTCGGCCGTCTCATTGTCGTCATACCAGCGTTGAAGTCGTTGGGTTTTGTTCATCATCTGTTTCTTGTTCCGTTCGCTCAGTCTCTTGAATTCATTGGTTGGAAAGTAACGAATGAAGCTCTTGTAGGCATGAAATGCGCGGATGTTCGGCGAAGCCGAGATGAATGTCGTTGCGATCGAGCAAGACCGGTTGGATGCCTGCGCCGACCGCGCCTTTGACGTCGGATTCGATCTGGTCCCCAACCATTATGGCGGCTCCGGGCGGTGTGTCACCAGCTCGCAGCAACGCTTCAACAAAGATCCGTCGATCCGGTTTTTCGACGCCAACCTCGCTGCTCGTGACCGCAAAGTCGATGCTATCTGATAGTCCTAGTTGTTCGGCGAGTTCCGAACCGGGGCTGAAAACGTTTGAGACGATGCCGACGATGAAACCTTGGTTGCGCAGGTCTCGCAGATTGTCCAAGACATCGTCAAATAACACCAGTTCGTATTCTTGCTTGGCGACTTCTTGCCAAATCTTGTCGGCCAATTCAATGTCCACGTCGATTCCGCAACCCTGTAACACCATCTGCTCGAAGCGTGCGAAGAATTGATCTCGCTCGTCGTTCGTCATTAGACGGATCGGAGCCTGTGCGTTCTGACGGGTCATGTATGCTTCGGCGACGGCGTAACCCGCGTCGACACCCTCTTTGGTGACTTCGATGCCGAACATTCGCGCCGCTTTAGCGTGCAACACGTAGCGATCCGGGTACCACGTTGCCAGCGTGCCATACACGTCGAAAAGTATCGTTTTGATGTTTCGTATCATGACGTTTCACCCACGGATTCCGCATTGATCAACTCCTTCGCAAACACCACCGCCGACACACGTCGAGCGCCGGCACGCTTCAACGCTGCGGCACAATTCATCAAGGTGTTGCCGGTGGTGCATACATCGTCAATAAGTAATACGTGCGCGTCGTCGAAATCGTAGTTCGCTGCGAAAGCGTTTCTGAGTGAAAATGCGCGTTCTTGACGCGTCAATTCGACCTGCGACGGCGTCGGTCGAGTCTTGGTCAGAGCATCTTCTATGTATCGCACCTGAAGGTTTTCCGCGACGTTCTGGGCGAGCAGAGCCGCCTGATTGTAACCACGCTCGCGCAATCGATCGGCATGCATCGGTGTTGGCGCGACGCAATCGAGTTTTGCACGACGCGTAAACGAGGTCTGTGACATTGGTTGTGCCATGGTTGGCGCGATGGCGGTGATGTGACGGTATTTCAGCGCATGCACGGCGCTTCGCACTGGCCCACCATACCGGTAGATCGGGACCAATCTGTCAAGAGGCGGCGGCAGAGTCGTGCAGTCACCGCAAAGTCTGACATGTTCTGCGGTGTGTTCGCCGCATTTCATGCAGGTATTATTCGGCAACCTTGGTGCGTTTGCCATGCACGAAGCGCACAGAAACGATCCTTCGGATCCACAGTCCACGCAAGTGATCGGCATGACGAAATCGACCGCGGCCCTTAAGGCGCGTGAAACGTTCTTCATTACCGGCGTGTTCATTTTCAGTGGGATCGAACTTGGCTCAGCCCTTGTATTCGTAAATCTTCACGGGCCCCTGCTCAAAGACTGGATGGAGGTTCAGTTCCGGCATGTCATCGAACTTCGTAATTCCGCTTTGGGGATAGGCACCCCGTTCCAGTTCACCAACGTAAACGTAACGGACGTCGAATTCGTCGAGGAATTCACGAGCCATTTCGACATCGCGCGTCGTGTAGAAATTGTTGACCGCGTTTCGCCGACGTTGCACCTCCCAGCGATAGTCGTGCCGCTGTTGCGTTTGGTGCCAATCCCAACCTAATACCGTGGGGAGGCCGGTATAAATAGACACGCGGTTAGCCCACGTGTAAAGATCCCATTGCGCTTCCACAACAACGGGAGAACCTTCAACGTTTTGGCGGAGCCATTCGATGCCCGGAAGGTCCGAAGCGAACTCGATTTCGATACCTCTGGTGTTATAGACACCACTATCCATATACGCCTCGCCGTCGACACCAGGGCCGATGTCGTTGAATCGGTCGTCGAGCCTGACATCGGTGGCCATTATTGGGTAAATCAAAACTCCAACCGCCAAGAGACCAAAGGTCGAGAGCCAAGCGACTTTAAGACCTGTCAATTGCTTTGTCACGAATGCTCCCATGTCCCACAGCCGCCAAACCGCGAAAGTAGCCGCGATCGCCAACAGCCACCAAGCTTGGATGTAGAACTTGAAAATGGTGTTTTGTCGCCCGATATCGTTCTTGACGGTTATCAGATCGACTCCAGCGGCGATGAATAGCGACATGAGGACCAGGGCAACGGTGATGATGATGTAACGCTGTTCAGCGTGCCTTCGTAGGTAGGTCAACAATCCCGTCAGCGCGAGTATCGCTGCACCAGTAAGCGTAGCCACGACGGTGATGAAGTTCGGATAAGTAACGACGACCGCGAGTCCCACCACCAAAAACGCGATTGCCATTAATGACGGCGCCCAACTCGGGTAATCTAGTTCGATTCTGATCTTCTCGAGCATCGATCCGAAACGGAAGGTTCCACGCTGCCATTCGACGTATAACCACGAACCGATTGCGAACACGAAGAATGCATGGATTGCCAGATACCGCCATAACGCGGTCTGGAACTGGCTCGGTTCAATGCCATTGTTGAATAGCTCGAAATTGGCATGGAACGGCAAATACACGAGATATCCGACGATGCCGACGACCGCGATCTTACCGACCGCGTGGGTGATGCCGATCAACTTGCCGCGGTGTCCGTAAAGGAATTCGCCTGCGAAGATGAAGCCCGCAGCCAGGAGAAGCTGCGTCGGGTAGTCCCACGAGTTGATGAGTCGCAACGAACCGATCACGATACCCAAGATTCCCAACGAAACCAATGTCTCAAAACGAGACAAGCGCTCCATCCCGGCGCGTAGAAACGCCACAATCGCCAGGCCTAAAGCCAAAACTGCGAATGGAATCGCAATCATGTGGGCATGAAGGTCTGCATACAAAAACGTGAAGAACGGGAACTCAGTAATCTCGTTGCCGCCCGTTCCGTGTTCGAATATCCGCGTGCTTCGCCAATAGTCGAAACGTGGAAATTCGCCACCGATGACCATCGATTCATATAGACCAGTTGCGACTTGTACCAACCCATCGATATTCGCAGCCACCAGTGCTAACACCGCGGCGATCAGTCCGAACATTATCGGAACGTTGCCCAAACGGATCGCGCCACGAGCTCGCATCGACATCGCGACGAGGTTGTAAGCGATTGTGTAAACCGCACCGGCAGAAAGCGCGAAGATGAGCGGTACAGCCAAGTTGTATGCGACGGTCGGAATGATGCCGGTGATCCGAATCAACGAGGCGATGATGAATTGTCCGTAGTAGTAGTAGTTGAGGTACCCGCCGGCGAACCACGGATCGTACGGCGGCATAATCGTCGAGCGGGTGATCGCATTTAGGTACGCGAAGTCCATCGGCTTCTCGCCGCCGCGCCATGCGTGCCAAAGGTCGGGGTTCGCGAGTCGGATCAAGAAGAAGACCATGAATGCGCTCAAGAAAATGACTTCCGCGATGGCGATCGTCCTCAAATGGGCTTTGGCGAAGAAGACGATCTCTTCCCTTATCGACCAGAAGACAATCAGCGAGATCGCGGCCAACAATACGGTCGAGATCCCCACGCTGAGCGCGCTGAATCCCAAAATCCCTGAACTGGCCATCAACCATGTGATCGTAGCGACGATCAGAAGCCCCAACGGTTTACTGAAGAGGTAACCCCGATCGGTCAGAGGTCGGAACACGATGTAAGTGAGCGGGAGAGCAGCGAGCGATATAAGTTGAACGGCGAGCAGCCAAACCAACCAGGCGAACTCATTTGGCAGGTTCTTCAGGAAATAGATCGAATTCCAACTGTCGCCAGATTGCTGCGTCTGCGCCTGGGCATCGTCGTAAACCAGACCAGCGCCATCAGTCAGTATGCGGTCGAAGTCGTCTGGCCGACCATCTCGATAGAGTCGACCGAGCAATTGAATTTGACTCAGCTTCTCGACGTTCTGGAACACGATCGCGTGCGGATGCTCGTACACCGTGAAACTCTCGTCCGCCCAACCGAACCAGTCCCAGTTGTAGACATTGCCGCGCGGTTTGCTGTAACCATTGGGCACACCGAACGGCACCCGTGCATAAGGATCATCCCAATAGACAACGCCCATGAACTCCGGAACTCTGACCGACGAGTACACCACCTCGTAACCCAACTCTCCGCTGAAGAGCATCTCGTAAAAGCGAGACGAGATTGGGTATCGCTCAGGCAGCCGCGGAATCGTCGCGGCAAGGCGGTTGCTAAACAGCACGAGATAATCGGCGCCTTCCATTCGACGCGCCACCGTGGAGAACTTCGAACTCGTGTCATTCTCGTACATCGGCAGCTTTTCGTGCATGTAGAAACCCGGGATATTCGGTATGCCCTCTTCCCAATGCTCCTGAATAACTACCGTGCCGGTCCCCGCGTTCTCCTCCAAATATCTGGAGACTTCCTGCGCGGGATGTGGCCCGGTGAACACGTTGAGATACGCGATCGTGTAGTGCGCGAGGAAAAGGAACGCTATCGCTCCTAAGGCATACACGCCCACGCGGGCAACGCGGTGGATCCTCGGCATGACCCACGTGTAGACCCACCAGATCGCACCGCCAGCGAAAACGATCAAGAATGGCGTCGCCGGAAGCATATAGCGCAAAAACTTCACTTCGAACTGCCCGTTGACTACCAGGTACGGAATCAGGAACGACAGCACAACGACGAATGCGAGGTCGCGCTTGACGACTGTCCGCGCTAGCGCCCAGATGAGTCCCAACCAAACCGCGATGCCTAACGAGATACCCAATCCCCAAGTCGAAAGCTGACGAATCTGATACAGGAATGCGGTAGTGTCGATGTACTGCCGCGTGAATGGCAAATCGATGGTCCGACGCACCATCTCAGACTGTTGATAGACGTTGGAGAAATACGTGCTCCAGTCGATAATCATGTACGGCTGGGTGACCAACAACGCAATCAATGCGGCCGATCCTGACAGAACCGCGTAGCGCAAAACCATCTTCACGTCGCTGGGCGTCACGTTCGAGGCACTGCGTGAAACGATGCTCGGCCCAATCAGCAGCAGGAGATGGGCGGTGCCAACGGCGAGCGCGACAGGTGCCGCGGAGAACTTCGTTGCGATCGCCAAACCAAGCATCACACCTGCGAGCAATGCGTCTTTCTGTCTGCGCTCCTGGACCAGCCGCGTCGAGAAGTAGACGGTCGCCACGATGAACATAGTCATCGGCGCATCGACCGCGGTGTAGTGCGCGTTCTGGATATGAATCACCGCCATCGCAGCAAGCAACGCCGCGATCAATCCTGCGCGACGATCGCCCACGAGACGCGATGCCAACAGGAATACGAACAAGACCGTGATTGTGTCCGCTATCGCTGCCAAATTACGACCTGGAAAACGCAGATCAAACAGGTTCCAGTCCTGATCAGTGAAAGGCGCGGCCAGCGACTTAAACCCGGCCAAAACATACAAAGGCAAGCTGCCATAGTTGAACCAGCGGGGGTTAAGGCGAGATTCGACGCTCAACAGTCCTGGCTCAGCCAACTGCGAGAAATCAAGCCGCTCCGCTCGCCCGAGGAAATCGCGTTCGTCGGGATGGTACAGTCCCCCTTGGTCCCAGTCGGTACCCGTTACGCGGAGGACCAAAGCCAACAATAGGATGACGCCGAGCAGGATGTTTATGGTGTCGATTCGCGGGCGAAGTGCCGGAACATCGGGTCGATCATGCTTGTCCGTGGATGAATCTCGGCTCTTTCCCCGACTGCCGAATCGAATATTGATGCTTGGATTCCATTCGGGCACCACAGATGCGCGGTCGACCGTCGGCGCGTCGTCATCGCGAGGCGTCACGTCCAACGCATGCGCGTCCGCAGCGTCGATCTTGTTGGGGGCGGTTTGTTGTTCCATCGAACTTAGAGATTCTAGCGAACCCAAAGGACTCTACGATCTCTAATACGTCGCGCGGGCTGTAACATAACTCTAGACGATAGGAAAATCGAAAAATGGTCTCCAATATGCCTTCTGATCGCTCCAATGACCGCAGACTAGAACGCGTCGCCTATTTCAACGGCGAGATCGTGCCCGAAAGCCAAGCCGTGGTGCCATTCCGCGATCGAGGCTTCAAATATGGCGATGCCGTGTTCGACATGACCCGAACCTTCGGCCACCGAATCTTCAAACTCCAAGAACACCTCGATCGCTTTTACAACTCGCTCGCGTACGTACGCATCGATCCTGGAATTACCAAAGAAGAGATGCGAGATGCAACCCTGGAAGTTGTCGAACAGAACCTGAAACTCCTCGGCGACGAGGATGACTACTGGATCGGTCAGCGCGTCTCCAGGGGTGTCGATCTGGTAGGTGGTGACATGTGGGCCACTGATGGCGGGCCAACTGTGATCATCGAATGCACGCCTTTGCCGCTCGGACCACGAGCACGACTCTACCGCGACGGGATCGACGTGTGGATACCGTCAACCCGCCGGGTCAGCCCCGAAGCATTGAGCCCGCGCGCCAAATCTCACAACTATTTGAACCTCATAATGGCCGACATGGAAGCGAAAGAGTACAACCCGGAGGCATGGGCCATACTCCTCGACAACCGCGGCTTCCTTACCGAGGGAATCGGTTCCAACATCTTCGTCGTCAAAGATGGAGTCGCCTACACCCCGAAGGCGCAGTTCGTCCTTGGGGGCATATCCCGTGAAACCGCCATCGAACTCGCCCACGAGATCGATCTAGACGTTGTGGAGACGGATCTGGACATGTTCGACGCTACGACCTCCGACGAAGTGTTCCTCACGTCAACGTCACTTTGCATCTGCCCGGTTGCCACGGTACAAGGGTCTAAAGTAGGCGATGGGCAAGTCCCGGGCCCGGTCACCAAGGCGCTGATGGATGCTTACGTCGATTTCGTCGACTTCGATTGGGTTGGTCAGTACCTGAAACGGTTAGAAGACTGACCACTCGGAAAGAATCCGAGGTCGCCGAACCCGATCCCTCGAGTTCCGCCTCGAACGACCCTCGCAGACCGCTGACGCTTCGTGCAGGCGGTCTCGCATTCACTCTCGCGTCCCTTTGGGCCGGTCTGCCTATCGCGGTGAAGGCGGGACTCGAAGACTCACCCCCCTTGCGTCTCGGATTCGCACGTTTCATCTTGGGCATGATCGTCGTGATCATCTGGGCCATCATCACCCGTCAGAGCTTCAAAGTCACTCGATCAGAACTCTTCCCACTCCTCGTACTCGGCATCCTCTTCTCGGTCCAGACTGCGTTCATGAACCTCGGCCAGTACAACACAACTGCCGGGCATACGGGAGTCTTGATCACCACGTTCCCACTGTGGGCCGGGGTGTTCGCGCACTTCTTCGTTCCCAACGACAATCTCTCGAAACGCCGCGTAATCGGTGCCTTCATCGCCTACACGGGCGCCGCCGCGATCTTCGTGCGTAGCATCGTCGGTGGCACTGATGCCATCGATGCCCTAAACCCTTGGCTGGGCGATCTGCTGATCATGTGCTCGGCAGTTCTCCTCGGGCTGCGCCAGATTTATCTCTCTCAACTCGGGCAGAGCATCACCCTCGTAAAACTGCTAATGGCACAGGGCATCTTCGGATCCGTGACGTTCCTTTTAGGGTCGTTGATATTTGAAGCCGACCCAATAAAAATGACCATGGTTCTCGCGATGTCACTTTTTTATCAAGGCGTAATCATCGCCGGATTCGCGTTCTTGGGTCAGACATGGCTTCTCAAGAACTATCTCCCTAGCCGAGTTTCACTCATCTCACTATCCTCGCCGATCACAACCGCGATACTGTCATGGTTGATTCTTGGAGAAAACATCGGCCCCGAACTGTGGTTCGGCGCGGTCCTCGTTATCGTGGGCTCGTATATTGCCCAACGATCTTAATCCGCGACAACAGGTCAAGTAGGGAGCAAACGCAATCACGAACGTCCCAAACAATTTCAAACTCGGATCGTCAGCATCCGTCAGCCGAGTCATAACCGATGAAACAGTCCGCGAATTCGCCGACCTGAGCGGTGATACGCAGCCTCTCCACCTAGACGACCGCTATGCCTCCGACACCAGATTCGGCAAACGGATAGCCCACGGCGCGTTGCTGGTGGGGATGGTATCGGCGGTTTTAGGCGTGGAGATGGCTGGTCAAGAGGCCACTATCATCTTCTTGGGATTAAGCGTAAATTTCATCAACCCGGTCTATATCGGCGACGAGGTGAAGGTCAACTGCGAGGTCGTGTCCGTTCGCGAAGACAAGCCCATCGTAAAACTCGCTGTTCGGTGCACGAACCAATCTGGCACCGAGGCCATGAACGGAGAGGCAGTCGTATACATCGACCCGTATCCGATAGCCTGAACCGTAGACGCAGATTTCAAACCTGCCCGCCCCCAACCAACCAAACGCCCTCGCCCAAACTCCCTCTGACCGACCGACAATCCATCGTAGGGGCGACCCTTGTGGTCGCCCTCCGCCACGACCCACGCGGTCACCCCCGGCGCAATCCAACGCGAACGCTCCCACTCCCGCCCCCGCGCCCCCTCCTGTCATTCCGAGCGCAGCGAGGAATCTCCCCAAAACGTCAAACTTTCCGACGAATTGCCACAAAAATACCAATACATGTGTACAATTAAGAATTGAAGACTTCAGGCAGAGCCGTGCTGACGAGTGCGGACACCAATCTAGCCGTTGGACGGCAGGGAGTAAGCGTTAGATCGTGAAAGCGCAACACATAAACAGCGAGTACACGGGGTCCCGAGAGGGTAACCCGGATTCGCGTGTTCGTGGAAGCCATCTCTGGCGACGCCCCTCAACCGAGTTAGAGCCGGTTGCAACGTTCAGCGGTTCCGTTCGAAGCGATCGATGTAACAAGTCCCGGTCGCCGAGGGCTAATGCACCCTCGGCAACACGAGCCAGCAAGACATCCCTCCCCAACGTCCATTCCAAGGGCGACAAGGGAACGCCTCCCAATCCCACCTCCTTCAGGAAGGGGAATACCTATCCCCCCTCCATGAGGCCGGGAAGTACCTATCCCCCCTCCTCGAGGCGGGGAAGTACCTATCCCTCCTCCTTCAGGATGGGAAGTACCTATCCCCCCTCCTTCAGGATGGGAAGTACCTATCCCCCCTCCTTCAGGAGGGGGTTAGGGGGAGGCCACCAATGTCAAGCCAAGGGCCGGGTAAGCGGTCGTGAATTCGGCAGACGTCGGACCCTTGTCGCCAACGGGTCGCGGCTACGGCACGAGGATGTGCAAAACTACCCGATGGGAAGCGGCCGAGCTCAAACTCAAGGCAGTAACCCGGGCCCACGGTCTGGCAACGTGGGCAGTGACCGGACGAGGGAAGCTAGCAGTCCAATATCTCGCACAAAACGGCAACGCCTGATGGATTGGCACCCCACGCGAAGGGTGCCAATCCCCTTCAACGGCAAAAACAAAACCACTGCCCCCAACCACTAAAACCCGGGCAGCCATAACAACCAAACCAACGGAAATCACCTCCGCCAATTAAACGCGCCCCCACGCCACGCAACCCCACCGTAGGGGCGACCCTTGTGGTCGCCCTTCGCAACTTCGAGCGTTATTGCAAACGTCCCCTTCGCGCAGCGTAAGGGGACGCGAAAGAGCGAAGCGATTTTCGCAGGGGATGCCCGACAGCCCGCTAACCTACCGCAACTTTTTCTCCCACACCATCCCAGCGGAGCCTATCCTTCCTCTCCCTCCCAAGACTTTTGCAAAACTCCACTATTCTCGTAAACTAGAAATATGCGTCTTCTCCCGAATCGGCTCGCTTGCCCGCGCACGCCGATCTCTCGTACTTTTGGCCAATAGCCGTCATTGAGGAAAAAACCTTGGTAATCCAGACCGACGATCCCGCCGTCTCAACCGAACCTGAAGATTTCACCGTCCAAGACGCGATCACCGAGTACGTCATGACGATCGCGGATGAGAAGAAGCGGATGATTCATCCCGAGCTGACCAAGTTTGCCCGTTGGATCGGAGGCACGCACGTTCTGACAGCGCTCCGACCTTCCGATGTGAGCCCGTATTCCGAAACCTTCGGTACCAGCGCATCTGACGCCAACAAACAACGAGTCGCTGCGGTCAAAGATTTCCTGAACTACGTTAAGAAAAAGGGTTATATCGACATCAGCTTGGCTCCACACATCCGCGTCCGCAAGCCAACGCTCAACGCGGCGCGCGGCACCGCCATGCGCCGACGCAACAGCGAGGTCCAGATCACTCGCCAAGGTTACGACGAAATGGTCAACCGACTGGAGGTTCTTCGGAACGAGACGGTTCGATTGGCTGAGGAGATCGAACGCGCGGCGGCCAGCGGTGATGTTCGCGAAAACTCGCCGCTCGAAGCTGCCAGAGAGAACCAGGGAATGGTTCAGGCTCAGATCAACCGGTTGGAATCGACGTTAAAGGTCGCCACCATCATCGAAGAATCTGAACGGGTCAACGACCAAGTCCAGATCGGATCTTGGGTGACTTTGTCCAAGAGTGGTTCCGGCATGAGCGTCGATTACCAAGTAGTGGCTGCGAACGAGGCCAACCCTCTACGCAACAAGATCTCAGACATCTCACCTCTCGGGAGCGCGATTCTAGGTTGCAAAATCGGCGACCAAGTCACCGTCAAAGCTCCGGCTGGCTCGCAGGATTTTTCGGTCGCCGCGATTTTCTGAGCATTTGACTGTTGACTGGTCAACAATCCTCGTTCACCGTTCGCGTAACTGAATCCGGCTAGTTCGAGAAAAATCCCCGCAGTGGAAGGATACTTCGACAGTTTCACCATCCTCGTGGCATTTACCGTCGGAGTCTTTGTTCTTCTCCTCATCGATCTCCTCCTTCTAAGCGGTAAAGACCACCACGTCGGTATGAAGGAGGCCGGCCTCCTCACCGTTTTGTGGACGCTCGTCGCGGCGGCTGTCGGTGTCTGGGTTTTTATCGCCGGCGGAACCGAACTTGGCATCGAATACACCACCGCCTATGTTGCCGAACGCGCCCTCAGCATCGACAACCTTTTCGTATTTCTTGTCATCTTCAACTACTTTGCCCTTCCCGACCTTTTCCGATCACGCGCTCTTCTCTTCGGTATCGTTGGCGCACTCATCGCCCGCGCCATTTTCATATTCTTCGCTGTCGGAATCATCGCCGTATTCGAACCCGTCCTTTATCTCCTCGCCGCAATCCTCATCTACACCGCATACAAACTCATCACGTCGCATGGCGATGATGTCGATCCATCCAAAAACATAGTCGCAAGAGTGTTCCGTCGGATCTACCCGGTTTCCGACGAATACGACGGCCACAACTTCTTCACCGTCAAAAACGGCATCCGCATGGCTACTCCATTCGCTCTCGTCGTCATTGTGCTCGGGTCTACCGACGTTGTCTTCGCCATCGACTCCATCCCCACCGTTGTCGGCATCTCAAAGAACCAGTTCATCATTTGGTCGTCGAACGCCATGGCCGTCCTAGGGATGAGACCCCTTTTCTTCCTACTCGAAGGCCTCGTCAACCTCTTCCGTTTCCTTTCCTACGGCCTAGCTGCCATTCTCGCGTTCATCGGCGTTAAGATCATCGTCGAAACCGCAATCCACGACCAGTTCCACAACTTCATTCACGACATCGGCGTTCCCGGCGACTCGGTATCCATCACCATCACCCTCGGATCCTTGGCAATCGTCATCGCCATCCTTATCCTCAGCGTCATCGCCTCCGTAATACTCCCTCAATCCGAAGGCGATCACCATTCCCAAGACGAGGCCGCGGCGTGACAACCGCGAGCAGATCGACGCGATCGCAACTCGCAGAAGAACTCAAAAATGTGGTTGCCGGCGAAGTAAGATTCGACCGCTACGCTCGCCAGCTCTACGCTACCGACGCCTCAATCTACAAGATGACTCCCCTCGGCGTCGTCCTTCCTCGCGACGCCAACGACGTCAGCGCAGTCATCGAAACCTGCAACAGCGCCGGCGTGTCCGTCCTACCTCGGGGCGGCGGAACAGGTCTCTCAGGCCAGACCGTAAATCGAGGCGTCGTCATCGACTTCTCGAAATTCATGCACGACGTTATCGAGATCAATGGCGAAGAGGGTTGGGTGCACACCCAACCCGGTATCACCATCGACGAACTCAATCGACGAGTCGCGCATACGGGCAAATACTTCACGCCGGATCCAAGCACTTCGTCGCGCGCCAACATCGGCGGTGCGATGGGCAACAACTCTTGCGGATCGCACTCCATCATTTACGGCAAAACCGTCGACCAAGTCCTACAAATGTCCGTTGTGCTGTCGGACGGTTCGCGCGCTTCGTTCCAAGCCCTGACCGCGCCCCAACTCGAAGGCAAGATGTCGCTCTCCAACTTGGAAGGTCAGATATACCGAGGCATACCCGGCATCGCCGACCGCGCCGCCGGCGAAGTCGACAGGCGATTCCCTAAGATATTGCGACGCGTCGGTGGTTACAACATCGACCGTGTCTACTCCCCGGTCACCGATGGCCCCATCATCGACCTAACACAAGTGATGGTCGGTTCCGAAGGAACGCTTGCCGCGGTAACCGATGCCCGATTGAAGCTCTGGGACATCCCCAAATCGAAAGGTCTAGCTGTCCTCCACTTCCGCACTCTGCGCGAGACCATGGAGGCCACCGTTGCCACTCTCGAGCACGACGTGAGCGCGGTGGAGCATATCGGCGAAATCATCATCAACCAAGCCCGCAAGTCGCTCGGGTTCTCACGCAGTCTCGGATTCTTGCAGGAAGACCCTTCGGACATCCTGGTGGTCGAGATGACCGGAGAAAACGTCTCCGAAACCCGATCCAAACTCGAGGCTTTCGGCAACTCGATCACGCGCGAAACGGCGGCGTACGCAGTGACTATTCTGCTCGAGCCAACTGAGCAACGACAGGTATGGGCGATGCGTGAAGCCGGTCTCGGCCTGATGATGAACGTGGAGGGCGACGCCAAGCCACTGCCGTTCGTTGAGGACACCGCAGTTTCACCTGAGCGGCTGCCGGAATATGTCGAACGTTTCGATGAGATCGTGAAACGGCACGGAACCGAAGCCGGATATTATGGGCACGCCAGCGTAGGATGCCTCCACATCCGTCCGCTCGTCAATCTTAAGCAGTCCACAGGCATTGACCGGATGTACGACATCGCCAACGAGATTTCCGATCTCGTTCTAGAATTCGGCGGTTCCTTGAGCGGCGAACATGGCGACGGCATAGTTCGTGGAGCATGGGCCGAGAAGATGTTCGGCCCCGAGTTGGTCGAACATTTCCGGGAAGTAAAAGGCTTGTTCGATCCGGATGGCATCATGAACCCCGGAAAAGTCTTCGACACGCCGGACATGCGAGAGAACCTCCGCTACGGCGAAGACTATTCCACCGAAACCATCACAACCAAACTCGATTGGAGCGCCGACGGCGGGTTTGCCGGCGCAATCGAACGATGCAACGGGGTTGGCGCTTGCCGGAAAGTCAACGCCGGTGCGATGTGTCCCTCGTACATGGCGACCCGGGAAGAGGAGCACTCCACCCGCGGACGCGCCAACGCACTCCGGGCCGCGATGTCCGGCGCATTGCCCATCGACGAAATCCGTTCGGAGCGAATGTTCGAGGTCCTTGATCTCTGCCTCGAGTGCAAATCGTGTAAATCCGAATGCCCCTCGAACGTTGACATGGCGAAGATCAAGTACGAGTTTCTCGATCTCTACTATCAGACACACTCCGTCCCGCTGCGGTCGCGCTTGGTGGCGAACATCCACCGTCTCAACTCCCTCGCGCCTGGCCCGCTCGCACCGCTCGCCAACGTCATGAATCGATCTGCACCGGCTAGATGGGCATCCGAGAAAATCCTCAAGGTTGATCGACGGCGTAAATTGCCGAAAATCATGAGCCAAACGTTTGAACAATGGTTCGAGCGTCGGCAACCCAACACGACAGGCTCGCGCGGCGACATCGTGCTTTTCCATGACACCTTTATGAACTTCAACCACCCGGAATCCGGGAAAGCGGCTGTAAAACTGCTCGAGGCGCTCGGGTACCGCGTCCAACTGGTTGACCGCGCGTGTTGCGGGCGAACAATGGTCTCTTCCGGGCTCTTGGATCACGCAATCGAAAACGCCAAGCAAAATGTCGCAATCTTGAAGCCATACGTTGATACCGGAGCCATGATCGTAGGTTGCGAAAGCAGCTGCATCTTGACCATCAAAGACGAGTATCCCGATCTTCTGGGCTCGGACCAAAGTGCCAAAACCGTCGCCGACGCATCGATGATGCTTGAAGAGATCCTCGTTGCCACCCACAACGACGGAGGCCAACAAATCGAATGGAACGATTTCGCTGCCGAAATACTCCTACACGTCCATTGCCACGAGCGCGCTCTGATCGGAACTACGCAAGCGGTTGCCGCTCTCAACCTGCCACCTAACTACCGCGCTAATCTCATCGATGCGGGATGTTGCGGGATGGCCGGTTCCTTCGGATACGCCAAGGAGCATTACGACGTTGCGCAGCAAGTCGGCGAAGACCGCCTGTTCCCGGCGCTGCGCAAGGCCAGTCCAGATACAAAATTCGCCATCACCGGCGTTTCCTGCAAACAGCAGATCGAAGATGAGTTGAGTCGCCCGGCCCTATTTCTAGCCGAGGTGCTCGCTCCAGCCGTAGCTGACCACTAACGGACGCGAGCAAATTCAACATGCCCACAGTAGGCATAATCGCAAACCCCGCAGCCGGTAAAGACATTCGACGGTTAGTTGCTCAGGGGCGCGTCGTATCCAACCAAGAGAAATCGAACACGCTTCGCCGGGTGTTTGCCGGCCTCCAATCCCACGGCGTGACCAAAGTCATCGTCATGCCGGATATGGCCGGATTGGCGCGCGCGGCGATGACGGAAACCCAAGATGCAATGCATTCAGAGTTCATACAACAGACTCCATCCGGTAGCCAGAACGACTCGACACTCGCCGCCCGAATAATGCGCGACGCCGGCGCAGACTGCATCGTTACCCTTGGTGGCGACGGCACAAACCGATTGGTCGCCAAAGGATGCGGCGATGTGCCGATAGCACCGATATCGACCGGAACAAACAACGTCTTCCCCAAGGAGATCGAAGGAACACTCGCCGGCATCGCGGCCGCAATTGTTGCAGCGGACCGATCAACCCGCCACCGCGTGTGCCGCCGTTCGAAGAAGATCGAGGTTTTCGTCAACGATGACCTGCGCGATATCGCGCTAGTAGATGCCGCCGTTTCGCGTCAGACGATGGTCGGCGCCCGCGCACTATGGGACGTCGGGACTCTCGACTCAGTGTTTCTGACGCGCGCGGAGGCGTCCAGCATAGGCATCGCATCGATCGGTGCCAGATTAGCGCTGATCGGACTGGACGAACCGCGCGGGATTCACATCCAGTTCCCGACGCCGGGCAGTTCCGGCACCTTGACATCGACGGCACCCATCGCCCCCGGAATGGTGCGCGACGTGCCTATCGAGAGTTGGCAGATCATCATCCCCGGCGAAACGGTGAAAATCCGAGCTGCACGAGGCACGATCGCGTTGGATGGGGAGCGTGAGGTTGAGTTGCTGGACGGAATGAGCGCATCGGTACGCATCGATACCAACGGCCCTTGGGTGGTGGATTTCGACCGCGCCCTCGAAGCGGCATGTGCTAAAGATTGACGGGTTGCCGTAATTCGATTTCAACGTGTGCAAAAACACGCGTAAAATAGTACATATCGAATCGGATAGGTATAGCCATTGCACACGTCGTTGGCAACGTGTGCAAAAATAGCAAAATTTCGTACATGTCGGAGCGAGTTGGTACGATGATCGTACATGTCGCGAGTGATATGTATAATTCAAAGGGCAAAATTATACATATCTACGATCAGTCAGGCGGGTTTCATGTCAACGTATGATCCGAAGCAACCGTACAACGAACTTCCGCAGCTACCACCCGCGATCGAAATCGAGACCATCGGTGTGATGCGGGAGCTCAACTTGGCCAGCCGCGCATTGGCGAATCTCAACGGGACCGCGCTCAGCGTGCCCAATCCACAATTGCTGATCGACGCGTTCGCGATTACCGAGGCAGTAGCCAGCTCGGAGATCGAGAACGTCAACACCACGAGCGACGAACTATTCAGATTCATGGCGGTTGGCAACGAACGCGCTTCTGATGCCACCAAGGAAGCTGCACGCTACCGTCCCGCGCTTTCAACCGCTATCGACCGGTTATCGACTCATCCGAATTTGGATACTCAGTTGTTCGTCGACATATGCAGCCAGATTCTCGGCACCCCGACGGATGTCAGAGATTCCGCGGTCCTCATCGGTAATCTGCGCGCGCGATTTGTGGTCTACACGCCGCCGTTCGGGAAGCCCACCTTGCTCCGCCTTTTGGAGAATCTCATCAATTTCGCTAACGAGAGCTCGACCGGTTTGGATCCCATCATCAAGATGGCGATCATGCATTACCAGTTCGAAGCGATACACCCGTTCCCGGACGGCAACGGAAGGACAGGCCGCATCATCAACATCCTCTATCTGATGCACAAGGGATTATTGGATCAACCCGTCCTGTATCTCAGCCGTTATTTCCTGCGCCGCCGCCGCGAGTACTATGCCGGACTGCGTGCCGTAACTGAATCAGGCGCGTGGGAAGAGTGGGTGCGATTCATATTGGCCGGCATAAGAGAAGTGGCTGAGGAAGGGCGCAATGATCTGATCAGAATCAGGGAGTTGCGCAAGGAGTTCGCCGAAAGAGCACGGGTAGACGCTCCCACCGCAGCATCCGAGCAATTAATCGATCTGCTCTTTATGCGTCCTTACACAACCACGAGAATGGTGCAGGAAGTGGAAGGCGTGACCCGAGCCACGGCGCGTTCGCGTTTAGAGGCGCTCACCAGAGCTGGCATGTTGGAGCGCATCAAATCCGGCCGGCACCAGCTTTTCAGGAACCACGACCTCATCGACATCCTGATCGGTCAATCCGACGATATGGAGAACATCGTTCACTTCATTGATGGATGAACTTGATGTGTACAAAAATCGCCCAGTTTTTGCACATATCGTGATCAACATGTACAACCGCTTGCTACTGTTTCTACAATGCGTACAATTCCAAGGCTTGAATCGTACGCTTCGCGGTCTTAGTTGCCCCGTATCCGCCGGATCAAAGCCACCACATCACGGCTGCGCGTCTCCAGAGTGTCCCAGTCCCCGTTGGCCACAACGTCGCTTGAAGCGAGCCGTGAACCCATCCCCACGGCGCAGACTCCGGCCTCAAACCAGGGGCGCAACGATTCTTCGGTGATGTCGACCCCGCCGGTAGGCATGATCGAAGACCACGGCATTGGTGCTAGGACGTCTTTGACGAAACCCGGTCCGCCAACGGCGGAGCCGGGGAAGATCTTGACGATATCTGCCCCGAGTTCTTCGGCAGCTGAAATCTCCGAAGCCGTGCCGCAGCCCGGGATGTAAGGCACCTTCCGCCGATTGCAGACCTTGGCGACGTCGGGATTGGTTATCGGTCCAACAATGAAACTCGCTCCGTTGCTGATGTATATCGAAGCTGTCCCCGCGTCGAGCACGGATCCGGCACCCAAAATCGCGTCGGGCAGCTCCGCGGCACAGAACCTGTCCAAGCTCGAAAACACCTCCCAAGCATGGTCGCCGCGGTTCGTGAACTCCAATACCCGGATTCCGCCGGCCACGCAGGCGCGCGCGATGTTCTGGGCTTTCTCGATGTCGCCGTTGTAGAACACCGGGACAACGCCGATTTCATGCATCGCGTTCAAAGCTTCAAGCTTGGAGTGCCGTGCCATTCCATATCTCCTGGAACCGTTTCTGTTGTTGACGATACCGAGTCTATCGCTTGCCAGCGTCGTCCTCATAATCACGTTGTGTTAGTCTCATTTCGCGTGGAATCTTGAGAGGTTTGAGAACATGGACGTCAACCCAGTTAAGGCGAAACTCGCCCAGAAATTGCCATCGCTCGGCACATGGTCGGCAAGCGGCGACCCTTCAGTTATCGAGACGCTGTTGCACACCACTGAGTTCGACTGGGTTACGCTCGATTTCGAACATAACGCGATCGACGTATCGACCGCGGTGCATTGCCTCCGCGCGGGCAATGGCTCGGGCAAACCAATGTTCGCCCGAATTCCGAGCAACGACCCGATCTGGGTGAAACGGGTTCTAGACATCGGATTTACTGGCATCGTGGTGCCCGACGTAAAGGACGAAGAAGAGGCTGAACGTGCGGTGGTGGCTGCGAAGTACCGCCCGCGCGGCTTACGCGGTATCGGTTCCACCCGCGGCCAACTCGTCTATGGCAGCAACTACTACGAAAATGCCAATGACCTCATCATGGTCGTCTGCATGATTGAGGATTGGCGGGCGGTCGACCGCATCGACAAAATCATGGAAGTTCCCGATCTGGATGTGTGCTTCGTCGGGCCCAACGATCTAGCAAGCACCCTCGGCGTCCCCACTGGTCTCGACAACAAGCACCCCGACCACGTCAAAGCGGTAGAAACCGTCGTTGCTGCGGGCAAACGTCACGGCGTTGCCACAGGCATCCACTGTATCGACGGCAACGAGGCCGCCCGCCGTATTCAACAGGGCATGACTTGGTTCCCTATTGCTTCTGATGTCCGCCTGCTCAAATCCGCGGTCGACACCGAGCTCGCGAACGTCGTATCCGGCTCCGGCGGCGACGGGGATGACGACAACGCGACCTTCTATTAGACACTGACAACCACAACCCGCAGTCAGAACCGAGGAGATTCAATCAATGCCATCAGTCGTAACGTTCGGTGAGATCATGTTGCGTCTCGCGACGAACCGCCGAGAGCGTTTCACCCAAGCACGCGAGTTTGAGGTCACGTACGGCGGCGGAGAATGCAACGTCGCGGTTTCTTTGGCCAACTTCGGTTTCGAATCGATCTACGTCACCGCGCTACCAGACAACGACATCGGTCAGGCGTGCATCAACTATGTCCGACAATGGGGCGTCGACACATCGGAGATCGTTCGGCAAGGCCAACGCCTCGGAACCTACTATCTCGAAAATGGCGCGGCCATGCGGGCATCCAAAGTTATCTACGATCGCGCCGCATCCTCGATTGCCGAGTTACAGCCGGGCGAGATCGAATGGGAACGAATCTTCGATGGCAAAGACTGGTTTCATTTCACCGGTATAACACCCGCGATTTCCGAATCGGCGGCCCGTGCCTGCGACGAAGCCGCGTCCATCGCGAAGTCGATGGGACTGACCGTTTCAGCGGATATGAACTACCGCAAAAATCTCTGGTCTCCCGCCGAGGCCCAAGCGGTGATGCGGCCGATGATGAAATACGTCGACGTTGCGATCGGCAATGAGGAAGATGCGGAGATGTCCTTGGGCGTCGCTCCCGAAGGTGTGGACGTGACCAGCGGTGAGATCGACGCAACTGCGTACGAACCGGTGGTCAATCGCCTCGTCGAAGAGTTCGGTTTCGAACAAGTTGGCATCACTCTCCGAGAATCGCAGTCGGCAGACGATAACGACTGGTCGGCGATCTACTACGATGGCGACGAAATCCTGATGGCCCCGAAATACTCGGTCCGCATCGTCGACCGCGTTGGTGGCGGGGACGCATTCTCGGCAGGCCTCATCTACGGCAACATGCAGGATGGTTGGACATCGACTCAAACCTTGGAATTCGCGGCTGCGTCCTCCGCACTAGCTCACACCTTCCATGGCGATTTCAATCTGGTCTCAGTGAGTGAGGTGATGAGCGTCGCAGGTGGCAACGTTAGCGGCAGGGTGCAGCGATGAGCACCGAATTCGACGGTAAAGTAGCGCTTGTCACGGGCGGATCGAAGGGCATCGGAAGGGCGTGCGCCTATGCCTTCGCGCTTGAAGGCGCCAACGTCGCGGTAACCGGGCGTACTGTGTCCGAGCTAAATATCACGGCAGATCACGTACGTGAAATCGGTGCTGAGGCGCTGGCCTGCCAATCTGACTTCACCGATCGGGCGCAGGTCGCTGGAGTCGTCCCGGCCGTCTTGGCCAAGTTCGGTAGGATCGACATCCTCGTCAACAACGCCGCCATCATCCACCCTCGTATCGACCTCGTTGACCTCGGCGATGATACCTGGTACGACGTGATTGAGGTCAACCTCAATGCCGCAGCGATGCTGACTAAGGCGGCGATGCCGACGATGATCGAGCAGGGCAGCGGCAACATAATCAATATCTCCAGCATCGGCGGGCGATCCGGCGCACGAGGACGCAGCGCGTACCGTGTCACCAAATCGGCTCTGATCAGCCTCACCCAGAGCCTTGCCGCCGAGCTGCACGATCACGGCATCAACGTTAACGCAATCTGCCCGGGTGGAACCGACACCGACGGCTACCGCGAGGCATTCAACAACCGGGGACGAGAGGATCATACTAATTTGATGCTTCCGTCGGAGATCGCCAATCTGGCCGTATTCCTCGCTTCGGAAAAATCCTCCGCGGTTACCGGGACCGCGATTGATGCATTCGGCGGCAATAATCCGCTCTTCGGGTAGAAGCTAAACCTCCCTCTTGATGATCAAGGAGGAATATCTAAACCTCCCCCTTGATGATCAAGGGGGAATGTAAGGGGTTTTAGAACAATACCTCGCCATGCCCTCAAATTCCGTAATCCTCACCATCGACCAGGGCACAACGTCGACGCGTGCCATTGTTTTCGACGAAGCGGCGCAACCGCTTGGCTCCGCGCAGAAAGAATTGACGCAGATCTTCCCACGATCCGGTTGGGTGGAGCATGATCCGGTCGAGATCGCAGAATCGGCCATCGGTGTCGCACGGCAAGCATTGCAAGTGGCCAACGCTTCCGTTGACGATGTCGCGGCCGTAGGCATCGCCAACCAACGCGAAACCACGGTTGTCTGGGAGAGTTCCACGGGTAGGCCGTTGTCGAACGCCATCGTCTGGCAGGACCATCGCACGGCTGAGATCTGTAACGAGATCAGCGACGCCGGGCTGGCCGATGATATCTGGTCGCGCACCGGTCTTATCGTCGATCCGTACTTCTCCGCCACGAAGATGCGCTGGATGCTCGACCACCTGCCGATTCCGAACCTGCAGGGCCGCGCAGAAAACGGCGACGTCCGATTCGGGACCGTCGACGCTTGGCTAATCGACCAACTATCACGAGGTGAGCGATCGGGGCGAATCTCAGACGCGCCGCGCGATGACATCCCGCACCTCACCGACGTCACCAACGCATCGCGCACCATGCTCTTAAATATCCACGACCTGACTTGGGACCCGGATCTGTTGCGCATCTTCGACATCCCTGAAGCTGCATTGCCGACTCCCATGCCGTCGGCTGGCACCTTCACCACCATCCACGCTTCAATCTTCGGTCGCGAAATTCCGGTCACTGGCGTCGCTGGCGACCAACACGCCGCGCTTTACGGCCAAGCATGTTTCACCAGAGGCGACATGAAGTGCACTTATGGAACCGGTGCGTTTCTGCTTGCCAACGCGGGTGCAAACGTTGACCTTTTCACCGGGGCGTCGGGTTCCGGTGAACTGTCGACGACCGATCTCGACGAGGCGAACGCTGGCCTTCTATTCACACTCGGATGGCAGACCGGCGGCGCGAAGACGTACGCGCTCGAGGCTTCGATATTCAACACCGGGTCGACCACACAGTGGCTCCGTGATGGCCTAGGTATTCTCGGCAATGCCGCTGATTCTTCCGACATTGCCGTCATGCTTGGCGACAATGCGGGTGTCTATCTAGTGCCGGCATTTTCCGGGCTCGGATCTCCACACTGGGACCCGCATGCCCGGGCGTCCATCACCGGCATCAGCCGTGGAACCACCAGAGACCACATCATCCGTGCCGCCCTCGAATCGACCGCTTACCAGGTCAAGGAGGTGGTCGACATCATGGATTCTCGGCTGCGAATGCCGCAGCGTGGTAATCGCCGGGAACGCGTCATACGCGTTGATGGCGGCCAGACCCGCAATCCGTTCCTAATGCAGTTCCAAGCCGACCTTCTGGACCGTCCGATAGAAGTCTCCGCAGTCGACGAAACCACCGCGCTTGGCGCCGCGTTCCTCGCCGGACGCGCGGCAGGCGTCTGGCGATCCGAGCGCGAACTCGCCGCCCTCTGGCGTTGCGCACATCGATACGAACCCGACATGTCCCAAAGCGAACGCATACGCCTCATGTCCGGTTGGAACGAAGCGCTTCGCCGCACTAAGACCAATTTCCGCGGCTGATGCGCTACTGTAAAGTGGTGTATCATTTCAGGTGAGACTGGTTAGGCTTATCACCCCCAAGGGAGACACCGCCTGTCTCGTCTGGCCGGAGGCGGCGATGGGTGTAGTGGATTTAGCATCGCCCGTTGCGCTTTGTCAGAGCGACCTCCGGCCACCTTTTATTCTAGTCCGCTTTGTCGTGTATCATCTCAGGTGAGACTGGTTAGGCTTATCGCCCTAAGGGAGACCACCACCTGTCTCGTCCGGCCGGGAGAGCCCGTGTGCACGGGTTTAGAGGCCACGGGCAATTACGTCTTGCTAGGACGACCTCCGGCACACCCGAAAACGTCGCTCGATCCATCATGCGACGCCCTCCGAAAAAGAACTGGCGGTACCTCAGCGATATCGAAAGCCAGAGAACGCCGACTAGCATCAGCATTAACATTAAAATTAACCATTACGCGGCGCTTCGATGATATCGATCATGCGTCGCCATCCCTTCACGGTGGGGCTGTAGCTCAGTTGGGAGAGCGCGTCAATGGCATTGATGAGGTCAGGGGTTCGAATCCCCTCAGCTCCACCAAATTTTCGTTCACGCATGCGCGCGACTCATCGCTGACGACGCCTAATCTGTGTGCCAGCACATCTCCGGAGATTCGGACTAGGCTCTCAAGCGTTGGACATGCCACCAACGGTGGATTTGACGGCTATTCGTATCTGAGAACTTCGGCGGGCGCCATTGCGGCGGCTTGGCCTGCCGCTCACGGTGAGGTAAAACCGAGCCGGGAAGAGGTTAGGAGCGTTCGAAAGATGGGACCCAACCACGCTCTTCGCGCCATCGAGGATCAAGGTCAGAAAACCGGTTGAGGCCGAGACCGCTTATGTCGATGCTTGAATCGCCGTGAAGCACGAGGTCGCTGACGACTTTGCCGGTGGCAGGCGCGATGCCGAAACCGTGGGCCGACGCGGTGACTACGATGTAGTTGCTTGGGTTATCTGCGATGTCGATGATGGGCAGGTAATCCGGTGCTTGTTCGACGATGCCAGCCCAGCTTCGGATCACGGGCGTGTTGGCTACTGCCGGTAGAAGTTCGGCGAGGCGTCTGGCGATGTTCCTGATAAGAGGCGTGTTCGGTTTGCCAGGTTCGGAGGTCAGGTCGACGTCGATCCACTCGTGGGCTCCGCCTCCGAAAAGCAAGTTGCCTCTGGCGGCTTGTCGTCCGTAGAGGCCGTTGCCGACAAGAGCAATGTCGAAGAGCGGTTCTAGGGGAGCGGTGGCGATGATCTCGACGCGAGCGGGAGCGATGGGGACATGAACGCCTGCCATCTCAGCCAACAGCGCGGTCTGGGGTCCGGCTGCGGCGACGACCACGTCGGCAGCCATGCTACCAGCGGTCGTTTCGACCGACGTAACCTTGTCGTCTTCAACATTTATGCCGGTGACTGCGGTGTTCTGATAGAGCCTGCCGCCGAGGTCTTGGAATGCCCATGCGAATGCCTGTACCGCCCGTTGCGGATTGGCATGACCGCCGTTTGCGAAAAAGAGTCCGCCAAGCGTCCGCGCGGTGATTCCGGGGACGAGGTCCTGAACCTCCGAAGGGTCGAGGGGTTCCACGCTGATGCCGTGGCGCAACGCTTCGTCTCGTTCGGAGAAGATGTCGCCCATCTCCTCTTCCGATACGCCGACTTGGACCCTGCCCTGATGAATAAACTCCGTGGGATAGCCAAGTTCATCTTCGAGCGTCGCCCACAACCTCACGGATTCGACGGCCAACGGTATCAGCGCAGGTTCGTCGGTGCGCTCGCTGATCATGCCGCCGTTTCGCCCAGACGCCTCGCCGCCGACCATTCCCTTCTCCACTACGATTACATCCTTGCCCGCTTTTGCAAGATAGTAGGCAGAACTCAAGCCCGAAACGCCGCCGCCGATGACGACTATCTCTGCGCTGTCCGTAGGCATGAAGACCACTTAGCCCAGAACCTTATTGTTTGGGCTGAACCACTTTGGCCACTCGGTGCGTACCTGCTCCGACTCGTCGTCAGGCCACATTATGCTCAACGGAAGCGGACGAACCGGCGGACGATAGGTCATCAACGGGATTTCGGATATCGGTGTATTCGCTTCCTCGGCGAGCAGGAGAGCGGCTTGTTCGCGGCATCGTCTGCCTTGGCAGATACCCGTTCCGGCTCGCGTCAGACGCTTGATCTGGTTGGGATTAGCCGGATTATCCTCTACTTGCGTCTGGAGGCTGCGCCGGTTCATCTGTTCAGATCCCCACTCCAGATACCTCGGAGGCTGCAAGCCGATTATCTCGGCACGCGTCACACCTTCACACGGACACGCCAACACGTCCTGCCCTCCGGCCTTTACGAACGATCCAAGCCATCTCTTCCAACCGGTGTGCACTTCAGTGGGTTTTGCGCCGGCTTGGGATAGGATCTCGGATCTGATTTCGGACATTAGATCCTCGGCCTCGGTGGGGCCGATAGCGCCTAGCGATGCAGAGGCGGCTATGCCGGCTAGGCGACCTTGATTTCGGGCAATATCGGGATCAATAATCATGCCGTCGTGAAATCCCGCGGCATCGCCCGCGACGAGTACATCGTCGACGCTCGTTCGCATCCGATCGTCATGCCTCGGCACATAACCGCCAATCTCGGACTTGAACGTCAGTTCGCAGTCGAGGAGACTCAGGAGCTCCACGTTTGGCACGAGGCCGATGGCGAGGCACACGATGTCGGCGGAGACCATTTTCTCGGTGCCGGCGACGGGTTCGCCGTCGTCATCGATCCCGACCAGCACTACAGACTCGATACAGCCGTTTTTACCGGCCGCCTCTTTGACCGTGTGGGAAGTAAAGAGCTCGACGCCTTCGGTCCGCAACGCCTCTACGAGTGCCGCATCGCCCTGAACCGTTGGCGACACGTCAACCACGGCGACTACCTCGATGCCGTTCTCCAAAGCCATCTTGGCGGTCTTGAGTCCGAGGTTGCCGGAGCCCAATAAGACCATGCGCCGCGATGCAAGGTTCGCGGACCGATTCATCAACGAATGGGCTCCATTGGCCCCCATCACGCCCGCGAGGTCCCAACCTACGAATCCGATGCTCAAATCCCGCGCGCCGGTTGCGATGATGAGCCGTTCGTAATTCATCATCCACGACCGTTCAGTGTCGGCCAGGCCGACCTGCGGGCCGTCGAGCAACCTGCTGTTTTCGCGGTTACGAAAAGTGCCCCAGACGCACGTCCCGAGCCGGACATCAACACCCAATTCTTCAGCCTCCGCAAGAGCAACGGTGGTAGGAATGAAAGTCTCGATGCTCGCGCTCTCATTGCCCGGGGGCAGCGATTGGCCGAAGAAATGCGGGACATTCATCCCGACCATGCCGTTAGGGATCGGATTTTCGTCGATGAGGGAGACCGACACACCAACCTCGGCGGCTTGTATGGCGGCGGCCGTCCCCGATATACCCGCACCTACTACAACCAGTGGCCTGGATTCCATGTGAGGTCCTTCTTGTTAATGATTGACAGGTGATTTGGGGTCTGTTCTACGTCAGATGTGCTTGGAAAATTGAAATCGGGATTTTGAAGAACAGCGGACAAAGGTCATTGCGATAAGATCAACCCAATCACAATTCCGGCGGCAACGACGACTATTGCAGCTATCGCAATGGTGGTGCCGACTATCCATGTGATGATATCGCTCTTGGTATCTGAAATCTTAGTGTCGAGTCTGCCTAAACCTTCATTGAGATCCGCTTGTGTGGCGTAATGATTCAGGGTGCTGTTGAGATGTTCCTGCGTAAGTACGTTTAGTTTCCTCGACCTTTCTGAAGGGATGCCTCCAATACTTCGCACCATTCCAAGGCTCGTTCTGCGGTACTGAAGTCTTGGATAAGCAGTGGGCTTGCAAATATGTGAAGCTTGAAAATGTCATCTTGATGCACGTAAGTCACCGAAACCCTGACATCGCCGATGTTTTTGTAGATGTCTGTGCTATACCGGCTCCAACCTGCGTCGATAAAGGGTTGCCGTTTCTGGTCGGCGACCTGCCACAACGAGTTGGCTCTGTCGATTTGTTCAGCGACCTCTTCCGGCGACTTAATCGTCATAAGCGACTCCTCCTTTTCTGTTTTCAGTTCAATTCGCCTTGAACCATTTCGACACGAAAACAATGGAGCGAAGTACTCTCATTCAACGCGATCGTGCCACATCCCACATAATAGCACAAAAATATTATAACTTGTCCGGTATTGAACATCAACAATTGTCAGGTAGATTGCAAAACGGCCTATGCGACCCTCCCGAAGATCGCCGATTAATCACTGACCGTTTACACGGTCGGGAAGGGCACTGCTCAGGGCATTAGTGTAGTTGGCTCCGAAGCCGCAACAGGTGCCTATGACCTGCGCTCCCATTCCAACCCATTTCGCCGCCTCATCTGTCAACTCTTGCGCTGTCTCTTCGTTGGCGACGCTGCTGTCTTGCCAAGTCTCGAGGTAGTCGGATCTGCCCGCGTCGGGATAGAGGGCGACCGTGCCGGACCACTGGTCGAGGACGACTTGGAGAGCTGGTGTGGTCTCAGATATCCGACTATGGAACACGGTAATTGCGTCAGGATCGAGCGACGCAATCTCTGCGACTCCTTCGGCCAGAGTCATGCCGTAGTTGACGGACCGCCAGTTCGAAGTCCAAAGCGGCATGCCCATGCCGCTGCTGTAGGCATGGCGGTCATCACCGAAACTCATTCTGACTTCTTGAGTTTCAGGTGCCACCGAAGCGGTAAAACCCACCCAGACCGGCAAACCCGTCGCCTTCGCCGCTTCTGCTGCTATCATCCTCGACTCGTTGTCGGCCCACATGTTCTCCATGATGAAGAAGTCGACGCCGCACTCGGCGAGGATTTGGGCTTGTTCGTCGGCGTACGCTCGAAGCTCTTGCGCTGACAGGCTGGCGCCATAGCCGAATCCCGTCCCGCCCAGAAGCGTTCCGGTCCTCCCGTCGCGCACTGGGATACGGCACGAGATTGCACCCGCTATGTATACGGATTTGTCGACATCCGCCCGTGTTCTAGCTTCGATCGCCGCGTCGACGGCTCGCACGTTGATCTCCCTCACCAAATCCGGATATCCCGATGCCTCAAGCGCTGGGCGGATCGTGTTGAACGTATTGGTCGTGATGATGTCGGCACCCGCCCGGATGTAACGCTCGTGCATCTGTCGCACGGTTGCCGGGTGCGTGTAGTTTCCGGGGCCGCACCACGCAGCCGGATGCATGGGCACACCCATAGACTGAAGCTCCGTCCCAATCGCACCGTCCAAGACGATGACTTCACCACTGTCAATGCGGTGCTTCAAGCTCGCGTAGTTGCCCATTGCTTGATTCTCCCCTGATTTTCAGACGGGGTGCCGACACGAAATTCGTCGGTTGCAATATTATGCATCCTGAAACAGGACAAGTTTCAACAATTCATGGGGAATTTCGTAGAATTTTCCACGAAAAATGTCAGCAGCGACCGCGGGCAAAGCTGGGCATTTCTGACGACAATAACAAACGCTACGCGGACCAGGTTTCCCGTTAACCTTGCCTCAGCAGAAAGGAATCTTCCTCCAGTGACCCGCGTCCTCATAGCCGCATTCGACGGACTCCAGCCGTCGCAGATCCGGCCCGACCTCGCGCCGAATCTCGCCGAGTTTGCCGCCGGTGGGGTCACCTTTGCGAGAAACCACCCGGTCTTTCCGACGGTGACTCGAATCAACGTCGCCAGCCTCGTCACGGGCCGTCACCCCGGCAGGCACGGACTGGCCGGCAACACGGTCGTAATGCGCGACTACGACCCGAACAACATCTTGGAAGCGATGGAGCCGCAACTCGCACTCGTGGCGAAGCAGACCGGAGACGTTCTGCTGGTACCGACTCTCGCGGACATCCTTCACGATCACGGACACGAGTTCGTGGCCGTCGGTGTAGGCACTTCCGGAAACGCATACGTTCAAAACCCGCGCGCCGAAACAATCGGTGGGGCCACTATCCACCCGGATTTCTGCCTTCCCCGGCATCTCCACGAGGAAATTGTCGAACGCTTCGGCCCGTGGCCAGACAAGGAGACGCCCAACGTTTCACAGATGGAGCACGGTGCGCGTGTGCTGACCGAGTACGTGCTTGCTGAACGTAATCCAGCGGTCGCGCTGATCTGGTTCTCCGAGCCGGACAGCTCCAACCACCAAGCCGGCGTCGGGTCCACCCTCTCCAACCGCGCCCTCGCCGCTGCCGACTGGCAGTTTGGGCGCATCATCGAGTGGCTGAAACGCAATGGCAACTTGGACGAGACCGACGTCATAGTCGTCTCCGATCACGGCTACGCGACCATCGAGCGGGTCGTCGACATTGAGGCCGAGTTGCGAACGGTAGGTTTTCCACCCGGCGGCCAACCCGGCGGCGTTTTGGCCGCGCCCAACGGTGGAGCCGTCCTCTTCTACGCCCACGAATCCGATCCCTCAACCGTTGAGCGATTGGCAGCGTGGCTTTCTACCCAACCATGGTGCGGCGCATTACTGGCGGCGGAACGCGTCGGCCCGGTGCCCGGCACGCTCCCGGCGCATGTAGCCAACATCGACGGCCTCCGAAGTCCCGACCTAACCATGTCATTCGCCTGGGACTCCGCTCCCAACGCCGCCGGATTTCCCGGGCACACGGCATCTGCCGGCGGATCCGTGGGTGTCGGCACGCACGGTGGCATGAGCCAGCACGAATTACGAAACACTCTGATCGCCCGCGGACCCAACTGGAGAACATCAACCGTTGTCGACACTCCAACCGGCAACGTCGATATCGCCCCCACGATTCTCCACCTCCTCGGCCTGCCCGGCGGCGGCGACATGGACGGACGCGTCCTACACGAGGCGCTCAACGCTGGCGGTGAGCCGTCGGATGTCGAACCGGGTACTGTCACGCACACCGCCGAACTCGGCGACTATCGTCAGCAGGTGACGGTGACGACGGTCGTGGACGCGGTCTACCTCGACGGAGGCAACCGAGTACGAGGGTAGGCCCCGTCGCAACTGGCTATCGGCGCCTATGTGTCGTTGTTGGCAATTTCGGCTTTGAGTTGGCCAGTCTTGACTATCCAGACGCACAGGGTTCCCATTGGGATCCACGCTAGCATGCCGACGAAGCTTACTAAGATCCAGTTTGGGTCGTTCCAGAGTCCGCCGAAAAGCACGGAGATGTAGGTTCCGCCGACGGCGATGACCGCGGAATGGGCCAAACTCGGTGCCCAGATGCTTCCCGTTTTGGCGCGTAGCCAACCGTAGATGATGGAGTGCAATATGAACGTGATGGCGACGACCAGCATTCCGAGAAACGGTTGGTCCGGGAAATCGTAGTCCCTCAGGTGGTTTGAGACGTGGTACCAACCCGACCAGATGATGCCAGTTGCGGCGGCGGCGAGAAGGGGTTGGTGGGGCGAAGGGTTGTTGGCAAATAGTCGGAGCTGGAGGTAACCACGCCAAGCAAACTCCGCACCTAGGGCGCCGAACATACCGATAAACGCGAAGATGGTCAACTGCATCGCGAAGTTGTGCAAGAGGCCAACGTTGAAGTAAGGCTCGCCGATTCCCAGAACTGTAGACAGGAGGACGATGAAGACGACGACCAGAAGTGGCAGCAACCATCCGATTAGGTAGTAGCGCCACTGGGTTAGGTTAGGTTTTAGGCCCACGTCCGCAAAGCCTTCGCGGGTGACCCACTTTCTGACGATGAAGGCGGCGATAGCCGGCGAAAAACCGACCGGAATGCTGACGATACCAAAGAGCTGAGGGCCCGGGTCCGGTTCGAACACCAGTACGATCTGCCAGGGTAGCCAGGCTAGTCCAAACGCGATGAGGATGAATGTGAATATGCCCTTCATACCGGTGACGAACGCCGTCAAAAATCGTTACGAACCTTAACCGGTTTGCCCGTGCGGAGCGACTCCCAACATGCGAGGCCGGTCGCTACTACTCTGGCACCCTCGCGTGCCCCGACCCATGGCTGTGTGCCGTTCTGGATGCAGTCCGCCATGTGACGCATCATGACCATCATCTCGCCGTGGTGTCCGGCGTGTGGCGGCAAGTGGGTGTGATATTCGCGTTGCGGCAGGTCGCCATCCGCGTCGAGCGTCTTGACGTTATCTCGGATCGTGCCTTTCGTGCCATACACGGTCAGACTGTTCGCCCGCTCACCCGCGGGATGCACCATGCCGAGAAGGTTCGAGACGCGCCCGATCTTGCCCGACGCGAATTTCACGTTGATGAAAAAGCAGTCCTCCTGCGGATACTCGGGGGCGACGCCGCTGCGCAGGCCCACGCAATGGACCTCCTCGATGTCGCCCATGAACCAGCGCAATAGATCTATCGGGTGGCAGGCCCCTCCTAATATCAGATCCTGCGGCATAGTCGTGCGCCACGGCGTGCGCTTGTAGACAGGCCTCAGATCGTGAACGTAGGACGCCTCGGCCATGAAGGGCTCGCCGATCTCTCCGGCGTCGCACGCTCGTTTCGCGTCGATTAGATCCAACCGCCCACGCATCGATTGTGTGACGAGCAGCACCAGCCCGGTGCTATCCACAACCTCGACGACGCGTTCCGCCTCCTCCATCGTGTAAACCATCGACTTGGTGACCATGACGTGCTTGCCGTTGTCCAATGCCGTGAGTATCTGGCGCGCGTGCAACGGACCAGGGGTATAAATCCCGATGATGTCCACATCATCGCGCGCCGCCAACTCGTCGAAATCAGTTGTTACCGCGTCGATCCCGTGCGTGCTCGCCGCAGCTTCGAGTCGAGCTTCGTTGATGTCGCACAGCGCCGTTACTCGGATCGGCAGATCGTGTTCGGGATCGTTGGCCTGCAACAGTGTATCGCCGTGGCCCAAGCCGGCAAGTCCGAGTCTAAGAGTGGTCATATCCTGCCTCCTTCAACAAGTGGTAGACAGATGCCCAGCGTTCGGGCATGTCGTCCCGATTCATTACGGGTTTGAACCCCATTGTGAGATAGATGTGGAGCGCCGGGAGGCGCCAGTCGTCGGTCTGGAGTCCGACTGTACGTTGACCGCGTTGGCCGACTAAGAACTTGGCGACCGACGTGCACGCGGCCCTCCCTAGACCCTTGCCGCGGTGATCAGGGTGAGTCACCACGAAGTCGAGAAGACCGACGTAGGGGCGGGTTTCAAACCTGTCCTCGGCCGCAGAGCATCCCTTGCGTACTTCGCACGCGTCCCCTTCGCTGCGCACTACTTCCGTCATTCCGGCGAAAGCCGGCGCTTCAGCGGACGGAACGTCCATCCAGAGGGGCAGCGAGGGCGGCGTCAGAGATGCGAACGTGGCGGTTACGATCTCTCCGTTGTGCTCGATTACGCACGAGCCCGCGCGCCGTTCAGGGTCATCCAAGTACTGGAGAACGCGATCCTCGGTCCACTCGGTGAATCCCCCCATCCGCAGCGTGTCAGCCCAACTAGCCGCGTCGCCGGTGCGATAGGCGCGCATCACGTACCCCGATGGCAGCGCCACATCCGGCAAGCGACCAACCGCGACATCGTCGATCACCATCGAGAGCTGCTTGTGGGGTTGCCGCGACATGGGACAATCCTACCGTTCGTCGACCCGCCTTAGCAGCGCAGATTGCGGGTGGCAATCGGCGTTTTAGGTTTTGTCTGGGTTCCCGCGTCCGCAGGAATGACAGGCAAGCACGGGAATGATAGTTGTGATATAAATACGATACGGTAGCGTTATGTATGTCGGAATAACCATATGAACCACCAATCTCTGAACGGAATCCAGTCGAACGTCTACAGACGTCGATGGTGGATTCTCGGTATTCTGTCCATGAGCCTGCTCATCATCGGGCTCGACAACACCATCCTTAACGTCGCGATACCGACGCTGCAACGAGAGTTCAGCGCGTCGGCAACGTCGCTGCAGTGGATGGTCGACGCCTACATCCTTGTGTTCGCTGGCCTGCTACTGACGATGGGTTCGTTGGGAGACCGATTCGGCCGCAAACGCGCGCTTCAACTCGGGCTTATTGTCTTCGGTCTATCGAGCCTCTTCGCGGCCTATGCCGATTCCAGCGCGCAGCTGATTACCGCCCGCGCGTTGATGGGAATCGGCGGGGCACTCATCATGCCGTCTACGCTCTCGATACTCACCGACGTATTCCCTAGGGAAGAGCGAGGCAAAGCGATCGGGATTTGGGCCGGAGTGGCCGGTCTCGGCGTCGGTATTGGGCCGCTAACCGGTGGTGTCCTGCTCGAGAATTTCTGGTGGGGCTCCGTGTTTCTCATCAACATCCCCGTTGTCGTGATCGCAATCGTAACTGGGCTGATTCTGGTCCCGGAGAGCCGGGATCCGCATCCAAAATCGTTGGACATTCCGGGCGCATTGCTATCGATAACAGCCATCTCCACTTTGGTCTATTTCATCATCGAGGCCCCGGCGCATGGTTGGACGAATGCCTTCGTCATCGCCGGATTCCTAGGAGGCGCAGTGCTCACCGCGCTGTTCCTCATCTGGGAGAGTAAGATCGACCACCCGATGCTGAATCTGGCGTATTTCACGAATCCGAGATTCTCCGCCGGCGCCGGAGCGATCGCGCTGGGCTTCTTCGCTCTGTTCGGCATGATCTTCGGAATGACACAGTACCTGCAGTTCGTTCAGGGATTCACGCCGCTCGAGGCTGGGCTGAGAATGGCCCCGATCGCCCTGGGAATTGCCGCTGGAGCCGGCAGCAGCCATCGTTTCGTCGGCAAGTTGGGCACCAACAAAGTAGTCGCGGCAGGTCTCGTCGGTCTGGCCGTGGTATTCGTTACGATCTCGTTCTGGCAGATCGACACCAACTACTGGATTGTCGGCGGCACCTTCTTCTTCCTAGCCTTCAGCATGGGCAACGTCATGGCGCCGTCAACCGACTCGGTCATGGGCGCGGTTCCAGAGGCGAACGCCGGCGTCGCATCGGCGATGAACGACGTAACCCGGCAGGTGGCTGGCGCGTTGGGCGTAGCAGTTATCGGATCCGTCATCAACACGGTATACAGCGAGAAGATGGAGCCCGCGGTGGCGAACCTGCCATCCGAGGCGGCAGTAACGTTCGGCGACTCCATCGGCGACTCGATTGGCGCAGCGTTGAAGATCGCATCGATGATGCCGCCCGAGATCGCCGTTGGCCTCATCGCCGCCGCGAAATCCGGCTTCACCGAGGCACTCGGCATCGCAGTATTAGCAGCTGCCGCGATGGCAGTTGTCGGCGCGATCCTCGTCGCAAAGTTCATGCCCGCGCGACATCTTGACGATGAGACACCCTAACAACCATCACGTCATTCCCGCGGACGCGGGAACCCAGAGCAACATAAAGCACGCCGTATGAACGCCGTCGAACCCAGCACGGAAATGCCGAAACAGCGCCGAGGTCGACCTCGAGACCCCGAGGTCGACCAGGCGATTCTCCAAACCACTCTGAAGTTGCTGACCGAATATGGGTACGCCGGACTATCTGTCGAGCGCGTCGCCGCCGAAGCGGGTGTCGGGAAGACAACCATCTACCGACGCTACGCCACCAAAGAAGAACTCGTCGCCGCCGCCGTCGGAGCACTGAAAGATGAACTCGGTCCGCCACCAGACACCGGCGACACCCTCAACTACATCGTCGAGATGTTAGTACGCAGCCTTGAGATGCTAGAACGTGGGCCCGGTTTCGCCATGATCGGCGCGCTTCTCGTCGAGGAGCGTCGAAACCCCGGGCTAATCGAGCTGTTCCGCGAGCGCATCATACGCCCCCGCAGAGACGACGTAATCACCATGCTCCAACGCGGGGTTAGGCGCGGTCAAATACGGTCCGACGCCGATCTCGAAGTCGCCGCCCACGCCATCCTCGGCTCCATCCTCGCCAACCATATACTGGGCGCTCCCGACTCTTCCAATATGATCCACCGCAACATCAACACCATCTGGCAAGGACTCGCAACCGACAGACGAAATTAACGGCACGGAATTGCCTGGAGGCCAACGAAACCTCCCCTTCGCTCTGCGAAGGGGACGCGTGCGAAGCACGCAGGGGATGCCCGAAAACCACCAACACCCGTACAACCGCAGAACAACCCCCTCCCACAACAACCGTCCCCTCTCCCGCTCGCAACCATCCCTCACCCTGTCAGGGGGAGATCAAGAGGGGGTCGCGGGTGAGGGCCCAACAAGGAGGTAAACTACCCCCACGGAAGTGCCCAATTAATGTATTTTGACCCCCGACTATTCGCGTTAACGCAAGGCGTAAGACTCCGCATCGCCTTTGCGGCAGTTTTCGGACTGATCGCCGTCGGTGCCGGAGTCTCACGCCTCGCCGTCTCAGGTGTCATCATCTACCGCGTCCTTACTGGGCAGGCCAGCTTCTCAGCCTTGGCGATGCCGCTGCTGACTATCGCCGCGCTGATCGTGGTGCGCAGCCTCTTCCAATATTGGCAGAACTCCGTAAGTCACCACACGGCAAACGTCGTCAAGATTAAGTTACGGGAAGAGGCATATGAACATGCGCTGAAACTTGGCCCGGGTTTCGCGGATCGGAACCGCACCGGCGATTTAGTGCTGACGTTGGTCGAGGGAATCGAACGACTGGAGGTCTTCTTCGGCCAATATCTGTCGCAGATTATCGTCTCCGCTATCGCTCCCATCGCCATCTTCGCGTACATGGTCACACTCGACCTCTACATTGCGCTCATATTCCTCGGCTTTGCATTGGCCACTCTCGCCGTGCCCGCTGCATTCCACCGCTGGAATCGCGACAACAGCTATCGAAGACGCAGGTCTTACGGCGCATTGGGTTCGGACTTTCTTGACAGCGTGCAGGGGTTAGCGACCCTCAAATCGTTCGGACAGAGTAAGCAGCGTGGCAAAGAGTTAGAACAACGGATTCAGAACCTCTACCGCAGCACCATGGGTGTCGTCGCCGCAAATCAAGCGACGAGTGGGACGTCCATCTTATTCATGACAACGGGCGCCGCCGTCGCGCTCGCCGTCGGCGCGGTTCGCGTCAGCAACGGAGACATGGATCTACGGCCGTTGCTGATCGTGTTGATGCTCGGTGTCGAGGTGTTCCGACCGATGCGCGAACTAGTGAACCTCTACCACCAAGGAATGGCGACGCTATATGCGGCGCAGAGCGTATTTGGAATTCTCGACGAACCCGTCACGATTCTTGAACCCGAAACCGCGCCGGAAACATTAGTCACCGAGATAGAGCCCGACATCACATTCGAAGACGTCACTTTCGGGTATGACGGCGGTTACCGATCCGCGCTGCAAGACGTTTCGTTCCAACTGCGAAAAGGTGAGACGCTCGGCGTCGTCGGTGCTAGCGGCGCGGGCAAATCGACGCTCGTGTGGTTGATGTATCGATTCCACGATCCACAAACGGGCACGATAAAGATCGGCGGCCACGATCTGCGCAGTCTACCCCTCGACACCATCCGAGACAACATTGCGGTAGTCACTCAAGACACCTACCTGTTCCACGGTACGGTCGCCGACAACCTGCGTTTCGGAAAACCGGACGCTACTCCGCAGGAGTTAGAGGACGCCGCCCGTGCCGCGAACGCCCACGAGTTCATCTCCCGCTTGCCACACGCATACGAGACGGTCGTAGGCGAACGGGCCGTACGCCTCTCAGGTGGCCAGCGCCAACGCTTGGCAATTGCTCGAGCGCTACTCAAAGATGCACCAATCCTTTTGCTCGACGAAGCGCTCTCCAGCGTCGATGCCGAGAATGAGGCAGTCATCCAAGACGCCCTCGACAGATTGATGGAAAACCGCACCACTCTCGTCATCGCGCACCGCCTCTCAAGCGTCATCAACGCCGATCGCATCCTCGTGCTTGACGAAGGTCAGGTGGCAGAAATCGGAACCCACGCCGAACTGATCGCCGCCGGCGGGACCTACGCCGGCCTCATGCGCCAGCAAACGCAAACAGACCAAGGAAAAATCCTCCCCCTTGACGCCCTAGGGGCGCAACGCGATACCTTTCCCCTTGATGCCCAAGGGGGAATTGAAGGGGGTTTAGATGCGCCCAGCGCACCACCAGCGCATCCACCTCCCGAACTCCCCAACCTGAATACCGGCCACCACCACGCACCAACCTCACCCCCTCCCACGGACGAAGAGGAGATAAACATCCGCTCTTGGTCCGTCTGGATGCGACTGTTGGGCCTGGTCCGGCCAGTCAAATGGCAGTTCCTTATCACCGTTGCTCTCGGGATGCTCAACCACGGCTCTGTAATCATCCTCGGCGCACTCACCGCGCTTCTCGTCGGAGCCGTTTTCCGAGATGAACCCTTGAACACATTGGTCATCCTCGTCTGCACACTAGCTCCGCTGTCAGCCCTGCTCTTCTACCTCGAGTCATGGCAGGCGCATGACATGGCCTTCAGACTGCTGGCACGAATGCGGATCGACCTCTATGAGAAGCTCGAACCGCTCGCACCCGCATACATGGTCCGCCGCCGCTCGGGCGACTTTGTCAGCGTCGTCGGAGGTGACGTCGAGACGGTCGAGTTCTTCTTCGGCCACGCCGTCTCGCCCATGATCGTCGCCATACTCATTCCCGGCGGCCTACTTATCGCCCTCTCCGTCATCGCCTGGCCCATTGCCGCCGTGCTTGCACCTTTCCTCGTCGCGGTAGCCGTCAGTCCATTCTTCGCCAACTCCCGCATCGAACGACTCGGAGACGAGATCCGCGGCCGAATGGGCGACATCCACGCTTACATGGTTGACAGCATCCAAGGAATGCGCGAAATCACCGCTTTCGGACGCGGGGCCGATCGCACCAATGAGCTGACCCAAAAAGGCTGGGACTACGCCGGACATCTCGTCAGATTCCAAAAATCGCAAGCCTTCCAAATCGGGTTCATCGAGGCCATGATGGGCCTCGGCGGACTCGCCGTATTGGCGATGGGAGTCTGGTTGGTGCTCGAAGGACAGATCGAGCGAACGCACCTACCCCTCGTCAGCGTGCTCGCACTCGCCTCTTTCAGCCCAATCACCGAACTCGCCCGCACCATGAAGCAGATGATGGAAACCCTCGCCGCGTCTCGCCGCATTCTGGCCATCCACGACGAAACCGTCCCCGTCCAAGATGGTCCCGGCATTCCTGAAGACGTCCCCGTCACGAAACCCTTTTACCCCTCCCCCTCCCAGGGGGAAATTGAGAGGGACGCTCCCGTCATTCCCGCGTCCGCGGGAACCCAGCAACAATCAAACCAAGCCAACAGAATCAACGATGTCCGTCCTTCCGTCGAGTTCGAGCAGGTGGAATTCGCCTACGCCCGTGGCGACCCCCAAGCTCTCGCCAACGTCTCCTTAGATATCGCGTCTGGCGGCACCGTGGCCATCGTCGGGCGATCTGGTGCCGGCAAAACCACGATCGCATACCTCATGATGCGCTTTTGGGACCCTGATCGCGGCGAAATCGAACTGTCGGGCAACCAATTAAACCAGTTCAAACTTGACGACCTCCGCGGCCGCATGGCGCTAGTCGCACAAGACACCTACCTCTTCAACAACACCATCCGCGAGAACATTCGACTCGGCCGCCAAAACGCCACCGATCAGGATGTTGAGGAGGCCGCCAAACAGGCCAACGCCGCCGAATTCATCGATTCCTTCCCGGACGGCTACGACACCGAGGTCGGAGAACGAGGCATGCAGCTCTCTGGCGGTCAGCGGCAGAGGATCGCCATCGCCCGCGCCATCCTCAAGAACGCACCACTCCTCATTCTCGACGAGGCCACATCCCACCTCGACGCCATCAGCGAGACCGCCGTCCGAGATGCCCTCGATCGCCTGATGGAAGGCAGAACCACCGTCGTCATCGCGCACCGCCTGTCCACAATACGCAACGCAGAAAACATTCTCGTCCTCGACGAAGGCAAAGTCGTCGAGCAAGGAACCCACGACCAACTCCTGTCCCACCGCGGCCTCTACGCCCAACTGGTCAACACCCAGATGGCGTAGAAAACCCCACCCTCACCCGCAGTCCAACCCGTAGGGGCGATCCCTTGTGGTCGCCCTACCACCCAAACAACCACCACTCCCATCACCGCAGCAGAACCCTCTCCCACAACAGCTGTCCCCCTCACCCGCAGTCCAACCCGTAGGGGCGATCCCTTGTGGTTGCCCTACCACCCACACAACCACCGCTCCCATCACCGCAGCTGTCTCCCTCACCCGCAGTCCAACCCATAGGGGCGATCCCTTGTGGTCGCCCTACCACCCAAACAACCACCACTCCCATCACCGCAGCAGAACCCTCTCCCACAACAGCTGTCCCCCTCACCCGCAGTCCAACCCGTAGGGGCGATCCCTTGTGGTCGCCCTACCACCCAAACAACCACCGCTCCCGTCACCGCAGCAGAACCCTCTTCCACAACAGCTGTCCCCCTCACCCGCAGTCCAACCCGTAGGGGCGAACCCTTGTGGTCGCCCTACCACCCAAACAACCACCACTCCCGTCATCGCAGAAGACCCCTCTCTCCCAACAACCGTCCCCTCTCCCGCTCGCAATCATCCCTCCCCCTCCCAGGGGGAGATTAAGAGGGGGTCACCGGTGAGGGCACCGGGCGGCCAAGGGGCCAGCCCACGCAAACAAACACCTCCCCCATCACCGCAACAACACCCTCCCACAACCATCCATCCCAATTCCCAAAAATCCTAGTGCAAATATGCTAAAACACTTGACTCCAGCACGAATGTTGTAGTACAACAGTAACTAAGCGCCAAAAGCCGAGACCCTTCAGGTCAACGCTGGAAGCGCCCAGAACATCGCCGTGTCGATACGGGAAGCGTGCACCTTTTCCTTATCGATACTGCTTACCGACCAAATACAAACACCGGTCCGCGGGTGGGAGGCACCCAGGCCTATTAAGCCGACGCCCCAGGCGAACGCGAACAGCAAATGCCGAGGGCGAAGCCGACGGAGGCCTGTCGCAGCACCTATCACAAGCTTAGGAAGTTCGGGCGAAACGTGGATCACAAAACCCGGTATAGAGGCCGTTGTAGCTTAAGGGCTCGGATGCGGAGCGTTACGCTGACTCCGCCTAGCAAGCCAGACAGACGTCATCGACGCGTAGGGGCGACCCTTGTGGTCGCCCGCTCCGTCGGGATGTCCGTTCAAGGTCCGAGCGAACGCCGCCCTCTGACGCCGGCACACGCGATTCCAGCGGAGCGAGCTGGAGTGACCCACAGGACTAGCGAGAGGGAACGAATCAAACGATGACGGGCGGCACGGCTATCAGTCTGCCGACCGTAGGGCCGATGGTCTGGCGACGTCGGCGGTCCTGGCATTTATCTACTTTCACCCACCTTCGCACGCTCCCCAAAAGACGCGGCGATGATTCGAAACACAGAAACCGCGCGTCCCGCCGTCGCCGGGCGCACACCTTAACCACCCCGCGGGCGTCACTACCCGGACGCTTGAAAAACAAACCCACCAGAAGTCTGGATACCTTTAACCCGCCACCCACATCTGCGGGCGGTTCAACGCGCCGCGTAACATGAATCCCGAAGATGTAACTCAATCGAGAAGGAGAACAACATGCCCGCGAACGAGCCTATTAAACAGGAAACTCAGCCCTAGCAGCGTTCCTGGATAACGTCAAATAGATACTCGGCGTCGCACTTATCGGATGCGCAACCGGCATGATCGCTGACGCCTTCGTCGTTGTTGAGTCGCTATGGCGACCAATCGCCATCGGTGCCATCGGCTCAGTATTCTTCATCGGCCTGAGATTATGGATGGCCGGCATTAACATCCCGTAAGCCAACCATCGAACCTCCTCGCGCCCGACCTAGTACCACCGTTCCTTGTCCACCACATTCATCAACTCTTCACCCCGTGCGAAACGCCGAGCATTCTCCAAAATTATCTGGAACCTCCGCTCCGGAATATCGCCTGCATCCCGGACCGCTACATGCGGCGTCATCAAAACATTCGACAAACTCCACAACTTGTGCTCTGGCGGCAACGGTTCGATCTCGTAAACATCCAATCCACAACCCGCGATCTCACCCGACTCAATCGCATCCGCCAAATCATCGATCTTGCAAACCATACCCCGCCCAACATTGATGAAATACGCCGTCGACTTCATCAATCCGAACCGCTCCGCATTGAACATACCCTCCGTCTCTGGAGTGTGCGGCACCGTTGAAATCACAAAATCCGCCTCCGGCAACCAACGATCAATCTCATCCGGCGGATGAATCTCAGCATCCCAAACCTCCCGTTCAACCCGCGGCTCCAACCCAATCACCCGCATCCCAAAAGCCCCGCACAACCGAGCGGTCTCCGCACCAATCCCACCAACACCATTGATCAACGCCGTCGCATCGCCCAAACTCACATACTCCGACATCCGAGCATCCTTCTCCCAACGCCCTTCACGTTGCGCGTCCACATACCAAGGCAAACCCCGCGACAACGCCAGCACGAACATCATGATGTGATGACTGATGTGGTCGAAATAGATACCCCTCGGATTCGAAACCACACAAGGATGCTTAACCAAATCCTCGTAGTAATACCCGAAAAACGGGCCCGCATCCGGATTCTGCAACCACCTCAACTTCCGAGCCGAAGGCAACATCTCCGGCGAAACCCAACCAAACGCACCATCCGCATCCACAATCTCCCGCGCCGCCTCGGCATCATCCGCCGGCAGCACCACCTCATACTCCGCCATCGAATCTGCGAGACGACGCGCAAACCACCGCGTCAACTCATCCTGCGGCGGCATAAAGACGAATTTGATCGAGGAGGGCATTGGCTTCACATCCAATTTTGAAGGTCGACGAAAACTCTACCTCAAATCGCACTCCACCCCAACTTCGGCGCAGTGACCCTCGAACCATTCGATTACCTCCGTGTGGTACGGGATGCCCGACTTCTGACGCTTCTCGATCTCCTCGGCCTCCAACAACCCCGGATATACAACCCGGTCGTGCCCCTTTCCAGGTGGATGCTCAGCCACCGCCTTCAGCAACTCATCCATATCGTCGAGGAACTTTTCTTTGTCGGTGAACGCCTCGATGTCATACGCAACGAAGAAATGTCCGCCCTGATGCGGGTTCAACGGACCCGGACCGAGACCCGTCAACTCGTTGCAAAAGATCTCGTTCATCAACCCAAGTCCAAACCCCTTGTGCGAACCGTTCTCACGCGTCCCACCAATCGGCAACATCCCATACTTGCCTCGCGACTCCGGACCCGGTGCCGGCGTCTCCTCAAGCTCAGGTTCGTAATTCTCGTCCGTGATCCAACCCGGCAAAACCGTCGCACCAGTCCGTTGCAACAACCAAATCTTGTTCGCCGCCACCTGAGTAGTCGCAACGTCCAACATGTATGGCGGCATCGTCCGCGCAGGAGCACCATACGCCAAGGGATTCGTACCCAAAAACGGACGCGAACCCCAAGTCGGGATCGTGATGCCCGCTCCACCTGCGGTCATCGTATGCCCGATCATCCCCGCCTCAATCGCCTGATACACATAGTGGCTGCAACCCGCTAAGTGTCCAGTGTTGAACACCGTCACCACTCCAACACCGTGCTGCTGCGCCTTGTCGATAGCCATATCCATCGCCTTCGGACCGACGTGCACTCCCAGAGCATGTTTAGCGTCTATGTTCGCCGTCGTGCTAGTCTCTCGGACGACTTCCCACTCCGTCGCCGGGTTCAATGAACCTTGCGCATAACTCCGCACATATCCCCTCAAACCATTCGACACGCCATGAGACTCGTTGCCTCTGAGGTCATTCCCAAGTAACACGTCAGTAGAATCCTGCGCCCCGTCATCATCCAACCCGATCTTCAAGAAGATGTCCTTGGTAACGCGATGCATCTTCTCCGGCATCACATACACCCGGTCAGCCTCTGGTACCTTGAATCGCTCTAGCATCTCGCTTTACCTCTCGGATCGGTTCGCTTCGAACAGCAACGTTCGATGTAGTAGTTTAAGTCATGCAAATCGACGGATGGTGTTGGTCGCGGGAACGGAATTTGCATCGGTTCGACTTCCCCCGAGTGCGCGATTCGAGACGTCCCGAGCAGTTGCAACATCTCCTCTTTCGTAGTACCCTGTAGTTAATTCGTCCCCGCCCGGCCGTTGTAGCCTAATAGCTACTTCCCTGGGCGGGTGTTTTTTTGTGATGCGAACCATAGTCCTCATCGACGGTCAAAATCTCTTTCATCTCGCGAAATCTGCTTGGACGACGCAGGGCGCGCGGATCCGTACGCCATACGATTGGCCAAGTTACGACGTTCGAAAATTGGCCAACGCGCTTACCAACAGGTTTCCGGGCCGCCAGCTAGTCGAGATACGTTTTTACACCGGCGTCCCTAATCCTCGATTCGGAGGAAAGGAACGGCGGTGGTACGAATTTTGGAATAACAAATTGCGAAATCTTAGACAACAAGGTGTCTACGTTTACCGGGGGCGCGTAAGTCGTGGTTTGCAGGAGAAGGGAGTCGATGTTAGCTTGGCAATCGACTTAGTTCAAGCAACGCACGAATCCAGGTACGATTGCGCAATCATCGTAAGTCAGGATTGGGACTTTGGCCCTGCAGCCAGATTAGCGAAATCCATTGCCAACACCCAAGGACGAAATATCGAGATCGAATCTGCCTTCCCGTTCGGGCCGGGCAGTTCTTCTAAAAGAGGAGTCCCCAATACCAACTGGGTTCAAATAGACCAATCCACCTACGACTCCTGCTACGATCCAACGGACTACCGCCCCAGAAATCGTTGAACCTCCACCTCAACTTCTGACCCATCTTAGCCTCAACGCCGCAGCAGGTTTCACATTAAAATCCGTATAGTCGCGTGGGACGGATCTTGCACAACAGACAAGCGACCGCCACGCATAGATGGAAGGCGTAGGGCGACATGCAACTGAGACCTAATCGCGTAAAAGAAAAAATATACGCCGGCGAGGTGGCTGTTTCAGTAGTCGGCTTCACCCACCCAGACGACATCGACGCTTTTGGCCCGATCGCAAACGCAAACGGTATCGACGCGGTATGGCTGGAGGGTGAGCACGCCGGCGTCGATCACGCCAATCTCGGAAACCTGACGCGCGCATGCGACCTCTGGGGGCTGACTCCGGTGGTCCGGATCAATGAAAATTCGCAGGGATTGATCTACCGCACACTCGATTGCGGAGCCCAGGCGATCGCCGTCCCCCACGTCAATACCGCCGCAGAAGCGCAAAACGTGGTTCTCGGCGGGAAGTTCCCTCCCATCGGCAGGCGAGGAAACTACGCCAGTCGACAAGGGCACGGCGTCCCAAACTACATGGAGCTGGCAGACGACCACTCGTTGCTGATCGTTTTCATCGAAGACATCATCGCCTACCAGAACCTCGACGAGATCCTAGAGGTCGACAATATCGACATCTTCTTCGTCGCTCCCGGCGATTTCGCCGCATCGATGGGACACAAAGGCATCTGGGATCAGGTAGCCAACATCCCTGAGGTTGCCGAAACCATGGAAGATACCTTCCGCCGCATCCAGGCGGCCGGTCGCATCGCCGGTGCTACATGCGGCAAGGCGGGCCTCCAACGCTACCTGGACCTTGGCGCGAAATTCTTCTTGACCACCACGTCGGAGTGGTTGGACGAAGGTGCTGGCAGTTTCATGAACATCGTTAATCGCCACCGTGTCCCCCTCCCCCTATCAGGGGGAGATTAAGAGGGGGTCGCGCCAGTCATACCCAGCGGTGTGGCACTATGTATTGATGGAAAGAGAGTCGAGAAATGAACCTGAGACCTAATCGCGCCAAAGAAAAACTAGCCGCGGGTGAAGTGGCGATAGTCGTTGGAGGTTTTACCAGCCCTGACGACATCGACGCCTTCGGCCCCGCCGCTAACGCAAATGGCATCGCCGGCGTCTGGTTGGAAGGCGAGCATGGCGGAATCGACGCGTCCACCTTGGGAAACCTGACGCGCGCCTGCGACCTATGGGGCTTGACGCCGGTTTGCCGCATCAACGAAAATTCGCAAGGCCTGATTTACCGCACTCTCGACTGCGGCGCTCAAGGAATCGTGGTACCCCACGTCAACACGGCCGCCGAAGCGCGGAACGTCGTCGACGGCGGAAAGTTCCCGCCCATCGGCAAGCGCGGGGCGTACACCAGTCGACAAGGACACGGCGTAGCGAACTACATGCAGGTCGCCGACGACCACTCACTGCTGGTGATCCTCATTGAGGACATCATCGCCTATCAAAACCTCGATGAAATCCTAGAGGTCGACAATATCGACGTATTCTTCGTCGCCCCGAGCGACTTCGCTGCTTCAATGGGACACACCGGCGATGCTGGACATCCCGAGGTGGTTGAGACCATGAACGACGCCTTCCGCCGCATCGAGGCCGCAGGCCGCAACTCCGGAGCCACATGCGCAGAATCTGAAATCTCACGCTACCTAGGTTTGGGAGCCAAATTCCTTTTGACGAGCGTCGGGCCGTGGTTGAGCCAAGGCGCTACGAATTTCATGAACTCGGTCAAAGCCCACTCGAATTAACATCGCCCTGAGCGGTGCCACCCTGAGCGGTGCCATAATCAGCACCAAAGTTTGAAGCGCATTCAAGAAAGGCACCACCTTTAATGGATATCCGACCCAATCGCATCAAAGACAAGATCGCCGCTGGAGAAGTCGCCACGATCGTCGGCGGCATGACCCACCCCGACGACATCGACGCATTCGGGCCGATCGCTACGGCTCACGGCATGGATGGCATATGGCTCGAAGGTGAGCATGGTTGGGTAGACGCGTCCGAACTTGGCAATCTGACTCGCGCTTGCGACCTCTGGGGATTGACTTCAGTCTGCCGCGTCAATGACAACAATCAAGGGTTGATCTACCGAACGCTTGACCGCGGCGCACAAGGCATCGTCGTCCCGCACGTCAACAATGCCGCCGAAGCCCAGAACGTGGTTGACGGCGGGAAATTTCCGCCGATCGGCAAGCGAGGCAGCTACACCAGCCGGCAAGGGCTCGGTGTTCCAAACTTCATGGATGTTGCCGACGACAATTCGTTGCTAATCATTCTCATCGAAGACATTATTGCCTACGAGAAGCTAGATGAAATCATCGCAGTCGACCATATCGACGTATTTTTCGTCGCCCCCGGCGACTTCGCCGCATCGATGGGACACAAAGGCGATGTTGGGCACCCCGATGTCACAGAGACGATGAACGATGCATACCGACGCATCGTAGCTTCGGGCCGAACCGCCGGCGCAATCTGCGGCAAAGCCAATGCTGAGAGATTTCTCGACCTCGGCGTGAAACTCCTCTTCACCAACACCCCCGAATGGATTGACGAAGGCGCGGCGAGTTTCATGGATATCGTCAACAATCACTCGAATTGACGACGATCCGAAAGGTTGCTGCCGACGCTTAATTTAGCGTTAAACTATGCGAACCTCTAGCGATACGCGCTTCCAGATTCGAACCGCGGCGTTGACGACGATCCTCATCGCGTCAGGCGTTGCAGCCGCCTTGATTTCTATTGGTTGCCGCGGTGGTGGAGCTAATCCAGGCGACGAAGATTTGCTGATTCCGTTCGTTGAACCGACGCAGTCATCTCGAACTTGCCTGAACGAAGTCTATCCACCGGATTCCCCTACATTCGAGGAAGTTTCAGAATCCGATTACCTTCCCGGCGCCAACGGTGTCGACTACGTGGTGATTGAACCGGGCGACGGTGACAAACCGCAAGCAGATTGGCAAATCGAAGTTAAGTACACCGGCTGGCTAGAAGATGGCTGCATATTCGGCACAACATATGGTTCTGGACGCGATGCCCGTTTTTTCCTCGCTTATGTGATCCCCGGTTGGCGACAATCGCTCCTTGAAATGCAGTTGGGTGAACGCCGTCGAATCCGCATCCCGTCCGATCAGGGCTATGGCCAAGCCGGTTCACCTCCTCGCATCCCAGCAAACGCGACCCTTTACTTCGACGTCACGTTGACAGGTGGTCTTACCGCCGAGCAAGCCCAGGCAACAGCCACCGCCGTAAACGAAGCGGCAGCGGCGACGATCACAGCCGTTTCTGAAGAGGTCGAAGCAACCTTCACCGCGATTGCGGAAGAAGCGTCGCAGGACCCGGAGTCTTCGCCAGAAGAATAAGAGTCGGTTAAATTAGGGCTATCGAATGACGATCGGTAAACGCTCTTGAAGAGAGCAGATCCCTGTCCCGCCGCCCCAAGGTTGTAGGATTAAGAATGCGTGATTGGGGCTGTAGCTCAGTTGGGAGAGCGCATCGTTCGCAATGATGAGGTCGGGGGTTCGAATCCCCCCAGCTCCACCAATCGCCGGCATCCTGCGGTCAATTTTCAGTAAGACTGGTGGATCGAATTTGGATGCTTAAACCGTTCGTGGGTGGGTTGCGGTTCTAGGTTTGATTGCCGGGTGTTTCGACTAGGAGACGGCGCGTTCTGCAGCAATCCGAACGCCACACGGTAGAGATCTTTCTCCAAGGGAATCAGATCGCGCGAGTGTGATGAATTAAGATTCGTTGCCACTGCGTGGCGGGCTTGGAGGGTCCGGTGCCGGGGGTCCCGGGTGCCAACCACCAAAAACAACTCCCAACTCGTCCAGCGTAAGTTCTTTATCTTCGTCTTCCTCTTCGTTCCCGGATTCCGCGGACATTTTATCCTCGCGGTCACTCATTACGACCTCCTTACTAACTTTTTCAAAACGATATCACTCACGTGAGATGATTGTTAAGCGTCGGTAATCGGCGTGTCAACCGATGCTAGCGATGGACAGCAACGACATGAATCCGGTGCCAACATAATCGATGAACTATGTGGAATCGAAGCAGGCCGCCGAATTAAGTGTAATTTCAGCAGCAATTCGGAAATTGGCATCCGTTCAAACCTACAACCCTATTTGCTCATCGACCCCATGATGAACCAGCGATTCGTCGCATTTGCAATGGCTTATCCTTCGAGGAAATGGGTGGAGAATTGCAATGCGATATGATGATTTCTCCTAAGCAATGCGAAGGTTATGAAAGGCTCCGTTACCAATCGTCGCCTTGCCGCCGGCCGATTGCAACGCGAACTCCACAATGAAGAAAACCATTTACCTCGCCAATCCATACGGATTTTCGGAGCAACAGAAACGCGAGCTGCTGCCGCTTTTCGTTGGAGCCTTGGAATCCCTTGGTTTGGAGGTGTGGGAGCCCTTCGAGCGGAATAATCAGGGATCGGTTTTGGCTCCCGGTTGGGCATATCGAATCGGACAGGCCGACATCCGCGACGTCGCCGATGCCGACGCAACATTCGCGATTCTCAACGGCATACCGCCGGACGAAGGAGTGATGGTGGAGCTAGGCGCTGCTATTGCGCTCGGCAAGCCAACGTTCTTGTTCCGAGACGACCATCGCAGGGTAACCGAGTGCGAAGAGTATCCGCTCAATCTCATGATCTTCACCGGCCTGCCTCAGGACGGTTGGGAAGACTGGTACTATACGTCGTTCGACGAAATCACTTCGCCCGACAAAGCTTTGTACCGTTGGGCAAAGCAAGGCTAGTCAAGTTACCACACTGCCGAATCGCCGTCGCGCCGAGGGTCCGACGCTGCCGACAAGGTGCCAGATTCGTTGTGCACCTGTATCGCGCCTTCGCTTCCAGCGCCGTCAAAAGGTGCAATGGCGTTAACCTCGTGACCCCTTGCTCGCAACGATTCGATCACACCGTCGTCAACCCGATCTTCGATGTCTAGATGATTGGCCTCGGCATGAGGATAAGTCGAGGATGTACGGCCTTGATAGTGCGTCCAACGCGGCCCCTCGATCGCCTCAGCGACCGTAAGCCCATGGTCGAATACGCCAGTCACCACTTGGAAATTGGTTTGCACCTGCGTGTCAGCACCTGGCGTACCGCAAACTAGCTCAAGCTTGCCGCCATCCTCGACTGGTGCGTCGGTCACCATCACCGGGTTCATAGTGTGCCTGACACGTTGGCCAGGACGCAGATAGTCGATGTGGTCAGGGTCGAGATGCCAGTACGTCATTCGGTTGTTGAGCAGTATCCCGGTGTTGCCAGCGATCAGCCCCGACCCGTACCCCATTTGAATGCTTTGCAACTCGCCGACCGCGTTGCCCCAACGGTCCACGACGCAGAAGTGTGTCGTATCCGAACCGGCGGCCCCGGCCGCTGCGAACGAGTCGTGCGGCACGCTGCGCCCATTCGGGTGATGAATTTTGCCGTCGCGCCGGTATTTCTTCGCGCGATCAGGGGCGCGCTCCATGTATGCCCAGGCGTCGCCTTCGTATGCCTCCGCGTCGGACAGTGCTTGTTCAAAATCGATCAGCCTTGCGCGCTCGGCCGCGTAATCTTTGTTTAGCATGCCTTCGACCGGCACATCGACGAAATCAGGGTCGGCCATATAGGCTTCGCGGTCTGCAAACGCCAATTTCTTGCACTCGGTCATCGTGTGGACAGCATCCGCGGTGAGATATCCGAGGCCTTGCGCGTCGAAGTTTTCGAATAGATTCAATTCTTGCAGCAATACGTGACCCGAAGAGTTTGGAGGCGCTTCATACACTGTCCGCCCCCGGTAGGTTGTCGAGATCGGCGTTTGCCATTGGACTTTGTGGTTCTTGAGGTCGCCATACCGCAATAACCCGCCGCACTCTTCACTGAACCTTGCAATCTCGCGTGCAATGTCTCCTTCATAAAAGGCTGCGCGGCCTTGGTCTGCGATGGTTCGATAAGTCTTGGCCAAGTTAGGGTTGCGACGCAGTTCGCCTGGTTTCAGCCAATTGCCGTTCGGAGCGAATACCTCACCAGACGTCGGCGCGTCTCGCAGCAATGAGAACTGCATTGTCGACACGGCTTGTTGATGCGAAACCGGGACGCCATCTTCGCACAGTTCCACAGCGGGCTCGATACAAACGTTCAGCGGTAACGTGCCGTGTCGTTCGTGAGTAGCGAGCAGAGCATCCAAGATTCCGGGAACCGAAGTGCCCAAGATCCCGGTCATCGGAATCCCGTTCGGGTAACGATGAGGTTCCGCCAACGCAGGCGCAGCGCCCGTGCCATTGGCGACCTCGATCGAATTTTCGGCCGCCATCAACGTCATTACGAAACCATCCCCGCCGATACTGGAGCCGGAAGGTTCTGCGACTCCGAGCGCGAACGCAACCGCAATGGCGGCATCTACCGCGTTTCCGCCGCGATGCAGTATTCGCATCCCAGCCTGGGTCGCGAGAGTGTGGTTGGCGACTACGGCTCCCTTCGACCCCATGCGAGCTGGTCTGAAAGATTGTCCGATGATTCCGTGGGGCGATTGATAACGCATTGTGTTGTGCTCGGTTAACCTTGAGTACGCAAAACTGTGACGTAAGTTTATCGGTTCGAAACTTGTTTCGCGAACCCGATGAATGTAGAAATTACATGTAGCCACTGAGCAATGGGCACGACTAAAGTCAGTTCAACATTCAATGAAGAATTGTGGAGGAAAATATGCGGAATCGATCGTCCAGCCGTTTCGCTGATCCGGCGACCGATTACGGGTCCGGCGACGAACCCAAAAGGCTTTGGTTAATAGACGGTGCTTACCTTTTCAGCACGCAGTCGTCGATCGGCCAAGGTTACAACTTCGATTATCTTTTGCTGAAAAACAGACTCGAAACACTGGTTGGCCCCCTCTGGCGCGCGTATTACTTGAATGCTCTTCAACCCGACAGCGATCGTAACGACGGAATGCAACGTTTCCATTCTTGGTTGCAGTCAGCTCCTCCCAGTGGGCCGAAAATCATCACCAAGCTTTACAACCTAAGGGATTCGGACGCGAGCCACGCATACTGCCGAGAGTGCGCTACCACGGTTCAACTTGAATGCCCCGCCGCAGGCTACACTTCCGATCCACATCCCCTGACTCGTCGTTCACAAAAAGGCGTCGACGTCGGGATCGCGTCGCTGGCTCTCACTCACCTCGATTCTTACGACACATTAATGTTGTCGTCGGGCGACGGCGACTTGCTCGACGCGGTGAAATTCGTCAGCGACTCAGGCAAAGAAATTGAGTTGGCTGTCTTTCGAGCTGGAGTTGCAACCGAATTGCAATCTTGGGCTGATCGTATATATTGGATCGACGAGTTCGCAAACGAAATTGCGCGTTGATAGTACGCAAATACTGTAAACAAAATTGTCGCGATGACGATGCTTAAAACGGGTCAAAAAGCACCTAATTTTGAATTGACCGCGCATAACTCTACGCGGGTAGGTCTGTATGAAATCCTCGAATCAGGTCGACGCGTCATTTTGACATTTCATCCCGCTTCATTCACTGGAGGGTGAACGAACCAACTTGGGATCCTCGGTAGGATCCGTGAAAGGACGATCGAGGTTGGTGCCGAACACCTTGAGGTCAGTTGTGATTCCGTGCCAGTCCAACTCGCATGGGTAACCGCCAACTTCGAGCAGCATGAGGTCTCAAAAGCCCCGCTAGTCCTCTCCGACTTCTGGCCGCACGGCGAAGTCAGCCGCAGCTACGGCGTCTTCAACGAGGAGCGGGGCATGTCGGTGAGGTCGCTTTTCGTAATCGATACTGACGGAATCATCATCCATTCGGAGGAGTCAACCCAGCGCGGAGTGCTTCCGGACATTGAAGGAGCGGTCGACATGATTGCCAGACTCGGTTGAGCAGCTATGCACTAACCCGAAGCTGCATGCCGAGAGCTCGCACCACTCGCAGAACAGTAGCGAAAGAGGGATTTCCGTCTGAGGATAGTGCCCTGTACAACCCTTCTCTACTCATGCCAGCATCGCGACTCAACTGCGCCATGTTTTGTGCCCGAGCTACGTCGTTGAGCGCAGCCCTTATCAGCGACCCATCACCAGGATCCTCTTCAAAGCACGCCTCTAGGTAGAGGCGTACATCTTCCTTGGTTTCAAGGTGCTCAACAGCGTCCCACTTAGTGAATGTCTCATGCATAACTCATCTCCATTCTCGAGCTATCCGTTGGGCTCGTTCGATGTCCGTGAGTTGCGAGCTTTTGTCGCCACCGCAAAGTAACACGACAACCTCAGCCCCCTCGCGGATGAAGTAGACACGGTATCCTGGACCATTCTGAATGCGTATCTCGGTGATCCCGTTGCCGACTGTTCTGACATTTCCGAAATGACCGTTCGTGATATTTCTCAAGCGAGCATTGATTCTGGCAACAGCGGCCCGATCACGAAGCCTGCGGACCCATCGCTTGAACGTGTTGCTCTCGATGATTTCGATCATGCCTTGAACGTGAATTATAGTTCACACAATTTCGAATATTCTCGGGGATAAATGCAGGTTGTGGCGACATGTGTCGCGGAACTGTCACACTTGCGCATGTCACTCCGAGCGGAGCGAGGCTTCAATTGTCAATCCCGCGCAGGCGGGCGCTATAGCGGGCGAAACGTCCATCCAGATGGACGAACCAGCTTGACACCTTCGCCGATCTGATCAAAGATCGGTGAATGGCGAAGCCGTTACCAAAAACACCGACGCTTCATTCCGACGCGACGCCAATAGATTTGACGGCGTATCGTTGGCGATTGTTCCGCGGTCAAGCCATTGATGGCGAAATGACCTCGTGGCACGACGTAGCCGCTGAAATAGTGGCAAGTTGGCAGTCGTTAATTTCGTCGTCATGTTGATAGCGCAGGATCGACCGTGGCGCGATAATCAAATCTCACCTGACCAACTGCGATGACCGCGTCCATTCCACAAAACCTCACGCCGATTGATTTCGCCGACCCTGCCCCGCGCTTGTCGCGCGCCGATGTTGCGCGCCGGGCGGCTCGGATGTTGCCGCATGGCGCGGTGGTGAACCTCGGTATCGGTATCCCGTCGCTTTGCGCAGATTTCGTTCCAGAGGGAGTGCAGATTCGGTATCAAGCCGAGAACGGGGTGTTAGGTTACGGGGAATTGCTGGCACCGGAGGATGGCGATCCTGATCTGATCGATGCGAGCGGGCAGTTTACTAAGATGACGCCGGGGATGGCGTTTTTCGACTCCGCCGATTCTTTCGCAATGATTCGGGGTGGCCATATCGATGCGACCGTCCTAGGGGCATTGCAGGTTTCGGAGCAGGGCGATCTGGCTAACTGGATGTTGCCGTCGCGCGGGATCGGGAGTATCGGCGGCGGTATGGACTTGGCCGCGAACACCAAACGGGTAATCGTGGCTATGGAGCACACCACGAGACGCAATGAGCCGAAAATCCTACAAGAATGTAGCTTTCCATTGACGGCTCAGCGATGTGTGACAGACATCGTCACCGACATCGCGGTCATTTCGGTCACTGAAGACGGGTTGGTGTTGAACGAGTGTGCACCGGGCTGGAGCCCTGAAGATGTACAGGCGTTGACGGCCGCTACACTGCTGGGACCGATGAAAGGCTGAAAAACTGAGATATGAAGATCACCGATATCCGAACCGTCGTAGTCGGCAACCCGTGGAAGAACTGGATTTACGTAGTTGTAGACACCGATGACGGTTTCCGAGGACTTGGCGAGGCGACGGGTGGTTTGAGTACCCAGCCGACGGTTGCGGCGGTTGAAGAGGTCAAGCACATGGTGATCGGTCGTGACCCGCGGGATATTCACGCTATCTGGAACGAGCTTTATCTTGCCGGGTTCCTGAACATCAATCGTGAGATGTCGGGCATCGAGATGGCGTGTTGGGACATCCTCGGTAAATCGTTGAATGTACCTGTACATCGCCTACTAGGTGGCAAAGTGCGCGACGATATCCGGGTTTACGCGAATGGATGGTATTCGGGACCACGGACGCCGGAGGGTTTTGCGGATAGTGCCTCGGAAGTGGTCGCCAAGGGTTACACCGCGTTAAAACTCGATCCGTTCGGCACCGCGTATCTGGCGTTGAGCAGGTCGGAGACGCGCGAGGTTCAGGCGTTGTTGAGAGCGGTGCGAGAAGCTGTCGGCGATGACGTTGAGATCATGATTGAAGCGCACGACCGTTTCAGCGTGGGCGCGGCGATCGAGATCGGCAACTGGCTCGAAGAGTTTGACGTGACTTGGTTCGAGACGCCGGTGCTTTCAAATGATGTCGATGCGTTGATCGAGGTAGCGAAGCGTGTGCCCGTCCGTGTAATCGCCGGTGAGCGAATGCACGAGTTACACGATTTCGCACGCTTCCTAAACGCGGATGTTACCGACATCATCAACCCGGAGCCACTCGGTGTCGGCGGCGTTTGGCGGACATTGCAGATCGCGGGAATGGCGAGAGCGCATCACGCGCAACTTGCTCCGCACAACGCAGAAAGTCCATTGAAGACGATGATCGCGCTGCACATCGACGCCGTCACGCCGAACATCTACATTCAAGAATGTTTCGACGACTTCTTGGAGCCTTGGGTATCGGACGTTCTTCACGGATTTGAACGCGTCCAAGACGGCAAACTCCGCATCCCTGACACCCCCGGATTCGGCGTAGAACTAGACGAAACCGAAGCCGCCAAGCATCCCTATGGCAAGTCGAACTTCCTGCGAATGTTCAGGCCGGGATGGGAACGGCGCGACGTCGCTCACGACTAGACGCCGTTCTTGGCATCCTTTTCGTACTCCGGATTGGATTCGAAAAACCAATCATCATCTGAGCTGTCCCAACGCCATCGGAATCGGAAACGCCCATCATCGCTGTCGAATTCAAAATCCCGGTCGCCAGAAAAATCTGGAGCCCACTCGTCAAAGTCGTTCGGCAAACCTTCGAACCATGACCTGAATTGGTCAGCATCCTCTTCCGTCATAATTCCACGCTCAACCAGTTGGTCAATCCAATCGGTACCCTGAGGTCCCTCGAAATCGAACCTGCCAAACGGTAACTCCTCAAACCTCTCGAACCGCGGGAGCCCGGGCAACCGTTCGATTCGATCCTCGAAGTCGAAATGTTCTTCTCCCCCTAACCATCCCCCGTCGAAAAGATCGTCTAACCATTCTTCGGTATCCTCGGATCTCCGGAAGAATTCGTCGCGTTCGGAAGAGTTCGCATCCGGTTCGGCGACTTCGATCTTGTACAAAGATGGCTCTTCGTTTTCCGTCAATGTCCCGATGCCTACGATGCTGGCGGCACGCTCGACAAAAGACTGACCCTTGTTCTCTTGGTAATCTTGGATCGCCGCGATGGTCAAGACCACGACTGCGAATACAACTACGATCGCGGCGACGGCTGCGACCACTCCGACGAAGCGAGTTTTCATTGGTTGCGCTCCTTGACTTATAGGATCCGTTGCAAAAAGTCCGTCATTCCGGCGAAAGCCGGAATCCTGCGGGATATGGCAGTAATCAGGTTCGTTGAATCATACGGGAGGAATTTGGGAGCGGATTTAGGCTATGGGGCAAATGGTTAGAATTGAAGTCCGTCATTCCGGCGAAAGCCGGCGCTTCAGCGGACGGAACGTCCATCTAGGGGGTTTTGACAGGTAAAGCATGTTGAAGATAGCAGTCTGCGCAAAGCAGGTTCCCGACACGGATATTCCGCCGTCGCAATTCAAGGTGGATGAGGATGGGTTGCAGGTGGTTCCGCCCGTGGGAGTGCCACCGATCGTCAACGGATTCGATATGAACGCGGTGGAGGCGGCATTACGGTTGCGGGATGCTGGCGTCGAGTGTGAGATCGTAATCTTTTCGGTGGGTACAGCGTTTGCTTTAGATGTGATGAAAAAGCCGTTGGCGATCGGTGCGGACCGGTTGGTTTTGGTGGATGATGAGACGTCAGAGTCTTTGGATGCACTTGGGACGGCACGAGTGTTGGCGGCGGCGATCGAGCAGGATGGCGGTGCAGATTTGGTTTTGGCGGGCAGGCAGGCTTCGGATTGGGACCAGGCGCATGTTCCGATTATGTTGAGCGAGTTGATGTCGGCTCCGCTGGTTACATTGGTCCGAAACCTCACAATAAGCGCGGGTAGCGATTCTTTTGAAGTCGAACGTGTGGCCGAGGGTGGTTTCCAACGGATTGAATGTCCGATGCCAGCGGTAATGACGGTTACGAACGAGCTTGGCGAGGCGCGATACGCGAACTTGCGGGGCATCATGGCCGCCACCCGCAAGCGCCCCGAGACCATGACCATCGCCGACCTCGGAATCGGCGATGTTGCGAATGACGGCAAGTTGGCGATGACACGGCTGTTTGTTCCGATGTCTGATTCGAATGTCGAGTTCGTTGAGGGTGAAGATGAAGCGGATTCGGGTCGGCTGTTGGCTTTGAAATTGCGGGAGGCGAAGCTGATATGAGCGACCACGTTCTGATCGTAGGCGAGGTGGTTGAAGGTAGGCTGCATCCTACCGTTCGACAGTTGGTGAATGCAGCTGGTCGCGTAGCCGATGCGTCGGAGATGACGTTGTGTCTCGCTGTTGATGGTTCGTTTGATGACAGCTGTCTTGAAGGTGTGAGCGTTGGAGAGGTGATACTGCTAGAGCACTCGGATGCGATTTCAGACGGAGTCGGAGGAGTGTATTCGCTGTTGACGGCTCTTGCATGCGATGCGATGGAGCGGTTGTCGCCGAGCGTAGTTTTAGTTGCAAAGACAGATGCTGGGGCAGTAGTCTCGGCGCGAATAGCGGCTCGGTTTGGTGCTGGTTTGGCTTCGGACTGTATTGATTTGGCATTGAATGCAGAGGGTAGGGTTGCGGTTACTCGCCCTGTGCATGGAGGCAATGCTTTGGCGGTATATGAATTTACTGGCAATGGATTGCAGGTGGTTTCGGTTAGGCAGGGAGCGTTTGAGGAAGCTAATAATGTTGGGGAGATGCCCGAGGTTGAGCGGGTTGATGTGTCGGGTATAGGTGTTGAGGCTGGTGTGCCGGTTTTGGTAGAGACAGTAGTTGAAGAGAGTGAGGGAATTCCCTTGGAGCAGGCGGATGTCGTTGTTTCAGGCGGCCGCGGACTTGGCGGTCCGGAGCCGTTTGAGAATTTACGGGAGTTGTGCGGATTGTTGAATGCGGCGTTGGGTGCGAGCCGCGCGGCTTGCGATGCGGGATGGATCGATCATTCGCATCAGGTCGGATTGACGGGGAAGAGTATCAGTCCGACGACATATATCACGGTGGGCATCTCGGGTGCGAGTCAGCACATGGCGGGTTGCTCGTCGGCACGGAACATCGTGGCGATTGACAAGGACCGGGAGGCGAACATCTTTTCGCACGCTCGGTATGGCGTGGTCGGCGATTGGGCGAAGGTGTTACCGGCATTCACGGCCGCGGTCGCGGAGCTGGATTGACATAGGAGTATCGAGATGAGCAGCGGAGATCGGCCGAATATTGTTTTTCTGTTTCCGGACCAGTTCCGAGCTGATTTCGCAGGATGCTATGGTGCCAACTGGTTGAAGACGCCGAACATTGACCGGATTGCGCGTGAGGGAGTGCGGTATGCGAACGGGTTTTCGCAGTCGCCGGTCTGTGTGCCGGCGCGGACGGCGTTGCTGACGGGTGCGAATGCCATCCGCAACGGGGTCACCAATAATACACAGAACTTGCGCGGTGATTGGCGGGAGGCCGGAATACAGACTTGGCCGGAGATCTTGAATGATGCGGGCTACTACACCGCGGGTATCGGCAAGATGCACTTCTACCCGTGGGACGAGCGTAGAGGCTTCCAGTATCGGGTGGTTTGCGAGGACAAGCGGTGGTTGCACGTGCGGGACGACTACTACCACTATCTAAAGAAGCACGGTTTGCGGAAGTTGCATGGCGATGAGATGGATGGGTATCACGAGAACAAGGGGGCCGTGATCCACGACATACCGTGGGAGCATTCGTGGGATCATTTCGTGGGTTCGGAAGCGGTGAAGTTCATCGACCGGTACGGCGGCGAGGGTCCGTTTGCGATGATGGTGGGATTTCCGGGTCCGCACTGCCCGTATGATCCGAATGAGCGGTTTTTGGAGGGTGTCGACGAGAGCAAATTGCCGGAAGCGGCGCCAGAGGTTCCGGGGCATCATCCGAGTTTGCGAGAGACGAATGTGAGCGGGAACCGTCGACCTTGGAACGGGGTCGATTACGAGGAGTTTCCGGATGAGACGAAGGTAACGATTCGGAGACACTACTCGGGTCTGGTGCAACAGATCGATTACGAGGTTGGGTCGATTTTGGAGGCGTTGGAGCGGCAGGGGTTGTTAGAAAACACGTATATCGTGTTGGCGTCAGACCATGGAGACTATCTGGGTGACCACAATCTGATCGGTAAGGCTTCGTTCTTCGAGTCTGCGATTCGCATCCCGTTCGTGGCGATGGGACCGGGCGTTGAAGGTGGCCAAGTGGTTGAGGACTTGGTCGAGTTGCGAGATGTTACGGCGTCGATGCTGAGCTGGGCTGGTGTCGACCTACCGGTCTGGTACGATGCGGTGCCGTTGCCGGGCGAAGGGATGCCAGGGGATGTTGGTCGGGACCGGATCTTTGGGATGCTGACGGATGGATGGATGAACTACGACGGCAGATTCAAGTTGCATCGGTATAAGTCGGGTGAGGCGTTGCTTTTTGACATTGAAAACGATCCACAGGAGCAGGTCGATCTGTTGGATGACCCGGCCTATGCGGATGTTCGGCATCGGTTGGAGGGCGAATTGTTCGAGGAAGTGATGACGTCCATCGAGGCAGCATCGCAGGATCGGTTGGCTCAGCATGGCGATATGTCGCAGGATCCTGGATTCGGTCGTGAGAGCTGGATGAGGGAGTATCCGCATCCGCCTGTGATGTAGTTTCGCCTCCCCCTAGCCTCTCCGAAAAGACGGGGACTCTTGAGGGAGTTCGAAGTTAATATATGCGCATGGCAAAGCAAGAGATTTCTGATTCGTTGCGGGCTGAACGGGCGCGCTATGTTGGTTTGAACTGCGGGTCGTCGGCTAAGCACGAGGAAGCGAAGCGATGGTTGCCGGGTGGGGATACTCGGAACTCCATTTTCTGGGGTCCGTTCCCGATCTATGTTTCTAGGGCCGAAGGGTCGAAGATCGTGGACGTGGATGGTAACGAACGGGTCGATTTCATCAACAACATGACGACGTTGATTTTGGGACATCGTCATCCGGCGGTGATCGATGCGCTGCGGGAGCAGCTGGAACGTGGAGTTTCTTATCCAGCGCCTACGCCGTTGGTGGTCGAGTGGGGCGAGTTGATGTGTGAGCGCGTGCCATCGTTGGACAAGGTGCGTTTCGTGAATTCAGGGACAGAGGCGACGCTGAACGCAATCCGGGCGGCGCGTGCGTTTTCTGGCAAGACCATGTTGGCGAAGTGTGAAGGTGCGTACCACGGGAATCATGATGCGGTTCAGATCAGCGTGACGCCGGATGTGGGGTTGGCCGGTGACGGCGAGTCGCCGGATGCGGTATTGATGACGCGTGGGATGACGCCGCGGTCGGCGGATGAGATTGTGATCATGCCGTACAACGATTTGGAGAATGCCGAGCAGGTGATTCGGGCTCATGCCGACGAGTTGGCGGCGGTGATTGTGGAGCCGATCAACGGTCAGTGCGGGATGGTGCCTGCTGAGCCTGAGTTCTTGGAAGGTTTGCGTCGGCTGACGTCGGATCTGGGGATCCTGCTAATTTTCGACGAGGTGATCGCGTTTCGGGCATCGCGCGGCGGCGCGCAGGAGTATTACGGAGTGACGCCAGACTTGACGTGTTTCGGAAAAGTGATCGGCGGTGGCTTACCTGTCGGCGCGTTCGGAGGTCGTCAAGACGTCATGTCGATGTGGGACCCGAGCCAGTCGGGAGGTCCGCAGGTGTCGCACGCCGGGACGTTCAACGGTAATCCGATGACGGCGGCCGCGGGTGTCGCAACGTTGCGGGAGTTGTCGGTGGATGTTTACGAGGATTTGGAGGAGAAGGGAGAATATCTGCGGGAGAAGCTGAGAGGTGTGATCTCGGAGATGGAGGCGCCGATGGGCGTCACAGGTGCGGCGTCATTGTTCGGCATTCAGGCGACTTCAGAGTCTGTGCGGGACTACCGGTCATATGCGACGAACGACGGCGAGTTGCTCGAGATGGTGTTCATGGGGATGATGAACGAGGGATATTTGTTGTCGAGCAAGTGCGCCGGGAATGTTTCGGCGGCGCACTCGTACGAGGAGTTGGATGGGTTTGTGGAGGCGTTTGGGCGGGTTTTGGGGCGCGCTTGGGGTAGTAAAGGGAGTTGAGACGCCCAAGGTACGGTTGACCACGGCGCTGTATCGCCTATACGAAATTCTCGGCTGATGCAGCGAGGTGGTGGGCACGGCGTACCGAATTGCGAACTGTTCGTTGGGTGTTTCGAAGCTAGGCAGACGGACCATGTCTCCAAGAAGTCGAAGCCGCAGAAGCCGGACGCTACGGGCCCTTCAATGGCGCAAGCGTCTCAGCGCGCGGAGTGCGCGGAGCGTGATCCATCGGTTCGGTTCTCCGGGAGCACCAGCGATCTCCTCGTAGAGGGTGTCCTTGTGCCGCACGTCAAGGCGCCAGCGTCCATCGGGAAGCTGACGGCTTTCAACTGTCTCGATGGCTTCTGCAAGGCGCGGATCGTCCTTAAAGCCTGCAGTCGCCGCGTATTCAAGGCCCCGCAGGACATCGTAGTGCCACAACGGAGGAAAGGCGAGGCGCCTCCAACCTTCGTCGATGACAGCACCCGTGGAGAGCCGCCGGAGGAGGTGCCGCTCTAGCAGATACTCTTCGCCACGCTCGCGAGCTTCCGTGATGGCCGGGTCTATCCCGTACGACTGCTCGTGTGCGAGCAAGCCCTCCAAGACGCAAATTGTCGTATGGAATGAGGAGCGCATGGAACTGCGGGGCGCCTCACAGTTCCACCCACCATCCCCGAGCTGCTCGCTCAGCAGAAGGTCCACCAATCGGAGGCTCGGCTTCCCAAAGTAGGCGCCGAGCGCCACGACGCGCCCGTTGATGCAGGGCTCTTCCTCCCCCTCGAAGAATGGAGAGTCTCCGTGCCACGGGCCCCAGGTCACGCTCGAGTGCACTAGCTCGATCGCGTGTCGGGTGCGATCGCTTTCAGGATCCACGCCGAGATCACGCAGGTAGAGGAGGGTGTACAGGTTCGTCCACCAGAACGGGTGCGCTTCTCCATCGCCCCACTGCCCGTCTGGGCGCTGCTCGTCGAGCAGGCGTCGGCCCCATCCCTCATCTGCCACGCGGGCACGCTCGGCGGCGACGTTATCGACGCCGGCTAGATCTTGGAGGACTTGCCAGCGGATGGAGGAGTCTGAGTCAAGAAGCCAATCCAGCACCGAGGCGGCGGGGGGCCACGCCGTAGTGTCTGTGTCGCGCACCATGGTCTCTCCCTCCTAGTACCGGTCTCCGATACATCTGTACGTACTTACAGCGCTAACGTCTAATTGATTGCGGCAACTCTCCAGTTTATCCAGACAGTCTGCCCAGAGCCACAAAATCCAACCAGATCATGAAAGCGTATTCTCCGTACCAATCATTTTGTTCTCTGAGAGGAACATTCCCTCGTGTACTAATTTGTTCCTTATCCTCACCGCTCGGTCGCGGTCATCCTCTACTCGATGCTACTCCTGATGACAGCCCACTAGGGGGAGCGGACTCCGCCGAATTCGTCCGCAATACGCAACTCTATTGTTGCGTATTGTGTACATGCAAAAGGGCCTGGTCTTCAAGGCACTCGCGGATCCAACACGTCCAACACGGAGGTTGATGTTGGACGAGCTCTGTGAGCGCAAGGAGCAGACGCTTTACGAGATCACGGCGCGTTTGATCGTGCGGCATGAAGTTGCTATCTCCCGACAGGCCTTAGCCAAGCACATTGATGTCTTAGAGAAAGCAGGGCTCGTAAGCTCAGAGAAGCGCGGCAAGTAAGTGATGCGCAGGCTGGGTGGTGTCGGTGCATGGGTGCCAGTCACCATGATGCGGCCCGCGAGCCAGAGAGTGTGCTTGGATATGGGGACGAGATAGGAAGGAGTTTCCGAGGCTCCCGGCGGCGTGTCGCTCATGCACACATCTCGCAGATGATCTCGGTCGCCCATTTCCAAGATGAATCTAGCCACCCCAACCACCAGGCGATAGCAATTGCGACCGGTATGAGAATGAGAATCGCGACGCAACCGCAACAACCGCCTTCTTCTTCGTCATCGTTTGATTCATCGACTTCGGCTTGGTCGTGTAGGACCCTGTAGGTCGGATCAGGGTCGCTGCTTGCGAGCGATGTGTTGCCGATGCCGGGTTGACGGGACATAGATGGAGGATGTGTGGTCGCAGGCCGTTGAGGCTGGTGGGCGGTGGAGGATTCGAACCTCCGACTTCTTGCTTGTAAGGCAAGCGCTCTGGGCCTCTGAGCTAACCGCCCGGTGTATTGGATTTTAACAGGGTGGTTTAAGCGGAGGGTTCGTATTATCTGGTGTGTACACTGTGAAGTTAGATTACTGAGCGGCGGATAAGCTGTCGATAATGACCACAGCGGCACATACTCACGAGGAACTGGCTACCAAACAGCATGTTGACGAGCGCTTCGATCGGCTTGAGGACAGGTTGGCCGAATCTGACTACAAGCATACTCAGAACTACGCGCAGCTCAGCAATTCGTTTGTATCGATGCTGAATGTCATGACGAGTCTTACCGAACGGATGAACAGGCTGGAAGAGCGGATGACCAAGTTGGAGGAGAATCAGCGCGTCATGATCGAGATATTGGAGCGGATCGAGAATTCGACGAGCCGAGGTGTGGGTTTCTAGACTGGTCTAGCGGCAAGATCTGGCTTAATTCTTATCGTTTTCTTCTAGTTCTCGAATACGCCTCCGCGTCGCCTCGACCTGCCTGCGATTCAGTCGGTATTGTCGGTTTTTACGGTCTTCTTGAGAGAACCAGCGGAGGAAGAGGGTTGTGAGGGTTGCGAGGTAGACGATGTTGCCGGGTATCCACATGAGGAGTCCGCCGATGCGTTGATCTTCGTTCGGTGTGAGGGTGAAGTGATGTGGGGTGTCGATGTATGGGGTATAGATGACGGAGTTGGAGAGCGTGATGATGGCGGCGAGGACGGCGGTGGGGGTGACGACGAGGATGAGGTAGATAATGCGCTGGGGATCTGTTAGTTGGAATCGCACGGGCGGAGGTCCGATTATCGGCCACCAAAAGAGAAGCGAGGTGGCGAACATGGAAAGGTGCATTGCGAGGTGGGCGTAGTCGTTGTTGAGCGCCAGAGAGTACGCTTCTGGCACGTGCCAACCCCAAAGCGTCAGGACAAAGGCTGGGAGTGCGAATTTCGGACTGGTTAGGATTGCAGTGATGCGTCTTAACCAACCCGATTCGGCGAGGGATGGTGCGACTCCCGCACGGATGATTTCGGGCAAGGCCCACAGGTATGCAGCCAAGGGCGATGCGGCGAGGAGAAGGACGGACGCGACCATGGCGATGAGGATGTGCTGGGTCATGTGGGCGAAGAACATGTCGTCGGAGAACGCCTCCGGGGGCCCCGCCACGGCGAAAAAGAGAATTGCGTATCCGCCGATGCCGTAGAGCATCTTGCGGACGGGTATGGCCTGCCATCGTGACCGAAACTGAAGTCGGAGCATTCCCACGAGGTATGTGACCGAGAGGAATGCGACGATGATGAACTGCGGCCCCGATAATGACCAAGACGCAAAGAAATCGCCAATGGAGTTAGCGACTTCGGGGGAGAGGGTCATTGTTTGGGGCCTTTCATGCCTCGTACTACGTTTTCGATGTACGACGGCCCCGTTCGGTGTGCCCGTAGACGGCTATTGCCGGGTTTGATTCCCGTACTCTAGAAGCAGCAGCAATGCGACGAAGATCCCGATGCCGATCATCATACAGGCGGTGAATATCCAGGCGTAGTATTTTCGGTCGAACTTCAAGTGCATGAAGAAACCGACGACGAGAATGAACTTGGCCAGCGACAGAACGAGCATCAGTGGGATTAGGAGTCCACCGAGAGTTTCCCACGTGAATGCCCAGACCTCGACGATGGTGATGATGCTGAGGATGGCGCCAATGAGGACGTAGAACCAAGGAGTTCCGTGATGGTAGTCGGCCGCGGTGATGATTTCCCAGGTTCTCTTTATCGGGGCGATACCGTGGCCAAATGGGCCTTCCATCTGTGGGTTAGGATCCTGCCATTGGGTGCGCGGAAGGTCCCACCAACCTCGGCCGTCGTGATAAAGGAGTTTGTTCCAGAAGTTCGACATTTTCGTTTACTCTCAGTGGATCCAAGGGAAGCTAGCCCGGGGGGCCGACGTCGCGTGCAGAGATGAGGTATATGACGGTGAAAATGACGATCCAGACGATGTCGACAAAGTGCCAGTAGAGGCCGGCGATCTCGAGGTCAATGGCATTGTCGGCGCGTAGTGAGCCTTTAATGCTTCCGAATCCGAGGAAGATGAGCCAGAGCACTCCGAGTGTTACGTGGGCACCATGCAGACCGGTGAGGATGAAGAATGTCGTCCCGAACAGGTTGGTGCGCGGAGTGAGGCCGACTTGCCCGAAGTGATTAAATTCGTAGACCTGGAAAAGTAGGAAGATCGCTCCGAGGACGACGACCGAGAAGATCCAGAAGGTGCCCATCTTCTGGCGTCCTTGTTGAATGTAGGAAAGGGCTAGCACCATGGCTAGCGAACTCATCAGCAACACGAAGGTCGAGACGGACGTGATTGGGATATCGAGGATGTCAGCGGGGTAGGGGCCGACAAGGCTACGGTTGCGGTATACGAGGTAAGTGGCGATGAAAGACCCGAAGAACATGACGTCGGATCCGAGGAACGACCACATGAGCAGTTTTTTGTTGCTCAGGCCGGTTGAAGTGTTGATTACTTCGCCGTGTTCGCTTTTGATTTCGTATGTACCGGTTGCGGCTGCCAATTCAGGTCGCTTTCCGTTCGGGAATCGGATCTAAAGATCAGTGTGAGTCTGGGACCGGGTCGTTGACTGGTTCGAACGACCAACCTAGCAGTCCCCAGAGCAGGACAATTGTTCCGATGATGATCACCGGGATCGCGGTCATTAGCCCGGCACCGACTATGGTGAGCCCGGCTGCAAGGATGATCGGGTAGTAGGACATGTCGGGGAGGTGGATTCCGCCGTGGCCGTGTTCGTCGTCACCGTGGTGTTCTTCGGCATGCGCGTCCGCGTGCTCGTCCTCTTCTTCAGCCGCATCTTCGTCGAACTGTGCGCCCGAGGGTGCGGTAAGTTCTCCGGAGTGTTCGTCGTGGTAATACTCGGCGATGAGTTCTGGGTGCTTGGTGAACCAGAAGTCGTCGCGGTGCTCAACATTGGGTATCTTCTCAAAGTTGTAGTGAGGCGGCGGCGAGGAGATCGACCATTCGAGAGTTCGGCCGTCCCAAGGGTCGTCGCCGGCCGGTACCCGCTTACGCGCGCTGTAGACGACGTTGATCATGAACAAAAGGACCGAGAACGCCATCAGGAAGCCGCCGGCGGAGGCAATCATGTTGGTGTTTTCCCAGCCCATGTTTTCGGCGTAGGTGAAGATGCGGCGGGGCATTCCATCGAGGCCGAGCCAGTGTTGTGGCGCGAACTGAAGGTTGAAGCCGATGAGCATGATCAGCCAGTTGATAACGCCGAGTTTCTCGCTCAGCATGTATCCGGTCGCTTTTGGCCACCAGAAGTAGATGCCGCCGAAAATGGCCATGATGGCCCCGCCGAAAAGCACATAGTGGAAGTGTGCGACGACGAAGTAAGTGTCTTGCTGTTGGGCGTCGGAAGGCACGGCGGCGTGCATCACGCCGGAAAGGCCTCCGATAGTGAACATGGCGATGAATGAGATGGCGAAGAGCATCGCGCTGGAGAACCGTATCGAGCCGCCCCACATCGTGCCGATCCAGTTGAAGATCTTGATGCCAGTTGGGATCGCGATGGCCATCGTGGAGATGGCAAATGCCGAGTTGGCGGCCGGCCCGAGACCGACAGTGAACATGTGGTGGCTCCAGACGAACCAGCCCATGAAACCGATCGCTACGCCGGCGAAGACGAGGAACGAGTAGCCGAACAACGGCTTGCGCGAAAACACCGGAAGGATTTCGGAGACGATGCCCATTGCAGGGAGAATGAGGATGTAGACCTCTGGGTGTCCGAAAAGCCAGAATACGTGCTGCCAGAGGACGGGGTCGCCACCGGCGGCGGTGTTGTAGAAGTGGGTTCCGTAGAGGCGGTCAACCTGAAGTTGGATGAGTGCTACGGTCAGGACCGGCAGGGCGAGGACGATGAGGACTGAAGTCACAAAGGTCATCCAAGTGAAGACGGGCATCTTCGTGAGCGACATTCCAGGGGCGCGCATGTTCAGGATGGTGACGATAAAGTTCAGTCCCGCGGCGATGGAAGCGACGCCAAGGATGTTGAGGCCGATGACCCAGAAATTCATTCCGTTGGTCGGATTGAAGGCGACGTGCGAGTTGGGAGCGTAACCGAACCAGCCGCCATTGGGCGCATCGCCAATTAGCCAAGAGAAATTGAGGAACAGGCTGCCGAAGAGGAATATCCAGAAGCTCAGCGCGTTTAGGCGAGGGAACGCTACGTCGCGGGCGCCGATCTGAAGCGGGACCAACCAGTTGAAGAATGCCGCGGAAAGGGGCATCACGACGAGGAACACCATAGTGGTGCCATGCATTGTAAAGAGCTGGTTGAACATTTCGGGATCGATGAGCGTGCTGTCGGCTTGCGAAAGCTGCACCCGCATTAAGAGAGCTTCAATGCCGCCGACCAGGAACCAAAAGAAAGACGTTACGGCGTACAGCGTGCCGATCCGTTTGTGGTCGACGGTGGAAATCCAGCTCCAAATACCGTATTCACTCTTCGGACGCGGGATGATGCGCGGAAAGCTCAACGAAATAGGTTCGCGACTTGGTCCTGGATGTGTGGTCTGCATTGCTTGATCGCGTGGGGGATTAACGAGTGTTGCGGGGCGCTGTATTTAGTTTATCCGAGTTGGTTGTTCGTTATTCGAGTGTTGTGATGTAGGCGATCAGGTCATCGACTTGATTCGGCGGGATTTTGGGCACGACCATGGCGTTTGTGAATCCATCGACGATGAATGCGCCAGGATCGTTTATCGACTGCCGCAAGTATTCGTCAGCTGACAGCGATGTGCGGGTGCCGGCGCGACCGGCGATGCCGATGAGGCTCGGTCCCACGATCGTCGTGTCTGCATCGAGCGAGTGGCAGGCGTTGCAGCCGATTGATATGAAGAGTTGTTCCCCTCGTTCTTCGGGAGTTCCGCCGGTGATTGCGGGTGCAACGAGTTGGGAAATATCGCCTGGTTCGAGGGCGAGTAGGTAATCGGCGATATTTTCAACCTCTTGGTTCGAGAGGTTGATCTTGTTGTCTTCGCGTTCCTGATAGGCGGCGGCGTGGGCTTGCATCGCAGTTCCGATTTTTATCGAATCTGGGTCGGTGATCCACTTGATGAGATTTTCGCGGGAGTTTTCTTTGATGCCTGCGCCGAGGAAATTGCGCTGACTGTAGTGAGTAAGGTTAGGCGCGGAAACGAGGCGGGAGTTCTCGATGTCATCCAACCAAGTATTCCATCGGGATTCTTGTTGCTGGATTTCGAGCGAGTAGGCGTCTTGTCGCCACGAGTCGTTGGTGTGGCAGGTCTTGCAGTTCGTCGCGAATAGGAGTTCGCCTTGGGCTTCTGCGCTGCCAGCTTCGAACGGCTCCGGCGGGGTGCGCATGCCCGCGACCCATTCTTGGAAACCGTCCTCTTCGTGCGCGATCACACGAAAACGCATATGAGCGTGCGCAATCCCGCAGAATTCGGCGCATTGCCCATCGTAGATCCCCGGTTCGTCCGCGATGAACCACACGAGGTTGTCGTTCAATGGCACCATGTCGACCTTGCCGGCGAGTTTGGGTACCCAGAAGCTATGGATCACGTCTTGCGATGACAGTTTGACGTTCACCGGTCTACCGGTTGGGACGTGGAGTTCGTTGGCGGTGACGATCTCTTGATTGGGGTAACGGAACTCAAACCACCATCTGTGACCGATGGCTTCGACCTCGAGCACATCGCCCATGTCGGTGGGCGCGCCACGTTGCTGTTCCCAAATGCCGATGATTGTGGGCACGGCGATGGCGGCGACGACCAATGACGGGATGACGGTCCAAGTGATTTCGAGCTTAGTGTTGCCGTGGACCTGCTTGGGGATCTTATCGTCACGGCGTCGGTATCGAAACGCGATGTAGATGATTCCGCCCTCGACGATGATGAACACGGCGACTGCAATCCAGAAGATCAGGATGAAAAGATTGCCTTGATCGCGCGCGACAGGACCGGCATATCCGAAGGTCGATTGCGGGTGTTCAGGGGAGCATGCCGCGATAAACAGTGTAGCGGCGAGAGCCAGCACGGGAAGTGCGAGCTTAGTCAATTTGGAGGAAGTCAGCCAGTTCTGCATCGAGATGCGGTCTTGTCTAAATCGGGTTTGGACGGACTGTCTGCGTTTCTTTGCGGCTCAGTTTCAAGCCTTGGCTTGGCTTCCCTCGAGAGTTTCGACATCGAGCGAAATCTCGTGATTAGAATATCATTCCGCGCCGCAAGTCGCAAAGTTAACAAGCCTTGAGACGATCGTCAATCGTTTACCGCTCCCGTTGCGATACATTATCGGTCATAGCTTTACTTCGAGGCCAAAATCATGATTGAATCTCAGCCCGTTCGCGTATTGATAGCGACGCAGAATGCTGGGAAAGTGCGCGAGTTTCGTCGATTATTGGCGCAAGTTTCAGCGATGTTCGTAGGTTTGGAGGAATTACCGCGTATTACGGCGCCAGATGAGGATGGCTCGACTTTTTTGGCCAACGCGATCACTAAGGCGAGATACTACTCTCAACATTTTGGAGAGATCGCGCTCGCCGATGACTCTGGATTGGTGGTCGATGCGCTGGACGGAGCACCGGGGGTCCACTCGGCGCGCTACGGCGGCGACGGGCTTTCGGACATGGATCGCTTGCATCTTTTGTTGGATAACTTGGAAGGCTTTCCAAAAGAGCATCGAACGGCTCGTTTCGAGTGCGCGATTGCGGTAGCCAATCCTCAATGCCAAGGCGAATTCATGCATGCGACAGGGACAGTTGAAGGTCGGATCATCTTTGAACCGAGGGGATGCAATGGATTCGGTTACGATCCGATTTTCGTGCCCGTCGGCGAAACTCGAACAACGGCGGAGATGAGCGCCGACGAAAAGGACTCGTTGAGTCATCGAGCTCGTGCCATCGAAGCCATCGTTCCGGCGCTGAACGATCTCGTAAACCGCATCTGAATACTGCGAGGTTCCGATTATGTTAGGCGGGTACAATCTCAATCACCGCATCAAACATTTTCGACGGGGCGTGAAGGGCGCTAGTGCGTGAAATCCGTGGCCACAAACCAGAAGATCAAAGACACGCTCGGTCGAGGTGTCCGAGACCTCCGCATCTCTGTAACCGATCGGTGCAATTTCCGTTGTCCTTATTGCATGCCGGCCGAGATTTTCGGCGAGCGCTACGAATTCCTGAAACGAGAAGAGATTCTGTCGTTTGAGGAGATCACTCGGTTGACTCGGTTGTTTGTTGGATTTGGTGTTCGGAAGGTGAGGATAACGGGTGGCGAACCGCTGGTGCGGGCCCAGGTGACGGAGTTGATAGGTCGACTCGCTGAGATTGACGGTGTCGACGACTTGGCGATGACGACCAACGGGTTCTTGTTACCGCGCTACGCCCACGAACTGAAGGAGGCAGGCCTCGATCGTTTGACAGTTAGCATGGACGCGTTGGATGAGGAAGTCTTTTCGCACATGAGCGGCCGTCCGTACGGACCCGAAAAAGTTCTGGCCGGTATGGATGCCGCGCGCGAGGCCGGATTCTCGCCGCTCAAGATCAATACGGTGGTTCAACGAGGCGTGAACGAACAGACAATTCTGGAGACCGCGGAGCATTTCCGCAAAACCGGCGATATCGTTCGTTTCATCGAGTTTATGGACGTCGGGAATTTGAACGATTGGGACCTCTCTCAGGTCGTGTCCGGCCGGGAAATCGTCGAGATCATTGACGCCGAGTTTCCACTTGAACCTGCGGTTGCCAACTACCAAGGCGAGGTGGCTTCGCGATACAGGTACGTCGATGGACAGGGCGAGATCGGCGTGATCACGTCGGTCACTCAACCGTTCTGCGGAGACTGCACGAGGGCTCGACTGACGACTGAGGGTCGCTTGGTTACCTGTCTATTCGCGACGCGCGGAACCGATCTGAAGGGTCCCTTGCGGGACGGATCTACGGACGACGAAATCAACGAAATCATTGAGGGTGTTTGGTTAAGCCGCCGCGACCGCTATTCTGAAACGCGGTCGAGCAACACTGCGCTAGAAGGAGCGGTCACCGGTGCGAATAGGGAAAAGATCGAGATGTTTAGGTTGGGAGGTTAATTTCGGTGTCCCGAAGTTGAGAATCTTGATTTACGATGATTCAATCGGGTTCTCAAACTAGGACGGATTGAAACCCGCAGAAGTTATGGCACAGCAAACAGCGACAGAATCAGAGACGTCAGCTCCGGTCCGCATCAATTGCGGCATAGATTTCCAACCCCAGCAGGGATTCGGCGCCTACAGCGCAATGGTCCGGGTTGGCGACGAGCAACTCGACCCGATCGCCGGCGTCGTCGACGATGGAGCGACCTTCATCAGGTGCTGCTTGACCGCGGCGGTTGAAGGTTTCGAGGCTGTTGAAGCGCGTGGCGAGAACGTCGAAGTGGTCACGCCTTCGACTTGGGTGGCAGAAACGCTAGGAAACACTGACGATTTCGCGAAACTGCGAAACAATGATTGGGTTAAAGACGACGGTGAAGAGGTTGTGCACCGTGATTTGCTGGAGCGTTTGGCGACGTGCATTGATTTGCAGGAACAAGTGACGTGGCGATTTGCTCAGGACGTCGGTGGACGGGGTCGTAAGCAAGAACAAGAAGCCGAATCGGATGACGCAGACGGGTCGCAAGTCGCGCCCGATTGCCATATCTCGTACGCAGCCGCAACGGTTGGCAATTCTGGTGTTGGCGCGTACTACATTGAGCTCGACATCCCGGGACGGCTTGAGAAAGTCTCGAGCAAGTTTCAGACAACCAATTTTGCCCGTATGCACCTTACGGCGTGCATCGACGCGATGCGTGAAACTCGTCGATTGCTGAGAAAGGACGGCCTTCGTATCGTCCTAGATACCCCGCACGAATTGACGGCCAACGCGGTCAACCGGGGTTGGTTGGATACGTGGGCACAGAACAAATGGAATCGTCGCGAAGGAGATCGTGTGCGCAATGCCGATCTGTGGCAAGAGTTTCGACGTCTGATGCAACGCCACGACGTTGAAGTTCGCCTCTCGATGGATTCGGCGAATTCGGATGTCATGTTAAGCCAAGCCGAGGGTCTGGCGAGGCGCGAGGTCGAGCGCGTCCGAGAGGACACGGCATTCAAGGAGCAAGAGGAAGCAGCGGTCAAAGATGGGACGTTGATTCGTATTTTCACCGATGGATCAGCATTAAAGAATCCCGGACCGGGTGGTTGGGCCGCGATCATGGAGGTGAAGGGTAAACGGGCGAGCCAGTCACAAGGCTACAAGCACACCACCAACAACCGCATGGAGTTGATGGGTGCGGCTGAAACCTTGGATTTACTGGTCAGACTTCAATCTGACGAAAAGATTGATGACGTTGAAAAGGTGATCTTGATCACCGACTCCGAGTATCTGGTGAGCGCGATGACGCGCGGTTGGGCGAAGCGTTGGCGCAAAAATCAATGGATTAAACAGGATGGCGAGAAGGCCAAGAACACCGACCTGTGGAAACGAATCCTTCATGCCAGCGACCGCTTGAAACGAGTTGAGTTCCGGTGGGTGCGTGGCCATGCCAAATTCCGAGAAGCGTTCGGGTCGGAAAATGCACTGTGTGACCGTCTGGCCAAAGAAGCGGCCGGCCAGCCGGAGGAAAAGCTGCTGGCAGACGACGGGTACGAAGACTAGTTCAGCTGGGCGCAGATGGTCGGCAGTGCGGTTCCTCTGAGATCTTGGCGAATTCGCCTCATTCGGCCTCGCTCTTTGAAGGACACACTAGAATTGTGCCCAAGATGACTTCGAGTTCGCGACCAGATCTCTTCATTTACTCAGACGGTGGTGCGATCGGCAATCCCGGTCCGGGTGGGTTTGGCGTCGTGATTGAAGCCGATGGCGGAAGTTGGAATCTGTCGAAGGGGTATCGACGGACGACGAATAACCGGATGGAGTTGATGGGAGTTATCGCCGGGCTTGAGAGCACCGCCGACTTAGGGGCGGGACGTCGCACCGAGGTTGTAACGGATTCTCGATATGTGGTTGACGGAATGTCGAAGGGTTGGGCGAGAAGATGGCGGTCGAACGGTTGGCGGCGGAACGCGAAGGGTGAAATGGCGTTAAATCCTGATTTATGGGGTCGATTGCTCGACGCCGTTGAAGGCCGGGATGTCGTGTTTCAGTGGGTGAAGGGACACGCTGGACATCCTCAAAACGAGCGATGTGATGCGATGGTGGGTGAGGTGTCGAGATTGTCGGAAAACGAGCAACTCGTCGATTCCGGTTACGAGCGAAAAGGGAGCGCGTTGGCCGCACAATCAACACCGTTTAAGAGTTTGGTTGCAACGGTCGATACGAAGATCCAAGATGTCGATTTGGCGTTGGAGCCGGAACTGACTCATTTGGATCAATCGGGTGAGGCGCGCATGGTTGATGTTGGTGGAAAGCCGATTACGGAGCGTGTTGCTACCGCTGCGTGTGAGGTGTTGATGTCGACAGCGACATTGTCGCTGATACGCTCTGGCGGGATCGGCAAGGGTGACGTTCTAGCCACGGCGAAACTTGCCGGGGTGATGGGCGGTAAGCAAACGTCAGAACTGATCCCGATGTGTCACAACATCCCAATATCTCAGATTGAGGTTGACATTGAAGAGTTGGCCGACGGCTCCGGATTGCGAATTGAGGCTACAGCGCGCGCGACATGGCGCACGGGCGTTGAGATGGAGGCGATGACCGCCGCTTCGGTTGCTGGATTGACGGTTTACGATATGTGCAAGTCTGCTGAGCGGGGCATTCGAGTGACGAACTTGCGGTTGTTGCGCAAGAGTGGCGGCAAGAGTGGGGATTACGCGGCTGGATAAGACCCACGCGTCATTCCGGCGAAGGTCGGAACCCAGGGAAAACTAGCCTTGCCGATAACACCCCGATTGTTGACCGAGTGGATTGAGGTGGGTACCATAGTGAGAACGGTGCGAGGGTGTTTTGAGGGTCGTTTCAACGGCGGCGATGTAGCTCAGCAGGTTAGAGCGAGCGCTTCATAAGCGCTAGGTCACAAGTTCGAGTCTTGTCATCGCCACCACACCTCCAGACTAGCGGATCTCTGGATGTTGGGGATCGGCAATCGTGCCGCAGATTCTGGTGACGGGCGGTTAGCTCAGCTGGTTAGAGCGCATGCTTCACACGCATGAGGTCGGAGGTTCGAGTCCTCCATCGCCCACCATTTCACACTGGACCCATCGGGGACTCATTCTCCCCTGTCATAGCCTACGACTGAGAAACTCCTAGGGCACAGAATCCCCAGATGGCTACGGAGGGCGATGGAGACGCCCTGGAACGCCGTTGTCCAGCAAGGTCGAGCCTGCGATTGCGGATCACGTCTTCGCCGACGTACGGGATCCTGAAGACGAGGTTCTTCCGAGAAGTAGATTCTCAGGCGATGGTTCTTCGTCTGAATGAAACTACGAGTACGAATATCCCGCTTGCGACCAGGGTCATTGCAGGACCGGCGGGCAGATTGAAGTAGTAGGAGACGTAGAAGCCTGTCACTGCGGCTACCGTCCCTATCACCGCGGCCACCATCATCATCGGGACAAAACGTCTGACCAGCAGATACGCCGTGGCAGCAGGCGTTACCAGCATTGCCATGACAAGAACAATGCCCGCCGCCTGAATTCCTATCACGATGACGAGGGCAAGCATGGCCAGCAGCAAGTAGTCGACGAAGTTGCTACGCGCACCGACAACCTGCGACCCCACGGGATCGAAGCTCGCAAACAGCAGCCAATGGTGAAGGACAAACAGCCCCAGGATGACCATCGCGGTAATTCCAACGGACACATAGACTTCGGTCGGAGATATGGCCAAGATTTCGCCCAAGAGCAGGTCTTCCATAGCGACGTTGACGGTTGACACCACGGCCAGCATCATGAGTCCCAGGGCAAACATGGTCGCAAATAGTATGCCTATGGAAGTATCAGAACTGAGGCCCGCACGCCGGCTCACTACCCTGATCAGCACGGCAACGGAGACGCCGGTCGGGATTGCGGCTATGGCTGGGTTGATGCCTACTATGAACCCAAACACCATGCCCGGGAGCACGGCGTGGGCGAGAGCGTCACCAATAAAGGCGAGGTTCCTGGTGACGACGTACGCGCCAACCAGCGGACACATCACGCCCACAAGCACAGAGCCGATTAATGCCCTCACCATGAAGTCGTATTCGAGTGGGGCGACTAAGAAATCTATCACGTAAGTCTTACTGCCGCTCCTCGTCCAACGTGAGGCCCAGACCGTGGGCGCCGTACAGCTGCTCCATGACCTCGGAGGTAAACACCTGGTCGGGAGGGCCGCAGGCGCACACGTGGCGGTTCAGACACAGTACTTGGTCGAAGCGACTGGCCAGGTTGGTCAAGTCGTGGGTCGCCAACAGGACAATGCGCCCTTCATCGCGCAGTGTCCGGAGGACTTCGACGAGGCCTTCTTGGGCGCCGACATCGACCCCGCTGAAGGCCTCGTCCAATAGAATCACACTTGCCTCCTGGGCCAGTGCCCTGGCGACGAACACCCTCTGCCTCTCACCTCCCGAAAGCTCCGTCACGAGAGCGGAGCGATGGTCCCACAGGCCCACACGGCCGAGGCACGCGTTGACAAGCTCACGGTCTTTCTTCCCGGGTCGCCGGAACCATCCCAATCTGCAGCACCGGCCCATCATGACGACGTCCATAGCGGTCACGGGAAACCGCCAGTTGACGCTCTCCCGCTGGGGCACGTAGGCCAACGCTCCACCCCCCTGGTCCACACGGTGAAGGGTTACCTTCCCTTGGCGGACCGGAAGGAGGCCGGCAATAGCATTGAATAGAGTGCTCTTGCCGGCTCCGTTCGGTCCTACAACGCCCATCAGATTCCCCGCGTGTACGTCGAACGTGACGTTACTCAGGACCATGTGCCCATCGAGCTCTACGGTCACGTCCTGAAGCGACATGCTGGCGCTATGCGGGTCTGGGGCGAATTTCACTTCAACGCCTCAACCATGCGTTCAACGTTCGTTCGCACCATAGTGAGGTACGTGTCAGCGCCGCTGCCCTCTGGCCCAAGGGAACCCGAATAGAGCCGGAACAGCTCTGCGCCGGTCTCCCTTGCTATGGTCTGCGCCAGCCTCTCGCTGACTGTCGTCTCGCCAAACAGTGCTGGTAATTCGCGTTCCCGCACCACCTCGATCAGCCCCGCGATGTGCTCAGCAGTGGGCTCCACGTCAGTCGAAAGAGACGGTATAACCAGGCCAACTATCTCGAATCCATAGGCCTCGGCAAAGTAGGCGAAGGTGTCGTGCGATGTAACCAGCAGCCTGCGCTCCGGTGGCACCAACTCAACCTGATCCAGAATCCAGTAGTGTAACTCGTCAAGCTGCTCTGCGTAGTCTGAGGCGTTCTGGAAGTAGAAGCTCGCATTGTTGGGGTCTACAGCCGAAAGCCGGGCGGCTATCTCGTTGACTGCGGCCTTCACCCGGATCGGATCGAACCAGAAGTGCGGATCCAGAGTGCCGTGGTCGTGGACGTCCTCGGCATGGCCTTCATCGGGCGCGCCACCCGAATCGTCGACTCCGAGGAACGCCAGGCTCGACGGTGCGCCGCCGAGTTCCCACTCCTCCTCGATCTCCATCTCTTCGAGGTGGACGGCTAGCACGTGACCCGAGTTCGGATCGGCGAGGTAGAGCATCTCGCCAACAACGATGAACGCGGGACGACCACTCTCACCCGGCTCGACCAGATCCATCGTCGAGACCAAGTCGCCATCATGCGCGTCCAGCGCGTGCAGCACGCCGTCAGCGCCGAGCACGTAGAGCAGTTCGCCATCGCTGGAGAACTTCGTGGAAACGCTGGGCTCGCTGAACACCTGGCGCATTTCGCTGTGGTCCACATCGATCAGCCAAATGCCATCGTCGGCGAATCCCTCATCGTCGCGGTAGGAGGCCCTGCCGAAGAAATGCTCGACGTGGTGGTGACCGTAGACCGACCCGATCCGAGAGTCTTCGCGCATCTCCGGCGGATTGGAAATGAACTCGTGCTCGTACTCGCCGTCGTGAGCGTCGAGGAAGAGCACACCGCCGATGCAACCGAAGGCGGCGCCATACTCGTTGTGGGCCTCACCGTGCATGCCCGGGCATGAGCGATTGCTGGCGTCGTAGACAACGTGGTCATCGAAATCGCGAACCTCAACGCCGACAGGCAGCGCGTCATCCAGGTCGTCGAGATTCTTGTTCGTGATGACTACGTGCTCGTCTGAGATGACCAGCGCCGCGCCATGCTGCGGTCCGGCCTCAAACACGATCGGCTCATAGTCGCCACTTGAATTTGCCAAGTCTGCCTCGTTGATCAGGATGGCGTGACCGTGGGCGTCGGCGAAGATCGCGGTCCAGCCGTGACTGTTAACGTAGTGAATCGGCGCTTCTTCCGTGATCTCCAGCGAGTGCCGGGACACCGGCTCCTGGACAAGGTCGTGGTGATCGCCGTGCTCGACGAGGAATACGCCGCCGTCGAAGACGTGGACACGGTCGTCACCGTCCTCCGGCCCGCGGGCAAGGACGATGCCGTAGCGATGGGAGGGACTGGGGTACACGGTCGCGCGAGGCGCGGCAACTTCGAAGATTCCGCTGTCAATGTTATCGGTCGCTAGATCGATGACAGAGAGGTGCGCTTCTACCGCATCCGCGACGAGCAGGCGCCCAATGGCCATCTCATCATGGTCGCCGTCGCCTTCGTCATGGTGGTCGTCACCTTCGCCATGGTCGTCGCCTTCGTCCCCGTGATCGTCGTGCATCCCGACCATGGCAAACTCGATGGGGTCGACGCCTTCGCCAAGTGCGACTATCTTGGACTCATCTGCACCGGCGTTGTGTATCAGATCCTCCAGCCATTCGGCCTCCAGGCTAAGACCGACTGTGAACACGACATCCGCATCCGCTACCCTGGCAACGTCGCGCGCTCCCGGCAGGAATGTGTGCGGATCAGCGCCCGGTTGCAGCAGGCTGAAAACCTCTGCCCTGTCTCCACCTACCACCCGAGCCCAATCAGCCACAAAATTTGTGGTTGCAACCACCTGGACAGGCGGCCCGACGGCTGTTGCCGCCTGGGCGGCTTCGGCAGCCGCATTCTCGATCGCCTGGTTCGTGGCCACGAGGGAGGCGTTCACGATATTTGTGACCTGGTCGACGGTGAGCTGGTCGCCGACCGCGTCCTCGACGGCCTTGGCAACCAGGTCCTCAATGTCGCCGCGCGTAAGCGTGCCGGAGAGCCCGGCGCTCACCTGGGCCTGAACGATTCTGCTGATCTCGTCCGCACTGACGCCTTCCGGCACCGCACCGGCAATGGCGGAATTGACGAGGCTGCTGAGCCGGCTCACGTCGATCTCAGGCGTCGGCAGTGCCCGAACGGACTGGTCGACGATCGCCTTCACTTCGGAGGCGGACAGCTGGCCCGCCGTCGACTCGCTCACGATAGACTGGATTTCCGCACGCGTCAGACCCGCGGGCTGCGCAGCGATGGCCGCCGCGACCGAGTCCGAGACGAGCTCCTGTATCTCAGCCGCGCTGGTGCCCTGAGGCTGCGCAGCGATGGCCGTCGCTACTGACTTCTGTATCTCGGCGGCGCTGGCGCTCTGTGCGCTAGCGACTGCGTCCTCGACCAGCTTGGCCGTGTCGACCGTTGGGACCGGCTCTGGCGCTTCGTCTGCGCAGGCAATAGCGAAGACCAAAGCCGCAATCGATACGATTATGGCCACTGGCATCCTTTTCAATCGACGATGTCCCATTTTCATCGTTTTTCTCCTGTTTTTGTAGGTATTCTCTCTGTCAGTTAGTTTGGTTTCCTGGTGGGCTATCGCGTATCGACACCAAGTATCACTCGATTGTAAATGAAATGAGACTATGTATCAACAAGCTCGCTTTTCAACTCCAAATCCTGCCTCTTTGGAGTCGTTTTTCCTCGTCGTCGGTCACCAAACCTGGGCGACTGGAGGCGACTTGCATCTGTCGAAGGCGCCTGCTCACCGTAAAGCGAACGGCCAGGTTGGTTTCTGGGGCAATCGGCAGGCCTCTCCCACTATGGGAACCGAACTGGTCCGTACTCCGGAAAGCTGCCTTTGGCTCTCGGACAGGACATAGGCCACGAGTTCTCCACCTTGGGACAGCCGTTCCTATAGCGAGGCCTCCCACCGAAGATCTCGCAAATCAGTACGCCTTAGCCCACCATTTCACGCTACCTCGAATGAATGGCAAGATGATTACGGTTGACTTTGAAGAGGCGCGAGTGCGGTTTTGAGGTTGCTGGATGGGGCTGCGCGTGGTGAGGAGTTGGTGATTGAGCGGGATGGAGTGGCGGTCGCGAATTTGGTTAGTCTCCAAGTTAAAGTTATGCCAGAAATTGGTTCAGTGAGAAGTGCAATCGATTTTGACATAAGCTCCTTTGATCCTCAGTCCGAGGAAGGGTTGCAGCTCCGGGAGCGTGGCGAACGCTCCAAGTTTCTACGCCGAATCGCAGTTAGTCATATAATTAGCTAATTGAATCCTAAAGGAGTCGGTGATGGTCACGGTGAACGTACATGAGGCGAAGACACATCTTTCACGGTTGCTGATAGACGTTGAAGCAGGGGAGGAGGTCGTCATCGCCCGCAATGGGAAACCGATTGCTCAACTAGTTGCTGTCACGCAGCAAGGCAAACGACAGCCAGACATCTTAAAAGGCAAGATCACGATACCGGACAGCTTTTTCGACCCACTGCCGGAGGATGAGTTGCGGTTGTGGGAGGGTGATTAACCGTGCGAGTTCTGTTGGACACGCACGCGTTCCTTTGGTGGATAGCGGACAGCAGACGTCTTTCAAGTGCGGCGTACGCCGCTATTATCGACAGTTCCAATACAGTTTTCGTAAGTGCTGCGACTGCTTGGGAGGTCGCGACCAAATATCGGTTGGGCAAATTACCCGAGGCAGATGCAATGGCATATGACATGGTCAGCACGATCGCGCTCCAAGGATTCAGCCAACTTCCGATTACCGTCGAACACGGCGATCGTGCAGGTTCGTTGGCGGGTCCCCATCGCGATCCATTTGACAGGATATTAATCGCTCAAGCGATGACCGAGAATCTGGCGCTGGTCTCCAACGAGGCGCTGTTTGATCGCTACGGTGTGAAACGGCTTTGGTGAAGACAAAATCGCCGCGCCAGCCATGAACGGATATTCTTGTGTCACTGGATTCCCGCGTACGTCGGAATGACGGAGGGGGAGGCCGGGTTTCCCCCGCTCCGCGGGGGAAATGTCCGAAGGACAAAGGGGGCCACCGGTATGGGCGGTTCGCGAACCGCCCATACCGCCCAGACCACCAACCTCACGATCACCGCAACATCCCGAACGACTAACCCCAACCCTTCTGGATTCCCGCGTGCGCGGGAATGACGGGACGGTTGGACTACCTACCGCGCAATCATGTCGAATTGTTCGTAGGTTCCGCCGAGGATTGGATGCGGGTCAACGCCCATCCATCCGTCCAGAAGCGTTGAGTAAAGGCCCCGGAAGTCGTTGTTGTAGGCCATGTCGCCTTCGACTTGGTCTATGGGTTCTAGAGATGGGTATTCCCCGTACAGGCCGCCTTTGACGTTTGAACCCATCACGAATGCTACGCCACCTGAGCCGTGGTCCGTGCCCGATCCGTTGTCATCGATCCTGCGGCCAAACTCGCTGAAGACCATCACGATTGCTTCGTCTCCGCGCCCGTGCTCTTCGAGGTCGGCGAAGAAGTCGCCAACGGCGGTAGACAGTTCGTTCCAAAGGTTGGCGTGATTGATCAGCTCGCCAGAGTGAGTGTCGTAGCTACCGTGTTGCGTGTAGAAGATGCGGGTGCCAACGTCGGCGAACATCACCTGTGCGATGTCTCGCATGGCTTGGGCGATCTGGTTGTCGGCGTATTCGATGGATGAGTGGTACTGTGCAGGCGCTGCTCGGAGGATATCGGCACCGAGGTAGGCGCTCATACCGGTTTCACCAATCGCATCTAGGATCGCGTCCCTGCCTTCGGCGGGCCCGTACATTCGAGTGAAGATATTGAGCGCCAGATCACGCGTGGCCGTATCTTCGATGTCTGGCATTAACCCATAAGTCGCGAGGTTACCCACCGATGCAACCGGTACGCCTTTGCAGTGCAGAGCGCGGGGTAGGCCACGACCAAAGTTAACGCCGGCGACGACGTTACTATGTTCGGGGTCGATTTCGCGGATCGTGCGTCCCAACCAGCCGTCGGGCGCGACGTCTACCGATTCTGCGGTGTGCCAGATGTCCATCGACCGGAAGTGGGACCGGTTTGGTTTGGGATATCCGATGCCGTTTACGATGGCCACATTGCCGTCGTCCCAGAGATCCTTGATCGGGCCCATGCTAGGGTGCAGGCCGAGTTTGCCGTCGAGATCGATGACCTCGTTTTCCTCCAGTCGAATTGCCGTTCGAGAATCTTGATAGATGCCGTTGGTGTACGGCACCACTGTGTTCAATGCGTCGTTCCCGCCGGATAGCTGGATTACGACCAAGGCTGGGTCGCGTTGGGAATTCATTAGTTTCCTCCTGAGAGCAGGCCGGGTTCGGGCTCCGCTTCGATTGCGTTAGGTGCGATTTCTCTCGTTAATCGGTTGTGACTATGTCAAATACTTGGATTCTGTGTCGAACGGTGTCGACGACGTAGATGTGGTCCCCTATCAATCTGATCGACGATGGTCCCCAAAAATACTTCTCGATGTGAGAAGACTCTTCGTTAGGGTCTCTCTCGAATAGGTTTGGGTCGAGGTCAAGGTTCGACTCCGCTCGCGCGGCGGCCTCTTCTTTGTTGGTGTCGAGGAATGCTTGTGACCACTTTGAGATCGTAGCCTGCCCGCGATTTGCTTGGACGAATTCGCCGTCGGGGTCGAAGACTTGGATCCGGTGGTTACCCCAGTCGGCAACGTAAACATATCCGTCTTCGTCTTCGCATGCGCTCGACGGACGGTGGAGCTCGCCTTCACCTTCACCAGATGTTCCGACCGAGGACACGACTTCGCCCTCGGGAGTCATTTTTTGGATTCGGTCGTTGCCCCAATCGGCGACCAGCACGTTTCCGTCCCGACCGGAAGAGATCCCCCACGGCATGTTGAATTCGCCCACATTGGAGCCGGGTTTTCCGAAAGAGCCTAGGTAGTCGCCGTCGGCCGTGAATCGTTGTACGCGGTTATTCCGATGGTCGGCGATGAACAGCTCATCGTCGTTAAACGTGAGACCGCTCGGGCCATCGAGTTTTCCTTCTTCGGAACCGAGTTCGCCCCATTTTTCAATGAAGTCTCCGTCGGTGGACATCACAGTTATGCGGTTGAGGTAGTCATCGCTGATGATGATCCGCCGTTCACTGTCGATGGTGATCGAGTTGGGCCAAGTGAATTGTCCATTTTCGGCACCCCATGCGCCGAAGATACCGAAGTAGTCCTCGTCGAGGTTCATTATGGTGACCCGAACCCCTCGTTTGTCTCCATCGGAAGAACGATTCAGCACGTAAAGACGGTCGTCTTCATCGGCGACGATGTCGACAGGATAGTAAAAGCCACGGCCAAACATAGCGGTGACTCCGATGGTGCGGTTATATGCAAGCCGCCCGGTTTTTTCTTGGGAATTGGCCATCGTTTTATCTCTATCAATACGCCGCTAGGTGCGGAGTTTGAGTCTTGATTTCACTCAGGGTCGCTCGAGCGGATCAGGCCCTTTGGAACTCAGGGGTGGCGGCCACGATCTTGATGGCGTTGGCTGCCCGTTCGCGTGGGGTTTGCCCGCCGTTGTTACCCGCCATCTCGTCGTTCTGTTCAACGAATTCGATCAAGGATTCCCGGGTTACGTCGGTGACGTGCGTCAGTGCAAGCTGTTCGAGCGCACGGTCGACGAGCTCCGCTGGATCCGCGTTCCCGGCTTCTTCGACAACGCTGTCAACCATGCTCTGGACCCCCGGGCTTTCAAGATTGCCCAAGCGCTCCGACGCAAAGTTGACGCGTTCTACCAAAGCACCTGAATCGATCCATTCTGTGCCCCAATGCCATCCTTCCACCGAGGGTGGGTTCATCAAATGTTGTCCCATGAAGACGGTGTGCAAGTGGGTTTGGATCATCTCCTCTTTAGGCCGCGGAAACTCCCCGGTCAACTTGAGAACGCCGACCATCAACTCGGCAGGGCTCTTGACGCGCTGGTACCAGACGTCTTCGGATTTGAAGAAGTCGGATGTGAATAGCACTCGCAGCATCTCCTTGACGCTGTAACCGCTGTCAAAATACGCTTTGGCGAGCATGTCGATCGCTTCCGGATCGCGTGGCGGTTTGTATGGCCACTCAGGAACCGGAGGTTCGTCTGCCACAAAGAAGCTGTACATGTGGCGAGCGAGGAAACGCGCGGTGGCGTCTTGCTCGCAGATGATGTCTACGATGTCTTGACCGTCGAAGTTTCCTTTGCGGCCTAAGAATTCTTTTTCACCGTAGTCGTGGTCGTCAGGCTTGAACTCGAAGTGGAACGAGAGGCGCCCATACGGCCAAATGGAGTCACGCATCGACTTGAGGGTCATGTAGTCGGTGTTGCCGATCGTCCAGCCGGTGAACGCTCTGGCCGCTTCTTTGATGTCTTGTTCGGAGTAGTGACCGACGCCCATCGAGAATAGTTCAAGCAACTCGCGCCCGTAGTTTTCGTTGATCGCGCCGTTATGATTCTCGCAATTGTCAAGCCAGACGATCATCGCGGGGTCTTTTGAAAGCTCCACCAGCATGTCATCGAATTTGCCCATTCCGTGGCGGGCGAACATCCTGATCTGGTCGTGCAACACCTTGCCGTTAGCGAGTTTGGCGTAGCCAGTGGCAAAGATACCGTGCCAGAAAAGCGCTGTCTTCTCGCGCAATGGAGCATCGGTCGAGATCATGCGATACATCCAATGGGAGCCGATGTTGTTACCCATCATCCCCATGTGGTCGGGGTGGTATCGACGGATCAGATCGATATCCATTGACTTAGGGCTATCGGTTTCGAGCAGCTTCTCGACCGTCTCGTCGTAACCCTGTTCCACAAGCGCTTCGAGTTCCTCCCTTGACGCTCCAAAGCCTGCCCGCCGCATGAGGTGGGCCATCAATTGCAATTCGTTCGTGCTCATCGCTTACCTACCGAATTTCGTCGCGACGTTTGAGTTTGGTTGCAGTATAACAACATCGGACTTTTCAGGAGTGTTTTCGCGTGATGGTGTTTGAGCGTCGTGGCGAGTTTCAACGTTGCAATCGTTGATCCCGTTCTTCGTATGCGCTCACAGTCCGATCTTAGGGATGCCTGGCCAACGCATCCTCGTCAAGGTCTACGCCCCAACCCGGCTTGTCGTTGACGATCAGGTGTCCATTTCGGACCTGCAGCGGCTCGGAGATAATCTCATCACGCCACGGTACGTCTGGATCCATGAACTCCATGTTGAGGAGGTTTGGCAATGTCATCGCGACGTGGGCGTTAATGATCGATGCCAACGGACTGTTGCAATTGTGCAGAGTTACAGGCAGATAACGGGATTCAGCAACCGCGGCGATCTTCTTGGCTTGCGAAACTCCGCCGCACCACTGCACATCTGCCATCACCACGTCGACCGCATCGGTGTCGATCACCTCGGCGAATTCTGTGGAGGCGTGAAGTCGCTCGCTCATTGCGATCGGTATCGAGGTCTGGGTGCGAAGTTGTTTGAGTGCGGACAGATTGTAGGGATGAACGGGTTCTTCGAGCCAAAGGAGGTCGAATGGTTCAAGTGCTTTGGCAAGCCTAAGAGCCGACACTGAGTTGAGCCCGTGTGCGTCGAAGGTTATTTCGAGTTCGTCGCCCACCTGGTCGCGAATAAATTCAACCTTTCGGGCGGTCGCCAAAATATCGTTCCGATGCAAATGCATATTGGGCCAGAAGTCACCCAATCGAGCGGAGTTGCCTTCCGTGACGTTGTATCTGCCAGCCTGGAACGTCTTTACGCATGTGAAGCCGCGCGAGACTAGATCCTGAGCACGCTCTTTTATTGCCCCGAGGTCGTCCGAAGCCGCCGCACCGTCATCGACATTCATGCGGATGATCTGGCTTCCACCGCCGATATGCGAATAGAGTCGAACATTGTCCCAGACTCTCCCGCCGAGTAGCTCGTAAACCGGCTTGCCGAGGACCTTGCCCTTGATGTCCCACAAGGCGGTTTCGATCGCCGAGATCGCGCAACTGAATATAGCACCCCATGTGTAGTGGGTCGCTTTGAACATGGTCGCATACAGGGCTTCCAAGTCGAAAGGACTCTTTCCAACCACATAAGACGCGAGCCACAGGATCGCCTCGGCGATTACCGGCCCGGCGTGTCGAGTTCCCTCACCATAGCCGATAACACCTTCGTCCGTCTCGACTTTGACAAACACCCAGCTTGCGCAGATGTTGCCTTGACCCAAAATCGGCGTCACTTTCGTGATTTTCATGAGAGGTTTTCTCCCGGCGGCATGGCACTAATCGTTATGTTAGAGCCGATTGCGGACGCCGAAATGGCGGTTGCATCGAATTAAGGTCGACAAGTCGCCCAATTGAATTGTCCAAATCTTGTAAGATGCGAATTCGTCAGGTAAGTCGTATTCAACCGGGAGAACCTACCAACGGCTACAGCGACGCAAAACCCCCGTTTAGAAGTAGATGAGAATCCGCCGATTTCGACGACGGCCGGACTCGGCTTGCAGTTCAGCCTTTTAGCCTCGGCGACGTTATTGGTTACGCCGGTGATCGTCGCGCAGGCATCGGGCCTCGGCGACTGGTACATCAATTGGATGGTTTTTGCATCGTTGGTCGTAGTTGGTATTTCGACCCTGATCCAAGCGCGGCGCGTCGGCCCTATTGGCGGCGGTGTGGTCCTGCCGATGTTCACCGCGGCGTTCGCGATCCCGTTTTGTATCACCGCCGTCGTCGATGGCGGCCCGGCCACATTAACAACGCTGGTGATCATTTCGGCAGTGATCCAACTCGCGGTCTCGAAATGGTTGTTTTTGCTCAGGCGTATCGTCACTCCGATCGTTGGCGGCACGGTGATGATGATCCTGTCCATCACCTTGGCGTCAGTGGTTTTCAAGTTGTTGGACGATGCGACGGCTGACGAACCAGTGGGCGGTTCATTGACGGCGTTCGTGACGCTGGTCATCGTCGCGGCGCTCGCGTTGCGCCGTTCACCCATATTGAGGTTGTGGGGACCGCTGATCGGCATCATCGGCGGTTGCATCACCGCCGCGATATTCGGTATCTACGACGTGAATCGGATCGTCGAAGCACCGTGGATCGGTCTACCATCCGAATGGCCCGGCATCGGCTTAGATTTTGGGGTGGCGTTTTGGACGTTGCTACCTTCCTATCTCTTCCTTGGCGTAATTATTGCGATACAGACGAACGGCGCGACGATCGCGGCGCAGAACGTGTCTTACCGAGGCGACCGAGCTGTCGATTTCCGTGGTATCCAAGGTGCACTTTCCGGTACCGGTGTCTCCAACCTGCTCGCTGGGTTGCTAGGGACAGTGCCAAATGGCATCAATCCTGCCGGGTCCGCATTTATGCAAACCGTGGGCGTAGCGTCACGGCACATCGGATACGCCATCGGATTGATCTTCATCTTTTTGGCATTTGTTCCCAAAGCGTCCGGCCTTCTCAGCACGATCCCGGGACCCGTAATGACTGGGTATCTGGTACTGATCACTGGAACTCTGTTCGTGGATGGTGCAAGAACCGTCATCCAGTCCGAACCCAACCGGGAGAAAGTTATCGTCGCCGGAATGTGTTTCTGGATCGGCGCCGCTTTCCAATTCAGGCTCTTCGACATCCCGGACCTCAATCCGATCTTGAACGGTCTGATGAAGAGTGGTATCACCACCGGCGGTTTCGCCGCGGTTGCGATGATCCTATACCTTGAGTTGACTAACCCCCGCAGAATGCGGTTCCGATCGAAACTCGACATCGATTCGCTTCCCGATCTGAACGACTTCATCGTCAAATTCGCAAGCAACAGAAGGTGGAGCGACGCGATGCGCGACAAGTTGATGGCGGTCGCAGAAGAGACGTTGCTCACCCTGTCTCCCTTAGATCTCGAGATGACCCTTGACGAACCCGACGAACCTGAAGAAGAGCGTACGCTAGTCGTTATCGCCTCGAGCGAAGGAGACGTTGCCGAACTCGAATTCATCGGTGGCGAAGGTGGCCAGAACATCGAAGACCGGGTCAGGCAGCTCCAAGATTTCGAAGACGAGAGCATCATCGAAAACGAACTCTCCCTCCAACTCCTCCAAAACTACGCCTCATCAGTCCGCCACCAGCAATTCCGCGGCACGGACATAATCACCGTGAACGTGGAGCAGCCAGTGGAATGAGGTTAATCGAAACTCCAAATAAGCTAGATCGATACGCAGTATCATTAATCTAGCGGTTTGCAGTTTCATTACATCGATTAAAACCCGAAGGAGCGGTGATGAGAATTTTGTGGTTTTTGAGCGGTTTCGCAACGATTCTGTCGGTCATCGCTCTTGTTCTATCCGCGTTTGCCTTGATCACGATAGTTTCAGACGAAGACGAGAGTCAGGAAAGCCAGAGTTACATCGTAGATCGCGGCGAATTCGCCGTAGATATGGTCTTGGAAGCTTTAGAGCTATACGAGGACCAGGGCCGAGAAGAGACGGTCCGTTTTTACAACACGCCGGAAAGCACCAATGGCGAGTGGTACGTCTTCATAATCGACGAGTCCGACGAAATCATTGCACATGCCACCCCGGATCTATTGGGGGAAGACCTCAAAGGAGATCTCTTCGTCGGCGCGGATGGTTATCGGTTCGGTGAGGCTATCCTCGAAGCGACAGACCGTGGGCATTGGGTGGATTATCTATTTGAGAACCCTGCAACCGGCAATCAAGAGTACAAACACTCTTGGCTCGTCAAACGCGACGGGTTGATCTTCGGCTCAGGTTGGTATCAGGTGTTGCCGAAGTCTGGGTAACACCGAGGCGAAACTTTAACCTGTAGTTTTCGCCAATCCGATTTCCACCACCACCCCATCCACATTGTGCCGATCGCGGGCGATTTCGTCTGCAATCTCGCCATTTATCCCCACCGCCAACGTCTCGTTGGTGATGTAGTCGTTGTGGTTGGCGATGGCGGATGCCACGTCGCTACCTTCGGGCGCGTTGATGCACAAGTGAATACGGTCGGAGATTTCTAGACCCGCGTTTTTCCTCATATTCTGGATGATGTGAGCGATGTCTCGGACGTACCCTTCAGCGCGGAGTTCCTCGGTGATCTCGGTGGAGATGCCGACAGTGTAGGTGCCATCTGATTCGACGGCGTATCCCTCGGCCGCGATGTTGTCGACGAGGATCTCATCGGGAGCGAGTTCGAAGTCTGCGATTCGGGCGATTTCGCCGTTTCTTACCGCAGCCGCCACAGCGGCTGCATCGGCATCTTCGAGCAGATTGCGGATTTCGTTGACCTGTCGACCGTATTTCGGACCCAAGGCGGGCAGGTTCGGACGCAGGCGATAGGCCATCAGGCTGTCGGATTCAGATGTGTCTCGAACATTCCGGACGTTGAGTTCGTCTTTTAGTTGGTTGGCGATCATCTCCAAGGCGACGCGCTCTTCGGGCGAGTTGAGTTCAACGATGAGTGCGTTCAACGGCTGTCGGACCTTTATTCCGGCGGCGGAACGCGCCGACCGACCGAGTGAAGCGAGACGCATGGCCAAATTGGTGCGCAGGGCGAGCGCGTCGTCGATCACGGATTCGTCAGTAGTCGGCCAATCGGCCATGTGGACGGAGTCGGGTGCGTCGGAAAATCTTCGGCTGACGAGATTGGTGTAGATCTCCTCTGAGATGAAGGGCATGATAGGCGCGAGCAGTTGACTAAGCGTTGTCAGGCATGTGTAGAGCGTGTTGTATGCGTCCTGCTTGTCGTTGTCGTCTTCGGATTTCCAGAAGCGACGTCGAGAGCGTCGGACGTACCAGTTCGATAGACGCTCTACGTAAGTCTCGATGGCTTCGGACGCTCGTTCGATCCGCCAGTTTTCGAGGTCGGCTGTGACCGATCGGACAAGCGCGTTGAGTTCTGAGATTGCCCATCGGTCAAGTTCGTTTGCCACCCTCCGATTTCCGGGTTCGCCGGAATGCCCTGTGCTCTGCGTTTGGGGCGTCCAACCATCGAGTCGGGCGTATGTTGTGAAGAAGTAGTAGACGTTCCACAGGGGCAGGACAAATCGCCTTCGGGCTGCGTCACCCACGCTGTAACCGAAATTGAGATTGTTCTGCGGGATATGGCGGGCGAAGACCCATCTCATGACGTCGGCGCCCATCCTGTCGGCGGCATCCTCGAACGGGATTGAGTTGCCTTTGGATTTGTGCATCTCCTCGCCGTTTTCATCACGCATGAGTCCGTAGGAGAACACAGCCTTGGTCGGGGCAACGCCTTCGAGAGCGGCGGCCATGCAGATTAGGGAGTAGAACCAGTTGCGGAACTGTCCGGGGAAGGATTCAGAGATCCAGTCGGCGGGGAACCAGTCTCGCCAGTAATCGCGGTCGTCGTTGTAGTGGAGTGTTGAGAAGCTGACAATGCCGGCGTCGAGCCATGCGTTGCCGACGTCGGTGATGCGCGCCGTCGCGGCGCCGCATTTCGAGCAATTTATCTTGACTGCGTCGATCCACGGGCGATGGGGTGATTGCCCTTCGTAATCGTCCCATCCTTCAATGGCGCGATCGCGCAGTTCCTCTCGGGAGCCGATTACGTCAAAGTTATCGCATTCGCTGCATTCGTAGATCGGAAGTGCGAGGCCGTAGTAGCGTTTCTTGGAGATCATCCAGTCCTGCATGTTGCGCAGCCAGTCGAGTTCTCTGGCTTCGCCGAATGCAGGAACCCATTTGATGGTCCTGGTGGCTTCCATCATCGTGTTCCGCAGTTCGTCCATCGAGATGAACCACTCGTCGACGAGTCTGAAAACGAGCTCCGAGCTGCATCGCCAACAGATCGGGTAGCGGTGTGAATAGTCTTCGACTTTGTAGTAGACGCCGCTTTCGCGGAGGAGGTCGAAGATGATTGGGTTAACTTCGTCGACTGAATTGCCGCTTAAGCGACCGAAGCCATCTACGTAAACGCCAGCATCATCAAGCGGGGCGATAACGGGCAAACCGTTTTCTCGGCCGAGTTGGAAGTCTTCGGAACCGGCTCCCGGCGCAATGTGGACGATGCCCGTCCCTTCGGCGTCGCCGACATCTTCCCATTCAATGACCCGGTGTTGGTTTCGGGCTTCAGATTGTGCTTCGAGGCAGTCAAAGGGGCCGCGATATCGCCATCCGAGCAGGTCTGCACCTTTCGCGCGCTCGATGATTTCGTGTTTGCCATCGAGAACGTGGAGACGGTTGGCGCTCAACCATAAAGTTTGAACCACATCACCAACGGTGTTGCGGACTTTGACGTAATCGTTTTCTGGATTCACGGCTGCCGCCACGTTGGCAGCAAGCGTCCACGGCGTGGTCGTCCAGACAAGCAGAGATTCGCCTTCGCGGTCTAGAAGCGGGAGACGGATGAAAAAGCCGGGATGAACAATCTCGGCGTAGCCTTCAGTAGCGATTTCGTGCTGGGACATTCCGGTTCCGCAGCGCGGGCACCACGGCATGACGTCTTTGCCTTTGTACAGCCAGCCGTTGTCGTGGCAACGCTTGAGGAACGCCCAGATCGCGTAGTTGTTCTCGTCGGATTTGGTGTGGTACGAGTCGTCCCACTGCATGAAATAGCCGAGACGCTGCGACTGGCGTGTGATGACGTCGGAGAAATGGTCGACGCGGGCCTTGCACTCTTCGACGAACTTGCCGACACCGTATGTCTCGATTTCCTGCTTAGATTTGAAGCCTTTTTCCTTTTCTACTTCAACCTCGATCCACAGACCTTGGCCGTCGTAGCCATTTTGAAACCGCTGGCGGTAACCTTGCATGTTCCGGAAGCGGAGGAAGAGGTCTTTGTACGTTCGTCCCCACGCATGATGGACGCCCATCAGGTTGTTAGCAGTAATCGGGCCGTCGATGAAGGAGTAGTTTTTTTCGGCGTCGTTGTTGCGCGCCAAGTAGCGATCGATGAGAGTTTGACCGTCTGGGTTGGGCGTGTTCCAACGTTCGAGCCATTGCTTCTCGGTTGCGACAAAGTCGACTTCAGCTTCGGGCAGGACAGGGTCGAAAGTATTCTGGTTTGCAGGCATTGGGCCAGAGTGATTCTTGAAGGGTTTTCGACTTTCAAGTTTAAGTTAACGAGTTTGGAACACGTCCAGTTTCGGGTCACGATAAAATCAAGCCATGACTACGGCAGAGGAATATCGAACTGCTTCGGCAGAGCTTTACGATCAAGCGATGTTCGAGTTGGATGCTGGCGACATGCGACAAGCATCTGAAAAATTATGGGGTGCGAGCGCGCAAGCGTTGAAGTCGCTCGCGGAGCGGAGAGGATGGCGGCACGGCTCGCACGGTGAATTCTACAGAATCATCAGGCGGCTTCGCGATGAGATGGATGTCGCCGAACTTAGACAACAATTCGCGTTCGCGAGTGAACTCCATACCAATTTCTACGAGAACTGGCTTGACGAGTCAGAAATCCGCGAGAGCGCAGTTCATGTAAGTGATTTCGTCGAGCATTTGGCGCGGCTCTGAAATGACTCAGATTTCGATCTACGGTGATGCTTGGCTGATCGATGGTCGAGTGACGTACGCAGGACGGAAATATCGTGGTTGGGATGTTGAGGGGTTGTTGATGAACAGCCGCATGACGAATGCGGTGTTTGATGACGAGAATCCGGTAACCAGAGGGTTGTTTGCGTACCCGGACACTGGAGAGTGGGACGCGGATCGCAATACCGACGAGTTTATTGCGATGTTGCCAGAATATCGGGCGCATGGGCTGTTGGCTGTGACGGTGAATTTGCAGGGTGGGAGTCCGACTGGTTACTACCGTGAACCGATGTTCCGTGAGAACATGGCGCAGCGCGGAATTGACCTAGCTGACGAGGTCGTATGGGCAGGCTTACCAAGCCCTGATTCACAGCCTTGGCACAACTCGGCATTCAATTCAGATGGTTCGTTGAAGGCAGCGTTTTTGGATCGAACTGAGAGGTTGATTGCAGCGTGCGACCGGCTGGGAATGGTGGTGATATTGGGTTATTTCTACTTCGGCCAGGATGAACGGTTGGAGGATGAGCGCGCGGTGTGCCGTGCCGTTGACGATGCGACGCGGTGGGTTTTGGAGACTGGTTATGGGAATGTGCTGATCGAGATCAACAACGAGGCGAATATTCGGCGTTACGAGCATGAGATTCTGCAGCCGCATCGCGTCGCGGAACTGATTGAACGGGCTAAATCTCACGTCGTTCCGGCGGAAGGCGGAATCCACGGCCGGCGGCTACTGGTCGGTACTTCGTATGGAGGGGGACGTGTGCCGGATGATGATGTCGCGGGAATTTCGGACTACATCATGGTGCACGGGAACGGGGTTGCAGAGCCGCGGCGGATTGCCGGCATGGTAGAGGACACGAGGGCATTGCCGAGTTACAGCCCCAAGCCGATCCTCTTCACCGAGGATGATCATTTCGACTTTGACAAGCCGGAAAATAATTTCCTATCGGCGCTGTCGGCTTACGCGTCTTGGGGTTATTTCGATCCGGGAGATGCTGCAGGTGGTAAGTCGGAGTTCGGAGACTACCGTGACGGGTACCAGAACATTCCCGTCAACTGGGGTCTCAACACACCAAGGAAGCGCGGTTTCTTCGACCTGTTGGCAAACGTAACTGGGCACACAGAATCAACGCGGTAGTGACCGCGCGCCGTAGCCGTGATGGCGGCCGAGATGAATTTACTCGTCTGCCTCGCCGTCACTCAAGGCTTCGATGGCGTTACCTAGTTTCATCACGAGATAAAGGACGCCGATTGAGATGAGTAGTGCACCAACTGCGACGGTAAGTCCCGAAAACGCGGTTATTAATTGAGCGGTGTCTGACATTTTCAAATCCTCCATGCCAACTTCGTTGCCGGGGCGACTTTGAGTGAAACCGTGCCCCTGATTAATCACGATCAAGGGCAGTTTACCAGCAATCGCCGAAAATATGTGTGTGAGTTACGTTATTCGTCGATTATTGGAGTATAGGACGTGTATTCGTCGATTTTTTGGGTGGAATGGTTGAATCGGGGTCCGTTTAGGGAATTCAGCTTCGCCCTACCCTTCAGCGAAGATTTCGTCGCCTCGTTGAAGGCGGACGGCAATGTTGTATGTCTGGTTGATGGATCTGGGCGTCGGGTAGTGGGCGGCGAGGAAGCGTGCCATTGCGACGAGTGAGTGACGGGCGGACGGCTCAGGCTTGCGGTGCTGATATTGCATGATTGCGGCGTCGACGATCTGGAAGTGGTGGAAGGTTGAGTCTTCGCGGAGCATGGCTTGGGCGAGGGTTGCGATGATGTCGTCAGGTCCGGAGGAGTTGGCGACGTAGTTCGTGACGATCCGTGCGGCTTCCTCGACTTGCTGTTGGGAGTTCATCGCGTTGAGCAGGTCGTGGGGCAACTGGTCGGTTGCGCCGTTAGGAGATGGTGCTGGTATGCGTTGCGATGGCATGTTGAGGAAGCGGTCTAGGTAGATGCTCATTGCGGTGTCGAAGACGGCGCGCAGGAGTTCTACCGAGGGGTAGCGTTGGAGGGCTTGGTGAAGTGCGTTGGCCGCGGTGAGGGTGTTATGAACGGTGTCCCAGTCGCCGAATTCGTTTGAGGTGTGGAACCTTGCCATACGGAGAAACGCGGCGTAGGCGATCTTTTCGCCGAGTTGCTCGGCCGTTGCGCCGTTCCGGACCGCTTCGTTGATCGAGGCGATCGTTATGTATGGATCATCTCCGAGGATGGTTTCGGGCAGGTTTTCGTGGTCGGTCCAGCTGCCTCGAACGTTGGAAGATTGTTCCCAAATCTGCGGAAGTTGGTTGCGTGCTTCCCTGACCATGGATGCGAGATCGATGGGGTTGCGCCAGGAGTTGAGTTCTTCGCTTCGCCGAGCCGTGGCCATGCCTTGCACGAGGCTGGTGAGTATCTGTCCTGCGTGCTCCCAACCGATGTGGTCCAACAGTTCGAAGGCTTTGTTGCAGAAGTCGACGACGTGTCCGCCGTCGATGTAGATTCGGTCGGTCGCGGCGGCGAATATTATGTCGTGAATATCGCGCTGGTGCAGACCGAGTTCAATGGCAGTTCGGAGGACACGTTCGGCGCCGTCGGTGTCTCGGACTTCGATGAAGTCACGGAACCATTGTTTGAATACTTCGGGTCGAGTTTCGCCAGTGGGTAGTGGTTCGACGACGAAGCGAGGAGGGCGTCCAGCACATTCGGCGGCTACTTGCCGGAGTCCTTGGTAGAGGGCTCGTGATTGGTCTTCGGGTCGGAGGAGAAGGAGGATGTTTGCAGTGCAGGTAAGCATGCTGAGGGCGGGGCCCCAGCCTTCGTTGGAGTAGATGGTTCCGAAAGTTGCGCCAATCGTGAGAGGTGTGCGGTAGTCGGCGGAAGATGAGTTGAGGCCGAGTACGGATTTGGCGATGACGAGGCGGATGTTGTCTTCCATGCCTTCCTGGAGACGCTTGGACCATCGTCGGACGGGATCTTGCTCGGGTGGATTAGGGTCGACGTAGACGGTGTTGTCGATGATGGACACCGGGAACGACCGAACGTCGTCAGCGAAGGGGTCGAAGGTACCTCCGCTTGCGAGGTCGAAGCGTGCGTGGTGCCAATGGCAGGTGAGGACGCCGTTCTTGACGGTGCCGCGGTCGAGGGGGAAGCCCATGTGTGGACATCGGTTGTCGACGGCCGCGAAGGTGTCGTCTTTGGCGAAGACGGCGATGGTGTGGCCGGCTCCGGTGATAACGGTGCAACCGCGTTGTTTGAGCTCATCGACTGTTCCGGCGATTAGGAGGTTGTTAACGGCGTTGGTCATGGGGGACTGCCTATTGGAATTGGAGACGTAACTAGTCGATATCGCTTCAACCACCCAGCTTCAAAGATCAGGGTGCCCCGCGGAGATGAGTTGGCACCTGAGCTTAGTTTAGCGCTTCGGTCGTCTCTAGTATGATCTTGGCCAATGGCGATTTCAGACATCGAATTGTTGAAGATACAAGTGGAGACACTGTTCAAAACTGACGATGTTGGTCGGCTACGGGTTGTCAACGAGCCTTATGGCGATAGTTCTCCTACAGCTCCTAGCCTGTTCGTAGGGACCGCCCGAACTGGTTCGATCGTGCGTTTTGGCAGCGATCTGCCGGAACATGTCTGCCGACGAATTGAAGCGCTGATAGGTGATCATCCTCACGTCGGTGATTTTGATTTGGATCCCCCATATCTTGATGATTTGATGGACGTGATGCGCCCTCATCTGAAGACTGAACGGGTTTGGAAGGGTCCAGCGTATCGGTTCTCCAAGTTGATCCTCTCGCTAGACCTGGGTGTGAGAGTCACCAACGAAAATTCGCATCTCCTCAAGGCTGAATTCGCCGACTTCATACCTGATCTAAATGGAATCGGTTCGGTTGCGGCGGTGGTTGAGCGTGGGAGAGCTGTTTCCGTCTGCCACAGCGCGCGGCGGTCGGCGCGCGCCGAGTAGGCGGGGTTGGAAACGATTCCTTCACGCGTCGGCAGGGGATATGCGACGGCTGCTGTTGCGTGCTGGGCACGAATGGTGCAGGATCGCGGTCGAATCCCGTTGTACAGCACTTCTTGGGACAACGCAGCTTCGCAACGGGTGGCCGAGAAACTCGGGCTGATCATGTACGGCGCGAACTTTCACGTTACGTGATCACTAGCTCAAATCGGGATGACAATATCAATGAGATTTGTGGCGGGTTGGTGGTACACACGCTTGTTCGGAATTGTTTGCCCGTGCGCGGAGGCCGACCGGGTGCCGGGTCTTCCTATTCACCGCTCGAAGCTAGCGGCATCAAGAAATAGAGTCCGTGACGCTCACTGCCGCGGGTTTCCGGTCGGACCGTGAATCCCATGCGGAGCTTCAGCGCGTGGTTCTCGCGGTTTTGGGAGTAGCTGAATGACGCCAACTGGCGGCAATGCGAGGTCCTCGCCAATTCGATCGCCTTCTCTTGCAGGTTCATACCTATTCGTTTGCGTCGAAATTCCGGCGAAACAAAGAAATTCATGACCTTCGCCTGAAGCAACTCTTTTCCGTTGACCTTCACAGCCGGAAGATTGTCTTCGGGTCCGATTGGAATCACGATGAATCTTAGGACCCCTAAGATAACCCGGTTTGAGTGAGCGACAAGGACTCTTGAGTCGCGTTGATCGTAGCCGTCGATAAATTCGGAAAATCCGCTTTGGTGTTGATCGAAGAAATCCACGATCTCCGACCAACGCGGATGGTCGGCGACCCACTCCGATATTTCGTACTTTTCCATACACTTCCATGATGCATTGCACTGTTACGAAGCGAGAGGTCACAACGGGTACTCTGCCGTTTGCTTTGGTTGTTGAAGACGAGAAGCCCGTTCGAGGTTTCTGTGCACCAAGGGGTTCTGTGCGCAACCACCGTCATTCCGGCGAAAGCCGGCGCTTCAGCGGACGGAACGACCATCCAGAGGGGCGAGGCAACGGCGTCCAAAGCGAAACACCAACTCTAAACCCCCTTTAATTGCCCCTTGGGCATCAAGGGGGATGGTTGTGCACAGCACTCCAAGGCGATGGGGTGATGCTGTTTATACTTTCGGTGTGGCGTGGATTGGTGCGCTTGGATACATTCGAAATCGAAGGCAACAGACCGGTAATTGATGGCTGAGGTTCGTGCATTTAGGGGGATTCGCTTTGCTGCGGCGTCGCAGGGTCGGGATTTAGGAGATTACCTTTCACCGCCTTTCGATGCGATTACGGCGGAGGTAGAACGGGGATTGTTGGCGCGGTCGGAGCACAATATCGTGCGTTTGGAGTTGGCCCCTCGGGAAGGTGTGGATCGATACGGGTTCGTAGCGGAGACGCAGGCGCAATGGGAGGCCGATGGTGTTTTGATGCGGGATGAAGATCGGTCGGTCTACGTGACCGAGGAGACGTTTGAGTTCGGTGGGCAAACGCAGACGCGGCGAGGGTTTATTGCGGCGGTGCGGTTAGAGGAGTATGACCGGGGAGTGATATTTCCTCACGAACAGACGCGCGCCCCGTGGGTTGAGGACCGGGTCAAGATGATGCGGGCGACGGGTTCGGCACTGAGTCCGATGCTGGTGGTGTTTCAAGACGACATTCGGCATTCGGTAGGTGGGATTATGCGAGCGGTCACGGGTGGTCCGCCGTTGGAGACGGCGACGATGGCGGGTGGTTATTCCTTGCGGTTATGGCAGTTGAAGGATCCAGGGACGCTCGAGGTACTGCGTGATTTGATGCGAGATTCGCCGATCTTTATCGCTGATGGGCATCACCGATACGAGGCGGCATTACGGTACCGCAGCGCGATCCGGGCGCAGCGTGAGATCGAGTCGAACGAGGCGGTGAACTACCGAATGATGCATATCGTGTCGATCGATGAGCCAGGGTTGATCACGCGGGGGTATCACCGGGTGATAAACGGTGCGACGCCTGAGGAGTTGGGGCGATTAGTTGGTCGAATTGAAGAGGTGTGTGAAGTTGAAAATGTACCCACGCCTGACCGAGTTGGGACGGCGTGGCGGCCCGTTGATCTGTTGAACGTGGTTGGTAGCCGAGATGATGGTGAGTTCGTATTCGGTATTTATGGGTTGCCAGAGGGTTTCAAAATCGCTCGGACGTCATCAGTCGAAGCAGTGGAGTTGACTGGGGCGGATGCTTTGGAGAGGTCGGATTACAGACGGTTGCATTCCGAGATATTGGATGTGGTGTTCGAGGGAGAGCGGGTTGATGCAGCGGTGGATTTCGAGTACGAGGCGGAGAATGTGGTTGGCCGCGTCGATTCGGGCGAGGCGCAGTTGGGTATTGTGATGCGTTCGATTCCGATGCACGAATTTGTGGACATCGTGACGCGGGGAGATCGCTTGCCACCAAAGGCGACGAATTTCTATCCGAAGCCGCCCGCGGGGGCAGTGATTCAATCGTTGAAGGGTTCGCTCTAGCCGCGTTCGATTTTCTTTAGCGCATCGACGATAGCATCGGTAGGTGCTCGGTCACCGATGTCGATACCTACGTAGGAGTAGGCGATGTTTCCGTCTTTGTCGATGATGAAGACGGCGGGAGCGGCTACTAGGTCGTTATGGAGGTTGTACACTTCGTAGGCTTCAGGAACGCTGGCGTCTCTGGTGGTGTAGAGGACGGGGTAGTAGGCGCGGGCGTTGGCGATCATGGTTCCGGCGCCTTCGAAATCGTCCATGCTGACGGCGAGTATTTCCGCGTCGTAGTTACGGATGCGGTTGTAGTTGCTCTGCAACTCGACGAGTTGCCCGTGACAAATGCCTCAGAAGTAACCCCGGTAAAAGACTAAGACGACATTCTTATCGCCACGATAGTCGGAAAGTGTTATCTTTCCGGCGCCGTTAGCGACCGGGAGTGAGAAGTCGGGCGCTTCAGCTCCGGCATCGGTGGACGACGATCCCCCACAGGCAATTGCGAAGGATGCGACGGCGATCACCGTTGCGGCAACGAATGCCTTTAAACGGACCGCAAAGACCGAATGTCGGTCGAATTGTGTTCGGGTATCCAACTAACCTTCGAGGGAGGACAGGGCTTCGAGCACATCTTCGCCGGGGACTTGGTGAGCAGGTGAGTCGCCGATGCTCTCCCAAGCGATGTTGCCGTTGGTGTCGACGACAAATACGGAAGCTGATGCGAGGCCATCGCCGTGGAGGTCGAAGACGTTGTAGTTGATGGGGACTTCGTTGTTTTTGCTGGAGTAAAGGATCGGGAATTCCGGTCGGGCTTTGGAAACGATGGATTCGGCTCCGCGGAGATCATCGGTGCTGATGCCTAGGACTTCGGCGCCCGCTTCAGTGATTTTGTCGTAATGTTTCTGCAACTCACCTAGTTGCTTGGTGCAGGACGGTCACCAATAGGCCCGGTAGAAGACGAGTACGACGGGTTGGTCGCCTTGGAAGGACGAGAGGGAGATCTCGGTGCCGTCTCTGTTGACAGCGGGGAGGGAGAAGTCGGGGGCAGAAGGGAGGTCAGGTACTGATTCTGCGATCTCGACTACCTTTTGCTGCGATTCCGGGGCCGTAGCCTGATCGATCGCCTGCGACGAAGAGTTGTCCGTCTCGGACTCCTGACCACACCCTACGACGGTCAACGCGAATAGGCCGATGAGCGAGGGCGCGGCGGTTGATTTAATGACTCTCGTGATGGCGTTCATGGGATGTTCTGCAAAACCCTTTCTGCAAGGACCCGTTGGGTATAGTCAGGGCTGATGAATTTCCATGTTATCTCGCCCAGTGGATTGATCACGAATACTGACGGTATGGCGAGGCTACCGGTGTAGACGTCGTAGGCCTCCATAACCGAAGAATCGCCAGCCGTGTAGAGCACGGGGAACGTGATGCCCACGCGATTCGCAATGTTGTCGGCGCCTGTCAGATCGTCGACGCTGATGGCGAGTACCTCCGCGTTCTTCGCTTGGAACTCGTCGTATTTTCGTTGCAGATCACCGAGCTGCGCGCGGCAGTACGGTCACCAGAAGCCACGGTAGAAGACAAGCACGACGGTTTTTTCGTCTCTGAATTGGGATAAGGAGTAGCTTCCGGCGGTAGTAATGGACGGTAGCAAGAAATCCGGTGCCGGTGGTCCGGCTGAAACAGTCTCGGGTTCTGGAACGGGGGTGAAGGTCGCCGTGGGTTCAGGGGTGAAAGTGGGCGTAGGTGGTACCGGAGTATGGGTGGCCGTTGGATCGGGCGTGTCGGTTGGGATGGGTGTGTGCGTCGGTACGGGGGTGTTAGTCGGAGGGACTGGCGTGGCCGTTGCGGAAACGGGTGTCGAGGTAGGTTCCTCGGTGGTGTAAACGGCAGGTGTGGGCGTCGCTGCTTCCGATGGCGTTTCGGGTTGCGGGATGTCGGTCGGAGGTACTGGTGTATCGGTTGGCTCTGGAGTGTGCGTCGGCGGAACCGGCGTTTCCGTGGGTTGCGGTTGCGAAGTAACGGTTGGAGTTACGACATGGGTCGTCGCAGTAGGTTCCGGTTGCGGGGTGTCAGTTGGTTCGGGTACCGGAGTTTCAGTTGGTTCGGGTTCGACCGCCCTTATTTCCGGAGCAGGCGTGTTGGTTGGTTCAGGCGCGGTGGTAGCGGTTGGTTCTGGCACCGCGGTCGGAGGAGGGGATGTCGGATCGGGTTCTGGCGTATCCGGTTCCGGTGCGGATTCACACGCGAACACCAAAAACATCGTTGACAGCGTCGCGACCGCGGCGCCGGCAATGCCCTTGGTGTAGGCGTTACGGATCCGTGTGTTCGTTGGGTTCATCGGGCTCGATCCCCGATGGGTCTAATCATCCAGTCATTACCGAAAGTGTCGCTTCGGCAGCTGACAAGGCTTCGTCAATGTGATCTCTTTCAACCCATCCCATATGACCTATACGGAATATCTTTCCTGTGAGTTCTCCTTGACCACCGCCCAGGACGACATTGTGGTCTTCCATCACTTTGGAGACGAAGAGTTTGCCGTCAAGCCCTTCAGGGAGTCGGATAGCGGTTAGCGTGTCGGATGCGAATCGGCGTTCGGGCAGAATTTCCAGTCCCAATTTTTCGGCACCGCTGCGCGTATGCTCGGCGATTTCGTGGTGACGACTGAATACGTTTTCGATGCCCTCGTCGACCATCGATTGGAGTCCAACTTCGAGCGCGAACATCGCGGATTCGCACGGCGTAAAGGGCGGCTGGCCAAGTTGGAGGAAGTCTTCGTACTGTTGGATGTCATAGTAGTAGCGCGGCGTCGTGCAAGTCTCGTATGCTTGCCACGCCTTTTGGCTGAAAGCAATCATTGCTATTCCGGGCGGGGCGACCCATGATTTCTGGGACGCGGTGGCGAGGGCGTCGATACCCCATGCGTCAACGGCGATTGGCATGCCGCCAGCTGACGATACGGCGTCGACGAGGATTAGGGCATCGGATTCGTCGTGGATGGTTTTGCATATGTCCTCAAGCGGATTAGAGACGGCGCTGGAGGATTCGTTGTGGGTAAGGATGACGGCTTTGTAGTCGGCATCGGCACGCAACGCGTCGCGGAGGACGTCGATATCAGCGGCTTGTCCGAGCGGAAATTCGAGTTTCGTGACCTCGGCTCCGACCGCTTCTGCGATCTCAGCGAACCGAATGCCGAAGAATCCGATAATGATGGCGAGAACTTTGTCCCCGGGGGAGACGGTGTTGAAGACGGCCGTCTCCATGGCACCGGTGCCGGACGATGTGATGAAGTAGACATCGTTCTTGGTCATGAGCACGGTGCGTAGGTTAGTGCTCATCCGTTCGAGCATGTCGGCATACTCCGGACCGCGGTGATTAATCATCTGCTTGGCAGAGATCTTCAGCACCTCTTCGGGTAGCGGGACGGGTCCAGGGATGCGGAGATTTGGTTCGGAGTTTTGCGTCATTTCTCTTCGCGGTTTGTTGAATTTGAGCGGACGGCAGGTTGTTCCAATTTTAGATTGTGGTTGGTGTCTGACCACCTAGTCACAGGAGACGCGTCCCTAGGCCGTTCGAAATACATCGATTACGGATCCAACGCTTACGTTGAATCGAATTTGTTTTTCAGCCATTCCAGAACGCGTTGTTGGTCAGCAACGTTCGCTCGTCTAATCTGCCCCAACAACCATGCCCAAGAAGGTGGTTCCTGAACCAAATTTCGAGCACCTTGATTGCAGGTACTACACATGGCACGAAGATTAGACATCTCGTCGCGTCCGCCTTGACTCCGATCTACGATATGCCCCACGTGGAGAATCACGCGACGCCCGGGGCGTTGCACATCCTTGTCCCCTGCGCCAACACCACACATTTGACACGTGTACCCGTTTCGTTCGAGGACCTGGGCGCGAAGACGGGTCGAAATAGGGCGAGCAAAAGTGTAGGTGCCCGGCGGTGGCGGCGGTTCGTCGAGTCGATATTCACCTGGTCGTAGAGTAGCGTCATCGGTATGGGTGCGAATAGCCCATCCTTCTTCGTCTCGCAATTCTCGAATGCGACGCGCCCATTCGGAGGCAGGCCGAGCGACTTCTTGAAGTTCAGTGTTCCTAACAACTTCGCCAACACGTTCCCGAAAATACCGGCGCAATCGTTCTTTGACGCTTCGGGGTTTGGTCATTAGATGAACCGCCGAAGCGAAGTGCCTACGAATTCGGTGTAGTCAGGAGGGATAGCTTCGTTCATTTCTTTCTTGGTCATCCAGCCGATACCCATGGCGTCTTTCGCCGCTTCGACTGAACAGTTGCCCCCGCCAGTCACAGTGACAAAATCCTTATACTCGTCTGTTTTGCCGTAGTGTCGCTTTCGCTTATCAAGGGTGTGCACCAACGGATGTTTACGGTGCGACGGGATAATGATCGGGAAGTTGGTTTCAAACAACCGATGTCGAATGACACGTAAACCCGGAAACATTGTGCCGCACAAGACGATGAAGTTTTGTAGCGGAGCACCCACAACGTTTTCGATGACGTATGGGCGGTCACTCGCTTCCAACAACGAGCGAGTCGGTTCGATTAACTTAGGCCACGTATCGCCTTTACCTGTTCTGTAGGCGGTAACCGAGTACGCCTGACATGGCGGCGAGGCGTGGATGGCGTCGAATGATTGCACAAATGCGACGTCGAGGTCCAAGGCGTCAGCCACGATTATCGGGAACGGATAATTGGGTTGTGGTTTGATGTCTACGCCAACGACTTCAAAACCGGCTCGCCAGTAACCCATCGCGGAACCGCCGGCGGCGCAGAAGAGATCGAGCAATCTTGGGCGGGTAGCTGACAACGTTCGCCTGCCAGCCGTGTCAGTAATGAGGGCCATTCGACTTCCTTGGATCATTCCGCAGATTTACCGCATTCTGGGCGAGCACACTTACACAGCATAGTTGAGGTCTGCGAGGTAGAGCCACACGAACCCAACAAAAGCTAGGTATGTTAACGACATCAAATTTCGGGTTCAATGCGGAATATGTTAATCGAACGTACGTGCCATGTCAAGTAGGTCGAGGAAATTCGCCTTGGTTGGGACTAAATGGCCAATGTCGGTCGGTCGTTGATTAAAGGACGCGGATTAAGCGATGCTCGCGGCGGCCTCGACGGAGGACGACTAGGTTGCCGTGAAGGATATCTTCGGGAGTGACGGTTCGCGCGGGGTCATCGACGCGTTCTGAGTTGAGGTACATCCCACCTTGTTGGACGGTTCGGCGGGCGTCGCCGAGGGACCGGGCAAGTGTCGTTGATACGGCGAGTTCTTCGAATGAGAGGGATCGTGCTTCGATGTCGGACTTGCGGACTTCGGTGGAGCTGGAGCCTGAGAAGACATCGGCGAGTTCGCTGCCGGAGAGCCTGTCGAATTCGCCGCGGAAGAAGGCACGAGTGACGCGTCGGGCTTGTTCGAGGCCGGATTCGCCGTGGACGATTCGCGTGACCTGCTCGGCGAGGGCTTGTTGGGCTTCGCGTCTACCTGGACGTTCTCGAACGGCTTCTTCGAGAGTTTCGATTTCTTCTGGGCCGAGCCAGGTGTATATCTTGAGGTAACGAATGACATCTGCGTCGTCTTTGTTGAAGAAGAACTGATACAGCTGGTACGGCGAAAAGTGGTCGGCATCGAGCGCTGGCGCGCCACCAAGAGATTTGCCGAATTTCGCGCCGGCCGAATCGGTTATGAGCGGGAATACGATCCCGTGGGCTCGAAGCGAACCATCGGGCGCAGTCCCGTGGACCCGGCGTATTAAGTCCACACCGCCGAGGATATTTCCCCATTGATCGCTCCCTCCAGATTGGAAGGTGCAGCTCTCTCGCTCGAACAACACCAAATAATCGAACGCTTGGAGGAGTTGGTACGAGAATTCCGTGTAAGAGATTCCGTCTTCGCGTTCCATCCGGCTGTGTACGGCTTCTCTTTTGACCATGTTGTTTACTGTGAAGTGTTTGCCAACGTCACGGAGGAAGTCGAGAAGAAAAGTTGACCGCAACCAGTCCGCATTGTTGATTAGCTTAGCGGCATTGGACTTGGTATCGAAATCAATGAACCGCTGGAGTTGCTCGCGGATCGATTCCGCGTTTGAATCGATTTCGTCGTACGTGAGCAGAGGCCGTTCGTCGTTTTCCCTTGGATCACCGATCAGTCCGGTACCGGCACCAAGAATCGCAATTGGCGTGTGACCGTGTCGTTGCATCCGGGCCATGCACATCAAGGGAACGAGGTGTCCGATGTGAAGCGTGGGCGAAGTAGGATCGAATCCGTTATAACAGGTGATTTTCTGGGACTTCAAAATCTCAGTGGCACCGGGCGTCGCATCGTATATCGCACCTCGCCAAGTCAACTCTTCGTGAATGTCCGTGAATGTTTCGGTGGTCATGGTTGTTTGCCGGGTTTCATGTCGTTCGGGGTGGCAGCGATTCGAATATCTGGTTGATTCGCTGCACATCTAATTGGATATGTTGCTCAAGCTCTTCGACGGTGTCGAATGCTTCGTCAGGGCGGATGAAGTCGATGAACTCAACGCTGACGTATTGACCATAGAGATCCTCGTCGAAGTCGCTGATGTGGACTTCGAACGAGAATTGGCCTCTCTCGAACGTGGGATTGTCGCCGATGTAGGTGCCGGATGGCAAAATCCGGTCATCGGGCAGTTTCGCCCATGTAGCGTAAATTCCGTGTGCGGGCATAACGAGGTCGGGAGACGATTTCATGTTTGCAGTCGGGACGCCCATCTCGCGTGCCCTTGCAGCGCCGTGAGTCACTTTTCCGCCTCTTTCGTACAGTCGGCCAAGCATTGCCGCGGTTCGTTTCACATCGCCTTGAGCCAAGGCGGCGCGGATCGTCGAGCTGGAGACGACGATGTCGTTTCCGTCGTCGGTTTGTCGAACCGGTGGCACGGTATGCAACTGGAAACCGTTGCTTCGGGCGATTTCGTCGAGTTGCCCGATGTTGAGGAGGTCGTGTCCCAACACCGCGCGTTCGCCGATGACTAGGTGTGTCATACCGAGGGCGTTTTGCAAAGAGGTCAGGAAAGCTTCGGCGGACATCACGCGGATTTCGTCGTCGAAGTCGATCAATCTGACGGTGTCGATTCCCTGCTCTTGGATGAGGGACACACGCGTTTTGGTGCCGTACAGTTGCTTAGTTTTCTGTGTCGGGTCGATGACGGAGCGCGGCGGTCGGCGAAAGCTGAGCGCCACGCTTTGGTTGTCGTATTGTTCGGCAACTTCAACGACGCGCCGGAGAAGGGCTTGATGCCCTTTGTGGACGCCGTCGAAGGTACCGACGGTTATACAGGTGCCGCCATCTGCGTCATCGATGGGTGCTATCTGTTCCTGCAACCCCATGTCGTCATGCTATCGAGCGATGCGTCAGCATCGTCAGGCGGCCACGACCGCCGTTTCGGCTAGCACCTCGACGGTCTCGCGCAGGAGCACTTCGGTTGTCTGCCAATCGATGCAGGGGTCGGTGATCGAGACGCCGTACTTCAGAGTGGAACGGTCGCCGTTCAGCGACTGGTTGCCCGCGTTTAGGTGGCTTTCAAGCATCAGCCCGACGATGCCTCGGTTCCCCTCGGCGCGTTGTCTGATCACGTCACGGTAGGCGACGGGTTGCAAAGCGTGGTCCTTGTTGCAGTTGGCATGCGAACAATCGACTACTAGGTTAGGGGACTTGCCGCTATCGGTTAAGGCCTTCTGGGCTTTGGCGACGTTTACCGCGTCGTAGTTAGGGCCGTCCGCGCCGCCTCGGAGGACGATGTGGCAGGCGTCGTTGCCGGAAGTCTGCACCACTGCCGCACCGCCGGCATCGTCGATGCCGAGGAACGCATGGCTCGCGCCGGCGGCGATCATGCCATCGACGGCGAGTTGGATACTGCCGCCGGTTCCGTTCTTGAAACCGATGGGCATGGAGAGGCCGCTAGCGAGCTGGCGATGGGTCTGGCTTTCGGCGGTCCGCGCTCCGATTGCGCCCCAAGAGACGAGGTCGGCGATGTACTGGGGTGTGACGGGGTCAAGGAACTCGGTTGCACAAGGCAGACCGGTCTCGCAGACGCTCATGAGGAACCGTCGCGCTCGGCGAAGTCCTTCAGCCATGTTGCACGTGCCGTCGAGGTTCGGGTCGTTGATGAGGCCTTTCCATCCGACAGTGGTGCGAGGTTTTTCGAAGTAGACGCGCATGATGACGAGCACGCTGTCGCGCACTTCGTCGGCGAGTACCGCGAGGCGGTCGGCGTATTCACGCCCGGCTACCTCGTCATGTATCGAACACGGTCCGGCGATGACGAGCAATCGATCGTCTTTGCCGGCGATGATGTCGGCAGCTTCTCGGCGCGAGCGAATGACGAGGTCTTCGACATCTTTCGAGATCGGAATTTCAGCGAGGTATTCGGATGGTGGGTCAAGCGGGCTAATTGAAGCCACATTTAGGTTTTTGATTCGTGAGGCCATCGGTTCTCCGGTAGGGGGTAGGTTTGTGGTCAGGGTTTAGGGTTCGGGTGATTGGGACGCGCGGAATCTACGAGCACAAGGGTTGCGTTTCAGGATGCGCCGCGTCGGGTGCAAATTCGCATGGTTTCGACGTCGCGCGGGCAGAGTGCCATGTTGTTTCTAGGCGCGGCGCCGGCGGATATAGAACCAGCGAGCAGCTTGGCCGGTATAGGTGCAGACCGCACGGGTGCGGGCGTATGCCTTGAGATCAGTGATGCGCGCCGCTTCGCCGCATCGTTGCAATGCGGAGACTGAACTGTCTTGGCGGCTATTGGGCATCGGTGATGTCCGCTCGGAGCACAACTGCTTCTCTCAAGTATATGTGGCGAATCTCGTCTTGCGATTTGTCCGTGTTTAGGAAGAGCATCACCCGCACGCACATACGCATCGAGCCGGGCCGGTCGATCTCGATCGAGTTGATAAGCGGTACAAGGTTCCAGTTGAGGCGCTCACGTGCGGCGACGGCGGGGAACTCGGCGTTAAGATCGGATGTCAGCGTGAAATAGACGGCGGCGATGTCCTTGGACGCGATATCGTTGGCGGCGATCATCTCGTTGAGGAGCTCCTCGGTTGCGTCCATTATCTCCGGTCGAGAATTTTCGCGGACGGTGGTGGCGCCTCGGACGCCGCGTACTGCAGTCATGATTGGTTAAACCGTAGGTCTGGTTGCGGGTTGCATCGCGGCGAGTTTATTGTCCATCGATCTTCGGGCGAACAGATTTCATGCTTGGAGCGAGCGGATGAAATTTGCCGCCGTTGCCGGTGCTTCGTCGGGGTCCTTGCCCTGCATCGCGTTGATGAGGGCGCTGCCGATGGCGATACCGTCTGCGTACCGCCCCACTGACTTGACGTGGTCGGCGTTGGAGATGCCGAAACCGACAACGACGGGTAGCCGTGTGTGGGAACGGACGCTTGCGACCAAGGTTTCAACCTTCTGCGAAACCGCGGCGCGGGCACCAGTCACGCCGAGACGTGAGATGCAGTAGACGAAACCTGATGCTTGTTTGCATGCTTGGGCGATCGTCTCTTCAGTAGAGGTCAGGGCGAGCAAGGGGACGAGGGAGATATCGGCCTTGGCGCAGGCGTCGACGAGCGGTCCGGCTTCAGTCGCGGGCAGATCGACAGCGATGATGCCGTTGACTCCCGCGTCGCGGGTCCGGGCGCAGAACTCGTCGACACCGATCTGGTAGATCGGGTTGTAGTAACCCATGAAAACAATAGGAGTTTCGACGCCGCGTCGGCGGATCTGGGCCGCGTTCCGAAAACAGGTTTCGGGCGTGATGCCGTTCTCCAACGCCAGGAAGCTCGATTTCTGGATTACCGGGCCTTCGGCGAGCGGATCGCTGAAGGGGACTCCCAGTTCGATGACGTCGGCACCGGCCTCGGTCATCGCTTCAACCACTGCCGGAGTGCTGTCACGTTGAGGATGTCCGATGGTTACGAACGGCACGATGGCGGTGCGCCCGTCGTCTTCGGCTCGAACGAATGCTTGTTGGATGGGATTAGACACGTTGTTTGCTCGTAAGAACTAAATGTTACTTTTTCGGAATCTTTCAAGCTAACGCGATCTCGTAGATGGCGTACGTGTTGTTGACCGAGTGTACGAGCACGGCTGGCCATATCGACCTCGTCATTGCGAAAGTAGTTGCGAGCAAGATGCCCATGCCGAAGATGTAGACGTTTGAGTGAAGGGCATTGAAGCTTGGATCGATGTGTATCAGGCTGAAAAGGGAGGCGGAGAGGATGACGGCGACGGTGACGTTGGAGATTTTTCGAATAATCGGAACCATGAATCCGCGGAAGAGCATCTCTTCGCCGAGCGGGACGACGATTGATAGGACCGCCAATGCGAGGATCGGGTTACTGCCGAGAACTGCGAACCTCTCGAAAACGCGATCTTGGGAATGCACATCGACACCGGAGGCGACGAAAATCTGCGATAACGCCAAGTTGAACGCCACCCATGCGATCAAAGGTAGCGCGAATGATGCTACCGTTCGCTCCGGCATTCGCAATCGGAGTTGATCGGCGAACTGTGTAGGTATTTTGTTGGCGAATATGAACGCCACGGCGATCAGTGCGAACGATCTCACTAAGATCGAGACGATGTTCTTGGTTCCGATAATCCAATCTGCATTTTGGAGAAGATTTGTGATCGTTGGCGCGAAAAATAGTAGGGCGGTACTCGTTGCTACGAATCCAGCGAAATATATGGCGTGTTTGAGTTTGAGGATGTAGACGATGGCCACCGACATCAAAGCGAAGCAGATGCCGATCGCGAGGTTGCCAAGATTGATGAGGTGAGGACTGGCTTCGTGGTGGAAATCACCAACAAGGAGATCTAGCCAGACTTCAATGCACAGCCAAGTGACGATACCACCTGCGAGCAGGATCGCCAACTCGCGTTTTCGGGGATCCGCGAGAACGACGAACCGGGTGGTTACCGCTGACCGCACCGACTCATAGCCACGCAACATCGCCGTATAGTTTTGGATCACGTGGTTTGGCGGCGAAAACGGCATACTCTTCCGCCGACTGTTCGATCGTAGTGAAATCGCCATGCCCGGGCATCACAACGGTGTTCGCCGGCAACGAGTGGAGGTGGGTAGTGATGCTCTCGATGATCTGATCCAGCGCGTCCGAACTTACGGTCTTTCCTGGGCCGCCGGGAAAGAGCGTGTCGCCGGTGAAGACGTGGGGTGATGCGGCGGGCGTGTCGCCGGGCAACAGGTAGGAAGTGGATCCTGGGGTGTGGCCGGGGGTTGCGATGCACCGAATAGTGATTTCGCCGATCTGGAGGATGTTGTCTTGCGAAACATCGATCGGATTGCGGTAGCCGCTTTTTTCGGCTACCGCATGGGCGTCGTCGCCTCCGATGCCGACTGGAGCGTTGAAACGGTCGGTCACGACGTCGAACCCCTCGAGATGGTCCCAATGATTGTGAGTAATCAGGATCGCTTGGACGTCGGTGTTACCGGCTGCCTCGATGAGTTCGAGAGGTTTGTCCGGAGTGTCGATGATCACGCTTTTGTTGGTGCTTCGACAGGTCACCAGATAGGCGTTGTTATAGAACCCGGATACCCATCGCTGAATGGTCCATAGATCGCCCTGGTATTCGATGCCCATTGTGATTGTCACCCTCCGTTAAATGCGATATCGCACCGAGTCTAACGGAAAGTCTCGACCGCCTCTTCGTAGGATTCGACGATTTGGACAACTTGGTCGATGGCGGTGACTCTGAACAGGGTTCCCAAGTTGTTTCCGAGCCCGCAGAGTACCAGTTTCCCGTGTCTGACGACGACGCGTGCCGCGATGCTGAGCAACGAACGGATGCCGGCGGAGTCTATCGCTTCGACTTGCGCAAAGTCGATGATGATGTTCAAATCGCCGCTCAGAATGCGTTCCCGAACGGACCGTTCGAACTCTACGGTGTCGGGTGCCTCGATCCGACCCTTGGGTAGGAGGACCAGAATCGCCCCGTCGCGCCGTTGTGTGGCTTCGATGGTCAAGAATTATCCCGTGGTCGGCGACGCCGACCAATGTATTGAAAGTCGGCTTTCGTGTCCTATGCCGACACGCAAACCGAAATTATACCGGTAATCCGAACGTGTGTGCAAAAGGCACCTGGTTCGAGCGCGCTCGGAGAAGGGATCGATTACGCAGCAGGCGATGGGTCTACTGCGGAGGAGCCTTCAGTCTGACCAACGGTTCCGACATCTTGTGCGACTTGGTTTTCGTCAGTCGGACCGTCGTCAGCGCCAGAAGTTTCGCTACGTGACTCGCTCGGGTCGCGGCCTTCCATGATGGCTTCGAACTGATCCGCATCGATGGTCTCGTTTTCGAGGAGGAAATCCGAAACAGCCTCCAGTTTGTCCTCGTGTTTGGTGAGAATTTCCGTTGCGGTTTCGACGCCTTCTCGTAGCAACCGATCGATCTCGCGGTCAATAATCGCTTCGGTCTTCAAGCTGTAGTCGCGTTCCTCGGAGATCTCCCGGCCGAGGAAGATCGCCTCCTGGCGCTTGCCGAAGGATCGGTAGGTAAGTTCGTCGCTCATGCCGTAACGCATGATCATCTCGCGCGCGATGCGGGTCGCCTGTTCAAAGTCGTTGGAAGCTCCAGTGGTTATCTTGCCGAGTTTCAGTTCCTCGGCGGCGCGTCCGCCCATAGCACCGGCGATGCGCGCCAGGAGGTACGGTTTCGTGAGGTAGGACTTGTCTTCCTGTTCCCAACGTGTGAAACCACCGGCGTGGCCGCGGGCAATGATCGAGATCTTGCCGACGCGGTCGCCTTCTGGCATGAAGTATGGCACTACGGCGTGTCCGGCCTCGTGGAACGCGGTCAACCGCCGTTCGTCTTCGGTGATGACCTTGCTCTTGCGCGCCGGACCGATGGAGACGCGGTCGATCGATTCCAATAGTTCATCGAGTCCGATCGATTTCTTGTTTTTGCGGGCGGCGAGGAGCGCGGATTCGTTGATCAGGTTGGCCAGATCTGCACCAGAGAAACCGGGCGTCTGCTTGGCGACGGTCTGCATTTCGACGCCTTTATCAAAAGGTTTGCCCTTGGCGTGGACGTCGAGAATGGCGGTGCGCCCGCGGATGTCGGGCGTGTCGAGGGTCACTCGGCGGTCGAAACGGCCGGGTCGGAGCAATGCCGGATCGAGAATGTCGGGCCGGTTGGTGGCCGCGATGACGATGACTGAAGAGTTGGTGTCGAAACCATCCATCTCGACGAGAATCTGGTTGAGCGTCTGTTCGCGTTCGTCGTGACCGCCGCCGAGGCCAGCACCGCGGTGTCTGCCGACGGCGTCGATTTCATCAACGAAGATGATGCACGGAGCATGGCGCTTTGCCTGTTGGAATAGATCTCGCACCCGGGAGGCGCCGACACCGACGAACATCTCGACGAACTCAGAACCTGAGATCGAGAAGAATGGCACGCCAGCCTCACCGGCGACGGCACGGGCTAGCAGCGTCTTACCGGTGCCTGGCGGACCGACCAAGAGAACACCGCGCGGAATGCGCGCACCCAGAGCTTGGAAGCGTTCGGGGAATTTGAGGAATTCGACGATCTCCTCGAGCTCTTCTTTGGCTTCGGGGACGCCGGCGACGTCGAAGAAGGTTACGGTGGCCTTGGCACCGACGAACATGCGGGCTCGGGTGCGGCCGAAATTCATCGTCTGGCTGTTGCCGGCTTGAGCCTGCCGCAACATAAAGATGAGAAGCCCGGCGAACAGGATTAACGGGAGGAACCCGATGAGGGCCTGCAACAGGGTTGCGAGGCCGCTCTGGCCGCGGACGTCGAGACGATAGTTGTTGAGATCGGCGCCGGCGTCAGAAAGGGCTTCGAAGACGCTGGTAGAAGATTCTTTGCGGGACGAGAAGACCTGCGAGCCGTTGTCGATCTTGACCGTGTCACCGTTGACTTCGATGCTCAGCGCCGGTCCGGTATTGTCGCGAGCCATCTCAACGACGCGATTGAAGGGGATGGTCTCAGATCCGTCGCCGGTGCGGAACAACAGCAGAATCAATGCGATCGCCGCCACGGCGATCAGCACGTATACCAATGAGTTTCGGATTCTCACAGCTTGGATTCTAATTCACGGCAACTCGGGAGTCGCGACTTCCTGTGCCTTCTGATACGTCGACAAAGGCCGACGCGGTTCTAGCTCCGGATGACATGGGACTCGACGAAGTATGCGGAGGGTCAAGGGTTGAACGGTTTTTTGCCGTTCTCTTGGCAGAATTCGCGGGCATGCCCGAGCATTAACTCACGGACGCCGATCGAGAATGTAGTGGCACCGATCGATTTTCCGGCCGCGACGGCTCGTCGCTCTACGTCCGCGGTGGCTGCGACGCGATCCGGATGCATCGGTTGGCCGGCGATGCCCATGCTGGCGGCGAAGTCGTTAGGTCCGCCGGCGACGCCGGTCAGGCCGGGCACGGCGAGGATGTCGTCGAGATTGTCGTGCGCCTTCTTAGATTCGATCTGGGCCATGACGATCATGTTTTCGTTTGCCCATTTCATGAAGGCCCGTTGACCGCCGTACGCCTCGATTTTCTCCGGGTCGTTGAATTCGGTGCCTCGTCCACCACCCCAGGAGCGCCAACCCGCTTCGGGGAAAAGGCAGGCGTCGGCGAGAGCCTGAGCCTCCGCTCCAGTCTCGACGTGGGGTCCGGTGACACCTTGGACGCCGCGATCGAGATATAGATTGACCTGGTAGGCGGCGTTGTCCGGAACGCGCGCGGTCACGGACATGCCAAGGGCGTTGGATAAGCGACAGATGTCGTCGACGCTCTCGACGGAGTAGGCTCCGTGTTCACCGTCGATGCTGATCGCGTCGAAGCCGACATGGGCGGCGAGTTCGATGAGCTGGGACGACGGGAACGGAAGGGCGAACACCAACGCATAGCGTCCTTCCCGGTTGGCTTTGAGGATAGTGTTTTCAATCATGTACGGCTTTTTCCTTTTCAGTCTCTGCCCGGGTGAGTTCTCTCAAGATTTCGCTCGAATCTCTTTGGTCTGCGGATCGGTGCTTGATCTTCTGATGGGGTGAATTCTAGCAACTGTTCGGTCGGTGTGCGTTGTGACGGTTGCGTTCAGATCCGGCGATTGGACCCACCGCGAGCGGTAGGACGAACGAATGGCGGGTGGGCGTCGATTTCGTCGAGGTCGAGATCGATGCCGAGGCCGGGTGCGTCGCTCAGGGTGACGTATCCGTCTTTCTGACGGGGTAGACCGAGACAGACGGTGAAGTACCAGGGCGAGTAAAACTCGGCGTGATACTCCTGGATCTCGAAGTTCACGATCGACGCGTCGAGGTGCATCTCGGCGATGGCGCCAATGGGGGAGCAGACGTTGTGTGGTGCCATCGTGATGTGTTTTGCCTCGGCCATGATGGCGATCTTTTTGAGCTCAGTTATGCCCCCGGCATTGGCGATATCGGGCTGCAGAACGTCGACTGCATGGGCGTCGATGATGTCGGCGAATGGGAACTTGGTGTAAAGGCGTTCGCCGGTGGCGATCGGAATGCCGACTTTGCGTCGGACTTCGAGGAGTTCGCAGAGGCGCTCTTCGGAGACCGGTTCTTCGTAGAAGAGCGGACGGTACTTTTCGAGCCGGTTGCCGAGTTTGATGGCGTTCATCACATCGAACTTGGCGTGGGCTTCAACGAGGATGTCGACCTCGTCTCCTACGGCTTCACGGACCTTGGCTACTCTGGCTTCGGCGATCGATGCCTCGCGCTCGGAGATCTTGTAGTAGTTCGTTTGCGCGAAGGGGTCGAATTTCATCGCGGTGTAACCCATGTCGACGACCACTTTCGCCTCTTCGGCGTTCTGTCTGGGGGAGCCCGGGTTCGCGTACCAGCCGTTGGCGTAGACGCGGATTTTCTTTCTCTGGGATCCGCCGAGCAGTTGGTAGACCGGGCGGTCCAGGATTTTGCCTTTGAGGTCCCACAGCGCGATGTCGATCCCGCTGATGGCGGTCATGGCGAGTCGGCCGCGTTTGCCGGGGGCGTTGTGGTACATATCGGTCCAGATCGCTTCGGTGTCGAGCGGGTCGCGGTCGACGACCCACTTCTCGACCAAGTGGGTGGCGAGGAGCTTAACCGAGTCGTCGGCCTCCATCGGACTAGCGTCTCCCAAGCCATACAATCCCGGCTGATCGGTGTTCAATTGGACAACCAGCCAGTTGCGATCGGCGTTATGGTGTTTTGCCGAAAACTGGTGGAACTGGATTCCGGTAACTGCGGGCATCATCTACTCCGACGATTGATGGTCATGTTCTTCGTGTCGAATGCATCTGCAAAGGATACCAAGCGCACCGGCGAACAGTGGTTGTATTTCTGTCAATAGTGGTTGCGATAAACTTTGCGTGTTATGGGTATCTGCTTGCCGGAAAAAGCGTTGCACGAGGTTTGGCGACGAGCCGATTCCAATCGTGCCTCGGTCGCAACAGTTTGCGGGGATCGCTATCGAGTGCTCTACTCGGGGATGCCGGGAGGCTCGTTTGGTCCCGATTTTAGGGACGCGGTGTTAGAGGCGGACGATGGGTCTGAACTGCAGGGCGATGTCGAGATTCATCGCGACGTGTCAGACTGGTATGCTCATGGTCATGATGGCGATGCCCGGTACGGGCGCGTGGTATTTCATGTGGTGGCCAACGGAATCGACGATGGAACGGGCGCGTCTTCGTCGATGCATCCTGACCTGCCTGACGGCTTACCCTCAAACACCGTGAATGCGCTCGGGATGGCGGTGCCAGAGGCTGCTATCGGGCCGCTGATGAACCATGCCGGCACGTCGGCCTTAGACGTTGCGCCGTGCCGAATCCGAGTTTCGGAATCTGAATCCGTCGCAGAATGGCTCGACGCGATGGGGGATGCGAGGTTCGCGCTCAAGGTCCGGAGCCAATGTATCGATATCGAGAAGTTCGGGCCGGACTTGGCGCTGCAGTTGGCGATATTCGAAGCGTTGGGATATCCGCGGAATCGCGTCGCGTTCCGGCACTTGGCTAAACGTTTGCCCTGGGCGTTCCTGGCGTCGTTCGTCGGTGATTGCGACGCGGCCGCTGGTGACGGTGTTACGAGAGCGATCGCGCTGTTGCGGTGGGGCGCCGGGTTCGGTGAAAAGCCGGAGTGGGTGTCGGCGCCGCGACTGGTCGGTGAGCTTCCTGAATGGACCGCAGCCGCGAGTCGACCGGCAAATCGGCCGGAAACTCGATTGATTGCTGCGGCTCATATAGTTGCGGAGTGGTGGCGATTCGGAAGTCCCATCCGGCACGCTGTTGCGATGCTGCGTGGAGCTTCTTCTGGAGCACAACTCCGCGACGTCTATCGTTTCGGCAGAGGCACGATCGGTTCGGGGCGCGCCGGTGAGATAGTGATCAACGCGATTTTGCCCACCGTCGCCGCTTGGGCCGAGGTTGGACGCGACCGTGCGATGTACTTAGAAGCGATGCGTCTCTATCGCACGCATCCGGCGCTGCCTTCGAACTCGGTTATGAAAGAGGCGGTGCAAGTCTTGGCGCGGCGCGGCGTGCCGTTGAGCAACATCCGCGGTGCGCGTCGGCAGTTCGGTGTCATGCACATTTACAAAACGATGCTTCTGCGGCCACGGATATCGCGCCAGATCCGTTTGGGCAGCCGGGTCTTGTCATCGTGAACGAAGTTCCGCGAATCTCGAGATTCTGCACGTGTTCGGATCTACCGACACACTTGGCCGGCGGAGAATTGAAGGAATTGATCGGAGAGGATTTGGCATCGTCATCTGTTGGCGCCGGTCCTGCTATCGCGGCCAGGTCGTCGAAATTCTGCACCTGTTCGGATCTGCCCGCTACTCTGATGGTTAAGTCGGGCGACGCGGATCATTCGAGTGTCGAGGACTCAGGCGTTGATGTAGAAGAGGCAGGGACTGAAGCCGAGATCGAGTCTTCGGCAAGATTGTTTGCTCCGACTCAAACGGCGGGAATCGTTGATCGACCCACATCTCCACCGATTGCGGCAACAGATGCTCCTTCGTCGGCGACCGTTGAGGATGCTGAAATTGAGCTATCGAGCGTATCCGAATTGCTGCCTGGCGAATCTTCGCTTTATTCGGTGTTGACGCACGGCCGGGGCGGCTCGGAAGTGGTTTTGACCCAGCGGCGCGTATTGCTGCGCGGCTCACCGGACGCGAAGATTCTGCACGCTTCGATTCGGTTGGCAGATATCGACGCGGTAAGGATTGAGAGGGCCAGTCCGAATCGTCGCTCGTTGGTCTGGGGACTGATCGGCTTCGGCGCGTCGGTCGGCATGTGGCAGGCTCTCGACGGCGTGGGAAATCTGCGGCTGTTCATCGCCGCCGCAGTTGTCTTGATGAGCTTGGTGCTTTTAGCGGACTACTTTTTGAGGCCCCCGGATTTGGTGGTCGCCTTGAGCGCGCGTTCGGGTTCTGAATTGGTTATCGACTTCGGACAATCGCACACCGAGGAAGCTGACCGCTTCGCGGCGCGAGTGATCTCGAAGTTGGAGGTTTTGACCCGCAATTGATCGTCGAAACTCGATGTGGTCGTGTAGACGAGAGTCGAATTGACGCGCTGCGGTGGTCGGCCGCTCGGTCATCCGATGCGAAGCGACGGTATCACGTCTAAATCGTACGCGTCGCGAGCGCCGTTCTGATAGCGTTCCAATCCGGCCCGAGCAATCATTGCGCCGTTGTCGGTGCAGAGAGGAATCGGCGGGGTGACAACGGGTAGCGGTGATTTCGATTGCATCGTTTCTCGCAGCGGCCGGTTGGCCGCAACACCGCCGACGAGTACGATAGCCGAGCAATCGAATTCGATCGCCGCCGAGATGGTCTTGGTGACGAGGACGTCAACCACCGAGTCTTGGAATGCCTTGGCGATGTTCGCCACTTTATTTTCGTCCGCGGTTCGATTGGATTCGGAGCGCGGGTAGATGCCTTCCGCGCGGGCACGGTTCAGCACCGCGGTCTTCAATCCGCTGAACGAGAATTCGTGGGTACCCCGGATCCAGGCACGGGGCAACGGTATGACTTCGTCGTCGGCATTCTCGGCCGCCCGCTGAATCTCCGGGCCGCCCGGATAAGGTAGACCAATGGCGCGCGCCGCTTTGTCGAACGCTTCACCCGCGGCATCATCCCGCGTCTCGCCGACGAGCTGGAAACTTAATGATGATCCATTTCGCTCGGCGAGCACGAGTTCGGTATGGCCGCCGGACACGATTAAGCACATCGCCGGGGCCCCGCCGATCCGATGCAATGCTTCGGCGAGCGGGAGATGCGTGTCGGTGACGATGCCGGCTTCGTGGGTCGATCCGTTCGAGTCGCTCGGTTGACGAATGAAGGCCGCCATGACGTGACCAACGAGATGATTGACGCCGATGAGCGGTTTACCGGTGACGGCAGCCGCGCCCTTGGCGTAGTTGACGCCGACCATCAGCGAACCGGCGAGACCCGGTCCATTGGTGACCGCGATAGCGTCTAGATCGCTCCAGTCGAGTCGGGCGTCTTCCAAAGCCGCTCGAACGACGGGCGAGATGTCGCGGATGTGTTGCCGAGAAGCCACCTCCGGGACGATGCCGCCGTAGCGAGCATGGATGTCGGCCTGGCTGGCGACGACGTTGGCGAACATCCTTCCGGCCGAGTCGACGATGCCCGCGGCGGTTTCGTCGCAAGATGTTTCAATGCCTAGAATCATGTCAGATCGTCTTCAACGCGGAGGTCGAATTGCGGGTTAATGCCCTTCTTCGGATAGCAAATTTCAAGCGCATGTCCCACGATTCTAAGAGTATCGGATTCGGTTAGATCAGGGAAAGTACGACATCGACGAATCGCGATAATTGGATGGCATTTCGAAGTGCGGGTACTCATCGCGAACCGCGCGTAACTTAATGGGTTGGTTATTGCGAGGCCATCTGAAAGGGTGATAGGATTGGAGGAAATGGAATCCGCGCATTGGAGCCTGTTCCGACAGGCGACCGCGGGCCTGAGCGACGGGGTGAAGATAGCCTTCGAGCCGGGTGATGACGAGAAGCAGCGTCGGCGGAGGTTAGGACGTTGGAAGCGATGAGTTCATGGCCAGAGTGTCTGGCGTGCGAGCAGGGCGTACTGGTGCCGTTGTCAGATTTCGGCGGCCAAGGTGCATCAGTTCACTATAAAGCTTGGGTCTGCACTAGCCCCAATTGCGACTACAACATTAAAATTCGCAATGGCGATATACACCTCAACGAACCGATATTCGAGGGACCCAGAGGACGCTGATGTGACGTCTCGCATTCCGACGGACGTCTCAATCAGTTCGTCGTGAAAGCGAAATGAAACGGATCTCGAAATTTGCGAAGCCGCTGGGCTTCGCAATGGCTTTGATCGGGATCGCAATGATTGCGATTTCGGGATACTACTTATTGGAGTACGCGCGTTCCGGTTCGGATGCCGCTACGTTCGACGTCGACGCGGCAGCGCCGGAGGACATGCGTACTCTACTCGGCCTCGGTATGCCGGAACCTGTTGCGCGAGAGAATCCAGTAGCGCGGGGCGTTCCGGAGTACGATTCCGACCGCGGGGCTGCAAACACCTCCATTTTCGAATTGCGGACGCAATCAAACCACGATCAGCGAACTGACGAAGTTGATGCGTTGGGTGTGACGCGGGGTGAGACGGTTGGAAATAACGATCGGCGACCGGTCGCCGAATTAGACAGCGCAGAGACGGTTTCGATTTCATCTCGCCTCCCCGGCGCATCGTTCGTGTCGGACAACGAAGTCTTCGCACCCCAAGGTGCGAATGCGGAACTCGCGGACGCCGATATTGGGGCAGAAACCGGAACGGTGGCGACCGACCTCGTACCGGCAGCGTTTGCCGAGGGTGACGTCGCGGCGGTCACAGTCGGTTCAGATACTGTGGCACCGCCTTCTTCGATGTCCGTCTCCGGCATGCTTGACACGTTCGCATCGATCTATCCCGGCGGCGATATGAATCCCCGATATTGGTCGGAGCCGCATTGGGCTGGAAATCTGCCATTCGGCGGACCGACGATCCCGGAGGGCTTCGTCCCGATCGACGCATCAGATCTATCGTTCGCGGCGATGGCCGGAGAACAGGCTCGACGAATGCGCATACCGGCGATCGATTTGGATGCTTCGGTGGCGGAGTTGGAACTCCGGGATTTGGGAGATTCGCGGGCGTGGTCGACTCCGGACAAGGTCGTCGGTCACATTCCGACGACGGCTCAACCCGGCGAATCGGCGAACGGTTGGTACTTCGGGCATCTTGACGACTTCTTGAGCAACGAAGGTGCCATCTTCAGGCGTCTGCCGGAAATCTCCGCCATGGTCAAAGACGACTATGTAGATATCTTCCTAGAAACGTCTGATGCGGAGTTTATGTATCGAGTGACCGCGACGCGTCAGCTCCATCGCGACGATCTCTATCTTGCTCAGTCCGATAGTTCACAGATCTCGTTGGTAACTTGCTGGCCGTTTCGGGTCTACGACCATCGCATCGTGGTTTCCGCGGTTTTGGTTGCTGTGAAGCCTCTGTCACAAGCTTAGAGTCGCCAACCGCCGGTGTTCCGAAATCGTCGTGAGATAATGCGTTGCCGACGCGCGTCCGTTTGTTGGCCGTTGCGGGAACGTGCATGAAGGCAGGAACTGAATTCACCCCGCGGGGTGCCGAGATCTGGCGCGATCGTGTGTTGTTGGTTTTGCTGCTTGCGAGCGTCGTCGGCGCCTTGATCCAGATCACCATGGGCAGCGCGGTTCGGGTGACCGGATCCGGCGACGGGTGTCCGGATTGGCCGACTTGTTTCGGCAACTGGATCCCGCCATTCGAGTACCACGCCTTGATGGAGTACAGCCACCGGACGATCGGCGCCATGGTTGGCGTTACGATAATCGCCGCGGTATTGCGCGTGTGGGTGAAACACCGTTCCGAGACGCCGGTGGTTGCATCAACCACCGCGGGTTTGGTGGCAGTGGCGATCACGGGAGGTATCGGCGGTGCGGTTGTATTGAGCGAACTCGATCCCGGTTTGCGGACTATTCACTTGATGTTGGCCGAGTCCGTGTTGCTTTTGATGGCGCACGCGTTGGTCGCGGCAATATACGTGCGTGCGAGCCGCGACGAAACCAAGGTGCGCCGAGGTTTAGTGTTAATGGCGCTTGCCGGATCGGCGATGACGTTGATCGCGTTGCTGTCTGGTTCGTACGCGGTGTGGCGGGGTGCCGGTGCGGTCTGCCCGTCTTGGCCGCTGTGCGGTGGATCGATAATCCCGCAATACGAACTGGTTTGGATCCACGTATCGCATCGGGTGTTGGCGCTGATCTCGGTCTTCCCGGCGATAGGAGCAGCCCACATGGCGATGAAGGTCAAGGACGTTACCAGATCCGATGGTCCGGAATCATCGGCGCGCGTGTTGCGTGTACTGGGCATCGCACTATCGGTGATCATCGTCGTCCAAGTGTTGTTGGGGGCCGCCAATCCTTGGACCGGTTTCGCGATCTGGGCGCGGGTCTCGCATCTGGCGTTCGCTTCGCTGCAGTGGGTCTGCATGTGCTTGCTGACGTTGCTGATACTGTTGCCGGTTGCTCGTCGGAGTATCGCCACCGAGATTGTAGGCGATGAACTGCCGAGGACATCGAATTCCGAGGTCGCAGCTTGATGGAAACGGCCGCTAAGGATCAGCCGTGGTCAAGGACGATGTCGCGCGTTGTTTTGGACTACTTGATCCTGACCAAGCCGCGGGTGATGTCGTTGCTGCTGTTCACGGCTTTGGGTGGATCGTTCGTTGCTGCCCGGGGTGTCCCTCCTTGGCAGTACATCGTGGTGGTGCTCGTCGGCGGAGCACTTGCGTCGGGAGGCGCGAGTGCATTGAACATGTGGTACGAGGAGGACATCGACCAAGAGATGCATCGAACCGACCATCGTCCCGTGGCTGGCGGTCGGATCAAGCCGATGAACGCGCTGATTTTCGGGGTGGTCCTGAACATCGCGTCGTTCGCGGTTTTCTATTTTTTCACCAACGTCTTGGCGGCATCGCTGGCGATCGCCGGTTCGGCGCTCTACGTGGTGCTTTACACCGCGCTATTGAAACGGACGACGACACAGAACATCGTTGTCGGTGGGGCCGCGGGCGCAGTGCCTCCGCTGGTGGGTTACGCGGCGATTCTCGGGGTGCTCGAACTCGAGGCTTGGTACCTCTTCGCGGTTGTGTTTTTCTGGACGCCGCCGCACTTCTGGGCTTTGTCGTTGCTGATCAAAGACGACTACGCGCGCGCGGGCGTGCCGATGATGCCGGTCGTTTCAGGCGAGGCCGCGACGCGGGTTCAAATCCTTTTGTACACGATCTTGATGTTGCCGCTCACCGTGATGTACTACTTTGCGACGTCGAAGCTGGGCGTCGTCTATCTCGTGTCGGCAATAATTTTGGGTCTGGTTTTCTTCGCCCTGGCGTTCAAACTGTGGCGAACTGGAGCCCGCAAAGATACGCTGAATCTTTACAAATTTTCGCTTATCTACCTTTTCCTGTTGTTTGTGGCGTTGATGTTCGATGCGGCGACGGTATAGGTTGAGGGTCTAAGAAGTGTCAGGAGAACGACGTTGACCTGGTTGAATCGAGCTGCGATCGTGACCGGAGCGATGGCGTCGGCGTATCTTGGCGCGTCGGCGGCGTTCGCGTTGCGCATGTCGCGCCGTCCGCGACGGGTACCGCTGCATGACGATCCGTCTTCGGTTGGATTGCCGTATCTAGACGTCTCGTTCAATAGCCGGCGAGACTTTGCGGACCCGGAGCACGAGCTGATGGGGTGGTTGGTGTTGCCGCCGGGTTCCGAGACGACGCCGGTCGATCGGGATTCTCGGTGGTTGGTGATGGTGCACGGTGACGGTTCGAACCGAACCGATCCGCAGGTTGGGGCGATGGGTCTGGCGAAGGCTATGTGGGAGCAGGGTTACGGTGTTCTGATGTTCGACATGCGAGGTTGCGGTCAATCGGCGGACGGGGATTTCACGGGCGGATGGACCGAACGGCTCGATGTCCTTGGTGCGCTGGATTACTTGGTATTGATGGGGGCCGACCGGAGTCGGATCGGGGTGTTGGGATTTTCTCTGGGTGGCGTGGCGGCATCGTTGGCGTGCGCCAACCCGGGCGTCGCCGGTGCGGTCATTGCCGACAGCGCATATAGTGATTTCTGGGCGATCGTAAAGCATCGATCCGGGATGAAGTCCTGGGTTGCCGAGTTGACGCGACCGGGGATGGATCTGATGCTGCAGATGCTCGTGGGTTACCGCCTGGGGGAGGTATCACCGGAGCAACATGTCTCGGAATTCGACACGCCGATGTTCGTGATCCACGGTGCGCTTGACGACTACGTGCCGGTCGTTCACGCGGAACGGTTGGCGAAGGCGCTAGGGGTGAGCCAATCAGCGATCGACGGCGGCGACTGCGATAGGTTGTGGATCGCGCCGGACGCGGGTCACGCGCAGGCGTTTCGAACCGATCCGTCAGGATACGTGACTAGGGTGACGGCGTTTTTGGACCGCCATTTGGCGCGCTGACAGCCGACTTGGACGGCGACCGCGGGGTTAGAGTTCCGCTTTGGCGGATGCGACGACTTTGGCGAATGCATCGGGTTGGCGAATGGCAAGATCGGCTAGCGATTTTCGGTCGAGTGCTATCTCAGCCTTCTTGAGTCCGTTGATCAGCGATGAGTAGCTGATTCCGTGCTCGCGGGCAGCGGCATTGATGCGCGTAATAGCTAATGAGCGATTCTGTCGCTTCTTAAGCTTGCGATGACGCGTGGCGTAGTCAAGCGCATGAAGCATCGACTCTTTGGCGACGCGGTAGCGGCTGCTGCGTGCGGCTCGGTGGCCTTTGGTGGTGGCGAGTACGGCCTTGTGGCGTGCTCGGCGGGTGGTTCCTGCTTTGACTCGGGGCACGATTGACCTCTGAACTCGATCCCTGCGTTCGCTATCGGGATGAGCCTACAAGGGATTGTTTGATCGACTTGGCCATGACTGGTGAATCGATGCCGACTTTTCCGCCGAGCAATCGCTTCATGCGCTTAGCCTTGCGCATTCGGAAATGGCTCTTCGGGCCTTTGGTCCGCATCAGCTTGCCAGTGCCGGTGATGTGGAAGCGCTTCTTTGCGCCTTTGTGGGTTTTCAGCTTGGGCATGGTTCAATTATGCAATACGCGCCCGCGTGGGTTACACGTGGGCGCGCAACGTCGATCTCAGGGAGAAGATTTCGGAACGCTAAGATCCGAAATCAGGCGGATTGAGCGACAGGTTCTCGCGTATCGGTTTCGACGGTCTCGGTCGACTGGCCGTTACGCCGCCGATCCCGGTGCCGTCGTTCCGGAGCGACCGCCTTGCTCGGGGGTCGGCTGATGCCGGCTCTCGGTGCGAGCATCATGCTCAACATGCGGCCTTCCATGACCGGTTTCTGTTCCAAACGAGCGTATTCGGCAACGCCTTTGGCGACGCGCCGCAACACATCCATTGCGATCTCTGGGTGCGCCTGTTCGCGTCCGCGGAAGCGGACGAAGACTTGGACTTTGGCGCCGTCTTGGAGGAATCCGAGGACTCGTTTGGTCTTCTGTTGGATGTCGTTCTCAGCAATTTTCGGCGTCAGGCGGACCTTTTTGAGTTCGCTGGTCGCCTTAGATGCTTTTCGAGCCTCCTTGGCTCGTTTGGATTGATCGAACTTAAATTTGCCGTAGTCCATCATGCGGACGACCGGCGGATTCTGGTCAGGACCGACCTCGACGAGGTCTAGTCCGGCTTCTTGTGCGAGGTTTAGTGCCTCGTTACGCTGCATCGCGGTGGATGAGGTTGCACCATTGCTCGTGCGCTGCACCAAGAGAACTTCTGGTGCGCGGATCCGATGGTTGATGCGATAGTTCCTTGCTATGTCGATTTCCTTTCGTGCAAGTATTCGTTTACGCCGGGTCCAAACCGGGGGTTCAACCTTCCAGCTCAACCTCTGGGTTCGTTCCCGTGTGATGCAAATATATCAAACTTGGCTGTAAGTTACTTATTTGTAAGTTTTGTCGATTTTGACGACGTCGCGAGATCTCATTGATCGATCACCGACCCGTCGAAATGCAAGCGGGTTTCGACTTCCCGCGGGGATGGTGGGCATTGCGCGACGGCGTCGGGTTTGAGTTCGATGCCGATGCCGGGTTGATCCGAGATGACGAGGTAACCGTTACCGTCGTGCTGCGGAGTGTTGGCGACCATGTCGGATTTGGGTGGGATGTCTTCGCCAATGGGATACTCTTGGAGCGCGAAGTTCGGCGCGGTGGCCGCGATCTGCAGGCAGGCGGCAGTGCTGACCGGTGAGAGAGGGTTGTGGGGTACTACGCCAACATGGTGGGCTTCGGCTAACGCGGCGATCTTTCTAGCTCCTGAGATGCCTCCGACTAGACATACGTCGGGTCGGACGTACTGGACAGCGCACCTCGAGAGGGCCATCTGAAACTCCCAGAGCGAGGTGTACCGTTCACCGGTGGCGATGGGGATGTTGATCTTGTCGGCGACGTAGGCCATTTCGTCGAAGTTGTCGGGAGTGATGGGGTCTTCGTAAAAATAGGGGTGGAACTCTTCGATGCCGAGTCCGAGTTGGACGGCTTCGGCGGGAGTGAGGCGGCGGTGGATCTCGATGCAGAGGTCGACGGAGTCGCCGACGGTCTCCCGGTATTTGCGGACGGTTTCGATGGCGTCGCGTATTTTTTCGGCGTGGGTCTTGAAATATGGGATTTCGCGATCTTCGTCGAGGAAGGGCGTCAGGTGTCCGACCGCGGTGAAGCCCATCTCTTTGGCTTCAGCGATGCCGGTGACGAGTTTTTCGGTGGTGTCGCCGAAGACGTGGTAGTAGACCCGAGCGCGGTCGCGAACTTTGCCGCCGAGCAGTTGGTGGACCGGTGTGTCGAAGTGTTTGCCCATGATGTCCCAGAGCGCGATGTCGATAGCGCTGAGGGCACCCATGACGGCGGACCCTCGGAAGTGGGAGAAGCGATACATGTATTGCCAGTGGTGTTCGATTCGGAGGGGGTCTTCGCCGACTAGGTAGCGGCCGAATTTCTCGATTGCGGCCTCGGATGCTTCGAGGAAACCCCACGCGCCGGATTCGCCGATGCCGGAGATTCCGGCGTCGGTCTCGATCTGCACCAGCAGATATCGGTCGAGCATGAGCGGGGTTACTTTGGTGATTTTCATGGGAGTCACTATCGGGTTGGGTGGTCAGATTTTCGGCTAATGACGATTATGGATGAATTCGGCTTTGTTTTTGGGGAATTTACATGGATGTACAGGATGAAGGGGATGTGGGGTTGGTGGTTTTCGGGCATCCCCTGCGTGCTTCGCACGCGTCCCCTTCGCGGAGCGAAGGGGAGGGAAGTTCTGTTTCATCGCCGCGCTTGCGGGGATTGGACGTGGGCCCGTCCTTTAGTTCCAGCGTCTGCCCACGTTGCCAGGCCGTGGGCCCGGAGTTCGGCCGCTTGAGCAATGCCGTCCTCCGTCGCTCGGTTAGTCCCGAGCTGGTGCTGTAGCCGCGCCCTTTTGTTGTCGAGGGCCGACGTCTGCCGGATTCACGAACGTTCGCCCAGCCCTTGGACAAAGGTACCGGCGGTGGACCCCCTCTTAATCTTCCCCTGAAAGGGGGAGGGGGAAAAGGGAGGGTCGCCCCTACGGGGGTGACCGGTTGGGTCGTCCGTACGGGGGTACTTTTGTCTGGCTCGTGTTGCGGCGCCTGCTTGTGGCGACGCGACTGGATCTTGTAGCAGCGTTCGTTTCTAACGGTCCTTCCCGACGTTGCATCTTGTTTGCTCAAGGATGCCGAGGTTGGTCTTTGACTGTGTAGTTCTTGTGGTGTTGCGTTCACGGTCTTGGGCTGGTCCTTGGGTTTTTGCCGGCAGGGTCTTGTTGAGGTCGTATCCGCACCCGTCGGCGCGGCGATGTTTGTTGTTAACAGTTGTTATATTAGCACGAATGTTTTGTTTGTCAAGTTGTTGAACCGCGGATTGCGCGGATTCTTGGATGGCGCAGGATTTTGGTGTTCTGTGGTTGGGGATGGTTGTTCGGATGGTAGGGGCGGTTCGCGAACCGTTCCTACTGGGTTCACGCTTTCGGACTCTTTGCGCAACGTACGTCATTCGGGCGTAATCCGGATTCCTGAGGGGCGGCAATGGGGATGCGCCTCAGATTTTGGCTCTGAATTGTCCCACTAACGGCTACGGTGAATTTCGTGCATCCCCTGCGTCGCTACGCTCCGCGTCCCCTTCGCGGGGCGAAGGGGAGGTGTTGGTTGCCGCTGCGGGTGTTCTTTATCATTGGCAATGATGACCGGGCGTAGTGAACAGCAGGTTTCGGCCGAGGGACGGCGTTCGAGGTCGTTGCTCGGCGCATTGTTCAGTGCGTTGCGTCCGCGGCAGGCCCCGAAGAATGGGTTGGTGTTGGTGCCGCTGATTTTTTCGGTGAACATCTGGTTCGCGGTGGACGATGTAGCGGGGATGGCGGAGATCTTGGTGCGAGGGGTCGGAGCGGCGTTGGCGTTCACATTGCTTTCGAGTGCGGTTTATCTGGTGAACGATCTGGTGGATGTCGAGCGTGACCGGGCGCATCCGGTGAAGAGGAATCGGGCGATTGCTTCGGGCGATCTGCCGGTTGGGTTGGCCCGGATTGCGGCATTGGTGGCGATGTTGTTGGCATTGACGATTTCGTTTTTGATCAGCGGGCCGTTGATGTTGGTTGCGGTTGGTTATTTGGTGTTGAACTTCGTATACACGTTCAAGTTGAAGCACGTGGCGATACTGGATGTGATGAGCGTGGCCGCGGGCTTTGTGTTGCGAGCGTATGCCGGGTATGTGGCTATCGGTGGCCCGGTGCCCGGGTTTGAGAACGGTGTGCCGGGCGTCGACATTGACGTATCGCCGTGGTTCTACATCATGACGGCGTTGGGTGCGTTATTGATTGCGCTTGGCAAGCGACGCGCGGAGTTGAAGACGGCGGGTGATGCGGCGGCGAGACAGCGGGGCATCTTGGGCGATTACACGACGGAGTTCATCGATGCGTTAATCATGAGCACGGCGACGTTGGCGATATTCACCTATGCGCTTTACGCCATCGACCTGGGCGACACTGGGGCGAACGTTCCGGCGGACAACACGATGATGGTGACGATTCCGATGGTGGCGTATGGGATCTACCGCTACCTCTATCTGCTGTATGTGAAGGGCGAAGGTGAGGCGCCGGAGATAATCCTGTTGCGGGACCGCCCGTCGCTGATCAACGGTTTCTTGTGGCTGGCGACGGCATCGGCGATACTGTTGGTACACACCGTCGGCACCGCTAACGGCATTTAGCGCAATTCAAGGAGATACTGGGATGTCTAAATTGAGCGAGACCGAAGTAGCCGAGTTGTTGGCTGCTTTGACGGATTGGGAACTCGATCCGGAGTCGGGAGCGATAGTACGGCATCTGGAATTTCCGACGTTTACAGAAGCCATTCAATTCGTGAATCGGGTTGCGCAGGATGCCGATGACCACGATCATCACCCGGATATCGACATCCGGTACCGACGATTGAAGGTGGCGCTGATCTCACATGACGTCGGAGGGTTGACGAAGCGCGATAGCCGGATGGCGCGGTTGGTTGATGAGCAAGTCAAGCGTTCGGCCCTCTAGGCACCCTCTGCATCACGGACTTCATTCCGGCGAAGGGCGGAAGCGCGCTTCTTCGCGAATCACAGATCGTCCCTTGTATACCCCTGTTCGAGTGGGATAAAAAGGGCGCCATCCGCCGAAGCGGGCCATACCACCTCAATCGCAAACAACATCTTCCAAAGCTAGCGAATAATCGCGATAATATCCTTTGATCCCATGGTCACAGATTCGAAAACCCCCAACACCGACGACGAACCGATCATCGCGCCGTGCCTTCGTTGCCGCAAGGAGATTCCGACACATTACGCAATCAAGGGTTACGATCCCGAGGGCAACATTGTCGATACGATAGCCGCCGATCTGTGTTCCGACTGTAAAGCGGACGCTGTGAGACGAGGAGAGGAGGCACGTGCTGCCGCCGCTCGAAGAGAAGCGATTGCGGAGAAGAAACGTGCCGAAATTTTCAGCCGCGTACCAAAGCAGATGGATTTGAACATGGGTCTCGATTGAAAGGCCCTACTGTTGGCCTTGATTCATCAACTCGTGACGCGCTCTGCCCCCTAGTCATCGCCATAAATTACTGGATTGGCGCCCTTCGGTCGCGCTTTCCCACCATGCACCGATGGCTCCGCACACCATTTCGCTGCTAGGCGTCTTACGCCTTCGAGAACTTCATAGTCGAATCCCAGCAAATCGCAAATAACTCGACGATCAAGTAACGCCCGAACGGGGTCAGCATCGGCAATATAGGCAGGCTTAAACTCCAAATCCCTGAACTCATTGAAGATTTGTCGCGCCTTTGCGTGTTGTTCGTCGCTCAGGGAACGCAAATCCAAAACAGGTAGGGATTCCGCGAGGCGAATGGTTACTCTTGCCCGGCCTTGATGTTGGCGGTTGGAATGCCACCAGAAACTCAACAACCCGAGTGTAGAGTTGCTCCAGATTGCGAAGGTGTAATCGAAGCGATCATCATCGAAAACCACGTTTGGCCAGGCCGTGCCTCCAATCGTTTTCTCCTCGGTAAACGCTACCCCTAATGGTTGCGAGTTGAGACGGAAGTCACGGTTTAGGTGAGAACGACTTGAGGTCCTCCAGAGAAGCGCCGCTTTATCTTCCATCCCCTGCCTGACTATCAGTTGCGAGTCTGGCTCGCAGACTATCCTCGTCTCTTTTTCGGCATCATGGTTCCACAGTGAAGGGTATGTCGCTGTAGCACTAGGATCCACTTTGTCGAAAGGTCCACGTGGTGCGGGCCCGGTTATGTCTCGATCAACTAAACCAAGCCTCCCAAGTTCGTTCAATCGCGTCGTGTCAAACTCAATTGCTTCGGCGAATCCGGGCAACCAAAGTAGCGATTTATTTAACGCGTACGCGGTCTGAGCCAGCGACGCATCCGCCAAACGCACAGCGGACCATGCGTCTCCGCTCAACCCGTACGGCGCAGACAACATCTCACCAGCCAGTTCATCGCCAACCATCACACGAGTCCCACCGTAAGGACCATCCTCGATCGCCCTCAAAACACCCGCATTGTCTTCCATCGAATGAGCGGTCGTCGCCGATTGGGCGAATCCTTCGGGACGGTGATATAACGACGCAAAAATAGCGCGGTTGCCCGATACTTCGCCATTCTCAAGTTTGCACGCTATTACCAAACATTCCGCCATGCCGGTATCCGACGAAAAAGCCATTTCGCGACTATTCGAAGCAATGCTCATTACATTTATGTCGGTATAGTTCTTCGCAAGTGTTTGTCGGAAGTTAGCCCATGATCCGCCTGTCATCGCAGACAGCGGCAACACTAACGCCAGCACACCACCCGGTTTAAGTTTTGCGTGCCCGAGTGCGGCAAACGCCGAGGCGATGCCCGCGTTTCCGTGATACGCGCTGTTTCGACCCATTCGGTTCAGTCGCCTACCCATCTCTGTTTGATCCTGGCGCGTGGCATTGAAGGCCGCGAAAGCCGGGTTGGTGATGTCAGCGTGTGCACCTTCGTGGTTCGTGGCGCGCGTAAACGGCGGATTCATGATCACCAAATCAAAACCCTCGTCCGGCACATCCACTACTATCGCCGCCGCCGTCTCCTCGCCCGCGCTGCCAGTTCGTAAAGCTGGATCAGTCGTATTCATCAAGGACATCACCGACGAAGATTGCAGCAACTCCAACGAACCGATCGCCACTGAACCGTCGCGTTGACGACCGTATGGCAACGTGTAGAGCCGCGAACCGCCGAATTTGACATTCGGATGCACCCCTGACAACGTCGCTCCCGAGATGTGGACCGCCGACGGCATCACATCGCAACCGTAGAGCACCTCTTCCATCATCATCCGATGCAGATTCTCGGATCGCCCTCCGGCATTCTCGTGCAGGTTTGCGAACTGCTCATACACAGCCGCCAGCAATGCACCCGTTCCACAGGCGAAATCACCGACTCGCAGTTTCCCGATCGCATCTGCATCTGACCAATTGACGCCCTGCATCTTGGACACCGCCAACCGCGCCAGCAAAGCGGCGGATGCCGGCAAGGTGTAGAACGTTGCTAGGTACTTGCGGTCCGCGATCAGGCGCTGGAATATCCGCCCAGTCAAATCATGCGCGACGGTAGCGCCCGTGGCCGAGACTCTTCCCGCCGTCTCGCGCAACACTCGGAGTATCCGCGCCGCATCTTGTGGCGACATTCGACTAAGGATGTCACGTGCAATCGCAAAGATCGGCCAGTAGTTGATCTCGAGAATCTCACGCCACGAAGCAAGTGTCTCCGCCTGTGGGTCTGAAACCTCGGGACCGCAAACCATGTGCAGATGTTTTACGCCGTCGTGCATATCGGCAACACGGTCGTGAAACACCATCGCGTTCGCCAAAATCGCGCAAGCCATGCGTCGAGTCTGTTGAACATTCGACATCCCTAGCAATCCAGCTATGTCGCTCGCCACTCTCGGTCGAAGCTCCGATATCTCGTTGAGACGATCGGCTGCTATCTCTATCCCCATCTCCAAGTGATCCGAAGCCTCATTCACCGCGCTCTGAGGTATCGACACCAACCGCACCATATCGGCAACATCTTCACAGGATCCTTCCAGCCAGCCCGATGCCGGAAAACGGTCTCCGTTTTCGTAGAGCACAGCGTAGGAATGTTGCGCACTCCGGACATCCTCCTCAAGGTCGCTGGCATACTTCAACGCGTCCGCATAACGCAGCGCGATTGTCGTTTCGATACGCCTGTGACCTTCTTGGACGGTTAATCCGAGGCGCGCTCGAGCATCTTCCTCAACCGAACTCGCAGGATCGTACTCCGCTTCGATCACAACTGGCGCACGATCGGACGCTGTGATCAGAATATCCGGGTGCAGACCCGCACTCCCTACGATCACCCCCGTGTCCTCGTGCCTCACCCGATACGTAGGCAACATGCTCCCAAGCGCGCCCCCCAACGCGCTGTTCGCAGTCGGTTCGGTATGTCGAGGCTCACCATTCATATTCTTACGTTCTTCGAATCACGATTATCGAATTCATCACACACACTCGCAATTCTCTCATCCCGCTAGCGGTTTCCTACTTTCAATAGAACGACAAGTGACGAACACGCTATCATTCCCATCCATCAACCCCTCATATTTGAAGATACCGTCGTTTCATGCCCCCTCTAACCCCCGAGCAGCTAGCCCACTTCAATCACTACGGCTTCGTCGCGGTCGAAGACGTCTTGGATCCAGACACCGTCATCGACCCAGTCATCGACGAATACGCCGGCGTGCTCGACAACCTCGCGGACAAGCTGCTAGCGGAAGGCAAGATTAGCTCGAAACATGAGGAGTTGGAGTTCGGAGACCGGGTGACGCAGATCTATGCCGACTCTGGAGAGGTCCACAACAAGTATTTCGACTTCACGTTGTCCGTGGCAAATGTGACGCCCGACACCCCGTTCTGGGTCGGACCAGCCGTCTTCAATGCGCTGACCGCACCAACTCTCCTCGATGCGGTGGAGTCCTTGATCGGCCCCGAAATCTACTCGAATCCGGTCCAGCATGTCCGCATCAAAGTGCCTGAGAAGGATGCGCCTCGGGACGATGAGGGCAATGTGATATACGGCGCCGCGCCCTGGCACCAGGACGCCGGCGTCGTCAACCCGGAAGCTGACGACACGCATCTGATCACGGTCTGGTTCCCGCTATCCGACACCGACGAGCAGAACGGCTGTCTGCAGGTGGTCCCCGGTTCGCACCGCAGCGAGGGTGTGTTGACACACTGCCCCGGCGGAAAGGACGTCCAGGGCAATCTGCTGATACCGGAGAGCGAGTTCGAGGTCGGCAAAGCGGTCGCCGTGCCGTTGAAAAAGGGCGACGCGCTGTTCTTCTCGAAATACACGGTGCACTCTTCGTTCCCGAACAACAGCGACCGGATCAGATGGAGCTTCGATCTGCGGTACCATCCGGTTGGTCAGCCGACTGGTCGGTCATTTCTGCCGGGGTTTGTGGCGCGGAGTCGGAGCAATCCGGAGTCTGAGTTGCACGATGCGACGAGGTGGCGAGGGATGTGGGAGCAGGCGCGGGCGTCACTTGCCGAGAGCAACGAACCGATCTTTTACCGATGGGACGGCAGCGAGGCGGTGTGTGCCTAGGTTAAAGATGGTGGTTGTTTACCGAACCGCTCCCCTTTGTCCGCCCCGGTCGCCCTCACCCTGACCCTCTCCCGCCGAGCGGGAGAGGGGATATCGCTACAGTCAACTCGTGGTTTTCCCGGCTAGCTGTTGGGTTCCTGCGTTCGCAGGAATGACGAGATGGTATGCAGGAATGACGAGAAGGGGTGCAGGAAAGACAAATACAAGATGCAGGAATTACGTTTCGCCGAAGCGGTATCATTCTTAGTTAACGTTCGTTGACGATCCATGGAGCGGCCGAATCATGCCTGCAATGACGAAAGAACAACTCGAACACTTTGAGCACTTCGGATTCGTAACAGCCGAGAATGTACTAGATCCAGAAACCGTTATCGATCCGGTGATCGATGAGTACCAAGGGGTGTTGGATCGCCTCGCCGATGAACTCCAAGAGGACGGTAAGATCAGCTCCAATTACGAGGATCTTGAGTTTGGGGAACGGGTGACGCAGATCTACGCCGAATCCGGCGAGGTCCACAACGGATATTTCGACTTTTCGTTGCCTCAAGGCGGGATCACGCCCGATACTCCGTTCTGGGCTGGCCCTGCGGTCTTCAACGCATTGACAGCCTCTAGTCTGTTGGATGCGGTCGAATCGTTCATCGGACCAGAGGTCTATTCGAACCCGGTGCAGCACGTGCGGATCAAGGTTCCGGAGGATCGGGCACCTCGGGACGAGAAGGGACAGGTGAAGTTCGGGGTCACACCTTGGCATCAGGACCAGGGGGTTGTGAATCCAGATGCGGATGAAACGGAGATGTTGACGGTGTGGTTTCCACTGATGGATGCCGACGAAGAGAACGGTTGCTTGCAGGTTGTGCCAGGGTCGCATCGTGCTGATCTGTTGACGCACTGCCCGGGTATGGATAACGGGTTACAGTCGGGCTTACAGATTCCCGAGTCGGAATTCGAGGTTGGGAAGGCGGTGCCGATTCCGCTCAAGAAGGGCGATGCGCTCTTCATGACCAAATTCACGGTGCACTCGTCATTGCCGAACAACAGCGATCGTATCCGTTGGAGTTTTGATCTCCGCTACAACCCGGTCGGGCAGTCGACGGGCCGGACAAGCTTCCCCGGCTTCGTGGCGCGCAGCCGAAGCAACCCTGAGAGCGAGTTGCACGATCCAGTGATCTGGAACGAACTGTGGACACACACGCGGGATTCGCTGGCCAAAGGTGAGCAGCCGGCGTTCAATCGTTGGGACGGTAGCGAACCGGCCTGCGCTTAGACCGTTCTGCCTTTCGCCGCTACCTCGCCCCTCTGGATTCCGGCTTTCGCCGGAATGACGGTTGGGAATGCGTTATTATTCTCGTCCAATTGCCGGATAAGGGAAAGGGAGTCATCAAAATCATGCCCGCGATGACCAAGGAGCAACTCGAGCATTTTGAGCACTTCGGGTTTGTCACCGCTGAGGGTGTGATTGATCCAGAAGGTGTGATCGACCCGGTGGTTGAAGAGTATGCGGGTGTGTTGGATAATCTGGCGGATCAGTTATACGAACAGGGGAAGATCAGCTCGAAGTACGAGGATTTGGAGTTCGGGGAGCGGATGACGCAGCTTTACGAGGAGTCGGACGAGATCCATCAACAGTATTTCGACTTTTCGCTACCGCAACGAGGAGTCACGGAAGATACGCCGTTTTGGGCTGGCCCGGCGGTGTTCAATGCGATGACGTCGCCGGGCTTGTTGGATGCGGTGGAGTCGTTCATTGGGCCGGAGATTTACTCAAACCCGGTGCAGCATATTCGGATCAAGGTGCCGGAGAGCCGATCGCCCCGTGATCACCTTGGTCGAGTGAAGTTCGGGGTTACGCCATGGCATCGTGACGTCGGGGTCCTAACGCCGGACGCTGACGAGTCGTTGATCCTTACGGTGTGGTTTCCATTGATGGATGCGGATGAAGAGAATGGGTGCTTGCAGGTTATTCCGGGGTCGCACCGCGACGCAGAATTGTTTCTGCATTGCCCAGGCGGGAAGAAAGTGCTAGGGAATGTACACATACCGGAAAGCGAGTTCGAGGTAGGGAAGGCGGTGCCGGTGCCGGTGAAGAAGGGTGATGCTCTGTTCATGACAAAGTACACGATCCATTCTTCGTTGCCGAACAACAGCGATCGGGTCAGGTTCAGTATGGATTTGAGGTACAACCCGATCGGGCAGTCGACGGGTCGGACGAGTTTTCCGGGGTTCGTAGCACGAAGTCGCAGCAACCCGGATAGTGAGATGCATGATCCGGTGGTCTGGAACGAGATGTGGACGGAGACGCGGGACAGGTTGGCTAAGAGCGACGATGCTTGGTTCAACCGCTGGGATGGGACTGATCCGCTCTGCGCGTGAGGTCCATCAGCCTCGTTACATTTGCAACCTCATTATGTGGCGGCGGGTGCCGGCCATGCCGACTTCTTGGAAGCCTAGGCGCTCGAAGGTGCCGATGCGGCCCATGTAACTGTAGCTCGGGGAGTCGTAGTCGACCGGGTAGGCTTCGACGACTCTTGCGTCGTTCGCTTTGGCGTAGTTGATGGCGGCATTGATCAGTTGGGTTGTCATGCCTTGTCGGCGGTACGCGCTGCGGATGTAGAAGCAGGCGATTGACCAGACATTTTCGGTGTCAGACCCATCCGAAACGTAACTGCGGGTGCGTAGATTGGTGTAGGTCTCCAAAGGAGCGATCGAGCACCAAGCGACGGGTTCGTTGGCTTCGTATGCCAGAATGCCGACGGGAGTGTTTGCGGCGATTGATTGGGCAAGAGCCTGCTTCTTGGCGGGTGCGCCGGCGCGGCGGTCGGCTGATGACATGGGACGGAAGACCATGCACCAGCAGTGTTTGGGTCCACCACGGGATTCGAAGAGTCGCTCTAGATGCTGCCAACGGTCGGGAGTTGCGGGGAAGAATTTCACTTTTGTCGAAACTCGCCGGCCACTTTGGTCAGAGCGGCGCCGTAGAGGAATATCAGGCTGGCCATGTATGCCCAGAGCATGAGGACGACGACGGAGGTGATGGGGCCGTAGATGTTTGCTTGGTATGTGTCATGACGGTTGAACCAGAAAAAGAGGTGTTTGCCAATTTCGAATAGGATGATGGCGACTATTGCGCCTAAGATTGCGTCTCGCAACTGCACGCGGGTATCTGGGATTCGGTAGTAGATGACCGAAAATACAACGGTGGTCAAGACGGCGGGGATGATGGTTGCGGCGGCGCCGAGAACGATTGTCACAACTGTGGATAGTCCGTGAGTGACGGTTCCGGAATCTTGGCTTAAGCGAATGAGGGCTTGGATAACGCCGGTTAGTACGACTGAAAGCAGGAAGAGGACAACGACGACGGTAGCGAGGCTAACGCTTTTGATGGTGACCTGGACGACTTTGGTGTTTCGTATGTCGAAGACTCGGTTCACGGCTCGCGTGGTGGCCGCGAAGAGTCGGTTGGCACCGATCATGAGGTTCAAGACGGCGAGGATACCGACAGTGAGGGAGCCGCCTAGAAGGTTGTCGATGGCACGGTCGATCAGATCTTGGGATGCCGGGAAGAGGTAGTGAAGTGCTTCGGTCAGGACGTCGAGGATGCCGTCAGAGGGACCGACTGCGATAAGGAGCATCGCCATCAGGGCGACGAGCGGGAGCTGTGAGAGGACGGTGAAGAAAGCGAGTGACGCTGCGAGGTCGGTGCCGTTGGAGTTTAGGAGTTGGCGGAAGGCTTTGTAGAAGAGCTTGACAAGATTTGTGGCATCATTTTCGGGCAGATGATCCGCGAGTGTTTTCAACCGTTCGGAAACCCGGGTTTTGAGTTGCGTTGTAATAGACATTCTTAGGTTGATTGTCTTGGCGAAGAATGCGTGCATGTAAGAGTTACCGAACGGGGGCGTTGATCAGTTTCGAGTTTTGAGGGTCGAGTTCTTTGGAAAAACCAACGCGCCGCACCGGTAAGCCGATGCGGCGCGTCTACTTGGCTGTCGCCAGTCCGGTTAGGGAATGGGGACTTTAGAAGTCCATTCCGCCGCCAGGTGGCATTCCGCCGCCGGCGGGCATGGGTGGCTCTGGCTGCTCGGTGATGAGGGCTGCCGTGGTCAGGATCATTCCTGCGACCGAGACCGCGTTCTCAACGGCTGAGCGGGTGACCTTTGCCGGGTCGACGATGCCCATGGTCATCATGTCGCCGTACTCGTTGGTCATGGCGTTGAAGCCGAAGTTCAAGTCTTCGCTGCCGACCACTCGGTCGAGGATGACTGCGCCTTCGAAGCCGCAGTTTCCAGCGATGACGCGGATCGGCTCGCGCAGGGACTTCGAGAGTATCTGCACGCCGGTCTGCTCGTCTTCGTCATCGAATTCAAGGTCTTCAAGCTGGTGGGCAGCGCGGATTAGGACAGTGCCGCCACCGGGAACGATACCTTCTTCAACAGCCGCACGAGTCGCCTCCAGTGCGTCTTCGACACGTTGTTTTTTCTCCTTCATCTCGATCTCGGTGGCTGCGCCAACGCGTAGGATGGCGACGCCGCCGGACAATTTGGCGAGGCGCTCTTGGAGCTTCTCGCGATCGTAGTCGGAGGTCGTGTCCTCGATCTGAGCTTGAATTTCGGCCATACGACCGCGGATACCGGATTGTTCGCCGCTACCGCCCACGAAGGTCGTGTCGTCTTTCTTGACAACGACCTGTTTACACCTACCGAGGTCTTCGAGGGTGGCGGAGTCGAGCTTGCGGCCGATCTCGTCGGAGATGACGGTTCCGCCGGTGAGGATCGCGATGTCTTGGAGCATGGCCTTGCGGCGGTCGCCAAAACCTGGGGCTTTGACGGCGACGCAGTTGAGGGTGCCGCGAAGCTTGTTCACGACGAGCGTGGCTAGTGCTTCACCTTCAACGTCTTCAGCGATTACGATGATGTTCTTGCTCGATTGCAGAACCTTCTCAAGCAGCGGAAGCAGGTCGGAGACCGCGGAGATCTTCTGCGAGGTGATCAGGATGTACGGGTCGTCGAGAACCGCTTCTTGGCGGTCCGGGTTGGTGACGAAGTACGGGGACAAGAATCCTCGGTCGATCTGCATCCCTTCAACGAAGTCGGTCTCGTAGGAGAGGGACTTTGACTCGTCGACGGTGATGACGCCGTCTTTTCCGACCTTCTCCATGACTTCGGCGATGAGGTTACCCATCTCGTCGTCGTGAGAAGAGAGGACCGCGACGCTTGCGATCTGCGAAGAACTGTCAACAGGCGTTGACTGCGCCTTGATGGAGCCGCGGATGGTGGCCATGGCCTTTTCCATACCGCGCTTGATTGCCATCGGGTCGGCGCCTGCGGCGACGTTCTTGAAGCCCTCGGCGACGATGGCCTGGGCCAAGACCGTTGATGTGGTGGTGCCGTCGCCGGCGTCGTCGTTGGTCTTCTTGGACGCTTCCTTCAAGAGCTGGGCGCCCATGTTCTCGAACGGGTCTTCAAGGTCGACTTCTTTGGCGATAGTGACGCCGTCAGAGTTGACCTGCGGTGGACCGAACTTCTTGTCGACGATGACGTTCTGGCCGCGTGGGCCGAGCGTCTTCTTGACGGTGTTGGCGAGGATGTCGATGCCTTCCTTGAGCTTGGCTCGAGCCTCCTCTTCAAATAGCAAATCTTTAGCTGGCATTTGCCTTGTTACTCCTTTTTGGTTTTGGACTGGCGACGAAATCCGTAATCTTTATTGTGTCGTCGGATGAATGTCGACGACCCTGGGACGACGGAGTGTTCGGAATTAACCGACGATCGCCAAGATGTCGGATTCTCGTAGGATGAGGTAGTCGTTGCCGTTCTGTGAGTACTCGGTACCTGCGTACTTCGAGTAGATCACGCTGTCGCCAACGTTCACGCTCATCTCAATAACTGCGCCTTCGTCGGTGGTTCGGCCGGGGCCGACAGCTACGATTGCGCCTTGTTGCGGCTTTTCTTTTGCCGTGTCGGGAATGATGATCCCGCCTGGGCTAGTCGCCGCTTCCTCGTCGGACGGCGAGACGACCACGCGGTCGCTTAGTGGCTTCAAGTTAACCGTCACTCGTTGTTTCCTCCTTGTCGATTTGCATCTTCCGCCTTACAGGATCGGTCACATTCGTCGCTTGGAGCGAGATTTATCGTGATCGAACTGCGAGCGTCGAAATTCGTTAGCAGTCGACTGTTGCGACTGCTAACAAGAAATTATATTTCGACAATTTCGATTCGCAACCACAAACCGCTGAATCGATAGCATCTAAGAGTAGACATGGCGCTTGAACAACTGATAATCGCTACGGCGCGGATTGCCGGGTCGCTGCCAGTGCTCAGATGGGCGTTTTTCGGCGCGCTCCTCGCCATCGTTGTCGACTTCTCCGATCTGTTCATGATGAACCTGATCGATTTTGGCGAAGTCTGGGACTATCAAACTTTCGACAAATGGATCGACCAGGTCTACATGCTGACCTTCCTGTGGGTCGCGGTGCGCCAGTGGGACGGACCCGGAAGAACAGTTGCGGTACTACTATTCGCGTTCCGCGCCATTGGCTTCGTTGCCTTCGAATTCACCGGAGACCGATGGGTGCTGTTCCTGTTCCCGAACGTCTTCGAGTTCTGGTTCGTCGCGATTGCGGCGCAACGCCACTGGTGGCCCGACTACCAGTTCACGGCGAAACGCATACTCGTCTGGTTATTAATATGCACCGTACTCAAATTGACTCAGGAATACATCCTGCACGTCTGGCAGGTGCTGGACAATTACACAGCGGTCGGCGTGGTGACGGCTTGGTGGGAGTTTTTGGTGGGGTTGTTTTAGGGATTGGAGGCGTGATTTGGGTACAAGCAATGTAGTTTCGCATTCGCGGTATTGGGCTGACAACTGTCGGGGTGACCATGCGAACGAACTACCTGAGCGTGTGATTCCAGGGTGTTCCGCGATACCCTTGAGATAACCATGTCGGGGCAACTTTTCACCGTGTACTTTCTCACGGACGGCATCAAGCAGACTGGTGAGTGGCAGGACTCTGTCCAAAATCAAGATGTCCTGCAAAAGTTGCGCGACGCAGTCGCGAACAAGTTCGAAATGGTCGATCTTTTCGACCGACCGCCGAATGAGGCCGAGACCGAACAAGAGTTGATTCGGCCTCTTTTGGAGATTTTGGGCTGGCGCGATTACTTGCCCCAGCAATCAGCAAGTGGGGGTGAGGATGTGCCAGATCATTTGTTGTTTGGGGATGAGTCTGCGAAGAGTCGAGCGACTGGAGAATCTTCGGCATCGGCGAGGTTCAGGCACGCGACGGTTGTGCAGGAGAGTAAGCGCCACGGGCTGGCACTCGATGCGCGCGAAACCACGGCAAGCGTCGGACGAGGACGAACACCACACGGGCAGATTCTTCGGTACCTTTCTACCGCCGATGATGTTTCTGATGGCAAAATTCGTTGGGGAATCCTAACCAACGGCGTTGTGTGGCGGCTCTACGACTATCGGACACGCCCACGTTCGACGGCGTATTACGAAACCAATCTCGAAAACATCCTTAGCGAGGAGAAGGAAGACAAGCTGCGGATTTTCTATCTGCTGTTTAATCGCAACAGTTTTGTTCTTCGCGACGGTGGCACGGCGACGTTCCTTGAAACGGCGTTGCAGGAGGGGAGGCGGTATGAGGAAGCGGTTGCACAGGACTTGTCAGAAATCGTATTCGGCAAGGTGTTCCCTCCTTTAGTTGAAACGCTTGCCAAACGATCGAACGAAGACTTAACGGCGGTACACGAAGCGGCGTTGATACTCCTATATCGCATTTTGTTCGTCTTGTACGCGGAGGATCGGGAATTGTTACCGATTCGTGACCGTCGGTATGGCACGTACAGCATGAGGGAACTGCTCCGCGATGACATCAGAGACGGGATAGTGGATGGCGTCACATTTTCATCCAACGCAACGAAGTACTACGACAGTCTTGCGACTCTGTTTCGGATGATTGACCAAGGCGACGCTTCGATTGGTCTGCCACCTTACAACGGCGGATTGTTCGCGGATGACGCAGCTCCTATGTTGAGCCAGATACGTCTCGACGACGCAACGATCGCTCCGATAATCTACACGCTTAGCCACACCAACGGCGATGACGGGCTACCGCGTTTCATCAACTATCGCGACATGTCGGTGCAACAGCTCGGATCCATCTACGAACGGCTTTTGGAGCGTCAACCAACTGAGGATCCAAACGGCGAGATTTCGATTCGTCCTAACCCATACGCTCGCAAAGACAGCGGTAGTTTCTTCACACCACAGGAACTCGTGGACCTGATCGTTGATCACACTATTGATCCGCTGGTCGAAGAGCGTCTCGAGGCGTTCAAACGGCGTGCGGAAGAGTTGGCGAGTGATAAGCGATCCAAAAAGGAACGGCAAGTTGAGTTGCAGAAGCTCGATCCAGCCGAGGCGGTGTTGGATCTGAAGGTTTTAGACCCTGCGATGGGTAGTGGACATTTCCTCGTGACCGCTGTCGACTTCTTGTCGGACAAAATCGCCGAATTAATCGAACACGTACCGACTGTCCCAGAGTGGCTTGACGTTGTAGATGAATACGCGTCGCCATTGGTCAGACGCGTCGAGAATATCCGAACTGAGATCAAAGCCCGCGCTAGGAAAAACGGTTGGCGGCTAGCTGACAACCAACTCACGGACCAAGCGATTATCCGTCGCATGGTGCTTAAACGTTGCATTTACGGCGTCGACAAAAACTCTCTGACAGTGGAGCTTGCGAAGGTTTCGCTTTGGTTGCACAGCTTCACCGTGGGTGCGCCGCTCTCTTTCCTTGACCACCATTTGCGTAGTGGTGATTCGCTGGTCGGTCTGCAAGTGACCAGTATGGTTAGCGAGTTGCAGAGATTGGGAGGGGTTTTTGCGAGCAGTGCGATCCAAAGTGCGCAGTCTGCAACGGATGGGATGATGCAAATCGAGGCGATCTCTGATGCGGATATTTCTGAGGTGGAAGAATCTGCGTCGCTTTTTGCGGTTGTTGAGAAAGCGACGGCGGACCTGCGGTCGGTGCTCGACTTCTTCTGCGGAGTTTGGTGGATGACCGCGGGGATGAAGATGAGGCAAAAAACCGCGTTCGAAGCACCAATCCGTCAGACGTTGGTCGATTTCTCACAAGAATCCTACAAGTTGTTGGCAGAAGGGCCGAATGCATTTGAATCTGATGAACGGGCTGAAGGATCGAAAACATGGTCTGAGTTCGTTGATGTTTGGAACGAAGCCAAATCTATCGCCAACGAGGAGGGGTTCTTGCATTGGGAGGTTGCGTTCCCGGGTGTTTGGACAGGGTGGCAAGATGTTACTCCGAAAGGAGGTTTCGACGCGATTATCGGTAATCCGCCATGGGACCGCATCAAATTCCAAGAGGTCGAATGGTTGGCAACACACGCCCCAAATGTGGCATTACAGCAAACCGCAGCCGCCCGCAAGGACGCACTTAAAGCCATGAGATTCAACCAGGTACCGCTAGTTGATGAGTTGAAAAACGCTAAGTGGCGTGCCGACCAATTCATGGAGCTGGTTCGAGAATCGGGAGATTACCCACTTCTCGCCCGCGGCGACTTGAACATTTACTCCTTGTTCGTCGAGCGTTCCTCGGATCTCGTCAAACGCGACGGGTTTGTGGGTTTGCTCGTTCCATCCGGCATATACGGCGATTATTACAAAGCAGAATTCTTCAAACAGGTTTCTACCCGAGGAAACGTCTACGGCCTCTACGATTTCGAAAACCGAAAGGTTTTTTTCAAAGACGTTCACGCATCATTCAAGTTCTGCGCCTTGATTTTCGGCGGAAACGATCGTGTGCTTGGTCAAACAAACTGCGCGTTCTTCCTGCATGACATCGAAGACTTGAACGATCCTGATCGTTGCTTCTCACTTACCCCTGACGATTTCGCCCGTGTGAACCCCAACACTGGCAACGCGCCTGTATTCAGGGATCGTCGGGATGCTGACATTACGAAAGGTATCTACGAACGGCATCCTGTTTTTGTAGATCGATCTGGATCGGACGAAGTTCGTGTCTGGCCTGTGAAATACGTTCGCATGATTGACATGACTAACGATTCTGGTCTGTTTCGGACGGAAGACCAGCTTCAAACGGAAGGTTTTTACAAGGTGGCGGGGAATTCGTGGAAGCGTGGCGCTGAAGGTTCCGTCCCGCTTTATGAAGGCAAGATGGTACAGGCATATGACCACAGGGCCGCTAGCATTGTTGTCAATCCTGAAAACTTGAATCGGCCTGCCTCAGGACTTGACGCCACTCAAGCACAACATGAAGACCCGAATTGGGTACCAGATCCTCAATTCTGGGTCAGTTCAGACGTCGTAGCATGGCCTGAAGGATTAGGTTGGCTTCTAGGATTCAAAGATGCAACGGCGACAACAAATAGTCGATCGATGATCGCATCAATCATCCCGAGATCAGGGGTTGGCAACACACTGCCGTTGTTATCCGTAGCTGATGACGATATCGACTCATACAAGAGAAACACCCCGCTATTGACAGCGTGTCTAAATTCGTTCGTTTATGACTACGTCGCGCGACAGAAAGTGCAAGGACAACACCTCAATCTTTACATCGTGGAGCAAATCCCACTAGTCGAACTCGATGACTATGGCCGACGATTTGGTCAAAAAACTGCCCGCGAGATAGTTGAAGACCACGTCTTACGCCTCACCTACACCTCGTACGATATGGAGCCGTTCGCGCGCGACCTCGGGTATAACGGCTCTCCGTTCACATGGAATCCGGAGGAACGTCGGCACTTGCGCGCGCGATTAGATGCGCTTTATTTCCACCTCTACGGCATCTCCAACGACGATGCCGAGTACATCCTGAGCACGTTCCCGATAGTTGAGCGGGAAGACAAAGCCGAGTTCGGACGTTATCGCACCAGCGAGATGATCATCTCTTACATGAACGCGCTGGCGGCGGGGGATACGGATGTAGTAGTTTCGGCGTGATGAAAACATGACTGCCAGATTACAGACGTGATGACCCCGATCAATGCCTAGACCTCCAAAATCTCTCGTGATGGCAAGATCAGCCAAAGCAGCGATGCTCGCGGCGGTCGAAATCTATAACAAAACCGCGTTTGAATATCGGGAAGAAGCATTTTGCGTATTGATCATTAATGCTTGGGAAGTGTTACTCAAAGCGCGAATCGTTAGTCAAAACCGCAATCGTCTTCAAATCATTTATATTCGAGAGAAAGGAAATCAATACAAGAGATCTAAATATACAAACAGTCCTTTGATAATAACCCTAGATCGTGCGTTAAACCAGATCAATCCGCCGGCCAACGTACGAAACAACATCGAAACTTTGTATGGCTTGCGGAACGAGATAACTCACTTGGGGCCTTTGCATCCAGAATTGAAGCAAAAAATCTTGGAGTTTGGTACTGCCAGTGTCGAGAATTTCATTAGCCTCCTCAAGCAATGGTTCGGAGAGCCAATGGATGGATTGTATCTTTTGCCGGTCGGCTTCGTCGGTGGCATGGTAGCAGTATCTACTAACCCGTCGCAGAGACAACGGCAACTGCTTCACGAATTGCAACGCATCGCCGCTGCGTCTGAGAGCGATGACGACGGGTATGCTGTAGCCCTCAGCGTTAAGATCGAAATTGCGAGGACAACAGGAGGCGGAGGTACGATCGGTGTGACGTCTGATGCGAACGCTCCTTCGGTCAATATCACAGATGACGAATTTTTGAGTATGTACCCATTGAATTTTAAAGATGTAGTCGCCACGTGCAAAGAACGTTATCGTAACTTCAAACAGAATAGTGAATTCTATGATCTCCTAAAACAAGCAAAATCAGATCCAAGTTGCGCGATGGAGAGGCGCCTTCATCCCGAAAGCACCAAAAGTCCGTCGCAGTTCTTTTATAACGAGGATGCAACATTCGTGTTATTGGATAGACACTACGAATCGCCTGGTTTGGGTGCCGGATTATCTAGTTCGTAGTCGGATTAGTTAAAGTCGCCGAACAATCGCTTGTGGTGACATTGAACTCGGTTACGTCAGAAAACTCAAATCACCCGTTGCGGATAAGCCGCTGACCGGTCACGCCGAAAAGTCGAACTCATGTCCGATGCCGTTGGCCACTGCTTCCCGATAGACAAGCGCAGCGCACGAGATGTCTTGGATGGCCAAGCCGACGCTTTTGAATAGCGTCACCTCGTCATCTGAGGTCCGTCCGGCGGTGTCGCCGTTTACGACGTCTCCGAGGTTGCCGGCGATGTCAGACCAGGCGTAGTCGCCGTCTTCCACCGGTATCTGGAGGTCGCCTGCTTCGGCCATGCAGGCTTCCAACTGGTCGCAGATGATTCGTGCACGCTGAATGCTCGCGGTATCGAGTTCGCGAACGCCGGGGGCGTGGGAGCCGATGGCGTTGATGTGGGCTCCGGGTTTCCACCAGTCCGCGCTGACTATCGGATTCGCCGCGGTAGTTGCGAGGGCTACGATGTCAGCTTCGCGGCAAAGGGCTTCGCCGCTTTCGGCCAACTGGGTGTCGAGGCCGGTCTGTTCCGCAACCCAGTCGGCAAACTCTTGTCGTGAAGCTTGGTCGTCGAGTGAGAAGGTGAGAATGGTGTCGATGTTTGATGCTTCTGCGATGGCGATAGCCTGTTGCCGCGCCTGCACACCTGCGCCGAGGACGCCGCCGACTTTGGAGTCGGGTCGGGCCATGTGCCGGGTTGCGACGCCGGAGACGGCACCGGTGCGGACCGCGGTGAGGTAACCGCCATCCATCGCCGCCACTACCTCACCAGTCTGGTTGTCTTGGACGAGGATGGTGCCGATGGTTGTCGGGAGGTCGAACTTGGCGGGGTTGTCTTTGTAGACGGTTACGGCCTTGATTCCGAGTGAACCGCTGGTCTTGATGTACGCCGGCATGTATGCGATCCAGCCGCCGACTGCCGGGTCGATCATGACGGTGCGTGGCGGCATCTCGGCTGTGGCGTTGGCGAGTTCGGAGAATGCGGCTTCGACGGCGTCAATTGCCTTTGGCATGGTTAGAACTTGCTGTACGTCGGATCGGTTTAGGAGCAGGGCCATGGCGCGAGGACCTTTCGATTTAGGTCGATATGAGATTAGGTCTGGTTTTTGGGTGAACGTGAGAAATCATACAACTGACCGGCGACTTCAAGAATCATCTTCTGTCTGTAGAGGGGCAGCTCGGAGTTTCGCAGGTGGGCTAAAGCTCGGCGTTGAGTCATTAGTGGGTAGTCGCTGGCGAAGAAGATGCGGGTGCCGCCGACTAGTTTTTCAACGGTGTCATAGATGTCGGAGTCGTAGAGGAACGGGGTTGCTGCCGAGTCGAACCAAACGTTGGTAAGGGTCTCGTTGACTTCTGGCATGTGTTTGTAGACGGGTAATCCGCCGCCGAGGTGGGAGAAGATGAGGGCGTTATCGGGGTAGCGTTTGGCGAGCTGGGAGAGGCGGTCTGGGGTCATTGTGCCTTTTCCGGGGTATATGTGCCCTAATGGCTCGGAGCCGTGGATCACGACGAATGCGATCTTGTTACGGGTTTCGGAGTACTGGCTGGCGACGGACATCACATCTTGTAGCTGGTCGTATGGCGGATCGACCCACCCCTGGGTGTCGGCGTGGAGTTCTCCGATGCCGCGAGCCCCAAAGTTGAGGCAGCGTTCGGCCTCTATGGGGGCGTCGTCGCCGGGCCAAAGCGGGTTTACGCTGCAGAGGGGAATGAGGATGTCGGGGTGTCTAGCCGCGGATTCTAGGAGGTAGTCATTGGAGCGTTTTGCGAGGTCTTGGTCGGTCCATCCGAAACCGGCGATAACGGAACGATCGACCTCGGCGCGTTCCATCTCATCGAGCAGGTGTTCGGCTTGGACGATACGAGCTTTGGGGTTGGCGAAGAGTTCGGCAAAGGTTCGGTCGCGAGCGAGCGCTTCGTCGCGGTGGTCGTTGAAGTAAGGAGGAAGGATATGGGTTAAGGCATCGACGATCATAGCGAATCATCTTAATCGCCACCCACAAGAATCACACAAGCCCAACGCCGCGCAGTTTGATTACTTCGCCTTTCTGAATAACCGTCGAAGCCCGATCCAGATCCCGAATATTCGCCGCTGGATCACCGTCGAACGCGGCGAGATCAGCGACTTTGCCTGACGTGATCGAACCGACTTCATCGTTGACGCCCAATGCCTCGGCGGTGTCGGCGGTCGCCATCCGCAATGCGCTCCAGGTATCCCATCCGAGCTTTTCGACGACGGACCAGGCGTTGGCAGCGGAGCGGTCGTGGGTGCCGTGCGGCATGCCCATGTCCAAGCCGTTTGTGAACCGGACGCCGAGGTCGTGCATCCGATTGAGGGTTTCGTAATGTGCCACGTTATCGACGTCAGAACCGGCTACGGACCAGTGCACCGCCCTGGGCGGCGCTTCGCCTCTAGCGGTTGCTTCCTCGCCGAGAATTCCGTGGCCGATTGTTGGGTCAACCCATTGCCCCTGGTCCGACATGCGTTTTGCGGTCTCCAAATCGAACTCCAGTCCCTTCGACGGGTCTTGGGAATACCACCGGGCGTGTATCAAGTTGTGGACGTTGGCCTCGACGCAGTTTTTCACGCCTGCCGCAGAGAGGCAGTGGGCGGCGACGGTGATGCCGGACCGGGCGGCTTCTCGTACGGCGACGGCTAGTGTTTCCGCCGGGTATTGGGGAAGGCGAGGATTAGCGGTAGGGGTGAACATGCCGCCAGTGGACATGATCTTGATGGCGTCGGCGCCTTGGCGGATTTGATTGCGGACGGCTTTGGCGACCTCATCGGCGGTATCGGCTTGTGAACCGAAGAACCAGCAGTGCCCGGCGGTTATGGTGATCGGAGTACCGGCAACCAGTAGCCTGGGTCCCGGTATGGCACCGTCTTTGATGGCTTGCTTAATCGGAAACGCCACTTCGTTACGCGAGCCGATGTCGCGGACGGTGGTTGTACCGGCTAAGACCGCCTTGCGCATGGCCGAAACCGCACGCATCGTCAGCCGTTGGATGTCGTTCTTTTCCGCCAACGCCAAAGCCTGCGCGTCCTTCGTCGCACTGCAGTGCATGTGGCAGTGAGCATCTACGAGGCCCGGCAGGAGAGACACGTCGCCGAGGCGCAGGACTTCCGACGTTTCGTCTACATCGGACGGCAGGGATGATGCCGTCAATACATCGTTGATCTTGCCGTCGACGATACGTACCGCGGTTTCGGACAACCACTCGGTAATATCGGCATTCGCGACGCGGTCGGCGATTATGAATCTGATGTTCCGATGCAATGGGTTTCCTGAATCTCTCGATGTTGTCATTCGCTGAAACGAGTTTATACATAGTCGCGATGCGAACGTGGTAGACGCGTTGCGAAACTGGCGAGATGTCAGCCGAGTCTGCTGACGTTGCCACGTGCGACTCGGAAGTTCTGCGCCCCTTGCAATCTCGTTCGTCCGACGAGCGCGTCATCAGTGACAGTGAGCAGCGTCTGTTCGTACTGCGATGCGCGTTCGAGAATCACGGCGCGCCTCATGCTGTCCATCTCTGAGAGGACATCGTCGAATGCGATAATTGGATCGCGTTTGGCAAATTCAGTCACCAAAGATGCTTCAGCTAAGCGAAGTGACAACGCGGCGGTGCGGGCTTGCCCTCGTGACGCGTATCGGCGAGAAGGTGCACCGGCGATGTTGATGCGGAAGTCGTCCAGGTGCGGCCCGATAACCATGTGTCCCGATGATTGCTCTTTACGCTTTGATGCCATCAATCCGCTGTAGATGAGAGCCCGAAGCTCTGTCCCCTCAAGATCGTTTGACTCGGCGGCACGGGCAGCGGAACCAAGATTGGGTAGATAGGTCAGATCGAGAGATTCGCCTTCGCTCAACTCTTTGTGTACTGGTGCCGCTCTGGCCTGCAGGAGTTGCATCACTTCCCGCCGGGTCTGGATGATCTTGGTGCTCTCTTCGCAGAAGCGACCGTCCCAGAAGGCGATCTCTTCCTCGAAATCCTGGACCTCGAACGATCCGCGCAGGAGGGCGTTGCGGCTTTGGCGGACACGGTTCAAGCGGATCAATGTCTGAACGTAGTCGGTGTCGAACTGTCCGATCAGGATGTCGAGATATCGTCGGCGAACTGCGGCGGCGCCGAGAGCTAGCTCGAGATCGCTCGCTTCGAAGATGACGACGTTGGCACGCCCGACGAATTCGACCGGCGCGACCTTGACGCCGTTGATGCGCCACTCTTTGGATTGGAGGTTGAGACGATTAAAACTCTCGCCCATTTTTCGATTAGGGCCGGCGGTTACCTGAAGATCGAACTGAGCGCGTACCGACTCGGGGCCATTGTTGAATACGCCTAGCGCATGGACGTGCCCGCCGTCACGTGCAATCGAGTGGTTGACGACCTCGCGATCGTTGCTGGCGCGCAGCGACTTACCGACCGACAGCATGTGAACCGCTTCGAGCAACCCGCTCTTGCCATGACCGTTCGCGCCGGTGAAGACTACCAACCCCGGCGAAAGATTGATGTCGGTGTCGACGTGGTTTCTGAACCCGCTTAATTTCAGGCGAGTGAGATGGATGACAAACCCCTCAAATGCTACGTAACAGGTGGCGACGCAATCCTCGCTACCCCGATATGCGTATCATAATCACAGCGGTGACCAATCTGTTGCACCACCCCATTGAACGACGTTCGCTCGTCGCGCGGCTCAACCCGATAATCATGCGCAAAATCCACATCGCCATCATCGCGATCGCGTTGGTCATGTTCACGGCCGCATGTGGTACCGAGTCCGCTGACCTACCAACATCAACCCGCGCGCCAACTCCCTTCAATTCCCCCTTGGATCAAGGGGGAAGGCTAACGGCGACTGTGCGCCCTGCGGATACCCCGGTGCCTGCCCCGACCGTGGAAGCAACGCAGGCAACAGCGGACGCCACCGAGAAGCCTGAACCGACGGTGTTCGCGCCAGCAACGGAACCTCCTGAACCTACGGAAGAACCTGTTACTGCCACTGCGCCTGAACGTGATTTGGATATCGTCACGCTGCTGCCGTTCGATGGCATACCGGCGATCGACAATCCGGAATTCTTCCCGGATATTGAGGCGGCCAACGAAAATTACAACGACGGAGAACTGGTACTCGGAGTTGAGATCGATGGGGATGCACGCGCCTATTCGGTGCCGTTGCTCAGCAGCCACGAGATCGTGAATGACGTTGTCGGGGGGAAACCAATCGCGGTTACGTGGTGACCGCTCTGCTTCACTGGGATCGGGTATTCCAGAGAGGTAAATGGGCAGACGCTAACCTTCGGCGTGTCCGGCAAGTTGACCATGAACGCGTTGATCATGTACGACCGGCAAACGCGTTCTCTTTGGAGCCATTTCCTTTCGGAGGGAATCGAGGGAGACTTCAAGGGTGTCAAGTTGACAAATGTACCGCTAGTGCTGACAACGTGGCAGGAGTGGAGAACATCCTTCCCCGAAACCAAGGCCTTGTTAAAAGGCGAGTCAAGTGCGGATCCGTACACCTACTACTATGCGCGAGGCGACGCGGGTGTGATTGGTGAATCCAATCGGGATGAACGACTTTACGGCAAGGAGCTTGTGTTGGGTTTGGGGTTTGACGACGGCGCGATCGCATATCCGCATACGGCGCTGCAAAAAGAGCAGGTCGTAAATACCGAAATCAACGGTCAGCCAATAGTCATCTACTACGATTCGCAGACCAACACTGCGACTGCGTATTCCAGGGTCGTTGGTGAAGACACTTTGGAGTTTTCGTTGGAGACGGATGAAGAGGTAGATGGTGTTGCGAGGAGATGGATAGTGGACGATGTTTCTGGTTCGAAATGGTTGCCCTTGAATGGACAGGCTTGGAGCGGCGATTTCCAAGGAACGCGGTTGCAACCGGTGCACGCGGTCAATGTGTTCTGGTTCGCGTGGAGCGATTTCTACCCTGAAACTGAGCTTTACGGTCAATGAGCGTCGACCTACGAGACTGGGTGCGTAATGTACCGGATCATCCGACGCCGGGTATCCAGTTCAAGGATTTAAGCCCGATACTCGCTCATCCGCCGGTTTTTCGCGCCGCGATCGATTGGTTCGCCGAGCAGGTTCGCTCGATAAATCCGGATGTTTTGGCGGCAATCGACGCCCGCGGTTTCGTGTTAGCTGCGCCAGTCGCGGATCGGCTTGGAATTCCGCTCGTGATGGTCAGGAAGCGGGGGAAACTCCCGCCGCCGGTCGTCAGGAAAGAATATTCGATTGAATACGCCGAAACGTCTACAATCGAGATTCGTTCTGACGCGATTTCTGACGGTCAGCGTGTCGTTATCGTCGACGATTTGTTGGCTACGGGCGGTACCGCGATTGCAGCGGCGGAGTTGGTCGAAGGATTAGGTGGTCGCACCGTCGCACAGCTAACGCTGATCGAACTGGCGTTCTTGAATGGTCGGGAACGAATCACCGATCGCGATCCGGAGTGTGAGGTGATCGCCAACATTGTTTACGACTGATCGTTGGCAAAACGTATCTCCATCAGACGCGCTCCGACGTATAGGCCAGTAAATTCGATCACTGTGAGGAGCGCGATGAAGAGCGTCGCTTCGAGGAAGAATCGCTCCGGGAATAGCAGTAGCAGGTAGTGGCGGAACGGGTCGAGTTGCCACAGGTCGTTGGCGAAACTCAGTAGGTGGAACTGGGTGAAGATCCAGGTGAAGTCGATGATTGCGATCACGACGACCGCGGTGATTAGTATGCCCCAAACAAGTGCGCACCACCGCAACCATCTGCTCAGCGAGGCGAAGAACTCGCGGCGACGGATGGTCAAACCAACGACGGCACAGATGGCGAGTGCGATGCCGGTCCATACGGAAACCGCGGCCACGTAGCGCATCAGATCCTTCACATCGATCATGTGGAGAATCTCACGCTCATCGAAGAGGCTCACCTCCCCTTGCGACGTGTTTACTCGCACATCCAGGCGCTCTGCGTCGTTCGCGAAGTAGTCTTTGATCTGATCTGCCGCGGAATCCAACTCCGAGACCGGCAACCCAGTGCGCTCAGGGACGCCGTTGCGCCACCAGTTGTACGTGTAGTGCCAGTCTGAATCGGTCACGTAAGCGACATTGATGGCGATGAGGAATATCGGCAAAAGCACGGCGAACACGACGCCGAGCGCCAACATCACCCACACGGATGCCTTGAATTCACTCAATGTATTCACGAGGTTTAATGCTAGTAAACCTCGCCACCACCGCGCCAATATCAAACGCCACTATTGTGAAGCAGGCGGCATACCCGAACTGAGATTCATCGCGATCTGGCTAGCTGTCTTGACGTTGTATTCGTTGGCTAATTTCTTGTGGTTAATCGCATCAACGATCGTGCCGATGAAGCACAGTCCGGCCGTAAGCAGGTACAAAATCCCCAACCCGATATGACCGAGGACGAAGCGTTGAACTCCAGCGATCACAACGAATCCGATCAACGTGAAAAGCAAGATTGTTGTCTCGTCTTTGCGTTGGTTCCGGTACGCCATCGCAAACATCTGCTCGGATTCCTCCGGGATGTTTTGCACAATTCCAGATATCGCCGCCTGTTCTCCAGGCGAGATCTCAGGCAACAGCCGCATCACATTTGCCATAGTCAAAAACTCCTTATCGACTTAAAGCGTTTCATCTCAAGCGTCAAGACCCTCCAGAGGATGATCGCAACTGCCGGTATTCCTAGGATGTGCGACTCGATTGCTGAGATCACGTCGCCGCGGAAGAGATACGATATCGAATGGCCAAGCCCGAATCCCGGACTCTTGATGCCCCACACGTAGTACGGCCAAAATATCGTGAAGTGGAAATCGGAGTTCGGGTTGCCGAGCGCGAGAACAACCAGTGCTGCCACCCATATCGCTGCTTCTCGGTCAACATATCGAAGTAATTCCCGCAACGTTCTCAAACCCGAAACCATTCCTAGAGGTTACATCGCGGACAGGGTCCAGCAACAAGGTCATTTGACACGATGAATAAACCAATTCCAGCCTCAGCAAACAACCAAAACGAATTCCAATTCTTGGTCGACACGGTCCGCACGCTCCGGGATCCGGACGGTTGCCCGTGGGATGCGGAGCAAACACATCAATCGTTGCGACCGAATCTGCTCGAAGAAGCTTACGAAATGCTGCAAGCGATTGAGGATAACGATGCGAACGCTCTGGAGGAGGAACTTGGCGATGTCATGATACAGATCGTTTTCCATGCCGACATCGCGCGTCGCAACGGCGAATTCGATGCCGATTCCGTCTGCCGAAAAGTGGCGGAGAAACTCATCCGGCGCCATCCCCACGTGTTCGGCGACGCCGAAAAACTCGATTCCGGCGAAGATGTGATCGACAGATGGGAGCGTATCAAGCGACAAGAGGCCGGCGGCGTGCGTTCCATCGTCGCATCCGTTCCCAAAGCACTGCCTGCACTCGCACAATCGACCGTATTGCAACGCCGCGCCATACGAGCAGGGTTACCAATCGCAACCGATTCAATCAGCGGCACCGACTTTCCAGAGAGAAAGCTCGGCGAATCCGACGGCGATTTGGAATTTCGTGCCGGCCAGTTCCTAGCCGCAGTTGTCCGTTCCGTGCAGGCGCAAGGGATCGACCCGGAGACGGCGTTACTGAAAACCAACTCAGCTCTCCGCGACCGCGTCTTGCGAGCCGAAGAGTTAGCCGAAGGAACCGCATTGGCCGAATTGTCCGGCGAGGACCGCGAGCGGATTTGGCAACAAGCCCGTTAACGAGACCGTTGCGAAACCTCCGTCATTCCGGCGAAAGCCGGAAACCAGAGGGGCCGGGCAACGGAGTACAAAACGAAACGCCAAGTCTAAACCCCCTCAAATTCCCCCTTGGACATCAAGGGGGAGGGTTGTGCACAGCACCCTAGCGCGTCACATCCACTGCGTTGCCGGAAAACGGTGTGACATCTCCGACAACCGTCCCGACTACACCTTTCCGATCCAAATCCGCCAATAACTCGTCGACTGCATCCTCGCGCACTGAGATGAGCAAACCGCCGGAAGTCTGAGGGTCGCACATCAGCAACTTGTCGATCTCGCCGATATCGTCAGCCCAACGCACGCTCTCCGCGCAACTCTCCAAATTCCGGTGCGTGCCATCTGGAGCAACGCCATCCGTTAGAAGCTCTACGACGCCCGGTAGCACCGGCAACGCCGACCGCCTCAATCGTCCCGTCGTACAGCTTGCCCGCATCATAGTCATGAGGTGACCGACGATACCAAACCCCGTCACGTCCGTCGCCGCGTGCGCCCCAGCCGACACCATCGCTGCCGCCGCATCGCGATTCAATCGCAACATCGATTCAACCGCCGTATCCAGAACCTCGCCGACCGCCTTACCGTTCTTCAGCGCAGTCGTAACCACACCCGTCCCTAACGGCTTCGTCAACATCAAAACATCGCCCACTTGAGCCGTCGAATTCTGAACCTGCTTCCCCGGCTCGACAACGCCCACCACCGACAATCCATACTTCGGTTCGACATCATCCACCGTGTGCCCACCAACGATGATCGCACCCGCCTCCGCGACTTTTTCGGCTCCACCACGCAGTATCTCTGATGGCACTTCGAAAGGCAATGACCTCGGAAACGCCGCAACATTTAACGCCGTGATCGGTCGACCGCCCACGGCGTAAATGTCCGACATCGAGTTCGCTGCCGCAATCGCTCCATAAGTGAACGGGTCGTCCACGATCGGTGCGAAGAAGTCGACGGTAAGTACCAAGGCGACGCGCTCATCCAGACGGTAGACGGCAGCGTCGTCACCGTGTTCGAAGCCGACCAACAAATCTGGGTGTGGGACAGCTCCCTTCATCAGCCCGCCCAAAACCTGGGCGAGTTCGCCTTGGCTAAGCTTCCCAGCTCAGCCGGCGCAGCTGGCGAGTTCCGTCAGCCGGGGTACTTTTTGGTTCATTTCTAAGGGCTCTTACCAATCAAACGAGACGACACAAACAACCTGGGTCGCGCTACTCCCACAATGGTACCCCCGCGACCAATGGTGTCGTCTGATCGCAATCGACTTAAAATTGAGACAGCTACCCACCACACTCCCCATACCCGATTCGGGTATCTACGTTATGACACAACTCCCACTCGCTGAAGTCCTGCCGATCTCGTCATCCGTCAACGATGCTGGGCGTTTAGCCATCAACGGCCTGGACGTGCGCGATATCGTCGAAGAGTTCGGCAGTCCGATCTACATCTACGATGAAACGACCATCCGGCACATGTGCCGTGAGTTCGTCGACAACTTCAGGGGTTTTTATCCCGACACCGAGATCGCCTATTCCGGCAAAGCCTTTTCCAACCCGGCGATTCTCAAAATCATCGAGCAAGAGGGGCTCCACATCGACGTGGTCACCGGTGGCGAACTTGCGTTTGCCATGGCTGCCGACTACCCGGCCGAGAAGATCAATTTCCACGGCAACAACAAGACTCGTGACGAGCTCAGCGAAGCGGTTGAAGCTCGCATCGGACGCATAACCATCGATTCATTCCACGAGATCGAACTACTCAACGACGTCGCCCAATCCGGAGGAAAGACTCAGGCCGTCAACCTCCGTCTCTCGCCAAGCATTGACCCGCACACACATCGCCTGACCAGCACCGGCATCCTCGACTCGAAATTCGGATTTTCGATCGAGACCGGCGATGCTGAAAAAGCCGTTGCCGCCGCAATGGCGCAACCCAACCTCGATGTTGAAGGCCTCCACTTCCATCTCGGTTCGCCACTGTTCGAGCTGGAACCGTATGAAGAAGCGGTCGAATATGTGTTGGCCTTTGCGGCCCGTATGACATATGTCCACGGACTCGATATGCGTGAGTTCAGCCCCGGCGGCGGAATGGCTATCGGATATCAGGCATCTAAACTGCCGCCGACCATCGACGAATACGCGAAAACCATTGTCGAATCGCTGGAATCTGCCTGCACTAAGTACGGCATTGATCGACCCAGACTAACGATTGAACCCGGTCGGTCGATCGTAGGACGGGCTGGCGTAGCCGTGTACACGATCGGTGGCATCAAACGAATTCCCAGCGTCCGGACGTTTGTCAGCGTAGACGGCGGAATGGGCGACAACATCCGTCCGGCGCTGTACGAAGCAGAATACGAGGTGATGTCGGTCGATGATCCGCTCGGCGAGCCAACGCAAAAAGTAACCATTGCCGGCAAGTTTTGCGAATCGGGCGACCTACTCGCCAAAGACGTCGAACTGCCGGACGTGAACACCGACGACCTCCTGGCACTGCCAGCCTCAGGAGCCTATTGCGTCCCAATGGCCAGCAACTACAACTTGCAGACGCGGCCAGCGATAGTCCTAGTGACCGAGCAATCCGAGGCGCGGCTCATCCGGAGGAGAGAAACATATTCTGACCTTCTCGCCACCGCGATCTACGAATGATGTTCGGCACACAGCCAAAGGTCGGATCGACCGGGCGTTGGCAAACGATAGGGAATCCCGCTGCCGTAGCGCTTCTCGAAGGTGCGATTAGTCAGCAACGAGTTTCGCATGCCTATCTATTCGTTGGACCTAATCGCGTCGGCAAGCGCACGTTGGCGATTGATTTTGCTCGGGCGATGAATTGCAATGCTGCAGACATCGCTGCGCCCGGCTGGGCTGATTTGGCACCGGCAGTTCCGTGTGGTGAATGTTCGGCTTGCGAACGAATCGCCAGATCGAACTTTGCCGATGTACAGGTAATCACATCTGCCACTCAGACGTCGAAGGACACCGACGATAAAGCCGCACGGCGTCGCGTTTTGATCGGTATCGATCTCATCAAGGATCTCCAATCAGACGCGATTCTGAAACCCTATGAAGGTCGGGTAAAGGTCTTCATCATCGACGAAGCGAATCGCATGTCTCCCGACGCGGCGAACGCGTTGCTCAAGATTTTGGAGGAGCCGCCTAGCCAAGTGCACTTCATATTGACCTCGCCAACGGTCGAAATGGTGCCGGAAACCATCGCTTCGCGTTGCCATGTAGTGAGGTTTAAGTCGGTTGCAACTGATGTGATCGCGGCGGCGTTGGTCGATCGTTTCGAACTGTCGGGCGATGAGGCCCAAACTTTGTCGAAGATGTCGATGGGATCACCAGGTTGGGCGATCGCGGCTCTCAATGATCCTTCGATGTTGGATGCCCGGAAACAATCAGGGGCGAGGATACTAGACGTTTTAGGTGCGGACCTCTCAGATCGATTCGATTATGCTTCCCAGATGTCACGCCAATTCTGGAGCGATCGCGCGGTTGCGTTGGAAGAGGTAGACCGATGGTTGGAGATCATCCGTGACCTCGCGATGATCAAGAATGGATTACGCGAGCACGTTGTCTATGATGACCGAGTCGAAGAGTTGGACCAGATCGCGAAGGCCCTCAGCGGAGACGAAATAGCGCACGCCGCGTCGGCGATTCAAAAGACGCGAGACGCCTTGATGGTTAACGCGATACCGCAGCTGGCTTTCGATGGGATGATGCTGGGTCTGCCGACCATCGCTTAAGACGCCGCCGAGCGGACAGTGCCGCGTACGCGTGGCTTGTGCTTATCCCGCTGCGGTCTGTAAAGGCTGTTTAGCCAGCCAGGGCATGAATGGCAACCACGCCGGATCGACGCGGTCGGCACTGAAACCCGCATATGGATTCGGTCGCGGTTCGCGCGGTTCCATCCGCAACGTCATTCCCGCTTCGCGGGGCGTATAACCCGCCTTGCGATGGTTGCAACGTTGACACGCAGTCACGACATTTTCCCAAGTGTGCTGGCCGCCTTTGCAGCGCGGCACGACGTGATCCAATGTCATTTCAGAACCGCGTTGGCCGCAGTACTGGCATGCGTAACCGTCGCGCTGGAACACTTCCCGGCGCGAGAGCTTGCGACGATGCAGGGGTTTGCGGACCATGTAAACGAGGCGGATCACCTCAGGTCGTTCGAACATCCGGGAGACGGTATGGATGTATTCGACACCGTATTGAACCGTTTCAGCTTTACCTTTTCCAAGTAGCGAAACAGCGCGGCGCACATCGCAGATGTTCAGCGGCTGATAGTTCTGGTTAAGCACCAATACCCGAGAACGTATCAGAATTAACGCGTGATCAGTCACCGTTCCCATTCTATAGCCGCCAATGTTGCGACGAGTGAACATTTCGAATCTGATCCCGTCATCGAGCGTTTGGGCGGTCATTCGACTCTGGAGAACAGCACCTCAATTGCCAATCCGATTTCGCGTGGGGCAATGGGCACGATCGCACCTCGGAGGTTTGAAAACGCCTCCACGAACAACGAATTTGTGAGCTGTTCATCGAGCCACGAGCGCGGGTTGTCGTTGAGGTAAATCTGCGAGTAAGAGACCGAGTAAGAAGCGCCGCCGAAATCCACTGCTCTTTCGGGAATCACGTAGGTGAAGATCGCCACCGCCGCGATTATTGCCGCGACTGCGAAAAGACCCAGAACACCTCCTAGGACTGCGCCTCCGATGTCGTTCACCCATCTCAACGGGGTGACATTGATGAATGCGCGAACCGACATCGAAAACCAACGAGCAACCGTGAATACCGCCGCTGAAAAAAGCACGTAAAAAAAAGAGCTAACGATCGAGACGTAATTGTCAGCCAGACCCAGAAGGGGGATGACGCGGCTGACGACTTGAGAACCCAGCGCGATCGTGCAGTAAGCCGCGACGAGCCAGATCGCGGTGCCGATAACCCCAGTCTTGAACCCCCAATAAGCCAACAGCGCGATTGTGAGGATGAATATGCCGTCGAGACCGCTCATCGTTTAATCAGCGCGCGACGCAGCGCCGCGGATTCGTCCGTAACCTTTCGATCTGAATCAATTCGAGCTCGAATCGCGAGCCGAAGGCGACTGTCAACACAGGTGTTGAGCCTGCTGTCTATAATCGAATATTAGTTTCACCGAGGATCGAAAACCTTTCCAGTCTATGCGTGTTAAGTTGCAATGTTCGATCCTCAAGGCTCCGCCAGCTATTCATGAACCTCAACCAGAAAGCCGCGCCCATACAGATCGCACTAGACGGTACTCCAGCATCCGGCAAGTCGACTGTGGGAACGATGCTCGCCGATCGTTTGGGTTGCGATTTCCTCGACACAGGTCTGATGTACCGCGCGATGACCTACTTGGCGCTCGAGAACTCACTTTCTCTTGATGATGCCGATGCGCTAGGTTTGTTGGCCGAAGCGACCAGTTTCTCTGTGCGTCAAGGACAGGACGGTTCATGGCGATTGATGGTGAATGACACGGACATCTCGGACCTGTTGCATTCGGAATTCATTAACCGCGACGTATCTCAAGTCGCCGCTGTGCCCGAGGTGCGCCGAGCTTTAGTTAGGCAACAGCGCGAGATCGCTTCTAAACGGTCGACGGTAATGGCTGGCCAAGACATCGGGACGGTAGTTTTGGTCAACGCGCCAGTGAAGATCTTCCTAAACGCTTCGGTAGCAACTCGAGCCGCGCGCCGAACCCGGGACGCCGTTGGCAACTCTGAGGGTCAACGCTACGAAGCGGTGTTAAGTTCGATCAAAAGGCGAAGTCAGTTCGACGCCAATCGTGTCGATTCTCCATTGCGACCAGCGGACGACGCGATCATCGTCGCGACCGATGACTCGTCCCCAGAAGAGGTAGTCGAAGAGGTACTCTCGTATATCGCGACAAAGTTGAACCGGACCGGCATTCCAGCATTGACAGAAGAGCACTCGGTATGAAGCCCAACCGTCAATGGTTCTTCCCAATGTGCAACACCGCGTTCCGAGGGACGTTGGGGATGTTTGCCGACCTACAAATCGAAAACCGTGATCGATTGGCCGTCGGTGGCCCCGTAATCTACTACTGCAACCACTTGTCCAACCTCGATCCGCCGGTTGTGGCATCGGTTCTACCACGTCGCGCTCTATTCCTCGCAAAACGCGAACTGTTCAACAATCCGCTCAACACATTTCTCCTCAAGGGTTGGGGCGCATATCCGGTGAGCCGGTATTCAGCGGATTTGCGAGCACTGCGATGGGTTCGCGCCATGCTCGATGATCGTCGAGCGGTCGTCATGTTCCCAGAAGGCACCCGCAGCCGTAACCTACAAGGATTGAAGGTCGGGCATATCGGCACATCGCTTGTCGCCTCACAGACTGGCGCGACTTTGGTTCCCATCAGTTTTTATGGAACTGATAAATTGCAAAATATCTTGAAGGTGCTTATACCTATTGCCAAGATCAGGATGTCGATCGGGGAACCGTTCAAAATCAAAGGCGACATTTCCAGCCGTCCCGATCTTGAGCGTGCGACCGTCGAGTTGATGTCCAGATTGGCGTTGGGGTTGCCGGAAGACCGTCGTGGCGTTTATGCCGACCAAATCCCGGCAAGTTTCGAAATGACCAGTGCGATTGCGTCTCCACAATCTTTGGATTCAAACCACAGGGGAAACCAGGACAAATATTCGGTGCCGTCAGGCAGAGAGTCGGCGTAGATCTGATATGTGCGGCATCGTAGGGTACGCCGGTTACGGCGACGCAAAGACATTCCTGCTCCGGGCTTTAAACAATCTGGAGTACCGCGGATACGACAGCGCTGGTATCGCCGCGATCAATGGCCACGGCATCACCACAATCAAGCGCGCTGGCCGCGTCTCGGCACTCGAAGAGACGATTAATGGACAGTTCGGGCAAGCGACCACTGGGATAGCCCACACACGTTGGGCGACCCACGGCTCGCCAACTGACGTCAACGCGCATCCGCACGTCAGCTACGATGGCAAAGTCGCAATCGCCCATAACGGGATAATCGAAAACCACACCGAATTGCGGCGCAACCTAATCTCCGCCGGAATCGACTTCGAATCTGACACCGATTCCGAGGCGATCGCGCACATGATTGCGCGTTACATGGAGCTTGGTGATTCGCTTTTGGAGGCAACCCAACGGACGGGAAATGAACTCGAAGGTTTGTCCGTCATCCTCGCCATCTCTTCAAGCGAACCGGACGCGATCGTAGGAATTCGGATCGGTTACGCGGGCAGCCTGATTCTCGGAGAAGCCAACGGTGCGCGTATATTGGCGAGCAACGCAATGGCGATGCCGACCGAAGTCACCGCTGTAACTCACATTGATCACTGCGAAGCCGTCCGCATCACTCGAGACACCGCGGAGATCGTAGATGTGATCGGAGCGACGGTCGTCAAATCGCCCGTTTCGCTGCAACCGGATAACCGCATCACGGAAATCGGTGAATACGCACATTTCATGCAGAAGGAGATATCGGAGCAAGCCGCCGCGGTCCAAGGCGCGATGAGGGGACGGATCGATTTCAATAAGCCGCGGATCAACATACCGGAGATCGATCGCATTTCTAACGAAATCGATCGTATCATCCTCGCGGGCATGGGCACCTCGCACTTCGCCGCGATGGCGGGTTCCCGTTGGATCGAGCGATTGGCTCAGATCCCTACGACCGTTGAATATGCCGGTGAATTGGCGGATCGCGAACCGGTCATGGGTCGGCGCGACCTTTTGATTGCGGTAACCCAGTCCGGTGAAACGTACGACACGCTGACCGCGATCGAAACGGCGAAACGTAAGGGAAGCGCCGTCTGTGTCGTAACCGCCAGTGCCCAAAGCGAAGCGACGCGGATGGCTGATTTCGCGATCGACATCGGCGCCGGCGCGGAAGTTGCCGTTCCATCCACCAAGACTTTTATCAACAGCATGCTGGTTCTCTACATGATGGGGCTTCAAATCGGAAACGATAGAGGAAAGCTCAACCAATTGGAGTTTGTACGGCAGATCGAATCGATCGTCGCGTTGCCGCGTGCGATTAACCGCACGATTGGACAAGAGTCCGACGTCGAAGAGCTTGCCTTCAACCGTTTCAAAGATGTTGACAACTTGCTATTGCTCGGGCGTGGCGACCTTTATCCGATCGCTCTGGAAGGTGCGTTGAAGATGAAGGAGACGGCGTACGTTCACGCCGAGGGGTGTTCAGCTTCTGAAATGAAGCACGGAATCAATGCGCTCATCGAACCTTCCACGCCGACCATTGTGCTGATTCCGAAGAACGGTGAGTTGAGGACGAAGATGTTGACAAGCATCTACGAAGTACAGAGTCGGGGTGGTGAGGTGATAGCGATCGCTCACGAAATGGATTTCGAAGTCGAGGAATTGGCCGACCGTATGATCCCCATCGCATCAGATGACGAAGAACATTTCCCGTTTCTAATGACGATTCCCTTGCAACAGTTGGCATATTACACGGCGCTCGCGCGTGGCATCGATCCTGACCGACCTCGTAATTTGGCCAAAACCGTCACGGTCGCATGAACGAAAAGATCAACGCGACACACTCATTAGTCCGAGAACGCATCGAACAACGCGAAGAGGCGTTGTCGCCGTATGCGACCCGATCAAAGTTCGCCATTCGTCAACGTGACGAAGAACCATCGCCGGTTCGAGCAGCCTTCCAACGCGACCGCGATCGCGTCGTTCACTCCAACTCCTTCAGACGCCTGAAACACAAGAGCCAAGTTTTGGTGAACCCGCAAGGCGATCACTTCACAACTCGGATGACTCACGTCTTGCAGGTATCGCAAGTAGGACGCACCATCGCCCGGGCGCTAAACCTCAACGAAGACCTCGTTGAGGCCGCTGCTCTCGCACACGATGTCGGGCATACCCCCTTTGGACACATCGGCGAACGCGTTCTGAATGAAAGATTGCCTAACGGTTTTACTCATGCCGCACAAGGGGTTCGGACGCTCACAATCCTCGAAAAACACGGCGAAGGCCTGAACCTCACAGACGCTGTCGTGGAGGCGGTAAAAAGACACTCCAAACCCGAAGGCAAGTTCATCGCCGCTGATGCAGTCGAGGGTATGTCACTGGAGGCGCAGATCGTGCGTATCTCTGACGCCATCGCGTATTTGGCCCACGATCTCGCCGATGCTGAAAGAGACGGCACCCTCGAAACGAAGGATGTGCCGACCGAGATCCGTGATGCTCTAGGAGATGCTCATTCCACGCGGCTCAACGCCATGGTATGCGACGTAATCGACGCTTCTTGGGATTGCGCCAGCGCCGGCGGCGAACAGAACATTCAGCCATGGATCAGGATGACTGACGCCATGGGAGACGTCACGACGAAACTCCGCAACTTCATGTTCGAGCGTGTCTACCACCCGGCTTCGGCTTCTCCCGAGGGAGTCCGTGCGCGCAACGCCGTCGAGTTGCTCCACGACTACTACAGCGTTCATTTGGACGAGGTTCCTGGATGGATGCGAGTGATCTCGATCGAGCCGGAATACGCGGCTGCGGATTTCGTTAGCGGAATGACCGATTCGTTCGCCGTGATGGCCTTTGAACGTATTTCACCCGGCAGTACCGAGGGGCTGTATCAAGGCCGAATCTCGGTCCCACTGCACCATTGAGACCCGACACCAACTAGGACGCAGGGCCGGTTAGGCGCGAATGCCGCGGAGTGTTTGCATTCGCAAGAATCTCGTTTATACTTCCGTACGTCCCAAGGTTTTCGGGCGTATCAGGATACGAAGATAACTCGATATTCCGTGAAGTGGGACGTGGTCGGTGTCGGCAGCCAGTTGAATACTGGAAGGGAGAGCAGATGACCTTAGTCGACGAAGTCAAAGCTAGACTGACCATCGTTGATGTTGTGTCTGACTATCTTGCCCTCGACAATCCGTCGTCTCGCACGCCCAAAGCTCTCTGCCCGTTCCACGAGGAACGAACACCTTCTTTCAGCATCTCCCCTGAACATGGAGCATGGCGATGTTGGGGAGCGTGCGGCGTCGGTGGCGACATGTTCGATTTCGTAATGCGCCAGGACGGCATCGAATTCAAAGAGGCGTTGGAGAAGCTCGCCCGCAAAGCTGGAATTGACACCGAATTTCGCAACGAGGATCGCGACAATCGTCGCCGAACCAGATCCTCTGCTCTCCACGAAATCAACTCAATAGCGGAACAGTTTTTCACGAGACAGTTAGAGGGGTCGCCGGGTAGTGAAGCGTTGGCGTATCTTGAATCTCGTGGCATCGACGCTTCGGTTGCTCGTGGCCGCGGCATCGGGTTCGCGCCTAGCGGTGTCAACTCCCTGCTTCCCTACCTCAAGTCAATCGGCGCCGACAGTCAATCGGTCGTCCAAGCGGGCCTAGTGGTCAAAGGCAACGATGACGCGTGGCGAGACATGTTCACCGACCGCATCACGATCTCGATACGAGACCAACGCGGTAACATCGTCGGCTTCGGCGCCCGCGCGATGGGCGATGCTCAACCGAAATATCTCAACACCCACGAAACATCGATCTTTAGCAAGTCGAAGCTACTGTACGGACTGCATTGGGCCACAGATGCCATCCGAGCATCCGGCAAGGCGATCGTGGTCGAAGGCTATATGGATGTGATCGCGGCCCAAGAACGGGGCTTCAAAAACGTCGTGGCGTGCATGGGCACCGCAGTCACATCTCAACAGCTTCAATCAGTTTCGACGGTGTTGCCTGATGATGCCGACAACCCATCAACGGTGATTCTCTGTCTAGATGCCGACGAAGCGGGTCAGGCCGCGACTTTAAGAGGCTTGCAGACAGCCATCGCGGAATTTGGACGCTATTCCGCAAGCCGATCCTACACTCGGCGATCTCCCATCGACATTCGCGTCGCGGGACCGGTGGTTTCGGACCACGGCGAACCCAAAGATCCCGATGAAGCGATACGCAACAACAGCGCCGAATGGGTCGCGTCGATAGACCAAGCCGACGAAATCATGGATTTCGTTATCCGCGCCAGCATCAGTAGCCACGACACATCGAGCGACAGCGGCCTCGACACCGCGCTGGTCGAGATTGAGCCGTTCTTCGACAGCATCCCTCCGCACACGATCCGAGAACAACGAAAAATAACCGAACTCGGCGATCGTTTGGGAGTCGATGTCGAAAACGTCACGAACGTGTTGACGCGCAAGAGGTCGGCGCGGTTACAAACGAGCAACGAACCCCGCGATACACGCACCCCCCGCCAACAACGAACTCGACGTTCCGAGGATGTGCATCCAGGAATACCTGCTATTACGGTTCAAGCTAGTTGGGAGATCGACCTGTTGGCATGCATGGTCCAGCACGAGTACGCCATTGACCACGCAACAGTCGAACCGTATCACTTCACCGACCCGGTCCGGATGCGTGTTTTCGAGAACCTAAAAGACACGGGCAACGTCGAAGGTTGTGTCTCAATAATCCAAGGCGATACTGAAGCGCTGGATCTCGTGGATCGATTGCGTGCTGCGTCGCTAGCGCCAACCGACGAATGGGAAGACGACCAGGCGGCGATAATTCAGATCGCCGAGAACTGTGCAAAAAGAACGCGGCGCGAGTACCTGACGCGCAACAAGAAGAAAGAGGTGCAGCTGGCCAAAGAAAACGGAAACATGATCCGTGATGAGGATATGGTCAAAGCGGTCGAAATCAACCGCGAGATCAGGGAATTGGTGACGCCGCAAAATGCGGAGTCAATCTACTAGGAGGCGCTCAACTTGTTTTACGAGAGCGACGAGCTAGAACACGAGACAGCAACCGAAGCGACGGCTGTGGAGTCGGACGACGAAGAAAATGTCGCGTCGGATGACGATGAAGACGACGATGACGATGACGTCGAAGTCGCCGGCGCGACCTTAACTTTCGGCATGCTGGGCGGCGATGACGAAAGCGAGGGATTCGCCAGCGAAGACAACCGGGCGAACATGATCTTGTCCACAGCGCCGCCGTCAAGCACGATTTCAGATCTTGACAGCTGGGATGGATCCGCCGCCGGTGCCAAACAGCGCGCCGAGGTCGTCACGTTGGAAAATGTGGCCGTCGATACTGACCTCACCGATGATCCGGTGCGGATGTATCTGCGCGAGATCGGGCGAGTTGAGTTATTGACAGCCCAGGAAGAACGCGAATTGGCGCGCAACCTCGAACTGAGGCGAATCGCGGCAGGCATCGAAACGGACTTTCTTGCGGTACACGAAACCAAACCTTCGGCGACCGAGATCACGATCGAAGCGTTGAAAAGACTTTCCCGGATGCAGATCCCCGCCAAGGCGATGGTTATCTACTCGGGTTTTTGCAACGAGGGAATATCCGAAATCTTCGGGATGATCAATCAAGCACTCAAAAATCCCTACCGGATCAGAGACGTCAAATACATATCCGATATCTTCAACTGCTCTCAAGACGAAGCGGTCGAGATCATCAGGGACTTGACTAGACTGCCCGAAGACATTTTCCGAAAGGTCAACACCCCGGAAGCTCGTACAAAATTCGAAGACCTCTCGGAGATTGCGACAACTGACGCGATCAGAGAAGCATTAGACTGCGATCCTCCATCGGCGAAGATCGTTGAGGACCTCATGGCGCGAATCGAAGACGTGCCCATCTCCGAAGTCCTAACCCAACCCAGACTCCTCGAAATCGTCGCCGATCCTTACCGCGTGACGTCCGCGACGCCGATCCGCCGAGCGTTGGGCGGTTCTCGAAACGAAGCATTAGAGATCGTCAAGGAGTTAGCGCCCAACTTCGGACACACCGAACTTTCGCTCGATGGAAAGAAGATATTCGATGTTTGGCGCGAGACTTCTCTTGGGGATCGCGTGAACGCCTTACGAGAAGGCTTGAAGTGCTCCGAGAGCTTGGCGGAGAAGCTGCTCGCTGTGGCCGATCCATTCGCAACTACGCATCTCGCCGACATGCTGATGTCGCCGCTCGTGCGAAAATGCCTCGACGAACCTTACTCGGAAGATAAGATTCAATATCTGGCTAACCACCTCGGCTGTAGCGATGACGAATCAAAAGATGCGATCCGCAATCTATCGCTCCTGTCGTTGTTGATTGCGAACGAGACGCCGGACGCGATCGAGTGCAATCCGCAACTTTTCGACCTCGAAGAAGCACTCGACAGCGATGCGATCCAGAAACTCTTCTACTACGGACCGTTACTCGATGCTCATCTAACCACGATACGCAATCGAGGCACAGCATCGGACATCCACATCACCAAAGCCAATCTGCGCTTGGTGGTGTCGGTAGCGAAGAAATACATGGGTCGCGGGATGAACCTCTTGGATCTGGTCCAAGAAGGCAACATCGGCTTGATTCGGGCGGTCGAGAAATTCGATTACCGTCGCGGCTACAAGTTTTCGACGTATGCGACATGGTGGATTAGGCAGGCGATCACTCGTTCCATCGCCGATCAGGCGCGCACAATCCGCATCCCGGTCCACATGGTCGAAACGATCAACAAGCTCCTTCGAATTAGCCGACGCCTGGTTCAGGAATATGGTCGTGAACCGACGCCCGAAGAGATCGCGGTTCACATGGATACGACGCCACAAAAGGTTAGGGACACCCTGAAGATATCCCTCCAGCCAGTTTCATTGGAAACTCCGATCGGTGACGAAGAAGACTCCACACTTGGCGATTTCATACCGGAAACCAACACCGATGGCCCAATCGAAGAAGCTTCCAACAACCTGATGAAGGAGAGCATCGTGACGGTGCTCGATACATTAGAGGTCCGAGAAAAGCAGGTGATCGAACAACGCTTCGGCATGAAGGACGGTAGGTCTAAGACCCTTGAGGAGGTAGGTCGGTATTTTGGCGTCACTCGCGAACGCGTGCGACAGATCGAAGCCAAAGCTCTGCGTAAACTGCGACACCCAACTCGTAGCCAGAGCCTACGCGGGTTTTTTGACTAAATGACGCGTTGGTCGATTACCGCTCGGTTACGGTTCCGCCGTTGATGTTGATGGCCTGACCAGTGATGTAGCCCGCGCGAGGACTGCAAAGGAATCCGATCAACTCGCCCACTTCTATGTCCTCCGCGGGACGTCCCATCGGCACTTGGGCGGCGCGACTCAACCACTCGTCGCCCCGACCCACAGGGTCCAATCGAGCTGTTTCAGTCATTCCGGGACAGACACAGTTGGCCGTGATCTCGTGTTCTGCAAGTTCCTTGGCGAGAGCTTGAGTGAATCCATCGACCGCGAAATTGGCCGCATTGTAGGCGGCCATGCGAGCTGTGCCGCGTTTCCCGGCGGTGGACGAGATATTGACGATACGGCCTCCGTTGCCTTGCTTGATCATTTGTATCGCCGCGGCCTTCGAGCAAAGATAGGTGCCGACCACCTTCACATCCAAAACCTTCTTGAACACATCCTCCGCGACATCAATCACCGGTACCCGATCTTCACCGTAAGGAGCCGCCGCGTTATTGATGACGATATCAACGCTGCCCAACTCTGTCGCGGTATCGTCGACCAGAGCCTGTACCTGATCCGCCTTCGTGACGTCCATCACGACTGTTTTGGCCTTCACGCCAAAGGAGCGCACCTCATCGGCCGTAGATTCGATGTCGCGCCATCCAGCTTCCCTTTCGTCTGGTGGAAACGTGGAGGGGTCGCGACCGGTCCCAGTGACTACCACATCGGCACCCATGCGGGCCAGGACATTTGCCGTCGCACGCCCGATGCCTCGCAACCTGCCGGCGCCAGTTACGATCGCCACTTTGCCGCTCAACTCACGCCCTGAACCTGTCATCTTCATTGCTCCCGGGATTCTCGATTGGGTCTTCTCGCAACCGCTCAGGAGCAATTGTACGGAGCGAGAGTTCCGGTTGGAGGGTTCAGGTGCGAAGCCTTGGGCGCCCACGGAACCGAACTAAGCGTCACGCGCCTGGCGAACCGAGCGTTACTGGTATCTCCATTATTTGGGCAGTATCGCCGGCACCTCGCACCGTTGTCACAACGACTTCGGTACCGTCGGGGTGCGTGCGTAGGAATTCCGTGAAATCTGTGATCCCGCGAATCGGAGTGTTGTCGATGTTTACGATGATGTCGTCAACTTTGAAATCGGCTGCGGCCGGCGAATCGGGGTCCACATATCGCACACCTAGACCCTCACTTACCGGCAACGCTCTCTGGAACGCGAGATAAGGAGTCACATCAACACCGCCAACCCCAAGATACCCAGGCTCTTGCCGTTCACCCAGTGCGACCAACCGGTCGGCGCCTTCCAAAACCGTATTGATTTCGAGCGCAAAATTCGCGCCCTGTCCAACGTCAATCGTTCCCACGTTTAGCCCCACCACTTCGCCGGCTGAATTAACCAAAGCACCTCCACTGCTCCCTACATTTATCGCCGCGTCGGTCTGTATCAAACCCTCGAAAATATTGCCATTAGGGTCTGCGACCGTGCGATCCAACGCGCTGATTACACCCCGACTGACACTCGGCCCTCCGCTCAGCCCAAACGCGTGACCGATTGCGACTACATCTTCACCGACCCTTAAAGCATCAGAGTCTCCGAATTCAGCCGGAACTAGGTCACGAGATCCCACGGCAAGCACCGCAATGTCGAGCAAACGGTCTTCTCGCATCAGAGACGCGCCTAGTTCTTCGCCGGAAGCAAGGATCACACTGATATCGTCCGCACCTTCGACGATGTGCCAATTGGTAATGATCGTGCCATCGGATTCGAGCACGATGCCAGTTCCACCGCCGATTCCGTCGCCGCGGCGAATTGAGATTTGTACGATCGATGGAATTGTCGCTTCAACCACCTGGGGGACCCACGGTTCGGCGATGCTGGTGGTAGGCGCAGGTTCGGTTTTAACGACGACGGTACTATCCTCCGGAGTGGGCGAATCGTCGCAGCCAACTGCCATGAGGGCGATCAACAATGCCCCGATCACCATCCACGCCGCCGTCGAATTGATGCGATCTTTCAATCTCACTGCCTCCCTCCGAATCGCTTGCGTAAGTGGAAGAAGATGCCTGATTCGGATTATACCCGCTGCACATTCGCGTCCCGATTGAAATGAGTTACCGACAAACTACATCCTAGATGCGACGACTTACGTATCTCTATCACCTTCGCCGTTCGCACATGTCGGAAAACGAAGCGCGCGTGAAACCGTTAAAATGAAGTGTTGCACCTCGCAATCTCGTCCAACCATCGCAGTTACGACCAAATTTGATATCCGATCACCGAAGCCTTGACCGTTGGCAGCCCCGTTGTGGGTCTGGAGGGAATTCCCGCTGAATTTCGTCAGATTCACACTACGCAGGGTTTCGGGTGAAGCGACTCTTCTGATCGGGGCGTTTGTTGGTTCTCTAATTACAGCAACGGTGATAGCCGGCGCTCCGGTTTATCTTCGCACCTTGGAACAGGCCGGTGTTGAGGACACCATCGAATCCGTTAGCACGACGTACCAGCATCTGCAAATAAATACGTCGTGGCTACCACTTGAGGCCGGTAAATCCGTTGAAGCCAATGAAGTCATCGCGGCCGCACAAGAGGAATACCTTGACGGTGCCATCACCGGCAGCACCGCGCTCATAAAAACTCGTCGAGCTAACTGGGGCAAAGAAGGCGAAGGGCTCAGAAGGCATAACGAAGCGTCGCGCGCAATGTTTCTGTCGGTCACCGGCGTTAATGAGCGCATCGTTTACATCGTTGGTCAGGCGCCCTCCGGTCATGTGTTCTACGAAGACGGTATACCGACGGTCGAAGCAGCGTTGGTTTGGGACCGCGCTTCACGGTTCGACATCCGCGTCGGGGACGTAATCGACACCGTGCCAGAGGTGCGCGGCATCGGCCTTGTGAAAGTCCATATCACGGGCATTTTCACGGTCTCCGACGCTTCAGACGAATTTTGGGTCGGGCTGTCTGATCCGATCGTGCGTCCGTTGCCGATTGTTGATGGGCGCGAGAGTCCGATTGTCCTGCTCATCGAGCCCTCCGTGATGTTGGACACCATCGCGGAGGCCAACGCCGGGCTCCCCGCCAATTTCGGGTGGCATCTTTTTGTAAATAGCGATTACTTCAAGGAGTTGACGCTCAATGAAGCGATCGAGCGGTTGACGGATTTTGAAGATCGGATCGCCATTGAAATCACGCGCGCCGACGTGTTGACCGTTCTCGAAACGCGGCTCCAATCCTTGCAACGCCGGATGTTATTTGCCCGCATTCCCATGTTGCTGCTGGCCGCGCTAGCAATCACATCGATCGCCTACTACCTGTTCATGGTCGCCGGCATCATCGCAAGGCGCCGAGCGCCCGAAACATCTAGGCTCCGGAGCCGCGGCATCACCGTCCTCCAAGTCATCCGTTCATACGCTATCGAAAGCGTCATCATCGCCGGCGTACCGGCCCTCATCGCGCCACTCATCGGCATCGGACTAGTCGCGACACTCGGTCTGCTTCCTGCCTATCGTAGCGTCTCTGATTCGCTATTCTTAAGCGTCGAGTTCGCATGGCAATCGTGGATCTGGTCGATCGGCGCCGGACTCGCCGTTTTCGCAATCTTGCTGCTGCCCGCCATATTGGGCACGCGACGAGGGATTATCGACCAATTCCAATCCGAAGCAAGACCCGACCGACCTCCATTCTTCCAGCGCTATTACCTCGACCTCATCTTCCTAGTAATCGGTTCGCTGGTCTGGTGGGAACTCACCACCCGCGGATCAGTGATCGCATCAACGCGCGAAGGCGAAAATTCGGCGGACATCACGCTGCTCTTTTCGCCGGCGATATTCCTGCTAGTCGTGTCACTGCTGTTCATGCGGCTCTTCCCGATCTTGGCGCAAATCGTCGCGTTTATCGGTGCACGCTTGCCATCGGTTGAAGTCACTCTCGGCCTATGGCGATTGCGTCGCAGCCCATACTGGTACGTGTGGCCTGTGCTGCTGTTAGTTTTGGTCTCTGGTCTCGGCGTTGTGTCTGGTACCCTCGCCTCCACGTTGGCCCGGAGCACCGAGGAGCAAATCCTTTATGAATCCGGTGCCGATTTCCGGTTCATTCCTAATACGGCGCCAAGTTCAGAAGTGGTCGCGCAGTCGCGGGAAATCGACGGCGTGATCAACGCCACGGAGGCATTTCGCGCTTCCGGTCGATTCGGTACCACGTCCCTGGGCTTCCCCTTCAACCTACTCGCGGTAGACTCCCATCGTTTCGCCGAAACCGCGTGGTTCCGGGATGATTTCTCAGAAACCGAGTTCCAAGAACTGACATCCAAAATCGCTGTTGATGTGAAACCCGAACCGATCTATCTCCCTGCCGACACGGTCAAACTCGGTGCGTGGGCGAAGTCGGAGCCCCGCGTCGAAAATCTCTTCCTGTGGTTAGTGATCAAAGATGCCAAGGGTCGCTCGCGGACCGTTACTCTGGGTCAGATCGAAAGCGAATGGACCCATCAAACAGCCGAAATGTCTAGTCCCCTCACAAATTCGGCCGAGCTAGTTTCGGTGCAGACCTTCATGCAAGCAGGGCCCGACGGCGCGGTACCGACGGTCGCGTACTTCGACGATGTCTACGCCGAAAACAGCCTTGGCGAACGCACCATCCTCGTGGACTTCGATCAATTCGGCGAGTGGACAGGTATGCCGACATCAAACGGCCTCGATGTTATTTTCGGCATCGATGACGAACCGCCGGGGCTCACCGTCGAGGTCCCAGGCGACGCCGGCGCTTCAGTTGCCCGAGTCGAAATGGACCGAGGCAACGATCAAGGCGTCCGCGGAATCTACCGGACCGCGACCGGCGAACCACTGCCAGTCATCGCCAGCGACGCTTTCCTTTTCGAAACCAACACCGGTGTCGGTTCACAGTTCATCGTCCAGATCAATGGCGGATATGTCCCCGTCGAAATCAAAGACACTGTCGCGTTTTTCCCGACCTTAGACCCGGACCGAGCGCCGTTCCTAGTCGCCAATGTCGACTCGACGATAGACTTCCTTGAATTGCGAGGCCTGACCGCTCAACGGGCCAACGAAGTTTTCGTATCCATCGACCCCGACATGCACGACTCCGTGCTCCGTGACATGCGGGACCTATTGGGATTCAGCACCTACACCGACCGAGCATCGTTATTGGAGGCATCGACCGTCGATCCGCTGGTGGTAGCCGGATGGCGTGGCATCAGCATTGTCTCAATCGTTATGGCCGGCATCGCCGCTGCCTTTGGCTACCTGACCTATCTCGCCGCTCACGAAGTCCGAACCCGCCGTGAATCGGCGCTCCTGTCGGCAATGGGGATGAAAACAACCTCGTTCGGCCGGCTGGTAATGATCGAACACGCATTGGTCGCGCTACTCGGCATCGGCATCGGAGTCGTCAGCGGATGGTATGTAAGCCGAATCGCCGTCAGCAGCCTGACCTTTACCCAGTCCGGCGGGGAACTGTTACCGCCGTTTGTGATGCAGACCAACTGGATACCGGTCGCCGCATTGGCCACCGTGATTATCGGCTCGACGTTGGTCGCCGTATACCGGATCATGCGGCAGTATCGTTCATTGCCCATACACGAACTCACCCGCGACGCCAACTGACACTCCGACGATGCGCAACACGGTACAGCTCATGCTCAAACGGACAATCGCCAATTGGCGGTTGCTCTCTGCGGTTATCATCGGCTCGGTCCTCGCCGGAACGATAATGTCCGCGACCGTCGTCTACTTCGAGTCGCTGCGGGACATCGCCCTCCAGAAGGAGTTGGCAGACCAGAACCCATCTGACCTAGACATCCTGATCGAAGCAGACCAGACGCCGATCAACAACGAGACGCACGCCGAAATCACCAGCTCCATGGAGTCGTTGTTGCTCGGGCGAATGGGGCAGTTCACCACCGATTACGAACGTGCTATGCGAAGTTGGACCTTCTTCGTCGATGAACCGCCGGAGCTCGTCCCTTTGGGCGAATGTCCATGTCGGCCAACGGTCGCGGAGCCTGACGCATTCACTTCAGATGAACAACCACTCATCGAGTGCGATTGCCGTCGAATTCAGTGTATGACAGTGCCCGATGGCCCACAGGTCATCAATGTCGTGGAGGGGCGTTACCCGGAGATCGATGCCCAGCCGTCGCCCGGCTCTGATCTAACCGTTGAAGCCCTGCTCGATGAAGAATCGGTCGAAGAATTCGGATTGCAACTCGGCGACGTAATACCAGCCCGTCCACACTGGGACGAGGAGCAAATCAACGTCAATGTCCGACTCACCGGCATATATCAGCGGTCGGATCCAGACGCTCCCGAATGGCGCATCTTCGACCAAGCATTCGGCTCTCGCAGCAACACGTTGCAGATTGCACAGTTCGTGTTGCCGCAGCAATCGATGCTCGAAGCTTTGGGAGTCTACTTTCCGAACATGGGAGCCGAGTATGCATGGTTCCTAGACGTTGAGCCGACTTCAATTCACGCCACCGACACTCAACTAATCCGCCAAACGCTCGAACTAACCGCAAATGAACTCCGCTCGCAGGTGGACGGTTTCGTTCTCGATACCGAACTCGACAAGACTTTCCTCCGTTACGAGGTCGAGCTGTTCTTCAATCGACTGCCGATGTTCATCGTACTCATCCTCATCGTCCTAGTCGTCGTTTACTACACGGCAACGCTCGCCGGGCTCCTCATCGAAGCCCAATCAGCAGACGTTGCGCTGCTCAGAGGTCGAGGCACGACGTCCCGACAGCTTTTATTGATGTTCGCCGTGGAAACGTTCATCATCGCCGCTTTTGCCATCGTGGCCGGACCCTTCCTTGCCACTTGGGGCGTCTCATTCTTGGGCACCTTACCCTTCTTCGGCGAACTCAACGGAGGCGAGGCATTACCCGTAAACCTGACCCGCAGCGTCTACGTCATGGCGGGAATCGGAGCCGTCATGATCGTCATCGCGCTGATGATTCCTGCAATGCGCGTCACCCAACAAGGGGTCTTAACCGAGCGCGCCGGACGAACCAGACCGCAACGACTCGCGTTCATCCAGCGTTACTACCTCGATCTCGGATTCCTCGCAGTCGTACTGTTCCTCTTCTGGCAACTGACTCGCCAAGGCTCATTCGTAGCAACCAATCTCTTCGGCGAAAATACGGTAAACCAGGTGATCTTGGCCGTTCCCGCCTTGTTCCTCGTCGCCGCTGGTATCGTTTTGCTGCGGGTATTCCCGATGATGATGGATCTTTTGGGGCGGGCATTGACAACCGGGATCGCATCTCGGATCATTTCGCCAGCGGTAGTGCTCGGCATCTGGCAGATGGCGCGCAACCCGGCTCACTACTCCAGAGTTTCACTCCTGCTGATCTTGACCGCCGGATTGGGAGTTTTTGCCGCCAGCTTCGCCGCCACGCTTGAGCGAAGCGCACACGACCAGATCCTTTATGGGACTGGCGGCGACATCCGCGTCCCTGGAATCTCGAATCGACCTGGAGGTCGATCATTCAACCTAGAAGAAGACCTCCTCGACGTAAAAGGCATCGAAGACGCCAGCGTCATCTACCGACTTCGTGGTTCGATAACTGCTGGCTTCAACTTCGACCAATTCTCTGTTCTCGCCGTTGACCCAGATAAGATCGGCGACATTGCTTGGCACCGTCGAGAATTCTCTAGAAATGGCTACGAGGAGACCTTCCAAGCCATCGCGTTCGAATCGGACGAGGGTATTCCGCTTCCCGAAGATGCCCGTTTCCTGACCGCCCGCGTCAAACCGCTATTCCCAATGCCTGAAGTCCGGTTCGTCGCTCGCCTCAGCGACGCCAACGACCGGTTTTACAGCATCGACCTCGGAACCCTCTTGCCCGAATCGCGTTCTCGCCAGCGATTCCCCTGCGCGCTCGAGTTCGCGGACCCCGAGAACGATGAACTTCCTCTACCGTCGTGGTGCCGGATCGGTACATCTCTGCAACCCGCACCTTTCGGGCGAGAACGCGTGCTGCTTCCAGTTGGGCCCCTGAAACTGCACTCCATCGGGGTTGCAACTTTTGATGGTGGACTCCGTAGCGGTGCGTTCGACATTGATGACATCTCCACGATCAGCAACGACGGTACCAAAATGCACCGCATCGAGTTTTTCGACGGGCAATCCGATTACACCTGGAATCTGATGCGACCCACGCGAGAATCGTTCGCCGACACGTTCGATCCCTCGCCGCTTCCCGCTGATGAAGCGGAAAACCTCGGCATCATGCGAGTCCGATGGGCGGCCGGACAGCTAAACGAGTTTCGCGGCATCTCTTCCGGCAACACGATTGAGAACATCCCGGTCCTAGCCAGCGAGAGCTTGCTCGACAAGATCGGTGCCCGGGTAGGGGAGACCATAAATGTGTCGATCGACAGCGAGCGAACTTCCCTCGATGTCGTTGACATCATCGACTACTTCCCGACGCTGAATCCGGAGGAGAGCAGCTTTGTCATCATGGACTACGAAGCGGCGCACACTCTCGTCAATGCCCGTCGATACAGCGGCGAACGCGTCGCCAACGAAGCTTGGTTGAGCACCGAGGCCGGGATACCGTCGATCGAGCAACTCGAGTTGATTAAGGACGAAGCTGATGGGGCAACGCCTCGCTACACGGCGACATCAAGCGTGCAGCGCAACATAGAACTTCTGCGTCTCAGATCCGGTCCGATCGCCGACCGTCTTGCGCTGTTGGCCGGTGTGAGCGTCGACCCTCTAGTATCCGAAGGTTGGCGAGCGCTTCTTGGTGTCGCATTCGTTACCGTACTCATCGTCAGTGCAATCGGGTTCGTCGTCCACACCCGCGTCGCGTTCCGCCGACGCCTCGCCGAGTTCGCCCTCCTGCGGACCATCGGCCTCTCGATGCGTCAACTGCTGATGCTCATCCTCATCGAACAGCTAATCGTCATCGGCGTCGCAATATCCATCGGCATCTTTATGGGAACCCGACTGGGCGACACCATCATTCCGTACCTTGCCCGCTCCGGCCAAGACGCCAACGTCGTGCCGCCCATGACGCTTGAAATATACTGGACGGGGTTCGCGACAACGTTCGGCCTGCTCGCAGTCGTCTTCGCGATAGTCATCGCAGTCAGCCTTATCTCCGTCTACAACATGGCCATCCACCGCGTCATGCGCATCGGGGAAGCATAGACCCAATCACAACCCGGAGAGACAAGACTTGGAAGCGACGACACGCCAGGAGTACATTACTTGCAGCGGCCTTTACAAAATCTACAAAGCCGCCGGATTAGAAGTCGTCGCCCTCAGAGGGCTTGAATTGACCGTTTACGACGGCGAGATTATCGCCATCGTCGGAGCCTCAGGTTCCGGCAAATCGACGCTCCTAAACATCCTCGCCGGTTACGATTCGCCCTCCGCTGGCACCGCGCGCGTCGGAGAATACGATCTCCTCCATATGACCAACAAAGAGGTCGTAAACTACCGCCGCCACGAAGTCGGGTTCATCTGGCAGGAGACTTCGCGCAATCTCTTTCCGTACCTGACCTCAGCCGAAAATGTCGAGTTGCCGATGGTGCTCACCGGCGTTTCACAAACGGCACGAACCGAGCGCGCCCAAGAGCTCCTCGAAATCGTCGGGCTTGGCCATCGCCTAGGACACAAACCCGAGCAGCTTTCCGGCGGTGAACAGCAACGCGTCGCCATCGCCGTAAGCCTCGCAAACCAACCGCCGCTGCTACTGGCCGACGAACCAACGGGCGAGTTGGATGACCTCACCGGACAGGAGATCCTGGATCTCTTCAACGAGGTCAACCAACAACTCGGCACCACAATCGTTATCGTGACCCACGACCCCGCGGTCGCCACGAGCGTCGGGCGCGCGATCACCATCCGCGACGGCAAGACCAGCACCGAGACTACCCGCACCATCTCGTTCCAACGTCGGGTAGGCGGGTCGGCGTCCGACACCGAAGAGTTCCTCATCGTTGATTCGACCGGCGCCGTCCAGATCCCTCGAGAAATGCTAGATCAACTAGACATCAACCGCCGCGTACGAGTTGGCGTCGATGAAGGAAAGGTGACGCTTGAATCAGGAGAATGATCACAGCAACGGTGCCCCGACCATCGAGGCGCTGGAAGTCACTCGTACCTTCCAACTAGCGGGTGAAGACGTAGTCGCGGTCAAGCAATTGACCTTCAACGTCCACCATGGACAGTTCGTCGCCCTTGTAGGCCGTTCCGGCTCCGGCAAGACGACCTTGCTAAACCTTTTGGGCGGTCTCGACCACCCGAACACCGGTCAGGTACTTTTTGAAGGCCGAGATATGGCCAAATTCACCGAGAAAGACTTCATCGAACTGCGTCGCAACCGCATCGGCGTCGTCTTCCAATCCTTCGCGTTACTCCCACTGCTCTCCGCGTACGAGAACGTAGAACTCCCGATGCGTATCGCTGGCCTATCCGCACGCGAACGCTCCGAACGTACTAACGACGCCCTTGAAATGGTCGCGCTCACCCGTCGTGCCCGGCACCGCCCCTACGAACTCTCCGGCGGAGAACAGCAACGCGTATCCATTGCCCGCGCCATCGCCATGCGCCCCGACATCGTCCTCGCCGACGAACCTACCGGCGAACTCGACTCCAACAACGCACAATCCATATTCGGACTCTTCCGAGAAATGGTCACCGACCAAGGCATGTCCGTCGTCGCCACCACTCACGATCACACCCTCCTAGACATGGCCGACCGCATCTACACCATGCAAGACGGTGAGATGCAACTAACCGAGGACCGGTTGATCTGAGACCCCCACCTCCATCCCCCTTTTTTGATACAAAAGGGGGACGCGTCGAGCGGAACGATACGCCGGGGGTTCATACAGCGCCGCAGCCCCTCTATGCCCCGATCCCCCTCACCCTAACCCTCTCCCACGGAGGGGAGAGGGGACTTCCTGCTTGCCTCCATATTGCTTCCCCTCTCATCGGGGTGATCGCCGCCAGAGTGGGCGGTTTTATGTTGATATTAGGCGGTCACAAATTGATACGATGTAATGGGTGAGTCGAGACGGCGCGCTCAGGCTTCGATTCACGCGTGCTTCAAAACCCTTGACGACGGACTGACGGCAACCTAGGCTTTCAAAGGAAACACAACTTGATGAAATCCCCTAAATCGCTGATCAGGTTCAGGAACGCGGCGCGCGCGATGCTTGCTATGTCGGCAATCTTTGCCGTCGTCATAAGTGCTGTAACGATTACACATGGTCCAGCGTCCGCGCAGGCTGATCTGCCCATCACGGTGTCTATTTCTTCAGACGCAACCGACGACACCGTCACCGAAGGCATCAGTGTGACGTTCACGGTTACTTTGGGCGATGATGTTCCCGCAGGAGGTACGAATGCGGACATCACCGTTCCGATTATCGTTGGTGACGAGGACGAAGATACCGCCACGAAGGGCGAAGACACCTCAACCGGGGATTACAACGTAGCCGCTACTGAAGTCACTTTCGCTACGGCTAGCGCCGCGGGAGCGACTCAGACCTTTAACATGACGACTCGTGATGACACTGACGTCGAATTCGCTAAAACCGTTACGGTCGCCTTGGACACATCCGGCGATGATGTCGTAGCAGGGACAATGACTTCGATTACGACCACCATCACGGACAATGACAACGAGAATCCCACGGGTACGGTCTACATGAATGTCGTCGAAATTGACGAAGATGGCAAACCCATTGTCGACGAAGATGGCAAACCAATTGTCCTTGGCGACTTCGATGCTGATGGAAATACGGACGAGGACTTCGTGCCCAAGGTTGGACACGGCCTTTTCGCCGACACTTCGGCGATTTACGACGGCAACAATGATGAGAACGAAGCGCTGGATTTCACGTATGAATGGGCACGTATAGACGGCGATGAAGACGTCCCTATCGATCCAGGATATCCGCCGAGTATGCTCGTCCTCACAGAAGAAATGGTCGGCGGTAAGGTTACGGTGTACGTCTCGTCGTCCGACCGGTACCGCAACGGTAACGACATACCTTACCTTTTGGGCGAAATAAGTCCGGAAGAATCATCAACAATCGCCTACGACGTGGCCAAGCCCTTCATCATCGTGGGCGCGCTGGACGAAGACGACGAGCGAATTGAACCGGGCGTTGTTCTGACAGCCGATACATCTGGTCTGTTCGATGCGAACAACCTTCTTGTTAACGATCGAGGCACGCCAGAAACGACCGGTAACGAACCGGCGGCCACCATTCTGGATACTGCCGTTACGCTTACATGGCACCGGGATGGTTTTCCGATCGAGGAGTGTGACTCTAGCGGTGTCCAATCCGAAGACGTGATGTCGGTTTGCGCAGTCACTGCTGATAACTCCACTATTGATAACCCCTATACATACACGTTGACCCAAGCCGACGTGGGGAAGATCATCACGCTGGTGGCGAGTTACGAATTCAAAGCAGCCGCTCCTCCTGTAGATGCCGAAATTCGCACGATCCCCAGCGAAAACATGGACCCCGTCTACGTGTTCAGCCCGAACAAGCCGACCGGCATGCCTACGATCAGCGGCATCGGACAGGTGGGGCGGACTTTGACGGTCAGCACTGACGGCATCGAGGATGCTGATGGACTTTCTGCCCCGATGTTCCGCTACCAGTGGCTGCGCGGTGGCGAGCCAATCGCGGGCGCGGTTTTCAGCTCCTACACCTTGACCGGCGCCGACGTCGGCGAGATGATCTCGGTGGTGGTCAGCTTCGTTGACGACGTCGCGGGATTGGAAACGATCCTGAGCGCCGAGACGCTGCCGATCGTGGCATCGCCGGGCAAGATATCCCGCATCGAGCCGGCGATCGTCGGCGTCACGGTCTCCGGCGGCGACAGTGTCACGCTGTCCGTCGACGTCTACGGTCGGCAGGACGCCAAGGACAACGGTCTTTCCGGCACCTTCACGTGGACGGTGGACGACGAGGCTGACGGCGACCTCGGATCAGGTCGCGAGGCGATGTTCACGGCACCTGACGATCCGGGCCGCTACACGGTGGCGGCGTCGCTCGAGGCTGTAGACTGCTACGACGAAGATGACGATGAGGCGTGCACGGCCGAGTTCACGATCATAGTGCGCCGACCTTCGGCTCCGCAACCGCCTGAAGATACACCGGCCAATCCTCCGGGGGCCATCCCGGGGATCTTGGCGGATGCCGACGGCAACCAGTACGAAGTGTTCACGCCTGAAGAAGGCGGCACGTTCGACGGTGGCGAAGGCTACTCGATCAACGTCCCATCCGGCGCAGTCCCGAACGGCGAGTTCATCGGCGTCCGCATGTCTGACGACGGCGCGGCTTCGAATGCCGGCATGACGCACCAGCGCTACACGCTGGGCGGCAACATGTACGGTTTGCATGCGGTCGACGCTTCAGGCGCGGCGATCAGCCGCTACGTCTTGGAAACCCCGGCGGAGGTCTGTGTACCGCTCCCGGCTTCCTTGCGGACGAACATCTCCGGCCTGTCGCTGGCGGCGATCAACAGCGACGGCTCACTGACGATCCTCGCCGCGCAGGTGCGGATAAGCGATGCCGGCACGATGGTGTGCGGCGGTCTGAGCAGCCTGCCAGCCTCCGTGGCGGTGGGCAGCGCGGGCGCCCCGGATGCCATCCCGACCGCGACGCCGGTTCCTGAGCCGGAACTGCCTCCGACCGGTGGAACATCACCGGCCTCCGGCAGCTTGGCGCTTTGGACGCTGCTCCTCGGCATCGCCGTGCTTACCCTCGGCAGCGCGCTGGCAATCAGCCGCCGCCGCCCCTTTGTCCCCCGGTCTCCCTCGCCCTGACCCTCTGCCACGGAGGGGAGAGGGCACTTGTTGCTAGCCCCTCGTTGCTATCCCCTCTCCCTTGATGGGAGAGGGTCTGGGTGAGGGTGAGCCGGTGACGCCCCCCTCACCCTCCCCCTTTTGCTGCGCAAAAGGGGGACGCGTCGAGCGGAGCGAAACGCCGGGGGTTGATACAGCGACTCCAAGCCGCCAGAGTGTGCGGTTTTATGTTGACATTAGGCGGTCTTAAATGGGTAGGATGTAATGGGTGATTCGAGACTGCGCGCTCCGGCTTCGATTCACGCGTGCTTCAAAACCGTTGACGACGGACTGACGGCAACCCAGGCTTGAAAAGGAAACGCAACTTGATTAAATCCCCTACATCACTGATTGGATTCAAGAACGCGGCGGGCGTGATGCTGGCTATGTCGGCTATCTTTGCCGTCGTCATAAGTGCTGTAACGATTACGCAGGACCGTGCGCTCGGGCAAAACGGAGATGTGGAGGTAACCCTGTCAGTAGTACCCGAAGTTGGGATCGTCGTGGAGGGTAGTACCATTACCGTTACAGAGGGTAGTTCCTTTACCGTTCAAGTTACGTTGAGCCAACCAGTAGCGTCTAGCGCGAGCGCCGTGGTTATCCCCTTGTCGGTGCCGCGCGTCACTCAAGTAACTCTAAAAGAGGGGGAAGCTAACTGGGGCGCCGACTTCAGAGTTCCAGTTGATAGCGGTGGCAAAGTAATTACATCAGTCACCTTCCCAGCTGATGGTTCTACTGACACGCAAGATTACGTGATCCAAACCGTCGACACGCGAGATCCTATTAACAACATCAGCGGCGATTACGCCGAACCGCAGGAATCCTTCACGGTGAGTTTGGACACGGACCCGGACACTTGGCCGGATGGTTATGTCGCAGTTGAACCCAGTTCCGTAACGATCAAAATCAACGACGATGACAACACAGCGCCGAGGGGTGACGTGGTCATTGATATAAACGATTTGGTTGGAAACCCGGTCGATGAGATGGAAGACGGCAGCAAGATTGCTGGTTTTATCCCTAGGGTCGGACACGTTCTCTCCGCCAACACCTCGGCGATCTACGACGCAGACAACGATCGCAGCGACCCGGCGGATGACGACCTCGTCGATGAAGACGACATCGCGCTGCAGTTCGAGTATCAATGGATACGGACCAACGACGGGTCAACTCCAACTGATGACGTTGATGTCAAGATCGATGGAGCGGAGAAGAGCTTCTACGAACTCACTCGCTACGATGTTGGCGACAATTTTACGGTGCAAGTCTGGTCGTCCGACCAGTACGACAACGGTAACGGCAATGCGAACGACGATGCCGCCGACAGCGACGTAGGCGAGAATAGCAACGGCTTCACTTTGTCAAGGCCTTCCGCCCCTAGCCACGGCACGGGCAGGGTCACCTACAACTTTGCCGTGCCGTTGATCATCGAGGGCGCGGTCGAACCCGCAGCTGGCGGGGATGACCGCATCAAACCAGGCGTCCTTCTCACTCGAAACTCCTCCGGAATGTTCAACGCCGACGGTTACCTGATCGGTATGGACGGGATGGAGATCAAGGTCGACTTGGCCGACAACAAAAACTTTACCTTGGTGGTGTGGAGAGATGTCACGTTCACGTGGTACCGGTCGGTTGATGGTGATGAAAGTCTTCCGATCAATGAATGTGCCGCCGACGGGACACAGACCCGCGTAGATGGTGACTTGGCTCGCAACGAGGAGGTCGATTTACACCCCTGTAAGGCAGAAACTTACGAGCTGGTCACCGCAGACGTTGGACATGACATCACTGTCAAGGCGACGTTCGTTACCCTAACGGGGAACGGACCTGACGACATCGCAGGCACCGAAGACGATGTAGCCGAAGAGATTTCGGATCCCATCGTCAGCAAAAACTTTGTTCGGGTTTACAGCCCCAACCTCGCGACCGGTATGCCTGAGATCTCGGGTGTCGCTCAAGTCGGATCGACTTTGACCGCGGCCAAAGGTACCATCGCCGATCTGGACAACATCCCGGCCCACCCGAACATCGACCCGGTACCGATAGTAGAGGCCGACATAACCTACGAATGGTTCCACGGCGATGCCGAGGACGACGACGACCCAATCGCCAAGGGTCCGTCCTACGTCCTCGCGCCAAGAGACGCCGGCAAGACGATCAAGGTTCGGGCGAGCTTTGTCGACGCGCTAAACGGTCCCGAAATGAGATCCAGTGGAGTCACGACCGAAGTCGCGGGATCCCCGGGCAAGATATCCCGCATCGAGCCGGCGATCCGAGGCGTGACCGTCTCGGCAGGCGACACAGTAAAGTTGTCGGTCCGGGTATACGGTCTGCAGGACAAGGAGAACGCGGATATCTCAGGTGCGGGCAGCATCTCTTGGGCGATCAAAGACGGTGCTGGAATAGATGACGCAGTGACCGGCGACCCCGCATCGGGTCCCGAGATAACCTACGAGACGCCTTCCTCGCCAGGCACGTACACGGTGGTTGCTTCGCTAGACGCGTCCACGTGTCAGCCCGCCGATGAGGACGATCGTGCGGATGACTGCAACGCGGAGATCGAGGTGCAGGTCCGCCGCCCTTCGGCTCCGGTGGCTGACCCGGTCCCGCCGGTGAACCCGCCAGGCGAGATTCCCGGGCTTATTCCGGACGCGGACGGCAACCAGTACGAGGTGTTCACGCCGGTTGAGGGTGGCACGTTCGACGGTGGCGAAGGCTACTCGATCAACGTCCCATCCGGCGCAGTCCCGAACGGCGAGTACATCGGTATCCGCATGTCGGACGACGGTGCAGTATCGAACCTCGGCATGACGCACCAGCGATACACGCTCGGCGGCAACATGTACGGTGTGCATGCGGTCGACGCTTCAGGCGCGGCGATCAGCAGCTACGTCCTGGAACCCCCGGCGGAGGTCTGTGTACCGGTCCCGGCTTCCTTGCGGACGAACTTCTCCGGCCTGTCGTTGGCGGCGATCAACGGCGATGGATCACTGACGATCCTTGCGGCGCAGGTGCGTTTGGACGAAGCCGGCCGCACGATGGTGTGCGGCAACCTGAGCCACCTCCCAGCCTCCGTGGCGGTAGGTGCGGCAGGCGCCCCGGACGCCATCCCGACGGCGATGCCCGAGCCGACGCCTGAGCCGCCCGACACCGGCGGCACCGCTCCGACATCGAGCACGCTGCTGCTCTGGACGCTGCTCCTCGGCATCGCCGTAGTGACGCTCGGCAGCGCGCTGGCAATCAGCCGCCGCCGCCCCTCTATCCCCCGTTCACCCTCACCCTAACCCTCTCCCACGGAGGGGAGTGGGGACTTGTCGCTAGCCCCTCGTTACTATCCCCACTCCCTTGATGGGAGAGGGTCTGGGTGAGGATGAGCCGGTGACGCACCCCTCACCCTCCCCCTTTTGCTGCGCAAAAGGGGGACGCGTCGAGCGGAGCGAAACGCCGGGGGGTCATACAAGCCACGCCAAACCGCCAGATTCGGCGGTTTCACGCTGATAGGATGTTATGGATGAGTTGATACGGTGCAGGATTGTTACGAATCACGCCATACGCGCGCCAAAACCGCTGACGACGGAATGGCGATACGTCGAGCTTTCAAAGGAAACACAACGTGAGGAAATCCCTTCCACCAATGATCAGGTTCAGGAACGCGGCGCGCGCGATGCTCGCCATCTCGGCTATCTTCGCCGTCGCCGTAAGTGCTGTAACGCTCACTCAGGAACGAACACTCGGAGATTCCCACAACGAGGTGAGTATTGGATTGTCCATCCCCACAACTTCTTCGTTAACGGCACCTCTGTTAGAGGAAGGTTCTGGAACCACACAGTTTACATTTTACGTCGTAGTTTATTTAAGTACACCACTCGCATCAGACAAGTTAACGATCCCGGTAACGTTAGGAAAACTGGGCGACACCGCCGCAAGTAGCGATTACACTGCTGAATCAGAAATTGTCATCACACAAGGGTCCCTATTCTATTTATTGAGTGTCCAAGCGACCGAGGACGACAAAGCCGAGTCGGCAGAAACGTTCACGTTGAGCTTGGGCGCGTTGCCTCCGGGATTCGTAGCTGCCTCCGGATCTAGCTCCGTGACGATCACCATCATCGACAACGACAACACCGCTGCGGAAGGTACGCTCTCCATTGATGTCGTCGAAGCTGACCAAGATGGCAAACCCATAGTTGACCAAGATGGCAACCCCATTGTCCTTGGCGACGAGAATCTTGATGGAAAAACGGACGCAGGCTTCATCCCGAAGGTCGGACAATTACTGGTCGCCGACACTTCGGCGATCTACGACGCAGACAACGATGTCAACAATGACGATGTTCTCGACGAAACCGAAAGTCTGGATTTCGAGTATCAATGGATACGGACCAATGACGGGGCGACCCTATCTGACGACGATGACGAGGTTATCGATGGGGAGACGAAGCAAGAAGAATACCAACTGACGGAAGACGATGTCGGCGACACGTTTACGGTGCAGGTCTGGTCGTCGGACCGGTACGACAACGGTAACCGCGATGCAAACGACGATGCCGCCGACAGCGACGTAGGCGAGAACAACAACGGATATACCTTAGACAGGCCCGCCGACACGGCGGTTGTCGCATACAACAAAGCCGAGCCGTTAATCATCGTGGGCGAATCGGATCCGGCGGTCGGCGCTGACAGTCGTCTCTCGCCAGGTGACGTACTCACTCGAAACTCGTCCGGCATGTCTTCGACCTTGACTAACGGCTCTGGCAACCTCATCAGCGGATACGACGAAAGCGGCGAACCCGTGGTGGTGACGCCCGAAACCCCCGTACCCCTGAGTGACGTCACGTTCACGTGGCACCGGAGTGACGGTGACGATGACGTCGCAATCATGTGTGACGTCGACGGTGACAGCAGCGACGAGATTTGCACCGCTGAGTTTTACACGTTGACCGACGCTGACGTTGCGAAGGAGATCACGCTGAGGGCGACGTGGGCGACTTCAGAACCCGTCGTCGGTGCCCCATTGGGCCGCGTCTACAGCTCGAACCGAGCGACCGGCATGCCTACGATCAGCGGCATCGGCCAGGTCGGACATACCTTAACAGTTGCCGAAGGCGACATCGCCGACGCCGACAACGGCTCCGACGGTTTTGACAACCCCATGTTCAGCTATCAGTGGCTGCGCGGCGGCGAGCCAATCGCGGGCGCGGTTTTCAGCTCCTACACATTGACCGACGCCGACATCGGCGAGGTGATCTCGGTGTTGGCCAGCTTTACGGACAACCTTGACGATCGGGAGGAGACCTCGAGCATTCCGACGCTGCCGATCGGGTCATCGCCGGGCAAGATCTCCCGCATCGAGCCGGCGATCGGCGACATCACGGTCTCCGGCGGCGACGAGGTCACGCTGTCGGTCGACGTCTACGGTCGGCAGGACGCCAAGGACAACGATCTTTCCGGCACCTTCACGTGGACGGTTGACGGCGAGGCGGACGGCGAGCTAGGAACGGGTCGCGAGGCGATGTTCACGGCACCTGACGATCCGGGCCGCTACATGGTCGTCGCGTCGCTCGAGGCTGTAGACTGCTACGACGAAGATGACGATACGGCTTGCATGGCGGAGTTCGCGGTCATGGTCCGCCGCCCGTCGGCTCCGGTGGCTGACCCGGTCCCGCCGGTGAACCCGCCAGGCGAGATTCCCGGGCTTATCCCGGACGCGGACGGCAACCAGTATGAAGTGTTCACGCCGGTCGAGGGTGGCACGTTCGACGGTGGCGAGGGCTACTCGATCAACGTCCCATCTGGCGCGGTCCCGAACGGCGAGTACATCGGTATCCGCATGTCGGACGACGGTGCAGCATCGAACCTCGGCATGACGCACCAGCGATACACGCTCGGCGGCAACATGTACGGTGTGCATGCGGTCGACGCTTCAGGCGCGGCGATCAGCAGCTACGTCTTGGAAGACCCGGCGGAGGTCTGTGTACCGCTCCCGGCTTCCTTGCGGGCGAACATCTCCGGCCTGTCGTTGGCGGCGATCAACAGCGATGGCTCGCTGACGATCCTTGCGGCGCAGGTGCGTTTGGACGAAGCCGGCGGCACGATGGTGTGCGGCAACCTGAGCAGCCTCCCGGCCTCCGTGGCGGTAGGCAGCGCGGGCGCCCCCGCAGCCATCCCGAAGGCGACGCCCGAGCCGACGCCTGAGCCGCCCGACACCGGCGGCACGGCCCCGGCCTCGAGCACGCTGCTGCTCTGGACGCTGCTCCTCGGCATCGCCGTGCTGACGCTCGGCAGCGCGCTGGCAATCAGCCGCCGCCGCCCGTCTATCGCCCGTTCCCAGTCTCCATAACCCTCTCCCACGGAGGGGAGTGGGGACTTGTCGCTAGCCCCTCGTTACTATCCCCTCTCCTTTTAAGGGAGAGGGTTAGGGTGAGGATGGGGCGGAGCGAAACGCCGGGGGTTCATACAAGCCACGCCAATCCGCGGGAGTGGGCGGTTTCACGCTGATATGATGTAGTCGGTGAGTCGAGACGGTGCAGGATTGTTACGAATCACGCCCGCGCCAAAACCGCTGACGACGGAATGGCGATACGTCGAGCTTTCAAAGGAAACACAACGTGAGGAAATCCCTTCCACCAATGATCAGGTTCAGGAACGCGGCGCGCGCGATGCTCGCCGTCTCGGCTATCTTCGCCGTCGCCGTAAGCGCCGTGACGCTCACTCAGGAACGAGCACTCGGAGATTTGCACAACGTGGTGAGTATTGGATTGACCTACCCCGAAGAAACTTCTTCGTTAACGGCACCTCTGTTAGAGGAAGGTTCTGGAACCGGACAGGAAACATTTTACGTCTTAGTCCGTTTGGGTACACCACTCGCATCAAATGCCGAACCGTTAACGATCCCGGTAACGTTAGGAGCGCTGGGCGACACCGCCGACAGTAGCGATTACACTGCTCCATCAGATATTGTCATCACACAAGGGTCCCTAGCCAATTTCTTGAGTGTCCAAACGACCGAAGACACCAGCGCCGAGTCGGCAGAAACGTTCACGTTGAGCTTGGGCAAGTTGCCTCCGGGATTCGTAGCTAACCCCGATGCTGGCTCCGTGACGATCACCATCATCGACAACGACAACACCGCTGCGGAAGGTACGCTCTCCATTGATGTCGTCGAAGCTGACCAAGATGGCAATCCCATAGTTGACCAAGATGGCAACCCCATTGTCCTTGGCGACGAGAATCTTGATGGAAAAACGGACGCAGGCTTCATCCCGAAGGTCGGACAATTCCTGGTCGCCGACCCTTCGGCGATCTACGACGCAGACAACGATGTCAACAATGACGAAGTTCTCGACGAAACCGAAAGTCTGGATTTCGAGTATCAATGGATACGGACCAATGACGGGGCGACCCTATCTGACGACGATGACGAGGTTATCGATGGGGAGATGGAGCAAGAATACCAACTGACGGAAGACGATGTCGGCGACACGTTTACGGTGCAGGTCTGGTCGTCCGACCAGCACGACAACGGTAACCGCAATGCAAACGACGATGCCGCCGACAGCGACGTAGGCGAGAACAACAACGGATATACCTTAGACAGGCCCGCCTCAACGTCTGTAGTTGCTTACGACCAGGCCAAGCCGTTAATCATCGTGGGCGAATCGGATCCGGCGGTCGGCGCTGACAGTCGTCTCTCGCCAGGTGACGTACTCACTCGAAACTCGTCAGGCATGTCCTCATTTAGGACCAACGACGTGTCAGACTCAGCTAACGTCCTCATCAACCTCGACGAAATGGGCAATCCTGTGCAGGTGACGGTCGATCTGAACGGCGACGGTATTGATGACAGCAATGTGCTTATGAGTGCTGTCACGTTCACATGGCACAGGCAGGTTGGTGATGATCCTCGCGCTGCGATCAATGAATGTGCCGCCGACGGTACGCAGACCCGCGATGCAAACGGCGATCTGGCTCGCGCCGAAGCCGACATAAACCCCTGCACGGACTCAACTTACGAGCTGGTCAACGCTGACGTGGCGAAGACGATCACTCTGGTGGCCTCGTATCAGACGCTCGATGCGTCTCAAACTACTGACGCGAACGATGTGGACAAATTCGCGACCATCCCGTCCATCGTTGACATCGGCCGCGTCTACAGCTCGAACCGAGCGACCGGCATGCCTACGATCAGCGGCATCGGCCAGGTCGGACATACCTTGACAGTTGCCGAAGGCGACATCGCCGACGCCGACAACGGCTCCGACGGTTTTGACAACCCCATGATCAGCTATCAGTGGCTGCGCGGCGGCGAAGCAATCGCGGGCGCGGTTTTGAGCTCCTACACCTTGACCGACGCCGACATCGGCGAGGTGATCTCGGTGTTGGCCAGCTTTACGGACAACCTTGGCGATCGGGAGGAGACCTCGAGCATTCCGACGCTGCCGATCGGGTCATCGCCGGGCAAGATATCCCGCATCGAGCCGGCGATCGTCGACGTCACGGTCTCCGGCGGCGACGAGGTCACGCTGTCGGTCGACGTCTACGGTCGGCAGGACGCCAAGGACAACGATCTTTCCGGCACCTTCACGTGGACGGTCGACGGCGAGACGGACGGCGATCTCGGATCAGGTCGCGAGGCGAAGTTCACGGCACCTGACGATCCGGGCCGCTACACGGTGGCGGCGTCGCTCGAGGCTGTGGACTGCTACGACGAAGATGACGATACGGCTTGCATGGCGGAGTTCGCGGTCATGGTCCGCCGCCCGTCGGCTCCGGTGGCTGACCCGGTCCCGCCGGTGAACCCGCCAGGCGAGATTCCCGGGCTTATTCCGGACGCGGACGGCAACCAGTACGAGGTGTTCACGCCAGTCGAGGGTGGCACGTTCGACGGTGGCGAGGGCTACTCGATTACGGTCCCATCCGGCGCGGTCCCGAACGGCGAGTACATCGGTATCCGAATGTCGGATGACGGTGCAGCTTCGAACCTCGGCATGACGCACCAGCGCTACACGCTCGGCGGCAACATGTACGGTGTGCATGCGGTCGACGCTTCAGGCGCGTTGATCAGCAGCTACGTCTTGGAAACCCCGGCGGAGGTCTGTGTACCGCTCCCGGCTTCCTTGCGGGCGAACATTTCCGGCCTGTCGTTGGCGGCGATCAACAGCGATGGCTCGCTTACGATCCTCGCCGCTCAGGTTCGGATCAGCGATGCCATCCCGACCGCGACGCCGGTTCCTGAGCCGGAACTGCCTCCGACCGGTGGAACTTCACCGACATCGAGCACGCTGATGTTCTGGACGCTACTCCTCGGCATCGCCGTGCTTACCTTCGGCAGCGCGCTGGCAATCAGCCGCCGCCGCGAGAGTGTGCGCAAGTAATACCCTGCCCGGGAATGACGGAAAGGAACGGCGTCCGTATCGATACGGACGCCGTTCCGATTCTGGAGGACTCTCCTCTCCCTTGATTGGAGGGGGAAGCACATCCTCCCTCTCCCTTGATGGGAGAGGGTCGGGGTGAGGGTGAGTCGGCGAAGTCACCTTCACCCTCCCCCTTTTGCGTCGCAAAAGGGGGACGCGTCGAGCGGAGCGAAACGCCGGGGGTTCATACAGGTGCGCCAATCCGCGGGAATGGGCGGTTTCACGCTGATATGATGTTATGGATGGATTGGAGCGTCACGGTGCTTGATTCGGTTTACGCGCGCTTCAAAACCGTTGACGACGGACTGACGGCAACCCAGGCTTGAAAAGGAAACGCAACTTGATGAAATCCTCTACATCACTGATTGGATTCAAGAACGCGGTGGGCGTGATGCTGGCATTGTCGGCGATCTTCGCCGTCGTCATAAGTGCTGTAACGATTACACAGGACCGTGCGCTCGGGCAGGCAACGGACGACGTGCCGGTAACCCTCAGGGTGGAGGCCGAGACAGTTCAAGAGGGTGCGACGGTGCTATTCACGGTTACCTTGGACGAAGCAGTAGCGACAGACGCGGACGACGTAATAATTATCCCCCTGTTGGTGAAGGACGGCATTGGAGAGAGGGGGGCTACTAAGACCAACGACTTCACACTTCCAACTGAAAGCGGGAGCGAAGTTACATCAGTCACCTTCGCAGCTGGTGAAGACGAGCATACATACAGCATCACAACCATCGACACGGTGGATCCTTTTGACCCCGGCAACACCGATTACGCCGAACCGCAGGAATACTTCACGGTGAGTTTGGGCACATTGCCGGATGGTTACGACGCAGTTGAACCCAGTTCCATAACGATCAATATCAACGACGATGACAACACAGCGGCGACCGGTGCCGTAACGATCGATATATTCGACAGTCTCGAATCCTTGGATCGCGTCGACACCACGGTACCAAGGTCAGGACAATATCTAGTCGCCAACACTTCGGATATCGACGACGCAGACCAGCCCTCTGGGGAACCGCCTAAGTTCATGTATCAATGGATACGGACCGACGACGGGTCAACTCCAACTACCGACGATGATGTCAAGATCGATGGAGCGGAGAAGAGCTTCTACGAACTCACTCACTACGATGTTGGCGACAAAATTACGGTGCAGGTCTGGTCGTCCGACAATTACGACAACGGTAACGGCAATGCAAACACGGATGCCGCCGATAGCGACGTAGGCGAAAACAACAACGGTCAGACCTTGGGCAGGCCCGCCTCAACAGCTTTTGTTGTATACGACAAAGCCAGGCCGTTAATCATCGAAGGTGTGCTGCAGCCAGAAGGCGACCCTAGGCTTCTCAAACCAGGTGTTGAGCTCACCCGCGACACGTCTGGAATGTTCAATCCCGGCACCGAGCTCGGGGACGCCTACCTGATCGGTATGGACGGGATGGAGATCAAGGTCAACTTGGACAACAATCGCGAGACCGATGAAACCAATGTAGAGTTTCGAGATATCACGTTCACGTGGCACCGTGAAGGTAAGGCAATCGAGGAATGTGATGACGATTTCGGCCTACGGACCGGCGCAGTCACCGACACATTCCCCTGCGATGGTGCCATTTACACCTTGGTCGACGCTGACGTTGCGAAGAAGATCTTTGTGAGAGCCTCGTACCTGACGCTCGATGCATCTGAAACTACTGACGCGAACGATGTTGACGTGTTCGAGCACATCGACAGCCTTAGCATCGGCCGCGTCTACAGCCCCAACCTCGCGACCGGTATGCCAAGAATTACGGGTGTCGCTCAAGTCGGATCGACTTTGACGGCGGCCAAAGGTACCATCGCCGATCTGGACAACGCCCCGGACGACCCGGTCGTAGAGGCCGACATAACCTACACATGGTTCCACGGCGATGACGACGATTACAGCGATCCGCTGCCCAACGACGACGTCAAGGGTACGTCTTACGTCCTCGCACCAAGCGACGTCGGCAAAACGATCAAGGCTCTGGCGAGCTTTGAAGACGGTCTCGGCGATCCCGAGATGAGAGTTAGTGGCCTGACGACCGAAATCGCGGGTTCCGCGGGCGAGATATCTCGCATCGAGGCTGCGATCCGAGGCGTGACCGTCTCGGCAGACGACATCGTCACCCTGTCGGTAGACATCTACGGACTCCAAGACGCCAAGGACAACACCATCGGAGCGACCTTCGAGTGGACACTGACGAGCGGCGAGAGCACAGAGGATCTTGAAGGTTCAGGCCGTGAGATCGACTTCACCGCCCCGTCCTCACCAGGCAGGTACACCGTGACCGCCTCCCTAGGCGGCGGCGAATGCCAACCCGAAACTGAGGCCGACCGTGCGGATGACTGCAGCGCGGAGATCGAGGTGCAGGTCCGACGCCCGTCGGCTCCGGTGGCTGACCCGGTCCCGCCGGTGAACCCGCCAGGCGAGATTCCCGGGCTTATCCCGGACGCGGACGGCAACCAGTATGAAGTGTTCACGCCAGTTGAGGGTGGCACGTTCGACGGTGGCGAAGGCTACTCGATCAACGTCCCATCCGGCGCAGTCCCGAACGGCGAGTACATCGGTATCCGCATGTCGGACGACGGCGCAGCATCGAACGTCGGCATGACGCACCAGCGATACACGCTCGGCGGCAACATGTACGGTGTGCATGCGGTCGACGCTTCAGGCGCGGCGATCAGCAGCTACGTCCTGGAAGACCCGGCGGAGGTCTGTGTACCGCTCCCGGCTTCCTTGCGGGCGAACATTTCCCACTTGTCGTTGGCGGCGATCAACAGCGATGGCTCGCTTACGATCCTCGCCGCGCAGGTGCGTTTGGACGAAGCTGGCGGCACGATGGTGTGCGGCAACCTGAGCAGCCTCCCGGCCTCCGTGGCGGTAGGCAGCGCGGGCGCACCCGCAGCCATCCCGACCGCGACGCCGGTTCCTGAGCCGGAACTGCCTCCGACCGGTGGAACATCACCGGCCTCCGGCAGCTTGGTGCTCTGGACGCTGCTCCTCGGCATCGCCGTGCTGACGCTCGGCAGCGCGCTGGCAATCATCCGCCGCCTCCCCTCTATCCCCCGTTCCCCGTCACCATGACCCTCTCCGACGGAGGGGAGACGGGACTTGTCGCTAGCCCCTCGTTACTATCCCCTCTCCCTTGAAGGGAGAGGGTTAGGGTGAGGGTGAAACGGTGACGTCCCCTTCACCCCCCCCCCCATTTGCTGGACAAAAGGGGGACACGTCGAGCGAAGCGATACGCCCGGAGTTCATAAAGTTGCGCCAATCTGCGGGAATGGGCGGTTTCACGATGATATGATGTTATGGATGAGTTGATATGGTGCAGGATTGTTACGAATAACGCCCGCGCCAATACCGCTGACGACGGAATGGCGATACGTCGAGCTTTCAAAGGAAACGCAACGTGAGGAAATCCCTTCCACCAATGATCAGGTTCAGGAACGCGGTGGGCTTGATGCTGGCATTGTCGGCAATCTTCGCCGTCGTCATAAGCGCTGTAACGATTACGCAGGACCGTGCGCTCGGGCAAACAAACCCGACGGTAACCCTGACAGTACCCGATGATGGGATCGTCGTGGAGGGTAGTTCCATTATCGTTACAGTCGAGTTGAGCGAAGCAGTAGCGTCAAGTGCGAGCGCCGTGGAAATCCCCTTGGTGGTGACGGGCGGCACTGAAGTGGGGAAGGCTACCGAGGGCTCCGACTTCACACTTCCAGCTGAATCAGTCACCTTCCCAGCTGATGGTTCTACTACCACGCAAACATACACGATCACAACTGTCGATACGCCGGATCCCGACGACGCCAGCGACACCGATTACGCCGAACACCAGGAATCCTTCACGGTGAATTTTGGCGATTTGTCGGATTCTGGTTACGAAGCAGGTGGTCCCGTAACGATCTATATCAACGATGGTGACAACACCGCTGGTATCGGTACGATCATCATTAATGTCGTGGATGGCGGCGACCTAGATGTCCTCCTCGGCGACGGGGATGATAATGACGAAACGGACGCGGGCTTCGTGCCCAGGGTCGGACACAGTCTCAGGGTCTCTCATTATGCAGTTTTCTACGACGTAGACAACGACTTAAATGGTGATGGGGAATTAGACGGCGAAGTCATAGACGGTGTGAAAGACGTACTACTAGACTTGTCGGGCCAATGGATACGAACCAACGACGGGTCAACTACAGCAGATGATGTTGACGAGGTTATCGAGGGAGAGACGACGAGCATATACAAACTGACAAACGAAGATGTCGGCGACACGTTTACGGTGCAGGTCTGGTTGTCCGACCAGTACGACAACGGTAACGGCAATGCAAACGCCGACTGTCTCGACGCTACGGAGCCTGATTGCGCGGTTAGCACTGCCCCAATAGGCGAGAACAACAACGGTCAGACCTTAGGCAGGCCCGCTTCAACGTCCGTAGTCGCATACGACCTGGCCAAGCCCTTCATCATCGTTGGCGCGCTGGACGAAGATGACGAGCGAATTGAGCCGGGTGTCGTCCTCACCCGAAACTCGTCCGGCATGTCCTCGACCTCGAAGGACGGCGAAGGCGACCTCATCGTATACGACGAAAACGGCGACCCCGTGCTGGAGATGGTCGACCTGGATGGAAATGATGAGACGCTCGCAACCGTCGTGGCTCTGAGTTCAGTCACGTTCACGTGGCACCGTGAAGGTAAGGCAATCGAGGAATGTGATGACGATTCCGGCCTACGGACCGGCGCAGTCACCGACACATACCCCTGCGATGGTCTCACTTACACGTTGACCAACGATGACATTGCCAAGAAAATCACTCTGGTAGCGACGTACACCACGCGAGATGAGGTTCCAGGGGCTGTTCCGGCAATTCCCGAAGAGATTTCGGATCCCATCGTCAGCGAACCACTTGGTCGGGTCTACAGCCCCAACGCTGCGACCGGTATGCCCGAGATCTCTGGTGTCGCTCAAGTCGGATCGACTTTGACCGCGGACAAAGGTACCATCGCCGATCTGGACAACGACGACGACCCGGACCTCGACCCGGTAGCAGAGGCCGACATAACCTACACATGGTTCCACGGCGATGACGACGATTACAGCGATCCGCTGCACAACGACGACGACAAGGGTACGTCTTACGTCCTCGCACCAAGCGACGTCGGCAAAACGATCAAAGTCTTGGCGAGCTTCAATGACGGTCTCGACGATCCCGAGATGAGAGTTAGTGGCCTGACGACCGAAGTCGCGGGTTCCGCGGGCGAGATATCTCGCATCGAGGCTGCGATCCGAGGCGTGACCGTCTCGGCAGACGACATCGTCACCCTGTCGGTAGACATCTACGGCTTGCAGAACGCCAAGGACAACACCATCGGAGCGACCTTCGAGTGGACACTGACGAGCGGCGAGAGCGAAGAGGATCTTGAAGGTTCAGGCCGTGAGATCGACTTCACCGCCCCGTCCTCACCAGGCAGGTACACCGTGACCGCCTCCCTAGGCGGCGGCGAATGCCAACCCGAAACCGAGGCCGACCGTGCGGATGACTGCGAAGCCTCGATCACGGTTCAGGTCCGACGCCCGTCGGCTCCGGTGGCTGACCCGGTCCCGCCGGTGAACCCGCCAGGCGAGATTCCCGGGCTTATCCCGGACGCGGACGGCAACCAGTATGAAGTGTTCACGCCAGTTGAGGGTGGCACGTTCGACGGTGGCGAAGGCTACTCGATCAACGTCCCATCCGGCGCAGTCCCGAACGGCGAGTACATCGGTATCCGCATGTCGGACGACGGCGCAGCATCGAACGTCGGCATGACGCACCAGCGATACACGCTTGGCGGCAACATGTACGGTGTGCATGCGGTCGACGCGTCAGGCGCGGCGATCAGCAGCTACGTCTTGGAAGACCCGGCGGAGGTCTGTGTACCGCTCCCGGCTTCCTTGCGGACGAACATCTCCGGCCTGTCGTTGGCGGCGATCAACAGCGATGGCTCGCTGACGGTCCTTGCGGCGCAGGTGCGTTTGGACGAAGCTGGCGGCACGATGGTGTGCGGCAACCTGAGCAGCCTGCCAGCCTCAGTGGCGGTAGGTGCGGCGGGCGCACCGGCAGCCATCCCGACGGCGACGCCGGTTCCTGAGCCGGAACTGCCTCCGACCGGTGGAACATCACCGGCCTCCGGCAGCTTGGCGCTCTGGACGCTGCTCCTCGGCATCGCCGTGCTGACGCTCGGCAGCGCGCTGGCAATCAGCCGCCGCCGCGAGAGTGTGCGCAGCAGGTAATACCCATATCGTCGTGCAGTTCAACGGCACGAACGCCCGTCTGTAGGGGATAACGAGCAGAATGGGCGTTCGGGCCGTTGAACTGTCGGTTGAGCACTGAATCTGCACCTGACACCTAAGGTCGCCCTAACTCCGTCTTCGCCCGCAACAACGCCATCAACATCTCCCGCAACGATCGCGGCGATGCAACCGCGACCTTGGCGGCTGAATTTCCTGAGCCGATTTTAACCGTGTGCACGTTGTCGCCAACGTGTTCGAATAAATCCTCGTCCGTCCTGTCATCACCCGTCGCTAATTCGAAATCGAACGGACCGAAACGCTCCAACACCAGATCGTACGCCCGCGCTTTGGTCAGACCTTGCTGACGTATCTCAACCACCTTCGCGCCGTGCAACACCTGAACCGGCTCGCCGCGAAGCGTATTCTCCAAAACCGACACTAGCTCCAACGCCTGCCAGTTGCCGAGCGTTTCCTCAGTCTGGCGGTAGTGCCACGCCAACGCCGTCTCCTTCTCCTCGATCCGAGAACCTGGCGTTCGTTCCACGTAGTTCTCCAAAACGGCCGCCACATCTGATTTCCAGCTCGTGTCCAACACCCCTAACAACCGCCACTCGTTCTCATCCGCCAGCTTCATCCAAGCCCCATGTTCCGCAATCAAATCTATTGGGCAGTCGCCAAACCATTCCCTGAGAGTCTGGTGGTCGCGACCGCTGTTGATGAATACCATCACGTCGTTTCGTTGACCGAAACTGTTCAAGATATCGAGTATTTCGTCAGTGGGCGTGGCGTCTTCGTATCGATCCGAGAACTCTCGTAGTGAACCGTCGTAGTCCAGCATCACCAGCGAAGCCTCGGCCGTCTTGAAGTCCGCCTCCAAAGACTCAGCAAGCACAGTTGAAGTCAGCATCGGAGGGACGCCTGCCGGCACCGCATCGGTATCCTCCAATGAAGTCATAAAGTCTCGGACCCAAAGGTGCACGTCGTTTTGGATCACCCGACTGCGCATCGGCATCATGCGTTCGTTCCGCTCCCCTAGGCTCATCTCCAGCGCGCGCTCTAATTCGTCGGCGGTCCCTTCAATATCCCACGGGTTGACACGCAACGCCTCTCCTAGTTCACTGACTGCGCGGGCAAACTCGCTGATCACCAGAGTTCCGCCACCGTCGTCGCGACATGCCACATACTCTTTCGCAACTAGGTTCAACCCATCCCGAACCGGCGACACAAAACAAACGTCAGCGACTCGATACAACGCACAGAGTTCTCCCGGGGTTACCGTCTGGTAGAGATAGTTGATCGGGCTCAGCAGGGGAGAGCCGTGAATCCCGTTGATTTCGCTTACCCGTCGCTCAACTTCGTTCTTGAGGTTTTGGTAAGTTTCGACTCCCACACGCGTCGGAACCGCCAGTTGTAGGAACAGGACCCGCTCAGCCCAACGTGGCGACCGTTCCAGAAGCCGCTCGAACGCCTGCAGTTTAAGCAACAGACCCTTCGTGTAATCGAGTCGATCGATACCGAGAATCACCTGTCGATCACCAATGTTGCGCTTCAACTGCGTAAGGAATCGCTCGGCCTCCTGAGAATAGGCCTGGGTGATGAACTCTTGCGTATCGATACCGAGAGGATGAGCCTCCACCCGGACATTGTGGTCGCGCATTCGCACCGAGCCGGACTGCGACTCGATACCCAAGATGCGCCGCACGCTGCGCAGGTAGTTGTAGGTGTAGTCATACGTGTGCATCCCGATCAGATCAGCACCCAGCAATCCCCTTAGAATCTCGACCCGCTGGGGCAGGATCCGGAACGTCTCATCCGCCGGAAATGGGATGTGCAGGAAGAACCCGATGTGCACGTCCAATCCGCGGTCGCGCAACATCCTCGGCACCAGCATCAAGTGATAGTCGTGTACCCACACCGCGTCCCCGGGTTCAGCCAAATCACAAATCACATCCGCGAATCGCTGATTAACCCGCCTGTAAGCCTCAAACTGTTCCGGAACGTACGAACCAAACTCCGTGAAATAGTGGAAAAGCGGCCAGATGGCATCGTTCGCATAACCGTCGTAGTAGTCGACGTAATCCTGAGGATCGAGATCGACCGGAACCAAATTCCGTTCTGCGAGCTGCTCTCTGATTTCCTCGCTTGGTTCCGCTCCCGGATAACCGACCCAAAGGCCGCCGGAGCCTTCATGCAGAGGTCGCAACCCGGTGACCAACCCGCCGGAACTGTCGTTGAGGTTCTGTTCGCCGGTTGTCGGATCGACTCCGATAGTAACCGGCAGTCGATTCGAGACTAGTATCGGGCGTTTCATTGCCGAATCTCCAGCGTCGATATCTCACGACTCCGACCGCAGCATGTCATTCCGAGCCTCGCGAGGAATCTCATCCCTCCGCGCTGAGGCTGTTGTAGTAGATTCTTCACTCCGCTCCGCTCCGTTCAGAATGACATGACTTGGGCAACCAATCGGGCCTCAGGCTCCGCTCGAATGTCAATTCGTCCTCACATGCATCATGGCCTCCCGAGCCCGTCGCGTGATTCCGAGCGCAGCGTGTCATTCCGAGCCTTGCGAGGAATCTCATCTCTCCGCGCTGAGGCTGTTGTATTAGATTCTTCACTCCGCTCCGCTCCGTTCGGAATGACATGTCTTGCGCAACCAATCGGGCCGCAGGATCCGCTCGGATGTCAATTCGTCCTCACATGCATCATGGCCATGACCAAGGGGGAATAAGAAGGGTTCACATCACCCGCCCGATATCGCCGGTACGAAGTGAACCTCGGTATCCGGTTCGAGCGGCTGCAACAACCCCTGACGAGTGGCCGCGTATCCGACAACCGCAGCCAGACCCGGCTTCAAACGACCGTCCTGCAAGAGATGATCCGAAATCCCCGGATACGCCTCTTCAAGGTTGTTGACCATCTCTCCCAACGTCGCGCCCGGTACATCCAACTCGCCTTTGCCGCCCGCGAGCTTGCGCAATTCATACGGTAAAAACACCTTCGCCATAATTCGCGAATCTCCCGACTATGCCTGACTTCACGCTATGTACCGACCACGCCCGAGGTGAGCGCGTTCGAACAGCTCGCGTAATCAGCATACCACCGCCACGTTACGGAACTGTTGCAAGCCAAAATTCGCAACTGCAACCAAACAAAAAGTAAGGGCAATCTCAACGATTGCCCCTACTAATTATCCCCTCTACCGCTCGGTGGGAGAGGGTTGGGATGAGGGCGTACTACCCGCCGTTCTTCGCGGCTAACGCCTCAAGTATCCGCCCCGGCTTCATCGGCTGCTCCTGCAGCCGAACACCGACGGCGTCGTTGATGGCGTTCGGGATCGCCCCTAGCGGAGGCGCGATCGGGACCTCGCCTACGCCGCGCACGCCGAACGGGTGCATCGGATTGGCGACTTCTACGATGTGCGTCTCCAGCATCGGAAGATCAAGCGATGTCGGCATGCGGTAGTCCAAGAAGCTGAAGTTGGCCATCGAGCCATCATCGTTCATGAAGTACTCCTCGTTCAGCGCCCAACCGATGCCTTGGGCTGCGCCGCCCTGCATCTGGTTCTCGACGTACGCCGGGTGAACCGCCTTGCCCGCGTCTTGGAACACGCTGTAGCGCACGACATCCGTCTTACCGGTGTCTGTATCGATCTCGAGGTCGCAGATGTGCAAGCCAAACGCATTGCCCGCGGCCGCCAAATTGACCGACGAAGTCGTCGAGATCGGACCGCCAGTGTCACCCAAACGTCGCGCCAGGTCTTTGAAGCCCAAATTGAGCTCCGGGTCCGACTTGCTGCTGAATACGCCGTCCGAGAACGCAACATCGTCAAGGTCGATACCCCAGAGGATCGAGGCGCGTCTCCGCATCTCCTCAACCATCTCGGTCGCCGCCTCCCACGCCGCGTAACCGGTCGCATAAGTCACCCGGCTTCCACCGGTCGTCCCGGTGTAACCAATCTCGTCCGTGCTCGGCACGCTAGGGCTGACATCGTGAGCATCGAGGCCCAATACCTCGGCCGCCTGCATCGCGATCGATGCGCGGGAACCGCCAATATCCTGCGAACCTTCGTTCATCGCCACCGTGCCGTCGTCCTGCAACATCAGGTCGACAGTGGACTTGCCGCCCCCATTCATCCAGAAACCGACCGCCAGACCGCGTCCGCGCTTCGTGCCCGGCTTGGCCTCGCCAAGACCCGAGTTCCAGTGATCAGAGGCGCGCGCCTGCTCCAGCATCTCTACCAATCCGATGCGGTTGAACATAACACCGTTGCCGTTTCGAGAACCCTCAGTCGAGGCGTTGTCGAGACGGAACTGCATCTTGTCCCAACCCATCGTGTCGCAAATCTCGTCCACGACGGTCTCGATAGCGAAACAGACCTGGGGTGAGCCCGGAGCGCGGTAGGCTGCCGACTTGGGCTTGTTGACAACGACGTCATACGCGTCGATGCGGGAGTGCGGCACGTCATAAGCTGCACGGATGCAGTTAACACCGGCCCCAACCGCGGAACCGGGATACGCGCCAGCTTCGTACTTAATTGCGGAGTCGAAGGCGAGAATCTTCCCTTCCTTCGACACGCCCATCTTCACCCAAACCTTGCCGCCCGGCGCCGGACCGCTAGCCATGAAAATCGCCGGACGATCCATAACCATCTTCACCGGCAATCCGCCTGATTTCCTCGACAAGATCGCCGCGACTGGTGCCAGATACGTCTTTGTCTTGCCTCCGAAACCGCCACCAATCTCGACCGATTTCGCAACAACATCAGATTCCGAGAGACCTACCATCGCCGCCGTCTGATCGCGCACGCCGAACATCCCCTGCGTGCTCTCCCAAACCGAGACTTTTCCGTCTTCGTTCCAGATTGCCGTGGCGTTGTGAGGCTCGATATACCCCTGGTGCACCATCTCCAGCGAAACCTCGCGCTCCACCACCAAATCGCAGTCGTTGAACGCCACATCCGGGTCGCCGAACTGGTGCCGGACCGCGCTCGCCACGTTGGTGTTCGCAACCTCCTGTCCGAAGTGGTTACCTACCAAATCTTCGAGCAGTATCGTCGCATCGTCCGCCATCGCCTCGTCGACATTCCGTACCGGCGGCAACGCTTCGTACTCGACCTTGATCAGGCGCACCGCTTCTGATGCGGTATTGCGATCGACCGCCGCCACTCCGGCGACCACATGCCCTTTGTAAAGCACCTTGTCAGAAGCCATCACGTTGTCTTGCGTGCGCCGAAGGTTCAATACCTCTTCGCCTGTCTCAACATCCATGTCCGCCGCGGTCGGGAAATCTTTATGCGTCGTAACCGCGAAAACCCCGGGCATCGCCTCGGCCTCCGAGGTGTCGATGCTGACGATGCGGGCGTGGACCTGTTCGGTTCGCAGCACATCGCCCCAGATCAATCCCGGCAACTTGACGTCCGCACCATAGATCGCTCGACCCGTGACCTTTTCAAGTCCGTCGTGACGGATCGGTCGCGTACCAACGACTGAAAAGTTCTTCTTCTGCTCGAAAGTGGCTACCATGCAGATGGTCCTCCTGCTTTCTAATTTCATGCCGCCTACGCCTGAGCAGGCGCAACGGCCAATTCGCTTGGTTTAGATCACCGGGGTTCGCTACGTGGCTACTAGCCCGACGCGATTTCCAGCCGCGCCTAACCGTCCCACACTGTCGATCCCAGTGAACTCAATTGAATGTTACTGCAAATCCTCCAGCGATATCTCCAAAGCCAAGTTAAACGTACTTTACGTCCGTGTCCGTGTCTCTGGAATCAATCCCGCCGGACGAACCAACAGCACCACCACGATCAGTAACCCGATTACCGCCAATCGCAGGTTCGGATCGCCGAGGAATCCGGGTAGGAACTGCGAGCTGGAAATCACCGCCCACAACACGAACGAACCCAGTATCGCCCCTCGGTGGTTACCGCTCCCGCCCAGAATCAGCATCGCCCAGATGATGAACGTCGCAAAAAACGGTTCGAACGCCGCCGGAGTAATCGAGTGCTTCGCGAACGCGTACAGCGCGCCGCCGATTCCCATCAACGCTGCACCATACGCAAATGCCTGTAACTTGAACTGAAACGCGTTCTTGCCCACCACCTCCACCGTGTCCTCGTTCTCCCGAATCGCCAATATCACCCGGCCCCACGGCGACGCGGCCAAGCGCTGCGACACGAAGTACACAATGACCAGCACGATCAACACCAACGGCAAAAACACGAAATCGTACCAATGCGGATCCACCAAGCCGTCCATCACCCGGGGAATCCCATTCAGCCCCCGCGTTCCATCCGCCAACCAGCCCTCATTGGTGAACACCAACCGAATGGTCTCGCCCAGACCCAGCGTAGTGATCGCCAGATAGTCCCCTCGCAATCGGATCGTGACACTCCCGACCAAATAGGCCACCGCCGCGCAAACCGCCGCCGCGGCTATCAGCACCAGCGGAAACCACAAATCGAACCCGATCCGCTCCGAGCCCAGCGTAAACGCCAGATTCCCGCCCCACTCGTACCGCTGATAAAGGTCCGGATTTGGCGGAGGCATCACCAAAATCGAGGCCGTGTACGCACCCAACGCGAAGAACGCCGCAATCCCGATATTGAACAACCCGGTGTGCCCATAATGCACGTTTAATCCGACATTAATAATCGCGTAGATGCCGGCAATAACTAAGAAGCTACCGATGTGTAGGATTATGCCTTCGAATTCGACCACGGACCCCTAGCTCCTGCTCTGCCCGAACAGACCATTGGGCCGCACCAACAGCAACACGATGATCGCCGCGAAAAACACCGCCGGCTTGTACGAAGGCTCTAACCAAGCCGTCGATACCTCTCCTACAACCCCGACAAATATCGCCCCCGCAAACGCTCCATACGGATTACCAATCCCTCCTGCAACCACCGCCGCAAACAGCGGTATGAGCAACTTCCAGCCCGAAATCGTCAACAACTGACCCTGACCCGTCGCAAACAAAATACCCGCCGCCGCCGCCATTCCGCCGCCGATCACCCAAGTCAGCAGATTCGTTCGCTCAACATCGATCCCCGTGACGCGAGCCAGATCCTCGTTGTCCGCTGCCGCACGCATCGCCTTACCCCACTTCGTCATGTTCAGGAACAGATACGTAGCCAACGTAAGAACTATCGCCGCCGCCGCCACGAAAATCATGTCCGGCGGCACCCGCACCTGCACATCCTGCAAATGGAACAGATCTACGGTCCAGATAAAAAACTTCTTCGACACCCGCGGGAAATGCTCCACCTCGGTCCCCCAGATGTACTGGATGAATCCTCGCAGCGCAATCGCTACTCCCAACGACGCCAACGCCATGACCCCCGGCAACGCACCACGCCTCCGCATCGTCCGATAAACCAATTGATCGACCGCCACCGCGAATACCGCCACGAACGCCACCCCAATCGGCAACGCGATAAACAACGTGTAACTAAACGTGAACGGCCCAACGGAGTTTTGGCTCCAAACTTCCGGCACCAAACTTCCGAACACGAAAAGCGCAACGAACGCACCCAACGTCATGTAGTCCCCGTGCGCGATGTTCGGCAAATGCAAATTCCCATAAACCAACGACAGACCCACCGCACCAAGCGCATACACCGACCCGACCAACAACCCATTCACCGTCAAATCCAACTGCCAGATCAACGCCCAAACCGCGAGAGCGAAGACGAAGACCAGCACCGATCGTTCAATCGCCTTGAACCCGCGTTCGCCAACTATCGAGACGACCGCATCGCGTAGTGCATTTGTATTGATGACCATCGATCCAGATATCCCTGACGTGACCCTTAAATCTCGCTCTCCGCTTCGCCATTTGCCGCACCACTCAAACCCAGGAACACTCGACCGATATCCGGGTTTTGCAACAACCCACCAGCCGTGTCCTCCGCAAAATTCCGACCCCGTGCCAAGACATACGCCCGATCGCTGTGCCGCAACGCCTTGATCGCATTCTGTTCGACCAACAAGATCGAAACCCCAGACTCATTGATCTCTTTGATCTGTACCAGCACCTGATCCACGATCTGCGGTGCCAATCCAGCCGTCGGCTCATCCAGCAACAACACCGAAGGCTCAGCCACCAAGGCACGGGCCAACGCTAACATCTGCCGTTGGCCCCCCGAAAGATGACCCGCCTTGCTGTCCCAACGCTCCCGCAACAACGGAAACAATTCCTGCACCTGCTCCATCCCACGCCGAACATTGCTCCGCATCGTAAACGCACCCATCTCCACATTCTCCCGCACCGACAACGTCGGAAATACATTCCCCGCCTGCGGCACATATCCGATACCCATCTCGATCAACCGGTCCGCACGTTCACCCGTAATCTCGTCGCCATGCAATCGAATCGTCCCTGCCGACACATCCGCCAGCCCGAATATCGCCTTGATCGTCGTCGACTTACCCGAACCATTCGGACCGATTATCGTGACCATCTCACCAACACCCACAACAATTGAGATACCCCGCGTAATCAACGTCGGACCATAACCCGCCTCCAACCCCGCAATCTCTAGGGCAGGGGAGACCGCTGCTTCTACAACCGGTTCGCTCATGCCGCGACACCTCCCAGATACGCATCCAACACCCGCCGATCGCTCCGAACTTCCTCTGGCGTCCCATTCGCGATCACCTTCCCCTCCGCCATCACAATCACTCGGTCAGACATCTCCATGATCAACGGCACATCATGCTCCACAATCACCCACGTAATACCACGCTCATCCCGCAATCCCTTAATCGTTTGCGCGATATTACGCATCAACGTCGGGTTAACCCCCGCCGCCGGCTCGTCCAACAGCACCAGCTTCGGCGAAGCCATCAACGCCCGACCAATCTCCAGCAGCTTCTTCTGACCCGTAGACAGATTCGCCGCCAACTCCTCCTCAAGATGCGTCAACTGCAAAAGGCCCAAAACCTCTCGCGCTTGGTCGCGAATCCGCTCCTCCTGCCTCCTCACAATCCCCGGTGCAAACAACGAAGTGAACATCGCCTCACCCAACTGACCCTCCGGCACCAAAGCCAGATTCTCCAACACCGTCATCCGACCCAACTCACCCGGTATCTGAAACGTCCGCGCCACTCCACGCCGCGCCACCGAATGTGGTGGTATCCCATCCAATCGACGCCCATCGAAAAATATCCGACCACTCTGCAACGGAACCATATCCGTGATCAGATTGAACATCGTCGACTTCCCCGCACCATTCGGACCTATCAAGCCCGTGATCGTTCCAGCTTCAACCTCAAACGAACAGTTGTCGACCGCGCGCAAACCCCCAAACGCGCAAACCGCGTCTTCAACCTGCAGAATTGGTTCTGTCAATCCAGATCCACGCCTTCACACGTCAGAAGATGCCAACGAAACTCACATATACAGCATCTTCTATACTTTCGCAATCAGATTATACAGCCGCAAAATCCAAACTGATACCACATCGCGACGCCGCCAATACCCCAATCTAAACACCCACCGAGACCATCACGATGACCAGCAAAAACGGCAGCAACAAAACCTCCGATCTCACACCCGAAGATGTCCTCGGCACCCAACAATCCGCCGAACTCCGAGAGATACGCACCAAAACCGACGGCCCCGCAGGCGTCGTCCCATTTACCGCCGATTTCCTAACCAATAGCCCCAGCGGCGACCACTTCGGCATGTCGCAAAACGCCGGCATGGGTTGGAACCCCGCAGAACTCATGCGCAAGCAGTTCATCATCCTCGCAACCGCCGGCGGACTGCGCGAGGAAGACGGCACACCAGTCGCCCTCGGACTCCACACCGGACACTTCGAACTCGCCTCAATGGTCAAGGCCGCCGCCAACGAATTCGACCGCCTCAACGGCCTGCCATTCGCCACATTCTGCTCCGACCCCTGCGACGGACGCACCCAAGGCACCACCGGCATGATGGACTCCCTCCCATACCGCAACGACGCCGCCCAAGTATTCCGCCGTCAAGCCCGATCCCTACCAACCGCCCGCGGCGTGATGGGCGTCGCATCCTGCGACAAAGGCCTACCCGCAATGATGATGGCCCTCGCCGGACTCCGCGACAAACCCGTCGTCATCGTCCCCGGCGGCGTAACCCTCGCACCCAAATCAGGTGAAGACGCCGGTATGATCCAGTCCATCGGCGCCCGATTCGCCCAAGGTGAGGTCACCCTCGAATACGCCCAAGATGTCGGATGCCGCGCCTGCGCATCTCCCGGAGGAGGCTGCCAGTTCCTCGGTACCGCCGGAACGTCACAAGTCGTATCCGAAGCCCTCGGCCTCGCCATAACCCACGCCGCACTCTCTCCCAGCGGAACCCCTGCATGGTTCGACGTCGCCGTCCGATCCGCCCGCGCCCTCGTAATGGCCGAAAACCGCGGCATAATCTCCAACGACATCCTCACCGACGCCGCATTCGAGAACGCCATGGTCGTCCACGCAGCCTGCGGTGGATCCACCAATCTCCTACTGCACACTCCCGCCATCGCCCACGCGGCCGGACGCTACCGCATGAACGTCGACGACTGGCGACGCGTCAACGACGATGTCCCCCGCATCGTCGACGTCCTCCCTAACGGCCCCATCGGACATCCAACCGCCCAGCTTTACGCCGCCGGCGGAGTCCCCGAAGTCATGCTCCACCTTCGCAACCTCGGGCTCCTCGACACCTCCGTCCTCACCGCTACCGGCCAGTCACTCGACGACAACCTCGACTGGTGGGAAGACTCCGAGCGACGACAAGACATGCGTGACTACCTTAGAAACGTCGACGGCGTCGACCCCGACAACGTCATCATGTCCGCCGACCGCGCCAAATCTAAAGGCCTCACCAGCACCGTCACATTCCCTGGCGGAAACCTCGCACCCCAAGGCTCCGTCATCAAATCCACCGCCATCGACCCAACAGTCGTAGACGACGACGGCATCTACCGCAACACGGGCACGGCCCGCGTCTTCACCTCCGAACGCGCCGCCATCGCCGCCATCAAAACCCGCGACGAAGAATTCAAGATAAAAGCCGGCGACATCATGATCGTCAACTGTGGCGGCCCCCTAGGCACCGGCATGGAAGAGCTCTACCAGATCACCGCCGCGCTCAAACACCTCTCGTACGGCAAACACGTTGCCCTTATCACCGACGCCCGCTTCTCCGGCGTCTCCACCGGCGCATGCATCGGACACGTCGGACCCGAAGCCCTCGCCGGGGGGGCCATCGGACGCGTCCGAGAAGGTGACCTCGTCGAAATCATCATCGACCGCACAAACCTCACTGGCTCCATCAACCTAGTGGGCGAAAACGACACCTACCACGGCACCGACTGGGGAACCCAAGAACTCGAAGACCGACCGAGCCCAGAAAACCTAGAACCTCATCCGCAAATCCCCGACGACTCGCGGCTCTGGGCCGCTCTCCAATCCGCGTCCGGCGGCATCTGGGGAGGCTGCGTCTTCGACACCGACGCCATCATCGAAACCCTAGACGCCGGCAAAGAAGCCCTCGCCAACCAACGTCAACCTGTCGCGTAGGGGCGCCCCTTGTGGTCGCCCTCACGCAGAGGGTGCCTCACTCCTGCGCCCGTGTCAACGCCGCAACCGAGTCGTCGACGTGCGACGGTGATCCCACCAAGATCAGCACATCGCCCGGCTCCAGAATAAGGTCGTCGTGCGCATCTACGATCTCTGATGTTGCACGCCGTCTAATGGCGAGCACGTCCGCTGTACCCGTCGATAACACGCCCGAGGCGCCGATGGCCTTATCCGCAAATGGCCCGCCTTCGACGACACCCACCTCACCCGTCGCGACAGGCAATCGACGCCCTTCAACCTCGATCGCCGATTCGACCATCTCCCTGGATCCGATCCCACCCAAAATCTCATCCAGCATCCGCCGCGCGGCAATGTCATGCATCGAAACCACCTTCGTGGCACCTGCGCGCAGTAACTTAGGAGCCGAGTCCGGCAACGTCGCACGTGCAACAATGGTCAGATCCGGTGCCATCACACGAGCCGTCAACACCGTCATCAACGTCACCGAATCCGGAGAGGCCGCACAAACCAGACTCGCCGCTTTCGCAATCCCGGCCTGTTCCAACACCTCGTCCTGCCCAGCGTCCCCGTGGATCGCGGTGCAACCATCCTCAGATGCGTCGCGGACCAACGAAGCGTCGGTTTCGATGACCACAACCCGCGCTCCCTGCACCGACCGCAACTGAGCCGCGACCGCCGAACCAGTATTGCCGTACCCGACAACGATATGATGCCCGCGCAACCGACGCAGCATCGCCACGGTTCCGCGTTGCCTCAGATTCGATACCAGCTGTCCAGAAATCAATTGCTCCCCCAACGTCGCAAACGTGTAAGCAAACGCTCCGACTCCGGTAATGATTATCACCATCGAAAAAACCCGACCCAACTCGCTCAGCGGCCTTACTTCCTCGAACCCAACCGTCGACATCGTGATCACCGACATATACGCCGCATCCATCCACGACCAATCCTCTTCGATCACCTTGAAACCAACTACCGCGATCGCCAACACCGTCAGCAACGCCGCAACTCCTCGCGCCAAATCAAACCGACGCCGACGTATCAATCGGCGCGACTCCGATGGCGCTGTTACTACTAGCGGCGGCATCTCTCAAACCTCAAGCGTCAACGCGACGCATCGACGCCTCACGGGCCGCAATCGCGATCGTTAACGCCTCTTCAACCGTCTCCCCCGTCACCGTAATATGCCCCATCTTACGACCAACCCGATAACCCGACTTGCCGTAAAGATGCAGATGCGTCCGCGCCATCCCAAGTACCGATCCCCAATCCGGATCACCGCCTGCCGCCTCCCAGACATCGCCCAGAAGATTCACCATTACCGTCGGCGACCGCAATCCAACGTCACCCATCGGCATCCCGACCATGATGCGAGCCAACTGCTCAAACTGTGATGTCACGCAGCCCTCAATCGTCCAATGCCCCGAATTATGCGGACGCGGCGCCAACTCATTCACCAAAACCTCACCATCCCGCGTCACAAACATCTCCACCGCGACCAACCCAACAACATCCAACCCCTTAGCCACACTCATCGCCACCCGTTCAGCCGCAACCCTTACCGCATCTGAACACCGCGCCGGCACGACCGAAACGTCCAAAATCCCGTCAACATGCACATTCTCAGTCACCGGAAACGCCCGCATTTCGCCTTCAAGACTCCTAGCGCATACTACCGAAACCTCCATCGCAAAATCGACAAGACTTTCAACGATCACCGGCGCGTCAACGCTCCCGTCCAACGCATCGAATGCACTTGCAACCTCAGCAGTGTTGCGGACCACCCGCTGCCCCTTACCGTCATAACCCCATCGCACCGTCTTCATCATCACCGGCAAACCAATGTCGTTAACCGCCGCTACCGTCTCCTCAACACTCCGGACGATTCGATACTCAGGAACCGGAATTCCCAAACCCGACAACGTGTCCTTCTCAATCTCCCGGTCTTGACAGACCCGCAACACCGACGGTGATGGATACACCGGATTCAACTCCGAAATCACCTCAATCGCCGTCGCATCCACATTCTCGAACTCGTACGTAACCACATCCGACCGCTCCGCCAACTCCCGCGCCGCATCCAGATCGTCATACGCCGCCGCGATGTGATGGTCCGTAACCTGCGCAGCCGGGCAATCGCTCCCCGGATCCAACGAAACGGAACGATAACCCATGGCACGCGCCGCCATGGCCAACATCCGACCCAACTGTCCACCGCCGAATATCCCGATCGTGGAGTTAGGAGACATCATGTGGAACCGTCTTCATCGGGTGCTGTGCGCAACTACCGTCATTTCGGCAAAAGCCGGCGCTTAAGCGGACGGAACGTCCATCCAGCGGTGCGGGGCAACGAAATGCAAGGCGAAAGGCCATATCTCAACCCCTCACCTCACTCACCCAAGTCATCCTCACTAACATACGTCCCCGCCAAAACCTCCGCGGTCGCGTCTGCCCGACGCTCCTCCAACCGCGCCTGCACATCTCCGTCATGCGTCCCAATGATCTGTGCCGCCAGCAACCCGGCATTGACTGCGCCGGAACGTCCAATTGCCACTGTGGCCACTGGCACTCCACGCGGCATCTGCACGATCGAAAGCAATGAATCCAACCCGCTCAATGCACTACTCTCCACGGGCACCCCGATCACCGGCAAAACCGTATTCGCCGCCACCATCCCCGGCAGATGCGCCGCACCGCCCGCGCCCGCGATGATCACCTTCAGCCCACGCGCCTTCGCATCCTTCGCAAACTCCGCCATCAAATCCGGTGTCCGATGTGCCGAAACAACCCGAACCTCATGCGCAACACCCAACTCGCCCAAAACCTCCGCCGCATGACGCATCGTCGGCAAGTCCGACCGACTGCCCATAATCACCGAAACCAATGGCCCATTTGCGTTCATGCTCATGCTCATGCTGAAAATCCTAACGCAAACATCGACGAACCAACGTCTCCTTCGCTTGGCGAAACGGACACAACGTAGCGGAAGGTTTAAAACACGTCCCTGGGAACACAGCGAAGGGGAGGCGTGCGAAGCACGCAGAGGATGACCGAAAATCACAGCCTATCAGCGTAATCCGCGTAATCCGCGGTTCAGACATCCATTCACCCCATATCACCCTCTCCCCCATGGGATAGCGCAACGCGCCAGTCCCCTCTCCCGCTCGGCGGGAGAGGGTTAGGGTGAGGGCTCCCGCCAAAAATTAACATTGAACCAAACGACCAATCGAATCCGGTATTTTCCGATCAGTTGAACTCATGACCACCGAATCCCAACCCGTCCCGCCCGAGCAAGAAGAGCATTCCCGTGCGATGGTCGTCTTTGCGCACCCCGACGATGCCGATTGGGGATGTTCGGGCACTGTAGCAAAGTGGTGTCGACTCGGATGGGAAGTCGTCTACGTGATGTGCACGGATGGATCAAAGGGGACTGAGGATCGATCACTTACGGCCACTCAACTCAGCCAGATTCGTAAACAGGAACAGACCGATGCGGGACGTGTCCTCGGCCTGAAATCGATCGAGTTCCTCGACTTCCCCGATGGCTACCTCGAACCGACCATCACGCTGCGTCGTGAAATCGTCCGGGTGATCCGGAAACACCGACCGCACATCCTCATCACGACAAACCCGACCCGCGACCTCTCGCACTCCAACTATATCGGCCATCCCGATCACTTCGCCGCCGGCGAGGCCGCGCTCTCCGCCGTTTTCCCTTCAGCCCGCGATCACCTGTGGGACGAAAGCCTTTTAGCGCAGGGACTCGACTCCTGGAAGGTCCACGAAGTCTGGGTGATGATGTTCGGTGAAGGCAGTTCTCATTGGAACGCCTTGGAAGAGGAAGACGTCGAAAAAGCGATCGGCGCAATCAAGTCTCACGCCAGCCAGCTCGACGAGCCCGAAAACGTCGACAAGTGGATGCGACGGTGGCGTTCCGAAAACGGCAAAAACATCGACGCCCCGTTCGCCGAAGGCTTCAAACGTTTCCAACTCGTTCCCGGTTTCACCCCCGAAGACGACGAGAATCAGGACGACGAAGACTCCGATTAGAGCGCTAGAACCTGCTATAACCAACTCATGCCGAGCGAGCCAAAACAAGATCCCACAGCTGATCGACTCCCGCCAGCGTCCCAAAGCAACCGGGCTCGACAGACTCGCTCGCGCAAAAACATCACGCACCCCATCACCTTTGAAGACGAAGACCTAGAGAAAAACTACAACCGCAAACGAAACATCGCCCAACGGGACCGAAAATCACCCCAACGCAAATCCGAACTCCGCCGCCTACATTAGCCAAGCAGGCGATCAGAACCCATAAATCCTTTTCGCATTCTCCCCGAGCAACTTCCCGCGCTCCTCGTCTGTCAACCAATCGAACCCCTGGCGCACCAGTCGCAACTCCTCCGCCAGCGAAATCCAACCATTCTTCTCCCTCAGGTACCCCGGATACCCGGTCCCCCAAATACACCGTTCAATCCCAAACGCATCAATCGCCATCATCACCACGCCATGCATGTCACCAAACGGATAACTCTTCACTGATCGATTGTGCACATCCGAGATCGTCATCACCACATTCGGAAACCGAGCCAGCTCCAAAACCGGTAGATATGCCGACCAGCCATCGCCCGCCATCCAAGGCTCCGGATACATCATGTGGTCGATGATCCAAGTAATCTCTGGATACAACGGCACAACCCGCGCCATCTGACCCACATTCCCAACCCGATTGTGAACCTTCACGATCCCACCGCGCTCCTCAATCGCCCGAAACATCGCACCATTTCGAGCCGGGTCCAACACCACATCATCCGGATAATAATCCGGGTGAAAACGGAATCCCGAAACTCCAAACTCATCTATCCACCGAGCCGCAACCGAAGCATTCTGCGGATCCATCGGGTCTACAAGACCTATTGATCGAAACCGACTCCGATCCGAATTCGTCGATTCCGCGACATAGGTATTGTCCCAAGTTGAGCCGCTCGACTGAACCAACACCGCCGCATCAACACCGTTTTCATCCATGTCCTCCACCAACAACCCCGTCGGACCAGCCTCTTCCGTAACCGCAGTCCAGCTCGGAGCCGTCGGGCCAACCGGTGCTATCGGAGGCAACTCCCAAACATGTACATGACAATCGATGATCATTTCTAACTCCCTCAACTATTTCGTTACGAACCAGAAATCTCACTTGCCGCCCAACCGAGCACCAATAAGATTCGGCCGCCCAACAACAAATTCATCAATCGACATTGCCCGCTTCCCGGCCGCTTGCACCTCGACCAAACGAATCGCCCCACCATCGCCCGCACCCACGCAAACACTCTGACCGTCGCACCGAAACACAACCCCCGGATCGATACCGGCTGGGACCCGCTCCTGGACTACCAACTCAACATCGATCAGCTTCAGCAACTCCCCATCCCACAACGTGCTTGTCCCGGGCCACGGGTGGAAAGCCCGGTTCATCCTCACAATCCGTTCCGCCGCCGCATCCCAATCGACAACTCCATCCTCCTTACGGATCAAACGCGTCACCGTCGCACCCGCTTCATCCTGTGGTTGGGGTAACAACCCACCAGAGGCCAAATCATCGAGCACATTGGGAAGCATCCCAGCCCCGACCTCGAAAAGATGGTCGGTCAAACTATCGACGCGACTTTCCAACGTTATCTCGACTGGCGCAGATTGCGAGAGAACTGGCCCCGTGTCCATCCCTTCATCCAACAACATCAGCGAAACTCCCGTGAACGCGTCACCTTCGAGAATCGCGGTGCTGACTGGACTCGGCCCCCGATGCCTCGGCAACAATGATGGGTGGATATTGACCGCGCCGAGTTGCGTAGCCGACAGAATCTCACCAGGGATCAACCGCCCATACGCTACGACGACAACGACATCCGCATTGGCCGATCTTACCGCCGCTATTGCCGCGGCGTCCAACCGATTTGGAGTGATCGTCGGAATACCGATTTCTTCGGCGAATTTCGCGACGGGGCTAGACATCGCAATTCTGCCGCGACCCGCGCGTCTCGTTGGTCGCGTGCAGATCAATGGCACCTCGAAATTCGCGTCGAGAAGGGCGCGAATTGAAGCAATCGCGGAGTTTGGCGTACCGAAAAATACTGTTCTCATCTAGTCACATTTTCGCACAATTTTGACATCATACCGATTGGCGATGCCTTAGTCGGGTAACGAAATCGAAGTTAGTGCGACAACGGTGGGTACGATGCGGTTTTCACTAGCCACAGAGCTTGCCAAACAGACACTGAATCGATACTTTGGACGCGTGTTCAAACGGGAAATTTCGGTTCAAAAACACCCGAAAATACGCCCTTTTCGCGTTGCCAGTTTTGACGAAACTCGATATGTTAAATGAAGTTGACTTTGTTTTCGGGCTCTGAGGAGGCGGCCCGAGAGCCAGACAAAAAGTAACTTGCGCGAAGCTGTACCCACGTCTTTGCGCGCCGTCGATTCTTTGTTCGTACCCGAAAGGATGATGTGTGCCTGACGCCCTTTCAGAAACCAACGCATGCGCGTTGCAGAGACGCTGGAAAACCGTACTCGGGATGGTCGAGATCCAGCTCGGCAATCAAGCCGACTTCAATGCATACCTAGCAAATACTCAAGCGACATCCGTCGCCGATGGCGTGTTGCACGTCACCGTTAAAAACGGCTTCATCGCCGCGTGGATCCGGCAACGTGTCATGCGAAGCCTGCGGCGCTTCACGGCCCAAGTTTTCGGTCAGGATATCAAGATCGAACTCGAAACGATGGCGTACACCAGCAGCGACGTATTGGTCCGTGAAGGACTTGCTGGCGACTATACGCAATGGAGGGATGTTCGAATGCGACAGCAGCGCGCGAACATGGCCCGTGAGAACGCGGTCGCCTTCCCAACAATCCCGAGCAGCACGTTCGAACGGTTCGAGAGCTCCGATTGCAATGCCCAAGCGATGAGCGCTTCCCAGAAGGTCGTCGAAAACCCTGGCACAGAGTTCAATCCGCTCACCATCACGGCTGAGACCGGACAAGGCAAAACCCACCTGCTCAACGCAATCGCTAACCAGATGCGTCAGAAAAATCTCAACGTCGTCTGCTTGACGGGTGAAGAGTTCGTGGACAACTATGTCAAATCGTCACGCGCCGGAAACGTCGACTTAGTGCGCGGTCGTTACCGAGGTGTTGACGCACTCCTGGTGGACGGCATCGAAAGGTTGATCGGCAAAGAGAAGACTCAGTCGTTCTTCCTCAACATCGTTGAACACCTCATTTCGAATCAGAAGCAACTAGTCTTCACGTTCAATAGCTCCTATCCCATGCTTGACCTCGGCGAAGAGATTACGTCGCGCTTGGCCGGCGGACTAGAGATTGCGATCGAACCACCTGATTTCAAGCTAAAGCGATCCCTTCTGCACCGGTACGCGAACGAGAGGCACCTAGATTTGGCAGCCGAAGCGTTGGACTATCTGTCAAATCGAGTAGCCAGAAACGTCCGGGAGATCATCGGCGGTATCGCTCGTGTCGACGCGCACCTTAGGTTTTCGAATCCTGCTCAATCGTCAACCATCGCTTCTCGAGCGGCTACAGTATCCACTGTAAACCTCGCGGTCGCAATCGACGCGGTACGCGACCGGGTCAGTGCGCCAGAGCCAACCATGATGGCGCCAGAAGCCGTTCTCGATGCGGTGGCTAGAGTGTTCACGATTGACGTTGAGGAACTGCGTCGGCCTGGCAGAGGCAACAGATCAGTAAACGCCGCGCGAGATTTGGCCATCTACATGCTGCGCGAGAAGTGTGGTCTCACAAGCTCCGAGACCGGCAACTTAATCGGCGGTCGGCCACATTCGACGGTACTGGCGGCGCTTGCCAGATACTCGGAACGTCGCCAATCCGACGCGCAACTCGGTGAAGCGGAACGGCGCGTCGAGCGAATGCTGCGTCAACCGTCGTGAATCGACGCTTTATCCGACTGACTCAGGTGCCTGAAAAAACTGTTGACGATACCACCGGAGCTCATCAATGCTCTCGAGCACATCGTCGAGGGCGCGATGTGATTTTGCCTTCGGCGGCGGTTCTTCGGCGTCGGGATGCCACCGGCCGATCAGTTCTTTGATGGAACTGACATCGATCACGCGATAGTGGAGATACGATTCCAACTTCGGCATCTCGCGCTTCAAAAACAATCTGTCGACCCATATCGAGTTTCCGCACAGCGGCGCTTCCCATTTGCCGACCCACTCTTGCACGAATTCCAGCGTTCGGGTCTCCGCCTCATTGATCCCGATCTTCGAAGCCCTCACCTTGTCCATGAGTCCTGAATCAGTATGTTGACGGGTCGACCAAGGGTCGATATTGTTGAGGTCATCCACCGAGCGATTGATCGCGATGTCCGGTCCCTCCGCCAAGATCTCAAGGTTCGAATCGGTGACTACGGTGGCGATCTCGATGATGACGTGTTGTTCCTCTAGACCGGTCATCTCGAGGTCGAGCCACACCATTCGCCCTTGGTTTTGTTTATTCGTCGCCATTAATCTCCGAGGATACCAGTGTCGGCGAGTTGGACGACCACCGACACCGGCGTGATCACATTGAGCCTGTGCGAGAATCGGCAGACTAGCGGTATTGAATAGATGGCGATGTGCAATCGCTGGAACGAAGTGAAAACCATGACGTTTTGCGACAGAATCGAAGTGGAATCTTCGGCTCAAAGAGAGGCGATGATGCGTCACCCCTTTGTCCTCGGCATCGGAGACGGTTCGCTCTCCGAAGCGCGTTTCAAACATTTCATGACTCAGGACTACGTGTATCTGATCGACTACGCCCGATGTTTAGCCATGGGCACGGTGAAGGCGCCAGACCTGGGGACCATGAGTTGGTTTGCAGGCGCGGTCGATCATATCCTCAACACCGAAATGGAACTTCACCGTTCATATTGCGCCGATCTTGGGATAACCACCAATGAGTTAGAGACAACACGACACGCGCCAACGACGTACTCGTACACGAGCTACCTCTTGCGCGTTGCCCAGATAGGAAGTTTTGGAGAACTGATCGCCGCATTGGTGCCTTGTATCTGGGGCTACTGGAAAGTTGGCGAAATGCTGGCCGACGCGGGTGAGCCACAACATGCCCCACACTACGCCGAGTGGATCCGAATGTATGCCGGCAACGAATCGCGCACCGTCGCGCTTGAAGCTCGTGCCATCTGCGACCGAGCCGCCGAAGACGCAGGCCAATCGGAACTTGACGCAATGAGCGAGGCTTACGTCACCTGCACACGTTACGAACGCGCGTTCTGGCAGATGGCGTGGGACCTCGAGGAATGGCCGGCGTAACGCCTCGTTTCATGGTCAACCAGACCTTCGGTTTATCCGAAGTCAGCGAACCATCACCAACCGCTATAATTGCATCACGTCTCAACCGAGCGGGAGTAACTCAGTGGTAGAGTATCTGCTTCCCAAGCAGAAGGTCGCGGGTTCGAATCCCGTCTCCCGCTCCATCCAATATCCCCGAGCGTCGATCCTACCGGTCTTGCACCGAACCATCGAAACCGATTGGGGTGTCCAATACCTTCGGCTCTTCGCCGATGTTGGCCAAGGCTTCCTCGTTCAATTCGACGCCTAGGCCCGGCCCTTCGGGAACGGTCAGATATCCGTCAATCAACTCGAGCGGTTCAACGAGGAGTTCAGACTTGGGTGGATCGGATTCACCCGTGTATTCTTGCAAAGCAAAATTCGGTATGCACGCGTCGAGTTGAACGCACGCGGCGGTCGAGACTGGCGACAAGGGATTGTGCGGAATCACTTTGACATGTTGGGCCTCGGCCATGGCGGCGACTTTCTTGCACCCGCTCAGACCACCGCAGAGGCAGAGGTCAGGGCGCACGTACGCGCATCCACCGTTCTCCAGCAGTTGCTGGTACTCGAATATCGTCGTGAAACGTTCACCAGTGGCGATGGGGATATTGCACTGCGCTTGTACCTCCGCCATTCGCGCTGGGGAGTCTGGCAACATCGGATCTTCATAGAAGAAGGGATTGAATTGTTCGAGTCGCCGCCCGAGCCAGATCGATTCGGCCGGATTCATTTGGCGATGGATTTCAACGCAGATGTCAACGTCTGAACCTACGGCATCTTTAACCATTCCCACGCGCTCAACCGCTTCATCGGCCCATTCGGTATACGACTTGAGCAAGTAATAATCTCGCGGAAAAGGCGTGAAGCGCACCGCTGTGAAACCTTGCTGCTTCGCGCGCAGGGCGTCAGCTGCCAATTCCTCGCCCGTGTCGCCATCGACGTGCATGTAGCAGCGCACCCGATCTCTTGTCTTGCCGCCCATCAGGTCGTATATCGGTACGCCCAAACGCTTACCCTTCATGTCCCAAAGCGCGATGTCGATTGCGCTCAATGCGCCTTGTACTACCGATCCCATGAAATGAGACGAACGGTAGAGGTACTGATAGTGATGCTCGATCAGGTTCGGGTCTTTGCCGATCAGGTAGTCGGTCATCACATCTACCATCGTCTTGGTCGGACGTTGCCAACCGTGGACGCCGCCTTCACCGATGCCGACGAAGCCGTCCTCGGAGTGAATCTTGATCAGGAGCCAACGGCTCCACAAAAACGTCTCAACCTTCTCGATTTGGGTCATTGGAATTTCCCTGTTTACTGCGCCTTGTCGCGGTCGCGTTAAAACCGCGACCGTCTCAGCGATTGCAGTTTATCGGAAACAAACCGATAAATCGTCTATGCTTGCGTCGAAGAATTCCGGAGACGACACAACTTGCCGAAGCGATGTCTCTGGTCAAACTAGCAAAATCGAGGAACCAGAATTGCGAATCCTAATCACTGGCATCACCGGCCGCGTTGGGGCCAACGTCGCCAAACACTTCGTCGATAACGGTTACGAAGTAATCGGTTTGGTCTGGCCGGGTGACCGTCAATCCGAGAAGGTCGCTCAGATTGGTGCCGACATCGTCGAAGGCGACCTCGCGACATTTGAAGACGTTGCTAAAGCAACCAAAGGCGCTGATGCGATTTTCCACTTGGGCGCGGCATTCCAAGCCGGCGGGCCATTCACGTCAGAGCAGTACTTCGACATCAATGTGAAGGGCACCTTTAACGTCCTCGAAGCCGCTTCAGCGTCAGATCGGATAGAGCACGTGATCGTAACGAGCACCGATGCGACGATGGACAAATATCCATCCGCGGGCATCGTCGAACCGGTACGCGAGGACTCGCTGCCGTTGGTGTCGACGGCGTGGTACGGCTACTCGAAAGTGTTGACCGAGCATCTGGTAGATCGGTACGTCCGCGCCGAATCACTGCCTGCGACGGTTTTCAGGTTTGCCAATGCATGGGGTGCCGGGGAGGTCTTGGACTATGCGCAGTTTTACTTGAAGACCTACATGGATCAGTTTGGAAATTCCTCCGATGAGGAACACAGAGACGCGATTGATTTGATGTCAAATGCTTACGACGGCGAACCTCACCTGATCCTCGCGGCGGACCGCAACGGCCGGCCGTGGAAGAAGCACTTCGTGGAAGTGCGGGACATCATCCATGCCTACCAAAATGCAGTTGGAGCGACTGCTACCTTCGGTAAAACATACCAATTGGCGTCGAGCGAACCTTTCCGATGGGAGGTGATGATTCCGTACATCGCGGAGAAACTGAACGCGCCATACACGGCCGTCAATCTGCCGATCACGCCCACGTACTACGAATACGACCTGTCTGCCGCCAAACGCGATTTCAACTACGCCCCACCTCTGTCGCTGTTTGAAATGATCGACGAAGCGATCTCACACCGTCAGACCGGCAAAGGGTCGATTATCCCTACAAAGTTCTAAACCGCTGCATCGCGTAGTAGGTTCCGAAAGCAAAACCGATCAATCCCGGCAAATGCACGACGATACCTGCACCGACGAGCAAGTTCGGGAAGACACCATCAATGACTTCGATCACCATAACTTCGGCGACGTAGAAGAGGAGCGCGAGAACCGCAGCCATAATGCGCAAACTGGTGGCGTATTTCCTGCCCGAGATGAGCTGCATCGCTTGCGTGACAAGCATCACGCCAGCAAATTGCGCGACTCCGACTACGATCAACCAAATGCTCGAGTTGGTGCCTTCCAGAATTTCCAACGACCACAAGGCGGTCAGGATAACGGCAACTATCGCGCCGACTCCGATGGAGACCAAACCGCCGAGGACGCCGATGCGAATCAAATCGCTCTGGGTTACCTTGAAGATCGCAGGCCCGCCGATCGATGCGCAGTCAGGACACTTCGAACCAACCGGCGCGTACACCATACAGCGCGGGCAGATCGGGTCGGAACAATGCGCGCAACGCAGGTTAGTCTCGACTCCAGAGTCGCGTGGACACTCCGTCATGTTGAGTTCGACGTCGGTAGCGTTTTGGCTCATCAGTATGCTTCGGACTATGTGGTTTGGTCAGGTCGGTTGTGAACCCAAAGATCACGTGATGCGATATCACGATCGAACACCATTCGGTTCCAAATCAATCTCACAGGTGTCAACTCTCCATAACTTAACAACGATTCTTTGAATCCACCGGATGTAGTCCGCCGGATTATCGTGATCACGGCGAAACCGATCCCGTAGATTGCCACCCAAACACCATAACCCGCCCACAGCGCCCAGATTGGGAGTAGCAGTGTTGCAATCAGCCATCCCACCGCGGAATCGCGCCACGGCGTTAGCGAGAACAAAATACCGGGGACCGCTGCCCAAAGTATGAATAGCGGGATCCCGAAACCGACTATCGAACCAATGCCGACCGATATTCCTCGGCCACCAGAGAACTTGAGGAATATCGACCAATTGTGTCCGCACAAAGCCGTCAATCCAGCGACGGCTTGGGTCGCAGCACCGAGGTCCAAGACGGCTGCTCCGCCGAAGTAAACAGGCAGTAAGCCTTTAACGAAGACATCAAACAGGGCTATCGGGGCTACCCATTTCTTGCCGACGTGCACCGAGACATTGGAAGCACCGACGTTGCCGCTTCCATACTCACGGATGTCGATGCCGGCGACCATCCGTCCGATCACGTACGCCGACGGAACCGATCCGATGAGATAGGCCGCGACGATAAAAGCGGTGCTTAAAACTGTGTCTGACATCTATGAAGTTTTCACAGCTTGGATTGGTCAAGTTGGTAACCAACGCCGTCGATGCCATGCATGTCGACTGCGCGTTGATACAAGGCACGGACGGTGCCGGGAGGTGGACCGTTCATACCGGGCAGGATTTCATTGACCGTGTCGTTCGCGTGGTAGTCTGAGCCGCCGGATTTGACTAAGTTATAACGATCGGCGAGGGTTGAATACCGTCCGATCCTGTCGCTACCGTATTTCTCGGCGTACACTTCGATTCCGGCGAGCCCATGCGGCGTCAATGTGGCCAATGTTGCATCGATGTTGGCGACGGTCCGCGGGTGGGCAACCGTTGCGACGCCTCCAGCATCGTGAACCAACTCTAGCGCGTTGGTGCCATCGAGTTTACGTCGGGCAACATATGCCGGTCTGCCCGGCGACAGGTAGCGAGAGAATGCATCAGAGACCGTTTCCACATATCCCCTAGAGATCATGGCCCTGGCGATATGAGGTCGACCAATCGCTCCGTCCGCGTTGGCAATCACTTCGTCCCAAGACACTGGTAACCCGATGTCGCTTAGGCGTTGGACGATCTGCTCAGCTTTCTTCTCACGATCCTGAAGGAGTGCCGAAAGCTCGGTTTGCAGTTTTTCGTTGTGACGGTCGATGAAATGGCAAGTTAGATGGATTTCATCGCCATTGACTTCTGCGCTCAATTCAATCCCCGGAATGAACGTGATGTCAGGATGCAATTCGCTCGCGGCTTCGGCCTCGTCTAAACCCGACGTTGTGTCGTGATCGGTGATGGCGAACAATCGCAGCGACGATCTGCTCACAATCTCCACGATTTCGGCAGGAGATTTAACGCAGTCCGAAGCGTTGGTGTGCAAGTGCAGATCCTCTTGCACGGGCCATTGAGGAGCGCCTCCCCACAATGCGTCGGGGTCATGCCGCGCACCAGTGTCAGAAGGCGTCATCGATTTGCGGGTCTAAGCGTTTTGATTCATTTCCGGCACGACGTGACCATCTGGTTCAACTCGCAACCGCCTCCGCGCGGGATTCTCGGATGACAACCACCCTGATGAGACCGGGGTATTGGAGTCGCTTCTCGATCGCTTTTGCGATGTCGTTCGAAAGATAACTTGCTTCCGCGTCGTTAACTTTTTCGGGGTCTACTAAAACCCGAACTTCCCGTCCGGCTTGTATGGCGAATACGCGTCGGACGCCATCAAATCCCTTGGCAACACCTTCGAGTTCGTTCAATCGTTTCAGGTAGTTTTCATTGCTGTCGTTGCGTGCTCCTGGCCTGGCTGCGCTGATGGCATCCGCGGCCGCGACGATGAACGATGCATGAGTCGTCATCTCGCGGTCGTGGTGTTCGCGAATCGCGACCACGATGTTGTCGCGGATCCCGTACTGTGCCGCTATATCGGCACCGATTTCTGCGTGAGGTCCCTCGACTTCATGAGTCAGTGCTTTGCCGATGTCATGGAGGAATCCGGCCGTCTTGGCGACTTGAGCATTGTCACCAATCTGAGAAGCCAACATGCCTGCAAAGTGACCAACTTCGATGCAATGTTGCAGCACGTTTTCGCCATATGAATAGCGGTACTTGAGCCGACCCATCAGCTTCGTCAATTCGGGATGGAGCCCTCGAATACCGACGTCTAATACCGCGTCTTCACCTGATTTACGAACCGTGACGTCCACTTCTTTTTGCGCTTTCCGGACCGCGTCTTCGATTCTGGCGGGTTGGATGCGGCCGTCTTTGATCAATCTGACCAATGCGACGCGCGCGACTTCGCGTCGGATCGGGTCGAAACACGATATGGCGACGGTGTCGGGCGTGTCATCAACGAGTAGATCGACACCGGTATTGGCTTCGATCGCTCGGATATTGCGCCCTTCGCGACCGATGAGGCGTCCCTTGACATCTTCAGAAGGGATCGGGATGCTCGTAACCGACGCTTCGCCGACGACATCGGACGCTAGACGTTGCATGGATGCGGCCAAAATTTCTCTGGCGCGTTCATCGGAATCGTCCTGATATTTGAGTTCCGCTTCGCGGTATCGGCGCTTGAACTCGTAATCGTTCTCGTCCTCGGCGCGTTTCAACAGGGTCTCGAGAGCGGACTCTTTTGACATGCCTGAGAGCCGTTCGAGTTCGTTAGCACTCCGTTCACGAAGTTCTTCATCCGTTTGCTTTAATCGTGTTTCAAACGCCTTCAGCTCCGTTTGCTGGCTGTTCAGTTCCTCAGCGGATCTGTCGATCCTACGTTGGATTCGCTGTAGGTCACGCCGATCGCGGCGTGCCTGTCTTGCTGTATTCGTTCTCTCGGTCTCGATTTCTTTCCTGTATTCTTCTGCTCTTTGCTGTGATTCTTTGAGAATCTCGTTGCTGCGAGTCCGCGCCTGTTCAATCTGTTGCGTCAGTGCATCCTCAGTCGCTCTGATGGCTCGAGAGTTGAGGCGCGAATTGCCCCAATAGCCGATCGCCATGCCGACAACGAGAAACACCAACGCAGACACGCTTGCTAGGCCGGCTACGAGGGCAGGATTCATGGATTGACTCCTTGTTGTAGCCGCAGTTACCTGCGTCTGAATCGCGTCGGTAATGGTTCAATCGAACCTATGAGTTTCCCCGATTTCGTGCGATCTGGGAGCCTCGACGCATTGTCAATCACCCAGTAGTTTGCCAGATTAGCTATATTTCGGGGTAAACCCGGTTGATTACCCAACGGGATTCACTTCATTGCTTCTCGTTCAATCTTACGCACGGTGGTTCAGATAGGCAAGGCGCCTGAAGGACCACCTCTGAGTTAGCAAAATTGCAAATGCGCGGTTTCAGACGACTCGAATGGACGAACAACGCTCTTGTCTCGACGAAATGCGCCTAAGAAGTCGACTCCTCGTCGTCTTCGCTCGTCTCGCCTTCGTCTTCACCTTCTTCACCTTCTAGACCTTCGTCCTCTTCTTCATCTTCAACGATGACACGCGGTGGTTGTATCCACGCTATGCGTTCGTCGGGGTCGCTGGCGAGCGCCGCGTCGGCCGGCAACGGAAGTTCAGAGGCCAAGATGGCGACGTCAAGAGAATCGAGTACCGAGCAGTCAGCCTGGAGCTCGCTTGGAATGCTACCGGGGCGTGCTGCGAGCACAACTTCGTAAACGCCTTGGGTCACAAAGCCTGCACCCCCGCGTGTGCCAGTAGCTTCCTCTTGATTTATTAGCACTACCGGGACCGGGGCTTCGACGGTTTGGGTCACATCAACACGTAGAAAGTCAACGTGAAGCACGTCCCCGGACACGGGGTGCCTTGCGACTTCGCGAACCAAAGTGACGTCCTGGTTTCCGGCGACCGATTCAACAATGACAGGAGTCGTCCTGCCGGCTTCACGAACTACGTTTATCAACCGTCGACTTTCAGCTTGTAGCGAAAGTGGAGCCTCTTTGAGCCCGTACACGTGGATCGGAATGATGCCTTGTGCCCGGAGGGCGCGATTCTTTTTGCCCATCGTGGTTCGAGTGTCGGCTTGCAGCACCAGGTCGGCCATATTTCGGTTACTCCCGTTACGGGGTTGATTGTTTGGGCGTTACGTATCGAATTGATACGCGTTTTCTTGTGAACAACGACGCGATCCATTGATGGTGCGACAAACTTCGATTCTAATCTCAGGGTGTCGACTTTCCAACTCTCTTAGGCCTAAAGTGGGTTCAGTCTAATGATTGGTATACTTGCGACATCAGAAAGTTGGAGCGTCGATCTGGCGATTCGTCCTTATTCACGGCGAACATCTTTAAAGGCGCCGTGCTCGCGTTTGGTTTCCCGCCATGCTGATTCCGATGAAAGTGGACTATGCAGTCCGCATGCTCGTATTTCTGGCAATGCAGCCGGAAGGTGATCTCACGTCAACATCCACCGTCGCGCAGCAGCAACATATTCCTGAACCTTACTTACTGCGAATCTCAGCCGACCTCGTGCGTGCAGGTCTGATCGAGTCCCGAAGAGGTCCCGGCGGTGGAGTTCGTTTGGCGCTTTCTGCATCGGAGATCACCGTTGGCAAGGTCGTCGATTGCGTTGACCACAGTTTTGCCGCGATCGATTGTCTGTCGGAACCGACCGCTTGCCTTATCTCTGCGGCATGTTCGCAACGAGAACTTTGGGGCGATGTCGAGAAAATGTTGCTTGACTATTTGTTCCGCATCAAGATCGCGGATTTGGTCGAGAAGCAACACGAGCTGCAGGGCATCCAAGAAATGGCACTAGAGGTCGGAAGCCCCAACTGACATTTAATTGGATTTCCGAATGGTTGGTACCCGACCATCCGATGACGCAAGTGACAACCTAATCGGCATTCTCAACACGGCTATGGGATAGAATCACGGATAGCATCGCAAGAAACCCCAATGCACCAGATTATTCAGAATTTGCGACGGTAGCTGTCAATATCGAGCGAGTCGAAGGTCGTTCTCATGCAGAGCACAAATGGATCAGTCAACGGTAGCGCAACTGCCGCGCCTCCACTAACCCCGGCGCAGGTTCAACGGTACAGCCGACATCTGATCATGCCGAATGTCGGCAGCGCCGGACAGCGCGCCCTCGTAGGCGCTAAAGTCCTCGTCATCGGCGCGGGCGGTCTTGGGTCTCCAGTATCTCTTTACCTCGCGCTCGCCGGAGTGGGCACCATTGGCATCGTCGACTTCGATGTCGTCGACGTCAGCAACCTCCAACGCCAGATCCTCCACTCCGACGCCGATGTCGGACGCCGCAAGGTTGAATCGGCCAAGGAAACCCTCCAAGCCCACAACCCCGAAGTCAACGTCATCATCCACGAGGAACCCATCAACGCGGATAACGCGATGGACATCATTCCAAACTACGACATCGTAGTAAACGGCGCGGATAATTTCGCAACCCGATACCTCGTAAACGACGCCGCATACCTAGCCGGCAAGCCCCTCGTCGACGGCGCAATCCTTGTCTTCGACGGTCAAGCAACCACGTACATCCCCGGTCAAGGTTGCTACCGCTGCCTTTTCCCTGACCCTCCGCCCCCCGGCGAAGTCCCCAACTGCGCAGAAGCAGGTGTCATCGGAGCGCTCCCCGGACTCGTAGGATCCATCCAAGCCCTAGAAACCATCAAGGTCGCAATGAACATCGGCGAAACTCTCGCCGGACGAATGCTCATCATCGACGCCTTGACAATGGAGTTCCGAGAGATCAAAGTGCGCCGCAACCCGGATTGCAAACTTTGCGGTGACGATCCCGAAGTCACCGAACTCATCGACTACGAGATTTTCTGCGGCATCGCTCCGCCGCAGGCAGTTGCCTAACCCCAACTCATCGCGGCAGGTGAGGGAAGGCCACCAATAATGCAACTCGCGGAACGCGGCCTTGTAGCTCGAGATGTCACACACGAAATCGGCAACACGCCGGTTGTCGACATCTCTCAATTCAGCCCCAAGTCCGAAGTCCGCCTTCTCGCCAAGCTAGAGTCCGATAACCCCACAGGCAGTGTCAAAGATCGTGTCGCGCTCTCCCTTATCGACCAAGCCGAAGACGACGGCCTGCTGAGCCGCTCCAATGGCGGCGTAATCCTAGAGCCGACCAGTGGCAACACCGGCATCGGTCTCGCAATGATCGGAAGCCTGCGCGGCTACGAAGTCAAGGTCGTCATGCCCGAGAGCGTCAGCGCCGAACGCGTCCAACTCCTCGAAGGCTTCGGCGCTGAGATCATCTTCTCCGCCGCCGAAAAAGGTACCAACGAGTCGATTAACGTCGCAAAGGAACTCGCCCACGAAAACCCCTCGTGGTTCATGCCGTATCAATATGGCAACCGCGCAAACCCCAATGCCCACTACAAAACAACCGGACCCGAAATCGCCCGCGTCGTTCCGGAAGTTGACATGTTCGTCGCCGGTCTCGGCACGGGTGGCACCCTCATGGGCGTAGGCCGCGCCCTCCGCGAACACAATCCAGACATAAGAATCGTCGCTGCCGCACCGCATCCTGACGACAAGGTTCAGGGTTTGCGGTCCATCGAGCATGGATTTATTCCGCCGATCCTCGACCTCGATGCGCTTGATGCCAGGATCATGGTCGAGGCCGAAGAGTCGTTTTACTGGACGAAGAAGCTACTGTTGGATGCCGGCATATTTGTGGGTGTCTCTTCGGGTGCGGTATTGGCGAGCGCGATAAGGGCGGCGCGACGATTGGAGAGCGGGACGATTGTAATGCTGTTCGCAGATGGTGGCTGGAAATATCTCTCTACAGGCATCTACACGCGCGATTGGAGCGATATCCAGAATGAGGTGGAAGGACAGACTTGGTGGTGACCAACGTACCAACCGACGCCGAGAATCTGTGTTTCTCGACCGCAAGTGACATCGCGGCATGGATTCGCAACCGAGATGTTTCGGCCCGAGAGGTGATGGCTGCACACCTCAATCAGATCGAGCGCATCAATCCCACTGTGAACGCAATTGTGACGTTGCTCGACGGGGATGTGTTGTTGAATGAGGCGGCCGAGGCTGACAGAACTTTGGCCAAGGTTCGAGCCGATGATCTTGGGCCTTTGCATGGTCTTCCCGTGGGAATCAAAGATCTGCAACCGACGGCCGGCATTCGGACCACCTATGGTTCGCCGATTTTCGAGAATTTCGTGCCGAACGAGGATTCGCTTACGGTTCAACGTTACAAAGAAGCCGGGGCCATCGTTATCGGCAAAACGAACACTCCGGAATTCGGTGCCGGATCGCAGACGTTCAACGAGGTTTTTGGGACGACGCTAAACCCGTACGATCTCACGAAGACATGTGGTGGGAGCAGCGGTGGGGCATCAGTAGCTTTGGCCTGTGGGATGATGCCGATCGCCCAAGGATCGGATTTTGGTGGCTCCTTGAGGAATCCGGCAGCTTGGTCAAACGTTGTCGGGATGAGGAACAGCATCGGGACGGTGCCCGTACATCCGGCGCCACTCGGCTACACGTCTGAGTCGGTGACGGGCGGAATGGCTCGGACGGTAAAGGACGTCGCTCTTCAATTGACAGCGTTGGCGGGGCCGGATCCGAGGGTGCCGAATTCGCTGATGCAATCGGGCTCGGTTTTTGGCGAACCGTTGGAGCGCGATTTTGGCGGGACGCGGATCGCTTGGAGCCGAACCGTTGGAGGCGCACCGATTGATCCGGCAATCACGAAAACGCTGGACGCGCAACGTCAGGTTTTCGAAGACCTGGGTTGCGTCGTGGAGGATGCAGAACCGCCGTTGGAGGATGCTGGTGAGATATTCCATGTGCTGAGGGCGGCGATATTTGCGCATCAACACGAGACGAATATTCGTGACCATCGAGATTTGGTCAAGGAAACGATAATTTGGAACGCGGAGGAAGGTGCGCGAATCTCGGCATTGGATGTAAAGAAGGCCGAGGAACGTCGCACCGCGTTGTATGTGCGTATGGCGGATTTCATGAGTCGATACGATTTCCTGCTGTTGCCTGTGACCTCCGTTCCACCATTTTCCGCTGATGAGGAGTATCCGACCGAGGTCGACGGCAAACCACTGTCGAACTACCTTGAGTGGATGGCGCCGTGTTCGTCGATCACAGTTACAGGACTACCGGCGATTTCGGTCCCGAGTGGTTTCGACGCCGACGGGTTGCCGGCTGGACTGCAGATCGTGGGTCGGCAGAAAGCCGATTTTTCGGTGTTACAGATGGCGTATGCCTTTGAAGGTGCGACGGAGTTTTGGCGGCGCCGGCCAGCGATCGTTGAGTAGCTAGTGCCGGGCGCAATCTGAAAGGGAGTAAACCTCCGTGAATCTTGAACTTGATGGAAAGTCGGCTGTTGTTACTGGAGGCAGCCGTGGGATTGGCAAGGCGATCGCTTGGGAGTTGGCGCGCGAGGGGTGCAATGTGGCGATCTGCGCGCGCAACGTAGATGCTCTAGAAGCGACCGCGAAAGAAATCGCTGCAGATACTGGTCGTGACATATTTGCGATTGAGTGCAATACGTCGGACACGGCCTCGGTTGACGCCATGGTTGCGCGGGCGAATTTTCAGTTGGGCGGCATCGACATCCTCGTCAACAACGCCGCTCGACCACTGGGTCAGGCTCGCGTCCCGGGAATCGAAGGCGTGACGGACGAGGCGTTCAACGATGACATCAACACTAAGGTGTTGGGATATCTAAGGTGCGCGAGAGCTGCAGCCCCGATCATGAAGCAGCGAGGATGGGGACGCATCATCAATATCAGTGGTCTCGCGTCGCGCTCAAGCGGGTCAGCGGTGGGTTCGATGCGGAATGTTGCTGTCTCGGCTCTGACGAAAAACCTCGCTGATGAATTGGGTCCGCATGGCATCAATAGCGTGGTGATCCATCCGGGGGCAACTCGGACGGAAGCGACAGCCGGCGTAGCCGCGGCACGCGCGAAAGAGCGCGGAGTTTCGGTCGAGGCAATTCTGGAAGAGATGTCGGAGAGCAATTCGTCGCGACGAATCATCGATGCGAGGGAAATCGCATACATCGTTGCGTTCGTCGCCTCACCAAAAGCTGTTGCAATCAACGGAGACGGCATCGCAGCTGGTGGCGGCGTCGGAACCGCAATCCATTACTAAATTAGGCACGGTTGCGAGAACCTCGCATCGAGACAGTGGGAGGAACTTACTCTAGAATCGAGTAATTGCAGCCGTTTGATCTGTTCCGCTAACTGGTGGCGGGAAGTTGCGACGGGGTTGCATGTTTCGAGATCGAGCCCGAACTAGATGTCTGAAAACGAAATCGTCGTGCGCGGTGCACGCGAACACAACTTGAAGAACATTGATGTTCGTATCCCACGCGACAAATTGGTCGTAGTAACTGGTGTTTCGGGTTCCGGAAAGAGCAGTTTAGCGTTCGACACGGTCTACGCAGAGGGACAACGACGTTATGTCGAAAGCCTTTCGGCGTATGCGCGCCAGTTTTTGGGTCGGTTGGAGAAGCCAGAGGTGGATCACATCGATGGATTGAGCCCGTCGATTTCGATTGATCAGAAGGGCGTTTCAAGAAATCCTCGCTCGACGGTCGGAACGGTCACGGAGATATACGACTATCTCAGGTTATTGTTTGCACGCGCAGGTCGCCCCCATTGTCGAAACTGTGGCCAACCCGTGCAACGACAGACCGTGCAACAGATCGTCGACTCGATAACGCGTTTGGATGAAGGCTCCCGCCTGTTGTTGCTAGCGCCAGTGGTCAAGCATAAAAAGGGCGAGCACACCGCGATATTCGAGAGTGCGCGACGTTCCGGGTTCGTCCGTGCGCGCGTCGATGGTGAGGTAGTTGAGCTTAACGAAGAGATCACGCTCAACAAAAACAAGTGGCACAACATCGAGATCGTAGTTGACCGGATCATTGTGAGAGACACGACGGAGCGGGAGCGTTTGACCCAATCCGTCGAGACAGCGTTGAGGACGGCTGAAGGGATGTTGACGGTTGCCGTGCTGAATCCGACCGAACGATTGATCGAAGAGTTGTCGACGGGTGCGAAAAGCGCTGTCGCCGCGGGCACGATCAACAAACAACGACGCCGCAAAAAGCAGGAGAATCGATCGCAAGACATTGCTTATTCTGAACAGTTCGCCTGTCCTGATTGCGACATTTCGATGTCGGAGTTGGAACCGCGGAACTTTTCGTTTAACACTCCATTCGGCGCATGTTCCGATTGCTCCGGTATCGGCTACCGGTTGGAGATCGACCCCGATCTGGTGTTGCCGAACAAGGCGATCGCACTCGAGGATGGGGCAGTAGCGCCTTGGAGTCGGGATGGTAAGAATTCCCAATGGGCTTGGGGGCCGCTGAATGCGTTAAACGAACATTTCCAAGTCCCGTTGGACAAACCGATATCGGAGCTTGAACCAGAACACCTGAAGCTTATTCTGTACGGATCGGGTCGAAAGAAAGTTCAGTTGACGCATCGGACTTCGTCGGGCGCGGTCTTTAGTTGGAAGGGGCAGATAGAGGGTGTAATCCCGAATTTGCAGCGCCGACATTCGAACACCGAGTCGGAGAACGTTCGAAATGACATCGAGCGATACATGTCGCAGCGGAGGTGCAATACATGTGATGGTGATCGACTCAAGCCCGATGCCCTTGCAGTTACGTTGCTAGGGATGAACATCATGCAGGTCACGCGGCAATCTGTCGCGACCGCGTTGCAATGGGTGGACGCATGTCGGAACGGTGAGTGGATTGACGACGAACGACCGATCACTGAGGTTCTAACGGGTCGGGAACTTTCAATCGCCGATCAGATACTGAAGGAGATCGAATCGAGGTTGGGTTTCCTTGCGAGAGTTGGTCTGGAGTACTTGACCTTGGACCGATCAGCCGGGTCATTGTCCGGCGGCGAAGGACAGAGGATTCGGCTCGCTACACAGATCGGTTCCGGTCTGATGGGAGTGCTCTACGTATGTGACGAACCATCCGTCGGATTGCATCCCCATGACGGCGATCGACTGATCGCGACGTTGAAGAGTTTGCGGGATGTTGGTAACACCGTGTTGATCGTGGAGCACGACGAGGCAGTGATGCGAGCTGCCGACCACATAGTCGATCTGGGTCCCGGCGCTGGCGAACATGGCGGGCACGTGGTGGCGGAAGGCGATATCGAAGCCATAATGTTGGCCGAAAGGTCGATCACCGGGGAGTATTTGAGCGGTCGGAAGGAAATCGCTACACCCAATGAACGACGGAAGAAGGGAGAACCCGCGTTAAAGGTAATTGGGGCTCGGGCGAACAATTTGAAGAATGTGAATGTTGAGATCCCTCTCGGTGTGTTCGTTTGCGTGACTGGAGTATCGGGTTCTGGCAAGAGCACGTTGGTTAACGAGATCGTATTGAAGCGTTTGGCTCAACATTTCTACCGGGCTAAAGATCGGCCCGGTCCCCACGACGACGTATTTGGATTGCCGCTGATTGACAAGGTGATCAACATCGATCAATCGGCGATTGGAAGAACACCTAGGTCGAATCCGGCGACGTATACCGGAGTATTTACACCGATCAGGGATCTCTTTGCGTCGATGCCGGAAGCTCGCGCCCGTGGCTACACGCCGGGTCGATTTTCATTCAATGTGCGAGGCGGGAGATGCGAAGCGTGTTCAGGGGCGGGATACACGCAGATCGAGATGCAGTTTTTGCCGGACGTGACGGTCCCGTGCGAGGTTTGTGAAGGTGCGCGGTACAACCGCGAGGCGTTGGAGATCCTGTTCAAAGGCGCATCGATTTCAGACGTGTTGAACATGACGGTTACCGAGGCGCACGCGCTGTTCGAGAACATTCCTACGATCGCCAACAAGCTCCGAACGTTGATTGACGTGGGGCTGGGATACATACATCTGGGTCAACCAGCCACGACGCTTTCGGGCGGTGAAGCACAACGGATCAAATTGTCTTCGGAACTGTCGAAACGGAGCACCGGCCAGACGTTGTACATCTTGGACGAACCGACAACTGGTCTGTCGTTCGATGACGCGGACAAATTGTTGACTGTGCTTCATAGGTTGGTCGATAACGGAAATACCGTGTTGCTGATTGAGCACCACCTCGACCTAATCAAGAACGCCGACTGGATCATCGATCTCGGTCCCCATGCGGGCGATGATGGTGGCGAGTTAGTCGCAGTCGGCACTCCAGAATTTATCGCCTCGGTCGACCGGTCATACACAGGCGTGTACCTGCGTGAAATCTCCGGCATCGTGCCAGATGAATCTGCCGAGGGATCGGATGTATCCGAGTCCGGTGTCAATGGTGTGCACGACGCGGAGCTTACCAATGGTCGCACCGAAATCAAGATCGCCGATATCTTAGATGAGCACCCAGATCTCGGTGTTGCGCCGAAACCATCGAGGAATGGTGCAAGGACAAGAGGTCGGCGACGCCGACGGCGGACAGCGGGTCGAAGAAGTTGACAGGCGCCGCCGACGCGATGCCCAATCTTCCGTACGCGCCAGAGTTCGTTCAGGATGGGTTGATTGGGAATTCATGTTTTGGTTGTGGTGCGTGGAACGAGCACGGACTGAACATCAAATCGAGTTGGGAAGGGGACATTTCGGTGTGTCGATTCGTGCCGCAAGCACATCATGCCGCGATGCCCCATGACATTGTCAACGGTGGCATCATCGCCGCGGTCATGGATTGCCACTCGGTGTGTACGGCGATCGCTGACGCGTACCGGCGAGCTAATCGATTTGCCGGCGACGGCAAACGTCCGCTTTTGTGGTACGCAACAGCTTCATTGCATGTGGAATATTTGAAACCAACGCGGTTGTCGATGCCTTTCACTGTCAAGGCAAAAGTTGTCGGCGTAGAACGACGACGAACCAAATTGCAGGTGGAGTTGGTCAGTGATGATGGGACTACCACTTGTACCGGCGAGGTCGTCGCGGCTCAAGTTTCCGATCGCTGGGCGCGGGCTTCGGGATATTACGGCATAGACATGTAGTCTCGCAGAACCGCGTGCGTCGAATCGACATTATCATTTCGAACACCATGCTCACACGCGAAGAACTTGCTGCTAGAGTCGACGCCCTGCCGCGCGTCGACATTGCCCATACGCCGACTCCGTTAGAGGAGATGCCGCGATTGCGTGAACGGTTGACCGAGGATGGGCACGTGGTTCCACCGATCTATGTGAAGCGAGAGGACATGACTGGGTTAGCGTTCGGTGGCAATAAGGCTCGGCACTATGAATTTGAGATGCCTCACATCGTTGATGCGGGTTATGACACCTTGATCAACATCATGGACTATCACTCGAACAACGCCCGAATGACGGCCGCGGCGGCCAACAAATCCGGTTTGCGGTATGTGTTGGTGTTGAAAAATGCAGCAAATCGGAAGGTCCAAGGCAACCTTTTGATTGACAAACTGTTGGGTGCCGAAATGCATCTGCTCGATCAGTTTCAATCTGAAGACGCCGATGGATATGCCGCCAAGTTGAAGGAAAAGTTGGAATCAGACGGCGCCAAGGTTTACCTGCTGCAAGAACACCTCTTCCCGCGAGTGGTTGGCATGGTGGGCTTCGTTCGGTGCGGCTTGGAGTTGTTGAACCAGATCGAGGAACTAGGGCTGCAACAAGTTCACATTTACGGCGTCGCGGGACGTTCTTTGTGCGGACTCATCTTGGCCGCCAAAAATCTGGGATTAGATTGGCGTTTCACCGGCGTCACGGTGAATTACGACATGCCCTTGGACGACTACATCTTTCAGCATGTCGAGGATATTCGAGGCTTCCTCGACCTTCCCATGACATTCGCCGAGGAGGACATGCGCGTTCTGGATCAATTCGTCGGTGAAGGTTACGGTCTCATGACACCCGAGGTCGCCGATGCGATTCGCCTGGCCGCGCAGACTGACGCCATCATTCTGGACCCCAACTACACCGGAACGGTGATGGCGGCACTCCTCGATGACATCCGGACGGGCAGCGTTTCTCCAGAGGAATCCGTCGTGTTTCTGCATACCGGTGGCTTGCCAGCACTTTTCACTTTCGCCGACGATTTGGCAAATTAGGCGCGATGCTTACGATTTGGCACCTCGGATCAGGCGCAATCGCGCTGCGAAACTTCGCGTCCTGAACTCCTGAGGATCGAATAACCGCTGTTGGTTGCGGGTTTTGAGGTATTCGGTCCACTGGGCGCACATCATGGCGCCGGCGAGTACGATGATTGCTTCGAAGTAGACGAATATGAAGAACATCGTCAAAGCCGCGAGACTTCCGTAAATCGAGAGAAGATGTCCAGCGTTAAGTTGCAGGTAAACAGCGAAAACATGCTTCACGACTTCAAAAGCGACGGTCGCGACGAGCGCGACGGGCAGGATCGCTTTGATGTGTGTCTTGGTGTTTGGTACCCACGCGTAGATAAACGTCAAAACCGTGTATGTGATGGCCCACGGCCGTACGATTCCTAAGATCTCGAACAATGAATATCGGATCGTCTCGGTGTCGAAAGCAAAGAAAACCGCGATCTCTTCTAGGAATGAGAACAAGGTGAAGACGACAAAGGATGGTTCGGATGCAGCCTCGCTGAGCACAGGTATCTGTGTCAGGATGGCATCATGTAGTAGTTCATGGAATTCCCGCGCGCCGATCGTCAGGTGGATCACCGTAATCATGGCGATTGTCAGCGGCTACAGCGACAAAAAGGTGTAGGACGCGATCGCTGCTGCAAGGAATTGCGCTTTGTAAGCGACGAATTCCTTGACCAGCTGAATCACCGGTGACGCCAGGCGTTCAATAACGCGCAAGGTCGAAACGAGGTCACCGAGGAACGAAGCGCCGCGTCGGCGTAGTTCGTCGATCCTACCCACGGTGGGTATGAGCAATACGACCCGCGGTCTCAACTCTCCGGCAAGAACGCCAATCGATCGGAATCGTTTATCCGCTGAAGATTGTTTATCAATAATCGGTTCTGGCGTCGTTGATCATCGACGCGTAGATGATTCGACCATTTGGCGGAGAACATCGCACCTGCAAGAAGAATGATCGACTCGACATAGACGAACAGGAAAAACATCATTATGGTGCTGATGCTTCCGTAGATCGATGCCAACAGCCCTCCCGAGTTGCGGAGGAAGAAAATGAAGACGTATTTTGCGATTTCGAATGCAATCGTGGACAAGACGCCAACACCCAAGATATCAGCAAACTTGACCTTCGTGTTCGGCAACCACCAGTAGACCACGATGAAGACCAAGAATGTGATCACCGAAGGGATCACATAACCTGCGACGACGAGGAACCATTGATCGAACGGTGCCCGATCGGTGGCAAGCAGTTGTGCGATTTCCTGAATAAACGAAAACACCGCCGACAGCAAAAGCGACAAGAAAAGGAGTGAAGACGCGATCACCATCATCACGAAGTCGATAGCGCGTTCAATCAAGAATGGGCGGGGACGTTGTATACCCCAGATAACGTTGACGCTTTTGCGTATCGAGCCGAAAACACCCATGCCGGCTATGAACAAGGTCAATCCCGTTAAGCTAGACGTGACGGCCGGTTCGTTACTCACGTTCTGAACAAATCGTTCTACGAAAGATGGGCCTTCAGTTTCGGCGAGAACTGGAATCTGGTTCACGATGCCATTGATTAGGCGGTCTTCGAAACCCTCTAATCCGACGACGAAGCGCCAAAGGGTGATCAAGGCAATCGACAGAGGGAAGATCGAGAGAAAAGCATAGAACGCGATGGCGGCGGCCAAATAGTGTCCATTGACCGACATGAAGTCATTGACGTTGTGATAGACGAACCAGAATGCATGTCGCACAAACCCGAATGATCGGACGAACAGAGAATGTTGTTCAGCTGTTGCCAAAGTTGCAGTCTCTACGAGACCGAGGTCAGCTATCGTGTTGCGGACGCGGATTTACGTCCAATCAATCTAGTTCGCCGTTTCGGAACGCCGTGATGTAGTCCATCGCGAAGTCGTCGCGGCCTTCGAGCAGATTGATCGCGTATTTGACGCGCGGGGAATCCATGTTGAGGTTCATCGCGCGGTCGATCTTGACCTGGATAGGGTCGATGATACCTGAATCCGCCCCGGCTTCAACAACCAACTTGACGAACGTCTCGTTTACCAGGGCTCGTTTGGGTAGTCCAAATGAAACGTTGCTCATTCCGCCCGTGATATGGACATCGTTGCCAAAACGATTTCGGAGCTTGGTGACCGCTTCGAGAGCCTGCGGGCCATATGCCTTGTCAACGGAAACTGGAAAAAACAGGGGGTCAATATACATGTCCGCATACGCAACTCCTCGGTCGCTCGCAGATTCGACGACGCGGGTGGCGTTCTCGAGTCGCTCGTCGGCATTTTCTGGCATGCCGCTCTCCGAAGCCGCGGAGATTATGCACTTCGCGTCGTGCTCCGCGATCAGATCGAGGGTTTCCAGCCGTTCCAACGCCACCGAATTGACCATCGGGCGTCCTGCGGATCTGTCGTAAGCCTCTAAACCGGCTTGGATTATTTCAGAGTTCGACGAATCGATGCTGGGCGGGATATCGGCGACTGATTGAACGAAATTGACGAGCCACTTCATCGCTTCAATCTGTTCGCCGATACGATGGGAGAGTTCGTCGACGTTTAGATCCAAATATGCCGATCCGGCCTTCGTTTGTCTTTCGACTTCGTGCTTGACATACGCTTCGCCCTCGGCGGCTTCGGCTCCGTCGCAGTTGACACCCTTCCATATGGCGATCATGAAGTGCTTCAGATTGCCCTGTTGATAGGGTTGTGTCTTCTCGAAAGATTCAGGCACACGCACGAAACGGGTTTCGCCGTCGACGCGATACTTAACGGCCTCCGAACCGTCATCGAAGACATGCCCCCTAATGCCGCCGCGTTTCACGACGCGGGTGCAGTGAATATTCTCTCCGATGATGGTGAAATCAGGTGTGATCATTTTTCTGATGATGGCGACGAGTTCCTAGGAAATTCGTTAGAAGAGCGAACGAGTTAATTCTCATACGGCACGACTGTTGATGCAAATGAAAACGTGATCCACTCGTCATCCAGTTTAATTTGCCTTGAATCTCAGCAAAGTTAAACGCCAAAAAGCCTCGATGGCGATCTGAGGTGACATTTTGGACTTGCCAGCCGTCCGTTCCACGAATGTGAATGGATGTTCGACGACGGTCAGTCCGCTTCGCTGCGTCCGATGTGCTACTTCAGCTTGGAATCCAAAACCGGTGATTGTGAGCCGATCAAGATCTATGGCTTTAAGGGCGTTGCGGTTAAACCCCTTGAAACCACCCGTAGCGTCGTGAATCTTCAATCCCAAAATGGCTCGAATACCGCAATTCGCCCATTTGCTAAGTAGCACACGTGATTTCTTCCAACTCGGGTCCACGGCACCACCATCGCTGTACCGGGTTCCGACGACGACATCAGCGCATTGAAGCAATTCGACCATACGAGGGACCTCGGCGGGAGGATGCGACAAGTCGCAATCCATCTGAACGATACGCGCAACGCCCGCGTCTAATGCGATCTTGAATCCGGCGATGTATGCGGTTCCCAATCCCAGTTTGCCGCTTCGATGAGCCACCAAGATCCGTCCAGTGTGTTCGTCCGCAAGACCGTCAGCGATCTCGCCCGTTCCGTCAGGAGATGAATCGTCTACGAACAGGATGCCGAGGTCTTCGATCTCTAAGTCGATGAGCTTTTGGACGATGGCCCCAATGTTTTCGGCTTCGTTGAAAGTTGGGATGACGACGGCGACCGTAATGTGCTTCTCGAATCTGCCGACGACGCGGATTCCTTGTGCTCGTGTCTGTTGCATCAAATGATCCGTACGATTTTCAATCCGCTTCCAGTTCAAATTCAGAGTGTAACGCCCTCGCTGCCGTTGCCACGTGTTTCTGGTCGACGATGCACGTGATGCGGATCTCTGAGGTTGTAATCATCTCGATGTTTACATTGGCGTCGGCGAGTGCCCGGAACATGCGAGCTGCGTATCCCGGCGAGTTGGTCATACCAGTACCGACGACGCTGACTTTGGCAAGTCCGTCCCGCGTCGCAATATCGCTGTAACCAACTTCGGTGTTTTGCGAAGTTATCTCGGCAACTCTTTGAAGGTACTCTTGTCCTACCGTGAACGACATGTCGGTGAGCCCGTGAGATGAAACGTTTTGGACTATAACGTCGATACTGATGCCCGCCTCTGCGAGCGGCGTCATGATCGCCGCGGCGATACCGGGGCGGTCTGCGATTCCGTGTAGCGTGACTCGGGCGACGGAACGCTCAGTTGCGATGCTGGTGATGCTCTTTCGAATCTCCATGTTGCTGTTTTGGTCCTCAAAATTGCCGATTTTAGTTCCCGCGGCGTGCGGGTTGAAGGAAGAAGTGATGAGCATCGGAACCTTATGCACCGACGCCATCTCGATCGATCGAGGGTTCATCTTCGCGCCGAGAGACGCCATTTCTAGCATCTCTTCGTAACCGATACGGGGTATGACTCTGGCGTCCGGCACGAGGCGCGGGTCAGCGGTTAGGATGCCGTCGACGTCGGTATATATTTCGCAAACGTCTGCCTTGATCGATGCTGCCATCGCTACGGCGGTCAAATCTGACGCGCCGCGTCCAAGTGTTGTCGTATCGTCAGCGGGCGTAAGGCCTTGGAATCCGGCGATAACTACAATTCGTCCACGTTGGATTTCCCGAAGCACGCGGGCAGGTTCGATGTTGGCGATGCGCGCTGAACCGAAGGTTTCATCGGTCTGAATGCCTGCTTGCCGACCGCTGAGGCTAATGGCATCGTGACCTAAACCTCGGATTGCGATGCCCATCAACGATGCGCTCACCAGCTCTCCGGTTGATATCAGCGCGTCTGTTTCGCGCGGGCTAGGCGAATAGTCGCCGGACAGACGATGTGCGAGCTTCAGCAGTTCATCGGTTGTGTCGCCCATGGCGGAGACACAGACAACGAGGTCGGCACCTTGCTCGCGGCGCGCGGCAACTCGTTTGGCTACCTTTCGCAGTAGTTCTTCGGTGGCTAGTGAACTGCCACCGAATTTTTGGACTACGACTTGTTGCGTTTGCGGCATTTCGAAGTCAACTGTTGCGTTCGCGTTCGGATTCAATCCGCATCCCTTCATGTGAGATGTCGAGAATCAGTGCCTTACCAACGATCTGTGCTTTCCTCGCGTTTTCTGACATTTCGTAACAGATCGTCATGAAACGATCGGTAGCTAGTGCCATCACAGTCGGTCCGGCGCCGGAAAGAAACACGCCGTGCGCGCCGGCATCGAGTGCGCCGCGCGCGATGGGCCGGAATCTTGGAAACAGTTTTTCGATGCGTTGCGGTTGATGCAGTCGGTCGTCGGTGGCGTGTCGTAGAAGCGGCCACTGGCGAGTTTCAAGTGCGTGAACGAGCATGGCGGCGCGACCAACATTGAAAACGGCGTCGGAACGCGGAACCACTTCAGGCAATATGCCGCGGGCTTCCTTGGTCGCCATCGTGAAATCCGGCACGAATACCACGGCTTTCAACTCGTCGGCGATTTTGACGCGACTGACAACCCAATCGTTGTCTGCGGAACCGGTATTAACGTTGAAGCCGATTTGGCAGCCGCCGAAGACCGCGGGCGAGACATTGTCCGGATGACCTTCGATATCGGCGGCGATAACGAAGATTGACCGTTGGGTTTCGGGTTGTGTAATATCAAACCCGGCGAACGCGAATGCGGCGGCGATACCAGTTATCGTGGCCGCTGACGATGAACCCAAACCGCGGGCCAACGGGATGTTGTTGTGGCAGTCGAATGCTAACGGTATCGGGTCAACTCCGAGTTCTCGGAATGTTCGGTGGGCGCTCGCAGCTACTAGGTTGCTTCCGTCCCTTGGCAGCGAATCTGCGCCTTCGCCGGAAATCGTGACACAAGATTCGCCAGCGGTGATGTTGGTCTCGTTCCAGAGGTCTACCGCGATACCGATACAGTCGAAACCGGGTCCTAGGTTTGCGCTCGTCGCAGGGACTCGGATAGTCGCGCGTTCGAGTTGAGGCTCGGGCATAGTTTTGGATGCGTGCGGCGATGTTCTCGGAGACGGAGGAGCGGTTCAAACTATCGCATTGCCGGAAGGCTCGTGTATGGGCGAAAGCCAAATGACGCGCTACCAAACTAGTATAATGCGCTATTCGTGGCGACCGTTGGGCGCGATTGTCCGCACCACATCGAAAACACGCGACTGAAAAACGATCAGAAAGTAGAGCGTTGAAAAGATGGCCGTAGTGGTTCTGTTGGCTCCGAAAGAGGATGCGCGCGGTGAAACGCGTACCGTTGAGATGTTGGAAGCGGCGCAAAAGCATCCCGAAGTCGAACTGAGGTTTGTCGATTCGAATCAACCATCCGAAGAGGTATTGAAAGAATGCCAAGATGCAGTCGCGTTGATACCCGCAGGTGGGCGTGGTTTGCTCGACGCCGAATTTGTCTCCAAATTGGGCAACCTGCGCTTGATCCAAACCTTCAGCGCCGGCACCGATTGGCTAGACAAGGCGGCGTTGGCCGAACTCGGTGTGTCCGTCTCTAACAACGGCGGCGCGAACGCGGTGGCGGTTGCCGAACACGCAGTGATATTGATGCTCTCGGTTGAACGCAAGATTGATCGACAGATCGAATCAGTCAAGAATGGAACGTGGATGGCAGGCGTGGGCGGAGACCGTACCGAGTTCCACACCTTGGTTGGAAAGCGGATCGGTATCGTTGGCCTCGGTCGAATCGGGTCGAGAGTCGCGAAACGATTGCAAGGCTGGGAGTGTGAGGTCGTTTATCACGACGTCGCAGATTTCGACGATGAGTATGTAGTGGCGGCAGGTGCCAAGTTCGTTGAACTCGACGAATTGTTGGAAACATCTGACATCGTGAGCCTCCACGTTCCGCTCGAGCGAACGACGCGTCACATGATATCTGACCGAGAGTTCTCCTTGATGAAAAACACCGCAATTTTGGTCAACACATGTCGTGGCCCGGTTGTGGATGAAGCGGCACTGAAACGTGCATTGCGAGACGGGCAGATTTTCGGAGCCGGATTGGATGTGACAGAAGTGGAGCCGATTGAGCCCGATAACGATCTGCCGAATCTTCCCAACGTGGTTGTCACGCCGCATTTGGCCACCCGGGCGTTGGAATCGGAGCACAACGCAATTGCTTATGCGCTCGCCAACGTAGCCCGCGTGGCTCGTGGCGAGGATCCGGAGTGGGTTGTTCCACCGGTGTGAGTTACGGATCGCGGAATGGGCGCGGTGTGTGAATCGCAATTAACATGGAACTAGCACGTGCACCGTTGATGGTGAGTTTGCACTCGGATGTTGCGCCACGTTGCTACTGCACCGGACTTGCGTGATTCACTAAAACACGAGACCGAATACGTTGCTGCCAGCGACGATAAACCGCGGGAGGCCTGCGGTATCTTCGGTGCATATACCCCCGGGCACGAAGCGGCCCGAGCTGCGTTCTTCGGAATCTTTGCACTTCAACACCGTGGGCAGGAAAGCGCGGGCATCGCATCATCGAATGGCTCCTCTTTGGGAGTTACGGCAGAAGTAGGGTTGGTCTCGCAAGTCTTTGAAGAACAAGATCTGCAAGACTTGCGTGGGCACTTGGCTATCGCCCACACCAGATACTCGACCACCGGATCCAATCGTCGCCAAAACGCACAACCGCTTCTGGCTTACGGGCCCCGAGGCGCGATCGCGTTGGGACACAACGGCAACGTGATCAACGCGCTCACGCTGCGTGAATTTTGTCGAGAGCAGTACAACAGTGTTTTCACAGGCACCTCCGACAGCGAGGTGATTGCCGAGTTGTTCGCGAAGACGCCGGGCGACAACTGGTTCGAAGTTGCGGATCAAGTGATGCCGATGTTGAGTGGTGCCTATTCCCTGATAATGATGACCAAGCACGAGTTGGTTGCGGTCCGCGATCCACTAGGTGTCCGTCCGTTGTGTTTGGGGCGGTTAGACGGTGGTTGGGTATTCGCGTCAGAGACAGCAGCACTTGACAATTTAGGTGCTGAATTCGAGCGCGAGTTGGAGCCCGGCGAAGTCGTCGTCGTCAATCGTGAAGGTATCGAAAACTGGGTGTGGCCCAAGGCGGCGGTTGCTCACAAGATGTGCATATTTGAGCAGATCTACTTCGCCCGTCCAGACAGCATCCTTGATGGCAGCCTAGCTTACGAAAATCGGATGAGGATGGGAGAGATAGCCTACCAAGAAGAACCAATCGAAGCAGATCTGGTTATCGGAATACCGGATTCATCGACACCTCACGCGGTGGGCTATGCTGCTGCCGCCAATATCCCATACGCCGAAGGTTTGGTGAAAAATCGTTACGTAGGCAGGACATTCATTCAACCGGACCAATACATGCGGGAAATCGGCGTCCGAACTAAGTTCAACACCATGAAACAGGTGATCAGCGGCAAGCGAATCGTGGTCGTAGATGACACGATTGTCCGTAGCACTACGATCAGGCACGTCGTCAAGATGTTGCGCGACGCAGGCGCCAAAGAGGTCCACGTAAGGGTAGCCGCGCCACCGATAAAGTCGACGTGTCATTTTGGAGTCGACATGGCGACGTTGGACCAACTCATCGCCGCCAACTACACAGTGGACGAAATTTGTGAAATCATTGGTGCCGACAGTCTGCGGTATTTGAGCTTGGAAGGGTTGGAAAAAGCGGTTTCGGCTGGTCGGAATGAGTATTGCCGCGGGTGCTTCACCGGCAAATATCCAATTGACGTCCAACTTGAGATGGACAAGTTACGCATGGATCGGTTGGCCGCTGAGCCAGCTGGTGTCGTCTGATCGCGGATGAAGAACGTATCAGCTAGTGCTTATGCGGCAGCCGGCGTAGATTTGAACGCCGCGGCACGCGCAAAACTTCGCATCGGCGATATCGCGAAATCAACATACGGTCGCGGCGTAGCGTCTGCACCGGGAGGATTCGGTGGCGTTTTCGACATCGATCCGAATAGCGAATATCTGACGGTTTCCAGCACCGATTCGGTCGGTACCAAGTTGCGGATCGCTCAAGCGATGGGACGGCACGACACGGTCGGCATTGACATCGTAAACCACTGCGTCAACGACATCCTGCCAGCCGGAGCGGAGCCGATGTATTTCCTGGACTACATCGGACTCAGTGGATACGACGATGAATTAATCGCTCAATTATTGACGGGTGTTGCTGCCGGTTGCGTCGAAAATGAATGTGCTCTAATCGGCGGCGAGACGGCATCGTTGCCAGGGATCTATCACGGCGATGACTACGACTTGGTTGGATTCATAGTCGGCCGCGTGAAGCGCGAAAACTTGCTGCGGCCGGAAACGACGGTGGCAGGCGATGTGATCATAGGTCTGCCGTCGAGCGGTTTACACACAAACGGATACTCGTTGGTGAGATCAGTGTTCAACACCGACGATGACCCGAGGGCTCTGCGCGACATCTTGCCGGGAGGGCGCCAGACGTTGGGCGAAGCACTTCTAGAGCCGCACAGATCGTATCTGAAACCGCTGCAACCGTTTTTGGGCACGGTGAAGAGCATGGGTCATATAACCGGCGGAAGTTTTGCGAAGAACGTGCCGCGGGCGTTGGCTCCAAATGTGGGGGCTGCTCTCGATGCGACCACTTGGTCACCACCACCGCTTTTCGCCTACATCCAAGAACATGGGAGCATCGAAACCGAGGAGATGTTTAACGTTTTCAATATGGGAGTTGGCATGGTTGTTTGTGTAGCTCGTAGTGATGCCGAATCTCTATTGGCTGAAATGGACGATGCTTGGGTTATCGGCGAAACGATCGAATACGATGGTGCGGGTGATCGGGTTGAGTGGTGCAGATGATCGTGACGAAAGGGTTGTGATTCAGACTGGCCAACCAACGGGGTGAGATGTCCGATTCTGGTAGAAAAATCGCTTTGTTGAGCGCGTACGATCGACGCGGGTTGGTAAGTTTCGCCAACCTGCTCGTCGACTGCGATTACGAGGTCGTTTCCACCGGCGGAACCGCAGCCGAACTGCGCGCCGCTGGTATCCGCGTTGTTGAGGTGTCCGAACTTACCGGTGCGCCAGAGATAATGGACGGACGCGTCAAGACTCTGCATCCGAACATTCACGGGGGATTGCTTGGGGTACGCGACAACGAAGATCACGTTCGCCAAATGGCGCAATTTGGCATCCGAAACATTGATGTCGTCGTGAACAATCTCTATCCGTTCGTCGAAACTGTTCGGACTAAGGGCATATCGTTGTCCGAAGCCTTGGAGAATATTGACATCGGCGGCCCTGCAATGACCCGGGCAGCGGCCAAAAACCATCCAGATGTCTTGATTGTGGTGGATCCAGACGACTACGAGCGCGTCGGTCAAATGATCCGAGACGACACTGTGACACCTAGGGAACGTCGTCGCTTGGCTGCGAAGGCTTTTCAACACGTCGCGGCGTACGATACGGCGATTGCGGGCTATCTCCGTGACGATGTGGACGCCATTGATGAAGATGGCGGCGCAGTCGAGTTGCCTGAAGAGATCACATTTGGCTACTCGTTGGTGGCCAAACCTCGCTACGGTGAAAACCCACATCAAAAGGCCGCGATCTATTCTTTGCCTGGCGCGACTGGGGGCGTGGTAAACGCGGAGCAGTTGCACGGCATTGAAATGTCTTACCTGAATTATTTCGACGCAGACGCGGCGTGGTCAGTCGCGCGCGAATTCGCGGAATCGGACAAACACGCTGCGGTAGTGGTCAAGCACGCAAATCCCTGTGGGTTGGCGGTCCGCGACCATCAGATCGACGCATGGGAAGCGGCCAGATTGGGTGATCCCGTGTCAGCGTTCGGTGGTATCGTCGCGTTCAGTGAGCGGTTGAATAGCGACACCGCGGACGAGATGAGGGGATTGTTGTTGGACGTGGTGATTGCGCCTGATTACGACGATGAGGCGTTGGAGATTCTGCGAACACGGCGACGAACGCGGGTTTTGAAGGTAGACGCTGACGCCCCTACGGTGTTAGAGGTGAGATCGGTTGCCGGCGGCGCGCTCGTGCAAGAACCGGACAGTCTGGCTGGCGACGCGTTTCAAGACTTCCAAGTAGTGACCGAGCGTGTGCCGAGTCGCGAAGAGGAGGTTGATCTAAGGTTCGCGTGGCGCGCCTGTAGATTTGTGAAGTCCAATGCGATTGTCTTGGCGAAGAATCGAGCGCTCGTCGGAATGGGCGCGGGTCAACCCAACCGAGTGACCAGCGTCAATCTGGCAACCGGCGTAGCGGGAGTTGATTCTTCGGGAGCGGCGATGGCGTCGGACGCGTATTTCCCATTTCCGGACGCGGTCGAGTTGGCAGCGAAGGGTGGTGTGAGAGCGGTTGTGCAACCGGGTGGTTCATTGAATGATCAAGCGGTGATCGATGTTGCCAACGAGTTAGATATGACGATGGTCTTTACAGGACGCCGACATTTCTATCATTGATAGATTGGGTGACAGATTTAGATCAACGTGTCCAAGATTTCGGTCGACATAATCATCCCGGTGCTGAACGAGGAGCATTCTCTGCCCCGTTGTATCGCGACATTGGATGAGCATCTGACCAGTGGTTTTGCAGACCGCTGGAACTGGAACATCACGATTGCCGACAACGGTTCCCAAGACGCAACGCCGGAGGTAGGACGTCAACTGTCAAGCCGGTACCCAAACGTCAGATTAACGCGGCTTGAACAACGTGGTCGGGGAAGGGCTCTGAAAAAAGCGTGGTTGGAGAGTTCCGCGGATGTCCGATGTTTCATGGATGTCGACCTCTCAACGCGTTTGGAATCGCTAGGACCATTGGTCGAAGCGATCGCCAAGGAAGGATACGGCGTTGCAATCGGTTCGCGATTGTTGCCGGAGTCGCGTGTGGAAGGGCGAACCTTGAAACGTGAGATTGTGTCAAGGGCGTACAACGCGTTGATCCGACTGATGTTTCCTAGGAAAACGTTCCGTGACGCACAATGCGGTTTCAAGGCGGTATCTCGAGAAGTAGCGGACAATGTTGTGCCTCATGTCGAAAACCATGGTTGGTTTTTCGACACTGAGCTGCTGTTGTTGAGTCTTCGTGCCGGATATCGGATCAAAGAGATTCCAGTCCACTGGATCGATGATCCGGACACGCGGGTCCGCATCGTTTCAACCGCGAGCGAAGACATAAAAGGATTGTTGAGGGTGCGTTTCTCACCCGCCGACGTTAAGCGCAATTAGCCGTTCGATCGATGTGATTGGTTGCGAAACGCGTTAGCTGAAAACTCCCTGATGTAACCTTGCACTGATTTGAGGAAACGATAATTTTCTGCGATGCTAACGCCTTCCGAAGAGCTTGAACTTTCGTCGCCGACATTGCGTGGCGCGACGGTTTCGATTGACTATCACCACGCCCAGGCAATTCTCAGAACCGAGCAGCGCAATCCGATCGTGGTTTTTGAGGTTTATGCAGGCGCTTCAGGTGTGTTGTCAGGGGTCAACGAGGTCTTGCCGTTTCTTAGAGCCCGACTGCCGGTTTCTAGTTCTGCAGTGTATTCGCTTTCCGACGGCGATGAAATCAAAGACGGCGAGACGATTCTGCGTGTCGTTGGGCCATATGCTGCGTTCGGCATGTATCGCGACGTGATCACCGGTATATTCGCTTCGAGTATAGGCTGGGCGACGGCGGCACATGAATGCGTGCAGGCCGCTGGTGAAACGCGTGTCATGGTTAGTGGTTCGCCATTCATTCATCCCGATGTTGTCGATTCGATGGAATATTCGGCATATGTCGGAGGGTGTGCCGCAGTATCTACACAAAAAGGCGGCGAGCGCACTGCAACGGTTCCTCAGGGATCGATGCCGCATGACTTTGTCTTGATCTGGGGCGCGGCCGACCGTGCGATGACGGTTTATGACCGGCATAGCAGGTTGGGTGCACAACGAGTAATGCCGGTTCCCACTTCGGGCGATACGATCCAGGAGGCTCTGGACGCAGCGTATGCGTTGAGCGGTGGCACAAGTAACCCGCTACGTGGGGTGAAGATCAGCGTCCCGGCTAATCTCGGCGGTGGCTCACCAGATTTGGCGAAGGAATTGAAAGCCCGACTAATGGATGCTGGCTTCGGCTCCGTCGACATTTACGTCGCCGGCGAGTTGACGCCTGAATTGATCCGAGAGTATCGGGCCGCGGATGTCGAAGTTGGCCTTTATGTGGTGGGACGATACATCGCGGCGGCGCGGCCTACGCCGGTTGAAGGTGCGATCAAAGAGATCGACGGGCGGGCGGTGGCACCGCGTGGGATGGCCCCCGGGCGCGTCGAGAACCACCGGATGTTGCAACGCGAGCTGAGCTGATTTAGATCGCTTTAACCTTCATTCGACGGAACTTGGTTTCGTCGGAATGTTAATCGCAGAGCGGTCGGGTTTCGAGAGGTTAGCTTGGCCCAGTCGGCGACCCTGACGCCGGGTAACCAAACGATCCGTCCGCAATCAGGCGCCACGACTATCGGGATGCGGTCGCGCCACGACGCGGCGATTTTCGAGTTGATGAGGAAATCTGAGAGGTCGACGTCATTGCTCATACCGAGTGGATGGAAGCGATCGGATTCTTTGCGATTACGAATGGACAGACTGTTGGTTGGCAACTCGTCGCGGTCTAGCCATGCTTCGTCACTGGTGGTTTCGCGGAATTCATCCGGCGGTGTGGAGACTTCGGATGTGATGGTGTAGCCATTGCCCAAGTCGGCTTGACCTGGCAACGGAAGTGTTATCGGTTGCGTTATGGCGTCAGGGTAGGGGACGATGTCATTGGCTTGATCCGCCTCCCGCGACATACCGATGTGGCGATGGTCGGTCCAGAAAACGACTTCATTTGGCAAGTTGTAGTTGGCGGACTTGCCAATTGAGAGTAGGTCGAGCATTTTGTCGACGTGAGTCTGTTCCAGCTGCGTTTCGGGGTCGGCGCTGGTTCGGTACATTTTGGCGAGGACTTCGGCGGCGACGATGGGGTGCGAATCGGCAACGGGAATGCGGAGTAGGGTATTTCGATGACCCGTGGAGGCGCGCTGCACTGCTTGGTCAGCAAGCTTATCGATCAGGTCGGTGTTGCTTTGCATTATTTCGGCGAATCTTACGATCGCCGAAACTGCTTGCGGATTCAATGTTTTGAGTTCGGGAATTACGCGGTGGCGAATCCGGTTTCGGGCGTAACGGGACCAATCGTCGTTGGAAACGTCGTGCCGGGCGATGATATGCAGGGCATTTAGGAAGCGATCCGTTTGATGCCGTGAGATCTGCAACATTGGCCTGGCGACGACGATATTGCGGCTGGTTGCGATCTTGATTGATCGTCGATGTGTCATGCCGCCAGCACCGCGGATGCCGGCACCGCGGGCCAAACGAAGCAGGATGGTCTCCGCTTGGTCGTCGGTGGTGTGGGCTACAGCTACGGCGTCGGCGCCGATACGTTCGGCGGTCTCGGAAAGGAAATCATATCTAAGACGGCGCGCGGTATTCTCATCTAGGCGATCGGAACCTTGGTCGGCGCGTCCAACGATCAGCGGTATGTCGAGTTGGGTGCAGAGGTCGCGGACGAACCGTTCGTCTTTTTCGGAGTCATTGCCGCGCGCACGATGATTGTAGTGCGCGGCAGTGAGCGATTTGTATCGATTGGGAAAGTGGTTAAGACCAAGGAGGAGCGCGGTTGAATCTATGCCCCCGGAAACCGCGCAGATAATCGAGTCATTAGGCTCGATGCGTGTTTTTGATATTCCCGCCTCAAGTTGTCGTAGGAATGTGATTTGGTCTCGCGCAGTTGGCATGCGACTGTGGCAGGGCGCTACGTGGGTTGTTCGGTGGTCACATCCGTCGCGATGTTCTGGATTTTCAGGCGTTCGATGCGGTTTCCGTTCATGGCGAGTACTTCCATGTAGATCTCGTCTTCGTAAGTGGTGTTTTGTCCCACCTCGGGCATGCGTTGGGCTTTGTCGATGAAAAAGCCAGCGATAGTTTCGTATCTTTCGTTCGGAGGGACTTCGATGCCGGTTTCGTCTTCGGTTCGTTCGACCGATAGCGCGCCGGGCACGATGTACGTGTCGTCGTCGAGACGTTCGATCGCTTTTTGCTCTAGGACTAGGGTGTCGTCGTCGTCACCGCGCATCATCTCGAGAAGGCCGTTGAGTGTAACGAGTCCGTTAATGCGTTTCTCTTCGTTGTGTGCAACGGCCAAATATTGCTCAGTCCGGATCATCTCGGTGAAGAGGTCATCCAGTTTCGTGGTGTCTGCAAGAACGAGGATGTCGGTTCGCATTAGTTCAGTAACTCTGGTGTCGAGTTCATCGTCGCCGCCTTCGGCGATGAATTTCATTACGTCGTTGGCATAAATGGCACCGGCAAGCTGATCGAGATCGTACCAATAACCGGTGCGAAGTGGTTCACCTCGTTGGATTACGAATCCAGGTTGGGTTCGATGGGGTTCGGCAGTCGTGCTCACATCATCGACGTGTTCGCGGTATTTTTGCAGGAACGTTCGGAGTGTGTCGTTTTCGTTAAGCCATACGATTTGACTGGTGTGGACGCGCACGCGGTGGTCGCGAAGGTCCCGGGCGCCGAAGTCGATTAAGTTGTCGAGCATCTCGCCATGGGTATCGTCGAAGAGCCCTTGTTCTTGGCTTTGATCGATGATGAGGCTGAGTTCTCCTTGTGTGTAGCCGGGCCGGGCGTCGAATCCGGATACGCCGAAGACGCGGAGCAGCCCGCGAGGCAGGAGCGTAAAGACCCAAACAATTGGTTTGGACGCAGTCATGATCGCGAGGATGATGTGGGCGACGGCGAGTGACCACGTTTCAGGTGCGAGTGCACCGAGGGTTTTTGGGGTCAGCTCACCGACGACGTAGACCATTACGGTCGCGACGGCGGTGGAGATGATCGTGGTAAGGACAGTGTTTTCGCCCTGCCCGATGGAGTTGATGATGAGACTCGTTGAGGCGGTTGCGACCAGGACGTTGAAGAGATTACCTACGAGGAGGATGGTGGCGAAGAAGTTTTCGTGCCGTTCGAGGACGCGCATGACGGCATTGGCTCGGCGGTCGCCGTTTTCGGCCAAGTGCTGAATATGCGAGGGTCGGGCGCTGAGGAGCGCAGATTCGGCGGCCGATATGAAGGCGCTTCCGAGCAATGCTCCGCAGATTAGGAGCGCGTTGATTACCATGCGCTAATCATAAACGGGAGGAATGAACGCACCAAGGTCAGTGCGTTCATTCACCTGCGTTAACTGTGGTCGGTCGGGCGATGAGAGGCGAAAAGTTGGTGCCAATTATGCCTTTTGCGTCTCCGGCATGGTGATCCCGCGGACTTGGGCGTCAATCTCGTCGCGCATGTCGGCGTGTTCCTTGAGGAAGACGCGGGAGGCTTCGCGGCCTTGTCCAAGGCGGGTTTCACCGTAGGAATAGAACGCGCCACGTTTTTGGAGGATGCCGTGCTCGACGCCGAGTTCTAGCAGGTCGCCCTCGGTGCTGATGCCTTCATTGAAGATGATGTCGATCTCGGCCTGCCGGAAAGGCGGCGCAACTTTGTTTTTGACCACGCGGACCCGGACGCGGTTTCCGGTGATGTCTTTCCCAGACTTGAGAGATTCTTTGCGGCGCATGTCGAGGCGGACGCTGGAATAAAACTTCAGAGCGCGACCGCCAGGGGTGACTTCGGGGCTACCGTATACAACGCCAACTTTTTCGCGAAGCTGGTTGATGAAGACGCAAACGGTCTTGGTCTGGTTAACGATGCCAGTGAGTTTCCTAAGCGCTTGCGACATCAATCGTGCCTGCGCGCCGACTTGGAAGTCTCCCATGTTGCCTTGTATCTCGGAATTGGGAACCAATGCTGCGACGCTATCCAAGACAATCATGTCGAGGGCACTGGAGCGGACCAGATGTTCGATGATTTCGAGAGCTTGTTCTGCGGAGTCGGGTTGGGAAATTAGAAGCGAATCGATGTCGACGCCGATGGCTTTGGCGTAGATGGGGTCCATCGCGTGTTCCACGTCCACATATGCGCACACGCCGCCAGCTTTCTGGGCTTGGGCGACGGCAGACATCGCGAGAGTGGATTTTCCGGCGGATTCAGCGCCGTAGATTTCGATGATGCGACCGCGTGGCAATCCGCCGATGCCGAGGGCGATATCGAGTGAAAGGGAGCCGGTAGGGATCGCGTCTACATTACGGAAGCTATCGTTTTCGCTCATCAGCATGACGGCGCCGCGACCGTAGTTCCGTTCGATCTGAGCGATCGCTTCTTCAAGTGCTTTTTCCCGTTTACTGGCTTTCTTCGTGGTCGGCATTTTGGGCTCGTTTTCGGTCGGTTCGGATGTGAGGCTCTCGATGATCTCTTTTTCGAGAGTGGCGGTTGCTTTGGTAGCCATTCAGATATTCCTTAATGTTATGCGTTTGATACCGCGTTGGTTGCGGTTCCATCTTGTGGCACAAGTGTAACACCGAAACGGTGCTTGCAACGCATGTGGCGAGAAATATCCGCGGATTTCTGCCGAGGGTTCTGAACAGGGGGAGCTGTGTGGTTTTTCTGGGTTATCGCGACCGGGTGCTGTGCACAACCTCACTTACGACGGATTCAAGGTCAGATCACGTGCGCCTCCCCCCGTTGCCAGACCCCTCTGGATTCCGACTTTCGCCGGAATGACGGTGGTTGCGCGCAGCACCCGCGTCCATTGGAACGGCACGAGGTTCCAAGGAGCGGAAACCCTACAGATAGAGGATGCCGCTCCCAGGCGAATATCCCGATTGAATACGACGATCAGTCGTAAATGCTGAAGTTCAGCTCTTGCTGGGTGTGGACGTCGATGAGGGCTGATCGTCCATTCTCGAAGTTTTCACGGTGGGCTTCGCGGATTGCATTGCCGATCTCGGTTGGCTCGGAGACGGTGATGCCACGCGCGCCCATGCCTTCGGCGATCATCGCGTAGTCGCCGGTCATGTTTCCAGCGTTGTATTTCTCCATCGCGACTGGCAGTGACTTGTTGTACCCACCCATCGTGCCGTTGTTGAGGACGATCGTCGTGATCGGGTTTCCCGAACGAACTGAGGTTTCGATGTCGAGGCCAGACATTCCGAACGCCGCGTCGCCCATGAAGTTGACGCAGAAGCGATCGGGCATGGCCATCTTTGCGCCGATCATTAAGCCGATGCCGTATCCAAGGTGAGTACTCTTGCCCCAACCTATGTAGGTGTGCGGGCGAGTTGCCGTGTAGAAGGGCATCATCTGATCGCGCGGGTGACCAGCGTCATGGGTCATCACGGTGTTTTCGTGGTCTACCGCGTCGCCGATCTCTTTTAGGAGGCGGTAGGGGTTGATCGGGACCATGTCCGAGTTGAGCAGGCCTTGCCAGTCGTCATCCCACTCGGCGCGGACTTGAGCGATCGATTCCTGGACGGAGGTATCGCCGCCACGACCGTCTTCACCGATTCGCCCCTTGATTTCGTCGATCAGGAGTCGGAGCGTCTCACCGGCGTCGCCGACCAGTCCAAGGTCGGTGGCGTATTCCTTTGAGATGTCAGCCGGGTTGTTCGTGCAATGGATCAGGAACTTGCCCGCCGGAAGGTCGATGCCGTAGTTTGTGACTGTAAGGCTGGCGCCAACGGCGAAGAGTACATCGGACTCCTTGAGCCAAGTCCAGACAGGTTTGGGCGCGGTGCGGTTGGCCGCTCCGAGCGCGAGCGGGTGGCGCTCGTCAATGGCGCTCTTGCCCGGCATCGTGGTCATGACGGGGATCTGAGTAAGTTCGGCGAGTTCTCGCAACTCTTCCGTGGCACCAGCATACAGAACGCCTTGACCGGCCCAGATCGCGGGCATCCGAGCGTTGAGTAGCTTATCGGCAGCGTCCTTTATGTCGCTGGCCGACGGTGCGAATTTGTGGGTCGAGGTCGGCTGGTAGTCTTCGACTCCGGATACTTCACCACCCATGGCTTCACGTTGCATCTCGAGCATCACGGGACCGGGGCGGCCGTTCTTGAGCGCTTCTAAGGAGCGGCGCATTAGCGCAGGGATGACGTCAGCAGAAGTGACCGATGCTGCGAACTTGGTAATGTGTTGGTAGTTGCGAGGGCCGCTGAAGTTTGGAGCAACTTCGGTTTTGTAGTTTCCGGGGCCATCGGGCAGGAACAATACGGGAACACTGTCTGCCCAAGCTTGCGCGAAACCACCGAACGCATTCTCTACGCCGGGTCCTCCCTGGCAAGCGAAGACGCCGAATTTTCCTTTAGATGCCATCAGGCGGGAGTAGCCATCGGCAGCCATTATCCCTCCGCGCTCTTGTCGGAAAACGATAGGACGGATGCCCTCGTTAGCAACGGCTTCGATTATCGGGTTGGAAGGGAAACAAGCGAGCCATTCGAACCCTTCTTTCTTGAGTATTTTTGCAACAGCTTCGTAGCCGTTCATTGGTCAACGTCCCTTCCTACGGACAATGTGTTGTAGAGGACCCCCCGCCAACGCGCGTTCGTTCCCCAATCAGTCAATTTTAAGCGGGAATCACCAACCACGGGTGATTGACACTTTTTGCAGGCGATAGAATCGATTCGTGTTTGCCGACGGTTCTGACCGTTGATGTTGAGACAAGTAGTTCCGCCGAAAAAACCATCGAACGAAGTAACTGCGTGTTGTTGTATTGCATCGAGCCGTTCGGATTGCTTAGCGTAATAATCACTCAGGGACGCTACGCGCGTTGCGGTGTCGAATCGAGCGGTTTTAGTCGCTCAACAAGGTTCGATATCACGTGGCGGTTACTGGCACACCCATGGTTTCTTTGAGATCGTGAAGGACGAAAATATGTTGCGTGAGATACACGACGAATTCGAGTACAGGCCTCAGGGCAGACAGCCCATCGGCATCGGAAAGGTCAACATCAAGGTTGTTGGCGTCGGTGGCGGCGGCTCTAACGCCGTTAACCGTATGTATAGCGATCCGATCGATACGGTCGACTACATCGTCATGAACACCGACGCCCAAGCGTTGGAGTTGGCGACTGTGCCTACCGGTCTGCGCGTTGGCGACACGACCGCTCGTGGCATGGGTGTTGGAGGCGATCCATCGCAGGGTCGCATCTGCCACGAAGAGAACCGGGAGGAGATCGCGGAAGTCTTGGATGGCGCAGATCTGGTTTTCGTTACCGCTGGCATGGGTGGAGGAACTGGCACGGGCGGCGCACCGGTTGTAGCTCAGATCGCAAAGCAGCTGGGCGCCCTTACTATTGGCGTCTGCACCATGCCTTTCGGGTTCGAAGGAACACACCGAACGGCGAAGGCCGAAGAAGGCGTCGCCGAGCTGCAGAATTATGTCGACACGCTGATTCGTATTCCGAACGACCGATTGCTCGATGCCGCGGCACCAGACACGACTACGCAGGAAGCTTGGCGGATGGCCGACAAGGTCTTGAAGGATGGCGTAGAGGGCATCGCACGAGTAATCATCGAACCGGGCGAGGTCAACTTGGACTTCGCGGATGTGCGCGCAGTAATGACGAACGCGGGTCCCGCGTGGATGGGGGTCGGTCAGGCTTCAGACTCGGAACCCGGAGGCGCACTCGATGCGGTTCAACAGGCGCTCGAGAGTCCGTTGCTGGATGTCGATATCACTGGTGCCCAACGTGCGCTGGTGAACATCACCGGTGGACCGTCGATGCGGATGTACAGCGTGCAAGAGATTTCTAGCATTGTCCAGAGCAAGATGACATCGCAGTCCAACATCATCTTGGGCACCGCACGGCAGCCGAACATGGGTCCCAACATTCGAGTGATTGTTATCGCGACTGGATTCCCGACCGACGAAGAGCAGCGGGTGATGGACACCAAGATGATTGAGAAGGCTATCGAGGATCCCGATTCGATGAAGATACCGCCGTTCCTACGCAACCACATGATGCAGTTGGAAAAACGCGGCAGGAAGTTCTAAAGGTTTTCCCGCCGAGGAGGACTTCGACCCCGGTCGTTGTTCACCAACGCCGCAAAACCGAAATGCACGCAACCGCGTCGTCTGAAGTTCAGGCGACGCGGTTGTTGTCTATGTAGTCCCAATTAAAGTCCATTCCCAATCCGTGTCCCTGAGGCAAGAGCACGTTGCCTTCCTCGTCCATCGGATCGCACGGAGAATTTAGATATGGTGGTGTCGATTCATAGTCGAACTCTGGTCTTAGCAAACCGCGTTCGTAAAAGAGGCATGTCTCTTCCGTGGTAGCTCCCAAGATCGCCGAATTGCCAAACCATCCGCCGTGCATCTCGCACGGGACACCGAACGCTTCGTATACGTCCACTGCCTTCTTGCATGCGGTGATGCCACCGAAATTGACATCGATCCTTCCGATGTCTGAAGCGCCTTGCAAAACCCACTCTGCCCGAGAGTAGTGCATCCACGTCGAATGTTCCGGGGCACAGACGGCGATGTCTAGCTCATTGCAAAGACGGCGGTAGGGCTCGACGCGAAACTCATGCATTGGGTGTTCGAGGAAATAGTAGCCGAGACGTTCGAGCTCGCGTCCGACGTAAATCGATTCGTCAAGGGTGTAGATGCCCCATGGATCGAGCATGAGTGTCATGTTGTCCCCTACGGCATCATGAACCGCCTCGCAGACTTCGATGTCTTGTTTCGGGAACGCTGGACGCCGAGGCGCGGGTTGATTGGTGATCGGGTTCCAATAGATGTAAGCGTGGACCTTGAACGCGGTGTAACCCTGGGCTTTGCATTCAAGCGCGAATTTGGCGTAGTCTTCCGGCGTGCCCATGTTTGGGAAGGTGCTGGCGTAGGCACGAACTTTTTCGCGGACTTTTCCCATGAGCTGCGAAGCCGACATGCCGGCGTATCTGCCGGCCAGGTCCCAAAGCGCGCAGTCAAGATTGCCGATGAGTGATTCGTGGAAATTGTGGTTGTCGCGCATCAGGTTCCAAACGTGTTCACGACTTAAGGGATCTTCACCAACGAGAAGGTTTTTCACCATGGCCTCGACTTCCGACGGGAACGTACCTTGGAAATATCCACCCATGCCGCCGGTGTTGTAACCGCTGACACCTTCGTCGGTCGATATCTTGGTGATGGCGTGGGTAGACGGTTGAGGGTCGTCGCGCCACTGTCCGTAACCCCACTTGGTGCCAACGGTATTGCTTTGGCTCTTAAAGGTGATGACTTCGATGTCGGTGATGCGCATTGTGGAACTCGGCTCGGGGCGAAATCGATACAAGTGATCGGTGGCACCTACTTTATCTGGAACCGTACCAACTAGGGTTCTTGGTTTCGGAGCACGCGCGCCAGGCCGCCAACGATGAGCGGCGAGTTACCCATAAGCACCGCGCCGAAATAGGCACCGGCGACACTGTTTGCATTCGTAACGAAATCAGCGGCGAATGTGGCGTCTTTGAAAAGGACGAATCCGACGTACGCGCCCACAACGCCTAACACCAAAGACAGAGCGATCTCGAAAGGCTTTACCTGGTTTACCGATGTGCCATATCGCTTTACGATCACGAAGCCCAAAGTGGCACCGATGGCTTGCATCACGACCGCGTTGAGCATCAAAAACGTGGTGCTGCCCGTCAACACCCAGGTGGTCACCATCACCGAGCTAAGAATGTAAAGGCCGAATCCACCAACGGATGAGAGGAAAAATGCGGCCGCGAGCTGAACGATGTAAGCGCCGATTTTGTAGTTGCCACGCCAGATCAGGTACGCGAGGAACGCGGCGAACGCGATCAGCAAAGCCAAGGGTATGTATTCAGAAAAGTGTGTCTGCATATATTCGGATCAGTAATCCGCCGTTCTTTTTCAACGCGGCAAAGCGTCGAGGATAGCATTCGCCTGCGCCGTCGGTCCGTTGAGCCTAGGATCGGCGACTACCGTGAAGGCTTCGGCCAAACGCTCGGACAGTGCGTCGGTCGCAGGAACCGCTGCAAAGCGGTACTGAGGTAACAATCTGTTTATGCGATCTGCCAAAGGGCCCTTGCGCGACCTTTCAAGCGCTGTCCTCGGCGATGCACCAAGTTCAACGATGGCGACCTTGGCCCGAAAGTCGCAGCTTGGGCCGCCGTTGAGGTAATCGCTGATGGTTTTGCCGATGTCCTTCGTGGCTTCGATATAGACCGGTTCATCATCATGTATCACGGCGATGACGCCTGTTTTTCGTCCCAGCATCCATGCGCTATCTTCGGTCATCGGCAGCGTGTCACCTTCAAGCAACCTCTTGAAGAGTGGTTCCCACTTGCCGAGATGGGCTGGTGTGAAGACGGACATTTTGCATCTGGGGCTAGAATTCTGGTACGAAGTTGTGAACTCCACTTATGGGGAACATGGTATCAATCTGTGCGATCGAACCGGATTTGTGTTCGGTGACGCGTCCTGCGCGTTGCAGATCGGCAAGATAATGGGCACCCATGTAGATGGCACCAAGGGACGCGGCGGGAAGCGTCACGTCCGGAGTCCGGTCGGTCACCTCGCATGTCGCCCTGCCGTTTGGGTCGGCACGTAGCAAATAAGTTCCTTGTGTCCAAGGGCAGAAGTCATCCGCGATTTTGATGACCACCTCGCCAGCGGCTGAGTACGTGCGCCCGGTCAAAGCCTTGATCGGATCGAGAATTCGAATCCAGAGCGAGTCGTAGGGTTCGAATGAAAGTTTGCGCGGGTCGGCGAGAAGCCACAGCAAATTCGACTTCTTCGGGTGGTGATGCACTACCTCACCTGCCAAGTCGATGTCGAGCAAGAACCGCCACAATGCGGCCTCTGCCGCGGTGGTGGAGGCGATCAGTTCGATTACCCGTACCGTGTTGTAAGAGTGTTTCGCATCCATCTTGTGCTCGATTCGGTACGCAGCATATCCGAGAGGTTTATTGCCTTCGTGGTACACAACGCAGAACGCCCGGCGATTACCAAATCCGGGGATCCGACGGCGGTCGTAAATCCAATCCCAATCCGCTTTAGATCGAAGCATCATTCCGATGGTTTTTTCGGCGGTTCTGTTCCACACGACGGGCGCGACTTTCTCCATAATCGCTATATCGGCAAATCGAATCTCGCCCTCATGCTTTGGCATGGCGCGGAATCCTGCGTCTCGTGCGTCGATCTTGGCGAAGACGGTCTCGCCCGATATTCCGAATCCGAAGCGACCATAAATGTTGCTCTCGCTTGCCCAGAGCCCGGCGATCGGGTAGCCAGCGTCGCGTCCCTCGATTAGGAGCCTCCGCATCATTTCTCGTAGGATGCCGCGGCGCGTATGCGTCGGTAGGACCGTGACGTCGGTGACGCCAAAGAAATCAGATTTTCCGCCTGGAACGGTTAATTCATACGGTTCCCACAACGTCGTGCCGACGATTTCGTCGCCATCGAACGCGCAGACCGTTCGATGCATCGGATCGTCGACCTTCCGATATTCCAACTCTCCTTCTTGTGGCAAGAAATGCCCACTGAATCCGCGCATCTCGGCGACCGAAAACTGCAAACGTTCGTTTTCACGTGCCGGTCGAAACTCGATGCCAGTAAGTCTGTCGGTATGAGGGTTCAAGGTTCTGGATTCTCTACTGTGCGATCTAAGCATTAAAAGTGATACGGATTCCAGCCCGCGGGGTTTGTCCTGAATATGGCATCCGCGCGTAGCGCAGCGTCGGAGCTACGCGCCGATACCTCGACCAACCCGAGACTGGCCAACATCGAGCATTCGACCGCACCGGCGTACATTGCGGCTAATTCAGACTCGTTCATAACAAGGTCTGGCGGGTCGGAGGTCGGGCGGCAAGTCGCACCTTCGGCGCCGAACTCGACCGTGAGGTTGAGTGGCTGTTTGGTTTCCGCGTCGATGATTTGCAGCGTCAATGAGTCCTCAACGGGGTATGTGCGTTGCTCGAGCATGGCGGGAACGTCGAGGAACTTCATCCAGATGGCATCTGTAAGGCGTCGGCGCAATCTACGCGGCTCAGCCAGCATCCATATCAACGGGTCATCAACGGGACGAACGTGCGCCTTGAGATCGTCGACGAGTTCCAAGTCGAGAAGATATCGCCACAACGCGGCATGTGCCGCATCGGTCGCCGCAACTGCTTCAACCACGTGCATCGTGCCCCTAAAATCATCTTCCGGATTCTTTTCGATGGTGTACCTCGCATAGGCCTGCGAATCTTCGCCTTCCACGTAGACGACGAAGTATTCGTCCTTGGTGTGGACGGGATGGATCTCGTACTCCCATCTCTTAGGCGTTCGAGTGATCATCCCAGGGCGAATGACGCGCGCACGGTCGTACGCCTCCGTCATCAACGGAATAGCTTCATTGCGCTGTGGTTCCAAGAAGTGACCTGTCCAAGACGGGGAGTGCGCGTACGCCGTGTGCCGCATGTCGATCTGCCAGTTGTAGGCAGGCATCGAGCTACCGTATCCGTACCGGCCGTAAAGGTTGCTCTGACTCGCCCATAACGTCGTTGCGAGGTCGCCCCGTTCCCTAGCGTCATTGTGAATACGGTTCATGATCTTCCGGTAGATGCCTCGTCGCCGATGGCTGGGCGAGGTCCCAACGTATCCAACGCCCGCTATCGGCACCTGCGCGCCGCCTGGAAGGGTCATATCGAAAGAATCGACGCCGCCGCACCCGACAATCCTGTCCCCGTCTACACACGCCAACAACCGATCGATCTCCACCCGGTGTGCACGCATGAAAACCGTGTCGTCTGGCGTCGTGTGGAAGCCTTGACTCGCCCTGACGGCGATGCGCCATTTCAGGAACTCATCGTCTCTCACTTGGCGAATTTCCATAAAAACCCGTGGTAGAACTTTGTCTTCGAGGCCGATAGGCCAGACAATCAACGATATAACTGCCCTCAACCAAGATGTCTGTCAAGTCAGTCGAATCGTCCGAATTCACTACCTTGGAAAACGAATTCCAAGGTCGCATCGGAACGCGCGTCATTCACCTTCGAAACACAACATCGACTATGGACGTGGCGCGTGATTTGGTGGAAGAGACCCACGAATTGAAGACGTTGGACGGGACAGTGATAATCGCGGACGAGCAGACGAAGGGGCGAGGTCGATTCGGTCGAAGTTGGGATTCGGGTCACGGTGAAGACATATTGGCGTCCGTTATACTCTGCCCGCGTTTGGCTATCACCGGCGAATTGACGACTATGGCCGCGTTGGCGGCCGCGATGACTGTCGACGAATTGACCACACGAAGTTCAGCTATCAAATGGCCGAACGATGTATTGGTAGATGGCAAAAAGATATGCGGCGTGATTGCGGAGAGCGCCACCACGGGGAGTTCTTTTGTTGGTGTGATCGGGATTGGATTAAACGTGAATCGTATTGCAGATGACAGAGTCCTCCAAGAGTACGATGCCACCAGCGTTCGTGAGGTCTTACGTCTCGAAACTCAGGTAGATAGGCGGAGTGCGGTACGTGTGTTATTGGCCAATTTGAACGAACTCTACGACGCATTGGTGCGCGGCGAATCCATCATGCCAGAATGGCGAGATCGGTTGAGCGTTTTGAATTCGTACGTTGAAGTCACAATGGCTTCGGAGCGAAACGTTGGAGAGATTGTTTCGGGCATTGCGGAGGATGTCGATGAATTTGGCCGACTGTTGATCCGTGAATCCAGCGGAAATTTGCGGGCGGTGGCCGCTGGAGAAGTGACGATGAGGGCGGAACAAGTTGGGCAGTGAGCAACGAATCTCAGTGCGCGTTACACCCCGTTCATCGGTCGACGAGGTCGTTGGGTGGGATGACGGATCGCGGGAACTAATCGTGCGAGTCAAGGCGGCGCCGGTAGACAACGCCGCGAACGAGGCCACCATAAAGGCAATTGCAAAGGCGTTGAAGGTGCCGAAGTTCAAGGTCCGGATCGTTGCCGGAGCGAAGTCTCGAAACAAGACCATCGCGATTGATGGTGATCCATCCGTTTTAACGCGATTCAAGCCAGGGTGAATTTAAGTCGCCGTCCTCGGGATCCGGTCCCCATCCGCGGATGAGGTCGGGTCTGCGCGCCATGGTCCGCTCTGCGGCAACGCGTTTTCGATACCGTTCAACCTCTTGGCGATTTCCGTTGAGAAGCACCTCTGGTGCGCGCCGCCCATGAAATTCGGGCGGACGCGTGTAGACGGGACCCTCCAGCATCCCACCACTCGCGACGGAGAACGACTCGCTGATGGTGGAATCGGCGCTTCCAAGCGCTCCAGGCAAGAGACGGGTAACCGAATCTATGACGGCCATCGCTGGTATCTCGCCCCCCGTCATGACGAAGTCGCCGACGCTGATCTCGAGGTCGACGTACTCTTCGATGAAACGCTCGTCTACCCCTTCGTAGTGACCGCAAATTAGCGTGATGGCGGCGAAATCCGAAAGGTCGTTGGCGATCTTGTGGTTCATCGAAATGCCCTGCGGCGACATCAGGATCGTCTTGGGTTGGTGACCGGTCGGGTATTGATCACTGATGGAGTCGACGGCCTTGGCCAGCGGCGGCGCCATCATCACCATGCCCGGGCCTCCGCCGTAGGGCGGAGCATCAACACTTCGATGCTTGTCAGTCGTGAAGTCGCGCGGGTTGACGAAATCGATCTCTATAATCCCGTTCGAAACCGCGCGCCCAATGATGCTTGAAGTGATCGGACCATCAAACATCTCGGGGAAAAGCGTTACGACATGGAACTTCACTGGTGACGATGTTGGCTTTGGATCGGATGGTCACCCGCGTGAATATCGCGAATTATTTCGACGGCGTGTGCGAGAACCGGCAAAACCACCTCCAATGTTTCGATCGCACCTTTGGGATTGCCGGGGAGATTCACGATAAGCGTGCGTTCTGCGACACCCGCGACGGCGCGTGAGAGCATCGCCATGGGGGTGATTCGGAGGGATTCGGCTCGCATGGCTTCGGCAAGTCCCGGCACCTCATATTCGACGACGCTCAACGTAGCTTCCGGCATCACATCGCGCGGGCCTAGACCGGTGCCACCAGTGGTCAGGATCAGTTCGATATCGGGTTGCGCTGACCACGCGCGAAGTCGTTCGATCAGCCTGTCTCGGTCGTCAGGTTCTAGCGACCTTTGGCTCAGTGCGTGGTTGTGTCGAGCCATCAAGTCGACGACCGCGTCACCGCCGATGTCTTGTCGTTCACCTGCAAATCCAGAATCGCTGCTGGTTAATACTGCGTATTTGATGCTCTTAGCCATTGGGCGGGACGAAGGGGATGTGCCGAGTGTTTTTCCGATGATAACGCGTCCTGAACGCGCCACACGATATGGAATCCCGAGAAGGGCGAAACCTAGAATCCGAAGACAATACCCAAAATCTAAGTAGGGCGACGCAATGGACCAATGTTCGATCTTTGCGGCGACGTTTTGGGCGTAAGCGGCAATAATCGCCACGGCTTGGCTACTTGATTGTGAATGGCCAATTGGCAACGACCGAAATGAGCGCAGACGCATCCGGCACCAACCCGGACTTTCACGAGCCTGTCATGCTTTCTGAGGTATTGGATGCCCTTCGGATCATACCGGGAGGACGCTACTTAGACGCGACGGTCGGTGAAGGCGGTCACGCACGAGCCATTCTTCAGGCCGCATCTCCAGGTGGTCAGCTGCTCGGCATTGACGCTGATCCCGAAGCCATCGCTTCAGCTGAAAAACGCCTGGAGCAGTTCGGTTCCTCCGTTCGATTAGTGAATGAAAACTTCGTTGAGATGCAAGCGGTCGCGACGCGCTACGGATTTGCGCCTATGCATGGGGTTCTGATGGATCTTGGGGTTTCGTCGCTGCAACTCGATCGCGAGGCGCGCGGGTTTTCGTTCCGTCGTCCAGATCCGCTTGATATGCGTTTTTCGAGCGACCGCGAGTTGGATGCTAGCCAGATAGTCAACACCTATCCGGAACGCGAGTTGGGCGATCTGATCTACCGGTATGGCGACGAGCGCGCTTCTCGCCGGATTGCGTCGGCAATCGTGAGAAACCGACCGATCAAAGACGCGCAGCAACTTGCAGAGATTATTTCGTCGGTAAAGCCGCGCGGGCGTCGGCACATCCACTCGGCCACTCAAACTTTCCAAGCATTGAGGATCGCAGTAAACGACGAAATGAAGGCGTTGGAGATCGGGTTGGAACAGGCGGTGAATGTATTGGGAATGGGAGGACTGATGGTGGTGATTTCTTACCATTCAATAGAAGACAGGATAGTTAAAAACTTCATTCGCACCGCCGTATCGGACTGTGTTTGTGATGCCGATAGCCGCCGCTCTCCCGTATGCACGTGCAATCACGTGCCCACATTGGAGCCGGTTATCAAAGGTGCGTTGATGCCAACGGCATCGGAGGTCGAAGCGAATCCGCGTAGTCGGAGCGCCAAACTTAGGGTAGCTAGGCGGATCTAACAGCAACCGAGCTGCGGCTCGCATGAACGAAGGAGCGTCGGACCAGATGTATAACGAGGACATTCGACTCGCTATCGATGTCGGTAGCAGCAAAGTCTGTAGCGTCGTAATTCGACGGGATAACTACAACGAGCCGGAGATTTTGGCGATCGACGTGTTGCCCAGCGAATCGATCCACGACGGCGACGTTATGAATCGAAATCAAGCCACGGCGGCCGTCCGAGCATCGGTGAGCGAAGTTTCCGACCAATGCTCGCTAAGTTTCACGAAAGCCTACGTTGGTTTTGGCGGCAAACATGTTGGTTCCTATTCAGGGTGGGGCAAAGTCTCAGGTTTTGATTTCGCCGCGGGAGTGACCGAGGAAGACATCGTCGAGGCAGTACGCCAAGCCGCGTCGCAACGAGTGGAATCAACCGACCATCTTCTTTACGCCACACCTACGGCTTACCGGGTCGACGAAGACACTGAATTTCGCAAACCACCTGTTGGAATGCATCCCGATACTTTGGAAGTGCAAGCGCTATTGGTGGTTTCCGATATGGCGCACTATCGCACCGTGTTCGACGCCGTTAGCAGCGCTGGCGTGACACCCATCCACGGTGGTTCCACCTTAGTTGCCGAGGCAGAATATCTTCTCAGCGCCTACGAGCGTGACGCCGGAGTTGTACTGATCGACATCGGTGGCAGCGATACCGAGATCGCCGTTTATCACCATGGGCAAGCGGTACTCTTCACTTCATTACCTATCGGCGGATTCCACTTTACTAACGACATCGCGTACGCATACGAATTGCCGTTCGAAAACGCCGAAGCGGTCAAACTTGCCGCCGGGACGCTTGTGGGAGATTCCGTGGGTTTCGACGATGAGATCGAGCCAACTGCACTGACGGGGTCCGAAAGGGTACTGGATGTCGAGCGTTCATTGACCAGAGTGTCGGTTTCAAACCTGCTCAAAGAGAGAGCAGATGAAACTATGGCGATGTACAAATCCCGAATCTCTCAAGTGCCCGGGCTGCCGGAAACCGACTTCCTGACGGTCGTATTTACTGGGGGCGGTTCCAAGTTAAGCGGAATCACAACCTTCTCGAAATTGGCAATGGGACTGCGGGGCCGTGTTGAGGTGCGCAAGCCCACTGGCATCAAGAGTCTGCCTGATGACATTAGTGATCCTGCGATGTCTGGTGCGATTTGCGTGGCGATGCGCGCATTGGACCGGATCGATCGCGACAACCACGTCGAACGTAAACCGATAACGATCTTGCATTCACCAGCGGCAGAACCTGCAGAGGTACCGGAAAGCGCAAATGCCGCGCCAGGAGTTGGTGCGCGAATACGTTCGTTATTGGGTCGATAAACGCTCCCCAACGGCCGTTAGTACCCGGCTGAGATGCTCCGCGTTGCAACGGTTCACTGGGTGTAAAGTTAGATTGAACGGCACGGGGCATTTTTGACACGTATCAATTTGTTGGACAAACGCAACGGCTGATGGCTCGCGTGTCAAAGGACGTATCGGTTCAAGTTGTCAACATCGTTATCAACGTCGATCAGACGTAGACGAAACCCCTCGGTCAACATCAAGGTAGTTGGAGTTGGCGGTGGCGGTTCCAACGCGCTCACGCGGATGTACCGAAGTCGTATTCCCAGCGTCGAGTACATCGCGGCGAATACTGACGCCCAGGCGCTGGCGCACACGGAAGCATCGATGCGCCTGCGGGTTGGCGACCGAATCGCCGGTGGATTGGGTGTCGGCGGAAATCCCCAGATCGGACGCGAATGTTTTTTGGACAGCCGCGAAGAGATTCGCGAAGTCTTAGCGGGTGCCGACTTGGTTTTTGTTGCCTCCGGCATGGGTGGCGGCACCGGGACCGGCGGCGCTCCAGTCGTTGCCAACATCGCTAAGCGAGAACTGGGATGCCTAACCATCGGAGTGGTCACAAAACCGTTTCCCTTCGAGGGGTACCAGCGTGATAAACAGGCGGCAGAAGGATTGGCTCGTCTCGCTGAGGAAGTCGACACGATGATCGTCATCCCGAACGAGCGACTGTTGTTGGTATCGGCACCTGACACCTCGGTCGAGGTAGCGTTTCGGATGGCCGACGAGGTATTGCGACAGGGAATCCAGTCGATCACGGAGTTGCTGTTGCTGCCGGGAGAGATTAATTTGGATTTCGCCGATCTACGGACCGTGATGCGAGACGCTGGGCCAGCGTGGATGGCAATAGGAAAGGGAAACGGAATTGACCGCGCAGACGCGGCGATTTCGTCGGCGCTACGGTCACCATTGCTCGAAGTCAAGATCGACGGTGCGACCGGAGTCTTGCTAAACATAACGAGTGGCCCAGATCTGATGATGGCCGAAGTCCGCAAGATATCGGAAACGGTCAAACAACAGGTGCATGCCGACGCCGAGATCATCTTCGGCACGACGCAAGACCTGCGAATGGAAAACGAGCTCAAAATCACGATCATTGCAACCGGATTCGAAGACATCTCAGACATCGATGCATATGGCGAAAAAATGGTCGAGAGAGCTGAATCCGAAATGCAATCCCGTAGCAATGCTAACCGGCGAATTTCGGATCGTTCCCTAGAACGCGAGTATCAGCGGTTCACCGAATATCGCCGATAGCGACCTGACGCGCTACGATCCACGGCGAAATGCCCGTTCATCGCACGTCTATCTCGTCGCGCGCCGCGGCAGGACCTCGCGGAATCACCCTTGGCCCGATGTTTCAGATTCTTTACAAATCTCCGAATCGTCGGGAAAAATCGAGCGCATCCATTCGTGATTTGTTGTATATTTTGCGCTACTAGCACTAGATATAGTGTTGACGAATTGGTAAAACACAATGGAGAGGCTTCCGTCGAAGATTTGAAGCGCACCTACGATGCATTGCCCAAATTGCAGACATCCGGACACGAGAGTGATGGAAACTCGGGTTAGGGACGAGTCGGTTCGACGGCGTCGCGAATGTAACGATTGCGCATTTCGGTTCACTACACTAGAACGTGTGTACAATTCAAAGCTGATGGTTGAGAAGCGAAACGGCAAGTTGGAGCAGTTTTCCGATGCCAAACTCACGCGGAGCATCGAGATCGCTTGCGCCAAGCGCTATTTGCCGGTTGGGGCCATCGAGGAGATTGTGGACGACATCCATGAAAGAGCCTTTAATAATGGCCGGGAGCGCATCGAATCTGGCGTTATTGGTCAGATGGTGCTCAATCGGCTCGTGTCGCTCGACCACGTGGCATACATGCGTTTTGCTTCGGTATACAAGGACTTCGACGACATCGATCGTTTCACCGCCGAAGTTAGCAGTCTCGAACAGAGAACATCGCAGGAGTCTCGACTGCAAGGAGCTCTTTTGCCCAGCCTGACTTCGACCAGCAACGGTGGCCCAGCGCGCCGAAATTGAACGTATTTGACGAGAACTTTTGAACTACTAGGATGACTGACGAAACGTGACCGAATGGTGAATGGAAATGGCACAAACTACATCTAGCAAATGGACCCTCGACGTCGCCGGCGACGGATTCTCTCCGGCGGAGATTTCTGAAAACGCGAAGGTGATACTTGAGAAGCGTTATCTGCTCCGCGACGACAACGGCAACATCGTTGAAGACGCTCAGGGAATGTTCCGACGGGTCGCTTACGCGGTCGCGACTGGCGATACGCTCTACGGAGCTACGCCGGACCGGGTTGATCAGATCGCAAACCGCTTTTATCAGTTGATGGCGAGCTTGGATTTTCTGCCCAATTCGCCCACGATGATGAACGCGGGTACGGGCCAAGGAACGCTTTCTGCCTGTTTCGTGTTGCCATTGAAGGACACGATGGAAGGCATCACCCGGGCTTCCCACGATCAAGCGATGGTCCAGAAATTCGGCGGCGGTACCGGATTCTCGCTTTCTGAATTGCGACCCAGAGGATTTTCGATCTCGACGACCCACGGCAAAGCATGCGGGCCTGTCGAGAGTTTGCGGTATCTATCGGCGACCTCCAAACTCGTGACGCAGGGTGGCAAGCGCGACGGCGCCAACATGGCGGTCATGGATGTCCATCACCCAGACATTCTTGAGTTCATCTCATGCAAGACCGTCGAAGGAGACATCCACAACTTCAACATATCGGTCGGTGCCTCAGATGAGTTCATGCGGGCCGTCGCCGGCGACACAGATTACTCGCTATATTTCCGGGAAAATCCGTCTGACCCGGAAAGCCGAATGGTAGAAGTGGGCCAGCTGAATGCGCGCGACGTATTCGAGAAGATAATCGACGGAGCTTGGCGAAACGGCGAACCGGGCATGATATTCCTCGATGAGGTGAACCGAAACAGCCCGGTCAAAGACATCGGTTTGATAACTTCAACGAATCCCTGCGGCGAGCAGCCATTGCTTCCGTACGAATCTTGCAACCTGGGTTCCATAAACCTATCTAGGTTCGTCATCGGCCAACTCGCGACCGGGGTTATCGAACGTAGCCCGTCGCAACTCGATCTGCTACGCCCCGAATACGCTGGTATTCAAGCTCATGCGCTGCGGAAACTGCCTGGCATCGACTGGGATCGACTCGGTCAATCGGTCAAACTGGCAGTCCATTTCCTCGACAACACCATAGATGTCAACGAATACGCGATTCCCGAGATCAAGGCCATGAACCTGCAAACCCGCAAGATCGGTTTGGGCGTCATGGGATTCGCCGACATGCTTGTCAGCTTGGGCATACCGTACGACTCTCCCGAAGCAGTCGTTATCGGCCGTGATGTCATGCGCTACATCATGGAGCAAGCCGATATCGCTTCGGCTGAACTCGCAGAAGTGCGCGGTCCTTACGGCGCGTGGCACGAAAACGGTGTATCGCACCCACGCGTCCGCAACGCCTGCCGGTTGACAGTTGCTCCGACCGGCACGATTTCGATGATCGCCGGATGTTCCAGTGGAATCGAACCCATATTCTCGCTCGCATACCGCAAGCACAACATTCTTGGCGGCGACACCACCCTCATTTATGCCGACGCCAACTTTGAACGCGTCGTGCGTGAACGAAACAATTACAGCCGCGATCTTTTGGACGCGCTCTCCGACGGCGATTCATTGCAAGATCGTCTCGATGTTAATGATGACGTTAAGGAACTTTTCCACGTCGCATCCGACATTTCCCCGAGAGACCACGTCTTAATGCAAGCAGCGTTCCAAGAAAGCGTCGACGCAGGAATCTCCAAAACTATCAACTTCCCTAACGAAGCCACGAAGGGCGACGTTGAGGAAGCCTACATGTTGGCATGGAAGACGCGGTGCAAAGGCATCACCGTTTACCGCGCTGGTAGTCGAGAAAAAGAAGTCCTGACCGCCGGGACGAGCGAAAACGATAAATCGGAGAACGTAAAGTCATCGGGCGAAAACGGCGTGGTCGATTACGTAAACCGTATGCCGCGTCCCGCCGTGCTTGAATCAAAGACTGTGCAGGTCGCGACTGGGCGCGGGAAGATCTACATCACGTTGTCATTCACGAGCGATGGTCACTTGTTCGAAGTCTTTACCAATCACGGCAAGGCCGGTGGCAACGACAGTGCGATGGCAGAGGCCCTCTCTCGCATGATCTCACTATCGCTCCGTTCGGGAGTATCGCCCGATGCTGTTGCAAAACAACTCCGGTACATCGTCGATAACCCGATAGTGGCTGGAGGGCAACACATCTATTCGGTTCCCGATGCCATCGCCCAAGTGCTGGAAGAGCACGCATTTTCGCCTCCGCAGGGGATTATGTCCGGTAATGTCGATGCTAGCCAGATCGCCTTGCTCAATCCGCCTAGATCGGACGAAGTCGGCATGCCGCAGGTTGCGCCGACTGTTTCAAACGGACAGTCTAATGGCACGCCATTCACGGAGAGTTGCCCGGAATGTTTCGCCCCGAACATGGCGTACGAAGAGGGTTGCATGAAGTGCTACTCGTGCGGCTACAGCAAATGCTGATCCGACCCTGAACCGAGCACACCTCGCACATACTGTCCGAGGGCCGACGCCAATTGAACGACTCCACGAAACCCCTGTTGGCCCTCACATTGGGCGATCCATCCGGCATCGGCCCTGAGGTCGTTGTCAAGGCGCTCGCTGATCCAGAAGTCAACGACTCTGCGCGCATGTTCGTCGTCGGCACCGAACAGGCCGTCCGTCAGGCAACCGCGGAGGTTGGAATCGGCTTATCTGTCGAATGCATCTCCGCGCCCGAAGAAACCCCAGACAACACGGATGTGATCTCGGTTCTCAGCGTCGGGGATTATGAGGATTTCGAGTTTCCACAGGGCCAACACTCCTCCGACTCTGGACGCGCTTCTCACCTCTGGGTCGAATCCGCGGCCAAAATGTGCCTAAACAGCGACATCGACGCGATGGTGACCGCTCCGGTGAACAAAGAGTCGTGGCAGATGTCTGGCGCCACCGACCTCGGACACCAAGAGGTCTTCAAACGCCTCACCAACAGCTCAACCGTCTACACCATGCTCGTCAGCGGGATATTAAGGTGCATGCATCTGTCAACGCACAAATCTCTCCCCGAAGCATGCGCGTTCGTCACAACCGAAAACATCTTGACTGCGGTTCGTATCACCGATGAACACTTCAAACGCTGGGGCTTCCGCAACCCACGCATCGCGGTGGCCGCGTTGAACCCACATGCCAGCGACAACGGACTGATTGGCGACACGGAGGCCACCGAGATTGCTCCAGCGATCGAGGCTGCACGGCTGGGAGGCATAAACGCCACCGGACCGCACCCGGCCGATTCAGTCTTCAACCAAGCTATTGATGGGATGTACGACGTCGTAGTCGTCATGTATCACGACCAAGGTCACATCCCAATCAAAGTCCACGGTTTCGAAGAATCGGTATCCGTCAACCTTGGCATCCCCTTCATTCGAACATCGGTAGACCACGGCACTGCCTTCGACATTGCCGGGAAAAACCTCGCCCAATCTACCAGCATGGTCGAAGCCATCAAACTCGGCGTTGCCCTCGCGACACGTCGAGGCATCGCCTAGCCCTCCCACTCAATGCGCAAGGGGGAACTAAAGGGGGTTTAGATTCAACTCCCCGTCGACAGATAGTGCCGAACCCCGATCCGCCAGACCTGCAGCGAAACCACCAATACACCGACGCCGATTACCGGCGCAATGTATTGGAACCATATCGGCGTTCCCAGCGGGTCCGGTACCCCCATAATCGCCAACGCCGGGAAGTAACTGACGGTTGCCAAGGGAATCCCGAACGTGAAGAAATTCCGGAACCAAGGCCGATAGATGTTGATCGGGTACTGTGTCGTCTCCACACCGCCGTACGTCACCGTGTTCATCATTTCCAATGTCTCGGTAGTCCAAAACGCCAGCGTCGCCTGAAACACGATCAAACTGGCAAACAGAGATGCGCCCCCAATTACCGACGCCACCAGCAACGCGGCGTTCGGAATCGTCCAATGCAGATCCAACCCCGTTGAAGCCCAAATTAAGGCCACAATACCCGGCGTCAACCGACTTATTCGCCGCAACGTCAACTCTTGGCCCGCAAGCTGTAGCGCCGTTGACCTAGGCCGAAGCAGCAATCTATCAAAATCTCCTGTCTTGACCATATCCCCAAACAGGTCGAATCCCGTGGTCAATGCATCGGCTACGGCGAAAGAAACGTTCACAATCCCGTAGATAAATGCCACTTGGTAAACATTCCATTCCAGGAGCGATCCGAACCTGTCGAACAGGATCAATATCGCCGCGAACTCACCGGCCGTAACGATCAATCGCCCGCCAAGCTGCATCAGAAACGACGCCCGATACTGCATCTGGGCGCGCACCGATACCGTCAGGAATCGACCGTAAACATAAAGAGAATCGACCACGCTCAACCTCCCTGCACCACGACTCGTCGCAACGCTCGAGACAACGCGATTCGTCCCGCAACCACAAACGCCAAGATCCAGAACAGTTGATGCGCCAAATGCTGCGGAAGATCCGATGCTGGAATGTGTCCCAGATACAACCGGTATGGCGTATCGACCAATCCTCTGAACGGCATTGCGTTGATCAACGGTTGTGACCAATCTGGGAATAGCGGCAATGGCACCAACATCCCGGAGAAAATCAACACCAATCCGAACGTGAGCTGTGTAATCCCATCGCCCGCGATTGTCCACAGCATCGTCACATTTAGGAACGTCGTGATCGCGCTACTTAAAACTATCGCGGCACACATCGAGATCATGAACGCGGCACCGGCCGCCACTGTCGCAGGTGGTGCCATACCCATCACCATGAACGCAAAGACCAACAATGGAATCGATCGCATCAGCATCGGTGCCGTCCGCCAAGCCAGCGCGCGGCTCATCCAATAGGTGTGGAGGTCCACCGGTCGAACCAACTCGTAACCAATACCGCCAGAACGAATCAGCGAGCGCAGGTCCGTATCAATATTCCACGGCAACGCCGCAAGAAAGGCCTGACCTAGCCAGATATACGTCTCGACCTCACGACCACTCATCGGTTGCTCAGTAGTCGTCGAACTGTAGAAAGCCTGGAAAATCATGACGCGGATGATCCCCCAGACAATCTGTGTAACTAATCCCGCCAATGCCGCAGATCGGTATTGCAGAAGACTTCGAAACCTAGCGCTGATGACTGCCCAGTAACTAACCAACGTCATTACCTTCGTAGAAGCGAGCAATGATCTCCTCGATCGGTGGATCTTCCACGAACAAGTCATCAACATCGTTGTGAGCCGTGAAATCCGATATCAACGCGGCTGCCGATATCTGCTTCGGATCGAATCTGATGTGAACCCGCCGACCGTTCATCATCGCGAGTTGCGCCGCCGGGTGAACCTGCGGCGAACCCGCATCGGTCATCTCGACCACCAGTGATCGTTCGAAACTCATCTGTTGGCGTAACGCGTCTAAGCCACCGTCGTAGAGCAACTTGCCGCTGTTGATAATCATCAAACGATCGCAGATCGCTTCGATATCGTTCATATCGTGCGTCGTCAAAATAACGGTCGTCTCCCGCTCCCGATTGAACCGTTTAATGAACTGCCGAAACGCAACCTTTGAGACCGCGTCCATGCCGATGGTTGGCTCGTCGAGAAACAGTAACTTGGGCGAATGCAGCAGAGCGCCTGCCAGATCGCAACGCATTCGTTGACCGAGACTCAACTGCCGCACGGGGGTATCAAGACATGATTCGATGTCCATCACCGCAACGAACTCATCGAGGTTCTTGACATACTCGTGCCTCGGCACCCGATAGATATCGCGCAATAGATCGAACGATTCGATCACGGGCAGGTCCCACCAGAGCTGCGTTCGCTGACCAAAAACCACGCCCAAATGACGCACGTGCCTGCTACGGTCCTTCCAGGGCACAAGTCCCAAAATCTCACACCGACCATAATCCGGTACCAGGATGCCGGACATCACCTTTACGGTCGTTGATTTGCCCGCTCCATTTGGCCCGACGTATCCCAATAATTCGCCAGGTCCGATCTCGAACGTCACGCCATCGAGTGCCTTGACCGTTTCATACCGCCTATGCGCCAGACCCCGGAGCGCGCCCAAAACTCCAGTGTCTCTTTGCGACACTCGAAAATGCTTCACTAAGTTTTCGACGATTATCTGCGGCATCGGGAAATCGGGCACCTACTCGGTCGCTTCCGAATTAAACGTATCTTTCAGAACCGTATAATCATCACCGTCTGAACCGCCCGTTCCGAAAACCGGGACGGACTTCATCGAAGATAACCCACGAGGCAAACGGATTGAACGTTTCATTCATTGGCGGCGGAGTGATGGCCGAGGCAATAATCTCCGGAATGATCAAAGCCGAGCTCGCCGTCGATATCACCGTCAGCGAGCCGATAACTGAACGCGCCAACTACCTCAAACGAACCTATGCCGTTGCAATTGCCAACAACATCGACGCCGTTGGTCGCGCAAACCTCGCCGTCCTATCAGTCAAACCACAACAACTAGGCGACGTTGCCGATGAAATTCGCGACGTCGTTCCTGCCCTCACACAACTCACCTTAATGTCGATAATGGCGGGGGTCCAATCAAAGACCATCATCGATCAACTCGGCTGTGACCGATTGATCCGAATTATGGCGAACACTCCGGCCCAGATCGGCCTTGGCGCGACTGCGTGGACGGCAACTCCAGGCGTAACGTCCGAAATGCGCGAATTCGCAGTCGAGATGCTCGAATCGTTCGGCGAGCAAGTCTACTTCGACGACGAAAAACTCGTCGATATCGCAACCGCACTCAGCGCCAGCGGCCCCGCATACGTCTTCGTATTCATCGAAGCGCTCGTCGACGGCGCTGTGCAACTTGGCATGTCAAACACCGACGCCCGAGCCTTGGCCATCCAAATGGTGTTGGGCAGTGCCGCACTCGCCAAGGAAACTGGCAAACATCCCGCAGAACTCCGCAACATGGTCACTTCACCGGGAGGAACCACCGCGGCGGCGTTACACGCAATGGAACTGGGTGGCTTTCGTAAGGCGTCTATCGACGCTGTCCTCGCCGCGTATGGACGCGGCGAAGAACTCGCCAAGTTGACAGACAAGTAACTCCGGCTTTCGGCCATACCGGGCATCGAAAGCAACGTGGCTGGTGAAATATACTTGTTCAGTTGGCGCGCACGCCTGAGCTCTCCGACCCATTCGGACCAGGCCGCGGGCCGTTACACCCAGTTCAGAACACCGACGCCGCAGGAATCGTAACGCCATGAATCCGACCGAAATGCTGAAGACCCGCCCTACGGCGCAGATCGACGAGTTTCAGCCGGGCGATACCGTGACCGTCAACATGGTCATTCGTGAAGGCGACCGCGAGCGCGTTCAAGCATTCCAAGGCAACGTCATCGCTGGTCGATACCGTGACAGTAAGGTGCCCAATCCTGGAACGACCTTCAAAGTTCGCCGCGTTTCGTACGGTATTGGTGTCGAGCGCATCGTTCCATTCCACAGCCCGACACTCGAATCCGTCAAGGTGACCCGCCGAGGCAAGGTCCGGCGCTCTCGCCTCTACTACCTTCGTGGCCTCACCGGTCGCCATGCCCGCATCAAGGAACGACGCTGAAGTCCGACGCGTCACCCGCTCGTTGTCGACCTTAGCCGACGTCTGAATTCGTCGGGACGACTAACCTTTGTGATACGCGGGCTTGTGCCGTAACGCAACAGGTTGCGTGCTCCATGTCCCCGTCGTTGAAGACGCATCAAACCATGTTCGCCGAAGTCGCAGTTGACTTCTCAGATCGAGATCGCCGCAAAACATACACGTACGCCGTGCCCCCAGGTAACGCCGTGCAACCGGGCGATCTCGTGTGGGTTCCGTTTGGCTACAGACCGATTCAAGGGATCGTAACTTCAGTCGCCGAGTCCACCGAAACCGAGAATCCGCGCTCCATCGACAGTGTTGTCGAAGGAGGCCCATTCATCTCGGAGCACCTCATGGCAACCGCGATCTGGATCGCGGACCACTATCGGACCAACACATTTCGTGTCTGCGTCGCGATGCTCCCACCCGGAGCTAATCAGCAACTCCACATCTGGGTGTCCCGAAGCGAACTGGCAAGTCGCGTCGATCAACTCCTCACCGGCATTTCCATCTCCGCCGAACAACACACAGTTCTCAACGATATTCCTACTCAAGGTCGTGTTCGTCGCGATCGTCTAGTGAGGAAAATTGGAAGATCGAATGAACGGCACCTTGACGCCTTGGTCCGAGCCGGCATCGCAGTGGAAGAATCGATTTGGGAACGCCCCCGCGCAAGCGCAGCATTCAAACCCCACATCTCGCTCGCCGAAAACGAAAAACCCACATGCGAGATCATCGAACGATATCTCAAGCGCCGCGCCTACCGAAGAGCAGACCTGATCCGGCACTTGGCATCAGCGCCAGTCCCGATTCCACGCGCCGATCTGACGAGTGAGTTCGGAGCTCACATCGTTAAAGCGGTACTCGACGACGAATTCGCGCGCATCGAACAGGTGCGCGTAGAACGCGATCCGCTAGCTGACTATGCGGTTCAGGACGCCATCAGTCATGACCTGACGCCTGAACAGCGCGCCGCCGCTGACGCAATCTCCGAAAGCATCCAATCCCGTACCGCTGGTGAATTCCTGCTCTTCGGGGTTACGGGCAGCGGTAAGACCGAGGTATATCTCCGCGCCGTTGAAAAGTGCATCGAAGTCGGGCGGCGCGCAATCATCATGGTGCCAGAGATCGCCATGACGCCGCAGACATTGCAGCGCTTCGCCAGCAGATTTCCTGGGCAGATAGCGCTCCAACACTCCGGTCTGTCCATTGGACAACGCTTCGACCAGTGGCATCAGACCAAATCAGGACGCTACAACGTCGTCATCGGTTCACGTTCGAGCATCTTCGCACCCGTCGACAACTTGGGTTTAGTCGTCATCGACGAAGAACACGAATGGACCTTCAAACAGAGTGACCGGGCCCCGAGGTATCACGCCCGCGACGTCGCCGAAAGGCTATGTGCAGAGTCAGGCGCGACGCTCGTCCTCGGTAGTGCGACACCAGACATTGGATCCTATCGGCGCGCAACCGACCCCAGCGTTACCAATCGCATTGCCCTTCTACGGCTCCCGCGCCGTATCAATGAAGCTCTCCGTACGGCGCCGCAGCTATCACGTTCAGATGGATCAAGCATCCCTAATACGGGTTACGCAGAATCACAAATCGTGGATATGCGGATCGAACTTCAAGACGGTCACCGCGAAATGCTCAGCCGACCTTTGTTGAATGCTTTGCGAGCCAACGTCGACCGTGGAGAGAAATCGATCCTTTTCATCAACCGACGAGGCAGCGCATCGTTCGTTCAATGCGTTTCGTGCGGCACCATCCGAAACTGCCCTAACTGTCAAACCCCGCTGACTCTACACCGCAACCCTCGCAACGGTGGCGGAAGCCGGCTCCAATGTCACTACTGCAGTTACTCAATCGGCGCCGCGCGGCAATGTCGGAGCTGTGGCGGAACCGGTGTTGCCCGCCGAGCCGCTGGAACCGAAGGCGTCGAAGAGGTCGTCCGAGGATTCTTCCCCAGTACACCAATCCTCAGATGGGACTCTGACAACGCGCGCAACGCTGCAGACCACTCCAAATTGCTCGGCGATTTCCAGAGCGAAGGGAACCACATCCTCATCGGCACTCAAATGGTTGCCAAAGGTCTAGACATCCCTACCGTATCGCTCGTTGGCGTAGTTGCCGCCGACATCGGACTTGCCATCCCCAGTTTCAGATCCGCCGAGCGCACGTTCCAGATCCTCTCCCAAGTCACCGGTAGGGCGGGGCGCGCAGACACCCCTGGCATCGCCATCATCCAGACCTTCCAACCGGACCACTTCGCGATTACTGCCTCCGCAAACCAAGACTTCGAAGGCTTTTATCGCCAAGAGATCGAAACAAGAAGACGATACCAACTGCCGCCGTTCACTGTTTACTCGAAACTCTCTTACGGCGCGTTCGACAATCGAGATGCCGAGTTGGAAGCGCGCAGTGTCCGCACCCGAATCGACCAATGCCTCGACAGAGAACCCTCGCCAGATGTCGAGGTCGCCGGCCCTTCGCCGTCGTTCCCAGCACGCATAGCTGGGCGCTACCGTTGGCAGATCCTCTTGAAGGGCAAAGACCTCACTCAAATCTTGGACGACGTACCGCTGGGCCCGGGTTGGGTCACCGACATCGACCCCACCGAAATGATCTAACGACTATCCCCCGTCGTTTTGCGAAAATGACGCGCGCAAACGAAGCGCAATACGCAGGCGATGCCCAGGCCACATCACCGCTCGCGACCAAGGTTAGAATCTGCTACACGCGATGCCTATCCGAGAAATCCGAATATTCCCTGACCCGATCCTACGGCGAAAGTGCCGCGCCGTACGACGCATCGATGACGATGTCCAAAAGCTAGCTTCTGACATGGTTGAAACCCTCATCGACGCCGATGGTGTCGGATTAGCAGCTAACCAAGTCGGGGTCCTCAAACGCGTTGTCGCCATACATCTACCTGAAGAAGATCCGTACTGGATAGTCAACCCGGAAATCATCAAACAGCAGGGCCAACGAGAGATCGACGAGGGTTGCCTTTCATTACCCGGATACGTCGGACTCGTTAAAAGGTCCGTCAGTGTAACGGCACGGGCACTCGACCAAAACGGGTCCAAATGGAGAGTGTCTGCCGAAGAGCTTCTCGCTCAAGCCCTCGAACATGAAATCGACCACTTAAACGGCATCATGTTCATGGACCATCTCCTCGAACACGAACGACTACGTGAGATTGGGGAAGAACCCGAAGCCGGTGAAACGCACCTCCACGACGTTGATTACGAAATCGATGCACATCACGCCGACGGAGCTCAAAAACACGACAGCGATGAGTCTCTGGATCTACTCGTCGCCAAAGCGAAGCTTAGCGAGGTTACGCCCGGTCATTCAATCTCAGAATTGGCTTACGACCTTCAAGATCGGGATCGAAATGTCCCCGAAGATAGGGGCCACGCAAGTTCGTGACAGGAATTGTAGTGTGGCTAGCGTGCGGGGATGATGGTACCTCGATGCTATACTTTGATGTTTGAGGCTTCGATTCAACACGTTGTATCGAAGTCATTTTTGTGACTAATGCCCAGGCTGATGTCAGGGCTCATGGACAGACCAGATTCACAGTGGACAGTGAACCGCAAGACGACCGCATAGCGCAGTACCGCGCGCCGGTGCGGCGGGACGTGCGCTATTTCGGTTGATTTCAATTGGCACGTGATCTAAGAGGTCTAGTCTTCGTAGCGGCGCTTGTAATCATCGCCGCCGTCTTCATCGCGATCCCGCGCATCAATTTCAGCGTGGTCAATTTCGAATTCGATCGCGGAAACGACGACGCATTTTTGGGACTTAGCCTAGGGCTCGACTTGCAAGGCGGCACGCACCTCGTCTACGACATTGTTGCGGAAGACGGCGAAGCGCCAAGCGCCGAAGACGTCGAGGCCATTCGTACCATCATCGAGCGTCGGGTAAACGCGTTCGGTGTTAGCGAACCAACCGTCCAAGTACTCGGCAACCCGCCCAATCGCATTCTTATTCAACTGCCGGGGCAGAGTGAATCTTCGTTAAACATCGCTCTCGAAGGAGGCGATGTGACGATCGAAAACGTCGAAGAATTCTTCCGGGCAGACCTCGCCAAACAAGACGTCGAGGTTTTCGAAAACGAAGATGGGTCGATGATCGTCACGTTTGACGAATTCGATGGCCGCGACGCAGACGTGTGGCGGACCCAATTCCAAGAAAAGTACCCCACCACGCTACGAGCTACATTCGAGTACGAAATAGGCGTTCCAGAGGTTGAGGAAGATACCGACACCGACGCGGACACGGATGCCGATTCACAGGCAGAGGGCGACGACGCCGATGTCGACGCTGAGGCCGATGAGCAAGACCAGTCCGCCCAAGACTCTTTAGATCCGACGACACAGCTCCCGGACCCCGTCCGAATTGGGCCTACGAGAGAAGATGTCCAAGCCGCATTTGAAGCGGCCGGTTTTTCGGATGTAGCGGTGGGCGATGGAATGGATACCCTACTTTTCACGACTGACGCTGGTGGTGGATTCGCCCAAGTTGACGCGATCTACTTCGAGGCCGAATTTACTGGTCGGTTGCAAGATAGAACGGTTGATGACGAGGGCAACATACTGCCGTCCGATATTGAGAATCTGACGAGACAACTAGCCGATGTCGGCAACTTCGCGTCATTGCGCGCACCTGGCAACGTACTGCAATGGACGGTATCCGGTGGTGTTCAAGAAGCCAAGGCCCTGATTGGATCGACCGCTCAGCTCGAATTCCGGGAACGTCAGTGCGGTCCAATCTTGCCACCGAACGACGTGCCGGTCGAACAGTGGCCGCCAGACGGCCTATCGGATACTGAATGGCTCCTGCTGAGATGTTCGTCGCCGCTCTATTTCACCGAACAGGCCACCAACATATCAGCTGACGATCTCGATGATGCATTCCCCTCGATTGAAGGCACACCTCCGGCACCGGTTGTGACGATCGTTTTCAACGAATCTGGTCGCGACGCCTTTTTCGAAGTTACTGGCCGAGTTGCGAGGAACCGCGATGTATTGGCAATCTATCTCGACAATGTAGAGCTCGTCGCGCCGACAGTTAACACCCAGGGTGGACAAGGCATCGCCGATGGTCGAGCGATCATTTCTGGCGGCGATTTCACCACTGAACGTGTCAGAACTTTGGCGATTCAGTTGCGCTCTGGTGCATTGCCGGCGGAATTGGAGTTGTCTGAGGAACGAAGCGTGGACGCCATCTTGGGCGCCGATTCACTGCAGCGAAGCCTCGTGGCCGGTGGCATCGGCATGGTGCTGCTCGTGATCTTCATGATCACCTACTACAAGGTGCCCGGCATCGTCGCAAGCATCTCGCTGGCTTCCTACCTCGTCATGTTGCTTGCAATCTTCAAGCTTGTGCCGGTGACGATGACGTTGTCTGGGGCGGCGGCTGTCATCTTGTCGCTTGGATTTGCGGTGGATGCGAATGTCCTCATCGCCGAGCGCGCGAAGGAAGAGTTGCGGGCCGGACGTGATCTTTTGGCCGCCCTCAACACGGGTTTCGAACGGGCATGGCCTTCCATCCGAGATGGCAACATTTCGACGATAATCACCGCGGTCGTGCTCTTCTGGTTTGGTGACCGCTTTAGCACCAGCATCATGCAAGGCTTTGCCCTGACATTAGGGATCGGCGTGCTGCTGAGTATGTTTACGGCCTTCTTTGCTAGCAGACTGATGTTGCGACTCATTGCGCGGACGGCGGTCGGCAAGGCAACCGGAGTGTTCGTGCCGGTGGCGGATCCGGGGGCACAGTCCTAAAGGGCTCGGGAACAAAATGGATTTTGTAGCACTCCGAAAGATATTCCTCCCGATCTCGGTGGTTTTAGCTGTGGTCTCAGTTGTGCTTCTATTCGCACCCGGGCTTAACCTCGGAATCGATTTCGTCTCAGGAACTAGCACAACCTACGATTTTGCGGGCGACGACCCAGGATCAGACGCTGTCAACGATGCGCTCGTCGCGTCTGGTCATCCCGAAGCGATTGTGCAAAATCTCGGCGAAGGACAATACCTAGTCCGAACTAACGATTTGGGCAACGAAGGCAAGAATGCAATCGACGCCGAGTTGACGCTCCTGACAGGCACCGAACCGACGACCCTTGAGACCGTGACAGTCGGTGCATCGGTGGCCGAAGGTACAGTGCGCAACGCCATCACCGCCGTAGTGGTCGCGGCAGTGTTCGTGATGGTTTACATCATGTACGCATTCAAAACAGTGCCTGGTTCGTACCGCTACGCAATTTCGGCGGTTATCGCACTACTCCACGACGTGTTGATCGTCCTCGGGCTTTTTGCCGTTCTGGGCGTCGTCCTAAGCGTTCAAGTCAACGCCATCTTCATCGTCGGCATCCTGACCGTAATTGGTTACTCGGTCAACGACACCATCGTCATCTTCGACCGCGTGCGTGAGAACGTATTGCTCGTGCCGTCTAGGGATTTCCGCGTAACCATCAACGCTTCGATCAGAGAGTCGATTATCCGGTCCTTGGGCACCAGCCTTACGACGGCGACTGTGATTATTGCGATGCTTCTGTTCGGCGGTCAAAGCCTCCGAGATTTCCTCATCGTCCTGTTATTGGGTGTCATCATCGGTACCTACTCTTCAATCTTCGTAGCCGCCCAAGTCCTGGTTTCATGGGACGAAGGTGCCCTCGGAAGATTCACTCGAATATTGCCTCGATTCCGTCGGCGGACGAGTTGATCGTGCGATCGCGCTTTCAACGCGATTTACACTTTGACTAACCAAGCGCCCAGCCCTAGGGCGATCGCGACCAACTCGAACGGACGGTGTTTAGATGCTTATCGGTGCTCATGTAAAAACCACAGGCGGCGTTGACAAGGCCGTCGACCGCGCAATAGACATCGGTGCTGAGTGCATGCAAATATTCGCCGCATCTCCTCGTATGTGGCGAGTCACGCCGATCAAGGACAAGCCGCTCGAGAACTACCGCGCAAAGATGGCAGAAAGCGGCTTGGGCCCGACCATCGTCCACGCAAAATATCTGACGGCTCTCGGATCCCCCAATCCCGAACTCGTAGAAAAGAGCCGCAAGTCTCTCGCCGAAGAATTAACCCAAACCGAGCGTCTCGGAGCGTTGGGATTGGTGTTTCACCCAGCGAGCCATCGGGGTGCCGGTTTGGATGCCGTATTCCAGCAGTTCGTCGAAGGCGTCAACATCGTACTCGACGCAGCACCCGGCGACGCGTTGCTGATGTTGGAGACGTCGGCGGGTTCCGGTGATCACATCGGATCGAAATTCGAGGAGCTAGGTCGTCTAATCAAGGCCATCGATAATCCCCGGGTCGCGACGTGCCTTGACACGCAACATGTCTGGGCTTCCGGTTACAACATCGTCGACAAGGACGGTCTCGACGAAACCATGGAAGAGTTCGATCGGGAGATTGGCTTAGACCAATTACGTTGCGTCCACGCCAACGATTCCATGCGTGAACGCGGGTCCTCCGTCGACCGACACGACAACATCGGCGAAGGATTGATTGGCCGCGAGGGATTCATGAACATCCTCGGTCATCCCGCATTCGCAGATGTGCCGTTCTATTTGGAAGTTCCGGGATTTGAGAAAGACGGTCCCGACAAACCGAACGTCGATGCATTGAAGGCGATCCGGGAAGAGGTATCTTCCTGAAGTCTGCACAAACCGCAGGATGACTCATCGAGTATCGACCGAAGAGTTCGACGGCATCGTTCTAGATGCGCTCGAACGGCTCGCTCCGGAGTTTTACGAGCGACTGCAAATCGAAAACGTTGACATCGTAGTCGAAGCAGAACCGGCAAGCTTCAAACTCGTCGAGCTTGGCCTCAAACCTGACGAGACGCTCTACGGTTTATCCGAGGGAGTTTCGCTCCTGGATGGCGGTTCCCACTCGGCGTCGTTGCCATCCAAGATCACGATCTACCAACGCCCGATCGAGGATGCGGTGTCTTCATACGATGACCTCTGCGAAGAGGTCCGAAAGACCGTATGGCACGAGGTAGGTCATTTTCTCGGGTTCGACGAAGACGAAGTTGCGGAAATGGGTTTGGGTTAAACGCGGTATCAGAGCCGCTCTGTCGCAAACAAACCGTCGCTCAAAACAATCGCCCGATCGTCGTACGAAATTGTCGCGGAGCGGAACGCCCGTAACACTGCGATGAATCGCGACATGCGAGAATCGTCCTCGTGCACTTCAGCTTGGTAGGCTGGTGCGCCCCAAAAAGTGTGCTGCGAGCCTTGCAGAATCGTTTGTTCGAGTTCGTCTAAAGCCTTGTCGAAGGTCTCTCGAGATCGTTCGTTCAAGGGAGCATTGTGGCGATCGGCAAACCACACAGACAACATCGTCTCGCCATTTGGCCCATTTTCGAGATCGGTGACAAGAAACGGTCCTTTTTGACTTGAAAACAAACTTTCGACTGGCTCGCCGGCCGCGGCGGTCTCTCTCAACGCGGCCTGCAACGACCTGAACAGAGACGACAGATTTGAAACCTTTAACGGTTGTTGATGCAGAATCAACGTCAATTTATCCGTCGTCGGCGTCATCTCAGTTTCCTCATGTCGCCAACGCGCATAGTTACATTGTCGCGATCGAGCTGCTCAAGCAATGCGAGCGAATACTTTCGGCTCGTTCCCAGCAGGTCGCGGACGTTGTTGATCGAGATCTCGGAGTTGGAGTGACAGAAATCGACGACGGTGTCGAGCATCTCGTCGTAGACCTCGGCCGCGAATACGACATCGGGTCCTGCGCTAACGACTTTGCGACGATCGGCGAGAGCGCCCAGCAACTCCGCGTCGATTTTGTTCCAAGCCGGAGGCGAGTATCGATGCTCTCGCAACACGCCCAAAAACCGATCCACTTCGCCTTTTTGTGCTTCTGTAAATTCAACACGGTGATCTGCATTGCAGACCGCCGTACCGTGTTGGATTATCGCACCGTCGTCCGCCAATCGCTGGACAATCGCGTCAAATCCGCTAGCAGAGATTTCAAGACGGTTTCTTAGTTCCTGCCGCGGCATGCCTAGGCGCAGTGGGTAGTTACGGTGGTATTCCTTAAGTGCTTCGAATGCTAGACGCTGTAGAGATGCAAGGCTTGAACGCAAAACATGAAGTGCTCCAACGCCCTCGGTTAGGCGGACGATCTCTTTGCTCTTGATCAGTTCGATCAGATCATTGTCCACTTCGCTCCGCGACAGATGTGCAGCGGTCGCGATCTGGGCCGCGTCAGCGATGCCGAGACGGTCAAGCGAGTGCTTGATGACGTCCTCGGATCGACCCTCCGACAGTATCTGTAAGTGTTCGATGACTTTTGAATCGCTACGTCGATGACGTGGCGCATCGGTTACCAAGGCGACGCCCCCGCCCAGCGTGTCGTTGCTATCGCGCAACACGAAATGATCACCGTTCGCGATTGGACGAGACGCATTCATCTTGATCTGCGCCCAACCGCTGTCTCCGGCGTTTAACTGGTTCGCGCCAAGCAGTCGGACCGTCGCCGGCTCTTCCCAAGTGCCACCGAAAAGCGTGACGTGATGGTTGTGTCTGATGGCGCGTTTGACGCCTGAGATCGCTCTCAATGAAGCGTCGAAAACCGAAGTCGTGTTGAACTGCCCTCGTTGCACGAGGGCTTCCCCTCGTTCGATTTCGGTGTGAGAGACCCCACTAAGGCTAACCGCGACGCGCGTGCCGGGTTGCGCAACTTCGATTTGAGACTTGTGGCTCTGCAATCCTCGGATTCGAGCGTTCTCTCCTGATGGTAGAAGTGCGACTTCATCTCCGACCTTCAACTCTCCGCCATCTAAGGTTCCTGTCACAACGGCACCGAAACCAGCGACGCTAAACGAGCGATCGATGAACAACCGAGGCCGTTCATTTCCTACACGAGGCGGTTCGGCTTGGGCGAAATCCGCGATCATTTGCCGCAATTGATCAATTCCATCGCCGGTTTCGGACGAGACCGCAACCATGGGTGAACCTTCGAGCGAAGTGCCTTCCAACATCTCTGAGACTTCGATTTCGACGAGTTCGATCAAGTCTGGATCGGCTATATCTGATTTGGTGATCACGATAATGCCATCGCTTACATCCAACAGATCCAATATGGCTAGATGCTCTTGGGTCTGTGGCATCGGTCCTTCGTCCCCGGCAACGACCAAAAGTGCTAGGTCGAACCCACCCGCACCCATAAGCATCGTCTTTACGAATCTCTCGTGACCGGGCACGTCGACGATGCTCACCGCACCGGCGTCCGCTAAATCGAGCCACGCGAAGCCCAATTCGATAGTCATTCCGCGCGCTTTTTCCGCGGCCAAACGGTCTGGATCGATTCCAGACAATTTCTCAATGAGTGTGGACTTGCCGTGATCTACGTGACCAGCTGTTCCAACGACAAACATGTTGTGTGTGAGTTATGAATCCGCGGATTTGACGATAAGTATCGATTATCGGACGAATCTTGGAATCGGTCATTTCGCTCGCGTCGCCTTGCGAAACGATGCGGTGCCCGCTTTAAGTTCGCAGTTCCAAACGAACTACCAGAACCAGTGGGAACTCACGCCAGAACACACTCGAGAGTGGCGATTTCGCTTCCGAGTAAGCTTCTGGCGGGAAGCGCGGTTCTTCGAACGCCGTCAACGCGAAACCACAATCCAGGAAAATGCCAAGGAGTTCACTTATCGGTCGATGGAAATAACGGTGAGGCTTTGGTTGCCCAGATATGCCGATTCCGAGGTACGGCCGTGTGCGCAAATAATCGGGTACCCACACCGCGAATCGTTCTTCAACACCGTCAGCGGTGAATTCGCGTTCCAATGTGGTGCGAGTACCGTCCGAATTGAAAACGGGATGAAGGACGCTGAACACGAACCTGCCACCTGGCTTCAGGAGATGTGCAAGTGAAATAGCCAACGGCGTAACAACCGCCATGTCCATCAATCCCATCGTGCAAACCGCCGCATCGAATTGCGCGCCCGATATTGCAGTCATCTTCTCGATCTCTACCGCATTTGCAACGTGGAATTCGATACGGTCTTCGTATCCGACAGATCGTTGCTTGGCACGCTCGATAAACTTGCGCGAGTGGTCGAATGCGACAATATGAGCACCGGTTTCCGCCATGCGCCTCGTGAATCGCCCAGCACCGCATGCGACGTCTAGCACCTGTTCGCCAGGGTTCAAATTTAGCAATCGCTCTTGTGTCGGTTCGATCAGAAAGTCCTGCGCGGTATTTCCATCGCCGATTTGATCATCCCACCAACCTGCGATCTCATCCAAGATTTCGACGGCTTCGTCGAGATGCTCAGGGAAATCGACTGTCCTAGTGTCGGATACGTCCGATACATCGCTATTCATGGTTAGTTCAACCTTCGTCGCCGTCCAAGATGAACCGCTCGAAGACACTGTTGCCCAACAATCGTCCCCGTCGAGTGAGTCTGATGCTGTCGACAGCAAGTTCAATCAAACCAGCTCTGGTTAGCTCATCAATTTCGGTCCCATATTTTGACCGCAACGACGTCCCAAATCGGCAACGAAACTCCGCATGCGAAACGCCTTCGGCTAAACGCATGCCCAGCATCATGGTTTCCGACATCGCCATCGACTGCGATGTGACCTCGACAAAGTCGATAGCGACTTCACCCTCGACAAGGCCTAACGCTCCAGCATCGTCTTCACGAGATGCCTCACCCATCCTTGCAATGTAACGCCGTGGGGATTTCATGTTTGCGAACCGTTTACGGAACATCGAAGAATGGGCGCCGGGTCCAACGCCGAGGTAGGGTTTGTTGAGCCAATACGCCAAGTTGTGTTGCGATCTATGACCCGGTTTGGCCCAATTGGATATCTCGTAGTGTTCATATCCGGCATCACCCAGCAATTCCATCGCTAACTCGTACATGTCGGCAGCCAGATCATCGCTCGGCGTTTGCACGGTTCCGCGTTGAACATCACGATGCAATGGCGTGCCAATTTCAACTTGTAGACCGTACAGCGAAAGATGCTCGGTACCGAGATCAATTGCACGCTTCAAAGTGGTTTCCCACACGGCAATCGACTGGTTCGGAAGTCCGAACATCAAATCGATGCTGATGTTGTCGAAACCCGCATTGCGCGCTGTCTTGACCGCGTGGGCGGCTACATCCGAACTGTGCCTTCGCGACAATGCCACGAGTATCGGATCAACGAACGATTGGATTCCGATGCTGATGCGGTTGAAACCAGCATCGAGCCACACCTCAGATTTGTCGCGATCAACGTCGTCCGGATTCGCTTCCAAAGTGATCTCAGCATCGGACACGATTTGCATCGAACGGTCGATCCAGTCGAATAACCGCGTAATCCATTCGCTAGGCAAGTACGACGGTGTTCCGCCACCGAAGAATACGGTCGCCACCTGAGGCCGCTTCAAACGCTCACCCCACAGCGCGATCTCGGTTGACAACGCATCGACGAACGAAGGCATCAAGTCTTCGATGCCCTCATATGTGTTGAAGTCGCAATAGTTGCACTTTGAAAGGCAAAACGGAATGTGAACGTAAAGCGCAATCGGCGCGTCCAAATCCACCGGATCCTCACTCGCGTCAACATTGGCAGAGTGACTCGTGGAAGATATCGACATGTCTACTACGCGCCTCAAAACGCGACGCTGGACTTCCGATCAAGGAGGAGTCCAGAGCCCGCCTGATGATGGCTGACCGCCTGAGGAACCAGCGTCCGGCGCTTGACCGGCCTGCATTTCGGCGCGCTCCATCATCTCGCGACGCGCTTCTTCCATCTTCGTGCGTAACCAACGCTCGAGCTGGTCGAGTTCTGGCGGTGAAACGATGAATCGTTCAATTCGATCCGGTATCGGCAACTGAGACGATACGGCAAATACGACAGCCGCATCATCGTCCTCGATCGCATCGTTCAATCGTTTCTGGAGATGCTCATCCCGAGCACCGGCTGCCTCGACTTGACCAGACTGCACGACCTCCCGCACCTGTTGCGACACCAAATTCTGAGAAGCGCATTGGCCCCAATCAATCAACTGCGCAAGCAGTTCGGCATCTTCAAACTCCTCGATAACGGCACCGGAGGCAGTTAACCCCCTTACCAACGTGCTTGCTTGCGGATTCATCTGCTGCAACTGAACCAAGGCGTCCTCGCCTCGGCCGGTAACCGTTTCGACGAATACACGTCTGATTGCGCCAGATGTCATCGCTTGGCGATCTAGCTGAGCTTTGACCGCTGACCAGTAGTTCGACAGCATCGCGTCGTAACCTTCTAGGCCCGGGAAGGGTTGCACAAGTCGGACGATAAAGAGGGATCGGGCCATTGTGTATGCCTTTCGCTGTTATCTACTTGGTTTGCGGGAAGTCGGAATAAACACGAAACTATACCGAGAACAAGAAATTCGCCAAGTCCCCGTCTTTGAACGTGTAGCTCTTGCCTTCTTGCCTCAACAATCCCTGGTTACGGGCTTCCAACATGCTACCGCAGCGCGAGAAGTCGTCGTATGCCACCACTTCAGCGCGAATGAACCCCCGTTCCATGTCGGAGTGCACCAAGCCAGCCGCTTGTGGAGCGGAGGCGCCGGCCGGAAAGTGCCACGCGCGCACCTCACGATCCGAAGCGGTGTAGAAGGTCTGCGTTTTCAAGCATTTCAACGATGCATCCATCAACACTTCAGCGTCGTCGCGTATGATGCCGAGATCGGTGCGAAGTTCCGCGGCTTCATCGTCATCCATACCTCGTAACTCCTGCTCGATAGTGCCACATATCGGCACTAGTCGAGTTTCGCGATCGATAACCGATTCTCCTAGGTTTTGGACCGCTTCAGATTTCAATTCGTCGGCATTCAAACCGATTTCATCTTCGCCGACATTCACGGCAACCACCAACGGTAACGCACTGAGGACAAAGGTGTTGGAAATGACTCTGGCCTGCGCCTCGTCCAGTTGTAGCGACCTTATTGGGGTACCGTCTTCCAAGCTGCTCTGGACACGTTTCAGTGCTTCGATATTCGCCACCGCTTGAACTCGTTCGGCGGATTTCATCGCCTTGATGCCCGATTCAACACGTTCAACACGACGATCGATCAGTGTGATGTCCGCAAAAAGTATCTCGAATGTGAGCTTCCCTAGATCGCGTATCCAGTCTACCTTGCCGTCGGGATGTGGAATGGCGGGGTCTTCGAATTTCCTAACCACCGCCAGCAATGCTTTGGCTTTTTGCAGCGAGTTGACGGTTTCGCGAGGTAATATGGCCCCTGCCGCATAGTCGACCGGCATGTCCCAGAACGTCATCTCCGCGCGCACTTTGCGCCGAGCCGCAAATGCGGAATTGAGATAGTCGAGGCGAGCGTCAGGTTTAGCCCCGACGCCGATGTTGACAGGTTTAGCGGAGCCGTACAGACCTTTGTCTACCGAACCACGAGTCAGCGCATTGAAGATCGTGGTTTTACCGGAAGCGGCGAGGCCGATGATGGCTGTGGACATAAAGTGCTGACGGTTCAAATTCGCGTGGTGGGCAAGATTCGATTATAGAAATCCGGTCCAAAGAGGATTTCAACTAATCGCCAAGTCGGAATCGCGAATGTGAAGACCATAGATTGGATTATTCTGGATTCCCATGATCAGGTTGATACATGGTGACGACGAGTTCACCATTGCCAATTCGTTGGCGGCGCATCTAGACGCTTTGGGTCCCCCAGATTTGCGCGCTCCTAACGTGACCGTTTTCGAGAGCCCAAACGTCAACATGGCAGAAGCCTTCGCCGCGGCATTGATTTCCCCCTTTCTCACCGATCGTAGGGCAGTCGTCGTTAAGGGGATGTTGAAGCCTATGGACACCCGCGGTGAACGTGTCCGACCAGATTGGGAATCGTTCGCTGACAAGATTGCGGCTGAGGCCGGGCAGATCACCAATGATCTCATCTTTGTCGAAAACGTCCTCCTTCGCATGACGTCGCGACCGCTTAAGACCTTGGCGTCGTTCGCAAATGTCGAAACGCATCGAGTGCCGGATCGGCGAGAACGCAGCGAATGGATTCGTCGGCGCTTCGAATTTCATGGTGTGCGCGCATCTGCGGCTGCGATAAGCAAATTCAACGATCTCGGAGGTGACGACGTTCGCCGACTTGATAGCGAGATCCAGAAACTGATGATCTATGCCGACGGACGCGAACTCCAACCTGCCGACATCAATCTCATGGTCGCGGACACGAGCCAAGATCGAATCTTCAACGTTATGGACGCGATCATCGAAAACCGCCACAATCACGCATTGAGTGGTGTCCAAAACCTGATTGCCAACGGAGAATCGATTGAAGGGATCTTCTCTCTGCTTACAAGGCAGGTCCGCATATTGATTGTCGCGGCACACCTTTTGGAGAGGGGTGCGAGTAGCGCTCAGGTCGGTCAACGGCTGCGTATCAACATGAACTGGCTAGTGGATAAGACATGCAGACAAGCCTCGCGGATCGGTTCGCGACGTCTGCAAGCGATGCACCTCCACATGCTGGATGTAGATACAAGCATCAAGACGGGCCGCGCCGATCGGCGTCTCGCAGTGGAAATGTTGGTTTCCGGAATGGTCGGGCGTTAAAACGTGGATGGACTTTCATCGTCCAATCACCAAGCTGAAATCTATCGAACGTACAGATTCGTATCCTTGAACTAGGCATGATCAGAAAAATCCAAACCGTTTCGATATTGATCGCACTCTTGGCGGTATCATCGGTCGTTGCCGTTGGAATTTCGGCGTGTCAGCAAGCTGAACCGACGCCAACTCCGACCCCGTTGCCGCCGACGCCGACCGAAGTCGTGATGTTGCAACCGTTCAATACGCCCACGATGGCACCTGAGCCAACCGCGACGTCGACCGTCACACCCACCGCGACTATCCCACCGACTCCAGCGACGCGGGAAACCGTGAGCATGTACTCTGCCGCTCATCGCACCCTGGATCGAGGGGAGTTCAAGGACGCCGAACGACGATTTTCGACGATCGTGGAGATCGAGCCTGATTTCTCACGTGCGTGGGCAGGGCGCGGCCAAGCACGGATGATGCAAGGCGAATTCGAGGATGCGATGGTCGATTACGACCGCGCTATTTCGTTGCGCCCTAGGGTTGGTTCAATCTATGGCGAGCGAGCATTGGTGCGAGTTTCGATGGGGGATTTTGACGGCGCCAAACGAGACGCGCTGCGTGGACTGGAATTGGACGACGAGCTGGTGAACGCCCATCTCGTCATGGGGCGGGTACGAGCGACCGAAAACGACTACGATTCGGCATCCGAGCATTTCCGCAACGCCATAAAGCTTGCGCCCGACGACGGTGGAGTCTATTGGTGGCGCGGCAGGTATCATCGTGACATTCTCCTCGACGGAGCCGCAGCGTATTCCGACTTTACCTACGCAATTGAACTTCAGCCTACACAGGCCACGTATTTCTTGGATCGAGGCATCTTGCTAGCGAGGGTAGGGAATTTCGCAGAATCAAAACACGACTTGCTCGAGGCAATTTCCCTTTCGCAAGACCCAAAGTTGCCAAGAGTGATTGAAAGCGCCGACAGTTGGCTTGAGATCATAGAAGAGCGCGCACCCGGCGTCGAACCAGCCGCTCCACCCCCTGCGCCACCCCCTGTCGACTGAGTACTACCAGCTGAGGGGGCATTTGATGACGATCAGATATGGTGCGCTTCGAACACTGAGCACTCAGGCTAACCGGCACACGTAGATCATCTCTTCACTCTCGCTGTCCAACTGAGAACCATCGAAATCACCGAATGCTTCGATCAACCGCAATCCTGCTTTGTCGAGTAAGTACAAGACCTGTTCATGATGCAGGTACCTAAACTCCACACGCAATTCCTCGCGATCGACTAACTGCCCTCGCGAGTCGAGAGTTTCGATGATCTGGGTGCAGTGGTTAGTCGGGGTCGCGGTATCGAAATCGTTGATCCCGGTAAGTACGTGCCTGATACCCGGTTCATCACCTTCGATTACGCCAAGAAGAAATTTCTCATCGGGTTCTCCGTTGATCAAGTCATCGCTAGGGTAGAAAAGGTTGAAGATGCACATCGCGTCAGGTGCCATGTGCAGAGCGCAACGTTTGAGTGCCTCGAGTTGCGATTCCGCGTCGGTTACGAGAGCGAGGGTGTGCGCCGGGATGGTAACGAGATCGAAATCCTTTTTCACCAGATCCAACTTGCACATGTCTGCTTCAATAAGTTCAATTGAACCGACGATCGGCGCGTCGCCGAGTTTCTGACGAGCACGATCGAGCATCGGACGATTCAGATCAACGCCTACTACGTCATGACCCATGATCGCCGCCGGGATCGCGATGCGGCCGGTGCCGACTCCGAGTTCGAGGACCGATCCGGCCGATCGGTCGATGGCGTTCAGATAAAACTCCAATTCGCCTTCTGGTGCCGCTTCGTAGAAGATGTCGTAACGCTCGGCCCATCGGACGTAGTCCATAGCATCTTCCGTTGGAACCACGTTGTTTACACTATCCTTTAGCGTTGCGGCTCGAATGGCAGATGCCTAGTCGAGGCGCAATAGATCGGCATCGAATCTCTAGTTAAACACGGGTTGTGCGAGATTGCCCAAGTCATTAGCATCACGACAAGACCGCCTAGGCACCGAGACCGCGTTCCTCACACTGGCGCGCGCTCGGGAGCTTGAAGCTCAAGGCCGGCACATAGTTCACCTCGAAATCGGCGAACCCGATTTCGACACGCCGGAGCACATCAAGGACGCAGCCAAGAAGGCCCTTGACGACGGTTTCACTCACTACGGCCCGTCTCCGGGCGAGATGCCAGCGAGGGAGGCGATCGCCGCACACCAAACCGAACGTCAGGGATACGACATCGAACCGGATCGCATAATCGTCACCCCGGGGGGAAAACCGGTGATGTTCTTCTCGATACTCGCGCTCATCGAAGAGGGCGACGAGGTCATTTATCCAAACCCGGGCTTTCCGATCTACGAGTCGATGATCAACTACGCGGGAGGCACCGCGGTGCCGATTCCGCTCGAGGAACGCTTCGATTTCTCGCTGGACGTCGACCGATTGGAGTCCTTGGTTACACACAACACCAAGCTGCTAATCGTCAACTCTCCTAACAATCCATGCGGAAGCGTGATAACCGACGGAGACTTGGAGCGCATCGCTAAAATCGCCGTCGAAAATGATCTCGTAGTGCTCTCAGACGAGATCTACAAGGATATGTATTACTCGGGTTCTCACACCTCGATCACCGAGTTCGACGGTTTGGTAGAGCGAACTATAATCCTTGATGGTTTCTCAAAGAGCTACGCGATGACAGGGTGGAGGCTCGGTTACGGAGTATTTCCGGACTTCATGATGGACGCCGTGACCAAGTTGATGACCAACAGCGTGTCGTGCACATCGGTCGCGGTTCAGATGGCCGGCATCGCAGCGCTTCAAGGCCCGCAGGATTCCGTCTCGGAGATGATGACCGAGTTCCGCATTCGGCGAGACCTTGTGGTCGAAGGGTTGAACAACCTTCCCGGGGTAACGTGCCGCACTCCTGGCGGGGCGTTCTACGCCTTCCCGAATATCAGCGGTACGGGTCTCGACAGTCGCACATTCGCCGATCGCGCGATGGATGAGGCTGGCGTGGCGTTGCTTTCAGGCACAGCGTTCGGCGAGTATGGCGATGGGTACGTCCGCATCTCGTTCGCCAACTCGCAAGACAACCTTCGCCTCGCGATCGACCGCCTGGGCGAAATGCTGTCATAGTTAAGCATTCCTCACTCCGCGTTGGGGCCGTGCGATAGCGAGTCCATTACCGGTACACTGCACGCCTTCATCAAATCGCGCGTGTTCGCCTTAGCAATGGCACGCAACACATGTATGGTGTTACGTCGCACTTGCTTTTGAACGGCTGAGACAACAATTTGCGAGTTCTCGTCGATCAATCCCCAAAAAGGTGGAAGTTCGGAGCGAGCGATTAAGTTCTGGGGCGCCATTATGTAGTGGAAATCGGCGCAGGCGAGGAAGGCCGGATCGTGGAATTTGGTTGAAAACCTGGCGATGCTTCGTTGCTTTGCCGCCAGTCGTTTTTCGATCTCTTTGTCGTCCCGCAACGCGGCGGTATAGGTGGGATGTTCACGCCAGTCCGACCCGTCTTGAACAGATGCGACTGCATGATCTCGCGCATCGTTGAGCACCGTGGCCGTTAAATTCGCTGCGTCCTGTAGCGCCGAGAGTTGAACCAAAGCCAGTTTTCGGTCCTCGTTGGTCTTGTCATCCCGACGCAGATCGGCCCGCGAAGACTTTACCTCAATGATGTAAACCACGTTGTTTTTGCCAATCCCGACGAGATCTACAATCCGGCCGCCTGGTCCTTCCAACTTGACTTCCATCCCAATGGCGCGACACCCGGCGACCGAGTGTAACCACTGCCACGCAGTCCACTTTAGTTCGTAAGTCAGATCGGTCTCGTTGCGAGATTTCAGAGCGCGTGACGGTACGATCTCGCTGTCGATGACATCGGTTGATCGTAATTCTTCCTCTGATTTCGACATTTTCATCGCATTGGACAATTGTCCGAACATATTTGCTGTAACGCTTGCATTTTACTAGAAAACACGTGCTATGATAGTAGTTGAACAGAAGTGCTATCCGATATCGAGCCCATCGTAGCGGAATTGGAGACTGACATGACGATCATACGAGATGGACGAAATACCAAAGAAGCCAAGGACTTCACGATTGTTGGAGTCGGCGGCGCCGGTGCTAAGTCTGCAACCGAACTCGCCAAGGTGCTGGGAAGCCCAGATGACGTGATATCTGTCGATCGACAGATGGACAACCTGCTTTCGATCAATGTTGGGCGTCGCGTCGCGATTGGCTATCCAGTGTTCGTCCCGAGTCAACAAGGCACCTCCGACGACGACCTCGCAGATGTGAGCGATCTGTTCCGTCTGAAGACCGTAATCGGTAAACCACCTATCGTCTTCGTTATGGCTGGTCTCGGCGGCAATACGACGTTGGAGCTTATGCCATCAGTGATCCGCACCGCCATGTCCACTAGTGCAACAGTGTTGGCAATCGTTACCCAACCATTCGCGTTCGAAGGTCGCACACGTTCAAACATTGCAGGAATTGCGTTGGACAGAATTCGCGCTACCGGCTGCCCGTTGGCCATCGTAGACGCAGACTCCGCGTTGTCGAACGTGGCGATTGCCGGTGATCTCGCTTCAGAGCTATCGGCGGCCAAAGCCCGTGTCGTGATGAACGTTTTGTCGGCCTCCGGGGTGGCAACACTCGGCACACTCAACACCGCACCTGAATTGCTCGACGCCATCAACGGAACCGGGCCAACTTTCATCTCCTACGCTTCCTGCGAAGACGTCGTCGACTACCGGAAAGCGACTCGTGAGGCAATCAAGAACCCAATAACCACCGGCCTTGATCTGGGTGAAGCTGATCGCGTAAGTGTCATTGTCGCGGGACCTCGGGACATGTCGATCAAAGCGTTGAATTCCGCCATCGCGATCATTGAGGCAGAGACTTCAGAGAACGCGGTTTTGTCGACATCCTTCGTGACAAATTCCGACGCAACCAAAGGGAACCGAATGAGGATCAGCATCTTGGCTGGCAGCCGGATGGAACAATCAGTCGCCACCGTCGCCGCGAATCAGCATGGAGAAGCCTTAGAGCCGCTCCGTTCTACGGATGACGTTGATTCAAGGTCAATCGGCGATGACGTTGACGACCTATTTGGAGCTCCCGATTGGTTGACCGAAAAATCACCTGCGCAGGAACGGGTCCCGGTACTGCTTTAATTCGATCCGTCTCGTCCATTTTGTGCGCTCACGTTCGGCAATTCTGTGAGCCACTATTGGAACGGCAGGGAAGGACGTCGTTGAATAAGCGATTGCGTTGGCGTCTCGGGTTCGAAGCCTCCTTACCCGGGTGACGCCCCAATCGCAACGACATTCTCCTTCCCCGCCGATCATCCATTAGGGACCGACCTTTCCCGGGCCAGCCGGGTTGTCAACCGTCAAATGCTGCGCGATCGTGTCGTTGAATTTCAACTCGGAGTCGTCCTCTGGTTGGAAACCGAGCACTCGACGTGCATTCTCTAACGACCAGAACGAACGTGTGTTAGCACTCAGGCCGTACACGATGACCCAAGGCACTCCATGTTCGTTGGCGATGTCAGGTGTTTCAATCGCCTTGGCGAAGAGCTGTTGAAGGTCCCGCTCGCTGAAATGTGCACCGAGACCGCGTTTGTACGTTGACTGCGGAGTCCCGCCGTGCAACGGATCGCGATTACTCATCAGCGCGTCCGCGTCGGTTTCGCGTGGATTCCCGATTCGGACTTGCACGACCTCGAGTTTGCGTCCGAAGGCGCCGCAAGCGTACGGATGCGCAAGCAACTCGTACGCGGCCTTAGCCCAACCGTAAAAATTGTCGGACAGCGGCATCTCATCTTCGAAAACCATCTCCTTCTTGCGATTGTGGATCAGCGCGTGTTCGTACCAGTCAGCAGCATGATTAGAGCTTGCGACCACGATCCGTCTCACATCCCCGTCATAGGCGCAGCGATAGACGTTGTTCGCCATCTGGACATTTTCCAGTTCGGTAGCGAACCGATCGATCTGGGGCACCGCGTCGCCGTACACACCTCCGGGACTTGAACGCTTGTAAGCGAGGTGGATAACGGCATCTTGCCCATCAAAGTGGTGTTGATACTGGGATCGATCCGTGTCGATCAGGTCGACGATCTCAATCCCCTCCACTGAGTTGCCATTCGCGTCGGTGTCCATCGCGTCGATCAGTGTCAGGTCGTACCGATCGCGGTAGGTCTTGAGCATCTGCGCCGCGATGTAACCGCTAGCGCCGGTTATCAGAACTTTCAACTTGTTTGGCACGTCTCAACCTCCTTGCCAAGATCGCGGCGGGCCATACAGACTATCAATCGTCCTGTTGCAGACCGCGCGGCGTAATGTTCTCGTCTGAAGTCAACGTTATCGCGTACGTCCCGACCATGAGATCGTGCAATGCGCGGTTGTCGTGCCGAAGGATGAACAAGTAGCCAACATAAAAGATCGCAGTCGATACGACGGTCGACAATGCTCGACCGAATGCCAACGGAATTCCAGGAATGTTGCCGTTCGCGTCCAACACATAGACGTTTAGGATGCGTTTGCCGACTGTTGTGCCCAAAAGACCCACCAATATGCCGTTGTAGACGGTCGTCACAAATAATGCGAGTGCCAGCCCCGAAAACACATCGGAAACGGACTGTGCTTCCGATTCTGCGGAATTCGCGGCATTGATTTGTGGCGCGTCTTCTACCGAACCCAAAACTGGCGTGGCGGTCGGCAGTGCTACTTGTTGGCTCGCATTCTCAAGTTCAGCAGTTATCGCTTCGTAGTCGATGTAAGGTCGGCTGAGAATCAACGGAAACAAGAGGCTCAGAATGACTATAGTGATCGCGTTGTCGATCAAATATGCGACAACTCTGCGTCCGAAGCCAGCCGGAGGACCAAAGCGGGTTACCGCATCTGGGTGACCCCGATCTGTTTCGGGTTCAGAATCCGTTTCAGCGTAATACGGTGGACGTTCATACTCCCATTGAGGCTCCGGTTCGCCTTCGTCAGGACTATGGGTCTGCCATTGCGGTTCGTCGCTGGTTGAGTCGTCAGATTGTGAATCTGACCAGACCGGATCCGCCTCTGGTGCCGCCTCTGCCGAAAAATCGCCATTCCCGCCAGTTTCGTACTGCGGTCGAGGGCGACCAAGCATTATGTTGCGGAGGTCGTCAGGGTGTGGCTTGGGTGTCGGCGACTCATCCGCTGCATTCGGGTTCGACACGGACCGGTCGTCTTTCGATTCAGGCATACATCCAATTATGCGAAACCTCGCAACGGGATGCGCGACAATTGCGCAATACCCTTCCTATTGATTCGGATCGAACGGAGAAACAATGACAACATCTCAAAACACCGCAACTTCGTACGCTGGGAAGGTGCGGGCACCGGAGTTTCCTCACGGTCTTGAGTGGATCAACACTGCGGCGCCGGTATCGCTATCGGCATTGCGCGGCAAAATCGTTATCCTCGATTTCTGGACCTATTGTTGAATTAACTGCATGCACATACTTCCGCAGTTGCGGAGGCTGGAGAAGAAATACGCCGATACGCTCTTCGTGATCGGAGTTCACTCGGCGAAATTCGACACTGAACGCGCCACGGAAAACGTGCGTGCCGCGATCAACCGATACAACGTCAATCATCCCGTAATCAACGATGTCGAGTTGCAAGTGATGTCGGCTTTCGCTGCACGGGCGTGGCCAACTTTGATGTTCGTCGACCCCGAAGGCAAAGTCATTGGCCGACACGAAGGCGAGTTCCAATTTGAGGCCATGGATCGAGTCTTGACGGCGATGGTTGACGAGTTTGATCGTGCCGGGGTACTTGACCGTGACCCAGTGCCGTTTGAATACGGTTCGGAATCCCGAAGTCATGGCGCCTTGTCATTCCCTGGCAAGATATTGGCCGCTGACGACGACAAGCTGTTCATCGCCGATTCAAACCATCATCGAGTCGTTGTAGTTAATGGAGACGGCACTATCGATGAGACAATCGGCAACGGTGAGAGTCCGTTGGCGGTTGATTCATTTGATCCGCAACCGGGCGTACTCAATCCCGTTGGCAGCGAATGGGACTACGACGCGTCGCTCTTCGACAATCCCCAGGGCATGGCGTTAGATGGCGACACGCTATATGTGGCGGACGCGGGTACGCACACGCTAATGCGAGTCGATTTGGAGGCGCGTAAAGTCGCGGTCATCGCCGGCACTGGCGAACAGTCGTTGATACGGCACACGGGGGGTGAGGCGACATCGTTCCCTCTTAATTCGCCTTATGACCTTGAATTCGCGAACGGCACACTCTACATCGCCATGGCCGGGGCACACCAACTTTGGCAAATGGATATCGAAGCCGGCATGATCGAACCATTCGCCGGGACCGGTGCCGAGAATATCGTCGACGGACCCCGAATGGAATCCTTGCTCGCCCAACCTTACGGATTGGCCCTCAACGGGAACAATCTCTTTTTCGCCGATTCGGAAACCAGCGCCATCCGCGTCGCCAAGATCGGCGAAGGGGGACGAGTGGTCACTTTATCGGGCACTGGGTTGTTCGCGTTTGGCGATTCTGACGGCATCGGCAAAGAGGCCTTGTTGCAACATCCTCAAGATGTTGCAATGGCACCTGACGCGATTTACATCGCCGACACATACAACCACAAGATCAAACGCATGGATCTGTCGACGCTACGCGTCACAACCGTCGCCGGCGATGGTACTCAAGGATCGACCGACGGCGATGCCATGAGCGCAAGCTTTGATGAACCGGCGGGAATCGCCTACCGAGATGGGATTGTATACGTGGCTGACACGAACAACCACCTGATCCGCAAATTCGACGTGGAACTTGGGACTGTCGCTACAGTCGAATTGACCAGCGTTTGAGAGAGGTTGATCGTGCCGAATCGTTTAACGCAAGAGACCTCCCCGTATCTGCTCCAACACAAAGACAACCCGGTCGATTGGTATCCGTGGGGCGAGGAGGCACTGTCGAAGTCGAAAGAACTTGATCGGCCGATATTCCTCAGCATCGGCTATTCGGCGTGCCATTGGTGTCACGTCATGGAGCGTGAATCGTTCGAGAACGGTGAAATCGCCGCGCTCATGAACGACCTTTTTGTCAACATCAAGGTGGATCGCGAGGAGCGTCCCGATATCGACTCGGTATACATGTCGGCGGTCCAATCTATGACTGGTCACGGTGGATGGCCGATGTCCGTCTTCCTTTCGCCCGACGGTAAACCGTTTTACGGAGGGACATATTTCCCGAACGAGGATCGTGGCGGCATGCCATCGTTTCCCCGGGTGTTGACCGCCGTCGCAGAAGCCTACCGTGAGCGTCGAGACGAGATTGAGCAGAGCTCAACGCGCATCGTGAATGCCATATCGTCGCAATCGAGCGCTAGGATGAGCGTCGAACCCATCGCGCAAGCGATGTTCCACTCGGCGTATCGTCACTTGGCACCAGAGTTCGACTGGCAACACGGCGGAACTGGTTTGCAGCCGAAATTCCCTCAACCGATGATGTACGAATTCCTCCTGACGCACGCGGAGCTACAAGGCAACGATCCCGCCCAAGAGTTCGTCGATTTAACGCTGACGAAGATCGCACGCGGAGGGATTTACGACCAGGTCGGTGGCGGCTTCCATCGTTACTCGGTCGACTCGGTGTGGCTAGTTCCGCATTTCGAGAAGATGCTCTACGACAACGGCCAGTTAGCGACTCTCTATTTGCACGCGTGGCAGCGGACTGGCAATCCGTTCTTCGCCAAAATCGTCGACGAGACGTTGAACTACTTGGATCGTGAGATGCGTCATCGGCAAAGTGGAGCGTTCTACTCCGCGACTGACGCGGATTCTGAAGGCGAAGAGGGCAAGTTCTTCGTGTGGCAGACGCCGGAAATGGAAGCGGTACTGGGACAGGACCTGGCTCGGGTGGCGATGGTTTATTGGGACGCGACGCGGACGGGGAACTTCGAGGGTCAGAACATCCTCAACATGCATCGTCCCGACGAATCGGTAGCGAATGAACTTGGGATATCGGTGGATGAGTTGACGTCGAAGATCGGCGAGGCAAAGAGATTGCTGTACGCCGCGCGCCTCAAACGCGTACCGCCGATGACCGATGACAAAGTAATCACTTCGTGGAATGCATTGGTAATGCGCGCCTTCGCTGAGGCCGGTGCTGCGTTAGACCGTGAAGATTGGGTTGCCATAGCGGTCCAAAACGCCGAGTTCATTCTCGAGCGTTTGGTGCGGGCCGATGGCCGGGTGATGCGGAGTTGCAAGGCGGATTCGGGAGTCCCTGCGAGCATCCCGGGTTTCCTTGAGGATTACGCGTATCTTGCCGACTCGCTTACCCATCTCTACGAAGCCACATTCGATCTCAGATGGTTGGAATGGGCTGAAGAACTCTGTGACTCGATGATCGAGTTGTTTTGGAACCCAGCCGACGGAGTCTTCTACGACACCGGTTCGGATCAAGAAGCGTTAATCGTCAGACCTCGTGACACATTCGACAACGCTCAACCTTGTGGCGGTTCCGCAGCTTCGCTCGCGCTCTTGCGATGTGCCGAGTTTACGGGCAACGTTGATTTGGAACGCATCGGCGCGGCGAATTTGCGATCGATACGCGACCTGATGGAACGGGCACCATCCGCTTTTTCGTGGTGGTTGCAAGCGGCGCAGTTCTACGCCAATGCGAACAAGCAGGTCGTCATAGTCGGCGAGCAAGACGATCCGAATACTGAGCCGTTGCTGACGGAAGCGAGAAGCGGTTTCAATCCCGATCGCATTGTGGCGTTGGTTACGCCTGGTGATCACGATGATGAGAGGTCTCTGCCCCTTTTTGAAGGTCGGCGCATGGTTGATGGGTTACCAACCGCATACGTTTGTCGAAACTATGCGTGCGAGTTGCCGGTGAACGACGTCAAGGCTTTGCGAACGCAGTTGAACCAGAACAACTGATAGAATCTCAGGCACGACGAGATCTTTCGTAACAAGTACATCCGCGACGCGAGCGGACGATTCAGCCGCGACTTCCGCGGAATCGAACACAAACGACGAGTGCCTGATGCCCATCTACGAATACAAGTGCGAAAACGGCCACGTCTTCGATGAGATGCAAAGCTTCTCGTCGGAACCGATCGCTACATGTGGCGATTGCGGAACCGCAGCGTCCCGAATGCTATCGGTGCCAATGGTGCTGTACAAGGGATCGGGTTTCTACACCACCGACTATGGTCGAAACGGATCGGCTTCGAGATCTAAATCAGATTCCAATGGCGAGTCTTCCTCGGCTGATTCGAAACCTAAAGAGAAGGCGAAGAGCAAGTCTTCGTCTTCCGCTTCTTCTGATTAACGCGGGTGGCGTCGATTGCGTTTCGTAATTCAACGCACTACCGGAGCACGGGTCACGGTCGACGGAGAGACGACGGGCGAGATTGAAAAGGGCTTGGTAATACTCGTCGGTGTTACGCACGACGATGAGCAAGCCGATATTGATTTTCTGGTCAACAAGACGGTCAACCTGCGGATATTCAGCGCGATTGATGGGAAATCTGGATTTGATCTTTCGTTATTGGACGTGGGCGGTTCGGCCTTGCTGATCAGTCAGTTCACGCTGTTCGCAGACACGCGCAAGGGACGACGACCAGGTTTTACTGCTTCGGCGTCGGGCGATGTAGCGAGTCCGATTTTTGATAGTGTCGTCAAGGCATTCGAGGACGCCGGGGTGGGTGTGCAGCTGGGGGTTTTCGGGGCGATGATGAATGTCGAGTTGGTGAACGAAGGGCCGGCGACGTTTATATTGGATTCGACGGACCGGCACCGGTCGCGGCGGCAGGGATAGACGCCGTCAAGCGACGCTGAAATCGAGGGAGATGTCGAGGGCGGTGACGGAGTGGGTGAGTTCTCCGACGGAGATGATGTCGACGCCGGTTTCGGCGATTTCTCGGACGTTGTTGAGAGTAACGTTGCCGGATGCTTCCAAAAGGGATTGGCCGACGCGATCGTTGACGGCGGCTCGCATGGCGTCGGGCGTCATATTGTCGAGCATGACGATGTCGGCACCGGCGTTCATTGCATCGACGGCGTCGAGGACGGTTTCGACTTCGATCTCGATCTTCATCGAGAAGGGCGCGTTAGCTCGGACATGACGGATGACGTCGCCAATCGACAAACCTTGTGATGCCATCGCGGCGATGTGGTTGTCTTTGATGAGGATGCAGTCGGCGAGTGACATGCGGTGGTTGCCGCCTCTGCCGGTTAGGACGCTGTATTTGTCGAGGAGGCGGAGGCCGGGAACGGTTTTGCGGGTGTCGACGATTGTGGCGTTGGTGCCTTGGATAGCGGCGACGTATTTTGCGGTTAGGGTTGCGATGCCGCTCATGCGTTGGAGGAGGTTGAGGGCGGTTCGCTCGGCGCTCAGGATTGCGGCTGCTTTTCCGGTTACGGTGGCGATCGCCAATCCGGGTTCGACTGGCGCGCCATCTTGTATATGGGGATCGAAATTGGCGTTCGGATTGAGCGTCTGGAATGTTTCCGCTGCGACTTGGATTCCGGCGATGATTCCGGGTTGTTTAGCTACGATACGCGCGGTGGCTTGGACGTTGGATTCGCCGACAGTTGCGTTGGTGGTGGCGTCGTTAAAGGCGGAATCTTCTTCGAGCGCGGCTAGGACCACGCGTCGGATGTGGCTGGTCGAGAGGGACATCCGCCCTTGGCCTCAGTTTTGTTGAGCGAGGAACTCTTGGAGTACTTCCTCGGAGAAGTCGGCGTTGGTGAAGACCTTTGATACGTCGTCGAGTTCTTCGAGTTCGTCGAGCAGACGAAGGGTTTGGACGGCCTGCGATTTTTCGAGACTGACAGTGTTGTTGGGGATCATCGCCAATTCGGCGGATTCGACGCGCACGTTTTCGAAGGCTTCAAGCTCGGTCTTGGCTTTGGCAAATTCGTTGAACGGGAAGGTGATGCTGACAAGCTCGTCTTCGATGTCGACATCTTCGGCGCCGATGTCCATGACCTCTAGGGCGATCTCTTCAGGATCTGCGCCTTCGACTTCGAGGGTGACGAGGCCTTTTTGTTCGAAGTTCCAAGAGACGGAACCGTTGGCAGCCAGGTTGCCGCCGCCGCGAGTGATCTTGGAGCGGATGCCGGAAGCGGCACGGTTGCGGTTGTCCGTGAGGGTTTGGATGATGAATCCAGCACCACCGGGACCGTATGCTTCGTATACGAGTTCTTCAAGGGCGTTGCCGTCGGCACCTTTGCCAGAACCTTTAGCGATGGCGCGCTCGATGTTGTCCTTAGGCATGTTCTGAGCCTTGGCGTTGTCGACGGCCAACCTCAGACGGAAGTTCATTTCAGGGTCGGGTGATCCTTCCCTGGCTGCGACGGTGATTTCGCGCGTGAGTTTAGTGAAGAGCTGACCGCGTTTGGCGTCGGCCGCGCCCTTCTTGTGCTTAATCGTGCTCCACTTTGAATGGCCTGACATTTACGTCCTCCTCTCCTCATGAAGCGGTACCGGATGTTGGCGAATGTTATTCGACGTCGATTCCGGCGCGCATGTTTGATTTGGTTGCGGCGACCCGAAGGAGCGATTGCATCGCGTGGACAACCCTGCCGCGGCGTCCGATCACTTTGCCTTTGTCGGCGTCGGCCACCTTGAGGTTGATGTTCAGGCGCCCGTCGCTCCACTGCGAACTAACTTCGACGGCATCGGGTTCATCAACAAGTACGCGCGCGATGTAACCGATCATATCGCGCATTTCGGTTTCGCCTTCGATTTCACCGATGTCTTCGTACGATTCGGATTCGTCCTCGGCTTCGAATTCGTCGTCAGCAGGCGCTTCGGCTTGAATTTCGTCGGTTACGATCTCATCGACGGGTTCATCTTGGACGATTTCGTCAACGACTTCGTCGTTTTCGGGCTGGCGTTGGTCTTCACGCATTAATTTTGACCTTTTCGAGGATGCCTTTGGATTTGAGCATTCTTTCAACCGACTCGGATGGCTGAGCGCCCTTGCGGAGCCAATCGAGGGTTTTCTCTTCGTCGAAGTCGATCTGTGGTGGGTCGGGGAACGGGTCGTAGAAGCCGACTTGCTCAATGTATCTGCCGGCTGCGGCGTTGCGCTGGTCGGCGATCACGATGCGGTAGTACGGACGACCGCGTGAGCCGATTCTCTTGAGTCTGATTCGGACCATGTATCTCCAAGCGGGTTCTTTGGGCGATTCTTGTATCGCGAAGGTAGTGTTTGAGCGCCTTTTCGATTTGACGGAGGCGCTAAGTTTCGATTTTATCGCACGACGGGTGCGCGCGTATCAACACCCTCCGATCAACGAGGTCTTTGCAAAACTCAGTCATTCCGGCGAAAGCCGGAATCCAGGGTGGCCGGGGCAAGGGGTTCTAGCCCGTTGTGTATTTCAAGCGTCGGTGTGGGGACGCCCGCGGGGTGGTTATGGTGTGCGCCCGGCGAAGGCGGGGCGCACGGGTTCTGTGTTTCGAATCATCGCCGCGTCTTTTGGGGAGCGTGCGAATGGGGGTGTACGGTAGTCAAAATTCCAGGGCCTCCGACGTCGCCAGACCGTCGGCCTTCCGGTCGGCGACTTGGAGTCGCGCCGCCCGGCGTTGCTTGATTCGTTCCTTCTCGCTAGTCCTGTAGGTCACTCCAGCTCGCTCCGCTGGAATCGCTGTGCCGGCGTCAGAGAACGGCGTTCGCTCGAACCTTGAACGGGCGTCCCGACGGAGCGGGCGACCACAAGGGTCGCCCCTACGCGCCGATGACGTCCGTCTGGCTTGCTGGGCGGAGCCAGCCATGCTCCGCATCCGAGCCCTTGGGCTACAACGGTCTCTATACCGAATTGTGTGGTCCGCGTTTCGCCCGAACTCCTTAAGCTTGTGATGGGTGCTGCGACAGGCCTCCGTCGGCGTTCGCCATTGAAAATTGCCATTGGCGTCGGCTTGATAGGCCTGGGTGCCTCCCACCCGCGGGTTGGTGTTTGTATTTGGTCGATGAGCAGCATCAATAAGGAAAAGGTGCACGCTTCCCGTATCGACGCGGCGATGTTCTGGGCGCCTTGGCGGTCGACCCGATGGGTCTTGGCTTTCGGCGCTTAGTTACTGTTGTACTACAACATTCGTGCTGGAGTCAAGTGTTTTGGCATATTTGAACTAGGATGCGAAGGATTGGGAAGGATGGGAAGGATGTGGTGGGGCTGTTTGGGGTGGTGCGGTGATGTGAGGGGTTGGTGGTTTGGGTGGTAGGGCGACCACAAGGGATCGCCCCTACGGGTTGGACTGCGGGTGAGGGGGACACCTGTTGTGGAAGAGGGTTCTGCTGCGATGATGGGAGTGGTGTCTGAACCGCGGGTTACGCGGATTATGTTGTTAGTTGTTTGGGGTGTTGCGTTGATGGTGGGGTGGTTGCTAGCGGTAGAGGGGGTCTATGTTGTGCCGCGCACGACTGCCGACATTCGCCGCGCGCGACCGCCGTCATTCCGGCGAAAGCCGGAATCCAGAGGGGCCGGGCAACAGGGAGGCGCACGTGATCTGACCGTGAACCCGTCGTAAGTGAGGTCATGCACAGCACCCCTTCGCAGGGCGAAGGGGAGGTGATGATTTGCTAGCCTTTGGTTTTAGTGATACTTAACGGCATTCGATGGAGTGCATGTCCCGTGCCCGCCCGCCGTCATTCCCGCCGACGCGGGAATCTAGAGGCGTTTGAACTAGGATGTGAAGGATTGTGAAGGAAGCGGTGTTGTGGGAGAGGAGTGTTGCGGTGAATTTCGGGCATCCCCTGCGTGCTCGCTTCGCTTGCACGCGTCCCCTTCGCAGAGCGAAGGGGAGGTGATGATTTGCTAGCCTTTGGTTTTAGTGATACTTAACGGCATTCGATGGAGTGCATGTTTTGCTTGTGACAGTTCTGTTTTTTGCTGGGGCGCGGGAACGCGTTGGGACAGGGCGCGTCGTTGTTGAGGTTGGGAGTGGGGTCAGCTTGGGTGATGCGGTAGACGGGGCTTTGGGTTTGGTTGGCGGGGGTGTTGGGTTGCCCTCTAATGTGATGTTGGCTCGGAATGGGGTTTATGTGGATCGGTCGGTCGAGGTTTTTGACGGCGATGAGGTCGCGGTTATTCCGCCGGTTAGTGGTGGTGCGGTCGACGATGACGGGTCGGCTCGGGTTTGGGTTACCGGTGATGCGATTGATGGGGATGAGGTGGTGAGGCTGGTGGGGTCGGATCGGGATGGTGCGGTGGTGCTGTTTCATGGCATCACGCGGGATCATAATGAGGGACGGAAGGTGTTGTGGCTGGAATATGAGGCGTATTCTCCGATGGCCGAGGACATGATGACGCAGATCATCGGCGAGATGCGGGACCAGTGGGAGATCGGTGAGGTAGCTGTCTGTCATCGGACAGGGCGTGTTGATATTGGTGAGACGAGCATGGTGTTGGCGGTGAGTGCGGCGCATCGGCGTCCGGCTTTTGAGTCGGCGTTGTATTTCATCGATCGGTTGAAAGAGGTAGTGCCGATCTGGAAGAAGGAGTACTTTGAGGGCGGCGAGGTCTGGATTGGGGAGACGCCGGGGTAAGGGAGGCAAGCGCGGACTGCACCCACCTTTACAGCGGTCTTGTGCATCGGGAATTAAAGATAACGACGAGTTTTCGATTTCCCACCTGCGGTTCAAACGCAACGATAACATACAGATGTACGATATGTTACTATGTGGCGAAGACTGGTTGAAGGAGACTGTCAATGGCGCAACATCTCTCAAAGAAGCCTAAATCTGTGTTCAAACGGATACCGGATACCGCCGAGAACATCGCCAAGGCGGTCATGGCTACGCCGCCGAAGAAGGACTGGAAGTATTTGAAGCGGGAGGGCAAGTGAGATGACGACACTCGAGGAACGCGTGGAGCGGTTGGAGGCGAGCGACAACGTCAACGGCGAAATGTTGACCGATCTGCAAGAAGGGCAGCGCCAACTTGACCTGAAAATCGACGAGATCGGCGCGGACGTCAAGGATCTCAAATCCGATGTCAAGCGGATCGATGAGAAACTTGACATGCTGGAGGATAAGCTGGCGGCAAGTTTCAAGACTCTTGCCGAGGGGATCGACGATATCAACCGGCGATTAGATCGCGATCCCTGAACTCATCAAGTTGACTTAAGGGAGGGCTGTATGATCGAAACGCGCAACCGCTTGACTATCTCGAAGGACCGGATCGGCAAGAACGTCAAAGTGCGCTTCCCGTTCGACGATGTGATGGTCGAGATCCCGCACGACAGATTGGTGGATATCGTCAGCGTGTCGGCGAACTATCTCAACATCTATTCGTGGCAGGTAAACGGAGCTTACTCGATTGGGCACCCCAACGCGACCGTCAGGCGCAGGCTCAAGGAATGGATCATTGAACATCCCGCCTAGCTACATTGCAACCTTTGTCGGTGGTGTAATTGTCGGAATCGTCCTGTCAATCGTCTTCGTTTCAGCCATCAACTGGATCAGAGACTTCTTCTAACCTAGAACGGTTACCACTGTAAGTAGTTCCCCTTTAATTCCCCCTTGAGCATCAAGGGGGAGGGTTGTGCACAGAACCCGTTCGTAGGGCGAAGGGGAGGGTTGAGTTGGTGTATCAGGTTGTGGGGTTATATTCTGGAGGTTGTTCTGGATATTCCAAATTGCGTTGGGCAGGTTTTTTCGTCTGGCGTGTCAATCCATCCGGGCGTTTTTTGCGCCGGGAGAATCGAGCTGATGACCCTTACTGAAACAGCTGTAGATAATGTTGTGCAGGTGACCGATCTGGTCAAGATGTACGACGAATTGCGCGCGGTCGACGGGATCAGTTTTTCGGTGAAGCGTGGGGAGACGTTTGGGTTGTTGGGTCCGAACGGTGCTGGTAAGACGACTACGATGCGGATGATGGCGGGATTGTCGCCGGCTACTTCGGGATCGATATTGGTTGCTGGGTTGGATGTTGGTAGGTCGGGTCGCGATGTGCGAAATGAGATCGGGGTGGTGACGCAGCATGATGGGTTGGACAATTCGTTAGTGGTGCATCGTAACTTGGAGCTGCACGGGTATTTGGCCGGGTTGTCGTATCGGGATGCGATCCAGCGGACGAAGGAGGTTTTGGGGTTTTTCAACCTTGAGGGTCGGGCTAACGCGAGCATCCATGCATTGTCGGGCGGGATGAAGCGTCGATTGGCGATTGCGCGGGCGATGATGTCGAGTCCGCAATTGCTGGTGATGGATGAGCCGACTACGGGTCTGGATCCGCAGAGTCGGAACCGGGTCTGGGAGCAGCTTGGAGCATTGAAGGAGGCGGGAGTGACGATCATTATGTCGACGCACTACATGATCGAGGCGGAGACGCTGTGCGACCGTTTGGCGATCATGGACCACGGGAACATCTTAGACATTGGGGAGCCTGGTGAGGTGGTGCAGCATCATGTGGGCGCGGAGGTCGCGGTCCTCAACTTGAGCGAGAACGTGACGCGGGAAGAACGGGCGGATTTGAGACGTCGGTTGGATGAGGAGAAGCGGAACTACAGCGAGGTCGGTCCTAGGGTCTTGGTGACGGCGCCACGCGATACCAAGCCGGATGTTTCGTCGCTTGTTGGGTTGGCGAAGATGCGTGTGACTTATCGTCCGGCGCACTTGGAAGACGTATTCTTGGTGCTTACGGGCAAGGAATTGAGGGACGAATGAGCACGGAGGTCGCATTCTTTACGCAGACGCGGGCGGAGCTCAAGACGGTTGCAGGGATTCGTTTTCGGAGTATCTCGGCTCTGTGGTTGCGGCACTGGTTCGCGTTTATCCGGTTCTGGAAATACGCGGTGGCGTTCATGTTCATCGAGCCGGTGGTGATGATGATCGGCGTTGGCGTCGGTATCGGGCGATTGGTGCCGACAGTACCGGGCACGGATATACCGTATCCGGAGTTCGTGGCGCCGGGGATCATCGTTGGGAGTGCGATGTTCGTGCCGATGGTTGAGTGCTCGATGGGCGCGTACAACCGGATGGAGGCGCAGCTATACGACACTCAGCTGACGACGCCGTTGTCGGTGTTCGAGGTGTTGATCGCGGATATTTCGTTCGGTGTAACCCGGGCGTTGATCAGCATGGTGTCGATCACCACGATTGCTCTGGTATTCGGGTGGATCAACGAGTGGACGGTGGTATTCGTGATAATTCCGGTGTTGCTGGTGTCGGTACTGTTTGGCGGCGTCGGTTTCTTGTTCTCGTCAACGGCACCGCACGTAGCCTTCGTCACGCTGGTCTTCACGGTCGTGGGTACGCCGATGTTCATGTTCAGCGGTATCTTTTACCCGTTCGAGGTGTTGCCATCATGGGCGCATGCGATCTCGAACTTCATCCCTTTGGCGCCGGCGGTGAATATGAGCCGGGCATTCTCGACGAACAACATAACGGGCGAACTGGTGTGGGATTTTTTGTTCCTGGTGGGAATGATCGCGGTGGTTCTGCCATTGGCGTACGTGTTGTTGCGTCGAAAACTGATCTCTTGAGAGTGGGTGTCGAAACCGGGATTGCACCCCGTCCCCTCTCTGGATTCCGGCTTTCGCCGGAATGACGGTAGTTGTGCACTGAACTCATCCACCGGAATGACGGTCGGTTTGCGTGCGGTTAGAATGAGGTTATCTAGTAGCGGAGGGTTCGCATAGAGGCCTAGTGCGCCCGCCTGCTAAGCGGGTTGGGGGTGTTGAGCCCCCTCGCGGGTTCGAATCCCGCACCCTCCGCCATATCGCGGCAGGCGCAATCTGAACGGACTGTGACTGCGTTGACATCCGAGCCAGATCGGTCATCCGGGATTCATCTATGGTTCGAATCTGTTTTGGTGGGGCGTTATGCAACTTTGACGGGGTTGTCGATTGCAGACCTGATCACGAGGGGTGCGATCTCGGCGGAGCGGTTGGCGGCATCGCGCCCACGCGTTGCAGGGCCATTGTGGGTTGACGTTGTGCGATCCGGATGCTTGGTAGCTTGCGGAACGGGTTGAAGGCCGTTGCAGGGGCGGGTCTAGAGGCGAGGGCGACCTGGAGGAGTTGTCGTTCTTCGGCTTCGCGTTCGGGCGAGAAGCGGACGAGGATTACGAGTGCGGCGGCGAAGAGGACGGCGACTCCGATGATCATGAGGGCGTCGGCTGTGGCGAGGGATTCCATACGGAAGAGGAATCCGAAGGCTACGGCTCCGGCGTTTCCTCCTGCTCCGACGATGCCGGCGACTGAACCTAGGGCGCGCCGGTTGATGAAGGGGACGACCGAGAATGTTGCGCCTTCGGACATCTGGACGAAGAGGCTGAAGACGACCATGGCTCCGATGGCGAGGAAGAGAGTTGCCATCTGGGAGAAAATGACAAGGGCGATGCCTTCTAGGAGGAGGACGATTCCGAGGAACACGACGCGTCCTCGGAGTCCAAATTTGATGCCGAATTTATCGCCGAAAGCGCCTCCGAGGGTGCGCGCAAATATGTTCATTGCACCAAAGAGACCGGCGATGAAACCTGCCATTCCGATGCTAAGTTCGAAGCGGTCGTGGTAGTAGAGAGCGGCGATGTTGTTGATGGTGAGTTCGACGCCGAAGCACGCTCCGTAGATGACGAATAGAGCCCACACTCGTGAATCTTTTATGGCTTCTTTGAAGGTTCCGTTGACGGCGGATGATGGTGGCATCTCGCCTTTTTCTCGGAGATCTTTGTAGTTACCGGCGGGAGAGTCTTGGGTGAAGAAGTAGTAGGCGACGCCGACGATGACGAGGGCGATGCCGGGTACGACCATCGCGACTCTCCATCCCCAAATCTCGCCGACGCCAAACATGAGAACCAGCGACAGGACGATGGGCATGGCCATCTGAGTGACACCGCCACCGAGGTTGCCCCATCCGGCGGTCGTGGCGTTTGCGGTGCCGACAACGTTCGGTGCGAACATGACGGAGGTGTGGTACTGGGTGATGACGAAGGATGCGCCGATGACGCCAATGGCCAGGCGGAAGAGGAGGAACGTTTCGTAGTTTTGGGCGAGTCCGATGCACATTACCGGGATTGCGCCGAGGATAAGAAGACCGGTGTAGGTGATGCGGGGACCGATTCGGTCGCATAGCCATCCGATGGCGAGGCGTGCGACGATGGTGATCGCTACGGACGCGATGATGGTGTTACCGATCTGCGTCTGGGTGAGGTTCAGGTCCTCCCTGACGATCGCCATGAGGGGTGCGATGCCGAACCATCCGAAGAAGGCGAGGAAGAATGCGATCCAAGTGAGATGGAAGGTCCGCATCTGGGGCGCATTCAGCGAGAAGAGCGAGATACTTGCGGCTTTTTCGTTTGGTCCGAGGTTCGACGGGGTCGTCATCTACATTTCCTTTCTGGTTTACGTCTGGTTTTTGGCACGAATCGGCAATAGTTGGGTTGAGTGGATAGCCTCAGCCTGAACGGGGAATGGGTCGGTGCGGTACGCGTGAATGCCGGCTGTTCAGGCGGGGGCCAGTGCGAATCGCTTAGAGATTTCTCGGACCATATGGCCCATCTTTGGGTGCTCCGGGACGATGTCGGGAGTGACGCCCATTCGTCGGAGCGCGGTAGCGCAGGTGGGGCCGATAGCGGCAACGGTCGTGTTTTGGATCGCGTTGGTCAGATCGTGTTTGACGCCGAGTTGATCGGCGATCGCCATGAGGTGTCGGACTTGGATCTGGCTGGTGAACGCGATGACGTCGACTTTTCCGTTTAAGACCTCGTCGATTAAATGCGAGATGGGATCGAGGTTTTCGGGCAGTTCCCATCTGTAGACGAACAGCTCGAAAACTGTGTTGCTGAGCGTCGCGAGGAGTCCTGTGAGTTTTTCATTACGCTCGCCGTAATGAATGACCGCGACGTTGGAATCGGCGAGCTCGATGTCGCATAGGGAGTCGATGAGTTCGTATGTTGTGTAGGGAGACGCGATTTGTCGGTAATTGGTTACACCCCGCTTGCGGAGAGCACCTACGGGTTTCGGTCCTCGGGCAACGCATGTGGACTGGTTAAGGCCGTCGCGGAGTTCATCTTCTCTTCCGAGTAGGACGGCCTTTTTGAAGAGAGCATCAACGCCTACGCCTGTTTGCAAGACGCAGACGTGGATGTTCTTGGCAGTCAATGCGTCGATCAAAGGGGCGATTTCAAGCGAACAGTCGGTGGGTTGTTCGCTGAGTACGGGTGCCGAGATCACATGAGCTCCTCGGATCTTGAGTTGCTTCGAAAGATGATGAACGTCGCGGCTCTGGAGAATTCCGACGCGCAGTCCGAGTAACGATGTTTTTGGAAAATCGTTCATGTGACGTCTCTCCTCGTGGTCTCGATGGTGACCTCGATGTTGTTTGCGCCGTTCACTTCGACGGCGTACGTCTTAAGAGATTTGCAGTCGTTTCCGATTGGATTGCCTGTCGTGAGTTCGAATTTGAAGGAGTGCAAGGGACACTGGAGTTGCCCGTCGCCAGTGATGCCATCGGCCAGTGGACCGCCCTTGTGAGGGCACAGGGATTGAGTGGCGAAGAGGTTGTCGTCTCGATCACGGAAGATCGCCACCGGGATACGGCCGACCATGAATACGCGGCCTTCACCGACCGGGATCTGATCGACGGGTCCGAGGTCGAGGGTCGACGCGGTTTTCGCTGGTGAAGAGGTCAACTTTTCTTGACCGTCGCAGAGGTTTCGGGTTTGGTCAGGAACTGGCTTTCGTGGATCGGGTTGAGGCCTTCGAGCCACGGGTCGACGTAGGATGCGACGGTTGACTGCATGGCTTCGTCTAGGCGTGCGGGTTCGGCAGTGGAATCGTCCATCAGGAGTTTTCTGATGGGTTCGATGCCGATGCGTTCGACGAAGCCGTAGGTGCGTTCGAGGTATTTGGCGTTCTCTCGGTAGTACTGGAGGAAACGACCCATTACTTTAATGGCTTCTGAAGGGGAATCGACGACGGCTAGGACATCGCCTTTACGCACGCTGGCACCGGCGGCTCCTCCCACGTAGATTTCCCACTTACCGCCTTCGATGGCGACCACTCCCACGTCTTTAACTGTTGCCTCGGCGCAGTTTCGGGGACACCCGGAAACTGCCATCTTGACTTTGTGCGGCATCTCAACGCCTTGGAAGCGCTTTTCGATGTCGATGCCCAGTTGCGTGCTGTCGCCGAGTCCGAATCGGCAGAAGTCGGTGCCAACGCAGGTTTTGCAAGTCCTGAATGCCTTGGTGTATGCGTGGCCTGAGGGCATTCCCAACTCTTTCCACACGTGGGGAAGGTTCTCTTTGGGGATGCCGAGAAGGTCTATACGTTGTCCGCCCGTAATCTTGACCATGCCGGCGTTGTATTTTTCGGCGACATCGGCGATGCGTCGGAGCTCTGCGGGGGTTGTAATGCCGCCGTAAATGCGGGGAACGACGCTGAAGGTGCCGTCTTTTTGGATGTTGGCGTGGACGCGATCGTTGATGAATCTGGCGTCGCGCTCATCGTCATATTCGTCATCCCAGATGGTTTTCAGGAGCGAAGCCAGACCGATCTTGCTCACCGGGTCTTCGCGACCTCCGGCCAAGGTGTTGAAGACGGCGGAGACGCTTTTGAGGCCTTGGGATTTAATTGCTTCGATTAGTTCGGTCTTGCCCATCGGGATGCTTGGGACGTAGTAGTGAGCCGAGGGATCTTCGGCGATGAGTCCGTCGGCGGCGAACTCCAGTACGGCTTCCACTTGGGACTTGCATGAACCACAACCTGAACCCGCTCTGGTGGTGTCGGAGACGGATTTGTAACTCCGGTTGCCGGCGTTTACTGCCTCGACGATCGCCCCCTTGGTGACACCGTTGCAGTTGCATATCTGAGTTTCGTCGGGGAGCGTTGCGATGTCATCGGCGAGTGATTCCGTCATGATCGGGAAGAGGAGTTCTGCCCGATCCTTTGGAAGTTGCTCGTCGCGGTCGAACGCCTGGAGGAGCCGTGGCGCGGTGGTTCCGTCGCCTAGGAGGATTGCTCCGGCGATATGTCCATCTCGGACGATTAGTTTCTTGTAGACGCCCCTGCTAGGTTCTACGTACGTGACGACCTCGTCACGCTCATCGTCGGCGTGGACGTTTCCGGCCACCGCGAGTTCGACGCCCATCACTTTGAGCTTCGTGGAGGTTCGGGACCCCTCGTAACGGACGTGGGGGTCGGTCATGGTGAGGCGTCCAGCGAGGATTGTCGCCTGTTCCCATGCCGGGGCGACGAGTCCGTAGGTGACGCTGCGGTGTTCGATGCATTCGCCGATGGCATAGATGTTGGGGTCGTTCCGACAAGAGAGGTCGTCGTTGACGAGGATGCCTCGTCGGGTGTTTAGTCCGGAGAGTTTCGCCATGTCGACGTTCGGCCGGATGCCGGCAGAGACGACCACCATTTCGCAATCGAGTTTCGTGCCATCGTTGAATTCGACACCGTTGACATGGTTATCCCCGGTGACGCCCGTTGTGACTCGTTGGGTGAGTTTTTCGAGGTGGAAGGTTACGCCCATTTCCTCGAGGGTCTCCTTTAGGAGACCGCCCGATTCGGCGTCGAGTTGGTTTTCCATGAGGTGTTTGGCGAGGTGAACGACGTGGACCTCCAAACCCCTGTTCATCAGCCCGCGTGCGGCTTCGAGACCGAGCAGTCCGCCGCCGATGACGACGGCCCGTCGGACGTTCGCCGCGTGGTTGATCATCTGCGTGCAGTCGTCAAGAGTGCGAAATGCAAAGACGCCGGGAGCGAGCGCTCCGTCATCGGTGTACAGGCCATTGATTGGCGGCATGAAGGGAAGGCTGCCGGTTGCCAGGACGAGTTTGTCGTACGGCACGAGGTGTCCGCCTGAGGCGTAGACTGACTTGGATTGCCGATCGATGCCGATGGCTTTGACGCCTGCGAAGAGCGTGACGCCGTTTCGTTCGTACCAATCGAGAGGATTGATGTAGATGTCTTTCGAGTCGTGCGTACCCGACAAGACGCCGGAAAGGAGGATCCGGTTGTAATTGCCGTGCGGTTCGTCGCCGAACATCGATATGGCGAACTTCTCGGGTCCGCTCTTCGCTAGGATTTCTTCGACGAAGCGCGCACCGGCCATCCCGTTGCCCACGACCACTAATCTTTGCGTCTCTGGCATTTGGTAGCCTCCGTCAGGTGATTGATTTCTCGAGCCTGACCGCGCAGACCTTGAATTCGGGCATCCTGCTGGTCGGGTCGAGAACGGGGTTAGTCAGTAGGTTTGCAGACCGTGATCCGGCCCAGTGGAACGGGACGAACACGGTGTCGTGTCGGATTGTGGGAGTGATCTTGAGAGAGAAGTTGGCGGTGCCGCGGCGCGTCTTGAGGACGATGTCTTCGCCGTCTCTGACACCAGCCATGCTGGCGGCGGATGGGTGCACCTCTGCCACTGGTTTCGGCGCGATACGCCCTAGGGATGGGATGCGGCGAGTTTGGGTGCCCGATTGGTATTGCGCCATGACGCGCCCCGTCGTGAGGAACAGCGGGTATTCGGGGTCAGGCACTTCGCCAGAGGAGTTCTGAGTGACTGCGTGGAACTGGGCTCGTCCGGTCGGGGTCGGGAACCGGTCAACGAACATGCGCGGTGTCCCCGAGTGGTCCTCTGTTGGGCAGGGCCAGAAAACGCCTTCCATTTCGTCGATCTTCTCGTAGGTGATGCCGGCGTAATCGGCAGGGCCACCGGCGCTCGCATGCCTGAGTTCGGCGAAGACGTCCTCGGCCGAATCGAAAACGAAATGGTCGCCTGCGCCGAGACGACTGGCGAGATCCTGGAAAATTAGCAACTCGTCCCTGACCTCTGGAGGGGGGGCGACGGCCCGCCTTCTCCTGATGACCCGGCCCTCGAGATTGGTCATGGTGCCCTCTTCCTCGGCCCACTGCGCAGTCGGCAGGACCACGTCGGCGAGATCGGCGGTTTCGGAGAGGAAAAAGTCTCCGACGACCAAGAAGTCCAACGACCTCAGCTTGGCCTCAATGTTCGAGGCGTGAGGTGCGGAGACGACGACGTTCGATCCGAAGACCAGCAGTGCTTTGACGCCTTCTTCGGTTCCGAGGCCGTCCAGAAGTTCATATGCAGACGGCCCGGACATTGGCAGCGAAGATTCCGGAACGCCCCACACGTTGGCGGTGTGGTGTCGGGCTGCCGGGTCATCTATCTTGCGGTAACCCGGAAGTTGGTCGGCTTTCTGCCCGTGTTCGCGACCACCTTGTCCGTTGCCCTGACCGGTCAAACAGCCGTAACCACTGTTAGGTTTTCCGACCAGTCCGAGTGCCAAAGCAAGATTGATGAAGGCTAAGACGTTGTTCACGCCCTGAGCTTGTTGTTCTGGGCCGCGTGCGGTCAGAATCATCACTTCGCCTCTTGACTCGCCCAAAATGCGCGCGGTCCGGAGGATCTGAGATTCCGGGACACCGGTGATGCGCTCGACTCTCCCCGGCCAGAAGGCCGCGGCGCTGTTGGTTGCGAGCGTGAAATCTTTGGTGCGTTCGCGGATGTATTGACGGTCGGTGAGGCCCTCTACCACCAGGGTGTGCAGAATGCCATTTGCGAGCGCTGCGTCGGTTCCCGGCGTCAATTGCAGGTGCAGGTCTGCTCGCTGTGCAGTAGCTGTCGTGCGAGGATCGACGACGATCAACTTCCCGCCGGCGGATTGTTGTTGATCGAAGTACTGCATGATCGGTGGCATCGTCTCGGCGGCGTTGCTACCGATCAGGAGGATTGTTTTCGCATTGGCGATGTCTTCTACAGGAAACGGCAACCCGCGGTCGATGCCAAAAGCCTTGATGTTGGCGGCGGCAGCCGACGACATGCAAAAGCGACCGTTGTAGTCGATATTGGGGGTCTTTAGGGCGACGCGGGCGAATTTGCCCATCAGGTACGCCTTTTCGTTAGTGAGGGAACCGCCACCGAACACACCAACCGATTCGAACCCATGTTTGTGCTGGGTTTCGGTTATCGCTTCGACGATACGATCGACAGCCGCCTCCCAACTCGCCGTGCGCAGGCGTCCGTCCGAGGAGCGGATCAGCGGATGAAGGAGGCGCTCGGAGTGGGTCAGCGTCTCGGTGGCTGTCCAACCTTTGATGCAGAGAGCGCCGTTGTTGACGGGGAACTCGTCGTTGCCAGAGACCGTCAAATGCCCGTCGCCGTCACCCAAAAGCATTCCGCATTGGAATGCACAGTAAGGACAGTGTGTCGCGGTTGTTTTGGTGGTCACCAGCGGTGAGCGATCCATCAGACTCCTTTTTCCATAGACCTAAAAGTACGGAGAAATGGTTACGCTTTCGTTTCGTAGATGTGACGGTTTTGTTAACAGGAGGTTGCGAGATTATTACGCGGGGTGAATCCCAAGTTCAAATACAGTTTTCGTGTCGGAAAACCTTCAATTGGAAACGTCCGAATTGCGTTCTGTTGCGTCGGTATGCCGTGAGAGTCGACTGAAGTTAGGCCGGTGAGATGTCGTTAAATATTGCTCAGGTCGGTTCTGGTGGCGTGCGTAACGCGACCGGGTTATTCGAGCTACGTCGACATTTTCAACGACGCGCGGACGGTGGCGGCGTGTGATCCGCAGCTGCGGTCGGGCGCAGCTGTTGCGGGTTGATTTCAGAGCCAACGCCTGAGGAGCCAGGCGTGTTTGGGTGTCTGCCGAAACGGCATCCTCTGGCGTGTCGTCGGACGCGGTCGACATCGCGACCAGCACGCCAGCGCGTCACCTATTGGCGATCGCAGCGATGGAGGCCGGGTTGCTTGTGGTGGTGGAGAATCCGATGGGTTTGACGTTGGCCGCGTGCAGCTTCTCCATCGGCGTGACGTTTTCTCTTTGGATCGGCGATGAAATCGCGAGTCCAACCCCGAACGTGCCGTCCGAAGGGGGTCAGACCAACACCGGTGCCTCGACGCGACTGTAGATTTGAACCCGGTGACGACAACTGTCGGCTATGCAGACCAGTCCATCGGAGCTAGTGTCGATACCGGCGGGTCGCCAGAACAGCTTCTCCTGCTCGGTCATGCCGGAATCGGCGCGCCAACCAGCTTGCTCGGGATTCACGTCCAGAAATTCCTGGCACCACTTGGACAATGTGGCGTGACCCACCAGGGTCTCGCGATGCCCGCCGTCCATATCGAAAACCTGAACGCGATCATTGCGCCAGTCGGAAACGTACACGTTGCCGTCGTCGCTGACGTGAACGCTGGAGGGTCGGTCGAACTCACCGTCACGAGTACCGCTTGATCCGAAGGCGAAGATAAACTCGCCGTCCGGCGTGAAACGCTGCACGCGGTCGTTGCGCCAATCGACAATCCAGATGCAGTCTTCGTCGTCGATCGAAATGCCCCACGGATAGTTGAATTCACCCGGTCCGGAACCGAAAGTGCCGAAGGAGGAGATGTATCGCCCATCCTCCGTGTATTTCTGGACTCGGGCGTTGAGGTGATCCACAACGTGCAGGTCGCCTTGGGAATCGAAGGCCAATCCCGACGGACGATTCCACTGGCCATCCGAAGAGCCAACCTCGCCCCACCAGTGCGAAAACGTTCCGTCCTTTTCGAATACCGATAGTTTTTGTGTGAACTCGTCGGTTAGATAGACGCGTTCGTCCTGACCAATGGCGATTGCGGTCGGTTGTGTCGACTGCCCTGGTTCAGTTCCCCAGTTGGCGAATTCGAACATGAACTCGGAGTCGAGGGTTACCGCGCTCACCCTTACGTTTCTGTTGGCGGCGTTTGACCGGCTCAAGACGTACAGGTAACCGTCCGCTGATATTCGGACGTCAACGGGGTTCATGAAGCCCCGGCCTTCGAACGAGGCGATCCCGAGAGTGTGGCTATAGGAGTAGTTGCTCATCTTGTTTCTTGCGGGCTTTGTTGCGGTGGTTTTGGCTCGTTCGCGTTGTACGCGCTCCCTTTGTCCTTCGGACATTTCCCCCGCGAGCCGGGGGAAATCTGATAGAGAAGACGCGCTCTTAATTCGCTACTAGCTCGGGCATTCGGTTGAACTTCTTGTTCAGCACCCATTCGGAGTCGACATGCATGAATTCATCCAGGATGGTTGTGTAGACTTCGCGGTAGTCCGTGTTGTAGTGAACGTCGCCTTCCAGTTGATCGGCAGGCTTCAGGCTCGGATAGTCACCGTAGAGTCCACCCTGGACCGGGTTGCCCATCAAGAACGCGACACCGCCGGAGCCATGATCGGTACCGGCGCCGTTGTCCTCGATTCGCCTTCCAAACTCGGAGAACATCCAGATCAGGGTGTCATCCGCTTGGCCAAGCTCGTTCAGATCCGCCCAGAAGCACTCCACCGCTTCCGACACCTCGTCCCACAACTTGGCATGGTTGACCAATTCGTTGGTGTGCGTGTCGAAACTGCCGTGTTGCGTGTAGAAGATGCGCGTCCCAAGGTCTGCTGACATCACCTGAGCGACGCCCTTGAGGCTCTGCGCGATCGGGTTCTCGGCGTTGTACTCGACAGTGGACGAATACTTTTCAGGAGCCGACCGGAGGGTGTCAGCGCCGTCGAGCATGCCGCGCCCGGTCTGGAGCAACCGCAACGATGGAAGGCCATCGTCCGACATTGGTTGGTAGATGCGACTGACCGTGTCAAGCAGAGCGTCGCGGTTCGAAGCTCCTGCTAGACCCGTGTACAAGCCGTAAGACTCGAGTGCTCCAACCGATGCGACGGAAACGTCCGGATATGCGAGCGCTCTCGGCAAACCTCGGCCAAAGTTGACGGTTGTCACGGCGTTTTTGCCCTCGGGATCGATGGCTTTCGTAGTCTTGCCGAGCCAACCCTCGGAGGATGCTACTGCGGGTTCCGCGGTGTGCCAAATGTCCATCGAGCGAAAGTGAGACCGATTCGGCTCGGGGTATCCGATACCCATCAGAACCGCCAACTTACCCGCATCATAAAGGTCTTTGAACGGGCCCATGTGGGAGTTGAATGCGATCCGGTCGTCCACCGGAATCACGTTCTCGCCGCTCAAACCCATGCTCGGACGATAGTCGTAGTAGAGACCGTCCTGGTAAGGCACTACCGTGTTCAAGTAGTCGTTGCCGCCAGAGAGCTGGATTACAACGAGATTCTTGGCTTTGCCATTCTTTTTGTGACCATTCCTTGGGTGGCCATTCCCGTTGTGGCCGTTATTTGGCATTGGAATATCTCCTGCGTATTTGTGCGCTGTTGTTCGTATCAGCAGTATTGGTAGTCGGGAGTCGAGGCGATCAACTGGAAAATCTCGATGGCCCGATCTGTTTCTTCGTCTTCGTTCGATGGCGGCAATTGACCTGATGCATGTTCCGCAATAATCCCGAACGTTCGGTCGGAGAGGTCTATGCAACCCATCGCGTCGAGGCACGCAGCCACGTACTCCGCGGAACTCAGATCGCTACCCGCCTCCCGCACGATTTCCACCATTCGCTGAATGCCGGGCGCATCCCTGCGTTCCAGTTCGGTTGAGGCGAAGTTGATTCGCTCCACCAGCGCGCCGCTGTCGACCCACTCTTCGCCCTCATGCCAACCCTCGACGCTAGGTGGGTTGAGCAGGAATTGTCCCATAAACATCGTATGGGAGGCCAATTGCGACGAAGCCAAGTCTGGGAGATCGAAACGATCGGTCAGGCGCGCGACACCGAACACCAACTCGGTCGGGCTCTTAACCTTGCGGTGGCGGACGGCTTCAGACTTGAAGTGATCAGACTTGAAGATCGCCCTCAGAACGGCGCGTATCTCGCCATCATGCGCCTCAAAAACATCGGCCAGACGCTGGACCTCAATCTCATCCGCGTCGTCGGCCACGAAGAACTGGTACAACCTCCGGGAGATGAACTCCGCGGCGGTCCGTTGGCGCACGATGATATCGACGATGTCCTCGCCGTTCCAGTTGCCAACCTCGCCTAGGAATTCCTTTTCACCGTCATCGTGATCACTCGGATCGAACTGGAACTCCATCGGGAACGGCCCAAGGAAGAATGGCGGCATGGTCGGACGCGATGCCCACCCGGTGAAAGCTCGAGCCGCGGCCTTAACATCATCCTCGGTATACGCACCCTCACCGGTCTCGTTGATTCCCATCGAAAACAGTTCGAGCAGCTCGCGACCATAGTTTTCGTTTGGCGCGTCCTTGTGACTGTTCTGGTTGTCCAGCCAGTACATCATTCCCGGATTGCGGGATATTTGCACCAGAATATCTCGGAACTTGCCGAGCCCGTAGCGGCGGAAGAGATCTATCTCCGTGAGCATCTCCATTCCATGATCGAGCTTGATGCCGCCGACCGCCAGCAAACCATGCCAGAACAAGGCGATCTTTTCTTCGAGATGTTTTGTGGTGGTGGCCATGCGCCACGCCCACTGTGGATCGGCGTGACCTACTGATCTCGCCTCAACAGAAGCGATGAAGTAGCGATCAAGCAAGTCCTGGTCTTCAGGATCTGAGTATTCCGGATGGAGAAGCTCTTCGACGGTTTCGTCGTAGCCTTTGGCGACGTACTCTTCTATCTGATCTCGTGTCGCTCCAAAGCCTGCCCGGCGTAGAAGGTGCGCCATCAGGGCGGTGTCGGTTTCTTTCATAACAGCGGTAGTCATTGAACGCCTCGCAAGTACGTGTCGCCCGGCAGTAACGGAAAGCGACTGCTTCGCCTTTAAATTTAGCATGATTGCCGAACCAATGCGTGCACGGATGGAAGCGCCGCGGGCACCATCCCACGTCGTGTCGAATCGCTGTCATCATCCTTGAGCAGTCGCCGGAGCGACCATCTTGGAGGCCGTGGCATGGACCGCATCCCACTCGCACACAAACCGAAGATGTAGCCCGTAGCCTGAAGGAGGTAAGTATGCAAACAGTAGGGTTCATCGGACTGGGCAATCTGGGCACCCCGATGGCGCAGAATATCCAGAGGGCAGGGTTCCCGATGGTTGTGTACGACGCTCGGGAGAATGCGACGCGCGCCCTTCTGGAGGGTGGCGCTCGTTTGGCGATGTCACCGGGCGAGGTTGCCAACATCAGCGATGTGATCTTGAGCTCCGTTCCGGGACCCATTGAGGTGGAGGAGATCACCCTCGGTCGCGACGGAATTCTCAACGGGCTGAAACCGGGCGACGTATACGTCGACCTCTCAACCAGTCGACCATCACTGATCCGCAGGATAGGCAAAGTGTTTGAGGAAAGGGGAGCCCACGTATTGGACGCCCCAGTGCTTGCAAGTCCTGCCGATGCGGCGGATAGACAGGTCATCGTGATGCCCAGCGGTGATAAGGAGGTCTACGAGCAGCTCCTCCCCGTGTTCGACGCATTCGCCGATAAAGTCGTCTACCAGGGCGATCTAGGTAACGGAAGCGTCTGCAAGTTGGTCAACAACATGATCACACTGGCTGTAAGGCAGGTCGTGGCGGAGGGACTCACGCTGGGTATGAAGGCCGGGCTTGACCTTGATGCCTTAATTGAGGCGGGAAGCAGGGGGATACTCGGCAGTCAAAGGGAGGGATTGGAAAGGACCGTGTTCGCCGGCAAGTTCGAGCCACCATCATTTCGGCAGGCGCTGGCACGAAAAGACATAGCACTCGCAAACGAGCTGGCGCGGGAATTGAGCGTTCCGATGGCGGTGGCCAATCATGTCGAACAGGTCTCCATCGAGTGCGGCAACCGCGGCTGGGGAGACATGGACACGCATGTGATTTATCGACTGCAAGAAGAAGCGGCAGGCGTGGAGATCAGGTTGCGCTAAGTCCGTCAATCCCCTCTGGATACCCGCGCACGCGGGTATCCAGAGGGGGTAGGGTATGCGTCCGCCAACGGAAGACGCTTAGCACGTTCGCCGTTACATTCCTTCCGCCTTAGTACCAAAGGCCCCGCACGAGACGCCGCTGCCAGCAAGACGGAGGCTTGGTAACTTCATCATTTGGTTACAACCAATAAGACGGCCGATGTCACCGTTGGAGTGAACCCAGTCTCAACGGCGCTCTTGGTCCGAATTGGTTGCGACTCGAATATCGTAGTCACACGCTGGTTTTAGAATCCCCGCAGCGCGATCCCAACGTCCGAAACACCGTGAGTCGCCGTCGCCCAGAGCATCCCAGGCTAGTCCCCATTCCGCCCAGCGAACATGCCATGCTTTCGATAGCCGCCGTAATAGCAACGTATAACCGCCCCGAACTGCTGGCCAACCGAGCCTTGCCGTCCGTCGCCCGGCAGACTCGTCCTCCAGACCATTTGATTGTGGTGGACGACTCGGACGGAGACTTCAGGCGCGCCAACGCTCATGTCGTTACCGGGTTCAACGCGGGAAATGTGGAGCCTCGTTACTTTGTGAACTGCCGCACGCGCGGCGCGTCAGGCGCGTGGAACACCGCATTGGCTCATTTGCAGGCTATCGACCCGACGACCTTCGTCGCCATCCTGGACGATGATGACGCCTGGGATCCGTCGTATCTGGAGCGTTGCGAGAGGGCCGCGTCGGATCGGGACTTGGACATGGTCGCCACTGGTTTGATCTATCGCGCAACAGGAGACTCAAACGGGGAATTGCTGGACTCTCCCCCACGGCTGGATTCCGACGAGATGCTTGTGCGAAACACGCATATCCAGGGTTCCAATCTGTTCGTCAGGTTGCGGATGCTGCTGGAGGTGGGCGGGTTCGACGAGGCCTTGGCAAGCACCATCGATCGGGACGTCTGCATCCGACTGGCCGACTTGGGTACGGTCAGGTACGGCGCCGTTGCCGAGCATCTTGTGCATCACTACGCGGACAACGACCGGCCCCGTCTCTCCACACCAGGAGGGGACAAGAAGAAATCGGGGCTCAGACATTTTTTCAGAAAGTATCGAAGCCGGATGTCTGCCTCTCAGAAGGATGCGTTCATCGAACGTAGCCTGCGTCTGTTCGACTACGACCCGACCGACGACTAACGACCCCTCTGGATACCCGCGTGCGCGGGTATGACGGGGGTTGCGCGGGCATGACGCGATTGAGGAGCAGACGAATCAAAGTAGAAATTCGAGAGAGGTGGCTCCCGAGACAGGATTCGAACCTGTGGCCCGCTGATTAACAGTCAGCTGCTCTACCGCTGAGCTACTCGGGAACGTGAGGACGTTGGGCATGATACCCAAAATCTGATTCTAACGCACGCCAATCTGTCGTTCAATGCTTCGTCGCGTCCGCGATTAAGGTTACGAGACGGCGAATCGATCAATGGGGAGGACCATGTGAGCATGTCGACGTTCAAGTTGTGGGCAGGCGGTGATGCCCATGTGGGTACTGATTTGGAGCGGGGCGGTCGTCGGAGTTTGGCAGAGGCGATTCTGCAGTCGGAGCGAGGTGGCAATGAAGGTGGCCCGCCGTTCGATTGGGACATCATGCTTGATGTGGGCGACCTCTCCGGTTCGCAGACTCCACCAGATGACGAGGAGGGTAGGGAGGTAGTCAATCAGTACGCGGCATCAACGAAACATGGTCGGGAGGATTTCTACAACCTAGTTGGCAATCACGACGCCAGCGGCGCGGATGAGGATACGCAGTGGTGGTTCAGGAAATGGGTGGACCCCGCCGGCGAGAACTCGGAATATTCTGGAGTTCACGCAGATCGACGACCGTATCCGGTCGAAGGAACGTGGGAGCGATATTCGTTCGAGGTCGGCAACATCCTCTTTTTGGTGATGGGTGACCGAAATGACGGTGGCCCGCCGGTGGGAAGAGGCGTGCGGGGTGGGTATCCGGCAGGCGCGGTTACTCGCGAGACCTTCGAGTGGTGGAGAGAGAATGTCGAAGCAAATCCCGACAAGATTATTGTTTCGGCACATCACCACATGTTGAAGGAGACGACGGTGGCATCGGGACCTTGGGAGGGCGTGGACGGTGGATATCACGGTCGGTTTGAGGACGGGGCACCGATCGGAGCGTCCTATCTCTACTTCGTCGATGACGTCCCAGACGCGCAGGTTTTCGAGAAGTATCTAGCTGAGAATCCAGGTGCGATAGATATATGGATCGGCGGACATACCCATACAAACCCGGACGATACCTACGGCGGACGTTCACACATTGAGAGCAAATGGGGCGTGTCGTTTGTAAACGTTGCGGCGTTATCTAGATACCACGGCCACAAGAACATAGCGATGAGCAGGTTGTTCAGTTTTGAGGATGAATCGGCGGAGGTAAACGTTAAGTGTTACCTCCACATGAGTGATTTTGCCCCGCAAGGATGGTACGAGAATGCAGAGAGGACTTTGCCATTGCGAACGGCATTCGCGCAATGAAACTCCGTTCAGATTACCGTTTGCCGAAGTTCGAAGCCGTTTCCCTCGCTGTCCTTACAACTCGCGAGGCGCACCGGGATGTTGCCGCTAGGCTCGCGCAACTCAACCAACCGACCGCCAAATCGAATGATGGCCGGCAAGGCATCCTCGATGCTGTCGACTTCGATGTTCAATCCGGCCTGCGGAACGAGCCGCTCCCCGATCTCAGCCTCTGATGAGATGTGTAGCGCAAGTTCCATTCCGCCGATATCCAGAGTGGACCAACCTGGCGAATCTACCAATATCGGCGCATCAAAGACATTGGAATAGAATGTTCTCGCACGCGTCATGTCAGTCACATAGTGAATGACCATCGGATTTTTGGCTTTCGTGAAATTTCCCCGGTTAGATGATGCAACACCGGATAGAAAAGGAACCATTGCCATCGCCTACTCGCTTACGATTTCGATCAGATGGTCATAACGCCGAAAGTCCGCAACATTAAACGTCATGAGGCTGCGTTCGCCGTGAGCGAGCATTGTCGCGACGATGTTGGCGTCGTGAATTTTATTTCCGCCCACAATGACCTCGTTACACAGGATGAGGAGATTGGTCGTGACTTGTGGCCCGTCCTCTAAGACCTCGAATTGTCTGGCGATCCGCGTTACGTCGCGCGCGGCGTCTTCAGTCGACATCGCGGCACCCCACGTCTGAGGTCGAGTTACGGTGGCCAAGAATTCACGGAGTATCTGACGGCTGATCCTTGCGGGTTCAGCGTTTCGAACGGCGCGTTCCAATAGAGATGATGCAACGTAGTGTTGATTCGCTCGGCGATTGCGAGCGTAGATGAAAACGTTTGTGTCGATGAACACGGAGTGGTTAAGCCCGGTCCCCGTAGATGAATTCGCGGTCGATTATGAGACCTTTGGGCCAAGGACCGAAGTCGTGCGGAGGCCAGAACTCATCTAAGTTGAACTCTCGTCTATCGGTTGTCTCGCCTTCAGGGATCCCACTGCGCTTGAAAATAAGGGTCTCCAGTTCAATGTGAACATCGGAGGTGTTCCAGCCTGCGGCTCCCCAAGCGAGCGCTTGGCTACGGCCATTGTTAAGTTGTTGGTTCCCCCACCAAGGCCGATGGATTCGGGCTGACGGAGGTAGATCGAAACCCAGAATCGATTCGATCTCGGCGAAGGTGGTTTCCCACTCATCGGTTTGCATCTGACACAGATGATCGTAGAGCGCCGCATATTTGCTACGCTTGGCCAGTTCTTCGTGTTTTTTTGCTTTGACGTTGACCATGTCGGATCTTTTCGCGGTTGTTTGGTTCCGTCACGACTAATTAGTTAGTTAGTTAGTGACCACAATGCTATCCTACAGTGCCGTTAACTCACGACCGATGACCACCAGGCTCGAGATTACGATGACCCCCACCACTGTCGGGCGGAAAATCCGTTCGTTCATCCGTCCCGTAAGCTTGACCGCGATCCAGTAGCCGAGAGCGACCGCGGGTGCGGCGGCGGCGATCAGGATGAGCCGTTCAACGGTGAAGAGCCCTTGAATGGCGTATCCGATCGCGGCGGCGACGTACATGATGGTGAAGAAGAAGGCCATCGAGGCGCGCACGTTTTGACGATCCATGCGCCGTCCGAGGAAGAAGAGGACGAGGATGGGGCCGCCGATCGCAAGGCCGGTGGTGAATGCGGACGAAACGAAGCCGAGGATCGGACCCGAGATGCGCGGGTAAGGGACCCTCCATTCGGCGTTGAAGACCACCATTGCGGTAAGCACTAGGACGAGGACACCGATGGAGATTCGCAGCACCGCAGAATCGAGGGTGCTCAAAGCGAACACTCCGATCGGCGTCCCAAGCACTGCGGCGATGCCCATTGGCGCAAGCTCGCGGTTTCGCAGGTGTTCGCGCGTTTCCACGAGGACGAGCGAGAAGGCGATGATGGCGACGGCGTTAATGACGATGACCACCGTTTGCGGTTCGAGAATCAGAAGCAACAAAGGCGATGTCGTCAGCCCAAACCCGAAACCTATCGCTCCGATGACGAACGCGGCACCCATGAGTACAAGCGAGGTGACGACGACGTGGAAAATATCAGGCATGGATGATGGGGCGAGCCGCGTCCGAAACAGAGTTTCGGTCAAAGCATCGAGACGTGATATAGGTTACTCAACGACGGGCCGACAGAGTAGCGGCCACCATTGATCAATTCGGAAGGCGCGCATAGTGAACGCTCCATACCAAGGTTCTCCGATCGCATATGACGTCACAATTCAAAAGAATGTGATGGTGGGGATGCGCGACGGCGTGAAACTCGCCGCCGACATCTACTTTCCATCTGCGAACGGACACCCGGCGAAGGGCGCCTTCCCGGTCATTCTCGAGCGCACACCTTATGACAAGACGGCGCCGAGGAACGTGACCAACGGCAAGTACTACGCTCGGCGGGGTTACGTGACGGTATACCAAGACGTGCGGGGCAGGTTCGAGTCGGAAGGCGAGTGGTACGCATTCGCGAAAGAGGCGCCCGACGGTTTCGACACTGTGCAATGGCTTGGGTCGCAGTCGTGGTGCGACGGTCAGGTCGGGACGATGGGTGGTTCGTACGCGGGTAGCGACCAGTCGGCATTGGCTACGATGAATCCCTCTCACCTGTCAACGATGATCGTAGCGGTGGGTGCGTCCAATTACTACCATGGTTCGATGCGGCAGAACGGCGCGTTGGAACAGCGTTTCATGGTCTATGCGTTCAGGATGGCGATGACGAGCAAGGAGGCGATCGCGGACGCGGGGCTGCAAGGAGAGATCAAAAAGGCGTTTTTGGATGACATGCCGGACATGGTGCGTAACTTCCCGCTCAAAGAGGGCGCGACCGTACTCCGTCGATTGCCATCGTACGAAAGGTGGGCAATCGATATCGCGACGCACGGCGATTACGACGATTACTGGAAACAGCGAGGCTACGCGATCGACGAGTACTACGACGAACATGCCGACGTGCCGACCCTGTACCTCGGCGGCTGGTACGACTCCTACGCCCGCAACACACCGCAAAGCTACACAAAACTAAGCGCCATCAAAGAGTCGCAGCAAGTCCTGTTAATGGGTCCATGGATTCACGGCGCGTTCGAGGTCACCAATTCCGGCGACGTCGATTTCGGTACGGAAGCGCACATCAACCAAAACGACCTCCGCTTGGCATGGTTCGACCACTATATGAAGGGCTTGAACACAGAGTTCGCCGAGTGGTCACCGGTTCGCATCTTCACCATGGGCACCGGCAGCCAACGGATGAACAAACACGACCACGATCGGCGTCTCGATCACGGCGGCTACTGGCGGTCGGAACCGGATTGGCCGTTGCCAGATACTGCTGAAACGCCGTTCTATCTGCACGCCGGCGGCGGGCTGTCTCAAGACGAACCTTCAACGGATGAGTCGCCATCGACTGGCTACACATTCGACCCCAAGAATCCCGTGCCGACAATGGGTGGCGGCATTTCAGCAGCCGAAACAATCATCCGTGCTGGTGCATTCGATCAACGCGGCCGACCCGACTTCTACGGTTGTGAAGACGTCTTGCCGCTAAATTCGCGCCAAGACATCGTTACTTTCCAAACACCGGAACTTGAAGTGGATACCGAGGTCACCGGAGAGATCGTGATGCATCTGTGGGCATCATCATCTGCCGTCGACACGGACTTCACCGCCAAGCTCATCGACATGCACCCGCCGTCTGCCGATTACCCGGACGGTTTTGCGATGAACATAACCGACTCGATAATCCGGGCACGCTACCGTAACAGTTGGACGGAGCCGGAGATGATGGAACCGGGAACGCCATACGAATTCACCTTCCATCTCTACCCAACTTCAAACGTGTTCAGGAAGGGGCACCGCATCCGGCTGGATATCAGCAGCAGCAACTGGCCTCGTTTCGACGTGAACCCGAACACCGGCGGCCCACTTGGCCTCGAACACCAATTCGAGATCGCACAGCAGACGATCTGGCATTCGGCGGAGCACGCGTCCCACATCGTGCTTCCGTTGCAAAAGGAGAAATAGGAATTGATTGCAGACCTGACCGGAAAGACGGCGTTGGTGACCGGCGGTGGCCAGGGCATCGGGCTTGGCATTGCGTTGAAGCTAGCCGAACAAGGTGCCGACGTAGCCATCGCCGACATCAATAACGAAGGAGCGAACGCGGCAGTCGCGGAGATAAAGGCCCTGGACCGTGTGAGTTTTGCGGTGAACATCGACGTGACGGACAATGAATCCGTTGCAGACGCAATCGGGCACGTAATCGCCAAGTTCGGTCACTTGGACATTCTCATCAACAACGCCGGAATCGGACGCGTAGAAGGTAAGGCTGGCGGCGGTTTGAATGAAGACTGGGAAGAGAACTGGAACACGGTCATGGACATAAACGTTCAGGGCGTGATGCGCTGCACCAAGGCGGTTGTTGGCCATTTCATGGAGCGGAAATACGGCAAGATCATCAACACCGCGTCAGGTGCGGGGCGAGGTCCGATTTGGTGGGGTCCGCCATCGGGTGCTCCGGGTTACGCCAACGCTTACGGCCCATCGAAAGCAGCCGTGATTAACTACACGCAATACTGCGCATCGACGCTCGGTCCCCACAACATTAACGTAAACGCCATCTGTCCCGGCCGCGTATGGACCGCATTCCACGACGTCGCCATCTCAGAACGCATGAGGAGCGATCCGTCGTTGGCTGGCTCCGACCCGCACAACGTGTTCAACGAAGATGTCGCAAACCTCATCCCGCTCGCTAGGTCACAGACCCCCGAGGAGATCGGCATTCTCGTGGCGTTTCTCGTTTCCGACGACGCCAGCTCCATAACCGGACAGTCGATACACATCGACGGTGGCCAGAGGATGGCGTGAACGTGAGAAGACTAGCCGCCATAAATCAAGGATCGAACCAGAGGAAAACAGAATGAAAATCACGGACGTGATCCTCACGATGTTCAAATGGGAAGGGTTGCCACCCGCGCTGCCCAAAAAGCATTCGGTGCAACCCGGCAGTTCCAGCCAAATCGGGTTGCTCACTATTAGCACTGACGCGGGTGTGGACGGACACGCGTTTCTCGGAACTTCCAACCGCAGTGCCGAGTTGGACGCGCTATCTCTCATGACATATCTGAAACCCGTCGTTATGGGGCAAGACCCACTAGCCCGGGAGAAGCTGCACGAGACGATGATCTTCCTCCAAAACAACACTACGATGCGAGCCATCGGCGCAGTGGACGTCGCGCTCTGGGACATCGGCGGCAAGGTCGCCGGACTACCGATCCATCAAATGCTCGGATCGTACCGTGAAAGCATTCCAGCGTACGTCAGTTCACCGCGTTTGGCGACTGCCGAAGACTACGCAGCAGAGGCCTCCGAAATGAAGGCCGCAGGTTGGGCCGCGTACAAGATCCACCCACCAGCCGAAGACATCCACGAGGATATCGAGGTCTGTAAAGCCGTTCGGACGGCGGTCGGCGACGATTACCAACTCATGCTCGATTCAATCTGGGCATACGACTATCCTGGTGCGCTCCGCGTGGGCCAATCGATTCAGGAACTCGGCTACCACTGGTACGAGGACCCTTTGGCAGGCGACGACATCTTCAACTATGTGAAGTTGCGCCAACAACTCCACATCCCTCTAATGGCGACCGAACACTCACCCGGCGGTTTCACCGCCTACGCCCCTTGGCTAGTACATCAAGCCACCGACTATCTCCGAGGCGACGTCGCCGTCAAAGGCGGAATAACCGCAGTGATGAAAACCGCCCACCTCGCAGAGGCGTTCCACATGAACTACGAGATCCACCACGGCGGGAACTCGTTGATGAATGTGGCAAACCTACATTGCGCCATGGCGATCAAGAACACCGAGATGTTCGAGGTTCTCCTGCCCACAGAAGCGCAGAAGTACGGGTTGGTTGAGGACATTGAACACGACGAAAACGGCTTGGTTCACGCGATCAACGAACCTGGCTTAGGCGCGCAGATCGATTTCGATCTGATCGAATACAACAAAGTCGCCGTCATGTCCTGACTTTAGTTCTAGCGTTGCTAGGCCGGAGCAAATTTCAGGTGGCAAACTCAGTCGACACAGACGTGCTCGTTGTGGGTGCAGGCAACGCCGCAATGTCCGCCGCGGTGGCCGCCCGGGAACAAGGCGCTAATGTTGTTGTGCTGGAAAAGGCGCCCAAGTCTCAGCGGGGCGGCAACAGCGCGCTCACCGTTCACATGCGGTTCCCGCACCGGGGAATGGAAGACCTCTTGCCCCTGCTCTCGGATATCGACGACGAAGAGAAGCGTTCGTTGACCGAAAGGGTTAGCGCCTACTCGGAATCCGATTACTACGACGACATCATGGGGGTAACTGACGGTCAGAGCGACCCCACTCTTGCGCAAATTTTGGTCACCGAAGCCTACAAAACGGTCCTCTGGATGCGGTCATACGGACACGCGTGGATCCCGTCTCACGAAAGTCCCACATCGGCAAACGTAGTCTCATTCGACGGCGGCGGTTTTGCCATGCAAGAGCGCTGGTTCCGCGCCGCAAAACGCTTAGGCATTCCGGTGCATTACGAATCGACGGCCCTGGAGCTAATGCAGGACCGCGTGGGCAGAGTGACGGGAGTATTAGCTCGGACGGGCAACCGGGATGTCCAATTCAAAGCGCGGACCGTTATCCTAGCGTGCGGAAGCTTCGAGTCGAGTCCTGAGATGCGCGCCCAGCATCTTGGCGCCGGTTGGGACAAGGTAAAACTCCGGGGCGTACCCTTCAATACCGGAGACGGACTCAACATGGCTTTGGAGTTGGGTGCTCAGTCGTATGGAAGTTGGTCCACCTGCCACGCATCGCCTCAGGACTCGAACCGACCCGATTACGATGTCCCCGGTCCAGGCGTAAGCGGTGTCTACTGGAGTCGCTACTCCTATCCCTTTGGGATTACCGTCAATGTCGACGGGCGTCGGTTCGTCGATGAGGGCGAGACGTGGCGCGGGCTCACCTACGCAAAAACCGGACGTGCCATTCTGTCCCAGCCCGGAGGAATCGCCTTCCAAATCTTCGACGCTGAACAGAGACGCAAAGGGTTGATCAGGGGATACGAAGGCGCAACTGTTTACAAGTCCAACACCTTGGAGGCACTCGCGAAAGACCTCGGGATTTGCGATGTGAGCACATTCCTTGAAACGGTCCGTCAATTCAATGACTCCATTCAGAAAAACAAATTCCATCCATTCCGCCTAGATGGGAAGTCAACTTCAGGGATAACCCCACCCAAGAGCAATTGGGCACTCCCCATCGCCACCCCGCCATTCGAAGCGTATCCAACAATCTGCGGCATGACGTTCACGTACGGAGGCCTGAAAATCACCCCATCCGCTGAAGTCATGCACAAAAACGATCGGGTCATTCCCGGCCTATACGCCTCAGGCGAGATGGTAGGCGGCTTGTGGCACAACAACTACCCATCGGGCGGCGGCATGATGGCCGGAGCTGTATTTGGTCGCATCGCGGGAGCCAAAGCTGCGCAACAGGTGCTATCGGGTGGATGAACGCAGATTGTGTTTGCCTAACTCGGGACATGTTCCGCTTTACATGACGATTCCTTCGGATGCACAATGTGGCCCTTTTTGGGGATGGAACATTTTCATCGGGCGGAGCGTCTAAGTTGTTATGAACTTCGACACGGAAAAAGCGAACGCTACGGCATGAGGGATATTCGATGAGCGTTACCAGTAACAGGAATGGAACGCAATGCCGGAACGGAGTTGCGTCGACAAGCATGCTCAGTGGAATTTTCGTTCTGTTGATGTTGGCCGCGGCGAGTTGCGGCGGCGCTGAACCGGACGATGCGGCAAACATAGTAGCTCCCGTTGCGACTCAAACATCCGAATCTGCGCCTACGAATATCGTTCCGACGGAACGGACCGAGGCAACCGAAATCGGTACGGTAGCTCCAATCGCGACTCCGGCACTCGACCCGACCGCCACGATTGTCGCCCCAACGAAACGCTCCAATTGGTCCGTCCATGGCACATGGATCCTTGAATCGCTGGACGGCCGCCCGATTATCGATGAAACGTTCGTGAGGATCGAGGTAGGTGAGGACCAATTCAGCGGTTACGACGGTTGCAACTGGATTACCGGATTTTCGGAGGACGGTGTACGGTCACCTGCGACTTTTGAGAACGGTGTGCTATCGTTCCCGCATCAGTTTGCGGTAACGGCGCGGCTTTGCAATGAACCTTTAGGCGTAATGGAACAGTCGGACGCTTTTTTCTCGGCGCTTGGGCAAGGTGAAACATACCGAGTGGCGGGCGAACGGTTAGAGATTATCGACGACGTTGGCGATGTACGGTTGGTCTTTGTCAAACAGGTGCCGTTGGAGGGAAAGGTCGTCGATCTTAGCGAGACAGCGTGGCGGCTTGTGGAGGACGACGTACATGCGCCAGGAGGCAGTAAAGCGGCGACGATGGCCTTTCTGGATGACCGGTTGGTTATCGGTAACACCGCTTGCCGACCTTATCTCGCGACCTACAGCAGCACCGATGGGGCATTGCAATTCCCTTCGAAATCGATGCTTGAGCGGTCGATTTGGCAGTCATGTTTGGATAAGGACCGAAGGCTTGAAGGTGAATTCACGAATTTCATGGGTTCCACTGAATACGCGGTACAGGAAGCACCGGGGTTGATGCGCCTGCATATGAGGAATTCCGAGGGCATTACACTGACGTTCGAACCGTTGCCTCCAATCGTCGATGACGTTGCAGACGTTGATTGGGTCTTGCTCGCGATAACCGAGCTTCGACTACTTGAGGTCGGGATGTGGCACAACAGGATTCAGAAAGCGGTTACAGGAGCCGATTTGACCATCTCGTTCCATGCCGACGGCATCTCGGGATCGACAGGGTGCAACTCATATGGAGCTGAAGCGAGGATCAGCGAAGGTTCCGTCAAGCTAGATTCCGAAACGTTTTTCTATACGGAGATGGGATGCCAAGACTTGGAGGGTGTGTTGGAACAGGAGGAACGGTATCTTGACGTGTTGCCGAGCGTGACGAGATACGGCGTGTATGGCGACCATCTGGTCTTGCAAACGAACGACGATGTATTTCTGCTGTTTCGAATGGAGTGAGTTTCCAGGTAATGAGTCTGGCCTTCCCGACATCGTTTGAGCGTTCGAAATTCTGTTTCGCCTAGGTAATGGTCGCGCTATAGGTTTTTTGAGCAACTACCGTCATTCCGTCGAAAGCCGGCGCTTCAGCGGACGGAACGACCATCCAGTGGGGACGGCAACAGTGTGCAAAGCGAAACACCAAATCTAAACCCCCTTTAATTCCTATTCGACATCAAGTGGGCGGATTGTGGCACGACAACTAACCTTCCGGCGGAGGCATGGTGGCCACAGCCGAGTTCGGTCGCATGGCCGGGACTAAAGCCGCGCAACTGGCGCTCATGCACCGAGCATCGGTAGGTGTTTGACTCTGTGATAGGTCAGCGCGATTGAGATGCAGTGCTTTAGTGCATCAACCGGTAATGCGTCAGATTCGCTGAACACGATTGCCCTGTTGTCCTCGAAATTCAACTGTTCGCCGTATAGCTCTTTAAACGTTTCTACGAGTGGCGTAGTGCAGATGAAGTAGATCGCGTATTTGTCAGGAGTCCTTTTCTTCCAGTCGATCCTGATGGTGCTCCCTCCCTTCGTCAGATAGGCGGGCTCGCCCCACTTCAGGGTCTCTTCCAGCGTGTCGACGCCTTCCGTCTCACTTGCCGCTCCGATGACTAGTTGCCGCAGGCGCATCATTTTGCTGTGAATGTGCGGTGGATAACTGTTGAATACTTGCGAAACTTCAGGGTTTTCGATTTCGGAGCAAGTCACTTTGGATTTCCCGTATTAATGCACATTCCGCGCGTTCGCTAATAGAGTTTCCAGCGTCCCGCCTTGGATCGCTTCTTTGTCCCCATCTGAAATAAACGTCAGATGCGAGCGGAATGCCTCCAGCGACTGCAGGTGGGTCATCGCCTTTTTGACGACGGGGAAGTCAGAACCCCAGCACAATCGCGTGCCAAATGCCTCGTAGCAAGCCTCGTAAACCCAATGAGTTTCGGTATACGGGAAGTCCCAGACACGTTCAGGTCGGCAGAGATAATGGAAGCCCGATAGTTTCAGGTGCATATTGGGCAGCTTCGCGGATTCCGTAACGTTGTCGACCATCGATTGCGCATCATCACCGTAGGAACGAAGCGCCGACATGTGGTGACAAAGGATGGGCACTTCCGGGAACGACTCGGCTACCTTGCGAATCTCGTTCTGGTGATGCGGACCCATTGCGATGGAAGCGATCAAACCAATGTCGCGGGCCACTGAAAAGAAGTCCTTTCCCTCTTGCGAGTTGAACCAGCGACCGTCATCCTCGCCGGCTACGTAGTGCGTGAAGGCCTTCATTGGCCACTTCTTAGCGGCCATTTCCAAGCGATTTGCTGCACCCGGTGTGTGATACGTGTCCGACCAGAACGAATCGACGTCGGCAAACTGATTCAGTCGGTCCGGATATTTCTTCACCGCTGCCGCCACGTAGTCGTTGTTGTCCCGGTTGCGGTGGATCTGCGCGCAAACGATCGTCGCGCTGTCCACGCCATTTACGTCCATCTGGTTCAGAAGCGTTTCGACGGAGCCGTGGTGATCCGGATCGGGTACTTCCGGAAGGTAAGGCCAATGGTTCCAAGCGTGACAGTGTGAGTCGATTATCGGCATTCAGTGTCGTTCCTATTCTGTGTGCAAGTTCGGCGCGCATCAACCGCAGGGATGTCTTTACAACCATCGTCATTCCGGTCTGCCACCGTCAATCCGGCCTGCCACCGTCATTCCGGCGAACGCCGGAATCCAGAGGAGCGGTGCATGGGTGGTTCACGCCGAAACTCACTACCGTGCGATCGCGCCGATTGGTTATGCAAGGGACCCGAAGGCCAATGCTTGACGTCGCAAACTGAATTCTACTCACGGTTTCTCGCCCATGTCCTTCGGCGCCTAGAAGTGTTTCAGAGATTAACTTCGGTGAAACAGTTGCTTAACATTCGCGAAACATTATTTGCGTAGTTTGGACATCATTGCGTAATCACCCGATTGGGAGGAAGACAAAATATGGATACTGGCCACATAGCCTGGATGTTGACATCAACAGCGTTGGTGCTGTTCATGACGCCGGGCCTTGCGTTCTTCTACGGAGGACTCGTGAGGGGCAGAAACGTGGTTAGCACGTTGATGTACTCCTTTATCGCCATGGGCGTGGCGAGCATCGTCTGGGTTTTGTGGGGCTTCAGCCTCGCATTCAACGATGCGAGTAATTTCGGTTGGAGCGGAGGGCTCGACTACATCGGACTCGCCAAAATAGGCACTGGCAACGGGGAATTGGGCTGGGACATCCCGGACCTTCTCGTCGCCGCGTTCCAGATGACGTTTGCGATCATTACACCCGCGCTGATTACTGGCGCGTTTGTCGAACGGTTCAAATTCACGACGTACCTGATCTTCCTGGTACTCTGGGTTACCTTCGTTTACGCACCGATTTGCTACTGGGTATGGGGTGGCGGATGGATCGGCAGCCTCGATGGTGGCACCCTTGATTTTGCTGGCGGCACCGTTGTTCACATCAATGCCGGTATCGCAGCAGTAGCGGCCGCGTACCTCGTCGGCAAACGCCGAAACGCGGGTATTGAACCGCACAACGTGCCGTTTGTGGTGCTCGGTGCGGCGATACTTTGGATCGGATGGTTCGGGTTCAACGCAGGTTCAGCAGGCGCGGCGAACGGTACCGCCGTCTTCGCGTTCGTCAACACCAACACGGCGGCAGCCATTGCCGCGGTAACGTGGGCGCTTCTCTCGTACATTCACACTGGCCGAATTAGCGGAGTTGGAGTTGCCACTGGTGCAGTTGCCGGTTTGGTTGCTGTCACGCCAGCAGCCGGCTGGGTTGGCGTCGCTGGAGCACTCGCCATCGGTTTGGGTGCAGGCATCATATGCCACTACGCCGTTCACTTCGAGATTCTGAGGAAGATCGGTTTGGACGACTCACTCGAGGTGTTTGCGGTCCACGGCCTCGGTGGAATCTGGGGCGCGCTCGCAACAGGTATCTTTGCCTGGGGTGCGTTGACTGACAGCGATGGCGGTTTGGTGAACGGCAACGCCGGACACTTCGTCGCTAACTTGATCGCAGTGGTTGCAACATTGGCTTACTCCGGCATCGTCTCCTTCATCATCTTGTTCGTCTTGGATAAGATCCCGGGCCTTGGCCTGCGGATATCCGAATCGGACGAGGACATGGGTATAGACATCTCGTCTCACGGCGAGCGCGGTTATGTAGCCGACGGTGCTGACTAATCGGATAACGAACTAACGGTTGGCGAGGGAGTAGCATGTTGTCTACACCCTCGCCCCAGAACCACGAAAGGAACTAACAATGCTAAAGATCGAAGCAGTGGTTCGCCCGGAACGGACGTCCACGGTGCTCGAGGCTCTGACCGCCGCAGGTGTGAAGGGTTACTCATACTGGAACATCACCGGCAAAGGCCAGCAGGAAGGCGTCGAAGTCTTCACTGGACGAGGTGGCCACCTCTCACACCGAGTGGCTTTGCCCAAAACGATGATCATGACGGTGATCCCTGACGGGATGAAAGACGCCGTGATCAGCAGCATCGTCGAATCGGCCAGAACCGGCGAAGAAGGAGCGATCGGCGACGGCAAGATCTTCGTCTCGCAAATCGAAGGCGCCACGCGGGTCAGCACCGGGGAGATGGGCGAATCCACAGTCATGTGAGATCGGTCACGATCCCAAAACTCTGCTGAAAACATAGCAGGCCAACACAGTCGGTATCGCGAATGCCAACGGGATTGCTCGAAAGCATCCCTCGGCGTCAGCGGTGCCGACTGTTTGATTCTCCTGCGTCGCACGCAATGGTCATCTCATTCAGTCCGCCTCCCCGTGATCCTTAAGAAAACCGGTGAGCACCCTCCATGTAAAATCAAATGTAGGCAGAGGAGCGTAGCTCAGTTGGCTAGAGCGTTGGTCTCCAAAACCAAAGGTCGCGGGTTCGAATCCTGCCGCTCCTGCCAAGTCCTTTCTTCCGAAAGGGCGAATTGCCAGCTATCTGGACATGCCGGGATGCTGAAATTGGTAGACAGGCTACGTTGAGGGCGTAGTGCTCGAAAGGGCGTGTGGGTTCGAGTCCCACTCTCGGCACCAAGCTCGGTCGACCAACAACGACGAGCACCTCCGGTGGTAATAGAATCTCGATATCAGGGCGACGTAGCCAAGCGGTCTAAGGCGGGGGTTTGCAAAACCTCTATTCGGCGGTTCGAATCCGCCCGTCGCCTCCAATCCCCTCGGTATCGCGTTCAGATCTCAAACCGTACGTCGGTCAACCTCTCGGACTGTTCCCATAAACGACGAGCAACTTCTACGTCGTGCGACTCGGGCGATGACGTCACGATCACCGGATGGCCTCTTCGCTCGTTGGGCCGGTCAGGACCGTAGTATTCACCGCTGGCCGCATTCGGGTCTGTAGCAGCCCGCAGGATTGGTAACGCACCCATCCGAGCACTTTGGAAGAAGAGTCCAGCGATCTGCATCGACACCGTACCGATCCAACCCAGACCTTGAGCGATGTTGGTCTTTGAGACGCCGGGATGGGCGGCGAGCGAGCTGACGTGCCTGATGCCAGCGCGTTCGAAACGACGTTGAAGTTCGTAAGTGAACAGCAGATTGGCAAGTTTCGAGCGACCGTATGCGCGCCAACGGTTGTAACTCTCTCGAGTGAGCTGAATCGCCTGTAGGTCGATGCTTTCGCCGCGGTGTGCCAGGCTGCTGACGTTGACGATCCGCGAGGCCGTACTCTTGATCAGCAGCGACATCAACCTGCCGGTTAGCGCGAAGTGGCCGAGATGATTGGTTCCAAATTGCGACTCGAATCCACTGGCTGTGGTGCGGTACGGTGTCGCCATCACCCCCGCATTGTTGATGAGCAGATCGAGCTCGTCATGAGTCGCGCAGACCTGCTGCACGAACCTGTCGACAGATTCCAAATCGCCCAAATCAAGTTGAGCTAGTTCAACAGTCGCGCTCGGAGAGTCTCTCATGATGCGGCGCAGAGCCGATTCGCCTCGAGACGCTGATCGACAGGCAAGGATTACCGCAGCGCCACGACGCGCCAACTCGATGGCCGTTTCGTAACCGACACCGCTGTTGGCGCCCGTTACCACTGCAGTCATTCCGGCGAGATCAGGTATGTCGTCGGCCGTCCAAGGTTGTAATCCGTTCATGGTGTTCTGCCCGTGATCCTGTCGGCGCCAGTTTCGCGAGCAATCCTAAATTGCGTCGTCCCAGTTGACCATCAAGTGTGTGCGTAAAACGACTCGAAAGGTGCTATATTGTTCATCATTCGCAATTGGAAAACATTGCGAATGACGAATCATAGTCAAAACTTGAGGTGTTGAAATGCGAAGCGCGATACGTGATTCCTTGTTGACGCGCAGATTGTGGATTTCGCTCGGCTTAACAGTCTTGGCGGGTGCAATGGGCATCCTCCTTGCTTGTGGCGGGACGGAAACCGTTGTCCAGACCGTTGTTGTCGAGAAATCTGTGCAGGAAACGGTCATCCAGACTGTCGTGGTCGAAAAAGAAGTGATCGTTGAAGGTCAGACGGTAGTCCAAACCGTCGTAGTAGAGAGGGAGGTGGAGCTTCCCGGCCAGACGATAGTCCAAACCGTTGTCGTTGAGAAGGAAGTCCAAGTAGCGGGTCAGACGGTAGTCCAAACCGTTGTAGTCGAGAAAGAAGTGCAGGTCGCGGGCGAGACAGTCGTCCAGACGGTGGTAGTCGAAAAAGAGGTCGAGGTCGAAGTTGAGAAAGAGGTCGAGGTTATCAAGGAGGTTGAGAAGGAAGTGCAAGTGGTTGTGACAGCCACGCCGGAACCGGCGATGATGATGGAGGAACCGACCTTCAAAGGCAACTTGCGCCTCGGAGAAATCCTTGTTGATCCACCGGTATTCCTACCGAGTAAGCAAGGCACGGGCAACATGCAGCTACTCATCTTCTGGGGTTTCTTCGAGCCGCTCATGTGGGCCCAACACTCCGCGCCGCCGAGGCTAAACCTCGATGCCCCAACATATACGGAAGGTATCGCAGAGTCTTGGGAAGTCGCTGACGATACAAGCGCCGTGACTTTCAAGATTCGCGACGGCGTCCAGTTCCACACCGACTGGAACGGGAACGACTGGGGTGAAGTCTCTGCGCACGATGTTCAGTGGAGTTTCGACTCTGCACTCGGCGAAGGCAGCATCAACCAACGAGCGCAGGGCGTACAGCGGTTCGTCACTGGTTTTGAGGCGATCGACGATGACACTGTGCGGATGAACATCAGGGACAACAGTCTCGATCCGCGGTGGTACCACATCATCTCGAATACCACGCTTGGAGCGCCGGTCATCGTACCGAAACGCCTATATGACGAGATGGGCGAGGAAGCCGCTAACCTCACGCCGGTCGGGACCGGATCTTTCCGCATCACCGAGTGGGTTACGGATAGTAACGTTCGAGCAGAACCGGTTCAGGGCCACTATCGTCAGCAACCCAGCGTAGCCTCGTACGAAGTCATTCTGATGCCGGAGCCGCTGGCGCGAATCGCAGCTCTGCAGACAGGTCTGATCCACGTCGCACGTGTGCCACTGAAACTCATCAAGAACACCGTCAATAACATCGACGGTGCGCGTCCGCAGGTTGTCGGCCCGCCGATTAACCAAGTCGTGATGATGGCTGGTAACTACTGGGCACAGACCGATCAGAACGGTGAAAACATCTATCGCACTCGAGAAGGTTTCTTGCCTGACGAAGACCATCCATGGATCGGTGACCCTGACGACCCAGCATCGATGGAACGCGCGAACAAAGTTCGAAGAGCTCTGAGGCTAGGCATCGACCGTCAGACGATCGTCGACGAGATTCAGTCCGGCGTCGGTAGCCCGTTGACGAATGCCATCAACGCGTTCCCGGGCGATCCGCACTGGATCGACGAATTTGACGTCCCATACGACCCTGATCAAGCAAAGGCGCTATTGGCGGAAGCCGGGTACCCGGACTGCTTCGAGTTCAAGTACCACGTTGCTCCTGGCAAGGAGTGGGACGCCGAAGTCGGCGGGGCAGTTGCTCAATTCTGGCGTGAACTTGGTTGCGAGGTCACGGTTGACGCGACGGATTACGGCGCGGCTCGACCACGACTGGTCAACCGACAGAAACAGATTCCTTGGATGATCCAGGCCGGTACCAACGCTCCACCTGACGCGTTCTTTGGTTCGGTCTATCGACCATCTGGCGGATTCAACTACGGCATCGAGTTGCCGGATGACATCACTGCGATATCGGTACGCAACCTCGACTTGGCATCAACCACGTTCGAGGAACGCGTCGCCAACACCGTCGAATGGTGGTCATACGTCAACGAGTGGAACCTGGTGGCATCGGTTAGCACCCTACCGACATCGGTGGTATTGCGACCCGAGATCACATCCTACGATCCGTACATGAACACCGGCCCCGAGTTCGTGGCACCCGAATCGGTCGTCATGAGCGGCGAATGACGTAACAGATACGTCATCGGACGCGTCACGTGGATAACACGTGGAGACGGCGTCGCCTAGATAGAATCTGGGCACGCCGTCTTCTGTTGTCATCATTACCCCACTGCGCCAGAACTGTTGAGTTCGTGAATTGAAAAAGCTGCTTATCCGCAGACTGTTGGCGGCCATCGTCGTGCTGCTTCTCGCCAGCATCTTGGTGTTCGCGCTTTCGCGGATGAGCGGCGATCCGCGCCACCTCTTTTTGAGCGAATACACCACCGACGAGCAATGGGAGCAGTGGGGACGCGATTTCGGATTGGACAAGCCCTACCACGAGCAATACTTCCGGTGGCTCTCTGGTGCCGTCCTTTTGGACTTTGACATCTCCGTCAAGGAACAGATACCGGCGACAACGGTCGTGCTCCGCAAGATTCCGAACACGCTGCAACTAGCCGCCGGTGCTTATGTGTTCGCTCTGCTGGTCGGAATCCCGTTGGGTATCTTCTCGTCGATACTCAGAGGAACATTCTTGGATCTATTCGCCCGAGGATTCGCATTGCTTGGACAGGCGATGCCGGGATTCTGGCTTGGAATAATGCTTATTCTTATTTTTGCCGTGTGGCTTGGATGGGTACCTGCTGGCGGAAAAGATGATCTACGAAGCCTGATCCTTCCATCAATAACGCTCGGATGGTTCGCGGCTGCTGCGTTGTTGAGGTTGACCCGGTCAGCTATGCTCGAGATCCTCGATAGCGAGTTCGTAAAACTGGCCCGCGCAAAAGGCGCATCGCAATGGACGGTGATCATCAAACATGCATTTAGGAACGCCATCATAGTGCCGCTGACGTTCGCCGGTATATTTCTTTCCGCGTTGCTTACCGGCGCAGTCGTGACGGAAACAGTGTTCGGATGGCCTGGGCTTGGCAGATTGGCTTTGCAGTCAGTTTTCGGAACCGACTTTCCAGTGATCAGCGCGATCGTCATGTTTGCCACGGCCGGATATCTGGCCATGAACTTGTTCGTCGACATCCTCTACGGCGTACTCGATCCGCGCATCAGGCAGAGTTGAAATGGCTTCCAACGCGCAAACAAGTTCTGATACCGTCAACGCACCACTCGTCGTTGGTGAAGACCGGAACGTTTTGCGAGTCCTTTGGCACGTCTTGCGCCGTTACCCCGTATTGCCGTCGTTCATCGTCGCCGTATTGGTAATCGCCGCAGTCTTCGCACCCTGGCTTGCCCAACACGATCCGCTTGTCGGCAAACTGAAGGATCAAGACCGCCCGCCGATCTGGCAAGAATCGTCGCCGATCAGCGGGAAGGAGCCGTTGTGGGATTATCCACTAGGCACCGATCCCCTAGGTAGAGACATGCTGAGCCGGATCATCTGGGGCGCGCGTTACTCTATGATGATCGCTTCTGTAGTTCTGATCTCCGGCGCCGTAGGTGGCACAATACTCGGTTTGATTGCAGGTTACTTCGGAGGGATTTACGACGAGATATTGATGCGGATGGTGGACCTGACGCTAGGAGTTCCATTCATCCTCGTGGCCCTGGCCACCGTGGTGGTTTTCGGTTCAAGTATGGTGTTGATTATCTCGTTGCTGATCTTGTTCAGTTGGAGCGGTTTCGCACGCCAAATCAGGGCCGAAACGTTGCGGCTCAAAGCGTCGGACTATGTCGCGTTGGCGGTGGTTGCGGGAGCAACGTCGCGACGCATTATTTCGAAGCACGTGTTACCGGGAGTTGTAAACACCGTGCTCGTCATCGCGAGCCTCAACATCGGGCAGCTGATTCTCACGGAGGCCACGCTGAGCTTCCTCGGAGTGGGAATACCCAAACCGCGTCCAGCTTGGGGCTCAATGGTCGCCGAAGGCCGCGACTACATCGACACTTCTTACTGGATGGCCCTGTTCCCTGGACTCGCCATCTTTGCCGTCGTCTTCGCCATGAACTTCCTCGGCGATTGGATCCGTGACCGGCTAGACCCGAGGTTGCGGCAGCTTTAGCCAGCCCAACCCTCGTTCCCCAACACCCGCCCCGCTACCGCGTCGAGTTTACGCATCAGGGCTGGATCGCGATCTTGTGGTGCGGTCGCAATGGCGTGTTCCAGCGCGGTGTGAACTCCCGATGGGAATGGGGCATCGAGCGCGCCGATGACTGGCACCGCGGCTTTGACCAATGCTCTGGCACCATCGGTGTTACTGCGCAAGACCTCTAGCACCAGCGACGCGGAGACATCCTCGTGTTCTTCGTGCCAACAGTCGTAGTCGGTAACCATCGCTACCGTCGTGTACGCCATCTCTGCCTCACGGGCCAGTTTGGCCTCCGGCATATTCGTCATCCCGATAATGTCAGCACCCCACGAACGATACAGATTCGATTCGGCCCGCGTCGAAAACTGCGGACCGTTCATCGCAAGATACGTCCCTCCACGCACCAAATCGATATCCAAACTACCCGCCGCCTCTTCAACCGCGTCGTTCATCGTGCTGCACACCGGGTCCGCCATGCTCACATGAGCCACGAATCCCGCGCCGAAGAACGAGCTTTCCCGACCGCTCGTCCGGTCGATGTACTGATCGACCAGCACAAACTTGCCGGGCGCCAGATTCGCATTCAACGAACCGACTGCGCTGAAGGCCAAGATACGGTCTACCCCAGCACGTTTGAGCGCGTCGATATTCGCCCGATAGTTCACGTCCGAAGGCGACACGCGGTGACCCCGACCATGCCGAGGCAGAAAAGCGACCCGAAATCCCCCCAAATCTCCCATCAACAATTCGTCCGATGGAGTTCCGAACGGTGACTGCACCGCAACCCATTGAGCATCTTCGGATCCCTCCAACTGGTACAGACCTGTTCCACCGATGATGCCGACGGTAACCCGAGCGTCGCTTGCCAATATATCCCTCCTGTAATCTGTCTAGGTCACAACACGCGCGGTGATCCCTTGCGATCTGACTCTGGCAAGGTTCACATTTAGAATCTTAAGCGTGGCAGATGTGGGATGTGTGGAATCTGCCGAGATGGCGGAACGGTAGACGCAGCGGGCTTAAACCCCGCGGCCCGTAAAACGGCGTGTGGGTTCGAATCCCACTCTCGGCACCATCTTCAGCGAATCGATTCGACTACGGTGTTAAACTCGCCTGCAAATCCTCACGTTCACGTCAAACTGGAAAGCTCAGATGTCCGAAGTCAACCAACGCCACGTCTCTTACGACGAAATCGTCAAAGACCTTCGACATAAAGCGACCCTCGCCGCGTCAGGTGACCAATCCGAGACCACCCTTTCCAGTCACATCGGAGCCGAATTCAAATCGAATCGGGTGTTGATCCAAGACAGCAGAAACCGAGCTTCCGTCATTACGTCTCCCGGCGGGTCGCCCGGAGACCCGCACATCCATCCGGACTTCAATGAGTGGTTCATGGGATTCGGCGGTGTGATGGGGTTCCTAGTAGGAGAATACACACCGTTTCGCGGTACCTTCGGAGACATAACGGTGGCACCATGCGGCTACCGACACACCCCCCTCCCGTGGTACGGCGACATGTGCCTGAGGTTGGTATGCACCAAACCCGGTTCTAACCACGACATCAAGGGCATCGAACCCTCACGAAACGTGCGCCTCGACCCAGACTGGGAACCGCCCAACCGAATACTCACCCCACTGCCATACATGATCGAACGCCACGGTTTGGATGCGAATTGGCAGGAGTCTGTGTTACTCGACCAGCGCAACCGCGTTGAGATGTTCAACGTGTTGCCAGGCGCTTCCGCGGAATCGGTCAACGGTGACAACGAATCGTGGTGGGTCGTGTTGAAGGGCAATATACGTTTCGAGATCGCCGGTGATGTCGTCGATGCGAGCAAAGGCAGCGTTCTCTATTCTGGCGACGGCGAATTCAGCGCCATCACCGCCACTGGCCCAGGGTCAGGCGTCTTCATAGAAGTTGCAGACCCAGCTACTTGCTGAAAACGCTGTCTACCTTAGCGCAATCCCTTCACTCCGCGAAACTCATGATCCCCTCGCGCAACCCTTTCGCTCCGGCGCAACCCATTCACCCATCGCGCACCCATGTCATTCCGAGCGCAGCGAGGAATCTCCCCCCTTCGGTTGCTGTGCCTAACCACCGTCATTCCGGCGAAAGCCGGAACCCAGAGGGGCCGGGCAACGGGGAGACGCACGTGATCTGACCGTGAATCCGTCGTAAGTGAGGTTTTGCACAGCACCCCTCGGGGATCACGGGGGAGGTTTATGCAACGAACCCCGTCACAAACCACAATCCGGCCAATGAACGCTCCGTGATCGCGCATTTCCACTGTTAAACTGCTACGAGTGCGATTTCAACGCCGCGAAACAACCCAAACCAACCCCGAAATCGGATACTTAAATGTCTGCACTAAACGCTCGCCATGTGACGTACGAAGAGATCGTCGATTCGCTTCGGCCTGACGCCCCCGATATTGAGGGACCGGTGCTGGACGAGATAGCTAGGTCTGGCGGCGGATACGCGACGGTTACCAAGTCGCGCGTCATGGTCATGGACTCGCGCAATCGGATGGCGGTGATTTCATCGCCGGGAGGTTCACCGGGAGACCCCCACCTCCACGACGACTTCAACGAATGGTGGGTCGCCTTTGGCGGCGAGATGCGCTACCGAGTCGGCGAGTACGAACCCTTCAAAGCACACTTTGGCGACATCATCGTCGCGCCGAGCGGATACCGCCACGACCCGAGGGCTTGGAAGGGCGAGATGTGCATGAGAATGGTCACCGGCAAACCGGGATCAAATCACGATCTGAAAGGATTGGTGCCATCACGCACGATCCCGCTGGAAGACCACTGGGAACCGCCGAACCGGATATTCACACCTCTCGACTACATGATTGACCGGCATGGATTGGAAGAAGATTGGCGAGAGACGGTCATCCACGACCAGCGGAACCGAGTTGAGATGTGGCACGTGATGCCGGGCGGCCCGATGGCAACTATGTCCGGCGAATCGGAAGCTTGGTGGGTTGTGCTACGTGGCACTGTAAGTTTTCATCTAGGCGGGGACGTAGTGGATGCCGGTCAGGGGGATGTCGTCTACTCGGGAGATGGTGAGATGAGCAGCATCTCGGTTGATGGAGACGGATCGGCGATATTCATCGAAGTGATGGAGCCTTGATAAGTCTTTGCAAAGCTGCCATCTTTCCTCCTCTTCAGGTTCCGTGCACAACCACCGTCATTCCGGCGAAAGCCGGAATCCAGAGGGGCCGGGCAACGGCGCCCAAAGCGAAGCGTCAAGTTCAAACATCCTTTCGTTCCCTCCGGAGCATCAAGGGGGAGGGTTGTGCACAGCACCCCTTCGCGTAGCGAGCACGCAGGGGGAACCCGGGTCTAAACCCCTTTCAATTCCCCCTTGGACATCAAGGGGAGGGTTTTGAAAAGAATCTGTAACGGAGTATGAAAAACATGGGTTCAACACAGATCAAAATCGGCGATTACGAAATCTCAGTCGTCGACGACCACATCGGCCTACGCCGCAATCCCGCCGATGTCTTCGTCGACGTCACCAGCGCAGAATGGGACCCGCATCGCGACTACGCCCTCACCCCAGACGGAATTTGGGAAGCACAGTGGCGAGGACACCTGATAAGACGCTCCGACGGTCAAGGCGAAAACATCCTCGTCGACACCGGCATGGGTCCCGGCCCGTACGAACACGGACCACCCCAAGGTGACCTCCTCACCAATCTCGAAAAACTCGGCCTCGACGCATCCGACATCAACAACGTCGTCACTACCCATTGCCACGGCGACCACATCGGTTGGAACATGCAGGGCGCCGGTGCGTCAGCGTCCACCACATTCCCCAACGCCACCTACCACATCGCCAAAAACGACTGGACCTACTACAGCGACCCCGACAATGAAAACGACGTGTTCGACGTCCAAGTCGCCCCATTAGAGTCAACCGGTCAACTAAAACTAACCCTCGGCGAACTCGAAATAATGGACGGTGTGTCCCTACTCCCGACCAACGGCCACACCCCCGGACACCAATGCGTCCTCGTCCAATCCCGCGGAGAAACCGCCGTCCTAACCGGAGACCTCTTCCACAACATCGCTCAGATCAGAGAACAACACTGGTGCCCTGTATTCGATTGGCGCACCGACCTATCGACCGCGTCCCGTCGATGGCTACTATGGCGCGCAATATCAGAGAACTGGACCGTAGTCTCGGGGCATTTGCCGACAGGAATAAGCATCGGCAAGGTGATTGAGGAGCAAGGCAAACCGACATGGGTGGCGGTGTGAGGCTGGAACAGTCGAAACGTTAAACCCCCAAATGCGCCCGATATTCCTCCAACACTGAATCCCGTAACTCCACACTCGAAGCCTCAGCATAAATCCGAACCAACGGCTCCGTCCCGGACATCCTCACAACCGCCCAGCTGCCATCGCTCAGGTCAAGACGCACACCATCCCGTCGATCCTCCTTAACCACCTCAATGCCTCCCAAATTCACCGGAGCGTCCCCATTAACAGCCGCCGCAATGCCAATCCGTTGATCAGGCGTGAATTCAATGTCGATCCTACGGAAAGTGTGCGGGCCAGTGATTTCGTGAATCTCGGATAACAATTCACTCGGCGACTTCCCGGAAATCGCCATACTCTCCAAAAAGAACAGCGCGCTCAACGGCCCGTCGCGTTCAGGGATGTGTCCAGCGAACGCATATCCGCCACTCTCTTCGCCACCGAGAACGCAGGCGTTATCGATCATCGCCGGACCGACAAACTTGAAGCCCACCGGCGTCCGTTGCAGATCTACATCGTGATGCTCCGTCAGACGGTCCATCATGCTGCTCATCGTGATCGTGCACGCCGCACCGCCCGGCAACCCGCGCCGACTCTTGAGATGGTGGAACAACATCGAAAACACTTCGAGTGTCGTAACGTAGACGCCGTTTTCATCGACCACGCCCAATCGGTCAGCATCACCATCGGTCGCAACTCCAACGTCGTAACCGCCACCCTTGATCGCGGAAATTAGAGGAGCCAAATTATCTTCCACAGGCTCCGGTTGCTTCATGTCCGGGAAGGCAGGATTGATCTCGCTCCGAATCTCAGAGACCTCGGTAGCGCCACCTTCAAGAAGCGCTGCAACTATTACCGCACCTGAACCGTGCATCGAATCGACCAAGACTCGCAATCCAGCAGACTTAATCCGTTCAACATCGACCAGGGAAGAAAGTTGCTTGAGGTACGGCGAAACCATATCAACGGTCTTTATCGATGCGCCGCTCGCCCCCTCAGTTTCGGAGCCTTCGGACAACGCCGCTGGCAGGTGCGCCTCGATGCGTTCGACCTGTTCAGGCGGTGCGCTTCCACCGGCATCCGATTTCACCTTGAAGCCGTTCCACTCGGGCGGGTTGTGGCTCGCGGTAATCATCACTCCCGATGCACCGCCCATCTGCGTAACCGCGTAGCTCAACGCGGGCGTAGGCAGCGGACGATCAGACAGTTGTACGGGGATCCCGTAGCTGGCGATGATGTTTGCAGCATCCTCAGCAAAACGGCGCGATTGGAAACGAGTGTCGAAACCCACGGCCACACCACGGTGAGTCTGCCCGGTAGCTCTCAGGTCCATGGCAACGGCCGCAGCACAGGCGCGAACGTTCGCAAATGTGTAGTCGTCACCGATAACGGCGCGCCAGCCGTCGGTACCGAAGCGAATGTCTAGCTGTGATGGCATCGATCTAACCGTTGACATCGGAATCAGACGCCGGCGGCATCCCGAAGAGCATCAACTTTGTCAGTTCGTTCCCACGGGAGGTCGAGGTCCGGTCGCCCGAAGTGGCCAAATGCGGCTACCGGCCGGTAGATCGGACGTCGGAGATTCAAGGTTTCGATGATGCCGCTCGGTCGGAGGTCAAACGTCCCGGCGACGATGTCCGCGATCTTCGTGTCTGCGATCTTGCCGGTGCCTCGGGTTTCAACCATCAGAGAAACGGGTTCGGCTTTGCCAATGGCGTAGGCAATTTGCACTTCGGCGCGGTTGGCAAGACCTGCCGCTACGACGTTCTTAGCAACATATCGAGCGGCGTATGCACCGGAACGGTCCACCTTCGAAGGGTCCTTACCAGAGAAGGCTCCGCCGCCGTGTCGTGCGCTGCCGCCGTACGTGTCGACGATGATCTTGCGCCCAGTGAGGCCTGCATCGCCGTGAGGACCACCAGTCACAAAACGGCCGGACGGATTGATCAAATATTGAGTGCTCCCGTCGCGGAGATCGGGGGAAACAAGAGGATCGATAACCTGCTCGATGAAGTCGGCCTCGATCTGCGATTGCTCGACGTCCGGTGCATGCCAAGAGGACAACACAATCGTGTCGATGCGTGCTGGAACGTGGTTCTCGTCGTACTCAACGGTTACCTGACTCTTAGAGTCGGGCCGCAGGTATGGTATCGAGCCGTCCCGCCGAGCGTCGCTCATGCGTTTGGTCAATCGATGGGCAAGTGATATCGGCAGCGGCATCAACTCCGGCGTCTCATCGACGGCATATCCAATCATCATGCCTTGGTCGCCGGCACCCTGTTGAGAATCTTCGGAATCGGCACCGCGAATCTCCAATGCGGTGCTAACAGCAGCATCAATATCGGGCGACTGCGCATGGAGATAAACATTGACATCGCACGATTTGTCGTCGAACTGATACTCGGGGTTGTCGTATCCGATGTCCCGGATGACACCCCTTGCGACAGCTTCAAAGTCGATATCGGATGCGGTGGTTATCTCGCCGAACATCCACAGTCGGTTCGTGGTGCAAGACGTCTCGCACGCGACTCGCGAGTTCGGATCGCCTGCCAGAGCGGCGTCGAGAATGCCGTCCGAAACCTGATCGCAAATCTTATCGGGGTGGCCGTCGGAGACCGACTCGGAGGTGAGCAAGTGTTTGAAACTGCCGGTTGTCATGTGATGTGTCCTAGTATTGCGTCACGCTGACAGCGTTGATTGTTAGGTGCCGGATTCCCAAGAATTCAGATACTTTTCCTGCTCGGCGGAGAGGGTGTCGAAATTCATGCCCATCGACTGAAGTTTGAGCGAGGCGATCTCCAGGTCGATCTCTTTGGGTAGAGTATGTACACCCGGTCCAAGCGCCTGATAGTTGGCTGCGATGTACTCGCTGGCCAACGCCTGATTCGCAAAGCTCATGTCCATGACACTCGCCGGGTGACCCTCAGCCGCGGCGAGGTTGACCAAACGTCCTTCGGCGAGCAGGTTAATTCGACGCCCGTTTTCGAGAGTGAATTCTTCGACGAAGGGACGGACCTGTCGCCGCGCCTCTGACATCTCCTCGAGAGCGTCGATGTTGATTTCGACGTTGAAGTGACCCGAGTTCGCGACAATCGCCGCGTCCTTCATCTTCAGGAAATGATGTTTATCGATCGCGTTCATCCCGCCCGTGACCGTCAGGAAAACATCACCGATCTCTGCCGCTTCGTCCATCGCCATCACGCGGTGACCGTCCATCACCGCTTCGAGGGCGCGAACTGGGTCGACCTCACAAACTATGGTGTGAGCACCCAAGCCGCGCGCACGGTCCGCAAACCCGCGTCCGCACCATCCGTATCCGATCGTCACGACCGATTTGCCCGTGATCAGGTGGTTGGTCGCCCTGATAATTCCGTCGAGCGTGCTCTGTCCCGTGCCGTACCGGTTGTCAAACATGTGCTTTGTCATCGAATCGTTGACCGCTATGATCGGGTAGGCGAGTTTGCCTTCAGCGTCAAGCGCCTTCAGACGGATAACACCCGTCGTGGTCTCTTCCATTCCACCGATCGTCCCGTCCAGCAACTCTCGTCGTTCGGAGTGAAGCAAGGCTACGAGATCGGCGCCGTCGTCGATAGTGAGATGCGGTTTGGTGTCGACCGTATCGGAGATGTGACCGTAGTAAGTTTCAGCGTCCTCGCCGTTCCGCGCAAACACCGTGATTCCTTGAGAAACCAGATAGGCGGCTATGTCGTCTTGTGTCGAGAGCGGGTTGGAAGCGCAAAGGGCCAGTTCGGCTCCGCCAGCGACCAGCGTCTTGGCGAGATTTGAAGTCTCCGAAGTGACGTGCAAGCACGCGGCGATCCGGAGGCCTTCTAGAGGACGAGTTTCGGCGAAACGTTTGCGGATGTCCCGTAGGACCGGCATCTGGTCGTCGGCGAATTCCGATTTCAGCGCGCCTTCGGGAGCTAGGTTTATATCTGTAATGTCGTAGTTCATTAATTCTCCGGTTTTGTGGACCTCAATCTCTTGGTTGGCGAAGCGGGAGTCGAATCGCGGTATCGAATGTCGTTAAGTTTTCGAATTCAAAAAACCTATCGGTGATCTCCTCGCTGGTCAAGTTCGATAGGCGGTCTAGGCCGAAGCCTTCGACGGTGAACGAAGCGATGACGGATCCCGCGATGACGGCTTGGCGGTAAGATTCCGGGTCGTGCCTGGATGTGGCTGCGATGTAGCCCATGAATCCGCCCGCGAAAGAGTCGCCGGCACCAGTGGGGTCAACGATGTTCTGGACGGGATACGCGGGAACGATAAACCGTTGGTTGTCGTTGTAAAGGACAGCTCCGTATTCCCCGCGTTTGATGATGACGTTGTCTGGCCCCTCGTCCAGGAGTCCTTCAGCGACGTCGACAAGGTTCGACTTTTCCGTGTACATGCGCGCTTCGGCCTCGTTGATCACGGAGAAATCGAGTTGAGTCATCAAGTGGTCGAGAGATTGTCGTTTCTCCACGATCCAGTGGTTCATCGTGTCGCCCGCCACTAGTTGGAGGTCGTCGGTCATCTGGTTAAGGACCGACTGTTGCGTCTCGGGGTCGCAGTTGGCGAGGAATAGGTACGGGATCGAGCGGTGACCTTCTGGGACTGTCGGGTTGAAGTCTGCGAAGACATTTAGATCGGTTGCGACGGTCTCCGCGTCGTTGAGGTCTTTCAAATAGCTTCCAGACCAGCGGAAAGTCTGACCGTCTACGACTTCGATACCGGAGGCGTCAATGCCGCGGGAGGTTAGGAGATCGCGGTGTTCCGGTCGAAAGTCACTTCCGACAATACCAAGGATTGCGACGTCGGTGAAATAGCTTGCGGCGACCGAAAAGTACGTTACGGAGCCACCCAATTGGTGGTTTCGAATCCCGGCGGGGGTCTCGACATCGTCATACGCCATCGAGCCGACGACTAGAAGTTTCATGCCGACCGCCTCGTCGCGTCAGTTGGAAATTCTCCGAGGTGTCGACGGTGAGACGCGGCCCCGGAGATATGCATGTTGCCGTTCGACAAGGTGATCTTCAAGCGCCGGTGGCGTGAGGCAATCCTTGGGCGATCCAAGCCGGCGTTCCGTCTTCGATATTAAACAAGCGCGAAGTCTCCGCACCCATCGCAGCGGCATATTCAGCGGCTAGACCACTACGTGCGCCGACTTCGCAGATGAACAGGAGATTACCGTCGGTGGGGAGTTCGTCAAAGCGCGGGATGATGTCGTCCACCGGGATCCAAACCGCGTCTTCAACGTGACCAGCTTCCCATTCGTCGGGATTGCGGACGTCTACGACGGTCGAATCGCCGTTTTGGACCATTTCATAGGCTTCTTGGGACGTGATGCGGGCGTATGGTTCGCCGGGGACTTGCCTTGCCATTTGGTACCTGATTCTCTAAGCCAAAACCAAGTTCGATTGTACTTGATTGACCGTCGGCGTTTTGTGCATGTAACAGTGACCAGCTTCGCTAGCGCTCAAAGCCGCTCGCCAGTGAGCATCGACGCAACAGCTGTGACCAACGAGAACGGACCAGCAACAATGATCGCCAACGGGACCAACCCAATCAACGCTCCCATGACATTGAACACGATCACGTTCGAGAATCTTCGCGTCAACCAAGATGGCAATTCAACGTGCAACGAAGCAAAAAACGTCACCGCGGAAATGGCGACGAAGAGCAATGCTCCTACGAACCCGGAATAGAGCACTTTGATCAAGAAGATGTACCCGTCTAGGAACGAACCCAGCAGTGTTTCTACGAACGCCGACAACCATAGTCCCGGCCTCAGACCTTCGACAATGTCGCCGAAAATCAGCAGAGTTAGCGGCAGCAGGAAACCTATCAACAAAGGCGTCGCCAAGGCGTAGAAAATGCCCGCAATCAGCCATCTGAAGACGCTGCTGGCTTCGTTACGAGTCGTGAAAAGGGCGAACATAATCCCGCCACCGATTGCACCTCCGCCGATCAGGTAAGCAGTAATCACCCGCAGGAAACCACTGACAAAGTTGGGCCGATAGAACTGGAATCCGAAGTCACCGACCCCGCCATCGACGATCGTGATGAGGGTCGCAAGATAACCGACGGTCAAACCGACAGTTGCACCGACGACGATTCCCAGCCACATCAGACGCTTCTGAACGGTGCGTTCGACGCCCATCCGCTCGTTTTCGGCGCTCCGAATTCGGTTAAGGGCCTGGGTGCGCGTTTCCGGTGTGGGAGTGGGGTTTGCGGGTTCGTCGGGTAAAGAACTGAAATCTGAACTGGACATGCTATTTATTGTGCATTGAGGACGAAGGGCATGCGAAGTTGGTCTCGCAGACAGATCACCGTGGCGGAACCCGTATGGGTTCTGTGCACAACTACCGTCATTCCGGCGAAAGCCGGAATCCAGAGGGGCCGGGCAACGGAGTGCAAAGCGAAACGTAGGGGCAGGTTTGAAACCTGCCCCTACCGGCATCAAGGGAGAGGGTTGTGCACAGCACCCGTATGCGAACCAGTGATCATGATGCAGATGAGTTGATCTTGGCGTAATCAATTATTCACATCGTCGCGTTCAGCAACCGGATCGCCAGAGAATCTGACCAATGTCTAACCACGTCGCTACCGAAAAAACGTGTAGGCAGGAGCAATGACGGCATTAGTCGTTGGTTTGACCGAACTGGGAATTGGTGTTAAGTTTCACTCAGGCATTTGCGACGGCAAACTGACCGGTCCGATTCGCACTTTATTCCTAGGAGGTCCCAAACGATGAGATACAAATTGGCGATCTTAACCGTCGCCCTCTCCGCAATGGTTGCTGCTGTTGCAGCTTGCGGAGGTACTGAAACCGTCGTCGAGACAGTTGTCGTTGAGCGCGTCATCACGCAGGCGCCTGAACGCGTTGTCGAGACCGTCGAGGTCGAACGAGTCGTTGAAGTTGAAAAGGTCGTCGAAGTAGAGAAAGTTGTTGAAGTTGAAGTAGAGGTTACGACGGCGCCATCGGATGACGCAATGATGATGGACGACGGGGTCATTCCTCGCGAACGACAATTCATCATGTTGTGGGGCGGCTCTGGCGGTGTCGGGTCTGCTGGCCAATACACGAACCATGACATCTGGAACGTCTACTCTGGTGTAAGCCACCAAGATGGTCCGCAGCTGATTTTCGAACCCCTCGCTTTCTATTCCGCGTTCAGCGACACCGAGTACCCGTGGCTCGCCGAATCGTGGGAATACAGTGATGACTTTACGGAGTTGACGATCAACACGCGCCAAAACGTCAATTGGAGTGACGGGACGCCATTCGGAGCCCACGACGTCGCCTATACCATCGAGCACCTTCTCACGACCCCTGGCCTGCCGCACTCCGGACAAATTCAGGCCGACGTCGAATCAGTTGAGCTCGTGGATGAAAACACCTTGGTGGTCAAGTTCCTAGGCCCACGTCCGAAGTTCTTGTACTTCATGACCTACAAGTTCGACATCGGTGTCTACATCGTGCCCAAACATATCTACGAAGGTAACGATTGGCTGGAATTCACCAACTTCGATCTAGAAAAAGGATGGCCAGTAACTACCGGGCCGTGGCAAGTTGTGCAGACCTCTACCCAGTCAAAGATCCTCAACCGTCGTGATAGTTGGTGGGCCGTCGAACAGGGCCTCGTCGACAAGATGCCTGAGGTCCTCCAGATTGTCTACATTCCCAACCCAGGTGAAACTCAGATGGCGCAAGAGATGATCGCGAACCGTGCCGATGCTTCGTTGTCACTGCAAACCGGCACGATGCGTGAAGTGTTGTCTCGCAACAGCGCAATCATCACCCACTCCGGTTTCAACGCGCCTTACGGTTACGTTGACTGGTGGCCGGTCGGACTACTGTTCAACGCCAGCCAGCCGCCGTATGACGACAAACGCGTGCGCTGGGCGGTTTCGAACTACCTCAACCGCGAGCAGTTGATTGAGATCGGTTTTGGTGGCGCGGGAACACTCTCGTATCTGCCGATACCTACATACGCGCCGTTGCAGCGTTACTTCGACGTAGTCGAGGACAAGCTGACCACCACGCATGACACGACCAAGTACGATCCGGCGCGAGGCGATCAGCTGATGATGGACGCTGGTTACTCAAAGAACGCCGATGGATACTGGGAGAGGGACGGCAACGTCGTCGTATGCGACATCCTCAGTTTCGGCATCTTCAACCACTACGGCCCGATTGTGGCGCGGCAGTTGGACAACCACGGCATCAAATCGTCGTACAGCACGCCGCCTGACGCATGGTCGAGGCAATCGAACGGCGAAGCGTCGTGTGGCCTGCGCGGTCACGGCGGATCGGTGCGAGACCCGTACTTCACATTGCGGCTCTACACCGGCGGCGATCCTAAGACCTACGATCCGGATGCGGCACCAGGACCGGACAACCAGCCGCCGAACGCGTACCACTGGTACAACGAGGAGTTCAACCGGATCACCGATGAGGTCTTTGCGACCGCCATTGACGACATAGCGAGGCTCGAAGAGCTTTGGGATGAAGCGATGGATATCTGGTTGGAAGAGCTGCCAGACGTTCAGGTTCTGGAGTTCTACCACCGCATCCCGATGAACACGACTTACTGGACGAACTGGCCGACGCACGACAACCCGTACGTCAACGGAGCTTTCTGGCACCTCACGTTCCAGTTGGTGCTCAACGAACTTGAGCCCGTGCGGTAACACTTGGTGTTAATGGTCGACGTCGAACCTCGACGTCGACAGAGTTGGGTTTCGCCAAACACAAGCGATTCTCCGGCGATTGTAGACCGAGAGGGAATAAGGTTCTTAACGCCGAATGCCTTGGCGATACATATCTGGCAGACTACTGATGTTCGTCATCACGATTTGGGTGGCGAGCACGATTGTCTTTTTCCTACCGCGTGTATCGGGTCAGAACCCCTTGGCAGAAAAGATCTACCAAGACGCGCAACGTGGCGGTTATCAAGACCCCGCGGTACAAGAACGCGTTCGGGTTTTCGAGCAGAAATATGGTTTCGACAAGCCGCTTTGGCAACAATACGTCAAGTTCGTATCAGAGGTCGTCCAATTCGATCTGGGCCGATCGATCTACTTGTGGCCCAAATCGGTGAATGAGATCCTCGCCGAGGGGATCATGTGGACGCTCTCGTTGGGTTTGCTGACGTTGCTTCTTGCTTTCTTGATCGGGTCTGCTATGGGCGCGTTGCTTGAATGGAGGCGGAACAACTGGGGTCTGATGGTCGCGATGGCTCCGATCCTGGCGCTTTCGGCAATACCGTTCTTCATATTTGGATTGGTATTGCAACTCCTCGTGTTCAATATCGATCGCGAGTATCCATTGGTCTACGGATACCAGCAAGGCGTCTTGGGATGGCCTGATTGGTCAGATTTGAGCTTCATCTTGAGCGTCTTGAAACACGGATTGTTGCCGGCATTGTCGATCACCATGGTTTCGTTGGGTGGATGGGCGATGGGCATGCGCGGCATGATGGTGACGACCAAAGGCGAGGACTACATGGTTCAAGCTGAGGCCAAAGGTCTGCCTGATCGCGTGATGCTGACAAAATACGCCGTCAGGAACTCTTTGCTGCCGCAGGTTACCGGCCTTTCACTGGCCCTCGGCTTGATCGTTTCGGGAGTGGTTCTTGTGGAGATAGTGTTCGGATATCCGGGAGTGGGAGGTCAGTTAGTCCAAGCTGTAAGTCGAAGCGATTACCCGACCATTCAGGGGATCGTGTTCCTATTGGCGTTTGGTACCGCGGCGGCTACCTTGGGGTTGGACCTAACCTACCCGCTCTTGGACCCGCGCATCAAATCACTCGCCAACTGACGCATCATCGATGGAGCAAGTACAGACAGAAACCTCAAAGATGTCGTGGTGGAATTCTCTCACGGCTCGTTCAGAGTTCACGCGCGATCGAGTAGTCCCGATTCTGCGATACATGCGCCGAAACCGATTGATCGTATTTGGCTTGGGAGCGTTCATGGCGCTAGCTCTATTCGTCGGGCTTTCGTTCCTGTTTTACGAGCAAGAGGACTCGTACCAGGAGAGGCAGGGTGTGAACGGCCTAGTTAGGGCGGCCTCCGTGGAACAAGATCAGAAACCTTCTTGGAATCCATGGAGCGGTTATCCCCTAGGCACGGACCCCAAGGGGCGAGACATTTACGCTGCTGTCGTGGTTGGGGTCCCACTGACGTTGCGAGTTGGCTTGTTAGCCGCAGCGATTGGTGTCGGCGTTGGAATGGTGCTGGCTTTCGTGGCCGCGTACGTCGGAGGAGCCGTTGATGCTGTCGTTCGCACTATTGTTGACAGCCTTATACCCATACCAAGCCTACTAGTGCTGGTCCTGGTTGCAACTTCGCTGAATCCTGGGAAAGGATTGACGGTCGATCAGTTGGGGTTTGTGATAGCCGTGTTGGCATGGCCCGGTCCGGCGCGAGTGATTCGTTCTCAGGTACTGGTGATCCGTGAGCGCGGATACGTGGAGATGGCAAGAATGTCCGGAACCAGCGCACTCGGCATCATATTCAAAGAGATGATGCCCAACCTCGCGCCATACGCGCTTGCCAGCTTCGTGGCCGCGGTTTCTGGATCCATGCTCGCGTCGATCGGCCTGGAGTCGCTTGGCTTGGGTCCCCTGGATTCGCCGACTCTTGGTAGCATGATCTTCTGGAATATATCTGAAAGTTCGGTTCTGCTCGGGCTTTGGTATTGGCTACTCCCACCGATCGTGGTCCTCGTCGTCCTATTCGTCGGCTTGTTCATGATCTCTGCAGGATTAGACGAAGTCGCAAATCCTAGGTTGCGAAGACGGGTTTGAATTAGTCGTGACGCATCCGGCGGCTGCTGTCTTCCACTGGACGGCGCCGACATCCGGGCAACGTTGTCGGCGTCGGTTCAAACGTAGGTTCAGTTTGACTCAAATCAAATGGGATGTTAGCTTTTCTTGCAGACTTTGGCCGCAGTTCCGCGGCAAATTAACGTGTACCTGAAAAGGGAGGACCCCACCAATGAGATATAAATTGGCGATTTTGATCGCCGTGCTGTCGGCAATGGTCGCAACCACCGTCGCCTGTGGAGGCACAGAAACCATCGTTGAGACAGTTGTCGTTGAGCGCGTCATCACCGCGGCTCCGGAACGCGTCGTCGAGACCGTTGAGGTCGAACGCGTTGTCGAGGTTGAAAAAGTCGTTGAAGTCGAGAAGGTAGTCGAGGTCGAAGTCACCGCGGCAGCCATGGACGACGATGCGATGATGATGGATGACGAGATCCCACGAAACCGCCAATTGATTCTACTGTGGGGTGGCGCAGGTGGAGTTGGTGCAGCAGGTCGCTACACCGACCACGACATCTGGAGCCCATACAACCCCGGCACAAGCCACCAGAACGGTTCCGGCATTCTGCACGAGCCGCTGGCTTTCTATTCAGCCTTCAACGATCAGGAATACCCGTGGCTCGCAGAGTCTTGGGAATACAACGCCGACTTCACGCAGTTGACCATCAACCTGCGCGAAGGCATCACGTGGAGTGATGGCGAGCCGTTCGGCGCTCACGACGTTGCTTACACGCTGAACTACCTGAAGGACAACTCCGGTCTTCGCCGCAGCTCCCAAGTGCAACGCGACATCGATTCAATCGAGGAAGTTGACTCCCACACGGTCGTCATTGATTTCCTTGGCCCGCGCCCGAAGTTCTTCTACTTCATGACCTACAAGTTCGACATCGGCCTGTACATCGTTCCGAAGCACGTCTTCGAGGGGCAGGACTGGCTGGAGTTCACCAACTTTGACCTAGACCAAGGTTGGCCCGTCACAACTGGCCCGTGGCAGGTCGTACAGACTTCCCCTGAACAGAAGATCATCAATCGCCGTGACTCGTGGTGGGCGGTCGATCAAGGTCTCGTCGAGAAACTCCCAGACGTCGAACAGATCGTTTACGTCCCGAACCCGGGCGAGACGCAGATGGCGCAGGCCGTCATCAACAACACCGCGGACGCGACGCTTGACCTTCGCCCTACTACGATTCGTGAGGTGCTGGCTCGAAACGGGAACGTTGTTACTCACTCCGGCTTCAATCCGCCGTACGGTTACGTTGACTGGTGGCCCATCAGCCTGTTGTTCAACGACAGCAAGCCGCCATACAACGACAAGAACGTCCGATGGGCAGTGTCGTACTACATCGACCGTGAGCGACTGATTGACGTTGCGTACGATGGTGCCGGTACGCCTTCCATCCTCCCGTTGCCGAGTTACGCGCCGTTGCAGCGCTACTACGACGCAATCGAGGACAAACTCAGCGGCGAGTACAACACTGGCGAGTACAACCCTGAAAAGGGCGACGCTCGCATGATGACTGCCGGATACGCGAAGAACGCCGACGGTTTCTGGGAGAAGGATGGCAACGTAGTCATCTGCGATATCCTTGGCTTCGGCATCTTCAACGACTTCGGCCCGATCCTTGCCAGACAGCTGGACAACCACGGCATCAAGTCTTCCTACAGCAATCCGCCTGACGCAGGTTCGCGACAAACTGCTGGCGAGGCGTCTTGTGGCCTGCGAGGACACGGTGGATCTGTGCGTGACCCGTACTTCACCATGAACCTCTACTACGGTACTGACGCCGAAGAGGCCGGTGAGGGGCACCAAGCGAACATCTACTTCTGGAGCCACCCGCGCTGGAACGAACTCACCGACGAGGTCTCCGCGACCGGTATCGATGATGTTGCTCGGCTTGAGGAGCTTTGGACAGAAGCGATGGATATCTGGCTTGACGAGTTGCCGGACGTTCAGGTCGTCGAGTGGTACCACCGTATCCCGATGAACCAGACTTACTGGACCAACTGGCCTACCCATGACAACCCGTACACTAACGGTGCGTTTTGGCACCTGACCTTCCAGTTGATCCTCAACAACCTCCGCGCGGTGCAGTAACCCCCGGAAAAACAGGTCAAACAAGGTTGACGGTTCGACCCTTGCATTAGCGAGGGTCGAACCGTCACTTTATCGAAGTAGGCACGTCCTGTACTAACACTCAGAAATATGCCTTGGAACTACATAATCAGTCGGTTGGCGATGTTTTTCGTCACGATATATATCGCTAGTACCATAGTGTTCTTCCTGCCGCGGATCTCGGGTCAAAACCCATTGGAAGAGAAGTTGCTTGAAGAGGCAGCTCGCGGTGGCTTCTTGGAAGACACTCAGGCGATGGTAGAGGCTTTCGACGAAAAGTACGGATTTAACAAGCCCGTATGGGAACAATATGTCAAGTTCATGGTCGACATTGTTCAGTTCGACTTGGGACGCTCAATATTTAATTGGCCGAAAACCGTCAATCAACTCTTGGCCGAGACCATCCTTTGGACGATCGCACTCGGTCTGTTGACTCTGATATTCGCATTCATAATCGGTACACTGATGGGTGCCATACTCGAATGGAAGCGCCATAAAACATTTTTGATGGTCTTGATGTCGCCGATTCTGACACTTTCCGCTGTACCCTACTACCTCTTCGGACTCGTCTTGTTACTAGCGTTTTCGTTTGTATGGAGCATATTCCCATTGTTTGGCGGATATTCGAGAGGCATCGCCGGTTGGCCCGACTGGTCGAACTGGAGCTTCATCGGCAATGTGCTCTGGCACGCCACCCTGCCCGCGTTGTCGGTCGTACTCGTGTCCCTCGGAGGATGGGCAATGGGAATGCGAGGCATGATGGTCACCACAAAAGGCGAGGACTACATGCTACAAGCTGAAGCGAAGGGCTTACCCGATCGCGTGATGTTCTTCCGCTACGGCATCCGAAACGCGATGTTGCCTCAATTGACTGGACTTGCTTTACAACTGGGTTTGATCGTGTCGGGATTGGTGCTGGTTGAGGTGGTGTTTTCGTATCCCGGAGTAGGCGGTTTACTTGTCCAAGCGATCCCCCGCAACGATCACGCAGTGATTCAGGGAATCGTGTTTGTGCTGGCTTTAGGGACAGCGTTGGCGACCCTGATATTGGATTTGGCTTATCCGTTGGTAGATGCGCGGATTAAGTATTCACAAGGTTAGTTGGCAATCAGAGATGCGACCATTAACTAAAGTTACTGAAATCCCCCAAATATCGACTGGATTCGGTTCCGGAAACATCTACCGCGAGCGCATCCTTCCGCTTCTACGTTATCTGCGACGTAACCCGCTATTGATCGGCGGGATCGGCCTACTGGTTGCACTGTTCGGGTGTGTCATCCTAGGGTACCTGTTCTACGAACAGGAAGACTGGATGGGAAACAAGCAGGGGGTAGATGGGTTGACTAGGGCGGACTCGGTTACGGCAAGAGAAAAACCAAGTTGGAATCCGTTCGGTGTTCACCCACTTGGAACGGATGAACAGGGGCGAGACATCTTGGCGGTGATGATTGTTGGAACGCCGTTGACGCTTCGTATCGGGTTGATTGCCGCTGCGATCGGGGTCGGTGTTGGGATGATTCTGGCATTCTTGGCAGCGTATGTTGGAGGATGGGTCGATGGGATCATACGCGTCGTCGTTGATAGCTTGATACCTATCCCGGGATTGTTGATATTGGTGTTGATAGCGACGTCTTTGAATCCAGGAAAGGGGTTGACTGTTGATCAGATGGCGTTTGTCATATCGATTCTTGCATGGCCCGGGCCTGCAAGGGCGATCCGATCACAAGTTCTTGTAATGCGTGAACGTGGATACGTGGAGATGGCGAGGATGTCGGGGACTAGCACCATCGGCATTGTATTTAGGGAGATGATGCCTAACTTGTCCCCGTACGTGTTGGCGAGTTTCGTTGCGTCGGTTGCAGGCGCGATTCTTGCGTCAGTTGGTCTTGAGGCTCTCGGATTGGGTCCGCTAGATTCGCCGACCCTCGGCATGACAATCTACTGGAACATCTACACATCGTCCCTGCTAAAGAGTCTGTGGTGGTGGCTGATACCACCGATCGTCGTGATTGTGCTACTGTTTATCGGACTATTCCTAATGTCCGCCGGCCTAGACGAGGTCGCAAACCCGCGACTCCGGCGACGGGTCTAGCCAATCACACTACGTGTCAACTCCAATCTAACCATTGATCACTGGTAATCAAATGACAACCGCCGAGGTAAGCCCCACCGCCGCCGTCAACGTGGACATTCACTCAGAGAATGTCCTCGAGGTCGAGAACCTAAAGGTCTACTACGACACTGACGCCGGTCACGTAAAAGCGGTCGACGACGTTTCCTTCACCCTCAAACGCGGTGAGCGAATGGGCTTGGTCGGCGAATCTGGTTCTGGCAAGACTACGATGGCAATGGCGTTGATGCGCCTTCACAAGCCGCCCGCAATCATCGCCGGCGGAACCGTACGACTCGACGGGCTTAGCCTCCTCGACCTCAACGAAGAGGAGATGCGGCAGACCCGACTCAGAGACATCGCTCTCGTTCCTCAAGGCGCAATGAACTCGCTCAACCCCGTTTATCGCGTCCGAGACCAAATCATTGACGGAATTAAGCATCACACCGATAACGACAAGATGCCAAACAAAGCCATGGTCAACGAACGCGTGATCGAGCTCCTCAACAGCGTCGGGTTGGATAGCAATGTCGCAGATATGTATCCGCATGAGCTTAGTGGAGGCATGAAACAGCGCGTCGCACTGGCTATCGCTACGTCGTTGCGACCCAAGATGATCCTCGCCGACGAACCCACTAGCGCTTTGGATGTAGTGGTCCAACGTCAGATCATGCTCACCCTCGAACAGCTGCAACAAGAGATGCAGGCATCAGTCCTACTCGTCGGACATGACATGGGATTGATGGCGCAGTTCGCCGATGTTCTCGGCGTCATGTATGCCGGCCACCTCGTCGAGTTCGCACCGATCAAAGAGATATTCGAAGACCCCAAACACCCATATACCAAGAAGCTCATCAGCAGCCTACCTGATATCGAAGTGAAGGGCCAATTTACCGGCATCGACGGACTGCCGCCGACACTCGTCGTGCCGCCGCCCGGGTGCAGATTCCATCCCAGATGCCCCATCTATAACAACGATGAAGATTTCCGCGGCGAATTCGCAGATCTCAGAAACGGATTGAACACCGACCTGTGTACGACAGTCGATCCTCACCTGAACGAGATCGAAACGCGCCGGTGGGTGGCTTGCCACATGTACGAAAGAGGCTCGTAGTTGGCTACCCAAACCGCTGACGCATTGGCTCCGTCCTCGACCAACGGCACCGACAACGTCCTCGAACTTCGAAACGTCTCCAAAGTCTTCGGAGGCGGACTGCTTCGCCGGAATATTACGGTCGCCGTCGACGACGTCAGCTTGGGGATCCCACGAGAGAACCCCGGCATCATAGCTGTGGCCGGAGAGAGCGGAAGCGGCAAAACCACGCTCGCAAGATTGATGCTAGGCATCATCCCGCCGACCGAAGGCGCCATCTACTTCAACGGACATGACATCGCTTCGTTGAACCGATCGGAAAAGCGGGAGTTCCGCCGCGAAGTCCAACCGATCATGCAGGACCCCTTCGAGGTCTACAACCCCTTCTACAAAGTCGACCACGTCATGATGGCGCCGGTTCAGAACTTCGGGTTGGCACGTTCTAAGAGCGAGGCACGCGATCTCGTCGTCGAATCTCTAGAAACGGTGGGTCTGCGCCACCAGGAGACACTTGGTCGCTTCCCACACCAACTGAGCGGTGGTCAACGCCAACGCATCATGGTCGCCCGCGCGTTGCTGCTGAAGCCGCGCATCATCGTCGCCGACGAGCCAGTATCGATGGTCGACGCCTCGTTAAGAGCCACCATCCTAGGCAGCATCGATCTGCTCAACAAAGAACTCGGCATCGCTGTCATCTACATCACGCACGACCTGACGACCGCCTTCCAAATCAGCGACAACATCATCGTTATGTACCAAGGCTCAGTCGTCGAGACCGGACGCGTCGAGGACGTGATTCAGGCTCCCCAGCACCCGTACACGCAACTCTTGGTGGAATCGATCCCCCGTCCCAACCCTAGCGAACGGTGGGGCCGTGATATGGCCTCTCAAGAAACCGGCGGTGCTTCGAATGAAGTGGGCTGTAGGTTTGCCCCGAGATGCCCATATGTGATGGCCGAGTGCACTGACGAGATGCCCCCTTTGTACCGAGTTGGAGATATGCAGGCCGCCCTGTGCTACCTCCACCGCGACACCGCCACCGGCAACGTCCAGAGCATCTCCGACGTCTTTAAGGCCAGCGTATAGCGGCCGTTTACGCTATCGGACGAGGTCGCGTAGAAATTCGGTCGGCCCGACCAAGGTAAATACCATAATCGGCAAACCTAGGCCCACGGCGACTATCCAAGGCCCCCAAATCGAGATCGCTTCGTTCCTCACCGCGTTCAGACGGTCAACTAGGAACCCGATGATCGCGAAAAACCCGCCCGACAACAGTCCTGCGTACACGTTCGGCGCGCCTTGGACGAACATGTCGTACGGGAAGATAATCACCGCGTCTAATAATAGCGATGGCAACGAGCCCACACCATAGGCACCTTCAGCGAGCCCCGCGAACGCACCGGCGGTTCGGGTTAGTCCACCCGTCAATATCGGCGTCGCGATCCCAAATCCGAACCCCATGAACAGCCAAGTGATCGGTTTGGCGGGGATTTGAGCCATGTCCCGGGCATGAAATACCGCGATCGGCACAACGACCAGTGCCGAAATCGCCGCGCCGATCGAAAAGAAAACGGCACCCCAACCTTCTACCCGGACCGCGTCCTCGAAGTACTCGAAACGGCCCAGCACCGCGACATGAAACGCCGCGATCGATAGCAGGATCCCGAGCAAAGATATTGCTAAGGTTAAGCGTCGCCGTCGAGCCGCATCGGGTTGCAGGACCTCAAGCCTCGACAAACGAGCAATGTCGATAGTTCCTATGGCGGTAAAATATCCGTACTTACCCTCATCCTCGATCAGGGTATCCGAACCTATCCTTCCCCCTGTGCTGAGGGGAGGATCGACGAGGGATCACTCTAAATCAGTTGACCGTCAGTTCAATCTCATCTGCGCGGTGGCAGCTGACGTAACGACCATCCTTAGATTTTACCAGCGGTGGAACCTCAACCTTGCATTGATCCGTCGCAAAGGGACAACGCGGATGGAAGTAACACCCAGTCGGCGGATTGGCGGGGTTCGCAACCTCACCTTCGAGCACATATCTCTTGGTCCGCTGGCTCGGATGCGGCTTCGGCACCGAACTCATCAACGCCGCGGTGTACGGGTGCTTCGGTGAATCAAACAGCTCCTCAGGTGTGCCGATCTCAGCGATCCGCCCAACATACATCACTACAACGCGGTTCGATATCTGCTTAACGACGCTCAGATCGTGAGAAACGAACAAGTAGGTCAAGCCCAACTCGTCTTGCAGGTCCATCATCAAGTTGATGACCTGGGCCTGAACCGAAACGTCAAGACCTGAGACCGGTTCATCGGCGAGGATGAGCCGAGGGTTCACAGCAAGTGCACGGGCGATACCGATGCGCTGACGTTGACCGCCGCTGAAAGCATGTGGATATCTTCGCATGTACTCGGGACGCAGTCGAACCACACGCAGCAACTCGGCCACGCGATCTTCGCGCTCGCTACTTGAACCAATGCCGTGAACCAACAATGGTTCACTGATGATCTCGTAGATGTTCATCCTCGGATTCAACGACGAGAACGGGTCTTGGAAGATCATCTGCATCTGACGCCGAAACGGCCGCATCTCAACCAATGACAGCTGCGCCAAGTCGATTGAATCCCCGTCTTCGGTCTTGAAGATGATTTCGCCGGCCGTAGGTTCGTACGCACGGATGATCGATCGCGCCGTCGTACTCTTGCCACAGCCACTTTCACCCACCAAGCTCAGCGTCTCGCCTTCCCGAATATCGAAACTAATGTCGTCGACCGCTTTTACGGTACCGACAGTCCTGCGGAGGAATCCTCGTTTGATCGGGAAGTACTTGACCAAACCCCGAACGTCTAAGAGTGACGCCGATCCGTTGCCGTTTTCTGAAGTCTCTACCGCCATCTGCTATTCCTCGTACAGGAAACAGCTTACTTCCTGTGCCTCATTTACGCTGGCAAGTTCCGGTTCCCTCACATCGCAAGTACCTTCCATGAACGACTGACATCGCGGGTGGAATGCACAACCCATCGGGCGATTTTGCGGATGCGGTATCGAACCAGAGATCGATGGCAATCGTTCACGAGATGACGTGAACATGCTCGGTATCGAAGTCAGCAACGCCTTCGAATAGGGGTGTTTCGGCTCGTCAAAGAAGCTGAAGACCGGACCCGTTTCCACAACTTTACCGAGGTACATCACCGTAACTTCATCCGCAATCTCAGAGATGACTCCTAGATCGTGCGTGATGAACAAGATCGCCATATCGTTCTCTTCCTGCATCCGTTGCAGCAAGTCGAGAATCTGCGCCTGGGTCGTAACATCCAGCGCCGTGGTCGGTTCGTCCGCGATCAACACACGAGGATTCGTGCACATCGCCATCGCGATCATAGCGCGTTGCAACTGCCCGCCGCTGAATCGGAACGGATATTCGTGCATCCGCTGCGTCGGATTGGGAATGCCTACGCGCGCGAGCCAGTCAACCCCGAGGTCGAATCGCTCCTGTTTCGTGAGATTCGTATGCAGCCTCAACGTTTCGTCGATCTGATTGCCGAACGTGTGCAATCCGCTGAACGAAGTCATCGGCTCTTGGAAGATCATCGAGATCTCGCCACCACGTATCGCGCGCATCTCGTTGCTGTTCGCATCGAAGCTCAAAAGGTCGGTCGAGGAATTCGTCTCTGGACGAGGGTTGTAACTGATCTCGCCGTTAATGATACGCCCCGGCGCCTCCACAATCTGGAGGATCGACTTCGCCGTGATGCTCTTCCCGCAGCCGCTCTCACCCACGATCCCCATAGTCGTACCTGGCAGCACATCGAAATCCACGCCGTCCACAGCCCGGACGATCCCCTCGTCCGTGAAGAACTGGGTCTCGAGACCCCGAACCGACAGGATCGCATCGCCCGCAACTGGACTGTCCCCATTCCCTCCCGACGCAACGTCATTGCGAGCCGACACACCGTCATCCCCGCCCGACATATCGTCATTCCGAGCGGAAGCATCGCCAATCCGGGCGGAAGCATCGTCATTCCGGCGAAAGCCGGAATCCAGAGGGGCAGGGGGTTCCCTGGTCTCAGTAGTCATCTCTTCACATCCTCTCCATCAACTTCCATACGGGTCGGCTGCGTCCCGTATTCCGTCACCCATGAAGTTGAGCGCCAGCACCAAGACTACGACAAAAATGCCCGGGATCAGCAACCATGGAGCAAGCGCTACGGTCTGAACGTTTTGCGCCGTGAACAGCAACGTGCCGTAAGAGATCGCGGGCGGTTGGAGTCCGAGACCCAAGAAGCTCAGCGTCGTCTCACTGATCACCATGAACGCCAAGTTGAGCGTACTCGCGGCGATGATGTGGCTGTAGAACGAAGGCAACATATGCCGGAAGATGATCCTACGCTGATTCGCACCGGCCACTATCGCAGCAGTAACGAAATCCTCCTGACGCATCGCCAAGTACCGCCCACGAACAACCCTCGCCAACTCCGTCCAAGCAAACAATGAAACCACGATGGTGATGGCGAAGAATCTTCGCTCAACCGACCAGTCGGCAGGGAACGCAGCCGCCAAACCAAGATAAAGCGGAATTGTCGGTATCGACCGGACGATCTCAATGCTCCGTTGGATCAAGTTGTCGACAAACCCGCCGTAGAAGCCCGAAACCGCACCCAACATCGTGCCAACAATTAGTGATATGAAGATGCCAGTCAATCCGATCAGCAGCGATAACCGAGTGCCCCGCATCAAGCGCGAATACAGATCGCGACCCTGTACATCAGTGCCCAGAAGAAAAATCGCGTCTTCCGCCGTCACCTCAGGATCGTTGACACCGAACAGATGTCGATCCAGTGTTAATCCGAATAGCTTGTATTCGTAACCCCTGGCAAATATCTGGACATCGACCTTCTGATCGCAGTCCTTTACGTAAACTTTCCGCAAAAATTCGTCTCGCGAACCAACAAGTCGGCAAACATGAAGATCGGGCTTGAATCCATCGAACAGACGTAACCATTGCGGCGGAGTGTATTGACGTGCCGCTTCGATGTCTTCAGGGTCGTTAGTCGCCAAGAAGTCGGAGAAGACCACGATCGAGTAAAAAAGCGCCACGATCACAGTCGCAGCCATCGCAAGGCGGTGTCGTCTGAAGCGACGCCAGATCAACTGGCGTTGCGACATTACCTCTACTTCGGCTTCGAAGTCGCTTTCGCCGACTAGCTGGGCATCAGATTCCGCCCCGGATTGAGCTCCGGCAACCATGGGTCTAATCTTCCTCCAGTCGTATGCGAGGATCGACCCACGCAAGGAGCAAGTCGGAAACGAACGTTCCGATAATTGTCAACCACCCTGAGAAGAGAATCACCGCGCCCGATAGATAAATGTCTTGCGCGGTTAGGGCCTTTAGAAAGTCCCTTCCGATAGTAGGGAGATCAAGCACGAAGGAAAGAACGACGCTACCAGAGATGATGAAAGGCAGAACGTATGCGGTAAGCGAAATCACAGGGTTCAACGCGTAGCGAACCGGGTACTTCATTATCAGCTGCCACTCTGTGAGCCCTTTAGCACGCGCCGTCGTGACATAAGGCTTCTTCAACTCGTCGAGCAAGTTGGCACGCGTAACGCGGATCAACGCAGCAGTGCCAGCTGTGCCTAGGATGGCAACAGGCAAAATCAGGTGTTTCGCCAAATCCCACATCTTGGCAAATGACCAAGCCGCGGTCCTATATTCAACTGAATACAAACCCGTTGCAAGAAATCCAGTCAAATCTAAAATCAACCACAGTGCAACAAGCCCTATCAGAAAATCCGGTATTCCAAGCCCCAAAAACCCCAGAAACGTCGCGACATAGTCTCCCACCGAATACTGCTTGACCGCCGAGTAGATCCCGATGGGAATCGCAACTACCCAGATGAAAACCACGGTGAACGTACCTAACAGCAACGTGTTCAATAAATTCCTTTCGAGCACTATTCTGACGGGTTCGGTGAACTCGAATGAGAAGCCAAGCTGGCCTCGCAGGATGCGCGTGAACCATTTCGCGTACTGAACGTAAACAGGATCGTTGAGCCCATAGTGCTCGCGCAGACTCTCCGCTTCTGCCTCCAAAATGAGATTGCCGGTTGCAAGCTGCGTCGCGATATACGTAGTAACGAAATCGCCGGCGGGAAGGTTAATAATTACGAACGAAATCACCGACACCGCCCACATCGCGATGATCGCGTAGATGATTCTTCTAATAAAAAAGGCGAGCATATTCGTTCGTCAGGTGTTGATCCGGTCCCAGTGATCGGGATTCTGTAGACGTAACAGCATCCGCCCCCGAATCAAATCGGGGGCGGATGCTTCGCTAAACCCTCAGGGTTTCCCCCGTTCACGAGGGAGATGTCCGAAGGACCAACGCGGTGCGAACTACTGGCCCTCCATCGCGTTTTCGTCGTCGATCCACCACTGCTCAGGGTGTCCGTTTCCGGACGTCTGGTTGTGGTACGAGAACGGCAACGGGTTCGGGATGTTGCGGACGTTGTTCTTGATGATCGCAACGTACGTCGGCTTGTTCATCACCGTCGTGATCGGGTTGACGTTCAAGCAGTTGAGCGTAACGACTCGTTGGAGAATCTCCGCGGCCCGCTCCGCAGTAGCAGTAGTCTGCGACTCATCGTAGAGGTCCATCTGCTCCCGAAGGTACGGGTTCGTCGGTTCGATACCGTTCTCGCCGCCCGACATGTGCCAGTCTCCGTAGAGACGACCTGTGTTACCACCGCCGCCTGTCGGAAGCAGGTGTCCCGGCGTGATCAGCGTCGTCGATCGGGGTGACGACTCCCAGTTGGTTAGCATCAACTCGTTCAAAGTCGCACGGTCGCCGTGCAAGCCACGCTCGAGAGTCTGAACTTCGGCATGGATACCGATATTAACGGCCCACTGACGGGCGATCATCTCGTTGATGCCCGGGTAGTCTTCGAACGCTGCTGCAACAGCCGGCATCTGAATCGTGAGTCGCTCGCCGCTCGGCATTAGACGGAAACCGTCTGCGTCTTTGTTTTCGAGCCCTATGCTGTCCAAGATCGCGTTCGCTGCGTCTGGATTGAGCTGGACGTCGTCCTCGCCGATGTACTTACCTGGGTTGTCCGGGTCTGGGTAGCCCTGGCACAAACCTGAAGTCTGGCCGATGCCGAGGAAGAAGACCTCGTTGATCTGATCGCGTTCGATACCCATCGAAAGCGCCCGGCGGAACTCAATGTTCTGGAGGAAGCTCTGAATCTCGGCGTTGCCATCCCAAGTTTCGTTAATGTAGAGGTTGGCGATACCCGACTGTGGCTGTCGCCAGAACTGCACGCGGTACCCAACAGACTCTGCGTTCTCAAGGAACAGCGGAAGCTTCGCGAGGTTGATGTGCCGACCCATAACTGTGTAGTTACCCGCTATCGCGGCGAGGTTCAACACCTCGTTGTTCTGAGCGAGTGTCAAGTGCACATTGTCGATGTAAGGGAGCTGGTTGCCCTCGGTGTCGACTGCGAAGTAATACGGGTTCCGCTCGAACGTCCAATCGCTGGTGGTAATGCTACCAGTTAACCGCCATGCAGTTAGCATCGGCGCATCGACGTTCTGGTTCGTGTTGTTGCGCTGCAATAGGTACGTGTACCAGTTGTCGAATCCAGCCTCCGCGGCAATTGCGTTCGCCTCTTCTACGCCGCCTTCCAAGAAGTCCGGGTGGAACTGCGAAAGGTAGTGTTTCGGTGCAATCAATCCACCTCCGCTCTCACCACTGGTCGCTTGACCGGCGACTACGACCGAGGCCACAAGAGTCACGAAGAAACCATACGGTTCCTCGGACGTTACCTTGAAAGTCTGGTCGTCAATCTTCTCGAATTGCAGCAGCTTGCCGCCGGGCTGTGTCCAAGCCGGTTTCGCTGGTACCAACTCGTCGTTGAGAAGTATGTTCTCGTACCAGAACATGATGTCGTCTGTTGTGAGCGGTGCGCCATCAGACCACTTGTGTCCCTTGCGAAGCGTGAAAGTGAACTCGGTCGAGTCTTCGTTTACTGTCCAAGACTCGGCTATGTTCGGCTGCACTACTGATCCGGAGACGTCGTAGAACAGGAAATGGTCGTGGAGTGGACGCTCCATGTTCTGTCCGTCGGCAGCACTTGTAAAGCCGCGGAACCAAGTTCCGCCGTACTTACCAATCCCATGGGTGGGCTTCAGAACCAGCGGGTTCTCAGGCAAACGCTCTTCAACAGGAGGCAGTTCGCCGGCTGCCACGCGCGCGGCGAGCACTGGGGCCTCTTGGAATGAATCGGGTACCGGGAACAAGTTGCCGTTTTCGTCGTAAATGGTAGGCCACTCGTTTTCGGCCGGGTCTTTCGTGATGTGAGGAGAATCCACACGAACTGGTTCGGGCGTCGGTATTACGACCACCTCGACCTCTTTTACCACCTCGACCTCTTTCACAACTTCCTTCTCGACCTCGACGACGACTTCCTTCTCGACCTCGACGACGACTTCCTTCTCGACCTCGACGGTCTGGACTACGGTTTCACCGGCGACCTGGACCTCTTTCTCGACGACGACGGTCTGAACGACGGTTTCACCGGCGACCTGGACCTCTTTCTCGACGACGACGGTCTGGACTACGGTTTCACCGGCGACCTGGACCTCTTTCTCGACGACGACGGTCTGGACGACAGTCTGTCCGGGAACTTCGACCGGAACTTCGACGGTTTGAACGACGATAGTCTCGCCGCCACCACAAGCGATGCTCGCCGCCAATACCATCGTCAATGCGACCGCTGACAGAGCGATCATCGATGGCGCGGTGAGCAACCGTCGTAACCTGGTGTTTTTCATATCTGACACCTCTTAGTTGTATGGTTTTCGACAGATCGGCCGGACCGTGATTCGCACAGCCCAAACCCAACTATTCAGTGCGATCTATGGTGGCAGCTTCTCGCACTAGGGCGAGACAAACGACTCAACACAGACGCGCTGACGCAAGTAGCAAACTATATTACGTGACGCCCAAAGTCAAACCGCGTATACTGAACGCAGCGCCCAAATGTCAATATGTTCTATCGCCATCAAAGCGCGAATCCGAACGATCGACACGGTGCACACACGCTCTCTCCCAGATCGGAGGATGACTTGGCATGATTAAGCCTCGAATTACATCGACATCAATGGCAGTTGCACTCCTAGTGATGACGCTCGCCGCATTTGCCGTAATCGTCAGTTGTGGCGGAGAGGACCCCACGGCGACGTCGGTACCGGTCCAACCAACGGCAACCCAGGCGCCCGCAGCAACCGAAGCGCCCGCACCCACTGAAGCCCCCGAACCAACTGCGGCACCAGAGCCGACCGCCGCAATGGCTCCAGATTCCGACGGCAAACGGGGCGGTTCGTTGATACGAGGTGTTTCGCGCACATTGCGGGCATGGGACTACAACACCGAAGCAGTGTGGTTCGCTCCTCAGAGCCTCCAACGCCACTACAGCAACCTCGTCAGATTCGACCCCGCCGACGGCACTACGATCATTCCAGATCTCGCAACCGAATGGGCCATCGCCGATGACGCCGCGGGAATCAATTTCACGATCCGAGACGGCGTCCAGTTCCACGACGGTCAGGGCTTGACACTCGAGGACATTAAGTGGACATTCGAACGCTCTAAGTCGCCACCAGAAGGCGAACGCTACCCACGCTTGCTGGCGCTGCAAAGCATCACCGACATAACGATCATCGACGACAACAACATCACCATCGCATACGAGAACCCGAACGCCGAATTCATCCAGAACTTCGCCGCCGCTTGGGGCATCGTTTTCGCCCAACACGTCATGGAGCAAGAAGGCGGAATGAACGGACCCGATCGCGTTGTCGGTACCGGACCGTTCATCATCGATGATGCCGAGATGGAGGAATTCGTAACTTCGCGGAACAATCCCGATTACTTCCTCGATGCACCCGACGGCGATCCCTTCCCGTACCTCGACGAGATGACCACCGTGGCGTTGTCTGACGTCGAAGCGCGCATCGCGGCGATTCAGACCGGTCGCATCGACATCGCCAGCTTCGACCCCGCCGAATTCGCCCCAGCCGTCGGCGCTCTGAATTCGATCGGCGACTCTGTACGCATGGAGATTTCACCTCTTGCCGGAATCAACTATCTCAGCATGAACGCGAACGGACCACCATTCGACGATTTGAAGGCACGCCGGGCCGCGTACCTGCTATTCGACCGATTGCGCATGCAGCAACTCGAGAGTCTGCCCACTGGCGAATTCGCTTCCGTCCCCACTGGATTCTTCGGCACCGTAGACCCGTTTATCGACGAGATTCCCGACATCTGGGAAGTAAGCAAAGACACGAGAGAAGAAGCTGTTGCCGAAGGCAAGGCTTTGGCCGATGAGTTAGGGATCGATGGCTTCGAAATGGTCGTAAACTCACGATCGTTCTTCCAAGAGTTAGCACAACTCGCCGCCCAGGTCTACGCCGACGCCGGTTGGGAGGTCACCCTCAACGTCGGAGACTCCGCCGCGAATGCTGAACTCATCCAAAGCGCCAACTTTGAGATGTCGATGAGCACACCCAACGTCGTATTGCCCAGTGTTAGCGCATTCCTGCTCGAGCAATATCTACCCGGTGGTCGTGAGGCAAACGCCGCTCCTCCACCCGACAAGATCTACGACCTGTTGACAGAACTGCAAGGCGCGACCGACCCGGTTGACGCCCAAGCTGCGACACGCGAGATCCAAAAGGTGATGCGAGAAGAGTGGATCCCGGTTGTGCCCATGGGCAAGCAGGTCGGTTCCAGCGAACTCGTCGCAAACCACGTCCAAGACCGTCCGGGCGCACTCGGACAGTGGTTCAACCTCCACACTTGGACCGACGTTTGGATCGACGAAAACTCGCCACGAAAGTAAATCGGATTTGGCGGCGATGTGATCCCGAATCGCTCGCCGCACAATCCAATTGCCGAGATGAACAGGTCGGGATCAAACCGTCTGGACGAGATTTGATTCAGTGAGGGACTACATCATCAGACGAGTCCTGTTGCTAATCCCGAATCTCTTCATCTTGGCAACGCTGACGTTCTTCCTCGCGCGCGTCCTGCCGGGCGATGTGGCGCTCGGACTAGTCGCCGAAGACGGGAGTGTAATTGACCAGGAGGCGGTGCAGGTCATACGAGAACGTCTCGGCCTCAACGACCCCATGCCCGTCCAATATGCCCGTTGGATGCTCCAGCTATTGCAAGGCGACCTCGGCAAGTCAGACGTTAGCGATCTCTCCGTTGTCCACGTCGTCGCCGAAACCGCCGAGGTCACATTCCTTCTGGCCATACTTTCCGTCATCATCGGAGCGGCTATGGCGATACCCTTTGGCATCCTGTCCGCAATGATGCGAGGCAGGTGGCCCGACCAAGTAATAAGGACATTCTCAGCAGTCTTCCTCGCGCTGCCCAACTTCTGGCTCGGGATCTTGCTCCTCCTCGCATTAGTCACGTGGTTCAGCTGGAGCCCGCCAATCTTCCAAGAGACTTTCTTGGATGCTCCCGTCAAACAGTTCCAACGACTAATCCTTCCCGCCGTCGCAATCGGTACCTCATTCGCCGCAGTCGCCACGCGCCTCACCCGTTCCACAATGTTGGAAGTCCTCAACCAGGACTACATCAGAACCGCACGCGCCAAAGGGCTATTCCCGAACCGCGTTATCATCCGTCACGCTCTGCCCAACGCCGTACTCCCCATCATCACGCTATCCGCACTGCTGTTCGCCGGTCTACTCAACGGGGCAGTGGTCCTCGAACGCATCTTCGCTCTCCCCGGCATGGGCGTCGAAATCGTTACGGCAACATCCGAACGGGACTTCCAGTTGCTTCAAGGCCTCGTGCTAGTCCTCGGTGCCTTTGTAATGGTTTGGATGCTCCTAATCGACTTGGTATATGTCGCCTTAGACAAACGCATTCAACTCGAATGATTACCGCAACCAACAATCCAGAGCTATCACCAACCCGAGCCAACCGCACTGGCTCAGCCGCCTGGCGCATTATGCGCAGGCATCCGACCGGTGCCGTAGGTCTGGTGATCACCATCCTCATATTGCTGTTCATCCTCAGTGCCGGAATCCTTACGCCACACAAATACGATCGGACGCTGAGCGGCAAAGCGGCACCGATGATGTCTCGGGGTTTTGATGACGAGTTACTGGTCTTGGGTGGCGACGAGCTCGGCCGCGATGTCCTGACTCGTCTCCAACACGCCGGCAGAACATCCTTCGTCATCGGACTCGCCGCACCGCTGCTGGGCGTAACCCTCGGAACCATCATCGGCATCGTCAGCGCCTACCGCGGCGGAATCGTCGACCTCCTTGTACAACGCGTCGTCGACGTCCTCATATCTCTACCCGGACTAGTCCTCGCCATGGCCGTTACCCTTGCATTGGGATTCTCTGTTTGGGGGGTGATCATCGCGCTATCGCTCAACGTTGTAGGGGGTTCATCACGCGTCGTACGCTCCCACGCCCTCACCCAATCCCAACTCGAATACGTCCAAGCCGCCCGAGCACTCGGCGCGTCCGACCTGCGCATCATATTCCGCCACCTGCTACCAAACTCCATGGCCGTATCATTGGTTCTCTTCACCGTTGGAGTCGGCGCGGCAATCACCGCCGAAGCCGGACTCAGCTTCCTCGGACTCGGCGTCCAACCGCCAACACCTAGCTGGGGCAACATGCTCACATTCGCCCAGCAATACTTCCGATTCGGCGCACACATCGCCGTAATCCCCGGACTCACAATCGCCATCGTCGTCTTTGCAATCAACCTCGTCGGCGATTCACTCCGTGACGTGCTCGACCCACATTTGAGAGGCAGAGGATAATTTCACCTCAACCTAAAGGCCTGACCGAACTAAACCATCACACGAAACGACCATGACCACAAACTCCCTCCCCAACGTAATCTTCATCGTCGCCGACCAACTCAAGGCAACGGCGCTCCAAATGTACTCCGAGATCGGCATCCCAACGCCATCTTTCGAACGAATGGCCAGCGAAGGCGTCATGTACCGCCACGCCGTCACGCCCCACGCCCTCTGCGTCCCCGCACGCGTCTCCATGATGACCGGACGATACGCCCACTCCACCGGCGCGCGCCGCAACGAAACCCTCATGCCATCCGGACAACTCCACGCCTTCCGAATCTGGAAAGAACTCGGCTACACCACCGGACTCATCGGCAAGAACCACTGCTTTATAGAGCAAGACGACCTCGACCTACTAGACGTCCGCTGCGAGATGTCGCACGGAGGATTGTCCAGAAACAACTACAAAGGCGAAATCGCCGGAAACAAAGGCATGGAGTGGGTCGTCCCCGAAGACATCATCACCGAAGCCCACTCCACCCGAGCCAACATGCCCGAACAGAGCCGCAGCTTCGGTTACGCCGTCACCGATCACCCCATCGAGGGCTACTCCAGCGCCGCTCTCACGACCCAAACTAAGGCATTCATCGACCAATTTGGCAGCACCAAAGACGACCCCAACCGTAAGCCATTCGCCCTCCTCCTCTCATACCCCGACCCGCATCATCCGCTCGAAGCCCCGCGCAAATTCGCCGACATGATCCCACCGGAAAGCGTCGTCATGCCCCCTCAGCGAGACGACGAGTACACCGACGGCACAATCCCGACCCGCAACCGCCAGCTCCACGACATGCTCGGCGTCAGCGTCGACGACCCTGAGCACGTCCGCAACGCAATGGCCGTCTACATGGCTATGACCCGCTTCGTCGACGACGGCATCGGAAAGGTCCTCGACCATCTCGACGAAACCGGCCTACGCGAAAACACCATCGTAGTCTTCACCGCCGACCACGGCGACTTCAACGGCGAGCACGACATGCTCGGTAAGGGCGGCGTCTTCTACGACTGTCTCACCCGCGTCCCAATGCTCGTCTCATGGCCCGCGGGCGGAGTCCCATGCGGAACCCAAGACGACTCCATGGCCAACACCATCGACCTCCTACCCACAATCCTCCAACTCACCGGCGTCACCGACTTCAACGCCAACCCACCGAACGAACCCGGCGACGAAATCGCACCGGCCGGACCTCGATTGACACACGATGTCGCCTCGGATTGGATCACCTCAGAAACCCTCCGACGCATCCAAGGCCGACCACTACCAACCGCAACTGATTCGCCTCTCCGCTCCGCCGCTTTCAGCGAATACGGCACCGGCGGCACCGCACTCACTGATGAAGACCTACACCAACTAATGGAGAGAGGCTACGAAGGCCGCAAGCTCCTCATGGAAACCCTTTGGATCCGAGAAGCCGAAGGCCGACGACGCATGGTCCGTACCAACGACTGGAAATTCGTCACCGACCCCGGCAGCGACGATCTCGATGAACTCTACGACCTCAACGCCGACCCGTGGGAGCTCACCAACGTAGCCAACGACCCCGCAAACATCCCCGTAATCTCCGAAATGCGCGCTCTCCTCATGGAGTGGGCCACCGCCACCGAGGACTACGACCCCGTGCCCCTGCCTACCACCCTCGGCCGACTCGTCTACATCGCATCCGAAGGCCGATGGGGAACCACACGCGGCTAACACATAATGCCCCTGCTAGAAATCGAAAACCTCAAAACCTACTTCTACGGCGATGACACCGTAGTCAAGGCCGTTGACGGCATCAGCTACAACATCGAAGAAGGCGAAACCGTCGCGCTAGTAGGGGAGAGCGGCTGCGGAAAATCCGTCAGTTCCCTCAGCATACTCGGCCTCATCCCATCGCCGCCCGGCCGCATCGTAGACGGCGAAGTCCGCTTCCGCGACACCGACCTCCTCCAACTTCAGCCATCAGACATGCGGAGATACCGAAGCCGCCGCATCGCCATGGTCTTCCAAGAACCCATGTCGTCCCTAAACCCCGTCATCAACATCGAAACCCAGCTCACCGAAGGCATGATCACCCAACTCGGCCTCACTAACCGCCAAGCCAAAGACCGTGCCCTCGAACTCCTCGAAACCGTCGGCATCTCCGATCCCGAACGACGCCTCGCACAGTTCCCACACGAATTTTCCGGCGGCATGAGACAACGCGTCATGATCGCCATCGCCCTCAGCTGCGAACCCGACCTCATCATCGCCGACGAACCAACAACCTCCCTCGACGTCACCATCCAAGCCCAGATCCTCGACCTCATGCAGACCCTGACCCGCGACCGCGGCATGGCCCTGCTCCTCATCACCCACAACCTCGGCGTCGTCGCCCGCTACGTCGAGCGTATCAACATCATGTACGCCGGACGCATCATCGAACACGGCTCATCAACCGACATCTTCGAGAAACCATCTCACCCCTACACCGTCGGACTCCTCAACTCCATCCCCCGCATCGACCGCGACACCCGCTCCAGCCTCGACCCCATCCCCGGCCAACCCCCAGACCTCGCCCACCTGCCCGACGGCTGCCACTTCGCCGAACGCTGCCGCAACAGAATCGACCGTTGCACCCGCGAATACCCACAAACCATCCAAGTCGAACCACGCCACACATCCACATGCTGGGTAGCCAACGAAATCCACAGCAACACCGCACAACCCACCCCCTTGATGCCCAAGGGGGAATTAAAGGGGGTTTAGACATGGCGTTTCCCTTCGCACTCCGTCGCCCATCCCCGTCATGCCCGCGCTTACGCCGTCATTCCGGCGAAAGCCGGAATCCAGGGGGAGCGGTGGGGTTGCCCCCGCTAGCGGGGGAAATGTCCGCAGGACAAAGGGGGCCTACAAGGCAAACACCCAAGAATCACATCCGCAAACAGTAACCCAATGGTCACCACCCAACAAAACATTACCACCACCACCCCCGTCATTCCCGCGCAGGCGGGCGCTTCAGCGGACGGAACGCCCATCCAGAGGGGCTGGGCAGGGTTGCCCCCGCTAGCGGGGGAAATGTCCGAATGACAAAGGGGGCCCGCAAGGCAAACACCCAAGAATCACATCCGCAAACAGTAACCCAATGGTCGCCACCCAACAAAACATGACCACCACCACCCCCGTCATTCCCGCGCACGCGGGCGCTTCAGCGGACGGAACGTCCACCCAGGACCCACACCCCCCAGTCCTCATCGACGTCGAAAACCTCAGCGTCGAGTTCCCCGTCAGCTCCGGTACCCTATTCTCCCGCAACCGCGCCACACTCCACGCCGTCGACAACGTCTCCCTCAGTATCCGCAAAGGCGAAAGCCTAGGACTAGTAGGGGAGAGCGGAAGCGGTAAAACCACACTCGGACGCGCCATCCTCCACCTGCAAAAAGCAACTAACGGCAGAGTCCTCTTCGAAGGCCAACCCATCAACACCATGCGCGGCCGCGAACTCCGCAACCTCCGCCGCCGCATGCAGATCATCTTCCAAGACCCGTACAGCTCCCTCGACCCCCGCATGTCCGCCGGCGCAATCATCGGCGAAGGCATCACCATCCACAACCTCGCATCCACCCGCGCCGACTACAACCGCCGAGTCGCCGAACTACTCGAAATGGTCGGCCTCAACCCCGAAATGGCCCGACGCTTCCCCCACGAATTCAGCGGCGGACAACGCCAGCGCATCGGCATCGCACGCGCCCTCGCCGTCGAACCCGACTTCATAATCTGCGACGAACCCGTATCCGCCCTCGACGTCTCCATCCAAGCCCAGATCCTATCCCTCCTCGCAAACCTCCAATCCGAACTCGGCCTCACCTACCTCTTCGTCGCCCACGACCTCTCCGTAGTCCGCCACATCAGCGACCGCGTCGCCGTCATGTACCTCGGACGAATCGTCGAAATCGCAACCAGCGCCGACCTCTACAGCAACCCCCAACACCCCTACACCTACGCCCTCATCTCCGGCATCCCCGTACCCGACCCCCGCATCGAAGCCCGACGCCAAAGAGTCGTCCTCGGAGGCGAACCCGCCAACCCCGCTAACCCACCAACCGGCTGCCACTTCCACCCCCGCTGCCCCTTCGCCACCGAACAATGCACCACCGAAAAACCCCAACTCCGCCAAACCAACACCAACCGCCAAGTATCCTGCCACCGCTCCGAAGAACTAACGCTAGAAGGCGTCTAAATCCCGCCATCCAATCCCCCTCCTTCCGGAGGGGGTTAGGGCGAGGCCCTCCCGTTCGCGCAGCGAAGGGGACGCGGAGCCCAAAAGACCGACACAAGAACGCAGGGGATGCCCGCGCCGGAACCCCAACGCCACCCCAAACGCAACTCCCCTCCGCCACCCCGTCACTCCGAACGGATCGCCCCTCCCGCACCCCGTCATTCTGAACGGAACGAAGCGCAGTGAAGAATCTCCCCGCCACCATCGCACACGACCACCAGATCGCCCGTCCTCAGAAGGCATCCAATCCCCCCTCCTTCAGGAGGGGGCCAGGGGAGGCCCCTCCCCTTCGCGGAGCGAAGCGAACGCAGGTGATGCCCGCGCCGGAACCCCAACGCCACCCCAAACGCGACTCCCCTCCCACACCTTGTCATTCTGAACGGAGCGAAGCGCAGTGAAGAATCTCCCCGCCACCATCCCACACGACCACCAGATCGCCCGTCCTCAGAAGGCATCCAATCCCCCCTCCTTCAGGAGGGGGCTAGGGGGAGGCCCCTTCCCCTTCGCCCAGCGAAGGGGACTCGGAGCGAATCGAACGCAGGGAATGCTCGCAACACCATCCCAAACCCAACGCCCGCCCTCACTTGTCTTCCCGAACGAACCGCCCCTCCCACACCTTGTCATTCTGAACGGAGCGAAGAGCAGTGAAGAATCTCCCTCGCCAACATCGCACACCACCACATCCCCCATTTCCTTTTAAACGACACCTTCATCCCAAGAGCGAAATATCGCAAACGTCTCAAGCATCCCCAAATACGAACCGATCCCCGCACCGCGTGCAATAACCCGCATCCGATCGATTGACCGTTTTGCATTGGCTACAAACCAGTTCGCAGTCCATACCGTCAGTACTCTGTCCACAGAATCGGCAGTAATTACTGATCACGCTGATTGAATTGCCGCAAGCAAGACAGTTGATTTGAGGATAGTTGCGTCGGAAGCGAAACGGAGACACGGAGTTGGCCCACTCGAATCTCCGGAGGAGCCACCAGATGCCGATCGGAACGCTCACCAGTGCGACAACGACCGCGATGGGCGCAACTTCGGATGCCACTAAAGATAAGTTGAAAAACGCATGCGCCAATGATGCAGCGATTATTCCAGCGGCCAGAACGAACGCTCCCATAAACCCCATGAACTTCGATCTCCCCAACGCATAACCCCATAAACCGCTCCAAATTACATGTCCTACGGTCGACAGCGGTGCTCTGAAGATCATCACTTCAGGCCCGTAATCGATGGTGTAGATCAAGTTCTCAAGGGATGCGAAACCCAGACTCGCCGCCGCCGCGTAAACCAATCCGTCGCTCGGTTCGTCGAAGTGCAACGTCCGATACGCTCCCAAACGCACTACAAGGAACTTCGCCAGTTCTTCCACGGTGGCGGCGATGAAGATCGTCCGGAGCAACATCGTAGATAATTGCATGTGCGGATCGAATATCGAATCAACGTCATACGTTAGGTGCAGTATGCCCACCGGTACGGTTGAAACCATACCGAGTGCAAAGGTTAAAGCGATCAACTTCTTCGGCTCAGGTCGATAACGGTCTTTACGCGCGAAGAACCACAACCAAAACGCGCCCGGCGCAAAGGCCAGTGAAGGGAAGATCAGCCAATCCATGGCGAGAATCGTCTATCGATAGACAACTTTGGTGTCACATATCAAGTCGTGTAGACCGCGTTTGTCACGCCGAAACGCGATCATCAAGAACCCGATGCCTAGTAGCAAGAGTGAGATGAGGTAGCACCAATATCGGGCGAAGGCCCTACCGACGCCGACCTTTGAGCCATCATTCCGAACCACTTCCAGTCCAAACAGCAGCTTTCCCAATGTAGTCGACCAAACCGCAACCCAAATAGAAAAGTACACCATACCCGTTACCGAGCCGATCCAGTCGAATGCTCCCCAACCCGGCTCATCTGATGTCCAGACTTCGATCCACCAATCGGCTACGGAGATCCCAGTAAACGAGGCTATCGTCACCGAAAACGCGAATGTGAGGAAGGAGTCAACGATGAAGGCGATCAAGCGAACCCAGAAACCTCCCAGTCGGTCAGTCGGCGTTCCAGAATCCGCGTTATCATGCGGCGCATATTCGCCTGTAGGCGAACCTTGTTGCTGTTGCGCTTCATCAAGCGGAAGTCCGCATGAATAGCAGTAAGCGGAGCCGGATTCGTTGACAGTTGAGCAACGCGGGCAACCCAAAAGGGTTTGCGGCGGTGGTGTAACAAACGATGATTCCCGTCGTGCCGCCTGTGCCGTTGGCCGCAATTGCCTGCCACACGCATCGCAGAAATGACTGTCCCTCGGATTCACGCGTCCACAATCGGCGCAACGTGCGCGCAACTGAGCGCCGCAACGATTGCAGTACACGGCAAATTCAGCAACCTCGAACTGGCATCTGAAGCACTGCATGATAGTTTTTGCGTGTCCGATCTTTAAGATGTGTTCAACTCTGCGCCCCCGCATCCAGCGCGACGCTGAAATTGTATTACGGTGCTCGGCGATATTTTTTCGGGAGTCAATTGCCTGACTACCCAACGAATCAGCCGCCACACCCGCCCAGCCACTCAACTATGAGGTCCTGGCTCTCGACCGCGTCACCGACCGCCTGCCTGAGCGCCTCTACAGCCTCCTCCAGCCTAATATCCGCGACCTCGCCCGATGACAAGCCGGCCGCTTCGAGAACGCGCTCGAAGTCGGAGGCTACGTTCTTGATCTCTTCATAGACGGTGGGCAACGGCTCAGGTAGTTCAGTGGTGGCTATGGCGGTCACAGCACCGCCCATGTCGAACAGTTCCTTGGCCACCTTCCCCCGCCACACCAAGCTATCCGAAGGATCCTCAAGCAACTCATCTAGTTCCTCGCCCGCCTCGATCACCGTCTCCACCTCTTCTGCCATGTCCGTCACGTAGTCGACGACCTCCGGGACACACACCACGACAGGTTCGGGCGTGGCCGTGGGTGTCGGTCTTGGAGTTGGTGTAGGGACAGGCGTAGAAGTGGGAGTCGGCTCTGCCGCAGAACACGCCAGCAAGACCGCCATCACGATGGACACGCCCACCAAACTGAATTTTGACAAGATCATCTCCTTTGGGTGCTGTGCACAACCACCGTCATTCCGGCGAAAGCCGGCGCTTCAGCGGACGGAACGTCCATCCAGAGGGGCCGGGCAACGGAGTACAACGCGAAACCCCGAGACTACCCCCCTTGCTTCCCCCTTGAGCATCAAAGGGGAGGGTTGTGCTCGATGGATTAGTTTACCTATTAGACGGATGAAATATCCAGCCGATACCCCGCACTCGATTGCCCCCGCGCCCGGCGCAGACGCCAGAAAAAATCAGCCGACCCGCGGCTCAACCGATCTATCGATACACCACTTTCGTGTCGCAGATCAAGTCGTGCAGTCCACGTTTGTCTTGCGAAAATGCGATCATCAAGAACCCGATGCCGAAAATCAAACCTGAAAGGTTGTAGCACAAATACCTGGTAAATGATCGACAGAAACCAATCTTTGAACCATCTGTGCGTACCACATACAATCCAAAAATCCGTTTTCCTAGTGTGGTTGACCAATTAGCCACCAAAACCGGGAAATAAAGAACTACTAATGCCAAAAACATCCATGAGACCGCTACGGAACCGGCCGAGTATGAGCCCGGACGGAATAAATCAAAAACAAACGGAACTAAAATCAAACCATAGATGCACGCCATATCTATCAAGTAAGCAGCCAAACGGACCCAGAATCCTCCCGGCCGCCCAAAACCTGAAACGTCACCGGTACCGTAACCCGGCCCGTGACCTCTTTCCGAGGAATTCGATCGGTCTTGTTGACTAGCTTCATCAAACGGATACCCGCACGAGTAGCAATAAACCGAACCCTCGTCGTTGCTACTATCACAACGCGGGCAAGTAACCACCCGAGGCGGCGGCCGGTACCATTCTCCCCCCGGCGGCGAATCAGCATGGGGTCGTCGCCACGCCTGAGGACCGGACGCTGAGCGGGTTTCGCCCCGCTCCTGTCGGTCAAAAGCAGCCCGACTATCTTCATCCTTCAGAATTGCCCAAGCCGCATTGACGCGCTGCATCATCCGCATCGAATACTCGTCATTAGGATTGCGGTCCGGATGCCAGCGAAGGGCATGTTGACGGTAGGCAGCCTGTATCTCCTGATTCGATGCATTGGGCGAGACACCCAAAACCTCGTACGGATTCAATGAGAATGATTCAGGGCGCATTCGATCCAGTTGCTTGTCGGCGAGCGAGCGAGTTCAATCCAACTTAATTCTTGCGCGCCGATCAACGCATCGCATTTTACCGCCATTCCGCGAAAACGTGAATCCAAACACCAACCCAATCAACCACAACACTCATCCTTAAAATCCTTCCCATCCTAGTTCATACATGCTAAAATAAACCCATGCCCAAAAACCCAACATACAACCTCCCGAAACTCAACCACAACCAAATCCGCAAAACCCAAAACGACCCCGTCTGGTTCGCCAAAAACATCCTCGCAGCCAATCCCTGGAAAAAACAACGCGAAATCCTCAACGCACTCACCCGGCACGACTTCATCGCCGTCCGATCATGCAACGGCGCCGGTAAATCATACGCCGCCGCAATCGCAACCATATGGTGGCTAATGGCACACCAAGACGCCATCGTCATCACCACCGCTCCATCCGAGCGACAAGTCCGTCAGATCCTGTGGCGTGAAATCAGATCCCTCTACCTCCGCAACGTAGACACCATCCAAGGCAAAATCACGCAGACACGACTCGACATTTCACCACGCAGATTCGCCATCGGCTTCACCGCTACCTCCGAGGTCCGATTCCAAGGATTCCACAGCCCAAACCTACTCGCCATCGTCGACGAAGCATCGGGCGTGAAGGAAGAAATCTACGACGCCGTCCTCAGCTGTCTCACCTCAAGCAACTCAAAACTACTCCTCATCGGCAATCCCACAAACCTCACCGGCACCTTCTACGACGCATTCCACGACAAGCACGACCTCTGGCACCAAATCCACATCTCCGCCCACGAAACACCCGCATTCCAGCAATACCCCACCGACCACGAATTCCTCGCCAACGCCGCATGGCATATACGCCGACCAAACATCGAAGAACCCAACGGCATCGCAACCCCCAGATGGGCCGAACACATCGCCAAACACCACGGCGAAAAATCCAAAACATACCAAGTCCGAGTCCTCGGACAATTCCCCCAACCAACCCCACCGACCCGCGCCAGAAAACGAAATCCCCGTACAACTGGTTTTCCCCCGCTCGCGGGGGAAATGTCCGAAGGACAAAGGGGGCCCGAACAACCATCCAGCTCATCCCCCGAAGCCACCCTAACCATCGCCCAAAGAAACCGAATTCGCCCCCGCCGAGTGCGCTCCCAAATCTTGTAGCACACCTCCACTCCCGTCATCCCACACCCAACCGCCATCCAGCACGACCGTAGGGGCGACCCTTGTGGTCGCCCTCCGCCACGACCCTCGCGTTCACCCCCGGCGCAATCCAACGCGAACGTTCCCACTCCCGTCATCCCGCACCCTCCTGTCATTCCCCGCGCCCCCCCCTGTCATTCCGAGCGCAGCGAGGAATCTCCCCAAAAAATGTCAAAATTCGCAACAAATTGCCACAAAAATACCAATACATGTGTACAATTAAGAATTGAAGACTTCAGGCAGAGCCGTGCTGACGAGTGCGGACACCAATCTAGCCGTTGGACGGCAGGGAGTAAGCGTTAGATCGTGAAAGCGCAACACATAAACAGCGAGTACACGGGGTCCTGCGAAGGTAACCCGGATTCGCGTGTTCGTGGAAGCCATCTCTGGCGACGCCCCTCAACCGAGTTAGAGCCGGTTGCAACGTTCAGCGGTTCCGTTCGAAGCGATCGATGTAACAAGTCCCGGTCGCCGAGGGCTAATGCACCCTCGGCAACACGAGCCAGCAAGACATTCAACCGATGTCTCGCCAAGGGCCGGGTAAGCGGTCGTGAATTCGGCAGACGTCGGACCCTTGTCGCCAACGGGTCGCGGCTACGGCACGAGGATGTGCAAAACTACCCGATGGGAAGCGGCCGAGCTCAAACTCCAGGCCGTAACCCGGGCCCACGGTCTGGCAACGTGGGCAGTGACCGGACGAGGGAAGCTAGCAGTCCAATATCTCGCACAAAACGGCAACGCCTGATGGATTGGCACCTCACGCGAAAGGTGCCAATCCCCTTCAACGGCAAAAACAAAACCACTGCCCCCAACCACTAAACCCGGGCAGCCATAACAACCAAACCAACGGAAGTCACTTCCGTCACTTAAACATACCCAATCCTCCTCCGCGCACCCCGCAAAACTATCGTCATTCCGGCGAAAGCCGGAATCCAGAGGGGCAGGGCAGGGGCAGGCGCACGTGATCTAACCATGAATCCGTCGTAAGGGAGGTCCCCTCCCCTTCGCGAAGCGAAGGGGACGCGGAGCGAAGCGAACGCAGGGGATGCCCACGGACGAGGGGAAAGATGGAGCCGATCACCGCAACACCCCCCTCCCACAACAACCGTCCCCTCTCCCGCTCGGCGGGAGAGGGCTAGGGTGAGGGCAAACGGGGACCAATGGGCGGTGAATCGTCCAATCAGAACACCCACCCCAGCGCAACGCAGTACCCCACCTACCTTGATCGAACAACAACCTACCCCAACTGCCGCAACCGCGGATCCAACCGATCCCGCAACCAATCCCCAAAGAAGTTCAACGCCATCACCGTCAAAAACAGCGCCGTCCCCGGTATCACCGAAGTCCACCAAGCCGTCTGCAGATAGTCACGTCCTTCAGCAACCATATTTCCCCACGAAGGCGTCGGCGCCGGAATGCCCGCCCCCAAGAAACTCAACGTAGCTTCGTACAAGATGAGATTTCCGACGCTCAACGAAGAGATTACGGTGATGGTGCCGATCGTACCGGGAAAAATATGGCGAAACAAGATCCGTGTGGTCGACGCACCCGAAATCCTCGCAAAAGCCACAAAATTACTCTCCTTAAGCACCAGTACGTCAGCCCTCACGTTGCGCGGGAACGAAACCCAAGCTACCAAGATCATCAAAACCATGATCGTGCTGAAACTCGCGCCGAAAATTATCGCCGCCACCAACGCAAGCAACAAGAAGGGGAAACCCATCCAAATATCCACGATGCGCATAATGACCTCGTCCACGAAACCACCAGCGTACCCAGCCCACAGACCAAGCCCCGTTCCTATCAACATGCCCGCGGAAAGCGCCACGGCCATGACGGAAAGCGAAACTCTTGCTCCGTGTATGACCCGACTGAGCACGTCTCGACCAACATGGTCGCCGCCGAAAAGATACGGGCTGTCGTCTTGGTACAACGGGCGGGCATTGCGATCGGGCAACGACTGATCGATCGGATCGTTCGGCGCGATCCAGTTCGCACCCAAACCCAACGTAACCAAAATCGCGATCAAAATCACCGGCAGGATTGGCCACCGTCGCAGAATGTACCACAACGTCAACCGTTGACGTTGCGTCGGCGCAGACTGTACCGCCACACCAGCCGTTTGCTCTGCGTTCATCTAGTCGTACCTGATCACCGGGTTCAAAACCCCGTACAACATATCGGCCAAGAAATTCGTCGCAACGAAAATCGCTGTGAACACCAAAACCGTGCTCGTCAACGTCGGGAAATCGTTGTTCCATACCGCATCAGTCATCAATTGCCCGACACCCGGCCAAGCGAAGATCCGCTCAACAACCACCGCTCCAGTTACGAAACTGGCCAAAACGATCGCCGATGTCGTCAACGGTTGGAGTATGGCGTTACGAAACGCGTGTTTCCAGATGACAATCTTGTAGTTCGTGCCCTTAGCCCTAGCCAGCGTTACGTATTCCGAATCCAATACCTCAAGCATCGCCGACCGCGTCAACCTCAACAACGCTGCCGCAGGTCCCCAACCAAGCGCAAAAGCCGGCATTACTAAATACTTGAACTTTGCCCACGTCCAAAACGGCACGTCATCCGGACCAGCAGTCCCCACTGGCAACCAATCCAACGTCACCGCAAACAACAGGATCGCCATGATGCAAACCCAAAATATCGGCGCCGCCTGACCGACCAATGCGATTGTGCGACTGACGTAATCCGACAGCGACCCCCGTTTGACCGCCGAAATCACGCCCAACGGTACTCCCATCAAAATCGCCAGAATGAACGAAGCAACAGCCAGCTGCATCGTCGGCGCCGCACGTTCCCAAATCAATTTCCGAACCGACGTCTCCGATACGATCGTATCTCCAAAATCACCGGTCAACACCCTCCCCAACCAAACGAGATACTGCACCACCAGTGGCTTGTCGAGTCCCAGTTTCTGACTCAGTTGCTCAACCCGCTCTGGACTCATCCCATACCCACCCGGCTTCGCAAACAAAAGCAACGGATCACCCGCCATCCGCGAAAGACCGAACACGAACATCGTCGCAGCGAGCAAAGTAATAATCGCGAAGATGAGTTTCCTGATCAGATAGCGACGCATGTTGAACCCATTATCGTCTCAACTAGACGACCATGTAAAAAGAATCCGAAACCTCCCGCAGGCCAGATATTCCGACCTGCGGGAGGTAACAGCGGTTCCTTATTTCAAGACGATGTTTTCAGGCGAGTTGTAGCCGCCACCAATGTGCATCGGCCACTCCGCAATGTAGTTCGGATTCGCGTAGTAAGCCTGCGGTACCGTCACGTAACCCGGGAACAAAGCCCAGTTGTGCATGTACGCAAGATACTCCTTGTTGATCCGAATGCGTTCACTGCGGTCCGGTTCCGAAGCCGCTGCCTCGTACCACGCCAAGATGTCAGGCGATTCGAAACCGCAACTGAATCCTCCGCGCGTCAACGTAGTCTGCACAAGACCCTTCGGCCAGTCGAACGGGTACGCCTCTTGTCCGTCGTCACAAGACGTCAGCATCGGCACCACGGTCGACCTGCTAACCAGTCCAGGCCGGAACACACCATACGCGTACTTCAGGACCTTGACGTTGATCCCAACGTCCGTCCAGAAACCAGCGATCGCATCGCCGATCTCGCCCGCGGGGCCTTCACCACCGCCAAGCTCCGGACCCACGAACAGCGGCATCTCAAACCGGACACCGTCATCGTTCGCTGGGTAACCCGCCTGGTCGAGCATGCTGTTCGCTGTATCGACATCGTAAGGATACTCATACTGAGAATCCCAGTTCGGGTTGAATGTGCTGAAGTAAGTCACGTGCACAGGATTACCAACCCCGCCCAGTACGTGCTCGACGATCGCCTCGCGATCAACCGAACGAGCCAGAGCCTGCCGGACCAGCCGAGCTTGCTCCATGTCATCGATTCCCGGGGGATTGTCCCCATCATCAGGTTGGTGCGGGTTACCGACCCATTGGATCGGCCGAACGAAGACGCCGTGAGATGGGAAGTCAATCGCCTCACCCGTAAGCGCATTCGTGGTCTCCCACAAGTTGCCCGGGAACATCACGCCCTCTTGGATACCAGCGCCAGCGCCGACTTCCAAGAATCCAGACTGCTTCATCCGAGCCAGATCCTTCGGGTCGATGAACGAAACGTCAGACTCACCGTTCTGCAGCAGAGCCACGCGAGTGAATTCTTCCGGAACCGCCAAAACCTTGAACGAGTCGATGCTGGCATTCTTCCGCCAGTGGTCGCCGTCAATCTTCTCGAGCGTGACGCTCGTGCCAGATTTAAAGTCGGCCACGCGGAACGGTCCGGTCCCGACGAAGTTGTCTTTCAACCAATCTCTGCCGTTCAGCTCGAAGGCTCGCTTCGATGTGGCCATGCTGGTCAACCCACCCGATGCCTCTTGGTTCAAGAAGTTGCTTGCCCAACGAACATCGAAGTTGTTGAATTGACCTACGATCGTGTAGTCATCAATCGCTTCAATCGGAGTGTCGCCGAACAGGGCGGTAAAGTTTGCAGCACTTGCGGCGATCGACTCGGGGTTGATGGCCGGGTTTGTGCGGTTTATCACCCACGCCATGTCTTCCGCCTTCAACTCACCCCAACCATCGTGCAGTTGCACGCCTTGCTTGATGGTGATCGTTACGGAACTCAAGTCGTCTGCCAAATCCCACGTGTCTGCCAACATCTCAACGTCCCAGTCGGCTGCGCCAGGGGTGAACAGGTGTTCGCCCGCTCCCCAGCGGTCCGCTTGGAGCGGTGCGTCTGGCAAGCTGCCACCGTTGCCGCTGATGCTACCCAACGCAGAACCAACGTCTGCGAAGATCACATGGCCCGGTTGACTCTTGGATTGCGGCAAGTCGATCAGATCTATCGTCTCCTCCATCATCGCCTCGGGTGTGGCGGTCACTACCACTTGCACTTCTTCCACCACTTCCTTGATGACCTCCTTCTCCACCTCAACTTCCTCAACCACAACGACCTCAACCGGCACTTCCTTCTCTACGACGACGGTCTGTACGACGGTTTGACCGGCAACCTCAACTTCACGTTCGACCACGACGGTTTGGATCACGGTCTCGCCGGCGACCTCAACTTCCCTCTCAACCACAACGGTCTGTACTACGGTCTCACCTGCGACCTGAACCTCCTTCTCCACAACCACGGTCTGAATCACCGTTTCTCCAGGTACTTGCTCAACGACGACGACGGTTTGGACAACGGTTTCGGTGCCACCGCACGAAATCGCGAAGACCGCAACCGCCGCCATGATCGAAAGCAAGGCGGCAACAGCTGCTTTACGTTTGGGTTTTACAGTCAGAATCTGCATTGGCTACACTCCAGTGTGCTCAATTTCCTCCTTGTCGCCTGATACTAAGCGGGCAGGGCGGGCAAGTTTCGCGAACGAATCACCACCTACCGGCGACACGGTTTGCGACAATCATACACCCGAATCGTCACGAGTCCGCATCACAATTGCGCGATTCGTCAAAACCGAAAGTTTCGATTCGTGTCGAAATTACAGCTGCCGCAACGTCGGATCGACCCGATCGCGGAACCAGTCGCCGAGGAAGTTGCCTGACATTACGACCATCGCGATCACCAAACCCGGGAACAACGAAGTCCACCAAGCGGCGTCGATGTATTGACGTTCCTCGCTGATCATCCGTCCCCAAGATGGCTCCGGCGGCGGGATACCGGCACCCAGGAAGCTAAGCGCGGCCTCAGTAAGGATGATATTGCCCGTTCCTAACGTGGCAGTCACGATCACGATGTTGACGACACCAGGGAGTATGTGTCGGATCATAATCCGGGTGTTCGAAGCACCGGCGACGCGCGCAAGTGACACATATTCGCGGCTTTTGAGCGACAGCGTTTCCGCTCTCACCAACCGGACGGCGCCCGGCCACGAAATCATCGCTAAAACACCGATCAGAGTCCAAAGCCCCTGTCCTAAAACCAAGACGACAACCAAGATGATCAGTAAACCCGGAAGGATGTTCCACGCGTCAACGATCCGCATCACGACGTCATCTACGATTCCCCCGAAGAAACCCGACACCAGACCGATCGTTGTTCCTACGATTATGCCTGTTCCCACTGCCGCGACTACCACTAGAACAGTGACGCGCGCCCCTGCGATGATCTTGCTCAGGATGTCGCGCCCCAAAGCATCGGTGCCGAGGACATAGGAGATTGAAGCATCTTCATGATCCATCCAAAACGGAGGGGTATGTCGAACTCTAAGATCCGCTCGTTCCGGATTGTGCGGTAAAATCCACTGCTCCGCGACTGCTGTGAAGAGGAGGAGCGCGATGATTAATGCCGGTATAACCGGATAACGACGCAGGACTCCAAACACCGACGGACGTCGCGTTTGGGCAGTTGTTGCGCCAAGGACCTGACTATCAGTCCCTCTATCTGTTACCGCAGTATTGATACCGGTTCTCCTAGTTGTATTTGATGCGTGGGTCCAACACAGCGTAGATGATGTCCAGCGAGAGAATCATGACCACGAACGCCAAACCGTAAATGATCGTCAGTCCGGCAAGCAACGGGTAATCCGTCGCCCACAACGCATCGATCGCGAGCCGCCCGAGCCCCGGCCACGCGAACACCGACTCGATGATGATCGTGCCATTGAGCAATCCGAACAACACGAAGACCGACAATGTTAGAGGCGGAATGATCGCGTTCCTGAAGGCGTGTTTCCAGCGTACCGGAGCCTGCGCGACACCCTTCGCACGAGCGAATTTGATGAACTCGGAATCCAATATCTCCAACATCGCGGTACGAGTGATCCGAAGATACGAAGCCGCCGGGAACCATGCGAGAGTCACTGCGGGCAGCACAAAGTTCCTGATCGCGACTCCCTCACCTTTGGTTCCGCTCGGTAACCATCCAAGGTTGACCGCGAACACGAAGATCAACACCAACGCCAACCAGAATATCGGCACAGACTGCCCGAACAGGGCGAAACCACGGAATATGTAATCGAGCGTATTTCCCCTATTAGTCGCGGAAAACACTCCAAGAGGGACGCCGACGAAAGTACCCAACAACCACGCGACGATACCCAGTTGAATCGTGTTCGGAGCTTTCTCTCTGATGATGTCCAACACCCTGCGTTGCGTCGTCACGCTGTCGCCGAAATCGCCGGTCAAGATGTCGCCCATCCACAGCGCGAACTGTATCGGCACCGGCTTGTCGAGATTCAACCGCCGTCCCCACTCTTCCCAGACCGCGGGATCGATCCCCAAAGAATCTTCACCGATGAAGAAATACCTCGGGTCGCCCTTGACCCTCGAAAGTGAAAACACGATCAACATCGCGAGCATTAGGGCGATGATCCCTAGGAGCACACGTCTGGCGATGAATTGTCCCATGGTTCGGTGAGTCGTCCGCCGTTAGCTATATCGACGTTCACAACGAAAGAGCCTAACCTGCTTGGCAACAAGCTAGGCTCTTCCATTATTCGGGCTTTTCACCCTACTTGATGATTATGTCCTCAAGCGGGTAGATCATGTTGACCGGCGCGGTGTGCATCGCGGCCTTCTTGGGACTCCAACTGATGGCGTCACCGTTGTAGATCGTGTAGACAGGGAATTCGACGGTTGCCGGGTCCCAGTGCCAGAACGCTTCGTGGTTTCCGAATTGGACCGCCATCTCGTTGCGCGCCTGGATGTCCTCTTCGCCTAGCATGTCGCCGTAGATCCGCTGGTAGAACGGAATACCACCGCTCCACATAATGCCACCGGCGAACCACGCTTGCGCTTCACGACCTTTGGCGAAGTGGGCAGGCATTCCACCCTGTTCTCCGTCGTGCACCAAGTGGATGAACGACCGGTCGACGAACGTCGGGTGCCAGGTCGTGAACGGGCCGAGGTGGAATTCGACGTCGATGTTCAACGTGTCTTTCCACATCGAAGCGATCGCTTGGTGAGCCTCGCTTGGTTCGTTGCCTGCCCACCATCCGATCGTGAATCCATCAACACCGGCCTGCTCCATCAAGTCCTGCGCGCCATCCGGGTCGTACGGTACGCACCACGCATCGTCGTGGAGAGGGTCGTTGGCTGAGATCGCCCAGTTGCAACCTGGCCAGGCGAGGCCGTCGTAGATGCCGTCTGCCAATGCCTGTTTGTCGATAGCCTTCGCCATCGCCCAACGGACTTTACGCGCATTCTCCATCTCTGGACAGATGCTGGACGGGTCTGAAGGAACCTCTTCTAGAAGAACATCCCAGTCACAATCCGAACCGGGGAGGTCGTAGAAACTGACCCAAGGGAACTCCTCAGGGTTCTTCTTCGCCTCATCGTAGCCCGGATTTTCGAGCGGCTCGCCAGTCTTCGGGTTCGTCCGCTCCAAGAAGTTCGGGTTCATTCCCGCGTGCAGGATCACCGTCTGGAGCAACCGCCTTACGCCGCCGGCATCTTCCAGTCGAGGAGTGTTCGGGAGCGATACGTGCGTTATCATCGCTTCGCCGCTCTCAAACATCGCGATCCTAGAAGCCTCTTCAGGGACCTCGATTATCCGCGCCGACGCGATGTGTGCGGCCTGGTTGTAGTGCTCGGGGAGAGCATCGAGGATGATCTTGTCGTTGTCCAACCACTCTCGGATCTCAAACGGGCCGGTGCCGACGAAGACGTCTCGCATGCCTTCCGGGCCGAGCTCGTCGTAAATCTTCTTGCTGCTGATGCTGTAAGCGTCTCGGAGGTTCGAGAACAGCCAACCTGGAAGCCGGCTGTCATACTTGATGATCTCCATTACTGCGGTGTACTTGTCGACCGCAACCGTCTCGCCGTAGCAGCAGGTCAAGTCTCCCCCGACGTCGTGCAACGTCTCGGGGTTCACGTTTGGATTCACTGTGTTAGTGCTCCACGCGAAATCTTCAGCGTCAACTTCGCCCCACCCTTTGTGGAACTGGATCCCCGGTCGGACGTGCCACGTGAAGCTCTTGTAGTCCGAAGCAAGCTCCCATCTTTCGGCAACCGCCGGGATAACCCTGCCATCCGCGGACCATTGAACCGGGGTGTCCCAGACACTGTAGTAGTACTGTTCGTTCGAACAGGTAGGCACGCACAGCTCCGGTGTGCCGACTGGCAAACCGACGGTTTGCAGAGCGGCGACCAATGTACCGGACTGTTCACCCGGCGTCATCATCGTGTCGGATGGCGCAGTCGTAGCCGTTACGACGACTTCAACCTCAACTGCCTTCTCGACCTCGACGACCTTTTCAACCTCAACTTCAACTTCCTTCTCGACCTCGACGACTTTCTCGACCTCGACGATCACGGTTTCTTTCACGACGCGCGTGACTTCTACTTCTGTCTCACCACACGCGCCAGCGAATATCGCAACAGCGGCACCGATGGCCAACAACATTGCTGCCACCGATCTGCGCTTTGATAATTCAGGAATTGGTTTCATTTTCGACACTCCGGTATTCTTGTCTTCCGATACGTTGCCGGGCCCTCATCATTTCATCGAGACCGATTCCCGCGCACGGGAACGACCTCCCAGAAATAGGGCGTGAAAGTACCATACACCGAATCGCCAAGCGTGCGCGACCTGTTTGCGCGATTCGTGAGAACTTAAAGTGTTTGTGTCGAATAAGCTTTACACGAACCGCGAACGGTGCCCCAAGTCATCAATTGACAGGAACTTCGATGCACGTCCGGACAGCCTGTTTGACTACCGATGCAATCAAACCTCCGAAGCGGTTACCATTGCCTTCGTATCCAGTGCTCGACTGACACTAGAGGGAGACCATGTCAAATCTTCGCTTCGGCGCCTTTCTAGCGCCCCACCATCCCATCGGCGAAAACCCGCTCCTCCAGTTTCAAAGCAACCTCGAGTTCGTCCAACTGCTCGACCATCTGGGCTACGACGAGTTCTGGTGTGGCGAACACCACTCCACGGGTTGGGAGATGATCGCATCCCCAGAAATGTTCCTCGCAGCAGTCGCCGAACGCACGCACCGCATCATGCTCGGCACCGGCGTGGTTTCCCTTCCGTACCATCACCCCTTCATGGTCGCCCAGCGAATGGTCCAACTCGACTACCAATCACGCGGTCGAGCTATATTCGGTTCAGGCCCGGGCGCTTTGCCATCCGACGCCCACACTCTCGGCTTCGACCCTATGCTTCTTCGCGACCGACAAGACGAAGCGATGGGAGTGATCCGAAAACTTTTCGAAGGAAATGAGCGCGTAACCTACGAATCCGATTGGTTTACACTTCGCGACGCCAAACTCCAACTCCGACCGCTCCAAGAAGACATGGAGTTCGCCGTCGCATCAATGGTCAGCCCCTCCGGAATGACGCTCGCCGGAAAACACCGAGCCGGAGTACTTTCTATCGGATCCATGACTCGGGCCGGTATGCGCTCCCTACCTCTCCAATGGAGCTTCGCCGAGGAATCCGCCGCTAAACACGGAAATACCGTCGACCGAAAAAATTGGCGAATCGTCATGAATTGGCACATCGCTGAAACCCGAAAAGAAGCCCGCGAGCAAGCCAAGGAAGGCCTCCTCGTTCACAACAACCTCTACACCGTCGGCACCCTCGCCGCTGGTGATGGCCCGATATACGAAACGCCCGACGACGCCGTCGATGATGTCGCGTTCTCAGACGAAAGCACCGCCGTCATCGGAACGCCGGACGACTTGGTCGCCAAGATCCGTGACATGAAGGAAGTCACAGGCGGCTTCGGCTGCGTCATCGGTTTCTACCACGACTGGGCAAATCGCGAGAACACTCTCCGAAGCTGGGATTTGGTCGCCCGCTACGTCGTGCCAGAAGTAAACGGCCTTCTAGAAGATTACCGAGATTCCTATCGTTGGGTGAATGAGAGTCGGGAAACGTGGACACGCGCCAAAGAAGCCGTCGATTCCAAAATCCAACAACACGATCGCGCCGCCGAGGTAATGCGCACTGAAGGGTACGAGGGCGAAAAAGCCAAAGTCGAATAAGTGCCGCTCATCACGGCGTGGTAACCGTCCAACTCCCGTCGCCATTGTCGACGAAGTCGATTTCCGCTTCGAACACATCGACTATTTCGAACCGATCGCCGCAAGCTTGAATCACGCCGACCGTGAATCCCGACATCATCACCGATCCCTTTTCTCGACAGATCTCGCCTTGTGCTCCGACCGAGATGACCACATCGGCTGGCCGGCCTTCATCGCCATTGAACTGACAGCCCTCGCCTGGCTGCATTATCAACCCATCGGCGCATTCGCCCACCACGGTTAGCGCATCATCCGCCGCTGTCCCAGGCTCGGTAGTAGCACGCGTTGAGCCGGTAGAAGGAGCTTTGGTAGGAACGGCTTCGGAAGCAGGTTCACTTTCGCCGCCACCGCCGCCGCAAGCCAACAGCACGCCTGTCAGTACCAAAATCGACATGATCGCCATGGTTTTGATCATCGTCAGCCTCCTTGATTGCGTTTCCCGGCAACGGGTATACAGATTCGGTAAAAAAGGACGACGATTCGATAGGCACCGTCGCCTCAGTGATTCTCTTAACCAACAAGTTAACAGCGAAACAATAAACACGCCCGATTCGGTAGAAGATACGACATGAGATGCGATTGCTCCGAATTCTCGGCATCACCTCACTCCGTCCAAGTAACCTATTCACACTGACCGCAACACCAACGCTTCAACTGCGTTCAACAAAGAAGCTTAAGCCCACGCCATGCTAATCACCCAAATCGAAACTATCCGCATTGCCGAGCAGCCGCACAACCTCTGGGTGCAAATTCACACCGACGAAGGTATTGTCGGACTCGGCGAAACCTTTTACGCCGCACCGGTCGTCGAAGCGGCGGTACATGACCACTTCGGCCCGTTGCTCATCGGTCGCGACCCGTTCCCAATCGAACGACATTGGGAGTCCATGTTTCGACTCTCAGACCACGCCGGCTACGGTGGCGCCGAAATGCGAGCGATATCAGCGCTAGACATCGCCCTTTGGGACATCAAGGGCCAAGCTCTCGGCGTCCCTGTCTACGAACTCCTTGGCGGGGCAGTGCGTACCAAGATCCGCGTTTACGCCACTTCGCTGCAGTTCCACGGAGCTGGCGAACAGGCCAAGGGTCTCCTCGACGAAGGTATTACCGCAATGAAGGGCGGACCCACCATCGGACTGGCCCAGGCCTCTGACGGTCAGTTCCTATCGCCCAAAGAACTTGACATGGCGCTTAAACCCATCCGCGACATCCGCGACGCCGTCGGCATGGATATGCAGATAGCCAACGACGGTCACGGCAAATGGACCCTACCCGTCGCCATCCGCATCGCACAAGCGATGGAACCATACGAGATGATGTGGCAAGAAGACCTCATGCCACTCCTGAACCCCGATGCACTCGCTCGCCTCCAAGCCGCAACCAAGACACCCGTCTGCATATCAGAACGACTTCTGTCGCGCTGGCAACTCCGTCAATTCATCGAGAACGGTTCAGCGCGCATCGTCATGCCCGACCTGATCTGGACCGGTGGCGTATCGGAAACTCACAAAGTCGCCATCCTCGCCTCGGCACACCAAGTCCCCTTCGCTCCCCACGACGCGACTGGACCTGTCAACATCTTCGCCTGCTCTCAAATCTGCATGAGCTCACCCAACGCGATGATGCAAGAGCACGTCCCAGCCTTCTTCAAAGGTTGGTACAACGACATCGTCGACCCCAACCTCGACATCCGAGACGGCTACCTACACGCCCCCCAACGCCCCGGCATCGGAACTCAGCTGAAAACCGGTGTCCGTGAACGCTCCGATGCCACCATCCGCGTCAGCAACGAGCCCCGAAAGAGCCTGATCGACGAGTGGGGCCCGCACCCAGCGCGAACGCCGGAGAGCCAAGCGAGAGTCGACGAACTAGAGGTTGAGCGGGGGCCGCAGACCTAGGCATCAATCCCAAATTACCCGCGTTATCCGCCAGATGGTAGAAGTGCGGCGTACTGCCTTAAGCATTCAAAGACGGCATCCGGAAGCGAGCCGCTCGCACCAGAGAAGAAAGCATCCAACTCTTCCATCGACGCGGCATCTTGCAGGCAGTCGATCAAGCCTTGCAGCTCCGGGTCGTACTGGAGCCAGAGCAGGCTGACCTGATTGAACTCGCCGCCATCGCTCGGCGGCGTGACAGGTGCAAATGTGACGCCGCAACCCGCAAGAACGGTCGCAATCTCGTCTAAGCCTTGAGAATGATCACCCATCATGACGTCCGCTAACTCATCGATGCCGATTTCATCGTCCACGCAACGGAGCTCAGGCGGCGTAAACTGATCCACACCTTACCCTCCCGGCGCGGACATCAGTTGTCACGCTTCTTCGTCGTCAAGACACATCAAGAATCTCAACGCCAGCTGGACGCTCTCGGGACCATCGATCATGCCCGTAGGAACATAAATCAGACCGCTAGAGGCGTCCCAATCCCGCAAGCAGGTGGCGCTGTCGTACTCCAACCATTCCAGATAATCCGGCAACCGCAAATTCAGCAATCATCCCGACCGGCAGATATTCGAAGGGAGACGGCTCAGGAAAGTCGATCTGAGCTATCAACGGCTGATCGAGAAAGTCCTGATATGCGAGATTCCCAAGCGTCGAACGGATGCAACCCTGCTCATCCTCCGTCAGAGAGTCGATAATGTCCCGACCAGTCGTCGTTGCGTCGATTTCCAGTTGATCTGTCGACACAGAAGTGGCAGCAACCGCCGGTGTCGGTGCATCAGAGGGAACTTCTGTCGGCGCCGGCGGTGGAGTGGGAGTATCAGTCGGTACCGGCATTGGCGTAGATGTCGCCGTCGGGATCGGCTCGGGAGTTGGTGCGCGAGTAGGAATTGGCTCTCTGGTCGGCATTGGTGCGGACGTAGGAATGGACGTGGGCGCGATGGTTGCGGCCGGCAGCGACGTCGGCTCTGTATCGCCACAAGCGACCATTCGCAGAACGCAGAAGAGCGCGGAAAACAGCGGAAGTGACAGGCGATTCCTAGCGAATATTGGCAAAATTGAGAGCACATTGACGCTTAACCTGCAAGACATATCCCAGATTCACCTTGAGTGTAAGAGCGGCGATAGTGCCATTCAAAGCGAAACTGAGCGCCGGACAGCAATCTTACATGCAGATTTCACATGCAGATAAAGCCCCTTAAACCAGAGGAAAGTGTGCCCGGATTTTACGACCTATCTAAACGCATCAAGAGTCAGTCGGCACCACAAACCACCCATCACCCCTGCGCACGGCATCCACAGCCTCCTGAAAAAGCCAACCATCCTCGAACGTCTGATATCCGCAATACCCCTGGCCGCGAACATCCGCCACCAACTCACCCATCAAAACGGTCCAATTCCGCTGAGTGTCGTCCTCGATATCCGGCAGACCGTCCGTAATGCTCGACGGCACTTCGACGCGTTCCCAATCTGAGCCGCGGTTCTTGACGTGCACCGGCCCCTGCGCGTATGCACCTCCGATATGGATCGAACCTTCATCCCCATAGAACGCGACGTAGTCTTCTTCGAATCGGGGCTGCATTCCGCCGTGACGGAAGATCGACGACACAGGTTGCCTCGTCTCGATCGCCGGATCTACGTGAGCCATTACCGAGTATGCCCACTCAGAATCGACATCTCGCCACTCAAGTCCATCCAATTCGTCCGCGCTCGGGGCAAAATCCCCACGCTCGCGAAAGTCATGCACACCATCAACGACCGGCGCGGTATGCATATCGTTCCGAGCTTCGCCATTGATGTCGATCAACTTCGCATCCAAAGCATGAAGCACTATCGAAAGTTTGTGCGTGAAGTTGTTGCTCAGCCGTCCGCCACCAAGGTCGATCAGGTGCGACCATCCCCAGGGGATCAGCGGATTCAACTCGTAGTGCGAGATGCACTCCGTCTCAAACGGCTCTCCGATAGCACCCTCAGCTATCAGCTTCTTCGCCAGTAGGGCGTGGGGTTGGTAGCGGAACGAAGCCGCGTAAGCCGTCTTCACGCCCTTCTCTATAGACCTTTCGTAAAGCTGCTTTGAGGTCTCAGCGGACGTCGTCAACGGCTTGTCGCAAAACACATGGCAACCGCGATCCAGCGCCTCCATAATCTGCTCGAAATGAGCGCCGCCCGGCGTGCCGATCGCCACGATATCTGGTTTGAGCGCGTCGAGCGCGGCGACCCAATCAGTCGACGCATACGGTATCTGCATGTCGGTCGCAACCCGTTCCACTACATCGGCGGTGCGACTCACCATGCCGACGACCTCAATCCCGCAAGATCGCATCGCCTCGGCGTGTCCTTGTCCGGCGAAACCCGAACCTAAGACCAGTCCTCTGAGATTGTCATCCATCGCGTTCCTCTTGTTCTCCATCCATATGATGCATGGTGCAAATTAGGTTGTGTCGACATTAGAGCCGAATATACAAGCCAACATGTATCCCTAGGTCATGTCTTTCTGAACCTATCCCCAATCTGAGCGTATCCCGAAGTCACGTCATTTTGAACGTATCCCCAAGGCATGTCATTCTGAACGGAGCGCAGCGGAGTGAAGAATCTAACACGACAGTTCCTATCCAAGACGATTAGATTCCTCGCTTCGCTCGGAATGACAGTGCTTCGCTCGGAAAGATAGTGTTGCGCTCGGAAAGACAGTGCTGCGCTCGGAATGACAGTCTGCCCATTGCGCATTTCCCATCATGCGGCTATGGGATTAGGACCTACGCCGGAGCCAAAAAACCGACCTTCTCGTAGTCGCGATCCATGACCTCACGAGCATCGACCTCGAGCCAGTCGTCCATGATCTCCGTGTAGAGAGACCGGAAGTCCAAGTTAAAAGCTAAGTCGCCTTCAACAAGATCCTTCTCGTCCATAGACGGATATTCACCGTACTGTCCGCCATTAACGCCGTCACCAATCAGGAAAGCAACTCCACCAGAACCGTGATCTGTCCCGTTTCCGTTGTCCTTGACTCGACGCCCGAACTCCGAGAACGCCAAAATCAAGATCTCGTCGCTTTGGTTGTGCGCCTTCATATCAGCGTAGAAATCGTAGATCCCACCAGATACATCACGCAACAGCTTCTCCTGCAACGCAATCCCGTTGGTGTGAGCGTCAAAACTCCCATGCTGGGCGTAGCAGATGCGAGTACCGATATCGGCCTGCAAAACCTGAGCCGCGCTCTTCATGCTTTTGGCAAAGAAATTCGGGTCGTACTCGATGTCCGAGTCATAGGTTAGCGTGCACTGACTGAGCATGTCGGAACCCCTCAGCGCATCCAGCCCCGTCTGGCTCATTAAGTCCATCGTCGGGCCGTTTCCTAGGCCCATCGAGTAGATGTACTTAAACAATCCGAGGACTTCGGATCGCTCGGCGTCCGCACCAAGATGACCCATCAGTCCATATGTCTCGAGGTCGGTCACCGACGCGACGGGCGCGCCCTTCGCTACCAGTGCGCGAGGCAGGCCCCCGCCAAAGTTCACGGCCGCCACCACATTGTCGCCTTCAGGATGCATCTGCCGGATGGCGTTGCCCAACCAACCCTCGTCAGTCACATGCCGCGGCTCCGCAGTGTGCCATATATCCATCGACCGGAAATGCGAACGGTTCGGCTCCGGGTACCCGACGCCGTGTATCACCGCAACCTTCCCCTTGTCATACAGATCCTTGATCGGCTGCATCCCTGGGTTCAAGCCGTACTTCCCGTCCAACTGCAGCACTCGGTCCTCAGTGATCCGCACGTTCGGTCGATTGTCGACGTAACGCGGATCATCGTACGGAACTACGCAGTTCAGATAGTCGTTGCCACCCGACATCTGAACCACTACAAGTTTGCGCTGCTTACCGTTTTCGCCACTCATTTGGGCATCTCCTAACATTTTCCCCTCTCCCGCTCGGTGGGAGAGGGTTAGGGTGAGGGTGTGGCCTCACGCAACCCTCTCATAGACTTGGAACCGGTGCCGGCTCGTCTCCAGCACGTAAGACCTGTCTTCCTTATCGATTGCAACCGCCACGGGGTCCCAGAAATAGGGCTCGATGCGGGCCGCGATCTCATTTTTGTCATCGGTGTCGACTTCGAAATATGGTTCAAATGTCGACCGCGCGCGCAGCTCATCCTGCTGCGCATCGAGATATTCGACCGACCATTTCGACAACGTCGCTTCGCCTCGGAGATTGACCAGGAAATTACCGTTTGCATCGAAGATCTGGACGCGCTCGTTGCCCCAGTCCGCGACGTACATGTTCCCTTCGGAATCGATCCCTACCCGGCTCGGACGATTCAACTCACCATCGCCATCCCCGCTAGTTCCGTAGGCCGCCAAAAACTCCCCCTCCGGCGTGAAACGCTGTATGCGATCATTACGCCAATCGGCAACGCAGACGTTGCCATCGGGGTCCAACGCAATCCCCCAGGGGAGATTAAACTGTCCCTCGCCGTCGCCGAAAGTACCCCATTTGTCGATGAAATCGCCTTCCTTCGTGAGCTTTTGTATCCGGTGGTTCTTGTGGTCGACCAGCAACATGTTGTCGTACGCGTCGAAAACCATGTCTGCAGGACCGTCGAATTCGCCGTCCCTGTCACCGACATTACCCCACATCGATCGCGGGTCGCCAGCGGGACTGTAAACGGTGATGCGCTGGAGGACTTCGTCGGCAAGGTAGAGATTACCGTCGGAGTCAAGCGCCAGGGCGGTGGGGCCGATCATGTCACCCATGTCGCGCCCGTAACCGCCGATCTGTCCAAGATACTCGTGGTCGAGTTTCACCTTTTGGATGCCAACGATATTCAGAGCAACGGTATTGCTGCGGCTGACGACAAAGATTATGCCGTCCTCTCGTATCACCATATCCGTCGGGAGATGGAAGCCTCGGCCACCTTGGTCGGCGTTGAAGCCGATCGTGTCGAGGTATCTTATCTTGAATTCGGTTGCGGTTACCATGTTCAACACCTAGATCGTCTGATATTCCTGTGTGACGACTATCAACTGGATCACCGAGACGATCGCCTTTTCAGCCTTTTCGGTGGCCGTATCGTCGGTAAAACTGATGTCGCCGAACTTCGACGCGTAATTGATCAGTCCCTGTCTTGTCGAGTCCAATGTGTCGATCGGACCCAATATCTCCAATAGGTGGTCAACCAACCTTTCAGGCGTCACTTCGCCCGTACCGACGGATGTTTCGACGCGGTCGATAATGGATCGTACACCTGGTTTGTCTGGGTCATCCAATGTCGCGCTCGCGAAGTTCACCCGTTGCACATACGCCCCGGTATTGATCCACTCTTCGCCACCTTGCCATCCTTCAACGCTCGGCGGGTTCAGTAGCGCCTGACCCATATTTGCACACGTCGCCGCCGCCGCATAGGCTTCCTGCGACGGTACCTCTAACCCGCCGGCCAATCGCAACGTGCCCACAACCATCTCCGCCGGGCTCTTGATCCGGGCGAACCTCGCCGATTCATCCTTGAAGAATTCCGAGGCGAACAGGGTCCTCAGCATCTCGGTAATGCTGTAGCCCGATTCGAAATACGTATCCACCATCGCCTGGATCGCATCTGGATCTCGCGGTTCGACATGCGGCCACTGAGGCACTCCGGGCTCGTCTGCAACGAAGAAGTGGTACAAGTGCCGAGCGATAAATCGTGGCGTCGCCTCGTTCCGACAGATAATGTCTACCGCGTCCTCGCCATTCCAATCACCAGTCTCGCCCAGCAGCATCTTCTGCCCGTGGTCGTGGTCCTCATCGTCATACTCGAACTGCCAAGAGATGTAACCGTAGGGACGTGCCGTGTTGTTCCGCATCTTGATCGACATGTAGTCCGGATTCACAACCCGCCAACCGGTGAAGGCCCGAGCACACTCCTTGATATCGTCCTCCGTATAGTTCCCAACTCCCATCGCGAACAATTCGAGGATCTCCCGACCATAGTTCTCGTTGATCGAGTGAGCGTGATTGTCCTGATTGTCAAGCCACATCAACATCGACGGATCCTTCGAAAGCTGCAACAGCAACTCGTCGAACCTCCCCATCCCGTACTCCCTGAACATGTCGATCTGGTTCAGCACCACTCGCCCCTGGATCAACTTAGACGCCCCGGTGGCAAAAACTCGGTGCCAAAACAGGCACATTTTCTCTCGCAAAGGCGCCCGGGTATGGACCAGTTGATACATCCACAACGCCGCACAAGCCTGCTGGTTTCTTAGATCCGATTGGTCCACAAAATACCGGCGGATCAAATCCGTCGGCAACTCATAATCTTCGACCGGATTCAGCAATCGCTCTAGCGTCGCATCGTAGCCAACTTCAACCGCGTCATCCAACTCATCCGGCGTCGCACCAAAACCCGCGCGCCGCAATAGGTGAGCGATCAAAGCTACATCTTGCCGAGACCTAGTCAGCGTCATGATCCAAGATTCTCCTGTCGTTCACTGCGCCAGCCAAACTTAACCACAAAGTTTAACCCCGCCAATCGTCTCACGCATGAATTCGTGAACCATTAATCCGCCTGTTGTCTGAGCCTCGGATCCGTAAAATCCCGTATCCAATCACCCATGAAATTGAGCGACATCACCACCAAGAAAATCGCCAATCCTGGGAAGAATGAAGACCACCAAGCAGTAGTCAAATACTCCCGTCCCTCAGAAACCATCAACCCCCAAGAGGGCGTCGGTGCCGGTATCCCAGCACCCAAGAAACTCAACGTCGCCTCCGTTAAAATCAACCCGCCAACCGCCAGCGTCGCGATGACCATGATCGTCGGCACCACTCCCGGCAAAATATGCCTCACAATCACTCTCGGCGCCGATGCCCCACAAACCCGCGCCATCAATACATACTCCCGCTCCCGCAAGGTCAAAACATCCGCCCTCACATTCCTCACAAATCCCGCCCAAGACACCATCGCCAACACCCCCATCAAAACCGTCAGACTCCCGCCAAACAAAGTCACCACCACGATCGCAACCAACAAGAAGGGCAGTGCATGCCAGATATCCACGGCACGCGCTATCACCTCGTCGATCACTCCCCCATACCAAGCAGCAACCAACCCCAGCGTGACGCCCACAAGCAATCCGCTTAAAAGCGCAACTCCAGCTACCGCTAACGATATCCGCGCTCCGTGAATGATCCGACTCAAAACATCGCGCCCAACCTGATCCGCTCCCAGCAAATAACTTTGCGTCCACGTCCCTTCTTCGTCAGCAAGCCAGACAGGAGGTGCGTTCCGATCCCGCAATGCCTGCACGTTCGGAGCCTGCGGTGCGATCCAAGGCGCGAAGATAGCCGAAAAAACCAAAGCCGCCAACACGATTCCGGGCAATATCGGCCATCGACGTACGAACGAGTAGACGAGCCCAATCCGACTGCGGGTCCTGAATCGTTCGTCGGCAGCAGAAGCACGATAAGTTGTCGAGAGTTCAGACATCGCGAGAACCTACGTGTACCGAATTCGTGGGTCGATAACGATATAGAGCAAATCGGCAACCAAACTGAAAACTACGTAGATGATGACGAAAACCAAGACACCACCTGTCAAGACCGGAAAATCGTTGTTGTTTACCGCCTCCAACATCGTCCTACCTAAACCGGGCCACGCGAAAACCGCCTCAGCAACCAACGTCCCATTTAACAAACCCGCTAACAACAGCGTCGACAAAGTGATCGGCTGAATCAACGAGTTCCGCAATGCATGTTTCCATATCACCGCCGTCGGGCTCGCACCCTTGCCACGAGCCAAGCGAATGAACTCCGAGTCCAATATCTCCAGCATCGAAGACCGCGTGATCCTCAAATATCCCGCCATCGAACTCGTCCCCACAACAATCGCCGGCATGATGAAAAACCTGATGTCGAACGTTTCACCTCGCAATCCACTCGGCAACCACTCCTGCCACACCGAGAACAACAGAACCATCACGATACCCAGCCAGAAGTTCGGTATCGCCTGCCCGAACAAAGCCACGAACCTCCCCAAATAGTCCCAAATAGTTCCCCGGTAGACCGCCGAAATTATCCCGATTGGCACTCCAACAAACGTCGCCAACGCCCAACCCGCCAGCGCCAGCTGCGTCGTCGCACCTACCTTCTCCAGAATCACCTTGGTCACCCGACGCTCACCAGCGAGAGATTGACCCAAATCTCCCTGCAACGTGTTCTTCACCCAGACCAGATACTGGATGATGAAGGGCTTGTCCAGTCCGAGATGCTTCTCTAGTGCCCGAATCTGTTCTGGAGTACGTCCGTATCCTTCCGGTTGGGCGTACAGCAACAATGGATCGCCAGCTACCCGAGATAACGCAAAAACCACGAACGTCGCGCCGATTACCGTCACCACTGAGGCCAGGAGACGGCGTATCAGATACCTTCTCATCGGGCGATCACTTCGTTAGGAATCCTCGCATAGACGCGTAACGGTCTACTCCCACAATTCCCAAAAAGGGAAGCTGGGGAGCAGACCGTAACGACAGTCTGTTCGGCAAGCCTACTGGGCGGGCTTGATCAAGTCCAACGACACGATGTGCGTGCCAGCGGCGTTCGCCCTCATCTCCCAAGACTCAATCGAGTTCGGGTTCCAGACCATGGGCTCGGGAATCGCCGCGATACCGGAGTTCAACCGCCAGTGACGGTAGTACTCGAGCAACTCGGTATTGTTCGCGATCCGCTGAGCTTTGTCCAACTCACCCGCAGTCTTCAGGTAGTTCTCAAGCACGAACGGGATCTCCATCGCACAACTGAAACCACCGCGTGACAAGGTCGTGAACACTACACCCTTCGGGAAGTCCCAAGGTACCGAGTCACGAGCGTCAGTGCCTCCACACGCGCTCAGGAACGGCTGATTCTGCGAACGATCCACGACCGTGGGCCGCCAGACCGGATAGCCATGTCTTACCAAACTGGTACGGATTCCCAAACTGTCCCACATCGCCCCAATCGCTGCTTGAATCTCTCCGGCTGTGCCCGTCGCACCTCCAACGTGTGGGGTGACGTACATGTCAACCTGGAAACGGATGCCGCGAGCCGCTACCGGGTAGCCCGCCTCGTCAAGCATCGCCGCCGCTGCCGCTGGGTCATACTCGATGTTCCACTTGTCGTCCCATTCCGGTGACCGGATTGAGAACGCGTTCACGTGCACTAACCAACCAAGACCATCCACGATCACATCGTTGATCGTCTCTTTGTCGATCGCAATCGACATCGCCGTCCGCACCATCCGCGCACGTTCCATGCTCTCGTCATTGCCGTACTCGCCGATCCACGGGAACTGCTCCGTTGGCTGATAGCCCGTGCGTTCGACTTCGACTTGTTGCGGTTCACCGACTGTTATGTCCGGACACGAGACTGAGCTGGCGCCTTGCGAGCAGTTGTAGTCATACTGCTCCCAGTAGTTGCCTGCGAAGAAGACGCCTTCCTGAGCGGCCTTGCCGCTGTCCGACATCTTGAAACCTTCTTCGAGCAAACCGCGGATCGCTTTCAACGAAACGTCGGCGATGTCAGTCTGACCGTTCCGCAGCATCGCGATGCGGGTCGACTCTTCTGGAACCTCGTTCACGTTCAGGAATGGCATGTGTGCCGGTTGAATGTGATGTTCAGGATTCGACTCCAGCCGTACGATGTTCTGAGGAATGAACTCCTTCAACATGTACGGGCCGGTTCCGATGATGTTCTCGTTCGCCCACTCGCGACCATTCAGGTCGAATGCTCGTTTGCTGAACGTACCGTTAGTCCCCGCAAAAGTGTTGAAGTACGCCTGGTTCCAAACAACTGTGAACTGCTTGATCGGAACCTCAACCGTGTAGTCGTCAATCTTCACCATCGGCTCGAACACCGCCGCATAGTCGCCAGACTGGTTGTGCGTGCTCTCTGGAGCGATCAAGTCGTTGAAACTCCACACCAAGTCGTCTGCCGTTAACTCACCCCAACCGCGGTGGAACTGCACACCTTCTTTGATCTTCACAGTGATCTTGCTGAGGTCATCCGCAACATCCCACGTCTCGGCTAGTACCGGATCGACGATGTTCGACCCCACCGGGCCGCCAGGTTGGAAGAATCCTTCGGCAATACTCCAAGGACCGTCAGGTGCGCCCGTGCTGTTCAGACCGGTCAACGTCAAGCCGACGCGGTTCTGAACCGCCATCTCGGCAGTATCCGCGGCGCTCTGAGTACTCGGCGCCTCCATCATCGCAATAGCTATCGGCGTCGGTGTCACCACCACAACCTTGTCGACTTCCTTGACGACCTCCTTTTCAACTTCTTTCTCCACTACCACCGTCTCGACCACTGTCTTCTCGACCTCCTTCTCAATCACGACGGTTTGCACCACCGTCTCACCAGCGACTTGGACCTCTTTCTCCACCACGACGGTCTGCACGACGGTTTCGCCGGCCACTTGTACTTCTTTCTCCACTACGACAGTCTGCACGACGGTCTCACCGGCGACCTGCACCTCTTTTTCGACTACGACGGTTTGGATCACCGTCTCGCCAGGCACAGATTTCTCGACTACTACCGTTTGCACCACAGGTTCGCCCGGAACCTGCACCTGTTTCTCCACCACAACGGTCTGAATCACCGTTTCAGTGCCGCCACAAGCGATCACGAAAACCGTGGAAACCGCGACAAGCGCAGCCACGAGCACAATCAGCGCCCGATTTTTCAGGTATCGAATATCGATCCTCATTGATTTACCTCCATTGCCGGGATCATAATGCGCGAACTTATCGGGACCCGCAAACGATCCACACGCGACCGACCAACACATTCGCCATAGCAAACGCGGTCAGTTGTCCTGCGAACGAGCGATCCTGTCCAAGCGTCGTTGCTTGCGACACGGAAAACGCTAAGTCATGCGCATAGGTTATACCGAAAACAACACGTACACACGCAAAAATCACGAAAATCGGACGACAACATCATTTGGCGACATTAATCGATTGCCAACTGCGATCGAAATCTCCGACCTCTGGCACCTCAACATCCTTGTTCACAAAGTCGATCCCCCGTCGAGAAGCCTCGGGAAAAAGTCGTTCCCGCTTGGACGCCAGTGATTGAGCGGACTGAACGTTCACGTCGTGTTACAGAAAAGCACGCTGGTAATTCGTCTCACCGGAAATCTTGCAACGAAGTCGCCAATGCCTTACAATAAGCGGTTACCGAGAAACGGAATCTGGTCCTCGAGACCATGTTTTTCGGGAAGCATCTTGACAATTGAAGAGCGGAAAGAACAAACGTCAGTTCAAATAAGAGTTTGATCCTGGCTCAGGATGAACGCTGGCGGCGTGCCTAATGCATGCAAGTCGAACGGGGTCGCTCCTTCGGGGGCTAAACCTAGTGGCAGACGGCTGAGTAACGCGTGGGCGACCTGCCCCCGAGAACGGGATAACTGCGGGAAACTGCAGCTAATACCGTATACATTCCCGTGTTTCAATGTGCGGGAAGAAATGATTTATCGCTCGGGGATGGGCCCGCGTCCTATCAGGTAGTTGGTGCGGTAACGGCGCACCAAGCCGAAAACGGGTATCTGGTGTGAGAGCATGACCAGACAGAGGGGGACTGAGACACGGCCCCCACTCCTCCGGGAGGCAGCAGCAAGGAATCGTGCACAATGGGCGAAAGCCTGATGCCGCGACGCCGCGTGAGGGATGACGGCTCTCGAGTTGTAAACCTCTTTTCTCAGGGACGAGAGAGGACTTAACCTGAGGAATAAGTCACGGCTAACTACGTGCCAGCAGCCGCGGTAATACGTAGGTGGCAAGCGTTTTCCGGAATTACTGGGCGTAAAGGGTCCGTAGGCGGTTTGGTAAGTCTTCTGTGAAAGCTCCAGGCTCAACTTGGAGTCGTCGGGAGAAACTGCTGAACTAGAGACTGTCAGAGGCAGGTGGAATTCCCGGTGTAGTGGTGAAATACGTAGATATCGGGAGGAACACCAGTGGCGAAAGCGGCCTGCTGGGGCAGTTCTGACGCTAAGGGACTAAAGCGTGGGGAGCGAACCGGATTAGATACCCGGGTAGTCCACGCCCTAAACGATGAATGCTAGGTCTTCGGGGTGTTAATTCCCTGTGGGCCGAAGGTAACCCATTAAGCATTTCGCCTGGGGACTACGGCCGCAAGGCTAAAACTCAAAGGAATTGACGGGTCCCCGCACAAGCAGCGGAGCGTGTGGTTTAATTCGATGGTAAGCGAAGAACCTTACCTAGGCTTGACATGTTTGGTGGTACCGAACCGAAAGGGGAGGGACCCTTCGGGGAGCCTTACACAGGTGTTGCATGGCCGTCGTCAGCTCGTGCCGTGAGGTGTTGGGTTAAGTCCCGCAACGAGCGCAACCCCTATCGTCTGTTACTCTCTCTGACGAGACAGTCCTTAAACGGAAGGAAGGTGGGGACGACGTCAGGTCATCATGACCCTTACGCCTAGGGCTACACACACGCTACAATGGCCAGTACAGACGGCTGCGAAACCGCGAGGTTGAGCCAATCCGACAAAGCTGGTCTCAGTTGGGATTGAAGGCTGAAACTCGCCTTCATGAACGTGGAGTTGCTAGTAACCGCAGGTCAGCACACTGCGGTGAATACGTTCCCGGGGATTGTACACACTGCCCGTCAAGTCATGGAAGTTGGAGACACTTGAAGTCGCTGGGCCAACCCTTCGGGGAGGCAGGTGCCGAGGGTGGAGCCAATGACTGGGACTAAGTCGTAACAAGGTAGCTGTACCGGAAGGTGCGGCTGGATCACCTCCTTTCTAAGGAGTGCTAATCACAAGCCTCACGACTGGCAAGTGATAAAAAGTACTACCCAAATTAACCGCACAACCCGCAAACGAATTACGATCCGATTAGAGCGAGATTCCCAATCCCGAATCGTCAGCGTCCGACCTAGGTCCGATCCTGAACAAACGAGACGGGGGCGTGGCAAGGGGCTCATCAGATACGCTTCGGATGCCTTGAACAGGTTGCGCGCTCCTAAAGGCCGTTCCAGATTAGGCCTTCAAATAAACAATCTTGGACCTACTCAAGAACCACGACGTTTGTTCGATCCGCTCTTCAGCTGTCAAGATCACTAAAGCGTGAGCCAACAAGCTCACGCTTTTTCGTTGTTTCAACCCGTCTACAATGACCACTACAGGGAGCAAAACTCATGAAACGCATACCAACCGAAGAAGCAAAGGAACAATTCCTCCAGTTGATCGACCAGCTCGACGATGAGGGTTTCGTTATAACGAGAGACGGTGAACCCGTAGCACGATTGACGAAGTATCCGAACAGATTCGCCAAGTACATCGGCAGCATGAAGGGCGAGATCAAAGTCCATGGCGACATCATCAATGTCGGCGATCGATGGGTAAAGGGTCGACAATGGTGAATCTTGACACGCACATCGTAGTCTTCGCGTTCAACGAAGAATTGAGCACCCTAGAGCAAACCGCAATGCTGGAGCAAGACTGGGCGATCTGCCCAATGGTGTTGCGTGAGTTGACATACCTCGTGGAAAATCATCGGCTCGATTTCCCGTTGTACGGACGTACGTTCCAAAGGTTCTTAAACGATTTGTCGATATTGCCGATCAGCTTCAATGTCGCTCGAACATCAGCGACATTAGATTTCCACAGCGACCCCGCCGACGAACTAATCGCCGCAACCAGCATCGTATACGGCATCCCTCTCGTGACCCGAGACAGAACAATCCGACAATCAAAGCTGGTGCCTTTAGCAACGTGAGCACTCGGAATCGCATGACCATCACGCGGTTCGTTGCTATCTTGATCATGTGCATAGCGGCGACCATGATCCTTTTCGCTGGATGCTCCTCCGCCAACGAACCCACAGCAACACAATCAACCGCGAAACTCGAAAATACACCGACCGTCTATGACGGCGAAGAATCGTTCCAAAACCGTTGCGCCGTTTGCCACGGCGAGCTCGCCTCCGGCACCGCCACCGGACCTCCTCTAGTCAACCGCCTATACGAGATCGGCCACCACCCCAACTTCTCTTTCCACAACGCCGTCAACAACGGTGTCACCGCCCATCATTGGAACTTCGGCGACATGCCTCCCATCCCCAACGTCGCACCCGAAGAGATCGACGCCATCATCTGTCACGTCCGCGACCTCCAACGCGCCGAAGGAATCGCCGCCGGCGATCCGTGCTAATCCAAACGGTCTACGTCACTTGATCGGAATGGAAACCACCATTTCCGTAAAGTCGCCGAACTGAGTCTTCGGTTCGATCGTTCCTCCGTGCTCCCTCACGATGTCGTTCGCGAGGCTGAGCCCGAGGCCCGTGCCCTTGTCGGTTGGCTTGGTTGTAAAAAAGGGATTGAAGATTTTGTCGATGATTTCGGGATCGATGCCGGTTCCGTTATCCCTCACGCGAATTTCGAGACAATCTTGTTTCCTTTCCGTCTCCAACCAAACCATCGGAAGGTAATCATCGTGGCCGTCGCCGAGCGTAAGACGCTTCTCGTCCGTGGCGTAGCATGAATTATTGGTCATGTTCAACACGACGCGCCCGATATCCTCAGCGATCACCGTTATATCGCCCGCGTTGGGATCCAAATCCTCTTGGATTACCAACTGCAGTTCCGGGTGTATCGCCTTTGAGCCGTTGTAAGCGAGAGTAGCGAAGAAGCTGACGATCTCGTTGATGTCGGTCGACTCGAAGTTGCCTCCGCCCCCACCAAGGCTGAGCATGTCGTTCACGATACGATCCGCGCGCGTTCCATGCGCTTCGATACGAATCAAGTTCTGCGATATCTCTTCGACGATCTCAGAAACCTCTTCTCTATCGCTTTGGTCGAGACCATCGATCGATTCCTTGAGTTCGACGAGCAAATCATCGGTCGCTTCAGCGAAGTTTCGCATGAAATTCAAAGGATTCTTGATTTCGTGTGCAACTCCCGCCGCCAATTCGCCGAGTTCGGCTAGCTTTCGTCGAGTGACTATTTGATCCTGAGCGCCACGCAGTTGATCCAGGACATCTTCGAGTTCGGCGTTTTTCGATTCCAAGTCGCGAGCGAGTTCCTCCACTAGATTCAGGCGGATGACCCTGATTGAACGTTGCCTGAGTTCTTCGAGAGATTCGGCAATGGCTGCAATTTCATTGTTGCCTTCAAGCTCCACTCGGTAGTCGAGGTCGCCTTGTCCCATGCGCCGAATCCACACCTCCATCGCGACCGCCAAGACACCAGTGGTGAGCGCTCTGACTATCGTCAGTACACCCACAGCAGTTGCGAGAATCCCAACCGCAAGCAGAACGTTCCGCCATGTCGACAAACCAGTCTCCCCGTCCACGCCCCGGAAAGCCAAGAACACCAAAACAGTGAAGAGCAGCGCAAGAAACGTGCCGGCGATAAGCCCCAGATTCAACTGCACGCCCTGGCGTCGCAAGCTGAAAAGACCCAGCTTCAAAAAATCCGACTCTAACTTCACGTTCTTGTCCTCGCCAGATACACGCCCTCGATCCGAAACAATTGGCTTTTCGGACGTATCTCGATCAGTCTTCGTGGTATCGAGAAGCACTATTGTATGTAGTGACAATTATCCGCAAAAACGCGACCGGAAAAGGATCGTGTCCATCCAGTTGATCAATTGCCGGCGACAACAAGGGATCCTTTGGCAAAGCACTGAATGATTGGAGACCCAGATGTGAAGTCACTAAACCTGCACCTTAATGTGTGAAGGGCAGCCGAATTGTGCGAGCAGCGGAACGACTATACTCCTTGAAACCCAACGAGGTCTATTCGGCTTCTGTTACTCAAACATCCCCCGCCATTCCGCGTCGTCGTGGTGGTGTTTGCTGGGATAGTTGAAGAAGTAGTATTGCTGGCGGGATGGGACTGTGGGGTCGGGGGCGAAGCGGTGGCGCCATTTGGGGAGTTCGTTGGCGTAGCGCTCTTCGGCGCGGGAGATGGCGTCTTCGTCGATTTCGACGCCTAGGCCGGGTCCGGATGGTGGGCTGAGGGCACCGTCTTCGTAGTTGAAAGGTTCGGTGATGATGTCTTCAGACGGCGGGAGGAGTTTGGTGTAGGCGGAGTCGACGGGCCAGATGAAGTTTGGTGTGGAGGTCACGAGGTGCAGCTGCGCGGCGGTGGCAATACCGGTTTCACCGGGCGAGGAGTGGCATGATACTTTCAGGCCGCCGGCTTCGGCGATGGCGGCACACCTTTGGGTCTCGAGGAAACCGCCGTTGATGACGACGTCGAGGTGGATCGCGTCGCAGGCCCGATGCATAACGAGCTCGAGAATCTGCTCTTTAGTGGTGCGAGCTGGGCCGTCGCAGAGGATGGGAATATCGGTGTGGCGACTGACCTCGGCGAGGGCGCGGACGCTCGTGGAATCGACTGGTTCTTCGACGTGTGAGGGGTCGTACGGCTCCATCTTGCGGAGCATTCGGATCGCTTCGAGTTGAGAGTATGAACCGTTGCAGTCGTAGCCGAGTTCGATGCGCGGTCCGGCTGCTTCGCGGGCGGCTGCCACACATTCGACGTCGAATTCGGGATTGAGTCCGATCTTGATCTTGAAGGATTTGAAGCCGAGGGCGACGGCGCGTTTGACCTCGTCTGCGACCTTGTCGGGCGGTTTGGCACCCATCCAGTAGCGCGCTTCTACGCGATCACGATATTTGCCGCCGATTAGGTTGTAGATGGGTTGGTTTGCGGCCTTGCCGACGATGTCCCAGAGTGCTTGGTCGATGGATCCAGTGATGTTGAGTGCGGACGATGCGCTCGTGTCGAGCAGGTGGCCGATTTTGGTGGTGACCTGTCCGGTGAGGTTCATGCCCCGTTCGATGGAGTTAATGTCGTGGGGGTCGCGGCCGGTCAGTCGCGATTTGATCTGCTCGAAGAGTCGTTGGTCGCCACCGGCTCCGATGCTGGTTTCGCCGAGACCGGTGATGCCTTCGTCGGTGTCGATGAAGATGATGGTCTTGATGGCTGCGAAGCGGGAACCGTACCACATCGTGACGGGTTCGTGCTTACCCAGGGTTGAGAGGGGGATGCAGATGTTGCGGGTGCGGATGTCGGTGATTTTCACGGGGAGTGTTCCCATGGATTGATGACTTCGACACCGCATCCCACGAAGTCGCGTACGTTGCGTGTTGCGACGGAGGCCCCGACAGATTCTGCGATAAAGCAATCCGCGTCGTCAATTCGTCTACCTATAGCTTCGCGGACGGCGCGTATCCGCGGATACGAATTAGCTGCGGAGCGGTCAAATGGCAGGATGCGATCTGAGAAATCGACGAAGAGAATCCTATCCATCGCGGCAATGTAAGCGTCACGTATAGGTCCCTGAGGCATCCCCGATGGACCGAAAAGCAACTCTGCCTCGGTGATTGTGGTCAAGAATAGTTCGGATTCATCCTGTTCAGATAGCCATCTGTCGACATTGGGATCTATCCTTGGACGGATCATCTCTGAAACGACGTTAGTGTCAAGGATTACCGGCAATTAGGGCTACTCAAATTTAGGGAGTTCTCGGTTGCCTGACGATCGTTTTGGCAGTTCAAGGTCAATTCCACCGACGGGATCGACGATGGCGCGGATGCGTCGCACAAGATCACTCTTGTATTGAGGCGGTTCGGGCATCGGCTCGCGTTCAGGTAACTCTAGGTCGACACCACCGATCGCCTTGAAACGCTTATGAATTCGAGTTCCCAGACCTTTACGTGGTTTGGGCCCGGCAGCAACAGCTTCAGAGAGAATTTCGCGCACTTCTGCTTCCATTGAACAGCCGTGTTCAGCAGCCCGTACGCGAAGCTTGCGCTTCACCTCGTCGTCGAGATTTCGGACCGTTATGCTCGCCATGTCTTCGTCTCCAGGCAATTTGATATCGTTGCTATCGTTGATTGCGATGATATCAAATGAAGTGCCTCAACGTTTGTTGAAGTGAGGCATGACGCCTTCGGCGAAGCGGTGCATTTGCTCTAGGGTTGCGGATTCAGGCATGCCCATGCCGGTGATGCCGATGTTGACTTCTTGGAGGCCGGGGTAGCGGTCTTGAACTTCGAGGAGTTTTTCGGTTACGAGATTGGCGGGACCGGCGAAGAATCCTCCGCTTGCGACGTCGGATTCGATTGTGGGGAGGTCGGCGGTGAGGAGCTGGGCGGGGTCGTTAGAGTTGATGGCGGCTACTTGCTGGTCGGAGAGTCCGCGTACGAAGCCGAGGGGTCCGAACATCTTGACGCGTTCTTCGGCCCAGAGTTTGGACTCTGCGATGGCTTGTTCGGTGGTGTCGGCGATGTAGACGGTGTAAGAGATAACGAGGTCGCCGCCGAGTTCGAGGTTGCGCCCGTGTTGGGCTTGGACTTCTTGCCACTTTTGGACGACTTGGTCGGCGGCTCCGCCGGGTGCAGCTCCGCCGCCGATCATGCCTTTGATGCCGTATTTGGCCATGAAGTTGAGGCCGCGTTCGGAGGCTGAGACTACGGGTTGCCACCACTCGACGGGATATTTGGGGCGGGGGACTAAGGTGATCTCTTCGAGTTCGTAGCCGCGGTAGGGGACGGCGGGAGGGATGTCGTAGTGTTTGCCGTGGTGGGAGAAGGACCGCTCGTTGAAGGCCTTGTACATGACCTCGACCTGTTCCTCGAAGAGTTCGCGGTTGGCGTCTTGGTCGATGATGGGATTGCCGAAGGTTTCGACTTCGCGTGAGTGGTATCCCCGGCCGATGCCGAATCGGACGCGCCCGTTCGTGAGGATGTCCGCGGTGGCGTAGTCTTCGGCGAGGCGGAGGGGGTGCCACATCGGGTTTATGTTGAAGCCGCATCCGAAGCGGAGGTTTTTGGTGAGATGGGCGAGGTGGACGAAGAGCACCAATAGGTTGGGGATGCATTCGTAGCCTTCACGTTGGAAGTGGTGTTCGGCTCCCCAAAGGGTGTCGAAACCGAGTTCGTCCATGGTTTTGGCGAAGGATGTGGACTTGTCGAAGACGGTTGCGAGTTGGTCGTCGGGTAACCAGCGGTCGTTGGCAGGCGTTCCGGCGTAACCGATGTCGTCCATGTCGACGCAGCCTGCGTATAGAACTCCGAATTTGTTGATCATGATGGATGGGATTATCGCATAGGGAGCGGGGCGCGTTGGGCGCTCAACAACCATCCTCTCCCTTCATGGAGGAGTTTGAAATATGATTGCCATGATTTTTGATGATTGGAATGATGGATTGGGGTGCGATTTCGAGCATCCCCTGCGTGCTTCGCACGCGTCCCCTTCGCGGAGCGAAGGGGAGGAAAGTGTGTTGGTATGGCCTGCTGGGGGTGGCAGGTTTTCGATTTTTTGGTGGGGGTTGGTATGACCCCTTTGTCCTTCGGACATTTCCCCCGCGAGCGAGCGAAATCCGGCCACACTGCCCCCTAGCTTCCGGCTTCCGCCAGAATGACGGTGGTCTGGATGATTCCGGTTCGGAATAGGTGGCATATGTTGTTGTATGCGTGGGATTTGGTGGAGTTTAAGGATCGGTTTCAGTCGGAGGTTGAGGATGTGCCGGACCTTAGAGCTTTGTTGACGTCAATTTTGGTGTTTCTAGTGAAGCATCAGATACGGCGTGGGTTGCGGGGGGATTATGTTGAGAGATCGGAGGAGTTGCAGGGAGTGAGAGGGCGGATCGATTTCACGCAGACGTTGAGTCCGATGTCGATGTATCGGGTGCGGTTGCATTGCGAATTTGAGGAGTTCACGCTTAATGTGCCTCGGAATAAGATCATCCGGTCGACTCTGAACGATTCGTTGAATCGGGGGTTTTCGGAGGTTGAAGAGGATCGGCCGAAGTATGGAAGACTGGTTTCGGATGTTGAGGCGTTGCTGCGGATGCTTTACGAGATTGATCGGGTGCGGGTTACGCGTCGGTTGACCGCGTCGGAGTTGAGGTTGTTGGGTCGGAATGAGCGGGAGTACAAGTTGATGTTGAAGATTTGCGAGATGTTGCAGGATCCTTCGATGCCAGAGTCGGATGCGGTTTCGGATACGGATTTAGTCGATTGGTTGCGGAGGCAGGAGTATGAGATTTTCGAGCGGTTTGTAGCGAATTTCTAAAGGTTGCGGTTGGGCAATGATTGGGGTGTTTCCGCGCAACGCAAATTTGAGTGGAACGAAGCAGAGGATCGGGAAGAAACGGGGATTCGTCTGCCGAACATGTATCCGGATGTCTATTTGACGCACAGTAGCGGGAAGATCATTGTGTTGGATACGAAGTGGTATTCGTCGCCGGTTAATGAACGATACGACGCGGAGTCAGTGCACACGGGCAATCTGTATCAGATGTATGGGTATTTGGCGTCGCAGGATCATCGGGGTGGCGAGCACCTGAAGTCGACCGGGATATTGCCGTACGGGCAGACCGAGCTGGGACATCGTCGGTTGCGGACGCGGATCGACGAGCATCCGTTTTGGGTTGAGACGTTGGATTTGATGAAGGATTGGGAGGATATTGAAGCGGATTTATTGGGATTGGTTGAGGAGACGGTTGATTCGTAGGGGCAGGTTTCAAACCTGCCCCTGCTCGGTTGGTGAGGTTAGGATGAGCATGCTATGGTCCGTGAATCTGATTCGGTAAATGCGCCGCGGCGATGTCGGTCTATGCGATTGTCGAGGTACGATTATTCGCAGGCTGGGACGTATTTCGTTACGATCTGTACTCAAGGAAGTGTGTGCGTTCTTGGCGATGTTGTGGATGGGCAGGTACGTCTGAGTGAGTTTGGTAGATTGGCACATTCGGTTTGGTCGGAGTTGCCACGCCACTATCCGCATGTTCGATTAGATGCGTGGGTCGATATGCCTAATCATGTCCATGGCATCGTGATGTTGGAGCCTTCGGACGACGTGGTAAGGGCAGGTTTGAAACCTGCCCCTACATGTCCACGTACATGGAGGGTGGCTCGTGGTTAGGACGTTAATACTAGGCGGCGCGCGATCGGGGAAGAGCCGGTATGCGTTGGAGTTGGGGGAGTCGCTTCGGGAGGATCGGGTTTTTGTTGCTACTGCGCAGGCGTTTGATGAGGGGATGCGGGAGCGGATTGCGAGGCATCGGTCGGATCGAGATGTGTCGTGGCGGACGGTGGAGGAGTTGGTTGAAGTTTGGGATGTGATTGAGTCGGAGTGTCGGGTTAGTCGGGTGGTTGTTTTGGACTGTTTGACGCTTTGGTTGAATAACTTGATGTTGGAGGGGCGGGATGTCGAGGCTGATTTGGAGCGGTTGGTGGTGTGTTTAGAGGGTGTGACGGGGGACGTGATTTTGGTGTCGAATGAGATCGGCTTGGGGTTGGTGCCGGATACGGAGCTGGGTCGAGAGTTTCGTGATCTGCACGGTCGGATGAATCAGGCTGTTGCGGCGGTTTGCGATCGGGTTTTGTTTATGGTTGCGGGGTTGCCGGTGGTTGTTAAGGGGTGAGGGAATTTGGCATGGATGGACGGGATGTAGGGGATGGGGTTTGTTGTTGGTGATATTGGGGCTCGAGAGCAGGTGCCGGGCATATGCTCCGCGAGCCGGGGAAACCCTGCCGCGCATCCGCCCCTCTGGATGGACGTTCCGTCCGCTGAAGCGCCCGCGTTCGCGGGAATGACATTGGTGCGGTGTATGATGACGGGGGTGTTTTTTTTTAGGAGTTGAGGAATTCTAGGACTTGGTTGTGGAGTCGGCCGTTGGTGGATATTGCGCTGCCGCCGTGGATTGTTGGGTTGCCTTGGAGGTCGGTGAAAGTGCCGCCTGCTTCTTGGATGATGGACTGGAGGGGTGCGTTGTCCCAGACGTTCATGAAGGGGTCGATCATGATTTCGACACGTCCGGTTGCGACTAGGTAGTGGCCGTAGCAGTCAGGGTAGCAGCGGTTGACGTCGACGTTGAAGGACAGTTTTTGATAGGCCTGCGCTTTATCGGTTCGTTGAAAGCTGCGAGCGGAGGTGGTGGACAGATAGGCGTCTGAGAGTCGGGATATGTTCGAAACGCGGGCGCGTTTTGGGCAGATTGGGTCTAGTTGGTCGGACCACCATGCGCCGAGGTTTTTGGCTGCGTAGACGAGTTCGTTCAGTGCGGGGAAGACGATGATGCCGGCTACGGCTTCGTCTTTGTATTGGAGTCCCATCATGGTTCCGTAGAGAGGGATGCCGCGGATGAAGGATTTGGTTCCGTCGATGGGGTCGAGGTACCAGGTGAAGTCGGTTGATCCGGATTGGTTGCCGAACTCTTCGCCTAAGATGGCATCGTGCGGGAACTCTTTGGCGAGGTGGTTTCGCAGGGTTTCTTCGGATTCTTTGTCGGCACGGGTTACGGGTGTCTCGTCGGGTTTGGTGTCGATCGTGAGGTCCGATGAGCGGAAGTAGCGGATGGTCAGCTTTCCGGCTGTGGTGGCGGCTCGGATGGCGAAGTCGAGTCTGTCTTTTAATTCGGACATTGGGGTTAGCTCCTCCTTCCTTTGATTGTGATCGATGTGGCCCCCCCCCTTTGTCCTTCGGACATTTCCCCTTGGATTTCGTTCGTATTGGGCGGGGGAAACCCGACGGCCGGTCCGCCCGGGCATCCCCTGCGAACTTGCTTCGCTCTTTCGCGTTCCCATCGCTTTGCGAAGGGTAGGTGTTGTTGAACCACAGATGGGAGAGTCCGATAAAGTTAGGGTTGAAGGCAATCGAAGGATCCATTGATTATCGGATGAGGCAATAGGAAAAATGACGAATTGGGAGACGTGTCCAGCGGTGGAGCGTCGGGTCGGCAAACTCAGCGGAGCTTGGGTGTTTACCGGCACTCGTGTGCCGCTGTCGAGCCTTTTTCAGAATCTCGGGCGCGGCGCAACTATCGAAGAGTATTTGGAGTGGTTCCCGGGCGTAACGGAATCGCAGGTTTTGGCGGTCCTTGAATACGAAGCGAATTCGCTTAAAGTTCCCGTGCGATCGTGAGGATCCTGTTCGATCAAGGGACGCCTGTGCCTCTGCGTCGACATCTAGTTGACCACGGTGTGGATACGGCCGCGGAGAACGGATGGTCGGATCTGGATAACGGCGATCTTATTGAGATGACTGAGCGTCGTGGGTACGAGATCTTGGTCACGACGGATCAGAATTTGCGGTACCAACAAAACTTCAACGATCGTTCGTTGTCGGTTGTCGTACTGCTCTCAACGGCGTGGCCTGACATTCAATTGAGGACAGAAGAGAATCGCGCGACGATCGATGAAATTCGGCCAGGTGAATTTAGGGAGGTGTCGATCTGAACGGAGGATGGTCCCTATATTGCTGCGAATGCGATGTAGATGGCTAGTTCGGTGATTTGTTGGGTGGCGCCTAGGGTGTCGCCGGTGTGTCCTTTTAGTTTGGGTTGGAAGTAGAGGCGGATTAGGATGTGTCCGGTGATGGCGCCGGCGGTGGCTAGGAGGGCGTGGGTTGGGGTGAGGATGAGGGCTAGGGCGGCGATGGTTATGAGTGCGGTTAGGGTGGCGATGACGGTGTTGATGGGTCGGAGGGGGATGTCTTGGGGTCCGGCGATGCCGTTTTCTCGGGCGTAGGTGGAGGTGGCTTTGACGATGACGGTTGAGGTGCGGGAGATGATGTGGGCGGCGATTAGGGCGGTGATGATGGTTGTGGTGTCGTCGAGGGATGCAAGGGCGGCGATTTTTAGAGTGATGACGAGGATTAGGGCGAGTGCTCCGAAGGTGCCGATTCGGGAGTCGTGCATGATTTCGAGTGAACGGGCGCGGTCGTATGCTCCGCTGATGCCGTCGAATGTGTCGGCGAGTCCGTCTTCGTGGAATGCTCCGGTGAGGAGTGCGGTTGCGGCAGTGGCAATGAGGACGGCGACGATGGTCGGAAGGGCGAGGCTGGCGAGGAAGAATGCGAGTGCGGCGACGGAGCCGATGATGGCGCCGACGATGGGGTAGTAGCGACTCGCGGAGTTGAGACGGTCGGGGGTGTAATCGATTTCGAAGGGAGTTGGGATGCGGGTGAGGAAGTGGATGGCGAGGATTAGGGTTTTGAGTTCGTTTTGGATGGGGGAGGGCATGGAGGTGGACGCGCGTTGGATGTTGGGATTATGGAGAAGGGTAAAACTTGGGGTGTGGGTGTGGACCCCCTTTGTCCTTCGGACATTTCCCCCGTGTGGCGGGGGAAACCCTGCCGCCCTGCTGCCCTGCCGCGCGTTGCCGCCCTGTGCATCCCCCGCTCGCATCGCTTCGCTTGCTCGCGCCCCCTTCGCGAAGCGAAGGGGGGTACGCAGCGTCATAGCTTGCTGCTGACGCCGGCGGATTGGAAGGTTGCCATGTTGTTTAGGATTGCGGCGGCGGCTTTTACTAGTGGCCATGCTAGGAGGGCGCCGGTTCCTTCGCCTAGTCGCATGTCGAGGTCTAGGAGGGGTTCGACGTTTAGGGCTTGGAGCATGGCGTCGTGGCCTCGTTCGCCGGAGCGGTGGGCAAAGATTAGGGCGTCGGTGATGTCGGGTTTGGCGTTGGTGGCGGCGATGGCTGCCGCGGTGGCGATGAAGCCGTCGACGATGACCAGGCGTTTGGAAGTTGCTGCCTGTCGGATTGCGGCGGCCATCATGACGATTTCGAAACCTCCGTATTCTGTCAATGTGGCTTCAGCGTCGAGTCGAGGGGCGGTCCGTTCGGCGGCTTTGTTTAAGACGTCGAGTTTGTGCTGGACGCCTTCGGGGTTGAGTCCAGTGCCGGGACCGACGAGGTCCGAGAGTGGGAGGCCGAGTATCTTGTGGGCGATGATCGATGCGGATGCGGTGTTGGCGATGCCGATTTCGCCGAAGCAGATGGCGTCGGTTAACCCCCTCTTAATCTCCCCCTGGGAGGGGGAGGGGAGAAGGTTAGTCTCCGCCTGGGAAGGCGAAGGGAAACGGATAGTCTCCCCGTGTGAGGGATGTGTGCGCAAATGCGGGCGGGACAGTTCAGAGCTCGGGTCTAAGTCGGAACCCCTGGTACCCAGCCCTTCTGGATTCCGGCTTTCGCCGGAATGACGGTCGTTGTGCACAGGACTCTGCGAGCGGGAAGAGAAAAGGTTCGTGCCGTGTTTAGTCGCGAGGTGGTATTGGTCTGGGGTCATGGCCGGGCCGGTGCTGAAATCTGCAGTGCCTGGTGCGATGCGGCGGTTGATGAGGTCGGGATGGTCGATTGCGTCGCCTTTGATGCCGGCGTCGATGATTTTGACGGGGATGTCGAGGGAGTCGGCGATGACGTTTGCGGCGGCTCCGCCAGCGAGGAGATTTTCGACCATTTGGCGGGTGACTTCGGACGGATATGCGGAGACGCCTTGGTTTGCGATGCCGTGGTCTGCGCCGAAGATGATTAGTTGGCAGGTCGACATGCTCGGTTGGAGTGTGCCTTGGAGCGTTGCGATCTGTGCGGCGAGTTGTTCCAGTCGGCCGAGCGAGCCGATGGGTTTGGTTTTGGCGTCGAGGGCTCGTTGGAGGTCGGCGGTGAACGAAAAGGAGTCGGGTGTCACTTAGGCATGCGTCACGGAGGTGCGGAGGATTATCGAATGTCCATTGTGCATGTTCTACAACCCTCCCCAGCCGTACAAAGGGAATCTATTGGGGTTTGGACTTGCGCTGTAATGTTCGCCCCTCTGGATTCCGGCTTTCGCCGGAATGACGGTCGTTGTGCACGTTCGACAGGTTCAACTGTTCGCGGTCGGTCCTAACAGGTCGCTGATAGAGACGTCTAAGGCGTCGGCGATCTTTAGGACGGCGGCGATGGTGAGGTTCTGTTTGCCGTGTTCGACGAGGCTGACGTACGTTCGGTCGAGTCCGGAGGCGTCGGCGAGTTGTTGCTGGGTGAGTTTGTGGGCGTTTCGTGCGGCGCGGATCTTCTGTCCCATCGAGGCCAGGTGCTGTTCGAGAGTCGGTTTCGCGTCGTTGATGCCGACGATTCGACGAGCTTGGCCGACCGCGTCTAAGAGGTCGGTGACGATGGCGTCTGCACCGAGATCGTCGGGACTTACGTCGGTGGCTTTGAGCGCCGCGCCGCCGAGGAGGACTTTGGGTCGAGGCGGTTTCAGTTTCTTGAGTTCAACTGCGACGGATTTGGCGTACGGCAAGAACTCGGTCATGGTGGATGAAAGAGCCAATATCTGTACTCGCCGTTGTTGTACATATTCGGCGAGATCTCTGGCTGGGGTAGAGTGCCAGAAGAAGTCGACATCCCACCCGTCCATCAATAGCAGATCGGCCAACATACGCGCTCCGATGAAGTGCTGGTCGCCTTCCACTGGTACCACTATGGCCCTGACCCCCAACGGTGATCGCGGCTTCGCGGATAGACGTTGGAGATCCATCATCTGCATCGTTATGGCGGTGGCAAAGTGCTCCTGTGCCACGTTAATGATGCCTTCGTGCCACATCTCACCGAGTTTGGCCTGAGTTGGAGCAAGAACGTCGAGATATATCTCCGCGGGCGTTGCGCCGTATTCGATGGCCATTTCGATCACGGATCGCGCAACCGCGGGGTCGCCGAGAACTACGGCAGATCGGTACCGCTGTCTCGTATCGGCTAGGGATTCTTTGCTGACCATGTGAGTTCTATTCGGCGCGGTTCGTGAGGATATGCTGGAAATACTAGACAAAACGATGTGGATATGTTATGAATATACAACATACGCAATTTGCCCTGAAGGAGGGTTTCAGATGGAAATCATACAAATCATCGCGATAATCCTTGCGGTCGTGGGTGCGCTTAACTGGGGTCTGGTTGGGCTGTTCAAGTGGGACCTGGTGGCGTTTATCGGTGGCAGGTTGAGCTTCGGTGAAGTCAACCTGTTTACGCGAGTCGTCTACATATTGGTGGCAATCGCCGGGCTGATCAGCCTCACAGCGATTGGTGAGTTAATGTAACGGACGACTCCTTACAGGGCAGTTGGCGATGGTCGGGCCTGTGGTTCGCCGAGCCGCGCTCTCTTCGTCCGACATCCCCTCTTCCACCGCCTATTTCTGCTCTTTCTTCTGGGAGTAAGTAATGGCGATGCGGGAGAGGGGATTCTACGTAAGGTGCCGTATGAGGTCGCGGGGTGTTTGATGCCATATAATCCCGTTGAAGCGTTTAAGCATCAATCACGGGGGCATCATGAACAAGGTACAGGCGGTTATTTCGGCATCTAAGGGTGCGCCGGTTTCGTTGGAGACGATTTTGGTGCCGGATCCGGGTCCGGGCGAGGCGTTGATTCGGGTGCAGGCTAGCGGGGTTTGCCATACGGACCTGCATTACCGGGAGGGTGCGATCGGGGATGAATTTCCGTATTTCTTAGGTCATGAAGCGGCTGGTGTGGTGGAGAAGGTTGGAGATGATGTTGATAATGTGGCGGCGGGTGATTTCGTGATCATCGCTTGGCGGGCGCCTTGCAACTCGTGTAGGTCTTGTTTGCGGGGTCGGCCTTGGTACTGCTTCGATAGTCGGAACGCGACGCAGCAGATGACGTTGGAGGATGGGACGCCGTTGTCGCCGGCGTTGGGGATCGGTGCTTTTGCGGAGTTGACGCTGGTTGCTGCGGGTCAGGCGGTGAAGGTAAACCCGGCTGCTGATCCGAAGGCGGCAGGGTTGATTGGTTGTGGAATTATGGCTGGACTGGGTGCGGCGATCAATACTGGCGGCGTTTCGCGAGGCGACTCGGTTGCGGTGTTTGGTTGTGGTGGTGTCGGTGATGCGGCAATTGCCGGTTCGAAGCTGGCGGGCGCGCACACGATTATTGCGGTGGATATCGATGATCGGAAGTTAGCGTGGGCGAAGGGTTTCGGTGCGACGCACACGGTGAACTCTCGCGAGGTGGATCCAGTGGAGGCGATCCAGAACATCACGGGCGGAAATGGTGCGGATGTTTGTGTCGAGGCGATTGGGTTGCCGCAGACGTATGAGCAGGCGTTCTTCGCGCGGGACCTTGCAGGGACGGTCGTGTTGGTGGGTGTGCCGAGTCCGGAGATGAAGATTACGCTGCCGATGATCGAGGTTTTCGGTCGCGGTGGAGTGTTGAAGTCGTCGTGGTATGGCGACTGCCTGCCGACGCGAGACTTTCCGATGTATATCGATCTCTACATGCAGGGTCGATTGGATTTGGATGGGTTCGTGAGCGAGTCGATCGGGATTGGGGACGTTGAGGAGGCGTTCCACAAGATGGAACGTGGCGAGGTGCTTCGGTCCGTGGTTGGTTTGAACTAGGATGCGAAGGATGATGAATGATGGGAAGGATGTTGGCCCCCTTTGTCCTTCGGACATTTCCCCCGCGAGCGAGGGAACCCCGACCGCGCCGCCCCTCTGGATTCCCGCGTTCGCGGGAACGACGATTTGGTTTCTGTGATGTCAAAGAACGGTCACAAGCCTTGCGTTATCACGAAGGGCGGCGATCTGGAGGTTGAGATTGCCAGTGGAGCGATGACTCGGCTGGCGGGTGTGTCGGAGGCTTTGTCGGGGTCGACTGGTATTCACCTGGCGATCGCGACGGTGCCGCCGGGTCGGTGTTCGACTGCGCACTATCACGTGAATTGCGAGTCGGCGATCTATGTGGTTAGCGGCGAGGGGTTGTTTCTCCAAGGTGAGGAGTTGGAGGTTGAGGAGGCGATCGGACCGGGTGATTTCATCTATGTTCCGCCGGATTCGAATCATCAGCCGGTGAACACATCGGAAGAGGAAGAATTGGTTTTGATCGTGGCGCGGAATGCGTCGGTGGAGATTGTTGTGGATTTGGAGGGTGCGGGTCGGCAGGATTGTCGGTGAGGGGTGTCTGAACGGGGGTTTTTGGTGGATTCTCGGGATTACGAGGTTGAGGCTGCTTCGGTTTGGAGGCGGTTGATGGCGGGTATTGTTGATTGGATAGTAGCGTTTGGAGTGGGGATTCTAGGTATCCCGTTTGTCCAATTGGTTTGGGCCCTGAGCGACCGTGGTTCTTTTCTCGGGAATCTTTTCGGCGGGGTCACTGTTTGGTCGATTCCAGGATTGTTGCTGGCCGCGATGGTGACTCATGTGGCGTTCGGGTTGCTGATGTGGTCGAAAGGGAGCACACCGGGGCATGGGTTGATGGGTTTGCGGGTTCTGAAGCCTAACGAGACGAGGATTTCCTGTCGGCGCTCTTTGGCGCGGCAGATCGTTGGTAGCCCACTGACTTTTGCCTACCTGTTGCCTTTGTCGGTATTGATGGTTGCGTGGATTGTCATTGCTCAAAGAGCAACCGCAGCGGACTCGTTGCTTTGGATTTGGGAACCGGTGAAATCCGTTACGCAGCACTGGTGGGCTTGGGGCTTCGTGGTTTGTTTGGTTCTGATAGTAGTGAATCACGTTCTGATGATTTGGGATGCCAAGGGTCGAGGTTGGCATGATCGATTGGTGGGAGCGGTGGTGGCTAGGGATCGGGGTGTCGACTGAACCGCAAATTACGTTGATTGTGCCGTTGGGGTTCCGCTTCCCGGGCATACCGCGCTTGTGGAGGTCGTGGTGTACGTTGAAGGTAGGGGGCTGAACAATGTTGAGCACGCAAGCAGATGAAATCGCCAATTCGTTGGCAGCGCGTCCGAGGGTTGAAGTTGTTTCGGTTTGGAGGCGGTTGATGGCGGGAGTTGTTGATTGGTTGGTGGTGTTGGCTTGGGGTGCAGGTTTAGGGACGTTGGCCGCGATATTATTCGGACTGCTGAATGTGTCTTCCTTTGGATTGAATTTCGTGCTGGGATCCATCTTCTTGGGTTTTCCGATGGCATGCGTGGTAGTGATTTGGAAAGAGGTGTCAATAGCGTCTAGGATTTCGTCGAAGGGGGACACGTTCGGGCACCGACTGTTCGGGATGCGGATAGAGGCCATAAGCGGGAACAGAATCGGTCGCCGCCGTGCTGTGGTCAGGCAGTTCTTGGGCAGCCCGTTGCTGTCGGTGTATTTCTTATCTATGATCCCGCTGATTCTGTGGATTCCCGTCGCGATACTTATTGATCTGGTCAGTGGATATCAGATCGGTGTAATCGGAGACGCATTGGTGACGAGTTGGATGATTTGGGGATTGGTCGTCTCGTCAGTTCTAACGATCGCGAACCATGTTTGGATGGGGTTTGATGCTGAGGGTCGAGGTTGGCATGATTGGATTGCTGGGACAGTGGTGGTTAGTGCCAGCGTCGCCCGTCCGCCCCGAGCATCCGCTGCGGTCTCGCTTCGCTCGTCCGCGTCCCCTTCGCGGAGCGAAGGGGAGGAATATTCCCCCTGATCATCCACCTCATGTCAGGGGAATGGTTGCCGGGTTCAGTGTTGTTGGGATAGTCTGTGCTCATGTTTGTGATGACCATGTTGGTAGAGGAAAGGGGGAAATGAACGATGATTGAATGGCTTGGGGTTGGTCATCTTTTCGAGCTTGAGGGGATGGAGGTTGTTGCGGGGTTTTTGACGCCTTTGGGGGTGTTTGTGGTGTTTTTTGTGGCTCATGCGGTTTTGCCGGCGATTCGGGTTCCGGGTTATGTGATTGATCCGAAGACGGGGGAGCCTCGGAATTATCGGTTGAATGGGATTTTGGTGTATGTGATTGCGCTGGCGGTTTGGTGGTTCGAGTTGACGGGGATGCCGCGGGAGTGGTTTTATGAGTCGTCGATCTATGCGTTTGTCGGAGGGACCGTCTTTACGTTGATCTTTTCGATGATTGCGGTGTTCAGTCAGCCGCGAGGCGAGAACGAAAAGAACTGGTTCACGGCTCTTTGGGATGGCCGGGTGCGGGAGATTTCGATGTTCGGGGAGCGTGTCGATCTGAAGATGTGGTTTTACATCGTGGGCGGGACGATGCTGTCGCTGAATGCGTTATCGGGTGCTTGGTACAACTACGAGGAGTTTGGCGACGATTTCAATCCGGGTGTTTGGATGTTTGCGATATTCATGACGATTTATGTGGTTGACTACTACATCTTCGAGCGGGTGCAGCTTTATACCTATGACGTGATTCACGAGAACTTGGGGTTCAAGATGTTCTGGGGCGGGATGATGGTGTTTGGTTGGCTGTTTATTCTGCCGCTTTGGGGGATGGCAGCACATCCGAATCCGGGGTTTTCGCCGTTGTGGTCGAACGTCCTGATCGTCGGGACGGCGGTGATGTACGTGACGGGTTGGGTGATATCGCGTGGGGCAAATATGCAGAAGTATGTGTTTAAGCGATGGCCGGAGCGGAAATTCTTGGGGATCATCGAGCCGAAGTACATTCAGGCGGGTGACCGGAAGATTCTTTACAGCGGGATGTGGGGGTTGGCGCGTCACCTCAACTATCTGGGCGAGGGTTTTTACTCGTTGGCTGGGGCTTTGGCGTTTGGGTATTTCTTGAATCCGTGGGCTTGGATCTACTTCGTATACGTGCTCGTTCTGTTCAGTTGGCGACAGCGGGATGATGATCGGTTGTGTGCGGAGAAATATGGCGAAGAGAAATGGGCGGAGTACCAGGAGAAGGTGAAGTATCGGATTGTTCCGGGGATTTATTGAAGCGTGTGGTTAATGGCGTATTCTTTTGGAATGTCTAGGACAAATGGCCACGTTGTTGGATAGAGGAATTGAGCAGTGTTTGAATGGCTTGGGATCAGCCACCTTATTGAGCTATCGGGGACGGAGTGGATTGTGGGGTTCTTCACTCCGTTGGCGGTGTTCGTCGCGTTTTATGTGGCGCAGTTTGTGTTGCCGGCGCGGCGTGTTCCGGGGTATGTGAAAGATGCGGCGACCGGTGAGCCTCGGAGTTATCGGCTCAATGGGATATTGGTGTTTGCTTTGATGTTGGCACTGTGGGCTGTCGCCCCGTTTGGGTTCGAGCGTGACTGGTTCTACAGGTCGACAATCCCGGCGGTGATTGGCGGGACTTTCTTCAGCGGGGTGATCGCGACCTGGGCGTTTCTGAGTCGGTCTGCAAGGTCCGAAAAGGGGCATGAGACTAACTGGTTTGTCGCTTGGTGGCACGGTCGGGCGATGGAGCACTGGTTGTTCGGCGATCGCGTCGATTTGAAGATGTATCTGTATGTGGTTGGTGGGACGATGCTGACACTGAATGCGCTTTCGGGTGCGTGGTACCACTACGAACTCTTCGGTGATGACGCCAACCCGGGGATTTACGTCTATGCCGGCTTCTTCACGTTCTACATCTTTGACTATTTCGTTTTCGAGCGGGTACAGCTATACACCTATGACTTGATCCACGAGAATCTTGGCTTCAAGTTGATTTGGGGAGGACTGTTGATCTACGGGTGGCTCTACATTCTGCCGATGTGGGGGATGGCGGTGCATCCTGATCCTGGGTTCTCGTCTACGTTCACCAATATCTGGTTGGCTGCGATGGTGGTGTTGTTCTTGTTCGGATGGAGTATCTCACGTGGCGGTAACTTGCAGAAGTATTGGTTCAAGCGGTGGCCCGATCGAAAGTTCCTGGGGTTAATTGAGCAGAGATACATCGAGGCTGGCGACCGGAAGATTCTGTATAGCGGTTTTTGGGGCGCGGCTCGTCATTTCAACTACATGGGCGAAGGGTTTCTCGCTTTGTCCGTTGCGTTGGTTTTCATGCAACCCGCCAATTTTTGGGCTTGGACGTACATGATCTTCATCGTGTCGCTATTCACCTGGCGGCAGTTTCAGGATGATGCTGTTTGTGAAGAGAAGTACGGTGCGGAGAAGTGGACGGAGTATAAGGCTCGGGTTAAGTACCGGTTGTTTCCGGGGATTTATTGAGGAGACGTAGAGCTCCGTCATTCCGGCGAAAGCCGGAATCCAGAGGGGATCGGGGTCGGGGTTTGGAGCATGTGGGAAAATGGTTACCGGTCTCATGCGATCAAGCTACGTTTACATACTGGCATCTAAGCGCAACGGCACTCTGTATGTCGGCGTAACTTCGGATTTGGTACAACGAATTTGGGAACACAAAAACGACGCAATTGACGGGTTTACCAAGCGGTACCGTGTTCACAATCTGGTTTGGTACGAGGAACATGGATCGATCGAAGACGCAATCCAGCGCGAGAAGAGCGTCAAAGAGTGGAAACGCGCTTGGAAGATTCAAATGATCGAGCGATCAAATCCTTTGTGGCAAGATCTCTACCCAGGGATTATCTGAAGTTAGGTTGTCGGCGCGGAACCGTTGCGCAATCGACCGCCACCCGACCCCATCCCTCTGGATTCCGGCTTTCGCCGGAATGACGGAGGCTAGCGTGAATGACGGATGCTGGTGGTAGTGACGGTTCTGATGGGATGCGAGCGTTGACGTTGTTGCATTAGCGCGCCGACGCCCTTGCCCATCCCCTCTGGATTCCGGCTTTCGCCGGAATGACGGAGGCTAGCGTGAATGACGGATGCTGGTGGTAGTGACAGTTCTGATGGGATGCGAGCGTTGACGTTGTTGCATTAGCGCGCCGACGCCCTTGCCCGTCCCCTCTGGATTCCGGCTTTCGCCGGAATGACGGAGGCTGAGCGGGGACGACGGTTCTGATGGGATGCGAGTGTTGACCCAGTTGTCTTGCGCGCCGACGCCCGGCCCTGTCCCCTCTGGATTCCGGCTTTCGCCGGAATGACGGACGCTGGCGGGAATGACGGACGCTGGCGGGAATGACGGTGCTTGAGCGGGAACGGCGAGATTCAGTGAGTATGACTCGTCGACGTTTCGGGTTCTAGGGCTTCAAGGTCGGAGGTTTCGCGGGTTACTTTGACGGATCTTAGGACTAGGAGTCCGGCTACTAGGAATATTGCCAGGTTTGCCAGGGCTATGCGGTAGGCGAGTTCTCCGGTTTCGGATAGGGCCCAGATTGTTAGGCCCCAGAGGGCGGGGCCGATGACGGCGGAGAGGCGTCCGGACATTTGGAAGAGTCCGAAGAATTCGCCGATTTGGCCGTTTGGTGAGAGGTAGGTGAGGAGTACGCGGTCGGAGATCTGCGGTGCGGCCCAGAAAAATCCCATGGTTACGGCGACGGCCCAGAATGCCCATGTGGTGTCGGCGAGGACGGCGGCGATGGCGAGAGCGGTCCATCCGGAGAGGGCGATTATGAGGACGCGTTTTGGTCCGTATCGTGAGACGAGGAATCCGGTGGCCCATGATGCGAAAATCGCGATGACGACGACGCCGATGATCATCGATTGTGCTTCGGTGTCTTCAAAGCCGCCGACGTTGATGAGGTAGAGGACGTAGAAGGATGTGACGGTGTTTATGGCTTCCATGTACATGAAGCGTCCGATTAGGAATCGGAAGAGGTTGCTGTGTTGTCGGGCTCGTTTGAAGGTTTGGTAGAGCTGTTTATAGGAGGTCTGGAAGAGGGTTTTGTCGACGCGTCCGCGGGCGCCGGGTTCTTTAACGATCAGGATCAGGGGCAATGCGAAGAGGATGAATAGGCCGGCGGTTGGAAGGAATGCGGCTTGATTTCCTTGGGCGTCGACGATGGGTCGCATGATGACGAATGCGGCGATGAGGCCGATGTATCCGGCGCCGACGCCGATGCCCGAGACGATGCCGCGTTTGCTTTCGTCGCTGACGTTGATGATGAGTGAGTTGTAGAAAATGAGCCCGGTCTGGTAGAGGAAGTTTGCGGCGATGAAGAATAGTAGTCCGGTGGTTAGTCCGCCGACGGCTCCGATGAGAGCGGTGAAGACGGCGCATGAGACTACGCTGAGGGCGAGGAGGGGGACGCGGCGATTCAGGCGGTCGGAGAGGGTTCCGAGGAAGGGTCCGGTGAGGGCGACGATGAGCATGGAGGCAGACAGAGCGAGGCCGATGTGGGTGTCGGTCCCGCCTTTGTCGTCAGTTACCCAGAGAGGGAAGTAGAAGGTCAGGATCGAGGCGGAGAAGATGGTGTCGGAGAAATCGTAAAGGGCCCACGAGCCGGTGGATAGGAGGGCGCGGGGTTTGGAGGATGGCATGGGGCACAGGTTACATCGGTCAAAGCGATGAGAGGAACAAAAACGTTTGGTTAGTGTCGGGAGATCGTGCCTCAGGTTCTCGACTTGGTCGATTAATCTGCACGGGCGGTCATGACGAGCCTCCACTCGGTGGCGTAAATCGGAGTCATCTGCGACCAAGGATCGACCAGCGACAGAGACCTTGTAACTGAAATGTCCTTTTAACGTGTTTATTGTTATTGATTCCGAGGAATTCGGTTGATTTAAGATGTCTTAATGATCTGGCGGACAACCGTCTATTGGCTCACTGGTTTGGAGATATTTTCAACGGATATGCAGGCTTGTTATCGTCAGAAGTTTGGTCTTGGATTTTTCGAGATGGCGATGTGGTGTCGACCTGCTCCGTCAACTTTCGGGGCAGCTGGATCGGACCGATGCGGTGGGGCGTTGAGCGTATGTTGGCGCTCGATTGTGCGAGAAACACGGAACCGACCAAGGGTCGAAGTTAGCGGTTCTGCCGGTTGTTCGGGGACTCTAGAGTGATGGCGCGTATCAGTCCGACGGTCCGAAGACTCGGGATACTCGCGGTGATGGGGGCTGCGGGCGTGATCTTCCTGACCAGCATCGCCGCGATCCAAGGTGCCGACGCGCCGTCCGCATTCGTCGCGGCCGCTGGCGACCAACAAGTGACGCTGTCGTGGCAGAATCCCGGAGACTCTACGATTACCGGGTATCAGGAGTCGCACGTAGCGATCAGCAAGCTGGTCGTTCCCGATACTGCTCAAGGTGTGCTTGAGACGGGCGACAGGTTTGGGGAATCCGTCGGGATTGACGGCGACATCGCCGTGGTTGGGGCGCCCTTGCAAGAATCGCTCGACAGCCAGAATGCCTCCGTTACTGACGGTGGGTGGGGGCACGCTTTCAGCAAAGATTCCGGTCTGTGGAGCTACGACGAATACTTGGATGTAAGTAGCCCGCAGGTTGATGGTCGGCTCGGAAGCGCCGTAGCGTTGAACGACCGTACCGCGGTGATTGGAGCGCCTTCGCACACTGACTCCACAGTTCTCGACCCCGGCACGGTCTCCATAACCGTAAAGGATTCAACCTCCGACTCTTGGGACCAAAAATTCACGGGCGACGGCGAAACGGCAAAAGACAGTTTCGGAGCATCCGTGGCGATGGATGACGGCATCGCCGTTGTCGGGGCACCCAAACGTTCCATCGACGGAGACCTCTTGGCCGGTAAAGCTTATGTCTTCATCCGCGACTCCTCAAACCAGGAAACCGGTCAATGGAGCAATGAAGTAAATCTAGACGCGGGCGACCACGTCGCAGCCGGTGCTCGTTTCGGTTGGTCAGTAGCCGTGGACGGCGACACGATCGTGATCGGGGCACCGGGTGAAGATTCGGGCCGGGGCGCGGTGTACGTCTTCACCAAGCCTGCCGTTGACGCCAACAGCGACGGTTCTGTCGCTTGGGACGACTGGGACTACCTGACATCGGCGCAGAGGGACGAGTTAACCGCCAAGTTGACCTCGCCTGTCCCTTCTGCCACCGACGATTTCGGGGTGGCGGTTGCAGTGGATGGCGACACTGTGGTAGTAGGTGCTCACCTAGACGACGCAGGCACCGATTCCGGCTCGGTGTTTGTATTTACTAAGCCTGATATCGACGCCAACGGAGATGGCGCTAAGGACTGGGACGACTGGGACGACCTGACATCGGAGCAGAGGGACGAACTCCGGGCCAAGTTGACTGCCTCTGACACTGCTGCAGAAGATAAATTCGGGGTGGCGGTCGCGATCGAGGGCGATACTGTCGTTGTGGGCGCGCACCAGGAGGATGAAAACGGCACCGACTCCGGTTCTGTATACCTGTTCTCAAAGCCCAGCACGGGCTGGGGCGATGCTACCGAGACGATGAAGCTGATCGCACCCGACGGCGCCGCGGGCGACGAATTTGGCGAGTCGTTAGCGGTGCGAGGGGGCAGCGTGATCGTCGGGGCACCCGGAGACGACAGTGATACCGGCGCTGCATACGTGTTCGAAGTCCCAGAATGGAACGACATCCCAGGAAGTGGTTCCGGAACGACATCGCACACCGTGACCGGCCTCACGAATAACACGGAGTACACCTTCTGGGTCCGGCCCGTGGACGCCAGCGGTAGTGGCCCCGCATCTGGGAACAAGCAAGCTACGCCGCAGCAATCTGCGGCGGACACGCCAGCCAATCTGATCGCCACAGCAGGAGTCGGCGAAGTGACCCTGTCGTGGGATGACCCGAACGACTCCACCATCACCGGCTATAAGTACCAGCAGAAATCCGCTGGCGGCACCTTCGGACTGTGGACTGATATCCCGGATAGCGCCTACCTCGGGGAGAACACCACCGGGTTCACGGTGCCCAATCTCAGAGAAGGCCTGGCCTACACCTTTCGGATTCTTGCGGTCGACGAAAGCGGCGATTCCGGATTCTCGAACGAGGCTACCGTAACGACGATTATCGCGGCTCCGACGGGCCTCGTAGCCACAGCCGGCGCCGGGCAGATCGAGCTTAAATGGGACGATCCGCAAAACAATCAGATCACGAAATACGAGCACCGCGAGAAACTGGCTGGAGGCGAATTCGGGAGCTGGAATGCGATCGCTCTCTCCCTTATTGACTCGACCAGCGAGCCGGGCGCCTTGAAGTACACCGTCACTCGATTGTCCAACGGCTCCGAATACACCTTGGAACTGCGAGCGGCCAACGATTCCGTTAGTGGCGAAGCAGCATCCGTGACCGCCACGCCACTGCTGGCTCCGCCGACCAGGCTCGTGGTTAAGCCGTACAGCGAACGGGTTGTGCTCGAGTGGGACACGGACAGTCACGCAAGCCCAAGCCATTATCTGATCAAGACTCAGGCCAGCGGCAGCGTTACGGCCCCCGCGGATGTAACAATCTCGGCTGCGTCCGGGGCGACGACCAGCTACGAGTTTACGTCGTTGACAAACGACACGGCTTACACGTTCAGCGTGCAGGCGGCGGAGATACTGAACAACTCGACGAGGATCATAGGCATGGCAGCCACCGCTTCAGCCACGCCGATACCGGTTCCGGCTGCCCCGACGAACTTGACAACTACGGCGGGCGACGAAGAGGTCGAACTTGTCTGGGATAAACCCAGCAACAGCGCACTCACCAATTACCAGCTGTTCCACCATGCCCAAAGGGCCAAGCTGGTTGCCGGCAGCAACGTGCCGTCGGAGGACTTCGGTGTTTCTGTGGCGATCGCCGGCGATATCGCCGTGGTAGGGATGCCCGGCCACGATGACACCGATGGTGATTCGGGCTTTGCCTTCGTATTCAGCCGGTCAGCTGGTGTATGGTCCCAGAAATACAAACTGAGTACCAACGATGCTGTTCAGGATGATGGATTCGGAAAATCCGTCGCTTTCGACGGAGAGACGATAGTCGTTGGCGCACCATTCGACAAGCGAGATGACGGCGGCGGCAACAACTTACTTCTGGGTGCTGCGTACATATTCGAGAAACCCGCCACCGGCTGGGACAATCCGAGCGGCACAGATACGGTTGATCTAGCTGAAACGGCTAAACTCACCGCGTCCGACGGCACTGGAAGCGTTGACGAGGGCGATTACTTCGGCAGCTCCGTGGCAGTGGAAGGCGATGTCGTTGTGGTCGGAGCGTACGGGCATGCCAACACCAAAGGCAAAGTGTATATATACACCAAGTCCGGCGGTCAGTGGGGCAGCGCTCCATTCTCTGGAGTCCACAGAGTAGAGACAGCCCAGCTCACCGCCTCCAACGGCGTTGCTGGCGACTACTTCGGCGATTCCGTGGCGGTCGATGAAGATACCATCGTAGTCGGGGCCGACGGTCGGGATAACGATAGGGGTTCGGCTTACGTGTTCGTCAAGCCCAGAGCCGGCTGGGCTAACGATACCGAAAACGCCCAGCTCACCGCTTCGAACGGCGCGACGGGTGACGAATTCGGCATCTCCGCAGCGATCGACGGCGACGTCATCGCAATTGGGGCCACCGGTCGCGACAGCGACAAGGGTTCGATTTACCTGTTCGTCGAGCCTGGAGATGGTTGGACCGGCACTGTGGATGAGACAAAAGAGCTTGCCGCATCCGGCGGCGCGGACAACGACCGATTCGGGAGTTCCGTCGCGCTTGACGACATCAATGTGGTCGTCGGGGCCCATAGGAACGAGGGTAGCCGGGGTTCGGCTTATGTATTCACCAAGCCAGACACCGGCTGGGCCTACGCCGATGAGGCGGCTCAGCTAACCGCCGCCGACCGCGACACGAACGACCAATTCGGAACGTCGGTAGCGGTGGACAATAGCACCGTCGTGGTTGGGGCGATAAACGCCGACGATGGCACGGCCTACGTGTTCGACATCAAATGGTGGCACGACTTTGGCGACGCCACAACCACGGCGGACACCGCGACCGAACTGACCAACGACATCGAGTACACCTTCTACGTTCGAGCAGAGAACCCCAGCGGCCCCGGCCCGGCATCGGACAGCGCCAGCGCCACGCCCGTGACCCTGCCAGATGCCCCCAAGAACTTAGAAGCTATTCCGGGCGACGGTCAAGTCACGCTCAATTGGGACGACCCTAACGACGCCACAATTACCACGTACCAGTACCGAACCGACGACGCGACCTTCGTCGATGTCCCGGAGAGCGACGCTTCAACGACCTCGTTCACCGTGACCGGCCTCACGAACAACACGGAGTACACGCTGGCGGTGCGCGCGGTGAATGCGAATGGCAACGGCCCGGCAGCCACCACCACCGCCACGCCGATACCGGTTCCGACCGCCCCGGCTAACTTCATGGCCACCGCGGGCGACGAGGAGGTAGGACTGTCTTGGGACGACCCCGGCAACAGCACAATCACCAAATACCAATTATGGCAGCTATCTGAAAGCGCCAAGCTGACCGGCGGCAGCGGAAATGCCCTGGGGTATGGGGGTTCCGTAGCGGTGGTCGGCGACACGGTGGTCGTCGGCCTACCCGAGGACGACGACATCGCCCAAAACTCCGGCGCCGTCCTCGTATATGCGCGTGATCCCAACGGCGCCTGGACCCAGACCGCCAAGCTCAAGGCCAGCGATGCGGCGCCGGATGACAAGTTCGGGATTTCGGTAGCCTTCGACGGCGTCGCAATTGTGGTTGGCGCGTACCTCGACGACGATAAGGGAGTTGATTCCGGTTCGGCTTACGTATTCACCAAGTCCGGCGGTGAATGGGGCAGCGCTCCGATCTCCGGAGACCACAGAGTAGAGACAGCCAAGCTCACTGCCTCAGACGGCGCGGCGGGCGATGAGTTCGCGCGAGATGCGGTTGCGGTTGACGGCGACACCATCGTCGTCGGGGCGGACAAGCACGACGGCACGAAGGGCGCCGCTTACGTGTTCGTGAAGCCCCAGAGCGGTTGGGCGAATAGCGCCGAGACGGGCAAGCTAACCGATACCAATGCCTCGACCGGCGCACATCTCGGCGCGTCGGCCGCGATAGACGGCGACACCATCGTTGTCGGCGCCAAGGGTGGCCAAAACGATCCGGGCGCGGTGTTCGTGTTCGTGAAGCCCCAGACCGGTTGGACGACCAGCACCGAGACGGCCGAGTTAACCGCCTCCACCAGCGCGAACAATGACTTAATCGGTCGGTCCGTAGCGATAGACGGCGACACCATCGTGGTCGGGGCATACCTGCACGATACGAATCTTGGCACGGCCTTCGTGTTCGTGAAGCCCGGCCCGGTCTGGGCAAGCGGTAACGAGACGGCTAGGCTCACCGCCTCGGACCGCGGAGACGGTGACTTCTTCGCATATTCCGTCGCCGTGGACGGCGACGTCGTGGCAGTCGGGGCCGAACGCGATGACGACGCCGGCTCCAACACCGGCGCGGCTTACGTTTTCATCAAACCCGGCGGAGGTTGGGATGACGCAAATGAGACAGTCAAGCTTACCGCCTCCGATGCCGCGGAGCAGGACAGATTCGGAAATGCCGTTGCGCTAAGCGGAGACCGGATCGTGATCGGCGCGCCCGGCGCCGATGCGACCTACGTGTTCGACATAGCGGACTGGGCAGACATCGGTGGCAGCGACGCTACAACCACGTCCCACGAGATAACCGGTCTGGCCAATTTCCGGGAATATTGGTTCCGTGTACGCGCGGTGAACCCGAGCGGCGCCGGCCCGGCATCCACCGCGTCCGCCACGCCCGTGACCCTGCCAGATGCCCCGACCAACCTCTCAGCCACGCCGGGCGACGGCCGAGTTACGCTCAATTGGGACGACCCGCAAGACGCCAGCATTACGAGATACCAGTACAGCGACGACGGCGGCGCGAACTACACCGACATCCCGGACAGCGGCGCCTCGACGACCTCTTATACCGTGACCGGCCTTACGAACGGCACCGAGCACACGCTTGCGGTGCGCGCGGTGAGCGCAGAGGGCAACGGCCCGGCAACCACCATCGACGTTTTGATGGTGCCGTCCGAGCCGATCGGATTGTTCGCAGTTCCGGGCGATGAAAATGTGGAGCTGTTCTGGGAATTTCCCGACAACGCGACAATCAGCGGGTACCAGCTGATGCAGCTGGAGTTGGGCAAGCTGACCGGCTTCGGCGGCGCGATTGACGACCGCATTGGACTTTCGGTTGCGGTGGACGGCGACACCGCCGTCGTAGGGGCGTCCGGGCACGACGGAGCAACGGGAGCAGCTTACGTATTCGCCAGGGACCCGGCATCCGGTGCCTGGACCAGGCAGGCCAGGCTGATGGCCTCCGACGCCGCGGGCAGTGACAATTTCGGCAATTCGGTGGCGGTGTCCGGCGATACGGCGCTGATCGGCGCCTACGGGGACGACGACAAAGGCAGCGACTCCGGTTCGGCTTACGTATTCGCCAAGGTCAACGGCCGGTGGGGCGACGCTGCGCTCTCGGGAGACCACCGGGTGGAAACAGCGAAGCTGACCCCCACCGACGGCGCGGAGGGCGACTGGTTCGGGTACTCCGTGGCGTTGGACGGGGACACCGCCGTTATCGGGGCGCGGAAGGACACACTCAATATCAACGGCGACGATAGATCGGAAGCCGGTTCGGCATACGTATTCGTCAGGGCTGCCGGCGCCTGGAGCGAGGACGCCAAGCTGACCGCCTCCGACAGCAACACAAACCATAGTTTTGGATCTTCCGTTGCTTTGGACGGCGACACCATAGTGGCGGGGGCTGACACGGGCCTGAACGCCTCTGACGACAGATCCGGTGCGGCTTACGTCTTCGTCAAGCCCGCCAGGGGCTGGGCCGACGCCACGGAGACCGCCAAGCTGGACCCCTCCGACGGCGAGGATTTTGACTTTTTCGGGCGCAACGCGGCGGTGGACGGCGACACCATCGTGGTCGGGTCGTATGCGCACCCGTCGGACGGCAAAAATAGGTCCGGGGCGGCCTACGTTTATGCCAAGCCGGCGACGACCGGCGGCTGGCTGGACTGGGACGGTCTGATACCCAGCGAGAAGGACGAATTGACGGCCAAGCTCACTGCCTCCGACGGCGCAGCGAACCACTACTTCGGTTCCTCGGTGGCGGTGTCCGGCGACCTGGCCTTGATCACTGCCGCCGAAGACGACTCTAACGACCGAAACGCCGGCTCTGCGTACCTGTTCACCAGGGGGCACGGCGGGTGGAGCGAGACCCTCAAGATCACCGCCCCGGACGGCGCGGGCAGCGATTACTTCGGATGGTCGGCGGCCCTGGACGGGGATACCGCGGCGCTAGGGGCGTACCTGGCCGATGACGGCGCCACTGATTCCGGCGCGGCCTACATTCTGGACCTCGGCGACTGGGCCGGCATACCGGGAAGCAACGTCTCCTCCACGTCCCACACCGCGACGGACCTGACGAACTACCACGGCCATTGGTTCCGGGTACGCGCGGTTAACGAGAGCGGCGCCGGTCCGGGCTCCAACCACGCCGCCGCCATCCCCAGGCCCGGGAAGCCCGGGAAGCCTAACGGCCTGTCGGCCCTAGCAGGTGACAAACAAGTTGAGCTTAGTTGGGACGACCCCGGCGATTCGACTATAGCCAGGTACCAGATATCCGAGGCGATCGCAGGAGACTTCCTCACCGCCTCCGACGCGGCGAAAGGCGACCATTTCGGGGTTTCCATAGCCATCGACGGCGACACCGCCGTGTTCGGGGCGGACCGGGCAAACGGCCGGAAGGGTAAGGCCTACATATTCACCAGGAATTCCGACGGTGACTGGAACGAGGTGGCCGATTTCGACGGCGAGAATGCGGGCGACCAGTTCGGGTGGTCCGTGGCGGTGGACGGTGACACCGTTCTGGTTGGCGCCCACGCCTACGACGACAACGGCAATGCCCCGGAAAACTCCGGCGCGGTCTATGTATACACCAAGCCCAGCGGCGGCTGGGGAGGCACGATTGCCACGCCGGTCACGCTGACCGCCGCCGTCCCCGAGGAGTACTCTCTCTTCGGTGGTTCCGTAGATCTGGACGGCGACACCATCGCGATCGGGTCTCGCCTCGCCGACGTAAGGGGCCGTACGAGTGCCGGTGCGGCCTATGTCTTCACCAAGGCCAACAATGAGTGGAGCCAGGCGGCCAGGCTCACCGCCTCCGACGCCGACTCTCTGGATTGGTTGGGGTACTCGGTAGCGGTGGACGGCGACACTGTATTGGCCGGAGCCTTTGGAACGTCTCCAGGATTCCGCGTCCAGGGAAACGGTGCGGCCTACCTGTTCCAGAAACCCGACTCTGACGATGGTTGGAGCGACGACAACTACAACGGCCACGAGGCGGTGAAACTTACCGCCTCGGACCGCCAGCCCGCCGACTATTTCGGGTTCTCCGTGGCGCTGGACGGCGACACCGCGGTGATCGGAGCAAGGCAGCACAGCGACCCTGACATCGGCGCCGGTTCGGGCGCGGCCTACGTCTTCACCAGGGAAGCCGGGGTATGGGGCGAGAAGGCGAAGCTCACCGCCTCCGACGCCGCAGTCGGAGACGGCTTCGGAGTGTCGGTTGCGTTGGACGGCGACACCGTGGCAGTCGGGGCGTGGCAAGACGACGACCGGGGCCGCAATTCCGGCTCGGCGTATGTTTTCGAGAAGCCGGCCCTGGGCTGGACCAGCACTTTCGAGTCGCTCAAGCTCACCTCCCCCTCTGGCAGGGCCAACGACCGGTTCGGATGGTCGGTGGCGGTGGACGAGGATGCCAAACTAGCGCTGGTGGGGGCATACAGCGACGACCATGACGCAAACGGCGACGAGGTCCTAGACGCCAACGCCGGTTCGGTACACGTGCTGGGAATCCCCGATTGGGTTGACATCGGCTCCAGCGACTCGGGTACCGTCTCACACACGGTGAAGAAGGAGCTCGACGTTTCGAGTTCCGATTTGGCCAACGGAACGGAATACAGCTTCCAGATCCGCGCGTTAAACGAAGGCGGAGCCGGCTCCGCATCGGACGCCGTCAGCGCCACTCCGCTGGGCAAGCCAGAGACGCCGAAAAACCTCTCCGCAAACCCCGGCGACTCTCAGGTGGCACTGAGTTGGGACGTCGCTACCGCCAGCTCCGCCATTGCCCCGATCACCAAATACGAGTACAGCAAAGACGGCGGCACGAGCTTCCAAGATATTCCTGGAAGCGATGCGAGCACGATGAACTTCACAGCGACTGGTCTGACCAACGAAACAATGTACACGTTCGCCGTTCGGGCGGTGAACGTGATCGGTGCGAGCGATTCCACAACTACTGATAGCACGCCCGTAGCTTCTAAATCAGACGAACCGGTCCTCACCGCCACCAGCGGCGACACCCAGGTGGAGCTGACTTGGGAAGACCCCGAAGATTCCTCGATCGATAAGTATCAGTACCGGTACGGATACGAAGATCCAAATGACGCGTCCAAGACAATCTACATCCCCGACAACGTTTGGAATGAAGTCCCAACAGGCGAGGACGGGATGATCAACCGCGAAATTACGGTCACTGACCTGATGAACGGCATGGAGTACAAATTCGAGGTCCGCGCGGTGGACGTTCTTAATGACGGAACCACCGAGGACGGGGACCACAGCGAAGCCACCGCAACCCCCATTGATATGCAGCCAGGTCAACCGTCGAATCTAGTCGCGAAGGCCGGGAACATGTCGGTACAGTTGGTTTGGGACGACCCAAATGATGACTCGATCGACTATTACCAGTACAGCACGGATGACGGCGGGGAGTACTTCGACATCTCGAACTTCGGCAATGATGACGATGACAAGATAGTGTACTCCATTGATGGATTGACGAATGGAATTGAGTACACCTTCGTAATCCGGGCGGTCGACGAGGCGGATCCGACGAACCCCAGTACCAAATCTGACGAAGCCAAAGCCACGCCGTTGCCGGAATTCCCCGCCGCGCCGATGAACCTGGTGCCCAGACTTGGCGTTCGCCAGGTGACTCTGAATTGGGTCGATCCTAGAGACCCGACGATAACCGCATACGAGGCCTTGCACCGGCTTGCAGATCACGAGCTGATCGCAACTCAAAGTTCGGAAGACGACAAGTTCGGGTATGCCGTGACGGTGGACCGCTTCATGGCGGCGAATGATAGCGCTCGAACGTCGGAATCTGTGACCGTGGTCGTCGGTGCCTTCCGGGACGACAGCAATGGCGTCGATTCTGGTGCCGCTTACGTTTTCCGTCGGGTTGACGGTGTTTGGGGCCAACCCGCCAAACTGACCGCGTCGGACGGCAAACCTTACGACAACTTCGGAAAATCCGTGGCGGTCTACGGCGATACGGTCGTCATCGGGGCTCCCGGCAGCGACGGGGACGCCACCGATTCGGGAGCGGTTTATGTTTTCGTAATGCCCGCCAATGGCTGGGTCAATGCGACTTCGACGAAGCTCACGCCGTCGGACAGCGCGCCGCTCGACAATTTTGGCAACTCGGTGGCGATTCACGGCGACACCGTGCTGGTGGGCGCGTATGGAGACGACGATGAGGATAACGGTTTCGAAGATTCGGGTTCGGCTTATTTATTCACCAAACCGAACACCCGCAACGGGTGGGCTGACTGGAAACCAGCGTCAGATACTGAGACGGCCAAGCTGACCGCGTCGGATGCCGCAGATGACGATTACTTCGGGAGTTCTGTAGCCGTCGACGGTGATGTCGCAGTAATCGGGGCGCCCGGAGACGACGACGATGGGATCGATTCAGGTTCGGTTTACGTATTCACCAAGTCCGGCGGTGAGTGGGGCAGCGCTCCGATCTCTGGAAATCACAGAGTAGAGACAGCCAAGCTCACTGCCTCAGAAGGTGCGGCGGGCGACGAGTTTGGATACTCCGTGTCGTTCGACGACGATACCGTCGCAGTCGGTGCGCCAGGGGACGACGATGAGGTCGACGATTCAAGAGATTCCGGCTCGGTCTACGTCTTTACCTGGGATGCGGTCAACAACGATTGGGTCGAAGGCGAAAAACTAACCGCCGAAGACCGCATGGCAGGCGCCTTCTTTGGCTTCTCTGTGTCTGTCGACGATGGCACGCTACTGGTCGGTGCGCCCGAGGACGACGGCAACGTTTCCGAGTCCGGTTCGGCCTACGTCTTCGCATGGCATGCTGATGCGGGCGAATGGATCCAGAGGAAAAAACTGATAAAGGATGACGGTGAACCAGGCGACCGCTTCGGCCATGCGGTGGCGGTGAACAACGCTGCTCATACGGCCGTCGTAGGAGCCGGATCCGCAGAAGTTCAGGACATCCACGATTGGGAGGCGATCGCCGATAGTGATGCGTCGACTACCTCCCACACTGTGCCGAACCTGTTCCTAAATGCGAGCTACGAATTCGAGCTCCGAGCAGTGAACCTCGCAGGCGCTGGCGACGAGGGTACGGCGCAGGTTAACACGGTTACGCGGATCAACCGGTCACCAGAGGCGAGGAACGACGTCGTCACGACCGTCAGAGATAGAACGGTCGTCATTAACGTACTGCGCAACGACACCGATGTGGACGGCGACGAACTGCGTGTTTCATCGGTAGGCGCACCGGGCAACGGTTCGACATCGATCACCGGCAACCAGACAACCGTGACGTATACTCCCGCCTCGGGTTTCACGGGATCCGACGCGTTCACCTACGTGGTTTCTGACGAGAGCGGCGCTACGGACACCGGCAGGGTCGACGTGACGGTCAGGCAGCCGGCGATTGGCTCTGGCACGCAGCAACAGCGCAACACCGCCCCAACATTCGCGGAGGGCAGCCACACCACGCGAACAGTTCGAGAGGACGCTGCACTGGGTGCAGCGGTGGGTGAACCCCTGCTTGCGACCGACGCGGACCGGGACCAGTTGCGATACTCGCTGTCGGGGCACGAGCAAGTGCCTTTCGATGTCGATCCGGGCACCGGACAGCTGATTACGACGGCGTTGCTGGACCATGAGATACTGAGCGAATATTCGCTGAAGGTGACGGTGGAGGACGACGAAGGTGCCAGCGACGCGATCGTGGTTGAGATCGCGGTGCTCGACGTGGACGAACCGCCATCTCGGCCTGGTGCGCCGGATGTGCGTAGCCGTGGCGAGACGGGCTTGACGGTGAGTTGGACGGAACCGACGAACAAAGGTCCGGCGATCACGGATTACGATGTTCGATATCGTGAATCCGGCAACCAATTCACGGATGCCCCCTTCGACGGCACCGGCACGTCGACGACGCTGGGCGACCTGAAATCCGGCACCAGCTACGATGTCCAGGTGCGTGCAGCCAACGCTGAAGGGATCAGCCCGTGGTCGGCATCGGGCCGGGGTGCTACCGATGGCGATCCGCCTCCAACCGATGCGACGCCTGAACCAACGGTGACGCCAACGCTGGAGCCCACAGTGACACCGACGCCGGAACCCACGATCATGCCGACGCCTGAGCCAACAGTGACGCCAACCCCGACTCCTGTGCCGACGTTCACTCCGACACCTACATCTACTCCAACTCCAACTCCTGAGCCAACGTTCACGCCGACACCTACATCTACGCCAACCCCGACTCCTGAGCCGACGCTTACCCCTACGCCCACGTCTACGCTAACTCCGACTCCTGAGCCGACGCTCACCCCCACGCCTAATTCTACGCCGGAGCCCACGCGCACGCCAAAACCGGAACCCACACCCACAACGGTTCTCGCACCTGCACCATCGCCAGAGCCAACTCCTACCACCTTAGCTCCGATGCCAACTGTGCCGACTGCGGTTGCTCCAGAAACATCCGGTGCTGAATCTGAAGATCAGTTCTCATGGTGGTGGTTGATACTGCTACTGTCAATCGGCGCACTCGGGGTTGTCGTTCTCGTTTATGTGCGACGCGGAAATCAAAGACGCTGAACGTTCCAATTCTCACTACAACACCATTCCCATGGAGCCCTTCCCAGGGTGAACCCTGTGTTTCCGCTTCGTTCGTCCACCTCCGCTTATGTTTCGAGAAGCGAGGGGCAGGCTCCAGACTCATGCCGCAAAGTTGAGACGGGAAGGAAGGAAGGGCGACGGTGGGTTGGTATCGGGTTATCGCGCGGCGCGCGCGATCAAACGCGTGTTTGCCGGCCCCGTAGCTCAACTGGTTAGAGCGTTACTCCGATAAACTTGAGGTCGATGGTTCGAATTCCGTCTGGGGCCACCACCTAATTCGGTGCGATGGTTGTGGTTGGTGCAGATGTTGGGCGTTCAATTGCGATCGATGAGGTCTGCAAGGTTTGAATCCAACGCGTTAGCAATCTTGACCGCGGCGCCAATCGTGATGTTCTGGCGTCCCTTCTCGACGTTGCTGATGTATGTGCGGTCTAGAGATGCTCTGCGCGCCAACTCCTGCTGGGTCCATCCTCGGTGCCTGCGCAAATTCAGCACCTTGATTCCGAAAGAAACAAGGTGTTCATTCAGCGTCACAGGTCTGGCCCGGTCGCTAATGAGCTTGCTAGCTTCATTTATGGCTTGAAGGGGATTGGCTGAGACTAAGTCGGCATGAATATCGTCGTTGAAGGTCGGGAGAGTGGCTTCTGGGCCACCGACGAATACAACAGGACCGTTTTCCAACTCCTTTAGCATCCTTGCGGCTTTTCGAGCGATGGGAATTCGGTCGGGGCGCGTCAATGACAGTACGACCAGATCTGGCTGTCGCTGCTTCACGAGCTTAGCCAAGTCGTCTATGGGATTGTCCTGACCGAGATCAGCGACGTTCCAACCGTCCGTTTGGAAGAGTTCCGAGATCATCCTGATTCCCACCCAATGCATCTCACCTTCAACAGCCGCCACAATGACGGTTCCGCCATTTTCTCTCTTTCGGTTTGATCGACCGATCTCCCCGACGCGGCCGATTTCACGCAAAGTGATGCTGGTGGCGTGGTGTTCGGCCGCGATGTTGAGCTCACCACTGATCCATGCGTCACCGATGTCGGCCAGTGCGGGGGCAAAGATGCCGAAGTAGATACTCGCTTGCCCGATACCTCTATCGATGGCGTCATCCACCACTCTTCGCGCCCACCGACGATGCGTTCGCGCAGCTTCCCGAGGGCACAGTGGAGGGGCTGCTCGGGGACGTGGACGCGCTCACGTCGGTTCTCCTCTACCATGTCTTGTCCGAGGGCGATCATTTGTCAATAACGCTCTGCATTATTCAAAGGATTTATACGAGCCGATTTGCGAGTCTTATGGTCGTACCGATCGACATTCGTAACGACAGTGAATTAGAAGACCTATTGAATAGACGCACGGATTAGAGGTCGAAATGCCGAATTGTTGATTTCAAACGCCGTATACGCTAGAACGCGTGAATGGATTGCTCGAGAAGAGAGGGTCGGAGCGAGCGAAGGCGTTGGCCGCGGCGAAGAGGAGTAGTCCAGTTGTGCGGTTCCCAGGGTGCCGATCGGAACATTGATCGCGGCGCATGTAAAGACCGACGTCCATAGTAGAGGGATGCGACGGTTCAGACGGTCTGAGAGAGTTCCGAGGAAGGGGCCGGCCATTGCGACGATGAGCATGGATGCGGGGAGTGCTATGCCGAGGTGGGTGACAGTTTTGACCTTTTCGTAGGTTACCCAGAGGGAGAAGTAGAAGGTGAGAATTGAAGCCGAAAAATTCGTGTTGGATTAGTCATAGAGAGTCCAACAGCCGCCCAGGAGCCAGTGGATAGGCGCGCGCCGGGATTGCGGGAAGACATGAGGGTAAAGGTGACATGTGGCGGGATGCGAGTGTATGAATCCCCTTCGTCTCGCTGCGCTCACAGTGTCCCTCTTTTGCCGCGTAAAAGGGGAGGGGCGCGTCGTCCTTGTTTCGCGTGGGGGATGGTCGACTGGTATGGATTAGAATTGGGATATTGCGACGCGCAAGACTCTCAGCGTGTCGCATTCCGGGCCCGTAGCTCAGCTGGTTAGAGCGCTACTCTGATAAAGTAGAGGTCGATGGTTCGAATCCGTCCGGGCCCACCATTTTTCCTCCTATCTCATGTGGACGGATGTTCTGTCCGCTCAAGCTCTCGACCCCGTATCGAGGTACTAGGCAGCTCCGCGTTGATGACGGTGCTTTCGCCAAGGTCTCGAATGCATAGGGAAACGCCTAGTATGAGCGCGAAGCATTGATAAGTTGCGCTTGCCACGAAGCGCTGGCAAATCGCACTACTGACAAATCCAAAAGGAAAAGTGACGATGCGAACACCAATTGTGGCTATTCTTGCCACCGTTTTGATGCTTTCGATAGCCGCTTGCCAAGGCGAAGCTGGGCCGGCGGGACAATCCGGACCTGCTGGTCCACCTGGCCCCGCCGGAGAGTCGATTGCTATAGATGACGCGATGATTGCGGCGTTTATGGAACAGATGGCTGAGCAATCGGCCGACGGTTTGGCAGCGGTTCGCTCGGAGGATTCGGAGCGTTTGGACAATATGGTCCACGGGATAATCTCGCGAACGGAGAATCCGGCGTTCAAGGCTCGATTGGAGGGATTGGACAGAGAGATTCACCGCGTATTTGAGGCTGCCAAGGCAGTAAATCCGGATTTAGCGGATACGTTGGAGTTGATGGGGGGTATCGTGGTGCTTTCGATCATCATGGACGAGGTTGCGAATCTGAGGTTGGCTGCTGAGCCGATAGATCAGGCCGCAAGTCTCAGTCCGGCAATTTCAGTCTCTGGCGCCGGATCAGAAATCATTGTAGCCGGAGCCGGTTTCGACCCCGGCGAGAGAGTCATATTCAATATCGCCCATACCGCTTTCGCGCAGGTCATCAGAGGAGCCGGTTCGCTGCTCGAAGCGCAGTTCTCGGCAAATCAGACTGGGGCTTTCAGGGTTACCGGATCGTTGCCGTTGGAACCGGGGATCTACTCGCTCGTCGCGACGGGAGCGGATTCCCGGAAAACTGCGGTAGCGCCAGTGGTTACTCAGTAAATCGACGGCTCTGCAACTCCGACAGTAGACTGACGCGTGCGAATTTAAGATTCGTGGAATGTGGATTCGCGTATTCTTGGTGTGCCGACCAAGGGATGAACATGAAGGATTAACGCTGGTTGACGCATCTTATTGAGCAGGCCGGCGGATGGATCGAGGAGTTGATAGCGGCGATCGGTTATCCCGGCATCGTGTTGGTGATGGCGATCGAGAACATCTTCCCGCCGATTCCGTCGGAGGCGGTTTTGCCGTTTGCGGGATCGCTGTCGGCGAAGGGCGAGTTAGATTTCTGGGGCGTAGTGGCGGCAGGGACGGCAGGTTCGTTGCTGGGTGCAGTTGTGCTTTACGGGATCGGATATTTTGCGCGAGAGGCGGGGGTTCGTCGGTTGGTTGAGAGTTACGGCAAGTACGTTTTCATTTCTGAGAAGGATGTGGACCGCGGAGCGGCTTGGTTCGAGCGATATGGAGAGGCGGTGATCTTTTTTGGTCGATTGATTCCGTTGATCCGAAGCATAGTTTCGGTGCCTGCGGGGTATACGCGGATGCACTTCGGAAGATTTTTGTTGTTCACGACGTTGGGCACGGCGTTGTGGAGCATGGTTTTGACGTATGCAGGTCGATTGCTGGGCGAGAACTGGGAAGAGATCAAGGATTTCATGGAACCGTATCAGAACGGCACGTTGGTAATTCTTGTAGTGGTCGTCGTGGCGTTTTTCGGGTGGCGGGTGATCAAATGGCGGCGCGAGCGGGATGTTCCGTAGGTTTTCGACCTAGGTTCCCGCGTGCCCGGGGCGGGTGCTGTGCACCGCGTCTGTCATTCCGGCGAAAGCCGGAATCCAGAGGGGCGGGGCAACGGAGCGCGAAGCGGAACGCTAAGGCTAAACCCCCTTTAATTCCCCCTTGGGCATCAAGGGGGAGGTTTATGTATTGTGCACCCTTTGGGTATCAAGGGCAAGGTCGCGCACTGCGTCCGTGAGGGGAAGGGTGATGATGGATGGTTTATAAGGATGGGATTGGGGTTTCCGGTGAATTGACGTTTTCGGAATAGAATCGATGGTTGGTTTCGGGTTGTTCTTTGTGTACGAGATCGCTCACAGACCGCGTTATCGGTTGAAATGACTTGCAGCTAGGAAGGTAGAGTCAATGCCAAAGTATTTGTTCCAAGCGTCGTATTCGCGTGAGGGTGTTAACGGACTTCTGGAGGTTGGTGGTTCGTCTCGAGCGAAAGCGCTTCAAGAGTCGGTCAGTAGTGTCGGTGGAAGTCTGGAGGCGTTCTATTACGCGTTCGGGGAAGATGATCTAATAGCGATTGCGGAACTTCCAGACGATGCGGCGGCAACGGCGTTATCGCTGAGAATTTCGGCAGTCGGTGCGGTCGCGGTCAAGACGACAGTTTTGTTGGAACCGTCGGTGATCGATGAGGCGGTTAAGCGAGGCGTCAGCTACTCGCCTCCTCCTAGCAATTAGGCTAAGCTAATCCCGCGTTTTCGAGGAATGCGATGAGCATTTCTCTCGACTGCGCTTCGTAGATCGGGGAGTACGAGGAGAACTCTCGGAGGTTCGCCTCGGCTTCCAATATTGGATCGAAGGGCGGGCCCATCAGCTTGTAGTCGTCGGCCAGCTCGCGGTTCCAGATTTTCAGTTCGTCGAGGGTGAGTTGCGGTTCGAACTGGAAGGCGTACGAGTTTCCATGCCGGAATGCAAGGCTTTGTCGACGAAACGTTCCGTCGCGGCAGAGCATATATCCGAAGGCGAGCTCCGTTGCGCCGGGTGGGATGTTGAAACACTCGCCGTGGAGCGTTGGGACTAATGGCACGCGGAGTTCGCCAAAAACGGGGTCGTCGGCGCCTGCTCTCGTTATCCAAATCTTGCGGAGACCGAACTCGTATCCGCCGGTTGGCTCGACAATCCCGCCTAGGGCGCGGGCCATGATTTGTGCGCCGAGGCACACGCCGAAGGAGGGGATGCCATAAGCGATGGCTTCGGAGAAGAAATGGCGTTCGGCGTGGATTGCTGGGTAGTCGTCGTTTGCTGAGAGCGCGCCACCTAAAGCGATGATGAAGTCGATTTCGTTGAGCATCGGCGGATCGAAGTCGGCGAAGTTGGGTGCGCCTTCGAAGACGTTGATGGCGTGTAGCTCGAAGCCGCGATCGTTGAGGACGCCGGTGTAGTTTTCGCCTAGGGTTTCATGCTCGTTATGGCGGATGATGAGTGCACGTTTTGGCATGGCAAAGTCGTGTTTCGTATACTCGTTGCGGTAGTGTGTGATTGTACGAAGAGGGAGTACTTTCGGGCCTAATTTCCGAAGACGGAGGATATTGAACGATGCGCGTGATGGTGCTGGTAAAGGCGACCGAGGACAGTGAGGCTGGTGTGATGCCGCCGCCGGAGTTGTTTGAGGCGATGGGTCGGTTCAACGAGGAGTTGGTGAGGGCGGGCGTGATGGTGTCCGGTGACGGTTTGCATCCGACGTCGAACGGGAAGCGAGTGGTATTCGACGGGGAGAGTCGGGATGTTATCGACGGCCCGTTCGGAGTGACGAACGAGTTGGTGGCGGGATTTTGGCTGTGGGAGGTTAAGGATATGGACGAAGCGGTGGAGTGGATAAAGAGGTGTCCCAACCCAATGTTGAGCCGGAGCGAGGTCGAGATACGTCAGGTGTATGAGTTTGAGGATTTCGGTGACGCGATTACGCCGGAGCAGGTCGAGCGGGAGGCGCGGCTGCGTGAGGAGATTGCGGATAGATGATGGCGGATGCGCGCTCTTGCGTCGTGTTGTCGGCTATGTCGTTCCGAGCGTAGCGAGGAATCTAGAGATCATGCCTATGGTTGTTGGGTGAGATTCTTCACTCCGCTACGCTCCGTTCAGAATGACATGACTATTCGTGCGCGTCGTCCAGAATGACGTGACTATTCGTGCGCTCCGTGCAGAATGGCATGACTTGGAGTCGCACCTAGGCCTTGCTCGGCGACCATTTGTAGATGTTCTGCAGGGAGCCGCCCATTAGGGTTGCGCGTTCGGGGTCGGTTAGTTGGTCGGTGACGCGGAAGGCTTGGACGCCTTGTTCGTAGGTCAGGAGGTTTACGGCGCGGGTCCAGTCGGTGCCCCACATGCAGCGGTCTAGGGTGTAGGCGTTGAAGATTTGGGTTAGGGGTTCCCAGATGTCGGGGTAGGGGAAAGGTTCATGGGCGAGGGTTCCGGCGCCGGAGATCTTGATGTTGACGTTGTCGAACTCGGATAGTTCGAGGACGGCTGGTAGGTCGTCCCAAGCGTCGGGCGGCGCGGGCGGTTCGTAGGGTTGTGCGAGGCCCAGGTGGTCGATGATGAGTTGAGTGTTCGGGTGGTTGCGTGCCATTTCTCGGAAGATTGGGAGTTTACCGGAGCACATGACGTTAATGGGGACGTTTGCTTTGGCGCCGGCGGCAAGGATCTGGTTGACGCCGACGTTGTCGGCTTCGATTTCGATGCGTGCGAGCATGATGCGTGCGCCTACGACGCCCGGGGTGGATGTCCACTCTTCCATCTGTTGTTCGATGTGGTCGGAATCGGGGTCGAAAGGTCTGACGAGTCCAAATTTGTCCGGATGTTTGGCGTGAACCTCGAGGGCGTAGGATGCGTCGTACTGGTACATCGAGAAGGGTGATACGAGGATTGCGCCGTCGACTCCAACCGCGTCCATGGCGGTGACCATGTCGTCGCCGGTGACTTCTTCAGGGCCTTCGAGGTGGCCGTGCCATGGACGTCCGGGGTGGTTGCGTTCGTAGGCGTGGACTTGGACGTCGATTACGGGAGTTGGGTTGGTCATGGTTTGCTACTCGGCATGAATGATCTGGATTGAAGATGATGTGATTGTAATGATGGATGGCGGGGCGAAGGTTTCTGAGATTCCGCGACGGATTGTGATGCGACGGTGATATGGTTTTTTGCGGGAGAGCAGTAATGTCAGATAAACGACCAAACATCATCATGATCATGTCCGACGACCTCGGGTACGAGTGCATCGGGGTCAATGGCGGAACTTCGTACGAAACGCCTCGGTTGGACGAGATGGCGGCGAATGGGATGCGGTTCGATGAGGGGCATGTTTTGCCGTTGTGCACGCCGACGCGGGTGGCGTTGATGACGGGTAAGCACAACTTCAGGAACTACATCGGATTCGGATTGATACCGCCAGACGAGGTTACGTACGGGCATCTGTTCTCGGATGCGGGTTACAACACTTGCATATCGGGCAAGTGGCAGCTGTATTCGTACAACCCGCCGGACGAGATGCCGGAGATGCGGAACAAGGGTCAGACGATCGAGGATGCGGGTTTCGACGAGTTCTGCGTATGGCACGCGCATCAGACGGAGGAGAAGGGTTCGAGATACAAGGATCCGATCATCTACCAGAACGGGAAGTATCGTGACGACACGATGGGCAAGTATGGGGATGAGGAGTTTTGCAATTACATCATCGACTTTATCGGCCGCAAGAAGGATGATGACAATCCCTTCTTCGTGTATTGGCCGATGGCGTTGACGCACAAGCCGCACGAGCCTTCACCGGATAGTCCGGAATTTGCTGATTTCGACCCGCCGACTAATCGGACTCGTGGCGGTCGGACGTGGGCGGAGCTGGAGGACGGCGCCTTTGCGGATGACCCTCGGTTTTACAAGGACATGGTGGAGTATCACGACAAGATTATCGGGCGGTTGTTGGACTACCTTGCAGAGCAGGGCTTAAGTGAAGACACGCTGGTGATTTACACGGGAGACAACGGCTCACCGCATGATGTGTGCACAATGCTCCACCAGCACAACGAAATCTGCGGTGGCAAGGGCAAGACAAACGACCGCGGGACGCACGTTCCTCTCATCGTTCAGCAGCCGGGGACGGTTCCGGCGGGTTCGGTAAACGATGATTTGATCGACGTTACCGACTTCCTGCCGACGTTGTTGGATGCGGCGGGTATCGAATCGCCTGACGGTTACGTGATCGACGGAGAATCGTTCTATCCGCAGCTGAAAGGTGAAAAGGGCAATCCAAAAGACTCGATATTTTTCCACTTCGAGCCGATGAGCGCTCGCAACGCGGCGAGGTGCATCCGTATGGTGCGGGATCGGAATTGGAAGCTGTACGAGACGGGTGAGTTGTACGACATGAGATCGGACTTGGATGAGGAGTTGCCGATATTCGAGTCGCAGGATGGACCGGAGGCAGCGGCGGCACGGGCGAAGTTGAAGCCGGTGTTTGCGGAGATGGTGGCTTGAGATAGGGGCGTTAGCCCGCGCTTCTAGTCTCGCCGTCGGACGAATGGTTGTCCGCTTCGGTATGTAGCAACGCGCCAGAGCCATTCTGCTGGTCCGAACAGGAAGCGGTTTAACCACGCCTGCGACCACCAGATTTGCAGCACCCAGACCGCGAGCACAAACGCCAAGACTAGGCTACGGTTCACAAAGTCGGCATCGGCAAGCAAGGTTGTCAACACGAGTACGCCGAGCAATGTCTGCGTCAGATAGTTTGTCAGTGCCATGCGGCCGACTGCGCGTAAATGTTCCTTTAGCCAGTTGCCGGCGCGATTGTTCCAGAGGATGATGAGGCTCATGTATCCGAGCGACGCGGGTATCGTGCCAATCGTGTTGGGGATCTGGCCGATGAAGGCGACGTCTCGCGAGTAGTCGTTCAGCGCGGTGATGATGACGCCGACGGTGGCGAGTGGTAAGCCGATAGCGAGTCCGATCAGGGCGGTTTGTTGGTATATTTTGGCGGGCATTTTGCCGTTCATAAATCCGGTGCGATAGAGGCCGGCACCGATGAGTATCATTCCAAGTCCGCGTAGGAAGTATCCAGTCAGTAGCGGTGTCCAGATGTCCTCCTCGTCGGCAGGTGTCTCACCCGGGTTCCAGATCCCTGCCAGCGATGCGTCGGTTGTCTCGGCGATGTTTTGTGCGATTAGTTCGGCACCCATGGAGAGTGCGAAGACGACTGCACCGATGGCGATAAGGGCTCGGTTCGGAAGCTTTCGCAAGGCGATCAGGAAGACCGACGATATGGCGTATACGATCAGAACATCGCCATCCCAGAGCATGATGTGGAGGATGCCGATTCCGAGGAGCAGTCCGTTGCGCCAGAGGTTCAGCAGTACGGGCCGTCTTCCCTTGATGCTGGCGCGGTCGATGAAGAGAATCATCCCGGCGCCGAAGAGTAGGGAAAACAATCCCATGAACTTCTGGTCGACGACTATCTCGCCGAAGATGCCTACGCTCCAATCGAGCCAAGATTCGGACCCGCCTGCGTTGAGATTGAAGTACGGAGCATCCCCGAACTTGAAGGAGACGGCGTTCATGAGGAGAATGCCGAGCACCGCAACGCCGCGTATCAGGTCGAGGCTGGTGATGCGCGCGTTCTCCCGGACGGGGCCGGGTTCGGTGATCTGAGAATTATCCGCCAAGGCGTGGAGTTGGTTAGGTAGGTGATGGGAACGTTGGGCGGTCTGGCAGTGAGTGGTATGGTATGACGCGGGAGAGGATACTATGTCCGAAAAGCGACCTAACATCATCATGATTATGTCCGACGACCTCGGTTATGAGTGCATCGGGGTTAATGGGAGCACGTCGTATGCGACGCCGCGGTTGGACGAGATGGCGGCGAATGGCATGCGGTTCGATGAGGGGCATGTGCTGCCGTTGTGCACGCCGACGCGGGTGGCGTTGATGACGGGTAAGCACAACTTCAGGAACTATATCGGGTTCGGGTTGTTGCCTCCTGACGAGGTAGGGTTCGGGCATCTCTTCTCAGGTGCGGGTTACAACACGCTGATTTCTGGGAAGTGGCAGCTTTATTCCTATAATCCGCCGGATATCATGCCGGAGATGCGGAACAAGGGCCAGAAGATCGAGGATGCGGGCTTCGATGAGTTCTGCGTTTGGCACGCTCATCACACCGAGCACAAAGGGTCTCGATACAAGGATCCGGTGATTTACCAGAATGGTTCGTATCGGGATGACACTAAGGGCGAGTATGGGGATGATGTATTTTGCAACTACATCATCGACTTCATCGAGCGTAAGAAGGACGATGACAATCCGTTCTTCGTGTACTGGCCGATGGCGTTGACGCACGGTCCGTTCGAGCCGACGCCGGACAGTCCTGAGTGGGAGGGTTTCGAACCGCAGTCGAACAAGAACTTCGGCGGTCGGACTTGGGGCGAATTAAGCGACGATGGTGATGATGCGCACCCTCGGTTTTACCAGGATATGGTGGAGTACCACGACAAGGTGATCGGGCGGTTGTTGGACTATCTTGCTGAGCAAGGGCTGAGCGAAGAGACTCTGGTGATCTACACGGGCGACAACGGTTCGCCACAGGAAGTCTGCTCCATTGTGCACCGGCACAACGAAATCTGCGGTGGCAAGAGCACGACGAACGACCATGGGACGCACGTTCCGTTGATTGCGCAGATGCCAGGGACGGTACCGGCTGGTGTGGTGAACAACAATCTGGTAGACGTTACCGATTTTCTCCCGACGATGTTGGATGCTGCCGGCGCTGAGCCTCCGGAGGGTTATGTGATCGATGGCAGGTCGTTCTATCCGCAGTTGAAGGGTGAGAAGGGTAATCCTAAGGATTGGATCTTCTTCCACTACGATCCGATGACTGCCAATCGGACTGATCTAGGCTGCATCCGAATGGTTCGGGATCACGACTGGAAGTTGTATGAGACGGGCGAACTATACGATCTGAATGCGGATATCGAAGAGGAGTTGCCGATTTTCGAGGGGGATGACGGTGAGAAGTCGGCGGCAGCACGGACGAAGTTGATGCCGGTGTTTGCGGAGATGGTCAACGAATAGGTCGCGGGCACGCCTGTCGGTGCACGAGAGTCGGATCGCGCTTGGTCATCAACACCCGGCAGGTTGATTCGCGTTGTCTGATGGACGTCGCTCCGTGCGAAGATCTTTTACTGCGTAGACGATGGCGATCGTTGGGATGATCGCGAAGACTAGCGGAAGCGGCCAATCGCCTTCGATGGCGCCTGAGGTGATTAAGGTGGCGAGTGTTAGATCGGCGATGATATTGATCGCGAGGATCGCGGTGATGCCGGAAACTAAGGCGGTATTTGGGTGCCGAATGAAAACCAAGAGGATGATGGCGATAGCGGATAAGGGATGCAGGCCGGCGAGGACTAGCCGCGACCAGATGTCCCCGCCATCGGCGAAGAGTCCAACGGCGGCGGTGAAGATGGTGAAGAGGACGTTGATGACGGCGAGGGCCATCAAGATTCGTCGAAACGCGGTCATACGACGATTCTAGTCGCTGTTAGAAGTGAGGTTTGTATGATTCGCATTTGAGATGTCATTAAAATCCAGCGGTGGGCAACCGCATCATCCGGAATTTCCGGCGCTGGCGCCAATCGGTGGAGGGCATCATCGGTGTGTGGAGTGTGATCGGGTCATCTATTCGGATCCGAAGGTTGCGGTTGCGGCGATCATCCCGATGGATGATGGGATCGTGCTGCTGAAACGGGCGATTGAGCCACAGATCGGGATGTGGAGTTTCCCGTCAGGTTACGTAGATCGCGGGGAGAAGTTGGAACGGGCGCTGGAGCGGGAGGTTAAGGAAGAGTGTGGATTGGTCGTTAGCGTCGAGTGGTTAGTCGGGGTTTACAGCGACGAGGGGCAGGCGGTCGTGTTGGTGGTCTATCACGCGGATGTGGTTGGCGGTGAGTTGATGGCTGGAGACGAGACGTCTGATGCTCGGGTGTTTGCGGCAGATGAGATGCCAAAACTGGCGTTCGAGCATGATGATCGGATTGTGCGTGATTGGCGCGAGGGATTGGGGATCAGGGGTCCGCGGTCGGGTTGACTGCGGTTGCGAACGCGCCGGAAACGTCACCTAGATCTGTCGAAGTAAATGACGACCTGTTCACCTTCAGCGACGCAGACGGGTGCAGACGGGTACTAAGTACTTCCAATTGTTCCCGGGACTCACCGGGTTGGTGGTCAAGATGCTCGCTTCTTTCCGGCATCGAGTTCGGTACGATCAGGGCCGGAACTTTCGGTTTAACCGACTCCCGAACCGCGTGTTTGGTCGAGGTAGGTGCGGGCTTCGGCGAGTAAGAAGCGGGATGCGCCGCTGACGATCCATTGGACGCCGCGTTCGTGCCAGAACTGGGCTTGTTCGACAGTTACGCCGAGGGTTCCGGAGATTTTGCCGGCGTCGTGTGTTTTCTTGACGAGGGTTTCGATGGCTTCAACGACTTCGGGGTGGGCGATTTGACCGGGGTAGCCCATATTTAGGGAGAGGTCGCCGGGTCCCATGAATATGCAGTCGGCGCCTTCGGTGTTGATGATCTCGTCGGCGTTGTCGATGCTTTCTGGGGTTTCGATCTGGAGGCAGACGAAGGTTTCTTCGTTGGCTTGTTTGACGTATTCGGCTTGATCTTGGATGCCGAACATTGCGCTTCGGCCCGAGAATCCGCCACGTTTGCCGACGGGCGGGTATTTTACGGCGTCGACGACGGCGCGCCCTTGTTCGCCGTTGTTGATGAGGGGAATCATAACGCCTTGGGCGCCGCCTTCGAGGTAACGCTGGATGTGTTGCTGATCGTTCATGCCGATGCGGACGATGGGCGTCGTGCCGGAGAGTTCGGCGGCGCGGATCATGTTTTCGGATGTCTCGTAGTCCATGATTCCGTGTTCACAGTCGATGACTACGAAGTCGAATCCGGCCCAACCCATGAGTTCGACCAATGCTGGAGCGGGCCAGCCAACGAATGGACCGAGCGTGGTTCCGCCGTCTAGCATCTTTCGCTTCATGGTGTTGTTTCGCATCGGGAGACTCCGTAACCTGATTCCTGTTCCGTATCAGATTATCGCAACATCAACCCTTTGCAAAATCACATCATTGAAGCGCGAGCGGCGCAAGGGTTCATAGAGCAGATGTTTAGTTTGGGTTAAAATAAACCTTGCTGAAACAGCGTTGCTATGACCACCACATCCACGATGACCCCGACTGAACACGCGCAAGTTTCACGCGATTTTTTGTCGGCGTCTGATGACGAGTTTATACGTGGTGACATCTTGCAGGGCGCGGAAAAGCTGTGGGGCGCCGCCGCCCATGCGGTGATGGCGGTTGCACAGGAACGCAAGTGGTCCCACGAAAGTCACCGATCGTTGAAGAACGCGGTAATCCGGCTTGCGGAAGAGTATGATGACCCGCTGATTCGATCCAACTTCTTAGCTGCCGAGAAATTCCACCGCCATTTTTGTCACGACTCGATGGAAGACTGGGAACGAGATTCTGATCGCCCATTGGTCCATGACTTCGTGGAACGAGTCTTGAGGGTTATGCGGGCAGACTGATCGAGACCTGAGTGTCTGCGAAGTTCACGACGGTCGTGAGAAGTGGGTTTCTTGCGGTAGTGATTTGCACTAGGATTTTTCCTCTATTCCGTTCGGATAACGTACTCTGCCTGCTCGACGTGCCACCCGCTTAAATTCTTTTGTTTTCATAGAGTTTCTGTATTTTAAGTTTGTTGATCTAGATATTGAGCGGAAGGCATCTACCTAAAGAATTCGGAGACGTAACGCCAGACGTCTTCGGCGACCTCGTTGGGGTTACGTGCGGCGTCGATCTCGATCCAGCGGTTGGGTTCGTTGCTGGCGAGTTCGCGGTAACCACGTCGGACGCTGCGGTGGAAGCGGATGGGTAATTCTTCGAAGCGGCGTTGGGTTTCGCCGGTGGAGTCGTCCTCAGCGTCGCGCCGGCCGAGTCCGGTTTCGGGCGTGACGTCGAGCAGGATGGTGAGGTCGGGAGCGACCTCGTTGGTGGCTAGTTCGTTGGCGTGGCGGAGGCGGTCGAGGTTTAGGTTGCCGCCATAACCCTGGTAGGCGATGGTGGAGTCGGAAAAGCGGTCGCCGATGACGGTGGTGCCTTTTTTGAGTTCGGGGACGATGACGTCGGCCATTAACTGGGCGCGGGCGGCCATGAAGAGTAGGGCGTCGGCGGCGGGAACGTTGTCGCTCTGGGATTTGATGATTTCCCGAACTTGCTCGCCGAGGCAGGTCGTGCCGGGTTCACGAACGACCAGGACGGGCAGCTTCAAACTCTCGAGACGTTGCCGAAGCAATTTCACCTGAGTAGTCTTGCCGGCGCCTTCGCCACCCTCAAACGAAATGAACGGCGCTTTATGGACCGACCTGCGTGGCATTGTGGAGATACTGCGATTACGACGTTGCTGGGCGGGTCATCGGCGCCGTCGTCGGATGATGACATGCCGGTTCGGTTCGTGTCCGGTGCTCGCAGACCCGACGTTGTAGCGTGCGGCGAGGGCGTGCTGGAGTCGTCGAATGTGGGAGGACTGCGCAGAAAGATTGATTTTGCGGTCGCCGCTGAGAACTCGTTCGACTGCGCGTTCGGCCTCTTCGAGAGCCTCATCGACGAGGAGTTCGTCGTCAGAGTGCGATCCGTTTCCGTTGGCTGTGCTTGCGCGACCGACTTCAAAGCGATTCAGGAATTGTTCGATCTGCTCGCGGGTTCCGCGTCGCAGGACGTAGACGGGTACGCCATCACGTTCGGCTCGTTTGACCGCCGGAGGACGTCGGCCGTAGTGGAGTTTGGTAGTGACTAGGACGTCGGCCTCGGCAGCGGACTCGGACAGCATCACCGGGACGCCCATGGCTCGAATGCCGGACCTGAGTGCGTCACGGGGAACTCCGAAAGGATGGACACGTATCGGAGGTGGTTCCGGCATGCCTTCTTCTCTTGTGATGGTCTCGGCGGGTTCAATTGGCCTGCCATTTGCGTTGGGATTTTCGGTGTCGGGGTCATATGAACGCCGCGGTGAGCGGATGGCATTTAGATCGAACGCGGCGGTTTCGAATCCATCTTCGGAATCCATCGCGTCTTCGACTTGAGTGTCGACGCTGCCGTCCTCGTTGAGCCTTCGCATCTCGAGAGGAAGTTGGAGTCCGCGTAGCATGCGATCGACCGCTCTTCCGACATCGTTGTGAACGCCGACGTAGTTTCGTTCGCGCATCTCGACGACAACGTCGAAGGTCGGCATGTGTTTGCGTTCCAAGACCGTCTTCTGGGTTCGCCTGCGGCGCGCCTCGATGTCGCCGAGTGTTACAGCTTGTGTCCCGCCGACGAGGTCGGAGAGGGTTGGGTTAGTGATGACGTTGCCGAGAGTGTTGCCGTGAGCGGTGGCGACGAGCTGCACGCCGCGTTCGGCGATGGTTCGAGCGGCGAGGGCCTCGAGCTCGGTTCCGATCTCGTCGATGACGACAACTTCGGGCATGTGGTTTTCGACCGCTTCGATCATGGTGCGGTGCTGGAGTTCAGTGTTGGGGACTTGCATTCGGCGCGCCCGCCCGATAGCCGGGTGCGCAACAGCACCGTCGCCACCGATCTCGTTGGAAGTGTCAACGATCACCACTCGTCGAGACGCATCGTCGGCGAGTACGCGGGCAACTTCTCGGAGTATTGTGGTTTTACCGATGCCTGGGCGACCGAGGATCAACACGCTGCGGCCGGTCTGTATGAGGTCTTGAATTAGCCGAACGCTTCCGAAGACCGCGCGTCCGACGCGACATGTCAATCCGACGGGATTGCCTTCGCGGTCGCGGATCGCGGAGAAGCGATGAAGTGTGCGCTCGATCCCGGCGCGGTTGTCGTCGCCGAAACGGCCCAGTCCGGCGATGACCGTGTCGATGTCCCAACGCGTGACTTCCTTGTCGTTAAGGGCTACGGAGCCATCGACGAATCGTGCTTCCGGGACACGTCCGAGGTCGATGATCACTTCGAGTAGGCCGGAAACTTCACGATCGCCATCAATGGTTCCGTCGAGACCTTCGCGAACGTTTGGCGGCAAGACGTTTAAAAACGCGCCGATATCGTCGACTACGTGTTGTTGGTTGAGTTGTGAGGTTGTGTTCAGAATCCCGTCAGGGTTATTTTCGAGAGCTATTTGATTAACGCTGTTTTGCATCATGATACGCGTATGTGCGCCAAGGCGATTGTCAACGGCTCTCGTTCGCCGTGTAATCGTGCGCATTGCTGGGAAAGTCTAACCAACGTGCAACGAGTTGATCGGAGTCAGGGTGCCGTGAAACCGAGTTCATTGGGCGGAAGCGATGAGAGCGGCAACATCGGCGGTTCGGCTGGAATATCCCCATTCATTATCGTACCATCCCACAACCTTGACGAACGTTCCAGAACCGTCGTCCTCGTCGGATATTACAGCGGTCGAGAGCGCGTCGATGGTGCAGGAGTGTGGATCTCCGATGTAGTCGGCGGAGACCAATGGCTCGTCGGAGACTTGGATTACGCCATTCAAAGCCCCGGCCTGACTTTCCCGGAACGCTTCGTTCACTTCCTCCGCGGTAGCGGGTTTTGACAGCCGAGCGGTCAGGTCAGTGACGGATCCGGTGATGACTGGTACGCGGTATGCCATGCCGTCGATCTTTCCGGCGAGTTCGGGAATCGCAAGGGTTACAGCTTTAGCGGCGCCGGTAGTGGTCGGGATAATGCTATTCGCAGCGGCGCGGGCACGACGGAGGTCGCTGTGGACCTGATCCAAAATGTTTTGATCGTTGGTGTAAGCGTGGATCGTCGACATCAAGGCGCGTTCAATTCCGAATGCGTCGTTGAGAACCTTCGCCATCGGAGCGACGCAGTTAGTCGTGCACGAGGCGTTGGAGATGACGTTATGCTGGGACGGGTCGTAATCGCCGTCGTTTACGCCGAGAACGATCGTGATGTCCTCGTTGGATGCCGGCGCTGAGATGATGACTTTTTTGACGCTGTCGGAGAGATGCGCGGAGGCCTGGGCGGCGTCGGTGAAGAATCCGGTGGATTCGATGACGATCTCGACACCCGCGTCGTCCCACGGAATGTTCGCTGGGTCGCGTTCGGAGAAGACAGTGATTTTGTCTCCGTTTATCGTGAGCGAACCATCGCCTATCTCAACATCGCCGTCGTAACGCCCATAGGTGGAGTCGTACTTGAGGAGATGGGCTTGTTGTGCTGGGCTGGCAAGGTCGTTTACTGCGACTACTTGCAACTTATCAGACTGTCGCTGGTTGATGGTACGGAAGACTTGCCGACCAATTCTGCCGAAGCCGTTGATGCCGATCTTGGTTCTGCTCATGTTGTGACTTATGGATCTCCTAATGAGGGTTGAGCCTCTTCTTTGTGTGGATCAGCGAATGACTAATTGGCAGATTACACCGCACCGCGTATCGGCGCATGTGTGTTTTGCTATTTGATTACGCTCATTCCGGCGTAGCGGCCTTGGTCTCCGGCCCAATCTTCAATCCGGAGAAGGCGGTTGTACTTGGCGACTCGCTCGCTGCGTGCGGGTGCTCCAGATTTGATTTGGCCGCATCCGGAACCAACGGCAATGTCGGCTATTGTGGTGTCTTCGGTTTCACCCGAGCGATGGCTGACGACGACGCCGAAGTTCGATTTCCGGGCGCGCCGGATCGTGTCGAGCGTTTCGGTGACGGTTCCGACCTGATTTGGCTTGATGAGAATTGCGTTTCCGGCCTTCTCTTTGATGCCGCGTTCGAGAAAGGCGGTTTGGGTCACGAAGAGGTCATCGCCGACGAGTTGCACACGTTCGCCGATTTTGTCGGTGATGATTTGCCAACCTTTCCAGTCGTTTTCGGCGAGGCCGTCCTCGATGCTGCAGATCGGGTATTCGGCGCAGAAAGCGTCGTATTCTTCGGCCATCATTTCTGCGGTGAGGCGGAGTCCTTCGCGCTTCATGCTGTAGCGCTGAACCTCTGGCACGTAGAATTCGCTCGCCGCCGGGTCCAGAGCGATGAAAATCTCCTCGCCGGGCAAATATCCAGCGGATTCGATTGCGTGAGTGACGTAACCGAGTGCCTGGCGGTTGGTCAGCCCGACCGGGGCGTAACCGCCCTCGAAACCGACGGATGTTGAAAGACCCTCGTCTTGAAGGAGTCTTCCAAGCGATTGGTAAATCTCGGAACCCGCACGGAGTGCTTCCGACAACGATTCGACGCCAGCTGGCATGACCATGAATTCTTGAAACTCGGTTGAACCCGCAGCGTGTGCCCCGCCGTTGAAAATGTTCAGCATCGGCACCGGGAGGATGTACCGTTCGCGATTACCGATATGGTCTGCAACGAGGTCGTAGAGCCATTCGCCTTGGCTGCGGCTCGCTGCTCGCAGGATTGCCATCGAGATGGCAAGGAGAGCGTTGGCGCCGTATCGAGACTTGTTGCTGGTACCGTCGGCGTTGATCATCGCCTCGTCGACAGCGCGTTGGTCGTTGGCGTCCAAGCCGATGACCACGTCGTTCAACGGACCGTTAATGTTGGCGATGGCTTGGAGAACGCCTTTTCCGTTGAAGCGTTTCAGATCGCCGTCGCGCAGTTCCCAAGCCTCGTTCTCGCCGGTGCTAGCACCAGACGGGACTGACGCACCGTTTCGAGTACCGTCTTCGAGCAAAACTTCGGCGTAAACCGTAGGGTTGCCACGCGAGTCGAGTATCTCTTTACCTTTGACGAATTTGATATTGCTCATGCTGAACAAGTTTGCAATAAAAACGTGCGAATCTGTTAACGCGTCGCTGCCCGCGTCAGAAATGACCGGTATTGAATTACTGTCGCCGTTGGGTGGTGAGTTTGATCGCCAAAGTCACGGCTTCCGCGGCGTCGCGGGCGTACGAAACTTCCGAGTACTGTGCTTGACCGTTGTCGTTTCGGAGATTGACTTCCCAACCTTGCAATGCAACAACCGGTACTCCGGCCATCATTGCGAAGCTGAGTTCATTGGATGTTCCCCATTTGCCCGGCAATGCAATTACCGCATCGCTGGCGTTGGCTACCAGGACGTTTCGGACGAATCCTAAAGGAGTTGGTATGGCGTAATCGATGTAGGAATTGGCTTCGTTTCGGTCGGTTGTAGAGAGGATGCCGATGGTGGTCCCGCCAGCGGATTTGGCACCCTTTGCGGCGCGCTCCATGGTCCCTCCCATCCCGCCGTTGACGAGGATGCAGTCGTTCAAGGCGACGAGACGTCCAATTTCTTCGGCTATTTCGAGACCTTCGGGAGTGGTGTGATCCCGATCACCGCCGATCACGGAGATGTAGATGGGGTGTTGGGAAGTCGAAGGCATGGAGTTGTCAAACAGTCTAATGAAATGAGATCCGGCATTTTCGCCGGTCATGTGACCGATTCAGCGCCCCTGACTAGGGCGTCGCTTTGTTCCCTTTTCATTGAATCACAACCAATCCGAGCGAGATCGAGCAGCTCTTGCAATTGGGCTGCAGTAAATGGCGCTGCTTCGGCGGTTCCTTGAATTTCGACGTAATCGCCTGAGCCGGTCATCACGACGTTCATATCGACCTCGGCGTGCGCGTCTTCTTCGTAGGGGAGATCTAGGACGCATCGGCCGTCTACGATGCCGACAGAGATGGCTGCGACGCTGTCGATGAGGACGTGGTTGTCTTCGCCGCGATTATGTTGCAACGATTTGATCGCTTGCTCGAGCGCAACGTAACCGCCGGTGATAGATGCTGTCCTCGTACCACCGTCGGCGCGCAGTACATCGCAGTCGATGGTGACGGAGCATTCGCCTAAAGCCGCCATGTCGGTGATGGCTCGGAGCGATCGACCGATCAGGCGTTCGATCTCGCGACTGCGGCCGCTGGTTGACGCTCGCCGCCGATCAATGCGTTGGTCGGTCGAACGCGGCAACATACCATATTCGGCGGTGACCCAACCCGTGCCGCGACCACGCATCCAACGGGGGACGTCTAAATCGACAGTGGCGGTGCAGATCACGTGGGTGTCGCCGAGTTTAACGAGAGCTGACCCCTCGGCGTTCGGCATGAAACCAGGTTCGATCGTAATTGGGCGGCATTCGTTGATGGCGCGACCATCAAATCGATTGATTTCGGATGACATTCCGAAATTCTAACTACTGAGCGCTTACGGGTTCTGTGCACAACTACCGTCATTCCGGCGAAAGCCGGAATCCAGAGAGGCTGGGCGACGGAGCGCAAGGCGAAACTCCACGTCTAAACCCCCTTGAGTTCCCCCTCGGGCATCGAGGAGGAGGGTGGTGCAGAGAACCCTTCCGCGATGTTTTTGCATAATCGTGGCATCGGGCTTCGATGAGAAGGACTTGGAGTTAAAGGACGATTCACGATGAAGATCGCCGTAATGGGCGCTGGTGCTGTGGGTGCTTACTATGGCGGCGCATTGGCTAGGCAAGGCGCGGAGGTTGTGTTGATCGCGCGGGGCCAGCACGCTGAGGCGATGCGCGTTAGCGGTTTGCGAGTGGAATCGTTCTGGGGCGACTACGTGGTGCATCCGGCAGTGGCACTCACGCCGGATGAAGCGGGAGTCGCAGACGTTGTGCTTCATTGCGTCAAACTTTATTCAAACTCGGACACGATACCGGAGATGCATCCATTGGTCGGCGATGGAACGGTTATTCTGACGGTTCAAAATGGCATCACGGGCGGGAAGGCGCTGGCGCAGCAGTTTGGATGGGAACGAGTGTTGGAAGGTGCGACGTATATTGAGACCTCGATTGCGGCGCCCGGGCATATCGTTCAGACGGGTAGTGCCGCTCGGATTGAGTTCGGTGAACGCGATGGTTCGATTACCGAACGCGTTGAGATGTTGCGGGATGTGCTTTCAGTCCCCGGTGTCCAAGTGGAAGTCAGATCCGATATTCGAGCAGCATTGTGGTCGAAAATGGTCGCTATCGGTGCGCTAGGCACGATTGTTACGGCGGCGCGGTCGTCGTTGTCGGAAGTGTTGGTGATGGAAGAAGGATTGAACACCATTCGAACCGTTATGGAGGAGATTGTTGCGAGCGGGAAGGCCAATGGGGTCAAATTCCCGAACGGGATAGTGGACACCAAGTTGGCGGATGCTGTCGCTGAGGCCGACGAATTTGAGTCATCGTTGCAATCCGATTTCAATCGCGGCGGCAAACTGGAGTTGGACGACATCTTGGGTGCAGCGGTCCGATTAGGGCGTGAGGCCGGTATACCGATGCCCGCAAGCTCCGCAATGGTGTTAACGTTGCAGAAGTTCAAGGGCGGGTCACCGAGTTGAAACCAATGACGGTTGACAGGTGAATTGCAATGGTTGCCGGTGTCGCGTTTCTGTTGTTAGGCGAGTGATTTGCAATCTGGTTTATGATTGCGGATTAATTGCAAACGTGGGTTAACGCGTCAGCAAAATCGAGGTGTCTAGGGCGGTTGCGTACATGGAGCTTTCATAGCACCCACGCAACACTGTTTCCCAAGGCGATTGCGAGTTTGGCTGGCACGGAAAGGAGAAGCGAGTAAATGGCGGCATTGGCATCGTCTCAGATTAGGAATATCGTTCTAGCGGCACACAGCGGAGCCGGCAAGACGACGCTGTCCGACGCCATGTACTACAAGACAGGCGCGGTCAACCGTAGGGGCCGTGTCGACGACCAAACTAGCTTGTCCGACTACGAGCCCGAAGAACAGGAGCGTGGCTCCAGCGTCCAACTTGCGATCCTGCCGTGCGAGTGGCGGGGACACAAGATCAACGTGCTGGACACGCCGGGCTACCCCGATTTCAGAGGCGACATGCTGTCGGCCATGCGCGTCGCAGATGCTGCAATTCTTCTTATATCAGCTCCGTCAGGCATCGAGGTTGGCTCGATTCAGGCTTGGCAGGCCGCCGAGGATGCAAAGCTGCCTAGGGCGATCGTAGTCAATAAGCTAGATCGGCCGGAGACGGATTTTGACGAGGTCGTGGCCACAATCCAGGGTGTTTGGGGACGAATGTGTGTTCCTGTGCAAGCGCCAGAGGGAAGCGGTGATGGGTTGACCGGGATCACGGATCTGTTGGTAGGCAACGTTGAAGACATGCCGGAGGAGTTGGTCGAGGCGATAGCTGAGTCGGACGACGATCTTATGATGATGTACCTCGAGGGCGAGGAGTTGAGCGTCGGAGATCTGCAAAACGGACTTAAGGCCGCGATCAGATCCGGCGGGATCGTCCCGATCTTCGCCGCGGCAGCCGACCAAGAGATTGGCGTCGAACAATTGATGGACGCGGCGATCGACCTATTCCCCGCGCCGGATGAAGATTTTCCGGAGGGTGTAACCGAGAACACGCCGGCTAATCTGATTTTCAAGACCTCGGCGGATCCGTTTGTCGGCAAGGTTTCCTACCTCCGGGTATACGGAGAAGCATTGAACCCGAACTCCCAACTTGTGACGGGTGCCAAAGGCGACGCCGAACGCGTCGCTCAGGTTTACGCCCCGGTGGGCAAAGAGTTGAATGTTGTCGACACCGCGGTCCGCGGCGATATTGCAGCGGTGACCAAGCTGCAAGAGGCGGCGACGTACGACACCCTCTGTTCGCGTGACATTATGGTGGAGTTAGAGGGCGTCGAATTGCCGGCACCCATTTTCGCCCTGGCTGTCAGCCCCGAATCGCAGTCAGATTTGGACAAGATGGCATCGTCGTTAACTCGGATCACCGAGGAAGACCCGACGTTGCATCTGGAGCGCAATGCCGAAACCGGCGAGTTGGTGTTGCATGGTCTCGGTGACATCCACGTTGAGATGGCGATTCAGCGAATTGCGCGCAAGTTCGAGGTTTCGCTAACCACCTCGTTGCCCAAGATCGCATACCGAGAGACCATCATGTCCAACGCGGACGTTGATTACAAACACAAGAAGCAGTCCGGTGGCAGTGGCCAGTACGGCCACGTCCTGATGCGTGTCGCACCAGCGGGTTCGGATGCTGGCATCACGTTCTCCAGCAAAGTGGTGGGTGGCAATGTGCCTCGTGAGTACATTCCTTCAGTGGAAAAAGGTGTTCGCAACGCGGCTTCGCAAGGCGTGCTGGCAGGATTCCCGGTAGTCGGCATCGACGTCGAATTGTACGACGGAAGTTCTCACTCGGTTGACTCATCGGGTGTCGCTTTCGAGATCGCCGGTAGCATGGGTTTCAAGCAGGCGATGCGCGATGCACGTCCGCAATTGTTGGAGCCGGTCCTAAAGGTCGATGTCATGGTTCCTGACGAAACCGCGGGCGATGTGATGGGAGACCTCAACCGCAAACGTGCCCGGATCAGCGGCATGGAGCCGTTGGGTAATGGATTCACGATCGTGAACGCCGAGGCACCGATATCGACGATGCAAAGGTACGCTGCGGACTTGCGCTCATTGACACAGGCGCGCGGAACCTTCAGCGTGGAGATCGATCACTACGAAGCGGTACCTCCGCAAGATACCGACCGAGTGATCGCCCAGTACTCGGACGATAACCGCCGTTAGCCTTACCGGACCATCCACAGACGTTCGCCGTCGGTGCGTAGTTCAACCGTCCCTAACACGTCGGTTCTGAAGACGCGTTCTTCTCCGACTTTCGCCGTGAGTCGTCTGATCACTTCTGGATGAGGATGGCCGTATCGGTTGCCGGTGCCCGCAGCGACGACTACGGCAGCCGGGTTAACCGCGTCCAGTAACATCTGGGTCGAAGACGTGTTGCTTCCGTGGTGCGGAGCTTTGAGTACGGTCATACGCAAATCCGGAATCGTGGACACCAAGAAAGACTCCGCCGGACGTTCGATGTCCCCGGTGAGAAGGAATTCAACGTCACCGTAGCTGAGTCGCGCGACGATCGACGCGTCGTTGATCTCCGAGCAGGAACCTGAGGAGATCAGGCAACCTGCAGCAATCACCTCCAAGAAGACATGTTCGTCTAGGCCGATCATCAATCCGGGTGTGGCGATCCTAACGTCGTCGTGATTTTCAATCGCGTTCTCCCAGGACGAGAAGGCGTCGCTCGATGCGGTCAGGCCAGAATGTAGAGCGGTGCCGACGGAGAACCGCTGCAGAACCGCGGGCAATCCGCCAACGTGGTCAGCGTCAGTGTGCGTAAGCACCACAACATCGATCTCGCGATCCGTGAGTGGCAGTAAACCGGACAATATATCTGCGACTTGAGTGCGGTCGCCGCCGCCATCGACCAGCACTCGATTGCCGTTAGGGGTTTCGATTAATGTAGATTCGCCGTGAGACGTTTCGAGAAAACGAACGCTCAGGTACTGCTTTGGGTGATTCTGAGTCAGAATAGCACCCCAAAAAACGATCCCAATGATGAGAAATAACGCCGTAAATGCCGCCGACGCGACTAGGTGTCTGGATGTCGTGTCGCTCGCAATTCTTGAAATGCTGCTCGCAGAATGTCCGATGCGAGATGCGGAATTTTTCAATTGCGGCAAAAACGGCAACAGCGCCGCGAATATCGAGTAGTACGCGACGGTCAACCAAATGGACCACGAGCCTGATTCAATCGGTTTGGGCGGTAGGTAGGCAAAGAATTCGGCGATCCGGGTGATATAAATCGTCGACGCGTACACCGGTATCGCCGCGATTTCCGTCACCAGAGAGAACGGGAACATGCCGATGGCGACGAGCATTGCCGATGAGATGACGAGTATCGGCATCGCCGGAACCGCCAAAAGCGTCGCCAATCCTCCCCAGATCGGTACTGCGTCGAAATGCAATGCGACCAATGGCAGCGTGCCGAGTGTCGATGCGAACGAGACGGCGAGCGACCCGATGACGAATCGGCGAATTCGATCGGTCAAGACCGAACGCTCGTTTTGTGTTCCGGAAGTCGGGGCAACCTCCGTGAAACCGTCGAGGATGGGAGCCACAAACGCGATGCCCAGCATCGCGGCGAAACTCAATTGAAACGACAACGACGCGAGGATGGAGGGTTCTATTGCGACCATGCATAAGGCCGCGAGCGCCAATGCCGACAGTGTGTGAGAGCCGCGGCCGGTGGACCGACCTAGGATGAATACAGAGAACATGATTGCCGCCCGGGTGACTGGTGGCGCGAATCCGGCGATCGCAGCGTAGAGAACGACCGCGGTGAGCGGTATCAAGAGATATAAAGCGCGTCGCCGGCCGAAAATCATAACCGCGACGGTCATCGCGATCCCGCCGATCAGTGACACATGCAATCCACTGATCGCGAGCAAGTGAGCTAGACCTGCCGATCGAAAATCGCGGGTGACTTTGTCCCCTATCCCTGATCGGTCACCGGTCAACAGAGCGGTCGGCAAACCGGAATAGGGCCGACCCAATGAATCGTTGAGATCAATTCCGATTCGGCTCCTGACGTCGTTGAGTGTGTCGGCAAACACGAAGGTAGATGGTGTCCTGACGATTTGAACCTGATCAGCATCAGCGAGTGTGTCGATCGCGTCGGTGCCCCGCCAGGCACCAATCAAGAAGATCACACAGAGGAGAGCGACCGCGGCTCGGCGCCGACTTGTGATCAGTGCTAACGATGCCAAAATGGTTGCGACTAGAAAACCAGCAAATGCGTTAGCAGGGATACCGTGACCTGGCGCGGTACCGAAAATGATTGCAGATCCAACGCCGACAAGAAACGCGGCGGCAGCCCAGACGATTCTCATCGGATTTCGACTAGAGGTCGCACTGCTTCAAGCGTTTTTTCGCCAATCCCGCTGATCTCAAGAAGCTGTTCGAGCGTGGAAAACCTGCCCAACGTGCTCCGATAGGAGATGATTTGATTGGCCTTGGTATCGCCGATTCCCGGTAGCGTCTTCAATTGGTCCAAAGTGGCGGTGTTTAGATTGATCGGACCCGCGGCAAGGGTGTCGGTTGGGGCTTGGTTTACTTCATGCGCTGCGCCGACGGATTCGTCGGTACTTGGATTCGTAGTCTGGTCCGTCGTCGCCGGTGACTGAATTGACGGATAGGGCGGAACGAAAACGCGTTCCCCGTCCTTGATGATGGCGGCGAGATTTATGCTTTCGAGGTCGGCATATTCAGTCGCCCCTCCGGCTGCTTCGATCGCTGACAATACCCGGTCGTCAGCGTTGAGTTCGTATACGCCAGGCGCGTGGATTTCTCCTACCACTTGCACGACGACTGGGGCCGGCGTGGGGATGAGAATCTCAACTTCGGTTACGCTGGCATTACTGACTCCCCAGAAATATGCTCCGCTTAGAGCCAACGCCGCGGCGACTAACCCCAAAGCCCACACGACGAGTGTCTGTAGGTTGGGTTTGGAACTTGACTGCGTTGCTGATGTGAAATGAGGTGGTTGTTGCGAACTCATTTGTTACCGATGCGGAATTCGTTACTGCGGACATGTTAACGCCGCCCATGACGTTTACGAGGCAATTTGGCGAATTTTGATGCTATCAACGCAATCCAATTTCATGCGTACCTAGGCCGATTAGAACCGCGCATCCACCCCCAGCGTCACGCGACCGTCGACTCCACCATTCGTGACCAACCGTAGTAGATTAAGATGGTTTAGACGTGAATGTCTCGCATCACCGAATTCAGCGTCAATTGCAAGTTGCATAACCCGGTGGTGCGGCAACTAATGAACAACACGATACGGAGACGAGATTGAATATTGGTCCAAACGACGCCCTCTTGGTTGTGGACGTGCAGAACGATTTTTGCCCAGGCGGCAATGCGGCAGTTGAAGACGGCGACGCAGTAGCGCGGAAGATGTCTGACGTGGCTTTGAATTTTCGGTCCCGCGACGGAAGAGTATTTGCCACGCAAGACTGGCATCCGACGACGCACAAGAGTTTCGCCGAAAACGGCGGCATCTGGCCGGCACATTGCGTTCGCGGCACCGAAGGGGCCGCGTTCCACAACGAATTGAAGTTGCCGGTCGGTGCCAGCATCATCCGTAAGGGGCAGGAGGCACAGACCGACGCGTACTCTGGTTTCGATGGCACAACTCTTGAGACGCACTTGGAACGCCTTGAGGTAAAGCGGATTTTCGTTGGCGGGTTATCGACCGAATACGCGGTGCAACACACCGTTTACGACGCATTGCAGAAGGGATACAGCGCCTTTGTCATCACCGACGCAGTATCGGCCGTCAATGCCAACCCGGACGACGATCAAAGAGCCCTAGACTCGATGTTGTCGAGTGGGGCGAAGCCGATCACGACTACCGAGTTGTTGGAAGACTAGTCGGCCCGGATTTCCGAAACTCAGGGCGGCGGGAACCTTCCCGCCGCCCTTTATTTTTTGTTCGGAATCAATGCGTTGACAGTGATTCCTAGGTATCGTAGTGGCCCGTTCCTGTTGACGGAATCAGATGAACAGTGGTCCGAAGATCAACGAGACGATGGCCATCAGCTTGAGCAGAATGTTGATCGCCGGGCCCGATGTGTCCTTGAACGGGTCGCCAACAGTGTCACCTGTAACGGCTGCGGCATGAGGGTCTGATCCCTTGCCGCCGAAGTTGCCGAGTTCGATGTACTTCTTTGCGTTGTCCCATGCGCCGCCTGCGTTGGCCATAAATATGGCAAGGAGGAAACCAGCGATGATCGAGCCGGCCAACAGGCCGCCGAGGGCGTGAGCACCGATGAAGAGACCGACCACGATCGGCGCTGCGATGGCGATGACGCCGGGCAGGATCATGGCTTTGAGCGAGCCTCTGGTGCTGATGTCGACTGCGCGCGCGGCGTCAGGGCGAACGCCTGGCGCGCCTTCACGAAGGCCCGGTATTTCGCGGAACTGACGTCGAACCTCGTCGATCATGTGACCGGCGGCAATGCCTACCGCTTGCATGGTGAGTCCTGCGAAGAGGAACGGCAACAATGCTCCGATTAGGGCTCCAATTAGGACTTTGGGTTGCAGGAGGTCGAAACTGTCGATGTCGATTACCTGACCGTATGCGGCCATAAGCGCCATCGCGGTGAGGACCGCGGAACCGATGGCGAAACCTTTGCCGGTTGCGGCCGTCGTGTTACCGAGGGCGTCCAAGGAATCGGTGCGCTCCCGAACTTCAGGATCGAGGCCCGCTTGTTCGGCGATACCGCCCGCATTGTCGGCAACCGGGCCGTACGCGTCGGTCGCCAACGTGATGCCGAGAGTGGAAAGCATGCCTACCGCGGCGAGGCCGATGCCGTATAGGCCGGCGAGGTCGTACGCGATCCATATGCCCGCAGCGATCGCGAGTGTCGGGATTACTGTGCTGTATAGACCGATCGCGATGCCAGCGATGATCGTTGACGGGTGACCGGTCTGCGACTGCTGGGCGATCCACTTCACTGGTGCGAATTCGTATGACGTGAAGTATTCGGTCGCCGTGCCGATCACCTGACCGACGACCAGCCCGGTGAGTATCACCCAGAACAAATCGAAACTGAGCGAGTCGTTCATCATGATGTAGATGCCGGTTCCGATGAGGGCGAGTATTCCGGCTCCGAAGATGCCGAAACGGAGGCTCCACAAGAGGTTGCCCATCGTGGCATCGTCTTTGGTGCGGACGATTGAAGTGCCGATGATGGAAGCGAATATGCCGATGCCGGCAAGCATCATCGGCAACACGATCATGGGTGCGTCGATATCTTGGACAGCCGTTGCAGCGGTCCAAGCAAGGGCGATGGTTGCGATTATTGAGCCAGCATAAGACTCGAATAGGTCGGCGCCCATTCCAGCAACATCACCAACGTTGTCGCCAACGTTGTCAGCGATGACGGCGGGGTTGCGAGGATCGTCCTCCGGCAGTCCTGCTTCAACCTTGCCCACAAGGTCGGCACCGACGTCGGCTGCTTTGGTGTAGATTCCCCCACCAACGCGAGCGAACAATGCGATAGATGACGCTCCGAAACCGAATCCAGCGATCACGTTGGGGTTGCCGAAGACGAGCCATAGGACAGTAACGCCGATGATGCCGATCCCGACAACCGTCAAGCCCATGACTGCACCACTATTGAAGGCGACCCGTAACGCTGGGTTTAGTCCAGTTTCGGCGGCGGTGGCGGTACGAGTGTTGCCGCGCACCGCAATGTTCATGCCGATATAGCCAGCGAGTGCGGAGCCGATAGCACCAGCGAGATAAGCGATCGCCGTCCACGGTCCAGTTACCGACAGGTTTCCGTCTGAGATTAGGTTCTCGATGGTCGAGTTGCTGGTGACATTGAAGTCGATGAAAACTGCAAGGACGATGAAGATCAGGACTACAAATACGGCGAGAATGGTGTATTCGCGGCGGAGGAACGCCATCGCGCCTTCCTGGATGAGAGTACCGATCTCCTGCACAGCATGACCGCCGGACGGTCGGTTGCTGACCACCCTGAAGAGGAATGCTGCGACCAAGAGTGCGAGCACTCCCGCGCCGATGGCTATATATAACTCGGTCATTTAATCACGCGTCCTTACTAACGCCGCACGACGGAATTCGATACTGGACGCTCAGCGATCCGTCAACAGCCAACGCCGAGACGCCCAAGATACGATTCTAAGCGAATCGATTGGTGGTAGGTACTGAGTTCGAGGCCGGCCTGTTAGCTACTGGACCGGTCGAAGAATGGTTGGGAAATTGTGTCGGATTCGGTCAGCTCGATATCCGCGCATCAGCAAACCGTTCAACCAGTTCTCGCGTAGCGGCGGCAGGATCATCTGCAAGGGTGACGGCGGTGGCGACGCACGCGCTGTCGGCTCCGGCTTTTGCGACGGCTTCGATGTTGGACGTTTTTATGCCGCCGATGGCGACGATTGGGGCGGTTACCCGGTCAGCGACGGCACAGAGCGTGGATAACCCCGCCGGGCGGGTATCGGATTTCGTCGTAGTGGTGTAGATGGAACCGACCGCGATGTAGTCTGCGCCTTCCTCGTCCGATGCAATGGCTTCTTCTAACAGGGCGTTGGATTTGCCGACGATCTGATGAGGTCGGAGGATGGTTCGGCATTCGGCGATGGACAGGTCGCCCTGTCCGACGTGCACGCCGTCCGCACCGATTTCGGCTGCGATTTCGGGAGAGTCGTTGACGATGAAAACGGTGCCGTGAGCACGGCAAATCTGAGCGATGGTTCGGGCTTCGTCGGTAACTATCGCTTGTGGTGCGCGCTTGTGCCGCAGTTGGATGACCGAAGCGCCTGAGGATGCCGTCGCTTCAGCGATGTCGAAGATGTCTTGACCAGCGCAGTGGTCAGGGTCCACGATCACGTATATTCCGCCGACGATCTTGGAGGCGGCTGGACGGGGTTCCACGGTGCTGGTTGGACTAGGCCTCTGAGGCCAACACGCCGCCTTGCGCCCAATCGGATCGCTTGGCGTCGTGGATTACGACGGTGGTCGCAGAGTCGGGGATACCAGCGACTTCAGATATGGTTTTCGTGACACCTTTTACGATCGCCGATTTCTGTTCATCGGTGCGGCCTTCGAACATGTGAATGTGGACTACGGGCATGTTTTAGTAGTGCTCCTGCGTGGTTGGATTCGTCGCTGCATTATAACGGGCAAGTTTCGATTGGCTCGTTCTCAACGTCCTGCTGAAAGCCTGAAAGCCGACGTGGATGGCAAATCGGCGGCGAGAATGAGGTCTTGGGCTGCTGCAACATCGTATTCGACGCGGTTGAATTGGATTCTCGGTACGGCACCCTCTTCAGGAATGAAGAGGAATGCATAAGACGCTCTCGGGTCGCCGTCGCGGGGTTGCCCGACGCTACCCGGATTGACGAACCAACGTGTGAAGTCGAGTTGGAAGGCGTCGGTATCGCGCGCTTGTTTGACGTGCCAATTCGCTGCGGCATCTCGACCGAACACCGATGGAATGTGCGTGTGGCCATGAACGCAACCGACAGTGTCGAAGTGGTTGAGGTTTAAATCGGCGGTCTGCGACGTGAATAAGTATTCCCAGATTGGGTTCCGCGGTGTGCCGTGGCACAGTGTGATCCCCAAACTGGAGATCACCAACGGCAATCCGGTCAAGAATTCTCGTACGTCGGACGAGAGCGCGTCTACTGTCCACGCCGCGGCCGCCGCGGCTGAAGGGTTGAAGTTATCGATCGAGATCTCGCCGAGCGCGACGGCTTCATGGTTGCCTTTGACCATCGAAAGGTTTGGCAACGATCGGAGGAGCTTGACGACCTCGTTTGGTTGCGCACCGTAACCTACGCTGTCGCCTAGGACCCAGGCTTCCTCGAAACGGTGACGTTTCGTAGCGTCACCAACCACTGCCTCGAGGGCTTGCAGGTTGGAATGAATGTCGGAGAGCAGGAGGACGCGGGACATATTCGAGTTCAAAATGCCGTTCGAGACTTGGAATCAACCCAAATATAATCGGTCATATGCCATCCGAAGAGCGATCTGCCCAAGCGCCGATTAGCGAATCGGATCTCGTCGATATGATCAAGCAGCGGGTGCTGGATGGAGCGGCGGTGGAGGGAGACGAAGTCGGGGTTGGCGATGACGCAGCCGTATTGCGGTTCGATGCCAAGCACATTGTATTGACGGCCGACGCGATGGTGGACGGCGTACATTTCCTTTCGTCGTCGATGTCTTGGTACGACATCGGGTGGAAATGTATTGTGTCGAATCAGAGCGACATCGCCGCAATGGGCGCAATTCCTCAACATGCGGTTCTGACATTGGCTATTCCGGCAACGACACAGGTTGGTGACTTGGACGAAGTTATGTCAGGAGTGATCGATGCGTTGGACCGTTATGGAGGGCGTCTAGTGGGGGGCGATACGGTTTCCTCAGACGTCATCATGCTCAGCGTATCTTTAACCGGGCGACTCTCCGAAGTTGGTCAAGTGCTGACACGAACCGCCGCGCGACCTGGTCAGTTGATCGCGGTAACCGGTGCGATGGGAGCGTCGGCAGGCGGTTTGGCAGTGTTGAATGAAAGTCTCGCTTCCGGCGGGCAATCTACAGTGTCTGATGATGAACAGCTCCTTCTCGACGCTCATTTCCGTCCCAGTCCGCGGGTCGACCTAGTACCGGCGATGATTGGTTCAGGGATCGGATGCGCGATGGACGTGAGCGACGGATTGTTGATCGATCTTGAGCGTATCTGCGTCGCTAGTCGGGTAGACGCAGTGATCAACGCGGACCGTGTGCCAATTGCCGCAGAGTTGCTTAACGTCCTTCCACATCGAGCTCGAGAGTTGGCTTTGACCGGCGGTGAAGACTACGAGATCCTCTACATCGGCGACACCGACGCGATTGCGCAGGTCAACGCGGCCCAACCGGATTTCAGATCAGCCGATTACGGTGTGATCGGCGAAATTGTTGGGAAAAAGAACGCTCAAAGTGAGGTGACGGTTTTGGATCAAACCGGGCGTCGTGTTGAATTCGGTTCGAAGGGATGGGACCATTTCGCGAGATGAGTGAGTTTCGGATCGTAAGTGAAACTGAGGATCGTACGGTCGCGATAGGCCGTGCGCTCGGGAGTGAGATTCGCGCCGGTGACGTCGTGCTGCTCCATGGCGAGATGGGAGCGGGAAAGACATGTATGACTCGCGGGATTGCGTTGGGCGCGGAATGCGAGGTTTCGGCGCGGAGTCCGACATTCATTATCCTCGCCGAGTATCCGGGTCGGGTGCGAATCTTCCATTGCGACCTATATCGCATCACAGGCGCAGCAGATGTTTATGATTTGGCGTTGGATGAGACATTGGACCGGGGAGCATTGGTTGTTGAATGGCCAGAGAATGCCGAGGGCGTTCTGCCAGATGACGCGCTTGAAGTCCGAATTAATCCAGATTCGAAGACGGACAACCGGGTGATTTTGATGGATGGGACCGGCCCTAATTCGTGTGCGTTGTTGAACCGTTTCGCGAATTCAATGGCGATGATGGTGGAGCAATGATCGTACTCGGTATCGATACGTCGACTAGCTTAGCTGGCGTGGCGTTAAGCGTCAACGGAGTTGTGACGAGCGAAACTTGGCAATCACGGCACAATCACGGTCGTGAAGTGATGCCGGTGGTAACGCGGTTGTTGCAAGCGGACGCGGTCGAGGCGGATCAAATCGATGCCGTGGCGGTGAGCTTGGGACCAGGAGGTTTCAGCGCGGTCAGAGTCGGGATTGCAACCGCGAACGGACTAGTCGCGCCGCGTCAAACCCGTCTACTCGGCATCCCGACGCATCTGATGCAGGCCTATCCGCATCGAAGATTGGAAGGGATGCGGATCGTGTCGTTGATACCGATCGGTCGTAAACAGCTTTCGTATGGTGTCTTCGAGGTGCCATTTTCCCCGTTGGACGATCAGTTCGAAACCGGCATCTGTGGATCCGATGAAGTTAGAGAACGCTTTGAGGATTCGCGGTCGTTGATTTGTGGCGAGGGCGCTTTTCCGACCACGAAAGCTGGACTCGACACCCAAACTGAATTCGTTCGTCCGCCCGAACATCTGCTCAGCATCGCGTTGGAACGACTCGAGCTAGGATCAGCGTCTGATGGACCGGTTGAACCGATCTACTCCCGTCCTCCTACGATTACGGCTCCCAAACGAGCGTAAACCGCATCGTCCAACCGATGGTTGTGCACAATTGTTGTTTGGCGTATCGAATTACCCGCCACTAGTAATGCGTTGAGGGCGCGAGCAATATGGATTTAGAGCGAACACTGGTCTTGGTTAAGCCAGACGGCGTGCAACGCGGACTGGTTGGCACGATTATTGGCAAGTTTGAAGCCACGGGGATGAAGATCGTTGGGATGAAGCTCATGCATGTCAGTGACACGTTGGCCCAGCGACACTACGCAGAGCACGAAGGCAAACCGTTTTATGCGGGTTTGGTCGACTACATAACCTCGGCACCAGTCGTCGCCTTGTGCTTGGAAGGACCAGACGCGATCGCGATCACTCGGAAACTAATGGGTCCGACGAACCCTAGCGAGGCTCCTCCCGGCACAATACGCGGAGACTTCGGGGTCGAGATCAGCCGTAACTTGGTGCACGGATCGGCCAATGAGGGCGATGCCTCACGAGAGGTCGGTCTCTTCTTGAGCGACGAAGAGTTGATCGACTATTCAAGATCGAACGACGTTTGGATCGCCTCGGACGAAGGCTGATCCATCCGACTACTGGATGCGGACCACTTCGTTCGCTTGCGACCAAAGTTCTTCAAGATCGTAGTAGGCACGCGTTTCGCGGTTGAAGAGGTGCACGATAAAACCGGGGAAGTCGATTAGTAACCAGCCGCCGGATCCAGAGCCTTCGCGATGATTTCGGCGCATGCCGAGTTCACGTACGCGGCGTTCGATTCGTCCGGCCATCATGTCGATGTGGCGCTCGGTTTCACCGCTCGCGATCACGAAGAAATCGGTGAAATCGCTGACGTTACGAGTGTCGAGCAGAACGACGTCGGAGCCGAGATTGGCCGAGGCTTCTTCGAGAGCCGCTCGTGCGATTTCTTCAATCGGAAGTTTGACGTTCGTTTCGGTCGTGGATGTTGTCATGTTGATTGCGATTATATCGGGTAGGTGATCGAGCATATACCAGTACTTTGTTCAACGACAGCAGCCACGGCCTTGGTTTTATCCTGAAAAGGAGGTGAAACCCGTTCTACGATCTTGAACGGCCCTGCTGACCGCGGTTTGGTTAGCGGTTTTCAGGCAAATCTGATGTTGAAAAAGAAAAAGCGCGCGCTCGTGGCCATGAGTGGAGGAGTCGACTCATCCGTAGCTGCGGCATTGTTGGCGAAGGAAGGTTACGACGTTATCGGTGTCACGATGCGTCTCTTTAACGCGCCATTTGAGGGAGCAGCGAAACTCTCAAAATCGTGCTGTTCGCTCGAAGACGTTGAAGACGCCCGCGCTACATGTCGAATCATCGGTGCCAAGCATTACTACATGAACTTCGAAAAGGAGTTCCAAGAGCATGTCATCGATTACTTCGTTGGCGAGTACCGGCAAGGGAGGACACCTCACCCTTGCTTGGCCTGCAACGACCGTCTGAAGTTCAGCTTCTTGATGGAACGCGCCGAGTTGATGGACGCTGATGTCGTCGCCACCGGGCACTACGCCCGTATTCGCTCCGAAGCCGACGGCACTAGGTCGCTTTTGCGCGGCGCGGATGTGACGAAAGATCAGGCGTATGTTCTCTACAACCTGCGCCAAGATCAGCTACAGCGTTTGGCATTCCCGATCGGCGGTTACACCAAAGACGAGATTCGCGAGATTGCCCGTAATGAGGGTCTACCGGTTGCAGACAAGCCGGATTCACAGGACATCTGCTTTATTCCGACCGGAACGTATCGCGAATTCGTGCTGGAACGGTTGGATGATCCTAAGCCGGGTGTAGTCGTGGATGCTGACGACAACGTGTTGGCTGAGCATGACGGAATCCACCAGTTTACGATCGGCCAGCGGAAGGGTTTGCCGATGATGGGCGGTTCCAAGCGGCCGATCTACGTAACGTCGATCAATTCAAAATCTGGCAAGGTCACGGTCGGTTCCGTTGACGGACTGCTGCGCGACGAGGTGTACGCTTCGGCGGTCAACTGGATCGACGGTGCGCCGCCGACTGATCGGAATGTAACGGTGAAGATCAGATATCGAAGTCCCGAAGAAACGGCATCAGTGGAAATGATTACCCCAGAAATTGGGAAAGTCAGATTCTCAAAGCCGATGCGTGCTTGTACTCCAGGTCAGGCCATTGTCATTTATCAAGGCGATCGAGTGTTAGGCGGCGGCTTCATTGAACTCGAATCTCCTCATTCCGATGTCTCAACCGAGAATGATCTAGCCATCGCGGCATAATCGTTCGCCAATTGAACTCGAACCAATCGCGCGGTTAGCGTATCCTGAACGCGTCATGCAAACGGCGCAAAAAAGGGAAACAGGCCCTACGTTCGCGTTCGAGATGGATTGCCAAAGATCCGGATACCGGGTGATCGCCGGGATCGACGAAGCAGGACGTGGCGCACTCGCCGGGCCGGTTGTCGCCGCCGCCGTCGTGCTGCCAGCCGACATGTCACAAGAACACATTGAGCTCATCGACGATTCGAAGAAACTGACTGCCAGCCAACGTGAGCGCGCGTTCGACGTAATTCGTAACTACGCGAGTGCGCACGGCGTGGGCGTCGTGCCTGCCGACCGCATCGACGAACTTGGCATCGTTCCCTCGACGAAACTCGCCATGCGCGACGCGATCGGGTCGATCAGATGGAGGATCGACTTCCTACTGATCGATGCCGTCACGAACATCGGCATCGCTACGCCTTCGAAATCAATAATCCGGGGCGATTCCAAATCCTTGTCGATCGCGGCCGCGTCAATCGTTGCCAAAGTCACGCGCGACCGGATCATGTCGGGCGAACTTGAAGCACAACACCCCGGCTACGGCTTCGCACAACACAAGGGCTACGGCACTGTCGCACATATGGAAGCCCTCCAGAAATTCGGCCCAAGCCCGGTGCACCGTCGCGCCTTCAAACCCATAGCAAAACTAATCGCTGACAGGTCATGGGCAGCCCTAGCCGCTACATCTACCGCAAACATTGCAAATCGCGGCGAAATGAAGCTCCCGAATGGCCTAGGTCTAAACGCCGAAGAGGCGGCGGCCGACCACCTCCGTCAACTCGGTTACAGGATTGTCGACCGCAACTACAAAACCCGACACGGCGAGATCGACATCATCGCCAAGGTCGGGACCGAGTGGGTGTTCGTTGAGGTCAAGGGACGAAGCTCGACAAAGTTCGGTCGGCCCATTGAAGCTCTAACCCCCGCCAAACTCAACCGCATAGAGAACGTCGCCCTCTCCTATCTAGCGTCCGAAGTTGGCTCTAAAATCGTCGATTGGCGAATCGACTTTGTAGGCGTCACGAGATCCCCGGACGGTCGATCATTAGACTTCGAAATCGTCCGCAACGCACACTATTGATTGGCGGTTTCGACGCTCAGAAAACGGCGATCGGATTGACTGGCGAACCGGTCACGGTTGGCAACCTAAGCGGGAGGATGTTGATCAGGAACTCCCACCGTCCCATGTCCTGACATACCACGGCAAGATCGTCTAGCCAAGCATTGTCGAGAATCCACAACCCCATACCCACGATTCCGACTTGGTGTACCGGATTGCTAAATCGTTCGTACGGCGATGGTTGAACATCGTTGCCGGTGTCGGACCCCATAACAGCGACACCTCGCTCGTGCATGAACGGCAAGATTTCTGGCTTTGGTCCAGATGAACCTCCCACGTAGGCATCGACCGGTCCGAGTTCCTCCCGCATCCCGAGTTGACCAGTGCGTAGCAATAGGACATCGCCCGGCCTAACATTGAAGTTGCATCGTTGTTCAGCCGCCGCGATATCGTCCATTCCAACGCCGTCTCCGCGCTCGATGTAACGTTTTCCGCGCAGCATCGGTGCATCCACGAGCACACCGCGAGTGATTATCCCACCAACCGCGGCAGTCACGTCAAGCTCCGTTGCACCATCAGCGACCGTAACCACTGATGACGGGCGCCCGTTGTAAGCCTTGCCGTCCCAGAAGAAGTGCGCCAACGAGTCGATGTGTGTAACCGTGTGGCCGTGGAAAACGAGACCGAAGTAGTCGATAGCCACCTGCCGGTCCGGCCCCTCGCCCGGCCGATACACGTCGCCCGATCCGATCATGTAGTGTTGCGGCGGACGTGGCACATCGACCGCGGCTTCGAACTCTACAGCCCTGGCACAGGATACCGTCGAACCTTCTTGAACCAGTGACAGCGCGTCGATCGTTGTCTGGTGGCTCAGATGGTTGAGCGTCCCGCGTTGGTCGTCTTCACCCCAGCGTCCCCAGTTGTTCAAATCGCTGAGGAGCCAACGGAGGAGGTCTTTTTGGGTGGGAGGAGACGTTGACATGGAAATCGACATTCGGTCTGGGAGTCTAAGCGAGCGGATGCTTCGCCGGAATCGATACCAGCGTTGGAGTACCGCGGGGACGATTCATCGCCGATTATAGCCTGCGCTGGACTCGATTAACCGGTGGCGAACGCGATTAGAATCACAGGTGGCGCGCTAGCTCAATTGGCAGAGCAAGTGACTCTTAATCACTAGGTTCGGGGTTCGAGTCCCCGGCGCGTCACCAGTTTTGCAATCGACTGGGTTAAGTTGACGATATTTCGCATTCAAATGTGACATAGTTAACTCTGAAAATTCGGGATGATCTATTTTGAAGCTCCCGGATTCAAACCTGTCCGCCGAAGGGGTCCAAAACATGTGCCATGCATGTTTGGGCGATCCATCTCGTAGGTCATCGGAGTAATTATCACTTCGGTTACCACGCTCCTTGGCCACTCTACTCATGACTCGTCGGGACGCGTTATGCACACGATTTCGGGCACGGACGCCCCAAGAGACCAGCACAACGAGTTGTGGAACATTTGAGGGCAGGTCACTTACCTATTGCGATGCCACAACTTTGACGTTTGGGTGACCAGTTCAACCCATATGGATCCTTCCCCAGATTTCACCCAAAGGAGCATCGACATGGGCACAATATCCGTGAACCGGCTAGCAGGCTTGTCACTCATATTCGGTCCGTTGATCGCCTTCGTCTTCTTTCTCATAGAGCCGGGCGGGTTGCTGATTGACAGTGCCGAAGTGTCGGACGCTGTCGGCACCATAACGGCCAAGAGCGCCAACGCCGCGCTGACCAATGTAACCAACATCGCGACAATCCTCGGCTTGGCGCTAATCCTTTCTGGCATCTATGCGCTGATGCGCAACGTAACCTTGCAAGGCGACGGCAAGGCGCTGGTTCAGATGGGATTCTTCATGATCTTAGTCGGACTGACCGGTTGGATACTGACTGGCGGCGTGGACTTCATTCTCGCCGACGCCGAAACCACCGAACAGATCAGTGGAAGCGTTCCCGTCTACTACGTCGGCTACGCCGGTGGGATCGCACTCGGGTTCGGCGGATTTATCTTCGCGCTGGGCCTCTCCACAAGAGACGACTTTAACCGAATACTCTCCATGTTGGCTGCCATTGTCAGCCTGGCCGTAATGATCTTTTTCATGATGGCCGTACTCGACAACGACGCCCGCGACACCTATATCAGCTTGGCCCGAGGTTGCTACGTGCTCTTGGTTATCTGGTACGGATATCTAGGATTCGGACGCATGAATCGTCCCGATCCCGACCTGTGGCAATAGACAGGGTCTAGAACGTTCCGGCTATCAACAGCACGAATGCAGGGTGCCAATTCGGCATCACCGTAGCACACCGCTCGGGATGTATTGTCGCCCTCGTTTCAACGTGTGGACCAGCCGCATCACCGACGGAACGAACGGAACGAACATAATACGAGATTTTCGCATCCGATCGAGATTCGGGCAGGCAACTGGAGTAGCGCGCGACGATCTGATCCCGTCAAACACCCGCCTGCCCAGCGCGGATTACCGTCGTCGAGTGTTGAATTCGAACCCACAGAAATATCCATGTCACCGACGCGATCAACGCGGCTGAAATGATTCCGAATAGAACGCTGAGCATTGTGGTCCCGATCTTGACCGCCATCGGCGGTGCCAAAGTGGACGCATCTTTGCCGGCAAGATAGGGAAGCAATACTGCGCTGAGGATCAATCCGATCCCGGCACCGATAGCGAGTGAGATTACGGCGATGACAATCTGTTCGAGGCCGATCATTATCAGCATCTGCCGATTTGATAGTCCCATCGATTTCAAGACGGCGATTTCAAGACGGCGAAGTCGGTACGTAGTCCAACCCGTGACGAGGAAAGCGAGCACGGACACGGTTGTTACGGCGATGAAGCCAAACGCAAGGTAACCGTTCCATCCGGCGGCCGTCAGCGCGTCGCTCTTTGAGCGTGTGACCTCTGAACCGGCACGTTGCATAACACGCACCGACACATTATTGCGTGTCAGAAGATTATCGATTTCAAGTAATTCCGAGGATGCCGTATTGGGAGCGGAAATCCAGAGTTCGTTTGTAGCGTCAGCGCCGCGCGTTTGGTCAATCGATATGATGCGCTGGATCTCACGAAGGTCGGCTACCAAGTACGGCGATGACACAGATGAAAATGTAGGAAAGAATTCGGTGAAAGCAACGAACTCGACAGTGGAACTGCGATTGCCTAAGAACAGTCGCGTCGTGTCGCCGATCTCCAGGCCTAACGCATCTTTGAACCAAGTGCTGCCTACAACCCTTAAGGCATCATCGGATGTCCCGATGCGTACCCCTTTCAACTGACCGAAACGCGGCGGTGACCAAGTGAGAACAGCGCCATCGCCTGGTATCTCCGAATACGGGTCGATCCGAGCTCCCAAGTCGCCGAAACCAGCTCCTGCTGTTCGGCTATTGATTACGTCACGAAAATCGGTCAACAAGGTCAGAGCACCAGTCCGTGAGGCAGTGGAGATGTCTTTGATACGGACCGATCCGGTCCTTGGTAGCGGAGGCTCTTCGATTGGGCGCCGAGATACGCCAATAAACTCCAACCAGAGGTCTCCGTTGTCGGCTGCGTCTCTTCGTAACGGCACCAATGGAATCCCGATCCTGCACCAATCGGGCGGTTCGAACCCTTTTTCATCCTCCAGCGGCACGGGTTCAGCGCATGTGTAAGGATTATCCACTGTTACAGAACGGGGTTCGAGGATGCCGATGCCCACGGAGTGGTAAAGACCGGATTCATCTCGAATTCGAGCTACGAGACCTGTTTCAGACCGTTGAGTATCAGGTTTGACGAGGGCGGTGAGCCATTCGGCGTCTTTAGGTATCGCGAATCCATCGGTATCGACCGACTTGACGAGAGCCGCGAGTTCGGCAGGCGATTCGGATGCCAAATCAGACCGCCACCACACCGCGTTCGGAAACTCACTCGTATCGATGCCAAGCGCGGTTACGGGTTCGTTGCCGCTAGGTGCGGCGACTGTCCCAGCCGCCCGCGCCACGGGTGACATTGCCGCGTAACCAAAGTCTGCAGACATTTGATCAACGGCGCGATACAGATTGCTCCGGTTACTCACGATCATGCCCGAGAGTCGTATGTCCGCGCCGACCCGATACCTGGCGTCGTCGACCGCGTACTGATTGATTGAAGGCGAAAGGATTGCGAGTAAGACTCCGATACTCGCCGCGAGCATGATCAATAGCATCAGCCCCATGCTGGAGCGAGGGTTGCGGGCCAACGACCACAGTGCCAGCGGTATCGCTGGCGAGAAACGAAACGCCGAGGGCAATCGCGCCAACAATTCGGCAATCCCACCCAGCAGGAATGGCAAGAAACGGAGCAGAATTATGGCGCCGCCGGCCGCTGTAGCCGCGGGCATCGCTAGGGCTAGGCGGTTGCTGAATCCTTCTCCGAGCGCAGTACTCGATACATAGAGGTCTTCTTGCGAAAGTTGCCACAACGCGGCGACGCCGATACACAGCAGAACGACGTCCAGATAGTAGCGTTGGGCGAGGTTGCGGGTTGGTGGGCGAGCTAGACGGCTACTCAGCTCTTCGGCGGTGGATGTGTTGCGCCGGATGGATGGAAGAAGCAGAGCCATCACGCCAATCACTGTAGCCGTGACTGCCGCGACGACCGACTGAACTGAAAGACTAGCCGGCAAGATTTCGCCACCCGTGAGTTCAGTCAGGACCGGCAAACGCCCGGCCAAGGTAACGCCGACCAATGCGATGACAATGCCAGCGAACAGCGAGATGAAGGCGATCAACAACGTCTCGCCAGTCATTAGCGCTATCTCTTGCGTAATAGTGGCGCCGCGCGCCCGTACCATTCCGCTTTCGCTGAAACGGACGTCGCGGGCCTGTCCAGCAACGATCGCCGAAAAGGCCAGCGCCGACAAAGCGATCACGGCACCCACTGACAACATAAGCCCGCGCGAGATCTGCGAACTCGCTAAGAATGACCCAAGCGCGTCGTCTAATGTCGTGATGCGTTGGTATCCCTTTAATGCCTGCTTGAGAGTGTTTTGTTGACCTTCAAGGTCGTCCAATATGCGCTCAGCATCGCGGGAATGAATCTTATCGACATCGGTGTTGAAGACCCAGTAATATCGCAACTCGGTATCGGGCATCTGGTTTTCGACTGCGTTGATGAGCGTCGATTCAGTTACCACCAAAGGCGCGAATACGAAGGCGGTGCTTGCCGCACCGAGGCCGGTGTCCATGGCGAACCATTGCAACTCGTCGGCGACGGAGCGTTCGTATATACCGACAACGCGAGCCTCGAAATCGATCTCCGTTGAGGTTGGAGAACTGAGTTGGATGATTTGCTCGACATCCACTCCGAGATATGCCGCGTCTGACGTTGAGATCGCGACCTCGACCGGCGCGGCTGCGCTCGCTGTTGAAGGCCATCGTCCCTCAATTAGCGATGCAACGTTCTCGATCCCACCGACATGCGCCAAGAACGTGCGGGCGTTCTCCCAAGGGATTAACGCCTTGTCAAAGGTGAGTGTCACAGATTTGGCGGCCATGATCGGTCGATCAAGGATCGTGCCCAACTCACGAGTGCGTGTGTTAACGACGGTCTCCGCCAACTCTTCGTGTGCGGCTTGAGAGATCGAATCGAGCCGGGCACGGATCGAGACATTCAAGTCGTCTTGGCGGTGTCCGTCGAGGCTTTGTGACAGCGCAGATTGCCCGAGCGCGTCAAGGTAAATGAACACACCCGCGGATACGGCGATGGCGATGGTTAATCCCACTAGCCGCAGACCGATGAAGGATTTTTCCGAAAAGGCGCGCCGCAGCACCAACCTCGGCAACGCGGCGATCGCCGCGCGACGTGATGAACCGAGTTGCTGATTCACGACGCCTGTGACGTCCTGATCCTGGCGGCGACGGTGTCATTGGGTTTCATACCGGTCCAGACCACCGGTGCGAGTGCCACGCACGCCAATAGGATCGCTACCGTGACCACAGGCAACCAATCAACTTGCAGCAACATCGGCGGCAATGCAGTTTCACCCGTTGAAGTCCTTGTCATTCGGTCGGCGATGAACGTGACGCCGTAAATCCCGCCAATCGCACCGAGCGCGTAACCGAGCCCCAACGAGATGAGTGTACGCATCGCCGTCTCCATGACTACGCCAAACCGACTGCCGCCAAGCGATTCGACCAGAGCGTTGTCTAATCGGGTCAAATCCCGGTTGTGGAGCGTGACTGCAAATGCCGTTACGAGAGCGATTATCACAGCGGAACCCGAGATCAGACTGCCGACGATCCGCCAACCGGCGGCATCTCCGAGTCGCGTAACCGATTCCGCCTCCTGCGCATCGCGGTCAGAAACCCGCAACGATGGCTCGATACTCTTGATCCTCGCAATTCGATCGCTGTGCGTCGGTTCGCCGTCGACCCTCAGGAAAAGTTCGGCAGAATTTGAGAGGAACGGTTCGCTGACCGGGGTCAAGTATGAGAGAAGCGCATCAACGTTCGCAACGGCGAAGGGCTGGGCTTGATCATTCATCGTCGGGAATAGGTCGAAAGCTCCACGGATTTCGAAAGGCACAAAACGTCCATAGGCTTTTCCAGTGAATCGGTCGCCAACAGACAGGCCTGCGTCGTTCAAAAGGACCGGATTGACAAGAATCGGGACCGTGATCGGCCCCGATTCGGAATAATAGACGCCACGAACGCCGTCGTCCGTCCCGCGTCCCATCACGAGCCGTAGCGACCGACCGTCTCGACTTTCAACGGCACCGTCGGTCACGACGCTGATTACGATATCGTCGTCGACCGATGTTGCAATCGCCTGCCAATTGTTGGCCTCGGAGAATTCGGCAATAGGTTCAGTCTGACCTGTTTCATTGACCGCGTATATGGAGTCGATGATCAACGATGCGGCACTGCCGATCGGGGAGGTTGGAGGTTCGTAGATCTCCACCGCCAAAATTCGCAATGGACGGACGAGGCCAGGCCGGATTACGCCTTCAACCATTTGCCAGGAATCTTCGGTCTGGGTGCCGTCGGTTGGAGCCAAGCGAACTGTATGTGTAGTACCTTCCCCATCCATCAAACGAGCCCAGATATCAACCCTTCCATTGCTCGTGCGTTGTAATCGGACCCACGCACTGATGTTGACGACGTCGTCAGGTACCGGTAAGGATTCAGTCGGCGTGAATTCGGATATCCTCGACATCAACTCGTGAATCGGTTGCTCAGCGAAGTCGGACCGAAAATCGGCGATCTCACCAAACTCGTCCGGTCTCAAGGACAGCATCGTAAAGCTTGAAGCTGCGTCGCCGGCCCCGGTTCGAGCCGCCGCTCGGGCCCCCCATGTATGTGCTGTTACCCAATCCAAGTCGGCAATCTCGGAGACGACGACGTTGTCTGAGCCTCTGAAGCCGTCGATGCCGGATATCCGTATCTCGGAAGCGGTTGCAAATTCGATGCGGTCCTGGGCGTTCTCGCCGAGAGTTGTGGAAAGTCCAATAGCGTTGATGACGACGATCATCGTTCCGGCGGCGAGCAGCATGAGGACCGCATGGCGCATCGTGGATCGCGAGAAGACCTTGAGAGCGAGTGTCAACATTGCGTGAATATTGAAGCGAGCGAGCCGTTCGAAGACGACGCCGGTGAATCGGAAAAGCCGCAACGCGATCAGCGACGCGGCAACAGCTGCGACGATAGGGAGCGAAGTCGCGAGCACGTTGAGGTCGGTCAGGCCATCTTCGCGTTGGACGAAAAGCGATCCACGTCCGTTCAGTTCGAATATCACCGCGGACGCTGCGATGACTATCCCTAGGTCAAGATTCGCGCGCCAGAACCAAGGTGACTGTGAGTCGCGGAGTCGAGTTAGGTTCCGCACGATAGTGCCGGGGCGCGCAAACACAGCAGGTCCGATATAGATCAATAGCAAAGCGCCAACCACGGTTCCGGACCAGAGCAATTGTTCCGGAAGGAAACGATACCGGAATGGTTGACCTCCGGTTAGGTCCTGAAAAGAACCCAATTGGCCGAGCAGGGGTACGATGATCGACGCGAGCAATGGCCCAACGATTGCCGGGATTAGAAGTAACACGAGCGCGTAAAACGCGATTGCGGTTATGAGTTGATCGCGGTCGGCACCGCGAACCTTGAGCATCAAGTCTTCCGGTACCCATCGACGCGAGACAATGCTCGTGTTTAGTGCTAGGACGAAGATCGCAAAAGCCGCGAACAATGCGCCGCTGATCATGGTCGTAGTGTTCGTAAACGTCAACTGTCGTTGAAGGGTGCGCAATGCCGATTCGAGACCCGAGAATGATGACGACGAGGGAAGCAGTTTAGCTGCGTCGGTCCGGAAACGGTCGATAGCGTCGAGATAGTCGCCTGCGCCGATTCGCTCCAACTCATCCGCGTCGACGTAAAACATTTTCCAGAGTTGCCCGATGTCCGCGATGCCCCGATTCGCGACACGCTCCATCATCCCGTTCGACGTATAAGCGATGATCGCGGGCCATCCGCCCGTCGGCCCTTGTTCTGGGTCGAACAAAGTGGACGATAGTCCTTGCCAAACCTCATGGTCCGGATCGTCAATGCGGTATATGCCGGTTACACGAGGGGTGCTGTGCACGATATTTGTGGGTGGAACCGTCAGTCGTAACACGTCGCCAACGTTGATGCCAAATTGGTTGGCGACTTTATCGAGGACGGCAATCTCGAGTTCGCCGTTGGCGTTGGTCTCCGATGGGAATGCCCCCGATACCAACGAAATCGGAACTGTTTGACCATGGAAGGTTTGGTAGACAAGAACCGATCCTGGTGGTCCAAAACGATCGTTGATCTGGCTGAGATTCAGAGACCCGGAGCGGACGAAAGTCGAGGTGTCGCGAATTGCCGTACCGAGTTGTGTACCGATCTTTTCGGCCGTCTCCTCGGTCGATCTGATCGCCGCAGAGTTGAACGTCATCTCGCGGACATGCACCCACGCGCCCATCTGCGACGGATTGAAACGGTCGAGAGTTCTGCGCAACCCGAGTTGTTCGATGGATTCGAAATAAAGAGGAGCGGCGGAGATGACCGTGACGGCAAGGAGCGCGCTCAGTGAAGCAATGATAAGGAAGACCAATTCGCCGCGGCTCTTCCGCACGGAGATACCCTGAAGATTCACAACCGAATAGCGTATATCAGGTGCATATAATTGCCGCAGCAACCCTAACCTGCAACGGACAATCAGAAATGGATATCCAGTGGCGAATATCAAAATCGAAAAACTAGAAACCTTCGTCGCAGTCAACTGGATGATGGTGCGCATCACGACCGATAACGGAATCCAAGGCATCGGAGAATCTACGTTTTTTGGTTGGCCTGGAGCCGCCGAAAACGTTGTCCTTTCGTTCGAGCCGTACCTCATCGGGCAAGACCCGCTGAGAGCCGAGCACCACTGGAACTACATGTATCGTGCCAAGTCCATGCGAGGGGGTGCGATCGGAGGTGGGATCAGCGCTATCGATCAGGCCTTGTGGGACATAAAAGGTAAGTATTTCGAAGCACCTGTGTGGCAGTTACTTGGTGGCAAAGCGCGCGATGCAGTTCGCGCGATGCTTGTGCTGCCAACTGGAACTCTGGGAGAGGTGGCGAACGCCGCGGCCGCGGCTAAGGCGGATGGCTTCACCGCGGTCAAGTGCCTCTTGTATCAGCACGACCATGCGCCGATGCGACATAGTGAACGCATCCAAGACCTCGTAGACCGCACCGCAGCCGTGCGAGATGCGGTCGGATGGGACATGGATGTGGGTATCGAGATTCACCGCAACATGATTCCGGGCGAGGCCATCGTGTTGGCACAGGAAATTGAGAAATTCAGGCCGTATTTCTTCGAAGACCCGGTTGCACCCGATTCGATACTCTCATTCGGCGAGGTGTCCGAAAAGACTCGCATCCCGATGGCCGCTGGGGAGCGCAACCTGACCATTTGGGAGTTTCGGGAATACATCGAGGCGGCGGGTGTGCATCATGTCCGGCCTGATATTGGTGTTGCCGGGGGCTTCACGCACTGCAAGAAGATCTGCGCGATCGCAGAGTCGCACCATCAAGGCATCATTCCTCACGCAGTTCCGTCCGGTCCAGTTGCAACGGCGGCACACGTTCAGCTAGGGGCGTGCGTTCCGAACTACGAGGTGCAGGAGCACGTTTACGAAGAAAGCTCGCCGTACTCGGATGTCGTTAAAGAGATCATCAAGCTGGAATCGGGCTGGCTGCAAATCCCCGAGGTCCCGGGCATCGGCGTCGAACTCGATGAAGAAGGTATCGCCAAGCACCCGTACACTTTCGGACCAATCGGGGGCGCGTTGCGGGATGACGGCTCGGTAGCGTTGAGATAACCGGTCCCCGATTGACGGTTGAATGGTCGTTGAAAGGAAACATAAATTGAGTCTGAATTTGGGATTGGTTGGATGCGGTGGTATGGGTATGCGACATGCCCACGGATACATCGAGATGCGGAAGCATTTCGATTCCTTCACGTTGTCCGCGGTGTGCGATCGCCACAAAGCGGCAGCAAACGGTGTCGCATCGGCGGTCGAGGATGCGACCGGACATCGCCCGCAAGTATTTACGGATTATGAAGCAATGCTCGCGTCTGGCGTCCATGCGGTCGATATCGTGACGGACACGCGAATGCATCACACCTTCGCGTTGCAGGCATTCGACGCCGGAGTTCACATCCTGACCGAGAAACCGATGGCCCTTACGATGAAAGCGTGCCGACTCATGCGAGACGTCGCTGAGGAAAAGGGTCTGGTGCTCTCGATCGGCGAGCAGTATCGTCGCGATCCCATGAATCGACTCGCCAAGGCGCTGCTCGACGCTGGCGCGATCGGCGAGCCAGGCTTCGCAATGAAGGTTTCGGTTGGAGGCGGTTCCGCGCTGATGCACGATACCGGATGGCGGGCGTTGAAATCACGCGCCGGCAGCATCATCATCGAACAAGGCGTACACGAGGCTGATCTGCTTATCTACTTCCTTGGAGATATCGAGTCGTTGTCGGCGCATACCGGGCTTTTCGCTCCTGTCCGAACACGGGAAGGGATGACAGGTCAAATCGCACAGTTCTACTCGCATCGCGTCGAAGACGCTTTCGCCAATCAGGAGACGGTTGAGATCGACCAAGAGGACACTGCGATCGGGATCCTGAGTTTCGCTTCAGGCGCGATTGGTCAACTTACGATCACCAACGCCTCGATCGGTTACGGAGCGGGCATCAACACCATTCACGGTAGCGCGGGCACTATGCAGATGCCACCGACCCGAACCGGCGTACCCCCAAGCATCTACCTAGAATCAGCGCAAGAGCCGCTCAGCCAACAGCAGATGCTTGAATTAGTGCCCGATTGGGAACTAGATGAAGTTACGGCGACGTTCTTCGGTGGAACGAGGAGAATGGGTTCTTATGAGGTTGGTTTCGAGGCCATCGACCGCATTTTGGTGGCTATCGAAATGAAGGAGTTGGCATCGGCAATAGAATCGAACTGTAGAAAAGTCGAAGTCGATGCCGAGGTTGGGATGAAAGCCTTAGCAGTTTCCTATGGAATACTAGAATCTGGCAACTCCAGACAACCGGTTTCGCTCGTCGACATTATGGACGGTTCCGTTGCCGAATATCAATCCGAGATCGACCGCGAGGCGGGAATCTGAACAAACCCCGCGCCATCAATTTGCAAAGATTGCGGTTGCATCCCTAATCCTCTTTGCGTTGACGTGGGGAGTCGCTTGCGCTTCGCACGCGCTGGAAGACAACACCGACTACTCGGTGAAGGTTTGCGATCGCGTCGACGACATCAGTGACGGGATGCTGCGCGAGGAGCTTTCGGTCGAAGATATCGAAGCTCATATCGAATTGCTTGAATCTGAACTCGATTCAGTGCGCGGCGAGTTAGTCGATGCTACGGAACGCTTCATCTTGGCGCTGAAGGAGATTCTCGCGGGCGGATACTATGACTATCCGACGTTGCAAGTGCTCAACTATCTCGACACCTACGAACACATGGAACAGCACGTCGAGGGTTACGAAGCCTTAGAGAACGTTCGCTTCGAGTGCGAATATGTTGGCAAGGAGTGGATCGGCGATGCACCCTCGGTGCAGGTGCATTTCAGCCAATCCGGTATCGAAGCCGGCAAATATACGCTCGAAGAACTGATCGAACATGGGGAGACGCTGTTCACCGCATCCTTCAATGCGCTAGACGGTGCTGGACGACCCACACGAACCGGCGATGCTCGATTCAGAGATCGACGAGAAGGATTCGAGAGTTTCAACCGCATTTCGGGACCAGACTCTAACGCCTGCAGCGGTTGTCACAACTTGCCGGTTGTTGGTGGCGGTGGCGACAATGTGGCAAACGTCTTTGTCCTTGGACAACGGTTCGAATTTGTCAATTTCGACGATCAGATGGAGTTTGATTTCCGCGACGATTTGGAGGATCGATTGCAGTATGAGCAGGAGGATGAGGACCCCCTGACCCTGCAGAACGTAGGCAATGAGCGCAATACTGTCGGAATGTTCGGCTCCGGTTTTGTCGAGCTTCTTGCGCGCGAGATGACTCGTGAGTTGCTCGCTCAAGAAGAGGCGACAATCGCGGAAGCCAAGAAGTCTGGCTGGCCAGTGCGCCGTGAAATTAGCGCAAAGGGCATCGACTTTGGTGCTATCACCGCCCACCCCAACGGATTCGTATACACGAGCGAGGTCGAAGGCGTAGACGGCGATCTCATCGTCAGACCGTTCAGCCAAAAAGGTGTGTTTAGGAGTTTGCGCGAGTTCAACAATGACGCCATGTTGCACCACCACGGTATCGAGAACTACGAACGCGTTGGCTCTTTCAAAGACCGAGACGGCGACGGCGTGGTCAACGAGATGACCCCGGGGGATGCTACCGCGCTCGTGGCATTCCTAGTTAGCCTTCCGGCTCCGATCCCTGAAACGCCTGAAGACCCCGATCAACGAGCAATCGTCGAGTTAGGCCGACAGAAATTCACTGATATCGGCTGCGCCCTGTGCCACGTACCGGAGCTCCCGCTCGAATCTCTGGTCTTCACCGAACCAAATGAATTCAACGTCGGCAAAGACCTGAGACCTGAAGCGACCGATGCCGTTTTGGAGATCGATCTCAGCGACTTTGCTAGTGAACTCAGACAAGATGAGAACGGGCATTTTTTGATACCGGTTTTCTCTGATCTCCGTCGTCACGACATGGGCGAAGGTGGAGTACTGGACAACGAGGAGATTATCCAAGGGGGCGTGCCAACCGAGCAGTGGATGACTCGCCGGTTGTGGGGTTTCGCCTCCGAACCGCCGTTCCTGCATCACGGACGCGCGACGCTGATCTCCGACGCTATCGTGGCTCACGGCGGCTCAGCCAACGGCGCCCGAAATCGCTTCCTCGGCTTGCCCCAGGAAGAAAAAGACGCATTGATTGCCTTCCTAAAGACCTTGACCATCCCGACGGAGTAGCCGACATCAAACCATGGTCCCGCTGAGACTACTGCCCGCCTTAGCGTTCGCGATCCTAGTCTCTATGGCCGCGTTTGCTTGCCAATCCGAACCCTCGAATAGATCAGACGACGGCACCGAACCTGCCGCTACCTCTACTGCCGAGGTCTCCGCCGACATCGCGCTCTTGGCTCACCGGTTGGTCTTTGCGTACATGTCCGACAAGCCATGGGGCTTCTTCGGAGCTACTTGCGAAATGTGGATCGAGGACGACTACCTATGGGAAACTTCAATGAGCGACATGCAACCCGACGGGCGCATCAAAATAACCTATCAGCGCAACGAGGATCGGATCCTCGGACCCGAACAACTGGTCTTCTACGTCGACATCGATTCTCAGGAAGTTACCGGCGATAACAAACCCGACTTCGACACCGGCAGATTGGGCGTTGCCGAAGGCTGCGATCAATGGTGATAAACACTGTTTGGTTAAACTAATCAAGCAGTGAAGCAGAGCATGATGCGTGACGAAGTGATGTTTTGCGCTGATTGCATCTTCAGGCTTTTACCCTTGACGCTTCGTTCGCTAATTGAGAAAATAGATGTTATATGAAGGAATGCAAATCGAATGGGGAGCCAAGGCTATCAGGGATATGCGTCGCCTCACCCCACGGGATAGAGAGCGGATCGTTGCCAAGATCGAGCAGTATGCCGAAGACCCGGCCTCGCTTGCCAGACAGGTGAGTGCACTTACAGGGAGCGATTACAAGCGGTTAAGGGTTGGCAACCATCGTGTCATCTTCAATACTGAACATAACGAATCCCCAATCATGATAGTCCTAAGGATTCGACACAGAATGGAAGCTTATGACTAGCGAAGAGACGATAACTCTGCCCCGCAAGGAGTACGACGCCCTAATCGAGCGCAATAGCGAACTCGAAGACATGCTGGCGGCTTTAGACGCAGACGACGGCGTTCGCATTCCCCACGAAGTCGCTCTTGACATTATTAGTGGGAAAAGTCCATTACTAGCGTTTCGGGACCACCGAGGCATCACTTTACGTGAACTGTCGGAGAGAACCGGAATCGCAGTTGGCTATCTCTCCGAGATAGAACGTCGACGAAAACCAGGCTCCACTTCGGCCTTGACCCGAATCGCCAGTGCCCTCGGTACCACGATCGATGTATTAGTGAATGAATAGAGCCAGAATCTGCAACCACTCACAACTCCCGCTATCTACCCCAGATCCGGCGGCGACCGGCAAGGCGACGAATCTTCCGCGGTTGCCACAAGTACTTGAATAGACAGGATCCGAACCACATGCCCCTGCGCCCCATCGCTGATGTCGCCCAAGACCTCGGCTTTTCTCCCGCAGATATCGAAACCTACGGCAACGACAAAGCAAAAATCCCGCTTCAGTCGTTCCCAAGCCGACAAACGCCCGGCAAACTCGTCGTGGTTACGGCCATTACGCCCACCCCTGCGGGTGAAGGTAAATCCACAACCGCTGTTGGGTTGACTCAAGGACTTTCGAAGATCGGTAAGAACGTCGCTCTGACAATCCGCCAACCATCATTGGGACCAGTCTTTGGTCACAAAGGCGGTGGCACGGGTGGAGGAAAATCGACCGTTCAACCAGCGAACGAAATCAACCTGCATTTCACAGGTGATTTCCACGCCATGGAGTCTGCTCACAACCTTCTGGCCGCAATGACCGACAACGCGGTGTACCGAGGCGCGATACCCGGACTTCAACCCGACGGCGTCGCGTGGCGTCGGGTTACGGATGCTGAAGACCGCGCGCTACGCCAGGTGGTTACCGGCGTCGGTGGTCGACTAAATGCCCCAATGCGCGAGGCAGGTTTCGATATCAACGCCGCGTCTGAGATCATGGCGATACTGGCATTGACGAACGGCTACGCAGACCTCCGTGAACGCATCGGCAATATCGTCGTTGGATGGACGACGGACCGAAAACCGGTGACGGCTCGTGAAATTGGCGGCATCGGATCGATGATGGCTCTGTTGAGAGACGCTGTGAAGCCGAACCTCGCCCAGACACTGGAAGGACAACCGGCGATCGTTCATATGGGACCGTTCGGCAACATCGCACACGGCTGCAGTTCGATCCTCGCCGATATTCTCGCCGTCAATACCGCTGATATCACGATTACCGAGGCCGGATTCGGTGCCGATCTCGGTTTCCAAAAATTCATGGATATCAAAGTCCGGCAAGGCGGCCCTGAACCTTCCGCAGCGGTCGTTGTCGCGACCATTCGCGGACTCAAATGGCACGGTGGCGTGAAACGAGACGCGCTCGAATCGTCGAATGTAGACGCCGTGAAAGTCGGCGCTCAGAACCTGGCGAACGCGATCCGTATCGTCAAGATGTACGGTCTGCCTGCCGTCGTAGCAATCAATCAATTCCCGTCAGATACCGCCGAGGAGATCGCGGCCGCCAAGAGCGCTGCGATCGAGGCCGGCGCAGTAGGTGTGGCGGAGGCACGCGGTTTCGCCGAAGGCGGTGCTGGCATGACTGACCTAGCCGAAGCGGTCTGGGACGCAGCTCACTCCGGTGTTGCGGACGTCAATCTGCTCTACGAGGACAATTTGTCAACCGTCGATAAAGTTGAGAGAATCTCCGAGAAACTGTTCAATGCGGGCGGTGTCGAATGGGGGCCGCTAACCAAGACAACCGCCCGCCGTTTCGAGTCGAACGGTTGGGACTTCCCGATCTGCATGGCTAAGACGCACCTCTCCGTTTCGGCTAACCCGAGATTGCTAAACGTGCCCCGCGGTCACACCATCCCGATCCGCGAGTTGCGGGTCCTGGCCGGCGCGAAGCAGATCGTAACCTTGGCTGGCAACATCATCACCTTGCCGGGCCTACCTTCAAACCCGAACGCGTGGGACATCGACCTCGACGACGAGACGGGCGAGATCACGGGTATACTAAGCACCTAACCGTGACCTTAAACCCGCTTCTGTCATAGCCAATATCGATACGTAGGGTTTCCCAGATGCTTAAATTCATCGGAATCACCGTTGGTGCCTTATCCATATTCCTGTTTATGTGGCAGTCTGGTATCGCTGGTTTAAGCGCTGCAAACGACACCAACCAAGGCGCGGAATTAGTGTCAGACACCGAGCTCGCATCTGAGCAGGTGCTAGATCTGACAGAATCGTTTAACGAAATATCGTTGAAACGGACATCGGATGGTATCCCGTCATCGACCACTGGCGTGAACCTCGTAGGCGAAGTCGCTACCGAAGCGACACTCGAATTCGAGCCAGAAGATTCACCAGTCACAAGGATGATAGCGGAACTGGCGAGGCTCTCGGGAACTACCAACATTGAACAGAGTGCGTTCGTCGCCGCAGTCAATGACTTAAAAGCTGAATGGTCGCCTCGCTACCGGAAAGCAATAGACGATTATGAGAAGTTAACGCACCGCGTTCGGCGCGTCGAAAACACCGCGCAGAAATATTTCGAACTGCAACTCGAATTGACTGAACAGATAAACAACCCCAACCTCAGAGCAACCGCAGCACAAAACGACGCTGAAGAATACGACCAATTCGAAATATGGCGCGTCGCCTCGAACGCCATGCTGAACCAGCTTAACGAGACGTTCAAAGACCTGCACGATATGAATATCGTGATTGACAAGTTGAATCTGTCAGCAAATTTCTCCGTATTGTACGACGGCTTCGAATCCCTCACGCTGTCCATTTCGCAGCTCCACGAAGATCTAGACCGCTTCCGGGAGAAATCAGACCACATCGCGAGGACGTTTGGCCGTTGATGCGATTAGAAAGTTCAACTTATATGGCGAAACTTCGTGCTGCCGCTCGAGAAAACGTTTACGCAATCGTGGGGCACGCGGCCCGCATCCTTGCATTAATCGGCCTCTTCCTGCCGTGGGCGTTGATGGACGATGCGGCAAGTCCGTTGACTGGTCCACAATTTGCCGTCTACTTTTGGGACGGTGCAGATAGCGACTACTTGTGGTCCACGCAGACTCTGGCTTTCGTTGCGTTTTCTGCCGCGCCATGGGCGATATGCGCCTCGGTAGCGTACGCGACCGCAAAATCGATGATCTCAATGGATAGCCCACTCGCACACGGCATCGCTCTCGTTTCTATAGTTCTCTTCTTATGGAATGGAAGCAATGCCGTCGATGATGTGCACCCACACGTCTTTGCGTTCTTCGTGCCACATGTCGGTCTGTTGGCCGTTATTGCAGACATGGTAGTCTCGACCGCGACATTGACGATTTCACGCGGTTCACTTGGCACACAGAGTTACTCATTCCGACGCGCCGGAGACCGCGGACCGCGCAGTAATTGAGGAAAAATACCCATGGCCGATCCTAAGATCACCAAGATGGAAGTAATCGAGTTCGAGTACTTCGTCGACAACATGGAAGGTTCCGGCAGGATCGTGTTGCCGGGTTATGCGCCCGGAACTAAGCTCCGCCAAACGGCTCGAATTGTCGTGATTCACACCGATGCAGGCGTGACCGGTGAATACGTCGGCGGTTCTGCCACCGAGCACTCCGCCATCGGCCTCTTCGCAAACGCGGTGATCGGAGAGAGCGCGTTCGCCAGAGAGCGCATCTACAACGACGCGAAACAGGCGACGCGTCAACACGCCCGGATGGGCATGTCGCAGGTCGACATGGCACTTTGGGACCTCGCTGGTAAACTGCTCGACCAACCGATTTATCGGCTATTGGGCGAGCAGCGAAAATCGTTCCCCGCATACGCGTCTACGTACATCGGTGATAACTACCCCGGTGGTCTGAACAGCCCAGAGGCGTACGCCGATTTCGCCGAGCAGTGCTTGGAGATGGGATACAAGGGTTTCAAGATTCATCCTTGGCAAGAAGCGCCGATCGAACAGCATGTGCGACTAGTCGAGGTCGTCGGTGAGCGGGTAGGCGACAAGATGGACCTTATGCTCGACCCGTTTTGCGCCATCCTCACTTTCGGTGATGCGCTGAAAATCGGGCGCGCCTGCGAAGCATACAACTACTACTGGTGGGAAGACGTGTACAAGGATGGGGGAGAATCGGCCTTCGCCCATCGCAAGCTGCGCGAGCTAATCCGAGTTCCATTGCTGCAACTGGAACATGTTCGTGGGCTTGAAAAGCACGTCGATTTCATCATTGCTGATGGAACTGACTTCGTGCGCATCGACCATGACTACGACGGCGGAATCACCGGCGTCATGAAGATTGCTCACGCCTCCGAGGGGTTCGGTCTCGATGTCGAGCCACACAGCCCCGGCCCGAGCCGCCGACAGACCATGGCGGCGATGCGCAACTCCAACTACTACGAACTGGGCCTTGTGCATCCCAAACTTCAACCGTCGTACCCACCCGTCTACCTAGATGGCTACAGCGACATGCTCGATGCCATCGACGAGAACGGCGAGGTGCAAGTCCCCGAAGGCCCCGGAATGGGCGTAACACACGATTGGGACTTCATTAACGCTCACACCGTAGGCAAGACTGTGTACGACTAGAGGGATTACAGGCGAAAACGATGTCTGAAACGCATTGGTACAAGGGCAATATCCACACCCACACGACGGAGTCAGATGGCGACGCCGATCCGGAGTTTGTAACCACGTGGTACCGCGATCACGGCTACGACTTCTTAGTCCTGAGCGACCACAATCATCGGACGATCCTCGAACACGAAATCGAAGATGGACCGCTCATGATTCCCGGCGAAGAGGTCTCATCCCGCATCTTCGGTGGCACCGTTCCGATCCACCTCAACGCCATAGGCATCCGCCACGTTGTCGAACCCACCGACCTCGACGATATCGTCGCAACGCTTCAGGCGAATGTCAATGCCATCATCAACGCCGGGGGCATCGCCCAACTCAATCATCCCAACTACGAATGGGCCTTCAACCACGAACACATCACGCAGGTCGGAGGCGCAAGCCTCCTCGAAATCCACAACGCTCACCGCGCGATGAACAGCTACGGTGCACTCGGCAAACCAGGCGTGGAAGAGATGTGGGACCTCGTCCTATCCGCCGGAACCATCATATTTGGAACCGCAACTGACGACTCCCACAACTACCACGACTACACCCCCGACGCCTCAAACCCGGGCAGGGGATGGGTAGTCGTAAACGCACCCGAACTCACCGTCGATGCCATCGTCGACGGCCTGGCCACCGGCAACTTCTACTCCTCTAACGGCATCACCCTCACCCACCTCACGATCACTGCAGAATCGATCGACATCCAAATCGAGCCTTACCGCTCCACGATCTATGTCACCAACTTCTCTGGTTTAAACGGCGAAACCCTCGCCGAGGTCGAAGGACACACCGCCTCCTACCATATAAAAGGCGACGAAGGCTACATCCGCGCCACAATCCGCTCCTCAGGCGGTACACGCGCATGGACACAGCCAGTCTTCACAAGATCTAGCAATTGGCGCTTGCGTAGTTGTATGCATTGAACCTATATCCAACGCATAGCAAAATTTCTTCGGTGAACAACTTATGGCAAGCGTTGAATAACGATTGAGCCGCTTAGAAGTTGCTACGAGCATCTAGCCGCTAGAGCGGATTTATGCCAGCTTGAAAATCGAATGATCCGCTGGCTCGGCGGAATGGTATTTGCCTTGGGTGTTTTGGCGATCTCAGTCGCCGGGCTGTTCGTGCAATCTCTTTTGGCTTGAGGCGGATTTCACTCCTTAACCACCTCAACCTGCTCTCCGAAGTATCCGGCCACTGAATAGTAAGTCCGTAACTCATCTATCGGATGAGCATCTAAAATCGCGGTAACCTCGTCGCGCTCCTCAGCCGTGATTTGCCAACTCGAAGCACTTGCGTTTTGGGCGATCTGCTCAGGCGAGCTTGCGCCGGCGATTACAGTGCTGACGATAGGATCAGCGAGTAGCCACGCGAACGCCAATTCAAGCAGCGTCTTGCCGTGCGACACCGCCCAATCCTGCAACACCGTTATCGTGCGCAAATTGTCGTCGGTGATCCAGCGTTCCGACTGTCCGGCATCCAAGTCAAGCCGCGTGCCCGACGGTGCATTACCCGAGACGTCGACTTTGCCAGTCAAAAAACCAGCCGCCAACGGAAGATAGGGCATCACTCCAACTCCGTGGGCACGACACGCGGGAAGCATCTCCGCCTCGCCACCTCGTTGAAGCATCGAATACTCGAACTGTGAGGAGATGATCTGAGTCATTCCACCCGCATTGCTGGTCCAGACTGCGTCCACCATCCGCCACGCCTCAAAGTTGCACACTCCGATGTACAGCGCCTTCCCTTGTCTCACGATGTCATCCATTGCTCGTAGCGTCTCGTCTAACGGCAACCGGGGATCAGGACGATGGATCATATAGAGATCTATGTAGTCCGTGCGCAAGCGACGAAGACTATCCTCGATAGCATCCATCACGAACTTGCGTCCGCCGCCGAAGAGGTTCGGCCCGTGTTCACGCTTCGATCCAAACTTCGTGCCAATCAAAATCTCTTGCCGCCGACCCTCCAACGCTCGCCCAATGTACTCCTCCGACACCCCTTGAGCGTAGACGTTGGAAGTGTCGATGAAGTTGATGCCGTGATCGATCGCGGCATAGATTATCGACTTTGATTCCGCATAATCGCGCCGTCCAGGCTCCCCAAAGCTGTTCGCGCCCAATCCAGTTTCCGAGACTTCGAGGCCTGAGTTTCCTAAGTGGCGGTAGCGCATGGAAAAATGATATCTTGAGCATGGTGAAACAATGGGACTGAATTTTCAGAAAAGCTTCTCTCGAGACTAGTTGCGCTGCGCACTAATAGTGTGTGATACTATTACCATCCGGTGATCCGCAGTTTCAAAGATTCCGAAACCGAGTCCGTGATTAATCGAACACCGGTTAGGAAATTCGCCTTAGATCTGCAACGCCGTGCGCGACGCAAACTGATCATGGTTGATGACGCCGAGAATCTGAACGACTTACGAGTGCCTCCTGGCAACCATCTGGAAAAGTTGGAGGGTGATCGCAGAGGTCAGCACTGCATCAGAATCAATCGACAATGGCGAATCTGCTTCGTATGGCAAGACGGTGACGCCTACGAAGTCGAAATCGTTGACTACCACTAAGAGTTAAGAAGGTAATGACGCTAAAGACGAAAAATACAGGCGGTCTGACTAGCACGGGCAAACTCCCGCCTATCCACCCAGGCGAGATCCTTGATGAAGAATTTCTGCAACCGATGGGTATAACGCAGTACCGCCTCGCAAAATCCATTGGTGTGGATGCAACCCGCATCCACTCAATCGTCAACGGAGATCGTTCTATAACGACCGAAACCGCGTTGCTATTCTCCCGCTTCTTTGGTAACAGCGTCGAGTTCTGGATGCGGTTGCAGGAACGATACGACCGCGAAATCGCTGAAGACCAGATGGCCGAACGCCTTGCTGCGGTCACCCCGTGGCATTCCGGCGTCGAATCCTGATCACCCAGGCAGATCCAAATCCGTGTTCGGCGTTTCCGTCCAATCTTCTTTGGACCGCCCGTCGTAGTCGAATCTGATTGCACCGCCTTTGATGGTTACCTGATTGAGTAACCTTCCGGGCGCCGGCATGATTCGGTAACCAGTCGGCCCGCTGTCACTCAATCCGCAAGGTCGCTCGACGTACTCCAGCACCGTCACATCCGCGGTCGCTCCGGGAGTCAATGTTCCGAGCTCCGGATGCCCGATCTGCTTCGCGGGCGCCCATGTCGATTTCTCTACGATGTCGTACATCGTCATGCCGATCGCGAGGAACTTGCTCATTACTTCCGTCTGAGTGGCACGGGATGTGTGCAGACTCATCCGGTGCAGGTCCGTCGATATCGTGTCCGGAGGGAATCCCTGCTCAATCGCTGGAACCGCCATCGAGAATGAGAAGCTGTTGTTGCCGTGCCCGACATCCATGATGATGCCTTTTTCACGCGCCTCCCAGTAGTGCGGCTTCACCTTGCCGTCGTTGCCGATCATGGGTTTGCCGTAGCCGTAGCAGTGCGTGACCCCGTCGCCCGGATTCATGTGCTCCAGCATCATCTCGCCAAATGGACGAGACGCGCGAGCGTTCTGGTCAATCAGGCAGAACGTGCCAGACTCGGCGGCAGCCGCTACGCCACGATCCACCGATTCCCAGCCGACACCGCCATAGTGCGCTACTTTGACGCCCACGATGACGTCGGAGCGTTGCCGAATCTTCGCCGCGGTAGCCTCCACATCCATGTCATCGGTATCCTGCTCACCATCCCCGCACATGCCATTTCCGACGATGTTTAGTAGGGCGAACACTCGCGGTCCGGCCTGCTTGATGATCGTTTCGTTCATGTGGTCGAAGGTGCGCCAACCCGAACCACCGCAATCGACCATCGTGGTGACACCGTAGGGGAAGCACAATTCATCGGGGAACATTGCACCGCCGTAGAGGTAGCAGTGGGCGTGCAGGTCGATTAGACCGGGCGTCACGTAGCAGTCAGACGCGTCGACGACCTTGCGCCCCTGCGCCTCTGGTATGTCGGGTTGGACCGCGGCGATTGATGAGCCGGAGATGCCGACATCCATCATCCCGTCGATGCCGTTCTTCGGGTCGATAACATGACCGCCCTTGATCAGTATGTCGTACATCTGCTCGTCACCTTTCGAAATTCTCCGTTGTTCCGGAACTCCCCGTCATTCCGGCGAAAACCGGCGCTTCAGCGGACGGAACGTCCATCCAGAGACAACGGATTTGTTCACTATCATCTGATCTGTCGTAATCGTGGATCCGTTTTGTCTCTCACCCAATCTCCGATGAAGTTGAAAGACATAACGACGAGGAATATGCAAAAACCGGGGAAGAACGACACCCACCAAGCGGTGTCGAGAAACTCGCGTCCGTCGCTGATCATGTTGCCCCATGAAGGAAGCCGAGACGGTACTCCGATGCCGAGGTAGCTCAATGACGCCTCAGTAAGAATCAATCCGCCTACGCGTAGACTTGCCAGCACCATCAGAAGATTCAGAACGCCCGGCAAGATGTGGCGGTACATGATCCGGAAATCGCTTCCGCCAGCTACCCGCGCCGATGCAACGTAGTCGCGAGTCTTGAGCGTTAACACTTCTGCACGGATGTTCCTAACCAGTCCGACCCAGGTCGCCATGACCAACAACCCGATCAGTACGTGGAGCCCGGTGCCGATTGTTATTGCGACAACAAGCGCGACGAGCAAGAACGGCAACCCATTCCAAACGTCCACGAATCGCGTCAACACCTCGTCGAACCAGCCACCGAACCATCCGGAAGCAATCCCTGCCCATAGTCCGAGCGTCATGCCGATGAATGCCGATGCGAATGCGACCGTTATAGAAACGCGTGTTCCGTGAACCAAACGTGAGTAAATGTCACGCCCGTGTTGGTCGGCCCCAATTAAGTATCGGCTATCTAAGTATTCGTTGTTTTCGTAATATTCGTCGTACCAAAATGGCGGTGCGAAGCTCCCGCGCAGATTTTGTTTATTCGGATCATCGGTGGCGAATTGGGTCGTGAATATGGTGGCAAGGGCAAATACGATGATCACGAACGCCGGGATCACAGGCCACCGCCGCATGAAATCCCAAGCGACTATTGGCGAACGAAACACCACTTCGATTGTCGAAGGAACTCGTTCTTGGGCTGTGTCAGCAATAGCCATCAATCTAGCCTGATTCGAGGATCAATAACGACATACAGGAGGTCGGACACGAAGCTCATCGCCAAAAATAGGATCGTGAACAGCAATACGATGCCGGTCAGCAACGTGAAATCGTTATCGTTCACTGCTGCAACTGCAATCTGGCCAACTCCTGGCCAAACGAAAACGTTTTCAACAAGAACAGCACCATCCATGAATCCGGCGAGCAAAAGAGCAGACACTGTTAGGGGTTGTATTAGCGCGTTCCGAAACGCATGCTTAGCAACAACTCGTCCGTAGCCCATTCCCTTCGCTCGCGCCAGCTTGATGTACTCCGAATCCATTACCTCGAGCATCGCGGAACGCGTGATTCGCAGATACCCGGCGATCGGGCCCCAAGCTAGGACCAAGACGGGCAATATGAAGTACTGGAATTGCCCCCAGAAACCCGCGTCTGTTCGACCGTAAAAGGTTGGCACGGGCAGCCAGCCAAGGTACACCGCAAAGATCCAGATTCCCACGATACCTACCCAAAACGCAGGCACTGATTGACCCGATAGGGCGAATGCTCGGAGGAAATAGTCCAAAATCGAAGCTCTTTGCATCGCCGAAAGGATTCCGAGAGGGATGCCGACAAACGTGCCGACGATCCAAGCGGCGACCGCCAACTGCATCGTTGCTGGCCATCGTTCCCTCAGAATGTCCGTCACCTTGCGGTTGGTCCCAACGCTTCGGCCTAGATCGGCGCGAGCGATGTTGCTCAACCAAGTTAAGTACTGGAGGATTATCGGCCTGTCGAGCCCCCACTTCGCCCGCAACGCAGCGATCTGCTCGGGTCCGATGGCATATCCCTCAGCACGAATGAAGACGTTGATCGGGTCGTCCTTGGCGTGTGCTAACCCAAACACGATGATGGTCGCGCCGATGAGTGAAATCACCATCGTGGATACTCGTTTTAAGAGGAATCGAAGCATCTGGAATTAGGCAGTCAAGTCGCAGTGGCGCGACCCTACAAGGGTCGCGCCACTGCGACGGTTGGCTCATCGCCTTTAGGTTGGTTCCGGTTATCGAATCACCTGACGGTGACGATGAACTCGGGATGGTGCAGCGCGGCTTCACGCACGGACAATGGCATGTCCCATGAAGCAATCTTCTTAGGGTTCACGAGAGCGGTGTTTGGTCGAGCCACCGTGCCGATCGCCGGATTGTTCTTGTGCAAAAAGTCCGCCATCAAGTTACGGATCTCGATGCGCTGTGCTTTGTCCTGCTCCTGGTTCATCGCGGTTCCCCATTCGCAGAGCTCTTGGATCTCGATGCCGATGTTGAAACCGGGTCGACCGCCTGAACATTCCGAGTTGCTGACCACTGGCCAGTCCCACGGCGCCTGCGGTGCCTCTGCACCGGCGGAGTGGATCCACGGTGCCGTCGCAGTTCGTCCGATCAGACTCGGGCGATAGGTCTGGTACTGCGCCTTCCAATCTTGCATGTCGATTCCGAGTTCGCGCCACATGCCGACAACCGCGGTGCCGATCTCCTCGTCACCTCTTCCTATCCGGATGAAGAAAGGCATCTCAAATCGGATACCATTGTCGTTCTTCGGATATCCGGCTTCATCCAGCATCTGTCCAGCCAATTCGGGGTTGTACTCGACGTTCCACTTGTCTTGCCAGTTCGGGTTATTAATGTCGTGTCCGTACACGTAGTTCACCCAAGCTGCGTTCGAGAAGAGGACTTCAGCGATGAGGGCGCGGTCGATTGCGAAGGAAAGCGCTTGCCGAACTTGCGCCGCACGGGTCATGCTAGTGAACCCTTCCGGCGGGTTGCCAAAGTCGTCGCGCCGTGGGTCGCCGATCCATGGGATGTGATGTTGTACTGTGGCGTGCAACGTGATCGGAGTCTCTTCGTCATCTGGATCCGGCGTGTAGATCGAGTTCTGCCAGTAGTTGCCGGAGAACGAGATCGTGTGGAATGAACCAGCACCGGCTCCGATGATCTCAAAGCCTTCCTGAGTGAGAGTCGGGTAGTTCCGTAGATCTACTGCCGCAATATCGACGCTGCCCGTTCGCAGCGCGGCCTCTGCAACCGCGTCTTCGACGATGGGCTCGTAGATGATGGTCTCTACTTCGGGAGTCTTTCGATGGTGGTTTTGCACCGCCTTCAACTGCAAAGTAGCGTCGTAGGCGTACTCTTCGACCATGTAAGGTCCGGTGCCAATGACGTTTTCACGCACCCAGTCTTCACCCATATCGTCAAAAGCTTTCTTGCTGGTAATGCTCAAGCCCAGACCGGATTGACCAAAGATGAAGGTGTCCCAGCGAACATCGAATTGGTTCAGTGGAACTCGTACCGTCATGTCGTCAATCTTGGTCAATGGTTGGTTGCCGATGAACGCAACCCAGTTCGAACCGCCGTCAGTTGCTGACTCAGGGTTGTATCCGGGGTTGCCCTTGTTGTAGGCCCAGACGACGTCATCAGCGCTGAGGTTTCCGAAATCTCCGTGGAACGGTACGTTGGGCTTGATGTTAAAGATCAACGCCTGTCCACCGATTGCGTCGGCGTCGTCAACAAGATCCCAGCCGGTGATGACCTGATTGACCGCGTTGCCACCAGCGTCAGTCATGAAGAACTTCTCAGTGACGCTCGAACCGGTAAACATACCACCAGTCGGGTCACCCGGTATTCCGCTTCCCCGCAACTCCAATCCGGTGCGAATCACAACGGTGTCGGAGCCGGTGACGGGTGCTGGGGGTTCGCTAATGGTTGGTGCTGCCACCGGGATCGGGAGGCCGTAGAACGTCTCTGGTCCGGGAGTCGGAGTGGCAATGATCACCTTCTCAACCTCCACCTCGACCGCCACTTCCTTCTCAACTTCCCTTACTACTTCTTTGACTACCTCGACCGGGACTTCCTTCTCGACTTCTCGCACGACCTCGCGCTCGACGACCACGGTCTCGACTACCCTCTCACCTTCAACCATCACCTCTTTTTCGACGACCACGGTCTCGACAACGCGCACTTCGACTTGTCGTTCGACCGGTACTTCCACCGTTTGAATGATGGTCTCGCCCGCACAGGCGAACAATGCCACCGCTGCCAATGCGGCGACAATCGGCACTAACGCGTGCCTAAACCTCTTGGTCCGTAACATGGTTACCTCCCACATCTAATGAGCCTTTGACACTAACGGTCGCGAGTTTCAAAGCCCGCGCGACGGTCAAGGGCAATTGATGTCGAAATCTTATCGCAAAAACACGGTCTGGCGCTGTAACAGTTCAAAAACTGCCGGTGCACAGCCGATTGTTCAAGGTCTGTGTGCGAAGGCTATATTTCTCGCCGAAGTGCGAGCCGTGCGGCGAAAACCAAAGACGGTATGTTCGAAGCGAAAACTCCACCAAAGAACCCGGCGCCGGAGATATCACGGTTGAGGATGTAAAGGTCTGAATGCTCGAAGAACGAACCGGCGACGGCCAGCGCCAACCAAGATCCCGCGACCGCGGTTAGGACAGATGACGCGAACAACCCAAGCGATTGGGCCCGCGTCTCTGCAACCCCGAACCATCCGATACGCGATGCGCCAGCAGCGGCGATTGCTACGAATACGATGCGCGCCATGCCAACCACCGCGTTCGAATTATCGGCAGCCGAAAAAACCATCGCGATTATCAACGCACCAAAAAACGCACCGATCGCGGCGCAGATCAGGCCGACGAGCAGGCGCACTGATACATGGATGAATGCTTCGGACATGCGAGGATCACCCTAACCTCCGAATTGAGGCAAGACTAACTCCTGTTGCAACGTGCGTCGGCTCCGAGTTTCGAGTCTTAGGATCGAAATGTCAATGCGCAGCCTGATAATGCGCTGTCAAAAGGTCTTCGCCGAAGTCATGGGTGTAGTCGCGAAGAACCGAGTGGATGTGGTTCGCACCGTTCTGGGTGTTGTCGTACTCGATCACAAATCGATCGTGGCGGATGTTGTAGTAGTGACCTTGGAATCGTTCTAGTGGGCCTGCCCAGGCGAAGTGAACGCTGTCCCAACCCTCACGCTCGAGCTGCTTCCAGTAATTCATCGCCATCTCGTCGGCCGCCCGGAAAACGTAGTGACGAATCAGTTTGACTACTGATTCGCGTTGCGCATCGTGTAGGTCGCCTATGGCAATGCCTTGCGGCGTCGTACCTGGATCGACGACTCGAACCGTCGTGGTCAAGATGTCTGCCGGTGCTACCGGGTCTACGATCGCAACCGACTTTTGGTCGTCAGTCATCCCAGTTACGAGCGAACGCGCCCAATCCTCTTCTTCCGCCAACGTCCTCATCCCTTTATGCTCGCCGTGCTTTACCTCAGCCGGATTGGAACCGAAAAACAGCGGGTGGATCGACACTTCATTGTTGCCCACTACCGTCGCAACGATGCCTATGTGGTGACCACCTACGCGCCAACCCCACGGTGCGTCGCTGCCCGGCTCACCGAACACGCTAAACCAGTACCGCTCCTCCAATCGATGCCAAGATGAAACGTTGTTCGTCATCGCTTCGTATTCGCCGAGGATAGTTTCGAGCCGAATAATCTGGCGGGCCATCTGGTATCCGCTCGCGCTGTACCCGGTCTCCATCATCTTGAACGCCAAATTGATTTGGTCTCCGCTCATCTCGGAGATAAGCAAACCATTGCGGTCGACCGGCGTGTAATGCCACTCGTAACGCTCGGTACCAGCAAATGGAAAAGTCGCCTTGGCTAGTTCCGCCTTGCCGAGTGACGCCCCGAACGCTGACGCCGCGTCTGCCATTCGTTTGATAGTGTCCGGTGCCTTTGAAGGCACAACCGCCGCATGACCGTTTGAGTGATGTGACATATTAAGACGCTCCGTTCCCTACTTGCGTCAGTTCAATTCCGATTGAACGTGATGATACCGCATCCGCTCGCGGGGTATGCTCAGGACGGACCAGTGCCGGGTTTCCCCCGGTCCACGGGGGAAATGTCCGAAGGACAAAGGGGGCAACACAGCGAGCCGGAAAACCCGAAAGGCCGGGAGCAGTGTATCAAAGCCCATCACGCAAATCAGCGGAGTCAGCGGTTCAGAAATGTAACCCCAAGTGCTAATCTTGCGCATGTAAAACTTCAACACCGCTTCCAGGACATGGAGGTCCGAATCAAATGATCAAACTCAGCCTGCAATCGCTCTGCTACCGAGACACCTTCAACGCCGGTGAGATCGACCTGTTCGGGATGATCGACAAGGCGAAGGAATATCGTCTCGATGGTATCGACATCCACTTCGCACACTTCGCATCCACCGACCGCGACTATCTCGAAGAGGTGAGGATGGCGACTTTGAAGGCCGGCCTGCACATCTGCTACATTGGCGTTTCCAACAACTTCGGAATGGAGGGTGACGGCCAGCGAGCACAGATCGACAACATGAAGAAGTGGATCGATGTCGCTGCGACAATGGGGATCCAAATGGTTCGCTCCTTTGGCGGTTGGGTCCCGGAAGGCGAAACCGAGGAGAGCGTTTGGCCACGGATCGTATCTGCAACCAAAGAGGTGGCGGAGTACGGTGCGTCGAAACGAGTGATGGTCGGGCTTCATAATCACAACCACGGATGCGCCCCAGCGACCGGCGATCAGGTTTTGAAGATCCTCGACGAAGTCAACAACCCGTACTACACACACATCTTAGACACCGGGCAGTACCGCGGCTCGCCGGGCGCATCCTTAGGCGAACGTGGCGTTGAAGACCTGCAACACAACTTCTACGGCTCTATCGAAGCATCCGCCCCCAGAGCCGTCCACGTCCGAGCCAAGATCTACCGCATCGCATCCGGCACCGAAGCTTGGCTCGACTACGACCGCATCATGAAGATCATCAAATCCGTAGGCTTCAACGGCTGGATGTCAGTAGTCTTCGAAGGCCAAGACGAACTCGATGAGCCCACCGCAGTCCCCCTAGCCGCCAAATTCCTACGCCGCAAACTCAACGAATACGGACTGTGAACGCGTAACGGACCGCTTCCCGCTCAGGTGATAGATTCTTGAGAGGGTAAAACTGGTGTCGAGTCAGGAATTAACGGAGTTGAGGAATTGACTAATCTGACGACGTGCAAGGATTTTCTGGTCGGGACCGCGGTTGCGATTTTGTCGTTAGGTTTTGCATCTGCTCTCATCACGTTGGGTTGCCAACCCCAAGAACCAGAAAGGATTGTTGAGACTGTAGTTGTAGAACGTGCGGTGGAGGTCGTCAAAGAGGTTGAAGTCGAGGTTCCGGTGGAGCGCGTCGTGGAGGTTGTCAAGGAAGTTGAAGTGGAGGTACCGGTGGAGCGCGTCGTTGAGGTTGTCAAGGAGGTTGAAGTGGAGGTTCCGGTAGAGCGCGTCGTGGAAGTGATCAAGGAGGTTGAAGTGGAAGTCGAGGTACCGGTGGAGGTAGTTAAGGAAGTCATCATCACTGTTCCAGCAGTGTCGACGACCGAGGTGGGAACTTCTCCCACATCTGCACCAATTGATCTAACGACGTCTGCGGATACTCCAGTTCCAGCCGCAACTCCACCGGTAATACCTACCGCGGCCCTAGAACCTACTATGCCCCCTGATGTACCTCCGACGCCCACACCGGCGCCGCTCACAGAGATCAGTTTCGCCGGCGTGACAACATCGACGAATTCGCCTAGCCAAGTCCAAGTGGTGTTCGCGTTGCGGGATCAAAATGGTCACGCAGTGGTTGTGCCGGCAGAGCGTGTGGAGGAGGGAATACGCGTTTACGAAGATGGACCAGGCACCGACGGGTGGGATGAGATCGACTACTCAGAGACAAGTTTTTTCGTACACAGTGCCGAGAACATAGACTTGGAGGTCGTCTTCGTTCTCGATTTCACGAACAGCATGTACGAAGCGCGGCTTCCTGACGGACGCACTGGCATAGATGCGATGTTGGAGGCATTTGATGCCGCCCTCGCAGTGCTTCCGAGTGCTCACCGCATAGGAGTTGTTGAGTTTCATGATCGCAATGTTCCGCCTAGTGTTCTTGCGTCTCTGACGACAGATCGGGCGGCGTTGCGCGCAAGCGTCTTTCGATTCGCAGCGAGTGGTTTCGACCACGGATCATCCCGCGTTTGGGACGGTGTGCAGCAGGGAATGCGGCTGTTTTCAAGCCTTGACGCCAATTCCCGCGCCGTACGTGCTTTAGTTTTTCTCTCGGACGGTCGAGACACGAGCAGCTTCATTCAACGTGATTCTTTGAGCGCGATAGCCAGAGAGCTACACGCCCAACTTTACGCGTTGGGCATCGGCGATGTTTACCAGTCCGATTTGCTACGTGACGTGGTCGAAGGAACTGGTGGTGCTTACTATGAAGCGGCTGACGTGTCGCTTTTGCAGGCACAGCTTCAACAGTTGGTGAACGACCTTCGCGGTCAATATCAGCTGAGCTACATCACCTTGCGCCGGACAGGCAGTTACAGAGTCGGTATCACCTTCAATCGCAATGGCTTGTCCGCGGATGCTGTTGTAGGACCGTTCGACGTGGCGTCGTTTTTCGGTCCTGACAATGAGGGCATAGTTTCGTACGATCCCCCATCGCTGGACCGTGACTCTGGGACCGCTACGGTGTTCGTACGTGCGCTTCATATGCCACGTAACATCAATCGGATACGCTTCAATCCGGGAACGGTGAAGCCGGTACAGGTAAATTTGGTGCCGGAAACAGATGGGGGACTCTTGGAAGGGTGGACACTGGACGGTCCAGACGGTTCCGGGTACTACGAAGTCTCGTCTCCCTCGCCGATCGAGTTCGGTGATTTGGGTCTGCTCTTCAAGCTCACCTATTCAGAGATCTCGGAACGTCGCTTGTGGTCGGAATGGGCGTTCGACAATACCATCTACGAAGGCGGCAAGCGCCTAGTCGCGGATATTGGCACAATAAACATCGGTGAACCGTTCTTGATCGCGTTCCATTCTGATCGCGACGGGGATGATGAGATCTACGTGATGAACGCGGACGGCACGGGGGTCGTGCAGCTGACCAGCAACTCAGCCGGTGATTGGTTCCCTGCGTGGTCGCCGGACGGCGGCCGGATCGCGTTCCATTCTACTCGGGACGGGGATGATGAGATCTACGTGATGAACGCGGACGGCACGGGGGTCGTGCAGCTGACCAGCAACTCAGCCGGTGATCGGTCCCCTGCGTGGTCGCCGGACGGCGGCCGCATCGCGTTCGCTTCTGATCGCGACGGGGATAGGGAGATCTACGTGATGAACGCGGACGGCACGGGGGTCGTGCAGCTGACCAGCAACTCAGCCTCGGATGACGATGCTAGATGGTCGCCCGACGGAGGTCGGATCGCGTTCGCTTCTGATCGCGACGGGGATAGGGAGATCTACGTGATGAACGCGGATGGAACCGGAGCAGTCCAGCTGACCCACAACTCAGCCTCTGATGGCATTCCTAACTGGTCGCCGGACAGTAGCCGATTCACTTTTAATTCTTACCGGGTCGGAAACGATGGCGAGATTTATGTAATGAACGCGGACGGCACAGGGGCCGTCCCACTGACAGACAACCGCAACTACGACGGAGGATCAATTTGGTCGCCGGACGGCGGCCGCATCGCGTTCGCTTCTGATCGCGACGGGGATAGGGAGATCTACGTGATGAACGCGGACGGCACGGGGGTCGTGCAGCTGACCAGCAACTCAGCCCGGGATGAATTCCCTAATTGGTCGCCGTAAGGAAGCTCGCATCGCTTCGTGTACGGAGGCCTGGCTCGACTACGACCGCATCATGGAAATCATCAAATCTGTAGGCTTCAACGGCTGGATGTCAGTAGTCTTCGAAGGCCAAGACGAGTTGGATGAGCCGACAGCGGTGCCGTTGGCAGCCGAATTTCTGCGCAGCAAACTCAACGAATACGGACTGTAATCAATACCGACTAATCCAAAGGTTTGATCTTGCCAGGGTTTCGCAGATTGCTTGCAAGATCCCAGGCTCTGCTCAATTCAGTCTGGCGTAACGTAGCCCATTCAAGAACCATTCGTTCAACTCGGCGAGGTAAGATTCCTTCGGAAATTCTCAGAGAAACGATGTCGATCGAAGCGTTGTAATCGCCGTACACCACATGAAAATGCGGGGGCGGATGTTCACGGAAAAACATCATTATCACGATGCCGTGAAACCGACACAGTTCAGACATTTACACTTTGCGGACGTGAGAGTTTTCTGAACTCGTCCCAAGACGTCCCAGTCAACTCCATGTACAGCGCATCGGCACACAGTTCAAGCTCTTCATCCCAAGCAATCGACCAGTGATCCGAGACATGGACGCCTTCGAAAAACGCGCGGTCATTCCACGCGGCAAACACCCCTCTACCAGCGACATCGGATAAGTCAATCTCACCCTTTTCCCCATCTCGAAATTCGATCCAGATGCGGAATCCTTCACGAGGTTCCACCGCAACCGGTTGAGTAAGATCGTTGCTCATAGCCCCATCTTACTCCAAAGTGCGAAACACTCCAATCTACCCCGCCACGCTCTCAACCTACCGAACATCCCCCGGTTCCGATCCATCTGCGAGTACAAACCCCTCATCCAACCATCCCGTCACACCACCAATCATCTCCTTCACTGGTCTACCCAACCTCGCCAACCTCACAGCCGCCTTGTTCGCCCCGTTGCAATGTGGACCAGCGCAGTAAACGACGAACAACGTACTCTCATCCCAAGCAGTCAAGTTTCTCTCGACAATTCGGGCATGTGGCAAGGTGATCGCACCCGGTATATGACCAGCTTCATATAGTTCTGGACTCCTCACATCCAGCAAAACAAAATCCGCAACTTTGCGCTCCAATGCGTCTTGGACATCCCAGCAATCGGTTTCAAACGTCAGTCGACGCTCAAAATGAGCCAGTGCATCCTCGGATGAAGCCGCTGGCACGGCTGTAACGTTGTTCGACATCGTGCAAATCCTTCCGCCATTTGAGGGACCAAACATCCGTCTGCTTCAAAGTGCAGATTTTAAAATCACCGAGATCAATCACCGCCATGAGCATCACTCTTCACTACAACGCCACATGCGGCGATTGCGCTCGAAAGGCTCAACAGACGGCCAAACTCGACTGGTTGAATCGCGTTCGAATCTCCATCGAAGATTCCCCCATCGGTGAGGTCCCTCGCGGCGAGATCGTAGTTGTCGAAAATGCTACTCAGAAGGTCTACACAGGCGTATACGCGACGAGGATTATACCCGCCTACTTCCTATACGGGGATTGGTGCTCTTCATCCCACCGATACGAAACATCGCCGACAAAGGCAAGCAAGGATGCAACGGTGATGCATGTGAAATCCCAGAATCATCTGGCTAGACGGAGTTGGCGCTACTCGCCTCGGAATTCAGGTCGTCGCTTCTCCTTAAACGCCGCGACGCCTTCGCGAAAATCCGCGGAATCAAAGACTCGGAACTGCAAGTTGAAGTCATCATCACTCAACTTCTTAGTGTCCGGATCCATCGACAATTGACGAATCATGATCTTGTGATCCCGCGCGGCTAGGGGAGCACCACTCGCGATCTGAGACGTTAGTTTTTCGACTTCAGCGTCGAAATCCTCATCTCCGACCACCGCGGTGACCAAACCGAATCTCACCGCATCATCAATGTCGATGATGCGACCCGAGAGCAAGAGATACTTAACCGCCGGGACCCCAGCGACCGCTATCATCCGACGCAGTTCGTCCCAACCCGCAGTCAATCCGAGTCGAGCCACCGGAACCCCGAATTTAGACCCCGGGGTCGCGATCCGAATATCCGTCGCCGCTGCCAGTTCCAAGCCACCACCCACACAGAATCCTTGGATCGCCGAGACGGTTGGGCAACGCAGGTTCTCGATTCGATCCAATGCCGATTCAAATGCCTTGGCGTAACGCGCCGCTGACGCCGAGTCGTACCGATGCTCATCAAAATCTTTGATGTCCGCACCCGCCGAAAATGCTTCGCCACCCGCGCCCCTAAACACTACACAGCGGATCGAAGAGTCATCATCGAGCGATTCCATGATCCGAACAAGCGATCGCCACATCTCGTATGAGATCGCGTTTCGTTGGCGCGGTCGATTGAAAGTGACCGTAGCTACGGAATTTGAGTGGTCTACGAGAATATGTTCGTTCATTGTGTTGGATCGGGCGAAGTGTTCAAAACGCGAATCGAGGGCGCTATCTGAAAAGATAACGCCCTCGATCAGTTCCCGTCATTCCGGCGAAAACCGGAATCCATCCCCTAGGGTTCCCCCACTCGTGGGGGAAATGTCCGAAGGACAAAGGGGGTACGCTATCAAACCGCCTACTGGGCTTTCGAGACGTTCAAGATCTCGAGCAAGAAGCCCGCCCACAGGCTGTACGGTGCGATGTACGGGTTGCTGTTCGTCGCGAAGCCGCGCCAGTAGGTGTTGTTGAACGTCACAACGTGCCGCTCCTCGGCCAACGTAATCTCAATTACGTCGTCTAGGAAGATGTCCAACGCCCGGTTCGCCAGATCCATGTAGACAGGATCCTCGGTAGACGGCAACACGCTGTCCATCTCGTCGATGATGGCGTCGAACTCAGGATTGTTGTACTGGCTGTTAGCCCAAATGTATTGGTTCTGTTCACCTTGTGTCGGTGAATTGAATTTGGAGTGGTAGTGCTGCATTGTGCCATGTGGCTCGCGGGAGCTGCCACAGTGCACGAGGATCCACATGTCAGCGAGACCAGTTCGGACCTCGGCCCAGAGCGGCGCGGTGTCCGGGTCGTGCAACACGAAGGTTACGTCGAATCCGGCGTCCTTCAATTGCTGCTCGACGACCGGGCCCATTGGTCGGAGCCAACCCGGCACGTGGAGGTCCATGCTCAGGGTCTCGCCGTCCTTCTCCCAATATCCGTCGCCGCCCATGGTGTAACCGGCAGCAACCATATTTTCCTCGACCTCTGCTTGACCTTGGCCTTCCCAATTGTGCTTGGCGATGATGTCGGCTTGCGCATCTTCGTATGCTTTTAGACCGCCGTAAGTGGAGTAGGGGACCGACCGGGTCACTGTCGAACTCTCGTAGGCGAGGGCAACAAGTTCCTCGCGGTCAATCGCTGCTTGGACTGCACGTCGGGCGTTGAGATCAGACATGGGGCCATATTGCGTATTGATGCCGAGCGTGTACACGCAGGCGTCTGCCGCACCGTAAGACGGGCCGTCGGTGTCCCACGAGATGATGTTCTTGTTTCGGTTGTGAGCCGTGACGAAGATGCCTGGTTGCATGATCGAACCAGTATCGAACTCGTTGTTGATCATGCGAGCGACCATTGTGTCGGGCGATCCGGGCGGGATGTAGGCCACGCGGAGCGGCTCAGGCAACTCTTTGAAGTCGACTTTCGCGGCCCACCAGTTGTCATTGCGGTCGAAGATCTGGCCTTGGCCGTCAGCTCTAGTGGCGACGTAAGGGCCAGTCCCAACCGGCCAACCCTTGTCGAGGTCGAAGTTCGGGAACGTCAGCGGATCTTGGCCTTCCCAGATGTGCTTCGGTAGGATCGGGAGGTGAATTTCCGAGTTCTCCTGGAAGTAGAAGTAGAAGAACCGGGCGTTTGGCTTGTTGTAGTTAATTCGGAAGTTCTGGTCGTCGATGACCTCAACGTCCTTCACCCATTCTTGGATGTCGCCGGCAAAAATCATGTCCGGATTGTTCTGCAACAATTCGATCGTGAACTTGACATCTTCGCTGGTGAACGGCATTCCGTCAGACCACTCGATGCCCTCGCGTAGCGTCACACTTACGCCCATGAAGTCGTCGTCGACCTCGCTGCTCTCGGCGAGCCACGGAATAACTTGACCATCGTTGTGGTTGTAGAGGTAGAGGAATTCGTAGATCGTCTTGTTGAGGATTCCACGAACTCTACCGAGATTACCAAGCGAGTAGGGGTTCATGTTTTCGGCGTCGTTCCAAACGGTGGCACCAGGACCGAATCCCGTGATTACGAAGGTATCTTCACGGCCGATCGGGCCACGAGGTGCCGGCGTGGCAGTAACCTCACGCTCGATCTCTACGAGAGTCTCCTTCTCCACCTCAACGACAACTTCCCGCTCGACCACGACTGTCTCGACGACCGTCTGTCCTTCGACGATCCTCTCGCGTTCGACGACGACCGTCTGCACGACTGTTTCGCCTTGAACAACGACTTCTTTGACGGTCTCAACGGTGACTTGCACTTCGACTTGGACTTCGCGTTCGACAACCACGGTTTCGACAACCGTTTCGGTCCCGCCGCATGCGACGGCAGTAGCGACTGCGGCGATAAGCGATCCCATCACTACAAGCCACAACGCGGATCGCACATTGCGTATCTTCTGCATCATTGTTTCTCCTGGGGCCGGTGTTGAAATTTCCCGAGCCCTCTCAAAGCGGTCCGGTTCGAAAACCGCCGTTTTTCAATCAAGATCCCGAAAAACCGCGTCGAACATTCCGCTCATTGGAGCAAAATCTAAATCAAATCTTGGGGCATGTCAATTTGCGGATTCCACGACGCGGTTCCAACTCAATCGGCTTTCGCCGTACCCTCTTTTGGTCGTCGACCAGTGGCGATGGTTGTGTGGTTCATGTAACATTTTGGTCGATTGAGCCGACCTCACGAACGTCGGATTTTTTTGAAATACAAGATGCAGAGCCGCAAACAGCGTTCCGATAGGGCATACGTCGCATGACCGTCGACTATGTCCTCAGACGTTTAGGAATGTTCGTGCTGATCATCTTCGTGGCTGGCACGCTAAATTTCGCCATCCCGCGTCTTCGACCGACTAATCCGGTCGAGGAGCGGATGAATCAGCTTCTTCAGCAAGCTGGTGGCGTTCACATTGCAAACGTCAAGGAGATGATTGCGAGCTACGAAGAACGCTTCGGGTTGAACAATCCGCTCTGGCGGCAATACCTCAACTATTGGATCGCGCTAGCCAAGCTGGATTTTGGCCAGTCGATCGCATATTTCCCAGCCGACGTTACACGAGAAGTCATGCGTTCGATGCCATGGACTTTGGGATTGGTAGGCGTCACCACCGTAATGGCGGCTGTCATAGGGTCGTTTTTCGGCGCGTGGTTGGGGTGGACTCGCACACCGATTGCGGTTTCGTTCGTGGTACCGTTATTGCTGATCGTGACGGCGGTACCGTTCTACCTGTTGGGTTTGCTGATGTTGTGGGTGTTTACCGTCTTCTGGCCAGTCTTGCCGGGTGGCGGCGCCCACGATCCGTTAATCGCTCCAGCTTTCGACCTAACCACGATCATCGACATTGTTCAGCATGCCATCTTGCCCGGTGCGGCGATTATTCTCTCCAGCGTCGGTTTTTGGGGGCTGGGAATGCGCGGCATGATGGTTACCACGATGGGCGACGACTTCATCAAGCTCGCCGAGTTTAAAGGCCTCAAGGAGAGGCGGATATTCCTTCGTTACGCAGTGCGAAACGCACTGTTGCCCCAGGTTACTGGGCTAGCGATAAACATCGGCTTTGTCGTGTCTGGCTCAGTCTTGGTGGAGGTCTTATTTGCGTATCCCGGCATCGGAAACCTCCTGTACACGGCTATCACCAGTAACGATTATTTCCTTATCCAAGGCGTGCTCATGTACGTTATTTTCGCCGTCGGATTGATGCTCTTCATCGTCGATCTCATCTACCCACTGATTGACCCTCGCATTCGATATCGGTCTGCTTGATGGCAAATATGGACACAACCGCGCTGGAACCGCAGCTCCCGAGCAGTTACGACGTAACGGTGTTCGAGGAAGAGACGCGATGGGTCAAGGTGTCTGGGGCCATCCGACGCAACGTCTTGCTTTTCGCCGGCTCCTTACTCATCCTTGCCATCGTGTTATTCGCGGTGGCTGGATCATTGATCATTGACGAAAAGCGCACGGAAGTAGGTTTCGCTCACGCAGAACGCGAAACTGCCGACGGGTCGATCAAGGAAGTAGTAGCGCCTCGGTTAAAGCCTTCGGGCGAATTCTGGTTCGGAACCGATCAGTTCGCGCGGGACATCTTCGCATACGTCGCGTACGGAACGTTGGGAACGTTGTGGATGGGATTGATCGCCGGCATCATTGGCATCGGCATCGGCACATTGCTCGGGTTTATCGGCGGGTATTTCGGAGGATGGCTTGACGCGGTGATCGTTGTATTGAGCGACGCGCTGATCACGATTCCCGGTTTGATGCTGCTGATCACGATCAGCGCGTATCTGGATCAACTAACCGTTGAGCAGCTCGGGATTCTCATCGGTGTGATTTCTTGGATGGGGACGACGCGCGTGGTTCGTGCACAAGTTCTGACATTGAAGAATCGCGCGTATGTTGAGGTTTCGAAATTCAACGGTCAGGGCGACATGGAGATCGTAGTCAGCGAGCTGATACCCAACCTCGCACCGTTCATTGCGGCAGCATTCGTCGGCGCGGTCGCCGGCGCAATCCTCCTTTCGATCGGGTTGTCCGCATTGGGTCTCGGACCGCAGAACGAACCATCTTTGGGTCTCATGGCTTTCTGGTTCATCAGATTTGGCGCCGTGCCGCAAGGGATGTGGTGGTGGTTTGGTCCGCCAATCGTTGTCATAGCCATATTCATCGTCGGCCTCTTTATGATCACGGCTGGCCTCGATCAGATCGCCAACCCTAGGCTCCGCACTTCGGTATGACGACCGCAACAGCCGTTCATTCACCGCTCGTAGTCAAAGACCTCAAGGTCTATTACTACACGCGCCGGGGACCCGTTAAAGCGGTCGACGGCGTCTCATTCGAACTCCATCGCGGCGAACGCCTGGGCCTCGTTGGCGAATCAGGTTCCGGCAAATCCACCATCGCCCTCGCGCTGATGATGGCGCACAAAGAACCGGCCCGCATCGAAGGTGGCAGCATCGTCCTCAACGGTTCGAACGTGCTGGACGATAACTCCGAGCAAGTTCGGCTGCGCCGACTCTCCGAGATTGCTATGGTTCCACAGGGCGCGCTCAACTCGCTGAATCCGGTAATGCGGATCCGAGATCAAGTCATCGACGGCCTAAAAGACCATAACGTGAGCATGAGCGATGGTGAGTTCGCTAACCGAGTAGCCGAACTGCTCGACAGCGTCGGGCTCCACCGCGACGTCGCTTCGCGCTTTCCCCACGAACTCAGCGGCGGGATGAAACAGCGCGTCTCGATCGCCATCGCCATCTCGATGAATCCCTCCGTGATCGTCGCCGACGAACCGACCAGCGCGCTCGACGTCGTGGTGCAGAAGCAGGTGGTCCAAACTTTGCGTGACGTGCAGGAGCGCATCGGAGCCGCGGCGATCATGATCGGACACGACATGGGACTCATGGCGCAGTTCGCATCACGGATCGGCATCATGTACGGTGGCAAAATCGTCGAGATCGGCCCCGTCTCCCACATCTTCAACAATCCCAAACATCCTTACACTCGTCTCCTGATTTCCAGCTTGCCCGATACTAGAAGCAAGCGACGACTCGAAGGCATTCCGGGACTGCCGCCCTCGTTGCTCCGTCCTCCGCCAGGGTGCATCTTTCACACTCGTTGCCCAGACGCCATGGACATCTGCAGTCAAGAGATACCGGCAACCCGTGAGATCGACGCATTGCGGTACGCCGCGTGCCATCTCTACGGAGACGATGACGGGAAGGTGGTCGATCTATGACAACCGCACAGCTCGATCGTTCAACCCAAGAGGTTGAGAATGAACCGTTGCTACAGGCTGACAGCGTGAGCAAGACCTTCGTCTCTGGCACCTTTCGCAAACACTACACCCGTGCGCTCGATACCGTAACGCTAAGCGTGCCGGAATCTCCGCCGACCATAACCGCTATCGCCGGCGAGAGTGGTAGCGGCAAAACAACGTTGGCGCGCACGGTGCTCGGACTTGTGGAACCGACCTCCGGCGCAGTCATCTATCGGGGAACCAACGTCGCGGATATGTCCCGTGCTCAACACGCCGAGTTCCGACGCGAAGTCCAAGTCATCTTCCAAGACCCGTTCGAGTCCTACAACCCCTTTTACAAGGTCGATCACGTCCTTCGCACACCAATACGCAGATACAATCTCGCATCCTCCAAATCGGAAGCCGATGACATCGTTGAAGAGGCGCTAAGGACCGTTGGGCTTCGACCTGAAGAGACGCTCGGCCGGCACCCGCACCAACTCAGCGGCGGTCAACGACAGCGCGTTATGGTCGCCCGTGCCGTCATGCTCAAGCCCAAGATCATCGTCGCCGACGAACCCGTTTCAATGGTCGACGCATCACTGCGCGCCACCATCCTAGAGACACTGCGAGCGATGAACCGCGACGTAGGAATTTCGATCCTCTACATCACGCACGACCTTACGACAGCGTACCAACTCGCTGAAAACATAATCGTCCTCTACAAAGGCCGCGTCGCCGAATCCGGCAGCGTAGATTCCGTGATCAACGATCCGACGCACCCCTACACCCAGCTCCTAGTCTCATCGATTCCGCAACCGGATCCTGAGACGCAATGGGGCAGGGAGCAAGAGGCGCGCGACGAGGAAGAAGCCGAGATCGCTGGCTGTAACTTCTACGACCGCTGCCCACTCCGCATGGACGAATGCACCGTGTCCGACCCACCCCTCTACCGCACCGCCCCAAACCGCATCACCCGCTGCTACCGCTACGCCGAATCCCCTGTTCACCTAGCACCCGATCTGCGGTCGGTTTTTGCACCGGTTGGCGGCGATTGACACTCGCAACGAACATACCGGGAAAATATCTGATGGCTGAACGCTCCGAACGCTCCAACCTCCTCTTCATCTTCTCCGACCAGCAGCGCGCCGACACCATGGCCGCTTACGGCAACCACTGGATCGAGACGCCCGGCATGAACCGCCTCGCCGATACCGGCTCGGTCATCGAGAACTGCTACGTCTCCTCCCCCATCTGCACCCCGTCTCGCTCAACCATCATGACCGGCACTTGGCCCCATACCAACGGCGCATACAAGAACAACGTGCCCCTGCCAGACGAGGTTGACACCATCGTCGATCACATCCCAGACGACTACCACAAGGCATACTTTGGCAAGTGGCACCTCGGGGACGAGATCGGCAAGCGCCGCGGCTTCGACGAGTGGCACCCCATCGAAGACCTCTACCGCGTCTGGAGCGACAACCCAGACATCGAAGAAGAGTTCAGCCCGTACCACCACTACCTGATCTCGCAAGGCTACGAACCCGACGCCGAAGTCGGCGGCATCCGCGTCTTCAGCCGTCCTTTCGCCCACGATCTGCCGGAAGAGCACACCAAAGCCTCCTACCTCGGCCGAGAAGTCAGTAAATTCCTCGAACGCAACCAAGAAAACCCCTTCGCTCTATACGTCAACTTCCTCGAACCGCATTTCCCGTACACCGGGCCGCTAAACGACTACTACGATCCCGAATCAATCCCCGAGTCGCCCATCTTCATGGGAGATCCGCCTGACACGGCATCCCTGATGCACCAACTCATGGCGCAGCTCTACAAAACCGGCGAAGACTGGGCCGCTCCAACCGCGGCAAGAGAGCTCCGCGGCGAACTAATCTCACCACCCGGCCAAGAAGAAGCCGACCTCCGCCAAATCCAAGCCCGATACGCCGGACTCGTAACACTTCTCGACCGCGCCATCGAAAATATCCTGGACAAACTTGACGAATTAGGCCTCGCCGAAAACACCATCGTAGTCTTCACCAGCGAGCACGGCGATCAACTCGGCGACCACTACATCCTCCATAAGATGGTCATGTACGAAGACACCGTCCGCGTCCCCATGCTCATCCGTGTCCCGTGGCTCGAAGGTCGCCACATTCCTGGCCGATATTCCCACATCGACACCGTTCCCACGCTCCTCGATCTGATGGGTTTCGAGACCCCGGAAATGCTCCAAGGCCAAAGCAGGGCAGAGGTCATCGCCGGTAACGAAACGCTAGAAGACGACGTAATCATTGCCTGGCACGGACGTGGCCTCGATGGTCTCACACTCCCCATGTCGCCCCTCGAACTCCAACGCGACATCCCACACCGCGTCATTATCACCTCCGACGGTTGGAAGCTGAACCTAGCAGTCGGCGATTTCTGCGAGTTCTACAACCTCAACGACGATCCGTACGAACAGACCAACCTCTTTTATACGGAGCAACACGGCGAAAAAGCCGTTGAACTCGCCCGACGCATCCGCGCATGGCAAGACCGCAACGGCGACCGATTGGCACTGCCTGACATCTACCCGGGCGTAGGCTACGTCGCCGGGTTGAGGTAGCCCGTTGACCCAACAGGAGTGGTGATCGCCTCTAGATCACCACTCTTCCTCGCATCGGCCACTAACTCGCTGCGAACTACTGCGGGTTCGCGACGAGTGCCGTTTTCGGCGGGGGCTCGCGTGACGTCAAGATGGCGATCGCTCCGATGATGTGGGCAGCTACGAAAGCGACGAATATGCCGGAATAGGAGCCATAGAGGTCGAAGTACAGTCCCCCGATGAACGGACCCGTAGCTTGGAAAACAACCATGAACGGCATGCTTGCCCCTCGCACGGCGCCAATGTGCACTCTGCCGAAGTATTTTGCCCAGATGAACTCGCTCAGCGGTATTGTGCTGCCAAATCCGAATCCCCAAACGGCGAATGCAACAAACATCAAACTCAACGAACCGAGTTGAGCGGCAAATAGCATGAGTGTCACGCCCGATGCGCAAGCGCCCAGTGCCGAGGCGCACAGGAAACGCACAGGGACTCTCTGCAGCAGGTAACCCCACACGAACTTTGAAACCAGGTTCGCTCCGCCGTTCAATGCGACTACGAGAGCGGCCTCTGTACGCGTCATTCCGTTGTCGGTCATGAACGGAATCGCATGCACCAGCACCGCCAAGATCGCAAATATGTGAAGCCCGTAACCCACGATCAACAACCACATGGCGGGTGTGCGCATCGCTTCCCGGGGCCGATAAGAGTTAGCGGCGTCACGGTTTTGCTGTTGGACCGCTCTGCGCGACCTAGCGTCGTTGCGTTGCGCGGCCGGCAGCGTGCCATCGGGTAACAGTCCATGATCTTCAGGCCGTCGCCGCATGACCAACGCGGCTGGCACAACGATCGCGAATACGAAGATGGCTAGAAAGACGTACGCGTCGCGCCACCCGATTGAGTCCACCAACTGTGTCAATGCGACTGGCATGATCAGAGCGGCGAGTGAAATGCCAGAAGATCCAAGTGCGACGGCCCAACCACGTCTTACCACGAACCATTTTGCCAGCGTGACATTCACTACCATGCTGCCGACCAATGCGAAGCCGACGCCCCCTGCGAGCATCGACAACAACAGAAACTGCCAAAGCGCGTCCACCTGAGACATGGCGAGATACGACGCGGCATATATGCAGGCTCCCGTCAGCATCAAGGGCCGCGCTCCGAAACGGTCCACCAGCGGACCCACGACCAATCCAGACAACGCGCCTACAGGCAGAGCGGTCGAGGCTCCCAACGTATATTCCGCCGACGCCCAATCAAGTTCTTCGGTCATCGGACGCAGAAAAACACCCGCAATACTCCCGCCGACACCCATACTGACGAACTGACCGACGACCGCTCCGATGACGATCCACCAGCCCCAGAAGATGCCACCTCGCTGGTTTGCAGACGACGGAGACCTCAAGATGCGGATGACCTTCTAGCCGCGCGAACCTGCAACCTCTGCCGCACCGCCGGCGACGGGGGGCGTTTGGCGAAGAGGGCAGTGACGCTTCCAAGTACGCATAAACCGGCTAGCACATAGAGTGACCATTCGTAGGTGTTGAAGGTGTCGTACGACAACCCTACGACGACAGGTGCAATCATCATTCCCAACGACATGGGGAAGCTGGAGAGGACGAAGATGGTTGCGAAGTGTCGTCTGCCGAAGAACTCGCCGCGCATTGCGAGGAGCATCGGTGTGCGGGCGCCGAATCCGATGCCCCAGACGATCGCAAATGCAGCCGCCATCCAGAACGAATTCGCCAGCGCGAGGATCACCAACGATGACCCTTGTATCAACACGAGAAACGGCACCAAGACTCGCTTGTTCCACAGATCGCCGACGATCCCTCCGACCAGCTGTGCCACGAAGGATGTCGCGACCATTATCGGAACCACCCCCGCCGCGGTGAAGAGGTCTAGACCGACGCCGTCGGCGTCGGTGAGATGCAGATAGAGGTGCGCCGAGATCGCGCCGGTCGAGACGTTGACGAACATGTGCGTGATCGAAACCGACCAAAAAGCACGAGTTCGTAGGGCTTCCTTGACGGTGAAATCGTGCGACGATTCTTTTGCTACTCGTCGCGCTCGTTCGCCGGGCACCGGGATCTGAGTTGCCAACTGGTCCACCGTAGGTTGCTTGCCGAGGACCCGGGCGATGAAGGGTCCAACCAGGATCGTGATGATCCCCATCGCCAATACGGTCGTTCGCCAACCATATTGACTGATGCCCCAGACGATTAACGGGACGAGCAATCCGCCTACGCTTACCCCTCCCTCGACGATCGACATTCCCAGACCTCGCCGTCGATTCATCCAAGCATTCGTCGCCGTCAGCGACGGTGTAAAGCCGCCGGAGCTCAAGCCAACCGACATCACCAGGAACGCTGCGTAGAACTGTAACGGGCCGGTGACCTGTGAAAAGAAGATTAATCCGCCGCCGCCGACCGTGAACCCCACCAGTACCATCCTCCCGGCTCCAAACTTATCGATCAGCCAACCCTCGAGTGGTCCCAACAACGTAGAACCTAATCGACCGACGGTCGCTACGCCGGAGATGAGGGTTCTCGACCACCCGAACTCGTCTTCGAGCGCCTTGAACAGTACGCTTGCGGCTTGGAAGGTTGGTCCTGCGCTGAAGACGGTGTTGCAGGCTCCGACGATCGAGACCCACCAGCCGAAGTAGACGCGGCGCGGCGACAATGCTCGGATTGCGCGGAAACTTTGTGACTTCATCGACAAGGCTTGGAGCGCCAATAAATCCCCGACGGTTACCTAAACCGCGGGTCTTTTGGCTCGCCGCCTCGCCGCTCGTGCCTCTACTCGTCGCCTTAGTCCTGGCGACATCGGTCGCGTAGCGAAAAGGATCGTCACGCTCGCGACGACGCAGGCACCGGCAAGCACGTACAGTGACCAAACGTAAGTGTCTTGGATGTCGTGCACCAAACCCATAACGAACGGTGTCGCCATCATCCCTATGGACATCGGGAAGCTCGACAATCCAAGGATCGTTCCAAAGTGCCGCCGCCCGAAGTATTCGCCGCGCATCGCGTGTAGCAACGGCGTCCGGGCACCGAATCCGACTCCCCAAACCACGGCAAAAACGGCCGCTATTGCGAACGAGTCAGCGAGAGCGAGGATCACCAACGAAGCGGCCTGCAAAATCAACAAAAACGGCACTAGTACCCGCTTGTTCGTTCGGTCGCCGACGAATCCCCCGGCAAGCTGAGACACAAACGCGGTCACCACCAGGATCGGCACAACGCCCGACGCGGCCGCGTCGTCTAGGTTGACCCCGTTGCTGTCGGTCAGATGCAAAAACAAGTGGGCAGATATCGCACCCGTCGAAAGGTTGACGAGCATGTGCGTCATCGAGATCGACCAGAACGCACGCGTCTTCAGCGCCTCCGACGGCGTAAAGTCGTAGAGCCGTAACAGCCGCGTACGGTGCCCCGCTTCGGCATCCGACTGGATCTGATCAGCCAGCTGCTCCGGTGTAGGCCGTTTACCAATGACCCGAGCGACGATCGGACCCACGAGCAATGTGATGATGCCGATCACCAACACGGTGGGTCGCCATCCGTATGCGCTGATTCCCCAAACGATCGGCGGCACCAACAACCCGGCGATACTACTGCCGCCGATGACGATCGACATCGCCGACGCACGATTGTTGACCATCCAAGCATTTACTGCGGTCATGGACGGCGTAAACCCTCCCATGCTGAACCCGAGTGACAGCGTGAAGAAGGCGAAATAATACTGAAGCGGGCCTTGGATTTGCGAGAACATCATCAACCCGATGCCACCCAAGATGAACCCCAACAACACCATCTTTCCTGACCCGAATCGGTCCGTCAGCCAACCCTCCACCGGGCCCAGCATCGCACCGCCAAACCGGCCAAAAGAAGCCACCCCCGAAATCAGCGCCCGCGACCACCCAAACTCATCCTCGATAGCCTTGAAGAGAACGCTCGACGCCTGAAAAGTCGGCCCCGAACTTACCAGCATGTTGAACGCGCCCGCTATCGACACCCACCAGCCGAAGTAGACACGTCGAGTCGTACGGGCACGAACTGCCGTCAAACGCTGATGAAATATCGACAATGCACTCTCGCCCGCGTCCCAACTATCGGGTTATCGCGCCCGATGGGAACCGCTACCACCAATTATCAGAGATTTCACACCCGAATATGTGGTTTTGGCGCACCGTTACCGGCGACGATTTCCTAGAGTTAGAATCGAGAATTGGGTTCCGAAGGCGTCGCGAGAGTCGACCTCCGACGCAGTTTGATAATTTTGGTAACGCACTATGGATAACGCCATTGAAGTACACCAGATCTCGAAGTCTTACGGCAAGGTAGTTGCCCTCGAAAACGTCGATCTCCAAGTTCGACGCGGCTCCGTCATGGGCCTCCTAGGTCCCAACGGAGCGGGCAAAACCACACTAGTTCGCATCCTGACAACCCTGCTCCGCCCTTCATCCGGCAGCGCCACCGTCCTAGGTTACGATGTCGTTCGACATGCGCGCCATCTGCGTTCCTACATCGGACTGGCAGGGCAGAGCGCAGCCGTCGATGACCTCCTCACCGGGCGCGAAAACATCCACATGGCCGGCCGGCTCTACCACATGCCCAAACGCCAAGTGCAAAAACGAGCCGACGAACTGCTTAATCAATTTGATCTCGTAGATGCCGCCGACCGATCGGTCAAAGGTTACTCGGGCGGAATGCGTCGTCGCCTCGACCTCGCTGCAAGCCTCGTTGCAAACCCGCCGATGATCTTCCTCGACGAACCCACGACCGGACTCGACCCCCGCAGCCGACTCGAACTCTGGGACGTCATCAGAACGCTCGTCAGCGAGGGCACAACCGTCCTCCTAACGACTCAATACCTCGAAGAAGCCGACCAGCTAGCCGACCAAATTACCGTTATCGACCTTGGAAAAGTCATCGCCCAAGGCACCGCCGACGAACTCAAGCACCAGGCCGGTTCCGAATTCATCGAGATCACCGTCCGAGACACCGAGGACACCAAACGCGCCGCAAGCGTGTTGTCCAACTACGCCGAAAACAACGAGTGCGACATCGACGAGGAGAACAACAAGACCTCCATCATGGTCAAAGACGGCGCATCGATCATGGTTCAAGTCGTCCGATCCCTCGACACCGAGGACATCCCCGTAGCCAACATGGCCGTCCGACAACCCACCCTCGACGACGTGTTCCTAGCCATCACCGGCCGCACCGCCGAAGAGGCCGCCACCGAGTCGGAGCAGGATACCAATTGAACCCGCAAACCACCACCATACCCCATCCGCAAAGCGAAAGGGGCGCGAGCAAGCGCGTAGCGATGCGAGCGGGGAATGCTCGGGGCGGACGAAAGGACCCGCCTGTCATTCCTAGCTCGGCCTCATGTCATTCTGAACGAAGCGTAGCGGAGTGAAGAATCTCGACGCCTCAGCCCATTGCGTCTCATAGGTTCCTTGCGACGCTCGGAATGACAATCAACAAAAATGACAACCCAAATCGTCCAACCTCAAGACTCCCCGTTTAGAGAAGCGATCGGCTCACTCCTCTACGAGTTCCGGTGGCTCGCTTCAGACACCGCGATGATGACGTGGCGGAATCTGATGCACTACCGCCGCAACCCGGAGACGTTGGCATCGACGATAGCGGGACCAGTCATGTTCCTGCTGCTCTTCAACTACGTCTTCGGCGGCGCAATCGGCGCCGGCAGAGACTTCAACTACATCGACTATCTCGTGCCCGGCATCCTCATCCAAAACAACCTCTTCACCGTCATGAACACCGGCATCGGCATCGCCCAAGACCTGCAAAAAGGCTTCGTCGACCGATATCGATCATTGCCGATGGCTCGATCCGCGGTGCTGGGCGGACGCGTCTGCGCTACAACCTTGGTCAGCTTTGCCAGCGTCTATTGGACACTCGCGATCGCTCTCATCTTCGGCATGAGATTCCACGGCGGACTCATCCCGGCACTGATCCTACCGCTCGTAGTCGCCGCATTCTGTTTCGCCTTCGCATGGGTGTCGGCACTCGTCGGCGTCTCGGTAAGGAATGCAGAAACCGCCAGCTCATCGACATTCTTCGTAGCCATCCCGCTCACCTTCCTGAGTTCCACATTCGTTCCCATCGAAACGATGCCCGGCTGGCTACAAGCCTTCGCCGAAGTCAACCCCATAACCCACGTCGTAAACCTATGCCGCAACCTCGCGCAAGGCGGACCTCTCGAATCCTACGCATGGGTCACCGCATTCTGGATCGCCCTAATGGTCATCGGCATCGGCTCCCTAGCAACCTGGCGCTACAGGCGAATCTCATGATCACAAGGCCAATACAAAACGCCCCCATACCCACCACCGCCGTCATTCCGGCGAAAGCCGACGCTTCAGCGGACGGAACGTCCATCCGGTGGAGCGGCGAGGATGTACGCCCTTTTCGCATGGTGAAAGGGGCGCGAACGAGCGCAGCTAGATCTCGGGGTGTGCCTCAACCACCCGCATGTCCTCCCAAGCGTAATCACCCATGTCATTCTCAACGAATCGTTCTGTGTCATTCTGAACGAAGCGCAGCGGAGTGAAGAATCTCAACACCGCCCCCTAGGTTCCTCGCCACGCTCGGAATGACAATGACCCATATCACAGCCATCCCTTAATCCCATAAATCCCAGTTCAGACAAATGAACCTACCCGCCCAAACCATTCCTTCCCCTCCCCCTTCTAGGGGGAGATTAAGAGGGGGTCTCTCCGAACTCGCATCCGCGATCGCCGTCGAATCGCGCTGGATCATTTCGGACACCGCGGTTATGACGTGGCGAAACCTGATCCGCTACCGACGTTCCCCCGAACTCCTCCTCTTCTCCACGCTCTCACCCGTCATGTTCATCTTCCTCTTCAACTACGTCTTCGGAGGCGCCATACCCACCGGAAATCTCAACTACATCGACTTCCTGATGCCCGGCATCCTCGTCCAGACCACCCTCTTCAGCGCCACCCAGACCGGCGTCGGACTCGCCGAAGACCTCCAGAAAGGAATGGTCGACCGCTACCGATCCCTCCCGATGGCCCGCTCCGCCGTCCTCGGCGGACGCGTCGCCGCCGAAACCCTTGTGAGCCTATTCGTCGCCTGCCTCATGCTCGCCGTCGGATACATCATCGGCATGCGCTTCCACGGCGGCTTCTGGCCCGGCTTCGCCGTGCCATTCATGGTCGCCGGATTCGCCTTCGGATTCTCCTGGGTAGCCGCATTCATCGGAGCATCCGTCCGCAACGCCGAAGGCGCTGGATCACTCATGTTCTTCGTCGTCTTCCCCTTCACCTTCCTCTCATCCGCCTTCGTCCCCATCGAATCCATGCCCGGCTGGCTCCAACCCTTCACATCCGTCAACCCCGTAACCTATGCCGTCGACCTCGGCCGCGCCCTCTCCCAAGGCGGCCCGATCCTAACCAACGCCTGGCCCACTCTACTCTGGACCCTAGCCTTCACCCTAATCATCGGCCCAACAGCCGTCTGGCGCTACCGCAAGGTGTAGGTACCCAGCCCCCGGGTATGCCCGGGGAGGTGGCAGGGTTTCCCCCGTTCACGGGGGAAATGTCCGAAGGACAAAGGGGGCGCGTGTCTTCGCCACACCAGACAAAGGAAATCACATCCCGCACGTAACATGCGGGAATGCCATACACAAGCATCACCCACCGCACACGCGCAAGAAAATTGCGCAAGAACCCGACCGACGCCGAGCGCGTCCTGTGGACGCATCTCCGCAAACGCAGAATCCACGGTTACCGATTCCGACGCCAACACCCCATACCGCCATTCATCGCCGACTTCGCCTGTCCTCAACTTCGTCTCGTAATCGAGTTAGATGGTTCTCAGCACGATGAAAACCGCGAGGCAGACGAGTCTCGGAGTCTGAAGTTGGCAGAAGCTGGTTATCGCGTCGTACGTTTTTGGAATACCGACATCCTTCAAGACATAGACACCGTACTCGACGCAATAAGCCACGCCATATTTACATGCCAGAGGCGATGGCAATGAACCGATATCGCCAAGCAACGCCCCCTTTGGCTTCGCCATTTCCCCCATGAATGGGGGAAACCCTGAACCGTACCGGCACCGAGCAGCGGGGAGGTGGCAGGGTTGCCCCCGCTCGCGGGGGAAATGTCCGAAGGACAAAGGGGGCATACCCGCCGTCATTCCCGAGATACAGCGTGCTTCATATAAAGGGATGCACGCTATACTCGTTGCGTCGATCGCGCGTAATCTTTGAGTCATCGTCGACACCACCACCTAACCCCTAACCACCCCATGAAAATCACCGACGTAACCACAACCCTCATCTTCAACCCCGAAGCCGACGCCATCCAGGATGCCACCATCCCGCCGCTCAAACCCGGCACCCGCGGCCGCACCACCGTCTTCATCCACATCCACACCGACGAAGGTACCCAAGGTTTCAGCTACCTCAACTCGCCCGCGGCCATCCGTTCGCTGATCGACGACAACCTCAAGGACATCCTCATCGGCAAAACACCGTTCGAGACCGAACGCATCTGGACCGAGTTGTTCTGGCGCGTCCGCGGCTACGGTCGCAAAGGCTTCGCGTTCCAAGCCATCTCCGGCCTCGACGTCGCACTCTGGGACCTCAAAGGCAAAGCCCTCGGCGTCCCCTTGTACAAACTCCTCGGACAAGCCCACGAGACCGTCCCCTGCTACGGCAGCGGAGGATGGACCAACTACACCGTCGACGAATTGGTCGCTGAGCAGACCGGATATGTCGACATGGGATTCCCCCGCATCAAGATGAAGGTCGGCAAAGACTTCGGAATGGACGAACGTGCCGACATCGAGCGGCTCGAAGCCGTCCGCAAGGCCGTCGGCGACGATGTCGAGATCTTCGTCGACGCCAACAACGGCTACTACGCCAAGCAAGCCATCCGGATGTCCCGCAAGTTTGAAGACTACGACGTCGGATGGTTTGAAGAGCCGGTCCTAGCCGACGACATCCAAGGTCTCGCCGAAATCTCCAAAGCCACCAACATCCCCGTCGCCACCGGCGAGCACGAATACACCAAATACGGTTTCAAAGAGCTCATCAGCCAAGGCGGCGCAGACATCGTTCAGCCCGACATCGGCAGGGTAGGGGGCGTAACCGAGTGGATGAAGGTCACCCACCTCGCCGACTCCTACAACCTCCCCATCGCGCCCCACGCCTACTCTCTCCTCCACCTCCACTGCACGATGGCCACACCCAACCTAAAAGTCGTCGAAGTCCTCGGCGGCGAAATGAAATCATGGCCCGTCCTCTTCACCGAAGTCCCCTGGCCCAAAAACGGCCAATGGAAAGCCTTCGAAGACCGTCCCGGCCTAGGCCTAGAACCCAACCCCGACGCAATGAAAAACCTATCCGTCGACTCAGACGGCCCAGCACCTGCTCAGAGAGGGTTTTGACACTCGAAGCTCGCGTTATGATAGAAGTCAAAGCGGGATATGAAATTGTTAGCAACTCTTGAAGAAAACGTGGCCGTATACGAAGAAATGCGGGCAGAGCTCGAAGCGAACCACATGCATCAGTGGGTCGTGATCTACGACACGCAACTCGTTGGTACATTCGCAGATTTCGAAGAGGCCGCTGACGTGGCAGTAACGCGTTTCGGACCGGGCCCGTATCACATAAAGAGAATCGGCGAACCACCTCTGCAAATCACACCTTCATTTAGATTTGTGTTGACTCATGCGAACGATCGACCTTCCGGGTGAGGAGCAACCTAATTCGTTAGAAGAGTGGGGTCCGGTAGCGCAGATCGATATCGCCCACGGGCCACAAGGGATTGGTCAATCGTTCCAATTCCACGGTGGAAATTACGTTGCGCTAGTCGACACCGGTGCCCGAATGAGTTGCGTCGATTCTGGTTTGGCCGAACGGTTGAATCTTCCCATCGTCGGATCGCCTATCGAAGGTGTTGGCGCGACCGGACCGTTCAGTTCTGATCCCGTTCTGGGTCGTATCCACATAGAGGATTTCGACACCGTGGTTTACGGACGGTTCTTGGCATTGCCGCTAGTTGAACACGACCAGCCGTACCATGCGCTTATCGGCAGGGATATCCTGCGTCGCGGCAAATTCACCTATGACGGTTTGACCGGGAATTGGTCGATGAAGATTGAACCAACCGACGATTACAATCGCTCCTAACCCACACGAACAAAACAACACAAGATCATCCCCTCATGACCACCCCAAGACTCCAAAACAAAGTAGCCATCGTAACCGGTGGCGCTTCCGGCATCGGCGAGGCTTGCTCCCGCATCTTCGTCCGCGAAGGCGCAAAAGTCATCATCAGCGACATCGACGCTACAAAAGGCAACGCCCTTGAAGCTGAACTCACCCCCGACGCCGTCTTCTTCAACCATGACGTAACCCAAGAAGCCGCTTGGGACGATGCAGTCGAGATAGCCGAATCCAAGTGGGGCCGTCTAGACATCGTTGTCAACAATGCAGGCATGTCTGGCGCCAAAGGCCGAACCGTGGTCGAAGATGTCATCCTCGACGACTGGAACGACGTTTTCGCTGTCAATTCCACCGCCATAATGCTCGGCACCCGAGCCGGCATCAGAGCCATGAAAAAGGTCGGCGGAGGCTCCGTCATCAACGTTTCCTCGATTTTCGGCATCGTGGGATCCAAAGCCGGAGCGCCTTACCATGCATCCAAAGGTGCCGCCCGCATTTTCTCCAAAGCCGCCGCCGTCCAGTACGCCCCCGACAACATCCGCGTCAACGCCGTATGCCCCGGCTTCACTGACACCCCCATGACCACCGACATCCACGGCGTCAAAGAGATCCGAGACTACCGCGAGGGCATGACCCCCATGGGCCGCCTCGGTCTACCCGACGACATCGCCTACGGCTGCCTCTACCTAGCCTCCGATGAATCGTCTTGGGTAACTGGGACGGAGCTGGTTATTGATGGCGGGGAGACGGCTTGGTAGGGCAGTATCTCCTAGCCGATTATCGACTTACCCACAAACTCCTCCCCCAATCCCCCCCGAAACACACTCACAATCTCCGCAATCTCCCGCGCGTCGATCCCAATTAAACGCGCGACGGTGTGCGAAACATCGAATAAATTCGCCGAATACGCGCCCTCCAAATCCCGCGGCTCCACGGTACCCGCAGCTGGCAACACCGTCGTCAACACCGGATTAACCGTATGCGTCGGCGCATCGTTCTCGACATTCCCGTGGTCTGACGTCACCACCATCGAGTATCCGGCACCCCGTGCGACACCGCTCAACTCTGCTAATACGGCTACCGTTGCACGATACGCCTCGGCTGCGGCTTCGAATCGAGCTGGCAACAGATGACCGACCATGTCGGGCGCGGCCAAATTGCACATGATCAGGCGATGCTCACCGATCCCCATCGCCTCCGAAACCAACTGCGCGATCTCCCGCGTCTTCATCACTGGCCTCACGTAGAAGTCCGAGTCTGAATGAACACCTTCATTCGCACCATCTGAAGGCACAACCCAACGATCCTCCGAATTCGAACCTTGCTCCGCCTCTCGCCGACCACGCACAAAATATCCCATGTGCGAAGCCTTCACGCTCTCCGCAACCAGCAGATACAGATCGTCGTCGTCCGTCAACCGATCCCAGTGACTCAACAGGTTCAACTGATGCGGAGTGATCGGAAACGCAACCTTCACTCCGTAATGCGACTCGAACTCCGCGTCATACTCCGCCATCGTGCACATTCGAAGATTCAAATCGTCCCGCAACCAATCGAACTTCCAATCCCGCCCTCGAGATTTGGCCTCCCGGTCCAGATATTCGCGCGCCCCGCAAAGCGACGCGGTCTTCGAACGTTGACGATCCGACCTGAAGTTGAGATTTATGAACGCATCGCCTGGTTTGATCGTCGCAGGTCCCTTGCCATCGTGGTCGAGCGCCATCGCCGGAACGTCAGCATCCGTCAACCCGTTTTCGTGCGCCGACGATACGATCTCTTTGATAGCGGCAAAATCCGTCACAGTTTCACCCTTGCCCTCAGTCATCAACAGATAGTCGCACCGAGCATTCTCCTCCCGATAGTCCCGGTCCATCGACAACGACCGACCAACTACCCAAGCCAACGATTCCGACGCGTCGTACTTAACTAACAGTCGTTCCAACTCTCCGAGATATCCCCCGTCGACGCCTTCGATCTCCATCGAACCCTGTGCTGGCGCATCGCGCCCATCCAGAATCGCTTGCATCCGCACGCGATCTGGCGAAATACCAAGCCGAATAAACACCAACTCGCAAAACGCCTCCAGGTGATTCCAAGCCGAATGGACTCGTCCGTCCGATCCCTGGATACCCGAAAGCAGAAAACAGAAATTGACATTGTTGCCCGACGCTATAGCGCCATTGATCGCATCGAGCATCATGTCGTTTTCGAAAAACGATCCATCCTTGATCGATCGAGTGATCTGCAACGGTATCTGTGGCGCCAATGCCAGATTCCCGATCTGCTGATGCCCCGTCTCCGAGTTGCCTTGAACTGGCGGATCAACATCTTCATATCCAACCCACACTCCAGACGCATGCGTCGGAACCGTCAGGTTCATGTTCACTATCTCCGACCAAGTCGGGTCCTCCGCAAACCACGGGATATACCGGTTTTCCAACGCGATTCGCCTTCGGACGGAACCGATCTCTGCCAACTGTCGTCGCTGCCGTAATCCATCCCTTACGAGCCGGACTCTATTGAGCGTCTCATTGGCCTTGTCCCATGTAAGACTCGGCTTCAACCCTTCTGCAGTGATCGGCAGCATCGCAAGCCGCGTTATGGCCAACATCTCGTAGCTACCGGGCGACGCTTCGAGCGCCAAATCCAACAACGACCGGCGAGTGCTCGGTGACAACGCATCAATCACGCGACTTGAGAGACGCATCACAGAATCAGGATCGAATCCCAACCCGTCAGTTACGACCAACAGAGCGCGACCTTTAGATTCTTCATCCGGGCGACCGTTTGATGAATAGCCGTTCACCAACTCGTCACGACTCCTTCGAGATTCTCAAGTTCCAATCCGACGCTCGCCAACCAACCGGCCGACAATTCAAGCGCGTACTGTGCACTGCCGCCGGAACCGTATCCGCTCGACGCAGCCGAGCACGCGCTACGCCACGCGCCATCTTCTACGCCGTCAGGTCGAGGACATGGCTCCATACGAACCGCTTTCACTACGATACGCGATTCATCGAGGTAAACGATGTCCAACGGCTCGTATGTGTTGAACATCCAGAAATTCAATGACCGCGCCGACTCAAACACGAATAGCATCCCCGTGCCGTGCGGAACCGTTTGCCGACACATCAACCCCTGCCGCCGTTCACGCGCCTCGTCCGCGACCTCCACAACCACAATGTGTGAGATTTCACCGTACGTGATCATCAACTCCATTGTTGGCAACAGATCGCGACTTATCCCTTCACCACAATCTTCGTCGTCCACAAATCGAATCTCATCCAATGGGTTCGGTATCGGTATTGGCGAAGGGATTCCGGTTGGTTCTGGCGTCGCCGTCCGGGTCGCGGTCACGGTGGGAGATGGAGTCAGGGTGGCCGTCGGTTCAGGCGATTTCGTTGCCGTTAGAGTAGCTGAACTTGCAGCTGTCGGCGTAACATCTCTTTGCCCATATCCCGACGTGGAACGGAAGGCGTCCTGTATCGGGGTAGCGGTGAACTTCGCCGTGGCGATTGGCCGCGCCGTAGTCGAAGGTGTAGCAGTGACAGACGCAACACTCGGAGTTGGAGAAACCGTCGCAGTAGCCGTAGCGACCGCAATCGCAATCTCTCGTGTCGGCAATGAGGTCGGCGATGGTCTAACGATAGTCGGAGAGGACGGGGATGTGACAATCAATGTTGGTGTAGGAGTACTTCGATCTGTGACGCACCCTGCAACCACTGTCGCCACTACCATCCCCGAAACCACGGCTACCGCAAAACCCGACAATCCCGATGTCACTCCAGCATCGAACCGTCGTACGTGTAGCCTGCCTCCTTTGCCGTCGCCCGCAACTTCGACGGAAGCTTGAAACTGATACCTTCTTCGCCCGAACCGATATTCACCAACTCGTCATGCTCGATCGCGTCGATCACCGCGCGAACCATCTTCTCCGGCGTCGAAGCACCAGATGTCACGCCAATCCGCTTCTTCCCAACTAACCACTGCGGATCCAACTCCTCCGGGCCACTAATCAAATGCGCCTCAACACCCCGCTTGGTAACAACCTCTCGCAGCCGGTTGCAGTTCGAACTATTCTCCGCACCGATAACTAGGACCAAGTCGCACTGTTCCGCCAACTCGGTGGCCGATTTTTGCCGGTTGGTCGTGGCGTAGCAGATGTCGTTGCGAACCAACGTGTTATCGAATTTGGACTGAATCTTCTCCACCGCCTCAGCAGTATCGGCAACCGACAACGTCGTCTGAGTCAGCACCACCACATCGTCATCTTCCTCCCACTCCGGCAGATCATTGTCCTCGCGCTCGTCATAAAGCGCCATGTCCGCCTGACCAGTGGTACCGATAACCTCCTGATGCCCACGGTGACCGACCAAGATCACCCGTTTGCCCTCGCTCGTATACTTCTTCGCCTCGTGATGGACCTTGGTTACCAAGGGGCACGTCGCGTCCAAAACCGTCAGGTTGCGCTCTTTCGCAGTGGCGTAGTCGGATGGCGGCGAACCATGCGCAGAAAACACGACGACCGAGCCTTCCGGGACTTCGTCAACCTGGTCAACCGTGACCGCGCCAATCGACTCGACATCTGCCACTACCTGCGGATTGTGAACGATCTGGTGTTTCACGTAAACCGGCGCACCATACCGCAGAATCGCCAGCTCCACGATGCCGATGGCAAGGTCCACACCAGCGCAAAATCCTCTAGGGCTCGCCAGAACAACCGACCGTGCATCGGGGGTTGAACTCATCTTCTCGGTCTCATTCGCCATGATTCTTGATGGTACAGGAAAGTCCGTAACCGCAGACTTCATTCGTTCTTGACGACGAACCAAAACGCAACGCCGGAAATGATGAAGGCCAGGCTCGCTAGACTGAGCATCACGGTGTATCCGAGATATTCCATGCCGAGTTGTGAACCTTGGTCGTTAAGCCCTCCGATAAAGAATCCGCTTGATCGACCGGCGATCGCGCCGACCAATCCCGATATGCTCGTTAAGCTCAAATCGCGCGCCGCGGTCGAACGGCGCACAAGATCGTTTGCGACTGCCCAACCAACTGAGAGGTAGATGCCAACCGCAAAACCGATCGCCATCACACCCGGTACAACCTCGATCAAAGAGTTCGCGTTGAGCAACAACAGCGAAAGTATGCCGCCCGCGCCGAGGATTCCCGAAAGCAACAGCAACGATCCGCGACCGATGTGATCGGAGAGCTTGCCCGCTGGATACACAACCACCGCCGCGCATCCAATCAACGCAACGAGGATGTAATTTCCGCCCTTCGCCGGATTTTCGAGGCCGATCACGTCCTGAACGAAAAACAACGCGTTGGTCTGTATGGCTGACATCGCGGCAATCAATATCGCCATCGCAAGCAGGAACATGTAGTAACGAGACCGCGTGTACCCGCGTTCGTCGTCACCGTCCGTACCTTCTATATCGAAGTCGATCTCCATCTGCTCTTCGTCGGTCGAACGGGACTTTGGGACCCGCAGTGCCAGCAACGTGTAGACCGTCGTTGCCAATAACGCGGCGACCATCAGAATCACCGAGTACCACATCCACTGCGGCGCATCTTCGATGTGATAGTTAGACATCAAGAAAACCACCAGCATCGCGACGAAACCCGAACCCATCAGACGCATCAAGTTCAAGTAACCCGATGCTCGCCCCCGCTCGCTATCGTCGACATGGTCGATGATCAAAGCGTTGGCCGGGCCTTGAGCGGTATTGCCTGAGACCTGCATCGCTATCGTCACCAACATCAGCGCCAAAAAACTGTTCACCAAACCGAAGAGCAGCGTCGATACTGACAACCCCAACAGACCGAAGATGATGAACGGATACCGTTTCAGCGCCGATACGGTCACTTTTTGGTCGCTGATAAATCCTATCGCCGGTTGCACCACCGCCGCGATCGCTAAGCCAATGAGCGAAACCAACGCCGCCAAACTAGTCTTATCGAGCGTCCAACCCAACATTCTCACCGGGTCGTTTGCCGCTATCTCGGTCACCTTGTACTGAAGCAAAATACTGCCGAAACCAACCCAAACCCCAGACAAACCAAACGTGTAAATACTGATATTGAACAAACTCTGCGAACCGCGCCTGAATCGCGCGACCGGGTTCGCGTTGCGGCTAAGCGTCGCCGCGGTCTGAATTGCTAATCGAGCAGAGGTCATCCATCCACCAATTGGAAAATCAGTGAGATAGGCACCGAATGCATAGTGCCTGCCTGCCAATTTACACTAGTTTTTGCCGACATCCGTAATCGACGCCCAATTACACGTTTCCCTGTGTTAAACCACCCGTTGGAAGAAAAATGGTTGAAGAACGAAGATTTTATACATGGCGCAAGTGTTCAACGTGCCGAGATGCCAAGAAGGTACTCGATGCCAACGGCGTCGAGGTCCAGGAACGGGACTTTTTCAATGACCTTCTCAGTCGGGAAGAATTGAAGCACCTCGCCTCCGTAGCCGGCATCGACAACCTCTTTTCTTGGCGTAGCCCCAGTGCGAAACCGTACCGAGAACGCCGACAATCCATCAGCGAAGACCAACTCATCGATCTCATGTTGCAAGAGCCAAGACTCATAAGAAGGCCCATCATCGTCGCCCCAGGAACCGCACCGATCATTGGCTTCAACGCGGACAAATACGCTTCCCTAAGCAACTAAGGAAGGGACCATTAACGCGCCCTTGTGCGTTCCCCTCCGCGCTCCGAATGCCTTCAAGCACCCGAACGGCCTCGCGACCGCTGGTGCTAGAATCGAGAGTTGGATCCCTCAAACAGCAACCGGTTCTCGTACCCCATGCACCCAATCAACGGCGGACCAGTCGTCCTTTCCGGAACAGCCCACGTCGGTCTGTCCGAGAAGATCTGCCAATATCTTGGTATCTCCGTCGGAAAGGCCGACGTCTTCAAGTTCTCGAACGACAACACCTTTGTTCGTATCCTTGAAAACGTCCGCGCTCGAGACGTGTTCGTCGTCCAGCCGACCGTAGAACCGGTCAACGATCACATCATGGAGATGCTGATCATGATCGACGCCGCGCACCGCGCCTCCGCCGGCAGAATCACCGCCGTCGTCCCTTATTACAGCTACGCCCGAACCGACAAAAAAGATCAGCCGCGCGTCCCCATCACCGGACGTCTAATCGCCGATCTCCTTGAAACCGCAGGCGCCGACCGATTCCTAACTGTCGACCTCCACGCCGGACAGGTCCAGGGATTCTTCAGAGTCCCCGTTGATGAACTCACCGCCATGCCCATGCTCTCGAAGTACTTCGTCGAGAAAGAACTCGAAGCCCCCGTCGTAGTTTCTCCTGATTTCGGAAGTTCTAAACGTGCACGCGACTTCGCACACATCCTGGATGCTCCAGTGGCCATGGTCGAGAAACGACGCACTGGCAACGACGATAGCGTCGAGACCCACAACGTAATCGGTGATGTCAATGGGCGTAACGCCATCTTGATCGACGACGAAATCGCCACTGGAGGAACGATGATGGCCGCCGCGACAGGCTTGCGGCAAAATGGAGCTCGGGAAGTCTACGTCGCCGCTGCCCACGGCGTTTTCCCAGACAACGCCGCTCACAGCCTTGCCGAAATGCAGGAAATTTCGGAGATCGTGATCGCCGACACGGTACCATTGCCACCACACAAACAACACGAAAAAATCAAGGTACTCTCGATCGCACCGCTAATCGGTGAAGCCATCGACCGCATCCACAAGGGCAGGTCTGTGGGAGCGCTCTTCCCCAACTGACATTCCCAACGGGTGCGTTGCCGCGTGAATCCAACTTGGATCACGAAATCACATATCAAAGAGCCGAAACATGATCGGAAAACTGCTAGGAAAATTAGTCGGCGATCCGAACGAGAAGCAGCTCAACCAGCTGCGCCCGATCGCCGAACAGGTCAACACCCACGAAAATTACATGCGAGGTTTGACCGATGACGACCTCGCCGCGATGACATACGAGTTCAAGGCGCGCATCAACGCCGGCGAATCCCTCGATGACATCCTCCCGGAAGCGTTCGCCGCGGTCCGAGAAGCCTCATCTCGCGTCCTCGGTATGCGCCATTTCGACGTCCAGATGATCGGCGGCGTTGTTCTCCATCAAGGCAAGATCGCCGAAATGCGTACCGGTGAAGGCAAGACCCTTGTCGCCACGCTAGCCGCCTACCTGAACGCACTTGACGGCAAATCCGTCCACGTCGTCACCGTCAACGACTACCTCGCCAAACGTGACGCCGAGTGGATGGGCCCCGTATACCAATTCATGGGACTCTCCGTAGGCTGCCTGCAGCAAAACAACCAGTCCTTCGTATTCGACGAAAACTATCTCGAAGGTAACGCACCCGGCGAACGCGAAGATGCCTCTTCCAAATTCGCATCCGTGGTCGGATCCCAACTCCGAATCGGTACCAAAACCGAAGCCTACGCCTGTGACATTCTCTACGCGACCAACAACGAACTCGGTTTCGACTACCTGCGAGACCACATGGTAGGGCAGACCGAAGATCGAGTCCAAGTCGGTCTGGCCTACGCGATCGTCGACGAGGTCGACAACATCCTGATCGATGAAGCCCGGACACCGCTCCTAATCAGTGGCCCCGGTATCGAAACCGAACGCAACTACTCTCGGTTCGCATCGGTTGCCTCCCGATTAAAGCCAGAAACAGACTTCGAGGTCGACCTTAAGCGACGTAACGTCTCGCTAACCGAAGTAGGCAGCGAAAAAGCTGAACGAATGCTCGGAGTCGAAACCCTCTACAGCGAAACCGGCGAAGACAACGAACTCCCGCACCTCGTCGAAAACGCCATTCGTGCCGAACACGTCTTTCTCCGCGACCGCGAATATGTCGTCCGTGATGGCGAAATCGTCCTCGTCGACGAATTTACCGGCCGACTCATGGAAGGCCGACGATTCTCCGACGGCCTGCATCAAGCACTTGAAGCCAAGGAACGCGTGCGAGTTCAAGCCGAATCCGCAACTTACGCCACCATCACGCTCCAAAACTACTTCCGCATGTACTCCAAGCTCAGCGGAATGACCGGTACCGCGACTACCGAAGCGGAAGAGTTTTCCAAGATTTACAAACTCGAAGTCGTAGCCATTCCCACCAACCGCGAAGACAAACGCGTCGACCACCAAGACCTCATCTACATGACCGAAGAGGCCAAGTGGACCGCCGCCGCCCAGAAGATCCAGGAACTTAGCGAAGCTGGGAGGCCCGTCCTCGTCGGGACTACCACCATCGAAAAGTCCCAGAAAATCGCCGACCTCTTGAAACGCCGCGGCGTCAGACATCAGGTCCTGAACGCTAAGGAGCACGAATCCGAGTCCCATGTGATCGCACAGGCCGGCATCCCCGGCGGCGTCACCGTCGCAACCAACATGGCCGGTCGTGGAACCGACATCATTCTCGGAGGCAACCCTGAAACCGCTATCGACGAATCATCCAATCGCAAAAACTCCAAACGTAACGGTCGGCAGTCGAGAAACGGCCACGATGCCGAAGACCAGCCCGAAACTTGGCAGGAACGACATGATGGCGTGATCGCGAAGGGTGGACTATTCGTTCTGGGAACCGAACGCCACGAATCCCGCCGCATCGACAACCAGCTCCGCGGCCGTTGCGCACGACAAGGTGACCCCGGTGAAACTCAGTTCTTCCTCTCCGTCGAGGACGACCTCGTCCGACGCTTCGGCGGCGACCGGATCAAGGGCACCCTCGAAATGTTCAAGTGGGACGAGAACGTTCCCGTCGAAAACTCCGTCCTCGTCAGATCCGTCGAAAATGCCCAGCAAAAAGTCGAAGGTATCAACTTCGAAATCCGCAAAAACCTCGTAGATTACGACGATGTAGCAAACACCCAACGCGACGTCATATACAAGCTCCGCGACCGCATTGTTGACGGCGGCAACTTCCGAGAAGAAATCGCTGATTACATCAAGAACGCGCTCACAAGAGCCGTAGAAACCTTCCTCGAAGGCGACGCAACAATTTGGGACACTCAAGGATTTCAACGCGAAATCCGTCGCTACTTCCCCATCCTCGAAGTCCTCTCCTCCGAAGACGACCTCATCGGCAAGACTCAACCCGAAATCGAGAAGGAACTACACGACTACGTCGACACCGTCTACGACCAACGCGAAACTCTCTTCGGCGACGACAGCCTTAAGATGATCGAACACAGCGTACTCCTGCGCGTCCTCGATCGCCACTGGGTCGGACACCTCACCCGCATGGAAAACATGCGCCAATCCATCGGCTTGCAAGCCATCGGACAACGCGATCCGCTCGTTCAATACCGGACGATGTCGTTTCAGATGTTCAATGAGATGAACGAGGAGATCCGCAACGAAGTAGCTAGAACCATCTTCCACCTGGCTCCCCACGCGCCACACCAGTCAACCCGACTCGCACCATCGAACGCCACCCCGCTCAAGGCCGACGCCTTGGCCGCGGCGCAGCGTATAGCCCTCGCCCAAGCCAGCCAACAGAGCGTCATGTCCTCCGCCAACACCCAGCAAGGAACGAGCGCGACCACCACCGTCGCATCCGTGAACGCACCAACCCACGCCGCCGATGGCCGCCGCCTATCTCGCCGAGAACGTCGCGCCATCGAACGCGAAAACAAAAAGAAGCAACGCTCAGGCGCCGCCCGGTAACTCCATGACTACCGCGGCAAACCACATCCGTGCCGACGAAGACTTCGCCACGAATCGACGTCGCCTGTTGGACGACCTCGTCCAACAATTCGCCCAGAATCCGACCGACTGGCAAACCAATCTCCTCAGCACCGTAGCCGCATGGCCAAAAGAAAACGAACGGGCATACGACGAGACTTTTCACTACTTCATCGGTGGCGAAGCCTTCAACTGGAAACGACTCGCCGAACGCATCGCCACTCAGCTTAACGAAGAAGGTCATTCATCCGTTCCGACCGAAGATATCTTCGATTGGCTGGGTGACACCGGCGTCTTCGGCCGACTTGGTGAGGAACAGTTCCGCCGCATCCTCGGAGTTGACGGCTGGCGCGCACACCTCAACTACTTCTACGGCGTTCACATCGAGCAATGCCTCATCGCCTCAATCCAATCGCGCATCCAAAAACGCCGTTACGGAAACGGCCTGCCACCATCCGACGACTCCTCCGAACGCGCCTACCTCGGCCTTTACGAAGAGACCGAAGAAACACTGTGGGAACAGTTCATTGACGAAAACTCCCTTCGCATATCCGATCTAATCGCCGAATCTCCCGAGGAAACCCGCACCATTGCCCTCGACGAAGAGTTCACCTACTGGCTCTTCAAACGTCGCATCGAACACACCAACGCCGCACAGGTGGCGGATGAAACCCGCCGTGCGCTCGAAATGTTGAGCCGAATCAACTCGGCCCACGAAAAGAGAAAACGAATGCTCAAAGATCAGAACGGCGGCACAATTCTCGAATTCAAACTCATTCCGACTCGCAAAACCAAAACCCTCACCGAATGAGCACCACGCGCTTCAACCAAGAAGCGTTCGACGAGTGGCTCGCGGGACAACCATCGGACGCGCGCCAACTCCTCACCGAAATCCGCGACATCGTCGTAGCCGCCGGTCACAACTTAACCGAAGGCATCAAATGGGGCTCCCCCTGCTACTGGCTACCCGAAATCTCCCGTCGCAATATCATCTGGTTCCAGCACCATAACAACTACGTCCGTCTCGGATTCTTCAACGGCGCAACCATGCCCGACCCCGACAACATCCTCGAAGGCACCGGCAAACGCCTCCGACACATCAAGGTCTACGAAGTATCCGACGCCAACCAGCAAACCCTCATCGAATACGCCCAAGCATCAACGGAACACGCCATCGCTGATCCCGATTCACTCTCTGCTTAGTCTTGTCGGTGTAACAAACGTTGCGGACATGCAACGATTGGGATATCGTGTCCTTGCATCGGGTAGTTAATCCGATGAGTAGCAATCAGCGGGATTTCAACGTCTTGACCAGAAAATCGACGTCGGGTTGTCACGCCTCGATCAGAAACTCGACGCCCTCCTAGCCCATTCAAAGATCAACCTCGATTAAAATCAAGCTCAGCAAAACACGCAAACGCAATGAAGGGGAGTAGTAACGGCCCCTGACGCTCGCCAGAGATCCGATCCCAGCTGAAAAGTCGGAAGCGTCAGCCCGTGAAGTCGCCCCTGAGCAACTGCGCCGAAACAAGATATCCGTCATTCCCGTGTAGTCGGGAATCCAGATAGGCAAAAACGGCAACTAAGCGCAGTCGGAAAACGCCCGTTACCAAGCGTCATCGAGAGGCCACCGCACACACCGTGCGGCGGCAACAAAGGTGGTACCGCGAGGCACGCGTCACCCGACAATGGCCCCGTCCTTTGATAGGACGGGCTTTTTTGTATCAAGATTTAGGGTTTCCCCCGCTCGCGGGGGAAATGTCCGAAGGACAAAGGGGGCATACCCCGGTTCAGACAAAATAAAAGGCACACCCCCATGACAACCGAAACCAACGACAAAGTCATCTCCATAAACCCTCGAGACCTACCCCGTCGCTTTGACGTGAAAGAGCGCGAAGCATATTGGCGTACCCAGTGGGAAGCCCTCGGCATTTCAAAACACGACAAAACCGCCTCCCGCGAACAGAGCTTCGTCATCGACTCGCCTCCGCCGACCGCCAGTGGCTCTCTCCACCCCGGCCACGTCTTCTCCTACACCCACCAAGACGTCATCGCCCGCTACCGCCGCATGACCGGATGGAACGTCGTATACCCCATGGGTTGGGACGACAACGGACTCCCCACCGAGCGCCGCGTCCAAAACTACTTCGGAGTCCGAGCCGAACCCAATGTCCCTTACATCCCTGACCTGAACGTCCGCAAACGTCGCAAAGAACTCGGCCTCGACAAAGACGAGCAACTCGTAATCGCCCGCGGCAATTTCATCGAGCTCTGTCACATCGTCACCGCCGAAGACGAAAAGACATACAAAGAGCTATTCAACCGCCTCGGATTCTCCATCGACTGGGACGAGGAATATGCCACCATCGACGACCGCTGCCGCGCCATCGCCCAGCGATCATTCCTCGACCTAGACAAGCGCGGACACGTCTACACCGCCGAACTCCCAACCATGTGGGACGTCGACTTCCAGACCGCCGTAGCACAAGCCGAAGTCGAAGACCGACCAACCCCCGGCGCATACCACGACATCGAATTCGGCGTCTACGAATCCCTCATCGAGGGAGAGCAGGGCGTCCCCGAATCCTTCGTCATCTCCACGACCCGCCCCGAGATGATACCCGCCTGCGTCGCCGTCACCGCTCATCCCGACGACGAGCGCTTCAAGCCGCTCTTTGGCAAACACGCCATCACACCCGGCTTCTTCGCCAAAGTCCCCATATTCCCCAGCGAAAAAGCCGACCCCGAGAAAGGCACCGGCATCCTGATGCTCTGCACCTTCGGAGACGACAACGACGTCGAGTGGTGGCGAACCCACGACCTCGAACTCCGACCTATGATCTCCCGCAACGGCGAGGCCGCACCCCGAACCTTCGTCCCCTACGGCTCCGACGAAACCTCGGGTTTCCCCCGCTCAGCGGGAGAAATGTCCGACGAAACCTCGGATTCCCCCCGCTCAGCGGGGGAAATGTCCGAAGGACAAAGGGGGCCCTCCCACGTTGCTCATGCCGAAAACACGCAGACAACAACTTCACAAATGAATCGCTGGGGATCCCTAGACCCGACGCGCGCCCAATTCTTCTACGACCAACTGCTCGGGATGCCCCTCGAGGATGTCCGCACCAAGATCGTCGAACAACTCAGCTGCCCCGGCACTTCCGCCATGACGATGCTCGGTCCAGAAGATGAAGTTGAAACCTCCAACCCCCTACAATCGCCGCCGCGACCCATCGAGCACGTCGTCCGCTATTACGAGAAGGGCACAACTCCCATCGAATACATCCCCTCTCGCCAGTGGTTCGTCCGTCTCATGGACAAGAAGCCCTACCTCCAAGAAGTCGGTGCCAAGGTCCAGTGGCTCCCGGAATTCATGCAGAAGCGATACGCCGACTGGACCGACGGCCTCGGACACGACTGGGCCATCTCCCGACAGCGATACTTCGGCGTCGCCATACCCGTCTGGTACCCCATCGACGAAAACGGCGACATCCAGTACGACAGCTACATCGTCGCCACCGACGACATGCTCCCCGTCGATCCCACGCTCACACCCGCCCCCGGCTACGACGAGTCCCAGCGCAACCAACCCAACGGCTTCACCGGCGAGCAAGACGTCTTCGACACCTGGTTCACCTCGTCCATGACCCCCCAAATCCTCGCCCGCTGGGGCGAAGACGGCGACCGCATGTCCAACCTCTACCCAGCCGATCTGCGCCCCCAAGCCCACGACATCATCCGCACCTGGGCCTTCTACACCATCGTCAAATCCGCGCTCCACAACGACAACGTCCCTTGGCACAAAGCCATGATCTCCGGCTTCATCGTCGACCCCGACCGCAAGAAGATGTCAAAATCCAGAGGCGCACCCGTCACCCCCATGCCCCTCGTCAACCAGTACGGCGCAGACGCCGTCCGATACTGGGCATCCAACGGACGCCCCGGCATGGACATGGCATTCGACCCGACCGTCTTCACCATTGGCGGCAAACTCGTCACCAAGCTCTACAACGCCGGCAAATTCGTCCTCATGCAAGAAGCCGAACACGGCGAAATCACCACCGAACTCGACCGCGCATTCGTCAACGACCTCCGAGACATCGTCCAGCGCGCCACCAACGCCTTCGAGAACTTCGAATTCGCACACGCCCTCCAGATCACCGAGACCTTCTTCTGGGACGCCTTCGCCGACAACTACATCGAACTAGTAAAACGCCGCGCCCGAAGCGAAACCGACAAGCAGGGCAGAGCCTCAGCAGTAGCCACCCTCCGCCTAGCCCTAAACACCATCTTGCGCCTATTCGCCCCCTTCGTACCCACAATCACCGACGAAATCTGGTCCTGGACCTACGCCCAAGAAACCGGCTACAAGTCCATCCACCAAACCCCCTGGCCAACAACCGTCGCATCCCCCCTCCTTCAGGAGGGGGCTAGGAGGAGGCCCATACAGAACGACGAAAACGTCATTCCCGCGAAAGCCGGCGCTTCAGCGGAAGGAACGACCATCCAAAGGGGTGGGGCAGCCGGGCTCCCCTCTCCCTCGATGGGAGAGGGCCAGGGTGAGGGTGAACGGGGCGGGGACGAGGACGGGTTGCCCCCGCTAGCGGGGGAAATGTCCGAAGGACAAAGGGGGATGCCCCACCGCTACCAACTCGCACCAGTCGCGGCACCACAAAGCGACACCTCCTTCCAAACCGCCTGCCGAGCCATAGCCGCCGTCCGAAAAGCCAAACACGAAGCTCAAATCGGACTAGGAAAACCGCTAGCAACCCTAACAATCACCGCCACAACCGACCAACTAGAGCTCCTAAAACCAGTAACCCCCGACGTAGCCGACGCCGGCGGCGCCCCCCAAATCACCTACAATCCAACCACCGAAGACAACGGCTACATCGCAACGGTAAAAGCACCCAACTGAGTCCCCTCTCCCTCGAGCAACCACCCCTCCCCCTCCCAGGAGGAGATCAAAAGGGGGTCGCCAGTGAGGGCAACCGGGCGGCCAAGGGGCGTGCCCACTTTAACAACCAACCCCACTATCAACGCAGCACTCCCACAACCCCACCCCATCCTTCCCAATCCTTCGCATCCTAGTTCAAATATGCCAAAACACTTGACTCCAGCACGAATGTTGTAGTACAACAGTAACTAAGCGCCGAAAGCCAAGACTCATCGGGTCGACCGCCAAGGCGCCCAGAACATCGCCGCGTCGATACGGGAAGCGTGCACCTTTTCCTTATTGATGCTGCTCATTGACCAAATACAAACACCAACCCGCGGGTGGGAGGCACCCAAGCCTATTAAGCCGACGCCAATGGCAATTTTCAATGGCGAACGCCGACGGAGGCCTGTCGCAGCACCCATCACAAGCTTAAGGAGTTCGGGCGAAACGCGGACCACACAATTCGGTATAGAGACCGTTGTAGCCTAAGGGCTCGGATGCGGAGCATGGCTGGCTCCGCCCAGCAAGCCAGACTGACGTCATCGACGCGTAGGGGCGACCCTTGTGGTCGCCCGCTCCGTCGGGATGCCCGTTCAAGGTTCGAGCGAACGCCGTTCTCTGACGCCGGCACAGCGATTCCAGCGGAGCGAGCTGGAGTGACCTACAGGACTAGCGAGAAGGAACGAATCAAGCAACGCCGGGCGGCGCGACTCCAAGTCGCCGACCGGAAGGCCGACGGTCTGGCGACGTCGGAGGCCCTGGAATATTGACTACCGTACACCCCCATTCGCACGCTCCCCAAAAGACGCGGCGATGATTCGAAAAGACCGGAAAATACCCGCTCCCGCGAGCAACCACCTTACCCCCTCCCAGGGGGAGATTCAGAGAGGGTCGCGGGTGAGGGGCCAACGAAAATCCACAAAAACCACATGAGGCACAGCCCATCAGCGTAGTCCGCGTTTCAGACACTCAATCAACTCATGTCACCAATCCCGCTCGGCGAGATTGGATAAAGGTGAGCGCTTCAACGCGCCAAAAAGATGCGAAGATAAACTTCACGCGGTAAGATTTCCGCATAAACAATCTCGACACATCGAAGAAGCCATACTCTGGGAGTACGAATCTTGGAATTCGATCAGATCAATAAGACCGCAGTAACCGATCCAGCGAAACGGCCCAATCTCGAAGACTACGCGTCGATACGCGCCAACTTCGATTGGTGGCGAGATGCATTCGAGAAAATGGACTGGCTGGCGGGTGGCGGTCTAAACAACGCTTACGAGGCCGTTGATCGACACGTCGCGCACGGTCACGGCGACAAACTCGCAATGATCTGGCTTGGGAAGAACGGCGAAGAGGAGCGTTACACCTACGCCGAATTCAAACACGAATCCGATCGTTTCGGCGCTGTAATGCAAAACCTCGGCATCGGGTTGGGCGACCGAGTCTTCATCTTCATGGATCGATTGCCCGAGCTGTACATCGCGGCCATGGGCATCCTAAAAGCGGGCGGAGTCATCGCACCACTGTTCTCCGCTTTCGGTCCCGACCCGGTTCGTGATCGCATGCTCGACGCAGGCGCAAAATACCTCGTAACCAGCCCTGACCTCCGCGCCAAAATCTCCGAAATGTTGCCCGACATCAAGACGCTCAAAAACGTCATCATCGTCAACAAAGACGGCCGATCCGACGACCCGCCGGTGGAAGGCGATCTTGACTACTACGAGTTGATGTCAGCCGCTGATCCTGACTCCTTCACCATGGCCGAGACGACACAGTACGATTTCGCCATCATGCACTACACGTCTGGCTCAACAGGCAAACCAAAAGGTGTTTTGCACCGTCACCAAGCGGTCATTCAGCAATGGATAACCGGCCACTGGGCCCTCGACTTCAAGTTCGACGATGTCTATTTCTGTACCGCCGATCCCGGATGGGTCACCGGAACGTCTTACGGAATGATGGCGCCGTGGACGAACGGTGTGACGCAGATCATCTACGAAGGAGGCTTCAGCGCCTCGGGTTGGTACAAGGTCATTCAGGACTACGACGTCACGGTCTGGTACACCGCACCGACCGCGGTCCGCCTCCTCATGCGTGCCGGTGGCGACGTCGTCGACCAGTACGACATGTCTTCCCTGCGATTCATCGGTTCGGTCGGGGAGCCCTTGAATCCCGAAGCCGTCGTTTGGGGCAATCGACATTTCAACATGCCGATCCACGACAACTGGTGGCAGACCGAAACCGGTGCGATCATGTGCGCCAACTATCCGTCGATGGCGGTCCGTCCCGGTTCGATGGGACGACCGTTCCCCGGCATCACCATGGGCGTCCTTGACGACCAGTTCAACGAGATGGCCCCCGGAAGTGCAGGTAGCCTCGCCGTCCGACCCGGTTGGCCATCAATGATGTACACGTACTGGCAGCAGGACGAAATGTACAACTCTCGCTTCAAGAAAGGTTGGTACATCACCGGCGACCAGGCCAGCATCGATGAAGACGGATACTTCTGGTTCCAAGGTCGAGCCGACGACGTAATCAATACGGCAGGTCATCTTGTCGGCCCGTTTGAAGTCGAATCTGCGCTCATCGAGCACGAAGCCGTCGCCGAAGCTGGTGTTATCGGAAAACCCGATCCTATCGCCATGGAGGTCGTCAAAGCATTCGTCACCCTTAATCCGGGCCACGAAGCCGGTCCTCAGCTCCGACGCGAACTCATGCGGTTCGCCCGCGACCGACTTTCCGCTGGAGTCGCACCACGCGAGATCGACTTCATCGACATCATGCCTAAGACACGGTCTGGCAAAATCATGCGCCGCCTGTTGAAGGCGCGAGAACTCGGACTGCCAGAAGGCGACACCTCAACCCTCGAAGACGACTAACTCCTACCTCATCGCCAACAGTGCGAAGTACGAAAGGCCAGTGAAATGCCCGACGCAGCAGTATTTAACAAGGTCAATGAACCTCTGACCGTCGAGGATATCTACGTCGACGACCCCGGACCGTACGAGGTTCTCGTCAAAACGATGGCCACCGGAGTGTGCCACTCCGACCTCCATTTCGTAGAAGGCCTCTACACGATGGCGACCCCCGCCGTGATGGGTCACGAAGGTGCAGGAATCGTCGAAAAGGTTGGCGATCTCGTATTGGATGTCGCCCCCGGAGACCACGTCATCCTCTGCCTCTCCGTCTACTGCGGCCGATGCAGGCACTGCATAACCGGCCACCCGGCGCGTTGCCAGACCAAGCCGATGCGCGGCGAAAACGAAGCACCCCGCATCTCTTGGAACGACGAACCCTTGGTTCAGATGGCGAACCTCGCCACCTACGCCGAGAAGATGCTCGTGCACGAAAACAGCGTCGTCAAAATCCGAGAAGATATGCCCTTCGAGGGCGCAGCACTCATCGGATGCAGCGTCACAACCGGCGTTGGTGCAGCCCTAAACACCGCAAAAGTCGAACCCGGCTCAACCGTCGCAGTCTTCGGAGCGGGTGGCGTCGGACTTGGCGTCATCCAAGGAGCGCGCCTCGCCGGAGCACTCCGCGTCATTGCCGTCGACATCTCCGAAAACAAACTCAAGACCGCCATGGACCTCGGAGCAACGGATATCGTCGACGCCTCCGACAACGACCCGGTCGAAGCAATCATCAACCTTACCGATGGCGGCGCCGACTACACCTTCGAAGCTATCGGCCTGAAAGAAACCGCCGAAGCCTGCTGGCACTCCCTGGGAACCGGCGGCACCGCTACCCTAATCGGAATGATCCCCGAAGGCACCAACATCGAAATCCCGACCACCGGAATGAGAGAACGCAAAATTCAAGGCTGCTCTATGGGCTCCAATCGCTTCAAGGTCGACATGCCCCGATACGTCGAGTTCTATCGCCAAGGCCGACTACTGTTGGACGAAATGGTGACGCGCCGACTAGAACTCTCAGATATCAACGAAGCCTTCCGCGCGATGAAGGCTGGCGAAGTCGCTCGCTCAGTCATCATGTTCTGAAGCCCCAACGCCAGATCGCAGTTTCACCCATGCAGGTGGTTCAACCGGAGCGACATGTTGTGACCAACGGCGCGGGTGTTTTAGCCTTGTGGTTACACAAATCGCAGAACGTTCTCTGCGATTGATTCGTATCTGTTTGAGTAAACAACCGCAAATCCACGGAACCGCGGCACGTCACAAAGAGGTGCATTCTTGAATCGCATAGTTGCCATGACCTTGGTCGCTGTAGCACTCGTCTCGGCGGGCATTTCGCTCGAAAATCATACCCTACAAGCTCAATCTCAACTGTACCAACTGACGGTTCGGAACGTCACCGATCGTCAACCGATCAGCCCGCCGATCGTCGTCGTGCATCAAAACGCGCGTCTCTTTCCCAAGAGTGCAGACCGACTTGACGGACTGGAAGAGTTCGCCGAATCCGGGGCCCAACCGGCACTGATGGAATCACTTAGTGACCGAACTGGAGTTAAGAGTGTGACCAGGTTCGGAGGCGTTATCGAGCCACAAAGTCAAAAGACCATCATCAACGTGAGTGCAGAACCGGGCGACCACATCAGCGTAATCGGCATGTTGTTGTGCACGAACGATGCAGTTACGGTCGGTACCGCAATTCTTACCGACGAAGCCAGCCCTGCATTTGGGTCGGGTATCGTGATTGACGCTGGTACCGAGGAAAACGATGAGTCGCGTCGAAACGTTCCTTGTTTGGAAGGCACCGGTGCGGCCAATCTCGATACAGCCGACGGGGAGGGAACCATAACCTCGCCGCATCCCGGCATCAAAGTCGTTGGTGACCTCGGAGCGGTCTTCGGTTGGAATCGCACAGCGATGGAGTTCGTTGTCGACACTCGGGGCACTCTACCGAAGCGAGCATTTGATGTTGGAGCAACACTCAGCAACAACACGAATGGCCAACCGATTACGCCTCCGGTAGTAGTGGTTCACGACAAAAACGTAGACGTGATCAATTACACCCGCCCGATTGAACTCAACGGAATCGACCGACTTTCGGAAGGAGGCGACGGAACCGTCCTGCTTGACACCATCGCAGCCGAACCAGGCGTCGTATCAGTCACACAGTGGCACACCGGCGGACCGATCGTACCCGGCGATTCTTACAGCGGTAACGCTCGCGCATTCATCGGCACCAACATCACGGTCCTTGGCATGTTCGCTTGCACCAACGACGCCTACATCGTCGCCTCGGCCGAGGTTAGAGGTTCTTCAATCCAAGTCATGACCGAATCAGCGATCGCCGCGGTCTTCGACTCAGGTGCAGAAAACAACGATGAGACTACCGACACCGTGCCCTGCCTCGGCGGCGATGCGGCTGCATTCTCAGAAGGCAACGGAGAAAATCAGCGTCGTGAGCATCCCGGCATCGAAGGCAACGCGGATCTGAATCTGGAAATCCATGGTTGGAGCGCCGACGGCACCGCAACCTTAACCACTCATAACAAAGTTGAAATCACCGAACCAGTCGCGACTCCGGAACCGGTGCCGACCGAGGCGCCAGTCCCCGAACCGACTAGAGAACCGGACACTCCACCAATGGGACCGGATGACCTTCCCGATACGGGAGGCTCAACGATCGGTGCCGCGTGGTCGATCGCTGCGTTATCGCTCGGAATCGCTTCGGCGATGGTAGGTGCTTGGCTAATCCGAACGGCAAACCGCCGCCGAGCCTATCAGCGACTGTAGGAACGGGAATGACGCCAGCCGTTACTCCGAGGCGGTCCCCAAAAACCACTCGATCGTGGCAGCGAAATCCTGCGGGCACGACTCGGCCGCGCGGCTACCACAATTTTCAAGCTCTACCAGCTTGCACTTGTTACCTAACGCCGCCCTAGCGGCAACCACTTCCTGATGATCGGCAATCTCGCTCTGCCTGCCGCGTACCAAAACCAGCGGGCAAGTTGTTACGTTGACCGGTGGCGTTTCTCCTTCACCTAAGCCGTAGTCAACGAGCGCAAGCGCGCGAACTGCACCTTTGGCGTACTTCGCCGCCTGCAGCGCAGTGGTTCCGGTCTCTTTCCCTTGGGCTAAAACCGTGACGGGTTCGCCAATCGCCCATATCGTCTGGATCAAGGTGTAGGTCGAGACATCCCAAGTCGCATACACATCACCCGACGCCGACAACGCGTCCGCGAAATCCGACCACTGAGAGGAATCTGATTTCGATGAAACGAGCAGCATCGGTGCGTTTCTCGGTGAACCATTCTCGGAAACTGGCGACCATTGCTTGGCCCCGACCGTCGCCTCGGTAACTAACGTTATCTCCGTTGTCTCAGTCAACATATTTTCGGGTACTCCGCAGTAGTCGATATTGTTCGTCTTAACCGTTTTGTCAACGGCGTGCATTCAGTGAATCAACGTTAGAATACAAAACCGACAGACCATCTTATGACGACGAGAGTGGTGGTTTGCAACTTTGACCCGATTCGGAGGATACAAATGGTTACATCGGAGTGGGGAGCGATCTACAAGGAGCTCCGAGCCCAGCCCGTCATCAACGCGACTGGCAGCGTGACTTTACTAGGTGGCTCGACACCGGTACCGGAAGTGAAAGAGGCGATGGATCGCGCCGATAGCGCATTCATACCCCTTATCGAACTGGAAAAGGCCGCGGGCGACGAGATCGCGAGATTGGCGGGCGTTCCGGCGGCATACATCACCTCGGGTGCAGGTTCGGCTCTGACACTTGCAACCGCCGCGTACATGGCTGGTGCCGACGATGATCTCATCCAACAGCTACCCGATACTTCGGGTTTGAAGGACGAGATCGTGATGCAACACCGCGAACAGTATTGGTACGACCGATGCCTCCAACTTGCCGGAGCCAAACTCGTTTTTGCGGGTGACGAAAACGGCACCTCCGAGGATGACATTCGAGCCGCCATCACCGACAAGACCTGTGCAATTCACGTCCCGGTAGTTGAGCAGGCGCCGAAAGACCCCAACGTCGTTCCGCTCGACAAGGTCATCGAGATCGCCAAGGATGCCGGCGTTTACGCATCCGTCGATGCCGCCGGACAGATCTTCCCGCTCGAGAACTTCGGCAAATACGTACGCATGGGTGCCGATTTCCAGTGCATCGCGGCGAAGTACATGTTTGCCCCGCACTCGACCGGTCTGGCGCTCGGCACCGAGGAAATCATCGACGCAATCAGTCGGCATTCGTTCGTGGGTTACGAGTCACGGCGCATCCGAGGCATCGGCCGTCCGCACAAAGTCGACCGCCAAGAAATCATGGGTTGCGTTACCGCCGTCCAGCGTTGGTTCAAATTGGACCACGAGACTAGACTGGCTGCCGCCGAGCAGGAGAGCTTGGAGATCATCAAACCGCTACAAGGCATCCCCGGCGTCAAGGCCGAAATGATCGACAACATCATCGCCCACCAACCCTTCGGAGTGACGATAGGTGTCGACGAGGACGTGGTCGGTTTCAACAATGAAGATCTTGTGGTCAAGCTCAAGGACGGGGATCCCCCGATCTGGACCCGCACAATGGACAATGCTCCATTGATGATCCACGTCTTCGGTCTCAACCCGGGTGAAGCGAGCATCGTCGGAGAGTCGATCGCCGCCGCGGTCCGAGGTTGAATCTCCCTGCGTCGATCCAGTCTTCGAATCCGTCGTTCCGCTAAGTACCGGAACTCAACAAGAAAAAGTGCGTTCCCTCTAAGGCGTACAGGGGGAACGCGCTTTCCGGTAGTGTCGACTAAGCGCGCCCACGAACTGAAACCACTAGGAGCGAAACACCCATGGAATCCGTCAATACAGTAGCCATCCTTAGCCCTGGCGACATGGGATCAAACGTAGGTCGTGCATTGCGCGAAAACGGCTTAGAAGTAATCACCTGCCTCACCGAGCGCAGCGTCCGAACTCGCGAACTGTCCGAAATCGCCGGCATCGTAGACGTGCCCGACTTCGCAGAGATGGTTGATCGCGCCGACATCGTTCTGTCGGTCCTCGTTCCAGAACGCGCGGTTGACGTGGCGCGGCAAGTTGCGGCGGTCATCGCTGACTCCGGGAAACCGCTACCCTTCGCCGACTGCAACCCGGTCGCACCGGCCGTGGCCATCGAGATGAGCGAGACAATTGACGCGGCAGGCGGCAAGTACATCGACGGCGGAATCATCGGGAGTCCTCCGGGCAGGGGAGAGCCGCCACGTTTCTACGCCTCAGGACCACACGAAGCAATCATGGGTCAGTTGGACGGCCGCGGCATATCGGTGCCCATGATGGGTGGTGAAGTTGGACGCGCCTCGGCGATCAAGATGTGCTACGCCTCGCTCAGCAAAGGTGCAGCGGCATTGAACGCATCGGCCCTAATCTCAGCGATGAACCTTGGCATCTACGACGAGTTCATCGCCGAAATGGAGTCCAGCCAACAAGGCGTCTTGAACAATATGCAGGGCGTCAAAAGCCTAGGTGCAAAAGCCTTCCGCTGGATCGACGAAATGGAGCAAATCTCCGCAACCTTCGGCGCCGCAGGAGCAACCCCCCACATTCACAAAGGCGCCGCCGACATATTCAGACTTGTCAATTCTTCTCCAATCGGCCACGAACGGCCCGAGACGATTGACGAATCGCGATCGCTGCGCGAGACGGTGGAGTTGTTGGCGGACGAGGGTGATTAAGTAAGCTTTTCAAGCCGCCGGGCTAGGGCATCAAAATCTTCCGGGCATTTTTGTCGGATGGCGTTGATGCGCCGGGATGCTTCTTCGCCTAGGGTTTTCCTGCCTCCTCCGATGGTATTGGTCAGACGGCGTTGGTGAACTAAAGGTAAGAAATAGCGTTCCTTGACGTCGCATTCGGCTCGGATGTCGCTCCAGCGCCAATTGGTCGGTGTGTCAACACCTGCTAAGACCCATGTCTCGATCTCTTCCCATGCATTCACAGCGAAGAATGACGCGCCAAAATGATCTTCGATTTGGTCAAGGCGGTCGCGCCGATTGACGTTGCAGTCGCGGTCGACGCACAGGATGAATAAGTCATACATGGGATTGTCTTCCACGATTTCCTGCAAAGAATCCGTGTTGAGAGCGTTGGCGACGCCCATCAGGAGCGGATCGTTGCAAACTCTGACCCTAAAACGGGTCTTGCCGATGTTGCGAAGAAGACGGTTGAAGATCGGCTTTAGAACGTATTGATCATTTCGAAAATCCTCAGGGATGATCAGAACGTTCATCTGAACCTCTAGATTGTTCGTCTTTGTCGGCTAGAGCTGAGAGTGTATTTTCGATCCAACCGGTCAGCAGTAGCCTTCCCAAACCTTGCGATTTCCTTAATTTTTGGATGATAGGCAGCCCAACGACCTCGCGAATTGTGCTGTCGTTGGAATCTTCGTCTCGATACACAATCGAAGTGTTCTCGAAAGTCTGATCACTGATCCAATCGAGCATCGCCGGCGAATGAGTCGTCGTAACGACTTGAAAACCGTTGAGTTTGGTTTGCGACTCGATGAGGTCAACCAACAGCCAAAGCCGTGATGGATGAATGCCGGCATCAATCTCCTCGAAAAAGCACAGACGAGGTTGATCATTGGCCAACAGTGAAGCCAACACTGCCAAAAATTTCAAAGTACCGCCGGATGCACTGTCAGCAGAGAATCTACGGTCGTTGCCGTCGACGATGTGCAGGTGAATCCTGCCACTGGGATCGCGAGGAAATTCCAATCCTCGAACGTCCATCGGCGTTAGCTCTTCAAACCAAGAAAGCAGAATAGTTCGTTTTTCACGATCGGAGTATATCGATTCAAGCACCGTCGCCAAGTTCTGTCCCTTGTCGCCGATTTCAAGTGCCCCAGGTGGGGTGGGAATACGCAATTGCGCAACATCAAAGTCATAGAACCTCATCCGACCGAGTAGACCGTATATTTCGTGAACTTCCCTACGGACGTATGAGGATCGCTGCATCTCAGTCAGAGTCGGGTGAAATCTATGCAGCGGTGGATATATTCCCGCTTCAACTCCGTCGTCGGCGAGTATATCGGTCTTCGGTTCCGGCCCTTGAGTTTCGAGAATGCTTGTACCGTCTGCGGTGAGATTCTCATAGGCGACCAAGAAACCATCGTTCGTGCCGTGATTTAGGAGAAGTTCGATCCAATAGGATGCAGATTGACCTGTAATATCTGTGTCGACGATGATGTGAAACGTTTCGATACCTGACGGTCCATGATCTGACATACGAATGATCTCGTTCATCGCCCCTCGCAATGGCTCCCACTCCAACTGCCCTCCCACGCCAATCTTCCCCCCAATAATCTCCGCCAAGGAGTAACCCCTCCCAATACCGTGCAGAAACCGAAACGCGTCGCGGATGTTGCTCTTACCGCTAGCATTCGCGCCGACTATGACGGTAAACGGACCGAGCTTCAACGTTTCGTCCGCGAAATTCTTGAAGTTGATGAGTCGAACCGATGTGATCATGTCACTTCTCGAGACTTGGCGAGGGAACGCGGTCGTCCCGCTTACGCCATAGGCTAACTGACCGGCGATAACTGCCGCGTAACACCCAGCGCAATATAGTCGAACTCCGCAGCGACCTCATCGTTCGCCAACACTGGCGGTTCCAACGCGTCCAGATAGTCCGGGCGCAAGTTCACCGCCCCCAAAAACGGTATGCTCATCTCGTATGCCAGATCTTCGGCGGCACCTTGTCCGAACATGCCACCAGACATATTCTCCACTACCCCCAACACGTCCAAATTCATCTTGCGAATCATGTTGATCGAGCGTTTAGCGTCCAGAGCCGCCAGTTCTTGCGGCGTGCTCACGATCACAAATCCGTCCAAGTTCAACGTCTGCATCACCGTCAATGGGGCGTCCGAGGTGCCAGGTGGTAGATCGACGACCATGTAGTCGGGCTCACCCCAATCGGTCATCTGCAGGAACTGGTTTATGGCGTTGTGGATCATCGGACCGCGCCAGATGATCGCTTCTTCTTCGTTTTCCTGGAAAAAAGCCATTGACATCACTTTGACGCCAAAACGCTGCGATGGAACCATGCGGCCTTCGCGTTCGACCGGACCTTCAGAGATGCGTAAGACTCGGGTAACGTTTGGGCAGTCGATGTCGCAATCAAAAAGCGCGACATCTTGGTTCTGTTTCGCAAGTGTTGCGGCGAGGTTGACGGCGACGGTCGTCTTTCCCACACCACCTTTTCCGCTGTAGACGCCAATGCGCTTGCCGATCGATTTGAGCGAGTCGGCGATGCGTTTCCGTTCCTGGAACTGCCGCCGTGCTTGAGCGAGTCGCGCCTCTTCGGCGGGAGTTGTCTTGCGGGGCGTGGTCACAGATGTCCCGTGAGATGAAGGTTATCGGTTGGTAGAAACCGGAGCTGATTAGTCGATGCCGAGAAGGCGCTTGCCATCTTCAGTGATCATGTCGGGGTTCCACGGCGGGTCGAACACGAGATCGACCTCTACATCTTCGACGTGTTCGACCTCCGCGATGCGCCACTCGGCTTGCTGCGCGATGTATGGCCCCATGCCACAGCCTTGCGCGGTGAGCGTCATCTCCACGAATACTTCGTTGTCTTCGACGTCGACATCGTAGATTAGCCCGAGATCTACGACGTTGACCGGGATCTCGGGGTCATAAACGTCTTTGAGGGCTTCGTAGACCTGATCTTTGGTTACGGCGTTGGATGTTTGTGCCATTGTGCAAACCTCCGTGAGGGAGTGCATAGGGAGAGTCGTTGCTTGTTGGCAAGTCTATCAAACCTAGGCTATTCGCATTAACGAGGCGAGAGTAACCAGCAGTTATCCGCCTCGCGGTGCGGATTCGTCGCTGTGAAGCGCTCGTCGCTCGGCGATGATGTCATTGAGTGCGTCGCGAGCCGAGTCCAAAAAATCGTCGTCCGGAGCGTCGTCGTAAGACGCCGACTCGGCAACGGAGATCCACGCCCAGATCTCCTCCTGCGCCAAACGAAGTTCCTTGGCGTTCATCGCGGAGAAGTCGGCGTAGATGGATGCGGGTCGTGGTGGTAGGGACATTGCAGCCAGTTTGTGTGAGTTAATAGAGTGATGGGCAATCATCCCCGGATCGAAGCATTAGCGAGGTGGGGTTAAAACCTCGCACCCAACGCCGCCGGCTCGACTGATTCGGCGGTCGAGGGTTATCAAAGGGCAACCGAGGGATTCTGCTAAGGCAACGTACCAGGCATCGTAACAGGTGAGGTTGTGGCGCAACTCCCAGATACGCTCCGCGAATGGAGTGAAGGGATAGAGGCTTAAACCTACCCGCAACAGGTCGTTACGTGCGAATTCGGCTTGAACGGTCGAAATGTCTTGGTTCAATTCCGATCGTCGAAGACCGTTCATAACCTCCGCGAATATGAGCTCCGGGCTGTGCATATCGGGGTTCGCGGCTAATTTTCTTGCCCACACCGCGTCGTCGCCGTGTTCAACGAGCGCAGCGATCAAGACCGATGCATCAACTACGATCACCGGCCGCGATCTTCCCTGATCATTTGAACGATCTTGTCGGAGCCGATGCGCGATCCAAATGTAGCGGCTCGTTCGGCTGCGCGTTTCATCAATTCTTCATTCGATGGCCGAGATAAGATGCGTTCGAACTCACTCAGTATGAAGGCCTGCATGGATTGGCGGTTTTGCGCGGCGCGTAACGCCAATTCGTCCCGCATCTCTTCTGGGACGTTGCGAATTGTTATCTGTACAGTCATGCTTGCATTATGCCAGCAATGCAAGCGTTTTGCAAGCACCTCGGTTCAGACGAGATTGTGGCGGTCGACCTTGGAACCCGCCAAGAACACGTCGCTGACTTTGCGGAGGTCGGCGATATCGCGGGTCGGATCGCCATCAACTACTAGGATGTCGGCGTGTTTGCCAACTTCGAGCGTGCCCACCACATCGTCGACGCGGCAAGACATCGCGGAGTCGCGGGTGGCGGAAACGATCGCTTCCATGTTCGACATTCCGGCCATTACATGCGCTTCAATCTCGGTTTGGAAATCGCCCATGGGATAGTTTGACCAAGCAGAGTCCGAACCCGCGACCATAACCACGCCCGCATCTCGCATCCGTGCGACATGATCCATGCGACCTTCGATGCCGGCTCGCATCACGTTTACGTCCTCGGTTTCCAAGGCGCGACCCGGATCGTCCTCAAGTTGAAGAATTCGCGCCAAGCCTTGACCGAGGGTCGGGTTCACGAAGACCCCTTGTTCCGCTATCCGGTCCGAGATGTCGGAACGGTAGCTGTCCGAACCATCGTGATCCTTGTGGACGCCGTGGATCATGGTGTCGATGCCCGCTTCAAGAGCGTTTTCCATCCCGCCCGACGATGTGCAGTGAGCGCATACATGTTTTCCGAATTTATGCGCCTCATCGGTGATAGCGGAGAATTCATCAACGTTGAAAGATGGCCTAGTCGGGTGACTGGTACGGGTGCTGCCGCCGGTCGCGGTCACCTTGATGAAGTCGGCACCTTCCTTGATGAGCTGTCTGACCGCGGCGCGACATTCAGTCGATCCCGTGGCTGTAGTTCCGAAATAGGAGAGGTGACCACCGATGATCGCAATGGGTCTGCCGGCGAGGATCAGGCGCGGCGATGGGACGATGCCCATCTCGACAGCTTCGCGCAGGAGGAACGTCGTGCGATTCTTGGCTCCGCAATCTCTGACGGTTGTTACCCCAGAGTAGAGGTGCTTTCTGACGTTCTGCGCGGCTTGAACCGTCAAGACCTCGTCCGGTAATGTCACCAGCTCATCGCCAGCGCGGCCATCGCCGATGCCGATCAAGTGAACGTGACAATCGACCAGTCCTGGCAGTATCGTTGCGTCGCCGTAGTCGATTTCGAGAACCGACGCACCTTCCGGTGATTGCACGGTCTCTCTAGTGCCGATCTGCTTGATCGTGTCTCCTTCCAGCAAGACGGCGGGTTGTTCGGCCACAGGACCGCCGTTGCCGTCGACTAGTCTGGCGGCCTTTAGCAGCGTGAATTGCGGGTTGCCGACGCTCATGTTTAACCTCCGTGCGAATGTTGACTACCCAGATTAATTTCTTCGGGTTGTTGACGCACGGCAGCGAGCGATTCTTCCGAGCCACGCTCTACCTTCTTGCCTTTGAAGAACACTTCGGCGACATTCCATAGGTCGTTGACGTTAGTTGAGGGATCACCATTGACGACCAAGATGTCGGCTTGTTTGCCGGGTTCGAGTGTACCGACAATGTTGTTGACGCCGAGAGCTTCTGCTGCGCAGCTGGTTACGGACATCAAGCCTTGCATGTGAGAGTATCCGGCGTGAACCAACAACTCGGCTTCGTAGACCGTGTTGCCGAGTTGGTAATCGCCCCATGAAGAATCCGAACCGGTGATGACCTTTACGCCCATCTCGATCATTCGGCGGTTGTGGTCGAGGCGGACATCCAAATCGCGTTTCGCTTCATCCAAGTCGATTTGCTCTTGTTCCGTGAGGCCGAATTCGCGTCCCTTCTGAATGATTGACCACACACGCGCTCGGCCGACCTGTAGCGTCGGATTGACGTATGCGCCTTGTTCGCCGATACGCTCGGCGACGTCCGTTCGGAAGTTAACCTCGCCGTCAGGTTCGTTGTAAGTGCAGTGAATGATCATGTCGACTTCGGCGTCGAGAGAGTTGATCACACCTTGCGTCGATGTGCTGTGTGTGGCGGTCAACATGCCGAACTTGTGCGCTTCGTCGGTGACGGCTTGCAGTTCATCGAGGTTGAAGGCCGGGCGTAGGGGAAAAGATGATGGGGTGCTGCCGCCGGTGGCAGTGATTTTGATGTAATCGGCACCTTCCTTGATCAGCTGCCGCGTGAACGCCCGGCATTGTTGCGTGCCCGTGACCTCGCCGCCAAAGTATCCCATGTGTCCACCGATAATCGAGACCGGCCGACCGCAAAGCATCATGCGCGGACCGACCACCAACCCTTCGTTGATGGTATCCCGAAGCCGGAACATGGTCATGTTTTTCGAACCGTTCTCCCGGATCGTCGTAACACCCGAAAAGAGACTGCGGCGGGCATTCCCGGCCGCTTGAACCGTCAAGATTTCGTCTTCCAAAGCTGCAAGGTGTTGACCATTGCGTCCATCGCCGAATCCGTTGTTGTGAGTGTGGCAGTCCACCATGCCGGGAAGAATGGTAGCGCCCGGATAGTGGTGATGGTCGACTGGAGCACCTTCAGGAGCGCGTACTTCGTGCGCCGGGCCGACGCTCACGATTTCGGCGTCATGGATCAGGACCGCGCCTCGTTCAATGGGCGGCCCGCCTCTGGCATCAACGACGCGATCGGCAGTTAAGAGGGTGTAGGTGGGGGGACATGTGATGTCTGTCAATGAATGGTGTCGGGCTAGAGGGTTGGAATGGAAGTTTACAGGGTTCGAGAAGGCTCGTGATGAGAATGCCGCCGCGGGGTCATCGATGTCTCTATTTCGGTTAGATTTATGATGGCGATGTTGAATAACATCCAACACGGTCACCACGCTCCGGGCAGGTTCAGGCAATGACTAGACTGACACTCCTCCGAACGCTATTGTTCTTGCTGTTGATCGCTGCATGTGCCGCCATCGGCGCCGCGCTTTCGGCTTGTGAAACGGAGGAGATGATTTCCACGAGTCCATCACCGCCCGTCGTTGTTGTGGTTGATGCAACAACGCCTGCTGACTCCCCGTTTTCGGTATCGCCGACGGCACGAACTCCGGGTGCGTCGGATTCCGCAAGTCAATTCTCTTGTGAGAATGGCGTGGCGGTGCCGAATCCGGCAATCAACCCCGAGTTAGTCGCCGACTGCGAGGCGCTTCTTGTGATTCGGGATCAGCTTGCTGGCGATGCCGACCTAGACTGGTCGACGAACATTGAGGTCAATGAGTGGCGGGGCGTCGAAACCGACGAATCGACGGGCCGCGTCTCCGCATTGATGCTGCCGAATAGTGGACTCATAGGTCAGCTTTCGGCCGAACTAGGCAGGCTTTCAGGGTTGAGATTGCTGTGGATGTCGGGCAATAATTTGTCCGGCGCGATACCGCCTGAACTCGGCGACCTAGTCGAGTTGACCACGTTGGACCTAGGCGGTAACCAGTTAACCGGTTCGATACCACCGGAGATCGGCAAAATCGCCGGGCTTAAACGACTGGATCTTCGAGATAACAGTTTGACTGGGAGGGTGCCAAACGAATTGGCGCAACTCATTGAATTAAAGACGCTGATCTTGAGTGCGAACGGTCTCTCTGGCGAAATACCGTCTGATCTGATGAAGCTTAGCAACCTGAGAGATCTGCAACTGAGGGGCAACACTTTGACAGGGTGTGTGACTGATGCTCTCATGGATGTCCGAAACCAAGACTTGGACGATTTGGGTCTGCCGGTCTGCGACGACGAAACCTCGCAACCTGGATTTCTATGTGCACAAGGACTAGCTGTGCCGGATCCAGAAAGCAATCCTGGACTGGCCTCAGACTGCGCAACGCTGCTTTCGATTCGTGACGCACTTAAAGGAGACCTTGAGCTGAATTGGTCGGCGCAGATCAAAATCGGGGATTGGCATGGTGTGACCGTTCACCCATCGACCAATCGCGTGACAGCGCTTGATATGGGGCAGCGGTATTTACAAGGCGCGATTCCCGGGGCAATAGGACGTCTCGACTTCCTCAAAAGCTTGTCGCTCGCGGGCAATCGATTGACCGGAGAGACCCCTGCTGAACTGGCGAACTTGAAGTATCTCACACACCTCGACCTTAGCGGCAACCGATTGTCAGGCGAAATACCTGCTGAACTGGGCCAACTCGCCAATTTGCAACGTTTGAATCTTGCACACAATGGTCTAACTGGACCGATCCCTGAAAGCCTGGGAGGTTTGACTAAGTTGGAATTCTTGGGGGCAGCCAATAACCGGCTAGTTGGCGAAATATCGGTTGAGTTGGGCAACCTGCGCAACTTGGCGGCCTTGGATCTGAGCTCAAACGGTTTGAACGGCGATATTCCCGTCGAACTGGGCTACTTGGAGAATCTCGTGCAACTCAAGCTCAGCGATAACATGTTGTCGGGTGAGATCCCGGTTGAAATGGGCAATCTTGACAAACTTGAGGTGCTGAAACTCGACAACAACCAACTCACTGGCGAAGTACCGACCGAACTTGGCAACCTAGTCAATCTTCGTCAACTCTTGCTCCAAGACAATATGTTGACCGGAGCAATTCCAAGTGAATTAGGCGATCTGAGCGATCTAAGGGCAGGATGGATTCTATTGAGTGGCAACAACCTTTCGGGCTGCGTCCCAGCGGCGTTCCGTCATTCCAATGTCAGCGACCTCGCGACGTTGCAGTTGCCGTTCTGTGACGATCCTTCACCCGCAACAGAAGGCTCCTGCGCCAACGGCGACGCGGTCAGCGAACCGGCGTCCAATCCGGGGCTCGTCGCCGATTGTTTTGCTTTACTCGGCGCCAAACAATATCTTGGCGGTCGACGCGTGCTCAACTGGTCTACGAGCCTCGACATGGAAGCGTGGCGAGGTGTGACCATTTTGGGAAAGCCCAAACGGGCCACCTTATTGAAATTGAGGCGCCATCAACTGGATGGTTCAATACCTCCGGAACTGGGCTTACTGACGGAACTAACTGTCTTGGACCTGTCCGACAATCGGTTGTCGGGTCAAATACCCGAAGAATTGGGCGTTCTGTCCAATCTCAGATTGCTGCTGATAGACGGCAACGAACTCGAGGGAGAAATACCGACTTCGCTCGGTCTTCTCGACGAGTTGGTAGCACTCAACATCGGTCGAAACAAACTTAGCGGCATGATACCGACAGAATTCGAAAACTTGACGGAACTCGACAAACTGTACCTATCAGGCAACGAGCTCGACGGTTGTGTGCCTGATGGTCTCAGGCGCGTGGGCGAAACCGATTTCGCCGATGCCGGGCTGTCGTTTTGCGGCGAGGTCGACGCTTCGCGGGATCGTTCCGTATTGGAAGCACTCTCCAACGCAGCGGACGTTCCGAAAGATCCCAAGCGATGACAAGCCTCACACTCCTACGTACGCAATTTTTCTTGGGGTTGATCGCGGCATGTGGCGCCGTATGCGAAGCAGATGGAGTGGGATCAATCGGATTTGGGAGGAAAAAGCGTTCTGGATATCGACTCTCATTGATCCAGCAACTCGACTACTACGGAAAATTGTCGTCGCAAATCACTTGGAGAGGTAAAAAAGTGAGCGCCCGGTCCGAATCGTCTACAACCAGTCAGGTACTCCGACAGCTGCAGTATTGCAAGATGATTCGGCGATAGTCGACTACAAACTTTATTGGGTGGCCTGCGGGGGTCTTGGCGAAGCGCATTTTCTATTGGCAGTAATCAACAGTGACGCACTAGCCGAAGCAGTAAATCGTTACACTACGCCGAATTAGGCCGTAAAGACACGCGATCTACAAAAACACCTTTGGTAGCTGCCGATACCGGAGTTCGATAGTGGGAATTCGTTGCATGCGTCGATAGCGGATGCCGGTCGGTAGGCAGCAGCTGGTGTAGAGCGGGAGTTGGAGAGGTTGGGGGAGGAGCGTCCGGGGTTTACGGTTACGATTGCACGTCGGGAGATTCGGAAATGGTTGCGGGAGTCGGCGGAGGGGCAGCGGGTGGAGGAGGTTGTGGGGGCGTTGTTGGGGGGATCGGGGGGCGCTGCAGTTGCTTCGCTCCCGCGTCCCTCTTCGCTACGCGAAAGGGGACGGGATGGTATCGTTTAAGTAACGCCGTTGGTCTCGGACGCGATTGAACGCGAAAGGCATGACGAGATGGATTTCTTTACACAGTTAATCGGGCCGCTTTTGACTTTTATCGGGTTGGTGGGGATAGTGGTTGGGATGGTGATGATATTCCGAGGACGCGCGGCTTGATTGTGCATGGTCGGGTTGAGGTTTAGAAATCGATGAATCGATCTTGGATCGAGATTTTTGGGGCGTACTTGGCTCTGACGGGTGTAGCGGGGACCGGGCTCGGACTGCTGATCTGGCTTGGCGACATTCAAGGCGATGGAGAGTTGAACAGCACGTATGCCATTGTGCGGACGACTGCGGACTGGATGGTGAAGTTGGCGATTGGTGCGATCGTAGGGTTTTCGACTGGTCGTTTCGTCGCGAGCGGCGGGCGTGGCGGTTCGGAAGGGGGGTGAGGGTGTTGTTGGGTTGGATAGTCTGAACCTCTGATTACGCGGATTGTTGTGATGGGCAGAACCGAAATATTGCTTAGACGGTCTAGATCGGGTTTGTCGGGTGTGCTAGCAACCTCTCGCACAATTTCGCGGCGTTGACAGGTTGTAACCACATAGATAAGATTTTTGCATTATAGATTTGCGAGGTTTGGAAGATAGCGTCAAGTTTTTGTACACAGTCGCGCTTGATTGTTCGAAGCGATTGTCTCGTTCATCGATCACGGCTTCGGTTTTGACAGTTGCGGCGCTAGCTGGCTTCTTGACACAATTTCCGATTTTCGGATTGGCCATGGTTGAGATCAATGCTGCGAAAATTTTCGGCGATGCCTTTCGGGCAAATCCAGCCACTTCAGAATTCATCAAGGATGTGGCTTGGACGTTGCTTGCATTTGGCGTGATCTTTCTCGTGATGATTTACGTCGCTGAGTTTTGGGTTGTCAGAGCCAATGCCGCGCCAGCTGTGAGTTTCAGACTCGCTTTGGGTTGGTTGTTAGATGCGCCTCTGCCTTGGTTTGAGACTCATGTATTGGTGCCGGTTGACGTCGCGATTTCGACTTTCTCGGGTGAACCGTTAAACATAAATCCGAAACTAATCGGGAGTTTTGAAGGCGGTATTACGCCGATGTTGTTGTTGCCGTTGTTAGCTTGGATTGCCGTGCCTTACGATCCTGGATGGGCCATTCAAACAATGCTGATTTCAGCGGGTGCTATGGCACTCGCGATGTGCGGAATGATGGCACTAGGTGGCATAAATCTCGTTGTAGAGAAAAAGTGGCGAATAGGCTCGTGTGTACCAAAATTTATTTTGAGTGATGCGGCTATCCGATCTCGTACCTTCTCTCATCAGCGATAGAGACGTTTGTCTCAAGTTAACGTCTAGGTTCCGACTTTCGCCGGAATCACGTTATGTAAGACCGTGCATCCCCTGTTAGCGTCATGTCGCTTGCTCGTGCCTCCTTGCGCTTTGCGAATGCGACGTGTCGATGGACCATGCGTCGTACAATGTCTCATAGCGATGGTTCAATCTGTGAAGGCAACTTATGAGGACGGGGTTTTGAAGCCTTCGGAGTCGCTTGATCTTGAGGATGGTGATGAGGTGGTGGTGACGGTCGCTGGGCGGGAAGAAGAATCGGCTGAAAGGGATGTTCAAGTTTCCGAAGCGGATGTTAGTGATCGCGACAACGGGTCTCCATCGGTTCCTGATAACAGGGAACATCCACTTTTGCAGAGGATTCGGAAAATCAGGGAGTCGGTTCCCGCGTCGGCATGGGATGGCGTACCGACCGACGGTGGGAGGAACTACAAACATTACCTGTACGGCCATCCGAAGGTTGACTGACATTGAGTTGTGTCTCTGCCGGCACGGGGTATTGGGTGGCATTAATCCACGTTGCCGACCCGCTTCGCGAACGAGTTGAGCAAGTAACGAACCAGCTTGGAGATCGTCGCATCGTAACGGGCGAATTGGTGCTGGTGGAGGTCCTAAACTACGTCGCGCGGCACGGCGAGGTGGCGCGAGCCAAAGCGGTGCAAACCGTTTTGCAACTTTTGGATGATCCGGACGCTGAAGTCGTCGAACACAACGCTACGCACTTCAAAGCCTCATTGACACGGTATGAAAGTCGGTTGGATCAGAGTTGGAGTTTGGTAGACTGCTCGAGTTTCCTGTTAATGGAGGAGCGGGGTATTCGGGATGCGTTGGCTCACGACATCGACTTTGTTCAGGCAGGGTTCAACGCGTTGTTGCGGTCGGGATGATCCAGTCGGGAATGATGTATGTGGTGCTAGGACGAATTTGCGTGTCTCCTTTGTCCTTCAGACATTTCCCCGCGAGCGGGTTCTTTGCACTCCGTTGCCCGGCCCCTCGGGATTCCGGCTTTCGCCGGAATGACGGTAGTTGTGCAAAGAACCCTTAGGGCACCAAGTGGGAGGGTTGTGCACAGCACCCGCTAGCGGGGAAAACCGATAGATCACGCCGGATTCGACCAATACCGCCCGGGGCCAATGAACTGGGCGGCGGCTATCGGGCCCCAGCTGCCGCGGGCGTAGGGGTAGAGTTGCGAGGCGAGCTCGGTCTCCCAAGCTTCAACGTAGGGATCGATTACTGCCCACGACAGCTCGATCTCGTCGGCGCGGGTGAAGAGAGAGGCATCGCCTCCTACTGCGTCGAGCAACAGGCGCTCGTATGCGTCACGCATGCCAACTGGAAAACGGTATTCGAGTTCTTGGGCTTGGGCGCGTAGCTCTGGCCCTGGGCGTTTGTTGTCGATTGTTAGACGAATCGCTTCGTCCGGCTGAATAACGATCCTCAACATATTGGGAACCAACCCAGACGCGTCTTCGACATCGAAAATCCGATGCGGAGGTTGGCGGAACTGGATCGCGATCTCGGTGAACTTACTTTTCAACGCCTTGCCTGACCGCATGTAGAACGGGACACCTTGCCATCGCCAGTTGTCTACAAAGAGACGCAGCGCACCGTATGTCGAGATCGCCGAGGCCTGCGAGACTCCGTCGTGATCTCGGTAACCGTTGTACTGGCCGCGGATCGAGTTAGCCGCGGCTTGTTGGCGATTGGGTCTGCGGACCGCGCTCAACACTTTCGCCTTTTCGTCACGGAGAGAGTTGGCGTGATTGGTTGCCGGTGGTTCCATCGCGACGAGAGCGAGCAACTGCAGGATGTGGCTCTGGAACATGTCCCTGAGCACGCCCGAGTGCTCGTAGTATGCTGCGCGGTCGGCGACGTCCAAGTCTTCAAGGACGGAGATCTGGACGTGGTCGATGTAGTTTCGGTTCCAGAGCGGTTCGAATATGGTGTTGCCGAACCGGAATACGATCAGGTTCTGAACCGTGTCTTTGCCGAGGTAGTGGTCGATCCGGAACAACTGATGTTCGTTCGCACGAGCATGTATCGCCTCGTTGAGGAGGCGCGCCGAATCGAGGTCGGTGCCAAACGGTTTTTCGACAACCAACCGCCTGACGCCATTGGTTTCGTCCAACATGCCGGCATCGCCCAAGGCGTTGACAGTGCCTTCGTAGAGCGTCGGAGAGAGCGCCAAGTAGTAGATGCGATCGTCTTTCGCTTCGCCGTGAGTGTCGGCGCGGATGTAATCGTCGAGCCGTTTCAGAGAAGCGACGTCGTTGGACGACCCTTGGAAATATCTGACTTGATTGGCGAAATCCAACCAGCTTTGCAGGTCCGACTCGTAGTCGTCGGTTGAGACCTCAAAGAGGAGTCGCCGATAGGATTCATCGGTCAATTCCGAGCGCGCAAACGCGACGAAACGGCAACGCTCGGGCAGTGCTCCGATGGCGTGCAGGTGAAACAGCGCGGGCGCGAGCTTGCGTTGCGTCAGGTCCCCAGACGCGCCGAAGATGACGATGGTGAACTGTCTTGTTTCGTTATCCGCTATTGGGAGTCACCCTCATCCTAGCCCTCTCCCATCACGCAGGAGGGGATTAAGTGCGTCGTACGCTATGACCGCCGAATGCGTTGCGCATCGCGGCCAGAGCGCGTCCTCCCATTGGGTTGTCTTGTCGTGATCGGAATCTCATCTGGAGCGCCGCTGTGATGACCGGCGCGGGCACTGCCAACTCGACCGAGGCATCGACCGTCCAACGTCCCTCGCCGGAGTCCTCGACATAAGACGACAACTGATCCAATCCCGGGTCTTCTTTGAGTTCGTCCGCGGTGAGGTCGAGTAACCACGAACGAATGACGCTGCCGTAGCGCCAGTTTTCGCAAATCTCGGCGAGATTGAGGCCGAATTCGCTCTTGGCTTCGAGGAGTTCAAGTCCCTCAGCGAAGGCCTGCATCATGCCGTATTCGATGCCGTTGTGAATCATTTTGACGTAGTGGCCAGAGCCGCTAGGACCGACGTACAGGTTGCCTTCGGATTCCGGTGGAGCGAGAGATTTGAATATCGGTAGATTCCGTTCGTACGCTTCTTTGTTTCCACCGATGGTCAGGCAGTAACCGTTTTCCAATCCCCAGATTCCACCACTGGTTCCGCTGTCCAACATATCGATGCCGTGTTTGGCCAATTCTTCTGCTCGACGTATCGATTCCTTGTAGTTTGAGTTCCCACCGTCGATCAGCGTGTCCCCAGCCGACATGAACCCGGCCAACGCGTCAACGGTCGATTGGGTGATATCACCGGACGGGACCATCACCCAAACGGTTCGCGGCGTTTCGAGCGCATTCACCAAGTCAGCCAGTGATGATTTGCCGGTTCCGCCATGAATCTCTAATTCGGCGCGTGCCCCGGCATCTAGATCGAAGCCTACGACTGCGTGGCCGTCTTGCAACAAGCGCCGCGCCATGTTTCCACCCATTCTGCCAAGTCCAACGATCCCGATTTGCATTGTTTTGCTCCTTATACGGATACGCGCTCAACTTGCAACGCTTCTGAAACCGCCGACAACCGGCTGGCAATCGCTTCTGCGACTACCTCAACGTCCGCGTTACCGTCGGTAAGCTCGCGCAGACAGGTCATATAGGTTTCGGCACCGATGATGATTTTCGCTTTGCCAGGCATTTCTGAAACGACCGTGGTTGCCGATGCGACCGAACGCGGTAGCGAACCAGGTGTGACATTGTCGCCGACCGCGAGCGGGAAGATTGTGTCCAGCGTGAAACACGGCATCACGTCGGTCCGATCATCGATGTGAGTTCGTGCGCTCAACGTTTCTGCGACGATACGCACCGATGGCAAGTTCATTACCCAGAAATGCGGGTCTAAGCCGGCATCTTGGAATAGCGAGATGATACGCAGAGCGTTTTCGGAATGTAGCATCGGATCGGGCCACTCGCCCCTCGGTTTTCGGATGTCCCAAGCGACGGTGGCCTCGAAGGTGTTGGCGAAATCATAGATGCCGATGTGTTTGTCGATCGGAGACATCGACCTCGCGACCTGGCTCGCGTTGCTTGGTGCGCTGATCTCGCCCATGTCTTGCGCCGCGTTCAGTACCGGTAACAACAAGACATCCGGTTTGAACTTGGTCGTGACTTCGTTCATCTCCTCGATCGCGGCCTCGAGATAGTTGCGGACATCGAACGCAAACGTCAACATCGTGGGAATGTTGGCTGACAGTGCGCGAAACAAAGAACCCTCGCCAATGTCGGTGTCCAACCAGATTAGCGAGTTGGATCGTGGCAGGCCGCCTTGGAACGAGATTTCAAGTGCTTCGATCAACGTGTCGATCAGTCCGACAAGACACGCGCGATCTTCAGGGTCGGTTCGATCCAGACCTAGGCCGTGCTCAACATTCGTCGCGTTAAGTATGAATTCAGGGTTCAATATTGCGTTTTCTCATGGGTGACCAAACTCAGGTGATCTTGGCGGTGACCGACTTAAGTTCGGATATGACGTTGCCTTCAGTCAGAACAAATTCTGCACGCCGGCCGTTGTCGCGGCAAGCTTGCACATCGCCGACTGCTTGTGAATGCAAGAGGTCACCTAAAGAATATGTCTGTCCGGGAACCGCGACGTCAACATCTGTATTCTCGGTGATCGCGAGCAATCGAACCGAATTTGGACCGCCTTTGTGGAGTTGCCCGGTGGAATGGAGGTAACGAGGGCCGTAACCAAACGTTGTCGCCATTCCCGTTGCATTGCTGATGGCGACTCGCAGTGCTGAAATCTGGTACGTCAATTCAATCGATTCTGGCAGATAGGCGACGATCGCGACGTAGCCGCCTTCGTCGCCGCTGCTCGTAATTGATAGGACGGCACTCTCCAAATCCCGTGGCGCTTGGCTGGGTGCAGAGTTGGACTCAAGGGCTGCTCTCGCGAGTTGTTTTGCAGCTTCGACATCGGGTTGGTCGAACGGATAGACCCCAATGGCGCACGCGGCTACGGCGGTTGCGAATTCCCATCTGAAGAACTCGCCTGCTATTGAAGCTCGGTCAGGAACGTCGATCCGGTAAGTAGGGTGGTAGTCGTACGCGGGGTTGGCCGGAAAGTCTTCGCCTTCCAAAGCGATGCAGACGAATTGACGATCATCGCCATATGACTGTTTTGGTAATATCGGCTCTCCCGCTACCGGAATGAGGCCGCGTCCGTTTTTGCCCGTCGACTCGGCCAACAATTGCTCCAACCAGAGTCCGAGTCGCTCCAAACTTGGCGACATAGCGAAGGTAACTTTGTCGCGACCGCGCAACGCGTTGGTAGCCATGAAGAACCCGAGTTCGGCGCCCGGATTGCTTGCATCTTCCCGGCGACATCGATCGGCCATCGCCAACGCGTTCTGAGTCATATCATCCGTTGGCATGCCGCAGATAGAAGCCGGCAACATACCGAAACCTGACAAAGCGGAAAATCTGCCTCCTACGTTTGACGGTGTAGGAATATGGAACGCAAACTCTTTATCGGTGGCGCGATGGGCCAAAGGCGTTCCCGGATCTGAAAGGGCGACGAAGTGATTTGCAACATCGGTTATTCCGGCATCACTCAACGCCGCTCGGAACACGCTCTCAAGCGACAACGGTTCGACAGTTGTGCCCGATTTGCTGGCGACGGCAAAGGTTGCGGTCGAGATGTCCATCGTCGTAAGCACATTACGGATAGTGACTGGATTGTCGGTATCGAACACATTCAGCTTTGGCGCAGTGTCCGGGAAGACCGAGCTCAACACTTCTGGAGTCAGACTGCTCCCACCCATACCCAAGACGTTGAACGAAGTAATTCCTTCCATCGAATCTCGGTGGTCCTGCTCTGCAAATCCGATGCCAGAGTGCATAGAAGCCGGAAGGTCCAGCCAGCCCGTCCAATCGCCGCCACCACCCGGGGATGGTTCAGGCCAAATCGAATAGTCGCGCGCCCAAATCCGTCGCACTATGTCAGCGATGCCGAGGTCGCTCTTGTTGTCAGAGGCCGACGTCAAGCTTCACTCATGTTCCGTTGGTTATCCGACACTAGCCAAAGCCGAGATCTTGGCATCGATTCGCGCCATCAAGCTGTCCCAAGAGTCGGCGAATTTCTCGACTCCTTCGACTAACAGTTGGGCGGTAACCGCATCGTACGACACGCCTTCATCGGCGAGTTGGGCGAATTGAGCCTCCGCCTCATCGACACCACTTGTCAAGGTTTCAGCGATGGTTCCGGTGTTGAGCACGTCTTGGACCGTCGGCAACGGCAGTGTGTTGACGGTTCCCGGTCCCAATAGGCTGTCGAAATAGAGCGTCGGCGCGTATTCGGGGTTTTTGACGCTGGTAGATGCCCAAAGCGGACGTTGCGGTTGGGCTCTGATCGTATCCAGTGAAGCAAAGCGAGAGTTGCCGTCTGATTTGCGGGCGAAGATTCGCTGGTATTCGCGATAAGCCAGTTTAGCGTTTGCGATGCCGATCTTACCGACCAAATCGCTAGTGTCCGGCAGCTTCTCGTCGGCGAGAGTGTCAACCCGGCTGACGAAGAATGAAGCGACAGATGCGATGCGCTCCGGCGATCCATTACCGGCGCTAACGTAGTTGGAGATGCCGTCGAGATAGGCGTTAGCGGCGGTGATGTACGCGTCGAGTGAGAAAAGCAACGTGACGTTCACATTGATTCCCTCAGAGATCAGGGTAGTGATGGCGGGCGCACCTTCAGGCGTGCCGGGAACCTTGATCATTACATTGGGCCGACCGACCGCTGCCCACAACCTCCGCGCCTCGGCGACAGTGCGATCGGTGTCATGGGCGAGATGAGGGTTAACCTCGATCGACACGAAGCCGTCGCGTTGATTCAATGCTTCATAGGTGGGCAAGAGGATGTCAGCGGCGTCACGAACATCTTCGACTGCGATCCGTTCAAACACAACCTCGGCGGAACTACCGTCCTTGGCATATTCGGCGAGGCGGTCGTCGTAGACATCGCTGCCGGCGATCGCGCCATCGAAGATCGTCGGGTTGGTGGTGATGCCTCGCAACCCGGCGTCGACCAACGCCTGAATCTCTCCACCATCAATCATGTCGCGGCTGATCTGATCCAACCAAACTGCCTGCCCAAGTTCCGCGGCTCTCGTGATGTTGTTGTCTTGTCCGTTATTCATAGCTGGTGTTTGCCTTGTCCAAGTCGATTTTGGTTACGCTGATCCGATGTGAAATCGTGTTATTCGGATGCGAAGTTGGCTTGTTCGATGGCGACTAGTTTGTCTAGGCGACGCTGAAATCGGACCTCATCGCCCATCGTCGCCGATAGGAAGGCCCGCACTAGCTCGGTTGCGATAGCGTCGCCGACCACTCTCCCGCCGATGCACAACACGTTCATGTCATCGTGTACTACGCCTTGTGCAGCCGAGTACGTGTCGTGACAGATCGACGCCCGGACGCCTCGGAATTTATTGGCGGTTACCGCCGCACCGATACCGCTGCCGCACACGATGATGCCGCGATCGGCATCGCCCTTCATCACCGCTTCGGCGACAGGGGCGGCGCGATCGGGGTAGTCGTCTTCCGAGTCGTAGGAATGAGCACCGAGATCGAGGACTTGGTGCCCCGCCGATTTGATCGAGGAAATCACTGTCTCGCGCAGGTTAAATCCTGCGTGATCTGCTCCAACCGCTACTCGCATAGGTGGTTCAATCCCAAGGCTGCGTCCAAGCACAATCGTCAAGCGTGCCAACTACGCGGTAATGATACAACCGCCGATTTTCACTCCCAACAACATTGGAGGCGATCAGGCGACGCGATCCACCGCCTTCGGGAATGAGGCGTCAGTCAGAACAGCGCGCGGCCCATCTCAGGCCAACATTAACCTCTCGCCCTTTGGTTCCGGGATTGGATCGCCGAACTCACGTGCCGTTTCGACCCAGAGTTCCATGGCCTCGTTGACGTTCTCCAATGCGGTGACGTGCGACTCGCCATGAGCAACGCAGCCAAGCAACTCGGGTACCTCAGCAACGAAAACCTGATCCTCGTTGCTCCGGTAAATGATGATTTCGTATTTGTGCATGACTTGCCTACTCGAGACTGTACATCTACGGACTCCACGTCTAGCCAAACAACGTCGGTTCGGAATTCGATCTCGATGGACCCCGTGTATTGGACAGATTACCTAGCGGAATTGGAACAATGAAGTCTAGAGAAGCGAACGCGCTGTTTCGGCTACGTTGTCTACCGTGAAACCCAGATTGGCCATGACGACGTCGCCGGGTGCTGATGCACCATATCGATCGATTCCGATGGTTGCACCGTCGAATCCGGTGTAGCGTTCCCAACCGATCGTCGTGCCCGCTTCCACGGAGACGCGGGCACGAACCGATGACGGCAAGACAGATTCTCGGTATTCGTCGGATTCCGCTTGAAACAGCTCCCACGATGGCATCGAAACTGCTCTAGCTGCAATTCCTTCGGATTGAAGTTTCAATGCCGCGCCAAGTGCGATCTGAGTTTCCGAACCCGTGCCGATAATGATGACTTCCGGGTCTTTTTCGGTGTCGGCGATAACGTACGCTCCGCGTTGGACGTAACCGCGGGCGAAACCCTGTCCGCCAATGGCGGGCAGTTGCGGGAGGTTCTGGCGAGTGAGGATGAGCGCGGTCGGACCGGACCGGTTTTCGATGGCGATTCTCCATGCTTCGAACGTCTCGGCGGCATCGGCTGGCCTAATGACCGTCAGGTTCGGTATCATTCGCAAGCCCATTAACTGCGAAATTGGTTGGTGCGTGGGACCGTCTTCGCCTAAACCGATCGAGTCATGAGTGAAAATCCATACACAAGGGGCGTGTGAGAGTGCGCCGACTCGGATCGCTGGTCGAAGATAGTCGGAGAAGATGAGGAATGTAGCCGCGTAGGGTATGACGCCGCCGTGCAGTGCCATGCCGTTGCAGACAGCGCCCATGCCATGTTCCCGGACGCCGAAGTGGAGGTTCCGCCCATCTGGCATTTCCGGCGAGAACGATCCACGGCCATCAACCTCGGTGTTGTTCGATTCAGCTAGGTCGGCAGAGCCACCTATGAGGCGCGGAATGCTAGGTGTGATCGCGTGCAACGCTGCACCGGAGACTGCCCGGGTGGCGATCGGTCCGTCAATCGAACCGATCAGTCGATTCAAACCGTCGTCCCAACCATCCGGCAGCGATCCGCTCAGATCTTGGAGGTAACGATCAGCTAACTCCGGGTATTCCGCTTTGTATGCGTCGAATCGAGCATGCCATTCGTTCGACAACGCTTCGCCGCGTTCAACTGCTTTACGCATGTGTTGGTATACATCCGACGGCACGTCGAATGGATCATATTCCCAACCTAGCTGTGCTCTAGTAGCCGCAACTTCATCACCGCCTAGTGCCTTACCGTGCACGGCGCCAGTGCCGGCAAAGTTTGGACTTCCGAAGCCGATAACTGATCGCACGGTGACGAGCGACGGCTTGTCGGGTTCATCGTCGGCTGCGTTAAGGGCATTCACGATGCCGGCCAGATCATTGCCGTCAACCGGTTCGATGATTTGGAAGCCATAGGCTTCATATCGAGCGGCGACGTCTTCTCGGAACGCTTTGTCGGTGTCGCCTTCGATAGAGATTTGGTTGTCGTCGTAAATGACGATCAGCTTGCCGAGTTGGAGGGTGCCAGCCAACGACGCCGCTTCTGATGCGACGCCCTCCATCATGTCGCCATCAGAGCAGATGGCGTAGGTTCGATGATTGACGATCTCGTGACCGGGACGGTTAAACGTGTTAGCTAGGATCTTCTCAGCGAGAGCAAATCCGACTGCGTTACCCAGACCTTGACCAAGCGGTCCGGTGGTTGCTTCAACGCCGGCAGTCAGCCCGTATTCCGGGTGTCCGGGTGTTTTGCTGTCCCACTGACGGAAGTCCTTGATTTCGTCAAGAGGTAGGTCGTACCCGGTGAAGTGGAGCATCGAATAGAGAAGCATCGATGCATGACCCGCGGAGAGTACGACGCGGTCCCTGTCGGCCCAATCGGGCGTTCCTGGAGCGTGTTTTAGAGCGTGCTGCCACAAAGCGTACGCGGTTGGAGCCAAACCCATTGGCGCACCGGGGTGCCCGCTATTCGCCTTCTCGACCGCGTCGATCGAGAGGAAGCGGATGGCATTTATCGACCGCCACGCCACATCGCTGTTGACGGCGGATTCGGAGATAGTTTGTACGTTTGACAAGGTGGGGCGGTGTGGGTGTGTTTGCGAATTTCACGCGCCGAATTGCGGAATCGGCACCCTAAGTGATTCTATTCGGGGAGTGTAGGCATTGAGCGTAAATCTCACTTGTGGCTCATATCGACAAACGACTCCTCGATTTTGGTAGACGAAGGGTCGCTCAAAGATTGAAATACTGATCCCGCGATTTGCGAACCAGGTCGTCGATGAGGTCCTCGTGGTTTTGAAAGTCTGACCGGACGAGTCTTATACGGTAATTGCCCCATTTGCGTTCATAGGGCAATATGTCCAAGCCTTGATTCTCGATCCGCGCTGTCAGGTCATCTTCTTCGCGTATCTTGAACGATGTGAGTATCCCTGACGATTTTCGAGGTCTCATCACCACGAAATTGCGTGCTTGGCCTCCGATTTCAAGACCGATGTAGCGGCGCGTGTATCTGGGGCCGACTCTCTGTTCAATACGCTTGATCCTCTGCATCATCTCACGCATCAGCTGAAAAGACTCTGTTGACGACCTGCTTTCCCAATAGGAAGCATCTACCGTCACTCCTTCGTCTTCGTCTTCGGTGCCAAGTTGGATGACGTCGACGACGCGAGTCGCCAGAATCGAGAACGCGCCCTTGACCCTCACCCCCTGTAGATTGATGGCAATTAGCGGGATTGATCCGTTGAAAAGCGAAATGACGTTGAGGAATCGGCTCGTCACATCTTCTGCCACGATCACCGCGATATGTTCGTATTGAGGGTAACGGCGCCGCTCGATGTCCCAGTACTCGATAGCGCGGATGATGTGGGATTCATCCATTGCTCCCAATTGCAACTCAACCTCGTAACGAGTGCTTGACTCCACGTCTTCGAGTAGGAGGTCAAGCCTGCCGCCGCTGGGTTGCGATCGTTCGGAATCCCTTACTGTGACATCGCCGAGGCCGAGTAACTCAGGATGCTCGATCAAGCGATCCCTGAGCCAGCTTTCGCCTATCTGTCCGTGACCTCGCAGACTCACGAATTCTGGTATTACCAATTCGGTGTCAGGCATTGCGGGAGAATCGTAACACAAGTTAAGGCATCGGCATTTCCACCAATGGCGAATCTGGCTATGCGTGCTCCTACGATTATGCGGTTGCGGCAAACCCGAAAGTTTGGGGAACTCCACTAAAGTAGATTTCGACCGCGTCAAGCAAGTGGTCTGAAATTCGATATGACGAATTTGAGATTTGCCCGTTGCGGTCCTGTACGTGCGTGGATGTGACCTTGAATGTCAACAGGCCCAAGTTTGGAAGGGTTGCGTCTCGACTACGCACCTGCAACATTGAGCCGTACCGAATACAGAGACACGTCGCCGCAGATGTAGAGCGTCTTGCGGTCCTCGTCGCCGAAGGTGCAGTTGGCGGTTCGCTGTTCCGGGACGAGAATCTTGCCGATCAGCTCGCCTTCGGGGGTGAAGCAGTGGATTCCGTCATGAGCGCTCGTCCACATGTTCCCGAGTTCGTCGCAGCGGAAGCCGTCGGCGATGCCGGGTCTGACGACTGCGAAGATGCGGAAGTTGCTCAGTGATTTGTCGTCTGCGTTGACATCGAAGGCGGCAACATTGCGCGGTTCTCCGCTGTCGGCTACGTATAGGATCGCCTCGTCGGGAGAGAAGGCGAGACCGTTGGGGCGGTCGAGTTCGTTAACCACTATCGAGATTTCGCCGGTATCTGGCAAGAGGCGGTAAACGTAGTTGCCGTCGAGTTCCGAATCGCGAGCATTTCCTTCGCGTCCGCTCAGGATTCCGTACGGCGGGTCGGTGAACCAAATGCTCCCGTCCGATTTGACGACGAGGTCGTTGGGTGAGTTGAGCTTTTTGCCTTCGAAGCTGTCAACTAGAACGTGGTGCGTGCCGTCATGCTCCAAACGGCTGATGGCGTGTCGGAGGTGTTCGCAGGTGACTAGGCGACCATCATTGTCGACGGTGTTGCCGTTGCTGAAGTGGCTGGGTTCCCGGAAGGTTGTGGTTTTGCCGCTACCGGGGTCATATTTCAGCATCCGGTTGTTCGGAACGTCGGAGAAGACTACGAAGCCATCAGAACCTTCGCGCGCTGGGACGTAAGCGGGTCCTTCGGCCCATTCGGTTCCAGTGTAGTGTTTCTTGATTTCGACATCATCCCCGCCGATCAGATTGCGGAATGCTGGATTGACGATGACAGCGCCGGAACGCAGTTCGCTTTCGGGTCGGAACTGGTTGCGATTGGACCAAGTTTTGTCAGGTGCGGTGGACATGTGATTTCTATCGATGTTTGCTGGTTGGGATGTTGATCCACATTACCTTAATCCACAGCCGCCGGATTGTTGATGGCAGGAATGATGGGTTCATTGAACCAGGATGCGCAGGATTTGAGGATTGGGTAGGATGGCGGGTGTGTTGATATGGCCTGCGGGGGTGTTGCAGGTTTTTGTTTTTTGCTGGGGGTTGGTGTGCCCCCTTTGTCCTTCGGACATTTCCCCCGTGAACGGGGGAAACCCGGATGGTTCTCGGACATTGTCCCTGTTAACGGGGGCAAGCCGAATGGTTTTCATCGCCGCGCTTGCGGGGATTGGACGTGGGCCCGTCCTTTAGTTCCAGCGTCTGCCCACGTTGCCAGGCCGTGGGCCCGGAGTTCGGCCGCTTGAGCTGTGCCGTCCTCCATCGCTCGGTTAGTCCCGAGCTCGTGCTGTAGCCGCGCCCTGTTTATTGTCGAGGGCCGACGTCTGCCGGATTCACGAACGTTCGCCCAGCCCTTGGACGCAGGCACCGCCGGTGGACCCCCTCTTAATCTCCCCCTCAAAGGGGGAGGGGAAAAAGGGAGGGTCGCCCCTACGGGGGTGACCGGTTGGGTCGTCCGTACGGGGGTACTTTTGTCTGGCTCGTGTTGCGGCGCCTAATTGTGGCGACGCGACTGGACCTTGTAGCAGCGTTCGCTTCTAACGGTCCCTCCCGACGTTGCATCTTGTTTGCTCAAGGATGCCGAGGTCAGTCTTTGACTGTGTAGCTCTTGCGTTGTTGCTTTCACGGTCTTGGGCTTGGTCTCGGGTTTTTGTCAACAGGGTCTAGTTGAGGTCGTGTCCGCACCCGTCGGCGCGGCGATGTTTTTGAATTCATGTTCTATGATAGCACGGATGTATTGGTTGTCAAGTGTGAACTAGGATTTGAAGGATTGGTAAGGATGGGTGGTGGTTGTGTGGGGTTTTGCGGTGATGTGGGGGCTTGAGATTCCTCGCTCCGCTCGGAATGACAGTTCGACAAGGACTGGGAATGACAGCTAATAGTCCTGGCGATGACTGCTAGAATGCTGGCGACGACTGCTAGTCTTGGCAATGACAGCCAAAAGTCAGTACGTCACAAACGTTTGATGGGAACCTCTAGTCTGTCGTCAGTACCGCCAAAAGTTCCGACAACGGTATATCGGCGAGGGACTCCAACCGCATGTCGGCGTCTGGGAAGGACATGTGCTTGGTCATCGGTCCGGGAACTGCGACGCAGTAGAGACCGGCACTTTTCGCGGCGGCGACTCCGGTCAATGAATCTTCGAGTGCGAATGCTTGATCGACGGTGACGCCGAGGTTTGAGACGGCTGTGACGTAAGCGGCTGGATCGGGTTTAGCTCTTTCACCGACGTCGTCGCGACAAACGATGGTTTCAAAGCGATCAAGTAGACCGATCTGATCGAGTCGCTCAACGACCCACCATCGACGAGAACCGGAGGCGACGCCTACACGGATGCCTAACCGCTCAGCGGCGCAAAGGTAGTCCTCGACTCCGGGCATCGGATCTACGCCTTCGAGCATGTCTAGGTGGATCGTTTTTTGCTGTTTCCGGACCTCGATCCGATCGATCTGATTGCCCGTCAATTCGGCGATTTCTTGGTCTAAATTGAATTCGATGGTCGTATTGCCAACTGAGGGCAACCAAGTCGAAAGCGGGAGCTCCGAGCCGTGCTTTCGATATAGGGACTGCCAAGCTTCATAGTCGGTCGTCTCGGTATCGAGAATCAGGCCATCGAAATCGAAGATGATCGCTTTGATGTGGTTCATTGGTTTGCACTCTCGCTCCCGGATCAAGTCCGGGGCAGATTCTGACTCTTCGGCATTGAGGTGTAAGGGAATTTCACGCGTTGGATATATGGGACGCTTTATGCGTCTGGCTCCTGTCATTCTGAAGAAAGCGCCCCCATCCTCGTAACTCTGAATGCGGCGCCCACATCCTTGTCATTCTGAATGCGGCGCCTACGTCCTTGTCATTCTGAACGGAGCGTAGCGGAGTGAAGAATCTCAGGCGGCGGTTTTGGGTTGGTTGGAGCGCAAACCGCCCCGTCGTTCCCGTTCACGCTCACCCGCTCCCATCGAGGGAGAGGGGATGTGCGCCTTGTCCCCTTTGTCCTTCGGACATTTCCCCCGCGAGCGGCGGAAACCCGATCTATGCCCCCTGCGCGTTGAGGTCGATTGACCACAGGGAGGATGTGGCGCCGATGAATAGGCGTTGCCGGTCCGACATGCCGAATGAGCAGTTCGCGGCGACTTCGGGGGTGAGAATCTTGCCGATCAAGTTGCCGGCGGGGTTGAAGACTTGGATCCCGTCGCCCGCGGAGACATAAAGGTTTCCGTCGGTGTCGCATCGGAAACCGTCGGGCACTCCGGGTTCGATGTCTGCAAAGATGGTCGGGTTGACTAACGATTCGCCGCCCGGGGTGACGTCGAAACGCATGATGCGGTGGTTGCGAAACTCGCCGTGGGTTCTACCGGTATCGCCGATGTAGAGAACCGATTCGTCGGGCGAGAACGCGATGCCGTTCGGTTTGTCAAAGTCCTCGGACACCACCGTGATATCCATGGTGTTGCCATCGACGCGAAACACGCGGTTGCGGTCTTGCTCCGGTTTGTCGCCGTGTCCGAACTCGGGGTGCAGAAAACCGTAGTCTGGGTCGGTAAACCAGATCGAACCGTCGGATTTGACGACGACATCGTTCGGCGAGGTTAGTTTTCCGCCCATGTAGCGATCAGCGACGGGTGCGAGCGTGCCGTCATGTTCGAGACGGACAACGGTGCGGCCGCGCGTCAGGCACGAGAGAACGCGTCCTTCCGCATCAACCGTGTTGCCGTTGGCGCAGTCCGAGGGTTGGCGGAAGATGCCCAACCCGGAGGTCTCGTCCCACTTCATGATGCGGTTGTTCGGGAAGTCGGAGACGATGACGTAGTTGCGAGAAGGCAGCCAACAGACACCTTCGGCAAACACGAGGTCGCTCGAAAGGAGTGTCAACTCGGGAGAATTTCCGATTATCTTTCGGAACTCTTCTGCGTAAATTTCGAAGGGGCCTGACATTGGAACAACTCCCTTTTGTGCGTGGCCAGATCATGTGCGGCGTTATCAAACGCGCCTTGATTTGGGGCCACCTGATTGAGCGCTGTGCGAAGTTTATCGTACGCTTCGAGAGTCGCATTTCTGGTGTCGTTTGGTTGTTATTTCGAGCGTGTCTGTCATTCCGAGGGTAGCGAGGAATCTCTTCTCCTGGCACCGAGTATTCCGTATGAGATTCTTCACTCCGCTGCGCTCCGTTCAGAATGACATGGATATGAGGATGCGTTCCGTTCAGAACGACATGGATGTGAGTATGCGCTCGGTACGGAATGACATGGCTGGTTATCCGGGACTCGTTCGATTCGCGGATCCTGTTCACGTCGTTTCGCGAAGGGGTGCTAGGCACAACCCTTCCTCCTTGATGCCCAAGGTGGATTTACAGAGGGTTTAGACTCGTCATTCCGCTTTGCACTCCTTTGACCGGCTTTCGCCGGAATGACGGAGGTTGTGCACAGCGCCCGATGGGAGAATTATGGAGATCGCTCAGTGAGTGTTAACCTGCACGCATACATGCAGTGAACCAAAGCTAGTCAATCAGGGACCCCAAAATGAAGATGTATTTAGCTGGCGAATGGGTGGATCGCGACCACCGGATGGATGTCATCGATCCGTTTGTAGGCGAGGCGTTTGATACCGTGCCCGCGGCGTCGGTCGAGGATGTGGTGCTGTCTTCGCGCGCCGCGGAAGAGGGTCGAGCGCAGATGGCTGCGCTGACGGGTATGGATCGCTACGAGATTCTCACTCGTGCGGTCGAGATCATGAATGATCGCAAAGAAGACCTTGGGCAGACGATCACTCGCGAAGAAGGCAAGGTCATCTCCGAAGGTCGGTTGGAAGTCGACCGTGCGGTGCAGACGATGACGTGGTCGGCGGAAGAGGCGAAGCGATTGCGCGGCGAGACTATCCCGCTCGACGCATCGCCTGGCAATGCGGGTAAGTTCGGATTTACGGTACGTGTTCCGGTCGGGATCGTCGCGGCGATTGCACCGTTCAATTTCCCGCTGAACTTGGTCGCTCATAAGGTCGGACCTGCGATAGCCGCTGGCAACTCGGTGATCATCAAACCCGCATCTGACACACCGTTATCAGCGTTGAAGCTGACTGAGATCCTGCTTGAGGCTGGTGTGCCCGATATGGCGATCCAATGCATCACCGGTTCGGGCCGAACGATCGGCGATGCTCTGGTGTCTCAGCCTAATGTTCGAAAGGTGACTTTTACTGGCTCGCGAGAGATCGGCGAGCGCATAACCAAGATGGCGGGACTGAAGAAGGTCACGATGGAGTTGGGTTCAAACTCGCCATTGATCGTGATGCCAGATGCGGACATGGACAAGGTTGCTGCGGCAACCGCGCAGAGCGGATACGCAAATGCCGGACAGGTCTGCATCTCGACGCAGCGCGTCATCGTCCAAGAGTCTGCCTATGGCGACTACATCGATGCGTTGAAGCCACAAGTAGAGGCGTTGGCGGTAGGCGACCCCAAGCAGGACGCGATGAACATGGGCCCGTTAGTGCGCGAGACCGATGCCGCGCGAGTCGAGAGCTGGGTCAACGAAGCGGTAGATGCTGGTGCAAATCTTGTTTCCGGAGGAACCCGCAATGGCGCGATCATGGCACCGACGATCCTCGCCGACGTAGACCCCGACATGCGAATCTCTCGCGAAGAGGTGTTTGGTCCAGCGGTGGCGATAACACCGGCGGCCGACATTGACCAGGCGATCGAGTTGGCGAACGACAGCAACTTTGGTCTAGCTGCGGCGATCTTCACGCAGAACGTCGATCACGCCATGCGCTTCGCACTCGAGGCCGAGGCTGGCAACCTGAACATCAACTCAGGCACGCAATTCCGCGCCGACATGATGCCCTACGGCGGATTGAAGGACAGCGGTTTCGGCAAGGAAGGCCCACCATACGCCATCGACGAGATGACCGAGTTGAAGATGGTGGTGTTTCATTGAACGGCGTGGCGCTCATAGTGATGAATACTGCTGTTTCCGGGCGAATGACTCCGTCGGAATGAAGATCGCGCCTCTCAATCGGTTGAAAGTACCATTAGTGAGTGACTGGGAGGCTACTGAACTTCGGGAGACGTGAAGATGGTTAGACCTCAAAGCGAGATAAAGCGAACGGTAGATCGCGGTGAAGCGATCTACGACGCTTCGATCAAAGATCAGCTGAGCGATGATCTGCTGGGAATGTTCTTGGCCATCGATACAAATACTGGCGAGTATGAGATCGGTGATTCTTCGATGGCGGTTACGGATGCGTTGCATGCAAGGGTTGAAGGCGCGGATGTTTACGTAAAGCGCCATGGCCATGCTGCCACGTTTCGGACTGGATACCTTGTCTTCTCAGGCGAATGACCGAGCGTGGTGAACTCCGCGATTTTGGCGGCGAGTTACACGCGACATGTGTTATCCAAGTATTTGGAGACAACGGTGTTCCCGCGCGCATTGAAGCGATCGTAGATACTGGGTTTTCTGGATTCCTCGCTCTGCGATCAGATCTGATCGAGGAATTAGGGCTAAGTAAACGTGGGTTCACAACGGGGCTGATGGCAGATGGTAGCTTGACCGCTTGTGACCTCTATTCTGTTCAATTGGAATGGCACGGCGATATTCGGGCTGTCGAAGTAGCGAGTTTAGATGGTTTGCCGTTGATTGGTTTAGCTTTGCTCCGCGGTAGCGAGTTGCGGATGATGGTCGAGGATGCCGGGGCAATAGAGATTACGCCGTTCGGCGAGCTCTGAATGGTGTGGGTTACCATTGCTTCGACGCTCGGTTGATGAGCGCCTGAAACTGGATAGGCCAACGTACCATGCCTCCCAAAATATCGCTGATTGGTGCCGGGAGCGTCGTCTTCGCGCGCCGGCTTTTGCAGGATGTCGCTTGCACGCCTTCGCTGAAAGATGCTCATATCTCGCTGATGGATATCGATGAGGAACGGTTGACTGTAATCGGCGACTTTGCCAAGAAGCTATTCGCCGAGGTTGGTTCTGACGCCCGGATCGAGACCACGACGGATCGTCGCGCGTCATTCACCGATGCCGACTATGTGCTGACAACGATCCGGGTTGGCGATACGTTTGAACGCGACATCGATATTCCCAGAAAGTACGGTATCGATCAGGCCGTAGGAGACACGGTTGGGCCGGGTGGTGTGTTCAAGGCGCTTCGTACGGTGCCGGTGCTGATCGATATGGCGCTCGACATCGACGATGTTGCCCCGAACGCGACTCTGCTGAACTACACGAATCCGATGGCGATGGCGTGTTGGGGGATTACGTCTGAAGCCGATGTGCCGACGATCGGGCTTTGCCACAGCGTCCAGCGAACGACGCAAGACCTAGCTGACTACATCGGCGCGCCGCGCGATGATGTGTCGGCTTGGGTTGCCGGTATCAATCACCTCGCGTGGTTCATGCGTTTCGAGCAGAAGGGCGAGGATGCTTACCCGGCGTTGCGGGAGGCGATGAATAATCCTGAGATCTTCGCGCTCGACACCGTGCGCTTCGAGGTGATGAAGCATTTCGGGTATTTCGTCACCGAGTCGACTCGGCACATGTCGGAGTATGTTCCTTATTTCCGGACTAATGACAAGGTTATGGACGAGTTCAGGCTGAACGAGATACGCCAAGACCTTCAACGGCGTGTGAAACGGGTCGATGACCATATGACACAACTTGAGCGTGATGCGTACTCCGACGACCCTATCGGCCCGATCCGTTCAGACGAATACGCCTGTCGGATCATGGAGGCGATGGAGACCGGCGACATGATCGTCATCAATGGCAACGTTCCGAACGACGGTCTAATCGACAATCTGCCTTACGGCTCGTGCGTCGAGGTGCCGATATTGATCGACGAACTTGGATTCCATCCGATGCCCGTTGGCGAACTACCGCCGCAATGCGCCTCGCTGTCGCGAGCAAACGTCGCGGTGCAGGAGATGGGTGTGATCGCGGTGCTGGAGCGGTCGAGAGAAGCGGCGTTCCATGCCGTAGCACTTGATCCGCTGACGGGTGCGATCCTGTCGCTAGAACAGATCAGGGAGATGTTCGACGAGATGTGGGAAGCACACGGCGATGAATTGGCGGAGTACACCTAGGTGGTTCCCGGTGATGTCTTTCTGAGCGCGATTCGTGCCATTCCGAGTGCCTTTCATGTCATTCCGAGCGCAGCGAGGAATCTCAACGCCGCGCCGCGGCGGCCGCAACAGATTCTTCACTCCGCTTTGCTCCGTTCAGAATGACCTGACCGATAGCCGCCATCCGTTCAGAATGACATGAATGCAAACCACCACTGGTTATAACACTTCAATTACAAAGGGAACCGTTGATGAGAGCAGCCCAATCGTTCGGTGTTGACGACATTCGATTTGTCGCCGATGCGCCCGATCCAGAACCGTTTGAGACCGATGCGATCGTGAAGACGGAGATGGCGTCGCTGTGCGGCTCCGATCTGCACATGGTTGGCAAGGGTTGGCAGATGCCGGAGTATCCGGCGCCACCCGGACACCCCGGTCACGAAGGCGTCGGCATCGTAGAAGAGCCGCCGCAGCGATACCCGGACGGTGAGGGCATCGACATCCTCGAACCGGGTGACTTGGCCCTGACGGTTCCGCACATCTGGTATGCGAAATGCTTCGCCGAATACCAAGCGGTCGATGCGGCGCACATGCTGAAGATGCCGGCGGGCGCGCCCGTTGAGCATGTCTTGATGACGCAGCAGTTGGGCACGGTGATATTTGCAACTCAAAGGTTGCCAGAGTCGCTCGACGGGCTGACGTGCGCGGTGTTGGGGCAGGGCAGCGCAGGACTGTTCTGGGACTTCGTGCTCAAACGTCGTGGCGCGTCTCGAGTGATTTCGATTGAACCTGTTGACAGTCGGCGCAGCCTATCCACGAGATACGGGGCCGACGACACGGTTGATGTAACTGGCGACGCAGCGAAGGATGCGGTCTACGATCTGACCGATGGCAGGGGCGCTGACATCGTGATCGAAGCGGTCGGCTCGACACCAACGCTGAGCAACGCGTTCCATTTGGTCAAGGATGAAGGACTCTGCGTTCTGTTCGGATTGCCGGACAGCAACGATCCTCAACCGTTCGATTACACGGAGATGTTCAAGAAGCGCGCCAACGCCTACTCGATACTAGGAGCGCAAGAGGAGCCGGGGTTGAAGACTTTCAGGCGAGCGTTGTCGTGGATCGTGGAGGGCGAGATCGATATGGCGCCGATCGTTACGCACCTGATGCCGATTGAGCAGGTTACCGAAGCGTTTGAGTTGTCGGAGTCGCGAGGGGATGGGGTTGTGAAGGTTGCGTTGACGTTTTGAAGATGCGACTTTGAGCTGTAACTAGCGGTATGGAAATCGGAGCTTAGCTACATAGCTGCGTTGCTGATTCACTCGGCGATCATTCATCGAAAACGCCCGTGTGCCGCGCTCTGAGCCACAATCCGACCGTGTAAGCGATACCAAACAATACGCCAATGAACATCGATTGAACCAGCAGCGAACTGAACCAAAACGCGCTGACAACGGTGAATACCACGGCCCAGAAACCTATTGCAATTGGCAAAGACCTCGTAACCCTTTGTTCAGGAGTTAGATAACGATTTCTGTTGGCTTCTCTGACGCCCTCGTGTGCGTCGGTCGTGTGCATGATCTCGTCAAAATATCTTTGCGGAATCCGTTGAACAGGCGGTTGCATGTAGTCGCCTACCAACTCGTAATAACGGTCTCTGAACTCTTCGTCCGTGTGATTTCCCTTGCGGATATTGCAGCGTCTACATAGAGCTTGCAGGTTGTCGTCGTCGTTGGGACCGCCTCTGGATACGGGGTACATATGATCGATTTGCAAGTTATCGGTCGTCAATCTGACTCCACAGTACATGCAGCGGTACCGTTGACTTTGCGCTATCGCTGCCCTCTCTTCTTTAGAGAATGTTGCTCTTATAGTGGGTCTTACGCTTCGAGCGTTCTCGGTCAAGCTGAGGATCAACCATAGACTCACATCCATGAGCATCAGCGATGTCCATCTAGTGCCTATCCACATCCAAGTAAGCGCGACCATGACGTAGCCGAAGAAGGTTGACCAACCATTGTCGTTTTGTTCTCGCTCAGCAACTTGGACGTTCCCAACTTGGACGCCTAAATCGCTCGGATCCGAGTCGTTGAGATCGTCGAACGACTCCTGTTCGGGTTCGGTGGAACCATCGGTTTCAGTCACGTTAATGCTTCCTTCCTCTTCGCCTCTTAACGATGTGTGCGAAGAAGTGTAAACGCAGGTGAGCGATCCGTCATGAATGACAATAGGAGTTGACGAGACAAGTAACAACCCAGGTAATTCAGTCAGAGTGACACGAGTCAACGACGTGGAGATTACCTATCCCCAGGTATTCCCCGCTCCGATAACGTGGGTTTACCTCGATGGTTCCCCTTTCGCCCCGCGAAAGAGGCAAACGCCGTAATCGTAGTGATAGTGCTATTCGTGCCAAGATCGCCGCGCTTGCGGTAGCCGTAAGCTTCACTGAAGGCGGCCGATCCCCACGAAAATTCAGGGACGTCAAAACGCGTCCTTGGGTGGTAATGATCGAGCCGGCAATTGTTCCCTAGCTGTCGGGTCGTGGCTCGATGGGTGGTAATGAACGGGAGTTTACCGAACACGTGGTATCGTTTCAAGCCGCTTATTCGCTACTTTCATCGTTATAAGACGAGGCGTCTTGGGTGATTGCATTCACATCTCCCCGGCATACGCCCTTTGCCTGACGGCATTTCCCCCGCGAGCGGGGGAAACCCTGTACTGCTCTTTGGATTCCCGCGAAGGCGTGAATGACGTCGCCCATTTCATCACTCCCAGGGCATACCCCGCTCGCATCACTTCGTTCGCTCGCACCGCTTTCGCTCTGCGAAAGGGGCAGATGACCTAATCGTAGTGATAGCGCTGTTCCCGCCAGGGGTCGCCGTACATGTGGTAACCGTAGGCTTCCCAGAAGCCGGGGGCGTCGGAGTCCATGAAGCGGATGCCGCGGACCCATTTGGCGGATTTCCAGAAGTAGAGGTGGGGGACTACCATTCGGATGGGGCCGCCGTGGGATTCTTCGAGGGGGGCACCGTCGAAGGTGTGGCCGAGGAAGCCTTTGCCATCGATGACATCGGCGGTCGGCAGGTTGGTGGTGTAGCCGCCGTCGCTGTAGGCCATCAGGAAGTCGGCGGGCGGGGCGTCTAGCCCGGCATCGGCGAGGAAGTCGTCGATGAGGACTCCTTGCCAGTCGGTGTCGAGCTTGCTCCACTTGGTTACGCAGTGGATGTCGGTGTGGATGTCGGTTTGCGGGAGGGCCATCATCTGGTCCCAGTCCCAGACGCCGATGTCTTCACCGTTGTATTCGATGCGGAAGGTCCACGTGGCGGTGTCTACCCGCGGCGTAGGGCCAGCGGAAAGGACGGGAAATCCTCGGTCGACATACTGCCCTGGCGGGACGCGTCCCGCGTTCTCATCTTCCTCTTCCTGCCTTCGTCGACCGAAGAAGCCTCTGGTGATTATTCCCATCGATGCACTCCCATGCTCTCAACTGTTCCCATGCCGCACAAACTGCGCATAATGTTAATACGCAACAGGCGACCCGAAAGTTTCGCTGCCGATCGACACGGCGGCGTCCGAACTAGCTAGAAAGGCGAAATACGATGAAGCGATTCGAAGGCAAGACGGTTATCGTGACTGGTGGTGGGACTGGCATCGGCGAGGCAATATGTCATCGCTTTGCGGATGATCGTGCAAATGTGGTGATCGCGGAGTTGGAGTCAGACAATGGTGAGGGCACGGCGGCGGACATCAATGGAAACGGCGGCACCGCGGTATTTTGTCAGACCGACACTTCAAACTCGGAATCGGTTCGGTCGATGATCGCGTGCGTGGTCGATGAATACGGGACGATCGATATTCTCGTCAACAACGCCGCGACATTCGTGTTCGGAAAGGTGGAGGAGGTTACGGATGCCGATTGGGCGCGAGTGTTTGGCGTGAACGTGATCGGGTATGCGAACTGTGTACGCGAGGTATTGCCGACATTCCGCAGCGCCGGAGCTGGCGCGGTGGTGAATATCGCTTCGGTAAGTTCTTTCATCGCGCAACCAGAGTTCATCCCGTACAACTCATCGAAGGGTGCGGTGGCGCAACTCACCCGATGTTTGGCGATGGACTTGGCGCCCGACAACATTCGCGTCAACGCCGTCTGTCCCGGCTCGATCAAAACACGGGCTACGGATATGCACATCGACTCACTAGGTCTAGACCGCGAGCAGTCCTACATCGACTTCGGCCAAGATGCGCTGATGAAGCGCATGGGCGAGCCGAAAGAGATAGCGGCGGTCGTGGCGTTTTTGGCTTCGGACGATGCGTCGTATATGACCGGAGCGCACGTGATTGTGGATGGTGGGATGAGTATTGGTTAGGTTGAACCCTAGTTATTCGTAAACGCCCCATCCGGCCGATGCAGTCTGGGGGACCAGCCTCGGGGGTCGGAGAGGCGTTGTTCGGCTACTTCTAGGTCCATGTCTACGCCCATGCCGGGGGTGTCGGGGCACCAGGCGTATCCGTCTTCCCATTCGATTTGCTGGGGGAAGAGGTCGGTGGCGAAGGTGCCGGGTTGGCGGGGCATTTCTTGGACGCCGACGTTGGTGGATGCCATGCAGACGGAGACGCAGGCAGCGGCGGAGACGGGGCCGAGGGGGTTGTGCGGAACGATGTCGATGTAGTGGGCTTCGGCCCAGTGGGTGATCTTCAGGGTTTCGGTGATGCCGCCTACGATGCAGAGGTCGATACGCAAGTAGTCGATGCTCTCGTCTTCGATGACTTCTCGGAACGGCCACTTCGACCACCAGTGTTCGCCGGCGGCAAGAGGGACGTTGGTCTGGCGTCGGACGTTGCGGTAGGAGGCCGGGTTTTCGGAGCGCACGGCGTCTTCGATGAAGAAGGGTTTGAACGGTTCGAGTTCTCGGCAGAGGGCTATCGAATGAGTTGGATCGAGGCGGGTGTGGAAGTCGGTACAGATCTGGATGTCGGGCCCGACGGCATCGCGAAGGGCTCCGAACTGCTCGGTTGCCATGCGCATCGACTTGAGCGGGTCAAGTTCGGCGGTCGCGGCGTGGCGTCCGCCGTAATCTCCGACTAAGGGAGTGGTTGTCGGCTGTCCGGTTCGGACGAATTTCCAGCCTTCATCGACGTGTTTCATGGCGTCGACGACGATGTCTTGGGTCGTCTCGCCGCCAACGTGGGGGTAGCAGACTACTTTGTCGCGGGTCGGTCCGCCGAGGATTTTGTACAAAGGCATCCCGACGGATTTGGCTTTGATGTCCCAGAGGGCGATGTCGATGCCGCTGATGGCGCAGGCGTATACGCGTTCGGCGGGGAAGAACAGGCCGCGGAACATCTGCTGCCAAAGGCGTTCGGTCTCCCACGGATCGGAGCCGATGACGATTTCCGAGAGGTGGTCGATGGCTAATGCGATGGAGCGTCCGAGACGGGCGACGCCGACTTCGCCGAGGCCGTAGATTCCGGCATCGGTGTCGACGCGGACGATGAAGTAGAGGCGCCCGGAATCATCTCGGACTGGGAAGGATCGGATTTGGGTTACTTTCATTTGTGGGATGGCCCCCTTTGTCCTTCGGACATTTCCCCCGTCAACGAGGGAAACCTAGAGTGGTTGCTGTTCTGGATGATTGTTTGGATTGGCAGGGGTGCGGTTAATACTCCATCGTTCGGTGGGCCCTCACCCTAACCCTCTCCCTCGCGGAGAGGGGAGACGTTTACCAGTTGGTGAATGCTCCGTCGTTGCGTCTTAGTCGGGGTAGCCAACCGTGTGGGTCAGCGGCTCGGGTTTCGGCGACGTCCATGTCGATCTCGATGCCGAGTCCAGGGGCGTCTTGGCAGAAGGCGTATCCGTCTTCGAATCCGGCTTGGACGGGGAAGAGGTCGTTGAGGTAAGTGCCGGGTTCGATTGGCATTTCTTGGACGCCGACGTTGGTTGATGCCATGCAGAGTGCGACGCAGGCGGCGGTTGAGACGGGGCCGAGCGGATTGTGGGGGACGATATCGATGTAGTGGGTTTCGGCCCAGTGAGTGATCTTTGCGGCTTCGGTGATGCCTCCTACGATGCAGAGGTCGATACGGGCATAGTCGATGAGTTCCTCTTCGATGACTTGGCGGAAGGGCCACTTTGAAACCCACTGTTCACCCGCGGCAATGGGTAAGCGTATTTGGTTGCGGAGGTTGCGATATGAGCCTGGGTTCTCAGATCGGATTGGGTCTTCGATGAAGTAGGGTTTGAACTCCTCTAGGTCCCTACACAGCTGGACGACGTGAGTCGGGTCGAGACGGGTGTGGACATCGAGGCAGAGTTGTATCTCGGGGCCGACGGCCTCGCGCACCCTCGCCATTCCTTCGACGGCGATGCGCATCGATTCGACTGGTTCGAGGCGACCTGTGTTTTCGATCTGATCGGTGTCGGACGTCTCGGGTTGGTGCCATCGGACGAATTTCCAGCCTTCGTCGACGCGTTGGACGGAGTTTTCGACAAGCGCTTCGATGGTGTCGCCTTGGGTGTGCGCGTAGCAGACGACCTTGTTGCGGGTGGGGCCGCCCAAGAGGTTGTAGACAGGCCTGCCGACCGACTTGCCTTTGATGTCCCAGAGTGCGATGTCGATGGCGCTGATTGCGCAGCCGTATGTGCGCTCGGCGGGGAAGAAGTTGCCTCGGAACATCAATTGCCATAGGCGTTCGGTCTCCCACGGATCGGAACCGACGACGACTTCTGCGAGGTGGTCGATGGCCTGAACAATAGCGCGACCCTGCCCCAATGTTCCGACCTCACCAAGTCCGTAGATGCCGGCATCAGTGTCGACGCGGACGAAAAAGTAGACACGTCCGGAGTCGTCACGGATCGGGAGTGATCGGATTTGGGTTACTTTCATTTGGTGGGATTGCCCCCTTTGTCCTTCGGACATTTCCCCCGTCAACGGGGGCAAGCCTTCGTCGGCTTCTGGATTCCGGCATTCACCGGAATGACGGGTTTACCAGTTGGTAAACGCGCCGTCGTTGCGGCGGAGTTGAGGTGGCCAGCCGTGGGGAACACCGGCGCGGGCTTCGGCGACGTCCATGTCCATTTCGATGCCGAGTCCGGGAGCGTCGTTGCAGAAGGAGTAGCCGTCTTCCCAGCCAATCTGGACGGGGAAGAGGTCGGTTAGGACCGTGCCGGGTTGGCGCGGCATTTCTTGGACGCCGACGTTGGTAGAAGCCATGCATAGCGAGACGCAGGCGGCGGCGGAAACGGGTCCGAGGGGATTGTGGGGGACGATGTCGATGTAGTGTGTTTCGGCCCAGTGGGTTATTTTGGCGGCTTCGGTGATGCCTCCGGCGATGCATAGGTCAATGCGGGCGTAATCGATGAGTTCCTCTTCGATGACCTGCCGGAAGGGCCACTTGGAGACCCATTGTTCTCCGGCGGCGATGGGTAAGTTAAATTGGTTGCGGAGGTTGCGGTATGAGGCGGGGTTTTCGGAGCGGAGCGGGTCTTCGATGAAATAGGGCTTGAACTCTTCGAGGTCTTTGCCCATCTGGACGATGTGCGCGGTGTCGAGACGGGTGTGTGCGTCGAGAAGGATCTGGATTTCGGGGCCGACGGCTTCGCGGACTCTGGACATCTGGTCGACGACTAGCCGCATGGATTCGACGGGTTCGAGCAGGGAGGTGCCGCTGTCTTCGAATCGGCCTGAGGTTTCGGGTAGTCCCCAGCGGACGAATTTCCAGCCCTCTTCCACGCGGTCGAGGCAGTTCTGCACGAGATCTTCGGTGGTTGCGCCTTGGGTGTGTGGGTAGGAGACGACTTTGTCGCGGACGGGTCCGCCGAGGAGTTTGTAGACGGGCATGTCGACGGATTTTCCCTTGATGTCCCAAAGGGCAATGTCGATGGCGCTGATGGCGCATCCGTAAACGCGGTCTGCCGGGAAGAAGTTGCCACGGAACATGAGCTGCCATAGGCGTTCGGTTTCCCAAGGGTCGGATCCAACGACGACTTCTGCGAGGTGGTCAATGGCCTCCATGATGGCGCGACCCATGCTTGCAATTCCGACTTCGCCGAGGCCGTGGATTCCGGCGTCGGTTTCGATGCGGACGAAGAGTGAGACTCCGCCGTTGTCGTTTCGGACGGGGACGTTCTTTACTTCGGTGACCTTCATGAGATGTTCCTGTACCTACGTCGTTGAGGATCCGCAAGGCGATCCACATCTTGGTTGCAAATGTGCCTACTCAATGTTCGCACGTGACGAGATGTGATGTGAGCGTGATTTTGCAGCCGCGCGTATAACTATAATCACCGCGGTTGGACGGTTTCGCAGTGATCTGTTCGATCGTTATCAGCGATGCCGTAAGAATCTAGGAGGCTATTCGAGATGGATTTGATAAAGAGGTTGTTCGGTTACATCCACATCATTTTGGGTTTAGCAGTCGCGGTGCAGTTTTTGGCGAGTGAGGTCTACGATGACGATTCGGTAGTTCAGGTCTGGGATGTCTTGAACTACTTCATGGCGGTGGGTGCGATCGCGGCGTTGATTTTCAGTTTTCTGAGGGCGAGGTCGGCAGACGAGTCGGATTTGCAGGAGTGGATCACCGCGAACGCGATGCTGATCGCGTCGTCGGCGCTGTTCTTGCTCTATTTCGAGCAATGGTTCGCGTGGACGGTGTTTAAGGATGCAGCTGATGAGATAGGCGATTTCCGCTGGTTGATTTGGACAGCAGTCGATGTAATGTTCCCGATAGTGAACATAATCGTTGGCACATACTTGTTGAGGAGCGTCGGTTTCAGGCCCTTCGATGGGGGTGCCGACGCCGAATAGTGAAGGCCATCAAAACCGTATTGGAAGCTCCGGAGGACGGTCAAGATGGATGGAACCATGCGATAATCGGGGTGGTGCACATTTTGGTGTCGTTGGTGGTTGCTGTGCATTTGATTGCTTTGCGGCTGTAGGACTCTGGCGATGTCTGGACCGTGGTCAACTGCATCTCGTTGGTGGCGATAGCGTTGGCTTGCTACTTCAACTTGGAGCGGAAGCGAAAGAGCGATGCGAGCGGTGAAACAGGGATCACTAGGGAGTATCTAGAGTCGAATGTGTTGTATTTCGCGACGATGATTTTGGCGGCATTGTTCCTCTTCAACTGGTTGAATCTACTGGTCAGCGGGGCCAACGATGTCGGTGTAGAGGTGATGCACGATGTGGTATGGGCAGTCGTGGACATCATGATCATCGTGGTATCGGGAGCTACTGAGGGGTACTTGTTGCAGGGGCATTCGGGGGAGTAGGGAACCACATCGAGAAAGTTGTCAACCGTTCGCGTTGATTTTTTGGATGAGTGCGGTTGCCTCCAACCCGCCATCCTTTGGGATCTGTAACTATCCGTGAGGTTCGCCATTTGCGAACCGGACGTTTGTCGGGTGATGGTAGTCTGAGCTTGTAATGACTGCTCTTGAAACTGCTCTTCCGATTCGCTCACTCGTCGAAGAAACGGCACAAATTATCCACGGCGATGCCTTTGCTTGGTTAGAGAAAGCGCGACCGAACTCGATCCACGCGGTGGTGACGGATCCGCCCTACGGGTTGATCGAATACACACCGCGTGAAATTGAGAAGCTCCGCAGTGGTCGAGGAGGCGTTTGGCGCATCCCACCTGCGTTTGACAACGCCGTCCGAAAACCATTGCCTCGGTTCACGGTACTCAAGGATGGCGACAAGGAGCGCCTCGAGCAGTTTTTCGACCACCTTGCAAATCTGCTGATGCCGGTGTTGGTGCCAGGTGCGCATGTTTTCATCGCCACTAACCCATTAGTTTCCCATTTCGTGTATCTCCCATTCATTCGAGCCGGTTTTGAGAAGCGTGGGGAGATCGTCAGAGTTGTGCAAACGCTACGAGGCGGAGATCGACCAAAAAACGCACACGAGGAATTCGATTCAGTCTCGGTGATGCCTCGCTCTTGTTGGGAACCTTGGGGATTGTTCCGCAAACCGTGTGAAGGACGTGTTCAAGATAATCTCCGCAAATGGAAGACCGGGGGGTTGATGCGTCTGTCCGATTCGGAACCGTTTCGCGACCTCATCTACTCGTCTCCCGCCAGAGGATTTGAAAAACAAGCAGCGCCGCACCCTTCACTGAAACCTCAAGATTTCATGCGACAGATAGTGCGAGCATCCCTACCGCTGAGCGAAGGATCGATTTTGGACCCGTTCATGGGTTCGGGTTCAACTGTCGCGGCCGCTACATCATGCGGGCTCGACAGCATCGGGATCGAAATCGACTCGGAGTACTTCGAACTCGCAAAATCCGCGATTCCACAACTCGCCATGTACGAACCCAAAAGGACAAGACAAATTGGATCGGGATGAATGGTTCGATTTGTCTTTGCCCTTGCCACCCGGCTTGACGGTATCGGCGATCCGAAGAGCGGTCGATTACATCGAGCGAGAACTCTCCGAATTGGTCGACATCTACCACGAACAGATGAACGTGTTCAGCGCTATCGTCGGGATTTACGGAACCAAAGCGCTAGATTCTGTCAGCAACTACGAAAAACATCGAAACGTCGACACTGCGCAACAACGGTTTCCCGATTTGATTCGGCGTGGGTCCGGCCCCGACCCCTTTCCTGATGATTCGTTAGAGAGTAAAGCAAGCAAACGACCATGGGCCGTCCAATCCCACTACAATCACCCCGGTTGGTACATCATATGGCGATATCTGGTCGACTCGACTGAGTCGCTAGAGGCGGGCAAACCTGTCATCGTGTGGCGAGTGGACATTGCATTTGTTGAGGAATCGGATTGGAAATACGAATCGAGCCGCGCAGGACCCGAACAGGGAGGCAGAACCCACACGTTCGGCTTGCACCGACCGGCGACGAAACTACGCGGCAAAGCGGTTTATAAGCGTGCCGACGTGGTTCTTTCCGGTGGTAAACCCATCCCCGTTAATGGGGATTAACCCACCAACCAACCCGCCTCTTCCTTCGCAGGCGGCACAATGAACCTTCCCGCCCCTTCCCGCCTGGGAAACGGATTCCGTCGTCGTCGTTCCGGCTCCGGCGGATTTGCCTGCAGCCGCGCTAACGCGTCCTCGTCAATCGAAATACCCAGACCCGGCTCGTCGGACAGCTGAATGAAGCCGTCCTCGATTGTGTGGTTGAAGTTGATGCACTGTTCGCGACCCGGGTCTACGACCTCCATGATCATGTGGTTGGGGAGAGCTGCGGCGAGGTGTGCGGCGTAATTTGCTTGGCAGTTCATCATCGTGACTGGCAACTCATACGCGTAGCAGAGGTTGGCCACCTGCCTGCACCCGGTGAAACCGCTGTGACCGGCGCTGATGTTGACAACGTCGACGGCTTGTTGGGATACGAGGGGGTAGAAATCGCCGATGTGGTTGAGGTTTTCGCCGGAAGCTACAGCTGCAGAGATGTTGCGTGAGACCTGTCGGAGGCCGTCGAAGTCCCAGCGTCGGGCGGGTTCTTCTGCCCAGGTGATGTCGAAGTCTTCTTCGATGCGTTGGATGCGGATGATCGCTTCTTTGGCCGACCAGTATTCGTTGCTGTCGATCAGTAGCCGAGGCCGATCGGAGCCGACGCTCAGCGCTTCCTGCATGATGCCGATACGCCGGAGGTCAGTCTTCATGTCGAGTCCGACTTTGAGCTTGCCACCGTCGACACCGTGCTCGGCCATTCGGCGATAAAAGGCGAAGATTGCGTCGTCGTCGAGGCAGAGGTCGATGCCGCTGGCGTAGGCCTTTGTCATTCCTTCACGCGCGCCAAAGGTCTGCCACAATGGTTCGTCAGCGATCTTGGCTTTCAGGTCCCAGAGGGCAGTGTCGATGGCGTTGATCGCGCCGTTCATCTCGCCTTCGTTTCCGCCCTTGAATACGAAGTCGACGAGCCGCATCCACAGTCCGACGACGGATCGAGGGTCTTCGCCTTCAATCAGGTGGAAAAGACGCCCCACAGCCGGATTGCCGCCGGGTGCGACGCCGGTTATTCCTTCGTCGGTCTCGATCCAAAGGACCGAACCGCCGGCGATGTCCTCGCCGACCACTCCGTTGGCATCGCCGATGGGGCGGTCCATTTTCATCTCGTATTGTTCTACGCGGTATCCGGTGATTTTCATGGTGTTCTTGGTTCCGGGATTGGTTAGTTTCGATTGTGTTTCGGGCACCCCCTGCGCCATCGCTTCGTAACCCCTTCTTAATCTCCCCCTGAGAGGGGGAGGGTGGAATAGGAGCTTCGCGAAGGGGACGGGAGGTCAATATGCGTGGCGGCCTTCGGACTGTCCGGTGATGCCGCGTACGGCTTCTGCTTTTTCCTCTTCGGTTGGCGGAACTTCATACAGTCCGGCGCCGGGGCGACGTCCGAACGGGCTCGGGCCGGCACCGGGCGGGATCGCGTCGACCTGTGCTTTCGCCATCTCCTCGTGGTCGATTTCGATGCCGAGTCCGGGTTTGTCGCCAAGGATGGCTTGTCCGTTCTCGAACGTGATGTCGATCGAGGCGACGCGATTTTCGGATGCTGCGTTGCCCACTTCGATGGTGACGTAGTTGGGAATCACGGTTGCGAGGTGGGCGTGGTGGTGTCCGGCAGAACCGCCGAGGGTGACCGGCAGATTGAAGCCGTGCGCGGCATCAGCGATCTGGAGAGCGCAGGTGATGCCGGTCATTCCGGAGCCGACTTGGATTATGTCGGCGGAGCGGTTGTGGAAGTACGGGAGGAAATCACCTAGCGTGTCGAGGTTTTCGCCAGCGCAGACGGGAGTTTTGATCGCGTCGCAAATACGGCGAAGACCGAGGAAATCCCAACGGCGCGCCGGTTCTTCGATCCACATGAGATCGAACTGCTCTTCCATCTCGCGGACTTTGCGGATGGCTTGTTTCGGCGACCAGTATTCGTTGGCATCGACCACAAGACTGGGTTCGTCGGTGTTAATGCTTAGCGCATCCTTCATGATGCCGATACGACGGAGATCGAAGTCTTGGTCGAGTCCGACTTTGAGCTTTCCGTCTTTGAACCCGTAGTCCTCGGCCATCCCGCGGTAGAAATCGAAGATCTCTTCGTCGGAAAGCGGCATGTCGAGGCCGCTGGCATAGGCGTTGATTGGCTGCTTAACTCCGCCGAGGGTTTTCCATAGCGGCTCGTCGTTGGATTTCGCCTTTAGATCCCACAATGCGATGTCGAGAGCGGAGATGGCGTCGTTAGCGATGCCGTCGTGCCCGCCCTTGAAGTGCTTGTTGACCATTCGCTGCCAGAGGCCGGTGACGCGTCGCGGGTCTTGTCCGATGAGTACGCCCTCGACCAGCGAGTTGATGATGCCGATGGCACCGCCGCCGCCCATAGAGATTCCGGTGAGTTCGGTGTCCGTGTGGAGCTCGATTACGCAGCCACTCGCGCGGGCGCGGCCCATCGGAGAGTTGGCGTCGCCCATCCGGCGGGGCATCGGGTACTGGAAGAGCGCAGAGGATACGCCGGTGATCTTCATTTCGACCTTTCGATATTGGCTCTTAACGTTCGGCAGAACCGCCAAATGGGAAACAGATCCCAAAGGGGTCACGTCAAGCGTTGATTCTTGCACACTTTCGAAGCGCAATGTCAACCAAACGACGAGTATTTACGTATCAAGGGTGTGCGGTGGCCCAACGCAAGGGCGATGAGGTCTTGTCCGTTAAAATCAGAACGTCAACTAGCCGCTGCGTCGGCTTAGTGTCGTTTCGCCGAAATACAGGCATGTTCAACACACTTCCAAACCACACGCTGTCAACAGTGCTCGCGTTCATTGCGCTTGTCGGGATAGTGGTTTTCGCGTCCGGAAACGCGCGCGTCGCGGAGGCGCAAAGCGGACTGCAGGACAAGCTCGGTTTCACGTTGGTTGCGTTCGACACTTCGCTATTGAATGTTGAGGACATCGAGGCCGCTGGGCTGGCTGCGAGGATGGTGTTGTCGAATGCCGACGAGGGTCTGATCTTGGTGGGTCAGTACGCGGATCACGCACAAGTCCCGCAGACCTTTGCTACCGGCGATCTGGCAAAGAACGCGGTCGACGAAGCGATCGAGGCGATGAAAACGCGGCTCGGTGACGACTCAACGCCCGCCGATCTTTCCGAAATGCTCGAAAGTTACGAGTCTTTCGTCGCGCAGCTTGGTGAGAATGGGAAGCTGTACATCCTTTCGGCCGGGGGATTCACGTTTCACGAGTCTTCAGGTGTTGGTGGACTCGAATCCGTGGCATCAAAACTCGCGGCTGGTGGCGTCACAATTGACACGATCTCATTGGCGACTACACCATCGACGGACCGCGACGTTCTTTCACGGATAAGTTCAGCGGGTGGCGGTAGCGCATACGATCTTGGCTTCTTGGACGGTGTTCTCGAGTTCATCAATGGCGAGTTGGGTGTCGTGTTGACCCCTACTTTGCAGACCGACTCGCTAGGCAGCGCAGGAGAAACCATCGACGTCGGAGTACCTCCTCATTCGTCGTATCTCGTGGCAGGTTACTCGTTCGAGGACCCTGAAACTCTCAACGTGATTAGGCAACCGAACGGACAGGAAATCTCGGATACCGTCGGTTCGGTAAATGCATTCTCGATTTCTGGAATGAAGTTCTTTACGGTTCAGAACCCTCAACCCGGTGTGTGGTCGTTGAAATCCGCGGTCGGTTCGGGTCCCTTGACAATCTATAGCGACGTGGTCAACAACCTGAGCGTCGTGATGCAAACGCAGCCACCGTTTCCGATCGGTGAGCCGTTCGTATTGACCGTCGATGCCCGGTCCGGTGAATCTCCGTTGATCGACTCCTCAGCTTTAGTCGACGCCTTCATCACGGGGCCGGACGGCGCCGAGCTCGCTTATGTGTTGAACGATTTGGGCGAGGATGGTGATGAGTTTGGCGAGGATGGGGTGTTCTCGGCTACGGTAGCGGCACAGGAGTTGGTTGGCGTGAGCAATGTCAGGTTCAGCATGCGATGGCCGAATCTTGCGCCGACAATCGACGGCGACGGCGTGTTCGTAGTCGAAACGTTTCCCACGATCGAGATCGAGATCGCGGGCGATGGAACTGTGGTTGACGGCGCGAGGTCGCATTTAGCGACTGTCGACCTGAAGTTCGCGGACGCCGCCTTCTTGGCCGACCAAGGCGATATCGAGGTGTCAATCGTCAACTCTGCCGATGGCATGGCCGTGGAAATCGAACTTGAACCGACGGAGATTGTCGACGAGAAGATCTACCAGGTGAAGGTTTTCGGTGCATTGACGTTGGACGGTGACTACGTCGTGAACGCCAAGTTGAACAGCACTCACCTTGAGCGGCAGTTCGAGGTTGCAGCTGTTGAACAGACGACCAGCATCGAAGTGACTAATCCGGTTTCGATACCGTTGCTGACCGGGATCGGTGTAGTCGCGTTTGTCGGTTTCCTGATTATCTTGCTGTTGTTGAGGGCATTGTTCCAATCGACACCATACGGGTCTCTCTACCGGGTCGATTCGCAAGGCGAACGTGAGTTGGTGGCGAATTTCCGCGAACACAATCGCTCGCCTTGGGACTGGTTGATGAACAAACCAATCGTTCCCGCGGCGGCGATGCCCGGCGTGCCCTTGCTCGGTGGAAGGTTCCTGTTTAACCGTAGAGGGATCGCCTTTAGATATCGTCCAGATTCGGATGGTTTGCTTAGAATGACGATCCGCGGCGAACCATTGCAACCGGGGGAGACCCCAATCCTCGATGGTGAGGAATTCCAGATCGGCTCAGAATCGTTCGTGTTTGATAGAGCCGCGATCGGCGAGGGCGTGCGTATTTCCGAACGATTAACCAGTTCGCAACGGGCGCGCCACGAAGACCTCGATGATTTCGCATTGGACCCCATGACTTGGGACGCGCCTTCGAGCGCGCGACCTACGCGACGGCATTACTGATCGGCTGCTGAGATACCGACTTCCCCGATGACTTCGGTGCATCGCGTCGTATCGCGTTGTTGGATCGCCAATTCGGTTATTAGACCGTCAATGATTCGCTCGAAAGCGGAGCATTAGCGGGTTCGGCGTCCTTGATGTCAAGAAGACATCGTCTTCGAGGAGCACCGATGCACGGCAGCCAATCCGTTCATCGTCGCAAGCAGGCCGGGTATCAAAAACAAAGCGAGTATGGGCCTGCTCGACGAACAAATACCCGTTCGCGGGAGAGTGCCTTCTGGTTTGTAATCGTCGGGAAGGGCGAGCCGGGCGGAATGATTGGGCGAAACCGATTTAATTCTTGTGAATCTCGACCGATTCCATCACGTCGCCTTGTTGGATGGCGAGGACCACGTCCATGCCGCTGGTGACTTTGCCGAAGACGGCGTGGCAGGAGGTGCCTTGGACTTGGCAGGGCTTGAGCTGGCCGTCTACGTAGGGGTCTAGGTGGGGAGTTTCGGCATGGGTTACGAAGAACTGCGAGGTGTTGGTGTCCAAGCTTTGTATTCGTAAATGGTTGTTACGAATGGCTATGGCACTGTACCGTCATCATTGCAGAATGGCAACTCTAGGCTTGTGAAATCGTTGTTCCGGATATTGTGGAAGCCGCGAGGTTTGCAACCAGTGAAGCGATTGGTACCACCGATGTGAAGCTCATTCAAATGGGGCATGCGTCCTAACTCTTGAGGGATACTGCCTTCGAGATGATTGTCCCAAAGGCGTAGGATTATGAGATTGGTTAATCTTCCGAGCTCGGGGGGAATCCCGCCGCTGAGCTGATTGCTCTGGAGTTTCAAGGAATACAGATTCTCCAGATTGCCTAATGCAGGTGGAATCTGACCGCTCAGCATATTTTGTCCGAGCCACATCACTTCGAGATTCGCGAGATTGCCCAACTGATAAGGTATCTTTCCAGTCAACTCATATCCGAGGGACAAAAGTCGCAACTCAGATAGATTCCCTAGTTCGGACGGTATCTCACCGCTTAAACCTGCCAGTCGCAACTCGACTACACGACCGGAGTTGTCAGTTTCGACACCGTACCAAAAATCGACGGGTGTTGGTTCGCTTAGCCAGTGGCTACTGCGATGCCAACTCGGTCCATTTGTGGAGTTGTAGAGAGTGATGAGAGCGGCACGGTCAGCCCGGTGCCCGTCGGTCAATCCGCAAAACGGTAGTCCTAAATCAAACAAGTCGTGGCTTTCTGCCCAGAGGTTGCGAAAACCTTCAGGCATGCATCCCGAAAATTGATTGCTGCCTGCGAGGTACGCTATTACTAATTCAGGTGCGCTACCGAGGGCTTGGGGTAATTGGCCGTTCAACTGGTTATCGTGAAGATTCAAGATTTTCAATTTTGTCAAACTCGCTAATGCCGCTGGGATCGTGCCTTGTAGATTGTTTCCGTACAATCTGAGCGCGACAACGCGATCGTTCTCATCCGTATCGACGCCGTGCCATTCGCGTAGTGGTTTGTCACTGAGCCAGTTGGTGTTAATTATCCAGTTATCGCCGTCTGTTGAGTCGTAGAAGGCAGTAAGTGCCGCCCGGTCTGGGAATGAGGTAGGTGTCGGCGTACCTATTGGAGCAGGGGTTTCGGTGTAGGTCGGTTGTGGCGGAACAGCTGGCGCGTCGGTATAAGTTGGTGTTGGTTGGGCATGTTGGCAAGCGAAAAACGCGATGGCGAGCGCGAGGCTGAACGCTAACGCGGCTGCGAAATACGCCAGTTTAGATTGCGTCATTAGTAGAGCCGATTTCGAGTAAAGATTCGAAAAGTCGGGTGATACGGCTCGCATAGCCTCCGAATCTACTGCTTGATCTGATTGGGGTTTGAAACTGTATGGGTGAAATTATCTACCGCCGGTTCGGATTATCTGAGATCGAGACGCAGGGAGTTTGAGTGCTACTTCTTGTGAATCTCGACCGATTCCATCACGTCGCCTTGTTGGATGGCGAGGACCACGTCCATGCCGTTGGTGACTTTGCCGAAGACGGCGTGGCAGGAGGTGCCTTGGACTTGGCAGGGCTTGAGCTGGCCGTCGACGTAGGGGTCTAGGTGGGGAGTTTCGGCATGGGTTACGAAGAACTGCGAGGTGTTGGTGTTGAATCCTCGGTTCGCCATCGATAGGATGCCGGGCGCGTCGTGCTTCATGTCGGGATGGAATGCATCGTCGAATTCGGCAGCTTGTTTGCCGTCGGCGTTGGTTCCGCCTTGGATGACGAAGCCGGCGATAACTCGGTGCCACGGAGAATTGGTGTAGAAGCCGTCGTTAGCCAGATTGACGAAGTTTTCGACGTAAATGCCGGCGATGTCGTTGTAGAGATCGGCCTCGATGTCGCCTTTGTTGGTCTTGATGGTCACGGAGTAAGAGGCGTTTGGATCATAATCGCCACCGCCGCCACTGCTGCATGCACCGAAAAGTGCGACCGTGGTAGCACTTGCGATCAACGCCGAAGCCTTCAAGATATTCGTCATGCGAATTGTCTCCTCGATCCATTCGAACTACGGTTGGACATCGAACCGTAGAGCACTATGCTGTTTCACGATATCTGAGTATATCCGCGGGAGTCCAAGGAGTGGATCCCCAGCGTCTCTTTCGGCTCTCCGTGCCGACATCTGCTTCAGCAAAAGGGAAAGTGGTTTCCATTGGGATGTCATTCCGAGCGCCTCCTGGGCTGTCATTCCGAGCGAAGCGAGGAATCTGATCGCGTGGCGATGGGGTTGGGTTGTTAGATTCTTCACTCCGCTTCGCTCCGTTCAGTATGACAATGAGGGATTGTTCAGACTGACAAGGATGGCTCCGTCCAGTGTGATAGGACCGGTTTGGATCGGACCGGCGCGATGGGCATGGTTCAGACCGACTCGTGCTGGGATGTCATTCCGAGCGAAGCGAGGAATCTATTCACGTGGTGGTGCGGTTGGGTTGTTAGATTCTTCACTCCGCTTCGCTCCGTTCAGAATGACATTCTTGGTGCCGTTCAGAATGACAAGAAGGACTTAGTTCGGAGTGACTCGATCGATTTCTTCGGAATGACACGATTCATAGAAACGATGGGTTGGTGCTAAGCGTTTCGGGGTCTTGTTTGGTGCGCGCACAAACTATAATCCGCGTTATGAGCGAATCGCCGAGTGATATTGCAGTTGAAGCTGAATTGAGCCTGCCGTCGGGACTCACTCGAGAGCGTCTGTTAGGTGCGTATAAGACAATGTGCTTGAGCCGGGTGTTGGATGTTCGTATTTGGACGCTGAATCGGCAGGGGAAGGCGGCGATCGCGGCGTCGGCGCAGGGGCATGAGGCGGCGCAGTTGGGGACGGTCCTGGCTACCGATCCGACGCGAGACCGCTACTTGATCTACTACCGTCAGCTGACCGCGATGCTCGCGTTGGGAACAACCCCCACGGAAATGCTGATGCAGTTCTTGGCGCGGGATGGTGAGATCCTTAGCGCAGCGCGGCAATTCCCGTTGCACGGGGCGCATCCGCGGGTGGATCTGTTTTCGTTTTCCAACGTCGTCGGTACGCAGTTGCCGCAGGCCGTTGGCGTTGCGCTTGCCGACAAGATGAAGGGTAGGGACGCGGTTACGATCTCGTTCTTCGGCGATGGCGCGGCAAGTCAGGGCGATTGCCACGAGGCGATGAACTTTGCCGGGATCCACAAGGTTCCTGTGGTGTTCCTGTGCGAGAACAATCGGTACGCGATATCGGTGCCGTTGGAGCAGCAGATGCCGGTGGATTCGATTGCTAGTCGGGCCTCATCATACGGCATCCCGGGTATCGAGGTTGATGGAACTGATGTTGTGGCGACCTATGAGGCGGTGAAAGAAGCTGTGGATCGGGCAAGGTCGGGAGGCGGAGCGAGTTTGGTGGAATTGCGCGTCGAAAGATTGTTGCCGCACACCACCGACGATGATCACACACGATATCGCTCCAAAGAGGATATCGAGCGTATAGCGAGTATGGATCCGTTGCCAATCACGGAAGCGATGTTGAAGCGCCAAGGAATCTTGGATCAGGCTACTGACGATGAGTTCAAAGAGTGGGCGAGGCGTGAGGTAGATGATGCTACGGATGAGGCAGAAGCTACGCCATTTCCTCCGGTCGGCGATATGTACGAAAAAGTGTTGGAGTCGGATGCGGGAGGCAACTCTCGTGCCTGAGATGACGTTGATCGAATCGGTTAGGGAGACGTTGCGCATGGAGATGCGGAGGGATCCGGACATCTTTATGCTGGGTGAGGATATTGGGCCGCGGGGTGGTGTGTTTCTCGCCAGCGAGGGGTTTGTGGACGAATTCGGCGAGGGTCGAATAATGAACACTCCCTTGGCCGAATCGTCGATCATCGGTATCGCGTTGGGTGCGGCAGTGAACGGAATGCGGCCGGTTGCTGAAATTCAATTTGCGGACTTTGTCTGGCCAGCGATTAACCAACTGGTCGGTGAGGCCGCGCGGGTGAGGTACGGGACGAATGGCGGGAAATTCGCGCCGATGACGGTCCGTGTGCCGTACGGCGGAGGGGTACGTGGAGGGCTCTATCATTCGCAGAGCATCGAAGTACTATTCGCACACACGCCGGGTTTGCAGGTGATCGCGCCAGCAACACCGTGGGACGCGCGTGGATTGCTGCGCTCGGCAATTCGGTCGAACGACCCGACGGTGTTTCTAGAACACAAGAGAACCTATCGGTTGGTGCGTGGTGAAGCGCCGGATAGGGAGTACACGGAGCCGATAGGGAAGGCGGATGTGAAGCGCGCTGGAAGCGATGTCACGTTGGTCACCTATGGTTTGATGCTGCACTATTCGTTGCAGGCGGCGGAGATGGTTTCGCAGTCGGACGGGATCGAGACGGAAGTGGTCGATCTGCGGACGCTGCGGCCGATCGATGGTGAGACGATACTAGATTCGGTTTCGCAGACGGGCAGGGCGATGATTGTGCAGGAGGATACTGGAGCGGTGAGCGTGTCGTCGGAGGTTGCGGCCATCATTGCGTCGGAGGGCTTTTTCGATCTTGATGCACCGGTAAATCGGGTTACCGCGCCGGAGATACCGCCAATGCCTTTCAGTCCCTTGCAGGAAGCGGAGTACATGCCGTCGCCGGAGAAGATTGCGGCGTCGATACGGCGGTTGGCGGAAGTCTGAACGATGGCGACGATGCAGATAGAGATGCCGCACGTCGGGGAGTCGGTCACCGAGGCCGTGATCGGCAAGTGGTTGGTTTCGCCCGGCGATGCTATACGGCGTTACGATCCGCTTGTGGAGGTAATCACTGACAAGGTGAACATGGAAGTCCCGGCGCCGCGGGATGGCACGGTTACCGGGTTGTTGGTGAGCGAGGGCGACACAGTTCAGATGGGCGCTCCGATCGCCGAGATGGAGATCGAAGGAGCGGTTCCTGCACCGATAGTCGAAGAACCCGTTGCGACGTCAAGCCCGCCGGTCCAATCGGCGAGTCGTGTTGGCTCGATGATCGTGGGAGCGAATGTCGGCCCGACCGGTGGCGAGTTTACTGACACGAGTTTGCAGGCGGAATCCGTTGCCGCGGCGGAGCCAACGGCATCTTCGCCGGGCGCTCAAAGTCGGCGCCGGCGCGGCAGGGACGATCGCGGCGCCCGGATATCGCCGGTTGTGAGGCGGTTGGCAGAGCGGCACGGGATTGATGTCAACGCGGTTAGCGGCACCGGAGCCGGCGGTCGCGTCACTAGACGAGATGTCGAGGAATACCTGGAGTCTTCTCCTGCAAGCGTCGTCGAAGCGCGAGGCGACGAGGTCGTAGAGCCTACTCCGATCCGGCGAATGATCGCCGAAAACATGGCGAAGAGCTTCCGGGAGATTCCCCACGCTTGGGGCGCAATCGAGGTGGACGTCACCGAATTGGCGAGTTACCGCTCACAGAATATCGAGCGAGTTCGGTCGAATACTGGTCACCGGCTGACGTATTTGCCGATGGTGTTGCACCATGTCGCACGCGCATTGCGAGAGCACCGATTATTGAACGCAAGCTGGGTTGATGGAAAGGTTGTGTTGAAGGGCGCTGTAAACATCGGCGTTGCGGTGGCTGCCGAACAGGGGTTGGTTGTGCCGGTAGTGCGGAATGCCGATCAACTGACGATTGAGGAGACGGTGTCGGAGATGGCGAGAATCGTCGAAGGTGCCCGAGCTGGCAAGTTGCAGCTGGGTGATGTTCAGGGCGGCACGTTTACGTTGAACAATACAGGTGCGTTAGGCTCGGTGCTCGGCGGCGCGATTATCAACTACCCACAAGCGGCAATCCTGACCACCGAGGCCATAATCAGGCGTCCGGTCGTGACCGAAACTCAAGATGGCGGAGAGGCGATTGCGATCCGGTCCATGATGAACATGTGCCTGTCGTTCGACCATCGGATCATCGACGGTGCAGAGGCATTGGCGTTCTTGGGCGAAATCAAGATTCGGCTCGAATCGATTTCCCAGGACGACGTTTCCTGATGATCGTTGATCGTTCAGTGATGCGCGCATCATGGTTGGGACGCGTTGCCTATCGCCCGACGCATGAGTTGCAGTGGTCGTTGGTGGAACGGCGCAAAGCAGATCAGATTCCGAACACGCTGTTACTGCTGGAGCATGAAAACGTGTTTACTTTAGGGCGTCGGGCAGATGAGACCCATCTTTTAGCGAGCGGCGGGTTGGCAGCGACCAACGTTGCCGAGATTGTGGAGACGGATCGGGGTGGCGAGGCGACGTACCATGGCCCCGGTCAACTCGTCGCGTACCCGATTATCAGCATCCGCGAATTGAAGTTCGGGCCAGTCGCCTACGTGCGGATCTTAGAGGAGACGATCATTCAATTGTTGCGCGGGTATGGGATCGCCGGCCATCGAGTGGTTGGAAAGAGTGGCGTATGGATTGGTGGAGAACCGGGAAGCAAACCGGCCGTTGGCGATATCCCGGTGGGTCGCAAAATTGCCGCGATTGGCGTGCGAATCAGTGGCGGCGTCGCAATGCATGGAATGTCGCTAAACGTGAGCACAGATTTAAGCCTGTACTCGCACATTGTGCCATGTGGAATGCCTGGATTGGATGTTACGTCGATGGAACGGGAGACCAATCAGCTGCTAAGCGTAGAGAACATAGGGCGAGAATGGGCTGAGTTGTTTGCCGACATTCTGTTCCTAGATGTCAAATGGCGGCCGGCATCGCAGTTTTCAGATTTTCAATCCGCACATGTGCCAGTTTCCGTATAGCGAACCATGAAAATCACGACCTATAACCCGCGCGTTCTGTTCGTCCTCGGCTCTGCAATAGCCGCCGCATTGGTTTTGGTGGCCTGCACCACCGAGGAATCAGAACCTACCGCCACAGCTACACCGCCGCCGCCGATAGTGGTCGATATCGGGATGACGGCGAGTACGGTGATGGCACCGGTCGATATCGAGTTCGAGGCAATGAACTTTACTGATGGAGCCTCGTATTTCTGGGATTTCGGTGACGGTAACACCGCCGCCGGAACGAAAGCTCGTCATAGCTATCTTGATGCCGGATCGTTTACCGTCAAGCTGACAGCGTCTCGGGGCGATGAAGTCACATCAGCGGAGTCGACTATCGCAGTGCAACCCGGCGACGCGGGATGGCTGATATTGAACGCCGCGGAATTGACGCTGATTGGGGAAGAGGAGTTTCAGTTTGAGTTTGAGGCTTTTGATCATCTCGGGAATCAAGTCGACGATCCGATTTTAGTCTGGCACGCGGACCCATTCACTGGGAGCATTGACGAAAAAGGACTGTTTACGGCAAGCACGAATATCGGTTTCGCCGCGGAGGGAGTGCGCGTTGATTTCACGCGGGGTAATTTCACCGCGAATTACGTGGTGCCGGTAACGGTGGTGCACGGCCCGGCGACGACTTTGGACGTTACGCCGGAGACAATCGATACCCGCGTGACTTGGGAAGTCGATCTGCATGCGGAGGTTTTGGATCACGTCGGACACGTTCTTGAGGAGGCGGAAATCACATGGGAGGTATTGCGACCGGGAGATGCGGTAGATCAAACCGGCCATTACACACCGAACAAAGCCATCTCAGCGGAGGGCGCGTCGCTGGTTTTGGTGACGGCAGCCGTTGACGGCGTCACGTTGGAGCGGATCGTCAAGGGCACGGTCAAACCGGGGGCTTTGGATCGTGTAGAGGTCGAAGGATCATTGCTCGATTTGAAGACCGGCGACGAAGTGCAATTGACCGCCAAAGGATACGACCGATTTGGCAATGAGTTGGAGCTGGACGAACTGAGTTGGGAGGTCGACGACCCTGAAGTCGGGAGTTTCAGCGAAGATGGAGTGTTCACCGCTGGATCCAATTCGGGCGAGTTTACCGAGAACACAGTTCGGGTGCGCGGAACCAAGGAGGGTGTGCAGACATTCGCAAACGTGCAACTGTCCATACTTCCCTCGAAAGCGGTCGCGATCGAATTTTCGACGCCGTTCGACTCGGTTCCCGCGGGTTCAAGTTCGCCAGTCCAGCTGCGGGTTGTTGACGAGAATGGAAATTCCATCAACGACGTTGACGTGTTTCTGGAAGTGACAGGTGGCGGTAAGTTGAACTCGAACTACGCGTTCAACGCCGGGTTTAAACCGGGTTATTACGAAGATGCGATAGTAGCTAGGATTGTCGCCGAAGGCGCCGGAAACGAAGAACAGCTTGAAGCCGCGATGGACATCGAGGTACGCCAACGGAGTTCGGATTTTCTAGCCGTTGACATCGTCGGACCCCGAGGGGCAGTTGTCTATCTGATAAATCTTGCTACCGGCGATTTGATTCCTCTTTCGGCTGATATTGAGACCAACGAGTATATCGAGGACACGCCGGCGTGGTGGCCCGACGGATCCCGTATCGCATATTCGAGCAATGTGAATGGTAGACGTGAGATCTGGGATATTGATCCATTCACGAACGACGTCAGGTTGTTGGTGTCGACGGAGAATGGTGTCCTCATGCCGTCGATATCGCCTGATGGCCAGCGAATAGCTTTTGTCGAAGCCCGTGAGGATGCAACGGGCGTTTATGTAGCGGATTTCGAGTTCGATGCGAATGGGGAGATAGCGAGTGTGGTGACGCTCGATGATGCGACTTTGTTGTCGACGGAACCGGGATTGCAGCACCTGTTTCCGGCGTGGTCGCCGGACGGTGAATTTGTGATGTACACCTCAACATCGGGAGAGGGTCGTTTCAGAACGACCATAGCCGATGTGGTGGATGATTTCGGTAACGCAGTGGCCGAAGCTCGTGGCGCGCGTGGTCTGGCTTGGCACCCAGACGGGAATCGGATACTTGTGTCCGCCGCGCAACGCACGGAGGATGGTGAGGAGAAGACCGCGATCGCTCTCGGTGACCTCACAACGGGCGAAGTTGAGGAAATTGACGTTGGCGAATTGGATGTGGCGATCGCGACGATATCGCCCGATGGTTCGGAGATCGCGTTCGTTGACGAGGGTGAAGGCCAGTTGTGGTTGATGGACATCGATGGAACCGGGAGACGCCGCGCGCTCGGTGCACAGTTCCAGACCACGGTCACTGCATGGCGACCGCAACCCTTGCAATTGCCTACGCCGATTGAACGTGAGGCGGGGAGCAAACTACTAAAGATTCCGACTGGGAACGTAAGTTCGGTCCGCGTGGATGATCCTATTTATGGGTCAGTGGGACCGTATCAGGTGTTGATTGAAACCGACCGTGGCGATGTACGACTCGACTTATTCAATCACCTCGCGCCGGTGACGGTCGAGAATTTTGTGAATCTCGTCAAGGCCGGGTATTACGACGGGCTGACATTCCATACCGTTGAACCCGAGTCGGCCGTTTTTGGCGGGTCCGTCGTCGATGCATTTGGTGGGACGGCCGGTTACTACATACCCTCGGAGTTCAGCGCTGAAGCTTTGCACGACTCGGCAGGTACGGTTTCGATGGTTTCGAAAGTGGTGAACGGTGGTTCGTCCGAGTTTGTGATCGCTTTGGAGCCTAAACCGGACTGGGACGCCTATGTTGGCGGCGAACTGAAAGACTGTTCCGATCTGAGCGAGATTTGCTACACGGTGTTTGGTCGTGTCATCGAAGGACTTGACGTTGTGATGGGTTTTGAGCAAATTGACAAATTGTCCAGGGGAGCAACTCCGCATCGGATCATGCGAGCTACCGTGGAGGACGGAACTCAACAGTGAAATATCCATCCGCGATTACGCATCTAGAGTGCACATTGACTGGCGAGCGTTTCGACTCCTCGCAGCCACATCGTACCAACCCGGCTAACGGAAAACCTCTGTTCGCGAGATACGACCTCGACAGGGCGAAGACAACCTTGACCAAAGACTCTTTGTCGGATCGTCCAACAAACATGTGGCGTTATCGAGAAGTCATGCCGGTGATCGACGATGGCAACATCATAACGCTAGGCGAGGGCTGGACACCATTGCTCAAGGCTGATCGATTGGCGGCCGCGACGGATGTGAACACAATCCTGATCAAGGACGAGGGAGTAAACCCAACGGGTTCATTCAAAGCGCGGGGGCTTGGTGCGGCGGTATCGAAGGCGAATGAGTTGGGTCAGACGCGATTGACGATGCCTTCCGCAGGCAATGCTGCGGGTGCAATGTCGGCGTATGCGGCCGCGGGCGGAATGGAGGCACACGTCTTCATGCCGAAGGATGCGCCTATTGCAAACAAAGTCGAATGTGAGGCATACGGAGCGAGGTTGACGCTGGTTGAAGGCTTCATAACCGACGCCGGGCAGATGTCGCAACGGGCCGCTGAAGAGTTGGGATTGTTCGACGTCTCGACCTTGCGGGAGCCGTATCGCGCGGAGGGCAAGAAGACGATGGGATATGAGATCGTCGAGCAGATGGGTTTCGAGGTGCCCGATGTGATCGTTTATCCGACTGGTGGTGGCACTGGAATAGTGGGCATATGGAAGGCAATGGACGAGATGGAGGAGTTGGGCTGGATCGGATCAGAACGTCCGCGGATGGTCTGCGTTCAGGCGGAGGGTTGCGCGCCTTTAGTTGCAGCGTTCGAAAAGGGGGAGGAGTTCGCAGAGCCGTTCCCTAACCCTCAAACGTTGGCAGCCGGGATGCGAGTTCCGGCTGCAATTGGTGACTTCTTGGTCATCCGCGCAGTCCGGGAGAGCGGCGGGACTGCCGTAACTGTGTCGGACGAGGAGATGGTGGATGGGATGGTCGAGATGGCTCGGATGGAAGGCGTGTTCGCCGCGCCTGAGGGTGGTGCAACCTTGGCGGCGATGCGGAAGTTGATCGACAGTGGATTGATTTCGCGTGACGAGCGGGTCGTGCTGCTCGTGACCGGGAACGCGCACAAGTACTTGGATATGTTGCCGGCTGGGATGATCTGAAATTTGACAGTGGCCGGTGCTTGTGTGGTGATTGACAGATTGTCCGAAGTGCGTCCTGCCGATGTAGCGCGTAGTATGATGATGCCATTAGGATTCGAAAGCAGGCTGTGTTGTCAAACTATACGGACATAATCACGGTTGCGCCGGGTAAGCGTGGAGGGAAGCCGTGCATCCGAGGTCTTAGGGTGACTGTCTACGATGTTTTGGAGTACATGGCCTCGGGGATGTCCGAGGAGGAGATCCTGTCAGATTTTCCCGATCTTGAGTTGGCAGACATTCGAGCTTGCTTGTCTTTCGCGGCTGATCGTGAGCGTCGATTGGTGTCCTTGCCGCCTGTATGAGGCTTCTGTTCGACCAGAACCTCTCTCCGAGGCTGAGCTCAGTTTTGGATGATACCTACCCCGGGACCGTTCATGTACGAGCATGGGGCTTTTCTTGCGTTGGTTTGACTCATACTCGGGATTGAATTGACTAGTCTGACTAGTTATAATCATTTCATGGTCACTACATATTCAACTTACGATGCGAAAGCCAAATTCTCTGAGGTGATGCGGCGTGTCCGAGACGGTGAAACGGTCATCGTGTCGTACCGTGGCGATCCTGTCGCAGAGATCAAACCGATCGAGCGGCAGAAGACTTCGTTGGAAGAGCGCATGGCAGATCTTGAGCGACGAGGTGTATTGGTTCCGGCGCGGGGACCGAGGAAATCGTTTAAGCCATCAGCGCGTCGACCAGGAGCGTTGAAACGGTTTTTGGAGGACCGCAACCGTTGACGGTCGCGTACGTTGACAGTTCTGTCCTGATAGCGATCCAGTTTCAGGAAGATCGTAGCACATCGTTGATCGATTGGTTGGACGGATTCGAACGTTTGGCATGTTCGAATCTGGTTGAAGCTGAGGTTGAGTCTGTGTGCTATCGCGAAAGAATTGAATTGGATCAGGCGTTCCTGTCTGACATAAGTTGGGTTTTTCCGTACCGTCCTCTATCGCTTGAAATTGCAAAGGTGCTGGGCGCCGGTTACTTGAGAGGAGCGGATCTTTGGCACGTTGCCACGGCGCTTTACTTTTCGCCGGAACCGAGTGAGATTAGTTTTCTCACGCTAGATGTTAGACAGAGATCGGTGGCAGAAGCTTTGGGTTTTCGGGTCGCGTTGGCAAACCCTCCGGGCTGTCAGGGCGATTAGATATTTCTACGCATTCGCGATGAGGATCGTCTTCCTCTAACTGATGACGGAGTATCGCTCACACGTTCCCTTCCCAACCGATGACGTGGCTGCTGACGCCGTCGGGGAAGCGCTGGTGATACTCGTCGACGAGCATGCCGAGTACCGCTGAGTCGTGGCGGGCGCCGTGGTGCGGTCGGCTGCTTCTCAAGGTGCCTTCGTGCACGAAACCGATGTGTTCGAACATGGTTCGTGCGGCTTCGTTGTAAGTGGGTACGTCGACCCAGCCGCGGTAGAGACCTAAGTGGTCGAAGATGTGTTCGAGCATGGCCAGCGTTGCGGCGGTGCCGTATCCGGAGTGCCATTTGGTCTTGTCACCGATGAGAACGGAGATTTGCGCGTCGCCGAGGGGCTCGTCGATTGAAAGTTGTCCTTCCCCGATGTGCTCGCCTTCTTCAGAGTAGATCGAGAATATGTCGCGGTGCGGTTCGTGATGCGGGTCGTCGAAGACCTCGTCCCACTGCTCCTGTGTGGCGTTAATCATCTCCTCGGGTTCATATCCGAGGTGCGCAGCGTCGCCATAGGTGTAACGTCCGAACCAGCTATCGGACACGTCCGGGTCCTTGAGCCACTCGGCAATACGTCCTACGTCTTCTCTGGTTACCGGGCGAAGTTCACATCTTGATGGCATATTGAGCGTTCTCCCTGATTAGAGATCAACGGTTACATGGTGGCGAGAAAAACTGCCACCGAAAAGGCTTGAATACATTATCGCACGTTCCCCGTTTTGCGGAATTTACCTGCCATTGATAGAGTTTGAGATTGCAGCCTACAAAGCGTAGGCACAAAAACATAGGAGACATCAAATATGTCCGACCACTGGAAGATGGAAGCCGATATCGAATACTGCGTGCCTTGCGGGTACGCCAACTTGGCCGCCTACATGGCCGCCGAGCTATTTCAGGCCGCTGGCCCCGCGCTGGCGATCAGCCTGACCCCAGGTCACTCCGGCGCCTTCAAGGTGACCGTTGACGGAGAGGTCCTCTGGGACAAGAAAGTCCAAGGCAAGTCACCTGAAATCATGCAGGTCAAAGAACTCAAGGCCAAAGTCGCGAACATGATTCAGTCTGGCGCGATGATCCAGATGAACTGATTGGGTGCCGTCACCCTAACCCTCTCCCGCCGAGCGGGAGAGGGGACGGAGTGGCGGCTCCTACGGTTTTACTACCAAGTCCGCGGGAACTAACGTCTGTTCCGCGCGAATTTCAACTGGCTATGTGTGTCGTTGCGGTGGTGACGAATTGACTGAAGGGACGTAATGGTTAAAGCAGCGGTTTTGTATGCGGCCAACGAGCCGATGCCGATCAAAGATCTGGAGCAGTTGCCGCCCCGCAACGGCGAAGTGCGGGTGAAGATCGGTGCGGCTGGGATTTGCGCTTCCGATCATCATGTGATGAAGGGGCAGACGAATTTCCCGATGCCGATCGTTTTGGGACACGAGGGCGCGGGCGTTGTGGATGAAGTAGGGGATGGCGTTTCCGGCCTGAAAACGGGCGACCGTTGCATATTGTCTTTTGTCCCGAGCTGCGGGCACTGCCGATCTTGCCGGACCGGACTGCAAAACATCTGCGACACCAACCGGTTGACGGGAACGAAGCAGTACGACAACACGTTCCGGCTTTTCGATGAGGACGGTGTCGAGGTTCATCAATTCGCCAAGGTGGGTGTGTTCGCTGAGAGCATCATCTGTCCGCAGGAAGCGGTTTTTCCAATTCCCGACGATGTCCCGATGGATGTGGCGGCGTTGATCGGATGCTCGGTGACGACTGGTGTCGGCGGCGTTATCAACCAACCGAACGCAAAGGCCGGGATGACGGTTGCGGTATTTGGTGTCGGAGGTGTCGGACTTAACGTGCTGCAAGGTGCGAGATTGTTGAACGCTTCGAAAGTCATCGCGGTAGATATTTTGGACAACAAGCTGGAGTTTGCGTATCGGTTTGGCGCGACCGATGTTGTCAACTCCCGGGCCGAGGATGCCGTTGAAAAGATCATGGAGTTGACGGACGGTGGTGTCGATATGGCTTTCGACGCGTTTGGTCATGCGATGACGACACGATCGGCGTTCGATGCGACGCGGAAGGGTGGCACGTGCGTGGTTATCGGGATTGCGCCGGAAGGTTCGGAGGCTGAAATACCGATGGTCGAGATTGTCCGCAATCAGAAAACGATGGTCGGCAGTTACTACGGATCGGCGTCGCCGCATGAGACTTTCAGGACTTTGATCGATTTCTATCAGTCTGGGAAACTCGAAATCGGCGGATTGGCTTTGCGACAGTACTCCCTTGACCAGATAAATGAGGCCTACGACGACCTTGAACGGGGAGCCGATGGGCGCGGCGTTATCGTTTTTGAAGGCGTCAACTGAGACGCGGACAGATTCTCGTGCTGGTAGGAAGTCTGCATCGCCAATCAGCGCGCGGACAGGGTAAAATCAACTATCGAAACGTAACGTGTTGCGTGATTCCCGTTTAGACGATGGGTACGCGCGCGCACGACCACTAACATCAAGAGACTGACAAACATTCCCGATGCTTGAAGACTACTTTCGCCAGTACGGGATCCTCGTGATGTTCCTCATGGTTGCGATTGGCGTTCCCATCGGGATGCTGCTCCTGTCGTATGCGGCGGAGTTTATTCGGGTTCGACCGGCGCAGACCTCTAAGGTGAAACGTACCTCCTATGAGAGTGGTCTGCGGCCCTTCAGCCCGAAGCCGCGGCTTTTCAACATTCGCTACTACTACTACGCCATCCTTTTCGTGGTATTCGATGTGGAGACCGTGCTGCTGTTTCCGTGGGCCATCAAGTACGGTGTTCTGTCGAAGGAGTTCGGCATGATCGCCTTCTTCGCGGTGCTGGTATTCTTGGTTGTGGTCACGTTGGGTTATCTATATGCGTGGCGAAAAGGCGCACTCGAATGGACACGGAGCACCGAAAATTGACCTCCGAAATCGAAAACGCCTACCGAGTCCCGTTGGGGCACGACCCGGGCAATCCACTGTTCAACGTAACTTGGGACATGGATCGGGACGAGGGCGACGAGGTCAATTTGATGAAGGCGACGCGTTTGAGTCCGTTGCCGGAACCCATCATGCACATGGATGATGACCACTCGCGTAACGTCATCGTTACCTCCGTGGATTATCTCTTGAACTGGGCGCGTAAATCGTCGCTGTTTCCCTTGCAATTCGGTTTGGCGTGCTGCGCCTTCGAGATGATTGCCTCCGCCATGGGGCGCTTCGACATATCGCGCTTCGGTATGGAGGCGTTTCGTGCGACACCAAGGCAAGCAGACCTGATGATCGTAGCCGGTACAGTGACTTGGAAGATGGCGGTTCCCCTGCGTCGGCTGTACGAGCAGATGGCGGAGCCAAAGTGGGTGATTTCGATGGGTGTGTGCGCGACAAGCGGTGGCCCTTACTTCCAGTCATATTCTGTGGTTCCCGGCGTCAACCACATTGTTCCGGTGGATGTGTACGTTCCCGGATGTCCGCCGAGGCCGGACGCGTTGCTTTACGGGATCATGCAACTGCATGACAAGATCCGTCGTTACTCGTTGACGAGCAATCCGGCAGGTGGCGTATGAGCAGGGCGTGGGATGGCGCCAAGTTGGCGGAAGCGATCCAAAAATCACTTCCCGACGCGGTAGTCGACGCCCGCGGAACCGACATCTGGATCGCACCTAGATCCGTTGTCGAGGTCATGCGATTGCTTCGAGATGACCCGGAGTTCCGTTTCGAGTTGCTCAGCAGCGTCACCGCCGTCGACTACATCTCATATTTTGAAGTGGTCTATCACCTGACATCCTTGACTAGGAACGCCACCGCCGTAGTGAAATCCAAGTGTGGAATCGGACGGGACGAAGCGAAAATACCTAGCGTTTTCGATATCTGGCGCGGAGCTGATCTACAGGAGCGCGAGGTGTGGGATCTGATGGGGATAATCTTTGAAGGTCACCCGAACCACAAGCGAATCATGCTCTGGGAGGGATTCCCAGGCCATCCTTTGCGGAAGGATTTCGCGACTTACGAACAGTCAATCGTCCCTGAGTCTGAATGGCGCGTCCCGACCGCTTTAGCCGATGAGCTATCCGCCGAAAACGGAGGTGCACAAGGATCGTGACAACGCAGGTCCGCACAGAGCCGATCACGGTCAACCTCGGCCCGCAACACCCGTCGACTCACGGTGTGTTCCGGATGCGCGTCACATTTGACGGTGAGGAGATCATCGACGTCGAACCCATTTTCGGCTACCTGCATCGCGGTTCGGAGAAGTTGGCGGAGGAGCGGACGTATGTGCAGGTGGTTACGCTGACGGATCGTATGGATTACGTCGGTTCGATGCTGAACAACCAGGCGTACATGCTTGCCGTTGAGAAGTTGGCCGGAGTTGAGCCTTCGCCTCGGGGTGTGTGGCTGCGGATGATTGCATCTGAGTTGCAGCGGATCGCCAGCCACTTGGTGGCGGTTGGATTCTTGATCCAGGACCTAGGCGCTTGGGGAACGCCACTTATCTACACCATGCGCGAGCGGGAGAAGATACTTGATCTCTTCGAGATGCTGTGCGGTGCTCGAATCACGAACTCATATCTGAGGCCCGGCGGCGTTTTCATGGACGCGCCTGAAGAGTTCTGGCCGGCCATGAACGCCGTGCTCGACGAACTGCCTCCTCGGATCGACGACTTAGACGATCTTCTTACCGACAACGACATAATCTTCTCGCGCACGAAGGGCGTGTCGGTGCTGACCCCCGAGCAGATGCTAGACGCGTCGATTACGGGTCCGATGCTTAGAGCCGCGGGAGTCGACTGGGACCTGCGTCATCGCGACCCCTATGACTACTACGATCAGGTAAAGTTCGAGCGCCCTCTTCACACTGCGGGTGACAATTTCGCTCGGTATTGGGTGCGTGTGCAGGAAATGCGAGAGAGCATCAAAATCGTTCGCCAATGCGAGAAGATGATCGAGCCGGGACCGGTGCGACCGGATCACGACGATGTGCCTTGGTTGCTGCGTCCACCCGTTGGCGATGCCTACGCGGCGATTGAGCACTCCAAAGGCGAATTAGGCTTCTATTTGGTCAGCGATGGGTCGATATCGCCATATCGATGCCACGTCCGAGCGCCGTCGTTGATCAATTTGACGCTGTTACGGGAGATGCTGGTGGGCGAGTTGTTGGCCGACATGTTCGTGAGTTTCGGCAGTGTTGACATCAACATGGGCGAGGTAGATCGTTGAATCCCGCCTTCTTGGACAACTCGCTCTTCCGCAACATCTACTGTTATCTTGCAGGCAGCAGTGATTCGTGCGCCGAGCGTGGGTACGACACAACGCTTTTGCCGGCCGGATTTGAATGGCTGGCATTTGCGATCACTGCTTTCATCATCATCAATATCGTGATCAATGCAGGTCTCGGTGCCGTAGTCGTCTATATCTGGGGTGAACGCCGGATTTTGGGACGAATCCAGAACCGGACCGGACCGAACCGTTGGGGCCCGTTTGGCTCATTCACGTCAGTTGCGGACGCCATCAAGACGCTCTTCAAGGAAGACATCGTTCCCGATGAAGCCGACCGATGGCTATTCAATCTTGCACCGATATTGATGGTGTTCCCAGTACTGTCGGTGCTCGCAGTCATCCCGTTCGGCGTCGGAACATTCGTTGTGGACCTCAACATCGGGATATTGTTCGTGATCGCGATCACTTCAATGTCCGGCATTTCCGTGGTGCTCGCGTCTTGGGCGTCCGGCAACAGAATCGCTATATTCGCTGGCATGCGTTCGGTGGCGATGCTGATCAGCTACGAAATACCGATGGCATTGTCTCTCATTGGCGTGTTGATGCTTGCCGGATCGATGTCCTTAGGGAAGATCGTGGATGCTCAAGACATCCCATTTGTCTTGGTGCAACCGCTCGGCCTGTTTGTGTTCCTAATCGCCGCGCAGGCGGAAACGAGCCGCACACCGTTTGACTTGATCGAGGCGGAGTCTGAACTCGCCGCTGGCTACTTGAACGACTACAGCAGCATGAAGTTCGGCATCTTTTTCTTGGCGGAGTTCTTGGCCACGATCGTGGCTTCGATGTTGATCGTGACGCTATTCCTCGGCGGTTGGCGTGGATGGGATCTGATACCGTCACAGATCTGGTTTGCCGGCAAGACCGTTCTCGTATTGCTGTTCATCATGTGGATGCGATTTTCGTGGCCGCGGTTGCGCGTCGACCAAATTCTCTCCTTGGCTTGGAAAGGCCTGTTCGAACTCACGTTGATCAACATCTTCGTGACCGCGATATTGATCGCTATCTGGCCCGATCCTGGCATCACTGAGTTGCTGATTATGTCGGCGATCAACTGGGTGGTGTTCTTCATTTCGATCTGGTTGGTCAGCAAATTGCTGCGTCCAGGCGACTACACGGCGCCCGCGCCCCGAACTGACCGACCGACATATCCGGTGGCCACGGACGAGCTACCTGATGAGGTTGCTTACACAGGAGGTACGACGCGATGATCGGCCTCGGACTATTGAAGGCGATGAAGGTGACGTTGAGGAACGCCCTCAAGGTGCCATTTACGATCCAGTATCCCGACCGCAAGGTTGGCATCATTGGAGCGGCGAAGAACGAGGGTAAATCGACCGTAGGTTTGATGGCCACCCAACCAGTGACCGCCGCCAAAGCCGCGCTCAGCATGTATTCGGTGCCCGTCAACATCCCGCAAAATCGACGTTTTCGGGGCAACGAGTTTACGTGGTACGAGGATCGATGTACTGGTTGTGCGTCGTGCGCAAAGTACTGTCCGCTTGGAATAATCGAAATCGTGACCAGCCCAGGCGGCTTCGACGTGCAGCAAGGCGAGAGCTACGCGATCGATGTATTCGACATCGATATCGGTAGGTGCATGTTCTGTGGGTTGTGCGTTGAGGCTTGTCCCTATGATGCGTTGCATATGGGCAGCCAATTCGAGCGGAGCAAATATGAGCGAGATGCCTTGGTGATTTCGGTCGATGAGTTACGCCAAGCATTGAGGCAACCGAGCTCGTGGTTCAGACCGCAGTTCGAGGAACGCGACTACGATCCCTTCCGCGACGGCCCCGAGGACGACCACTACAAGACCGGACGCCACGAGATGCCGGATCAAGAGACATTGGATCAGCGTTGGGTTGAGGATCGATGAGCGGAGCTTTCGATTCAGGACCGATCGCGACGCTGGCGTTCTTCGTCGCCTCGGCGATAACGATCGCTTCGGCGATCATCGTCGTCACACAGCGCGATCTAGTGCGCGCGGTCGTTGCGTTGGCGATGTCGTTCGTGGGCGTTGCCGCGATTTATTTCATCTTGAACGCCGAGTTCATTGGCGTTGTTCAGATTTTGGTGTACGTCGGCGCAATCTCGATCCTGATCGCGTTCGCGGTCATGTTCATCGGCGATCTGGCGAATGCGGGTACGTTGTCCCAAAGCCGATTGGTGTCCGCGGTCTCGGGCGTGTTAATGCTCGCGTCCATCATCTTTGTGGCATACAACACCGATTGGACCGCGATTGATGAAGTGAACGATCCAGACGCCGTCGCGGGGCTTGTCGGACACTACGAGGTCACGGGCGGATCGGGCGGTGAAAACTCAATTGTTGTTGCAGGTAATGACGTTGAGGACTCTCGGGGAGGAGCTTTGGTGGACGGATCTTCCCACATTGGACCGGCATTGATTCGCGAATTTGTGTTGCCGTTTGAAACTCTGGGTCTGCTGTTGATCGCGGCGTTGATCGGTGCGTTGGTCGTAATCCGTGGCCGCCAGGAGGACGACGCGCAGGAGGACGACGCGGCATGACGCTCGAGATCGTCCTTGTCGTAGCGGGAGCGCTGTTCTCGATCGGACTGTTCGGAGTCTTGGCTCGCCGCAACATCATTGCCGTCATAATGTCGCTCGAGTTGATGTTCAACGGAGTTCTCGTAGCCGCGATCGGATTTTCTCGGTTTACGGCACCGGCTGCGTTGGTCGGCGTGGACGGCGCGATCACTGAAAGCGCGGTCAGATCGGCGTTGACCGGACACATGTTCGCGGTCTTCGTCATCAGCATCGCGGCGGCCGAAACGGCACTTGCACTGGCGTTGGTTTTCGCGTTTTTCCGGGCAAAACAGTCGGTCGAGATTACGGACGCAACGGATATGAAGAACTGAATATGTGGGTCGAATACAAGAGGACTAAGACCTTGAAGATCGCCGAGAGCTGGAAAAACCTGCTCGATGGCGAAGGATTGCCAGCCAAGATTTTGCCGGTAGGCGACATATTGGATTGGGCCGAAGACGTGCCGTTCATGGTCATGGTTCCCAAGGGTAGGGAACACGTGGCCGATGAGATTATCAGGAAACTCTAAGCGAATCTAGATTTGGCATCAGAACTGACAATTTGGCTGATTATCCTCCTGCCGGCAGCCGCGTTCGTCATCAACGGTGTGGTGGTTCGGTGGATTCCGGAATTCGCAGTCGGACCCTATCGCCTCACCGGTAAGAAATCAGATCTTGCGGGTTGGTTGACCGCCGCGGCGATTGGCGTCTCATTCGCCTTGTCGTTCCTGGCGCTGATCAAGGTCGTTTCGGACGGCGCCCAGCAATTCGAGATGCACACCTGGATCGCGGTTGGTGGCGTCGACATCGGCTTCGGCATCATGCTCGACCAGCTGACGGCCATCATGTTGATCGTCGTGAGCGGCGTCAGTTTCCTGGTGCAGGTCTACGGCATCGGATATATGCATGGTGACGACGGCTACACCCGTTACTTCGCCTACATGGCACTCTTCACCGCGTCGATGCTGGGATTGGTGACCGCGCGAAGCGTTATTCAACTCTTCGTTTTTTGGGAGTTAGTCGGAATCTCGTCATATCTGCTCATCGGTTTTTGGCTGAACCGACCGACGGCAGCCGCGGCGGCGAAGAAGGCATTCTTGATGACGCGCTTCGGCGATTTTGGTTTCTTGCTCGCGATCCTCTACCTGTACTCGAACAATCCGTCATGGCTCGACATCCACGAAATGTACGGTGCTATCGCGGGCGGAATGATGGCGATTTCAGTTGCTTCGTGGATCGCACTAGGTTTCCTATTGGGAGCAATCGGTAAATCCGCGCAGTTCCCACTGCATTCCTGGCTGCCGGACGCGATGGAGGGGCCGACCTCGGTTTCGGCATTGATCCACTCCGCGACAATGGTGACCGCGGGCGTCTTCCTTGTGGCTCGGTTCTTCCCGCTATTCGAGCACAGCGACATCATGTTCTTGGTGACTTTGGTGGGCGCGATTACGGCGGTGTTTGCAGCGTCGATGGCGTTAGTCGCGGACGACATAAAACGAGTCTTGGCGTATTCGACGGTGAGTCAGCTTGGCTACATGATGTTTGCGCTGGGCGTCGGTGCCTATGGAGCGGCGGTGTTTCATCTCTTCACGCACGCGTTCTTCAAGGCCGGTCTGTTCCTTGCCGCGGGTTCGGTGCACCACGCAGGTGGGACGTTCAATATGCGGTACTTGGGCGGTCTCAAGGACCACATGAAAATCACTTATTGGGCGATGGTGATCGCGAGCCTGTCACTAGCAGGAATCATCCCACTTTCCGGATTCTGGTCCAAAGACGAGATTTTGGCGCACGCATTCCACGCCGGGACACCGATCGGCACGGTCGCGCTGGTGTTGGGTCTGCTCGCCGCATTGATGACTGCGTTCTATATGTTCCGAGCGGTCATCATGACCTTCCATGGCGAGTTCCGGGGTGGTGGAGACAAAGAACGCGAGGATATCGAGGCGTCGGGCGAAGAAGCTCCCGAGGGTTTGGAGCATGTGCATCTGGGCGAATCGCCGCGCACGATGATCGTTCCGATCGCTCTTCTTGCGTTTCTTGCGATATTCATTGGCTTCTTCACGAACCCAGTTTTCGATTTGGGTGTTGTCAACAAACACGCGTTCTCGACATTCGTTGTCGAGCGTAATGTCGATGTCTTCGTTGATCACGATGCACAGGTACACGCCGGTTCGGAGCCAGAATTCGACGCTTTGATTGCGATCCTGTCGACCATACTGGCGGTTTCAGGCATTGTCCTTGCATGGCGGTTGTTGACCAAACCGGGCATTGTGCCGATCTGGGTTGAACGGACGACCAACCCGCTGCAAACTCTGTTTAAACGCAAATACTTCATCGACGAGTTGTACGAGGATCTGATCGTCTCCCGCGGCTTCTATAGCTACTTGGCGATGCTGATCGACAGGCTCGATATTTCAGGATTCGACAACGTGAACGTACAGCTTTATCGCTGGACCGATCGCGCAGGACGAGCGTTGGCCAAGGTTCAAGACGGCCAAGTCCAGACATACGGCATCGTTTCGGTCGTCGGACTGATCGTGGCCATCGTGATCTTTGTGGTGGTGGCGCAGTAACAATTCGATGAAATCTAGCGAATGAGTGAATTCAACGGCATATTGACTGTAACGGTGTTCCTGCCCGCTTTGGCGGCGCTGGTGATTCTGCTCGCCCGTCCACTCAATCTCGAGGATCGAGTGATCCGCTGGTTTGCCATCCTAAGTACCGTCGCCGCGTTCATCCTCTCACTCGTTGTCTTCCTGGCGTACGACCGCGTCGTAGGAGGCGTGCAGTTCATCGATCACCTGAACTGGTTGTCAGCAGAGACCATCAAGTCGTCGTATCTTCTTGGCGTCGACGGATTGAGCGCTCCGCTTGTACTCCTGACCGGAATATTGGGTCTAGCCGCGGCATTCGCTTCACGGAACATCGAGTTGCGAGTATCGGAGTACTTCGTTTGGCTGTTGCTCCTGGAATCGGCGGTGATGGGAGTTTTCGTCAGTCTCGATCTGCTGCTGTTCTTCGTCTTCTTTGAATTCGAAGTCATTCCCATGTTCATGCTCATCTCAGTTTGGGGCTCCGGACGTCCACGATACTCGGCGATGAAGTTCGTACTTTTCACCCTTGCAGGCGGCGCCTTCATGTTCGTGGGTATATTCGCCGTCTACCTGACCGGTGCGGTAGACAGTTTGACGATGGTTCCGGTACCTGAACTTGGGATCGTTGGTATCGCTGACCAGATTGCAGGTGTCGACCTGATCGCACCGGCATCTCTGATATTCGCATTCTTCCTAGTTGCGTTCGCCGTGAAATTGCCAGTGTGGCCGCTCCACAACTGGCTTCCCGATGCCCACACCGACGCCCCGACTGCGGTCAGCGTAATGCTCGCCGGAGTACTTCTGAAGATGGCCGGTTACGGCATGATCCGAATCAACATCGGCTTTTTCCAAGAGACGAACGGTTTTACGGTGCATGACGCCGCAGGGATTTTGTCAGTCGTTGCCGCGGTCAGCGTCGTCTACGGTGCCATCGTCACCATCCGGCAGACCGACATGAAACGATTGATCGCGTACTCATCGGTGAGTCACATGGGCTTCGTGCTTCTAGGTCTGACCGCCATTGGCGGCAACACGGCGGCCACGCAACACGGTGGCATAAACGGCGCCGCGTTGCAGATGTTCACACACGGCACGATCACTGGATTGGCGTTCCTAGTGGTCGGAATGGCGTACGATCGCACGCACACCCGGCACATTCCGCATCTGGGCGGATTATGGCGAAGGATGCCGGTGATCGGAATCTTCTTCTTCGTTGCCGGATTCGCTTCGTTGGGACTGCCCGCATTGTCGGGCTTTGTCTCCGAGATCATGGTGTTCCTCAACGCATTCCCAGTGTGGCCTTGGGCGGCGAGCATATCAGCGTTCGGAGTCGTGCTGGCAGCGGGATATGTGCTTTGGATGATTCAGCGCACGTTCTTCGGATCTAAACCTCCAGAGGGTGGAATACCGGATGACAAGTTCGAAGAGTTGACGGACGCGGAACCGTTGGATCTGATACCGATACTGGCCTTGACGATTCCGATATTCGTGGTTGGCATCTGGCCGAAGACCATCGTCGACGTTTTCAAGATCGGCATTGAAGGGATACTTCGCTAGTGGTTGCTCAGGACTACTGGGCGTTATCGCCCGTCATTGCGATGGCAACACTAGCAATAGTTCTGCTGTCGGCGGACGCGCTCCTTGCTGAACGCATGTTTGGCGGACGGCGATGGGGTAGCAAGCGCGCATTATCGTGGATCGTCGTGATCGGACTCGCCGCGCCCACTTTCTTCGCGCTAAATCTGTGGTTCGGTTGGATCGGCGATTCGACCTCTTCTCCGGTCGTCTACGGTAGCTTTACGGCCGATCGCTTCACGCTGTTCTTCCAATTCCTGATCATCGGCGCAACAGCTGCGGTGCTTCTGGCTTCAGTGCCATATCTAGCGCAGTTCAAGGATTCACTGGGTGAATTCTTCTCGTTGCTACTAATCGCCGCCGCGGGAATGATGCTCCTCGTCGGTGCAAGCGAACTGATAACGATCTACGTTGCGCTCGAAACGACCGCTTTGCCAGCGATTGCCCTTGCGGCATTGCGACGTGACGGTTTCTCGATCGAGGCAGGCGCTAAGTTCTTGATACTGTCTGCCCTGTCCACAGCCCTGTTGTTGTTCGGACTCGTTTTCCTGTACGGCTACACTGGCGCGACCAGAATCGACGAGATAGTCGTGCGACTGGCCGCGCTCCCATTTGAAGCCGGAGTGCCATTTGGGTCCTTGCCCGTAATGTTTGCGGTTTTATTGATCGTCGCTGGTTTCGGCTTCAAGATGGCTATCGCACCTTGGCACATGTGGGTGCCGGATGTTTACCAAGGCGCGCCGACCCCGGTCGCCGCGTTCTTGTCTGTGGCGTCTAAGGCATCGGCTTTTGCCGTCCTCATGCGGTTGCTCTACTCCTTGTCAGGATTTGAGACGGTAGCGCAGGACTGGCAGATACTGTTCGCCGTGATTGCGACCGCGAGCATGACGGTCGGCAACTTGATCGCGCTGTCGCAAACGAACATGAAGCGTCTGTTGGCTTATTCGACCATCGCCCAAGCCGGATACATCATGGTCGGATTCGCCGCGGTGTCAGTTGCGTCTTCGAGCGGGAGCACGACATCCGGGCCGCAGAGCGTCATGTATTACCTAGCCGGATATGCCTTCACCAACCTCGCCGTCTTCCTCGCCTTCACTGCCATAATCCACCGCACCGGAGACGACACGATCGAAGGATTGAGCGGACTCGTGAAGAGGTCACCCTTATTGGCGGTGATGATGGTGATTGGATTGCTTTCGCTGCTAGGCATGCCACCAACGGTGGGATTTATGGCGAAAGCGGTCGTGTTCAGTACAGCCGTCGATCAAGGCTTGGTGTGGCTCGCGATCGTCGCAGTGATCAACACCGTGATCGCTGCGTTCTACTATCTGCGAATCGTAGGATTAATCTTGTTCGGTGAAACGAAAGATGCCGAACCGATAAAGCCCGGTACCGGCGAAATGGCGGCGGTGGCATTAGGAGTCGTTGGATCGATCATCTTCGGAGTTGTTCCGTGGTTGATCTTGCAGTTGATCGACGATTCCCTAACGATCGTTTGATCGGACCGGGAGCATGAAGCCGCGCCGTCAACACGCCTCCTGGATGGCGTAACTTGAACAATTTCGACGAAGTCTGTATTGTCCATCACAGCCTGTTGCCCCGGGCTGCAGACCTCGCCGCCCAAATCACTGCGAAATACAAAGGTCGGTGTCGTTGGTGGAGCGCCAACGAAGCTACGGTTGCTTGCGACGAAACGGGTGATCGTCTGCGCAACACAGATCTGATCATCACCATCGGCGGAGACGGCACGATTTTGCGTGGGATGCATGCGGCCATTGCGCACGGAATACCAGTCCTCGGCGTGAACATGGGGCGAGTCGGATTCATGAGTGAAATCGATTCCGGTGATGCTCTCGAAGAAATCGCCTGGTATCTCGACAGCAACGGGCGGATCGACGAAAGGGTGATGCTCGAGGCCAAACTCGGAGGCGGTAAGGCGTCGTACCACGCGTTGAATGACGTGACCGTACACCGCGGCGCTGAACTGCGAATGATCGAGGTGAAGGCAGTTATTGACGATGTGGAGTTGTCTACCTTCCGTGGTGACGGAGTGATCGTTGCCACCTCAACCGGATCCACCGGATACAACCTTCAACTTGGTGGACCGGTGATCGACCCGAACTCGTCGGTGTTCTTACTCAAACCGATCGCCGGGCACATGAGCCAATTCGGCGGCGTCGTTCTCGATTCCAACAGCACGCTTGAGTTGACGCTCGACACAACCGCCGACGCCACGTTGACGATCGACGGATACATCAGCCGCACGATGCAGATCGGAGACTCTGTTCGGTTGACGCGCAGCGAACATTCCGCGAGGTTTCTGCGGCGTGGCCCCAAGAGCGCGTACTGGGAAGGTCTATCGGATCGACTGGGGATGAGAATCGGTGCGGTCCAGCGTGGCGAGGGATCCGGAAGATGACCGATCCCGCGGAAGAAAACCTGCCGCTCAAAACCGAGCTGATCGACAGCAAAACCATCTTTAGCGGTGAAAAGCTGTCTCTACGACTAGACACGCTCAAGATGGGTGATCGCCCACCGGCAACCAAAGAGATCATCGCCCATCCGGGATCGACAGTGATGATCCCGATAACCGAGAAGGGTACCGTGCTACTGGTTAAGCAGTGGCGCGCGGCGCAGGGATGCTACACCTTAGAGCTACCTTCGGGAACCCGAGACGCCGACGAACCACCGGAGATGACCGCCGCTCGCGAACTGCGTGAAGAAACGGGCTATCGAGCATCGAATTTCACTCCCATCGGCGGTTTCGTGCCCGTATCGGGTTACAGCGAAGAATACTGCCACGGATACGTCGCAACTGACCTCGAAATCGACCCATTGCCGCAAGATAAACTTGAAGACATCATGGTTGTAGAAACGACCGTCGACGATTTGCGGCATATGTGCATGAATGGCGAAATTGATGATGCGCTGACAATAGCGGCGGTCACCCGCGCCTCCGCATTTCTAGATGATGCTAGGAGAGCGGATGTATAAGCATGATGTCCTCATTATCGGTGCCGGATTGGCCGGCCTCCGTGCTGCCGTCGAGGCTACTCGGCTCGGATTGGACGTTGCGGTTATCAGCAAAGTTCACCCGGTTCGCAGCCATTCGAACGCCGCACAGGGAGGCATCAATGCACCCCTCACCGACCGCGGTGACGACTGGGAGGGGCATGCCTTAGACACGATCAAGGGAAGCGACTATCTCGCCGACCAAGACGCCGTTGAGATCATGTCGAGCGAAGCTGGCGATGCCGTTATCGAACTCGAACGAATGGGTGTCATCTTCAGTCGTGGCGAGGACGGAAGGTTGGGTACGCGAAGGTTCGGCGGTCAGCTGGTCGCCCGGACGTTCTTCGTTGGCGCCATCACCGGCTCCGCGATATTGCATGTGCTCTACGAGCAAGCCCTGAAACACGGATTGAACGTGTACGAGGAGTGGTTCGTTACCGATTTAATCATCGAAGATGGTCGTTGCGTCGGCGTCGTGGCGCTGGATATCAAGACCGGCACCTTGCACTCGATCTGGGCGAAGACAGTGATCATGGCCGCGGGCGGCGCCGGACGAGTTTTTGAGCCTTCCACCAATGCAATCATCTGCACCGGCGATGGCCTTGCTCTCGCATGGCGCGCCGGGGTTCCGATGATGGATATGGAGATGGTTCAGTACCACCCGACGACGTTGGCGAGGACCGGCATACTGCTGTCCGAGGCCGCGCGCGGGGAGGGCGCGCATCTCCTCAATTCCGAGGGCGATCGCTTCATGTTGAAGTACGCTCCACAATACGAGGAGCTAGCGTCCAGAGATGTCGTATCGCGGTCGGAGCAAACGGAAATCAACGAAGGACGAGGAATCGACGGGAACGTTCTGCTCGACCTTCGACATCTGGGTCGCGAATTCATTGAAGACCGCCTCGGTTATCTCCAAGAGGTCGCGGTGGAGTTCCTCGGGATCGATCTGGCTGAGCAACCCGTACCGGTGCGTCCCGGTGTGCATTACATCATGGGCGGCATCAAGACCGATGTGGATGGCGCGACCGTCGTGCCTGGCCTTTACGCGGCGGGCGAATGTGCCAACGTCAGCGTCCACGGCGCCAACCGATTGGGCGCCAACTCATTGCTCGACACCGTAGTGTTCGGTCGGCGATCAGCCGTTCATGCTGCCGAATACATTAAGTCGGTAGACGCTGGTTCCGGTTCGGATGAGCATCTCAACGCAACCAAGGCGCGCATCCAATCGCTGATGGATCGCGAACCGAACGAAAACTGGGCCGCAGTCCGAAACTACATGGCGAACGAGATGACCAAAGGCATCGGTGTTTTCCGCGATCAAGCATCGATGGAAGGTGCAAAAGCAGCCATTCGCAACGTCAACGAGCGAATGCCGAATATCGCAATCCAGAATAAGGGCAAAGTGTTCAACACGGACCTCATCTTCTCGTTAGAAATGGAGTTCATGGCGGACGTCGGCAACGCAATTGTGCATTCGGCGTTGACGCGCAAGGAGAGCAGGGGAGCGCATTTCCGCACCGACATCACCGAGCGCGACGATGAGAACTGGCTCAAGCACACACTCGCATACCACGATCCCGACAATGAGGACGGCGTTCGGGTTGAGACATCACCAGTCACGATAACTAAGTGGGAACCAGTGAAGAGGGTCTACTGATGAATTCGAAACTAAAGGTCAGTAGATTCGATCCCGAAACGATGGGCTCCGGCCAACGGCGTTGGGACGAGTTTGAAATGGATCTGCACCCGAGCGCGACCGTTCTCGACGCTCTGATTCAGATCCGGGAAGAAGTAGACGGCACACTGGCGCTGCGCTGTGCATGTCGGGCCTCAATCTGCGGCTCCTGTGGAATGCGCGTGAACGGCGAGGCCAAACTCGTCTGCAAGACCCGCATCGCCGACGTCACCGAAGAGGGGACGACGATAGTCATTGAACCAATGGGCAACCACGGCATCATCAAGGACCTCGTAGTCTCTCTCGACCCGTTCTTTGACAAAGTCCGCCAAGTCGATCCGTATCTCCAACCCGACGAGGAACCGGAGCAGGGTGAGTTCGTGGTCAACAACGATTCGATGGAGAATCTGTTGACGGCGATGAACTGCATCATGTGTGGCGCATGCGTCTCCGACTGCACCGTCCTTGAAGTCGACGAAGCCTTCATCGGTCCCGCCGCGCTGGCCAAGGCGTGGCGTTTCGTAGAGGACCCGCGCGACGACCAACGTGACGAACGCCTAAAGGAACTCAACGAAGTCGAAGGCGGCATTTGGGACTGCACCCGCTGCTTCAAGTGTGTCGAGGTCTGCCCCAAGGACGTGGCGCCGATGGATCGCATCATGGAGATGCGGGACATGGCCATCGAAGCCGGCAATCGAAATACATCCGGGTACCGACACACCGAATCATTTAGCAAATCGGTCAAGAAACACGGCCGTCTCGACGAAGCACGGCTTGCCGTCGAATCTGCGGGCTACACCAACATTCCGCGACTGATCGACCTTGCTGAGATCGGCGTAAAGTCGGTGCTGAAGGGCAAGATGCCACCGATAGTGCCGCACAAGGCAGACGAAAACGAAAAGATCACCCGAATCTTCGAACGAGTGGAGAGCGAGCGCAACACATGAAATTCGCCTTCTATCCAGGATGTGTCGCGCGCGGAGCGGGACCCGAACTCTTCGACTCCGCGGTCGCGGTGATGGATCGCCTCGGTATCGAGTGGGTCGAATTGACTGGCGCTTCATGCACCGGCGCAGGCGTGTTGCAGGAGAAGGACCAAAAACTCGGCGACATCCTCAACATCCGTACGCTCGCAATGGCCGAGCAACTTGGACTGCCGGTCATGACGATCTGTTCGACGTGCCAAGGCGTAATGGCGCAGGCAGACCGCCGAGTTCGCAAGGACGCCGACTACCTCGAAGAGATCAACGGCTACCTCGCCGAAGAGGGACTGTCGTACAGCGGCAACACCACGGTCAAGCATCTGCTTTGGGTGCTCGTTGAAGATATCGGCGTTGAGACGCTCAAAAAGACGTTCGTCAAGGAGCTTTCGGGAGTCAACCTCGCACCGTTCTATGGCTGCTACATCGTTCGACCATCCGACGCATTGGGCTTCGACGAAAACCCGGAGCGCCAAACATCGCTCGAAACCGTCATCGAGTCGGTCGGCGGCAACGTCGTCGACTTCCCCGGCAAGACCGCCTGCTGCGGCTTCCCGATACTGCTCATCAACCAGCGCAACTCCCTGCGGATGGTAGCCAACCACACCGGAACCGCCAGCGAACTCGGCGCCGACGCAATGGTTACCCCGTGCCCCCTCTGCCATCTCAACCTTGACGGCTACCAACCCAAAGCCCGCCGACAGAACAACCGCGGCAAGGCCGACCTGCCAATCATCCACCTACCGCAGTTGCTCGGCCTCGCGATGGGAATGGATGCCAAGGAACTCGGACTCGGCAAGCACCTAGTCAACACCAAAGACATCGTCGGCAAGGTCGAGTCGATACCGGTAGCCAGCTGAACAAACACCTCCCCCTTTGCGTCAGCAAAAGGGGGACGCGTCAAGCGCAGCGAGACGCAGGGGGTTCATACCGCAATCACAGCCCATCACGAAAAATCACCGCAATGGCGTAGGGGCAACCCTCGTGGTTGCCCCCACTCCCAATTCCCCCCTTTGCAAGCCGACACACGCGCACTAATCCAGCGATGCGCAATCCTCATGATTGCCGCATCGTTCATCATCGCCTGCGGTGAACCAGAAGAACCAGTACCTACAATCGATCCCGACCCGCCAATCACCGAGGCGCAAGCGATCGATATCGCCAAGGATTCTCTGACCGAAGTCATCGAGGACATCGAGTTCGCCGGATACGACCAGATCCGCATCCGCGTCGGCTCAATGCGCCTCAGAAAACTCCAAGAGTTGACCAAGTCCGATCTCTACACCGCCGACTCACCCCGAATGCAACGACAGATCTGGGCCGTTCAAGTAGGCGGCAAGTTCGACAACGATCCTAGTCCGTACATTGTCGAATTCGGCTACGGCATCGTAGGCATCGACGCCACCAATGGTGACATCCACCTTAGGGCGCGGTACGACAAAGAGATTTTGGTGGAGCCGTAGAGTCGGCGACTCCGGGAATTAACGAAAATCTAATCCCGAACAATCCGCCGGTCGATCAACGGGTATAGCGTTTCCATTACAGCCAACAGCACCGCGAAGATGACTGCGGTTGTAATCACAATCGATTGAACCAGCCCAGAATTGTTCCCGAGAATCGCCTGCTGTAGCAAGTAACCAACTCCGGGATAAGCGAAGACGATTTCGACCATCACCGCACCAGTAAAGATGATTCCCATGCTGAGGAAGAGTTGAGTGAGCTGGGGCAATGCGCAATTCCGCATCCGGTACCACGTAAAGATACGCCAATCCTTCAAACCCATTGCACGCGACTGGACGACGTAGTCCTCGCCTTCAATCGTCACCATCATCCCACGCATCAAGACGAGCCAGTGAGCTGTGCCCGTAAGGACGATGCTCAGCGCCGGGAGCGTCCCGTGCAGCAGCAACGTTCGAATTCCGTCCCACGACATTTCAGGTGTCTCGCCAAGCGTGTACCCGCCACCCGTCGGAAAGATCTCAACAAGCCAAACGAAGAGCCAGATTAGAATCATCCCGAAAATGAAATAGGGAGTGGCGTACATCGTCATCGCCGCCGGTGTTCCCCAACGCGCGAGCCGACCAATCTTGCCGAATGGCGATGCCATCAGAGCACCTACGATCGTGCCTATGATGAACGATACCGATGTCGCAAGGCCCATTAGTGCCAGGGTCCACGGTATTGCCTGCGTCACCGCGTCACTCATAAATCCGCCTTGAAGGACCCAAATCCACCACTCTATGAAATCATGCAACGTCGGGAATGAGCCGTTCTCGATCCATAACGCGGGCACCCGTGGCACAAAGTAAGTGATTGAGCCGGCAAGGAACACCGTTGCCACGAACGAGGTTGTGCGACGGGTCAGTTGAAACATGGATCGATTGAAGGGCACGCGATCTGCAATCGATCGCCAGCCGATAAGTGTACCTACACCCCCTTTCGCCGAGTGAGGATTGCATCAGCTCAAAATGCGGAGGTTGAAACTAACCGCCAACAGGTTGCAGGCGGATGATGGCTTGGTAGAACGCGGCCCAGACGCGGTGCGATGGGAAGTCAGAGGTCTCACCCGTCGGCCACCCGGTCCAGTATGTGGTGTTCATAGCGTTGATGATTCCGTCCTCCGCCAACTGGATCTCCGGCATGTCGCGGAGGATGATCTCCGTGGCTTGACGGAACAGATCGATGTACTCAGGATCGTCCGGTGATGCCTCCATCGCTCCCATCTGCTCGATGATTGCGTCGTACTCCGGATTCTCGTAACGGGGAGACGATAGGAAGTACCCGACAGTTTCGCCGATTTCAGCAGAGTTGCTGGAATGCCAATGGATGTACGTCTGATACGGCTCGATAGTGCTGCCACAATGCCATGTCAACCAAGAGGGAAGGTCGCCGACGGCCTGTTTGCCCCAGAAACCGGTAAGACCACGACGCTCAACCGCGTCGAATCCGGCCCGCTGAAGGCTCTCAACAACTGCTGTCCCGGAGCGGGACATAATGAAGTATCCGGGTGCCGGATTCCAAAGTTCGATTTTGAGGACGTCGCCGTTAGCGTCGGTCCAGAATCCTGCTTCGTTTTTGGAGTAACCGGCGGCTTCCATGATCTCGACAGCCTTTTCAGGGTTATGGAGTTCGGTGCCGTCGGCATCGACCAGATCCTTGATCTTTTCGTAGTACTCCGCAGGCCCCGGGAACGTAACCGCGAGAGGCACCCCAACATTATTCGCCGCACCCTCGAACGCAAGGTTGTTAACGGACTGCTTGTCGATGGAGTAATTCAACGCCCGCCGCACGGCTGGATCGTCGAACGGCTTCACCTTGTTGTTCATCGTCATCGAGATCATGCATCCGTTAGGGTCGAGCCCGAACGGCTCGTCTTGGAACGAGATGATCTTGGGGTTGCGCACGCGTGTCAGTTCGTACAACCCGGCCTGGAACGTAAACTGCACGTCGATATCGTTGTTTGCCATCCTCAGCGCGATCGACTGCTCATCGCCTGCCGGTGCGAAGACTATGCGTTCGACCGCGGGCAACGGTGCTACACCTGCTTTAGCCGCCCACCAGTTGTCGTCGCGGTCGAAGATCAATGCTTCGGGCGCAGCTTTGACAAGTTTGAATGCACCAGTGCCGACCGGCCAACCCTGCGGGATGTCGATGTTCTCGAAAATCTCCGGGTCCTTGCCTTCCCAGATGTGTTTTGGCAATACCGGAATCTGTTCTTCGGAATTTTCTTGGAAGAGGACCAAGAATATGCGTTGGTCCGGTTGCGTCAGGTGCAGTTTGATGGTGTTGTCGTCGACCTTTTCCACGCTTTCGATCACGCCCTTCATGCGGAAGTGGAACGCGCTCGACGGGTTGTCTAAGATGAGGTCTTGCCACGTAAATCGGACGTCTTCGGCGGTGAACGGTGTGCCGTCTGACCAGTGGACGTCATCACGGAACGTGATGGTAACCTCGTCGAACCTGTCGTTGTACTGCCAGTCTGTGGCGAGCCATGGATAAACCTGCCCGTCATGATGACCGTAATAGAATGGGAACTCGAGCCACGTTTGGTTAGCGAAGTCCCTAATGCGACTCAGAGCACCGCCGGATAGCAGGTTCATGTTCGCGGGGGCAAGCTGCTGACCACCGATTGCGATTACCAGAGTGCGGTTGCGAGGCACATCCCTGAGATCTTCGGTTCCGACAGCAGGTGGCGGTGTCGCTGTTGGTTGGGCGGTTGCGGTGACGACCTTTTCGACCTCGACGGCGACTTCCTGCTGCACGACGACTTCTTTTTCGACCACAACCGTCTCGACGACTGTTTGGCCTTCGACTACGCGTTCCTTCTCGACGACGACCGTTTGAACGACGGTCTCGCCTTCGACAATGGTCTCTTTCTCGACGACGACGGTTTCGACGACGCGGACTTCGCGATCGACTTGAACTTCTACCGTTTGGACGACGATTTTTTCTTGCGTACAGGCGAGAGCTGCGATGCCAGATACAGCGATGCTCAATAGGCCGAACGCGAGTAGTTTACGTAACTTCAACGTTTTGTCCACCTCATTTGTGAGTGCCGAAACACTCGTATTTCGTTGAATAGTCGAGCGAATCTACGCAGAATACGTAACTGATGTGAGTCTAAAAACATGAAAACGTAGGTTATCAGAGATTCGATGTTGGTGCCAAATTGAACTTTTCCGCGTGACGCAAACTCACCGTACGTGTTGCACGGCGCGTGATTCGAACCTCCCGTCAATAAATCGTCGTTGGGCAGATGGTTATTGGGTCGCCAGCGACTTCAGACAGGCGGTGAGTTGATTCACGAGTCAAGAAGAAAGGGCCCGTTCGCTAGAACGGGCCCTTAAGAGTTCGCTAGTCAACGAACGTCGGACTATCCACCAGCTGGCTGCAAGCGGATAATCGCGTGGTAGAACTCGGCCCAAATGCGCTCCGAGCGTAGATCTGAAGTCTGGCTCGTCGGCCAACCTGTCCAATAGGTCGTGTTCATCGCGTTGATGTGACCGTCGATCACCAACTGGATTTCCGGCATGTCCCTCAAAATGATCTCCGTTGCTTTACGGAAATGTTCGATGTACTCTGCGTTGTCCGGTGAGGCTTCAAGTGTGCCCATCTGCTCAACGAGGGCGTCGTACTCGGGGTTCTCGTATCGCGGTGCGGAGAGGAAGTAAGCAACCGTGTCACCGATTTCAGCCGAGTTGTTCGAGTGCCAGTGAACGTATGTCTGGTACGGCTCAACGGTGCTGCCGCAGTGCCATGTTAGCCAGGACGGCAGATCACCAACAGCCTGCTTACCCCAAAAACCGGTTAAACCGCGCCGCTCGACTGCGTCGAATCCGGCACGCTGTGCGCTTTCTACGACCGCTGTGCCTGCACGAGACATCTTCCAGTAACCCGGCGAGGGATTCCAGAGCTCGATCTTAAGGACTTCACCGTTTGAGTCAGTCCAAAAACCATCGTCGTTGCGCGCGTATCCAGCAGCTTCCATGATTTCGGCTGCCTTCTCCGGGTTGTGGACGTCTGTCCCATCCGCTTCAATAAGATCTCTGATCTTCTCGTAGTAAGCCGCTGGCCCTGGGAAACCGATTGCCAAAGGCACCGCTACAGGCATCGTCGTACCTTCGAAAGCGAGGTTGGCAACCGACTGTTTGTCGATGGCGAAGTTCAACGCTCGGCGTACCGCTGGATCGTCGAATGGTGCCACCTTGTTGTTCATCGTCATCGAGATCATGCAACCGTTCGGATCGTGGATGAACGGATCGTCCTGCCACGAGATCACCTTAGGGTTGCGGACGCGCGTCAATTCGAACAAACCGGGTTGGAACGTGAATTGCAGGTCGATCTCGTTGCGCGCCAAACGTAGAGCGATAGATTGCTCGTCGCCAGAAGGCGCAAATACGATGCGCTCAACCGCCGGCAACGGAGCCAAGCCAGCTTTGGCAGCCCACCAGTTTTCATCTCGATCAAAGATCAACGCCTCGGGCGCTGCCTTAACCAGCTTGAACGCGCCTGTACCGACGGGCCATCCCTGCGAAATGTCAACGTTCTCGAACGTCTCTGGGTCCTTGCCTTCCCAAATGTGCTTGGGCAAGACCGGCAGTTGCTCTTCGGAGTTCTCTTGGAAGAGGATGAAGAAAATCCGTTGATCTGGTCGCGTCAAATTGAGTTTGACGGTGTAATCGTCGGGCGCTTCAACGCTCTCCACCACGCCCTTGAGTCGGAAGTGAAACGCACTTGACGGGTTGTCGATGATCATGTCCTGCCAGGTGAATCGGACGTCTTCAGCTGTAAAAGGAGTGCCGTCAGACCAATGCGCTTCTTCTCTTAGATTGATCGTTATCTCGTCGTACGTGTCGTTGTACTGCCAGTCTTCTGCCAGCCACGGACGCACTTTTCCGTCATGGTGCCCAAAGTAGAAAAGGAACTCGAGCCAAGAGTTGTTTGAGAACGTCCGGATTCGGCTCAGACCTCCGCCAGACAGGAGGTTCATGTTGGCGGGATCGAGTTGCTGGCCGGCTATCGCGATGACCAACGTGCGGTCACGTGCGACATCGCGCAAACCTTCGGTTCCCGAAGCAGGTGGCGGAGTTGCCGTCGGCTCAGCGGTAGCCGTGACTACCGTCTCGACCTCGACAGCAACTTCAACTTGCTGTTCGACCACAACTTCTTTTTCGACCACGACGGTTTCGACGACCGTTTGGCCTTCTACAACGCGTTCCCTTTCGACTACGACGGTCTGGATAACGGTTTGCCCCTCTACGATCGTCTCCTTCTCAACCACAACCGTTTCGACGACCCTAACCTCGCGCGCGACTTCCACTTCGACCGTTTGGACGACGATCGTTTCGGACGTACACGCAATTGCAGCGATGCTCGTTAGGAGAACGCCCAATACAGCGATCGCGAGAAATCTTCCTAGCTTGTTCATTCCGGATATCTCCTTCGCTTGTTTTCTTTCGTTTTTCGTTGGCGGCTGAGTAGAAAAGATACAGTAAACGCGAGTATCACGCCGTATTCGATCCGAGATCGTCAGATAACAGCGAATCTAGGTGTGTGATCGGCCGGTCTTCGTTGAGGAAACACTTGACCGCTCGACCGTCTTCGAGCCGATAGTGTGGAGGCGACTCGATCTCGCAACGTTCGAAAGCGTGAGGGCAACGCGGCGCAAAGGCGCACCCTCGCGCAGATGCCTCACGCTCGTCGTCCGAAGATATTTGCGCGAAGTTTTCGCCCCACGGGACGCGCGGATCGGGTACCGGGATTGAGCCCATCAATAGTTGGGTGTAAGGATGCGATGGCTCTTGAACCACATCCTCAACATTGCCTGCTTCGACCACCGATCCCTTGTAAAGCACATAAATGGCGTCGCCGACTTGATATGCGGTCGTCAGGTCATGCGTGATGTAGATGATCGATATTCCCAACTCAGTCTTTAGTTCTCGCAAGCTTTCCAACACCGTCGCTCGTAGCGACGCGTCAATCATGGACACTGGTTCATCGGCAATGATTACTTTCGGTTTTAGCAAGAAAGCACGAGCGACCGTGATGCGTTGACGTTGGCCACCGCTCAATTGATGAGGAAATCTCCCCATCGTTTCTGCCGGCCGCAAACCAACCTCGCGCAATGCCCCCTCCACCAATTCCATAGCATGCTCTTCCGATTCAGCAATGTTGTAGAGCCTTGCGGGGAGGGTCAAAATGCGGTCAACGCGATACACGGGGTTAAACACTTCAAACGGATCCTGAAATATCGGTTGAACATTGCGTCGGAATGCCCGCCAATCTCCACCCTTCAAAGAGTAAATATCGCGACCTTGGTACCGAATCTCGCCGCTCGTAGGGCGCATGAAGCCGAGCAGCATCGATGCCAAAGTCGTCTTGCCGCTGCCGCTTTCGCCGGCGATAACCGTGATGCTCGGGTTTTCATCATCGATTCGCAGGCTGATATCGTTGACCGCGACGTTTTCGACCTTATTGATGAGCCCGCGACTAAAAACGCGCGTCAAGTGATCGGCTTCCAAAACTGCGCTCACGTCGTCACCACCGTTTCTTCGTAGAGGTGGCAGCTCGCAAAACGACCATCGCTAATCTCGTCTAGATTCGGGTCCACAGATCTGCAAATGTCCATGACTGAATCACAACGCGGATTAAACGAGCAGCCGCCAGGTAACTCAAGCAATGCTGGTGGTAGGCCAGGAATGCCGCTCAGTCGATGACGCCGGTTCGTGGAAGGGAGGCTCGCAATCAACGCACGTGTATACGGATGAAACGGGTCGTCAAATATTTCCAAGACTTGACCGGATTCAACCAGTTTGCCGGCGTACATTACTCCGATATGCGATGCGAATTGAGCCATCAATCCCATGTCGTGTCCGACGATGAGCACCGCCGCTCCAATCTCCTCTTGGAGTTTACGCAGTGTCAGCATGACTTCTCGCTGCACCACCACGTCCAGCGCGCTAGTAGGTTCGTCGGCGATTATCACCTTAGGGCCGAGCGAAACTGCGATGGCTATGGCTACGCGTTGTTTCATCCCTCCGCTGAGTTCGTGCGGATACATTCGTGAAACTGACGGGTCAAGTCCGACGCTCCGCAGGACATCAACGATACGCTCAGATATTTCGGACCCGCTGATTTGGTCAACATGGTCTTTGAAACCGTTGGCGATCTGATTCCCCACTTTGGCAACCGGATTTAGCGAGTTCATTGCGCCTTGCGGAACATACGAGATCTGCGCCAACCGCATCTCACGCATTCGGTTCTCCGATAGTCCAAGGAGATCAACGCCGTCGAGCAGCACCTCCCCTCCGACTATTCGCCCGGGAAGCTGAGTCAACCGCATCAGCGCCAAAGCGGTAGTCGTCTTGCCAGAACCCGATTCGCCGACAAGTCCGAATCGTTGGCCAGGCCACAACTCGAACGAAACGTCATCAGCCGCGCGTAGCATCCCGCGTGCAGTTTCGTACTCGACGGTGAGATTGTTGACCTTTAGTACGGGCCCGCCATTCTGCGAGGTCAAGATGTGCCTCGCAATCGCGGATTTGCCACCCGGTCAAGACCCAGTGAAGTCAAGAAAAGTCCGAGGAATATGATCACGATCATGACCACTGGCGAACCCCACCACCACCAGAATCCTCGGAGCACCGCGCCATAGTCGTTGGCCCACCAGATCGACCAACCAAGCGTCTGGGAATTAGCGGGACCAAGTCCAAGTACTTCCAATCCAATCGAGAAGAGGATTCCGCCTGAAACCGCTTGCACGAAACTTGCGGCTAGATAAGAAGTAAGGTTCGGCATCAGTTCTAATGAGATGATTCGCCATGTGCCCGCACCGGACGCTCTTGCCATGTTGATGAACGCCCTCTCGCGCAATGTCAGTACCTGAGCGCGAACCGTCCGCGCGGTACCCATCCAAGACAGAAGACCAATGACGATTCCCATGATCCAAACTGCACCGACCGGGAAATATTCGATTATGAAGACAAGCAGGAACAAAATCGGGATGACGAACAACACATCTGAAATGATCCGGATGAAAGTGTCGGCCCAACCCCGAACATATCCGGCGAAGAACCCTAAACATGTTCCAATCGTGATCCCACAAACACCCGCCAACAAGCCGATCAGCAGCGTTTTCGGGGTACCGATCACCAGAAGCGCGAGTATTGACCTTCCGACGGCGTCGGTTCCGAACCAGTGCTCAAAGGATGGCGGTTGTGCTAACGGTGCCGCGTTGAGGCGGGCCAGTTCAAGGTCGACAAACAGGTAACCGAGCACGGTAAATGACACGACGGCCGTTATGAGCAGCAATCCGAGGAGAAGTAGCAAATTCCCGGACAACAATCGGGAAAATCTGCTCGTTAAAGATATAGGCGGTATTTCGGTGCCGATCTGTTCGACCATCACATCACCTCACTGTCACTCGGTCTCATGACGGATGCGGGGATCAAGTAGGGGATAAATGACATCCAGCAATACCAAGAACAGCGTCACGACAATGATGACGACAAGCAGTATCAATTGGAGCAGCGGCAAATCCTTGACAGTGATCGCGTCGATCAACGTCGAACCAATCCCCGGATACGAAAAAACCACCTCCACGAGCGCAGAACCTGACACGACAAATCCCAAACTCAAAGCTAAGAACGTAATCTGTGGCAACAATGCGTTCCTAACCTGGTATGAGTAGAAAACGCGCCAAGACTTCAAACCCATCGCGCGCGACATCTGAACGTAGTCCTCGCCTTGCACTATCACCATCATCGATCGCATCACGATAGCCCATCCTCCCGCCGCAACCGCAACCAACGACAATGCGGGCAAGAACGCATGTTTGGCGAGTGTGAACAGGCCGTGCAGACTAAATTCTGGAGATTCACCAAGTGTGTATCCGCTGCCTACAGGGAACCAAGCCCACGTAACCGCGAACATTGCTATCAGCATGATGCCAAGCAGGAAGTACGGTATCGAATGAACGATCATCACAATAGGAATCGACCAATCCAAAAGCCGTTTCCAAGGTCCTGGCACCGCGACCATCAAAGCGCCTAGCAATGTCCCGATGAAGAATCCAATCATCGTGGCAATCGACAGCAGCCCCAGTGTCCATGGCAGTGCAACTCGGATCACCCGCGTCACCTCCACCGGATAATCAACCACCGATAACCCAAAATTCAACTGCGACACGTCTATCCAGTAGTTCACGTATTGTTGCCAAAGCGGTTTGTCGAGGCCGAACTTCGCCCGGTATTCCTCGACGAATCCAGCGGAAGGATCTCCAACGAACATTCCAGCTTGTGCCAGTTGCCCCAGATACTCTTGGATCGGGTCACCCGGTGCGAGACGAGGAAGGAAGAAGTTAATCGTTACCCCGAGCCAAACAACCAGAAAGAACAACCCGACTCTTTTCAAGAGGTATATGACGGACATAACGCGGTTCGCATCGGTTCCCAAGCGAAGTTCAACGAAGCGCTTCATCCAAATTGGGCGAAGGCCACGACTGCGCCGCATTATACGTGAATTCGAAGGCGCAGCAATGGGGACGGAATCAGAAATCGCCGCGTTTGGTCAATCATCTTTGCAGTTTTAACCCCCCACCCCTACTCAACCCCTCCAACTTCCCAGCCACACCTTCTCCAGCCGGCCCCGCCAAATAGCCATCCGCATCGTCAATCACCATCGGATGCGCATCACCAACGGCGTACCCCCGACCGGCCCACCTGATCATCTCCAGATCACCCAAACCGTCGCCGAAGGTTATGTAGTCCGACGGTTCGAGTTCATACCGCTCCGCCAACCAGTGCAGAGCGCGGACTTTGCCGGCCTTTGGCGAACCTACCTCGCAGAAATGCGGCAACGAGTGGGTGACCTCCGCCGCTGAACCTAATAGTTTTGCGACATCATCTACATGCTCCCCCATCTCGTTTGGCGGGGATATTCCGAGCACAACGGTGGGTTCACGCTCGGCGAGCGGGAAGAGATCGTTGACCTTTACGAGCTTGGCATGATTCCGCTGAGCGTAGTCGAAATCTTCTTCGTTCTGGTGTGAAACAAAGACATCGTCATTGACATAGACACGAATATCCAACCCACGCCCCTTGAAGAACTCGATCGCCGTCGCCGCGGTCGACTTGTCCAACCTTTCATGCCTAAGCAACGTGTTCGTCTCGGCATCCACCGCCATTGCACCTTGGTAGCACATCATCGTGGCGTTGGCACCGATTTCCTGATGCACGGTCCAAGCCGAACGTCGCATTCGACCCGTAGACAACGAGAACGGTATTCCCCGGGCGGTAACGTCGGCCACCGCCGCCTTTAACCTCGCCGAAATCCGGTCATTCACCCTCGTCAACAGCGTGCCGTCGATGTCGGATACGATTGCTGAGAACGGCCCGTCGCTCATCAGGCGTGCCTTCCCAAGTCACAGGTTTCATCGGTGTTCAAGAACGTTAGTCCCCGCATCGTCATTTGGGCGATCTTCATCGCCATCGCTGTATACATCTTCATTCGAGCCTTGCAAGAGGATAACTAACAACTGCGTCAATCCGCCAATTCGTCGATCTCGCCAACGCGATAAACGCCTTGATCGCTGAGTCGGGCTGCGATTTCGGACACCGTCAACTTGAGCGTCGGATGCACTGCTTGGGGCGAAATTTCGGAGAGCGGCAGCATCACAAAGGCACGTTCATGCATCCGCGGATGCGGGAGCACCAGCTCGGGGGTTTCGAGAACTTGGCTTCCCACCATCAGAATGTCGATGTCGAGCGTCCGCGATTCGTTCTGACGGTTTCGAGTGCGCCCGCGGGTGCGTTCGATGTCCAGAAATTTAAACAGTAGCACCGTCGGTATCAAGTTCGTTCGGATCGCGACCACCATGTTTAGATATTTCGGCTGTTCCTCGTCGACGCCGAACGGCTCCGTTTCGTAGACCGCTGACATCCCAATTGAATCACCGAGTTGTTGAATTGCGTTAATGGCGGCTCGCAGATTGGCGACGCGATCACCAAGGTTACTGCCGAGGCCGATATGCACGGTCTTCGGTTCGATTTGTGAACCCAATCAGGTTGCCCTTTCGACCGCGCGACGGATGCGTTCACTGCTATGCGAAACCGGGTCCGGTTTCCATCCGCGCACGATGGCATCTGCAACCTTCGCGACGCGTGACATCTCACGCACTTCGTGGACGCGAACGATGTCGACGCCAGAGGCGACGGCGAGCGCCGTCGAAGCTGCGTTGCCTTCTAAACGATCTTCCGGCTCCGCATCCAGAATTGCGCCGACAAATGATTTTCGGGACGCACCGACGAGTATCGGACGATCCGCTAGGTTGTTTTTGATAACACCGAGGTTACGCAGCGCCTCGAGGGAATGCGCCGCGTTCTTCGCAAATCCGATTCCCGGATCGATGATGATGTGCGAATCGTCAACACCCGATTGAAGCGCGCGGTCAACCGAATCGGATAATTCGAGACTGATTTCGGCTACGACATCGTCGTATTGAGCGCGCGGACGGATATGACTAATCACGATCGGCGCGGAATGTTTCGCAACTACATCCGCCATCAACGGGTCGGAGAGCATCGAGACATCGTTGGCCATGCTCGCACCCTCTGCCAATGCGGCATCTGCTACGACCGATTTGCGCGTGTCGATGCTGATCGGGACATCGCAACGGATCTTGAGCGCCGAAATGATCGGCAATACCCGCTCAAGTTCTTCGTGGGCCGAAACCGGACGAGCGTCGGGATATACAGACGCCGGTCGCGTCGACTCGCCGCCAATATCGATAATGTCGGCGCATTCGTCTTCCATTCGAAGCGCAAAATCAACCGAGGCACCGATCCAATCCAAACCGTCGCGCATGGTGCCATCACCCGAAAAAGAATCCGGAGTGGCGTTCAGGATGCCCATGATGTACGTTCGTGATCCCCAATCGAAGATCTTCCCACCGATTTGCAGGGCAGAGCGATACCGTGTTTTGTCAGTCTCCAATGGCGTTACCAGTGCACACAGGTCGATAAGTTGCTCGCCGCGAATTTGCGTCGATAAGTTAGGATTCTAAGTTGGCACATGGATGAATTCGACGCTAACGTCGATACTCGATTTAAAGGTTGCATGGAGGCGAATAGAAATCACCAACCAAGCCGACATATCAACTGCATCAAACGGTTTTGAAGGTCGTCTCTCTGCACTCGAATCACGACGGGCCAGCGCCAAACTCGGCGGTGGCGAACGACGCATTGAATCGCAGCAAAAACGCGGCAAGCTAACCGCTCGCGAACGCCTGTCGAAACTCTTCGATGATGGCAAGTTCACCGAGATCGACACCTTCAACACCCATCGCTCCACCGACCTCGGACTAGACCGCCAACGCTTCGAAGGCGACTCCGTAGTTACGGCATGGGGCAAAGTCGAAGGCAGAACAGTCTTCGCATACGCCCAGGACTTCACCGTCCTAGGCGGCTCCCTTTCCCAGATCGCTGCCCAAAAGATCTCCAAGGTGATGGATCACGCCATCAAGGTCGGTGCTCCAGTGGTGGGCATCAACGACTCCGGCGGTGCTCGTATCCAGGAAGGCATCGACTCCCTCGCTGGCTATGGTGAGATATTCCGAAGGAACACGCTCGCATCCGGTGTCATCCCCCAAATCACCGTCATCGCCGGACCCTCTGCAGGCGGCGCTGTCTACTCGCCCGCAATGACTGATTTCATCTTCATGGTCGAGTCGATAGGGCAGATGTACATCACCGGACCCGACGTCGTCCGCTCGGTAACCGGCGAGGATGTTAACCACGAAGACCTCGGCGGGGCGGGAATGCACGCCACGACCTCCGGCGTAGCCCACTACGCCGCAACCGACGAAGAAACCTGCTTCAACGAAGTCCGACGCCTCCTCGGCTTCATCCCATCCAACAACGCCTCCTCACCCCCAACCGTCCCCTGCGAAGACCCAACGGACCGTCGGCCCGAAAAACTAGGTACCGCCATCCCCGACGATCCCAACATGCCTTACGACGTTTTGGACATCGTCGAAGAACTCGTCGACGATGGCGAATTCATGCAAGTCCACGCCGAGTTCGCCCGCAATATCGTCGTCGGGTTCGGCCGGATGGCAGGATCGACCGTCGGCATCGTCGCCAACCAACCGAACGAACTCGCCGGTGTCCTCGACATCGATGCCTCCGACAAAGGTGCGCGCTTCGTTCGTTTTTGCGACGCCTTCAACATCCCGATCCTCACCCTCGTCGATGTCCCCGGCTTCATGCCCGGGACTGCTCAAGAGCAGGGCGGTATCATTCGCCATGGCGCCAAGATGCTCTACGCCTACTCTGAAGCCACCGTCCCCAAAATCACCGTAATTCTCCGCAAGGCATACGGTGGTGCCTACATTGTGATGGGCAGCAAAGAACTCCGCTGCGATGTAAACCTTGCATGGCCCACCGCTGAGATCGCCGTCATGGGTCCTGATGGTGCCGTGAACGTCATCGCCCGCCGAGACATCGCCGCCGCGGATGACCCCGACGCCAAACGGCAAGAGCTAGTGGCCGACTACCGGGCGCAATTCGCAAACCCGTACGTCGCGGCAAACCGAGGATACGTCGACGATGTCATCGATCCGCGCGGCACCCGTGCGCGTGTCATCGACGCTCTTGAGATGCTCGCCAACAAAGTCGACGACCTTCCACCGAAAAAACACGGAAACATTCCCCTGTGAGCACCGCCGACCGACCGCGCTACGCTCCAAACGCCGTGAGCGAAGAAGAATTCGTCAATACAGTCTCCGACATGGCACGCGAAGTCTGGGACTTCCACAACCGATGGGGGTTCGGCTCCGGGCACTTCGAAAACACAAGCCCAGCCGACATCATCAGTCGTCGCAAAGCCATCCTGGCCGAAGAGGTCCGTGAACTAAGCGAAGCCGTTTCCGAAGACGACACCGAAGGCATCGTCAACGAAGCCGCCGACGTCCTCTTCGTAGCCATCGGTCACGTGGAAGCGCTTGGCCACTCCGGGCTCGACGGTGTCCGCTACGTCACCAGCAAAAACGCCAACAAAACCGAGGCGACCCACGCCATCCGGCAAGACACCGGAAAACTATTGCCCAAAGAAGGCAAACCACACAAGTGGGAATGATCCCGCGACCAGAGGAACTCTGAATGCAAAACGTAGCCCCCAACGCCGCAATCGAGCGCGCCAAGGATCACTTCGGCGAACTTCTCGAACGACAGATCGATCGAGTAGCTGCGATGAAAGAGTCGGCCGATTTCGTCGACTACGATACGCTTGACACCATCAAGATCGGTCTCATTGGCGGCGACGGCATCGGGCCTGCAATCACGGACACCGCTCGTGGCGTCCTCGAACGACTCCTCTCCGACGCGGTGGCCAGTGGCAAGATCGAATTCCGAGACATCGAAGGTCTAACCATCGAGAACCGAGCCGAACACCTCCAGTCGATCCCCGACGCCGTTCTCGCCGAGATCAAAGAGTGTGATGTAACCCTCAAAGGCCCGACAACTACTCCCGAAAAGGGCGACGGTTGGCCAAACCTCGAATCCGCAAATGTCGGCATGCGGAAGGAACTCGACCTCTTCGCCAACGTCCGACCGGTACGCGTCCCATCCGAAGGCATCGATTGGGTCTTTTTCCGAGAGAACACCGAAGATCTGTACGCCCTCGGCTCTGACGGCATTGACGTCACCGACGACTTCACCATCGATTTCCGCCTCATCTCAGAACCCGGGTCCGAGCGAATTATCCGCGCCGCTTTCGAGCACGCCAAGCAGAACGGTCGCGACCGCGTGACGGTCGTCACCAAAGCGAACATCGTCAAACTCAGCGACGGTCGCTTCCTGCAGGTAGCCGAACGCATCGCCAAAGAGTACCCAGGCATCGAATGGGATGGCTGGTACATCGACATCATGACCGCCAAGCTCCTCGATACCGCCCGACGCTCCGACTTCCAAGTCTTCGTCATGCCCAACCTCTACGGCGACATCCTCACCGACGAAGCCGCCGAGATCCAAGGCGGAGTCGGAACTGCCGGTGCCGCCAACATCGGCACCAGATACGCCATGTTCGAAGCCATTCACGGCTCCGCACCCCGCATGGTCACTGAGGGCCGCGCCCAATACGCCGACCCATCATCCATGCTTAAAGCCTCCGCCATGCTCCTCCAGCACATCGGCTACGCCGACCTCGGACGACGCCTCGACATGGCCCTCGAAGTCTGCGGACAATACGAGCGCAAAATCGTCACTACCGGCCGCGACACCGGCGCAACCGGCGACGAATACGGAGCTTACGTAGCCGACGCCGTCAACGACCCCAACCTCGAATCCAAGTGGCAGTCCTACGTCGACGCTTCGTAACTGACAACCGTCATTCAGGCGAAGGCCGGAACCCACCGACTGCGGCAGGGGAGCGATAAAAACCCCTCCCCCGCTCGGCGGTAGAGGGTTAGGGTGAGGGCCCCACAACGACAAACCAACCAGAAACGGAGTAACCAAACAACATGCGATTCAAAGTAACAGTCGTAGGCGCCGGAAACGTCGGCGCAACCACAGCACAACGCATATACGAACGCGGATACGCCGACGTCGTCCTCGTTGACGTCGTCGAAGACATGCCACAAGGTAAAGCCCTCGACCTTTTGGAGTCCGGCCCCGTCCTCGGTACCGACGCCCAAATCACCGGCGCCAACGACTACGCACCGACCGCCGACTCCGACGTCGTCGTCGTAACCGCCGGCATCGCCCGTCGCCCCGGCATGTCCCGAGACGACCTCCTCCTCACCAACATGCGCATCATGCAGTCTGTCACCGAGCAGGTCGTCAAATACTCCCCCAACACAATCCTTGTCATCGTCTCCAACCCGCTCGACGCCATGGTCCAGCTCGCCCAAAAGGTCAGCGGCTTCCCCAAAGAGCGCGTCGTCGGCATGGCCGGCATCCTCGACACCGCGCGTTTCCGCACCTTCCTCGCGCAAGAACTCGACGTCTCCGTAACCAACGTCTCGGCATACGTCCTCGGCGGCCACGGCGACACCATGGTACCCCTCATCAAAGCCACCACCGTAGGCGGCGTTCCCGTATCCGAACTCATCGCATCCGACCGCCTTGAAGAGATCATCCAACGCACCCGCGACGGCGGCGCCGAAATCGTAGCCCTCCTAAAGACCGGCTCCGCCTACTACGCCCCCTCCGCCGCGGCCGCGCAGATGGTCGAAGCCATCCTGCTAGACCGCAAAGAGATTCTGCCATGTGCCGCTATGTTGGATGGGGAGTACGGGATATCCGGTTTGTACGTCGGGGTTCCAGTGAAGCTTGGTTCAGGTGGTGTCGAGGAAATCATCGAGGTAGACCTTTCCGAAGCCGAACAAACCGCACTTCAAGCCTCCGCCGACGCAGTCCAAGAGCTAGTTGACGTGATGGCAGCCGCAGATTGACAGACCATCGCAATAAAGTAGTAGGCGTATTCCATCGCCACAGGCAATTGCTGGCAACCTAACCAATCGAGAAACGCGTGAACATCACCGCTCGCAAGTATCGAGTGAGCGTCGTGAATCGAATGATTGGCTCAGCATTCTTTTTGGGATCCAGAGAACAGCGAATTTCATTACTGCTAAGCATTTGCTGACGTTAGGTATGGCACCTTTCGAGGTATTGTGGAACGATTGCTGGCGATCTTTGAGTGTCACTTTGGTGGGAAATTGTGTCGGCGACACTGATATTTCGGATTTGAAAACCGACGTCGATTTGCCGTTTTTCGAGTCTCGGATCCCACCGAATGTTTAATTGAACCCTATTTGTACTTGGTTGAAGATGTGGAATTTTGCGGTTTTCCTGTTGGATTGAGTACCCAGCTTGGCGGAGACCGCGGCTCGGTTGCACTCGTGAAACGAGGGATAGTAACAGGATTTTTCGGCGCACCTTTGTCAAGCGGCCACGAGTCGTTTTGGATCGACGCGGACAGTAATCCAGGTTTCTCTGGCGGCCCGGTAGTTTGCCGTAGAGAAGCGAAATTTGCCATCACCGGTTTTGTCAGCGGTCGAACGATGGAAGACATCAACGTTTAAGACATTGAATCCAAAGGTCACGATGATCCTGGGACACCCATGGGCTTTTCGCGTCAGAATACCGGAATCGTGGCGGCGTACAACATCAAGTACGCCATTGATGTCATCGAACAATCGATTAGCGGAAAGTCAGCGTGATTTTTCAAACGATTGCATAGTGATGGAATTCCGTATCAGTTTCAAACCAACCCAATACCCCGCCGCCGCTCCCTCAGCCCCTTCGACCGATTAACCATCTCGACCGCCGACTCCGCGTACCCTTTCGAGTGCTCAATCCGCGCCACCGCCTGTTGGACAGTATCCGTAGTCAAAACGCCAAAAATCACTGGCTTCAGCGAGTCTTCCGAAACCCGCATCAATCCTTGCGAAGCAGCATTCGCGATGTGCTCATAATGGTCCGTCTCACCCCTAATAACCGCGCCGATTGCGACTACTGCGTCAGCTAGAACTGGCGGATCTAGCAATGCCCGCGCCGCCAGCGGCAACTCGAACGAACCCGGCACCTCGAAGACGTGAGAATCCTGAACCGTGACCCCCAACTCCTCCAACCGCGCCAGGCACCGATCACGCATTTTGAAGGTGATATCCGAATTGAACCGCGCCACCGCAATGCCGATCTTCAAACCCGTACCGTCCAGATACTCCGCCGACGCTGCTCCAGCACTCTTTTCAATCTCGGCCATCGAACTCACCTTGAACTCAACCGCCCAAAGGCGTCCGTCGCCGACTAACTGCAGGACCGGTCGGCTTGTCTTCACCCAACTCGATCTGATGCATCATCCGATCACGCTTGGTTGCGAGATATTCCCGGTTGTGGTCGTTGGCAGGAGGGGAGAGGGGTATCTGCTCCATCATCTCCAAGCCGAATCCCTCCAACCCAGCAACCTTCTTCGGATTGTTCGTCAGAAACTTGAACTTCCGTATCCCAAGATCCAACAAAATCTGCGCGCCAACGCCGTAATGACGGAGATCCGTCTGGAAACCTAACTCATTGTTCGCCTCCACCGTGTCCAGACCGTTGTCCTGAAGGCGATAGGCCTTCAACTTGTTTATCAATCCAATCCCTCGTCCCTCTTGTCGCATGTAGACGAGCGCTCCGACACCGGCCTCCGCGATCTGCGACATCGCCGCGTCCAACTGATCACCACAATCGCACCGCTGGCTACCGAATATATCGCCCGTCAGACACTCCGAATGGACGCGCACCAACACCGGCTGCTCAGGCTCGATCCGACCCATCACCAGCGCAATGTGCTCCGCCGGATCCACGTTGCTCTGATATGCCACACATCTGAACTCACCCCAACGGGTCGGAAGATAAGTCTCGGTGACCCGCCGCACGAACGACTCGCGACTCAACCGATAGGCGATGATGTCCGCAATCGAAACGATCGGGATGTCGTGCTTTTTGGCCATCGATTCAAGTTGAGGCCGGCGTGCCATCGTGCCGTCCTCGTTCATGATCTCGCACACCACCGCGGAAGGTCGCTTGCCCGCGGTCCGCACGAGGTCTATCGAACCCTCCGTATGTCCGGCCCGCACCAACACGCCACCTTCTTGATAACGCAACGGGAAGACATGCCCCGGCTGAACGAAATTCTCCGAAGTTGCCTCCAGTTCTGAGAGCAACCGGATCGTGTGTGCACGGTCGGCTGACGAGATCCCCGTCGTGATCCCGTACGCCGCGTCCACCGCGACAGTCATCGCCGTCGAATGCGGTGACGTGTTGTGGCGCACCATCATCGGCATCCCGAGACGGTCCAGGTCATCACCCTCCATCGGCACGCAAATCAAGCCCCGACCGTGCATCGCCATGAAATTGATCTGTTCCGCAGTCGCGTCCTCCGCCGCCATCACGAAATCGCCTTCGTTCTCGCGGTCCTCGTCATCCACCATAATCACCATTCCGCCAACACGAACGCGTTCGATGGCGAACTCAACCGCCTCAGCGGAATCGGGCCTCAATGGGCGTGCTTCAGTAGACATCGGAATAAGCCGATTCTATTTGGAAATAAATCGTTCGACGTACTTTCCCGTCATGTCTGTCTCGATATTTACCAGGTCACCCGCACGTAATCCGCCCAGTGTAGTGTGAATCGCCGTGTACGGTATCAAAGTGAACGTGAAACTCCTAGGTGTGCAATCGAAGCATGTCAGACTCACACCATCGACCGCGATGAAACCCTTTTCAACGATGTAACGCGACAGTTCTTCGGGACACTCGATAGTGATGAGTTTGGCGTCGCGGTCCGATTCCGTGGATACGACTTGCCCAACACCCTCTACGTGTCCTTGGACCATGTGACCACCGACGCGGTCGCCGTATCGTAAAGCCCGTTCTAGATTGACGTGCGAACCGACGCGCATGTCGAAGAACCAAGTTTGGCGCATCGTTTCAGGCACTACGTCTACCGAAAACCAGTTGGATTGAATCTCGGTAACAGTTAAACAAGCGCCACTGACCGAAATACTGTCCGAGACCTCAAGCTTTCCGTTGCCTGTTACCACCCGTCCCGCGGCGATTAGGAGTTTTCCATTGTCTTTGCCGTATTCGGTAACCGTGCCAGTCTCTTCGACTATCCCGCTGAACATGTTTACCTTTCCGCGCAATGGTCGACGTAGCCGATCACCGCAATGTCATCTCCCAAAAATTTTACGTGAGCATTTTTGAGGTTTACGGCGTCACGCATCCAACGGGAACCGCTTCCCCCGATTGGCGACAGCGCGGCTTCGCCGCCAATGACTTTTGATGTTGAGATGTAGGTAACTACTTTGTCCACCAGTTTCATGTCGAACAGCGCACCGTTCAGCTTTTCTCCGGCCTCCACCAGAACGTTGTGGCAACCGCGTTCACCCAGGTGTCGCAAGAGCGCTGCTAGATCAACCGCGTCTTCGCCCGCGTCGGCGATACGCATCACCTCGCAACGATCGCTGTCGGGAAATTCGGTCGTTACTACCTGCAACACTTCTCCCGCTTCGGCCAACAACGCGGCATTAGCGGGAATCCTCGCGTGACTGTCAACTACGACGCGCAAATACGGACGGTTACCGACCCGCTTTCCGGTGTTGGGGTCACGGGCCGTAAGACGCGGGTCGTCAGCAAGGACGGTGCCGATGCCCGTCATCACCGCGTCCGACCGGTATCGCAAACTGTGAGCGTGCGAGCGAGCCGCTTCACCGGTGATCCACCGTGAATCTCGGTCCCGCGTTGCGATCTTGCCATCAAGAGACATCGCCCACTTGGCGGTTACAAATGGCGAACCTGTTTTCAGGAGTTTGGCGAACCCTTCAACCAACTCGTCGGCACGCCGTTGCGCCGTGTCGTCAACATCCCGAACCACCTCGATTCCGGCCGCCGTCAACTCCTCAAAACCGCGCCCGGCAACTTCGGGATTCGGATCAACAGTAGGGCAGACCACCCTCTTGATTCCCGCGTCGATTATCGCCCGGCTACACGGCGGAGTAGTCGCAAAATGCTGATGCGGCTCTAGAGTGCAATAGATCGTCCCACCTCTTGCCGCCTCGCCAGCCTGCGCCAACGCCATTGCTTCAGCATGGTGTCCTGGATGAGGTTCCGTAGCACCTTCCCCGACAACACTCTTGCCGTCACTCGCCACGATCACAGCACCCACCGGCGGCCTCGGCGCCACTCCCCCGGCTACCTGGTCTGCCAGATCGAGCGCTCGTACCATGAAATCCATGTCTAAAGTATGCAACACCCGTTTCCCGCAATCCCAGTCGAAGTAACACCTCAGTTGCAGGGGCGCGATCTCGAAAACTCGCCAATTCCAGGGCGAACCAATTGAACGCGTCCATCAACCATCACCTACAATCCAACGAGCGCAACAACCTTCTCATCCCGAACTGCCGAATCGTTCTTGCGGATGCGAGAACCCAGATAAGACCAAACAGACCTATCTCACCATGCCCGCCGATCTCACCACGAAAAGCATCATCATCACCGGCGCCGCTACGGGCATCGGACGATCTACCGCCATCATGGCCGCCGAATGTGGTGCCCAAGCTGTCACCATCTTTGACGTTGACGACACCGCGGCCCAAGATACCGCAAACGTTATCAACACCGCAATCGGGGACACCGTCGCCAAATGTTGGCACGTCGATGTCGCGGACCGTGCGAGCGTTGAAGGGAGCGTGGCAGCGGCAGTCGAGTGGATGGGCAGCGTCGATGTGCTTCTTCACTTCGCTGGCATCCTCCACGGCGCTTACGCTCCGATCGAGTCCTTCGAAGAAGCAACCTGGGACCGCGTCATCGACATTAACCTCAAAGGAACCTTCCTTATTGCCAAGGCGGTCGTCACCCACATGAACGATCAACCGAACGGCGGCGTCATCATAACCACCGCGTCCGGCGCCGGCGTTACCGGAGGATCCTCCTCATACGCTTACGGAGCATCTAAAGGCGCGGTCCACGGATTCACAATGGTCATGCAACGACACATCGACATGGCAAAGATACGTGTCCAAGACATCGCCCCCGGCCGCGTTCGTACCCCGCTCGTACTTGAAAACCTCCGCCAACAGTTCGAAAAAACTGGCGATCGAGAACATTACGAGGCAGAGGTCGCCGATCTAACCGATCCCGACGACGTAGCCAAAATCGCCACCTTCATGGCCAGCGACGAAGCCAAAGTCATGCGCGGTCCTGTCTTCACCCGATAACCCGTCATTCCGGAGAAGACCTGAATTCGGACGGCAAAGAAAAGGGGAACGCCACGACCTCTCCCTTCGCTCGCGTAGGGGCGGTTCGCGAATCGCCCCTATAGTCATTCCGGCGAAAACCGGCGCTTCAGCGGACGGAACGTCCATCCAGAGGGGCGGGCGACAGGCGTTGCGCCGTAGAACCATGCTCTGAACTGTCCCGCCAGTGGTTTGGCAAAGAACCCGAAGGGGACACCAGCAAGCGAAGCGCTGCTCGTAGGGGTGCTGTGCATAACCATCCCCCTTGATGCCCAAGGGGGAATTAAAGGGGGTTTAGACTCGGCATTCCGCTTTGCACTCCCTTGCCCGGCCCCTCTGGATTCCGGCTTTCGCCGGAATGACGGAGGTTGGGCAAAGAACCCGTAGGGGCAGGGTTCAAACCTGCCCCTACGTTCCACTACACCCCATCCGTCTTATACGCCTCCCAATCCTTAATCGAAAAGTCCGGTTTCGAGAAATAAGCAAAGGATTTGCCCTCGCGTTCACGAACCTCATGCGCCGTCTTCAGGACATCCGACGCCACATCCACCGGTACCCGCGTAACCCCGTCGCCATCGCAAACCAGGATATCCCCCGGCAAGATTCGCAGCCCAGCCACATCCACCGGCAGATCGTGATCGATCAAATTAAAGGGACCATGCCCCGGAACTCTGCCGGTTGCCCAAAGCGCCAATCCGGCCTCCTTGATCCCCGGAACATCCCGCGCATTGCCATCCGTTACCGCACCGACCGCACCCAACGCCCGCATCTGATAAGCCATTCCATCACCAATGATCGCCCCCCGCCGCGCCGGCAAATCGATATCCTGCTGCACCACAATCACCGGCCCATCCGCATACGCAATCGAATCCATATAGTCCAACCGGCCCACGATCTCCTGCTCCGGCTCGTGCAACGGCATCCAAGTCGAAGTCATCGCATAACCCACCGTCGGCTTCCCGGAACCATCGAGATCGTAGAGATACGGGTTCAGATCTGGCCCCGTATAGTCAATGTGCGCAGAAATGTAACCGCCATACACAATCGCTGCGGCATTCTGCACCGTCGCCGAGTCGAACTCAGCGAGGCCTTCGAGTATTTCGGGAGCGACCATCTTCAGTAGCATGCGGGACCTCGGTTGTTGAACGTGGCTGTATGGGTTGTGCTCTAGCGGGTGAGTGTAGCAGGTGGTGGTCAGGGTTCGGTGAACGGTACCAATGTGTTTTTTGCCGTGAAGTCGCTTCCGTTGAAGGCCGAAAAGAACATGGGTCTACCCGCGAAGGGCATCGGCGATATAGGGCCGAGCGCCATGAATGGGAATTCTTTTGAACCGGGATCAATAGCGGATTGAGGGTCCCTGAAGCTCCGGTATAACGTCATCGAATCGTTGTCACCACCAGCAAGATCCTGCAACCTCCTAAACTCCAAACCAAAAGCGAGGCCATAACCGAGGAACATCGCACGCATCTGCATGAGAATCTCGGGGTCCAATCCCTGCATCGTCTGACTGATGAACATCCAACCCACACCATACTTACGGGTTTCCCGGACTGCCCGTCTTAACTCGTTTCGCAACTCCATTGCTTGTTCGCCAAGCTGGAAATCGCTGCCGGAGGGCACGAAACGGTGCGCTTCATCGAGGACTACTAGGGTGTTTGCGTTCTTGGAATTGTCCCCAAGCGTTTTGGATGATTCTGACACCAAAGCATCAGCAATGTGAGAAATTACCCGATTCTGTAATGTATTGGTCCAATGTTGAGCTCCAGATTGATTTGATAAATCAACGACCACAAGTGGTTTGTGTTGGATCGTCGTGTCTACGAGTTTTTGGACGACGTCATTCAACCCGATCTTGCCTGGGCCACCGCCAAATAGGTTGGTTACAGGTTGCCAGTAACGTTTAAAAAACCTCTCAAAACCGGCGCTGGCGAGTTCATCAAGTTTTGCGTGCAAGCGGTCTTTGCTCGGATTTGAGTTGTAGATGTTGCCAACATTCTTCTTTAAAGATTTCAGCGCCGTTTGGGCGCAATTTTCGGTCGCGAGTTCGTCGACCGAGTAGTTGCGCTGCAGCTGTTGCATCAGTGTGTGTATGGCTGCGGTTCGCTGTGTTTCACCGCGCACGCCAAGTTCGACATCGAAAAATCTACTGCTGACGAGCATCTCCTCAAGCAGGTTCCAATCTTCCAATCGGATTCTCGAGATCGGCAACATGTCGACCTCTCGCCGCAAGCGATTTCTCAGGATGTCGAGGAGGTTGAGATCTTGTTTTCCAACTTGTTTGCCCGACACCTCGAGCGAGAACTCGCCTTGAGGGTCGATTACGAGGATGCCCAAGTTCGGATGGCGTGCGTATGCGGCGAGAAGCATTTTGGCCAGACCTGTTTTTCCGGAACCAGTTTTGCCAAATATGCCGATGTGATACGCTTCGCCGACTCCGTGTTTGCCGGAGCTGAAATGTTTGAACCACATTGGGAATGCAACGTCATTTCCGTATGTTCGTCCAAGTTTGAAAACATCGTCTTTGCAAAAAGCCAGAACCGAATCCAAGAAATGTTGCTGAACCAAGTTGACGACTTCACCGGTAGATGGAACGCTGCCCAAGTCGCCGTGGGAGTACGAACCATTCGCACTTCTCACGAAACACCCCCCGACTTTCATCAACGCTGTCCGAGTGTCTTGTGCGGGAGTGATCGCCGCTAGTTTTTGTTTAGATTTGATGATGTTCTTGAACGTTTGGTCTTCGTGCCAACGATTGCGCATCTCCAGTGAAGTGATTTGCCCCAACACGGCCGTCTGTGGAACGTCATTACTTGGCACGGGCTCAGTTTGCCGCCAAGTAAACCCCACCAAGGCGCCAACCAATTTGGCATCGATGCTCGAGTCGAGGACATCAAGCGTCAATTCGGTATTGGTAGATGGACTCCCGACTACGGCGACGGGTATCGCTGGAGCACGAATTTCAGCTGATCTATCTGGCGAGTCGTTGTTCACGGCACTGGCTCCTCAAATGAAGGATCGGTTCGATAGGAGTTCATCATGTCGGCAGCGACGTCTGGTTTAAACGAATCGGCAATCACGTCAGACCGAACCGAATCTAACAGCGCGTTGACGCCCTTATACAAACTTTTCGCGAATCGATCCGCCACATACAGCGGATACGGTTCGATGATCGCGGGATTCACCGTTTGCCGCCGTATGATTTCTAGGGTTTCGTGAAATCGCTTCGTATCATTCGCTATCGCCGGCGGTATTTCTATTCTGAATGCATGGGTCCAATCTTTTGGTTTGTAGTAGACGACACTAATTTCGGAGTAAAGGTCTCTAAGTTCGGCGGTGTATGTTCGATAAAAGTCGGACGGATCGAGCAAAAAATGATGAGTTTCCAAAATAAACGGTCCCGCAATTTCGCCGGCCTCGAGGATCAAGCTCGCGGTTGATCGGCCATTGGTGTCGACCTCTTTGCCGCTGAAAAGTTGGCTTTGAGTAACGAACTCATTGGAAGATGATCGTTTCGGCATGGCGACGACACTGTCGGAACTTAAGAGACCAGGCACGGCATCCATTGTCGATTCCACCCAACGGCGTTTGAATGCTTGTGACAGATCGTCTCGAAGATCGGATGAGGATCTCAAGGCTAAGGAAATCGCCACCATTCCGGAGGAAAACGCCCCGTCCAGCATCACGAGATCGCTATCAACTGCTTGTGCCACGTCGTACTCCATGCAGAACATCAGCCCATAAACGATTTCGGTCGCACGGGCGATCGGATCAGTTACCAACGCATCGAAGTCGTACGGCATGTCCGCATCTTCCGCATCCTGGCCGAGCCCGCTGACCGCTAATGCGGCTGCAGCGGCAAGTTCAAATGATGCCAAGCGAAGCAATGCGACGGACCCATCGACAGCCGCGACGGATTTTTCGGGCATATCCCAAAGGTCGTCGACAGGCGATATTAGGCCCAGCCGCAACGCGCGTTCCCGCAAATCGTCCCGTTCGGCGATGCGCGAGTCAACTGCGGCACCAGCGAGGTGACGGATATCCTCCGAGCGGGTGAGTAGCTCGTTGATCAGGGCGTCGGGTAGGTCGCCGAAGATTTCGGCGGTGAATGGCCTGTGGTTTGGGGCGCCGAATGTCATGCAGGTAGCGTCACCCCGTAACCGCCCCCGAACTCGCTGGTCCCACCAGCTTGATGTACTTGCTCAGCGATCCCCGGGTGTAGGGCGGTGGTTTCGGATGCCAGTTGCTTAACCGATCCTGCATCTCTTCGTCGGAGACCTTGAGGTTGAGTTCGAAATCGTCGAGGTTGATTTCGATGGTGTCGCCGTCTTGGACGGCGGCGATGGGGCCGCCGACTGCGGCTTCGGGGCCGACGTGTCCGATGATCGAGCCGTGCGAGCCGCCGGAGAAGCGGCCGTCGGTGATGAGGTAAACCTTTTCGCCGAGGCCTTGTCCGACGAGGGCGCCGGTGACGGCGAGCATCTCGCGCATGCCGGGGCCGCCTTTGGGTCCTTCGTAGCGGATGACGACAACGTCGCCGGCTTCGATCTCTCGACGTTGGAGCGCGGCCATTACTTCCTCTTCCTGGTCGAATACTTTGACCGGGCCTGAGAAGCGAGCGCCGAACTGGTGTCCGGCAACTTTAAGGACGCAACCATCGGGTGCAAGGTTGCCGTGGAGCACGACTAAGCCGCCGCTCTCTGATAGCGGGTCTTCGACTAGGCGCACGACGTCGTTTTCGTCTGGGTTGGGGTCTACGTTGGCGAGATTTTCCGCCATCGTTTTGCCCGTAACTGTCATGCAGTCGCCGTGGAGGAGTCCGGCATCGAGGAGCCGCTTAGAGACGAGCGGTACGCCGCCGACGCGGTCGAGGTCGAACATGACGTACTTGCCGCCCGGTTTCATGTCGGCGATGAGGGGTGTGCGCATGGAGATGGCGTGGATGTCGTCGAGCGTCAGATCGATACCTGCCTCGTGCGCAATGGCTGGCAGGTGAAGGGCGGTGTTGGTAGAGCCGCCCATAGCGACCACGAGCGTCACCGCGTTTTCGAATGCTTCTCGGGACAGGATGTGACGCGGGTAGATACCTTCCCGTAGGAGGTTCATTACCGCGGCACCAGCCGCGCGGGATGATGCTCTTTTGCGTTGGTCGACGTTAGGCTCCGAGGCCGCTCCGGGCAAAGACAACCCCAGCGCCTCTCCGATCGATGACATTGTGTTCGCGGTGAACATGCCGCCGCATGAACCCGGTCCGGGGCAAGCGTTCGCTTCGATGCCGTAAAGTTCCTCTTCGTCGATTTGACCGGCTTGGATCTGTCCGACGGCTTCGAAGACGGTCTGAATCTGAATGTCCTCGCCTTTCCAGTGTCCGGGCAGGATGGACCCGCCGTAGACGAACACGGATGGGATATCGAGGCGTGCCATGGCCATCATAGCGCCGGGAAGAGACTTGTCGCAGCCAGCCGCGGCGACCAAACCATCGTATCGTTCGGCAAAGCAAACCGTCTCGATCGAGTCGGCGATTATCTCCCGACTGATCAATGAGCCGCGCATACCCTCCGTGCCCATCGATATCGCGTCCGAAACCGTGATCGTGCCGAACTCGAACGGCGAACCGCCCGTCGCTCGTACACCAACCTTGATCTCATCCACCAGCGGCTTAATACCGGCATTGCACGGTGTGACCTCGTTGTGCGTCGAAGCGACGCCTACGAACGGTGCGTCGATGTCGGCATCCGACATTCCCATCGCCCGCATCATCGAGCGATGCGGCGCACGAATCACGCCCTCGGTCGTTTCCCAAGATCGCCACTTGCCAGCCGCGCGCCCGTTGCGCTTACCGCCCGCCCGTCGAGTTGAATGCGTAGCCATGTATCCCGTTCTCTCAGTGAATTACAGTCGAATCGTTGTATCCATTTTAAGTAGACGGACATTTATGTCATCCGGTTTAGGCGTGTTGACATCAATGTCATCCGGAAAGTAGACGTGCCGTTCTTAGCGGTACCATGTCATTCCGAGCGCAGCGAGGAATCCAGAAGCCTTGCACGATGGCTGGCACATGAGATTCTTCACTTCGCTCCGCTCCGTTCAGAATGACACGACAGGAAGCTTTGGTCAGGATCACATGATAGGCGGTTCCGTTCAGAACGGCATGGTCGAATACACCGGTCAGACTGGCATGACCGGAGGTCGCCGATGGCCAAAACGCTACGACAAGACCGATAACAGGGGAAATTCCTTTGACACCCAGTTACATCCAACCCGCCGCACGCGCCGTCATCTTCGACGGTCAAGGCCGTATCCTTCTCATCCGCCGAGGCGACAACAAACAGTGGGCGTTACCTGCCGGCGGCATGGAGCCCGGCGAATCCGTCACCGACTGCATGGCCCGTGAAGTGTGGGAAGAAACCGGATTGACCGTCGAAACATCAACCGCCTTCGCCATCTACTCCGAACCACGCTTTACTGCACCGACTCGACCCGAAGCACAACTCCTAACCGTCGCCTACCGCGTCAACGAATGGAGCGGCCACCTCCAAACAACCACCAACGAAACCGACGATGCCAAATGGTTCACCCCCGACGAACTACGCTCATTACCCGACCTCATGCCCATGTACCTCGAAACCATCGACGACTGTCTAGCGATGCGAGGAAGCAGTGAATTCGTGGTCAAGTAGGCGGCTAAATACGCTGATTGACCCTTCGAATCCCCTCCAACCCCAATGTCACAACATCCTCCGGCGGCACCTCATGTATCCCGTCCGGATTTGCGGCGGCGCGCCTGCTTGACAAATCTTCCGCGGTAAACCACACCCAACCATCCGGCGCGCTCGGACGGGGTCCCGTCAAAAGACAAAAATAGATCATGTCGATGTGCTGATGCGCACCGACCTTCTGATCGTAGACATCCTCTACGAGTATCGTCCGTGGTGACGGGACTTGTTCCAAGTCGGAAATTTCGGGAACCTGTTGGGTAGGTACCAGCTCAACATCGAAACCCGTCTCCTCCTTGACCTCCCGCAGCGCGGCCTGAACAGGATCTTCGTCTAGTTCCACGTGACCGCCCGGTGGGAGCCAAGCTTTAACTCGGCGATGCCAATGGAGTAGCGTGGCGTCGCCGTTGACGACAAAGCCAGTGGCCGTAAAGTGACGCGGAACAGTTGTTTCAGTCATTCGAGAAACGACCACCCGTCTTGATCAGGCCGCAAGTTTCGCCAACGCGGCCTCGTTCAATTCGATACCCAATCCCGGTTTGTCGGTTAGCGTGATCGATCCGTTCGACGGGATCACGTGTTCGCCATAAAGCTCTGCGATTTCGTCAAGGGGTGGTGCGAACTCGATCGAGAATTCGTGCGGACGCACGGCGTTTTTGATGGATGAGTAGCAGTGGAGCGAGGCGATGCTGTTTATGCCCGCGTTGGGCGAATGTGGCATTACTGGCTTGTTGAAGGTGGTGGCTAGGGTGTAGATCTTCAAGATTTCGGAGGGGCCACCAGCGTTGAGGATGTCCGGCTGCAAGATGTCCGGATTGCCCAGCAATATGATGTCTCGGAATCGCCACCGATCCCAGTCCTGCTCGCCCGTCGACACTGCAACATCCAATGCGTCGGATACCTGTCGCAAGCCAGGTAGATCGTACTGCGGCAACGGCTCTTCGAAGTGATCAATTCGACCGTAGTCTTCGAATGCCCGGCCTTGCTGGATCGCCGTGCTGACGGAATAGCCATTATTGGCGTCGAAGCCGAGGTAGACGTTGTTGGGCAGAAAGTCCCGCACGAGTTTGAAGATGGCGAGGTCCTTCGCCGGGTTCGCGTCTTGGCGGTACGACTTCCAATCCATGCGGATCTTGAAGGATCTGTATCCGGCATCCCATCCGTCCATCACATCGTCGAGCATCTGATCCGGGGCTTTCCTCCAACCGCTTCCCACACTCCAGTACAGAGGAATCTCGCGCCGCGCTGCGCCACCCATCAGAGCGTGGCAGGGCAGACCTGCGTCCTTCCCCAAAATGTCCCAGAGGGCGATGTCGACAGCGCCGACGACTTGTGGCGGCAGCTTGGATTCGCGGGGAATCTGTTTCTGAGAGCCTAGGTAAAGGGTTTCCCAATGGCGATCGATTTGACGAGGGTCTTCGCCCAATAGGAGGGGACCGATGGTCGATTTGAGGTTAGCCTCGAAGGTTCGACCGGGCGCTTCCGCTAAACCTGTTACGCCCGCGTCAGTGCGGATCTGAAGTATCGACCGACGCCTCTTCAGGTGTGTGAGATCGAATCCGGTTATCTTCATGTGGGAACTTTCGTGTGTGGCTTGTGCGCTTCGCGGCTACGCCGCAAACTTCGCTAATGTGGCATCGCTCATTTCGATGCCAAGACCCGGCTTATCGGTGAGTGTGATGACTCCGTTCGATGGGACCACGTGCTCGCCGTAGAGTTCGGCGATTTCATCGAGTGGCGGAGCAAATTCGATGGAGAACTCGTGGGGTCGAACCGCATTCTTTATCGTCGAGTAGCAGTGCAGCGACGCGATGCTATTGATGCCAGCGCTGGGGGAGTGCGGCATGACTGGCTTGTTGTGAGTCGTAGCCAAGGTGTAGATCTTCAGAATCTCGGAGGGGCCGGAAGCACCGAGGATGTCCGGTTGGAGGATGTCAGGGTTTCCCAGCATGATGACGTCGCGGAAGCGCCACCGGTCCCAATCCTGCTCGCCGGTCGAGACCGCTACATCGAGGGCGTCAGCGACTTGGCGAAGTCCGGGCAGGTCGTACTGCGGGAGCGGCTCCTCGAAGTGGTCGATGCGACCGTAGTCTTCAAACGCCCGACCCTGTTGGATCGCGGTGCTGACGGAGTAGCCGTTATTAGCGTCGAATCCTAGGTAGATGTTTTTCGGCAAAAAGTCACGCACGAGCTTGAACATCTGCAAGTCCTTGCTCGGGTTGGAGTCCTGCCGGTAAGATCGCCAGTCCATTCGGATCTTGTACGCCTTGTAACCCTGGTCCCAACCGTCCATCACGTCGTCCAACATCTGGTCGGGTGTCTTGATCCAACCGAGACCGACGCTCCAGTACAACGGGATTTCGAGGCGCGCCGCGCCGCCCATTAGAGCGTGGCATGGCATTCCGGCATCTTTGCCGAGAATGTCCCACAACGCGATATCGACTGCGCCGACCACGTGTGGTGGGAGCTTGGTGATGCGTTCGTCATCGCCTAGGTAGAGAGTTTCCCAGTGACGGTCGATCTGGCGAGGGTCTTGGCCGACGAGAAGGGGTTTGACGGTGGAATCGACGTAGGCCTGGAAGGCGTCGGAGCGTCGGGAGACTTCTGCGACACCGGTGATGTCGGCGCTGGTCCGCACCTGTAGGATAGCTCTGCCGTTCTTTAGCGGCGTGATGTCAATACCGGTAATCTTCATATCGCGTTCCTGGATCTTCGATTTCTGAATTGCGTAAACAGAGTTTAGCGCAACGCGGGCTGAGGCGCGCTACTACGAGGGAGAGATGCCAGTAATTGACCGACCAATTGGTCGAACTAGACGTTCAGTTCGGCTCTGCGGTCTTGGAAAATCGTCGCCAAGTCTGGATCCTCCATGACTTTGGCTTCGTCCCGGTAAAGGTAGCACTGTGCTTGACGGTGCTGCTCAAGATGGAACTGCGGAGGATGCTCATCCGCACACATTTCCATCACATGCGGACATCGGTCGGCAAATTTGCAACCGAACATCGTATCGAAGTCTTCGAAGCGAGCCGTCGGCGGTTCGTCGCCCCACTTATTGTCGGGATCGGGCTGCGGTATCGACTCAATCAGCAGCTGCGTATACGGATGCTTGGGCTCAAGAATCACTCGTTCAACAGCGCCAGATTCGACGACGGAGCCGCGGTACATCACCAAGATGTTGTCGCTGATTTGAAGCGCGGTCGTTAGATCGTGGGTGATGTAGACCACCGAGATACCAATCTCGCGGTTTAGACGCCGGATGCTGTCCAATATGGTCGCTCTCAAAGAGGCGTCAACCATCGAAACGGGTTCGTCGGCCAAGATTAGGCGCGGTTTTATCAAGAGTGCCCGGGCAACCATTACTCGTTGGCGTTGTCCGCCACTCAGCTGGTGAGGGAAACGACCCAATGTGTCGCCCGGTTGCAAACCCACCATCGCCAACGCATCCTCGATCATTGTGTTCTTCGCTTGTCGCGAGGTCGCCAATTTGAAGCGGTTAATCGGAGTTTCGAGGACGTGGTCAACCTTGTAAAACGGATTGTATGAACCGAAGGGATCCTGATAGATAGACTGGACTTCCTGTTTGAAGTTCCACGAATCCTTGCGAGAGAGCTTGGTGAAGTCCTTGCCTCGGTAATACATCGACCCGAAGCTAGGGGTGATGGTTCCCATTAGCAGACGCGCCAATGTTGTCTTGCCGGAACCGCTCTCGCCCGCGATCGTTGTGATCTTCGGTTCGTCCTCGTCGATCGACAGCGATACGTCGTCAACCGCGACGATCGGTGGTTTCGTTGACAAGGCACCACCACCAAAAGTTCGGGTGACGTGTTCGAGTCGCATGAAGTCGCTCAATTGGCGGCCTCCTCGTCGAACAAGTGACAAGCTACGCCACGGCCAACATCTAAGTTGAGATATTCGGGTACTTCGCGGAAGCACCGTTCATGAACTGATGGGCAACGCGGATTGAACGCACATCCCGGAGGCAAGTTCAGAAGCGCTGGTTGCATGCCCGGAATCCCGACGAACTGCCGACTGATGTCGAACGACGGGAGACTTTGGATCAATAGTTTGGTGTAAGGATGTTTCGGGTCCTTGAACACGTCGGGGACCGAACCGACCTCGACCAGCTTGCCGGCGTACATGACTCCGATGGTGTCGGCAAACTGAGCCACAAGGCCCATGTCATGCCCGACTAGGAGAACCGCCGCATCCAATCCTTCTTGTAGCCGCCCCAGCGTCTGCATGATCTGCCGTTGTACGACAACATCCAAAGCGCTGGTTGGTTCGTCTGCAACGATGATGTGCGGGTTAAGCGAGATTGCGATGGCCATGGCGACGCGCTGTTTCATGCCGCCACTGAGTTCGTGCGGATGCAAACGCGAAACCGTTGGATCGAGACCGACTCGAACGAGCAAGTCGTGAATACGCGTATTGAGTTGCGTCCGGTTGGGAGTGCCCTCACCAGGTGGCACATGGTCCATGATTCCGTCGATAATCTGATCGCCGACCCGCATTACCGGGTTGAGTGAGTTCATCGCGCCTTGCGGAACGAGCGCCATCTCACTCAAGCGAATGGATCGAATCTCCTTCTCTTCCATTTCAACTAGATCGCGATCGCCGAGGTAAATGTGACCGCCAGCAATGTGACCCGGCTCGCGCGTCAATCGCATTATCGCCATCGCCAAGGTGCTCTTGCCGCTGCCAGATTCGCCCACCAGTGCGAAGCGTTCTCCTGGTCTTAGGTTGAATGACACATCGTCGACCGCCTTAACCAATCCCCGCGGCGTGCCGTAGTAGACCTTTAAACCCTCGACCCGCAACGCGTAGTCGTCGGCGTTCGACGCAACGTCGGGTCTGGCATCTTGTTCAGTCGTTACCATTACGGGTTTTTCTACGATTTATGCCTGCCGACGCAGTCGCGGGTTCGACCACTCGTCGAGTCCGGCGGAGATCAGGAACAGGCTCACGAAGATGATCACGATGAAAACCAACGGGAACAGCCACCACCACCACATGCCTAGGGTGATTGCGCCGAACTGGATCACCCAGTAAACGGTCATGCCTAGCGAGGGCGACGAGAAATCGCCGAGGCCGAGCGCTTCTAAGCCAATAGATGCGAGGATCGATCCGGCGACTGACCCCACGAAACTGGCGGTGATATACGGGATCAAGTTCGGCATCATTTCGCGGAAGATGATTGCCAAGCCCGACATACCAGATTGGCGCGCAATCTCAACGTAAGGCTGCTCACGGAGAACGAGTACCTGCGAACGCACAGTTCGCGACGAGAATACCCAACCGACAGCAGCAAGTCCCGCTCCTAACTGCCACCAAACCAATTCGGTTCCCAACTGAATACGGATGATGATCAATATCAATAGACCAGGTATAGATATTCCGACGTCGGTCAATAGCCTTATCAGGACGTCCGGTACCCCGCGGTAGTACGCGGCGATGAAGGCGGTAACGGTACCAATTCCTACTGATAACAACCCTGCGATAAGCCCGGTTCCGAGTGTTAGGGGGATGCCACGTAGGTTAGTTGCGAATAGGTCACGCGATTGGGTATCTGTCCCCATCGGGTATTGGAACAGAGAAGGTCGCTCATCTGGCTCTCGCTCCACAATGTCCTCGCACCATGTGCACCACGATGGCGGTAGGCGTTTGTCCTGAACTGGCGCGCCACTGCTTACGTAGGCATCCAAACGAGATTGCTGGGCGCGACCAGCCAAGTGCGGTTCCGTCTGTCCGTACACCAGAATGCCGATGACGGTAAAGAACAACAACGCTCCCAGCATGGCAAGCCCAACGATCAGAGACGGATTACGCCGACCGTACAAAAATATCGGCTCGATGCGCTCTTGGAAGAAGATTCCCCAACGCCGCCTCGCAAGGCGAATTCGGGTACCCATCGTTAAGTTTCTTGTGCCGGCGGCTCTTGCCATTTCAGTTCTGAGAGTATTTGACCCGAGGATCGATCAACGGGTAAACCAAGTCGATAACCATCGTGGCCAACGACAGCGAGATGATGATCGTCATAACAATCCCAGTAATCTGGAAGAAATCTGAGACCCTTATCGCGTAGAACAGAGTGTTGCCCAGACCCGGGTACTGGAACAGCACCTCAACTAGCACGGCCCCTGTGAGTAGCGTTCCAAAAGAGATCGCCAAACCGGTCACTTGGGGCAATAACGCGTTGCGGATCGCATACCGGACGAAAATGCGGGCGCCGTTCAAACCCTTTGCATCCGCTTGGACCATGAAGTCTTCACCCTGAGTGTTGATCATCATGCCCCTCATTCCAATCGCCCAGAACCCGACTGCCGAGAAGAGAATCGACAGCGCTGGCAGGATGGCGTGTTTGAGCATGTCGAGAACGAAACTCAAACTCCATTCGGGAAGGTTGCCCGGACTGTACGCACCGAAGAACGGCAACAGATTCAGGATGATCGCGAAAATGAACATCAACACTAAGCCGAGCATGTATTGGGGGATGGCAGAAAGGGTGAGCAAGGGCATGAACGCGTAACTCAACCAGCCAGGAGAACGCGACCAGCCGAGCAATGCTCCGGCACCAGTTCCAAGGACGAACGCCAAAGAGAGGGTAACCGTCATCAGCCCCAGCGACCAAATGATCGAGTCAGCGATGATTTCGTTAACAGTACGCGGGAAATACGCGATGGAGTACCCGAATTGCAGACGTGAGAGGTCGGACAAGTAGTTAACGTACTGCACATGCAGGGGCAAGTCCAAGCCTAGTCGTGCGGAATATTCCTTTGCCATCTCGTTCATTCCGGCTTGGACAGATCCGCCGCGTTGAGCCTCGAGCAGTAGCTTTTCTTTGACTGGGTCTTGACCGGTGAGGCGAGGCAGCATGAAAATAACGGTCGCCGCGACCCAAATGGTAAGCAAGAACAGCAGGAAACGTTGAACGATGAAGTTTCCGAAAAACGCGACAACGAACGCCACAACGGGGTTTGGTCGCGAGTTCAGTGCGGGATTTCGCCGCGCGTTTGTTCTTGTTACCAATGAAACTCCGTCTAAGCGTCAGGTAAGTGGGCCAAATGTCGGCGGCTCCCCGTGGATGCGGACGCACACCTAACACCTGAAGCGATTGTATCTAGCCAAAACAATATGCGCAAGTTCCGACGTTCTTGGCACCCGATTTTCCACCAACATTATCTGGGTCGGACCGTTGCGCTTCTGATACCCGCATCGTCCGCTGACAGATCCGAATGATTATGACACAACGTATGCGCAAGCGGAAAAACGTAAATTTCGGTTGACAATGACTGACAGCGAGTAGAGAATTGATGCTTGATCGTTGTCAGGCGATTCGTGATTCTCCGCGCGGTTCGCCGCGCATTCGAAAACAGAATGACTTTCGCTTGACGTGCAGATACAAGATATGAGGAAGACAGAACAATGAATCTCCCCATTAAATATGGGCGCTATGGTTTGTTGGCAATCCTCGCAAGCGTGATGGTCCTTGGTGTCGTCATCGCTTGTGGTGAGGAAGAGCCTACAGCTACGCCCGTCCCGCCGACCGCGACCGCAGTCCCGGCGACCGCAGTCCCAGCGACGACCGCTCCAGAGCCTACGCCTACTGAAGAGGCCATGATGGAAGCCATGGGTATAGTCTTTGACCCAGGCGATGTCGCACCAGAAGACACTCTGACCCTGTTCCACGGCGGTTCAGAGGGACGTTTCATTGACCACGAGCTTTGGAACCCATACGCTATCGGTGCAAACCACCAGCAGGGACCAAACCTGATCTTCGAGCCGCTCGCATTCTTCTCGGCGTTCGCCGACGAAGAGATCATGTGGCTAGCCGAGAGCTACAGCTACAACGATGACTTCACTGAGCTGACCATTAACTGCCGAGAGGGCATCACATGGAGCGACGGCGAAGACTTCGACTGTGAAGATGTTGTCTACACATTGAACACGCTCAAGGAACTCAAAGAGCAGGTTCGATGGGGTAAGGACATTGACGCAGCGATGGACAACGCTGAACTGGTCGACAAGTACACCGCACAGGTGAACATGCTCCGACCGGATCCGCGCTTCTTCTTCCTGCTGACCTACAAGTTCGATATCGGTGTGTACATCGTTCCTCAGCACCACTACGAGGGCCGCGACTGGACAACCTTTGGTGACTACAACGCCGAAAATGGCTGGCCGCTTTCGACCGGACCTTGGCAGGTGACCACCTCCACCGAGCAGAAGATTTTCGACCGCCGCGACTCGTGGTGGGGCGAAGGCGTCGCCGACTTGGGCGATTACGCCAAGCTGCCGGAAGTCAAGCGCATCATCTACATCCCGGGTGTCCCGCAGGAGCAGCGCGCGCAGGCTTTGATCGCCGACCAGGTTGACGGCGCCGCGATGACGACTCCGTCGCTGATCGCCGAGACTCTTGATCAGAACGAAGACCTAATTACGCACTCAGGCCGTGGCGAGCCTTACGGTTACGTCGACTGGTGGCCCGTGTCTATCGCTTTCAACACGAGCGGTAAGTTCGGTCCGTACGACAACCCTGACGTTCGCTGGGCGATCTCGTTCTACCTTGACCGTGAGGAGCTTCGCGACCTTGCGTACGACGGAGCCGCAGCATTCAACCCGTTGACAATGCCGCAGTATCCGCCGTTGCAGCCTTACTTCGACATCGCAACTGAGGTCATGGAAGAAATCGGGCGCTCCACGCTCGACTACGATCCCGACCGCGGAGACGCGTTGCTGACCGAAGCCGGTTTCACGAAGGGCTCTGGCGGCATGTGGGAAGACTCCGGTGGAAACACGATCAACTGTGACATCGTCGGTTTCGGTGCTTGGGCAGACCTCGGACCAGCCGTTGCGCAGCAGTTGACGAACCATGGCATTAACGCGAGCTACGGCCAACCAACCGATGCTTCCAGCAGAATGGCAGAAGGTAACTTCGAATGCCTGATGTTCGGACACGGCGGTTCTGTCCGTGACCCATACTTCACCATGAAGCTCTACCAGTCATCGTCCGTGAACATTCCGGGTGGTCACCAGGTGAACTTCTACCACTGGGAGAACGAACGATGGGACGAGTTGACCGACGAAGTCGCCAAGACTTCGCCTGACAACACCGCTGAGATGTACGACCTCTGGCGCGAGGCTGCCACGATCTGGCTGTCCGAGTTGCCCGACGTTCCGATCCTCGAGTTCTACCACCGGATCATCATGAATACCGCGCGTTGGATAGGCTGGCCGCAAGGCGACGCCTCAGAGGGTGCGCTTGACGTGACCGGTTACGTGAACGAGGCCTGGTGGCACTTGACCTGGTCATTGGTCATCCACCAGCTCGAGAAGAACTGACCAACCTGAGTTGAATCGGTTGCACATGCCCTTGCGGTAGAAGCAGCCGGACAACCCAAGTCGATAAGAAGCGGCCGGGTCTGGTTTCCCAGACCCGGCCGCTTCTCCGCGTCAGCGATCAAGAAAATCCAAAAAATGGACGCAACTCCGAGGTAGATGTGAATACGCTACGATTGGCTTCATTGGCGATCCTAAACCGGAGCTGGATTATGTCAATCAATCCAAAATCGATCCTTGTTTCACTGTTGGTGTTCGTAATCGCCAGTTTCGTGATCGGTTGCGGTAGTGCTACCGACGAAACGGCCGAGAGCGGAGGCGGTGACCCTGCAGTTGTGGCGGTCGACGAGAATGCCGTGGTGACCATCGGAGATCGTTCTGAATTAAGGGCCTCCACCAGGCCGAACAGCACGTTCACCATCGACGAATTCATCGCAGCCGGTTGGAAGAAGAACAAGGAATATCCGCTAGACACGCTGCCCGAGGCGACCGGTGCGTATTTCGGCTTCTACAATCGCAAAGACATCGAGATCCGAACTTACCCCTCGCACGACGTAGCCATGGCTGCCGGAAGGGATGCCGCCGAGACCGCCATCGAGACCGAAAAACTGTCTGGTCGTGGTGCAGGGTTCTCGAGCGTAACGTTGTACGGCGCGTACGTTGTCGCCGGCAATGTGGTGATGTTGTGTGAAATCTCGGTTACCGACTGTACCGATCTTCTAGACCAGATCACGCAATGAACCGATTTCTCGGATTTCTCGTGAAACGTTCTTGGTTCGCGATTGTCATCTCGATCATAGTTGCGTTATTGCTCGGGTGTGGCAACGATGCTCCCGAAGACGGTGCATCCAATGTGGCAGAGGCGATCGATGAGACGGCGATTACCGCGATCGGCGACCGACCTGAGATCAGCGCATGGACCCGCCGCAATAGCGAGTTCACCTACGAACAGTTCATCGCAGCCGGTTGGAAGCAATTTCAGATCTACGACGTCGACACCCTCCCCAAAGCGCTCGATGCACGTTACGGCTTCTTCAACCGTAGAGACGTCGAGATACGCCGATACCCTTCACATGAAGACGCAATGGATGTCGGAGCCAAATCGGCCCAAGAGGCCATCGAACGGGTAGTCCACGACGGTTCAGGATTCACTAGCAGAAGGGTGTACGGAGGGTACTTAGTCGCCGGAAACCTAGTCATGATGTGCGAGGTCTCAACCGACGATTGCATTGAACTCATCGAGGCTACTGAAGCTACTGCGTCACAGTAGCGAGCAGGTTTGGGAAACGCAGTTGCACCTTACTGCGTTTTGCCTCTCCGCCTGTGCGATATTGGCGTGGTTGGCAAAGACGGTCTACGAGATCGCAGCCACACCTTGGACGTACGCAGTCGTGAACTGGCTCACGAGAACCGAAAAGATGGACGTCTACGACGTGCCGAGTTCGCTCAACCCGTTCGGCGTATTCGGCGATGTTGAGGAATCCAGTTACAACGCGGCGCGTGCGTAATGGTTGTCCAGCTAGTTGCGCCACCCGACATCGGCGCCGCTGATCGACTACGGAATCTGCTCGAGTAGATCCTCACAGTTTTCGATCGACTGCTTGCTTTCGAGGCCTTCACACATCATGATCATGTTGCCGACAACTACATAGTCCCAGTAACGCGGGGAGTAGGCGCATCCAGAGTGCGGCGTGTCGGCGTCGCGGCTGCATCGTCGACGGTCGTTGGCACCTTCTTCCCAGATAATGTCATCGCCGATCACCACCGCGTCGTCACCAGTGACATGTTCGACGTATGGGATGCCTTCGTCCAATAGCGTTTGGTGATCAGGGTAGAAGCGCACCTCGTAGTCCAAGCGGTTGTAGATCACCCTCCAAGCCGCATCCGCGCCCGGTAGTTCTTCGACGTCGTAATCTTTGTTGGCCTTCACCCCAGCCGCCTTCAAGTCGTCGATCGTATAGGTACCGTCGGCACTTTTGATACGGGGATCACCACCACTGCCTTCCGCTGGTGCTCCGCCATCAGCATCACCGCCGCCAGTGTCAGAACCGCAGGCCACTGTCGCTCCTATCGCCACCAATATCGTCAACACGAAGCCCAGTAAGAGGACGAATGAAGGCCGAAGTAATTGGGCGGAGTATGACATATTGACCTCGATGGTGGGGCGGATCCTCTATTGCAGGGCCGCGTAAAGAGCTTCGCAATTCTCCAACGCCGCAGCAGAATCCCTGCCTTGGCATAGTAGCACCAAATTGCCGGCGACCACGTAATCGCCATATTTTGCGATGTTGCATCTGCCGGAATGGTGCGATCCACGCGTGTTCGCCGCACATGCACGCCTTTGGATAAGTCCTTCATCCCAACGCTGCGTCGCACTTGCAATCACTGCATCCGGTCCCGTAGCCTCGTTCGCGAAGTCCACGCCGACCGTCATCGCGGTTTCGTGGTCTGGATAGAAGCGGGCTTCGTACTCTCGACGATCGTACGGATCAGGACCGAAGAACCCGTAAATCGCGTTCTCAGCACCTTTCAAACCCTTAACGTCGTAACTCTTATTCAGTTTGAAGTTGGCCAACGCCTCGAAATCGCTGTCAGAGTATTTGCCTTCGGCGGACATAATGGTGATCTGCCGTTCCAACTTCGGTTCCTGTACGGCGGCTACCGGAGCCGCCGTCGCGGTTGCGGGCACTGCCGTTGCCCGCCCGACGATCTCGTAGCCGTCACGACTCATGGCATCTTGTGAGCCGACATTGCCACAGGCAATTGAAAGCATCACACAGCAAAGAATCGCCGCGCCGATGACGCTTCGTCGAAAGTAAGAAATGGGCCGTTGCGATGCCCGGGCCGATCTCACTGAGATTGCAGAGCTTCTATCAGCGCATCGCAGTTGTCCAGCGACGTCTCAGAGTCTTTGCCTTGGCATAGCAGCACCAAATTGCCGGCTACGACGTAGTCGCCATACTTGGCGTTGTCGCATTTCCCGGAATGGTGCGAACCGCGCGTGTTTCCTGAACATGCTCGGCGCTGGACCAAACCCTCGTCCCAACGTTGGATGTCCTTGGCGATTACCGCATCCGGGCCGGTCGCTTCATTGGCGAAATCGACACCGATGGTGATCGCAGTCTCATGATCCGGGTAGAAACGCGCTTCGAACTCTTGGCGGTCGTAGGGGTCTGGGCCAAAGAAACCGTAAACGGCGGATGTTGCTTCGTCTAGGGTTTCACCATCTTCTTCACCTTCGACCTTGTAGTTCTTGCTCTTCTTGAAGTTAGGGGTGTTGATGAGGTCATCCTCGGTAAAGACCGCATCCGTCGAAACGATTTCGACGCCCGGTGGCCCAGTCGCTACTTCTTCAACTGCCGCCGCCGGCGCTCCACCGCCGCTACTGTCTTCGTCTTCGGTATCGGCGCTGCCGCAGGCAATGGCGAACGCGAAGGCGGATATCAACAGGACAAACCCGAACTTACGTAGTCCGAGCCGGGTAAATCTTCGCAGGATCATCTCTTCATGCTCCTAATCGTGGACAATTGCCGCGGCCCACCTGACGCGGTTGAATGACACTTCACGATATATGTCTAAATATGTTATCAACTCGACAACTCGCAAGCGAAGGGCGTACCCGATTGTCGGCAAGCCCAATGAACGTCTATTGAGCAGTCGCATCCAACGCATTGACAAGGCTGGAGCATCGCTCGGCGCCTTGTTCGGAATCTCGACCTTCGCACAGGGCGATCATATTGCCGTAGACGACGAAATCGCCGTATCGAGGCGTGGGGGAGGCGCGCGTGTGGACTATCGTCCGACGGTCCCTCAATCCTTCGTTGTAGCGCGCGAAATCGGGGTCGATTACCGCTTCGGGCCCCGCTCCTTCTTTGGCATACGACAGTCCTGAGCGCACGGCTTCATCGTGCGAGGAATAAAACCGGACTTCGAACTGGACCGCCGAACCGTCCACCTTCCAGAAGAACAGCGAAACCCCAGTTGCTTCCGGCAGACCCTCAATCTTGTAGTCTTTCGAGTGCTTCAGTCCCGCAGACTCAAAGTCCTCGATCGCGAATGCACGATCGGACGGCTTCACGATCTGGGTCGCCGGACCAGTGTCCTCAGGCTCGGAATATTCCTCCGTGACCGACGATTCGCCACATGCAAATGCGAACAGCGACAAGGGAATAAGCGCTGAAACTACGAATCCGGCTCTCATTGACTATCGAGCGCCTCGATCAGCGCGGAACATCGATCCCATCCCTCAGCATCGTCCTTGCCTTCACATAGAACGACCATGTTGCCGTAAATCCCGTATGCACCGTACTTCGGTTTCAGCACTGAATTTGGGTATTTGAAAACCTTCCTGCGATCTCGAATCCCTTCCTTGTACACCGCGACATCCTCATCGATAATGGCATCTTCGCCGCTCCCTTCTTCCGCCGGGGCAGTGCCCAACGTCACCGCGTCCTCATGCGTCTCGTAAAATCGGGCCTCGTATTCGACGGCCACGTTGTCCACACGCCAAAACAAAAGACCCGCCTCAACTCCGCCCGGCAGCGTCGAAACGTCGTATTCCTTACCTGACTTCATGCCAAGAACTACCAAATCGGCACTCGACAAACCCGCCGCACGGTCGAAGATCCGGGTGTCGCTCGCAACATCGTTGCTAACCGAATCTCCAGCTGTACTCTCGCTAGACCCGCACCCGACCGCCAATACAGCAACCCCAAATAACGCTGTTGCAATTAACAAAGTCCTCATCGGTTCTCAAGCTCTTGTATTACCGCCGAACACTGGTTCCATGCCGTTACATCGTCCTTACCTTCACAAAGCAAAACCATGTTGGCGTAGATTGCGTACGTACCGTATCTCGGTCTTGGAGTGCCCCGGAAATCGAAGACTGTGCGACGGTCTCTGACACCTTCTTTGTACACCGCGTCGCGCTCATCGAGGATTGCGTCTGCGCCGCTACCTTCTTCCGCCGGAGCGATCCCGAGTTCGAGCGCTTGCGAATGTGATTCGTAGAAACGAGCCTCGAACTGAACCGCAACGTTGTCGATTCGCCAGAAGAACACCCCCGACGAGACGCCGCCGGGCAGGGTCGAGACGTCGTACTTCTTGCCCGATTTTAAACCCACCGATACCAGATTGTCGCTATTCAACACCGCCGGGCGATCAAATATCCGGGATTCCGCATTGTTAATGTTCGACGTGTCGCCAGTTTCGTTTTCACCGTTGCCAGCGCTATCGCCACCGTCGCTTCCGCAGGCCACTGATACGAAGGCGAAAAGGCAGGATGTCAAAACCAGAAACCGGAACATCTTCCTTATTGTCCAGATGTTTCTTCGAGAGCGTTCGCCAACAGTTCGCATCGTTCCAAGGCTTGTTCGCCAGCGGCGCCTCCACACAGCATGATCACATTACCGTATATCGCGTAACCGCCGTAGCGTGGTCCAACGCCACTGCGTGCCCCGCCGCCGACGCCAGAGCCAACAATCATTCGACGGTCTTTGACGCCCTCTTTGTACGTCGCATCATCATCGTTCAACACGGCGTCGGCACCGGAACCCTCCTCCGCCAAATCGGTGCCAAGTTCGACCGCGTCGGAGTGATTTTCGTAGAAACGGACCTCGTAATCGATCGGGTCGCCCGAAGGGATGCGCCAGAAACCGAATATCGCCGCCGTCGCTCCGGACAACCCTTCCAAGTCGTAACTTCGCGACTTCTTGAACCCGATCTCGTCCAGATCCTCGGGCGAGAACGAGGTCTGCACATCCATCACTTGTTGAAAACCGACGTCAGCAGATTCGCTTCCGGCGCCTTCGTCAGTTCCACAAGCCGACAACAACCCCACTGCGGCAACCAATCCGGCAATCGCGGTGTAGATCGAAAATTCACGAAGGTCGATACGCATAAAGCCGAAATCTCCTGTCAACCTCTGTGAATGATACCGAAAATCGCAGTTTTAACAAGCGTCGAAGACGAGGACGCCGATTGCCGAGATGCATCAGCTACCCGAGGACGCGATCAAATCTCGGTTATAGAATCGTGGCGTGGGGCTGTAGCTCAGTGGGAGAGCGCCTGCTTTGCAAGCAGGAAGTCACGGGTTCGAATCCCGTCAGCTCCACCACAATTCACTGTTGAAAGAACCGGCCTTGGGATTGAAACGTCCTCGTAGCCCTTGTTTGGATCTTTTTCGTTGGTTCCGGAGGGCGGCACCGTGTCGTCGGTTTCACGGAGCCTTGCGATCGCAGGGACTAGGGCCGCGCTCGATCCTGCTTCGACGTATTCTGTCGGGGCGCTCCGCCGCGCAAGCGTTGCGAACTGAATGGGAAGCGCGAAATTCAGCACGATGCTGACATTGGACAGGCGCTACGATGAAACGATGGCGGAAGAACGCAGAAAGAAAATTGGACGTTAATTTACAACCCACTAAGCGACAAACTCACCGCGATTATCACCCGTCAAGGCGTAGAAAATCTTACTGGTCGAACGCAGGTGCCGTGCGAAGTGTCGTTGGCGTTTCAGATCGAAGGGTTGGGCGAAACGTACTACGTCGAGGATGTGGTACAACAATGGTCCGGCGGTAGCATATCCCAAGATGAACTTGGCCGACGATTGCGCAGTCTGAGGCGTGGTATCGACCGCATTCTGGTGCCCTTGGGAATAGGTCAATCACTGTATTCAGTGTTTGACCAAACCGGATAGTTCGGGGATCCATTCGCCGGACGCTGCCGAAAAGCAATCCGGAAGACAGAGCCGCGAAGGCAAGCAATAGACGACCATCGCCTCGGCATTTCTCCATCGAACGAGGGCGCTTGGCGACGCGGCGGTTTTCGCAACCATCGAGGTTAGAGCGGGAGACGTGCAGGTCACCGGTTCGCGAGGACTGTACCCTTGACGTTAAAGGGAATGGGACAACATAGCACCGCAAGGAGTAATCCGACCCACCCAAACGGATGGTGGGGTTTTGGCAATGATTCGCCTAGCCGATTCAGATGATCGCAAATTAACTTGAGGTCTTGAGATGAATGCGAAACCATTCGTGGTCGGGACGCAATCACTGCTGATCAAAGATTTAGTGGCTGCTTACACGGTCTCCGGTCAAAGGCTGGAGGCCGCTGAGACGGTCCAAGCAGTGGCACGTCTTCCATACTGCCTTTACATCCCAAGCACTCGGTATGTTTTCAAATTCCCGGGCGATGGCGAGCTAGTCGGTGTGGTTCCGCAAAAGGTTTGGACTGAGAGATCCCAAGGCTCAATCACCACAGAAACCGAGCTCGTGGTGCCCGACGAACCTGTATATCTCGCCGCGACCGACATTGTCACTGACTGGATGGGCCAACCGGAGGCGGTTTCGGGAGAACTGCATGTCCGTAATATCGAGTTCGACCGCGACCCTAATGGCTATTTTCGGTACACTCGCTTGACCGTCGAATTTGATTGGCGAGTGCCCGGTGGTTTTGACCCAATCGAGGAAAGGAATGTTGGCGCGACCGAAGAAGGCGAGCGTTGAGTTGTGTCCGAGATATCGACGATGGCACTATCATTCGTGAATTTTTTCGTCGACGTATATAGGGCTGTTACCGATGACGTGTATCTAGAGCGTATTCCTGAGCTGGTCGTCGAGGATATCCGTATCGGCGTCCACGATGATTGCAGCATACGCAAGCACGAGAAATATCCCGGCGGGCCATACACCTACAAATGCGGTTTTCACCCGAACAGATTTGGTATGCACGGGATCAGACCGGCTATGGTCAGCAAGCCGAAAGAAGTGGTCGATGTCTTCCGGTCCTCGTTGGAAAGCGGTTTCCGCCCCCGGTTGACGAACTCCTTCGACAAAACGCATTGGCCGCATTGGAACGGCACGATGTAAAGCTGGCCGTGATTGAAAGCTTCATATCGTTGGAAGTGGACGTCGAACGGTTTTACCAGGACCGGCTCTCCGAAACTATGACATCAACCGAGATCGAACGATTACTAGCAACTGGAATTTACTGGAGACTCATCGTGCGCCTCAAAGAGTTGTTTCGAGAATGTTGCGGAAAAGCGATTCCAGATATAGACAATTACTTATGGTCCGATTGGACCAGACGGCATCAGCAACGCCACGGTATCGTCCATCGAAATATAGATCCTTCCGAGGACGACGCGCGGGATATCCTTCGTCTGAACGAGTCCGTCAAAAGGGCAATGGAAACACTCTGAGGGGCTTTTCGTGGTCGCGAAATTGGCACTGCCTCCGTTCAATTCGGCCTGCGCCAAAATCCTTAACAGGCTACGGGATGTCGAAAACGAGACAACGGAGCAGTCGGCGTCGAAGATTCTGCAGTGGACCATTCGATGTAGCGAACGGAACGCGATGCACCGCCGAGATGCTCAACGCTTCGTCGACTTCCAACTTCGAGGTCAGTGCCTACGGAAACAGCATCACGCACCGCGCCGACTGGGGCGCATGGTCGGCGAACCTAGACACGGCCACGAATGCAGCGAACGCGGACTATCCGATGGTTTCAGATCAGCTTAATACGGATACGAAACGTCCATGTCCGAATACGCTGAACACGCCAACAACGAGAGATTCGTCCGCGTCCAACTCGAATGAGCCGAAACCGTCAGAAACGTCAACGAGATCGTACAAGTCCCCGGTTTCGAAGTCTTATTCGGTCCGTCATATCGTTCCCAATTCCTGAACTACCCCGGACGCGCTGACGCCCCTAAGTTCGCCAAGCCATGGACACCGTCTTCACCACCATCGCTGCTGCGGATAAAGTCTCCGGCTCCGCCGGCAACGCCCAAACTATCCAACACAACGTCAACCAAGGCGTAGCCTGCCACTACAATCACCTAATCTCCCTCCTAGCATCCGCAGCCTATAGTTTCTTGGGCAATGTGAGCCGCGGATTCTCAATCGAGATCTTTGCAAAAGTACGTCATTCCGGTAAAAACCGACGCTTCAGCGGACGGAATGTCCAACCAGAGGGGTTGGGCCAGCAAGGTCTTCCCAAACTGTCGCCCGAACAGTCGACGATCTCTGGCTGATGCCATCGGTGGGTATAGACTGTACACGTGTTGAAAATTAGCAACATGTTGTCCGTCGTGATGGCTTGGGCCGCCCACTTACTAGCGTGGGCAGCAAGCATCTGGCTCGCCTTCGGACCCATTTACCAAGGCGTATCTTTCTCAGGCGTAGAGGGAAGTTCAGAACCATCATCATCAACTCTCAATCCCGAGGATTGGACACACTACACAGAAACGCTGATCGAAGCCAACGGTCTCCAGGTAGTCCCTGTTCTGATCATCCCGTTACTAATGACTGGGATCATAGTCTTGACGGTCCATCGCGCCGACATTGGTACTGTGTGGCGAATAGTGCTGATCTGGGGCCTCGCCTTAGCCCTCTTTGGACTCTGCTATATCACCCTTTTATCTATCGGTACCCTATACCTGCCCGCAACACTCGCTCTCTTCATCACAGCAGTCATAGGCTCGATAGCCAAGATCACCGCACAACGATAAGGTGCGACACGAATCACATCACCGCGCTCATACCTAACCCCTCTGCCAACATTGCCGTCTGATATCGACCTAATCGCCTAGCGTTCCCTCCGTCGGGGTAAACTGAATCCCTCACGGTAATCGCCGTCACTTCCTGCCGGTAGTCGCGGAGTTCGACGGCGTGCGTCACTGAACGTCACTCAGCTTCTGACACGTCACCGCCGTTAGACGCGGCCAACACGCCACCGGGTTGACCGCCGTGGGGAAGCCGGAATGATGAGAGTTACGCAAAGATCCATGCAGCGCTCTGCTAACATCGCCGTCTAATGTAGCCCCGTTTCACCCAGACACCGCTTATCGGGAGCTCCCATGGCCCGGAACACAAAGATCGTCATCGTTGGCGCCGGACATAACAGACCGGTCGCCGCTGTGCGTCCTCCAGTATCCGTTCCTCATCCCACCTTCCGAACTCGCATTCTTGGAGCACGTCGATCCAACTAACCGCATCCCCAATTCGGTGGGGCTATATCACGTACCCGTCCGTTAGTGGCGCATCCGGCAGTCGGACTACCGGAACCTCGTCCGACACCATGCGGAGCCGCCCGGGCGGAAGAGGCAATGTGGAGTGATTTCGTTTCACCTCTTTGAACATTTCCTATCCCAGAGACATCACCAGATTTAGGCGCTCGTCGATGGTACACCGGGCTTCGGGTCCGACGAAAACGGTCGACTCTCGCTCCTCCACAATGGCCGGGCCGTCTACCGTCGCGCCCGGCTCGAGGCCGTAGCGGTCAAACACCGGACAATCGACGAACCTACCCTCCTCGATGAGGAATAAAGGACGCTCACCCTTGACCTCTCCCGTTTGGGTCGTCAATTCGGACTTGAGGAACCGTATATCGGTCCGAGGCGGTGGCTCGGATGCTGACATGCGCCAGGTGATCGTCTCCACCGGAACGTCGCTCAAGATGCGCCCGAACAGCGACTGGTAGGTCGAGCTAAAGGCTGCCTCCAGCGTCTCCAGTAATTCCGGCCCTAGTTCGCCATTGGGTACCGGAACCACGATCTCGAAACCCTGACCTACGTACCGCATGTCGGCGCTGCGCTCAATCTTGATGTCCGCGGCTTCGACTCCGGCCGCGGTAATGAGCTCCATCGCGGCCGACTCCATCGTCTTGAAGATTCCGTTCACGTGGTCCCAGTCCACGCTGTCAAGCTGGCTGATGTAGCTCTGGACAGAGGCGAAGGACTTCGGGGCGACGAGCATGCCAATCGACGACATCACGCCCGCGCCTAAGGGACAGATTACGCGGTTCAACCCCAGCAGCTTCGCCACCCCGTAGGAGTGAATCGGACCGGCGCCTCCAAAAGCGACCAGAGCGCTAGCTCGGATGTCCAGTCCTTGCTCAGCCGCGTGCATTCGCGCCGCGGTGGCCATGTTTTCGTTGACGACCTCGTGGATGCCCTGGGCGGCGCGGATAACGCTCATTCCCATAGGTCTCGCCAGTCGGTCCTCGATGGCCCGGCTCGCGGAATCCGGGTCGAGCGCCATCTGCCCCCCAAGAAAGTAGCCTGGATTCAGGAGACCCAGCACCAAGTCTGCGTCGCTGACAGTTGGCTCGAACCCGCCGAGCCCGTAACATGCCGGCCCCGGATCCGCGCCGGCGCTCTGAGGACCCACCTTCATTAACCCCAAGGAATCCACGTAGGCAATGCTCCCACCTCCAGCGCCGATCTCGATCATGTCGATCGCCGGAACTTTGAGAATTAGCCCGCTGCCCTTCTTGAAGCGATGCTCCCGAGCCACCTCGATCTCGGTCGTGCGCGACGGCTTGCCACCGTTGATTAGGCAGAGTTTCGCCGTAGTTCCGCCCATGTCGAACGACAATAGTTCCCGGTGTCCGATGGCCTCCCCGTAGTAGGCTGCTGCCATCGCACCGGCCGCAGGTCCGGACTCGACGAGTCGCACGGGGAAGGAACGTGCTGCCTCCAGTGTCGTTATACCGCCCTCGGAGAGCATCATGTAGATGACGCCCCCGAAACCCAAAGACTTCAATCCGCTCGCCATTTCCGTGAGGTGCTTCCGCAGAGGTGGATCCACGTAAGCGTTGGCGACCGTCGTGGAGGTCCGGGGATACTCTCGCACCTCGGGGGCCACCTCCGACGACAGCGACACGCTATATTCGGGATACCGATTCCTCAAGTATTTCCGGATCGTACGCTCGTGAGAAGGGTTCCGGTAAGAGTGCATGAGAGCGACGGCGATCGTCTCGACGCCATATTCCGCAAAGGTCGCCAAAATCGGATCGAGCGACGCTAGGTCCAGCGGCAATAGCACCTTTCCGTCCCAACTCATTCGTTCCGAGATGGTTCTCCTAAGGTTTCTTGGTACGAGAGGTTCAGCGCGTCTCGCGGTTAGGTCGTACATGTCGTACCGCTGCTCGGTGCCGGTCTCTAGGACGTCCCGGAACCCCTCGGTGGCGATCAATCCGACCCTCACCCCCTTCCGCTCCAACATAAGATTGGCCACGTGCGTCGTCCCGTAGGTCACTTGGGAGATGTCTTTGACCGCGAACCCGGACCGTTCAGCCGCTTCTCGAGTGCCCTGAATGATTCCCAGCGCGAGGTCATGAGGTGTAGTGAGGGTTTTCCCGACTGAGAATGAGCCCGTCTCGGGGTTGAAGGCTACAAAGTCCGTGAACGTGCCCCCTACGTCAACTCCGAGTCGTACGTCGGGCATTTAACCGCTGTCCCGCTGGTCGAGGCCGTAGACCTCCCTGGCCGCGACCTCTGATATGTACCCGTTGCGAAGGTCCTCGACCACTTGGTCTAAATCACGCTCTTCTGGCTTCCCGTAGCCGCCGCCTCCGCCGGTGACCAACCGGATGACTTCGCCTGGTTCGAGAGCGGTGCGCCCCTTCTCGGGCAGCATAGCATCGTCGGGTGCGACCCCGGTGGTGGTCCTTTCGGCCCCGGCTCGTCCTCCTGCTTGGCCGCCGCTGAGACCTTCAGCCGGGAAGTCCCACCTCTCGGACATCACCGACAGTTCCGAGCGCCTTGGCGACTTGACCTCGATCACGATGTCTTGCCCGCAACCTCCGCGATAGCGTCCGGCTCCGCCTGAGTCGGGGAGTAGTTCTTTCTTCCAGAACACGAGGGGTGAGACCGACTCGGAAACCTCCACTGATCCAGGTATGGAGTTGGTAGGAAATGGGCAACAGTGGACGCCGTCTTCGCTGCTGCTCGCGCCCATGCCGCCGCTCAGGAACTGCATCAGGGAGAAGGGTCTCATCGATCCGTCCACACCTGAAAAAAACGATATGTACTGTGGCGTCGACCCCGAGTCGGCGATGACAGTGTCAGGGAGGATCGGCGCCAACGCACCGAACACCGCCGCCGTGATGCAGTGGCCCGTGAGGTGCCGGGAGGACACAGCTCTCGGATAGGTCGCGTTGAGGATGCTACCCTCAGGTGCTTTTATGTTGAACGGTCGGTACGAACCTTCGTTGCGGTAGGTGAGAGGGTCCAGTACACACTTGAGCGGATAGGTAGTGAATGCCCAGGTGTACGCATAGACGACGTTTACGCCTCCTTGGTCCACCTGCTCGGACGTTCCCTCAAAGTCGACCTCCAGTTCGTCCCCGTCTATGGTGATCGCGCAGGCGATCTCGATGGGATGGTCGAAGCCGTCAAGAAACACGGTGTGACTGAAAGTCCCGTCGGGAATTTTCAGGATTGCCCTCCGCATCACCTCATCGGCACGCGACTGGATATTCTGGCTGAGCGTCTCCAGCATCTCCACGCCATATTCTTCCATGAAGCTTACGAGCTGCCGGCCCGCGACCTCGCATCCGACCACCATCGCCATAAAGTCGCCAATAACCGGCTCAGGAACGCGGACGTTGTAACGGATCATTTCGAACAGGTTCTCGTTGGGGGTCCCTTCCGAGAAGAGCTTCATGGGTGGCACGCCGAGACCCTCTTCGAACACCGATCGGTTGTCCGCTGAGAAGATCGAACCTCCGACGTCCGAGGCGTGGGCGATGATCCCGGTAAACGCCACCAGCTCACCGTCTAGGAACACTGGCGTCGCCATCGAGAAGTCGGGCCGGTGCCCGGTGCCCATCCAAGGATCGTTCGTGATGACTACATCGCCCGGTCTCCAAGTCTCTGGTGGGAAGCGGCGGAGAAAGTGCTTCACCGTGCGGGACATCGTGCCGACGAACGAAGGGATCGAGCCGCTGTTCTCCGCCAGCGTGTCGCCGTTGCGGTCCATCAGCACGCACGCATAGTCGTTGGACTCTCGCACTACGGTGGAGAATGAGGTACGCACAAGGGTCGTCGCCGACTGGTCTGCAATGGAGATAAGCCGGTTCCACAGGATCTCCAACGTTACCGGGTTAAACTCTGTCTTGCGCCTTGTTGATGTGAACTCTGACTCCAGCCTCCGGGCATGCTTCCGGAACCCGATCCGATGGCCTCCCGCGTGCGTGACGCGGCAAATTCTAGCAGATGGCTGCCGAGTTCCAACGCTGGCCAGATTTTCATTGAACGCCCACACCATTGACTCGCAATCTTCATCCGCCTTAGTCTGCTAACATTGCCGTCCAACAATGCCCTAACGCACATCAGGAGCTCCCATGGCCCAGAACACAAAGGTCGTCATCGTTGGCGCCGGACACAACGGACTGGTCGCCGCTGGATACCTTGCACGGGCCGGGTTGGACGTCCAAGTACTCGAGCGCAGGGACGTTGTCGGAGGCGCCGTCGTCACCGAAGAGTGGTTCCCCGGCTACCACATCTCAACCTGCTCGTACGTCTGCCACATCCTTCAGAAAAAGGTCATCGACGACCTTGAACTCCGCAGATACGGCTTCCACGTTTACCCTATCGACCCGTCCCGCGTTCACCCATACCCGAACGGAAAGAAGGTCACCTTCTGGCACGATGACGCGCACACGGTGGAAGAGATGCGAGACCTGTTTCCCGAAGATGCCGACGCCTGGTTCGCGTGGGCCGACTTCTGGCACGGCGCGGTCGCCATACTCAGCGACTACTACCTCGGACCGCCTCCTTCAATAACCGAACTGGCGGAAAGGTTCCGACAAGAGGGTGAGGAAGAACTGCTAGAAACCCTTCTAACCGTCCCGCTCAAAGACCTTATCAACCGCTTCTTCGTCTCTGACGAGGTAAAGGCTGCTGTGAGCACCGGCGCGTTCGACATGGGTGACATATCTGCACCGGGCAGCGCATACATCACCGCGCTCTATCGCTTCAGCGCCTTCCGCGATGACACCGAGAACTACGGCATCGTCCGCGGCGGCATGGGCGGAATCACTCAGTCCATGGCACGATCCGCCGAAGCGTCAGGCGTATCCATTCGGACCGACGCGCCAGTAAAGCGCATCCTCGCCAATGGAGGGCGAGCCATGGGCGTCGAACTCGAGAATGGCGAGGTCATCGAAGCCGATGTCGTAATCTCGAACGCCGACCCGAAACGCACCTATCTCAATCTGATAGATGAATCCGATCTCGACGATGAGTTTCTTGGCGAGGTGAAAGCGCTAAAGACACAGGCCGCATCCGCTAAATTCCTCTGCGCAATCAAGGAACTGCCCGACTTTTCCCGCCATCTCGGACCCAACTTCAATCCCGAGCACTTGGCGATGATGACCCTCTGCCCCACCGTCGACCAGAGCGAGAAAGCGTGGGACGACTGCAAAAACGGTCGCGTCACCAAAACGCCCATCATGCAGCTCCAGATACCCTCCGTCTACGACAAGACGGTCGCCCCCGACGGCCACCACGTCCTCTCCTTGTGGGTCTACTTCCTACCGCCGCATGTCAGAGACGGCTCATGGTCCGAGATACGACAAGAATACGGCGAGTGGCTCATCGACTATGTGACCCAGTACGCACCCAACTTCAGAGACTCCATCATCGACTGGACCTTTCTCACTCCAGAGGATATCGAAGAGCGCATCGGTCTCACCGACGGCAACATCCGCCACCTCGACATGATTCCACAACAGATGATGTCCCGCCGTCCCTTGCCCGGCTGGTCCGACTACCGCTCGCCCATTAAGAACCTCTACCTCTGCGGCGCAGGCGGACACCCCGGCGGCGAAGTAACCGGCGCACCGGGGCACAACGCAGCTCACATCGTACTCGAAGACCTCGCACGTTGAACACCCGCAGCATCTGGCGGCCCGACAAAGACGAAGTCGTCGTTGAACACGGCGCAGTCGCCACCGCGCACCCCATCGCCGCACAGGTCGGTGTCGACATCCTCAAGAGCGGCGGAAACGCCGTCGACGCTGCCATCGCCACTGGCTTCTGCCTAAACGTGGTCGAACCAGCTAGCTCGTCCATCGCCGGCCACGGTCAGATGATCGTCCACATTGCTGAGGAACAGCGCACCGTCGCCATCGACTACGGTCACCGCGCACCACGGGCCGCAAAACCCGACACATTCAGAGTGATCGGCCAGGCGGTGAAAGGCAACGGGATATACGAAGTCGAGGATCAGGCCAACGCTATCGGACACCGCTCCGTAGGCGTGCCCGGTGTCACGGCAGGCATGTGTCGCGCCCACGAGCTCTTCGGCTCATTACCGCTGGAGCAGTTGGTCGAACCTGCCGTCCACTACGCCCGGCAAGGCTTCGAGTCAAATCCAACTACCTGCCTACAGATCGCCAGAAACATGCGCAACTTGGTTCGCTACGGCGAAGCCGGGCGTATTTTCATGCCGGGCGGATATCCCCCATCTCCGGGCGAGAAAATCGTGCAGCGCGACCTAGCCGACACCCTCGAACGGATCGGCAAAGAAGGCAAGAACGCCCTCCACGCAGGCGAGATCGCCGCGGCCATCGACGAGGAGATGCGGCGGAACGACGGGCTCCTCTCCGCGCAGGACCTCGCCGACTACGAGGCAGAGGAGCGCCACCCAGTCAACACCCCTTACCGGGGCTACGAACTGCAAAGCTGCCCAGCGACGGCCGGCACTATAACGACGCTCCAGATCCTCAACATCTTAGAGAACTTCGATCTGTCCGGCCCTATTTCCCCTCCCCATCCCAGGGGGAGATTCAGAGGGGGTCAATCCTCCGAGCACCTTCACCTCCTCATCGAAGCCGCAAGGCACGCATTCGCCGACCGCTACAGTTTCCTCGGCGACTCCGAATTCAACCCGGTGCCATTGGACGGAATCCTGTCGAAAGACTACGCACGTGAGATCGCTCGCGGTATCGATCCCGAGGTCGCCAAGCTTGAAGGGGAGCGCCAGCTCCAGCCATGGGTCGCCTACGCCGACAGTCCGATACATGACCCTTGGCAATACGACCCACAGCCGCGCCCCGAACGCACATTAACCGCATCACCGCCGAGCGACGGCGATTGCACCACCCACTTCAGTGTCATCGACAAAGACCGGAATATGGTAGCTTGCACCCAGACCGCGGTTGGAGCCTTTGGCTCCAGTGTCATCGTGCCCGGCACCGGCGTACTTCTCAGCAACGGCATGGTCGTATTCAACCCCATGCCCGGCACCGCCAACTCGATCGCCGGCTTCAAACGCGGTCTAAACAACATGTCACCAGTCTTGGCGCTGAGAGACGGACAGCCATTCCTCACCGTCGGTGCTCCCGGCGGACGCAGAATCATCTGCCGCATTGCGCACGTCATCTCGAACGTGATCGACTTCGGGATGAGTGTTCAGGAGGCCATCACGGCACCCAGCGTGGATGCCGCCGAGCGTGAAACCTTCATCGACCACCGGATCGACCCTCAGACCGTCGACTCGCTAGCTCGCATGGGCCACAATGTAGAAGTCGTCCCAGAACCATCCACCGGCGGCGGTTTCTCCCGCCCGCGCGGCGTCATGATCAACCCCGACACCGGACTCCTCCACGCCGGCGTACACCCCTTCGGTCCCGACGAGGCCCGAGGATATTAGTCGACTCTGCCCTGAAGCTCCACCAACGTCCGCTCCACATCCTCCGCTTCCAGCGACACCCGTTCCCACTCTTCCCACAGAGACTTTTGCTCTTCTTGGAGAGTTCGGTAGCGTTTGCCAGACTCTTCCAGTTTTGTCTGGTAGTCGATCCGTTCAGGATCGGCGAAAAAGGCCTCCAGCTCCGACGTCAAAGCCTCGCGCTCGGCGATGGCTGCGCTGATCTTGTCGATCCGGGCCGCTAACTGACGTGCTTGTTTGGTCAACGCACGCTGTTGCCGCGTATCAGGAGTAACGATTCTCCGAGATCGTCGGCCATTGGACCCGGATTGTCGGGCACCGTTGGAGTAATCAGGCGCCTTAGCTTGCTCGATGGCCGAAGCAGACCTCATCTCGTCTTCCCGTTCCTTCCGGTACAGATACCCGTCGTAATCGCCCGGGAACACTCTGGGCAGTCCACCGTCGATCTCAATGATCTTGTTCGCCACCTGTCGGATCAAGGTGCGATCGTGAGTTACGAGGCAGATCGTCCCGCCGTAATCGCCGAGAGCATCGGCGAGGATCTCCCTAGACGCAATATCCAAGTGGTTGGTCGGCTCGTCCATCAGCAGGAAGTTGCTGGGTTGCAGGAGCAACTTGGCCAGCGCAACCCGCGCCTTTTCGCCACCGGACAGTACCGAGATCGGTTTGAGGATGTCATCGCCGCTGAATAGAAAACCTCCCAGCGTGTTGCGCAGGTTCTGATCCGACTCCATCGGCGCGGTCGTCCGCAGTTCCTGAATGGGATTGTTGTTGGGGTTGAGCAGGTCGAGAACGTGTTGGGCGTAGTAGGCCGAGGTCACGTTGTGGCCAAGCTTGCGCTGTCCGCTTTCAAAGGGCAAAACACCGGCGAGAATCTTGAGCAAGGTCGATTTACCGGCTCCGTTTGGGCCGACTAGCGCGACCCGGTCGCCACGCTCCAATGTCAAGTTCAACCGGTCATAGACGACATTGTTGCCGTACGATTTGCCGACGTCCGTCAGCGTCAAAACGTTGTTGCCACCACGCGGCGGTTCCGGGAATGAAAATCGAGCTTTCTTAGTCGCCCGTGGCAGTTCGATGATCTGAATCTTCTCGAGCTGCTTGATCCGGCTCTGGACTTGACTTGCCTTGGTCGCCTTGGCCCGGAACCGTTCGATGAACTCAGTTTGCCGCCGTATCTCACGCTCCTGACGCGCCGCGGCCGACTGTTTGATCTCCATCGCTCGCTCACGAGCAATCAGGTAGTCGTCGTAGTTGCCGCGGTGATGCACGACCTCTCCCGGCTCGATCGCCAAAATCTGTTCGGCGACCTGATTCAAAAACGCCCGGTCGTGGGACGTGACAATCACGCCTCCGGGGAATGAGGAGAGATATTTCTCAAACCACAGATGCGCTTCGAGGTCCAAGTGGTTCGTCGGCTCGTCCAGCAGAAGGATGTCCGGCCTTCTGAACAGCAGCCGCGCCAACTCCGCCCGCATGATCCAACCGCCGCTGAACTCCTTCATATTGCGAGAGAAATCGGACTGCTTGAAACCGAGGCCCGACAGAATCGCCTTCGCCTCATGGTCGCGATTCTCCCCGCCCGCGGCCTCCAACTCCAAGTCGAGCTGCGAGAGCAGGTCCATCAACCTCTGTTGCTCTTCCGGGTCAGTAGCCTCCGAAACCTCCTCCCAAGTAGCTGCAATCCGGTCGGTCAGAGCATTCACCTCATGATTGGCGTCCAACACCTCCTGCAACAACATGCGCCCCGCAAACTCCCCCGGCTCCTGCCTCAGATACCCAACCGTAGTATTGCGCCGCCGCGTCACCGAACCAGAATCCGGCTCATTCTCCCCCGCAAAAATGTCCAGAAGCGTCGTCTTACCCGAACCATTCGCCCCAATCAAAGCAATCCGATCACCCATAGCCATAGACAAACTCAACCCACTGAACAGCGTCCGTTCAGAATAAGCCTTGCCGATGTCAGATGCGAAAAGCATGGGTATTCGTTATGGTGCGACCCTCATATTTGATGCCGGGGGTGCTGTGCACAACCACCGTCATTCCGGCGAAAGCCGGAATCCAGAGGGGCCGGGGTCGATTCGTTGGGGCCATCTAACGACCTGCGTAGGAAAAGATTCCTACGCCCCCTATGATTATCGTAAACAGCGCATCCCCCCCTTCGCTTTGCGAAGTGGGACGCGTTGAGCGCAGCGAAACGCAGGGGGATGCACGAGTTTGAACTAGGATGCGAAGGATTGGAAAGGATTTAAGGATAGGTTGTTGCGTTAATGTGGTTCCCGCCTCACACTTTTCGTCATTCCCGCGCACGCGGGAATCCAGAGGTGCGGCGGGCATCCTTCCCATCCTTCCCAATCCTTCGCATCCTAGTTCATCGGCGCGAGGGGTGCTGTGCGTAACCACAGTCATTCCGGCGAAAGCCGAAACCCAGAGGGGCCGGGCAACGGAGTGCAAAGCGAAACGCCAAGTCTAAACCCCCTATAATCCCCCTTGGACGTCAAGGGGGATTGTTGTGCACAGCACCCGAGGGTTTTACTGGCGTGCTTTGTTGTACTCTGGATTCCCGCGCACGGGAATGACGGGGTGCGGCGGGCATCCTTCCCAACCCTTCGCATCCTAGTTCAAAACCCGCACTACCCAAGGAATCAAATTTGGCGGCGGCACAGACTCAACCGGTAACTCTCGACGAACGCACCGACACCGCGATCGAGTACCACGGCAACATCTTGGATCGCCACGACAACGGCGATTACGAAAGCGATATCCGAATCGCTTTCCGCGACTTCGCTTTGCACACCGGACTCATCGCCGACGAAGGTGAAATCAAGACCGAAGTCCCACCAGCGATCGCCCAATTCGCATCGTTTAAA